>NZ_CAJGZH010000001.1 GCF_904846075.1 Psychrobacter glacincola
ACCCATTTTGGAGTGACTATATATTCTGGAGTGAGGAATATGTAAACGAAGACTTAAGTATCAATTATGAGAAATTTTTTGATAAAATTTCTGAGTATCCAAATTCTCATGAATATAAAACAAAAAGTCGCATTTTAGAGTTGGCTCAAAAACTTGTCATTAGAGATTTCTCTGATAGTAGCGAAGTTGATATCGTAAATGAAATCAATGAATTGTCTCCTGATATCAGTTGGACAAATTATCTTTTTGTCGATAAGACCTGCTTAAACAATGACGGCAGTATCAATAAAGAAGCATTCTTAAATAAAATATTTAAGGAGAGCTGGAATGAAAACTTTAGATAGTTCATTGGAATAGATTTTCAGATACGTGCTTCCCTTTTCCCAGATAATAAAAAAGCCCAATCCTCTACTTTGACTGGGATTGGGCTTTTTGTCATACTAAGCTCAACTGACTATTATGCTGCGTTTTTGCTCTCAGCAGCTAACTGACGTAGCACATAGTGCAACACGCCACCATGACGCACGTACTCGCGCTCTTTTGGCGTCTGGAGCATGACATTGACATCAAAGCTCTCAGACGAACCATCGGCACGTGTGGCCGTGACTTTGGCGGTCTTGCTTTCGCCATTATCTAGACCTGTAATACTAAGCACTTCTGAGCCGTCCAGTTTATAGGTATCCGCATTTTTACCCTCTTTAAAGGTTAATGGCAAGACACCCATACCGACGAGGTTTGAGCGGTGAATACGCTCAAACGAGCTGGTCAATACTGCTTTTACGCCAAGCAAAATCGTACCCTTCGCTGCCCAGTCACGGCTAGAGCCAGAGCCATATTCTGCACCGCCAAGTACCACGAGCGGACGCCTGTCTTCTTTATACTTCATTGCCGCATCATAGATGGCCATTTCTTCGCCGTCTTGAATCGTGGCGCTATCGCCTTTGAAGTAATAAGTATAGCCGCCCTCTTTGCCAGCCATCATGGTATTTTTGATACGGATATTGGCAAAGGTACCGCGCGTCATGACCGCATCATTACCACGGCGTGAGCCATAGCTATTGAAGTCGGCTTGCATTACACCGCGCGCTTGCAAGTACTTGCCTGCAGGCGAATCTGGATCGATATTACCGGCTGGTGAGATATGATCAGTAGTAATTGAATCACCGAATAGACCTAAGATGCGTGCGCCTTCGATATCAGGAATACCTTCTGGCTCCATGGTCATACCATCAAAGAACGGCGGGTTTTTGATATAAGTAGACGCTTCGCTCCACGGATACAACTGGCTATCGGCTGAGCTAATAGCGTTCCATGCGGCACTACCGTCAAACACTTCACCGTAGTTTTTGCGGAACATATCCGCATCGATATTATTGGCAATCAGCTCATTGATCTCATCTGACGTTGGCCAAATATCTTTTAAGAAGACATCTTTGCCATCTTGATCTTGTCCTAACGGCTGCGTCGTTAAGTCAATATCAACCGTACCTGCCAGCGCATAAGCAACTACGAGTGGTGGTGACGCCAAATAACTGGCTTTTACGTGCGAGTGGATACGACCTTCAAAGTTACGGTTACCTGACAACACGGCAGCAGCGACTAAGTCTTTTTCTTCGATACCTTTTTCAATCGACTCTAAGAGCGGTCCTGAGTTACCAATACAAGTGGTACAACCATAACCCACTAAATAGAAGCCTGTTTTTTCAAGCTCGTCCATTAACTTAGATTTTTCAAGATAATCGGTGACGACTTTCGAACCGGGAGCCAATGAAGTTTTGACCCAAGGCTTGGCTTTTAGACCTTTTGCAGCGGCTTTTTTCGCCACTAATCCCGCGCCAATCATCACTGCAGGGTTTGAGGTATTGGTACATGAGGTAATCGC
This sequence comes from Psychrobacter glacincola, assembly GCF_904846075.1. Taxonomy (GTDB): domain Bacteria; phylum Pseudomonadota; class Gammaproteobacteria; order Pseudomonadales; family Moraxellaceae; genus Psychrobacter; species Psychrobacter glacincola_C. The sequence continues at coordinate 1,883 of NZ_CAJGZH010000001.1, forward strand.
TGCGATAACGACAGAACCATCACGCAATTTATGGCTCTTATCATCGATATTGACGTCAGAGAAAACATTAGGCTTAGCATAGAGTCTATCCGCTTGCTCCTGCTCGCCGCCTTCTTCATCAAAGCGTACCTTGCCTTCGACTTCTGATTTGCGGTCTTTGGTCATTTTTTCTAAAGTTTCGCCAAATTTTTCGTGCATATCAGATAAATTGATACGCTGCTGTGGCAAATTCGGACCGGCAAGTGCAGGCTGTACCGATGATAAATCAAGCTCTAGTTTACTTGAATACGTTGCCGCTGGGGTATCGGCATCGTGCCATAAACCTTGCGCCTTGGCATACTTTTCGACCAACTCAATCTGACTTTCTTCACGACCTGATAGACGCAAATAATCAATTGCCATTTGGTCAATCGGGAAAATACCACAGGTTGCCCCATATTCTGGTGACATATTGGCAATCGTCGCACGATCCGCCAGTGGCATACTGTGTAAGCCTTCGCCATAAAACTCCACGAATTTACCAACCACACCATGCGCACGCAGCATTTCAACCACACGCAATACCAAATCTGTCGCGGTAACGCCTTCAGTGAGTTTGCCTTTTAACTCAAAACCGACCACTTGTGGAATCAGCATTGATGACGGTTGACCAAGCATTGCCGCCTCCGCTTCAATACCGCCGACACCCCAACCAAGCACGCCGATACCATTAATCATCGTCGTATGACTGTCCGTACCGAATACCGTGTCTGGATAAGCAGTCAGCTCACTTTTACCATCAACATTGACATCAGCAGCCATTACAACACGAGCTAAGTATTCAAGGTTAACCTGATGCACGATACCAGTGGCTGGTGGTACGACCACAAAGTTTTTAAACGCATTACGACCCCAATGCAGGAATTCATAACGTTCATTATTACGTTTAAATTCAATTTTTTCGTTTAAATCTAGTGCATCTTCTCGGCCATAAGCATCGACTTGTACAGAGTGATCGACAACCAATTCACTCGGGATAAATGGGTTAATTTGCTCAGCTTTACCGCCAAGCTCAACCACCGCATCACGCATGGCTGCCAAATCGACAACTGACGGCACACCAGTAAAGTCTTGCAAGACTACACGGGCTGGCATAAAGGCGATCTCTTTTGACGCTTCTGCGCCTGCGTCCCAGTTGGCAACGGCTTCGATGTGGTTTTTGCCGACAGATTGACCATCATCTTCATTACGTAAGAGGTTTTCTAAGACGATTTTCATGCAAAATGGTAATTTGCTGATGTGCTCAAAAGTTTCGGTCAGCTTTGGCAAACTGTAATAGGCATGTTCCTTGCCATCGACCGAAATGGTGTCTTTTACATTAAAAATATCACTCATGGTAGCTTCCTTATCGTTGTTATAGATCCTAAGCCCAAACGGTTATAGGTTTATGCTGAGGATTGGTGGCTAGATAGATGATTGTACGAGTTGCATTCAAAATCGTTATTATTTGACACAGTAGAATATAAAGTTGAGTTAACAAAATAGCTAAGCGACTCTTTAGAACTTAACAATAACGCTCTTTTACCATAACAAAACGGCGGTGCTTTGTTAACGTCTAGACGTTGTCAAATCGTGGCATAATCGTAAACGTAACAAGGGTTTAACATTCTATTATTAAGTATCAATATATTTTCCAAAGAAACATTAGAATCAAAGGTAGTGGGTAAACCGGTCGCCGCATACGAGCCTTATCTGTTAGACGTTTGGCTGCGCTATGCTATTATGGTGCGCTTTTTTACCGCTAGGCAAACGCCTCGAAACAATCGTTTCGCGCGCTATTTATTGATGAGTTTTTATGGCAAATTTTAACACCCACCTGAATGTTGCATTCATGGTCAGTGGTACGCTCAGTTTGACGGTTTATAAAGCGGGATTGATTGATGACTCGGGGTTTTTAGTTTGCGTGGCGCTCGGCACCATCGGTGGGCTACTTCCCGATTTGGATTCTGATAACTCCACACCGATTAAGCTTGGGTTTAATATCACCTCGTTTATTTTTGCCTTTGGTTTGGTCATGCATTGGCGCAGTGAGCTGAGTTTGCTTGCCCTGATTGCATTATGGCTAGCAGGCTACGGCTTTATGCGTTATGTGGTTTTCTCTATTTTTACCAACATGACCGTGCATCGCGGCGTCATTCACTCCGTGCCTTATATGGCAATTTTGGGTTTGGGGCTGACTTATTTAAGCTACTACGTCTTGCACCTCCCATTAACGGCAAGCTGGTTTTACGGTTTATTTTTATTCGGTGGCGCGCTAGTGCATTTGACATTGGACGAATTATATAGCGTCAATTTATCCAATATGAAAATGAAGCGCTCATCAGGTACAGCGATGAAGTTTTATCAGCCTAAAGATAAGTGGTGGTATTTATTACTATATACACTGCTCGCCATGTTGGTCTATTTTGCCCCACCGTTTGATGCGTTTTGGCAGCAGCTGCGTGACCCAGCACCATGGGCACAGCTAAAAGTTGGCATATTGCCAGAACTGATAAAAAGCATGCTGCGATAAAGATACGATAAAGCAGTAAAACCCAAGCGAAAATGAGAATAAAACATGCAACCTAATCTACACGTTTGCCCTTGCCAAATTCATCCATCATCAAGCGCTATCAGCTCACCACGACTGTATAAAGATTGCTGTCAGCCTTATCATGAGGCTGTTTATAATGAGGCTGTTTATAATGAGGCTGTTTATAATGAGGCTGTTTATAATGATGCTGTTTATAATGGTGAGGTTGACAAAGCAGAGGGTATAAAAGCGGAGACAGCCGAACGTCTCATGCGTACGCGCTATAGTGCCTTTGTGTTGATTAAGACAGACTATATCGTCAAGACCACTCTAACCGCGCAGCAAGACTTGCTAGATATCAAGGCGATTGAATCGTGGGCAAAAGAGACGAATTGGGCAGGATTAGAAATCGTAGCGCACACGCCAAAGCTAGGCAAACGCCATGCGCAAGTTGAGTTTAAGGCTTATTTTAATATCAAAGATAATACAGCTAGTTTAGAAGAGAAAATGCAGGCGCATCATGAGCTGTCCACCTTCGTGAAGGTAAAAGACAAAGTCAATAATGATGTACGTTGGTATTTCTTAGATCCTACGGTCGCAATGAGCGTCAGTCAAAAGCAACCGTGTATCTGTGGGTCTGGTGAGAAGTTTAAGCGATGTTGTGGGAAATTATAACAATCTAATCAAGAAGCCGATTTCTTTATTTTTAGAGAACTACCTTTGTTTTCCAACTCCATCCACCTTTGATGTTTCAAAGAAACATTCAACAACTGAGCTATTTTTTGTTTTTCCTTAAAATCTACTGGATACATATAAATATGCTGAATAATTAGCTGCTTCATAAGTCTTTGACATACTACATTATTACTAAAGCATTGATTTAGTCTAATAATTTCCTGAATATTCAGTGTTTTATTGAACTGTAGATCTATAGATAATTTTGAACAATATGCACTGGGGTATTTTTTGTACTTTCAATTTGGCGATAAACCTCAAAAGCTTCCTTAGACCCTATAGAGTGCGCTATTTTTTGTATTGTGGCGTATAAAACATTATAGGTTAAGTGTAAATACGCTTGCTCAGCATGCTCTTTCACTTCACTATTTGTCATACGAGAATCCAAAGCGATATTCTCAGCAATGAACCTCACTATATTTTCTTGCGCTTTATCAGATATATTTAAGAAAAAATTCAGAAATCTTAATCCTGCATCAATTCCATCTAGAGCAAGATTAGTTATAACTGATTTTTCAATACTAGCATGCCTATTGTTTATTATTTTCCAGCTATCTCCATAGATTTAAAAACTTTATTAATATTGGATAAAATATCGTACGATAGTTCATCTTGCTCAACATCATCGTTATTCAATTTCTCTTGATTTCTAAGTACTCATCTACTTTTTTCGCTCTGTCTTTTTTTGACCTAAATCTAGTAGTCTTAGGCTTTCTAAAAATTCTTTGCATAAAATTCTCTTATATTATCTAAGTAATATAAGAATAATTTTTTCACAAGAAACTATAATTCTTATATTATTTTCATCCAAATTCTAATAAATTTCAATGGATATTATTCTTCTTTGGTTTTTTTATAGGTGCAAAGAAGATAGTAGAAGGTGAAAGAACTTATTAACAAACAGTTAATACAGTTGAAAACCCCGCAAGTCTGAACCTTTCCATGGGGTAATTCTTTTTAATTCCTCGTCAAATTGTTCTTTTAGACTTGAAATTTCATTCAATACCAACTATTTTTTGTATGATTTTAAAAATCAAATATTAAATAATCTTCTTTATGTAATTTTTTCAATAAATTTAGAATGAAATTTTCACGGCTTTCTAATACGGAAGACGATGTGTGTATATCAATAAGTTTTTCGGTTTTCTCATCATATTCTTGTATATCAGGAATAACATATATATCTTCCAATTTTACCTCACCCACTAAACGATGAGATAGTTTAACCCCAGTATCATTTAACCAAGATAGGAAATTGTTTGTAACTTCAATTTTAGAGCTACCTAATGACACCTCAGATTTAGCTAGAGTTTTTTTTGAGTTATCTCTTTTGCAACATCCTTTATTCCTTGCACAACATCTAACCAAGCCTCATCTTCATCATGCCAACTTTTAACAGCCCTAGCATCCTTAGGTAAACCTTGGAATTCTGAAAAACTCATGTCATGCCAGTCACAAGCTCTAATAACAACTGGTATGAGTACAGACCTACCCTCATCATGCTGCTTTACAGCTGTTCTTACTTCTATTTCTTGACTATAATCAGAGTTGATAAAGCTTGAACTCACTAAAAAAATAATTATGTCGGCTTCTGATAAATTACTATCAATTTCATCTTTCCATTTGGTTCCAGGCATAATTTTTCTGTCATGCCATGAATCAATTAATTTGTTTCTGGTTAGAGAAGATAAATGCTCCTCTAGATCCTCCTTATATTTTTCATCTTTGTGTGCATAACTGACAAATAATTTAACAGACATCTTATAATCCCTTTATTTATTAAACGCTCGCCCCAACTGACCCTGCCATCGCAATGTCTTTATAAATAACATCACCATCTTGGAATATCAGACATTCATTGACGGCTAACTGTTGCCATTTTTCATTTTCAGTCAATGGCACGGTCACTAGTATCGTCACTTTATCGGTATCTGTCGTCACATCACCAAAGTTAATCGCTAAATCATCATCTGCCAATTTCGCCTCGCCAAACGGCGCTTGACGCGTGAGATAAAACAATAAACTCCCCGCATAAGCCAATTGCCAGCTACCATTTGATATCAAGCAATTAAACAACCCATTGGCGGATAAATAACGACATTGAGTGGTCAAAAAGTTAAACAGCGTTTTGTCATCAGGACGCAATTTAAAGCTACTTTTTAGGCGATTAACAAGGTAGCAAAACGCCATTTCAGAATCAGTTGAACCAACTGGCTGGCAATGTGAGGCGTTGCCGTTGTCTTGCAAGCGCTGACAGCGTTTGATAAATTCGCTATTCATTTGCCCATTGTGCGCAAATACCCACTGCTCGCCCCACACTTCACGGACAAAGGGATGGGTGTTTGCCAAACAATTCTGCCCTTGGGTCGCTTTACGAATATGAGCGATGACATTCATGGCTTTAATTGGATAGTTATTAACCAAATCAGCCACGGGCGATAAATGGCTTGGGCGATTGTCATGGAATAAGCGTAGACCAGTTGAAGCATTCTCTGGTTTGTCACTATTAGTGCATTCGCTACGCTCAAAAAATGCAATGCCAAAGCCGTCTTCATGGCTATCGGTCATGCCACCGCGACGACGAAACCCTGCAAAGCTAAAACCAATATCGGTTGGGGTATTACAGTTCATTCCTAGGAGTTGACACATTTATACTTCACCGCCGTTCTTGTCGTCTTGTGCAGAATTTAAAGTAGGGTTAATTTTGGCGGCTGACGTTTCATCAAACACCTCATAAGGCGTTGCCCCATCGGTGTCAATATTTGCCAAAATGCGCTGTGCATGCGCCAAATCAGTATCCTGCACCCACAGCACAATCCCAGAATTCATACCGGGCATCGCACTCAGCGGTTGCAGAGACACCGTAATACCATTGTTACGCAGCAGATTGGCATGCAGATCACCTTGAATATTGGTGTCGTAGCGTGCCAGTTTGTGCCAGTTATCAACTTGATCGGTCATGATAAATTCCTTTTAAATATTTATAAATATAACTCGTTGCTATCATTCTATTAGCAACCGAAACCTTGTGACCAATTAATTTGATTTAACGGATAAGCATCAATATTGAAACCGTTTGGATAATCTTTAAAGCCAGATTGTGATTTTAATTGCTCAATAGCAGCTTGTGCTTGTTGCTCAGTCGCAAACACACCGATTATCTTAAAATCTTCGATATCGTTATTTTTATCATCATCTTTATAACGCGCATGCTCTAGTGCAAATACGGTATTTTGCGCTTTTTCTACATGTGACCAATGATAAGCGGCAAGGCGTTTCATCAGGTCAGGATTTTTGACCATGATATTATCGCCAGTACGTCCTTCGGTACGGTTATAGTGGATAACGTTTAAACGTAATAGCCAAAAAATCACCGCCGCTTTTGCGAGCATCACTGGTAAGGCACGTTTTTCATCTTCACCGAGCATGCGTTTCGACTCATAGCCTTGTAAGAAAGCCGCCATTTTACTGCGGTCAAAATTGACGGTTTCGCCTTGCTCGGCATCGCCCCAAGTCGTACAAAAATCATTAATGGTAATGGCAATATCCATCACATAATGCTCGACGCTGACTTCGGTAAAGTCTAACAATCCCGTTAAACTCTCTGCGCCTTTTTGGCTATTATTTAACGATAAGTCCCATAAGGTATTATCAGCGAACATGTCTAAATGACATAAGCCTTTTGGTAAAGTCGCAAGCGGCAAATCCGTATAAGACTGCCAAATATCACTCATCAATTTGGCTTCGTCAGCTGGCATAAACTGCCTTTCACGATCGCGCACCTCGCTCCATGGGTATAAAGGCACGCCATATTCTTCCGCAGGTTGTAGTGCTTGCAATGTCTCATGCAGCATCGCTAAAGCGGCGCCAATTTCATGACACATCGCTTGCGTCGTCTGCTGTGGATGCGAGCCTGCTAGGCATGGCACTAAGGTAATCGCTTTATTGTCATAGCGTATGACATAGCATTTTTCTGCGCTATCAGCGCCTAAATCAAGCAATGATAACGGCGCGGCGACCGGTAATTTACCGTCTAGTTGATTTAAGATAATCGCCATCTTTTCGATATCTTCTGGTGGACGCTCTTCAAACAAGGTAAATACATAAGAGTGTGCGCCATCTACATCGTCAGTCGTCTGAATAAACCAGTTAGAGTTTTTGATACCTTGGGTGATCGGAATGGCACGCGCGAACGATACGCCAAAACGGTGGCAAAAATCGGCAAACTGGTCATCGGTTAACTGGGTATAGACGGACATGACATCTCACTTATGGCAATTAAAAGAAGGTAAATACATACGGTAATGACAGTGATTGTACCGTGCATGAGCAAACTTTGGCTAAAAGCATAATAATCTTGCGAAAACCTGCCTGAGATGGCGGTGATTTTGCTAGACTAGCGCTTATAGAATGAATTGATTATAAGGCGAAAGTCCCTATGTTAGCAAAGCGTATCATTCCTTGTTTGGACGTTGATAATGGTCGTGTGGTCAAAGGTGTGCAGTTTGTCGATATCAAAGACGCAGGCGATCCTGTTGAAGTAGCAAAACGCTACAACGAACAAGGCGCTGATGAAATTACTTTTTTGGACATTACTGCGACCAATGATGAGCGCGATACCACCTATCATACCGTTGAGCGTATGGCGGAGACGGTATTTGTTCCGCTGACAGTTGGTGGCGGCGTGCGTAAAATCGCTGATATTCGCAATCTATTGAATGCGGGCGCGGATAAAGTAGCGATTAATTCAGCAGCGGTATTTACCCCTGAGTTCGTTGGTGAAGCCGCGCAGAAATTTGGTAACCAATGTATCGTCGTGGCTATCGATGCCAAACGCGTCGCTGATATCAATGTCGATGGTATTATTGTACCTCGTTGGGAAATTTTCACCCATGGTGGTCGCAAACCAACGGGTATCGATGCCGTTGCTTGGGCAAGCAAAATGGCTGAGCTTGGCGCTGGCGAATTACTGGTCACCTCGATGGATGGTGATGGCACCAAAAAAGGCTATGATTTGGCACTAATGCAGCAAATTACCAGCCGCGTCAATGTGCCTGTTATCGCCTCAGGCGGCGTCGGCAATTTGCAACATTTAGCCGAAGGGGTGTTGGAAGGCGGCGTCGATGCCGTCCTTGCTGCCAGCATCTTCCATTTTGGTGAGTATACGGTTCAAGAAGCCAAAGCGTATATGGCAGCGCAAGGCATACAAATGCGTCTATAGTACGCTCGTAAAGTACAAATAAAACAGAAAAAAATGTTATCATAGCGCTAACCACTTATTTTCGTTCATTTAACTGATTATCTAACGGATAATAAGCCATTTGAACCTAGCAATATATTTAGCGCATTATTTATTCCTACATTTTAATTAAAAGCCCATTCGGCAAAGGATTTTTTATGTCAAATCTACAACAGCAGCGCAATGACGTGACTCACATCGATGGTAATTTACATCAAAACAAAGACGTTCGTATTGGTATCGTCGTCGGTCGTTTTAATGGTTTTGTGGTTGAATCATTGGTAGATGGTGCAATTGATGCGCTACTACGTCACGGTGTATTGGGTAGCAACATTACCGTTATCCGTGTACCGGGTGCTTTTGAATTACCATTGGTTGCTCAACGTGCCGCTGAATCTGATCGCTTTGATGCCATCGTTGCTTTAGGCGCGATTATCCGTGGTAGCACCCCGCATTTTGATTTCGTTGCAAGCGAATCTGCAAAAGGCTTAAGCGCGGTAGCTATGGACTATAATATCCCTGTTGCCAATGGCGTCTTGACCACTGACAGCATTGAGCAAGCGATTGAACGTGCTGGCACGAAAGCGGGTAATAAAGGCTCAGAAGCGGCAATGGTTGTACTAGAAATGCTTGCGGTACTATCACAGTTAGATATTGAAGATGACAGTGAAGACGCTTAATCAAGCCATCATTTGATAGGCTGTTAGTTATTTAATGAGCGCTGTGGTTCTTATGAGCTTTCGTTTTTATCGAGAGCCACAGCGTCAGTGTTACAAAGACTGTTACCAAGTACGCTACAAAACTCGACTGGCAAAGCCTGCCAGCTAACTACTATTTAACATTTTATTTTAAAACTTTTATCTTAGCAACTAGGTATAGACCCCCTATGACTGACCAACTCAAGCGCGCTATCAGCGCTGCGAAAACCGCCCAAACCAATGATAAACAAGCTGAAGCCACGCGCATCGCGAGCAGCAGTGCGGGTGATCAAATCTTCGATATGAGTGAGTCTTCTTACAAGACCAGTCACACCGCTATCCGGAAAGCGCGACGCTTTGCGATGCAAGGTCTATACGAATGGCTCGTCACTGACCGCCGCTTCGATATCGATGGTAAGCTTGGCTGGAAAGACAATGCCCCACACGATATCGCCGCTCGTACGCGCGCGACCAATGCCATGCATACCGTACATATTGGCTATTATCATGAAATGATGCGTGATATTCCAGAGCAAATCGAGACGCTAGATGTCCTTATCTCTCAGCATCTTGACCGTGAAATTGATAAATTGGACACCGTCGAACACGCTATTCTTTTGATTGGTGCTTACGAGCTACAAAACCGCTTAGAAATCCCTTATAAAGTGGTACTTGATGAAGCGATGAAGCTGAATAATCACTTTGGCGCTACTGACGCACATAAATTGATTAATGCCGTCCTTGATAAAATGGCCGTAGAGCTACGTGCTATTGAAGTAGAAGCAGATAGCAAAGCCAATTTACGCACCTCACAAAAAGCGGCTGCTAAACCTGTAATAAAAGCTGCTACCAATGCTGATGATAACGCTGATATAGACGATAGTGCTGATACAGCTGCCATTGAAGAAAAATCAACTGCTTCAAACAAGCCTCGTATCAGTGCCAATAATGCTACTGTCAAACGCAATAGCGCTAGTAAGGCTACTGCCAATATTAGTGACTTTAAAGCGAGCAAAAAAGCGATTGAAACAGACCGCACTGATGCAGACAGCAAAGACTAATCATGAATGAGTTTGAGCTGATTGAGCGTATATTCTCGCAAATGCAAGCTACGCAGTCATTGTCTAGCAGTGTCGACAAAGGCAGTGTTGAAAAAGGCATTGGTGATGATGCCGCGGTGATGAGCTTGCCTGCAGGCGCGCGATTAGTCAGCTGTATTGATACGCTGGTTCAAGGTCGACACTTTAGTGCTGACTGGGAGCAAGTAAATAAGCTAGCATTTACCATCGGTTATAAAGCCGTGGCAGTGAATGTCTCAGATATTGCCGCTATGGGTGCAACCCCGCATAGTATTCTACTGGCATTAGCTTTGCCTGAGCGCTTGGCAAATGAGCACTGGTTAAGTGAATTTGCTAAAGGCTTATTTCATGCTTGCCAGCTATTTGGGGTGACGCTGATTGGGGGTGATACCACGCGCAGCGACAATTTAGTGCTTAGTGTCAGCGCGCAAGGGTTACTCACCAAAGAGACGCCAGCCGTCTACCGTTCAGGCGCGCAAGTTGGCGACAAACTTTATGTCTCAGGCACGCTTGGCGATGCCGCTTATGCGCTACAGCATCCTGATACTGCTATCGGTATTGAGCTTGCGCATCGTCTACATATGCCAACGCCACGTATTGCACTGGGTGCAGCATTGGCAAAAATTGGTGCGACTGCGATGATAGATATCTCAGATGGTCTGTATCAAGATATTGGACATATCTGCCAACAAAGCAGCGTTAGTATGCGCATTCATCTCGATCAGCTACCTACTAGCAACGCATTGGCAAACGCTGAGTTAACTGAGCGCTTGTTGTGCCAGCTGACTGGCGGTGATGATTATGAATTGGCTTTTACTTTGCCTGCTCATATTGAACCACCTGTTAATGACAGTAGCCACATGCCTGTTACCTGTATCGGCGAAGTCATAACCGTAAACAATCCAGATGCTACCAAAAATTTACGACCAGAGCTTTTTTATCAAGGACAGCCCATCACACCTACCCATCCCGCCCCCTTTACTACTTGGCCCAATCTGACGGGTTACCAACATTTTGCAGGTTAACCCATGATTGATCACAACCTATCTAAGCCTGATATCCGTAAAGCCAATGATTGCCCGCCGCTACCCGCCAATGCCAATATGCTTGACCGCGTAGTTTATTGGCTTGGGTTAGGTTTGGGTAGTGGTCTGCCTCGCCGTGCACCCGGTACTTGGGGCACGGTTGGTGGCTTAATCGTCGCGATACCATTGCTAAGCTTAGGATTCGTGCCATTTTTGATTATTACTATTCTCTCTTGTGTGATTGGTAGTTGGATATGCGGTCGTACCTCAGAGCTAATGGGTGGTCATGATAACCCGCATATCGTCTGGGATGAATGGGCAGGCATGTGGCTTACCCTACTGCCGCTATCTTATATGGGTATCGCTGACGGCAATTTTTGGCAAAATATCGCCCAAATCTCTTCTATTGTTGCCATTATTATCGCCTTTATATTGTTCCGCTTTTTTGACATTATTAAGCCACCACCGATTGGCTGGGCAGATAAAAAAGTCGCAGGCGGCCTAGGTATCATGCTTGATGACATCATCGCAGGTATCATGGCAGCAGCCGTTTGGATCATTATGTATACCACCATCCTTTAGCTGTTAAATTAGCCTCGCTTTTATATAAGCGACGGTCTTTCATAACCGATTGTCGTTTATAGTCCACCATTTTTTTGACTCGTCCACTTTTTTAGTAATGCGTTTGTGACGATAGACAATTTATCAGCAAGTCACCAATAAATAGTAAGCCCATGACAAGCAACGCAAGTTACAAAGATGTCACGACATAGCGTTTTAGTTAAATGACGGTTTGCGTTATAATTTGAAATTATATTTTGTTACATTTGTAGGCTATTATGACAACTCCCCTCTCGGTAATCATTCTCGCTGCTGGCAAAGGCACGCGTATGCAGTCGGCTAAGCCAAAAGTGCTACAGACATTGGCTGGTAAGTCGTTATTGGGTCATGTCCTTGATACGTGTCATCAATTAACGGTTGACGACACTATCATTGTTCATGGTTTTGGTGGCGAGCAAGTCCAAGCAGATATCAATGCTCAATATGCGCATCTGCCTATTACTTGGGTTGCTCAGACTGAGCAATTAGGTACTGGACATGCGGTGAAAGTGACCCTGTCAGAATTACCCAAAGAAGGGCAAAGCCTGATTCTCTATGGTGATGTGCCATTAGTCAGCTGCCAGACATTAGCAACACTACAAGCGGCTAACACCGAGGGCATGTCGATGTTGACGTTGACCGTAGACAATCCTTTTGGTCTCGGTCGTATCAGACGTGACAAAGACGGCAATATCGAAGCCATCGTCGAGCAAAAAGATGCCAGCGCCGATGAGCAGAAGATCCAAGAGATCAATAGCGGTATTTACTGCGTCGATAATGCGTTATTGCATAAATATCTGCCAAAGCTGTCTAATGACAATGCGCAGCAAGAATATTATCTGACGGATATCGTAAAAATGGCGGTCGCTGAAGGCATTAATATTGTCGCGATTGAGCCTGAGCATACCTTTGAGATTGAAGGCGTCAATAACCGCCAACAACTTGCTAGCTTAGAGCGCACTTGGCAAGGCAAATTAGTTGCAGACCTGCAAGAAGCCGGTGTACAGTTCGCTGATCCAAGTCGCGTTGATATTCGCGGTACCTTGACTGCGGGTCAAGATGTGTTTGTCGATGTTGGTGTGGTATTCGAGGGTGATTGTGTCTTAGGTGACAATGTTTATATCGAAGCGGGCTGTGTCATCAAAAACGCCCACATTGGTAATGCCTGCCACATAAAACCTTATTGCGTGATTGATCGCGCTGAGATTGGGGCAGGTGTTGATGTCGGTCCTTTCGCCCATTTGCGTCCTGAAACCGTACTGTCTGATAACAGTAAAGTTGGTAATTTCGTCGAGATTAAAAAATCAACAGTAGGTCATGGCAGCAAGGTTAATCACTTGAGTTATATCGGTGATGCGACCATTGGTACAGATGTCAATGTCGGTGCAGGCGTCATTACTTGTAATTATGATGGTGTCAATAAATCACAAACCATTATTGAAGACAATGCCTTCATTGGCTCGAACTCAAGTTTAGTGGCACCTGTGACTATTGGTGATACCGCTACGGTTGCCGCAGGTTCAGTGATTACTAAAGACGTCGACAGTAAAGCATTAGCCTTTGGACGGGCACGACAAACTCAGAAAAACGACTTTCAGCGTCCGACCAAAAAGTCAAAATAGCAATGGTCAATCACAAGCATTTTGAACAATATCTATTGAAGTAATACTAAGCAGCATGACAATTTTTGTGATGCTGCTTCCTTATATTTATAACGTCAAAATTGTTAGTATAAAAGCTCTGCCAGTATGAACTTCTATTATTTATTGACTGAACATTATCACCTCTCAAAGTATTTGAGCGGTTAAGCATTGAAACATTGAAGCCTTTAAAAATCAAAACATGAAACATCGAATTTAAGGAATAGTTATGTGTGGAATCGTTGGAGCAGTCGCTGAGCGTAATATCGCCAATATCTTACTTGAGGGTCTTAAGCGTCTAGAATACCGTGGTTATGATTCTGCCGGTCTGACCGTCATTCGTGATGGCGAACTCCATCGCGAGCGCCAAGTGGGTAAAGTGCAAGCATTGGTCGATGCTGTGGCAGTTAATCCTGAATTTTTCGATGGTCATATTGGTATTGCGCATACACGTTGGGCAACCCATGGCGAGCCGGCACAGCGTAATGCCCATCCGCATGTATCGGGCAAGATTGCTGTGGTACATAATGGTATCGTTGAAAACTATGCCGAGTTAAAAGAAGAATTGATTGCTAAAGGTTACGTGTTCACTTCGCAGACCGATACCGAAGTCGTCGCTCATCTAATCAATGATATCTACAAAACCACACCTGATTTACTAGAAGCGGTTCGTGCCGTTATTCCGTTATTACATGGCGCATTTGCCCTTGGTATTCTACATATCGACTGCCCAGAAGAGCTGATTACTGTTCGTTTAGGCTCTCCACTAGTGATTGGTGTAGGTATCGGTGAGAATTTTATTGCTTCTGATCAATTAGCCCTACTACCGGTCACCAATCGCTTTATGTATCTAGAAGAAGGTGATATCGCCAAATTGACGCGCAGTAGCATTCAGGTTTATGCCGATGGTGTCGAAGTAAAACGTCAGATACATGAAATTGATGCGGCACAGCACAATGCCGATAAAGGCGAGTTTAAGCATTATATGCTCAAAGAAATCTATGAGCAGCCAGACGCGGTTGCCCGTACTGTTGAGATGGCTGTAGATAGCGATGAGCCGTCTAAGCTGCGCGATGATTTTTTACAGCGTCATGAAGCGCAATTAAAAGGCATTAAGCATGTCCAAGTCATCGCTTGTGGTACCAGTTACCACTCAGGATTGGTCGCAAAATATTGGTTTGAGAGCCTTATTCGTGTGCCTTGTTCCGTTGAAGTCGCTAGTGAATTTCGCTATCGCAATCCTGTCGTCATCGACAACACACTCGTCATTTGTATTTCTCAATCTGGCGAAACGGCAGACACGTTATCGGCGCTACGTGATATTCAAAAGCACACGCCAGCAGGTCTAGTTAGCTTAGCATTATGCAACGTACCGACATCGTCTTTGGTACGTGAGACGGATATCTTTTTACCAACGCTTGCTGGTCCCGAGATTGGTGTTGCTTCTACCAAAGCATTCACCACTCAGCTCTCCGCTTTAATGCTATTGGTCTTAAAAGTGGGTGTCGTTCAGGAGCGCATGACTGGCGAAAACCTGAGTACCTTGCTTGGTCAATTACAAGAGCTACGTGGTCAACTACATGCCAGCTTAAACCTCGATGCGCCTATCAAAGCCATGAGTGAGCATTTTGAGTATAAAAAGAGCTGCCTGTTCTTAGGTCGTGGTTTGCAGTTTCCAATAGCGCTAGAAGGCGCGTTAAAGCTGAAAGAAATCTCTTATATCCACGCCGAAGGTTATGCGGCAGGTGAGCTCAAGCATGGACCATTGGCCTTGGTCGATAAAGACATGCCCATCGTCGTACTAGCGCCAAAAGACAGCATGTTTGATAAGCTAAAAGCCAATATGCAAGAAGTACACGCGCGTCATGGTGAGCTGTTCGTTTTTGCCAGCGAATCTAGTCAAATGGTCGCAGAAGACAGATTGCATGTGGTCTATGTGCCCGATGTTTGTGAAACGCTTGCCCCTATCGTCTACAGCGTACCCGTACAGCTGTTGTCATACCATGTTGCCGTAATGCGCGGTACAGACGTCGATCAGCCGCGTAACCTTGCTAAATCAGTGACTGTTGAGTAATATAAGTATTTGATTTTATTATCAATAAATTTATTTTTACACCGAGTCCTTCGCTATCTGGTACGAATAAGATAGCGAAGGATTTTTTTGTGAATAACGAAATAGAAAAATATCAGTAATTTATATAATTCAATCACTTATATAATTACTGTATCTACAGTATGGACAATGAGAACATGGATATCGAAAGCGACACCGCCAATCAAATCACTAATCAAATAGAAATAATCTATGAAGATGAATTCCTGGTAGCAATTAATAAAGAGGCTGGTCTATTGGTGCACCGCAGTTGGCTGGATAAAGGCGAGACACGCTTTGCCATGCAACTCACCCGTGATGCGGTAGGTTGTCATGTATTTCCGGTGCATAGGTTAGACAAGCCTACGTCAGGCGTATTATTGTTTGCCAAGAGCTCAGCCGTGGCGCGCAGCCTTGGCGAGGCTTTTACTGAACACAAAGTTACCAAGCAGTATTTAGCCGTGGTGCGCGGCTATATGTCAGAACAAGGCACCGTCGATTATGCGTTAAGCTTTCAACCCGATGCCATCGCCGATAAGTTTGCTGATTTGGACAAACCCGCTCAAGAGGCGGTGACCCATTGGCAAAGTTTGGCACAAATCGAGCTACCATTTGCCATATCAAAAAAGCATGACACGAGCCGCTATAGTCTTGTGCGCTTGACACCCGAGACTGGGCGTAAGCATCAGCTGCGTCGGCACATGCGACATGTATTCCATCATATCGTGGGTGATACTAGCCACGGTGATATACGTCACACACGATTTTTTCGTACTCACTATGATTGTACGCGCATGTTGCTGCATGCTCAGACTTTAGCGCTTAGCCACCCCGTCACTGGTGAGCCGTTATTGCTAAAAGCTAAATTAGACGATCAATGGATGCGTATCTTAGAAGAGTTTTCTTGGGTGGACAGCGCTAAAGATTAAACAGCGTAGGTTTTATCTTAGATAGTCATATCAAAGAAGTCGACATACTGATGCTAGATATGAAGGTTCGGTACCCTAGTAAGGACTTGAACCTTCGGCTATGAGCTTTTGGATTTTTATTTTTATTTTTATTTTTATTTTTATTTACCGTAAGCGCTGTTATAGGAATAAGAACAGCTAATATCATATTGGCTGGCGCTTTATTCCCAGTTTCATTTTTATATTCGCTAGCACCAACCCCGACAATATCAATATCATTGCCAGCATCTTCCACCATGTCACGACCTCTCCTGTAAGCAGCACTGAGGTTGTCATACCGAATACTGGCACCAATAGAGCAAACGGCATAACCTTAGAAGCCGTATTTTGACTAAGCAGATGCGCCCACAGTCCAAAGCCTATCAGCGTTGAGACATACACGATAAACCCAAGTGATAACCAAGACTTAAGCGATGCCTCGTTAAACGTCGCCAGCTGCCATGCCTCGGTCTCAAATATGAGAGAAGATAGCGTTAAAATCACACAAGCGATCAGACCACCCCAAACCACGAGAGCGAGAGCAGACAATGCGGATGCCTTATTCCTTCCAGTATTAGACGGAATAATAGCCCCGTCTGATCTTTGCTGCGTCGCTTGTGTTGACGCCTGTTTTGAAGCAATGTTACCAAAGCTCCAGCCTATGGCCGCAATCAAGATACAGACAAACCCAGCCAGAGGCATATCACCACCAAGGTTCAACGCGATGACGCTAAGCCCTAGCACACCGACCAGCATACCGATGATTTGCATGCGACTCACGGCCTCACCCAGTATAAAATACGCCAATAATACGGTAATAAAAATTTGAATTTGTAGCAATAGTGCCGTCAATCCTGCTGATGCCCCTAAGTGCATGGCAGTGAAGACAAAAGCATACTGCATGACAAACGTACCGATAGCATAGATAAGTAATGTACGGTTAAATTTGGGCGGTTTTAGAAAAAAAACCAGTGGCACAGTGGTAAAGAAAAAACGCAGGGCGGTGAGCATTAGCGGTGGAAAGCTTTCAAGCCCCCATGCAATAAAGGTAAAGTTTACACCCCAAATAAAAGTAACCAGTACAGCCAATGCAGTGTATATAGGAGTCATGTCGTTGGCCTAGAAAGTTATGGCTGATTATTATATTTAAAAATTTTATGACAATCTCGTATTAATCATAGGATGCTTTTAGAGAGTGAGTACTACACTTACACACAATAGAACGGCAATGAGCATTAATGTTGCACCGCCTATTTTTGTAATTAACTAGAGGTTATCCTGAGCTTTCCATAGATATCGACTGGCTAAAGCAAATGCTTCTGCGTAGCAAAAATGGATCAGTGAGACCAAGAGGCAAAAAGCTGAAGCTAAAATTAGAAATTGAGAAAGATAGGCTTGCTCAGTATCGATAAATTGCGGAAATACAGCCATAAAAAATAAGATAGGTTTTGGGTTAGAAAGGGAGGTTAGCAAACCTTCTTTGAACAACCTACCAGCACTTGTGCTACTCACATCTAACGTGTTGTCAGACTCTAGGACAAATGATTTTCTTTTTCCAAAGGCCATTTTGAAAAACAAAAATACGCATACCCAACAGAACCCAGATACTTCACCCTTTAGGCCCATTAATAGACCCATTAATAGACCACTTAAAGCAGACTGCTATAAGAGAACCACTCAAAATAAACTTTTGAACTATCTAAACGTTGCAGTTTAAACGCGCCAATATAAAGACTCAAACCAATCCCTTATACAGAAAGTAACACCCTACAACCGTTAATAACAACGCAAAGCACTTCTTTAAAAGCTCTGGTGATAGTATATGAGCAACTTTCGCGCCTAGCTTGGCGGTAAAAAAGCTCATGATGCTGATCCCTAAAAAGGCATAAATATGCACAAAGCCAATGGTGTTAGGCACATCAATTCGTTGCTGCATCCCAAAAAATATAAAACCTAATGCCCCAGCTATGGCAATCGGCAGACCACAAGCAGCTGAGGTGCCAACGGCTTTTTGCATGACTACACCATAACGCGTGAGATAAGGCACGGTTAAGCTACCGCCGCCAATACCGAAAATGGCAGAAGCGATACCGATAACCCCACCTGCTGCTAATTGCCTAGGTTTTGAAGGCAGTTGTGTATTAGCATCGTCGGCACTACTAGAATTGGTAGCAGGATTAGCTACCTGTTTTTTCCCACCGAAAAACATCTTGTAGGCGACCCAAAGCAAAAATACGCCAACAATGAGCTGAAGGTACAGCCCAGATATCTGCCCTGCAATCCCTGCCCCTAAAAAGCAACCAATCGCTAAGCCTGGTGCCAGATTTTTGAAGACAGGCCACATGACTGCGCCTTTTTTATTGTGTGCCATGAGCGAGCTGATAGAGGTGACAATGATGGTCGCCAATGAAGTACCTAATGCCAAATGCATGATATTGTCAGGGCTGTAACCCATTTGCGTAAAGACGATAAATAATAATGGCACGATAATTGTGCCACCGCCTACACCAAATAGCCCCGCAGCAAATCCTGCTAGCGCGCCTATAATTAAAAAAACGATTAATTCCACGGGATATTTACTTCTTATGTAGAGTTAGTACGATGGTTATTTTAGTTCAGTGACAATCAATCAGTTAAAAAGCCAACTTAAGCGATTTCTACTTGATCCACTTGACCAACCCGAGAATAGGCACGATTAAAATACACCAAACTCTCCTCTTGCTCACTTTGTCTAATGGCGACCACCCGGCACATGAAAACACTGTGCGTGCCCACTTGCTGAATGTCCTCAATCTCACAATCAAAACTGACCAACGCATCTTCTAAAACGGGAGCGCCTGTTTTGAGTTGTGACCAAGAGCCGTATTCAAATCGCTCTTGTGAACTCAATTTGGAGGCAAAAGCGTTAGATATTGATTCGTGCTGTGCGCCTAAAACATTGACACTTAATATTTTATTTTCAATAAAATGAGCATGTGAGCGAGACGTCTGATTCATGCAAACCAGCAAGGTTGGCGGTGTATCGGTGACGCTACACACCGCAGATGCGGTAAATCCATGAGTACCAGCGCTGCCTTCTGTGGTAATAACATTGACCGCTGTTGTTAACAAAGACATACCATCTCTAAAATCGGTGGCTTCAATCATGACTTAACTCCTAAATTTTAAATCTTTAAGTTCATTGATAACTGAGGTCACTCATGAGTTTAAACAAGCTAGTATAGACGGGGTTAAAAACCCAACCTATAAAAGCTAAATTTTGTATCAGTTTATTCAATGAACCCTAAGCGGTCAGTTCTTGACGCACGATTGCTGCGCCTGCACTTAACGCTTGCAGCTTACCTCGTGCCACTTGGCGCGATAGTGGTGCCATACCGCAGTTGGTTGAAGGATACAGCTTATCCGCATCGACGAATTGCAAGGCTTTACGTAGTGTATTGGCCACTTCTTCAGGGGTTTCAATAGTATTGGTTGCCACGTCAATGGCACCAATCATCACTTTTTTACCGCGGATCAATTCAATCAAATCCATGGGAACATGTGAGTTTTGGCATTCTAAAGAGACAATATCGATATTCGACTGCTGCAACTTAGGAAAGGCTTGCTCATATTGACGCCACTCTGAACCCAGTGTCTTTTTCCAATCGGTATTGGCTTTGATGCCATAGCCGTAGCAGATATGCACCGCCGTCTCACACTTTAGACCTTCAATGGCACGCTCTAACGTGGCAATACCCCAGTCGTTGACGTCATCAAAGAACACATTGAAGGCAGGCTCATCGAATTGGATAATATCCACCCCAGCCGCCTCTAACTCTCTCGCTTCTTGATTTAAGATTTTAGCAAATTCCCACGCCAATTTTTCACGGCTTTTATAATGACCATCATATAAGGTATCAATCATGGTCATCGGACCAGGCAGTGCCCATTTGATCGGCTGATCGGTTTGCGCACGTAAAAACTTAGCATCATCAACAAATACAGGCTTTTGACGGCTTACCGCGCCCACAACTGACGGCACACTGGCATCATAACGATTACGAATGCGCACGGTCTCGCGCTTCTCAAAATCGACGCCATCCAGATGTTCAATAAAGGTGGTCACAAAGTGCTGACGAGTCTGCTCGCCATCACTGACAATATCGATGCCTGCATGCACTTGCTCTTGCAATGTCAAACGTAGTGCATCTTGTTTGGCTTCAAGCAGTTGCGCGCCTTCTAATGCCCAAGGTGACCAGATTTTTTCAGGTTCTGCAAGCCAAGAAGGTTTCGGTAAGCTGCCAGCCGTTGACGTCGGTAATAACTTTTGTGTCGGTAATAATATTGTCATACGATTCATCTTCTTATTAATTTGTATTTTACTTTTCGGCTACATTTATATTGGCTATGCTGCGGCTTTTTTTACGGCTTCTTTTTGAACAATGCTGCTTGTCACATCATAGCTTGCTGCCCACTCATTAAGAATGGTTTGGTATGGCTTGATGAACTGCTCTTCGGTGAACTTACCTTGTGTCAATGCCATCTGGCTGCGTTCTTCACGGTCATACACAATTTGAGTTAACGAATAATCTTGGTACTTCAAACTCGGTTGATACACTTGACCCGCTGCCGAATTGGCATTATAAATTTCAGGTCGGTAGATTTTTTGAAACGTCTCCATGGTACTAATCGCACTGATCAGCTCAAGATCGGTATAATCGCTCAGCAAGTCACCCGCAAAATAAAACGCTAATGGCGCGGCGCTACCCGTAGGCATAAAGTAGCGAACGGTTAAGCCCATTTTGGAAAAGTACTCATCGGTTAGTGACCCTTTGTTAAAAGAACAGCCATCTTGTTTGTATTCAACGCCCAATACAGGGTGCTGATTGGTCGTACGTTGATAGGTTTTACTGGTGGAAACACTCAAGCAAATCACAGGCTTTTTAGTGAAATTAGCTTGGTAAGCTCTTGAATTCAATAAATACTGAAACAGTTTGCCATGTAAGTCACCGAAATCTACTGGCGGCGCAGATGATGGATGTTTATCGAAATGGTCTAATAATACGACGCTAAAGTCATAATCGCGCACATAAGATGAAAAACTATTACCAATCATACCGTCAATACGGGTGTTTTCTTTATGATCCACAATCGTTGTTTGCAGCATCTCGATGATAGGGAAAGTATCGCCATTTCCTGCCACATCCATGTCGACAGAAATAATATCAACCTCAACAGAATAACGATCTGCGGTGGGATTATCCCAATGTGCCAATGCATTAAAACGATTATTTATCATTCTTAATGTTTTGCTTAAGTTCTCCTGACGATGCTCGCCACGCGCCAAATTCGCAAAGTTCGTCGTCAAACGCGTGCTATTTGCAGGATGATAGTTTTCATCAAAACGAATGCGCTTAATGGCACAACTAAATTCTTTACTCATGATAATCCGCTACCCTAATCTACTCTCATTATTTGAGATAAAACCAAATTTGTGTATGAGATGAATCATACCTAAACTATTACATGAATAAAAACGATACTATTTAAATATAAGATGAATATAATTCATGTTAATGAATTTATGGTATGACATGAGATTGGATAGCGGAGACTTTATGACTTGCTCGATAGGATCATTCAGCACAAAATAAGCCTGTAGAAAAATGAGCTACGCCAGTGAAAGCATAAAGAAAATTTCGATAAACTAACTAACGAATCTAAGGGTTCTCTCATTAAAAAAGCCGAAACTTATTTTCTAAGTCTCAGCCCTTTTTTTTATAATATAAATAGAGAATTGCTTTCTATTGATTGTGTTAGCGATAAACATTCTTAAGATTTTTTCAACTTTAACGCGGTCAAACTACTGTCTTGCCGCTTCAATCTGAATGTTTAGCTGAACTTTTTTAGTAATACCCAATAACGTATATTTGCTGATGCCCCATTTCGTTCGATCAATGGTCGTTGTAAAATCCCCACCGCAAACTGGTTTTTTTAATATTGGATTTAGGTAGCAATTGAACTTGCTGGCCGTTAGCGTAATGGGGTTAGTCTTGCCGTGTAGTGTCAACATACCATCAACTTTGCTGACATTTGAGCCACTACCATCAGTCGTAAAATACCATTTGGTAGACTCAAATTGCGCCAGTGGAAACTGCTCAATATCGAAAAAATCTGCGCTTTTTAGCGTGATATCAAATGCTGCATTGCCTGTATTTAAGCTATTCAGAGGAATTACTAGCGAGATATTACCAGTCTGAGCCGCTGGATCATAATCTAGCTGCCCAGTGATATTATAAAAGCCACCTGTGTTGGTAGAGGTATTAAAATGGTCAATAGCAAAGCGTACATTGGTATGGGTGGGGTCGATATCGTAAGTCCTCGCCTGACTGCTGGCGATACCCAACATGCTTAGGCATAAGGCTAGTAGCGGCTTCCGCGAGGACAGTATGACTGTCGAGAGGGACATTTGATTCATAGTAACATTCCTTTGCTATATAGATGATAGAGCCATCACATCCTTTGTGACTGTGCTCTTGTGATTGTGCTCTTATAATTGCTCTCTTATAATTGCTCTCTTATAATTGCTCTCTTATAATTACTCTCTTATATAATGACAACAAGCCCATACTTAATCAATCAGTATGGGCTTGTCTGTTTTAGATATAGCATTCTCACTGCTAACGCTATGTCATAAGTATGATCAAATAAATCCGTTAAATTATACTTTGCTATCTGTCGTTGTCTGCTCTTTGCCACTAGGTACAAGCCATTTAGCAAACCATCCTGACAAATCATCCATCAAAGTATAAACCACTGGAATCACCACAAGGCTTAATAACGTCGAAGTCACCAGACCACCCAATACCGCAGCGGCCATCGGACGACGGAAGGTTGGATCGGCATCACCCCAACCGAAGACTAAGGGCAACATCCCCGCGCCCATCGCAATGGTGGTCATAATAATAGGACGCGCCCGCTTGCGGCAAGCATCGATAATAGCCTCAAAACGCGCCAAACCTCGACGCTGTGCAATCAGTGCATAATCGACCAATAAGATAGAGTTTTTGGTGGCAATACCCATTAGCATAATAAAGCCAATCATCGACGGCATAGAAAGACTGCTATTGGTAATAACCAAGCCTACAAAAGCGCCGCCTATCGATAAAGGCAATGCCATCAAAATGGTAAAAGGCTGCAATATACGCCCAAACAATAGAATAAGTACGCCTAAAATACAAACCACACCGACCGACATCGCAATCACAAAACCGCTGAATAGCTCAGCCATGTTTTCTGCTTGACCTTGGTCAATAATGGTAATGGAAGGCGGTAGTTGTTGCATGGCAGGTACTGATTTAACCGCTTGTACCAAATCTCCAAGCTCGCCACTCGCAGGTTGCACCGTGATACTGATGGCGCGTTCCCGATCGAGCCTGCTAATCTGCGCAGGCCCAGTGCCAAAGTCTAATGACGCGACTTCACCCACACGTACACCCTGTCCTGCTGGTAACGAGCTCGGTACATATAGACCTTCTAATTGACTGACATTTTGTTTGGCAACATCTGGTAAACGAATGACGATAGGAATCTGCCGCGTATCCAAATTGAGCTTGGATAAACGCTGCTCATAGTCACCCACCGTCGCCACTCGTAACGTCGTAGCGATGTCTTGCGTGGTCACACCTTTATCCGCCATCGCCAGTCTGTCTGGCGTCACCGTTAACTCTTGACGCGGCAAACTGCGGTCACTGGTCACGGAGCCAGCACTGGGTAGCCCTCGAATCTCTGACATGATTTGCTGAGCGGTTTGTTCAAGCAATTGCGGATTAGTACTGGTCATAGAGAAGTTGTAACCACTCTCTCCACCACTCGACAAACCGACGGTAAAGCGCGCACCTGGCACTTCTGCCAACAAACTACTTATTTGACGTTCAATCTCTTGCTTAGAGCTGCGCTCTGCACGTGGTGCTAGTACGATGTCTAGACCTGCTATATTTTCGGCTTTGCCACCACTAGAGTTTGAGTCCATGCTAGCCTGAGCCTCACCGACTGAGGTAAAAATATTGGTGACTTCAGGCATTGCTAAAATACGCTCACTTGCCAGCGCAGCAACGCGCTCTGTGTCTTCCAGCGCAACGTCAGGTGTCAACTCAATCGCCACACGAGTTTGGTCAATGTCATTATCAGGAATAAACGATGTTGGTAGTAATTTGACAAGCATCAGTGACGCCACGAATAACACTAAAGTTGCACCCATCGTCAGCCAGCGATGATGCAGTGTCCATGCCACTATTTTGAGATACCAACCCATCAGCGCGCTTTGTTTCTCAACGTGTTTTTTCTCTGGTCGCAATATATACGCTGCCATCATCGGTGTGATAAGACGCGCGACCATCAAAGACGCAAAAATCGACAATGCAGCCGTCCAGCCAAACTGACGGAAAAACTGTCCAACGATACCGCCCATAAAGGCGGTGGGTAAAAACACGGCAATCAAAGTAAAGGTGGTCGCGACTACCGCCAAGCCAATCTCGTCAGCCGCTTCCATCGCTGCTTCATACGGTGTCTTGCCCATGCGTAAATGCCGTATGATGTTCTCGACCTCGACGATCGCATCATCAACCAATACACCAATCACTAACGACAATGCCAACAAAGATATAATATTGAGGCTAAAGCCAAATAAGTACATACCTAAAAAGGTGGGAATCACTGATAATGGCAAGGCGACAGCAGCAACTATAGTTGCCCGAATATTGCGCAAAAATAAGAATACAACGACGACTGCTAACAGACCACCTTCGATCAGCATCCGTAATGAGGCTTGATAATCTTCAGCGATGGGCGTTGCCCGATCATAGACTTTTTCAATAGTGATATTCCCTACATCGGCTGACAGCTTGGCAAGCTCTGCATCAACCAGCTCCATGACCTCGACTTCACTGGCACCACGCGAGCGGGTGATGTTAAATGCCACCACCGTTTGCCCGTCGAGCTTAGCAATAGAGCTTGGGTCAGCCGCGCCATCTGTGATTTGTGCCATACGTCCAAGCGCTTGCGTACCACCTGCTGGGATTGCCACTTGTAAATCATTGAGCTCACTTGCCCGCTCCACCGCACCAAGGACACGAATCGTCTGGGTGGTTTTGCCCACTTCTGCTTCACCACCAGAGCTGTCCTGCTGAATACCCGTGATTTGATTGGATAGTTGTGTGATAGAGAGCTTAAGACCACTCAAGGTAATCGGGTCAGCTGCGACGGTAATCTCACGCTGCAAACCACCAATACGGCT
The DNA here is from genome assembly GCF_904846075.1 of Psychrobacter glacincola. GTDB lineage: Bacteria > Pseudomonadota > Gammaproteobacteria > Pseudomonadales > Moraxellaceae > Psychrobacter > Psychrobacter glacincola_C. Next base: position 27,763 of record NZ_CAJGZH010000001.1, read on the forward strand.
AACCGTGCTGACACCCGGTATATCAGAAAGACGCTTGGTGACCGTATCATCGACGAACCAAGACAAGTCTTCCACATTCATGTTTTTAGAAGCCACAGAATAAGTGACAACGGGGAATCCTGCGGTTGAAACTTTAGTAATAATAGGGTCATTGGCCGCGGCAGGCAAATCGCCGCGTACCTCGCCTACTGCCGAGCGCACATCATCGACCGCTTCTTGAATATCCTTTTCTAACACAAACTCTGTGACCATGGTGGCAGCACCCGTTTGTAACGTGGTGCGAATATGCTTGATACCCTCAATACTGGTGAGCTTGTTTTCTATCTTTTTTGCGATGTCGTTTTCGAGCTGTGATGGCGCGGCACCCGGTAAAGTCACCGTGACCACAACTGCAGGTAGGTCAATATCAGGAAACTGCTGCACCTTCATTTTCATAAAGCCATAAATACCGCCTAACGTCAGTAGTATAAATAGCAAAATGGCAACTAAAGGATTTTTTATCGAGTAAGCAGAAACATTTAAACTCATGGTTGTGCCTGCGCTGCTGTACTCGTTTGGCTAACACCATCAACGATACGCACCAAATCTCCATCATTTAAAAAGCTACCGCCTTGTTTGACAATTTGACTGTCACTAGGCAATGGCTCTAGCACTGCCACATTTTCGCCAAGTCGCTCGCCCAATGTCACTCGTTGTTGCTTGATACGACCCATGGTCTGACCATCTTGAGTGGTCACATTGGTTACTAGCATCACATAATCATAGCCATCGTTGCTGACGATAGCGCTATTGGGCACCGTTTGCGTACTGGCACTGCCTAATAGGAACTCACCCGTTTGATACATACCTGCCCGTACTTTTGCATTGGCTGCCAAGCTCGCATAGATGGTAATCTGCCGGTTGTTGTCCGCCGTTGGTGCTATGCGGCTCACTTTCCCCATTACCGTATCACCATCTGGTAAGCTCACCCGTACTGGCGTCCCGACACTGACTTCACCGACAAGCTTGGGATCAATATCTGCACGCCATTCCAAAATACCACCTTTAATGATAGTAAATAATGGCTCGCCACCAGCAACCATACCGACCTCCGCCATTTTCTCGCTGATGACACCGCTGACTGGTGCGACCACTGTTGCATTATCTACACTCAAGCGCTGAGTGCTCAGACGCGCTTTGGAGGCTTGTAGCGCAGCCTGTGCTTGAAGCTTTGCAGTGCGATAGCGATCGGCTTCTTGTTTGCTAATCGCATCAATATCAAGCAGTGGCAATACACGGGCAGCATCAGCGCTGGCATTGGCAAGCGTCGCTTCTGCTTCGGCAACATCTGCCTCTGCTTGCAAGACTTGCTGCTCCATAGCATCGGTGTCAAATATCGCCAATACTTGACCCGCTTTGACGCGATCACCTTCTTCAACCACTATACTCTCGATAGCCACGCCATTGACTTTAGCACTGACATTCGCCGTATCTTTGGCATCAATGGTGCCATCAGCACTGAGTGTGTTACCAATATCATCTTGGCTTGGGCTGACCGTTTCTACTGATAATACCGCCTGCTCAGTGCTCGTAGCGCTTGCAGTGGCACCATCACTTGAAGTACGACTAGAAGCTGGTGATTCATCGGTCGCGGCTTTATCACTACCGTCCCAATACTTTCCAAGTAGCACACCAATGATAAGCACGGCTGCCAATACGGGTAACAACCATAATGGTAGTTTTGAAGCGGTTTTTTTAGACAAATTATCAGACTGGCGATACGGTGGTAGCTCAGATGGTTGAGGTGGCTCAATGTTGGTTTCTTGCTCGCTAGTCGGTGCTTGCTTATTATTAGGGTGTTCAAAATCACTCATAGTCGGTCTCTATAAATAAGCACGGTACTAACGCCGTAAAAAGTATAAGGGAAACAAAATGATACAGGCAGAGCTTATCAAAATAGTCTTTTATCATTGTAGACTATCTCGTCATTGGGTCAATTATGTTAAGTATCTACATAGTCAATTGTTGATAGTAATCAAGATATAATAATCAAGACGTAGTAAGACATTGAACTTAATAAAGGTATTAGTAGCAAAGATTATCAGGTGAACGATAAGTAAAGACAAAAGACAGCGTATTCCTAGTTCATTGCATAAGTCTTCTTCGCACAAAATCCCTTGCTTAAAACCTATTCAGCCAATGAAAACATGACCAAATATGCTGTCATATTGAATGCATTAAGATATGACCATTATAGTTGGAACAATCACTTGTAAAAACTAATGATACATACGCCCTACAGTTTAGACTTGTATTTATGGGGTAATTTGTCATTATTAAGATAACTCTACTAATAAAAGAATCCATCATGGCTAATAAATCAGACGTAAAGAAGCTTAAACAAGAAATTAAAGATACCAAAGCAAAAATTAAGCAGAAAAAGAAAGACCTCAAAGATCTTAAGAAGTCATTGAAAAAGTCGAAAAAAGCTAAATAGCTTTTTTTCCAGATGATGGCTTTACGTCAAAGAATAGAAGAGGATAGCATTGGCTGTCCTCTTTTTTGCTATTAATTTAGCCATTTTTAGCCCATTTAGAGGATAACCGATTGAATTGACTATACGCCTTAGGCATTAGTATAACGACTCGCCTCAGGCATCCAGCGGTGAATCAGTTGGCTGACATCTGCCTTGCGCATAGGATCTGCAATTAAATGTTTGGCTAAACGCTGAGCAATGGCAAACAGCTGCTCGTCACGTATCAGATCAGCCAAATAATAACCGACGTTACCCGTTTGACGTTTGCCTAATAACTCACCGGGACCACGCAGTTCCAAATCTTTTTGCGCAATGACAAAACCATCAGTGCTATCACGCAGGACATTTAAACGCTCTGTACCTGTCTCTGATAATGGCTTTTGGTATAACAGTACGCAATAGCTTTTGGTTGAGCCTCGCCCGACTCGCCCGCGCAGCTGATGTAATTGCGATAGACCTAATCGTTCGGCATTTTCAATGACCATTAACGACGCATTAGGGACATCGACCCCGACTTCAATGACCGTTGTGGCAATCAGCAAATCCAAATTGCCAGCTTTGAATTCTTGCATGATGGCTTGTTTGTCAACGGATTTCATCTTGCCATGGACAAGACCAATGCGAATATTCAAGCGCTCATTTAAATCCTCATAAGTAGCTTCAGCAGCTTGCGCATCCAGTACACTAGACGCTTCGACCAACGAGCAAACCCAGTACGCTTGCCTACCCGCTTCACAATTAACCGCAATCCGCTCAATGACTTCATCGCGTCGATTACGGTCAATGGTCACCGTAGTAATTGGCGTACGCCCCGGTGGCAATTCATCAATAATCGAGGTATCCATATCACCGTACACGCTCATCGCGAGCGTGCGCGGAATCGGGGTAGCGGTCATAATCAGCTGATGTGGTGTGCTATTCGCCACACCTTTATTGGTCAGTGCCATACGCTGCTCAACACCAAAGCGATGCTGTTCATCGATAATAACTAAGCCCAATTTGGCAAACTGCACCTGCTCTTGAAACAGTGCATGAGTACCGACCACGATTTGCATCGTGTTTTCTGCGACGGCTTCCAGCGCTTCGCGGCGCTGCTTCGCCGTTTGTTTACCAGCGAGCCAGCCGACACCGATACCTAACGGTTCAAACCATTGCTTAAAGTTAACCAAATGCTGCTCTGCTAAAATTTCTGTGGGTGCCATAACAGCCACTTGCCAGCCACTATCAAGCGCATAACCCGCCGCACCTGCTGCAACCAAGGTTTTACCTGCGCCAACATCGCCCTGCACCAACCGCAGCATCGGGATGGACGTTGCCATATCAGCCGTAATATCTTTCATGACTCGTTGCTGGGCACCCGTTAAATCAAATGGTAATGCAGCAAATAGCTTATCGGTAATCGGACTTTGTGTGGCACATTTGGGTGCTTTATGCTGATGCAGTTGCTGACGACGATATAACAAGCTGAGCTGATGGGCGGTTAATTCTTCAATAATCAAACGCTGGCATGCCGCATGAGTACGGGCACTTAACTGGGTGAGTAGCTGATATTGTCGTCCGGCGTCGGTATAAGTCGGCGGTGTATGCAGTAATACTAAGGCTTCAAATATCGTCAGGTTATAGACGTTGTTATTAACTGTTCTATTAGCGACTGTATGGATATCACTGTTTGTATTATTATTGGCATCATAGACATTGGTTTTATTGACACTACTAACGCTATGACCAGTCGTATTATCTGGCACACTACGCGCCAATGTCGAAAATATATCTTCTGTATACTCTGCCTCTGTTACTACTGTCTTCGTCGGTTCAAAAGGCGCTAATGGCAAGTCAGCCACGACTGCAAAGTCTGTAGGAGTAAACAGCGTCATCGGTAAGCCTTCACTGCGAACCGTCTGTAATGCCAGCTTAATTAAGGTACGCAGCTTATTTTGATGCAAACCTTTGACACTTGGATAAATAGGCTGCAAACCGGTATTTACTACCGCTTCATTACTACTGATAATTTGATATTCAGGATGGTGGATTTGCTTACCATAACGACTCACCTTTACTTCGCCAAATAATTGCAGTTGCGTCCCTAAGCTCATGGTTTGTGCAAGACCACGATAAACCTTAAAAAACCGTAGCGATATGGTGCCCGTATCATCATCTACCACGACCGTCATACCGCTGCGCTTGGTATCGACGTGCACCACACGCCCAGTAATCAACGCAGACTGCCCGTGCCCCACCTCTGCTATAGACAGCAATCGGCTACGATCTTCATAATCACGTGGCAGATGCAGCAATAAATCAAATATTCGTTTAATATTCAATTGTGCCAACTGTTCTGCGACTTTTAATCCCACACCCGCCAGTGCCGTCACTGGCATATCTAGCGCTGAGAGTGGCAGCTCAGACCTAAAGTGCTCTGTTGGGCTAGTTAAAGAAGCGTTCACTGATACTGACATCAAGGATCCTAACGATATTATTTTTAATTTTCATATACTCATTCAAATATTTTCAATATACCGTAGATGATGACAGTTTTTATAAAACAGCTGTCATCAACAGGACACATCAAAACACCGACTCATTTCATTATAGCTGACAATACAATTGCTTATGCTCAGCTATTTAGTAATACTGCGTCAAAAAGCCTGAAAGTCAAACGGCTCATTTGTATCATATCAATAACTGATATCTTATTTTCCGTATTATGGTCATTTTATAAGGTGTTTTTATGTTCCCTCCTGCCCAGTACCGACCACCTATTCATAGTCTAAGAGTGCGACATAGTATGAGAGTGCTATTCACCAGCTTAATTGCCGTACTCGGATTATCTATCAGCGCTTGTAGCTCTCTAACGCCAGCGCAGCCGTTACCTGAAACACCAAAAATAGCGCCACTTAATGTGGCGTTAGTATTGGGCGGCGGCGGTGCCAAAGGCTTCGCCCATGTTGGGGTGATTAAAGCACTAGAAGCAAATGGCATTAAGCCCACACTTATCGTTGGCACCAGCGTCGGCAGCTTGGTTGGTGGCCTATATGCGAGCGGTTACACACCAGTACAGCTTGAGCAACTGGCACTGACCACTACAGATAGCGAATTGACAGATTTTGTCTTATCCAATCAAGGTGTCATCGAGGGTATCAAACTCAAGAACTTTATCAACGATAAAGTCGATGGACGAGTAATAGAGGATTTCCCTATCCGCTTTGCAGCAGTCGCGGCGGAGAAGCATACTTTGAAAAAAGCCATTTTTACCACTGGTGATGCAGGGCTTGCCGTTCAAGCGTCCTGTAGCGTACCGAATATTTTTATTGCGCCACGTATTCCCGAAAAGGTCGGTAAAAAATATATCGACGGTGGCGTGGTCAGCCTAGTACCTGTCGATAGCGCTCATGACTTGGGCGCTGATATTGTTATTGCCATTGATGTGACAGATACTAGTATTAACAATACTAGCGGTGTGTCTACACTTGATAAAAAATTAAACCTCAACGGATTAAGCAATTTTTGGGGATTTTTAGAGAGTAATGTCGTAGCCCCACCAAGCGCCAATCGTGCCTCATCGATGCAGCGTGAACGAGATCGTGCTGATGTGCTGATTACGCCTGCGGTCAGTCATATCAGCTCACTAGATACCAGCCAGCGCCGTGCTCTCATCGCTGCAGGATCGCAAGCCACTACCGCACAGATGGCTGCCATCAAGCAATTAATCAAAGAAAAATCTAGCCGAAAATACGTGACGCTTTAAGTGCCTTGCAACGGCGTACCAAGATTTCTTGTTAACAACCCATAAAAAAGCACCACAGCAACGAGCCGTGATGCTTTTTGTGATTAAACTAATATTAAGCCAGTATTAAATAAATCACCCTTATAAAATACTTAATACTAAATGACTGGCTTATTTCACACGTGCACGGTATTTAACCACTACGGTGTCATTAAGACCAACACCCTCTAAATCCCAGCGTACCGCTTTATAATATTTTAATGGAATTTCTTGCAGTTGGTTATCCACTTTTCCACGTAATGGCATACGGGCAAAAGTATTGCCGTCTGCACTGCCGTATGGAAATTCAGGTGATACTGTACGCAATAACTCTACCTGCTCAGGGATACTCATCGTCACGGTCATTTTTCGGACGCGATCTGCATTGGTATTGGTAAAATAGCCTTGGTACTCCAAGACATTACCTGATTGCAGGCGCGTACTAGCATTCACCGGAGCCAAAACCTCTTGACCATTTGCATCAACGCTAATCAATGACGCGGTAATTTTACTATTGACGGCCTGTGCACTCGAGTTGCTGCTTTTATTAGCATTGGTCTGTACAGCTGCCGAACTATCAACCGCTTGTTCTGGCGTCGGTAGCATTGCCGAGGCTTGCGTCACTACCATCGCACCGATGAGCGTACCAGCCACAACGTGGAATAAGCGATGTCCGCTCCAAGCACTAAATGGGCTAGCAAATTGGTTACTTTTTTTCATGGTTTTCATTATCCCTGGTTAATATGTCGGTAAAACGCAGCTGGTAAAATTTGAATAACTTTTGGTGTATATTGAATCGTTTACAGGCAGCGCAATTTAGACGGAACATACCCACTTATAAGAAACATGCTATAAGAAACACGACTAATTATAAATGATTGACTGTTATAGTACTGGCAGACCTAGTATCGCTGCTGATTGTAGTGACAGCTAATGGCAAGCGCTGCTATGCTGCTATGCTGCTATGCTGCTATGCTGCTATGCTGCTATGCTGCTATCTTGTCATAGCTGGTAAGCTTAGCGTATAAAGTTTTTATTTTTATTGATTATCTTCGTTCATCGCCTGTAAAGCAATAGCGTTTAGCATAGCAAAAAGTGTTTGTACGTACACTAACCCCGTGTTGGGGTTGTGTATATCGTCCATCAGTGATAAAAATTGATTGATACTACTGAAATAAAAGATAGCTCATAACGGCGTTTTTTGCTATGGTAATTCTTTAGCGATAGGCATTTTTTGCTACGCCCCTTTTCTTATTCTCACTACTATTGCCCTTATTATGACTACTAGCGCCATGCCCCAAATCAACCCTGAATACGTCCATTGGTTCCGTAACTCTGCCCCCTACATCAATACCCATCGCGGCAAAACGTTCGTGATTATGTTTGGTGGTGAGGCGGTCAATCATCCAAATTTCAGCACCCTTATTCATGATTTTGCGCTACTGCATAGCTTAGGTATCAAGCTGGTATTGGTACATGGAGCGCGACCGCAAATCGAAAAGAACTTAAAAGATGCTGACATTACCTCCCCACTGCATCAAGACATTCGAATTACACCGCGCGTGGCGATGCCTGCTATTTTACAAGCGGTAGGCGCTATTCGCCTACAACTCGAAGCGCAGCTGTCGATGGGACTGGCCAATTCACCTATGTATGGTTCACGCATCGATGCCATTTCAGGCAATTTTGTGACCGCACGTCCTTACGGTATTCGTGATGGTATCGATTACCAAATGACTGGCGAAGTGCGCTCTATCGATGTTGAGGCCATCAAAAACAACCTGCTACACGACCATATTGTGATTTTAGGCTCAATGGGTTATTCAGCAACTGGTGAAGTCTTTAATTTGCTAGCTGAAGACGTGGCGCTCAGTGCAGCCGTGGCACTGGGTGCTGATAAGCTTATCTTCTTGGGTGAAGAAGCAGGCATCAATGACGATGATCGCTTACTAAGAGAGATGATTCCTAATGAAGTCGACCGCTTCTTACGTGATCGTGATTTAAATTGCGAGATCAATTATTTCTTAAATTGCGCCAGTTTGGCTTGCCGCCAAGGCGTCCATCGCACCCATATTATCTCGTATGCCAAAGACGGTGCCTTATTAGAAGAGCTATTCACTCGTGATGGCTCTGGCACTCTTATCAGCCACGACCCTTACGAAGAGATTCGTCGTGCCAATATTGACGATGTGGTCGGACTGATTGAGCTATTATCACCGCTAGAAGAGCAAGGCATATTAGTCAGCCGCTCACGCGAACGCTTAGAGCAAGAGATTGATAATTATAGTGTCATCGAGCGTGATGGTATGATTTTGGGCTGCGCGGCGCTATATCCATTGGATACAGAATCAGCAGAAGTTGCCTGTGTCGCCGTACATCCCGATTATCGTAGCGGTAGTCGCGGTGCTGACTTACTGGCATTCTTAGAGCAACAAGCGCGCAGTCATGGTCTGCACAAGTTGTTTGTATTAACAACACGGACGGCACATTGGTTCGTTGAGCAAGGCTTCGCCGAAGTCGAGGCCAGCGCGCTACCTGCATCGCGTCAAGAAAAATACCATAATGGTCGTAATTCTAAAGTCTTTCAAAAAACTCTTTAGATACTTAAATTCTAGTTATAAAAAAGCCCTCATAATATTATGAGGGCTTTTTTATGATTTTATTTTTTAACACTGTTCACTAGGGTGTGTACTAAGTATTATTTTACTTTTAACAGCTCAACCGTAAAGATAAGCGTGCTGTTAGGCTCAATACCTGCGTTACCCGCTTCGCCATAAGCAATATCTGATGGGATATAAAACTCGTATTTGCCGCCCTCTTTCATCAGCTGTAGACCTTCTGTCCAGCCAGCGATAACTTGGTTCAACGGAAACTCAATTGGCTCACCGCGCTCATAAGAGCTATCAAATACCGTACCATCGATTAACTTACCTTCGTAGTTCACTTCAACCACGTCAGTCGCTTTTGGTGATTTACCCGTACCTGCGGTGATAACTTTGTACTGTAAGCCAGAAGCCGTTTCTTTGACGCCTTCTTTTTTAGCGTTTTCTGCTAAGAATGCAGCGCCTTTGGTTTTGTTTTCTCCAGCTTTTGTTTCCATGTCTTTAACGAACTTTTCTTCTTGCTCTTTTTGATAAGTCGTCAACACTTCCTGCATTTGTTCTTGAGTCAATGCTGATTCATTGCCTTCATAACCATCACGGAAGCCTTTTTCAAAGGTATCAAGATTCAGGTCACCGACCGTTTCTTTGTTACCTTCAGCCATCATGAAGCCTAAGCTATAACCTACTTTTTCATTTGCTGAGCTTTGCTCGGTGATTGAAACGCTTTTAGCAGCTGTCTCTTGGTTACCGTTATTTGTGCTACAGCCTGTTACCAACAACATAGCACTAGCAAGTGCACCAACGCTTAAAGTAGTGATTTTTTTCATAAAGTACTCTCAAATTGTAAGGATAGTGGCGAGATGTCACATGTTCCTATAATAACAAATCTTAGTTTTAGGAACCATGTTTGCCGTCAAATTATCGGGCGAATGTACAGTCTATGTTAATATTTCTCATCATAATAACAAGTTATCACACAAATACAGTAACACGTTAAGCTTTCTATCTTTAAATCCACTAATACATCAGCTAAGCTAAATGAGTTAAGGTGATAAGTAACCGAGTGTACGTCTTTATCATGGATGATTAACATTGGCAGTAAGGTAATTAACACGAGGGAAACCAACGTTTTTTGATAAGGTTTTTTGATAAGGTTATCTACTCAAAAATTATAATATCACCGCATAACTTACTTTAAAAATACTATTAATTATAACCATCTATGTATTGGTTTCGCTCAACAATAGCTGTACTGATGATATTGTTGAGTGGCTTTCGTACGATGATTAAAGGAGGATAAGATGAATCCAATGTACACATCTTTTAACGGTTATCTTGGTGGGCCGATTGGCTCTATTATTGGTGCTATTTTAATATTTATTATTGGTTGGCCAGTGGCACTGGGTATCGCGGCACTGGTTCGTAATGTATTATCTAGAGTCAATCTGAACCAACGCATGAACTCTTCAACGGGTAAGACCTACGATTTAGAAGGTATTATCTCTAAGATTGTATTTTGGTTCATCTTTATCATCGCGATTTCTGGGGCGCTGAATCAATTGAATTTGAACTCAATCTCGACACCGTTTGCAAATATGGTCAATCAAGTCCTAGCCTTTATCCCTAATCTTATCGGCGCTATCGCTGTGGGTATTATTGGTTGGGTCTTGGCTACTGTTGCACGCACAGCTATCAACGCGGCATTGGCGAAAACGTCAATGGATGAGCGTTTAAGTGCTCAGGCAGGTGTAAAACCGATGAGCAGCACGATTGCCGATATGGTTTATTGGTTCATCTTGTTGGTTGTTTTGACGATGGTATTGGGTAAATTAGAGCTTGATGGTTTGTTTGCTCCATTGACTAACATGGTTGATAAAATCTTTAGCTTTATCCCTAACATCCTCATTGCAGGTGTCGTCTTTGTCGTCGGTTATATCATTGCCAAAGTGGTACGCGGCATTGTGACCAACCTTGTGTCTACTTTTAATGTTCAAGAACTGGCTACAAAAGCAGGTTTAAGCGAAAAAAACAGCTTGCCTAATATCGCTGGTTCATTGGCATTTTTAGTAGTGATCATTCCAACTATTATTGCTGCATTAAATGCATTAAAAATTGAAGTGATTGCTCGTCCTGCGACAAACATGCTGAACAAAATCATGGAAGCATTGCCAAATATTTTTATGGCGGTTGCGATTTTAGTCGTGACCTTCTATGTGGTACGTATGGTTGCCAATATCATCAAAGGGTTGATCGAAAACACTGAGATTAACCAATTGCCTGCGAAAGTTGGTTTACAAGAAACGATGGGCGACAAGAGAGTCTCTGACCTTGTTGGTTATGCGATTATCTTCTTTGCAATGTTATTTGCCTCAATTGCCGCCGCTGACTTACTAGGTTTTGAGCCTATCTCAGCCATTATCGCCATGTTTATTGCGTTTGGTGCCAACATTATCTTGGGCGCAATTATCCTATTTATTGGCTTCTGGCTTGCCAATATCATTGCAGGTGTCGTTGAGCGTTCTGAGCAAGGCTCACAATTCTTAGCAAACATCGTCCGTGTACTAATCATGGGTTTAGTACTTGCCATGGGTCTAAAAGCGATGGGTATTGCTGATTCTATCGTTAACCTAGCCTTTGGTCTAACACTAGGTGCCGTAGCAGTAGCCTTTGCCCTTTCATTTGGTCTTGGTGGTCAAGAAGCCGCTGCCCGTTTCCTACGTAAAATGCAGGATAAAATGGACAAAGAACGTGAAGAAGCTAAAGCGAAATCTGCTCTTCATACTCGCTCAAGTACACAAGAAAAAGTTGCTGACTCAGTTCGAGAGAACACTCCTGCTGCTTCAGGTACAATGACTAGTGACTTCCCTACTAGCACTGTCGATACCAACAATCTTAGTACGGGTCATGTAGATATCACTCATGTTGAAACAAGTGATGACGATATCGACACTGGTTCAAATCTAGCGCCAAGTAATAAAGGCTTTACTGATATTGATAATAACGACTTAAAATAAGTCATCATTAACGATATATTTTGAATAAAAAAGACAGCCTAGGCTGTCTTTTTTTATGGCGTAAATTTAGTTTCTACAAAAATATCGCTACAAAACATCGCTACAAAATCATACTCAGGACTTGGTCTTCCGTGCAGGTATATTCAAATTTAATTGCATTCGCACTGACTCATTGTTACTTGCTCATAAGTTATTTTTCGTTTGCTTTTTATGCTGTTGGTTTAAGCGCTGTAGTTGCTTGGTCAGCTGCCGCTCACGCTGGGTCATCGGATCAACCGGTTGAATCCATAAATCGATATCAATAAAGGTGTCATTAGACTCGTCAATAAAATCAATGCCCAACACAATTACATGATGCAGCTCGGTTATTGGCAGGCGGCTCGCAACATCCTGTGCAATCTTTGCTAAGTTTGGCTGAATAGCCTGTTTACTGTGCTGGCTCTCAACATCTTGTCCATAGAAGATCAATACATAATGCCGTCCCAAGCTCTCATAAGAGTGCTGATGGACGACATAACCTTCTTTTTGCAGACCATGTGCTTGTTTAGGATGTCGATATAGAGTTCGAACCAGCTCATGGCGCGAAAATAAAGACTCGTCCAATAACTGCTGTTGCCAATAACAGCGTTTTATTCCTAGTGTCTCTTTATCAGCATTGTCTAGTACCTCTTCATCGAGCATCTCTATCATTTGGGTGCTTAGCTGCGACCACAGAGCTGCCGCTTGCGCCATATGCTGATGATACATCTGCGCAGTCGTGCTTTTGTTTTTGTAGGCAAGTGTCATAGCGACTAATGCAGGATTGGGCTCATCTTGCACCTCGTACTTGATGAGTGCATTATCTACTGCGATAGCGTCCCTAAATAAAGTAGGGCTATGTAAAAACTGAGTGACTAGATCTGCTTCTGATTCAAAGCTAATGACATGATTACTGGCTGAATACTGTAATTGCCCTAAACGATAATGCAAAAATCGCCATAACTCGCATGGTGCTTGTAGGCTTGCTAATATCGCCTGCCAATCATGCCAGCTAAAAACTTGTAGCTGCTGCATACTGTCGCTCATATCCACAACCAAATCTTCCATAAAATAGCGGACACCAAAACCATGAGTGAGCCGTTTTAGGGATTGTCGTTGCTGGTTATTTATCTTAATTTTATTGATTTCTTCAGCTTTATCGGTGCGCTGAATATCAAAAACTAAAACATTATGGCTCATGTTGTCGTTATTTTTATGCTGAGTAAGATATGTCTTGTGCCATATGAGCGCGGCCTTTACTACCGCCATACGCGCAGCTTTAATATCGACCAGACTACTTTTAGCAGGCAAATACAATATGAGCTCAAGTAATGATAGGTTACCCAGTGGCAATTGATAGTGATATTGCTGAGCACGGTAACACGCGTCATATTTATGCTCAAGATGCTGCATATTGGTCAAAGCAATATCTACAGCATCTTTCTGCAAATAGCAGGTCAACTCATTAACAAGACAGTCATTATCAGATAGGGTAATAGATGAGTCAGACACAGTGTTAACCTTTTATTATCGAATGGACGCGTTGTATGGTAAGTTGCTATTGATGAGCATAACACTAGAGCATGTTGAATATTCGCAAATGTTTTCGCTATAACGACAGGCTACCAACGAAAAACTTAACAAAATAAGCCTTATTAAATGCAGTCGCTTTCAGGGCAATGAGTTGTTATGATAATAGCAAAGTAGCATGATTTGCAGTCAAACTTATCGCTTATGGGCTGCCTTTGATTACATTTTTTAGAGTCATTTATTAAAATTATTTAATGACCATTATATAATAAAAAGGATTGAACGTTATGAAGCGCTTTAAAGAAAAAACTGTCATTATAACAGGTGCAGATTCTGATATTGGTCGTGCAACGGCGCTTAGATTTGCACAAGAAGGGGCGAATTGTATAATCGTTGGTATTAATAACGATATTTTAGAATACATCTACGAGGATCTGCCACAGGATCATACATGGATCAATACAGGTAACCACCTTACCGTAACCAGTGACATTAATGATCTGACCCAAACGGCAAGATTAATAGAGCATGTACGCGACAAATATAAACATATTGATGTGATGGTCAATATAGATACTGCGGTCGGCATTCATCAGTCAGTTATTCCAGAACTGATAAAAACACAAGGCAATATCGTTAATGTGTCAACGCTAACGGAGATATCAGCAGACTGGAATATGAAGACCTATAAAGCTAGACAAAAGAATTTGACTGATGTTACAAAGAAGCTGGCATTAGAGAATATACCAAATAATGTACGTATTAATGCCGTATCTGCTGGATTGGTGGCAACAGACATCAGCCCAAATCCATTTATTACCCACTCTCCACTAGGGAAGACAGCGACACCGTTTGATGTAACCGCCGCTGTGATGTTTTTAGCCAGTGATGATGCTGCCATTATTACTGGTATGAATTTACCTGTTGATGGCGGGGTGAGTACGTTTAATAGCTAACTCAATGCTTAGTTTTTTAGTTTTTTAGTTTTTTAGCCATTCTTAAAACTCATCACCGCAAACAAAAGACCCCCTGACATTAATCTGTCAGGGGGTCTTAATATAATACAGATACTCATAACTCATTTAAAAACTTTATTCAGCTGAATGACTGATATCTTGTAATGGTTGAGATAAGCGCTCAGGATGTCTTGGTATCACCCCTTTATACTGAGCATAAATTTTTGGTAAATCCGCTTCGATATCACCACTAGGATAGACCAACGACATAAAGCGTATTTCTTTGGTTTTGTAATCCATCGCTACCGGCAAAATAGGTACACCAGCGCCCACTGCTAAATAATAAAAGCCTGATTTCCAATTTTCAGTATATTGACGAGTGCCTTCTGGTGCTAAACCCAAAAATAGTGGCTTACCTGTTTTGAACTTATCAATACTTGCTTGCAGCACTGAGCCTTTATCACTACGATCAATGGGAATCACCCCTATCCAGTTTAATAGCTGAGCAAATACGGGCACTTTAAATAACGTATGCTTACCCATAATACTGATTTTTAAATCTAGGGCGAATAAACTTGGTATCGCATAAACCCCATCGATATTCGAAGTATGCGGCAGCGCTAAAACCACGGCTTGTGAAATATTTGGAATCTCTCCAACTGTACGCCAACCCGCAGCTTTTAGCATAGCTGAGGCAATCACTGGCGCAATTTTATTACCGCGTTTCGGAACTAAACTACCCAGCTGCTTTCTACTAAGCTTGGGCAATATTTTAGAGTTTACAGACTGAGAAGCAGCAGCTTTTGAACGATTAAATAACTTTGATGTCATGACGGCACCACATAATAAAAGATACCTACATAATAACATTAAGCTTATACAACTAAATTGAATTTTATAGGCTTTTATTGCTTGCCAGCTTACCGGTTTATAAACTTATATAAATATATAGCTATTGATGGACATATCCATCAAGCCCATTAGGATATATCAGCTAAATTGCCTTTATTCTCAAGCCAAACCTTGCGATCAGCAGCACGTTTTTTAGCCAGCAGCATATCCATCACGCTATTGGTCAGCACCATGTCATCCATATCTAGCTGAACTAAACGCCGAGTATCACGGTTCATGGTCGTCTCACGTAACTGCTCTGCACTCATTTCACCCAAGCCTTTAAAACGGGTAATCTGCGCTTTTTTATTGCCCGTCACATTGGCCAAAATGTGCTGAAGCTCAGGCTCATCTAACGCATAATGCACCTCTTTGCCCACATCCACGCGATACAATGGCGGCATGGCGACAAATAAATGACCCGCATCCACCAAGGCAGGAAAATGCTTCACAAATAAGGCGCAAATCAGCGTGGCGATATGCAGACCATCAGAATCCGCATCCGCTAAGATACAGACTTTGTCATAACGCAGCTCAGACAGATCGTCAGATGCAGGATCGACACCGATAGCAATAGCGATATCATGAATCTCTTGACTCGATAACACCGTATCTGATGACACCTCCCACGTATTTAGAATTTTCCCACGCAAAGGTAAAATCGCCTGATAGTGGCGATCGCGTGCTTGCTTAGCACTACCGCCCGCAGAATCCCCTTCTACTAAAAACAGCTCAGCACCATCACGCAAATCACCACGACAGTCTGCCAACTTACCCGGCAATGCAGGACCTTGCGTGATTTTCTTACGGGCGACTTTTTTGGCAGACTTGAGACGACGTCCAGCTTTATTAATCGCCAGCTCTGCGATTTGAGTACCCATATCGGCATGCTGATTTAACCACAGACTAAAAGCATCTTTTGCCAATGTCTGTACTGCCCCAGCAGCTTCACGACTAGACAGACGCTCCTTGGTTTGCCCAGAGAACTGCGGCTCAGAAAATTTAAGCGACAGAATATAGTTCACCCCATCCCAGACATCTTCTGCCGTTAACTTGACACTCCGTGGTAGCAAATTATGAATATCGCAAAACTCACGCAATGCCTCTAAGATACCAGTACGCAGACCATTGACGTGCGTACCGCCCTGAGCCGTCGGGATAAGGTTCACATAACTTTCTTGAATTGGCGTGCCACCATCAGGCAACCAAGACAAGGCAAAGGTAATAGCAGCACGTTCGCCCGCTTTCGCATCGTAATTATAATAAAACGGTGCTTCAGGTAAGGTTTCTAAACCATCCAACTGTTCGCTTAGATATTCGACCACTCCGTCAGTAAACTGCCAAACCACCTTTTCATTATTAATATCATCGACAAATTCAATCGTCAATCCAGCTGCCAATACTGCTTTGGCTTTTAGATTGTGCTTGAGCTGCTTGACATTAAATTTAGGCGTATCAAAAAAGCGACCATCTGCCCAAAAATGCACTCTGGTACCACGTTTGCGTTTGTTTGAGCTGACTGCTTCAGTCAACGGCGTAACTGGTGCGCCATTTTCAAACGCCATATCAAACTGTGTACTATCACGCCATACCGTCACCTCAACACGTGTTGATAACGCATTGACGACAGAGATACCTACCCCATGCAGACCGCCTGACACTTCATAATTAGAAGTCGAAAACTTCCCACCGGCATGCAAACGAGTTAAAATCAGCTCAATACCCGATTGATTAAATTCAGGATGAATATCAGTCGGCATACCACGCCCATCATCTTCGACAGACAACGAGCCATCACTATGCAGTTGCACCTTGATGGTTTTAGCATAACCCGCCAACGCTTCATCAACTGAGTTGTCGATAACCTCTTGCGCCAAATGATTGGGGCGCGTGGTATCGGTATACATACCTGGACGACGACGTACTGGCTCAAGCCCTTCTAAAACTTCTAACGATTGCGCATTATATTGACTCACAAATGCATCCTTAACGATTCATGTCTGATTAATTCTATTCAACCATTATAACCAAAAATAGCGACGTTAAGGTTAATAGTCCATCGCTCACGTCATATAATGTCGCCTGTTTAGACTCGTACTAAATCTTGTAGCATATTTATCACCATCGGCAACTGCTCACCAAAGTCACTAAACCGATGATCGCCACCCGCTTGTAAAATAACCGTACTCCCTTGCTGTTGATAAAAGGCTTTAGACAATTCAGGATTTAATAACTCATCGTCTTCTTTGATAAATACAGCAATTTTTTTAGGATAATGAATTTCTGATAACTGATGATCTGCAAACCATTGCAAATCCGCAGAAGTAATATCCCAACCGCCAGTGGTCGTATAGAGAATTTGATTCTTTGGCAATTTATCTTCGCCTTGACCTTCATTACTATCGTTATTTAGCAGTAAGTCATGAGCAAAGCGCTGTAATGTCACATGTGGCTGAGTACTAGGATTTAATAGTAAAGCCGCACAGCCTGTATGATTGCTCACCAAGGTAGAAAAATAGCCACCCAATGAGCTACCAACGAATACAACTTTTGAGTCGCTGCCCCATTCCTCAACTAGACTTATCAGTTTATCGAACACGTCTTGTGGCGATTTATTCAAATCGGGACGCAGTACATTGATATCAGGATGATGATGCTGGCAGTATTTTTCTAATAGCATTCCCTTGGTAGAGTTCGCATCACTGTCCAGTCCATGGATATAAATCAAGTTCACGTATCATCTCACTTATTAATTTTGTTATGATTATCTTATATAGGCTAGTGACGCTAAGCATAGCACCTGCTAAACAAAAATAATAACAATAAAACGGCACACCATTAGTCAGTATTTGCGACATAATAATATTGTCATAATAGTTTTATGCAAGTCAAAGGAATGACGATAATAGCCATGGAGTCGCCATGAACCAACAGTTTGAGCTGTTTGAGATTGCCAATCCATGTATTGGTCTTTGCCAAAGCAATAAAAAAGGCTATTGCTTTGGTTGCCTGCGCAGTCGAACGGAGCGCCAGCGATGGCATGATATGACGACAGAGCAGCAACGCGAGGTGCTACGGCTTATCGCAGGACGTAAGCAGCGTATTGAGCAGATGAGACAGCGTAAGGGCGAGCAGTTGGGGTTTGATTTTGAAGATGTGGTTGAAATGGGTGAGTTGTTTTAAACTTATTTATTCAGGTACTCTTGCATATCTTGAGACCAATGCGTTTCATTTGCTTTTTCTGTCCCATCCCTGTCCATAAGAAGATTGTTGTTTAGTAGTTCATTAGGGTTCTTAGTTATGCCAAAGTATCTGGTAGTTTCTGCAAAATCCCATTCGTTATTTGCAAAAAGACGGGACTGAAATGAGTGGCAAAATATTGAAGCTATATCTTTGTAACCAAATTTAAAACTTGAAAGCAGTTCAACTATTTTTGCATCTCTAATATACTCAACATGAGGTCCATGCAAAGTTTCATAACCAATATGTACAATAGTAGAGCCATTTTTTGGTGCTTGCTTAACTGCTTTAACTAACAGGTTTTTAACATCTTTAGCTTTTTTATTGATTGATTCAACGGCTGTGCACTCCCACTTAGCACAATAAGCTTTATCGATTTCATCAGCGAATATGTTTATTATACTTTCGCTATCAGGATTAATCTCGACTAGCTTTGCAATGCAAGCGTTGGTATAGCTGCCTTGAGGATCGTAATTATCATCAAATAAAGCATGCAGCTGAGGTGATGGATATTTGACCATCCACTTATCGAAATGATCGTGTATCCTTTTCATATCCATGTATTTTACACAGACTCTAACGTGTTCATTTTCAAAGCAAGATCCGTGTTTAACTGCTCCAGTTAATACCATATCTTGGAAAACTTTGGCAACTAAGTTGACTTCTGTTTTTTCCACTTCAACCTTGAACTCAATATCTAAAAACACTGAGTGCGGATACTGAATTAAAAGTGGAAGTACTTCTCTCCACCTCTTAATCCAATGTGCTCTCTCTTTTTCAGAGTATTCAGTCACCTTGGCTAATCTTTTACATTCAACAAAATAATTTTGATTTCCGCGTAAAACGGATAAATCTGGAGTTTTACTTTTTCCTGTCTCAGGGATAAACTCCACTGTCCATCCATTCCTCAGATAACAAATTGCCACGACAAGCTCAAATAGTATAGAGTCAGGTTGATTTATTCTTTTTTTAAGCAAATCGTGTAACTTAGCATCGATTCCTTTTACCTTTTTAAGTTCTTCGCTGTACTTTCCAATTGTTGCAAAGAAAGGCCAAATTCTCGATGATTGGCTTGGTTCATCAACGGCTGGACGGTCCGCAAGTGACTCCGCAAGATATAAATACCATGCAACCCAATCTTCGTAAAAAGCCATTCTAGTCTTCTTATTACTATCAACATCGTATGCATCTTGCTCTTCGTTGATGTTCTTTGCTATTTTACTAAAGTACTCAATAACATTCTGTCTGCGCTCAAACCAATCATCGTCACCCATATATTCAAGAAACCAGTGAAGAGCTTTTTTATATCAATAGTTAATGGGTCATCATGTCGATTATCAAACAGTTCGTAGAATTCCTTATATTCAGATTGTATTGTACTATCTTCAATACTGTTTAGTCGGTCAGATGAATTTTCCATAGCTCTTTTAGCTATTCCTACATTTCTTTCAATCTGTTTCATTATTAAACTCCATGTATTCTATAGCGACTTATTATCTTGAAACGGCAATAATAATATCACGAACCGAAAGTATAACTATAACCATAGGAGCCTACTAGCGTATTACTTAACATTGAGGAATAGGACAATAAATAAAGCTGTATCAAGTATCACACTGGTATTTTTAAGCACAAAGAAAAACCCCCTCTGCTTTCGCGGAGGGGGTTTTACTTTAGAATAGAGAGCTGACGATGACCTACTCTCACATGGGCGAACCCACACTACCATTGGCGCAACGATGTTTCACTTCTGAGTTCGGGAAGGGATCAGGTGGTGCCATCATGCTATTGTCGTCAGCAAAGGGGGTTAGATATGAGTCTGTTATTTTTATTGTTTGACTATAAGTGTTTAGTTTATGGTCGATCAACTTGCAACCTAACTGAATCAAGGTTAAAGGTGATATCGAAATATTCTTTCTTTTATTCTATAAGCTTTCGCTTATACAAGATAGATTAATTAGAGCTTTCATACAAACCACTTGGGTGTTGTATGGTCAAGCCAAACGAGCAATTAGTACAGGTTAGCTACATGCATCGCTGCACTTCCACACCCTGCCTATCAACGTCGTAGTCTTCAACGGCTCTTTAGGGAAATCTAATCTTGAGGTGGGCTTCCCGCTTAGATGCTTTCAGCGGTTATCCCATCCGAACGTAGCTACCGGGCAATGCCACTGGCGTGACAACCCGAACACCAGAGGTTCGTCCACTCTGGTCCTCTCGTACTAGGAGCAGATCCTCTCAAATTTCCAACGCCCACGGTAGATAGGGACCGAACTGTCTCACGACGTTCTAAACCCAGCTCGCGTACCTCTTTAAATGGCGAACAGCCATACCCTTAGGACCTGCTTCAGCCCTAGGATGAGATGAGCCGACATCGAGGTGCCAAACACCGCCGTCGATATGAACTCTTGGGCGGTATCAGCCTGTTATCCCCAGAGTACCTTTTATCCGTTGAGCGATGGCCCTTCCATACAGAACCACCGGATCACTAAGACCTACTTTCGTACCTGCTCGACTTGTGGGTCTCGCAGTTAAGCGCGCTTTTGCCTTTATACTCTACGACCGATTTCCGACCGGTCTGAGCGCACCTTCGTACTCCTCCGTTACTCTTTAGGAGGAGACCGCCCCAGTCAAACTACCCACCATACATTGTCCTCGGTATTGTTATACCTGAGTTAGAACCCCAACATGACCAGGGTGGTATTTCAAGATTGGCTCCACCGAGACTAGCGTCTCGGCTTCAAAGCCTCCCACCTATCCTGCACAAGTCAGGTCAAAGTTCAATGTAAAGCTGTAGTAAAGGTTCACGGGGTCTTTCCGTCTAG
The DNA here is from genome assembly GCF_904846075.1 of Psychrobacter glacincola. Taxonomy (GTDB): domain Bacteria; phylum Pseudomonadota; class Gammaproteobacteria; order Pseudomonadales; family Moraxellaceae; genus Psychrobacter; species Psychrobacter glacincola_C. Next base: position 49,118 of record NZ_CAJGZH010000001.1, read on the forward strand.
CCGCGGGTACACAGCATCTTCACTGCGATTTCGATTTCACTGAGTCTCTGCTGGAGACAGCGCTGCCATCATTATGTCATTCGTGCAGGTCGGAACTTACCCGACAAGGAATTTCGCTACCTTAGGACCGTTATAGTTACGGCCGCCGTTTACTGGGGCTTCGATCAAGAGCTTCGCTTACGCTAACCCCATCAATTAACCTTCCAGCACCGGGCAGACATCACACCCTATACGTCCACTTTCGTGTTTGCAGAGTGCTGTGTTTTTAATAAACAGTTGCAGCAGCCTGGTATCTGCGACTGCCAACAGCTCAAGGAGCGTGTCCTATCACCATCAGCAGCGTACCTTCTCCCGAAGTTACGGTACCATTTTGCCTAGTTCCTTCAGCAGAGTTCTCTCAAGCGCCTTGGTATTCTCTACCTGATCACCTGTGTCGGTTTAGGGTACGATTCGTTTATAACTATTGCTTAGAAGCTTTTCCTGGAAGCATGGTATTTGCCACTTCACTGTACAAGTACAGCTTGCTATCAGATCTCAGCCATGTTGTAGCCCGGATTTACCTAAGCCACAAGCCTACATCCTTTCACCTGGACAACCAACGCCAGGCTGACATAACCTTCTCCGTCCCTCCATCGCATTATAAACAAGTATCGGAATATTAACCGATTTCCCATCGACTACGCCTTTCGGCCTCGCCTTAGGGGTCGACTCACCCAGCCCCGATTAACGTTGGACTGGAACCCTTGATCTTCCGGCGTGCGAGCTTTTCACTCGCATTATCGTTACTCACGTCAGCATTCGCTCTTGTGATACCTCCAGCATGCCTTACGACACACCTTCACAGGCTTACACAACGCTCCCCTACCACTTGAAAACAAATTCAAATCCGCAGCTTCGGCTCCTAGTTTGAGCCCCGTTACATCTTCCGCGCGGGCCGACTCGACTAGTGAGCTATTACGCTTTCTTTAAAGGATGGCTGCTTCTAAGCCAACCTCCTAGCTGTCTATGCCTTCCCACCTCGTTTCCCACTTAACTAGGAATTTGGGGCCTTAGCTGGCGGTCTGGGTTGTTTCCCTCTCCACAATGGACGTTAGCACCCACTGTGTGTCTCCCGGATATCACTCATCGGTATTCGGAGTTTGCATCGGTTTGGTAAGTCGGTATGACCCCCTAGCCGAAACAGTGCTCTACCCCCAATGGTGTTCGTCCGAGGCGCTACCTAAATAGCTTTCGGGGAGAACCAGCTATCACCGAGTTTGATTAGCCTTTCACCCCTATCCACAAGTCATCCCCTGGCTTTTCAACGACAGTGGGTTCGGTCCTCCGGTGCCTGTTACGGCACTTTCAACCTGCTCATGGATAGATCACTCGGTTTCGGGTCTATACCCTGCAACTAAACGCCCTATTAAGACTCGGTTCCCTACGGCTCCCTAAACGGTTAACCTTGCTACAGAATATAAGTCGCTGACCCATTATACAAAAGGTACGCGGTCACCCTAATAAATTAAGGCTCCCACTGCTTGTACGCACACGGTTTCAGGTTCTATTTCACTCCCCTCACAGGGGTTCTTTTCGCCTTTCCCTCACGGTACTGGTTCACTATCGGTCAGTCAGGAGTATTTAGCCTTGGAGGATGGTCCCCCCATCTTCAAACAGGATTTCTCGTGCCCCGCTCTACTTAATATGTTAACGCTAATGTTTCGAATACAGGACTATCACCTACTACGGTCAGCTTTCCCACGCTGTTCTTCTACATTAGCATTAATCGGCTTCTCCCCGTTCGCTCGCCGCTACTAGGGGAATCTCATTTGATGTCTATTCCTAAGGGTACTGAGATGTTTCACTTCCCCTCGTTCGCTTCTTGTACAAGTACAAGATACCTACCTTATGGTAGGTGGGTTTCCCCATTCAGAAATCTCCGGATCACAGGATATTGCCGCCTCCCCGAAGCTTATCGCAGGCTGTCACGTCTTTCATCGCCTCTGACTGCCAAGGCATCCACCATGTGCGCTTCATTACTTGACCATACAACCCCAAGTAGTCTTGACTTATAAATAAGTCTTAACTTCTAAGTGTTATAAAGTCTAATTATGATAACGATATCACCTATGTTTATACGCTTGATTCAGTTCTCTTTACTTTTTTAATCACTTACCCCTGGGATAACAACTGATGTCGTTAAGAGGTGAGTGATTAAGGTTAAGAGGTGCGCGTGAACACGCCCCTCCTAACCCAGACTCATATCTATGTTTTTAAATAGTCTCTATGCTCTCGTCGAGTCACAGATTCTGTATAAAACAGAAAGAAGTAATCGTGTCTTTATTCAAAGATAAATCACTTGTTTCTATTTATACTATTAGCACTTAAAGCTTATTCGTCTATAGTGGTGGAGCCAAACGGAGTCGAACCGTTGACCTCCTGCGTGCAAGGCAGGCGCTCTACCAACTGAGCTATGGCCCCATTATAAAATGGTGGGTCTAAGTGGACTTGAACCACTGACCCCCGCGTTATCAACACGGTGCTCTAACCAGCTGAGCTACAGACCCAATTACGCTTGTTAAAACGTAAGCTTAAACTAAAGAACAACTTGTTGTGAATTCTTGCTGACCGAATGCCATCTATAAGGAGGTGATCCAGCCGCAGGTTCCCCTACGGCTACCTTGTTACGACTTCACCCCAGTCATCAACCACACCGTGGTGAACGCTCCCCCGAAGGTTAAGCTATCCACTTCTGGTGCAATCAACTCCCATGGTGTGACGGGCGGTGTGTACAAGGCCCGGGAACGTATTCACCGCGGCATTCTGATCCGCGATTACTAGCGATTCCTACTTCATGGAGTCGAGTTGCAGACTCCAATCTGGACTACGATAGGCTTTTTGAGATTCGCATCACATCGCTGTGTAGCTGCCCTCTGTACCTACCATTGTAGCACGTGTGTAGCCCTGGTCGTAAGGGCCATGATGACTTGACGTCGTCCCCGCCTTCCTCCAGTTTGTCACTGGCAGTATCCTTAGAGTTCCCGGCTTAACCCGCTGGTAACTAAGGACAAGGGTTGCGCTCGTTGCGGGACTTAACCCAACATCTCACGACACGAGCTGACGACAGCCATGCAGCACCTGTATTCTAATTCCCGAAGGCACTCCCGCATCTCTGCAGGATTCTAGATATGTCAAGACCAGGTAAGGTTCTTCGCGTTGCATCGAATTAAACCACATGCTCCACCGCTTGTGCGGGCCCCGTCAATTCATTTGAGTTTTAACCTTGCGGCCGTACTCCCCAGGCGGTCTACTTATTGCGTTAGCTGCGTCACTAAGTCCTCAAGGGACCCAACGACTAGTAGACATCGTTTACGGCGTGGACTACCAGGGTATCTAATCCTGTTTGCTACCCACGCTTTCGAGCCTCAGTGTCAGTATTATGCCAGAAGGCTGCCTTCGCCATCGGTATTCCTCCAGATCTCTACGCATTTCACCGCTACACCTGGAATTCTACCTTCCTCTCACATACTCTAGCTCTACAGTTTCAGATGCAGTTCCCAGGTTAAGCCCGGGGATTTCACATCTGACTTATAGAGCCACCTACGCTCCCTTTACGCCCAGTAATTCCGATTAACGCTTGCACCCTCTGTATTACCGCGGCTGCTGGCACAGAGTTAGCCGGTGCTTATTCTGCAGCTAATGTCATCGTCCATGGGTATTAACCATGGAGTCTTCTTCACTGCTTAAAGTGCTTTACAACCAAAAGGCCTTCTTCACACACGCGGCATGGCTGGATCAGGGTTTCCCCCATTGTCCAATATTCCCCACTGCTGCCTCCCGTAGGAGTCCGGGCCGTGTCTCAGTCCCGGTGTGGCTGATCATCCTCTCAGACCAGCTACAGATCGTCGCCATGGTAGGCCTTTACCCCACCATCTAGCTAATCCGACTTAGGCTCATCTAATAGCGAGAGCAGTAAACTGCCCCCTTTCTCCCGTAGGTCGTATGCGGTATTAATACGAGTTTCCCCGTGCTATCCCCCACTACTAGGTAGATTCCTAAGTATTACTCACCCGTCCGCCGCTCGTCATCTTCTAGCAAGCTAGAAATGTTACCGCTCGACTTGCATGTGTTAAGCCTGCCGCCAGCGTTCAATCTGAGCCATGATCAAACTCTTCAGTTTAATCTTGCTATGAAGCTCTTTAAAGAAGCTTCTAAACTTGGCTCATCTAATCTGGCAAAATCGCTAAAAATTATGTTCGTAATGAATTAACTTTGAGTTTTTCTGCTGTCTTAAATGATAATTTTTATAGTTAGAATGAACTCCGAAAAGGAGTTAAAACCAACTTTATTTTTTAGCATTCTGAATCAGCAAAAATCCACACAAGTTGTTCTTTAGTTATGCTTTTAAATAGTGCTCAATCACTGTCGTCCAGTAACTGATATATAGGGTATTTCTCTTGCTGTTTAGCCTTAATCCCTTTCAGGTCAAGCTATCTAGCGAGCCGACTATCTTATCATAATGATTTGAATTGTCAAGCTTTTTTATGTTTTGTCTTAGCTTGGTAATCTAAGTAATAAGTTGGTTAACTTACTGCTTAGCTTCCTTTGCTGTGGGGCGTATTATATAGATTCTGACAGGGGTGTCAACCGCTTTATTAGAGGTTTTTAGGTTTATTTGATAAGACTTTTAATAATGCATAGTTTTCAATGGGTTAGAGGAAAATAGGGATTCGATGTACTTAGGTTTTAACGCTGAAAACACTTGTAGATGTTATATTAAGCTGACATTAGATGGGTTAATTGCTTATTTGAAGCTAACTATTCATTTAATTATTCTAGAATAAGGCTTATTTAACCAGCTGATAGGGTAATGATCGTCAGAAAACGGGTTCAAATCAGTCTCTAGTCTCTAGTCTCTAGTCTCTAGTCTCTAGTCTCTAGTCTCTAGTCTCTAGTCTCTAGTCTCTAGTCTCTAGTCTCTAGTCTCTAGTCTCTAGTCTCTAGTCTCTAGTCTCTAGTCTCTAGTCTCTAGTCTCTAGTCTCTAGTCTCTAGTCTCTAGTCTCTAGTCTCTAGTCTCTAAATTATCTATCAAGAAACTTGAGATCTAGCTGATTTTCTCAAATCCGCATTGGCACTTTTTCTTAGGCAAAGAAAATCCCCCGCCTAGATAACTAGTCGGGGGATGATCAGGATAGAGAGCTGACGATGACCTACTCTCACATGGGCGAACCCACACTACCATTGGCGCAATGATGTTTCACTTCTGAGTTCGGGAAGGGATCAGGTGGTGCCATCATGCTATTGTCGTCAGCAAAGGGGGTTAGATATGAGTCTGTTATTTTTATTGTTTGACTATAAGTGTTTAGTTTATGGTCGATCAACTTGCAACCTAACTGAATCAAGGTTAAAGGTGATATCGAAATATTCTTTCTTTTATTCTATAAGCTTTCGCTTATACAAGATAGATTAATTAGAGCTTTCATACAAACCACTTGGGTGTTGTATGGTCAAGCCAAACGAGCAATTAGTACAGGTTAGCTACATGCATCGCTGCACTTCCACACCCTGCCTATCAACGTCGTAGTCTTCAACGGCTCTTTAGGGAAATCTAATCTTGAGGTGGGCTTCCCGCTTAGATGCTTTCAGCGGTTATCCCATCCGAACGTAGCTACCGGGCAATGCCACTGGCGTGACAACCCGAACACCAGAGGTTCGTCCACTCTGGTCCTCTCGTACTAGGAGCAGATCCTCTCAAATTTCCAACGCCCACGGTAGATAGGGACCGAACTGTCTCACGACGTTCTAAACCCAGCTCGCGTACCTCTTTAAATGGCGAACAGCCATACCCTTAGGACCTGCTTCAGCCCTAGGATGAGATGAGCCGACATCGAGGTGCCAAACACCGCCGTCGATATGAACTCTTGGGCGGTATCAGCCTGTTATCCCCAGAGTACCTTTTATCCGTTGAGCGATGGCCCTTCCATACAGAACCACCGGATCACTAAGACCTACTTTCGTACCTGCTCGACTTGTGGGTCTCGCAGTTAAGCGCGCTTTTGCCTTTATACTCTACGACCGATTTCCGACCGGTCTGAGCGCACCTTCGTACTCCTCCGTTACTCTTTAGGAGGAGACCGCCCCAGTCAAACTACCCACCATACATTGTCCTCGGTATTGTTATACCTGAGTTAGAACCCCAACATGACCAGGGTGGTATTTCAAGATTGGCTCCACCGAGACTAGCGTCTCGGCTTCAAAGCCTCCCACCTATCCTGCACAAGTCAGGTCAAAGTTCAATGTAAAGCTGTAGTAAAGGTTCACGGGGTCTTTCCGTCTAGCCGCGGGTACACAGCATCTTCACTGCGATTTCGATTTCACTGAGTCTCTGCTGGAGACAGCGCTGCCATCATTATGTCATTCGTGCAGGTCGGAACTTACCCGACAAGGAATTTCGCTACCTTAGGACCGTTATAGTTACGGCCGCCGTTTACTGGGGCTTCGATCAAGAGCTTCGCTTACGCTAACCCCATCAATTAACCTTCCAGCACCGGGCAGACATCACACCCTATACGTCCACTTTCGTGTTTGCAGAGTGCTGTGTTTTTAATAAACAGTTGCAGCAGCCTGGTATCTGCGACTGCCAACAGCTCAAGGAGCGTGTCCTATCACCATCAGCAGCGTACCTTCTCCCGAAGTTACGGTACCATTTTGCCTAGTTCCTTCAGCAGAGTTCTCTCAAGCGCCTTGGTATTCTCTACCTGATCACCTGTGTCGGTTTAGGGTACGATTCGTTTATAACTATTGCTTAGAAGCTTTTCCTGGGAAGCATGGTATTTGCCACTTCACTGTACAAGTACAGCTTGCTATCAGATCTCAGCCATGTTGTAGCCCGGATTTACCTAAGCCACAAGCCTACATCCTTTCACCTGGACAACCAACGCCAGGCTGACATAACCTTCTCCGTCCCTCCATCGCATTATAAACAAGTATCGGAATATTAACCGATTTCCCATCGACTACGCCTTTCGGCCTCGCCTTAGGGGTCGACTCACCCAGCCCCGATTAACGTTGGACTGGAACCCTTGATCTTCCGGCGTGCGAGCTTTTCACTCGCATTATCGTTACTCACGTCAGCATTCGCTCTTGTGATACCTCCAGCATGCCTTACGACACACCTTCACAGGCTTACACAACGCTCCCCTACCACTTGAAAACAAATTCAAATCCGCAGCTTCGGCTCCTAGTTTGAGCCCCGTTACATCTTCCGCGCGGGCCGACTCGACTAGTGAGCTATTACGCTTTCTTTAAAGGATGGCTGCTTCTAAGCCAACCTCCTAGCTGTCTATGCCTTCCCACCTCGTTTCCCACTTAACTAGGAATTTGGGGCCTTAGCTGGCGGTCTGGGTTGTTTCCCTCTCCACAATGGACGTTAGCACCCACTGTGTGTCTCCCGGATATCACTCATCGGTATTCGGAGTTTGCATCGGTTTGGTAAGTCGGTATGACCCCCTAGCCGAAACAGTGCTCTACCCCCAATGGTGTTCGTCCGAGGCGCTACCTAAATAGCTTTCGGGGAGAACCAGCTATCACCGAGTTTGATTAGCCTTTCACCCCTATCCACAAGTCATCCCCTGGCTTTTCAACGACAGTGGGTTCGGTCCTCCGGTGCCTGTTACGGCACTTTCAACCTGCTCATGGATAGATCACTCGGTTTCGGGTCTATACCCTGCAACTAAACGCCCTATTAAGACTCGGTTTCCCTACGGCTCCCCTAAACGGTTAACCTTGCTACAGAATATAAGTCGCTGACCCATTATACAAAAGGTACGCGGTCACCCTAATAAATTAAGGCTCCCACTGCTTGTACGCACACGGTTTCAGGTTCTATTTCACTCCCCTCACAGGGGTTCTTTTCGCCTTTCCCTCACGGTACTGGTTCACTATCGGTCAGTCAGGAGTATTTAGCCTTGGAGGATGGTCCCCCCATCTTCAAACAGGATTTCTCGTGCCCCGCTCTACTTAATATGTTAACGCTAATGTTTCGAATACAGGACTATCACCTACTACGGTCAGCTTTCCCACGCTGTTCTTCTACATTAGCATTAATCGGCTTCTCCCCGTTCGCTCGCCGCTACTAGGGAATCTCATTTGATGTCTATTCCTAAGGGTACTGAGATGTTTCACTTCCCCTCGTTCGCTTCTTGTACAAGTACAAGATACCTACCTTATGGTAGGTGGGTTTCCCCCATTCAGAAATCTCCGGATCACAGGATATTGCCGCCTCCCGAAGCTTATCGCAGGCTGTCACGTCTTTCATCGCCTCTGACTGCCAAGGCATCCACCATGTGCGCTTCATTACTTGACCATACAACCCCAAGTAGTCTTGACTTATAAATAAGTCTTAACTTCTAAGTGTTATAAAGTCTAATTATGATAACGATATCACCTATGTTTATACGCTTGATTCAGTTCTCTTTACTTTTTTAATCACTTACCCCTGGGATAACAACTGATGTCGTTAAGAGGTGAGTGATTAAGGTTAAGAGGTGCGCGTGAACACGCCCCTCCTAACCCAGACTCATATCTATGTTTTTAAATAGTCTCTATGCTCTCGTCGAGTCACAGATTCTGTATAAAACAGAAAGAAGTAATCGTGTCTTTATTCAAAGATAAATCACTTGTTTCTATTTATACTATTAGCACTTAAAGCTTATTCGTCTATAGTGGTGGAGCCAAACGGAGTCGAACCGTTGACCTCCTGCGTGCAAGGCAGGCGCTCTACCAACTGAGCTATGGCCCCATTATAAAATGGTGGGTCTAAGTGGACTTGAACCACTGACCCCCGCGTTATCAACACGGTGCTCTAACCAGCTGAGCTACAGACCCAATTACGCTTGTTAAAACGTAAGCTTAAACTAAAGAACAACTTGTTGTGAATTCTTGCTGACCGAATGCCATCTATAAGGAGGTGATCCAGCCGCAGGTTCCCCTACGGCTACCTTGTTACGACTTCACCCCAGTCATCAACCACACCGTGGTGAACGCTCCCCGAAGGTTAAGCTATCCACTTCTGGTGCAATCAACTCCCATGGTGTGACGGGCGGTGTGTACAAGGCCCGGGAACGTATTCACCGCGGCATTCTGATCCGCGATTACTAGCGATTCCTACTTCATGGAGTCGAGTTGCAGACTCCAATCTGGACTACGATAGGCTTTTTGAGATTCGCATCACATCGCTGTGTAGCTGCCCTCTGTACCTACCATTGTAGCACGTGTGTAGCCCTGGTCGTAAGGGCCATGATGACTTGACGTCGTCCCCGCCTTCCTCCAGTTTGTCACTGGCAGTATCCTTAGAGTTCCCGGCTTAACCCGCTGGTAACTAAGGACAAGGGTTGCGCTCGTTGCGGGACTTAACCCAACATCTCACGACACGAGCTGACGACAGCCATGCAGCACCTGTATTCTAATTCCCGAAGGCACTCCCGCATCTCTGCAGGATTCTAGATATGTCAAGACCAGGTAAGGTTCTTCGCGTTGCATCGAATTAAACCACATGCTCCACCGCTTGTGCGGGCCCCGTCAATTCATTTGAGTTTTAACCTTGCGGCCGTACTCCCCAGGCGGTCTACTTATTGCGTTAGCTGCGTCACTAAGTCCTCAAGGGACCCAACGACTAGTAGACATCGTTTACGGCGTGGACTACCAGGGTATCTAATCCTGTTTGCTACCCACGCTTTCGAGCCTCAGTGTCAGTATTATGCCAGAAGGCTGCCTTCGCCATCGGTATTCCTCCAGATCTCTACGCATTTCACCGCTACACCTGGAATTCTACCTTCCTCTCACATACTCTAGCTCTACAGTTTCAGATGCAGTTCCCAGGTTAAGCCCGGGGATTTCACATCTGACTTATAGAGCCACCTACGCTCCCTTTACGCCCAGTAATTCCGATTAACGCTTGCACCCTCTGTATTACCGCGGCTGCTGGCACAGAGTTAGCCGGTGCTTATTCTGCAGCTAATGTCATCGTCCATGGGTATTAACCATGGAGTCTTCTTCACTGCTTAAAGTGCTTTACAACCAAAAGGCCTTCTTCACACACGCGGCATGGCTGGATCAGGGTTTCCCCCATTGTCCAATATTCCCCACTGCTGCCTCCCGTAGGAGTCCGGGCCGTGTCTCAGTCCCGGTGTGGCTGATCATCCTCTCAGACCAGCTACAGATCGTCGCCATGGTAGGCCTTTACCCCACCATCTAGCTAATCCGACTTAGGCTCATCTAATAGCGAGAGCAGTAAAGCCCCCTTTCTCCCGTAGGTCGTATGCGGTATTAATACGAGTTTCCCCGTGCTATCCCCCACTACTAGGTAGATTCCTAAGTATTACTCACCCGTCCGCCGCTCGTCATCTTCTAGCAAGCTAGAAATGTTACCGCTCGACTTGCATGTGTTAAGCCTGCCGCCAGCGTTCAATCTGAGCCATGATCAAACTCTTCAGTTTAATCTTGCTATGAAGCTCTTTAAAGAAGCTTCTAAACTTGGCTCATCTAATCTGGCAAAATCGCTAAAAATTATGTTCGTAATGAATTAACTTTGAGTTTTTCTGCTGTCTTAAATGATAATTTTTATAGTTAGAATGAACTCCGAAAAGGAGTTAAAACCAACTTTATTTTTTAGCATTCTGAATCAGCAAAAATCCACACAAGTTGTTCTTTAGTTATGCTTTTAAATAGTGCTCAATCACTGTCGTCCAGTAACTGATATATAGGGTATTTCTCTTGCTGTTTAGCCTTAATCCCTTTCAGGTCAAGCTATCTAGCGAGCCGACTATCTTATCATAATGATTTGAATTGTCAAGCTTTTTTATGTTTTGTCTTAGCTTGGTAATCTAAGTAATAAGTTGGTTAACTTACTGCTTAGCTTCCTTTGCTGTGGGGCGTATTATATAGATTCTGACAGGGGTGTCAACCGCTTTATTAGAGGTTTTTAGGTTTATTTGATAAGACTTTTAATAATGCATAGTTTTCAATGGGTTAGAGGAAGTTTTTGTTTGATTCGCTTAAATAATAACTCAGCTTTAAACAGTATCTATCGATATTCATTAATTGTCATCTATAGCGTTGCCATTAAGAACTTACTTTAAGCTAAAATCTTGAGGCTCCATACTGACTTTTTGGCATATTTATCTGCTTATTGATAATTGCCTTCGCTGTGTCCTTAGCTAACTATGATTTACACGTCTTGATATTCGTATAGATAGCATCTATATATAGAAGCCGACCTAATCCCTTACTATCTAGTGTTGATACACAGTTTTTTGCTATAATAGCTGACTTTATAATATTGCTTAATGGCATTTCTTATTAGCCTTGATTGTTCAACGGTTGATTGTTTGAAATTTTGCCTTTAAGTGATATCTATCTCTTATAACATATCATAGCAGTTGGATATAATTGACGCAGTCTTGCGGTTATATGATTGATGGTTGCAATCATCACTGCCAACGGACGCAAAAAGGTGAATAGATTATGGTAGCGATTACTTTACCCGATGGTAGCGTAAAAAACTTCGAAGGTAGTACCACCGTCATGGAAGTGGCACAAAGCATTGGTGCAGGATTGGCTAAAGCAACGGTCGCCGGACGTGTAGATGGTCATCTAGTTGATGCGCACGACCCTATCGCTCATGATGCTAAGGTTGAAATCGTGACACCAAAAGATGATGACGGTGTCGATATCATTCGCCATTCTTGTGCTCACCTATTAGGTCATGCTGTTAAGCAGTTATATCCTGATGTAAAAATGGTGATTGGTCCCGTTATCGATGATGGTTTTTATTATGACATTTATAGCGAAACACCGTTTACACCAGAGCATATGGCAGCCATTGAAAAACGCATGATGGAGCTCATCAAGCAAGATTATGACGTTATCAAAAAAATAACGCCACGCGATGAAGTCATCAAAATCTTTGAAGAACGTGGTGAAGACTATAAGCTTAAGCTGATTAATGATATGCCAGGCGAAGAAGCGTTTGGCTTATATCATCATCAAGAATATGTCGATATGTGCCGTGGTCCACACGTGCCGAACACCAGATTTTTAAAAGTATTCAAACTGACCAAAATGTCTGGTGCATATTGGCGCGGTGATGCCAAGAACGAGCAACTGCAACGTATCTATGGTACAGCATGGGCGGATAAAAAAGATTTAAAAGCCTATATTCAGCGTATCGAAGAAGCTGAAAAACGTGACCATCGTAAAATTGGTAAAGCGTTAAATCTGTTCCATATGCAAGAGCAAGCGCCAGGTATGGTGTTTTGGCATGCGAATGGTTGGACGATATATCAAGTACTTGAGCAGTATATGCGTAAAGTACAGCACGATAACGGTTATGAAGAAATCAAGACACCGCAAATCGTCGATCGTAGTTTGTGGGAGCGTTCGGGACATTGGGGTAACTATGCGACTAACATGTTCACGACTGCCAGCGAAAATCGTGATTATGCGGTAAAACCGATGAACTGCCCGTGTCACGTGCAAGTCTTTAACCAAGGCTTGAAATCTTACCGTGACTTACCACTACGTATGGCTGAGTTTGGCTCATGCCATCGAAACGAGCCATCAGGTTCGCTACATGGTTTGATGCGTGTACGCGGCTTTACACAAGATGATGCTCATATCTTCTGCACACAGTCGCAAATCCAGCAAGAAGTCGCTGACTTTATCAAGCTAACCCTTGCCGTTTATGAAGACTTTGGTTTTGATAATATCATTATGAAACTCTCGACTCGCCCTGAAAAACGGGTCGGTAGCGATGAATCTTGGGATTTTGCCGAAAAAGCTTTAGCCGATGCATTAGATAGCTCAGGATTAGATTGGGCTTATCTGCCCGGTGAAGGCGCATTTTATGGTCCGAAGATTGAATTTAGTTTAAAAGATTCTTTAGGTCGCGTCTGGCAGTGCGGTACGATTCAGGTTGACCCAAACATGCCTGAGCGCCTTGATGCCGAATTCGTCAATGAGCAAAACGAGCGCGAAGTACCTATTATGTTGCACCGTGCCATCTTAGGTTCATTCGAGCGCTTCATTGGTATTTTGATTGAAAACTACGCTGGTTGGATGCCCGTTTGGCTAGCACCGCAGCAAGTGGTGGTGATGAATATCACTGATAAACAGGCAGATGCTTGTGAAAATGTGGTCAGCGAACTCAAAAAGTCAGGTTTGCGAGCTATTAGTGACTTGCGTAACGAAAAGATTGGATTTAAGATACGAGAGAAAACATTAGAACGCGTTCCCTATATGCTAGTATTAGGGGATAAAGAAGTCGAATCGGGCAGTGTCAATGTCCGTACTCGCGAAGGTGAAAACCTTGGCGTGATGAGTGTTCCAGAATTTATTACATTAGTACAGACCGCTGTCAGCAACAAAGGCCGACAGACCCCAAAAACAGATGAGGAGTAATACCTATTAAACAGTCAAACCGTTTGAACATCAACGAAGATATCACAGCCAAAGAAGTCCGTCTCGTTAAAGAAGACGGCGAACAGATGGGCGTGGTCGATATCGAAACCGCGATGAAAGCGGCACGTGAGGACAGTCTAGATTTGGTCGAATTGGTTCCTGAAGCCAAACCGCCAGTATGCAAAATCATGGATTATAAGCATTTCCTCTATGATCAAAAGCAAAAAGCGAAAGAAGCTAAAAAGAACCAAAAGCAAACTCAGCTAAAAGAGATGAAGCTGCGTCCTAGTACTGAAGAAGCTGATTATCAGGTTAAACTGAAAAAAATCGTCAGCTTTTTGGAAGACCAAGACAAAGTTAAAATCAGTATTCGCTTTCGTGGCCGTGAAATGGCGCACCAAGAGATTGGTCGCAAGCAGCTAGATCGTATTATCGAAGATACTGCTGAGATTGCTAACGTTGAGCAATATCCTAAGATGGAAGGTCGTCAGATGGGTATGCTGCTTGGGCCAACTAAGAAAAAGTAATCTGTTTATTAGATGGCTGTTAGTCAATATAGATATGTATAACCTTAACCATCAATATACTGCGGGATATTGATGGTTTTTTATTTTGTGCATAGATACATATCTCTTTTAAATATGTTTAGTCAGATATAATTGGCTGACTCTATTTTACAAAACCTACCTTCTCAACCATTTGATTACGCGGTAATCTAAAGGTCTGTTTTATATTTGCTAATCAGTATTTATTAAAAATTTCTAGTAAGTGTATAAAAATAACGTATATCACGACCATCAGAGTCGTTGACAAAAACACTACTTTTATCCAATATTGAAGGAAATTTCATGCAAGAATTGACCCCACCAGAAAATGCAACGACGCCAAGTATTTCTCTAACCGCGCCTGAACCTGTGAGAGAAATACAAAAAAGCGAAGCAGATCAGATGGTCAAATTGGATGACAGCCAAATCCCAGAACTTGATGCCAAGGTCGATGCCTTTGTTGAGCATGTGATTAATAATTCTGTGCACAGTGCTGAATTTCAGCAAAATGTGCAATCGATTCATAATCTCGGTACCAAAGAGATTCGTGAATCAGCCCAAGTGTCTAATCGTATGCTGGATTTACCCGCCAAAAGCCTCAATGACAGCTTGTTTGATAATTCTCCTATCGCCAAGTCATTGACTGAGTTGCGCGGTATCGTCGAAGATTTAGATCCCAGTAAAAAAGAGCTGACCAGCTCACGTAAATTATTCGGTCTCATTCCATTTGGCAATAAAGTACAGGATTACTTCCGTCAATATGAATCGGCACAGTCGCATATCAATGCGGTTGTTACCAGTCTATATAATGGTAAGGATGAGCTGCTCAAAGACAATGCGATGATTGAGCAAGAAAAAGTCAATATGTGGGAGCTGATGCAATCCATACGTCAATACGTTTATGTCGGCAAAAAAATCGATGAGCAGTTAGAACAAAAGGTTTATGCGATAGAAGCGACCGATCCCGAAAAAGCACGCATTATTAAAGAAGAGATGTTGTTTTATGTGCGTCAAAAAAACACCGACTTTTTAACCCAATTAGCCGTGAACGTGCAAGGCTATTTAGCGCTCGATACCATTCGCCGCAATAATTTAGAATTGATAAAAGGCGTTGATCGAGCCACCACAACCACCGTATCTGCACTACGTACAGCGGTCGTGGTTGCACAAGCGATGACCAATCAAAAACTGGTACTTGATCAAATTACTGCTTTAAATAAAACCACCAGCAGCTTGATTGAATCGACCTCAGCGATGCTAAAACGTCAGTCAGGTGAAATCCATGAGCAAGCGACCAGTAGCAGCATTGAGCTTGATAAATTGCAAAACGCTTTCAATAACGTCTATGATACGATGGATATGATTAGCAATTATAAAATTGAAGCGCTAGAGAACATGAAACAAACAGTCAATACTTTGACTACTGAAGTCGATAAGGCTCAGAAATACTTGGATAAGTCTAACCAAACAACAGTATTAGAAGTGTCGAAAGAGATAGACAGTAAAAAGATAACCAATAAATCAAGTACAGTCGATATCGACATTTGATTCGTTTTAATAGTTGTTGCCTATTAAAGGTGGCCACTTCCTGCTACCAAATACACTTAAGACAATTGACGCAAGATATTGCAACGTCGTTCGTGTTAAGATAGTCATTATTAATAATTTTAAAAATAGATACGGTAATTTATGAGTTGGAACGATCCAAACGCCTCAAGTGAGGCAAAAAGATATGACAATCCTATCCCTAGTCGCGAACTGATACTCAGTACGATTAATGAGCATGGTGAAGTCACGCATCAACAATTGGCAAAAGCCTTTAATATTGATGACCCAGACCAGTTTGACGCTTTAGGCAATCGTCTAAAAGCGATGGCACGTGATGGACAAGTAAACCGCGACGGTCGTCCTTATCGCTATCGCACGGTGACCAAGCAAGATGTCGTCAGAGGTACAGTGTCTGCACATCCTAAAGGCTTTGGCTTTGTATTATTAAGCGATATGCCAGATTTGTTTTTGCATGAAAAGCAAATGCGCTGGGTTTTCAACGGTGACACTGTAGATGCAGTCGGTACATCGACAGACAATCGCGGGCGCACAGAAGGACGTATCGTCGATGTCGTTGAACGTCGCCAAAACAACTTCATTGGTACATTAGCGCGTGATGAAGATGGCTACTGTGTCGAGCTTGGTAGTCCAAATAATCACCAGCCGATTACCGTCACTGAAGAAAATGTACAAGCGATGAATGCCAAGCAAGGATCTCCTGTTAAGGTTGATGTTATTGATTGGCCAAATCAGCATGAATTTGCGACGGGAAAAATCACTGAAGTACTGTCTGACGACAATGATCGCGAACTGATTATTGAAACCCCCCTACTCAATTATGACATCCCATCAGATTTTAGCGAAGCAGCACTGAAGCAAGCCAACGATTATCAAGAACCGACTGAAAAAGATCTAAAAGGTCGTAAAGATTTGCGTGATCTGCCACTGGTGACTATCGATGGTGAAGATGCACGTGATTTTGATGATGCCGTATTCGCCGAAAAACGCTCAGGTGGCAACTATCGTGTCTTAGTTGCGATTGCGGATGTCAGTTATTACGTTACACCAAACTCGCCACTTGATAAAGATGCCTACGAGCGCGGTACGTCCGTATACTTCCCGCATCGTGTGATTCCAATGTTGCCTGAAGTGCTCTCTAATGGTCTGTGCTCACTGAATCCTGACCGTGATCGTCTTTGTATGGTAGCTGATATCAAAATATCACGAGCAGGCAAAGTGACTGGTTATGAGTTCTATCCTGCTGTCATGCACTCACAAGCACGTTTAACATATAATCAAGTGAATGCTTATCTTGAGAACCCAGAAGATAAGAGCGTACCTAACGGGTAATAAAGACGTCAAAAAATCTGTCGATACCTTACATCAATTGTATGAGCTACTGCTGAAAAAGCGTGAAGAGCGCCATGCAATGGAGTTTGAAACAGTTGAGACCTACATTAAGTTCAATGAGAAAGGTGGTATCGAAGCAATCCTACCGCGTACTCGCGGTGATGCTCAAAAACTCATTGAAGAATGTATGCTGCTGGCCAATACTTGTGCAGCGAACTTTGCACTCAAGCATGACCTTCCTGTCTTATATCGTAACCATGACAAACCTGATGGCGAAAAATCAATGCGTATTCACGAATACGCAAAGAACTTTGGTTTAAGCTTCCCAGAAGAAAATCCAACGCAAGCCGATTATCAGCGCATTATTGAAGCCACCAAAGACAGACCCGATGCAATTAGTATCCACAGCATGCTGTTGCGCTCAATGATGCAAGCAAACTATGCACCTGACAATATCGGTCACTTTGGCTTAGCTTATGACGAATATAGCCACTTCACCTCGCCGATTCGTCGTTACCCTGATTTGATGCTGCATCGTGCCATCAAAGCAAAAGTGACCAATACTCAGCAGCCCGTAATGGACTTTTCTCTTGAAGCGGCTGGCACGCAAACCTCAGATACTGAGCGCCGTGCCGAAAAAGCCTCACGCTATGTAGAGTCTTGGCTCAAGTGTCACTATATGAAAGATCATGTTGGTGAAGAGTTCGAAGGTGTGGTCACTACAGTCACAAGCTTCGGTTTGTTTGTTACCTTGACTGACCTATATATCGATGGTTTGGTTCACATCTCTAATGTCGGTGATGACTTCTTTGTTTACGATGAACAGCAACAACAGCTGATCGGTAAAGACAAAGGGACATTATTCGGACTGGGTGATCGCGTTAAAGTGAAAGTTGCTGGCGTCAATATGGATCTGCTACAAATTGACTTTGATTTAAAAGCCAAATTGCAATCTAGTGAAATGAATCAAACGAAGAGCGCACCTTCTAAGAAAGGCACTGATAAGAAAAGTACTGATAGAAGAGGCCCCGCTAAAAAGACTGGCAGCCGTAGTAAAGGCGCAAGTAAGAAAAGCTAGTGTTAGCAAACACTTCAAATAATAAAAAGGCCAACGTCATCGTTGGCCTTTTTTGTGCGTGGTATTTTATAACGACTACTTAAATCATTATTGCGTATTACTCATCTGGTCTAGAAGTTCCTTGTCTGCTTCCTGAGCCTGATCTATTTTCGCGGTAGCATTATCGAGAATGGCTTTAGGCTGTTTGCCAAGTGGCTGGCTTGCGACATCTACTGAGCCACTTTCTACATCATCCGTATTTGGTAACGCTGTATCGGGAGATTGCTCAGATCCTGCGTCACTTATGACTAGCTCTCTATTTTTATCACGTTGATTGCCATTAATGAGGTTGAAACCTAGTAACGCAACCATGCCCACTAGGGCGAATATAATCAAGTGTTTCATTTGCATAAAAAATGTCTCGTATTTGAATGATAATCAGATATACGTTTCGTTGCATTTTTTATGCCTAGTTTTTAGCAGGTTTTTACAAATTATTCTTGCGGGCTATTATTATTCAGTAAATCAGTCTCGTCAGAGCTTTCTGCAATTTCCTGTTCGACTTTTTCCATGAGTTTGTCGTCAGGACGAGCGTTAAGCACCTCATCAGCATTGCGACCTTGTAAAATCAATTTGGCACGAGCCTTTGCTTGTTTTTTGTCCTTATCATCAACGCTATTATCTTTATTCTGGTTTTTATCAGTCACTTTGGGCATGATTGGCGTAATCGTCATGTCTGACTTAGCACCATCAGTGTTAGCCTGCATATGCTCAAACGCTTTTTCTAAGTTACTATTGAATCGTAAACGATAAATCGGTTCAGGCAAGCTGAAGCCTTCATTTTCTAACGCATGCTTGGTCTCACGAATGGCAATACTGCGTGCTTTTGAGAAATCCGTGTCTGATTGATCCACCCAAATTTGAAATTCCAAAATGATATTAGAGTCGCCAACATTGGTAATGACAGCCACTGCTTTTGGTTCATCTAAAACGAATGCTAATGTATGTATCGCATCCAGTCCGACCTTGATAGCCGCTAATGGATCATCATTGGCATCAACACCTAACTCAAAGGTAAATCGACGTTCTGGATTTTTGGTGTAATTTAAAATCGTTGCTTTAAATACTTCAGCATTGGGAATGCGCAACTGGTTACCATCTAAAGTCATCAGAATAGTCGCACGTGAGGTTAGCCGTACTACAATCCCTTCTTGATTATTAATTAAAATATGATCACGTGCGCGAAATGGTTGGCGAATACTGAGCATGAGCGAGGCAATGTAATTCTCAATAGTGTCTTTGACCGCAAAACCAACGGCGATACCGATAACGCCTGCACCGCCAAGCAAAGTGCCTAAGATGGTTTCGGCGCCTATCAAACTCAGCGCAAGAATCAAACCGAAAATAATAAAAATGACTTTAACGGTTTGTGACAACAATTCGGCGACAAACGGATTGGGCGTGAGCCGTTGCCACATTTTTTTGCGATTAGACAGCCAACTACCAAACCATGTCACCAATGCAAATAGGACAATGCCGACCAATAGGAGTGGCAGGGCTTTGACTAGATTTTTGGCTTGTGCTTTAAGACCTTGATAAACGGTAGTGACATTGTCTTGAACATCAAGCGTGCGATCAATCCGATCTTCGACAGTGACCACATCTGTCAGACGGTTGGTCAAATTAATGGCTTGTTGCGCTTTTTTCTCGTTCGGCGTCTCTCCGGTTAAGGTGACAACACCTTGCGTAACGCTGACATTGACAGCCTGTAGACCTTCTATTTCAGAAAAAATACCCTGAATACGTTGACGAATGTCATTGTCTTTTTGCGGAGTAGGAGTGGTTTCGATTTGCGCATTATTGGTGCTCTCACCACTGATTATGGGTGGTGGCGCTGGCTCAGGTATGACCACTGGAGATGCTGAAGCTTCCTCTTCTGATGGCGCATCAAGTAAAGGTTTGTCAGCTGCTGGGTTTTCTGCTGTATCTATCCCCAATGCAGTGGTTATACCAGTCACCTCTTCACCAACCGCATACACTGGAAAGGCAAAAAGGATGCTTAGTAACAACAGCATTTGACCGCACGCTTTTATAAAATCGCGCATCGTTGAGCGGTCAAAGTCAGTGTTCATAAGCATCCTTTGCTTTTTATAGATTTTCGTACTCATCTTTCTTTACTGAATTTTCAATAATCATTAACTGTCTAAATAAACTTGTGCCTCGCCTAAGTTTAACGTGCCTTCATAGATTGCGCGACCAGTAATGATACCTTCAATACAATCGCCATAAGGTTTCAGCAGTTCGATATCTTTCATATTGGTCACGCCGCCTGAAGCAATCACAGGCAAGCCGCCTTCACGTGCCAAATTGACAGTTTGTTCAACGTTGACGCCTTGCATCATGCCATCACGGTTGATATCGGTGTAGACAATCGACGATACGCCGACATCTGCAAAGCGCTTTGCAAGCTCGGTCGCCTTGGTATCCGTCACATTTGCCCAACCATGAGTGGCGACCATGCCGTCTTTAGCATCGATACCTACAATGATATGACCCGGAAATTCGCGGCAAGCTTCTGCGACAAAATCCGGATCTTCGACCGCTTTTGTACCAATGATGATATAAGTCAAACCAGCCGTAATATATTGCTCAATGGTGTTCATGTTGCGCACACCGCCGCCCAACTGAATAGGCAGATTCGGGTAAGCTTTAGTAATATCATTCACCACTTGTCTATGAACGGGTACGCCGTCAAATGCCCCATTCAAATCAACCAAATGCAGTCGACGTGCACCTTCCTCTACCCAGCGTGCTGCCATGGCCACTGGATCATTAGAAAAAACCGTATCATCCTCCATACGGCCTTGTTTTAAGCGGACACATTTACCATCTTTTAAATCAATAGCCGGGATAATGACAGGCACAGCACACATATAGCATTCCTTATAAAGCACAACAATAAATATATTTAGAAAAGTAAATTTAAAAATCAGAGTGTATTGAACGTTCAACACCCTCTAAACACGCATAAAAACATCAGTCAAAAGTGACTTAATATATAGACAAATCAAAAGCTATCCATGATAGACCCAAAAGCCGCTTCGATAGATAGAAATGACCATAAAAAAACGGTCAATCATAACCATAAGTTTTAATACATTGAATCACTGGCAACATTAGATAAATTCAATTACTGACTGGCAATTTTAGGTCAATTTAGCGTATAATCCTAGGTAAATTTTTATTTGTTTCTATGTGATAGTAACCATGCGCTGCGCTTTTTATTGAGTCATTTATGGCTTAGTGTTGCATAGCGGTCAGGATGAGTCGAGCAGCAGCTAAGTGCATCTTTTTGATGTTGGCTGACATATTGCTAAGAAGGGTTATATTAGAAATTTCAACTGGTGGCCTCTAAACAGTCTACTCTACAGCACTAAACTCTAATGACGCCTCTTTCTTTTTTATAGTCTCTATCGTCTCTCTATCACTAGCTAACTATTTTAGAACAGTCATTACTAGCTGTATAGCCGCTTATTGATGTGAGTGAAATCTACTTAATAATGGCTTCGCTAATTTGTCTGTCAACCAGTTTATCATCTATTTCGATAGATCATCTTTTGGCTGCATTCTTATCTAATTGCGTATCTATTAACAAGATATCAAACCAATAAGGGTGGTCAATTGCGCTGGTGTTGCAAGCTTTAATTTTCAATGAAACGTATGATAGAGCTATTGTCTACACAATCATTTTCGCTAAAGGCTTGAACGATTGCGTTTGATTTGATGGTTTTAACATACACCTTGGTAGCCAGTCGCCACTTTGGTCATTCGAATAAGACATTAACGTGTTGTTAAGGAGTCTAAGGTCAGCGTTAATACTCTTACTAGTAGTTATGATCATGCGTTATTTTTAGAGATCCTTTGTCACTATCCTACTATAGGAAGAGAGACGTGGGGGCTTTATTGAATGACGCAGATGTTCATGCTACCGATATACCAAACAGGACGTCTGGTATCGTTTTAGACTATGGACTAAGTTTTCGCTTATGATTACCATCAAAAAAGGTTTGGATTTGCCCATCACCGGTGAATCATCCCGCGAGATATCTGAGCACCAACCGACACATGTCGCCGTTATTGGCTATGATTATGTGGGCATGAAGCCCACGATGAATGTCAAAGAAGGTGATATCGTAGCAAAGGGTCAGCCCGTTTTTGAAGACAAAAAACGAGTTGGCGTTATCTATACTGCCCCTGCTGCTGGTAAAGTCGTCGCGATTAAACGCGGTGAACGACGTGTGTTTGAGAGCCTTGTGATTGCGGTCGACCCAAACGGTGAAGAAGTAGACTTCGAGCGCTATGACTCCCAGCAACTTGCTGACCTAGACGCTGAAGTTGTTGAAACCCAACTGCTTGCCTCTGGCGAATGGACCGCGTTTCGCACGCGCCCTTATAGCCGTGCGCCAGAAATCGGTGCCCGTCCTCATGCTATTTTTGTCACCGCTATGGATACCAATCCATTAGCATTTGACCCAATGCTGCTGATTAACGATCAGTTGCAAGCGTTCAATGACGGACTTGCTGTCTTATCGACACTCAGCCCCAAGACCTTTGTTTGCCATCATGGTGATGCCCAATTGACGCCAGTTGCCAAAACGGCGGCTAATAATGTCACTGAGTATCATAGCTTTACTGGTAAGCATCCTGCTGGTCTGGCTGGCACGCACATTCACTTTTTGCACCCAATCATGCGCGGCGTGACCGTATGGACGATTGGCTATCAAGACGTGATTGCGATTGGTAAGCTGTTCACCAGCGGTCGCTTATATACGCGCCGTATCATTAGTTTGGCGGGCCCTGCAGTCGCCAAGCCACGTTTGGTGGCTACTGAGCGCGGTGCTGATATCGCTGCTCTGACCAAAGGACAGCTGGCGGCTGGCGAGAACCGTATTATTTCTGGTTCGGTATTGTCAGGTCGCAAAGTGTTTGGCAATACGGCTTATCTTGGTCGCTTTCATAATCAAATCAGTGTGCTGCCAGAAGGGCGTGAACGTCCAGCGTTCCATTTCCTAAGTGTCGGCACCAACCGCTTCTCTAAGCTGCCTATTTATATTTCTAAGTTTTTTGGTAATAAGAAATATAACTTTACGACCACGAGTAATGGTTCACCGCGAGCGATGGTACCTATCGGGGTTTATGAAGAGGTCATGCCGCAAGATTATCTGCCGACACAGTTACTACGTGCATTAATTGTCGAAGACATGATTAGCGCCGTAGATTTGGGCGTGCTCGAATTGGACGAAGAAGATTTAGCATTATGCACCTTCGTATCTCCTGGCAAATATGAATTCGGTGATATTTTGCGTGATAACTTGACGCGCATTGAGCTGGAGGGCTAACCACGATGAAATTTTTACACAATATGTTCGATCGTATGGAGCCGTCTTTCACCAAAGGTGGCAAACACGAAAAATACTATGCTATCTTTGAGATGTTTGATACGTTTTTGCGTCAACCAAGCTCAACCACATACTCAGCATCACACGTACGCGACGGTATTGACCTAAAGCGTATTATGATTACCGTATGGTTATGTACTTTCCCAGCCATGTTTTGGGGTATGTACAACATCGGTCATCAAGCACTAACGGCGATTGCAACCCTTGGTTTACAGCCTGAAGGCTGGCGTACCGTTATCACCAGTATGGCAGGCTATAACCCAGACAGTATCTGGGCAAGCTTTGTTTACGGGGCGATGCAATTTTTACCGATTTATATCGTCACTTTTGCGGTCGGTATTCTCTGTGAGATTATCTTTGCTGTGGTACGCGGCCATGAAGTCAACGAAGGTTTCTTTGTGACCTCAGTGCTGTTTGCGCTTTGTTTACCACCAGATATCCCGTTATGGCAAGTTGCCCTCGGTATTATCTTTGGTGTCGTAGTCGCAAAAGAAGTGTTCGGTGGTACGGGTAAAAACTTCCTGAACCCTGCCCTATCGGGTCGCGCATTCTTATACTTTGCTTACCCTGCTTATATGTCTGGTGACTCAGTATGGACAGCGGTCGATGGTTTCTCTGGTGCGACGCCACTTGGTCTTGCCGCGTTAGGCGTAGTCCCTCAAGACTTCGTCGACGTCTACGGTAATGCCATCACTTGGGGTGATGCGTTCTTAGGTAATATGCAAGGCAGTATCGGTGAAGTATCAACACTGGCTATCCTAATGGGTGCCGTCGTTCTACTTTGGACGCGTATTGCTTCATGGCGTATTATGGCAGGTTGTGTGGTAGGTCTGATTGCTACTTCTCTTGTCTTTAATATGATTGGTTCTGAAGACAATATGATGATGAACCTGCCGTTTTATTGGCACTTAGTTATCGGTGGCTTCGCCTTTGGTGCCGTATTTATGGCAACCGATCCTGTATCAGCTGCGCATACCAATAAAGGCCGCTGGGCTTATGGTATCTTGATTGGTTTTATGACGGTATTGATTCGCGTCGTGAACCCAGCTTTCCCAGAAGGCATCATGCTGGCCATTTTATTCGCCAACTTATTTGCTCCATTGTTTGATTACTTTGTGACCCAAGCAAACATCAAACGCCAAACAGCTCGGAGGGTTCGTTATGTCCAAGCCCAAAAGTAATAATGCGAAAACCATCAGTGTGGCATTGACGCTATGCTTGGTGTGTTCCGTCTTAGTTTCAGCAGTAGCGGTTGGTCTAAAACCTGCTCAAATTGAAAACGCACGCTTAGACCGTAACAAAAACATCTTGGTTGCCGCTGGCATGTACGATGCCGAGTCTGATACAGCAGATGATGTTGCTGAACGTTTTAAAGATTTCGATGTCGAAATTATTGACTTAAGTAAAGGCAGCTACGTTGATGATGAAGCGCTAAAAGCCGCTGGCATCCCTGATCGTAATGCTTATGACGCAAGCCAAGCGACTAAGAATAAAGCACTGAGTGAAGATTTAGGCAACAATGACCCTGCTGGTATTGGTCGCAAGCCTAAATATGCCAAAGTCTATGTTAAAAAAGATGATGCAGGCAAACCTGAAATGGTTGTTTTGCCGATTCAAGGCTATGGACTATGGGGCACTATCTATGGTTTCTTAACCCTTGAAAGCGATATGAATACCATAAAAGGTATCAGCTTTTATGAGCATAAAGAAACCCCAGGTCTAGGTGCTCGTATCGAAGAGCCAGAGTGGCGTGCGAAGTGGAGCGGTATCCACTCATATGACGAAAACGGTAATGTTGCCACTGGTGTGACCAAAGCGGGTACACCAAAAGAGAACTGGGTCGATGGTATCAGTGGTGCAACCTTGACCGGTCGCGGTGTCAGTAACATGATTCAGTTTTGGTTGGGTGAGCAAGGTTATAAGCCTTATTTAGATACGCTACGTAAAGAGAGTGGTCAAGCAATTGATAATGCGGCAGATACAAAAGCTGCGCAATCAACGCTGAGCGCTCAACCTGAAACCGAACTGGCAGCCAAGCGACCAGTAGCAAACGGCAAGGAGGCATAACATGGCTGACACTAAAAGTATTTTAACCTCGCCTATTTTTGATAATAACCCCATTGCCCTACAGATTCTTGGTATCTGTTCGGCACTGGCGGTCACCACAAGCATGGCTAATGCCATGGTAATGTGTGTGGCGTTGACCTTAGTCACGGCGTTTTCAAGCTTCTTTATCTCGATCATTCGTAAGCAAATCCCTTCAAGCATTCGTATTATCGTACAGATGACTATTATTGCTTCCTTGGTTATCTTAGTGGATCAGGTGCTAAAAGCCGTTGCTTATGATGTGAGTAAAGGCTTGTCGGTCTTCGTTGGTTTGATTATCACCAACTGTATCGTGATGGGTCGTGCCGAAGCATTTGCCATGAGCAATCCACCAGTGCCAAGCTTTTTAGATGGTATTGGTAATGGTCTTGGCTATTCTGCGGTTTTGCTGTTTGTCGCGACTATCCGTGAGCTACTTGGCTCAGGTACGTGGTTTGGTATCACCATCCTACAGCCTGTCACTGATGGCGGTTGGTATATTCCGAACGGTCTATTACTGTTGCCACCGTCAGCATTCTTTATTATTGGTTTGTTCATTGCCATTATCCGTATCTGGAAACCTGAGCAGGTTGAAGACGCTGAATTTGTAATGAAGCCGCAGTCTAAAGGCATGGCACATGGAGGCGGTCACTAATGGGACATTATGTTAGTTTATTTATAACCTCAGTCTTTATTGAGAATATGGCGCTGGCCTATTTCTTAGGTATGTGTACTTTCTTGGCCGTATCAAAGAAGGTTTCAACCGCTATTGGTCTGGGTGTTGCTGTGGTCGTCGTGATGGCGATTACCGTACCGCTAAACAACTTACTCTTTCAGTTCATTCTAAAAGATGGTGCGCTGGCATGGGCAGGTTTCCCTGATATCGACTTAAGCTTTTTGGGCTTGCTCAGTTATATCGGCTTGATTGCTGCGACCGTACAGATTCTAGAGATGTTCCTCGATAAGTTCGTCCCTAGTCTGTATAACGCCCTTGGGGTGTTCTTGCCACTTATCACTGTAAACTGTGCCATCTTAGGTGGTGTACTGTTTATGGTTGAGCGTGACTATAATTTCGGCGAATCAGTCGTTTATGGTGTGGGCGCAGGCTTCGGTTGGGCATTGGCGATTACCGCATTGGCCGGTATCCGTGAAAAGTTAAAATACTCAGACATTCCAGCACCGCTGCGTGGTCTTGGTATTACTTTTATCACAGTTGGTCTGATGTCACTTGGCTTTATGTCTTTCGGCGGTATGTCAATTTAGACCGCTAAGCTTAACAGCCTATTTAGCGATTTGACCTATTTAATTCATTTATTCGGTAGGGGTTCAGGAAACACGCAATGACGTCTTTTCGCACCCCTACTCCATAGATTAAGGATACCTACCATGGATTACGCTACGGCGATTGGTGGCGTTGCTATGTTTACCTTGATCATCATGGGCCTCGTTGCCATTATTTTGGCGGCGCGCTCAAGACTGGTCAGTTCAGGCGATGTTACCATCCATATCAATGATAATCCCGATAATGACGTCGTGACCCCAGCAGGCGGTAAATTACTACAAACCCTTGCAAGCGAAGGTATTTTCTTATCTTCAGCCTGTGGTGGCGGTGGTACGTGTGCGCAGTGTCGTTGCCGCGTTATTGAAGGGGGCGGCTCTATCTTGCCCACCGAAGAAGGCTATTTTACTCAAGGCGAAATTCGCAATCACATGCGTTTGGCTTGTCAGGTAGCCGTTAAGCAAGACATGAAAATCGAGATTGACCCTGAGTTTTTTGATGTACAAAAGTGGGAATGTGAAGTTCTCTCTAATGATAACGTTGCTACCTTTATTAAAGAGCTGGTCCTTAAAATTCCAGATGGCGAAGAAGTAAACTTCCGTGCTGGTGGTTATGTGCAGTTAGAGGCACCGCCGCATGAAGTGCATTATAAAGACTTTATCATTGACGAAGAATACCGCGAAGACTGGGAAAAATTTGGTATTTTCAACTATGTCTCAAAAGTTGATGAGCCAGTTATTCGTGCTTACTCGATGGCCAACTACCCTGAAGAAAAAGGCCTTATTAAGTTTAATATTCGTATCGCCAGTCCACCGCCACGCGGTCCTGACGGTATTCCACCAGGCAAAATGTCATCATGGGTATTTAGCCTAGTACCTGGCGATAAAGTGACGGTTTCAGGTCCTTATGGTGAATTCTTTGCCAAAGAGACTGACGCTGAAATGATTTTCGTTGGTGGTGGTGCTGGTATGGCACCGATGCGCTCGCACATCTTCGATCAGCTTAAACGCTTACATACTAAGCGTAAAATCAGCTTTTGGTATGGTGCACGCTCTATCCGCGAGATGTTCTATGTTGAAGATTATGATCAACTAGCAGAAGAGTTTGATAACTTTGAGTGGCATGTGGCTTTGTCTGATCCATTACCAGAAGACAATTGGGAAGGTCCAACCGGCTTTATCCATAATGTACTACTTGAAAACTATCTGAAAAACCATCCAAACCCAGAAGACTGTGAATACTACATGTGTGGGCCACCGATGATGAATGCGGCGGTCATCGACATGCTACACAGCTTGGGCGTGGAAGATGAAAACATCATGCTTGATGACTTTGGTGGTTAAGTGGGTGGTTA
Organism: Psychrobacter glacincola; assembly: GCF_904846075.1. Lineage (GTDB taxonomy): Bacteria > Pseudomonadota > Gammaproteobacteria > Pseudomonadales > Moraxellaceae > Psychrobacter > Psychrobacter glacincola_C. Next base: position 77,233 of record NZ_CAJGZH010000001.1, read on the forward strand.
AGCTGCTTGATTAAATTGGGTGATAAAACCTGTTCATCAAGCAAACAGTATTACCCAGATAATATATGCTAAATTAAGAGTCTCAATGGAGGCTCTTTTTTTATGGGCTAAATAAATTAGATGATGTGATGAAAAACATATTCGCACAAGAAAGGATTCTTATGAAAACCAAAGTTAAAGATTTAACCATTTGGATAACCGGTGCTTCTAGCGGTATTGGTGAAGCACTATCTATCGCCTTTGCCAAACGCGGTGCCAGCATTATTTTAAGTGGCCGTGATAAGGATAAATTAGAAGCGGTTAAAAGTCGCTGTAAAAACAGCAAAAAACATATCGTTGTCTCCTTTGATATCGTCGATGCTAAGCAAGCAAAAGAAGCCTATGAAACAATCAAAGCCCAAACTGGAAAAGTGGATTGGCTGATTAATAATGCCGGCGTCAGTCAACGCTCCCTTATCATGGAAACCACTGAAGACGTCGAACGCCAAATCATGGAGATAGATTACTTTGCGCAAACGCGGCTGACCAGATTGGTATTGCCCGATATGATTGCGCAAGGCGGCGGCAAAGTTGTCATGGTATCGAGCGTGGCAGGTTTACTTGGTACCCAATATCGCGGCGCTTATGGTGCTGCAAAAGCGGCTATCCATATGTGGGCAAACAGTCTACGCGCTGAATTGCATGACCAAGGCATCGAGGTGGCGACGATATTCCCAGGATTCATTCAAACCAATATCTCTATAAATGCCCTGACCGGTGATGGTAGCGCACAAGGAACGATGGATGAGGCAACCAATAAAGGACTGACGGCGACTACATTTGCCAAACAAGTCGTCAAAGCGCTGACTAAAGGTGAAGAATATATTATCGTTGCTGGTAATAAAGAAAAACTCGCCACTAGAGTCAATCGTTTATCGCCGCCAAAGCTGTATAAGCTCATCCGTGAATCAAAAGTAAAATAAATCTAGTCGTTTAAGCCACTAGGTCTTAAGTCGATGATTGGCGTTATGGGTAACAAGGGGTGTAAAATGGGCGATGCTAATAGAACGTGCCACTCACCCTTTTGCCATAAAAGCTATTGTGATTAATATGAAAACACCAATAATGCAAAAATTAGCCCCACTCTCATTGTCTAACAAATCGATGAAAACCACTTGCTTGTCCGTCATTGCTATCAGTGCTATAGCCAGTCTTAGTGCTTGCCAGCAAACGCCAGATTATGATTATCTCAGCGGTGAGACCATGGGAACGAGCTACCATATCAGTTATCAGCTACCTGCGGATGCAGATGAAGCGGCCATCCAAGCGTCGATTGATAAGCGCTTGCAGCAAATCAATGACAGTATGTCTACCTATCAAGCAGACTCTACTATCTCTAAGTTCAACCAGTTAGGTAAAGACATCCCTCTCACTATCGATGCAGATTTTGCTCACGTACTTGATGTGTCACGAATCGTCTATCAGCAATCTGGTGGCGCCTTTGATCCTACCGTCATGCCATTGGTAGAGACTTGGGGCTTTGGTAGCACCATGACCGTTGAGCGCTTGCAAAGTCCACCGACAGCACTTGAGATTGCTCAAGCAAAAGCCTTGGTAGATTTTGAGAGCATTATACAAAAAGAGCAGAGCATTTATAAAACTAAAGACGGGGTCGGGCTTGATTTCTCAGCAGTTGCTAAAGGTTATGGCGTCGATGTGATTGCCGATGTGCTCAGAGATGACTATCAAATTCGCAACTACATGGTAGAGATAGGGGGTGAAATTGCAACCTCTGGGGTCAATAACCAACAGCAGCCGTGGCAAATTGCGATTGATGCGCCTATTGAGGACAGTACGGTCAGCGAGCGTCAGACAATATCAGCGATTCGTCAACCAATCAATACCGATAATCAGATGTATTTGGCAACTTCTGGCAACTATCGTAATTCCGTCATATTCGACGGTCAGCGCTACAGTCATACGATTGACCCAACCACTGGCAAGCCTATCGCGGGCGGCGCACCATCGGTAACCGTTGCAGCAGACTCAGTTGCATTGGCAGATGCGTGGGCAACCGCCCTCACTGCGATGCCTTATAAAAAAGCACTTGCAACTGCCAAAGCACAAGATATAGCTGCCTTGTTTGTTGTTTTAGCTGATGAGGCAAAGGCGACGGATTCTGATAAGAATACTGACCAGTGGCAAGTGGTACAAACACCAGCGATGCAAGCATTACGCGCTGACAAACAGCCTTAGAACTTAGTCGTAATAGAACTTAGTCGCAATACTGTAAACGGCTCGATAACCATCAACGAGCCATACAAAAATTTGCTATACTGGTTTTGCTATACTATTAAGGTATTACCCTAGTAGATAGCCACACTATTTTTAAAAATCGAGGTTTCCTCTATGCTTAGTCAATTGCTTCCCATGCTTGCCATTACCTTTACCGTATTCGTCCTGTTCTTTATCTTTATGGGTATCGGTTATATGGTTAAAAAGAAGCCGCTTAGAGGATCTTGTGGCGGCGTTGCTAAACTAATGGGTGATGAAAATTGCTCGTTTTGTGGAAATGATCCCAATAAGTGTGATTCAATCGTGGCAGAACAGCAAGAAAATGCCCTTAAAGCCGCTCAGCTAGGCAAACCTATATAGCTAAATTTTATAAATACCGCGTTTGTTACCATACGCTGGTAGTATTTACCTAACATCTGTTCTTATAATAGCGTCTAGTCCTTTGCAAGGGACTGGCGCTATTTTTATTTGTGCCAGCCACGACGTATCTAGTTAGCATCGCTTCAAGATATTTTGGATATCAATACGGCACGTGCAAGGCCTGTTAATAATAGTAGACTAAATAAATCTAATACCGTATCCAGTTGATAGGCGATTGAAGATAAGCGCGCTTTCAAAATGGTTACTCATATATCTTGTATTCTGCAAATAATTTCTAGTTCTAATTTACGATTCTAATTGATGATTTTAATCACCGTCTAGGTGCGTTTTCTTTGGTGTTATTTACAAGCGACGATGCTTCGGCGCTGTTTGATGACGTGTCCTTTTTCTTATTATAATAGTCGTGCTGCTATGTCTACCTCTGCTGATTTGCCACCTGATGTGCCATTACAGTCTCATTCAGATACGCCGTCACCGTTTGAGCTGCCCTCCTCACGCTTCACTTTTTGGCTCATTTTATGTGCCATGATTTTGCTCGCCACCAATATGCGTGCGCCTATTGTTGCTCTCGGCTCTATTGCCCCCGTTGTACAAGATGCCCTCAATATCTCTGAGACGCAGATTGGTTGGCTAGGAGCAGTGCCCATGCTGACTTTTGCGGTGGGCGCACTGATCGCGCCAGCCATTGGTAAGCGTTTTGGGCTTGAGAATACGCTCATTGCGATGATTGCGTTATTAACGATTGGTATGATGATTCGTACCGTTATTCCCACTTGGTCTGGGTTTTTGATTGGTACCTTATTGTTGACGTTGGCTATCGGTTTTGCGAATACCTTAGCTGCCCCTGTTATTAAACAGCGTACGCCCCAGCATATTCCACTCATAACAGGGCTATTTAGTCTAACGATGACGGTGACGGCAGGTATCGTCGCTGGAGTTGTACTGCCATTATCTGAGCAAGTGGGCTGGCAATGGGCACTGGGTGGGTGGTCGCTATTGGGCATTTTTGCGATCATTATTTGGATATTTTTGCGGTTGCGTCTGGGTTCGTCTAGTCATCAAGCAATTGTGCCACCTACCTCTGGATCTTCTGACATCTCCATGTGGCGTACGCCTTTTGCTTGGCAAATTGCGGTATTTATGGGGCTGCAATCACTATTATTTTATACCGTTGCCAGTTTCTTACCCTCTATTTGGGTCAGCAAAGGGCTATCTGCAGTGCAAGCAGGACAAATGGCTTCAGTGTTTCAGTTTATGGCGCCAGTCTCTATTTTGAGCCTGACGTGGCTGATCAATCGTGGCCGCCCTATTCAGGCGCTGGCGGTGTTTGCAGCGGTGCTGAATGTTATTGGTATTTTAGGAATCAATTATTTATCTACCGACCTCGCGTGGTTGTGGTCAGGTCTGATGGGCATTGGCTGCTCCGCTATTTTTACCTTGAGTATGATGCTGTTCTCCTTACGTACTTATACGACCAACCAATCTAGTGAGCTGTCGGGTATGGCGCAATTCGTCGGTTATTTGATTGCCTTTTTTGGTCCCTTAGGGACAGGTTGGCTACATGAAGCGACTGGCAGCTGGGATTTACCACTATTCATTATGCTCATTTTGATGGTTATCAACGTCGTCATTGCTTGGGTAGTGAGTCGTCCAGTGATGGTCGATGGCAAAAAGCTTTAATATCAAAAACTACAGTAACCTTAGGATAATATTGGTGTCTGTCTTATTTTGCTACACTGGTTTGATTGCTTATAGGACAGAATAACCATGATGAATTTATCCATTCGTTTCGCTCGACACTTACCAACATTGGCTATTTTAACAGCCGTAATGGCGCTCGGTGGTTGCCAAAAACCATCTGAACCTAGCACCGATAACGGCATGCAAAACAGTACTCAAGCTGCCGAACCTCAAACGACAAAATCTGAGCAACCGGTAACATCTACTGCACAGCAAGCGCCATTAACGATCTTGGCATTGGGCGACTCCCTGACAGAAGGTCTTGGGGTGGATAAAGATGACAACTATCCTGCTCAGTTAGAAGATCGTCTGCAAGTAATGGGTTACGACAATGCCAAAGTTATCAATTCAGGATTGAGTGGTGAAACCAGCACGGGATTGGTCAATCGCTTAGACTGGGTGTTGCAAACTAAGCCTGATGTGACGATTTTGACCATTGGAGCTAACGATGCCATACGCGGTATCGATGTGGCGACAGTTGAAGCCAATATTCGTACCGCGGTCAAACGTCTACAGGATAATGGCAGTATCGTCATTTTGGGCGGCATGCAAATCTATGACAACCTTGGCTCTGATTATGTAAAATCATTTGCCGCAATATATCCTCGCGTTGCCAAAGACATGAACGTGACGCTGATTCCTTTCTTCTTGGATGGTGTGGGCGGTGACCCTGCGCTCAATCAAGCCGATGCCATTCATCCAACCAAAGAAGGTTATACGATTATCGTCGATAATAATATCGTTCCTGTGCTTGAGCCTGAGCTAAATAAAATGCTGTTATCAATGCAGAAAAACTCGCTTACTCCTGTAGAAATCCCTACCACTGAGACTGCGCAATGAGCCTAACGAAAACGAATGCTGCTAATAATGAAGTCCTACTCCGCGCAATCGGCTTAAATAAAACCGTGCAAGTCGGCGAGCAAACCCTATCAATCATTAAAGATGTAAACATTCATATCAACGCTGGCGAGTTTGTGGTCATTATGGGCAAATCAGGCTCAGGTAAATCCACCTTGTTAGGATTACTGGCGGCGCTAGATTATCCAGATAGCGGTACGGTTGAGTTGGCAGGTCAAATGCTTAGTAGCCTTGACGAAGATGCGCTAGCCGTCATTCGTCAGCATGATATGGGCTTTGTCTTTCAGTCATTCCATCTACTTCCAACGCTGACAGTCGCCGAGAACATCGCCTTTCCACTTGATATTGCCAGACGACCAAACCCAGCACGAGTAGACGAGCTTATTGATGCCGTTGATTTGGGTCATCGCCGTCATAGCTTACCCAATCAACTATCGGGCGGTGAGCAGCAGCGTACAGCGGTGGCACGTGCATTGGTATCACACCCAAAGATTGTCTTTGCTGATGAACCAACCGGTAACTTGGATGAGCAAAATGCCGATCAAGTCATGCAGCTGCTATTGGATTTACGTCAACAGGTTGGTTCAGCACTGGTGGTGGTGACTCATGACCCTGCACTTGCCGAGATGGCAGATCGCGTGATTACCATGCATGATGGTCGAATTGTACCTACATGAATAACTGGATTGTATCTTAATGAATCGTAAGCCCACAGACAATAAACCACCAGCTGATACAAAAAAGACTGATACCAGTATGCGTCAAGAGTCCAGCTATCCTAGCGGTATCCTCAATCAATTATTTACCCGTACCCTAGGTTTTCAAACACTGGGCGCGCAAGCACTTAGCCGTAGCTGGTGGCAACGCTGGGTATATCCGGTATTGTTTCTGCTAACATTGACACTATCACTTGCAACCTACCTAACCCTCGACTCTGTGCAGCAGTCTGTCGATCGCTATATCAATGACAATCAGCGCGCGCTCGTTGGTGGCGATTTGATTTTAAACAGTAAGCAAGACTGGCCAAGTGAAGTATTGACGCAGGTAGAAACCATCCCCGATACGCAGACGGTGTATGACTATCAGTTTAGCGCCATGCTGGTCAATGATGAGCAAACCTTGCTTGCCAGCATTAAAGCGGTCTCGCCATCTTATCCCTTATACGGTACAGCGGAGCTTGCCTCAGGACAGCCGCTGTGGGAGCAGCTAACCTCTGACAGTGTCATCGTCGCGCCAGAAGTGCTCAGTAGTCTACAGGCTAATGTCGGCGACCGCATTACCATTGGCGATACGCAGTTCACAATAAGTGATGTACTGACCAAAGAACCTGATCGCCCGCTGACCACCTTTGGGTTTGGTGGGCGTGTCTTAATGCATCAAGACTCACTCGCAGCGACCAATCTGTTGGGTCAACGTAGCCGAATAAATTATCGTATCGAGATGGCAGGCGATCCAGAGCTGATAACCACGCAGCGCGATAAGCTCACAGACATACTGACCAACTATCCTGATATCGAGCTCTCTGACGCCGAATCTGCAGATACTTCGGTCTCGCGTATCTCTGACAATGTCCTGATGTTTTTAAAATTACTGGTCATCGCGGTGTTGCTACTCTCTGCGGTCGCCATGTATGGCGTCATTAGTGCGTTTGTCAGCAAGCAGCAGTCGAACAACGCGATTCGTTTGGCGTTAGGCGAGCCGCTTGGCTCACTCAAACGTAGCTATTATCAATTGCTTATCGTCACAACTGTCATTGCTTGTATCGCCGCAATTGTCCTTAGTCTGGGCTTGCTTAAAATTGGTCAGCCGTATCTGGTGGCTATCTTGCCTGCCGATGTTGGTCTCGCCATCAATCCAATCAGTGCAATTAAGACTATTGTGATTGCCTTAGCTCTGACGTTGCTAATTGCGCAGCGTGGTTTGAGCGCGCTTAACACCACCAAACCCGCTACCCTACTCAATCAAGGTGCGAGTACGCAAACACAAAATTTACCTTGGTATCGACGCGTGCCGCTACTATGGTATGGCTTGGTGCTGGCAGGGCTGTATGCCTTCTTTGCTTATGAAGTTGGCTCACTGTCATTAGGAGCACAGTTATTAGGCGGCTTGATTGGCTTTGTGGCGATATTTTGGCTATTGGCGCGTGGGTGGCTCTGGCTGCTTAACAAGTTGGCGAGCAATACCAAGGTCAGCTGGATGCAGCGTATCGCTATTCATAACCTTGCGCGTAAAGGCAACCAATCGGCCTTGTTCTTTGTCACTTTATCGTTATCCGTGGCGGTGCTGACGCTTATCACCACACTCAATCACAGTATCAATGCGCAGTTTATCAATGCCTATCCTGAAGATGCACCCAATCTATTTTTACTCGATGTGCAGAGCGATCAACATGACGATATTGATGCGATCATTGAAGCACCTGTCACCTATTATCCGGTCATTCGTGCCCGTGTGGAGACGGCCAATGATGTCCTAGCAAAAGATATCGAGCCTGAGGATGGGTTTGATGACCCTACGCGTGTGTTTAATTTGAGCTACGCAGATACGGTCATGGAGACCGAATACATTACTGAATCACTCACAGATGACGCGCTATACACCCCTATCGATGCGACAGATGAGCAAGTCAAACCTTTGTCTATCTTAGACACCGCTGCCAGTATGCTCAATGTCGGTATGGGTGATCAGGTACGATTTAATATTCAAGGGATCGAAATCATCGGGCAGATTACCAGTATTCGAACGCGCTATGAGCGTGGCCCGAGTCCATTTTTCTACTTCTTATTTGAACCTGAGATACTGGCTAGCGCACCGCAAATTCAGTTTGCGACGGCGCATGTCTCTGCCGATGATATTCCTGATCTGCAAGGTGAGCTGGTACGCGAATTCCCAGCGGTGACCAGTATTGATGGTACGATTATCGCGGAGCAAGTCCAAGGGTTAGTCGCGCAAATGAGCCGCTTGGTCTATGTGTTTACCTTGCTTGCTCTGCTCACTGGGGTCATGGTGCTGATCAGCTCGCTACTGTCCACCTCACAAGATCGCATGAAAGACAGCGCGTCATTTAGACTGCTCGGTATGCAAAAGCGCGATTTATATATGCTCAATATCTTAGAGCTGAGTGTGCTGGGTATTAGCGCGGCTGTGTTTGCGGTCATTATCGCAAACGTGGGCGCGTGGGCGGCCATCACGCAGTGGTTTAATCTGAGATTTAGTGTGCCGTGGATGAGCTTGGGTATTGGCGGTGCGGCATTAATCGGCTTATTGCTTGCGATTGCCGTGATTTATGTGAGACTGGTGATTGGACGCGGGATTATGGCACGGGTACGGGCGATGGTTTAGTTGTATCTATAGTCGGGCATGATATTTTTTACAATTTTCAACTATGCGATATATCATATATTAAGGTATCATGAGGTCGGGCGACAAATATCTTGAAAAAATGTATCTATAATAGTTTGGAGGTTTAAAATGAAGTCTTTGAAATTAAACCCTATCGACATTGCTAACTATATTATTTGGCGGCATAGAGGCGAAGATTATTTTTTAACTCATCTTAAGTTACAGAAGGTTATGTATTATATTGTTGCTAAATACCTAAAAGACAAAGATAAGCTTTTATTTGAAGATCCTATATATAAATGGCAATATGGACCAGTTATAAAGCCTGTATATCATCAATTTAAGCTTTTTGGTAAATCGAAGATAAAGGAACCTGTTAGTTATTTATCGTCCGATTCTAACTATAGTGGTAAAGGCGATTTTACTATCAATTTTGTAGATCCCGAAGAAATCTGCGTTATTTTAGATAATGATAACGAATTCAAAAATATAGTATTAGAAGTACTAAAGAAATTTCAAGATTTTACAGCTTTTGATTTAGTTGAAAGAACTCATAACGAATCGTCTTGGAAAGATTTTGAATCTCAAATTTTAAATGGTATAGAGCTTACGTATTCAAAAGACGAATTAAAGTTAGCTAATATATGAACATTAAGGCTACTTCTGGAAATAATCAATTTATTGTAGCTATTGTTAGCGCTTATTTGCTGGTATCTGAGACCGCGCCTGAAGACTTAGATAGTCACGCAGAAACGATTGTTAAACTTATATTATCTGCTTTTCAGAGTGAACTGAAATCTAATCAAGCATTTACCTTACCCTACAAAGATATAACAGATATTGTATTTTACAGTGACAGGAATCTATATAGCGACAGTATCTATAATTTCAGTCAAAATATAGAAAACTGTATTGAGCATCATTATAGTATAAGTTCAGATAAACATCATAATACTAAAAAAACGTATGTAAAACGATTTATGCATATAAACGATAAGTTAATTGAGCATACTTTTTTAGCTCAAGCTCAAAGAGACTATATTAATTTAACTGTCGAAAAAACTAATGCATTAGCTACAAGCATTCAAGAATTAGTAGCTGAGGCAAAAATAACAGCAGATGGTGCTAAAAATACTGCTGAAAAAGCTGAAGAAACCTATAGATCAATGTTTGCCAATTATGTAACTATATTAGGTGTTTTTACTGCGATTATTGCCACAATATTTGGAGGTCTCAATGTAGTTGGTTTGGTAATGAATAACCACTCAATAGGCATTCATTTACTTTTTGTTCTAATATCAGTTATTTTTTTATGTTTAAGTGCTTTATTGTACTTTTTAGCTAATTTAATTGTTTGGATAACTAAAAGTAGAGAGGTTTCGTTAAATTCGTTATTTATGACTATAGTTATATCTTGTTTAGTAGTAATTGTTTTAGGCCTTTTTAAAATATCATAGTAAAAATTTTATTTTTTAGTTAAAATTCAACTAATATTCTCAATATAAAAAATTATACCCATATATTATATTTAATAACTTATTCTAATAATATAGAAAATTATGATTGCTGTTAGTTTGATTTTTTCATTCTATTGTGCAATAAATTATACCTTCGTTCTGATAGAGTAGTTATATTTCTATTGTCAATATACCGTCAGCTCTTATCAAAACAACATGTTTTAGCCCTGATTGAAGCGGTAGCTTGATGATCTGTGGCACTTAATCAAAAAACGCCCCCTATCTATGTAGCGGGCGTTTTTTATGTCATTGGCGCTGACTGACATCAGTGGAGAATTGAACAATGCGGTTTGCTCACCTCTCGCTCCTCATTTGCTATACTAGCCTAACTTTTATCAATCAAATTCCTTCTTATCAAATCCTCCAAAACAGCATGGTAGTCTTATGAAATTCTCAAAGTTCGGTCAAAAATTTACCCAGCCTACTGGCATCTCACAATTGATGGACGATTTGGGCGATGCGCTAAAAAGCGATCAGCCAGTCAACATGCTGGGCGGTGGTAACCCCGCCAAAATTGATGCCGTCAATGAGTTGTTTTTGGAGACGTATAAAGCGCTTGGTAATGACAATGATGCAGGAGAGGCCAATAGTAGCGCGATCATCAGCATGGCGAATTATTCTAATCCGCAAGGTGATTCGGCATTTATCGATGCCTTGGTTGGCTTCTTTAACCGTCATTATGATTGGAACCTCACCTCAGAAAATATTGCCCTGACCAATGGCTCACAGAATGCGTTTTTCTACCTGTTTAATCTATTTGGCGGTGCGTTCAAAGATGAGAAGAACGAATCTATTGACAAATCTATTCTACTGCCATTGACCCCTGAGTATATCGGCTATAGCGACGTACATGTCGAAGGTCAGCATTTCGCAGCCGTATTGCCACATATCGATGAAGTCACTCATGATGGCACGGAAGGCTTCTTTAAATACCGTGTCGATTTTGAGGCATTAGAGAACTTGCCAGCGCTAAAAGAAGGCCGTATCGGTGCGATTTGCTGCTCACGCCCGACCAACCCGACTGGCAACGTGCTGACTGATGACGAAATGGCGCATTTGGCCGAGATTGCCAAACGCTATGACATACCACTTATCATCGATAATGCCTACGGTATGCCCTTCCCTAATATCATCTATTCAGACGCGCATTTGACGTGGGATAACAATACGATTCTGTGCTTTAGCCTGTCTAAAATCGGCCTGCCCGGTATGCGTACGGGTATTATCGTGGCTGATGCGAAAGTAATCGAAGCGGTCAGCGCGATGAATGCCGTGGTCAATCTAGCGCCGACACGCTTTGGTGCAGCGATTGCCACGCCACTAGTAGAAAACGATCGTATCAAGCAGTTAGCCGATAATGAGATTAAGCCGTTTTATCAAAAGCAGGCGACCCTTGCCGTGAAGCTGTTAAAAAAAGCGTTGGGTGATTATCCGTTGATGATTCATAAGCCTGAAGGGGCGATATTCTTATGGTTATGGTTTAAAGACTTGCCGATTACCACGGTTGAGCTGTACGAGATTTTAAAAGAAAAAGGCACGCTCATTGTACCAAGTCAGTATTTCTTCCCTGGTGTCGATGTCAGCGATTATCAGCATGCACATGAGTGTATTCGTATGAGTATCGCGGCAGATGAGCAGACGCTGACTGATGGTATTGCAGCGATTGGTGAAGTGGTGCGTGAGTTGTATGATGGTCGGTAGGTTTTGCAAGTGAGCTGAGAATTGTAATTAGATCTAGTGCAAAAGTATTCGAAAGTCATTACACCAGTTACAGCCATTACATTATTTTAGGAATAACTAAATGAGACTTATGTCAGCTATAGTCTTACTTCTAATGTCTGGTTGTAGCTCTGTACATTCCGATGACGCCAACTATAAAGTTTTGATTCATGGCAATGAGGAATGCAACTATGACTATGGTGTAGAAGATTTTTGCGACGAATATAATCAAATATCCTATAAAAATACTGACAAGACTGTCAATTTTGATAAAGATAAAGTTTTAATGTTTCCGGAAGATAACTTTGGTTATTTAGTTGTTATAAACCCAGAAACTCAAATAGCTTATCCTTTTGGATACTTAGTTAATTATAAAAAACTAATTTTTTCTAAAGATTCTAACGAATTCTGTATAGAGGGAGATATCTCTGCTTATCGTGATGAGGATAGTGGATACTTCTGTTTTGAGTTTACTGAAAACAACTTTGAGCGCATTTACGATGCTACTCGCTAGTATTTAGCCTAACAATTATAGATTTACCTTTATCCTAATATATTGAAAAGTATCATTAAGATCATTAAAGTTGCCGTTTTCTTTCCAGAAGGCGGCGCTATGAGTAACCGCTAAATATAAATAGCCGTCTCTTGCCCAAAATATGTCTCTTGGCTCCTCCATAGGCATCCAATGCCTAAAGCCTGCACCCATAATCGGGATGATGTCTGTTCCCTTAATTCTATACAGCTCTAGATCGGTGTATTGCTCATATGGGTTGGTATAGGCTGAGATGATATATTTTTTATTGGGCGAGATATGAGGATAATCTATAAACGTCTGCGTCGTCTCACCCGAATTTTTATCAATCATCTTATAGTCACCGCTTTCCCAGTAACCTCCACTGACCAAATACTGATTTAACGGGGCAATCTGACCTACATACTCAAAAATCTGATACCCATCATTATCTACATTCTTATCAGTGAACGTTACTACCTTGCCAGCAGTTGGAATAGATATCACCCCATTTCTCTTTTTAATACTTTCATCTTTTGATAAAAAATCAACGGCAAGTGGACGTTTTTTCTCAAAAAAGCCTTATCAATCAGCTCTATTTTCAGGTAGTCGTTAAGTACTTTGCCATTTTCAAAAGACTCGTAATCTTCGCCGACGGATAGATACGCTAGTATGTTTAAATCTTTGGACGTTAGCGAGGCAGGTATAGTAGAACCCGTTTGCTCTTTTCTCACAAAGACCTTTTCCCATTTAACAACGTCTGTCTCTACAATGCCATCATTGTCCTCGTCATACTCTCTACGAATTCTGTCTTGCACCGCATACCAGTCCTTTCTATCTTCAATGACTTCTAATTTCTCACCAAATGCATAGCTTTTCACCTTTCGAGCAGCGCCGCTTGGTAACTGACGTGCGATTGCCCCATCTTTTGCCGTCACGTAGACTTGCTTCAATACAGTCGTATCATCGTAGTCAATCTCGATACCATCACGATTATACTGCGCCAAAAGTGCTGCCGATATGGGTTTGTTTAGGTCAATGATGACGTTTTGACTTGCCACTGCTGAATGATAGCTAAACGTCGTTAGGGATAGAATGATAGAAGAAAAAATGTAAGTAGATATTTTAAATGAAGACATAATATGGTCTGCTATATATTTTATATTATAAATTTTACACCATAAAATCCTACTTAAGTTTACTTTTTTGATATCTGAAATAAAATCACTTCAGAATATTAGCGCTGCTTTAACAGTTTAGTAGACGGATTGAATGAACTGAATATCTTCGTCCACTTATTCAGCGCATAGAGCACGTAAGGCAGCAGGCAGGTATTGATCAAATCACGGAGGCTGGCGACCAGCTGTTCGTGGCTTAAGCCCACCATGCCTGACGCTTCAATCGTATTTCGATTATCTAAATACTCGCCCAATAAGGCAATGCCCGTCACGACGAATAAAGCCATGAATGATCTGATGCTTTGCTTTTTAATGATAGGACGCAGCACAAGCAAACACAAAAGATAGATGCCGACGCCGACATAGATATGTAAGGCGTCTTTGGCAAGGCCAGATACTTCAATAACATTGATTTTAAAAGCGGTAAAATCCACTAGAGTATTCCAAATATAAGCAAGTAGAAAACGACTGAGAGTATCACTAAACCATGATGGCTAAACTATAATAGTTAAAGAGTGGCAGCTACAAAGTGATGGCTGAGCATAAAAAAGGCAGATTATATAATGGATAATCTACCTTCTACTAAATTAAATATTCACTTCACGTTTATCGCCTACTTACACATTCCACTCGACGAAATTTTTCAACAACTGCAAGCCAGCAGTATGACTTTTTTCTGGGTGAAACTGGGTGGCAAATAAATTATCTTGGATGACACTGGCACAAAACGGTTGACCATAGTCACATATCGCTGCCACTTGTGAGCTGTTAGTAGGCTCGCAATAATAGCTATGCACAAAGTAAAAATGCGCGTTGTTTTGAATACCATGCCACAGCGGATGGTCAAAATCCATACCGCTAATGGTGTTCCAGCCCATATGCGGTACTTTGATGGTAGTGCCCTGCTGATCCTTCCACGTAGGGTCAAACGCTTCTACAGTGCCGTTTAAGATACCCAAACAGTCTGTACCACCATTTTCAGCGGACTGCTCAAACAATGCCTGCATGCCCACACAAATAGCCATGACAGGCTTATTAAACACCGCATGGCGTATGACGTCATCAATCCCTGCTTCATGCATGCCAGCGATACAGTCACGCATAGCACCGACACCGGGGAAGACAATCTTGTCTGCCGCAGCGACAACCTTAGGATCATTGGTAATAGAGACGTCTGCCCCAACTACCGATAGTGCTTTGCTAGCAGAGTGCAAATTACCCATACCATAATCTAGTAGCGCTACTTTAGTCATCGATTGGTTCTCATTTTTAAATATTTTGACTACTGTACTATTTATACTGTTGGCCATTACTAAGGTGTAGATAAGGTTTTGCTACAAGGAAGTCAAGCACAGGCTGTACAACTAGTACGCCAAGCTTGACTGACACCGTAGCAGACCCTTAAATGCGCATTAGAAAGCCTCTTTAGTCGAAGGCAGAGTATTAAGCGCACGCTCATCATACTCACATGCCATACGTAACGCACGAGCAAACGCTTTAAAGGTAGATTCGATTTGGTGATGGCTATTTTTGCCTTTTAAATTGTCTAAATGCACCGTCATCCAAGAATGGTTCACAAAACCATAAAAGAATTCACTAAACAGGTCAACATCGAAATTACCCACATGCGAACGGGTAAATGGAATGTCCATGTGTAAACCCGGACGTCCTGATAGATCGACGACAGCGCGGGTCAATGATTCATCAAGCGGCGCATAAAAATGCCCATAACGACGAATGCCTTTTTTGTCGCCCAATGCTTTGTTAAATGCTTGTCCAAGGGTAATACCAGTGTCTTCAACGCTATGATGGTCATCGATAAAGGTGTCACCGTTGCATTTAATCTCTAAGTCAAACAAACCGTGACGCTTGATTTGATCAATCATATGGTCTAAAAATGGTACGCCAGTATCTACAACCCCTTGACCCGTACCATCAAGATTGACGGTACAAGTCACTTGGGTCTCAGCAGTAATGCGCTCAACGGTCGCAATACGTTCAGGGCGACCATGTAAATTTAGGTTTTTTGGTACATTTTGCTCAGGTGTATCAGCAGTCGTCATTGCATTGGCGGTCATGGCTACTCTCTATCAGTTTTTTATCAGTGAAAAGCGGTCAATAAATAAGGCAAAACATGTCTAAATATTTTACTAGTGTCTGGGTCAGCGCTAGTAAAAAATGTATTAGAAAATGATATATACAAAAGATATCAAGGTATTAGGGTTTGTACGTACTAAATATCATCTAGCCTCATCATAGCAAACCCTAACATTTACTGCCACGACCAAGCGGTAAACCACGCACAAAATTACCTCATTCTGCTAAAATAGTGTGTTCAGTATTATTAATCATGATTTGCACTGACTTTTAGATATCATATTCTACAGCCTACTTTCTATGACTTTTGCCGTGTTATAACTTTGTGCTGTGTCATACTGCTACTTTATACGATAGAAACCCTCTGTTTATAGGAACTGCCATGCCTTTAGAAGCGATCGCCATTAATAGCTTGGATGTACCACTTATCAAAAAACCTGCTCGCGACAATGAGCTATCAGAGCGCTTGCAGGCATTATACGATAGCGATGACGCGCAGCCTGATGGTATCGAGGTATTAAATATCGTTGAGCAAGGTTTTAAGCGTGGTCAGTATCTATACGTCGGTATGTTTAATGATAAACCTATCGCCGCTGTTGGCTGTTTTGATGATGGGCAAACCGATGCCAAGCGTTTGCAATATTTAACGGTGCATCAGCAAAATCGCGGTCGCGCGATCGATGCTAAGTTTATCAAACTGGTCTATGATGCCGAGGTCAAAAAAGGTGTGCGTGAGTTTGTCCCTGCCGATGCAGATATTCATCGTATTATGAGCGAGTATGATTTACTGCGTGTTAAAGATTAAATCGAGAGCAGAAACAGTTAATTTTGCCAATATTTGATTATTTATCGTCTTTTATCTTCTATTATGCAAAAACTACTTGACAGCAACGCCTATATTTAGTTTAATAGCGCCTCAACGAAGACGGCTCGATAGCTCAGTCGGTAGAGCAACGGATTGAAAATCCGTGTGTCGGCAGTTCGAACCTGCCTCGAGCCACCATTCGTTTAAGAATTCTAAAAAGCCCCAAACAGCAATGTTCGGGGCTTTTTTTATGTCTAAAATAAAAGCTTATGACAAACGCCTTCTTAATAACACCTCGCAACGTTCACGCGAGTCTAAATCATAAACCGTCGCGCGGTAATCGATACCATGACGCCCTTCAAAAAATATCACCCGATCGCCCACTGCTAAAAAGCAAGACGTGCGCGCATCATAAATGAAACCATCAATCACGAACGCCAAATCACGATCTATCTCACGTACCGTATAAGTTTCTCCTTGCGGAATCAACCGCTCAAACCATGCGCTATGGGCAGCATTGGTGCTTAATACGCTGATGAGCAGCAGCACCGATATCACAAATATACTTTTTGACGACATCGTAAAAGTCGAGCCAGCTAGACTGATTCTATTGAGGATGTTTTTATTAACTGTCATAACTTTAACCTACTCAGACCTGCTCAATGATTGATTCTATTCGCTATGCTTCTCATGCTAAACGCTTACTGTCACGGTTGCATAACATTTTTGTGCTGTTTTTTAGACAGCGGCGCTCAGTATACTCGATAGTATTGATAATGATAAATATGACAGATGACGAATACTAATAGGGAAAAGCGATGAGAGCGTTCGATTACGATTTGGATTATAAAAACCTAGATTTGCGCGCGCAGCCAGAGCTGTATCGGGTCGGTCGCGGCGAGCAAGGCGTATTATTGGTAGAGCCGTATAAGTCTGAAATCCTGCCACACTGGCGCTTTGCGACCCCTGATATTGCGCTTGAGAGCAGCGAGACAATTTATCAGATGTTTTTAGATTATCTGGCGGCCGATGACTTTGTCGGTGCAGATATGGCGCGCAAATTTATTCAAATGGGCTATACCCGCGCCCGTCGTTACGCCAATCACAAAGGCGGCAAAAAATATAAAGGGCCAGTGCCCGATGATAAAAAAGGTCAGAGCGGCGCACATGGTCGCGAAGAGTTGCCACGACAAATCGAAGACCCAATCAAAGCAGAGTCAGCGCGCATATTTAAACAAAAATGGGACGAGTGTCGTGAGAACGAAGATTATCTAAGAATGAAAAAGGAACATCGCGAACGTTATAAAGAGGTTGAATAAGCATAAAACATATCAATAAAATATTACCCTCAGCCTGAAAAGATAGAAATATCTATAATGACAGACTGTTAAATAATTGAATTCATGATTTGCTGTGCTAAGGTAATGAGGGCTTGGAGCTAATACTCCAAAAAAGTATAAAATTGATAGCGTGGGCAAATAATAATGACTGTAGATATTAAGCAACTTTTGATTTTTGATTTTGATGGCACGCTCATTGATAGTGTGCCAGATTTGGCTGATGCGACTAATGCGATGTTAGCCATTCTGGGCAAAGAGACGTACCCTATCGAGACCATACGAAACTGGATAGGTAACGGCTCAAGATTGCTGGTAGAGCGCGCACTAGTAGGTAAGGTAGACGTGTTAGAAGGCGAGTTTACGGTCGAGGAAGCCAATCACGCAGAGCAGGTATTTTTCGATGCTTATAAAAACCTCAGTGGTAGCAAAACCGTTGCTTATCCAGATGTTGACAGTGGTTTGAAAAAACTAAAGACCGCAGGTTATACCCTAGCGTTAGTGACCAATAAACCGATTCGTTTTGTACCGAAAATATTGCAATCCTTTGGTTGGCAGGACTTATTCAGTGAAGTATTAGGCGGTGATAGTCTCTCAACTAAAAAGCCTGATCCAGCACCGCTACTGCATGTCTGTAAAGCGTTGAACGTCACTCCAGAACACGCCGTGATGATTGGCGATTCTAGAAACGATATCTTAGCCGGACAAAATGCTAATATGGATACTTTCGGGCTGTCTTATGGTTATAATTATGGACAAGATATCCGTGAGCTAAATCCTACCGAAGCCTTTGATGATTTTGCTGATTTGGTTTCTTGGATTATGAAAGATAAAGCTTAACCCACAAAATATCACCTATAAGAAATAGCCATATTACTTGACTCCTATGACTATTTTTTTATACAGCTCCAACATATAAATTACTTTGAAAAGATGCATTATCAAATTCTTTTATGTGCTGTAATATTTTAATAACATCGTGATCTATGCCTTTACTCTTGCTTTCAAATGAAATCGAATTCATGAAATAAGCAATTCTAACCCAAGACTTAAAGTGATTATTTGTAATCTGAGATGCAACAGGTATCAGGTTATTGAATATTTCCTTTTCATTATTACAGTAAGTTTGGACTCCTGATTTAAAACCTTCTGTTAGACCATTACTTTCAATATGTGCTATCAAATCATTAAGACATTTTTGATTATTAGTATGATCCTTACCATAAAACCTGCCAGGCTGACAAGACAATGGGAAATCTTGAAAGTTGTTTTTCAAAAAAAATATTAAAAATTAACGTAAGCGCCTTTCCACCTTTATATTATTATCTTTTTCTTCTTTCTTCTGCCATAAGTTAAAGGCCAACACTATAATAATAAACTCAATGCATACACCAATAAACTCTGGAACAAGATTATTTATTAAAAACCCTGGCTCACCTTTAAAGTATGCTACTAATAATAGAGCTATCAAGACAAAAGAAGTAACTCCAACAAATATTTTTTCTCTCACTAGGACTTCCTACTTAGTAATTTGATAAATTTTATTTTTAAGACTTATTTTACAATATATTTTATTAGATTCTACTATTTGCTCCGATAACTGAGCGCCTCAGACACATGAGCGCTTGTAATATCGATACTGTCAGCCAAATCAGCAATGGTACGTGCCACTCGCAATACGCGATGATAACCGCGTGCCGATAAATTCAGACGCTGCTGAGCGAGCTGTAATAGTTGCTGTTCACCCTCTCCTAGTTGGATATATTTATCAATCTCGCTAGGGCTAAGCTCATTATTGACCTTTTGTTGCCGCTGCATCTGATTTTTATGTGCGGCAATGACTCGAACTCGCACTTGTTCGGAGGTTTCGCCAGCTTGAGCATTTTGCAAGTCAGCAATTGGCAGCGCAGGTACAGTGATATGCAAATCAATGCGATCAAGCAGTGGACCTGATAGTTTATCTTGGTAACGTTTAATCTGTTCAGGTCGGCAGCGACAACGCCCTGAGGTATCGCCATCATAGCCGCATGGGCATGGATTCATGGCAGCGACCAATTGGAAATTTGCCGGAAAAGTCATCTGCGAGTTGGCACGGCTAATAGTGATTTGCTTGGCTTCTAATGGCTGACGCAATACCTCGAGCACGCTCCGATCAAACTCTGGCAATTCGTCAAGGAATAATACGCCTTTATTGGCAAGGGTAATTTCACCCGGTTTAGGTCGTGAGCCACCACCCACCAAAGCCACGGCTGATATAGTGTGATGAACTTGCCTAAATGGTCTTGTCCCATAATCGTAATCGCTGTCTGCCACTGAATAAGTACTGGCAACTTCTAACGCATCCTCAGCACTCAAATCCGGCAATATGGTCGGTAGCCGTGACGCCATTAACGTCTTGCCTGAGCCGGGTGGCCCTGTAAATAACAGCGAATGACCACCAGCAGCGGCAATCTCTAGCGCGCGCCGTGCATGATGCTGTCCTTTGACATCAGCCAAGTCCACTTGATAGCCAACATGCTGCTGTGCTGGACTGGGTTGTACAACGTCCAAAGATTCATAGGCTGCGCTTGGGTTCGCTAACGACTGTAAGTGGTCACAAACTGTCTTTAAGCTTTGCGCGGCTAGTATCATCACGCCATCCACACGGCTAGCCTCAGCACCATTATCAATCGGTACGATAAGCTGCGGTGTTTGTGGTTTTGGCTGCGGTTCGCTCAGCTCCTGTTCAGTGATATTTGCCACCTGCAATACTTTGGATGCCAGCGCCTCAGCTTTGATCGCTCGTGCCACCGCTAAGCTGCCTGTCACTTGCCGTAAATTCCCATTGAGCGCTAACTCACCGATAAACTCAAACCCTGATAATACTTCTGGATCCAACTGATCACTGGCTGCCAAGATGCCGATGGCAATCGGTAAATCAAGACGCGCGCCATCTTTAGGCAAATCAGCGGGGGCTAAATTGATAGTAAGACGACGATTAGGAAATTGAAAGCCAGAGTTCAGAATCGCAGAGCGTACACGGTCTTTACTCTCACGTACCGCCGCCTCCGGCAAACCGACGATGGTCAATGCTGGCAACCCTTGTGACAGATGCACTTCAATAATTACCTTGGGTGCATGCAGTCCGACGACTGAACGGGTATAGACTTGGGCAAACGACATCAGCATTTTCCTAATATAGGGAATAATTGATAATAGAGTATTATTTATCAGTGCGCAAATGTCGTGTTTTCTTGTCTCATTTTATTTACTAGCATAGTTGTCAACAGTTGTTATATGATAAACGGATGCTCTTTCGCTCAGTCTTATTCGGCTATGCTGCTCCAAAGATTATCCAAAAATTCTCACGCCTGTTAACCACGTTATTAACGTATTGGGTAATTTTAATCGTGCTACAAAGCACTAAAGATTAGCAAGAGTATTGGCAATAAAAGGATTTTATTGATCATATAAAGTTTGCTGGCGGCTTTTTGCTGCAGATTTATATAACACCTACTTTATATAATACCCACTACCATGGACGGATAAACTTATGAACATAAAGATGCATAATCGGCGTGTGCCCACACTCACGCTACTGACAGTAGCAGTATCCTTAGGACTATTCGGCTGCTCAGATAGCGACAGTAGTTTCAATGACGATGATGTCATATCCCCTTCCACTAATTATGAAGCCGATATTCAGCGCACTGAGTTCGGTATACCGCACATCACCGCAAAGGATTACAAAGGCCTTGGTTATGGCGTCGGTTATGCATTCGCAGAAGATAATTTCTGCTCACTAGCGCGTGAAGTTGTAGTCGCTAGCGGTCAGAGTATGCTGTATCTAGGCGCTGACGGTAATTTGGCTAGCGATGCTTTTTATACGTGGTACAACACTGACAAGCGAAAAGCTGAATTTTTAGCAGCTCAAGACCCTGAAGTTATTGATGCTGTGACAGGTTATGCAGCAGGCTATAGCCGTTATCTACGTGACAAAGGCGTGGCTAATATCGATCCTGCTTGTGCCAATGCTGAATGGGTACGAGAGATTACGCTCGATGATTTATTGACGGTCTACGGTAAAGCCAATCTACGTGGTGGCTTATCTAATTTTGTCGGTCCCATTGTAGCAGCGGCACCGCCCTTTATTGCTGGCGTTCAGGGTAGCTCAAGAATGCGTAGTGTTCCAGTCGTAAACCCTGTCGTAGAGTCAGCACCTGCATTCAATATGGATACGATTAATGCGATGAGTGGCGGTAGTAATGCCTATGCCTTTGGTAAGGAGGTGACTGGTACTAGTAGCGGGGTTATGTATGGCAATCCGCATGAGCCATGGGATGGCGTCCAACGCTTCTATCAATTTCACTTAACGATGCCAGGTGAGCTGGATGTGATGGGCGCGGCTCAACAAGGTCAGCCTTTCCCTAACATTGGTTTTAATAAAGACGTAGCTTGGAGCCATACCGTATCCACTGCCAAACGTTTTACGCTTTATCAGCTTAGCTTAGTTGACGGAGATCCTCTCAAATACAATTATACTAATAGCGCTGGTGTGACTGAGCAGCGTGATATCGAAACCGTTCCTGTCACTATTCAGCTACCAAATAATCAGACGCAGGTTCACAATATTTATGTCTCACAATATGGACCGATGTTAGCGGTCAACTTACTCAATGGTCAATTACCAGCATGGGGCGCTAATAATCTAGCTTATACTATCCGTGATGCCGCCTCTGAAAATCCAAGAGCACTCAATCAGTGGCGTAGTATGAATAAGGCTACGAGCGTTGAGGACTTAGTCGATAGAATGCAAAGCGTCCTTGGTCTTGGGTTTGTTAATACTATTGCTACCGACCGTAATGGTAAGGCACTCTATGCTGACATCTCAACCGTACCAAATGTGACCAAAGCTAAGCTTGAAGCTTGTAGTAGTGCTGCATCTGGCCCCTTCCTTGGTGCTTTAATTGCCGCTGACTTGCCAGCACTGAATGGTAGTACCGCTGCCTGTGAATGGGGAGTTGATACAGACTCACCGCAAGCAGGTATCTTTGGGCGCTCAAACTTACCTTTCTTGGTTCGCGATGATTATGTTGCTAACTCGAACGATAGCTATTGGTTAAGCAATTTAGAGCAACCACTGACTGGATTTTCACCGCTCCTACGTCGTCGTTTAGCCCCCTTCTTGGGTGCTAGTCCAGCAGCTGGTGTTCCATTGCTTATGCGCTCACGTATGGGACTGGTTCAAATACAAGATCGATTCAGTAATAAAGATAACTTGGGCGGTACTAACTTCAATTTAAACAATATGCAAGAGGTCGTCTATGGCAATCGCAGCTATGTCGCTGAGTTGGTACTCGACGACGTATTAGCAGATTGTCGAGCGAATGCCAACTTACCTTTGACGGGTGGCTCTACTATTGATGCAACTAATGCTTGTAATATCTTGAGTAATTGGGATCGTCGTAATAATTTAGATAGTAAAGGCGCTCATGTCTTTAGAGAGTTTTGGCGTAATGTGGATTTCAATGAAACGACGGATACGATATTCAGCGTTAAGTTCGATGCAAAAGACCCAGTCAATACGCCTCGTGGTTTAATTATTAGTGCGGATACACGTACTGCTTTAGGAGATTCCATTAAATTCTTCCAAGATAAAAACATCGCTCTTGATGCGTCTTTATCTGATTTGCAGTATATCGTTGATGCTGGTAAAAACGACGAGCGTATTGCTATGCATGGTGGTTTTGGTCGTGAAGGTGTATTCAATGTTGCAGAAACGAGAGGCACAAGCGCTAATGATGGCGCAAACTACCTCATTAATTTTGGTCCAACATATATGCAAACTGTCACCTTTGATAAAAGCGGCCCTGTAGCAGAAGCCTTATTAGGTTACTCACAAGCTTCTGATACTACTCGACCGTTCCATCGTGACCAGAGTGGTCGCTATTCAGCTAAAGAATGGATTCGCCTACCCTTCAATGCTAATGACGTTAGCAAGCAAGCCGTTGGCAATAAAATTCAGCTAAAAGAATAAGCTTGATGTAACTTAAATTAGTGAGAACTTAAATTAGTGATAAAAAGACCTCAGATATATGCTGAGGTCTTTTTCACTTTATGGAAGCAGCCTGTTTGAATATCGTCGATTCATTATTAAGAAAACTCGCCGACCACCCCACTGCAAACAAGGATTTGTTATACTAGTGCTTATTGATGGCTATAAATTTAGCAGCATATAGCGCCGTGAAAATTATTATTGATAACAAAGTTATTATGGTTATTAACCATCTATCAAACACCTACTGGCTTTTAAATATTTGGTCGTTAGAGATGTAAGAACAGTAATACTCAAGGTCAAAACGAGGAGTACCGCATGACAGAACATTCAGAATCAAATACTCAGCAACCTTACAATCGTGCAGGAGAGCAACCGACCACGACACGCCCTGTTATGCAATCAGAAAGTCCTTATGCCAGTACGCGTAGCAGTATGATGAGTAAGCAGCTACCTGCCTTTGATGAAGCTATTATTAATAAATACAATCGTTCAGGACCACGTTATACCTCCTATCCGACCGCTTTAGAATTCTCGCCCATCTCTGATGGTCTTGAGGCAAAGATCCTTCAGAACCGTGAAGCTCGTGCACCACTGTCTTTATATTTTCATATTCCTTTTTGTCGTCACCTCTGCTATTACTGCGCTTGCAATAAAATTATTACCAAGAAAAATAGCGACTCAGGCGATTATTTGCAGTATGTAATCGCTGAGATTAAGCACAAACGCCGCCTGCTATCTGTCCCTGAAGGTAGTAGCAAACCCCTCGTTAAACAGCTGCATTTGGGTGGGGGTACGCCAACATTTTTGCGTGATGAAGAAATGGTTCAACTGTGGCAGTTTTTACAAACTCAGTTTGAGTTCTTACCTGAAGACAAAGGCGATTACTCTATTGAAATTGACCCACGTGAGCTGAGTGGCGAGACGTTAAAAGTATTGCGTAACCTTGGCTTTAACCGTGTCAGTTTAGGTGTACAAGACCTCGATGAAACAGTACAAATCGCCGTCAACCGTGTACATTCAGCAGAGCTCATTGAAAATGTGTTAAATGAGGCGCGGGATCTAGGTTTTCACTCTATCAATATCGACCTGATTTATGGCTTGCCGCATCAAACACCCGCAACCTTGGATAAAACGGTGCGCCGTATCATCGAGATGTCGCCGGATCGCTTGTCAGTATTTAATTACGCACACTTGCCAGAACGTTTTAAGGCCCAGCGCCAGATTAAAGAAGCCGATTTGCCAGACCCAGCAGCCAAGCTTACGATGCTTGGTAATACCATCAATACGCTGACCGAAGCTGGCTATCAATATATCGGTATTGATCACTTTGCCAAGCCTGATGATGAATTAGCCGTGGCGCAGCGTGAGGGCAAACTGCATCGTAACTTTCAAGGTTATACCATCATGGGCGATTGTGACTTATTGGGCTTCGGCGTCTCCTCTATCAGTCAAATTGCCAATGCCAATACCCGCTATATTTTGCAAAATGATACAGATTTGTCAGTTTATCAAGCGAGTATCGATGCTGCACAAAGTAACTCGGCTGCCATGCCTGCAGTAAAAGTCATCAAAACATCTATCAAAGATCGCTTGCGTGAATATGTGATTATGAATCTACTCTGACACGACTATATCGATTTTAAAGACGTCAATCAAAAATTTGGTATCGATGCCATCACTTACTTTATCAATGAGATTCAACAACTTGGCGCCATGCAAGAAGACAAGCTCATCGATATAGACGCGGCTGGTATTCGCGTGCTACCAAAAGGTCGACTATTAGGTCGTAACGTCGCCATGGTATTTGATGAATATCTTGAGAAAAAACATAAGAATCGTTTCTCAAAAGTTATCTGATTGAATGATTCCATACATTAAAAGCAGTCATAAAAAAGACCTCACTCGAGGTCTTTTTTATGGTATTTAATAAAGCTGATGATTAACGAAAAATACCTCTAGGCCGTGTCCTCATTTCAAAAATGGTGATAAAAATGAGGTAAATTGCAATCAAACGAGGAAAATAGCGCAGATAATATCGGGATATTAGCCAGCTATTTAACGATGTTTGGCAAAATTTAGCCATTTTTAGCCCGTTTAGATATGATCAATTGAATTGAGGACATGCCCTAGCCTACTCAGTAGCCATCACCACATTCAGAAGGCATCACCATATATAGCCTATTTGCATCTTCTATTGTTTTTTCACTGTCCAAATATTTTTGCTCAATTGTGCTTTTAGCGTTGGCAATCATTGAATCCGTCATCGCAAAGTCATCGTCATTCAGTAGACCCAATGAGCCGTCTTGACGCAACCACAAACCTTCTAACTTATCATGTGGATACTCTACAGTCGCGAGAACGTCGACTGCCAAGGTTTTTTTGACTGGTTTGATTGCCAATTCCTTCAGCAATTGCCAATTTTTTTCATCGGCTGCAATAAGCTTCTCAAGCGTTTGTCCATTAATCGTTAAACCCAATACATGATCTTGCTTGATATTATCTGTATTTAAAATATTCTCAATATCAGTCGCCTGCGAGAGATCCATTTTATAAATGAGCTTTTGCGCAGACTTGTCTTGCAGCGGAAACTTGCGATCATGCTCAATCAAATAAAACTCGTGATTGTTAATCGCAACGATACCCGAAGTCACATGGTGAGCATGATCGAGACGATACAAATACTGTGCTATTTGACCAGAGTATAGATTGATAGTGACGATGCGCGTCAAACTGGCGACACGACCTGACTGATCAGGGTTGTCCATAGAAGACTCCATAATACCCACCAGTGTGCTCTGATCTGGAGTAATCGTTAATGCTTCCATACCGCGATTTGCACGACGTTTGGTAAATTCTGCTGTTAGTAAAATCGGCTGACCATTAGCCATTACATTATTGCGCTGATCGCTCGCAAAGGCATTGATACGCTCAATCTCCATCCCCTGCGCATTATAATGAACCAAATGAGGACCATATTCATCACTGATCCAAAAACTACCATCTGTGAGCGCAGCAAGACCTTCAGGATCTAAACCATTTATATCGTTTTTGATAGGATTAGTCACTGCATCAAAAGGTAGGTTGGGATTCATGGTCATCGGCTGGCCGTCGACATCGTAAGGGACTTCATTAGTTCCGCCGAGTGCTTGTGGATTCGGTAGCCCAGAGATAGGCTTGCCATTTACGTCTTTTAGTAGTATCTCTTTGATCTTAATAATTTGCCCAGTTGCTTGTAGCTCAAACAATCCGATGCGCGGTGTATAGTCAGGTACTAAAAACTGTTTACCCTTGCCTGCACTACCTTCGAAATCCGCATTGGGACCGCGATCAGTGAGCACATAAAATTGATTGGCATTGGTTGGATGAGCCGCTGCATCTGAGCCAAAACCACCCCCTCTAATCTCAAGCTTCCTCTCAGGATACGCAGCATTGATATGCGTATCATTGAGCACGGTATAAGGCAGTGCCGTGCCTTGGATAAAGTCTTTTGTTTGAATGATTTCTGTATTAATATTTTTTATCGTCATTTTTTATCCCTGATATATATTTTATTCTTGTTAAACGAACGATATGAGTAATTTATTAGATGTAGCGTTCAGCACAATTGACAGTCGAAAAAATAGCCAGCGCCCAATAAGCTCACTGACCATTTTAAGAGTTAATGCTATAGCACATGGCTATACATGACTGATTAAACCTTAAGCTTGTCACCCACCATACCTTTGATGGTACTTAAAATATCAGCAGGTAATACCACCATTTTTGCATTGTCAGACTCTGCCAGCTCACGAATCGCCTTAATATATTGCTCACCAAGTAAGTAGACAATAGGCATTTCTTCCTCGCCCATTGCATTAGTAATCAAGCGAATAGACTCTTCAGAACCTCTCGCCAATACCACTTGTGCTTCGGCATCACGACGTGACGCCTCTAGACGTCCATCTGCCTCTAAGATAGCCGCTTGCTTTTGACCATCAGCACGAGTCACTGTCGCACGGCGTAGACGCTCTGCCGCCGCCTGCTCTTCCATTGATGCCTGCATCGTTTGCGATGGATTAATATCTTGAATTTCTACTGTCTTTAGGGTGATACCCCAGTCCGCAATATCTTCTGATATCGCATGCTTTAGCTTCATTTTGATTTCATCACGGCTAGACAATGCACTATCAAGATCCATCTCACCGATAATTGAACGTAGTGACGTCTGCACCAGATTACGAATACCATATTCATAATCTTCAATACCATAAACAGCCTTATCTGGGCGCACGATATTGATATAAGCCACGGCGTTGGCAATAATAACAACGTTGTCTCGCGTAATGACCTCTTGTGAGGGAATATCAAGAACAATGTCTTTGGTCGTCACTTTATAAGCGACATCATCAACGAAAGGAATAATAAGGTTTAAACCCGGCTCTAGTGTTTGGCTATATTTGCCCAATCGCTGCACCACCCACTTATAACCTTGTGGCACGATTCGAACGCCTTTGAAAACCGTAAAGACAACCAGTGCAACCAAAACCACCATGACAATGCTGAAGCTTTCCATAATTCTTCCCTATTATTATAATTGCATGTCTTTATTAATCGCTGCCTGCGATTTCATACTGCTCACAATCAGCTCATTACCGACAATATCGGTCACCACCACTCGATCGCCGACCGCCACCGGCTCACCCGTAGTGCGGCACATCCACTCCGCTGCCCCAACAATAGGAACACTGAATCTGACAGTGCCCGCTCTATCTGGCTGCGGCTGGACGATAATCATGCCAGTTTCACCAACGATAACACTACCACCCAAGCCTGCTTTGGTGCGATCTACTGATAAGGGTTTAATAAACTTGAACCATGCCAACAAGAATATGGCAGAAAGCACCAACCAAATAATAATTTGCACAGAGACAGAAATAGACAATAGCCACGAAAGCGCGGCAACGATGATGGCAGCGGCACCAAACCAAAGGCTGGCGAATGTCGGCACAAACATCTCAATGATCAGCAATATAAAACCTAAGACTAACCAATGCCAAGGTTCAATCATCCACAGCATATCCATCATCACTACATTCCCTATCTTTATCATTCTAACTTTTAATGTAGCACATTTTTGGTGTTAATAATTTCTTAAAAATCATCAATATATGATGTGTATACTTCGGAAAATATGAGAAACACATACTAAAACTTAGAGCATAAAAAAACGACCGCCAAAGCGATCGTTTCTTTTTTCTTTAATCAACTTATTAAAACTTAATGTGAGCACCTAAAGTCAATAGAGTAATATCTTCAGCGACATAATCATATTCAGCTTCAACGCTCATGCTAGGGTTAAAGTTATAGCCCAAACCAATACCACCAGCAACACCACTATCGCTATCGCTTTCACTAACAGTGTTTCCAAGTACGTCACTTAAAGACGCATCAATCTCAGCTTTAGCAAAACCTAACTTGCCTTTGGCATATAAACCAGTATTAGGGAATTGATAACGGTAAGTACCGTAAGCACCATAAGTTTTAAGGTCATATTCACCCTTAAGAAGTCTGGTACCTGTATCAATATCAGTGTCACTAGAGCCTACATATTCAACTTCAGCACCAAAGTTAGGATCAAAGTTATAACCAGCATAAATACCATAAGCAGTAGGATCATCTAGATCATCAGCATCTACCATGAACTTACCAGCTTTTACGCCAACATACGGCTGACCTGCATAGTTAACTGCCGCTTGCGCGCTGACACTCAATAAAGAGCCAACTGATAGGGCGATCAAAGCTTTTTGTAAAGTATTCATATATCTTCCTGTTAAATAAAACTAAAAATACCATCTGAATGAAAATAACAGAGCATATAAGTTAGCTGAACTATTGTCGAATTCGAGATATTAACAGAACCTTATTTCGAATGCACTCTTTTTTAATGACGCTTACAGTGCTTTTTATCGTACAAAAAAACGCACCTCATAGGGTGCGTTTTTTAGTTATCATACTGCTAATCAAAAACTTAGAATTTTAGCTGAGCACCAACAGTCATAAGATCTGCGTCGCTACCTAACATGTCATATTCAGCTTCAACACTGAAGTTTGGGTTAACCGAATAACCAAGGCCTACACCACCTGCAAGGCTGGTATCATCGTTAGAAATGGTTTTTCTATTAGAGTCTTCAACGATATAGTTACCTTCGATTTCAGTCTTAGCAACACCTAGCTTACCTTTGGCATATAGCGCAGTATTTGGGAACTGATAACGATAAGTACCATACGCGCCATAGCTCTTGGCATCGATATCACCGTTATAATAATCGGCATCGCCTGAACCTACATATTCTGCTTCGATACCAAAGTTAGGATCAAAGTTGTAACCACCATAGACACCATAAGCGGTTGGCTTATCAGCACCGTTTACATCTAGGTCAAACTGACCGACTTTTACACCAACGTATGGCTGACCAGTGTAACCGTTGCCATAAGATACGGCGGCTTGTGCACCCATGCTTAATAAAGAACCAGCTGCTAATGCAAGTAACGTTTTTTGTAAAGTTTTCATAGTATTCCCCTAGGGTTATATTTTTAGTTATTTGTCTATAAAGTATCTGGATGAGAAAAGATTATTATTGCCATCTTCTCTCACTCGTTTAGCTGATAAATCGTTTTGGCTTTAGA
Organism: Psychrobacter glacincola; assembly: GCF_904846075.1. Taxonomy (GTDB): domain Bacteria; phylum Pseudomonadota; class Gammaproteobacteria; order Pseudomonadales; family Moraxellaceae; genus Psychrobacter; species Psychrobacter glacincola_C. The sequence goes on from NZ_CAJGZH010000001.1 coordinate 107,695, forward strand.
ACTTCAACTGAGCGCCAACAGTAAGTAGCTTGGCATCGACATCACTGTCCATCATTGAGTATTCAGCTTCGACACCAAAGTTAGGATTCACTGAGTAACCAAGACCTACACCACCAGCAAGACCTGTGTCGCTGCTAGAGTTCGAAACTTTGACTGGGCCAACGGTGTAATCACCTTCTACTTCAGTTTTAGCAACCCCTAGCTTACCTTTAGCGTATAAGCCAGTATTTGGGAACTGGTAGCGTGCGGTACCGTATGCGCCATAAGTTTTGGCATCAAGATCACCGTTTCTGTAATCAGCATCGTCCGAACCTACATACTCTGCTTCGACACCAAAGTTTTGATCGAAGTTATAACCACCGTAGACACCATAAGCAGTTGGATCATCTGCATTGTCGATATCTAGATCAAACTGACCGACTTTGACGCCGACATACGGCTGACCAGTGTAACCGTTGCTATAAGAAGTAGCGGCCTGTGCGCCAACAGTTAACAAAGAACCAGCTGCTAGTGCAAGTAGCGTTTTTTGTAGAGTTTTCATTATTAGCTCCTTAAAATCAATTTGGACAAACAAGTTATCTATTTATATTGGCTTTTATAGCCCTATCGCCTTGTTTGCTAACGATGGGTATATAGTAACAAACTATTTCAAGTCGTCTGTCAGTGTTTGATGGTATGAGAGTTAAGATTTGCAAGTATTTATCAGTGCTTGGGTTACAAAGGCAAAGATATGAAATCTTTTGTTACAACCACTGAGTTTATGCAATAATCCCTACTCATTTCATCGCCTTTCTAGCAGAAATAAGCATAAAACAATAAGAGATACCGAATATTTTAAGGTAAAAATAATGACTGGACGTATAACTAGCCGCTTACAAGAAGCGCTTACAGCCCTCAAAGCCACCCAAAAATATCGTCAATTACCCAATCTCCATCATCATGGGCAATACGTTATTAGCGAAGGTCAAACCTTACTCAATATCGCCAGTAACGATTATCTGGGTTTAGGCGGCGACACCGCATTACAAAACGAATTCCTCAGTCAACTAACACTGTTATCAGTCGCACAAGTGCCTAAAATGAGTGCGACGTCCTCACGCTTGCTCACTGGAAATGATGCACAGCTACAAGCGCTAGAGTCTGAGCTGCAGGAATGGTATCAAACCGCTGTCGGCAAACGTGATATCTCTGCCTCAAAATCGGTGTTGGTATTGAATAGCGGCTATCATGCCAATCTTGGTATATTGCCAGCCCTGACAGCCTTGCCAGTCAAAACACTGATCTTAGCTGACAAACTGGTACATGCCAGCATTATCGATGGGTTGCGTTTGAGCCAAAGCAAACTTGTCAGCTATCGTCGTTATCGTCACAATGATTATGAACATTTAGCGACGTTTATTGAGCAAGCAGCGCCAGACATTGAGCGCATCATTATTGTCACTGAGAGCATCTTTAGTATGGATGGTGATCGTGCGGATTTATGTCAACTGGTACACTTAAAAGCTAGCGATGCTCGTATCGAACTGTATGTCGATGAGGCTCATGCCATCGGTGTGTTAGGTCATACAGGATTGGGACTAGCAGAAGAAACGCAGACATTGGCTGATATTGACTATTTGGTCGGTACTTTCGGTAAAGCGTTTGCCTCGGTGGGTGCTTATATCATGTGCGATGATGTCGTCAAGCAATGGCTAATTAACCGCATGCGCCCGCTAATTTTTAGTACTGCATTACCCCCTATCAATCACGCATGGACGCGATTTATTTTAGCAAAAATGCCAATGCTAAATAATCAACGTTTGCATTTAGCGCGGTTGTCTACCAAGCTTAGTCAAGCCATCGACCCAAGATACCGTGTGTCCCAGAACACCCAGCATCCACACTATGACTCACCGATTGTGCCTTACATCTTGGGTGACAATGCCAGCACGCTTGCCAAAGCACAACAATTGCAAGCAGCAGGTTTTTACGCCCTGCCTATCAGGCCACCCACTGTGCCTACAAATACCGCTCGTATCCGTTTGGTGATGAATGCCAAGCTGACAGATGAAGACTGCGAACAATTGATAAGACAATTATAACGCTGTTGTTATACATCAGCGACGTCAGTCCTGCTATCGATTGATAATTGGCTCACTTGGATATAATAAACCGTATGAAAACACTCGCCACGCCTGATAACTTTAGCACCAGAAAACAAACCATCGCTCGTCATTTTGCCAATGCCAGCGACTATGACCAGCATGCCAATATTCAGCAGCAAGTCTGTCAATATTTAATAGACAAACTCACCCACACTGAACACGACAGTGTGCTTGAAGTCGGTGCAGGAACTGGTCAAATGACCCGTCTACTCGCAGCACACATTCAAAGTCAATATTGGCTGATCAATGAATTATGCGCTGAACAAGCGGCTACTTTACAATCCATATTGCCCAATGCTGACATAGCAATTGGCGATGCTGAAACGATGGACTTTGAGGATGAGCATAGCTTGATAATCAGTGCCAATGCTGTGCAATGGTTTGATGATCCCTTAAACTTTGTTGCGCAATCAGCACGCCGCTTGCGAGCTGGAGGTCAACTGCTGTTTAACACTTTTACGCCAAATAACTTTTTGCAAATAAAGACTCTAACGGATCAGGGTCTTCACTATCCCGATATCATTGAGTGGCGATTGGCACTGATTAGTGCTGGTTTTGAGAAAATTGAACTGTCCACTCAGCGTTTCGAGTTACCGTTTGCCAGTCCTTACGCCACCCTAAAACATATGAAGTTGACGGGCGTATCGACCAATCAGACGCAAGTAAAAGCCAACAGCACCCAGCCCTTTATGTGGACCAAGGCACGCTTGCAACAGTTTGAGTCTGATTATTGGCAACATTTTTCGGCGCAAGATGACGCCGGTCAGCCTATCGTTCATTTGACTTATGAAGTACTGATAGTGCGTGCCTTTAAATTGTGAAGATAAGATATAGAGTGGTAGGATATTTCTTATAAATAACAGCCATAAAAAAACGCACCCCGAAGGATGCGTTTTTTGTTTTAATTGCGTTTAGTTACTAAATCACAGTTATTTTTTGTCTTCGTCTACTTCAGTAAACTCAGCATCAACGACGTCATCATCAGCTTGGTTGCTATCTGCTGCATTGTCCGCGCCTTGTTGGAACTGGCTTGGATCCATGCCCTCGCTACCTGCGCCTGCATCAGCATAAATCTTCTGACTAACTGGCAAGAAGGCATTGTCTAATGCTTCAAGCTTGGCTTTGATGTCATCATGATCATCTTCTTTCATTACCGCTTCAAGCTCAGAGATAGCAGCTTCTACTGTTGATTTCTCTTCAGCAGTTACCTTATCTTCAGCGTCTTTCAACGCTTTTTGTACCGCATGAATACGACCATCTGCTTCGTTACGAACTTGCGCTAAGTTAGCGAATTTTTCGTCTTCTGCAGCATTGGCTTCTGCATCACGAACCATTTGCTCGATTTCTTCATCCGTCAAGCCAGAATCTGCTTTGATCTGGATGCTTTGCGCTTTACCCGTACCTTTGTCAGTTGCTGAGATATTCATGATACCGTCAGCATTGATGTCGAAAGTAACTTCAATTTGCGGTAGACCACGTGGTGCTGGTGGAATATCCGTCAAATCAAAACGACCAAGCTGTTTATTTTGGTTAGCGATTTTACGCTCACCTTGATAAACCTGGATGGTCACAGCTGGTTGGTTGTCTTCAGCCGTTGAGAATACCTGTGATTTCTTAGTAGGAATCATGGTATTTTTCTCAATAACTGGTGTCATGACACCACCCATCGTTTCGATACCAAGCGTTAGTGGCGTCACATCAAGTAACAATACGTCTGTTTTTTCACCAGACAATACCGCACCTTGAATCGCAGCCCCTGCCGCTACTGCTTCATCAGGGTTCACATCTTTACGTGGCTCCTGACCGAAGAACTCTTGTACTTTTTGCTGTACTAGTGGCATACGAGTCTGACCACCAACTAAGATAACATCATCGATGTCACCAATTTTTATGCCAGCATCTTCAAGCGCAATCTTACAAGGACCCATGGTACGTTGTACCAACTCTTCAGTTAAGCTCTCAAGTTTTGAGCGACTGATAGTGACCACCAAATGCTTAGGACCATTGCTGTCTGCAGTAATATAAGGCAAGTTCACTTCAGTACTTTGGGCACTTGATAACTCAATTTTCGCTTTTTCTGCCGCTTCTTTTAGACGCTGCATCGCCAATGAGTCACCTTTCAAATTGACATCTTGGTCTTTTTTGAACTCATCAACCAAATAATCAATCAATGCTGAGTCAAAGTCTTCACCACCAAGGAATGTATCACCATTGGTTGCTAAAACTTCAAACTGCTGCTCGCCATCAACGTCAGCGATTTCGATGATTGATACGTCAAAAGTACCACCACCCAAGTCATAAACAGCAACCGTGCTATCGCCTTGCTTCTTGTCCATACCGTACGCAAGAGCCGCAGCTGTTGGTTCGTTGATGATACGTTTTACATCAAGACCTGCAATTTTACCCGCGTCTTTTGTTGCTTGACGTTGTGAGTCATTAAAATAAGCTGGTACGGTTACAACCGCTTCAGTAACAGTTTCACCAAGATAGTCTTCTGCTGTTTTTTTCATTTTTTTCAAGATTTCAGCAGAAACCTGTGGTGGTGCTAATTTTTTACCGTTAATTTCTACCCATGCATCACCGTTATCCGCTTTGGCGATTTTGTAAGGTACCATGCCGATGTCTTTTTGCACGACTTTGTCATCAAAACGACGACCAATCAAACGCTTAATCGCAAACAACGTGTTGTTTGGATTGGTGACCGCTTGACGTTTGGCTGACTGACCCACCAAAATTTCATCGTTTTTATAAGCAACGATAGATGGCGTTGTACGAGTACCTTCAGCATTTTCGATGACTTTGACTTTGTCACCTTCCATCACTGCGACACACGAGTTAGTCGTACCTAAATCAATACCAATTACTTTACCCATAATTATTTGCTCCTAATTTGTTTTAAGTATTTATCTATTCAGACCGTGGTTGATCTCTTGTTGCTATATATATCGGTTTACTTATGGATTTTTTCAAGTCAATCATCATGCAAAATTTGTCTTTCGTGTGACTTTTTGTGAAAACCCTTAATAATAGTAGGGTTTAGCACATTAAAAATCCAATTTTTAGTACTACTGTCCAACACGTACCATGGCTGGGCGTAATAAACGACCGTTCAAGCTATAACCTTTTTGTAATACAGTACCGACAGTATCAGCCTCGGCTTCTTCATCGATACCAACAGCTTCATGAAGATCCGCGTTGAATTTCTCGCCTTGTGGGTCAACCATTTCGACGCCGTTCTTATTTAATACGTCCAATAACGCTTTGTGCGTCAGTCTCACCCCTTCTGTAACAGGGTCATCGGCATGGGCGCTTTCGATGGCGCGTTCTAAGTTATCGACCACTTCTAATAGCTCTTTGGCAAATTTCTGCAAGGCAAAACGCTTGCTCTTATCCGCCTCTTGCTCCATGCGTTTTTGTGCATTGTAAGCTTCGGCATTGGCACGGGCGGTGACTTCTTTAGCTTGCTTCACTTCACCTTCTAGCTCAGCGATACGCGCTTTAAAGGTGTCGAGATCGATTTCATTTTCGATGGTCATCTCTTCACCTGAGTTATGCTTTGGATCAAACTCTTTCATGGTTTCTTCTAAAATACTGTCACTGTGTTCAATATTGTCATGCGCCACATTTTGCTCAGGCGATTCGTGGTTGGTATTTTGCTCGCTCATGATAGCTCCTTAGAATTTTGATAATGACAATTTATATAAGAGGCAACAAGCTCACCATTTGCTAGGGATACTGTCCTCTCATTAAATAATTAACCCGTCTTACACATTGTTGTTATAAGTACCTTCTACTAGCTGTTTGATAAAGGTGATGGAGGTAAATTTCAAGCCTAAGCCAAGGGAATTTTTCTAATTTACAACAAATATTGCCTAAATCTGGATTAAAGTGCTCAAAACAGAATTTCATAGGTGGTAAATGGCTACCCATGCTCGTTAACACAAGCTACAAGAAAGCAGTACTTATTCCAAAAAACTTACCATTGGCACATAAGCCATTACCAAACAATACTCAACTTTATTTTTGATTACTCTACTATTGCTATAAATAGTATGGCTCATGTCAAAGTGAACGCTCATATATGACAACGCATACTGACAATCATCAACGAGAAGTGTTATGTCTAAATCAACCGTGTTATCAATCAACGCGCTATTAAATAAAGCGCTGATGACGATAAAGCTCGCATCAACAGATCGTATAGATAATGATATAAGAGAAGAAAATGGCACTCAAGAGAATCGTTTGACCGTCAAACAAAAAGTACTTAGATATAACCCGTTGACGACTTGCCAGCCGCATACCTTGCACTATGCCATGAAAGGAGTCGGCTATCTGCCAACGTCACTATTAGAGAGCTTGGTTGGTTATTTGAAAGGACCGACCTCAAAACAATACCTGCACGCCGATGCTCACCTGCGTTTGATTCTCGCGGTGAATAGTAAACTTAAAACGCCTCTTGAGCTGACACCAATGCATGAGCTGCGCGAAAGGTTCGCCGCTGACGCCGTGGCGATGCAAGCGCCGCAGGTATGGCAGCAAGCAAGTGACAATATCATCGGCAACATGAAGCGATTTACGAAAAAAAATCAGAAGCTTGTGCATTGGGAAGACAAAGTGATTGCCAACGCTGATGATGGCGATATGACCATTCGCTGTTATCAATTAGACGCTAGCTCTCAGGGCTTAGGGTTCAAAAAAGCGGATACTCATAATTCTGATGAAACAGTGCTGTTATATTTTCATGGGGGTGGATTTTGTATTGGTGATGTCAATACCCATCATGAATTTTGCCACGCGGTTTGTGAGCAGACGGGCTGGCCGATAGTCAGTGTTGATTATCGCTTAGCACCTGAGCATCCAGCACCAGCCGCATTAAAAGACTGTATTACTGCCTATGCTTGGCTGGCTGAGCATTGCCATACCTTAGGTACTTTACCCTCGCGAATCGTGCTAGCAGGCGATAGTGCTGGCGGCGGATTGTCCACTTTGATTGCCCAACAACTTACTGCGCCCTCGCAAATCGCATGGTCAGATCTGGGCATTGCAGGTCAAAAAATGTTCGATTTATTAGAGCGCTTACCAAAGCCACTTGCACAAATGCCTTTGTATCCTGTGACGGATATCGAAACGGATTATCCAAGTTGGGAGTTATATGGCGAGGGATTATTATTGGATCATGCCGATGTGGCTGTATTTGATGCTGCTTGTTTGGATAACAGCCCCTTGCCACGCCAGCATATCCTTAACTGTCCGATGCTTGGTGATAATAGTAAAGTATGCCCGACTTATATTGTCGCCGCAGAATTAGACGTATTACGTGATGAAGCATTTGCTTATGCAAAGCAATTAAAGGTGCATGGTATAGCAGTCGAGACTCATACCATTCTTGGTGCGCCGCATGGTTTTATTCATTTTATGAGTATTCATCAAGGTATCGGACAAGCAACAGACGATATTATTAAAGGGTTTGCGAGTTTTGTGCGTGACGTTATCAATACCCAGTCACAATTAGCGGCATAGTTATCAATATAGTTGTATAAGAGAGTGCCAGTTTACTTAGAAAATATAATGGTACTGCCACTATTTAAACGTTATTTTTTTAAGCATTGTTTTCTTAAATATTACTTTCTTAAACGTTATCTTCAACCTGACCATTCAAAGTGATCAGCCAAATCTCTGAGCGCGAACCCAAGCGAAATGGAATGCCCCAAAAGCCGTAACCAGACGACACCACAAAGTGACTATTATCGATAACCTCATAGCCATAGCCCAAGCGATTGATAGCACTGACAATGAAGTTGGCGGGGAATATCTGACCGTTATGGGTATGCCCAGAGAGCTGCAAATCAATCGGCATTTGGCTGTGCTCGGCAATATCACTTGGTCTGTGGTCTAACAATATCAATGGCTCAGCGCTATTGACCTGCGTCAACAGCTCAGTCGTCGGGACGCGCTGACGCTTATGGTTGTCGAAGCGTCCCATCAACCAAAGTACTTGCCCTTGGTGTGTAAGACGTATGACTTCATCATTTAACAACTGCACGCCAGCAGCACGCAACGCTTGGACAATCGGCTGCTCATGCCCGTATAAATCATGATTACCTAAAGTCGCATAGACCCCATATGGCAGGCTTTCGCATAACTCCGCCAAGTTTTTTGCCATATTATAATCAGTAAATGCTTGCGTATTGTCATCCATAATATCGCCTGGCATCAGTAATATGTCGGCTGTATTTTTTACCATAAGATGATGCAGCCTATCTATTGCACCGCTGCCAAACAGTCTCCCGATATGCAAATCGCTAGCGACCGCAATACGTAATGGCTTAGTCAAAGGTTTATCAATATCAATAGATAACTCACGTACTACAGGCGCATAAGCACTATATAAGGCGTAAACAAATAACCCGACAAATATTGCCAATGCCAATATGCGCAACCCAAAATCGACAGTAGCCGGTGTAGCGAGCGCATCACCAGTTAGCGATGTAATTAGCCAATAGCCACCATAAAATAGACTCGTAACTAAAGCCGTCAATAGCATGAAATGCATAACTAACATCCAACCACTGATCCAGCGATAGCTATTTTTAAATGCTCTATTGACACTGAGTAGCAGCAAACCGTTGGTAATAACGAATACGATGACCCATACCGAAGTTTGCAAATCTGCTGTCTGCCAAGGCTGTAACCACCATTGCACGCTTAAAGCTGCGCCAAAACTAAACAGCTGCAATAGCACAAAAATGGTGATGAAAAATGCGTAGCGCATGAAGAATCCTTGGGTATAATGGCATAAATGCAGTGTATTTTCAGCTGACAAGACGAGCAAAGTAGCTATTAGCCAGCCTAACAGCAAATAAAAACCTCTACTATTTAGATATGGTAGAGGCTTTATCATAGGGGTAACACTGTTTATTTAAATGGCTCATACACCAGACTGCAACGTAATTATCCAAATCTCTGAACGCGTACCCAGTCTAAATGGTACTGGACCGATACCATAACCAGAGGTCACCAAAAACTGCGTATCGGCTATTTTTTTGCTGCCATAGTTTAGTGGTTTCAACCAATCCATCAATAGCGTTAGTGGAAATATCTGCCCGCCATGGGTATGCCCAGACAGATGCAAATCGACTGGCAGGGCGCTGACCTCATCCATCGCGCTAGGACGATGCTCCAAAAATATCACTGGTTTTTCTGTCTCTACTTGCGTTAATAACTCATCTGCTGACAATCTGGTACGATCAATATCATCTGAGCGCCCCACCAGCCATACTGAATCATCTAATAGCACACTCTCATTATCAAGCGCTTTGATGCCCGCCTCTTCCACCGCCTGTGTGATCTGTTGGTCATAACCGAAATAATCGTGATTGCCTAAAGTCGCATAGACGCCAAGCGGTGCCTTTAGCTTTGATAACTGCTCATGCATATTGGTATTATCGTAAGCAATGGTATTGTCATTCATAATGTCACCAGCGATAACCACGACATCGGGATGTTGCGCATCGATAAGGCTTACCATTTTCTTTATCTGTCGATTGCCAAACCATCTACCCAGATGCGTATCAGAGACAAGCGCAATATCCATTGGTTTATCCAGCGGCTTATTTATAGTGACTGTTAAACGGTGTACAACGGGCGAGTAAGCATTAAATATAGCTAAGCCAACAATACTGACATAAATCACCATTGCAAACGCACGAATGGCTCTTGGTCGTGGCTTTTGTTTAAGAGTCAGAGCATAAACCCCTGCAAGTACAGCCGTTAGTAAAGCGGCATAAAGCATAAAACCTTGCAAAATACTAACGACCAGATAGACGTGAAAGCGCTCACCCCAAAACTCAGTTAGACCATAAATGAGAGCCACATTATTAATAATAAAGACAACAGTTATCAGTGCAGCTTTTGCAGCAGTCGTTTTTGGCTTTACAAACCAGCAGAGAAGCACGCTGGTCATAACAGCTAGCAACTGAGTGAAAACAATGAAGAACCACATAATCAAGTCTGCTTAGATAAAGATAAAGCTATCTTACGTGAAAAATTTGATGCTCTGGATATAGCCTCCTTTTTTCCACGAAAACTTCATATGTTTTACGCCCAAGGTGCTGTTGCCACAAAACCAAATAGTGGCCAGTAAAAACGCTTTAACGTTTATCTGGTGCTATTTTACAGACGCCATTGTCACAAGCTTGCATCACCGTTTTGCCATAGAGCAACTTGGTCACCCAATTCGGAATTCTATAGCGATTGCGCGCGACATACGGATAAGCAAAGTCGCCAAGTTGTTTGACCACTGGCAAAAATAACAACGTTGACCATTTAACGCCGCCCGTTCTGTAGAGCAGTCGTACGGCATCCATGTGCGTATACCAATTGCTGTAGCTGTCTTGCACACACATATAAGTCATCGCATCCTTACGGCTGAATCCTGCGACTGCCAACTCATCAACCCCCTCGTCTACAGGAACTAAGTGTATCTTTTCCGGTTGACGTTTTTTCATATTATGCGCCTCGGTGCTGCATATCACGCACGCATCATCGTAGTACATGGTAATGGACAAATTCGCTTGCTCTCTATAACTGTTGATATGATTTTGGATAATCATCTTACGACTCCTTTATGAGTGATACCTCAGTATCAAGACTATTAGATTTTTCGTTCATGTTAACTACTGAATACTGATTGACTGAGGCTAAAAAGGGAATAACTGGCTGCTGCGTCCACTGCGGTGCAGCGGCATCTAAGCGCTTCGCCAGTATTGATAAGTGATTGGTCGGCACCGCTGGAAATAGATGATGCTCGATATGATAGAGCAAGTTAAAGGTCAATAGATTAATCAGTGGATGACGTTCACTGCGGGCATATACCACATCATCACAGCCATGATGGACGCTCCATACGGCAAAGAACCCAACCATCGTGTTGGCCAATATCATCACTAATACGTGATATATCAAAACTGGGTGCATCGTAATAAAAGCGGTGGCAATCACTGCGAAAATGAGCAACATATCACAGGCAACCAGAATGCGATTGCGACGGCTACCATGCGTCAAGCCAAACCACTGAATCGCAATTGAAAAAATCCCGCCTCCTAATATCGCCTGATACCACAGCAGGCGAGCCCAATTACCTTCGACATCGCTGTCACCCAGCGGATCTCTATGATGGTTAAGATGAGTATGCCGAATGGCATGCGTGCTACAAAGCATGGTGATACTCAGCATAAATAGCATTAGCTCTGTGGCGACTTTACTCACCCCTAAAGTGCGGTGATAGCAATCATGCGCTTGCCTGAGTGCAGCAGTAAAAAAGAAAAAAGTCGCCACAAGTGCAAGTAACCACCACCCTTGCCACGCGCTCCACCATGACAATAATAAAAAAGGTAAAGATAAGAAAATATTATAAACAGTCTCGCCAAGACTAAGCTGTCGCAAATCTTGCCATTCAATACTGGCTAACGAAGGATGACGCATGATGTTCTCCTTACTTAGTGATAAGCAGTAGCTATCTTGCTGGTGCGACCACTTAATTTAATCGGCTGTCTTAATTTACTTTATTTCTGTCAATAGTGAAATATATGGATAAATTTTATTTATGTTTAGGTAGTGCTATTAAACCTGTGATGATAGCGCTGACACCGCCATTACAGCAAAATAAAATATCACTTGTCATAGAAGAATTTACAGAGCCATCCCCTATCATGAACCACACTACGAATGAAAACGTGCTCATAAAACCTATTATAAATAAAGGAAAAACCTTCGCTACCGAATTAAAATATATTTTGAATTTAGAGACGATATAACCTGCCAATAATGCTGGTAGTAAACCTCCGAAAAAACCTGATAGGATAAATGCTGGGGCCACCTTGACGAAGAGTAGTGAATCTCGTAGTGGAATGCCAATATCTATCGACATTCCTATCGCTATATATAAAAAGAGAATTAAACCTCCTACCACCCCGCCTAATAATCCATAAGTTCCTATTACTTTACCTTTAGGATAGTTGGGTACAGTAATTGTAGCGTTGATATCAACTTTACTCATAAAAACCCCTCTTTAGGTTTCACATGAAACAAAGAATCCTATGATAAAAAATTACGTTTCACATGAAACAACCTTCATAAGTATCTATGACTTCTGCTCTCCTAAAGCTTGCTTCAGTGTTGGCTGTTTAAAATCATAACCTGCGTCCTGTAATGCTTGTGGTAATACTTTTTGACCATCTATCAATAGTGTCGACATCTCACCAAACATCAGCTTGAGTAAAAAATTCGGTAAGGTAAAAAAGGTAGGACGATGCAGCCATGCTCCAAGCGTTTTGGTAAAAGTATGATTGGTCACTGGATTAGGCGCAGTGAGGTTATATACCAGCACTGGCGTATCATTGATAGTTTCTAACGAGTGATCATCGGTAGTCTGAGTGTCCGCATAATTAGCAAGATGCTTTTCAATTATGAATATCACCGCCCCAACCCAGTCTTCACGACTGATCCAGCTCATGATTTGCTTGCCATCACCCAACTGTCCACCAACACCCATTTTAAATGGGGTTAATAACTTACCGAGCATCCCGCCATCAGGATGGATAACCACACCCGTACGCACGATAGCCACAGGCACGCCATAGTCTGTTGCTGTCAAAGCTAGCTGCTCCCATTCATGACATAATTGATGGGCAAAATCAGTTTTGAAACCACTGCTTTCGGTAAGAGGTTTATCGCCTTGTGCGCCATACCAGCCAATCGCAGAGCCGCTGACCATTAGCTTGGGCTTAATACTGGTGCGCTTCATAAATGCCAATAAGGATTCGGTAGGCTTGATACGGCTGGCGAGCAACTGCTCTTTGCGCGCATCGCTCCAGCGCGAGTCAGCAATGCCTGCGCCTGCTAGATTTAAGATAACATCAAAGCTTTTATCCGAACTCGCTAGCTCATCGTAGGTCATCATGCTGATCGCGTCAGGATGCGTTTGGCTGCTATCGCGTGTTAGCCATGTAATGTGTAAGTCCTTATCCTGCGTACGATAACGTTTGATAAGCTCGTCACTAAAAGCACTGCCTAAAAAGCCTGAGCCACCACTGATTAAAATATTCATGTCCTACTCCCTATATTTTTCGCTTATCGTTTAGTAAAACTTAATCCGTTATAGTTATCGTCTACTTTTTTAGTACTAAGATCAAAATGACTTTTACATACTTTTGGTAAAGCAATGCGGCTGGCAATCGCTGAATTGATTGCGCCAAACAATCCTATACCAATCATAAAGGCCAGTAGCACGCCAACCTCTATCCATGAGTTGATGCCTAAATATAGGATGATTGCACCCATATAACCTGCTGACGTTATAAACCCCACTAAAAATGTCGTGCGTAGACTCTTATGATCACCGCGCCATATATTCTTATAAGCGACGATAACACCCGTTAATAAAGCAGGAATAAAACCAAGCAGACCAACATATAGCAATGGCTGATAACCAATCTGCGCAAAGTCCGCATTCCTAAAAACAAACAATAAACCCAGTTCTGAAATCAACCCACCAATCATACTACCAAGCCCTGCAAACAAAATAATCACTTGTAGATAAGGATACACACCTAACTCATTATTCGTTTTCATTCTATTTATCCCATTAACATTCATCGTTAATTCAGTATAAATACGGCGTTGCCAAAGCCAATGAAATTCATGTGGATAATTGGTGGATAAGTATCTTGATTTTGTTTTGCCTACTGATTAAGCAAAACGCTTACGAATAGGACAGTCACTATCATTACTATTTTGAGATTTATTCTTTAATTGGTTCCAACGATGATTAATAAAATCTATGACGTTAACCATACTTGGCAATACATGTTCTTTGGTCAGATATGGCGTTGCTGCATCTAAACGCTTGGCAAGCGTCGGTAAATGATTGGATGGCACAGCAGGAAAGAGATGATGCTCTACGTGATAAAGCAAATTAAAGGTCAGCAAGTTGACCAAAGGATTGCGCTCAGTTCGGGCGATTGTCTCATCACAATCATGATGCACGCCCCACACCGCAATGATGCCAACACTGGCATTGGCCAACATCATGGTCAATATGTGATACATCAATACTTGCGCTAACATGGTCAGAGCAGGAACAGTTAAAGGAAATACGGTCAGTACGAAGGTAACCAAGACAACTAAACCAATCAAAGCAAACTCTAGCCACGCCAATTTTTGATTGCGACGGCTACTTAGACGCAGTCCTTGACGATAAATATCGAGTCGATAAGTTATCCCGCCGAGCAGCGCTTGCCACCATGAGCCTTTTGCTAGACTGCCCTCAATGTCACTATCGCCCAATGGATTGCGGTGATGTTCCATATGGGTGGCTCGAATGCTGTGCAAACTGGTCATTAGTAGTACGCTGAGCAACAGTAATATTCCAGTAGTCGTGCTTTTAGCTGTCCCTAAACTATGATGATAACCATCATGGGCTTGGCGGAAAGCAGCAGCAAAAAATAAGTAAGAAGTCCCGCATGCTAAGACATACCATGAGTGGCTGGCGAACCACCAAGACAACAATAAAAACGGATAAGGCAAAATAACGTTGTAAGCGATTTGACCGCGCGTTAACTGGCGCAAGTCTTGCCACTCGACTGCAGCAACAGCCTTTTTAATGGCTGGCTTTTTATTAGCGTGTGTCTGATTGACTGTCATTTTACACATCCATTTGTTATTACTATTTTTTGTTGCTGCTATTTTATAGAAACTTATCTCACTTAAACTTAACTGGCTTTTATAGTTATTACATATATTTCTGTCAAAACAGAAATTGTATTGCAAATTTTTTATTTTAAATTACACAGCTATTAACGTAAAACCTTTTTAATACTAGCGCCTAGTTTTAGGACTTTTTTGAGGATGCTTGTGGGCAGTTTAAGCATCTCAGATGACCATGTGGTTAGGGTACTAACGAATTCTTGGGTATCACGAATACGTGACTTTACCTCATTATTTTCATGTTCAAATTCAGGACTGTCCATCAATTCTTGTAAGAACTGTACTGTTGGCTCAAGCTCACGCTTTTGTCGTTCAACCACGATGATGCGTGCCAGCTCCCAAACGTCAGTATTGGTCGTGAAGTGATCGCGACGATCGCCTAATATGGAAACCTTTTGTACTAAGCCCCAATGCTGCAACTCTTTAATACTGTTTGAGACGTTAGAGCGAGCAACACCAAGTGTTTCGGTGATTTCTTCAGCATTTAATGGCTTACCAATGATGAATAACAGCGCATGAATCTGTGACATGGTGCGATTAACACCCCACTGCGAGCCCATTTCACCCCAATGTAAGATAAATTTTTCGGTCACAGGATTTAGTTTCATGATTAATATGTACTCTACTTTATAAGTTTTGATTATTTTATCTACTTATCTTGCGCTATTCTTTTATTTCTGTCAATAGTGAAATCAATAAATGATACTCATCCCTTGGTTGACTGTCATGCGCTAACGAATAACCAAACCCGTGGTTGCGTCACGAATTTGGCTCGGTAAAGTATAGCCTAGAGTGTCAGCCTGCAAGTAGCTGATTTGCTCGCCAAAATATCCATAAGCATCAGTGAAAGTCATAGCAGGCGGTTGCCCTGATGGATTACAGCTTGTGGAAACCAATAGCCCAAATGGGTTTTGAACGTCGACCAGTTGTTGGCACAATTGACGAATCATAGGATGCGCAATAACTCTAACCGCCACTGTTTGATGCTGCCCTGTGATCCAAGGAGGGATAGTCGTTTCAAGTGTCTGAGGGATAGGCAGTAGCCATGTATGGGCTTGCTTACCTTGTAGTTCTATACTGTCAGTATCTGCCTGCCAACTCTTGATGATTTGTTGGCGCAGACCTTCTTCTAAAGGCTCTAGTAACGGCGTTAAACGCTCAGCGCTGTCAGTAATGACGATCATACCTTTGGCTTGTGGACGCTGTTTAATGGATAAAATACGTTGAACGGCTGCTTCGTCATAAGCGTCACAACCGATACCCCAAACGCTTTCGGTGGGATAAGCAAGTAGCTGTCCTTCTTTAAGCCATTTGGCAGCTTGAGTGACAGAATCAGTAATAAAAGATGTGGATTTTTCCATGGCTTAAAGGCTTCAAAAAGGTAGAAATTTAAGCACTCATCATAACATAAGACTAAGAAAAATTAGGGCAGCGAAGTTTAAAGCGACCTTATTAGCAGCTACCTAGGTCGTGTCATCAATTAGCACATTAGTGCGTTTAGTGGTCTTAAAGTGGCTAAATTTTGCTAAACATCGTCAGCAATTTTGTCAATATGTTCATATTAACGGCAATTGCTTCCTTGTTTATCTACAATTTTTCTCATTTTAAGCCTCACAATCTAATTGATGACACGCCCTAGATTGTACTGTCGTCAATCACTTGGCAGTAGATACGTAAAAAGCCTAAAGCGATAGAAAGTACGATTTTAGACGCGCAAATACCGTCCACCTTGCACACTAATGATGCCTAATAATTCAAGCTCCATTAACTGTCCAATCAGCTGTGGTGTGGCAAGTTTGGTAGCGATAATCAGCGCATCTAAATCCTGCCCGTGCCAATCAAGCTGCTCATAAACAAGGGTTAAATGCTCTGGTACGACGATAGCGCTGGGAGCAGATTTGATATTGGATGATGCTAGCTTGCCAGTATCTGCAGTAGAACTGCTAACGTTTTCTGTCTGACTGCGACTCAATGTAGATAAGACAGTTGATTGAAATGAGTGACTGTTATATGGCAACTGACTATTGATATCCTCTAGCACTTGCTGTGGATGATAAATTAAGGTCGCGCCTTCGCGTATTAAGTGATGACAACCTTCAGCATTGCTATTATCAATATGACTTGGAATCGCAAAAACTTGCTTACCCTGCTCCGAGGTTAAACGCGCGGTAATCAGCGAACCACTCTGAATGGTCGCCTCCGTCACAATCGTTGCTAAGCTCAATCCAGCGACCAAACGATTACGCCGTGGAAACGTATGCTTATGTGGCATTGTATGCGGCAACAGCTCACTAATAATACAGCCGCCTTGCTCAATTATTTGGGCAAACAATTTATCATGATGATTGGGATAATTGACCTCAATACCCGTACCCATTACCCCAATCGTTCGACCTTGATATTCAGCATCTGCCTGTGCTAAAGCGCCTAGATGTGCTCGTTTATCGACACCCATGGCAAGACCGCTGGTGATGATATAACCAGCTTGCGCCAAATATTGTGCGATATCAAAGGTGATTTTTTGGGCATGGGCAGTGGGTTTTCGGCTACCGACGATCGCGATTTGCGCTTGACGCAAACGCGCTTTATTGCCTCGGTAAAATAATAAAGGCGGTGGGTCATAGATTTGCGAGAGCTGTGCGGGATAATCAGGCTGGTCGGCGAATAGCAGACCGTAGCGCCCCTCGATGAGTGCTTGCTGAATTTTATCGATACTGGCTTGCGTTTGCTCTGGCTGTTCATGACGGGCAAGATGGCTATGATGAATACCCAGTTGCCGCCACGCATCTACTTTGGCGTACCAAGCAAGCTCTGCTGTGCCAAAAGAAGTAATGAGCTTATGATAAGCAGATAATGATGCATTCACCTCAGTCCACAGCGCCAGTACTGCGCGCTGCTCATCTGATAAAGAAGAAGTAACTGCCATCATAATCATCTAGCTCGTATAGGCTAAGTTAGTATATCCCGTCCAAAAATGAGCATGTTCTCACTTATAGTGTACTCATTTATAGATATGGCGGTGGTAACAGCTGGTCGCCGACGTTTAATGGTAGCTCTGAATCAAGCACATAAGCATAGCTAATATTATCGAAAGTATTGAATACCATGACCATACCGCTTGGCTCATTTGGTAAGCGTACTGGCGTGTCATTGTCTTTGGTATCGCGGATCAAAGCCCCTTTTTGATAGACAGTCAATACATCACCAGGCTTAGCACCATGGGTACTACCTAAATTGATAGCAACAACACTACCCTTCGCCGCTGAGCTGATTGAGTCCATGACTCGGACAATCATGCCACCACGACTGACCGTTGCAGGGGCTGGATAAAACACAGGTGGAATAGAGTTATTCAATTCAACAAATACGCGATCACCTTCACGTACTTCTTTGTCGTAACTGTCGGTGAGCTGCAAACTGCTGACGCCGTTGGTTTCTGTCGAAGTAACCAAACCCGTCGCAACTTGCGTGACCTCTAAACCGATAACTTCTTGGGTTTTTGGCTCAACATATAGCTCTCCTTCACGGTAGATACCATAACGCTGACCGACGATCAGTGGCACACCTTTGGCATACACTTTATCGCCACTAGCGGTAATTAAGTTGCCTTTTTTAGAGGCCAATATATAAGGCGTGGTATTAAAATCTTGTGGATTAACGATGACTGTCTTATCTAACCAGTGTTGAATAGCAGACCACGGAAGCGGTGGAATACTGTTGGCTGTTGAAGTGACTGAGACTGTGCTAGATACCACGTTACCCGTTAACTGCTTTTCAACTCCAGCACAACCTTCGCCAGTATCAACACCAATTAAGGTTTTACCTTGAATCACGCATAAGATAAGGATGTCGTTAGGATAAATAAGATTGGGGTTTTTGATTTGCTTATTGGTTGCCCAGATCTCTTTCCAGCGCCACGGACTGTCTAAATAACGTCCTGATATGTCCCACAACGTATCGCCTTTTTTGACGATATAGCGATTAGGCGCATCCGCTTTGATGGCTGGTGGTGGATTGTTAGCGTGGGCAGCACTCATTAGCATTGCACTACTATATGTCGTGATTAATAGTGTTTTTGCTATCGTTTTTAAGCTCATCTTCATTGTTATATCCACAATATGTACCGCTGTTGTCGCCACAATTAGTACCATTTAGATCTATTACTTAACCTTAATCTTTGACTGTCATTAAAATAGTGACAAGCAATGAGGGTCGTAAAGGGATTTAACCGTACGATTATCATGACGCTTATAGGGCAGCTGTTCAGTGTAATTGGCTGGTATGATTACTAAAAAAGCGTCTAGCAAAATGATGAGTCGCCGACGCTGTTTCTAATATTACAATTATATCTACCATAACACAATCATAAACACTTTATTACAATGGCGTAACTTTTATATGAATATTATTTCTATAGTTCGTCATTGAAATTTACAGAGTCCTTCATGAAAATAAGCATTAAAATCAACTCTGATTTATACTGCATTTGGTATCACATACTGACGAATTTGCTCAGCGACCAGCTCAGCGTTATTATCTAATACCACCACCTGCTGCGGTAAGTCTTCTAAGCCATCGGTATGCGCAGGACGCGCAATTTCTATTTTTCCAACAGCTTCAACTATCGTATCGGCAAACTTAACGGGCAACGCTGTTTCTGCACAAACAATCACTTCACCCTCGCGCTGTAATTGTTTGGCGACTTTGATACCATCGGCCGTGTGCGGATCGACCAATTCACCATACTGCTCATAAAGCGCTTTAATGGTTTGCAAGCGGTCATTATGGGTCGATTTGCCCGCAGCAAAACCGTAGCGAGTGTTAACCGCCTCCATTAAGTCAGACAAATCAAAACCTTGACCAGATTTCACCCCTTCAAATAACTCATGAACACGCGCGCTGTCTTTATCTAATAGTAAATAAACAAAACGCTCAAAGTTAGAGGCTTTAGAGATATCCATCGATGGGCTTGAAGTAATATAGGTTTTTTCAGTCGGCCGCGGCTGATAAACACCTTGATTAAAGAAGTCGTTGAGTACATCGTTTTCGTTGGTTGCGACGATTAAGCGCTCCACGGGCAACCCCATTTCACGCGCGATATGGCCAGCACAAATATTACCAAAGTTACCTGATGGCACGCTAAAACTGACTTTTTCATCGTTGCTTGTAGTGACCGCAAAATAGGCTTTAAAGTAATAAACAATCTGCGCTAGGATACGACCCCAGTTAATAGAATTAACCGTACCTAAATTATAAGCCGCTTTGAACTTAGCATCCTGTTGTAGCGCTTTGACAATATCTTGGCAATCATCAAACATGCCGTCGATGGCGATATTATGAATGTTATCATCGGTCAAGCTATACATCTGCGCGCGCTGGAATTCACTCATTTTGCCGTGCGGTGACAGCATAAAGACTTCGATGTTTTCTTTACCACGCAGGGCATATTCTGCTGCACTGCCTGTATCACCACTGGTCGCACCAATAATGGTGATGC
Organism: Psychrobacter glacincola; assembly: GCF_904846075.1. Taxonomy (GTDB): domain Bacteria; phylum Pseudomonadota; class Gammaproteobacteria; order Pseudomonadales; family Moraxellaceae; genus Psychrobacter; species Psychrobacter glacincola_C. The sequence goes on from NZ_CAJGZH010000001.1 coordinate 128,104, forward strand.
GCGCGTCTTTCTTCTTCAGTACATATTCGAAAGCATTACCCAAAAACTGCATGGCAACATCTTTAAATGCCAACGTCGGACCGTTCGACAAGCCTAAAATGTATAAATTATTGTCAAGTTTGCGGACAGGAACAATCTCATCAGAGCCAAATATCTCAGCGGTGTAAGTACGCTCAATAATATCTTGCAAATCAGCCGCAGGAATATCAGTCGCAAAGCGCTGCATAATTGCCATCGCAAGCTGTGGGTAGCTCAGCGTACGCCATTCATCAAGCGTTGCACTATCAATATTCGGATAATGCTCAGGCAACATCAAACCACCGTCTGGTGCAAGACCCATTAATAACACATCACTAAAATCCATCGGCGCTGTCTGACCACGGGTACTGATATATTTCATTAGATTGTCCTGTCTATAATGAGATTATTAGTTAAAACGGTTTATTCAGCAGTTTTGTGCAGCAAGGCATAATAAAAGCCATCGCCGCTCTCGCTATCAATTGGCAAGCACTGACGACCAATCGCCTGTTCAATACCCCAATTACAATCGTCGCTAAATTCAACGGCTGCTACATTATTATAGTGAGTCATGAAATCTTGCATCTGCTCGACGTTCTCTTGCTTTAGGATAGAGCAAGTGACGTATAAGAGGTAACCACCAACTTTAAGTTGTGGCCATAGATTATGCAAGATATCGGCTTGTAGCAATGCCGTTTGCTCAACGTCTTCTTCAGTACGCAAGATACTGATATCAGGATGACGACGGATTACGCCTGTCGCTGTACAAGGTGAGTCTAGTAATATAGCGTCAAATACGAGCTTACTCTTTTTCTTACCCGCCCCTTGCCATGTGGTCGCATCAGCACAGACAATATTAAGCTCAATATTTTTCTCAGCTTGCTGCAAGTCGTGCTGACTTAAGTTTAAGCGCTGTAAATTAGTATGAATACGCTCGATACGTGGCGCTTCATTATCTATCGCAGTAATCTTAACTTTCGAAATCACAGGCGACGTTTCAGCATCGTCTTGTTTCACGTGAAACAACGAAGACTCATTTGAGCTGATTAATTCTAACCAATGAGCAAGCTTACCACCAGGCGCTGCACAGGCATCTAAAATGCGGATCTCGTTGTTATTGGTGTCTATATCGCCGTCTGCATCATCGTTTTTAACAGTCAGCTTATTAAGTAAAGCTTTATGAATAAGCGGCGCGGCAAGCTGAGCATGCAGATCTTGTACACTAGCCGCTCCTTCAGCGAATTGCGGTAAGGCATTGACTGCGGTGCTTTGATGTAGTCTAAGACCTTTGGTTACTATACTATTAGATGCGGCTGCATCCGATGAGTTGCGTAAATTAAAACCACTCGTTAGCTCAACCAAATCTGCTTCAACTTCAAATTCCACCAAGGCTTGCTGATAATCCTCTACCGAGGTAACCGCTGTATTCACGCGTAAAAACATCGGTGCAGGTTGACGTAAACCCTGCATCAAATCGTCATACTGCTCACTCCAATCTTGCTTAAGCTGATAGGCAAGCCAATTCGGTAAGCTGTGTTTTTTATCACATTTCTTGCGGAACTTACTTGGGTTTTTAGCGACTTTACGCAAGATGGCATTGATTAAACCCGTCGCATGCGCAAATTCGATTTCTTTTGCTGCTTCAACTGTTTCATGAATCGCCGCATGGTCAGCCACTTGCAAATAAAGCAGCTGGGTTAAACCTACTTGAATCGTCGTACGTACTTCTTTTTCATCAATAGAGTTATCAGCCAGACTATCGAGTAGACGCTCAAGGGCGTACCATTGGCGCAACGTGGTTAGCAATAACGCATGAGCAAAGCCTTTATCCCCGTCATGTAAACTGTTTAATAGCGGATCAAGGACGCTCGCTAGCGATTGACCATTTTGAATCGCCAATAAAGTGCGAATCACGCGGACGCGGACGCTGCCATTCATGATAAGGTTACTTGACGGTTTGAGCTTATTGTTTCTTGGCGCAGTGCTTCTCATTAAATTGAATTTCCTTGACGTCTAATAATTAGCGTCTGATAAAAGTTGGATTGTTTGGTATTAAATAACGAATATAAAAATAAATAAGGTTAAGCGGTATTAAACTGATTTAGGAGCAATTATTTTAAGTCTGCTGTGAACTGGTCGCCATCATTTAATTGGTTACCATGGCAGATTTGCTCGGCTGTCATTGGTTTACCACCAGCAAACTGTAATTGGGTGATAGCTAAAGTAGTGGCTGATTGCTCAGTGTTTTCTTTTTTACTAACTTGTTTGCCACAAGCTACCAATATCGCTTTGCGTCCAACGCTGATGACCGTACCAGCAGGCTGATTGGTTTGCTGCGACGGATTCACAGGTAAGCTGGCTAAAATTTTGACGCGCTGCCCTGCCAAAAAAGTATAAGCACCTGGCCATGGCGTTAGTCCACGAATTTGTCGTTCGATAATAGTCGCTGATTGTGTCCAGTCGATTTCACCTTCAGTTTTGACCAGTTTCTCGGCGTAATTGGCTTGACTGTCATCTTGAGCGATAGCCTGAGCTTGATAATGTGGTAAATCTTTTAGCACAGTAATAATGGCGGTCGCACCAAGCTCAGCCATTTTATCATGGAGGCTGGCAGCCGTATCATCAGCCTCAATAGGAGCGCTGATTTTGTAGATCATATCACCTGTATCTAAGCCCTTATCCATCTGCATAATGGTAATACCCGTCTCGCTATCACCCGCCAATAACGCGCGGTGAATAGGTGCTGCACCGCGCCAGCGTGGTAATAAGGACGCATGAATATTAAGGCAACCATAAGTCGGTGTGGTCAATACCCCAATCGGCAATATCAAGCCATAAGCCGCGACAATCATCACATCTGGCTGATAACTACGCAGAGTCTCACGTGCAACCAACCCTTCACTACTAGATTTTTTAAAGGTGAGAGGCTGCTCAACGGCAATATCATGCGCCAATGCGACTTGCTTTACTGCAGAGGCTGATAATTTTTGACCCCGTCCTGCCTTGCGATCAGGTTGCGTATACACAGCGACGATGTCTATATTCAACGCTTCTTGCTGGCTGATAAGCGCCTCAAGACTAACGGCGGCAAACTCAGGAGTGCCAGCAAACGCAACTCTTAAGCGCTTACTAGACGAGCAATCTTTCGTCTTAGATGGCATGGATAAATCGGAGGCAGAAGCAATTGTAGTCATAAACAGGCATTATATAAGGTTGATTGGCTCATTATAGGTGAGTTTGCGATGTTGTGCCATGGTTGTAATAACGGTAATCGAGCGTTACCAATGATACGGTTTGTCTTTATAATAGAAAGCAAGCAGGGCGCTCTTATTGATGAGTTTATTTACAAAATAATGCGTGATTGAGCGATATTCCACTGCCATTCGCCACTTTTTTCTAGATAATAGCTGTAAAACCGTAAAAGATAAAACGGCTTGAATAAACCAGCTACTGTGCCAAACTGATGACTTACTCACTATGTTTCTTGTGTCGATATAGGACCACGCTTTCATGCAACAGTTTCAGTCCTTACAGCGCTTACTCATATTTTATGCACTGACCTTGCTGGTCATGTTGTCTATCTATTATTTTGCGCTGTTTCAGGAGATAAAGAAACACAGTGAACAACACAGTATCGATACTTTCCATACATTGCAGTATGAAGTCACTGAACGTGATGATCTGCTAAACCCTGACATTAAAAGGATTTTAGAAAAACCCGTATTTGAAGACATAAGCTATCAGCTGGTTTTTATGATGCCATCTGGGCAGACTTATATCCATCGCCATACTCAGCCCAATGAGCCTGCTTTTGCTAACGTTACGTTTCCTATTATTAGCTCATCTCCTTCTAATAACGGCAGTCATAGTGCTTACACGCTCAATAATCGCAACTTAACCGGCACCATTAAACTCAAAAGTGGTCATCAGCTTTATATTATATTGCGCCATAAGCCGCTTATCATTGACTGGATATCTTATCGCTACTGGTTGCCATTGATGGCAGCGATCATGCTTTTTATTATCGCTTTGCTGTATATGCTCAATCGTCGCACCAATTGGGAACAGCTGCTGATTTATACGGACAATCTAAGTAGCCACGCAAAAGAAGCCTATAGTCCGCCGCCTTTTTTGCAAAAAAAATCTACGCCTGAGTTTTTGCGTTTAGGCCATGCGCTGAGCCGTGTCAGCTACCAGCTGCATAATGACTATCGCCGCATTAAAACCCTAACACATCGTCTTGAACGTTTGGTTGATCAATCCCCTTTACCGATGCTAATGATCATGCGTCATGGTCAAATCAGCTTTTTCAATAAACGTTTTGAACAAATATTCTTGTCTTTACCGCAAAGCGATAGTAACTATGAAATGACGGATTTTATCGCAGGTAAAGATGAATCCACGCAACGATTGCTGCAAACATTATCCAACCTACGCGTCACTCGTACCTTAACAGTCTACGGGTTAGAAAATGAACAGGCTTACCAATTGCACGTTACGCCATGGTTTGGTGAACATGGTCAGGTTCACGGCTTTACCGTACTGCTGAATAATGTTAATGAATTTGCCAGTCAAATAGGGCAATTACAGCAAAAAAATCAACGGCTACAACGCCAAATTGATGAATTTAATACGATTAAATCGACGATAGGTCATGATTTGCGCCTGCCGTTAGAAGCAATGATTGACACGCTAGAACCGATTGATCCTGAGACGTTGACTGCTGCGCAGAATGACATTTTAATATCCTTAATTAAAAGCAGTCAGAGTATGCTAACGACACTTAATGATGTGCTAGACATTGAGGAGATAGCGGTAAGAAAAACCCGCCTAAGCATTGAGCCTGTCGATATTTATAGACTGGGGCAACAGGTCAGTCAGTCATTTATAGAAAGGATAAGGCAGCAGGGACTGGAGCTGCTGTATTTTTTTACACCTGACGGTCCGCGTTGTATTGATACAGACCATCAGCGCCTACAGCAAATCTTGTACGACTTATTAGATAACGCAGTGAAATTTACCACTTCTGGCTATGTATCACTGACCATCGAAACAGTCAGTAATGCAGAGCTATTAGCAACAAAAAACCGAAGCTTAGTAAATCTTAATAAAGACCCTACACTGATTAAAAATAGTCAAATCAATAAAGACAATCCCAATCATGCCTCACACGACTGGATTCGTTTTAGCATAAAAGACAGCGGTATGGGCATCGATATAGCGAAGCAACATCAACTGTTGGTTCAGCTTAATAAAAGCAGCAATCAAAACACCAATCGAAACGTTAATTACATGCAAAAGAACACGACTGGGCAAGGCCTAGGATTAAATAACGTCAATAGTTTTGCGCGATTATTGGGTGGTTTTATTGAAATAAAAAGTACGATGACTGAAGGCAGTAGTCTGAATCTTTATCTGCCTTGCAGACGTCCAAATTATCAGCCTATTTATCATCATAGTCAGCATTTGACTCATATCCATCTAATAGCCGTGATTAAACAACCACTACGTGCCAAACATCTGCGCGATTTTTGCGCATATTTATCGATGCCAGCTACTATCTATACCTCTATAGATAAATTAGATCTACAACAATTAAACGAAAAATTGGCACAAGACGAGCAAAGACTCGCCCCTATCTTGCTATTAGATTATGAATATTATGAAACCCTGTCTATTGCTTCTGCTAATCAGGCGATAAGGAATGATGACAGACAACAGGCATTAAATACCCTACTCGATAATCCGTCGCTACCAAAGATACTACTTAGTATGAAACCTGAGCGCCGTATTCCCTCTATATTATTAGATAAATATGAAGGATTTTTGAGCAAACCATTAGATGCGACTTTATTGCTCTCTGAATTACTGCGCTTAACCTTACCAGCGAGACAGAAGCTAGTTCAAGCCATAGAGATAAAAGAAGAGAATAAGCAGCTAGCAAACGAAGCAGATAAAGCTGCTAACGAGAATGTATTGCCACTTATTTTGGTAGTAGAAGACAGTCCAACCAATCAGAAAATAACGTGCAAGATATTGAGTAAACTTGGTTATCGTAGTGTGGTCGCAGAAGATGGTCAGCAAGCGTTAGATATGCTACAACAACAGCGTCAAGATATCTCACTCATTTTGATGGACTGTCGCATGCCTGTCATGGATGGGCTACAGGCTACCCAAGCGATTCGTGCGCAAGGCGATAAAATTGCGATTGTGGCGCTGACTGCGAACAATACCAAAGAAGATCGCGATGCTTGTATAGAAGTAGGAATGGATGAATTTTTAGCAAAGCCGATCAATAAAAAAGAGCTAGAGTCGGTTTTACAGAGCTTCATAAAATCATGACAATCTGTAAAACTGACTCTTCAGGTTTAAACTATTACTTTATAAACCAATTACTTCATAAATCAGCTATTTCATAAAACCATTATCTGCTAAAAATGCTTCTGTAATTTGGCTTTGCGGACTTGGCGTATTCATACCACTGGTTTGCGACTTATTTAACAAACGTTCTAAATAGCGCGCGACGATATCCACTTCGATATTGACTTTATTTCCAACCAGCCAATGCTCAGCGATATTGGTCACTTGTGCGGTATGTGGAATGATATTTAAAGAGACAATATTGTCTCGTACAAGGTTGGTCGTCAGACTAATACCATCAACCGTGATGGAGCCTTTGGTCGCTGTATAGTGCGCCAGCTCTTGTGGTATCTCAATTTCGATATAGATAGAGCGCGCATCTTGTTGCAGCTTACTGACCACGCCGACGCCATCGACGTGACCCGCGACGATATGACCACCAAAACGTGTGGTTGGTAGCATCGCTTTCTCTAAATTCACCGTGTGACCAGCTTTCAAGGTTTCTAATGCGGTACGAGCAATAGTTTCACGTGAAACATCGACCGAGTAATGATTACTACCTAGGTCTACGACGGTTAAGCAGATACCATTGGAGGCAATAGAATCTCCTAGCTTCACATCACTAAAGTCCAAACCATCAGATTCTATCGTCAAACGTATATCACCGCCCGTAGGCTGCATGGACTTAACCTTTCCAACACTCTCTATAATTCCAGTAAACATATCGACCTCATTTCATTATGATATTGTCTTTATAGACAATATATCTTGATCTATTAATATTGTGGCAGCATTTGTCTAAGCCAGTTTTTTCAGTGTAACTTGAGCTTAATTGAGCCTATGATGGGATAGATTGTGGATAAGTACTGACAAATCAACTCATAACGTATTAAAACACGCATTTCCGTTAAGTTATCCACAGAAAACAAGATGTTGGCTAATTTCAAGAAAGATTAATAGTAAAATCTAAGTTACTGATTACATTAGATTAATATAAAATTTTTTATAAAAGACCTATTTTTCTGTTTCATGTGAAACAAAGTTATACACAGTTTCATGTGGAACCTTGTAAGGCACTGGCTGCTTATCCACACTTAGCAAAAATTTAGCCCAAACTGTGGATAAGCTGTTTATAAATAACCAGTTATAGCGGTAATAAAGTCAATTTAAGGTCAGGAGTTAATGTTTCATGGCCACAAATATTAAAACGCAACTGCTGAGCTAGAGACAATGGGTTAAAATCGACCATCGGTCTTGCTTGCGCGCCTAACAAACAAGGCGCCTGATAGACAATCAACTCATCTACCAATTGTTGGCTTAAGAAACTACCAGTAACACTAGCACCGGCCTCTACCAACACGTCATAACACTGATGATCACTGACTAATTTTTTTAGTAATTCAGTCAAATTATCTTCGCGCCAATAAATCGTATCCGGTCGGCGGCATAACTGATAGTCAGACCGTAAGCTGTGTTCTAAGCGCTGCCGCCTATCGAGTACGACAACTTTGGGAGCAGGAACTTGTTTAGGTGGCACAGCTAATTGGTTGGAACGTACATTAAGCTGTGGATTATCCGCGATAACCGTCTCACTACCGGTAATAATCGCGCCACTTTGAGCACGTAGCTTCTGCACATCTTCGCGGGCAGCCGCTGAGGTAATCCATTTTGACTCGCCAGATGCCATCGCGGTACGACCGTCAAGGCTAGTGGCAATTTTCAGCCGTACATAAGGCATCTGGGTGCGCATTGCCTTTAAAAACCCACGATTTAAAGCTTCTGCTTGCTCAGTTAATATACCGACTGTCACTTGAATCCCAGCCTGCTCTAACAGTTTTACACCGCGTCCTGCCACTTGCGGATTGGGATCGAGCCCTGCGATTACGACACGTTTCACACCAGCATTAATAAGACCCAAAGCACAAGGTGGCGTACGCCCCGTATGACTACAAGGCTCTAAAGTCACATAGGCAGTTGCACCTAAAGCCCTCGCACCCGCTTCTTTTAGCGCAAATACTTCTGCATGAGGCTGACCAGCTTTCGGATGAAACCCTTGACCGACGATCGCTTCTGCTTGCACGATGACACAGCCTACTGCTGGATTAGGTCTGGTGGTATATAAACCCTGTTTGGCTTGTTCGATCGCAAGCATCATAAAGTAGCGGTCTTGCGCATTCTGAGTATGGTTTGAGAGCGTCATAAAAAGATACACTTAATAAAAAAGTAGAGGGTAAAAACTATTTAACGTTATCGTCAGCTTTTTCATTTGGGCGAATATTGGCAATCTCTTGATGGAAAGCATCAATATCTTGAAAGTCGCGGTAAACACTAGCAAAGCGCACATAAGCAACATCATCTAACGTTTTAAGCTCACTCATGATGATCTCACCCAACACCTTACTACTGATTTCGCGCTCACCCATCTGTCTAACACGCTTCTCAATACGGCTGATCATCGCCTCTTGTTCATCAATGGTGATAGGGCGCTTTTGCAATGGTAATAAAATAGAGCGGCGCAGTTTCTCATTATCATAAGGCTCAATTTTACTGCTTGACTTGATGATTCTTGGCATCACTACTTCTACCATCTCAAAAGTAGTGAAACGCTCTTGGCAGCTATTGCATGAACGGCGACGACGGACTTGCGCACCTTCTGCCGCCAGACGCGAATCAATAACTTTAGTCTCTGACGCGTTACAATACGGGCAATGCATAGCGTTTCCTTATTTCAATATTAAGCGCAAGAATCACAGTCACTATTTATAAAACCGAATGATAAGACCGAATGATAAGACCGAATGATAAGACCGAAATTTCTGAGAATTAACGAGCTGTATCAGGCAATTCAAAAAAATCGGCTGATTATTTTCCAATACAGAAACTACCAAAGATTTTGCCCAACAAGTCATCCGCACTAAACGCTCCCGTAATCTCACCCAAACTGTTCTGAGCTTGGCGTAAGCTTTCAGCGACTAACTCTCCTGCTTGATAGACCGTTAACTGCTCGTGCGCCTCTGCTAAAGAGTCGGCTGTGCGCCTAAGGGCATCTATATGACGTGTGCGAGCAATTAGGCTGTTTTCTGGCGGATGAAAACCGACCTTAGCACATAAGGCTTCGACTAAATCATCGATACCAGCGTCTGTTTCACATGAAACATTAACTTGTTCGTAGCCTCTATCTTTGATTTCAGCTTGCGTCGTAGAAGCCGATTTTTCACTACTATTATCGCTCAATAGATCACTTTTATTAGCAATAATTAATAAGCGTTTGGCCTCTGGTAACTCGCCAAATAATTGTTCTGCAAGCTGTAGTGGTGTACTTTCTTCTTCAACATCGCGAGTCACATCGTAGACCATCAGCAGCATATCAGCTTGGGTAATGGCTGTACGCGCACGTTCAATTCCAATACGCTCTACCGTGTCTTCTGTGTCACGCAGACCCGCCGTATCGGTAAGATGAAGTGTCAAACCGTTGAGCACCACGGTCTCTTGCAGCGTATCACGAGTCGTACCTGCAACGTCAGTAACGATAGCGCGCTCTTGCCCTGCCAGACGATTCAGCAAGCTTGATTTACCCGCATTTGGTCTACCTGCTAAGACCACATGAATACCATCACGTAGGAGCTGACCCTGCTTGGCGGTCGCCAATACTTGCTGTATCTTGTCTTGCGTTTGCTCCAGTTTACTTTGTATGACGCCGTCTGATAAAAAATCCACGTCTTCTTCGTCAGGGAAATCAATCGCCGCTTCAACATGCAAGCGAAGATGAATAAGCTGCTCTAATAGCTGATTAATCTTCTTTGAAAACTCACCACTTAGCGAGCGAATGGCACTACTCGCAGCCGCAGCACTGGTCGCATCAATGGCATCAGCGATAGCCTCTGCTTGTACCAAATCCAATTTATCATTATCAAAAGCACGATAAGAGAATTCCCCAGCACCCGCTTGTTTTGCGCCCAGCTCAAATACCCTTGCTAGCAGTTGGTTTTGTAGAATCATGCCGCCATGCCCTTGCAGCTCAATCACATCTTCCCCTGTGAACGAATGCGGGCCTTTAAAGTACAGCACTAACCCTTCATCAATTACTGTACCATCAGCCTGATAAAAACGACAAAAACTGGCCATACGTGGCGTAAAAGCAGACTTACCCGTTAGTGTACAGGCAATGTCATAAGCACGCGCACCCGACAGACGTATAACACCAACGCCACCTCTTCCAAGCGGTGTGGCAATAGCCGCAATCGTGGCCAAGCCAGATGCTTTAGGTGGTTCAGATGCTTTAGGTGGTTCAGATGCTTTAGGTACGTTTGACGCCATCTCTAGGGAATCCACAATTACTCTCAATAGCTAAAAACTCCATTATAGACGGCTGGACACAGACTGACAAAGCAAACTTTAAATAGCCATGCTTTGCGCTTATTTTATTTCAGATCAGTGAGCGATAATAGAAATGTCACGCATAAAAAAACCACCGCCGTAGCGATGGTCTTTTATCAATTGATGAGCTACTTAGTCCAATACTTTAACAGTACGACGCTTTTGCTCTTCTTCGACTTTTTTATTGACAATATATTGCTGAGTCATACTAAACAAGTTGTTGACTGTCCAGTATAGTACGAGACCCGCTGGGAAAAACAGCATGAAAGCAGTAAAAATGATTGGTAAGAACTTCATCACTTTCGCTTGCATCGGATCAGCTGGCTGCGGGTTTAGCTGCTGCTGTACAAACATCGAGGCACCCATCAGCAATGGTAAAATAAACCAAGGATCCATCGCCGATAAATCCTGAATCCATAAAATCCAAGGCGCATGACGCAGCTCAACACTTTCAACCAATACCCAATATAGCGCTAAGAAGATAGGCATTTGCATCAAAATAGGCAAACAACCTGCCATTGGATTGACTTTTTCTTCTTTATAAATAGCCATCATTTCTTGCGACATCTTCATTCGATCGTCGCCATGCTCTTCTTTAAGTGCGGCTAATCTTGGTGCAATCGCACGCATCTTCGCCATTGAATAGTAACTCTTATTCGAGAACCACATCAGAGCAATTTTGACTAAAATCGTCAATACAATGATTGACCAACCCCAGTTACCTATGACTTTATGAATACCGTCCAAGATGGCAAATAAAATTTTCGATATTGGCCATAACAACCCATAATCAACCGTTTTATTAAGGCCTACTGCCACATCTTTTAGCTCAGATTGTACTTTAGGACCAGCGTATAACGTGGCATCTAATGTCACTTGTTTATTTGGCGCGACATTGACAGGTTGACTGTTGAAACCGATGAAGTAATCATCGCCTGTTTCACGGCTAAAGAAAGTAGCGGTAAAGTTTTCAGGTATCCATGCTGATACAAAATAATGCTGCACAACACCAACCCAACCTTTATCGCTACTAACAGCTAGCTCACCATCATTAAAGTCTTTAAATTTGAGCTTATTGTATGGATCATCAGGAGTACCCCAAGCACCGCCTAAATAAGTCGCCATACTAAGCGCACCTTTATCAGACATACCTGGATCTTTACTGTCATCACGTTTCAACTGGGCAAATAGCTGACCTTGCCACGGTTGTGTAGAAGCATTTTGTATTTGATAGCTAATATCAATCGGATATTTATTTTCAGTAAAGGTAAATGTCTTAGTAACGGTCAAGCCATCTTTTTTATAAGTAAGCGGTACTGACAGCGTCTGTTGCCCTGCTTCCATGACGTAATTATTAGCAGTATGGCTGTATTTGGCACGACCTTCTGCAGTATCAATACCGTTAGGACCAATAAGACCAGACTGAGCCACATACACGCGATTACTATTATTCTCTAGCAATACGAAAGGCTTATCGCTATCGAGCGTTGCGTCATACTGCTTAAGAGCAGCATAAACAATATCGCCGCCTTCTGGATTGATCTTTATATCATAGCGATCGGTAGTGACCGTGATTAATCCCGTGTCTTTAGCAGGCGTTGCCGTCACAGCATCATTAGCGACTGTATTGTTATCAACAGGCAATGTCTGTACCGGAATATCACCTGCGGCACCAGTTGTCGAAGGGATGTCAGCACCTACTGAAGCAGTGGTTTCTGACACCGCATCTACAGCTGGCGCATCGGCATAATCATCTCGCCATGCCAAAATCAGCAGATAAGCGGTGATTAACATCGCAATGATGATCATCACCCGAAATATCTTTTGCATAAACCTTTCCTAGATTAAAAAATTAGGGAATGAAAAATTAGGGCATGTGTCATGACCGTACAATTATCATCGTATGTGACAACAGTATTGCCAGTCATTTACATAAAATGTGCATCATTTTACTAAAAATCTGCCTTAAATGATACCAAGAGTGTGGATAACTTGTGGGTAACTAAATAGATATCCACAACTTCGCAGTCTATGATGAACGTTACGTTATTTTCATCATATGGTTTAAGCGAGACACATAGCTTTTATTATCTCTAAAGACATATAAACCTTGAACTTTGACACTAGTAGCTAGTTCGCTAAAAGGTACATATTGATAATGATAAGAAGATAACGGTAGCGGCACAAAATCAATGCCGTGTCCACCCAAAGGATGACAACTGCCGATACGTTTTAATAATAACCAACTGCCTGCTCGGACACCATGCCATGCCAAAGCTTGTTTACCATAATTCGAGCACGTAGGGTAATAGCGGCAACGAGCAGGTAATAGTGGACTTATTAATTTTTGATAAAAAATAATAAAATAATAAATACTCTTATAAAGGAAATCATTTAAATTAACCAATAAAAAATTCATTTTATTTTTTTCTATTTTCTTAATAATATTAATTATTTGATTTTTAATTCTTTATTATCTATATCTTTTATAGATTTTTTAACAATAAAAACAATATCTTTATTTTCTAAAGAATGAGCCTTTATACGAAAATGCTCACGTATTTGACGCTTGATTAAATTTCGCGCGACAGCTGTAGGAACTTTACGCTTGGTAATAGCCATGCCGACTCGTGGCTTACCATGATCATTGGTACGCACAAATGCCATTAGATGGCTCTGATGAAGCTTACGCTCAGGTGCATCAAAAACCTCACGGAAGGCTGCAGGCGTGAGCAAACGCTGCTCTTTGGTGAAGCGAGCATTAGCTGCCGCTGAAACAGTATTGGACATAGCACAACCTAGTATAAGAGCGAATAACGGTAGCGGAAATAATAGCGCAGAAATAACAACAAAGTACAGAGACAAAAAAAGCGCCGATGTGGGCGCTTTTAATATATGGCTAAGTGTCAGTTGTGGTGATTGACTATCGCAATCTATAAATAATAGAAACACAACAAGCACTATAAGCCATGCTTATCGCAATCTACTGATTATACAGTAAGACGATGACGTCCTTTAGCGCGGCGACGAGCTAAGACCTGACGGCCCTTTTTAGTTGCCATACGAGCACGGAAACCGTGAGTACGTTTACGCTTGATCACGCTTGGTTGGAATGTACGTTTCATAACTCACCTATCAAAATAATGGACTAAATTCGTAATAACGGAGGATTATACCACCGCATAGAATCTGGGTCAATGAACTAATTTAATCTATGTCGATGCAGACAGATATTTTGACAGAGGAAATATCATTTTAAATGATTCATCGTGTGTAAAGTTCATATTCATAACTAAAAAATAACGACTCAGTTAATTAATTCAGTGATGGATTCCTAAAAGTTATCCACAGTTTTTGTCGAACTCTATAATAATTAACTATTAATATATATAAGTATTGTTGTTATTGGTAGCTCGATTATCTGTGGCTAAGTAAGTTTTCCTTTTTATTATCAATATATTGTACTATGGGTAAACCTGTGGATAACCTGTGGGCTAAATATGGATAACTCACCTTTCAAAGTTATGCACAAAAGTATCCACAGCCTTATCCCCAAAAAACAAGGTTTTATCCACAGGGTATTTGTGTTAGATTAGCCCCTACTTAATATATGGCTTCGTATAGTTTATCAACGTAACTCCCAATATGGTTTCCAACGGAAATAATTGCGGAGAATATTAAGGGCTACGCAACAGATCACACTGCTAAAACACAAATATTATTTCAAATTATAGGGTTAGTATTTTTCATGATAGACACAGCAAATATTTGGGATAAATGTCTAAATGACCTACGATATAACGTCAAAGACAACGTATTTACTATGTGGTTGAGACCATTGTCAGCTCATCAAGAGGCGCAAACGCTGACTATACTTGCTCCTAATGATTATTTTGTGACTTACATCAAAAAAAACCACTTGCAAGAGATACAGCAGCTGGTTGCTAAGCACAGTCAGGGAAGTATCGAAGAGGTGGTTGTGCGTGTTGATAACGCTGGCCGCGATAATGAAGACAATCGTCAATTGCAATCAGGGTCTTTGTTTGAAGAAGATAAACCCTCCCCTACCCCTGCAGATCATAAGTTTGAAACCATTCATCATAACAATGCAAAAGCAGATATTGATGCTAATATGCGTCATGCAGAATTGGTTGATTCTGCTGATGCTAAGTCGTTGAGTTATCTAAACCCTGACTTTACTTTTGAAACTTTTGTCACTGGCAAGTCTAACAATTTGGCTTATAAAGCCTGTTATGAGCTTGGTAAGCGCCAATCAAAAAATCGACACAATCCTTTATTTATATACGGACCTTCTGGTTTGGGAAAAACGCATTTAATGCATTCTGTAGCACATCGATATTTAAAAAATAATCAAAGTTTTTATTATTTCACTTCTGAAAAATTTATTAATCAATTAGTTTATTCATTAAGAAATAATAAAATAGAAGATTTTAAAAAGAAAATTAAAAAAGTGGATTTATTGATTGTAGATGATATTCATGTATTGGCAGGAAAAACCAAAAGTAGTAATGAGTTTTTGACATTATTTGCAGATTTTACCAGTGGTGATAAACAACTGATTTTGGCTTCAGATCGTCATCCTTCGCAAATGACCGAATTTGATGAACGTTTTAGATCGCGATTTTCTTGGGGGCTCACTGTAGCAGTTGATCCGCCTGAGATTGATACTCGTGTGCAAATTTTGCAAAAAAAAGCAGCTTCATATGGTATGACACTGCCTAAAGAATGCGCATTATTCATCGCTCAAAATGTGGTTTCAAATGTTAGGCGTTTAGAAGGTGCTCTAAATCAAGTTTTTGCCAATGCTAACTTGACGGGTGCACAGATTACTCTTGAAATGGTGCAATATGCGCTAAAAGACATCGTCGCGATGCGTGTGCAAGCTGTGAATATGGATAATATTCGCAAAGTGGTTGCTGAGTACTATGATGTGACCATCAAAGAGATGATGGGTCGTAAACGCACGCGTAGTATTGCTAGACCACGTCAAATAGCGATGGCATTATCGCGTGAGTTGACTGGTGATAGCTTTCCTGAGATTGGTCAATCATTCGGTGGTCGCGATCATACAACGGTGATGCATGCTTGCGATAAAGTTAATGAGCTAAGAGCAGCAGATCCTGCGTTTGATAAGGATTACAAAACACTGGCATTGATGCTGCAAGCGGGTTAGCAGGTCGCGGTATCACTATGTTTTAGTGGATTGATATGGTTTATAATATTAAAAATACGAGTAGACAGACAGCAAATGGATTATAGTCAATAGACAGGGTATGATTAAACCATTATTGTTAAGTTTTATAATAAAAATCATTTAAATAAGAGTAACCAAGCATGCAATTATCGATTAATCGAGAGTCGTTACTAAAAGCCATTAATTTGATCGCCAAGGCTGCTGATAAACGGCACAATATGGTTATTTTGGGCAATATCAAGCTACAGCTATCCGAATCAATGCTTATTTTGACGGCTTCTGATTTAGAAGTAGAGCTGACATCGACGTTGAAATTGCCTGCTGGTGCTTGTATTGAAGCTGGTACCACAACTTTACCTGCAACAAAATTAAAAGACATCTGTAAATCATTGCCTGCACAAGCTCAAATTAATTTGGCTACTCAAGAAAATGAACGCTGCTTATTAACCAGTGGCAAGAGTCGCTTCACCTTAGGGACATTACCTAGCGAAGATTATCCGAGTTTGGGTAATCCCGAAAATATCACGCCATTGACCATCAGTCGCAATCGTCTTATCGATTTGATTCATAAAACGCAGTTTGCAATGGCGATTCAAGATGTTCGCTATTATCTCACTGGTATGTTGTTTGATGTGTCGCAACAGCAGCTGACGACGGTTGCAACCGATGGGCATCGATTGGCTTTGGCGCGCAGTGTTATCGATGTCAGTGCTGATTTAAGCATGCAGGCTATTTTGCCCCGTAAAGCTGTCATTGAGCTTGAGCGCTTGGCCTCTGAGCTAGGAAAAATGCTTGGTGAGCAAGACAATCAGGTCACCTTGAGCTTCGGTCGTGAGTTTTTGCAAGTGAGCTTACCCTTTGGTGACGTTGATAGTGCAGGGCAGGTCAATCAAAACCTGATGGTTACTTTCACTGCGCGTCTGATTGACGGAAAATTCCCTGATTATCGCCGAGTGATGCCAAGTAATACGGATAAATTGGCTTTGTTTAACCAAGAAAAAATGACTGATGTGCTACGCCGCGTAGCGATTCTAAGTAATGAGAAATCTCGCGGTGTGGTGTTTAATTTTGCCAGCGATGGCATGGTAGAAGTGCGTGCTAATAATGCAGAGCAAGATGAAGCGGTGGAGATGATACAGGCGAAGTATCAAGGTGAGCCGATGGAGCTGTCTTTTAATGCGGCTTATTTACAAGATGTGCTTGGCGTTATTCAAGGTGACTTGCAAATGCACATGAGCCAATCAAACGCGTCGGTGCTAGTCAATCAGTTGAATGATGAGTTCCATCAGTATGTCATTATGCCAATGCGTATATAGTTTCTGTATAATTTCTATATGTTTTCAATATGCTTAAGAGCAGGGGCTAGAGACACTCAGTTTGCACTTAAAAATTAAAGTAAGCTGAGTGTCTTTGATTAAGATCCAGTATTTTAAATTCAATAATTATTAAACTTTTACCTATTATTATAGGTAGTGTTAATAGGTAGCTGTCGGCATTATGATTGAACGTCTGCAAATATCATACCTTCGAAATCTAACACAAGTCAATCTACAGCCTACTGCGTGTAACGTCATTATCGGCGCGAACGGCAGCGGAAAAACATCCTTACTTGAAGCTATATTTTTGCTATCCAGAGGCAAAAGTTTTCGCCATCACCAGCCCAAGCGTTATATTCAACATCATCAAAATACAGTTACTGTACATGCTAAGCTTAATGATAGCCGTACTTTAGCTATCCAAAAACAAGCTGATGCTACAACACTCTTACGTCTCAATCAGACCACTGTCTACAACCAAAGTATTTTGACTGAGCAACTGCCAACACTACTGATAGATCCTTCAACGATGGATATGTTAGAGCAGGGTAGCGCCAGTCGTAGACAGCTATTGGATTGGCTAGTGTTTCACATGAAACAAGGTTTTCATCCACAATGGGTTGCTTATCAACGCTTACTAAAACAGCGCAATAGTTTGCTAAAAAAATCACGTCATTTGACTCAGGTGCAGCTCGCTGAACTAAAATCGTGGGACAAAGGACTTAGCAATCATGCGGCATTGATTCATCATTATCGTGAACGGATATTTGCAGAATGGCAGCCTTATTTTGCTGAAAGTATCGCGCAGTTATTGCCTACTTATGCGGAGCAATTGAGCCTTAGCTATAATGCTGGTTACGATACGAATGTTGCGCTGGATATACAGCTTAACGAGCGCTTAGAACAGGATTTGCAACTTGGATATACTCGTATCGGTAATCACCGTGCTGATGTTCATGTGCATTGGCGTTCTAATGACTCGACAGCGTCGAATAACAATTTCTCAGATACAATGCATGAAGCGGACACTAACCTCAAAGTACCTGTTATAAAAGAGCAGGCAGCCAATGTGTTGTCGCGTGGTGAAAAAAAGCTATTAATCACAGCACTGCGTTTATCGCAACTGCCATTACTGCTAAATACCCAAAAAACTAATGATCTATCAAATGATAGTGCTCATGCTCAGGTGACACCAGTGGTATTGCTAGATGATATTACTGCAGAGCTTGATGATAGAGCGATTGAGATTCTATTGTCAACGTTAGCGCAGCTGCCATGTCAGGTATTTATAACCAGCTTAACCGATGATATTTTGCCGTTAGTGCATGAATATTGGTCGAAACCCAATACGTTTCATGTGAAACAAGGTCAATTCTTTAGTCCTTAATTATCTCCTTTATGTTATTTCCTTTCTCCACGGTCTTTCATATCGATACTTATCTACCTGTCTTTTCGTAATGATATAGGCTATCTTTGCGAGCTGGTTTTATAGGCATAAAACGCTCAGTAAACAGTGACTTAGAGGCAAAAAAATGCTAAAATAGGGCTTTATTTTTGTCCTGTTCTCAGCAAGTTGTTTGATGACGTTATATAGGCGTTTTTCAATGTCTATGAATTTCTAAGTATTTGATAAATAGATGTTTTATTTGCTCTCTTGGTTTTTATAATGTTTAAAAAAAGAAGCCGATGTTAGAGGAAAAAAGCGCGGACTTGAAACTCTTTTTAAGTCGCTATCAACACTCAAGAATTTTCAGCTAATCGTGTTTTAGCTGGTAATGCTTATCAAAGGTTTTGACTATAAAAATTAAGTCTAAAATAACGTTATGAGGTGTCATCGTAGTGGTGCGCTAATAACAAACGGCTGATTATGGCTAGATTAAGGAATGCACATGAGTGATTCATTACCTACCGACCACGAGCAACTGACGTCAGACAGCATTGCTGAAACTACGGCACCAGCGGTGGTTCCTGAAAGTTTACCTTCTGATTATAGCTCCAAAGATATTCGTGTATTGCGCGGGTTAGAAGCGGTACGCGTACGCCCTGGTATGTACATCGGTGATACGGATGATGGTACAGGCTTACATCATATGGTCTTTGAGGTGGTGGATAACTCTATCGATGAGGCACTCGCGGGTCATTGTGATCAAATCGATATCATTATCCACGAAGACGAATCTGTGAGCGTTATGGATAATGGTCGCGGCGTGCCTGTCGATATCCATCCAGAAGAAGGTGTATCTGCGGCGCAGGTCATTATGACTGTCTTGCATGCAGGCGGTAAGTTCGATGATAACAGCTATAAAGTATCAGGCGGCTTACATGGTGTTGGTGTCTCGGTCGTTAACGCCCTATCGAAAAAGCTTGAAATGAACATCTGGCGTGAAGGTTATCACTACCATCAAACCTATACCGATGGGGTGCCTGATGCAGACATTCAGCAAATGGAACCAACCGACAAAACTGGTACGCAAATTCGCTTTTATCCAAGTAGCGATGTGTTTACTGGCACCATCTTTGAGTACGATATTTTAGCGAAGCGTTTGCGTGAGCTATCATTTTTGAACTCGGGCGTACGCATTGTTTTAACGGATGAGCGTATTGATAAGCGTCATGAGTTTGAACACAAAGGCGGCTTGTCAGAATTTGTCAGCTATATCAATGCTGGTAAAGATGGCATCAATGAAGTCTTTCATTTTGTGAGTGAGCAAGATGATGGTATCAGTGTCGAAGTGGCGTTGCAGTGGACAGATACTTATAACGAAAAAGTGTTTTGTTTCACCAACAATATTCCCCAAAGGGATGGTGGTACGCATCTATCTGGCTTTCGTTCAGCGTTGACGCGTTGTTTGAATACCTATATGGATCGCGAGAATCTCTTTAAAAAAGAGAAGGTCGTTGCTACTGGTGATGATGCGCGTGAAGGTCTAACCGCTATCGTATCCGTTAAAGTTCCAGATCCTAAGTTTTCGAGTCAAACCAAAGATAAACTGGTATCAAGTGAAGTAAAATCTGCGGTCGAATCAGCAATGCATGATAAGTTTAATGATTATCTGCAAGAGAATCCAAGCGCTGGTAAGGCTATTGCTGGCAAAATCATTGATGCCGCTCGTGCTCGTGATGCCGCTCGTAAAGCCCGTGAGATGACGCGTCGCAAGACCACGTTAGATATCGCTGGTTTGCCCGGTAAGTTGGCAGATTGCCAAGAAAAAGATCCAGCATTGTCAGAACTTTACATTGTGGAAGGTGACTCTGCAGGTGGTTCAGCAAAGCAGGGCCGTAGCCGAAAAACTCAAGCGATCTTGCCATTGAAAGGTAAAATCCTAAACGTAGAGCGCGCACGTTTTGACAAAATGCTGTCTTCTGCTGAAGTGGGTAACCTCATTACGGCGCTTGGTTGCGGCATTGGTCCAGACGAATATAATCCGGATAAAGTACGCTATCATAAAATCATCATCATGACCGATGCGGACGTTGATGGATCGCATATTCGTACCCTGTTGCTGACTTTCTTCTTTCGTCAAACGCCTGAGTTGATCGAGCGTGGTTATATTTATATCGCCCAACCACCGCTTTATAAAGTGAAAAAAGGTCGTCAAGAGCTATACCTAAAAGACGACGAAGCACTCAAAGCGTATTTATTATCATCAACGATTGACAATACTAAGTTGCATATCAGTGCGGATGCCCCTGCTATTACGGGGCAAGCGCTAGAAACGCTACTGAATGATTATAACCAAACGCAGCTGATAAAGGCACGTTTGCAGATTCGTTTCCCAGCGGTACTTTTGGATGCGTTGACGCATACGCCGAAGCTTAGCACTGATATGACTTATGATTTGCCTGCGATGCAAGCTTGGAAAGAGGCGATGCAAGCTCAGCTTGAGCACTTCGGTAGTGACTTGAGTCCGGAGATTGAACTGGTCAATATCCATGCGCCGCAACCAAAAAATATGGATGCTGCTGCTGCTGATTTACTGGGTATGAAGCCTGTCATTGAGGTTGAAGGCGGGGAAAATGTTGACGCTGAAGCTCCAGTAGCAAAAGCACAGTGGCTACCGCGTATTACGGTTTATGTACACCAGTTAGCCCATCATTATCTGCTAGATGCTAGCTTTATCAATTCCGGCGAGTACAGCAAGTTGCTGCGTTTGTCTGCTGAATGGAATACCTTGCTTGCAGAGGATGCTTTTATCCGTCGTGAAGCAAGTGCGGGAACCACTAAAGACATTCCTGTACGCGATTTTGATTATCTCTGGCAGCAGATGATGCTTGATGCGCGTCGTGGTCTAGCAATTCAGCGCTATAAAGGGCTGGGTGAAATGAACGCAGATCAGCTCTGGGATACCACGATGGATCCTGAAAACCGTCGTATGCTACGCGTGACGATTGAAGATGCGATTGCGGCGGATCATATGTTTACTTGCTTGATGGGTGATCATGTTGAACCGCGTCGTATTTTCATTGAAGAGAATGCATTGACGGTGTCTAATTTAGACATCTAAGTTGGACATAAAGAGTTGCGAAATCATTGTTAATTAATTAAAAAACCACCGCTTTGGCAATCAAGGCGGTGGTTTTTTAATGTTAGAATTGTTTCACGTGAAACTTAGTTTACGAATTGCTTTAGATAATGGATATAGAAATGATTGAAGTTTTTTTACTTGCGATAGCCTTGGCGATGGATGCATTTGCGGTATCAATTGGGTTAGGGGCTAAGTCGCAAAAGAAATCATCTGCTTATGTGCTGCGTTTAGCCGTTTATGCAGCACTATACTTTGGTATTGCGCAAGGTGTGATGCCGCTGATAGGTTATCTATTGGGTGCAGTATTATTAGGCTGGTTGGCGACTGCTGCACCGTGGATTGGTGGTGGGATTCTTATTGTGCTTGGCGCTAAGATGTTATATGAAGCGTTTAATGGTGAGGTTGAAGCGGTATTAGCAGACAGTTTCGATGAAACTATACAAGAAAAAATCAATCATCGTATGATGTTTACATTGGCTATTGCCACCAGTATTGATGCGATGGCAGCAGGCTTTACGCTTAATTTGTTGGCACTTAATGCATGGTTAGCCTGTTTAATCATCGCTATTGTCACCGCTTTATTTGGCTTTTTCGGTATCTATTTAGGTAAGTCTTCTGGAACGTGGCTCGAGGATAAAGCTGAGATACTTGGTGGATTAGTATTGATAGCCATTGGTATAAAGGTGATGTTTATCCGTTAATAAGCATCATTATTTGAATTGATTCTCTACAATAAAAAGCACCCCTTTAATCATCAAAGTGGTGCTTTTTTGTTTCACGTGAAACTATATTTATTCTATGTTAGCTATTACTTACGCTTCGTCAGTATCAAAACGCCATGCCAGTATACGAGTGCTTTTCTGACCTTGACTCATCTCAATGATGCGCATTTGGGCGACACCAAGCTGTTTTAACAGCAATTGTAGAGGTTTCACGTTTTCTGACTTAGATACCAGTGTGGTAAACCAGCCAACATGCTCAGCGAAATCTTGGCTTTCTTTTGCCATCTTGGTCAAAAAGGCAATCTCGCCGCCTTCACTCCACAACTCTTTATGTTGACCGCCAAAGTTTAGATTCTGTGCGGCATTGCCAGACTTTGTTGAGCTACGGCTGATTTGTTCGTTTTCATTCTTACCACGATGTCGTTGCAGATTATGCTGCTTACGGCTATTGGCTTCCATTGCTTCTTCTAATGAGGCATGGAATGGAGGGTTACATACCACCACATCAAAGTAATCTTGGCGACCGATAATATTGGCAAAAATGCGCTTAGGCTCAGGTTGTAGCTTTACTTTAACCGCGCTCTTTAGCTTGGGATTGGTTTCACAAATAAGTGCTGCGGTATTGACCGAAATAGGGTCGATATCAGAGGCGGTAAAGCGCCAGCCATAGCTTTGGCTACCAACAATAGGATAAATCGCGCTGGCACCAGTACCAATATCAAGAGCATGGATTTCTTTACCAGTCGGCGGTGTATTGTCTTTATTAACGTGCGTCGTTTGCGCAAGTAAATCGGCAATATAATGAATATAATCGGCACGCCCCGGAATCGGTGGGCACAAGTAACCTTCCGGAATATCCCAAAACTTGACACCGTAATAATGCGCCAGTAACGCCTGATTAAGGACGCGCACGGCTGCACTGTCCGAGAAGTTAATCGTCGGCTCGCCTTTAGGATTGGTAATGGTGTGCTTAGCAAGCTCAGGTAAGGCGCGAGTCAACACCGCAAAGTCATAACGACCTTGGTGCGGATTGCGGGGATGCAGCTGACCGAGTTTTTTAGCAGTCTCAGGCGAGCGGTTTCGATGATTATTGGCGGTCGGGCGACGGTTCATAGGTTTACTGGTCATAGTATCGGGCTTTGATATGTGAATATAATGCCCCATTTTAGCAGATTTCGCGTGTCACTAACGTGTTATCGGCTACGTAAGATAAGATTTAATCCCAGCACTATCATCGCTGTACCCAATACGCGGTCTATCCAATGCTCAAAACGCTGAAAACGTCGGTGGATAGCAGGAATTGAGAGCAACATTACCACCGTGCTAAACCATGCCATTTGTAAGACCATCATCCAGACGCCATAAATTGCCAATTGCCACAGCGGTATATTGGGTGATAATACAAGGGTAAATATCGCCACGAAGTATACTGGCGCTTTGGGATTAAAGACATTGCAAAAAAAGCCACGACGTAGAATTGATGAGGTAGAGCTTGTATCTATAGATGCTTTTTTAATGGAAATGTCAGCATCTGAATCTATAGCAACAGTTAAATCTACTGGTTTTTTAGCTTTGGCTTGAATACCTTGCCATCCCAAATAAACAAGATAGCTACCACCTAACCATTTGATAGCGGTCAATAATGGCTGCGAATGGGCAATCAGCGTTGCCAGTCCTAGCACCGAATAAGTGATGTGTATCGCCAGACCCAAGGTAATACCAAGGCTACAAATCAAACCGGTGCGTCGACCTTTTGCCAAAGTTTGCTGCGACACCAATACAAAATCAGGACCTGGGGAGGCGGCAGCGAGTAGATGGACGCTAGTGATAAGCAAAAAACCGTGCCAAAATTCCATAAAGTGCTCTGAGTTATATTTTGATTTGGATAATAGTTGCATATTAGCGTAAATGAGGTCAACTGATATTGATGCCGCTTATATGATGCTTGCGTTGTACCGAACGTATGTCTATATTAAAAGTAAGTTACATGATTTTTAGTAGTATTAATTCGCCATAGAATAAACCATAAAACGATCGCTCTAATAAGGATAAAAACATGATTACGGAAAGTAATAATAGCAATTCTACTAGCAATGGCACTCGCATTACTTATGAAGTTCAAGATTACATCTGTCTGATTGGACTAAATCGCGCTGATAAACGTAATGCCTTTGATAGCCATATGATTAAGCAACTCTCTCAAGCACTCACTCAATATGGAAATGATGCCAATCTTCGCTGTGCGTTAATATTTGCCCATGGTGAGCATTTCACCGCAGGGCTTGATTTGATGGAGCTACAAGATAAATGGAACAAAGGCGCGTTTGAGTTTACTGCCGACGAAATTGACCCGTGGGGCATCGGTGGAAAATTACGCAGTAAACCTATTGTCGTTGCGGTACAAGGTACTTGCTTTACCGCTGGGATTGAGTTGATGCTCAATAGTGATGTGGTTATTGCTAGTGATAATTGCAACTTTGCGCAAATGGAAGTCCAGCGCGGTATCATGCCGTTTGGTGGCGCGACAGTACGCTTTATCGCGGCGGCTGGTTGGCAAAAAGCCATGCCGTATCTATTAACAGGTAAAAACTTTGATGCGCAAACTGCTGATAAGCTAAACCTAGTCAGTGAAGTGGTGCCAAATGGGAAAGAATACGAGCGCGCGCTAACTATCGCTAAAGAGATTTGCAAAGCAGCACCGCTTGGGGTGCAAGGATTACTATCCTCAGCACAAGATGGCAGTTTTAATGGCGCAAAAGCAGCCTTAGCCAATATTCATAGTTATTTGCCGCATTTATTTCATTCAGAAGATGCGAAAGAGGGCGCGATGGCGATGGTTGAAAGACGTGAGGCTGAGTTTAAAGGGCGCTAAATTCAGAGGTTACTCAATTTTAAGAAATGTATTTTTGTCTTAAAATTAGTGGATTCTTCCTTACAGCTTTATGCTATGTTTTGTGTAAAATTAACAACTAATATATTAGCTGCGTTGAGGCGAATTTTAGCTTTGATAGGAGTGGTACTGCAAATTATAAGCAAAATAATTATAATAGGATTTTTCTTATCAATCAAAATTCGACCATACAAACTAAGTATGCCAACAAAAAACCCCACAATCGCGAGGTTTCGTTATCTTATCGAGTATGACCGGTTATAGCTACGTAAATGTTAGCAGCTTGGCTCTGATTGACTACTATTATTTAGTTGATTTTTTATAGTAGTCAACCATCATCGTACCTAAAGTGCCGTTGTCATCGATAGTGACTATTTTGACCGTACCTGACTGTGCCGCGGTACTGGACTGGACTTGTCCGGCATTACCTAAGACCACTTGGTTGTTTTTCGCCGCCATTGCCCCGTTACCGATAGCGATGCTGTTCATGCCGCCTGCCATAGATTTATTGCCGACAGCGACCGAATTTGCACCTTGTGCGGCTGCCGCTTCACCGACTGCCGTAGAGCGAACGCCGCTAGCATTGGCTAGATGACCAAACGCTTGTGCGCGTTCAGCGGTGGCTTTGGACTGCCAACCGATAGAGGTTGAGCCTAGACCTGCAGCATTGGCTTCACCACCAACAGCTGTTGCTGAATTCATGCCCGCATTGGCTTTATTACCGACAGCGACCGTGTCATTGCTGCCGCCAGCCATCGCGGCTTCACCGACTGCCGTAGAGCGAACGCCGCTAGCATTGGCTAGATGACCAAACGCTTGTGCGCGTTCAGCGGTGGCTTTGGATTGCCAGCCGATAGAGGTTGAGCCTAGACCTGCGGCGTTGGCTTGACCACCAACAGCCGTTGCTGAATTTAGTCCTGCATTGGCCATATTACCGACAGCGACCGTGTCATTGGTGCCGCCAGACATAGCGCTATTGCCTAGAGCGACGGCAGTACCGCTAGTAGCGTTTGCCATGACTTGAGCATTTGCATTGTTGGGTTGATGATTAGCGCCTGTTGTCATAGTCGTGCATGAAGCGGTGGCGGCGACAGCTAAAGTAAGCGCACTCATTTTGAGTACTAAGTTTGGTAAAAAGTCCATTTTCATCATGCTAAATCCTTTTAGATAAACCATCTTGGCTTAGTAGGGGGTTTGGATGGATACTGATAGATCACAGTCCTTGCAATATCAGCGCACTCTGACATAAATGACTTGATTATATGTAGAATCCGCAACCTCAATGTAACACTAATTTTTAAACATTATTCAACTAATCATAGCGTTATATTTTTAAAAGTCATTTAAGGCTATGGATGAAAAGTTATAATATAAAAATATCGTAAAGGAGAATGCCAATGCTATACAACTTTGATGAAATAATAGACAGACGCAACACTGGGTCGTTTAAATGGCATTATACCGATGATACAATCCCGCTATGGGTCGCGGATATGGACTTTAAGACCGCCCAGCCTATTTTAGCGGCGATTGAGCAAGTAGCGCAGCATGGCATATTGGGTTACACCGTGCCGACCGAGCCGTTGTATCAAGCGATTATCGACTGGCATGGCAGTCGTTATGACTTGTGGCTGGATAAGCAGGATATCCTGTTTTCTCCGGGTGTCGTACCAAGTTTGGTGCTGATGATGAAAGTATTTACCGAGGCAGGGGATGCGGTACTCATCAATGACCCGATTTATACGCCTTTTATGAGCAAGGTTTTAGACAATAATCGTAAGCTAGTGACTTCTGCATTACAGGAGGTTGAGGGACGATATCATCTGGATTTAGCTGATATCGAAGCCAAAATTATCGAGCATAACGTTAAGCTTTATTTATTGTGTAATCCACATAATCCGGGCGGACGTGTATGGACAGCGAATGAACTTGAAGCGTTACTTTTAATCTGTAAAAAGCACGATGTGGCAATTGTCAGTGATGAGATTCATCAAGATTTAACCTTGAAAGGGCATACGTTTATTCCCTTTTTAACCCTCGTAAAAGGCTATGAACACAAAGTAGTAAGCCTAACATCGATGACCAAAACCTTTAATATTGCTGGTATTAAAGGCTCGATGATATTTGCTAAAGATCTAGCATTACTCAATAAAATCAGTCAGCAGCAGCGCTTAAGTGACGAGCATGAGCTGAATTTATTTGCTTATGCCGCTATGCGTAGTGCTTATCAAGAAGGTGGTGAGTGGTTGGCGCAGGCGCTGACTTATATTGAAGCCAATATTGAATTAACCATTAGCTTTTTAGAAGAGCATTTACCCAAAATTAAAGTGATGCGTCCAGAAGCTTCGTATTTGATTTGGCTTGATTGCTCGGCATATGCGCAAGACGATCAAATGCTCTATGACGCGCTTAGAGAGGCCAAAGTTGAGCTTAGCGCAGGGATTAAGTACGGTGATGAAGGACATCTTAAAATGCGCCTTAATGTGGCGTGTCCTAGAGCGCTGCTGATAGAAGGGCTAAACCGTATGCATACTGCATTAAATAGCAATGATTTTAAACAGTAATATCATTTAGCAGGATACCCCGTAATATCTTGAATGCTTTGATATAAAGGCTTTAAGCGCTCATACATTTTGAGATAGACCTCATTATAAAGGCGTTTGTAGAGCTGAACATTGGCGTCAATGGGTAAGAATTCATCGCCCAAATGGGTCATGGCCTGAGTTGCGGTTAAATGGTCGGGATAAACGCCAAGCCCTACTGCACAATTGATAGCAGCGCCTAAGCCTGAGGCTTCATAAGTATGTGGGCGGTAAGCGGGCATGCCAAAGATATCTGCAGTGAGCTGCATTGCTGAGTCGCTTTGGGAGCCGCCACCTGAGACACGTAGGTGTTTGATGGTTTTGCCTGTGCGTTTTTCAATAGTATCAAAACCAAGTTTAAGCTCGTAAGCAAGCCCTTCCAAAATCGCGCGATAAACGTGCGCGCGGGTATGCACATCGCCAAAACCAATGAGCGCACCCTTACCTTCAAGCCCAGGATGCCGCACACCTGGCGACCAGTACGGTTGCATCATTAGTCCCATACAGCCTGCCGGAATATCTTTTACCGCTTGATCGAGGAGTTTTTCGGTATCGATGCCCTGAGTTTTTGCTAGTTGCTCTTCATAGTGAGCGAACTGCTCTTTAAACCAGCTAACCATCCAAAAGCCACGATAAATCATATATTCATGGTTATAGTAATTGGGTGCGGCGGCAGTGTAGGCGGGCATGTGCTTAAGTATCTCGATATAATTACTCGACGTGGTATTAACAGTCGCAGTAGTGCCAAAGCTTAAGCAAGCGGTATCGGCTGCGAGACCAGCAGAGCCTAGTGCTTCGCAAGCTTTGTCACTAGCAGCGGCAATCATCGGTGTACCTTCTAATATCCCCGTTGCTTTAGCAGCTTTGGCACTGATATGACCAAGTGGCTGACCCGGTGGAACAATTATAGGCATTTGCTCTGGTGTACAGCTAAATAAGCGCCATTTAAGATCTTTGGGTTTTAGCCACGCTTGCGCTTTATAGTCATAAGGCAAATAGCCAACCGAATGGCCTGTCGAATCGGCGAGTTCGCCGGTGAGTTGGTAGGTGAGGTATGCGGAGAGGTTGACATAGTGTGCAGTCTTTTTCCAAATCTCAGGCTCATTTTGTGCAAGCCAATTACAGCGCGCTTTTTGCTGCGCTTCTTGTACCAGCTCACCCATGCCGATGATTTTGGTTAGCGGATTGAGAAAGCCTATGTCATTGGTTTCGCCGCGACGCAAATCCATCCAGACGATAGCTGGGCGTAACGGTTGTTTATCCTTGTCCAAACATATCATGGTATAGCGCTGGGTGGCGAGGCTGACGCCGGCAATTTGCTCGGGCGTGATATCGCAGTTTTGCCACAATTGCTGACAGGCTTCGCTTAATTTTTGCCAATAATAATCAGCATGTTGCTCGGCAAAATTTGGCTGCGTTGAAAAATACGGCTCGATAATGACGCGGGCTTTGGCAATCTCGCTACCGAATTGATCGAAGATAAGCGCTCTGACGCTTTGGGTGCCATTGTCGATAGCTAGGAAATAAATAGGGGCATCAAGGTTATGGGTCATAGTAGTCCTTTACTATGTAGAAATAGATATATCGCTCAATAAAAATACGACGATTATAGTGTGCTACTGGGGTAAGTTTTCCGCAGCCTCTGTCTGCGTAGGCACAGCAAGCAAGGAAAATTTAACCCAGTAGCATTTGCTATTAATGCAATATAAAAAAGCGCTAAGCCGCTGGCAAATGATAATAGCGTTGCCATAATTGGGTATAGCGTTCAACTTCTTGCTGCCATTTTTGCTGATCCCAGCCAAGCTCCTGCTGACATATTTGCTTCAGTCTTGCACTAATCAGCGGCGTCATCGCGCCATGTGGCAGTATCAAGCCCAAGCGCGTACGGCGTAATAATAAATCGTCCAAATGGATAACCTGCTCATAATGCGCCGCAAAGCGAATCTCGGCCCAGATAGTATTGCTATCGGTCACATAAGCCAAATCATCATCATGTGCTAACTCTAATAATGCATCAAGCTGTAGACCGTAAAACCCTTGCAAGCGTTGTTGCAATAGTGGTGTTAGGGTTGAAAATTTGGGATTGGTTGGCGGTTGATTACTAAAGACTTGGCTGCTATATGAGACATTATTTTGAGTAGCCGACTCATCAAGTTCGAGCACCTTTTGACAAACTTTCAGTACATCAAGGGCGATTAGGCGAAAGGTAGTTAGCTTGCCACCGCTGACGGTCACTAGGTTGTTATCCAACCAGACGCTATGGTCGCGTTTTTCTTTACTCGGGCTGACGCGCTTACCATCACCGCCATCAGAAATCAGTGGACGTACGCCTGCCCATGAGCTGATGACATCCTTGCGGCTAATGTCTACATTATCAAAGAGATTATTGGTCGCCGCCAATAGGTAATCCACCTCTTCATTAGTGATACCGACTTCGTTATCGTCTAATGGCAGATGATCCAAATCGGTTGTTCCAAGGACAGTACGGTTTTCCCACGGAAAGACAAAGACGGCTCTTTTATCGACAGGATGCAAAAAGGTATAGGCTTGCTTGATTGGTAGGCGCTCTTGACTGACTACCAAATGACTGCCGCGCGACGGGCGAATTTGTTTATGAAAGGTTTGTTCTGTTTGTTTGCTTGCTTGCATCCGTAAGGTGTCTGCCCAAGCACCCGTGGCACTAACCACCACTTTGGCATGGACATCGTAAGTATGATTGCTATCTTCAGCAGAAGTATCTAATAGAGTAGCGCCAACTACCAAGCCTTGCTCATTAGTAATTAATGACTCAGCTTTAAGGTAATTAATCGCCTGCGCACCATCATGGATGGCTTCATCAAGTACCCGCATCACAAGGCGTGAGTCATCGGTCACTGCATCACTAAACTGACTGGCACCTAAAAACTTATCTTGTTTGATATGCGGATTAAGCTGTAAAAAAGCGTCTTTTTTAAAGTATTTAGAGTAGCGCTTGCCCGCGAGCCCATCGTAGACACGTAGTAAGGTATTGAATATCCATGGCGGTGGAAACTTGCCTTTATAATGCGGCATGACGTAATGCATCTCATTGACGAGACCATTTGCTTCACTAAGCATACGCTCGCGCTCACGCACGCTCAGCAAAGTCGTTTTATAGTCACCTGAGGCAATGTAGCGAAGCCCGCCATGTACCATTTTGCTAGAGCGGCTGGACGTGCCCCAAGCAAAGTCTTTTTGCTCAATGAGTAACACCGCTAAGCCGCGCCTTGCTGCCTCGCGAGCAATCCCAGCACCAGTAATGCCGCCACCGATGATAAGCATATCCCACGGTACTACTTGAGACGAGCGACGAGATAAAGGCGCTAATGCTTGCTGGCGTTGCTTGTATTGATCATGCTGATTGGCTTGATTCATAAACGACTCATCTCAAATGATACTCAAATTAATCAGCGACTTAACCTGTTTAAGCCAACTAGTGACGCTAAGACGACCTTTTACTCTTCGATTAAAACGCCGGGGTTCATACGCTGTTCAGGGTCCAAGCTTTTCAGCATATCATGGGTTACTTGAATACCGAGCTTACCTTTTTCGGCAGCAAGATAGGGTGCATGGTCACGACCGACACCATGCTGATGTGATATCGTCGCTGTACCATTAGCCAGACTTGAACTGGCAGCATGTTTGATTTTCTGCCAGCGGTTTAAAGTGCTGGCGTGATCTTTGGCTGCTCTAAAGAAGTAGGTGGTATAAAGACTGGCACCTTGCTTATAGACGTGCGAGATATGAGTAAAGGCCATGACGTTTTCGCCTTCATCGCTCAAAGCGTTTTTCACCGCTTCTTGCATCTGCTGCATCTGCTCGTCGATATGATTCCAGTTGGTGGCGGTCTCAAAGGTATCGACCATGATGCCTTTTTCCCACAGCGTCCCACGCAAATAAGGAAATTTAAAGCGTCCATGTGCCCACACACTACCCATGATATCGGTTACTTTACCCGTGACACTACCGTGCTGCTTTAATAGGTTATTAAACTGCGTCAGTGCCAATTTATTCTGTGCTTTATCCCCTGAGACGCCATAAGTGAGCATGACTTTATCCGAGCTGAGACCGCGCGCTTTTAGATAAGTGCTAATCGCCATAAACTGGCTAGGCGTAGTACCTAAATGTAGATGTGCGTCAGTCTCGACCGCATTACTCAGGCGCAGCATAGATAAGCGAATATTTTTTTGCACGGCTTGTCTAAGCACTTCTTTCCCCGCTTCCCAGTTAGGCAGAAATGCCACTTTAAATAGCTCTTCTTCTGGTTGCGACTGCACCCGCATTTTGACTTCAGTAAAAATACCAGCGCGACCTTCCGTGCCCATCATCATTTCACGCAGGTCAGGTCCTGCCGCTGACGCTGGGAAATCAGCTATATTCAATATCCCTTTTGGGGTCACAAGCGTTCCACCGGCAAACATCTGCTCGATGCGCCCGTAGCCTAAAGATTGCTGACCACTAGAGCGTGCTGCAATCCAGCCGCCCAGTGTCGATAGCTCCCAAGACTGAGGATAATGTCCCAAGCGGTAGTCGTGTGCGTCCAGTTGTGCTTCGACCGCTGGCCCTTGTGTACCTGCGCCAAAAGTAGCAATTTGGCTATCATTGTCTAAATCAATGAGTTGATCCATCTTGCTCATAGCGATGGTCAATACGGGGCGTGAACCTTTTTGCGGATTGATATGACCCGCGACTGAGGTGCCGCCACCGAAAGGAATGACGATAAGGTCGTGCTCGCTCGCTAGCTTTAATAAGGTTTCGACATCAGCGGTCGATTCAGGAAAAGCGACCCCATCAGGAAAGACTTCAAAGTCGCCACCATGCATGGCTATCCAGTCTGGAAAGCTTTGACCACGGGCATGTCTAAGTCTCACTTCGTTATCGACAGATACCGTATCAAGCTCAGTCATAGCAACAGGCAAGCGGGATTTGGGGACGGTTTTAAGTACTTGCTGTAAGCTCACTGATGATAGTTTTCTGGTTTTACCAATGTGCGATTTGATCAGTTTTGCCCCATGCGCTGAGACTTTTTTATTAATATTGATATTGCCCCAGCCATTCCAGCGCGTTTGCTCGATTGGGGTATTTACCGTATGACCCTTTGAGGCAGCATCTATACTGGCGTTATTGGTGTTTTGGTTATCAGAATTTACTGAAATAGTTTTAGACGGGTCAGATTTAGGGCGTTTTCGGATAAGGGCTTTGATTTTGCTCATAGGGACATACCTGTCAATTTATTATGATTATCTGTGACTATAATAAGTAACTGTTTTCTGTACATTAGTCAACAACGATTGGTGTGCTGTTCCGACTTGCTAATTCTTTATTCCCCACCAAAACCATCAGTCTATGCGCTAAGTAATGCCAAATCACACCAATAAACCTTGATATATAAAAGTACCAATGCGGTGAGACTAAGCTAGAGAAAATTTCAGATGAAGTCCATGTGTTGCGGAATAATATAGATTAATCATAGGCGACACTGATGTAAGCTTCTCTGTAGAATACTATGTAAAAAAGTATAATGGCTGCTTTGTAATAATGTTTAGACCAGAACTTAGGAATTGCCCATAGAAATATAAGGCCAATTAATCGCGTTTTTATTCTGTTGATTACTCTACAGTGCTTTATCATCGCTACCTAGATGTAGAAAAATATAGAAGAAATGCATTCATTAATGAAATAAAGTAGAGGTTTATACTGATGAGCTATAGATTTATATACCAGTTAGCAGATTAGCGTATTTTTATAACCAATAGACTGCTCAAACTTGTTAAAATAGCGCACCAATTTATTTATTGATGGACACTACGTTATGACAACTGCTGCCAACGTTCCTACTATTAAAGAAGATCGCATCTTAATTCTCGATTTTGGCTCACAGTACAGCCAGCTTATCGCCCGCCGTGTCCGTGATTCAGGCGTATTCTGTGAGATGTTCCCGTTCGATATCGATACTCAGCGCATCACAGATTTTGGTGCAAAGGGTATCATCCTATCGGGTGGTCCTGAGAGCGTCCACGCAGATGACAGCCCACGCATCAATGATGCCGTATTTGATCTAGGCGTACCCGTATTGGGTATCTGCTATGGTATGCAAGCGATGGCAGAGCGCTTCGGTGGTAAAGTTCATGCCAGTGATATCCATGAATTTGGCGCAGCAACCATCAATATCGATGGCAAATCAACGCTGACTGATGGTATCGAAGACGCAGCGGGTAAGCTAAATGTGTGGATGAGTCATGGCGATAAAGTGGTCGATGCCCCACAAGGCTTCGATATCGTCGCTAGTACGCCAAGCTGCCCGATTGCGATTATGGCTGATGATTCGCGCCATTATTATGGTTTGCAGTTCCATCCTGAAGTCACACATACCGCGCAAGGTTCTGCATTGCTAGGACGTTTCGTTCATGAAATCTGTGGCTGCGCGGGTAGCTGGACGCCGGATAACATCATCGATATGCGTATCGAACAGCTGAAAAAGCAAATCGGTGATAAGCAAGTATTGCTCGGTCTTTCAGGTGGTGTGGACAGTTCAGTCGTCGCGGCATTATTGCATAAAGCCATCGGCGATCAGCTGACGTGCGTATTTGTTGATACTGGTCTCTTGCGTCTGCATGAAGGCGACCAAGTTATGCAAATCTTCGCAGAAAATATGGGCGTAAAAGTCATCCGTGTCGATGCTGAAGAATTATTCTTAACGGCATTGGCTGGCGAGTCTGACCCTGAAGCCAAGCGTAAAATCATCGGTAAAACTTTTATTGACGTTTTTGCTAATAGCGCCCGTGAAATCAGCGAGCAAAGCGATGGTAAAGTCATCGAATTCTTAGCGCAAGGCACGATTTATCCAGACGTCATTGAATCAGCGAAGTCGCATCAAGGTAAAGCGCACGTGATTAAGAGCCATCATAACGTTGGCGGTTTGCCAGATGATTTGGCGTTTGAGTTGGTTGAGCCGTTGCGTGATTTATTTAAAGATGAAGTCCGTAAATTGGGTATTACCCTTGGTTTACCTGCCAAAATGATCAACCGTCATCCGTTCCCAGGACCGGGTTTGGGCGTGCGTATTCTTGGCGAAGTGACCAAGGAATTCGCTGATATCTTGCGCTCAGCTGATGCTATCTTTATGGAAGAACTTGAGCGTTCAGGTTGGTATGAGAAGACCGCGCAAGCCTTTGCGGTATTCCAACCGATCAAATCAGTTGGCGTGGTCGGTGATGGTCGCCGCTATGCGTGGGTAATCGCGCTACGTGCTGTTGAAACCGTAGACTTTATGACTGCGCGCTTTGCGCATCTGCCGTATGATTTGATTGAGACGGTATCGAATCGCATTATGAATGAAATCGCTGAAGTTTCACGCGTGACTTATGATGTATCTAGCAAGCCACCAGCGACGATTGAGTGGGAATAATACTTAATAAAAGCTATCAAACTAAAAATCTGATTAGCGTCGTCAAACTCGTTCAGCCTACTCGATGTAGTGCTATCACTCGTTTTCCTCGCTACTCAAATTTTTTGAATTGATATACAGCTTGTCGTCAATAAAAAAGCACTCAACTTGGTTGGGTGTTTTCACTAAAATTTTGCTAAAACATTAATTTAGCTATGAATTTATATTAAATTGGAAGTTAGGTAAAATTAGTGTATTGTGCATATGTAAGTGTTTTAGGCAACTTAAACACACCAAGTTGGGTAATGAAAAAGCATTGGTTGAAGGACTGAAGAGCGGTATCTTGTCTCTGAGTGTATACGCAGGCGCAATTTTAGGTTTGTTTTGTACAATTATGGGAGTGCCAGTAATGGACTTGAACACAATGATTGAATGGTGCGGAGGGGTACTGCGGGTGCCAAATGATTCAGTTATTGCTCAGATGTTATATACCATGTTACCAATAGTCCCTGAGGGTTCGCTCCCTCTACCCGCACCATATATAGAAGAAGTCAGTAGATAATAAACTCTACTGGCTTTTTTCTTTTTTTATATGCAAAACTAATATTGTATAGTATGTGAGTTTTTAATTTTAAGTATGTAAGGTTATAAAAATGCCGACAATTGCCAGTAGTAATTTCCCTACACCTAAAAGTTGGGATGAGTTTGAGGATATATGCTTATCAGTAGCGAAGCTAAAATTTAAAAATACAAACTTTAATAGATATGGAAGAACTGGTCAGAAACAGCATGGCGTGGATATTACTGGAAAAGATAGTCTTGGATCCTCGATTGGAGTGCAGTGTAAAAACACTTTGAATTTTTTAACCGAAAAAATAATAGAGGAAGAGGTCGCTAAGGCTGAATCATTTACTCCTTGCTTATCTATTCTGTATATTGCTACAAGTAGCCCACCTGATGCTCCCATTCAAAGTTTTATTCAGAAAATATCGAATCAAAGGGTAGCAACAGGAAGCTTTGCAGTAGGCGTTCTATTCTGGACAGACATTGAGCAAGAGTTATCCAAAGATGTTAACGAACTTAAAAGGTTTTACCCACAGTTCTCTTTTACTACAAGTACTTCAATATCTAGTTACCCTAGTAAAAAGGATAAGGATATATCTGTTCTTAATCAACTATTTAGTTGTATAAATATTGATGCTATACCTTATTACCTAAGGGATGCACCGCAGAGAATTCACATAAGCTTTTTAGATCATGTCAAAAATATTGAAATTGCAATTAATAACCCACTTTTCCAGCTATATGATAAAAATATTGAAGAAAAGATACTTCATTGGATTCAGAAGTGGTTTGACACTTATAGTTTAGTTTCTAAAGATTGGTACAGTTTCTATATAAGTATCCCTAATACTAATGAAGTATCATTTGTAAAAGCGGATAATCTCAATAGTAATTCGGAAGAGAACAAATTATATGCTAGTATACAGCAGAATGTGAATGAGTTTCTAGAGCTGCATTATGAGCTGTGTCAGGTGGTTCACATCAACTATCCTGAGATTGATTTGAACATAACATCTTCATCTGCTAGTCAATTTTATATTTGAAGCGCTAAATAGATATAAAACTAAATGTTAAAAAATATATGCAAGGCAGCACCTCAAAAGAGATGCTGCCTTTTTTATAATGTTCAACTTCTAAGCTAAAAAACTAACCTTTCACATTCACCACATAACGTCCAACCACTGTACTCGACATAAAGCGATCTAAGTACTCTGGCGTTTGCTCTAGCGTAATCTCTTCACCATAGCTTTCAAGATTAGGCAGTTTCATATCGGTAGCGACACGTTTCCAAATGGCTTCTTTATCAGCCAATGGAATATAGACCGAGTCGATACCCAGTAGCGACACCGCGCGGGTGATAAAAGGTATCACCGACATCGAAAAATCAGCGCCACTAGCTAGGCCACAACTGGTCACTGCACCGCCAGATTTGGTTTGCTTGAGCAGGTTGGCTAGATAATCGCCGCCAATAGTATCAATGGCATTTGCCCACAGCTCACGACCGATAGGCTTGTTACCGATTTCATTGATGGTATCGCGATGACGCACTTCGCTCGCGCCCAATGCTTTTAAATGCTCGCTTTGCTCTGGCTTACCTGAGAAGGCAATCACCTCATAACCCAGCTGACTCAAAATAGCGATACTGATCGTACCGACGCCGCCTGTTGCACCAGTTACCGCGACTGGACCATCACTGGGTTTTGCACCCATTTTTTCTAGTTTTTGAATACTGAGTGCTGCGGTTAAGCCACCTGTACCGTAAGTCATTGCTTCTTTTAACGTCAGCGTTTCTGGGCAGGGCAATGCCCAATCGGCAGGGATAGAGATCATCTGACCCAGACCGCCATCCGTATCCATGCCCAAATCATAGCCAAATACCAATACTTCTTGCCCTGCGGTAAACGTGCCTGATTTGTCGCTGACGACGACGCCTGCTGCATCGATACCGGGGGTATGCGGATATTGTCTGGTGATTCTTTTATTGCCTGATGCCGACATGGCATCTTTGAAGTTTAACGAGGAATAATGTACTTCTATCAGCAAGTCATTTTCTGGCAAGTCACTGATATTGCGTTCTTGAATACTTTTGCTAAAGGTGCCGTCGGTATTTTCTTCGACGACTAAGGCTTTAAAGGTTTTATTATTAGACATCATATTATTCCTAGTGATGTTTTTTAGTGTGTGTCTTTATTTACACGTACATCATTTGCAACTACATCGATGTATGTAAGACAGTCATTTATGCTTTTAACAACACCTTACCATTCTTACTTGCCTGCAATTTCCCATCGACGGCCTTGACGATATCTGCTAAATCAAACGTCGCTTCAACGGGCAGTTTTAAATTGCCGTTGTTAGCACGTTCGATTAGCTCATCAATCAAACGCTGTTTGTTTTCAACGCTCATTTCTTGACTGATTTTACTGCCCCAAAAGCCTTTAATCGTTGCTTGTTTAAAAATAATATGGATTGGATCTAGCACCATTGGTTTGCCTGACATGATGCCAAACGATGCCAATGTGCCACCGTGACCCAGTAACGCCAGCAGATCATTACTCGATTCACCACCGATAGAATCAACCGCGGCACTGATTTTCTCATCACCAAGGATGGCTTTTACTTGGTCTTTCCAGTCGTCATCTGAGGTGTTGATATTATGCTTGATACCCAGTGCTTCTAATTCCTTGATAGCATCGCCACTTCTCACGACATTAATGGTGTTAATGCCACGCGCGGCGGCTAGCATGGCGAGCGATTTGCCGACCGCGCCATTGGCAGCATTATGGATCACCCACTGACCGCTTGTTAGTGCTAAAAACTCAATCAGCATCAGCGCGCTGAGTGGCATCGCAATGAGCTGCGCCGCCATTTCGTCCTCTAAGCTATCAGGCATGACAAATACCATGTCTTTTGAGGCGACAAAATACTCT
Source organism: Psychrobacter glacincola (assembly GCF_904846075.1). Classification (GTDB taxonomy): domain Bacteria; phylum Pseudomonadota; class Gammaproteobacteria; order Pseudomonadales; family Moraxellaceae; genus Psychrobacter; species Psychrobacter glacincola_C. The sequence goes on from NZ_CAJGZH010000001.1 coordinate 167,009, forward strand.
GCCCATGTCGTTTGTACGCTCGCCGCCGCCACGCGCTGACCCACTTTTAAGTCTTTGACATCCTGACCGACGGCATCGATAATGCCGACCGCTTCGCTACCACCAATCGCTGGTAGCTCAGGTTTAAAGCCGTATTGACCGCGAATGGTTAATAAATCATGGTTGTGGATAGAGGCGAGTATCATTTTGACTCGGACTTCATTGGCTTTTGGTTCAGGAATAGGCGTGTCACCTAAACTGAGAACGTCAGATGGTTTACCGAAGGTACTGTAAGTTGCGCTACGCATAATCATTTCCTTTATTATTTTTAAGTCGTGAGCAACAGTAACAAGTTTGTCTCAGTACCCTCAATGTTACTTTAGTTAAGGAATGTTATGCGTTGCACGTATCGCGTATAGTAATGCATGATAAGTAACGAATAAGTAGTCGCACGATTAACGTCTACTAAGAGGCTTTATCCTCTTGGCTTAAGTCGCCGACGATGACTGTGAAATCACCGTCTACCATCTCTGTGAGTAATGGCTCGCCTTTGTCATTGACGCGAAACAGACCATATTCAGCCGCTTCAAACGCCTCAGCATGACCTTCTTGAAAGAAGAACGCATTGGTCGCCAATTGCACACTGCCGTTACGGATGCGGTAATAAATGGGCAGCTCACTTTTAGTTAAATCTTCACGACTATTACTATCAGCTAAGCGGACAAAATGCCCCACATTATTGTCATCGATTTTCACAATGACATAACCATCGCTTGGCTCATAAATACGAAAATCTGTATCAAAATCATCTAATTCTACATCTAGTTCTGAGCCTAGTTCGTCTTGTGTTGAATGAGGGTGCTTTGAGCGCATGGCATCAAAAATATCGCGCTCCAGTGCATAACTTAACGCCATATAATCGCCTTGCATAAAACCACGTGGATCAACGGGTGCGAGCGCTAATAATACCGTTTTGCCATTACTAAGATGGTTTTCGTATTTGATGATATTCAGTGTCATTACGACCAATATCAAGGCTAACCCCAGTAGGGCAATCGTAATCGTAACGGCTCGTTTTTTTAGCCAATGCGTGGATGGTGACGTGTCATTAATCAAGCGCTTAGTCAAAATTTTATTTTTCATGAGTGGCGCTCCTGATGATCGTTGGCGCTCATTGTCAAGTCAGTATCGTTGATAAGGGAGTTAGCGAAATAGCGTTTAATCAATAGCCAACGCCCCATCAGCATGGTCAGTCCGACGATTAGCATCGAGAGAGATTTGATTAGCAACGAAGTATCGAGCTGATAGTAATACCAAAATACATAGCTGACCAAGGCGGTGACGCCCAAACCTAATAGCACTCGTTGGCTATTGGCGATCGCAATGACGATAATAAGGCTGGTCGCGAGCAGTCCTGAGACGTAAATCGATATTATCCCAAGCAATACAATCCCACCACCAATGAAGAATCCCGCTGCCGATAGTAATTTAACGTCGTAACGTTTTAGAATCAGATAAGCGGCATAAAGGCTGGCAAGTGTAAGCAGTACTTGCGCCAAATAGTAATTGTAGCGAAAAGTGTCGCCATAATAAGTAGCAAGGCTATGACTATGTTCAGCGGCGATAAAGTACACAGAAACGCACAACAGCATCAGCGCGCTGGCGTAACCAAGGGCTTTAATAATATCAAAAGCATCCGCGCGCCATTTACTAGGTATACGCTGCAATAGAGAATAGCGTGATAAGTTGCTGCCAGTCGTAATCAGTGTTAATAGCCCCAAGCTAACCTCAGGTAGATGATAATAGTTAAGCAGATAAACCGTCAAACCTAGTGTCATTATGCTACCCAATAGGCGATAGATACGGTTGGGCATAATGACCGTCATAACGGCTTGCACGATTAAAAAAAGCCAAACATCTATAGGATGCGACAAATTATTATCAAATAACGCAAAGGCAATGTAGGCTTGCCCAGCCGAGCTAATAGCCAAGGCTAGGCTACTGATAAAGGCATTATCACGGCTTTGTTTATTTCTAAATAGCACAAAACCCGCCGCGCTGAGTACTAGACCTGTAATTAACAAGGCAATCACGCTGTCAAAGCCATCGATGCCGAACAATAATAAAGACAGAAAGGTAATTAGAAACAGACTCGCTACAATACCGCTAAGACCAAAAAGTATCTGTATAAACCAAGGAATATCGTTTTGAGAGTGATTATTCGCTATCGTTGCCTTAGCACTTGTCTCACCAGTACGGGCATCAATCACATTGCCGTCAATCAATCCAAGCTGTTGTAGCTGTAAAAGGACATTATCCGAGTGTTGATTATTCATATCATTACTCATAATTGACTCCTTTGACGACAGCACTTGGGAGGTTGTTTTCGCTGTTTAAACGTGCCGCATGACGCAGCCAAACGACCGCTGCTGAACTCATGCCAATCAATAATAGGGCTAAGATGAGAAAACCACCCATATCAAAATTGTCTAAAAACAGCTTACCTGCCCAAAACATCACCACGACAATGATAGAGCCACATAAATAGGTCAGCATTAATAGATTGATGCGATACCAATAAAATCGCCAAACCATAAATCCGCACCAGCTCATCCATAGCAATAGAGTGATTAGCATCATTACAATATTGGCGTCATCAAAGACATAAAAAATGGCAAGGTAGGTAATAAAATAGCTGCTGAGTAAACCGACGACATAAGCGCTCCAATCCAGCTCGGACTTAAATCGGCTGCGTGTGACTGATGGTGGTTGACGGTCGATAAACATGAGCCACAAGTTTAGCGCCACAAAATTAACAGCGGCAAGCACGCCTATTTGTAAGACACCTTCATAAAAATAACTGACAAAGGCAAAGTCCATAACGCCGAAATATAAGATAAGACCAGTATTGACGAGCCCTAACCATAGCAGCCATAGCGCAGGGAAGCGGGCGATAATTACCCACGGAATAATCAATACGGCCCAACCAAAAAATAGCTGCCACGTATCAGCACCCGTTTGATAGACCTGCCCAAATAGCGCCAATAAGCTACCCGTAATCACGCTGGCAATAAGCAATAATAATTGCCGAACCAGCTGAAATTTCTGTCTAAAAGAGAGTGCAACGTATAAGGCAATAGTGACAACCAACGCCCCTTCGACCAAAGCGAACTTGCCCATTTTGCCCATATTTATCCAGTTATAGGCAATAAAAAATACCAGCGATAATACCAGCGCTATCGCCCCGATAATCAGCATGGCTTTATCAAAAAAGACCAGCCATGAGCGTTTGCTAGGATAGACTTGCAAATGAATCGCTGCATCGTTGGCATGCGCTAACGGCAGTATGCCTTGCTTGAGTAAATGCTCGATAGTACGCCGTGGTTGGCTCATAGCGTCCTCTAAATAAAAAGATGATGTTGCTTATTTTAGCTTTTTTGTGAGAGGCAGATGTACTAAAGTTTATAGTTTTTTACTCAATAAAACTCAATAAAACTCAATAAAACTCAATACGACTGAGCAAATGCTTTTGGATGAGATAGGCGCAAATATAAGCGCTCGGCCACGCGACTATACAATCAAAATTTCATCAAGAGATCAGCGTTATTAGCTTTATAAAAAGGAATTAATAGTGATATTGGTAGGTATTTATTCTAAATTTAGTGATTTTTATCATGGTCTTACTCAGCTATTACAAAAATAAGTAATTGCAAAAATCAAAAAATTGTACGATTTTGAATAGCGAATAAATCTGGTTTTGAGTGTCGAAAATACCACACTATTATTCATCAGCATCGGCTTAAAAAATCTATCAAATGATTAATTATTAACAATAGTCTTATAAATAAAATTCATCATATCTACTAGAGTTTTATCGCTTGATAGCATTGAGTTCATTCACTTGACAGTGATAATTAGTGAGTTAGAAACTGAGGTTTATAGTAATAATACAGGTTTCGAATGAGCGGTAGTATATTGCTGATGGAAGGTAATAAGTAGCTATAAAAGTTACTCAATTAATAGTAATTACATCTAAGTTTTGGTCGTCGAAACTGCTTGGACTGCAAGCTTATTTTGCTTGTTAGTATCGGGGAGGAATTAAAACTTATTGACATTTGTATCGTTTTTAATTACTAATAGTTGTCTACAATATGACCAATAGTTAGTTAAAGTATGGTTAATAAACATAGTCAATATACGGATATATTAACTCGAATCACTACTATTTAGTTGATCCGCCCAGCCACTGACCAGCAAGGATAGCTATTATATGATGCGCACTCCTAATCACTTTTTGTCCTCTATATTTCTGCCTACCTCTCTTGCGCTCGCCATGTCTATGACTGGCTGTAGTAGCGATAAGTCTGGCACTGATAGCCAAGCAGCTGCCGTTGATCCTAATGTACTGGCTGATACTCAAGCGCTCGTCGTCAATAATGGCACTGAACCTGAATCACTTGATCCACACAAAGTATCGGGGGTACCAGAATCTACCCTTGGCCGCCAAATGTTAGAAGGTTTAACCAATACGGATGCCGAAGGTAAGACCATTCCAGCAATGGCAACCAGTTGGGAAAGCGAAGACAATAAAGTATGGACCTTTAAGCTGCGCGATGCTAAATGGTCAAATGATGATCCAGTAACGGCAGAGGATTTTGTCTACAGTATGCGCCGCTTGGTCGATCCAAATACTGCGTCGCCGTATTCAAGCTATTTGGTCGATGCCAAAGTAGTCGGCGCTGATAAAATTGTTGATGGTAAGGCTGGCATTGAAACCCTTGGCGTAAAGGCTATCGATGATAAAACTTTGCAAATTACGTTATCAGAGCCCGTGCCTTATTTCCCAGATATGTTGATTCATAATTCAGTCAAGCCCGTTCATAAAAAGACCGTTGAAGCCTTTGGTGATAAGTGGACAGCTCCTGAGAACATCGTGGTTAACGGTCCTTACAAGCCTACCCAGTGGCAAATTAACGACAAAATCGTTTTAACGCGCAACGCTTCTTATTATGACGATGCCAATACGACTATCGATACCGTCACTTTCCTGCCGATTCCTTCTAGTACGACTGACGTCGCACGCTATCAGGCGGGTGAAATCGATGTGACCTACAATGAGATTCCAACCGAGCAGTTCGCTTCGCTTAAAGAGCAAGTGGGCGATCAGCTAACCGTATCTCCTTATCTTTGTACTTATTATTACGAGTTTAATACGGTCAAGCCACCGTTCAACGATCCCAACGTACGCCGCGCTTTAGCCTTAGCTTTGGATCGCGATACCATTGCGGATAAAGTTATCGGTCAAGGACAGACGGCCGCTTATCAGTTGACACCCCCTGCCACCAATGGCGATATTGCAAATAGTCCAGAATGGTCGACTTGGGATCAAGAAAAGCGGGTTACTGAGGCCAAAAAACTGCTCACTGAAGCAGGCTATAGCGATAGCAATCCACTGACTTTTGAGCTGCTATACAACACCAATGACAATCATAAAAAGACTGCGGTCGCGGCTACTTCACTATGGAAGCAAGCGCTCGGCTTCGTCGATGTGACTTTGACCAATAAAGAATGGAAAACCTATTTGGATACTCGCCGTAATGGTAATTATCAAATCGCGCGTGCTGGCTGGTGTGGTGATTATAACGAAGCGTCAGCTTTCTTAAATATTGCCAAATCTGACAATAGTGGCAACTACGGTAAATACAATAATGCTAACTTTGACAGTTTAATGGCGCAAACGCTGAAAGCTGGCGTTAGCCCTGAGCAGCGTGCCAATCTATACAAGCAAGCTGAAGCTCAGCTCGATCAAGATATGGGTTTACTGAACATTTATCATTACGTCAGCCCGCGTCTAGTAAAACCTTATGTCATTGGGTTTCCAACTAAGGATATATTAGACAATTGGCAGGTAAAAAATCTCTCAATTGCTAAGCACTAATCGTTTGACTGATCGCTGAACAATTCTATCGATTGAATGTCTGAGAGCGGTAAAAGCAGCTGGTTTCATTTATCGCTCTTATCAAATAACGCTGATAGCGTCATTAGTTTCATTTTTCACAGCCACTCTTATTAGGCGTGTTAGATGAAACTTTTGTTATTTATAAACGACGATTATCAATATTTTATTTAAAACCAAGTCATTGAATATTGCTAGTTGAACGATAACTGGGCGTTAGGTTTGTGCTAGTTATCTCATTTTAATTTAGCTGAAAAATAAGCATCATTATAAAAGAGGTATTATGCTAAAACTGATTTTTCGGCGTATCTTAGAGGCCATTCCGACCTTATTCGTATTGATCACGGTCTCCTTTTTTATGATGCGTTTGGCGCCAGGCAGTCCGTTTACGGGTGAGCGTAGCTTGCCACCTGCGGTACTGGCTAATATCGAGGCCAAATACAATCTCAACGATCCTATGTGGCTACAGTATGTTAATTATCTAAAGCAGCTAGCGGTAGGCGACTTTGGACCGTCTTTTAAGTATAAAGATTATACGGTTAACGAGTTGTTGTCGCAGTCGTTTCCCGTCTCTATGGAGTTGGGTCTATACGCTTTTATATTGGCATTGGTCTTAGGACTTATCTTCGGTGTTATCGCAGCCCTTAAGCAAAACTCATGGATAGACTACGTACTGATGGCCTTTGCTATGACAGGCGTTGTGATTCCAAGCTTCGTTAAAGCGCCATTATTAGTGCTGATTTTTGCCATTATTTTGCAATGGCTACCAGCTGGTGGCTGGAATGACGGGGCACTTAAAAACCTTGTATTACCAGTCGCCGCTTTAGCGCTCGCTTATGTTGCGAGTATTGCTCGTATCATGCGCGGCTCGATGATCGAGGTGATGAATAGCCAGTATATCCGAACGGCTAAGGCGAAAGGTTTGCCGATGCGCCAAATAGTGATGAGGCATGCGCTGAGACCCGCACTACTACCCGTTATCTCTTATTTGGGCCCAGCTTTTGTCGGTATTATTACAGGCTCTATTGTGATTGAGACTATCTTTGGTTTACCTGGTATCGGACAGTTATTCATCAACGGTGCACTCAATCGTGATTATGGGGTAGTGCTTAGTTTGACCATTTTAGTCGGGGTATTGACCATTGCCTTTAATGCTATCGTCGATATTTTATACGCGGTAATTGATCCAAAGATTCAGTATTAAGGCGACCATTTAAGCGCATTATCATCCCAATACGGTTTGATGGGTATCATTCATTATTATTATGCTAAATAGATTATTAAAAGGACGACTATGAGCCTTACCGCAGACCAGACAACTGACCTAGCAGAAATAGGGGCTCAGGAAATCAAAGGCCGCAGCCTTTTGCAAGATGCTAAGCGCCGTTTTTATCGCAACAAGGCCGCCGTAGCCAGTCTTTTTATCTTGCTACTCGTGGCTGCTTTCGTCATCTTTGTACCGATGTTAGCACCTTTTGGCTATGCCGAAACCGACTGGAACTTTATGCAGTCCGCGCCAGCCATCGATAATAAGCACTACTTCGGTACTGATTCACTCGGTCGTGATTTGTTAGTGCGAACCGCAGTAGGTGGTCGTATCTCCTTGATGGTAGGCGTCGCCGGCGCTACGGTTGCAGTGATTTTCGGTACGATATACGGTGCAACGTCAGGCTATCTTGGTGGCAAAGTCGATACCGTTATGATGCGTGTATTAGAGATTTTAAGCGCCTTCCCCTTTATGTTTTTTGTGATTTTATTAGTCACTATCTTTGGTCGTAACCTTATCTTAATCTTTGTGGCGATTGGACTGGTATCGTGGCTGGATGTTGCGCGTATCGTTCGCGGTCAAACGCTAAGCTTGAAGAGTAAAGAGTTTATCGAAGCTGCGCACGTAGGCGGCGTATCAGGTTTCAATATTATCTTACGCCACATCGTGCCCAATGTACTCGGGGTGGTGGTGGTTTATGCCTCTTTATTAGTGCCAACGATGATTTTGTTTGAGTCATTTTTAAGCTTTTTGGGACTTGGTGTTCAAGAGCCGATGACCAGTTGGGGAGCGCTGTTGCAAGAAGGCTCAAAAACCATGCAGGTAGCACCTTGGCAGATTTTGATTCCCTCAGCTTTTTTGGTCATTACTTTATTTTGCTTTAACTTTATTGGCGACGGTCTGCGTGATGCGTTTGACCCTAAAGACCGCTAAGAGGGTGACATCATGAAAAACCAAAGTATGAAGGATAAAAGCATGAAGGGTAAAAGTATGGAAGATAAAAACATAGCAACTCAAAAGATTCATAACGCCGCCAACGCGTCTAGTGCTCCTGAGAAAATAGAGTCTACTACCTTTAATATAGGTACTGATTCAGCGCTCGATAAGCCACCTAACGCAGAAAACACCTTGTTAGCAGTCAAAGATTTATCGGTACAGTTCACGACCGAAGAGGGTCTAGTAACGGCGGTTAATGGCTTAAATTTTAACCTGCATGAAGGCGAAACCTTAGGTATCGTTGGTGAGTCCGGTTCAGGTAAGTCGCAGACAGCGTTTGCTATTATGGGGTTATTGGCAAATAACGGTTATGCCAAAGGTTCGGTACGCTTTGAGGGTAATGAGCTACTAGGATTGTCACAAAAAGCACTAAATAAAATTCGCGCCGAGCAGATCGCGATGATCTTCCAAGATCCGATGACCTCATTAAATCCTTATATGAAGATAGGCGACCAGCTCGCTGAAGTATTGATTTTACATAAAGGCATGAGTAAAAAAGACGCTTGGGCCGAATCTATACGAATGCTAGACGCGGTTAAGATTCCAGAAGCCAAGAACCGTATTGGCATGTATCCGCATGAGTTCTCAGGTGGTATGCGTCAGCGGGTCATGATAGCGATGGCATTATTATGTCGCCCTAAGTTGTTGATTGCTGATGAGCCAACCACCGCGCTCGACGTTACTGTTCAGGCGCAGATTATGGTTCTATTAAACGAGCTAAAACGCGACTTTGGCACCACCATTATTATGATTACCCATGATTTGGGGGTTGTGGCGGGTATCTGTGATCGAGTACTGGTGATGTATGCTGGGCGTACCATGGCGTATGGAGAGACTGAAGAGATTTTTTATGCCCCAAGTCATCCATATACTATCGGGCTACTAAAAGCGATTCCTCGTTTAGATAACGATATGGGCAAGCTTGAGACCATTCCAGGTAGTCCACCAAATTTATTAGATTTGCCAGCAGGTTGTCCTTTTTATGAGCGCTGTTCTCATGCGATGGAGATCTGCCGTGATACACCGCCACCGCTGGAATTTCTACCGAACGAGCGTCAACGCGCTTGCCACTGGCACCCTGAAACACCCGTTGATCACTCACTAGATAGCTCAGCAGATATCGATGCCAATAATCAATCAGGGATGGAGGGCTAGCTCATGATGATACAGAATTTAGATAGCGCCAAAAGCAATAATCCAGCACCGTTATTGCAAGTAAAGGACATTCATACCACCTTTAATATCAAACAAAAAGGTACTTACTTTTGGCAGAAGCCTGTCACTCTAAAAGCAGTTAATGGGGTATCGTTTGAGCTATTCGCTGGTGAGACTTTAGGGGTGGTGGGCGAATCAGGCTGCGGTAAATCAACACTCGCCCGTACTATCATCGGATTGATACAAGCTGACACTGGCAGTATCAAGTTTTGTGATGAAGAGATGGTGGGTGCGTCCAAAAAGACCATGAGATTAAAGCGAAAAGACATTCAAATGATCTTCCAAGATCCGCTAGCATCACTTAACCCGCGCATGACTGTAGGGGATATTATCGCCGAGCCTCTTCGTACTTATTATCCTGAAATGAAGAAGCCTAAGGTGCAAAACGAGGTACGCGCCATCATGAAAAAGGTGGGGCTACTGTCCAATCAAATTAACCGATATCCGCATGAGTTTTCAGGAGGTCAGTGCCAGCGAATAGGCATTGCTCGAGCACTGATATTAAAGCCCAAAATTATTATCTGTGATGAGCCAGTCTCCGCCCTTGATGTCTCGATTCAGGCGCAGGTCATTAATTTATTGCAAGATGTGCAAGAAGAGATGGGATTAGCGCTTATCTTCATTGCCCATGATCTTTCTGTGATTAAGCACATTGCTGATCGAGTCTTGGTCATGTATTTAGGCAACGCCGCCGAACTGGGTTTGAACAAAGCCGTATACGGCAATCCGACTCATCCCTATACCAAAGCACTGATGTCTGCTGTACCGCTACCTGATCCTATTGCTGAGCGTAACAAGGTCATTCAGTTATTAGAGGGTGATTTACCCAGTCCAATCAATCCGCCGTCAGGTTGCGTTTTTCGCACCCGTTGTCCACTAGCTGATGAAGAATGCGCACAGATTAAACCCGTGTTAGAAGGCACCATAAATCACCGAGTGGCTTGTTTAAAGAACAAGGTCGAGGTGGCTTAAAAGTGGTTTTTGGTTTATGAGTATTGACTGTATTAAAAGCAGGCGGACTTATTCAAATGCTCTTAATACAATCTAATACTTTTACTCATTGGTTTGAAACGTCAGGAGTTAGCATCAATCAATCTCACCGATATCAATAGTCATTTGATTAAGTAATATTGTTAGCTGACCACGATGGTGAGCTTGGAGATTGGCTTATTACGGGAGTAATTAGGAAGGTCATTAAAGCCTCATATCCAGATCCAGTCACTTATCATAAGATGACTCAACGTCCCTAATATCCAATCAAAAAACACCCTTTTATCTTCGCATAAAATACCTTCAGCAAGGCTGTGTATACGGCCACAGATTTCTTAATTCATAGCGGCATGATGATTTACCATCAGCTCACAGCAATGCTTCATCATGGCATTCTCATACTTTAACTTCTAGCTGGTTCAATAAAACTCAATACGACTGAGCAAATGCTCTTGGATGAGATAGGCGCAAATATAAGCGCTCGGCCACGCGACTATAAAGGCATATTTCCATGAGTGAAACAGCGTGATAAAGAACCCATCGACGAATCCCACATTGATCAGCAGCAATGCAGTTGAGATAATCGTGGACATCAGCAGTGCCATTAAAAAGGTAAAAATAAGTCGATAGTACTTGCGCCGTGTGCGTATTCTGATGGTAGGGAATTTTGCCATAGTGTGGAGGTGTCCTACATGGTGATGGTGGCGTTTGATGAACGATGAACGATGTTGCACAGCGTCATGAGTCGTCATTACCAACCATGATATCGTATGTTGATAAGTGGATAAAATCGTTATTATCAATGGCGACATTCGTTATATTTTAATGACTGTTGTCTCATGTATAAAAATAAAATTCCCAAAAAATAACAAACTAAAGATGATTGATTTTGCTACGATAAAAGCGATTACAACCTACAAATAAGGCAATAAAATGACCGTACACAAGCAGCGAACATTGGGCATCATCGGTGGTATGAGTTGGGAGAGTAGCGAAAGCTATTATCGGCTGATAAATGAGGGTGTCAAGGATAAGCTGGGTGGATTACATTCAGCAGATTTATTCATACATAGCGTAGACTTTGCGTTGATTAATAAGCACCAAGAGCAAGATGAATGGGCAGCGCTGGGTGTAATCATGGCTAGCAGTGCTCAGCGTTTGCAAGCCGCTGGCGTACAAGGGCTCATGATTGCCTCTAATACGATGCATAAATTACTCGATGATGTGCAAGCCGCGACGCATTTACCCGTTATACATATCGCTGATGCCACTATTGCCGCCATCAAAAAACAGAATCTGTCTAAAATTGCCTTGCTGGGCACTCAGTTTACGATGACGGAAGATTTTTATAGGCAGCGTTTGGTAGATGCAGGGCTTCAAGTGTTGATACCAGAGAGTGATGCACGAGCAGAGGTACATCGAATTATCAAAAAAGAGCTGTGCGTCGGTCAATTTAAAGACCGCTCGCGCCAGTATTATCAGCATGTGATTAAAGATTTAGCAGATCAAGGCGCAGAGGGCGTCATCTTAGGCTGTACAGAAATTGGACTGCTTATTAAGCAAGCAGATAGCCCAATTCCAGTATTTGATACCACTTTGATTCATGCAGCGGCAGCGGTGGATTTTTTATTAGAGTAGCGCAGACTGATAAAAATATTTAAGCCTATAACGTTTTGACCAAGCGCTCTAACAGCTCAATCGTGCGCTCTTGTCTGACCAAAGCGACGCCTTGTCCTGCCCATAAAGACTGATACTCTGGGTCAAGATTATTGGTCGCATGACCACGCAAAAATTTGGTCATCGCATTTAATTGTGGATAGGGCGGTAGCTCATGCGCACTTTCAAATTGAGCAAAATCACGCAAATAATCATTTAATAAACCACGAGCCTGCTTACCTGAAAATAGTCTCGTTAAGCGTGTCTCAGTACTGCGCTTATCTTCACTGGCATCGAGTAGTGCTTGCTTATAAATGTCATTAATACCGCATTTATCTGTGGTCAAAAAAGCCGTTCCGATTTGCGCCAGCTCAGCGCCAGCCGTTTGTACCGCTTTGATATCTTGCCCAGTCATGATGCCACCTGCTGCAATTAATGGAATATCGGTACACGCGCGCGTTTGACTAATCAGTGTCAATAATCCCAATGGATCGGTTTCACTTTGCGCGAGCCAGCCACCACGATGTCCACCCGCTTCGACCCCTTGCACACATACCGCATCAGCACCAATATCGCTCCATGCTTTTGCTTCTAATGGATGATTTGCCGTCCCGATGACGCGCGTGCCTAGACCTTGCAGATGCTGAACTTGCTCGGCGCTAATAATACCAAAGGTAAAGCTAGCGACAGGAACAGGATTGTCATAGAGCACTTGTAGTTGATCTGCAAAGCTTAGCGCTGGGCGTTCAGGTAGCGCAAACTCGATATTGTTTTCTTCATAGTAATGACTTAGCCAAGCAGGAATTTTGGTATCAAAGGTTCTCGACTCATGCTCAGACAACACCATCAGATTAATCATAAAAGGGCGATCGGTGAGAGATTTAATGGTGTCAATATGGCTATGCAAAACCTCTGGCGGCGTCATGCCTGATCCCAATGAACCCAATCCACCAAAGTTACTCACCGTCGCTGCCAGCTCAGGGGTGGTTGCGCCTGCCATTGGTGCTTGCACGATAGGGTGGGTCAGATTAAGGGTATTCAGTAAGGTCATGACGGGCTTCCTTTTTGTTCTATTAGATTTTTTATCTCACTTACTTTAACAGAGGTAGGCGGTGCGTGTGTTGGATAGTGTTTATTTAGTTGCTGAATATGGGGATGGGTTTTGACTACGATTTTGTAGTTAAAATATTTGACTATGTTTTTGTAGCTAAGTTATGAAAAAGCTACTCTGCCAAAGACATGATTTTACAGCCTATTTAAGCGTTTAAATTTGCATATCTATGTTAATATGTTATGGTTTTTTTGAAACCCTCATAATTTTTTAGAGTAATATTGATGTCAAATGAAAGAAAGACTGAAAATATCGTTAGACAACTTTTGCGTGAACAAGGTTATTATGATAACGAAAATATCATTGTTGAAGAACAAAAGTCTGATAGTTTAAAAGTTGATAAATTACTTCAAACGGCATCAAAATCTGGTCAAGGTAAAGGATACCCAGAGTTTATTATTAGATTCGTTAATGATCCGTCAAAGATTATCGTCGTCGAATGCAAAGCATCCATTAAGAATCATCAAAGTAAAAATAAGAAACAGTATTCTAAATACGCTGTAGATGGAGCTTTACTATACGCTGAATATCTTAAAAACGACTTTGATGTCATCGCTATAGCGGTAAGTGGAGAGACTGAGAGAGAAGTTAAAATATCTAATTTTCTTTGGTTGAAGCAGAAGGAGACTTTTAAAGACGTAACAGATAAAAACTTCCTTGATCCGAAGTCCTTATTTAAAGTCGTGGAAAAGCAGTCTCAGCCTTTAAAAGAAGAAGAGTTAGTTAAAAAGGCAATTGAATACAATGAAATGCTTCATAGCTACTCAATACCTGAAATCGATAGATGTACTGTCATAAGTGCAATTTTAGTTGCGCTGCAAGATAAAGGGTTTCAAAATAGTTTTACAAGCTACGATTTTGAAGATGATGAAAATATTGATGACTTAGAAAATAAGCCATCAACGTATAATCCTAATATTGATTTAATTGAAGCACTTCTGAATGCTTGTGAAGTTGTTCTTAAGAAAAATCATATATCAAAGGATAAGCAAGAAATTATTCTAAGAGAATACGGCAAGATTAAGTCGAACCATACGTTTAGAAGCTTCCTAATTCAAAAAGGTAGGAAAGAAGAAAGAAATACTGTACTAAGAGACTTAATAAGTGATGTTATGGAAAGTATCATGCCTTACATCACTAACAATATCTATGATGTCTTAGGCAAGTTTTATACCCAGTTTATTAGGTATGCAGGTAGCGATAGTAAAACTGGCTTAGTGCTTACACCTGCACATATCACTGATTTATTCTGTGATCTAGCAGAAGTTAATTCGAACGATATAATTTTTGACCCATGTTGCGGTACAGGTGGCTTTTTAGTTTCTGCCATGAATCAAATGGTCAAATTATCTGGCAATGATTTAGTTAAACATAAAAATATCAAATCAAATCAGCTAATAGGTATCGAAAAGCGTCCAGATATGTTTTCACACGCTTGTTCTAATATGATGATGCGTGGAGATGGGAAAAGTCATATTCATTTTGGAGACTGCTTTAGCAGCAGTTTAAAAGTGTCAGTAGCTAAAGAAAACCCCACGAAGGTGTTTTTGAATCCACCTTATGATGTCGGCGTAGTAGGGCAGTTGGAGTTTATAGAAAATGCTATGGAAGTGATGGTAGCAAATGGTATTTGTGTTGCAATATGCCAAATGTCCACTTGTACAGACACAAAAAAAGGTCCTAGTGATGTTAGGCGTCGATTACTTGAGAGGCATACATTAGAAGCTGTATTAAGTATGCCTGACGATTTATTTTATCCCGTTGGAGTTATCACATCGATTTTAGTTTTTAAGGCATTTACACCCCATCCTAAAGGTAAAAAAAGCTTTTTCGGTTATTTTAAAGATGATGGATTTCTTAAGGTAAAACATCAGGGTAGAATAGACCAAAAAGATAAGTGGGATGAGATTAGACAAGAATGGTTGAGTGTCTATCAAAATAAAGAAAGTATTGCTGGTCTTAGTGTCACACAAGAAGTTACGGCAGATGATGAATGGTGCGCAGAAGCCTATATGGAAACGGACTATTCGGCATTGTCTGAAGAAGATTTTATTAATACGATAAAAGACTATGTCGCTTTTCAATTCTTACAGGGTAAATAATAGTGAAGTTAGTAGAACTAAAAGAGGTATTTAAAACAGAATATGGCAATAGTTTGGCTCTGTCAGACATGGATGAAGGGAGTATTCCTTTCATTGCAAGAGGCAGTAAAAATAATGGAGTGAGTTCGTATGTGGCTAAACTTTCAGATATTAACTCGTTTAAAGGACATGCTATAACCGTAGCGTTATCGGGTTCTGTTTTGGAAAGCTTTTATCAAGAAACACCTTTTTATACTGGTTATCATATTAAGGTTCTAGTGCCATTAAAAGAGCTGACCAAAACTGAAATGTTAATATACTGTTCTTTTATAACTGCAAACAAATACAGATATAACTATGGCAGACAAGCAAACAAAACTTTAGAAATTATAAAAATACCTCACCCTGATGAAATCAAGAGACTTACCAATAGCTTTGTTATACCTGATCAACCTAATAGAGCTTCAACTTTAAACAAGAAGCTTTCTTTAAGAGATAGAAGTTGGAAATGGTTTTGTTGTAAAGATTTGTTCGAGGTTTTTTCTCGTGGAAAATGTAATAATGCTCCTAAATTATTAGAAAATGGAAATGAGATTGATTATATTGGAGCTAAAAAGTCAGATAACGGTGTTGTACGTCATGTCATGCGAAACTCTAATTTAACCTTTAAGGGTAACGCCAGTTTTTATTACAAACGGTCAAGGCTCGGTAGGTTATAGTTTATATCAAGGCTGTGATTTTATACCTTCTTCAGATTTAGTAGTTGCTTATAGTGAGCATTTAAATCATTTCACTGGTTTGTTCTTGGTTGCTGTGTTAGACCAAGAAAGATACCGTTACTCTTTTGGTAGAAAGTACGGTAAATCAAGAATATTATCCTCTGAAATAAAATTACCAGTTAATTCAAAAGGAGATCCTGACTGGCAATTTATGGAAGACTACATAAAGTCCTTACCTTACTCATCAAATCTATAAAACTAGATATTTAGATTTCGTGTCACTTTGAAGACTATCTACGACTTAGCTTTTTATAGATATGATGTGTGAGCTAGTTTAATATAGACAAAAAAATAGGTCAGCTTTCAACCCATCAAAAAGACAGCCAAGAAAACCAACCCATTTATTTCAACTTGATGCTTAGATTAAACGATTAATTCAACTGCAACGACCCTTTTGCATTCATCAGCAGCTCAACCACATCATCACCGCTAATCACTTCAAAGCGCTTATCAATTGCGGATTCTTCGACACCATTATGTTTCATGCAAGCGCCGCAGACCAATACTTGACCGCCGTTCTCCATAAAGGCTTCTAACAATTCGCCCGCAGGTTCAAATGGCGCGCCAATATTGACACTGTCTAAAGCGTTGGGCAATGCCAAATGTACCGCGTCCACCATCAATATCACTGAGGCAGAATGACCTTTTTTAAGTGCCACGCCAGCCATAGTAAATGCTAAGGTGATTTTGCTTGGATTTGATTCACTATTATCAAATAACGTACCGACATAATCCGTCGTGTTAGCCATATTATTCTCCTTATAAGACTGTTTTAATTAAATAGTATTTAGTTGAGCTGAGTATGATGCTCATTACTATCCTAGCATTTAATATATGTATTTATATAATGTATTGTTAGGAAATAGTAGTTATAAGGTTAACTGATTGTGAATAGGTGTTTGTGACTTATGAGTAAAGTGAAAAAATAAATGCTAACTTCGCGGCGGCCACGGGCGATCAGCATCACTGACGATCCATTCTGCCACATAGCCACTCGGTGGCAACTGCCAATCTGCTTGTCCCAATGAGGCTAGTACACGTGCTGTTTCTATCACCTTACCTTTTTCAGTCACGCCCGTCCGCAGTAGAGCAGAGGAGCAAGGTTTGCCCTTTACCCACATCGACTGCTCGATGTATATCCAACGCTCATCAAAGCCGACGATATGCGTTTTCATGGTGACCTTATCAAAAGCGCGAATACGTTTGCGATATTGGATGGTACTGCCAGCGACGACCAAACCCCAACGCTGCTTGAGCAGTTGACGTCCAAGTCCGCTACGCACCGCGAAGTCAGTACGACCCATATCAAAAAGGGTAAGTACGCGACCATTATTCATCTCTAAGAAATTATCAATATCTGTCAGACGACAGCGAAAGCTAATCTCACTCGTATCTTTAAACGTTAAGGTATTGCCTTTTTTGACTTGTAGCGCGGCGTGGGCGATGGTGCTGGCATAACGGATAAATGGATACATAGTGCAATCTCAAAAGAGTAAAAGGTAAGGTGAGTATTCTTATTTTAGGGCTTATTAGATGCTACACCGATATGATTAAAATAAGCACTGACAGTTTCAGGTATCCAGTTGATATCAAATCTTGATTTTTTATAAAGATGCGGCGATTTGTCTTTATCAGAGCGATAACGAATAAAGCCCACATGCCCGCCATGCTCAGTGTCTAAGATAGTGACACTGTTAGACACATCGTTTGGCGTGGCGGTAAAACCAAGGAAGGGGTCGTCTTTGGCACTAATTAACAGTAAAGGTTTCGTTACTTTTATTAAATAAGGCAGGGCTGATGAGGCTTGATAGTAGTGATTGTTAGAGCGATAGCCATGACGCGGCGCGGTAAAGATATCGTCAAAGTCACTGATGCGATTGACCGCTTTGATCGAGTCAATCTCTTCTTTGCTGATGTCATTGGCTAAGGCTTTTTTGATAATCGGGTTGAGCAAATAAGGGGTGTAGATACGATGACTCAAAAAGCTGTGCATACTAAGCGCCGCCGATGACATATCGACGGGAGCGGAGATGACCACAGCGCCTTGGCAGATCGCTTTATCACCATATTCTCCCATGTATTTCGCTAACGCGTTACCGCCTAGTGACACCCCAACCGCATAAATATTGGCGTACTGCTGACTTAGGTTTTGCAGCGCATGATGCACCTCATCGGTATCACCCGCATTATAAAAAACTCGACCATTAGCAGGAATGCCGCCACAACTGCGGAAGTGCGCCACCACAAAGTGCCAGCCCTGAGCGTGCATTTGATGCGCCAAAGCACGTGCATAATGGCTGTCGCTACTGCCTTCCATACCGTGGAATAGCACGATTAATGGCGTTTGTTCACGCTCGCTGTTTTCTACGGTTGCGATAGGATGCGCATCATAAAAGTCATAAGCAATATCACTTTCATCCAACGAGTCTTTTTCGACCACACGGCGATAAGTAGGCGTTTTGGGCGCAAAAAACTTAGGCAAGATGCTTTGCAGATGCGGATTGGCCAGCCAAAAGGGTGGTTTAAAAGGCGCTGGAGAGAAGGGTTGGCTCGGTTTTGAAGTTGGCGAATTTGAGGTAGGCATATAGGGGTCTTATTTTATGTTTATTAGAAATCGTTGTTAATAATCAGTGCCTTATCATACCCATGACAGTTATCAAAACCAATAAGATTTAGTGAATGCTCAGTGAACGCATGATTACTCATTCACTTTTTCCGACGCATTTAATACCCGTCCATCCATCGCAAGGCGTTCTTTTAAATGGTCGATATCTGCCTCAGCAATCGTCACGGTCAATGTCACTTGTTTACTATAAGCAACATCATAGATACTGCCATTTAAACTGTCGACCACATAGCGGCATTGTGCTTCGGTCGCAAACTCTGCCAATATCTGCACTTGCGCCATCGGCACATAAGGCAGCAATATCATCTGGTCGACGACTGCTTGCGCTGCGCCTGCATAAGCACGGGTTAGACCGCCTGCGCCCAGTTTAATACCACCAAAATAACGCACCACGATAATAATGACGTTACCGATCGCTTTATGCTGCAACACATTTAATATCGGGCGACCTGCTGTACCATTTGGCTCGCCATCATCATCGAAGCCTGCGCTAGTGGTATTATTGGGGTCGCCAATGATATACGCCCAGCAGTGGTGACGCGCATCGGCATATTGCTCACGTAGTTGTTCCACGTGAAACATTGCCTGTTCACGCGAAGTGACTGGATAAGCGTAAGCAATAAACTCGGATTTTTTAATTTCTAAGCGCGCAGTGACAGCACGTTTTAGCGTTTGATAGCTCATATTTCATCAGGTCTAGGTTGGATATGGTAAACTTGTCTAACTTTCACTGTCGTCCATATTGGGTGCAGTGTTCATTTAATTTTTTATTATAGTACCACTTCTGACCCATGAAGATAGCGGACAAGCTCAGTGTGAGTGCTGGTGTCGTTAGCTGCTACGGTAAAGTAGGTATCATCAAACGAATGGTAGGCAATATATGCGTCTAGATAAATTTTTGAGTAAAGCCACTGAGCTATCGCGTAAAGAATCCAAAAAAATTCTGCACGCTGGTGAAGTGACGGTAAACGATCAGGTCATCAAAGACCCAGGTGTCCACGTCGATGTGGTCAATGATGATGTGATTTGGGCAGGCGAGCCATTATCGGTCGCTGCGGGCAGTCGTTATATTCTATTACATAAGCCTGAAGGCTTTGAATGTACGCTGAAAGTAAAAGAGCATCCAATTGTCACTGAGCTGATAGCGGTGCCAGAGCTTGGCAGCTTGCGCATTGCAGGGCGTCTCGATGTTGATACGACCGGCGCATTATTGATGAGTGATGATGGTAAATGGTTGCACCGTGTCACTAGCCCTAAGCATGAACATGCCAAAATTTATGAGCTGACTTTAGCAGATGCGATGGATGAAGCAGCGCAAGCCAATGCCGTCAAAGAAGTCGCTGAAGGCATCCTTTTAGAAGGCGACCACGAAGAAACAAAACCTGCTGTTCTCGAATTCATTGACGAGACTCATGCACGTTTGACATTAGAGCAAGGTAAATACCATCAAGTAAAACGTATGATGGGTTATTTTGGTAATAGAGTGACTGAGCTACACCGCGCCAGTGTCGGTCATATTACTTTAGACGGTTTGGAGAAAGGCGATAGTCGCTTTTTAACACCCGAAGAAGTCGCTAAGTTCTAAGTTTTTCATCTTGAAATGAACTCGCAAGCACTTCTTTACCATCAGCAGCCACTTCACGTGTGCTGCTTTTTTTGACCGTAGTGTTTGACCATGGTTTTTAACTGTAGTTCTTATCAATCACTTTTACCCTGTTATGTCTCGTGTGCACACTGTGTTGCCTATCTCTTAAAGCTCAGTAGCAGTTTTGCAAAATTGAGCCGTTAAACCTTTGCAAAAGTATTCCTTGTGCTAAAGTCTGCCTATCTTTTTTTAATCTATTTTTTTACATAATATCATGGTCTTTATTAAAGGTGGCTATTGTTAAAAACCAATATTGTTAGAAGCGAGCATTGTTAGAAACGGCTATTCTTAAGATTGAGTGTTGTTAAAATTAAAGGTTATTAAAAATCGTTGTTACTGAAACGCGCTGTTATTAAAAGCTGTTTTTGTTAAAACCAGATAGGACTGTCTTTGTGAAATCATCTCTATTAAAATCTGCCAGTTTAATTGGCGCCATGTTATTGGCAACCACCGCTTGTGCCCAGTCTAGTGATACTGCCGCTACTAGCCAAAAAGCGAGCCAGAGTACTCAAAATACAAAAGCTGCTGGCACTGTTAGCAAGTCTGTTGACAGTCGCTTGCGCCAATTGCTCACTCAGGCAGGGATCAAAACACAAATCAGCTCTATTGTGCCGTCCAACTTGCCCAATATGTATCAAGTCAATTTGGCGGGGCAGTTGCCTTTGCATATCACTGAAGATGGCAAATATGTCATTCAAGGCGAGTTACAAAAGAATCCAAGCAAGCGTGTAGTTACCAAGACGCCAGCGCGTAGCACCAGTGCTCAGGCAGGCAAACCTGTCAGTGCGAGTGTCAAAGCTGATATATTGGCAAATATGGATGCGCTGAAAAACATGAGTGCCAAAACGCCATTCTTTTATACCGCAGTGCCAGGCGTGATTTGGGGTGCGACATTAGAAGGCGTGCCTTTTTTACTATCGGATGATGCACAATATATTACTGATGGTGAGATTTCGGTCATCGAAAATGGTCAATTCATCGGACTCGATGAACAGTTTGAAAAGCGTAAAAATCAGTCTGTTTTTGCAACTTTAGATGACAGCCAGCTGATTAATTATCCAGCGACCAGTCCTGAGAGAGCGGTTATTTATGTGGCCAATGATGTCAACTGTCCTTATTGCCGCCGCTTGCATCAGCAGCTACCGATGCTTAATGCCAAAGGTGTGACGGTCAAAACCATTGGTTATCCGATATACGAGCAGTCCCCTGAGCAAATGCGTGGCATTTGGTGCCAAAGTGATGAGGACAGCCGCCTTAAAGCTTTTGATAAAGCAATGTTGCAGGGTGAAATGACACCTGCACCAGCAAGTTGTACAGCCGATCATGTGACGCCCAATCGTGAAAAAGCAGCAGGGCTTGCGGTGATGGCAACGCCTGCTATCTACCGTGAAGATGGCGTGTTGTTTCAAGCGAGCTTTGAGAGTCCTGAGTTTTTAGAATTTTTGGGTGTGCAGTAGCTCATATAGATGTTTAATAAAGTTATGAATAAAAAATGTATTAAGAGATGATATTCCTTAATATTGATAAAAAAACCGCCACATAAGTAATCTATGTGGCGGTTTTTTATTGCTTCTAACCGTTAGAGGTAGCAAGTCTATTGTGGCAACACGATATCAACGATTTTCCAATCAATTAAGCCGTTACGCTGCATCTCGATGGTGAGCGGATAACCTTTTACCTGACCGCTAATAGTAAAGCAATTAATACCGCAATAGCTTAATTTTGGCTTGTCACTGTCCGACCCTTGCGCTACCTGTTGCTCCAGTTCAGCGGCTTGTTTTTCCATGATTTGCTGCATTTGGCTTTTGACCACTGCATCCACATCACCGCGCTGGATGATAAGATTTTGAATCAAATTTTTGAGATCGACCTGATTACTGGCGATTGCCCATGCAGCGGCCAGCTCTTTGGTCGCGGTATTGGCCTGACCTTGGGTATTGATGGCTTTTTCGATGTTTTGTGGGGTGATAGCACCATCCACCGCCTGCGTGATAAAGCTATTGGCGGCTTGGGTCAATGGCTCGCCGCCCAACTCAGCGACCAATGGATAATTAGCCATAGTCGCCGTAAACTGACTGGTGAGTTGGTTTTGGATACTAGGTCGCACTTGCTCATAGTCGATCGCTGCGGCGATGGTCGCGCCGTCTTTGGCATCGTAGGCATTTTTAAGCTGATAAGCGCTGTAATAGGGCGAGCCTGCATAGACAGCGACGGCAATGACGATTAATAAAATAATCAGCTTCTTCATAAAAATCAAACCCTTATCGCAAAACAAAAACGTAATGATAGGCAGATTTAATACTGGTAAGTATAAATCTAAAACCCCAAAAATATAACGATAAATATTAGCATGGCTGAGCCTTTTTAAGGTATGAAAACCTTTGTTCATTCCTTAATAAAACCTTTTTGTATGGCCAAGCGCACTATAGTGGATACTTTCCCTGCCTAAGCGCTTGATAAATCACCATAGCATCTCCATAAATAGCGCAAACTTTTAATAATTGATTTGGCTAAGCAGCATCCCGCCGTATTCGCTTGTAAGATTCATAGCAGTATCACCTCTTTTCTCTCACTATTTATGATGTTTCATGTGAAACCTTTGAGTGCCATAGTGAGTCGTATTAAGGTGGTGGTTGACTAGAACTACTGAATCGACTGTCCGGTGGACTGTAAAGACGATAGGAGAGCCCATGAGTAAGCGCGATTTTTATGAAGTATTAGGTGTGAGCAAGACCGCTGAAAGCAAAGAAATTAAGCGAGCTTACCGCAAGCTGGCTATGAAATATCACCCTGACCGTAACTCTGATGATCCAGATGCTGAGGATAAATTCAAAGAAGCATCGATGGCTTACGAAGTACTAAGCAGCGAAGAGAAGCGCTCTGCTTACGATCGCATGGGTCATTCAGCCTTCGAAAATGGCATGGGCGGCGGTGGCTTTGGCGGTGCAGGTGGTGGCAACTTCCAAGATATCTTCGGTGATATCTTCGGCAACTTCGGCGATATCTTCGGTCAGCAGCGTGGCGGCGGCGGTGGACGTTCGCGCCGTGGTTCTGATTTGCGTTACGTCATTGAGCTGACGCTAGAAGAAGCGGTACGTGGCTGTAAAAAAGAAATCAGTTTCACTGCGCCTGCGCCTTGCGACACGTGCGATGGTAAAGGGGCAAAAAATGCCTCTGATATCGTAACTTGTCAGACCTGTCATGGACAAGGTCAAGTGCGTATGCAGCAAGGATTTTTTGCCGTGCAGCAGGCCTGCCCACATTGCGGCGGCACTGGTAAGCAAATCAAAAACCCGTGCTCTGACTGTCACGGTAATGGCGTTAAAGACAAATCACGTACGCTAGAAGTGTCTATCCCAGCGGGTGTTGATGATGGTGATCGCGTCCGTCTAGCAGGCGAAGGCGAAGCGGGCGGCGCGGGCGTCCAAAACGGCGACTTATACGTTGAAGTACGCGTAAAACCGCATAATGTCTTTACCCGTCAAGGGGCTGATCTCTATATGGACGTACCTGTGAGCATTACCGATGCAGCACTGGGTAAAGAGGTGGAAATTCCAACCTTAGATGGTAAAGTAAAAATCAAGGTTGCAGAAGGCACGCAAAGTGGTAAGTTGCTACGTGTACGCGGCAAAGGCGTGACGCCAGTACGCACCACCATGAAAGGTGATTTGATTTGCCGTGTGGTTATCGAAACCCCAGTGAACTTAACTCGCGAGCAAAAAGACCTGTTGCGCCAGTTCCAAGATACGCTCGACGGTGATAGCAAGCATCAGCAGTCGCCACATAAGAAGTCATTCTTTAAAAAGATTGGTGACTTATTTGATTAACTGAGTTGTTTCAATCACTCGTTTGGTTGAATGACTAGATACAAAACCCCCAGTGTTTCACATGAAACACTGGGGGTTTTTATTGACGCTATAAAAAACCATTCAGGTGGTGATATTTGCTAAACTTAGCATCATAACATTCAAAAACTTTCTTATTAATATAGAGCTTTTAGGGTAAATATATGAGCCAACAGATAACAGCGCAAGAAAATACAAATAAACAAGCCATCAAAGTCGGGGTGATTGGTGCTGGTGGTCGTATGGGACGTATGCTAATAGAGGCGGTACAAGACAACTCGCAAACGATATTAAATGCCGCGATAGAACGTCAAGGTTCAAGCCTTGTTGGTGCAGATGCTGGCGAAGTCGCCGCTATCGGTCGCTTAGAAGTGCAAATTGTCGATGATTTAAAAGTTGTCATTAATGACATCGATGTACTCATTGACTTTAGCTTGCCTGATGCCACTGAACAAAATATGCAGATTTGTGCGGCAAACAATGTCGCGATGGTCATTGGCACCACAGGATTCAATGAGCAGCAAGAGCAAGTGTTGGCAAAAGCCAGCGAGAAAATTGCGATTGTCTATGCTGGTAACTATTCAACAGGTGTTAATCTGTCATTAAAGTTGCTCGGCATGGCCGCGAAGGCATTTGGCGAGGATGCCGATGTGGAAGTCATTGAAGCCCACCATAAGCATAAAATTGATGCGCCATCAGGCACAGCATATATGATGGCAGAAGCCGTGGCAGAAGCTCGTGGACAGAATCTAAAAGACGTTGCTGTTTATGGCCGCGAAGGACAAACGGGCGAACGCAAAGCAGGTACTATTGGTATTCATGCCATTCGCGGCGGTGAAATCATTGGCGATCATACCGTGATGTTTATTGCCGATGGTGAGGTGGTTGAAATTACCCATCGTGCCCGCGCGCGTATGACTTTTGCCGCGGGTGCCGTACGTGCCGCGACTTGGGTTATCAAACAAGAAGTTGGGCAATATAATATGCAGGACGTGTTGGGTTTGAATGATTAGTTTTTGAGCAAGTAAGGTTTGAGTGATTAGAGTTTCTTGCTTGCCGTTTGCTGCTTTATGGTTGCTGAGGATGGCTTATTGATAAAGTGGAATGACGGTTAGGAGTCAAGCATGGATAAGTTTAGCAAGAATCTAATAGCGAGTTTTAGTCGCACTGTGGCTGTTGTCAGGGGTGCCAGAAGTATCAAAGCTGCCAACATCGTCAAGACACTCAAACCTAGAAAAAGTACGCTTTACGGTAGCCAAATAGCATTTGCCCTCAATTTGACGGTAGTGCCAATAGTCGCACAAGCAGCTACTTATCAAACCTACGTCATTGATACCTATGGCGGTGATGCATTATTACCTGCTGTTCGTCAGCAACTGAATAATAGTCGTGACGGCGGTACAGTTACTACCTATCAAGACAAGTTAGTGTTGCATACGACAGCCGCTAACTATCAGGCGGTACAGCAGTTATTGACTCAGATTGACGGTCAGCCACAGGCATTGACGGTCGCTGTGCGTGTTGGCAACAATAGCAGCGTCCAAGGTAATATTCAGCAAGGGCAGGTCATTATTAGCAATCGTGGTATTCAAGGGTCAGGGATTATTCATCAGAGCAATAGCCAACAGCAAACAAATAATTTATACCAAGTACAAACCTTGTCAGGTAGTGCCGCCAGCATCAGTACAGGGACGCTTTATGCGCTGAATCAAACCTCTGATGTAAATAGTTATACGAATTATAAAAGTCCGTCAGCACAGATTGTCATTCAGCAGCAGGTATTGCTACCAACGACGCAAGGCATCATGGTTACGCCAAGATTATTACCGACTGGTCAAGTCGAAGTAACCTTGTCACAAGTTGAAGAAAAACTCGCACGCTCCTATTCAACTTCTCAGAAAAATAGTAATCATGCCATTCAAGGTCAACGATTAGACACGACCATTATTATCCCACGTGGACAATGGGTAACTATCGGACAAATCTCTCAAAGTAGCCAAAATCAACGCGCAAGTTATGGTAGCAATCGTACCATTGATAGCACTAAAAACATACCAATTTGGATAATGGTGCAGTAGTCTTGCATTCACTCATATTATTTTTGGCATAAAAAAAGCGCGATACTGTAATGAGCAGTATCGCGCTTTTTATCGATAATAATCTATTACAGATTAGTCAACGTAGATCACTTCTAACGGTGGAAAACCATTGAACTCAATAGATGAATACGAGTTAGTATACGCACCCGTGGTCAACCAAAAGATTTTATCACCAATCTCCAGCTCTTCTGGCAATTGATAGCCCGCTTCTTCATACATGATATCGGTCGAATCACAAGTAGGGCCTGCCAGTACCACAGTGCCTTTGCTGGTTGATGTTTCCATCTTAGGCGTATAAACCGGATACTTGATGGCCTCTCCCAACGTCTCGATTAAGCCTTGGAATAAGCCCACATCGGTATAGACCCAACGTGTTAAATCTGTGTGTGACTTACGTGAGATAAGCACCACGTCACTGACCAATACGCCCGATCCACCAACCAATGAACGACCTGGCTCAAGGATAAT
Source organism: Psychrobacter glacincola (assembly GCF_904846075.1). Taxonomy (GTDB): domain Bacteria; phylum Pseudomonadota; class Gammaproteobacteria; order Pseudomonadales; family Moraxellaceae; genus Psychrobacter; species Psychrobacter glacincola_C. The sequence goes on from NZ_CAJGZH010000001.1 coordinate 193,722, forward strand.
CTCAGGCATGTCCTCTTCACTATAGTCGTCTGTCAAATAACGAGTGATCTCTTCAGCGTAGACTTTTATAGGGTTCACTTCACTGATATAGTTGGCTGGAAAGCCGCCACCCAAATTGATCATTTGTAGCTTAATATCTTCTTCGTTTTTCATCCAGTCAAACATGTATTTGACCTTGGCTAGCGCATCATCCCAAGCGGCAACGTCTTTTTGCTGACTACCGACGTGGAATGAGATGCCATAAGGCACTAGACCCAAATCACGAGCTTGAATCAACAGCTCAATCGCCATATTGGGATGACAACCAAACTTACGAGACAATGGCCATTCAGCGGTCTCAGACCCTTGTACTAAGATACGCACAAAGATTTTTGAACCAGGAGCGTGCTTGGCAATATTTTTTAAATCCGCTTCTGAGTCGGTCGCATACAAGTCAATACCTTTTTCAAAGGCATATTTGACATGCTCCGCTTTTTTGATGGTATTGCCATAAGAGATACGCGATGGCTCAACGCCGCAGTCTAATACGCGATCAAGCTCATAGATGGAGGCACAATCAAAGTTCGAACCAAGATCAGCAAGCAAGTTAATCACTTCAACAGCAGGACTGGCTTTCATTGCATAATGGATTTTAGCATTGGGAAAAAACCCAACCATTTCATGATATTTGGTTTTGATACGGCTAAGGTCCACGACCAAAAATGGCGTCTCGCGACCTTCAGCAGCTTGAGTGAATTTCTGCCAGCCGGCAGGGTCAAAATATTGGTCAATTTTGATCATGGTCATGGTAGGGAACCTTTAATAAAGACAGTAGGTGTTAAAGAGTAAATGCTCGCATCACGTCATTGTCATCTCACATTAGTGTCATCACGCATCTCACAGGTGATAAAACCTTGCTTCCATGCTGATTAAATGACGTAAAAATAGCTTAGAGGATGAATGGACTAAGAATGGCTGGGCTGCGGCTGTTTATCCGCCATTTGTTCGCCTTGTTTTTCGCGTATTTTAACGATTTTACGCACTTTATCGCGAGCACGAGTTTGCTTGAGACGTGATAAATAATCGACGAATATGACCCCATTTAAATGATCCATTTCATGTTGGATGCATACCGCGAGTAAGCCTTCGACTTCTTCATCGATTTTTTGACCATTCTCATCTAAGGCTTCAATACGCACTTTATTCGGGCGCTCAACACTGTCATAGACTTCAGGTACGGACAAACAACCTTCTTCATAGGGCTGTTTCTCTTTTACCAATGGTGTCACCTTTGGGTTGATAAAAACTCTAGGGCTATTTTTATCTTCAGACAGATCCATGACGATGAGCTGAATATGGCGATCCACTTGGCTTGCCGCCAAACCGATACCTTGTGCCTCATACATCGTCTCAATCATATCAGCGATTAAGGTTTTGATTTCAGCAGTCACTTCCTTAACAGGCGTAGCAATAGTGCGCAGGCGCGGGTCTGGGTAATTTAAAATAGGGAGTAAAGCCATAACGCTCACCTCAATGATAGGGATAAAATAGGGTTGATATTATAGGATAAATGGGGACAAAAGTAATGCTTATCAATACTTTCGCACAATTATTGCTTTTTATCATCGTAAAAAATCAAGGAGGTCGCTTTTATTATAGGCATAAAAAAGCCCTGCAATTCGCAAGGCTTTTTAATTTATATAAGCTAGATTAGATGTAATCTGACTTGCATAAGTAGAGTTGCTTTTTAGCAAATTGAGTTTAGTGGATCAAGCCACTTCTGAGTCATTAAAGTCACTTTGTGCAACCAAAACATCTGAGCAAAAGTGTAAAGTTATACGCCACGTTTGCTCATAATCATCTCATAGATAAATAACAGGATGATCGCACCGATTACTGAGAATATCAAACCAGTAAATCCGCCATCAGCATTGATACCGATAAGACTAGCTAAGAAGCCACCTAATAAAGCACCGACGATACCCAATACAATCGTCATTATCCAGCCCATCGGGTCACTGCCCGGCTTGATAGCTCTTGCCAATAAACCTGTAACCAGACCTACAATAATCATCCAAATAAAGCTCATATTATTCTCCTAATTTATTATCATTTATAATAGTTAATCAATTTTGATAAGCTCATTGTAAGCACTGTATAGACGTAAAGGTAAGCGCGAAATGTTACCAGTGTATGAGCTATGTGAGGAAAATCGTAGATTTGCTAATATGCAGGTAGAATAGGTAAATGAAAGGTTACAAAGGTAGTGAAGTCGAAAACGCCGTTTATATATTAAAGCATTTTTGGATATCGACGCTCCCTAATACTGATACTCTCTAATACCGACGTTCCAATAGTCATCGCAAGTAATCAGAAAAAGTTGACCATAAAAAAACGTTGCTCATTTATAATAAGCAACGCTCTTATTTGACATCAGAACTAGACCGGCTAAATTATTTGTTATGTAGCTTTATTAAGTGGCTTTATTACGTAGCACAGTTAATAAGCGTTGATGAACACCCTCAAAACCGCCATTCGACATAATCACAATGGCGTCACCCGCTTTTGCGTGCGTGTCGATATGCTCGATGATAGCATCGATACTAGAGATCACCTGTTGGTTGCCCATGTTAGGATTTGCGCTATTGGCATTTTCAATGACTTCTTTTAAACCCCACTCCAGTCCTGTCGGCTCATACCATAAAGTATGATCGGCGAGAGCAGCAGACTCAGCCAAGCTGTCTTGATGAATGCCCATTTTCATGGTGTTACTACGTGGTTCAATAATCGCCCAAATGCGTCTGTTCGCCAGTTTTTTCTTGGCACCATCTAAAGTCGTAGTAATGGCTGTAGGATGATGGGCAAAATCATCAAAGACTAAGATATCATTGACATCGCCAATCAGCTCCATCCGACGTTTAATGCCCGCGAATGCTGATAACGCCGCGCACGCAGTTTTAACACTGACGCCGATGTTATAAGCTGCTGCGACAGCAACCAAGGCGTTATTCACATTATGCATGCCGCTCATCGACCAGTCGACGACGCCTGTGGCTTCTTCATCAGCAACATCAGCCGCAAAACTAACCGCAAATTGACCACCATCTTCGCTGATAAGTTCAGCTTGCCATTCGCTGTTATTGTCTAAATTCTCATCTTCTACATTAGTAGCGTTTGCTGCTGAATCCAGTACGGCTGTCCGCCAAACGGGTGTCCAAACCCCTTTCGCCAACGTCTCCTCTAAGCTGGTAGTCGCTGTAGGCATAATGATTTTGCCCGTGCTTGGAATCATGCGCACCATATGATGGAATTGGGTCTGAATAGCCTCAAGATCCACAAAAATATCCGCATGATCAAATTCTAGGTTATTTAAAATAGCCGTACGCGGACGGTAATGAACGAACTTTGAACGCTTATCAAAAAATGCAGAATCGTATTCATCCGCTTCGATAACGAAATAGCCAGTATTTACCGAATCGTCATTATCAATTTTGTCCGCACCCAAATAACTGCTGTGAGCGAAGACGTGCTGTAAATGCTCATCAGTGGTATCAACCAGTGGCACACCGCCGATTAAAAACCCAGTGTCGATACCCGCATAGTGCAATATCCAAGCGAGCATGGTCGTCGTCGTGGTTTTACCGTGAGTACCGGCAACGGCTATCACATGACGCGATTGTAATACCTGCTCAGATAAAAACTGTGGTCCTGAGGTATAGCGTAGACCTGTGTCCAGCATATATTCGATGACATCCATACCGCGCTTCATGGCATTACCAACGACGACTAAATCTGGTGCTGGTTGTAAATGCTCTACCAGATAGCCTTGCTCAATGGTCACGCCCGCGTTTTCCAGTTGGGTGGACATCGGCGGATAAACGTTGGCATCTGAGCCCGTGACCGTATGTCCAAGCTCGCGTGCCAGCAATGCCAGTGAGCCCATAAAAGTACCACAAATACCAAGAATATGAATATGCATAGACGTTCCGTACGAGCTTAAATTAAAAGAATAAAAATGGAGCATTATCCCAAAAGTTACCGATATTAACTGTGGTGTATTCTAGGATACGCTCAACCTAATGATCATCAGTCTTGGCTATAATTAAAATATTATAAATGGTGACGGTGTTAACCGTGCTTCATGTACCAAACGTACTATTGACGCCCGCTTGCCTTACCTCTACTTTATATTGCTTCGACCCTATATTCTGTCACAAAAACAGCATAGGATCGCCAAGTAGCAGCGTCGAAAACGAGCACTTATTGTAAAGTAAACACCGCATGATGACCAATAAAAAACGCCCAACAAGTAGGCGTTATTAAGAGGATGGTTTGGCTCATTGAGCATCACTATATTCAGAGCACCTAACTATATTCAGAGCACCTAAAATTTAGAGCCTCTAAATGTTTATGCCGCTATTTTATTATTTGCGCGACAGGGTATAGTCATTGTTAGGTTTTTTATGTTCATCCATTAAGACAAGATGATTGTCTTGAATATGATACGCTTCAATGTTTTTGTCTTCATAGACAATCGTAATCATATCATTGTCTTGACGATAAACACCAGGCTCAAACAGGGGTGCATTCGGCATTTCGGGATTGTTATCTATACTGGTTTTTAGCACTGAACCATCAGCAAACAAATTCAATGTAATATCAGTGCTATCACAAGATTTACAGGGTACCATGCCACCATAATCGCCCATTAACGTGGCTTGTAACGTGCCATTACCCGGCTCTGAGCGTGTCAGCGATTGATGGGGATATGCACCGTTACTCGATTGGGCAGCCGCGATCAGCGATTGTCCTTCTGACACTTTATCTAGCTCACTACCCGCATTTAATAGATTGGTTTCTGGCAAGTTCTCTGCGCTAGCTTGTGCGCTGTTCTCTTCTACATGATCGATAGGGGCGACCTTAGTCGTCATACCTTTATCGCCGCTAGACGAAGTACTATCACAGCCGATGAGCAGCACACAGAGGGGCAGCGCTAGCAAACAACGACCACCGCGTTTGAGGATAGTTAGCGTGTTAGAACAAGTAGGCAAAAAATATATCATGGTCACACCAAAAAACAGTTTTTTAATAGTCATTCCAAATGATTATCGACACTATCGACAACTCAATACATTGTCAAAAAGGAAAGATAATAGGAAGTATAAATGTTTAAATTAGAGTAGAAGACTACGAGTGCCATCTGAGGCTAGGCGGCGAGAAGAAGCTATCGATAGCCTATCGCCAATCAGTCAACAGTGATGGATATTTAAAACGCTATTTTACCCATCAAAAAGCAAATAAACTGTGTCAAGATATCAAAGGTTAAAGATATCTCTGTGGCCTTTTTGTTATGATAGGTTTAGCCATGAGCTAAGAATAATGGTTTAACATTGATAGATATGACGAACCAAAATTATCGGAGATATTTGATAGTGGCTCATTAAAGAACAGACGTTTAGTAATAAACACGCCTGTTCGTTTGGAAAAATGGATCTAGCAAAAACAAAGGGTATAGCAAAAAGCAACGTAGGGGCTAATTCGCTATCAAGCAAGACGGTTAGGGGCAACAGGTCGTAAAATGCGCCATAATATCAACCCGTGTACCACCAATAGCAGACTAAATAGAATCAAAGATTGTTCAGGAATACTTAGACCCATAAATGTCCACTCAACAGAGGCACATTCGCCAGAACCTGCAAAAACTTCTTTAAATACTTGCAAAATCGGTAGCGTATCTAACCAATAATCCAGCCCTGGACCACAAGAAGGTACTTGGTCGGCAGGTAGATGCTGTAGCCAAACATGACGTCCAGCCACGGCGGTCGCCCAACCGATACCTGCTAAGCTACCAAGCCACAATACCAGTCTAACTGCCTTAGATTTAGGGTTGAATAATGTCGCTATCAAAGCAAAACTGCCCATGATTATGAGGCCAATACGCTGAAAAATACACAGTGGGCAAGGCGAAAACCCCATATAGCGCTGTAAAAAAAACAGCGCAAAACTCATACCTATTACGGCTATTATCACCAAAAATATTTGCAAATTGCGGTAAGTGGTCAGCTTTAGCATCGGGCAGTTACTCTTATAAAGTAGTCATCTATACACGTTAAGTGGCGGTCAGAATTTAGTATTCAAAACTCAGCAATAAAAGCTCAGCAATCAAAGCTTAGCGATATTGCTGTAAAAATTCCATAAAATCTTCAGTTTCGGCTTTTTCAATCTCAGCTTGCTGTAATATCGATTTTTCTGCCAACACTTCATATTTGGCTTGGGTGTTTGGGCTAAGCGTTTGCTGTAATAAAGACTCACGATGCTGCTGCGCCAAGGTAAAGCCAAGCTGCCATAAGCTGCCTAAACGCTGACTATCAGAGTTTACTTGTGCTGAAATAGTCGATTCAGAATGTCCTGCTTTGCCTTGCATTAACGCGATTGCTGCACGGTAATCGTTGCCGCCATAATGCGCATCAAGTAGCGCGGCAAGTGGTTGCATGCGTTCTAAATGCACCAGCATCCAGCTCTCAAGCAGTTGCTCTTCGCCGTTGTTTATAATGTGTAAGCCTTCGCGGCGACCTTCGTTTACCACGCGCTCAAGATTGATGGCTAAGGTCTCTTCTTCCTCAGGTAATAGATCAGGTGAGTCGCTCAGCAGACAGTACAGCGCCATGACCTCTAAGAAACAGGCGCTAGATAGACGAATACCGACATCGCTATAAGGATCTAGATCGATTGCACGGAACTCGACATAAGCGATACCACGGCGCTCTAATGCTTCGGTCGGTGTCTCGCCGCTCATCGCGATTTGTTTGGGACGAATAGGGCTATAGTATTCATTTTCTATTTGTAAAATATGATTGTTGATTTGGATAGGGTTGCCATCGGCATCATCCAAGCCAAGCTTGGCAAAGCTTTCGTGCGGAGTCTGAATCGCGCGGCGCAGTCCATCGACATACTCTGGCAGATAGTTATAACGAATATCGAGCTGTTCTTGTACACTATTGGTATAACCAAGCTTGCCCATACGTAGGCTGGTGGCAGCAGGCTTATAATAGGTTGAGTCGTTCAGCAGCTCTAAATCATGCTCACGACCAGCTAAGAAACAAGGACAAACGCTAGGGCTAGCACCCAGTAAATACAGTACCAAACTGGTCAGCCGCTTAAAGTTACGGATAAGTCCTAAGTACTTTTCGTTTTTAAATTCTGTCAGCGTTTGCGCTTGTGCAGCAGGTATTTCAGCTTGCCAGACTTCAAATAACCCGTCGCCAAAAGACAAGTTATAATGCAAACCTGCAATCGTTTGCATGCGCCGACCATAGCGGATACCAAGTCCACTACGGTATAGCGTCTTGAGCTTACCCGTATTAGAGCTGCCATAATCAGCCAGTGGGATGTCTTCGTCATTCGATGACAGCATACAAGGCATAGACAGCGGCCACATCAGCTCACCTTCAGGCATGGCTTGATAGACCAGTACATGCAACTGACGCAGCATGTTTAGCGTCTCTTTTGGTGAGGTTTTAGGGTCAGTAATTAGCTCAAGTAGGCTTTCTGAATAATCAGTTGTGATGAACGGATGGGTGAGCTTTGAGCCAAGTTTGGTTGGATGCGGTGTCTGAGCCAAGTAGCCATCGGGTCTTACGCGCAGACCTTCTTTTTCGATACCGCGGAGCATGCCTGTTAAATGCTTGCTATCAAACCAATTAGGAATGTCAAAATTCACAAAGCTACTCGCAAAATTACTCATAATAGTCATCTATTGTTATTTATTATGGCGGCTCAAAACACGACTGGCGTTTGACCATAATGAAGGTAAATATTGGATTAAGAATGCCGTCAGTTTAGCTCAAAGCTGCCCTGAAAACCACGGACAATTACAAATACGATAAGCTTTACAGGCGCTCATTCATCTTGATTTTAATAGGTATTTCAATAAAAAATTTTATGAACAGCGCGTTACTGTTTTCTAAAAAACGCATAAAACAAGAAGCATCTACCTACGAGATAGATGCTTCAAAAGTACGACGTTAAGCTGTTTATGATAGCGTTGACTAACGAGGAAGATATCTTGATCAAAAGTCATGCGTCTTGCCAACTTAAATAGAGAAGGATGAGCCACAGCCACACGTGGTGGTGGCATTTGGATTGGTGACGATAAAGCGTGCGCCCTCTAATCCCTCAGTATAGTCAACGGTAGAGCCTTGCAAATACTGATAGCTTAGTGAATCGACAACCAAGGTCACATCGTCATTATCAAAATTGGCATCGTCTTCATTCAGCTCATTGGCGAAGTTAAAGCCGTAAGAAAAACCTGAGCAGCCGCCGCCCGTCACATAGACACGTAACATCAGATCGCTGTCGCCTTCTTCTTCACGTAGACGTCGCACCTTTTGTGCAGCGCTATCGGTTAAGCTTAAAACAGTTGGGTCTACTGGCTGGCTGGCGTTTGGATTAAATTGGTTGGCTGATTCGTTCATATCTACCTCAGTTGCTAGGATCAAATGCGGTCGTCCAGTTAGGGTTTGCAATGAAATAGTTGCAAATAAAGATACGCACGGCGTTTGATTCAATTGGGTGCTGTTATTATGGCGCTGCTATTGGTACGACTAATGGCGCATTATAAATATGATATCTGTGTCATTACAACGATTTGGTTGATAACGGGCACTTATCTCATCGCAGTATATCATAATGGGGGTATTGATTCGTTTGTCAAGAGTGACGCTACTGGCTGAAGGTGGCTGATTGATACTAGTGGTTATTATCCCCATAAACTCATGCTAAGAGAAAGACTTTTTGTGCGAATAAACACTTGGTTTTGAAATAGTTATTTAATCGTTTGCCTATGGGGCAAGCGTTTGAAATAATAGCCGCCAGTTAACATGCCAGATGTGTGTTTTTTATTGCCTTATATTTTATATTACTGTTGAGTTGAAGAGATTATATGATCGAATTTAAAGACGTTGGTGTTCGCCGTGATGGTCGTGAGTTGTTTGCAGGGGCAAGCTTCCAGCTACATCCGGGCCACAAAGTTGGCTTGACGGGCAACAACGGCACCGGCAAATCCACCTTATTTGCCTTATTGTTGACGCGAATGGGCAGAGGAGATACCGAGGTCACGCTTGATAGAGGTGAAGTCAGTATTCCTGATAGCTGGCATGTGGCACACATGGCTCAGGAAGTCGGCGCTACGACGCAGTCTGCAATCGATTATGTATTGAGCGGTGATGAGCAGTGGTATGAGATTAATGCTTCTTTGAATGATTTGAGTAGCGTCAGTGATGAGCAGATCGGGATATTGCATCAGCAGTTTGATGAAATTGATGGCTATCGTACGCCGACTAAAGCGGCACAAATTATGGCAGGTCTTGGTTTTAATACCAGCCAGCATGAATTGCCCGTAGAAGGGTTTTCGGGTGGTTGGCGCATGCGTCTAAACCTTGCCAAAACCTTGATGAGCCGTGCAGACTTAATGTTACTCGATGAGCCGACCAACCATTTGGATTTGGATGCTATTCTTTGGTTAGAGACTTGGATCAATGCCTATACTGGTCTGGTCATCGTCATCTCGCATGACCAAGCCTTTTTAGATGCCACGGTCGGTCATATTCTGCACGTTGAGCAACAAAAAATCACCCTTTATACTGGTAATTATCAGCAGTTTATTCGCACCCGTCATGAGCGTATGGCACAGCAGCAGCAAGCGTTTGAGAAGCAAGAAGCGACCAAAGCACACTTGGATGACTTTATTCGTCGTTTCCGTGCCAAAGCCAGTAAGGCTAAGCAAGCACAAAGCCGTATCAAGCAGCTTGAGCGCATGGCTGAGCTGTCACCGATGATGGCGGACAACCCGTTCTCTTTCCGCTTCTATGAGCCAGCAAATATGAGCTCACCACTGATTGAGCTGACCAAAGCGGATATTGGCTATAGCGATACGCCACTTCTATATAATGCCAATGTGCAAGTGACGCCGGATACGCGTCTTGGCTTACTGGGTATGAATGGCGCAGGTAAATCAACACTGATTAAAGCCTTAGTCGGTGAGCTTGGCGTATTAACAGGGACGTATCGTGTTTCGGATACCCTGAAACTAGGCTACTTTAACCAGCATCAAATGGATATATTGGATGCCAAGGCCACGCCGATAGAGATGTTGCGTCGTCTAGCCGGTAAAACCTCTGATGCGATGCTACGCTCATTTTTAGGCAGTTTTGACTTCCGCGGTGAACGTATCGATACGCCGAGTGAGCTATTCTCTGGGGGCGAGCGTGCGCGTTTGACGCTGGCATTGATTGTTTGGCAACGTCCGAACGTTCTGGTACTCGATGAGCCGACCAACCATTTAGATTTACAAATGCGCCAAGCGTTGACTATTGCCTTGCAAGGATTTGAGGGGGCAGTGGTACTGGTTTCGCATGATCGTGAGTTGATTGCCAACGTCTGTGATGAGCTGTTTTTGGTACATGATGGTCAAATCGAGGAGTTCGATGGTGACATCAGCGACTACGGTAAGTGGCTGGCAGAAAAGCGTAAGCAAGAGAACTCATCAGATAAAAGTACCAGTAAGAAAAAAAGCAAAAAAGAGAGTAAGAAATTCGTTTCACGTGAAACAGATAATGATCAAGTGAGCAATAAAGCACCTGATAATTCATCAAAAAGTAAAGCGACGACGCCTACGCTTAGTAAAGATGCGCAGCGTAAATTGGCTGCTGAACAACGCAAACTCACCGCACCTGTTCGCCGTGAGATAGAAGAGACAGAAAAGACATTGGCTAAAATTGATAAGCAGCTTGTGACGCTTGAAGAAAAGTTGGCTGATACGGCTCTATACGAAGAAAGTCGCAAGTCTGACTTGCTAGTATTACTCAATGAGCAAACGGCATTGCAGCAGCAGCACAGTGACAATGAAGAAAAACTATTACTTTTGATGACGACATTAGAAGAAATGGAAGCGGGTTTTGAGTAGAGAGCTGTTCGTTATAGTAAATAGTAGGTTTTGATTGTTTTTTAAGCTATTTTCACTTGATAAAGACAGTCACAAAAAAGGGAGAGCGCTGGCTCTCCCTTTTTTATTACGTTATTCCTTACGGTATTTACCATCACCATAAGACAGTATTTCCATCGTGGTCGTACATAACTGACAGTTTATTTGACCAGCAGCGGCTTTCGATAAATCCAAAATACGACCCCGAATGAAAGGGCCTCTATCGGTAATTTTTACGATTACACTCTGCTTTGTCTTCTTGTTGGTCACTTGTACCTTCGTACCAAACGGCAACGTGCGATGCGCAGCGGTCAAAGAGTTCATGTTGAAGATACTACCACTAGCAGTGCGCTTACCGTGGAACTGACTACCGTAATAACTGGTGTTTCCAGCAAAAACGGTGGTACTCAGCAATAGTGATAATGTGATAACCAAAGACTTGATTAAATAAGACATTTAATACCTTTAAGCAATTTATAAAATAGACAGATACACTTGCCTATGTTATTCATACTCCCTATGAGTATAAATAATATATTCATTTTACAACACATACTTTGTCATATTCTTACGGTTCTGTAAAAGAACTACCAAGGTCAAAACGCTCATTTATGCACGCTAGCTAGTGAACACCAGTGCTCTGTATGTAATTGTTTTAAATAATGATTTACATTGTTAATAGTATTTTTGGCTTGACTCTCTATTTTTTCATTAGGGCGAGTGTTAAATTGATATGACTTCTGTGGTTCTCAAAGAATAATAATGCCAGAATTATAGTGAAACACATCATTACCGTGGCACAAGTGAATAACAATGTATTAAGTGCTTCAAACAACTTAAACACTGCTGTTGTTCGGCACTATTACTGGTAATATTTGTATAACGGTATTGAATTTTTATATTACTATCATTATTAGATAGACTATCGTTACCACCTGTTATGTCGCAGTCGAATAAATTTCCGTACCATATCGTTTAAAATGGGCATACCAGTATCATTAACATGCTTTTATGTTGAGGACAAAAACATGGCAGAGAAAAATTACTATGACATTTTAGGGGTCAAAAAAGACGCGTCAGCTGCAGATATTAAAAAAAGATACCGTAAGCTTGTCCGTCAATATCACCCTGATGTGAGCGATGATCCAGATGCAGACAATAAGATTGCTGAGATTAATAATGCTTACGAAACCATTAGAGATAAAGAAAAGCGTGCCGAATATGACGCCATGCTAGACAATCCCTTTGCTGGTCAAAGTGGTGGTTTTGGTGGTCAATCTGCAAGTGGCGGGCAAGGCGGCTATCGCTGGGAAGATATCAAAGATCAGTTTGGTGAAGGCGAAGCTTATGGCGATGGTGGCTTCCGCTTCGATGACATCTTTTCGGCATTTGGTCGTGGTGCACGTGGTTCAGCTGGTGGACAATCGCAGCGTGGTGGTTTTGGCTCGCAAGATAGTAAAGGTCAAGATCAACATGCAGAGATTACGGTTGATTTGGCGTCCGTTTATAATGGCGACGACTACAGCATTAAGTTGAATGTCCCTATTCGTCAACCGAATGGCAATGTCGAGTATGACAACAAAACGCTGAAAATTAAAATCCCTAAAGGCATCACTGATGGCAAGCAAATTCGCCTAGTAGGGCAAGGTGCCGCTGGTATTGGTGGCGGAAAAAATGGCGATTTATTTTTAAAAGTAAAAATCCGTCACGCAGACAATATCCGTATCGAAGGTGCTGATGTTTACCAAACCGTCAATATAGCGCCATGGGAAGCGGCGTTGGGTGAAAAAATCAACGTCAGTACGCCAGCTGGTACGCTTGCTGTGACTGTGCCTAAGAACAGCAAGTCTGGTAGCAATTTACGTCTAAAAGGTAAAGGTATCCCTGCTAAGCAAGCGGGTGATTTGTATCTAACCTTAAACATCGTGAACCCTGATATCAGCACTGAGGCTGCGACCCAAGCTTATGAGCAACTAAAACAAGCCTTTGCCGATATCAATATTAGTCGTTAATGGCCACCAAAAATTACTCATATTGAAACACTGTAATAGAGATGAAGACCATACGATAACGATGAAATAAAGAGCAAACGAGGATAATAGCTATGAAACACTCGCCTGAATTTACCGACATTATCATGAGCTTGGATGAGCTGGTATCTGCCTGTGGCCAAGAGCGCCAATGGGTCATCGAATTGATTGAAGAGGACATCATCGAATATGATGTGCCGGAACGTGAGCAGTTCACTGGCTATCAGCTGACGACAGTGCGCCGTGCCTCGCGCCTTAGCCGCGACTTTGAAGCCAGTGTTCCTGCGATTGGCTTGATACTTGAGCTATTGGATGAGCTCGAACAATTACGCCAATTTAAACGCCAATTAGACATGCAGACACCAGTGATTGAAATTGAAATCGATCATTTAAAATAATTTATTTCCCCTTTATTCAGTACATAAAAAATCAGCACAAAAAAAGGGTCTCTAAAATGAGACCCTTTTTTTGCAAATAATATATTTAGCGTTTAACGCGCATATTTTGGATCAGCGGCTGCGGTAAACAGTACATCCGTTGAGGAGTTCAACGCCGTTTCTGCCGAATCCTGTATCACACCAATAATAAAGCCAATCGCTACCACTTGCATAGCGATATCATTTGGAATGCTAAATAAGCTCGCTGCCAATGGAATTAAGAGTAATGAACCACCAGCGACACCAGAGGCACCGCAGGCACTAATGGTTGCAACCAAACTGAGTAGCAGTGCTGAGGCAAAGGTCACTTCAATACCGAGTGTATGCGCGGCTGCAAGCGTTAAGACGTTAATCGTAATCGCCGCGCCGGCCATATTAATGGTCGCACCCAGTGGAATCGTTACCGAATAAGTATCTTCGTGTAGACCCAGTTTGCGGGCAAGGTTCATATTGACGGGAATGTTAGCAGCCGAGCTACGCGTAAAGAATGCGGTAATCCCTGACTCACGCAAGCATTTGAATACTAGCGGATAAGGGTTTTTGCCCGTTTTGATCAGTACAATAATAGGATTAGCAATCAAAGCGATAAATAGCATACAACCGACCAGTACCATCAAGATACGCGCATAGCCTGCTAAAGCCGCAAAGCCTGTCTCAGCGACGGTGTTGGCGACCAAACCCAAGATACCAAAAGGTGCTAGGGCAATGACCCACTTCACCACTTGGGAGATGGCGTCAGAAAAATCACCGACCACAGCGCGTGTGGTATCACTGGCTTGGCGCAGTGCGAAACCGATGATAATTGCCCACGCTAGAATACCAATATAGTTGGCTTCAGCGATGGCATTAACAGGATTGGCAACCAGGTTTAGTAGTAGATTGGTCAGTACTTCTTTAAGGTTGGCTGGTGGGACTTGCTCAATTGTGGCGTTGACCAATACCAGTTCTGTCGGGAATAAAAAGCTCGCGCCAACAGCAGTTAGTGCGGCTAAAAAAGTGCCAAACATATACATGATAAGCACAGGCTTGACGTAAACCTCATTACCGCTGCGATGTTGGCTAATGGCCGCCATGACCAACACAAATACCAGTATCGGTGCAACGGCTTTTAGTGCTCCTACAAATAAGGTACCCAACAATCCTAAGGCAATACCGATATCTGGTGCCAACCAACCTATCAATACTCCCGCTATCAAACCGATAATAATAAGTGGTACTAGACCAATGCGCTTATACATCGCAAAAAATGAATACATCCTTACCCCGACAATCTAATGAATAATAAAAGAGATCAAGCCATTTTATGTTTTTTTGCTTTACTAGTCTCATACTCGTATAAAGGTAAGATTCGTAAAACAGAATAAAAATGGGTAAAGTATAACCAAAAAAAGGGCAGTTAAGCCCTTTTTTATTTTTATACCTATCAATTTAAGATGATTGGTTTGTTATGGTCGTCTTTAACAGATCCAACATTAGCGTGCATATTTTGGATCAGCAGCGGCAGTAAATAAGACGTCTGTTGATGAGTTCAATGCGGTCTCTGCGGAATCTTGCAGCACACTGATAATAAAGCCAATAGCCACTACTTGTAGCGCAATATCATCAGGAATATTGAATAAACTGGCCGCCAAAGGAATGAGTAGTAATGAGCCACCAGCGACGCCAGAGGTACCGCCAGCACTGATTGTAGCGACTATACTTAGCAGTAATGCTGAGCCAAAGGTCACTTCAATACCGAGTGTATTCGCGGCTGCAAGTGTTAAGACATTAATAGTAATCGCTGCACCTGCCATATTAATAGTGGCGCCTAATGGCAGGGTGACTGAATAAGTATTTTCATGTAAGCCTAATTTGCTGGCAAGGTTCATATTGATAGGAATATTGGCAGCAGAGCTACGGGTAAAAAACGCAGTAATACCAGATTCACGTAAGCAGGTGAATACCAGTGGATAAGGGTTTTTACCTGTTTTTAAGTATACGAGGAGAGGGTTCGTCACCAAAGCAATAAACAACATACAGCCTATCAATACTAGCAAAATTCGTGCATAGCCCAATAACGCAGCAAAGCCAGTATCAGCGACGGTATTGGCGACTAATCCCAAAATACCAAAAGGTGCTAGCGCGATGACCCATTTGACTACTTTTGAGATGGCATCTGCAATGTCATTAACAGTGCTGCGAGTCGTCTCGCCAGCTTGTCGTAGCGCAATGCCGATGATAACGGCCCAAGCTAATATACCGATATAATTAGCATTGGCTAGTGCAGCAACTGGATTGGCGACGAGACTGAGTAATAAATTATTCAATACTTCTTTTAAGTTTGCTGGCGGTACTTGCTCGATGGTCGCATTCACTAACGTCAATTCGGTTGGGAATAAAAAGCTGGCACCAACAGCGACCAAAGCGGCTATAAAAGTGCCTATCAGATATAAAAACAGCACCGGTTTTACATAGACCTTATTACCGCTACGATGTTGACAGATAGCAGCCATCACTAAGAAAAATACCAGTATAGGGGCAACGGCTTTTAGGGCACCTACGAACAGGGTCCCCAAAATCCCTAAGGCAATACCCACACTTGGCGCAAGCCATCCTATCAAAGTACCTAGTACTAAACCGATAACAATCAGCGTTACCAATCCGATTCGTTGGTACATCGCTATTAATGAATGCATTTTTACCCCTTTAGTCCATTTGGAAATAAATATTAGCTTAACAATCGTTAGCTTAACGACCGAAGGATGTTAGCATTTTTTGTGATAAGCGCCTACTGACAGATTTTATAAGGCAGTAGGTAATAACGTACTTATAAGCCTCTAAGAATTTTAAAAGTCGACATTTAAGCACAAAAAAACGCCATGACTGGCGTTTGATTTTGTAATAGAAGATTAAACTTTGAAATGGGTAAGCTCATAGCCGAGTTGCTGGTAATGCTTATATTTAGCGCGTCCTGCCTCAGTGCTGACTGTATCAGGTTTGATAAGCTCTAAAATACGAGTTGGCAATGTATTGCTGGTAGCATTTATATAGTCATTAACGGGACGTATCGTAGTATTGAGTACGATCCCTTTAAAATCGGCTGGCATATAGCTGGCAAGCAACACTGGTGCTAATAATTGATTATTAATATCAGTATGAACACCATCAATATCAGCGCCTTCAGGATTAGAATCTAAAAGGCATTGATGCGGTACAAAGCTCGTATCGTCTTGTGCCCAAAGGGCTTCATCAAGCGTCGACAGCAATTCATCGTCTTTTTCGATAAGAATCAATAACGACTGGCTGCTTTTATTGAGCGCCGTCTGGGTCAGCTGACAAATAAAGCCCAAGAAATCTTGGGCTTTATTCTCAGTTAATACATAAAAGCTAACTTTCATAGAGTGGTTTTCATTGAGTGATGATTCATCAATAGATTATGCCATATTTGCGCTATTTTTTAGGTATTGCATAAATAATGGCACAGGACGACCAGTCGCGGCTTTGTCTTGACCTGAAATCCATGCCGTACCAGCGATGTCTAAATGCGCCCATGCTTGACCTTCTTCTATAAAGCGCGATAAGAAACAGGCAGCAGTCACAGCGCCCGCACCTTTACCACCGATATTTTGAATATCAGCGATAGGCGAGTCAATCTGCGTTTGATACTCGTCATCCATCGGCATGTGCCAGATAAGGTCGCCTGATAGGTTACTGGCGTTTTCTAAGTCAAACAAAACATCTTCGTCATTACTAAAGACTGCCGAGCGTACATGACCCAACGCAACCACACAAGCACCAGTCAAGGTTGCGACATCGATGATGGCTTTTGGCTGATAATACTTTTGTACGTAGCATAAGGTATCGCACAATACTAAACGACCTTCAGCATCGGTATTTAAGATTTCAACAGACTTACCGTTCATTGCTTTGATGATATCGCCTGGGCGCGTCGCCTCGCCTGATGGCATATTTTCAGCACAAGCTAGCGCCCCGACGACATTGATAGGTAGACGCGCTTCACATAATGCTTTTAGAGTACCGAGTACCGCCGCAGAGCCACCCATATCAAATTTCATCTCATCCATCGCCGCACCCGGTTTGATTGAGATACCACCTGAATCAAAGGTAACACCCTTACCAACAAGCACGATAGGGGCATCATCGTGTGCACTTTGGGCATTGTCTTCGCTATTCTGTTCAGCATTTTTAGCGGCTTTTTTGCTAGCAGCTTTGGTTGGTAATTTATCAGCCAATGCTTTTAGACCGCCAGCTACTTTTGCGCTGTTGGTAGTGGCTTTGCTAGTATCGGCATCAGCATTGACGCTAAAATTAGACTTGCCACGATACTCCATCAGTACCAGCTTACCTTCTTTGGTAGAGCCTTGCGCGACCGACAAGAAGCAGTTCATACCCAGTGCTGACATCTCGTCTTCGCCAAGTACCGTTACTTTTAAGAGGTCAGGATAAGTGTTTGCCAATTCCTGTGCTTGCTCAGCCATATACGCTGGGAAACAGATATTACCCGGCTCATTGGCAACATCACGGGTCAAGCTTTGACCAGTAAAGACCGCTTGTGCAAAGTCTAATGAGTCTTTTAAAGACGGCTCTGCCAGTAAATAGATATCCGTTAAAACAGGTGTTTGCTGCTCAGATTTGTACTTGTCAAAACGATAGCTTGCTGCCAGTAAGCTCAGCGCGAATTGACTAAACTGGTTTTCTTCTAAGCTATCGCCCAGCGCAACAGTGATAGAATTGACGCGTTTTTGGGTGCTCTTATAAATGGTATTGGCAATTTTTTCTAGAACGCTATGACGCAATTTATCAACATTACCCACACCGACCAATAAGAGCTGTACTGGGTTTTCTTTGGTGGTTTTCTTATCACCCGCTAGCGCATAGTCAGCAACCGTTTCACAAGCTTTGCCGGTAAAGTGTGATACTTCAATCAATTGCTCAATGCGGGTTTGATAATCGCTCAAGACTGACTCAGCTAAGATATTTTTCTTATCATCGATCAAAACGACAAGGCAGGCCGCGTCTTTACTTTTCGCTTCTTTTTTGAGGATTTTTTGCGTATGGGTTTTTGGCAGTGTTTGGGTTAATTTAATATTCATATATTTATCCTTATTGGGGTTATGACATTATAGTTATGACGTTAACGCTATGAAAATGGCAGATTTTTTTAATTGCTGATACCTGTTAAATTATCAGATTGTTTGGCCAGTCAAGCAATCGCAATAGTGTAGCATATTGCGAGGTGAGTGCGCAGTGAGCAAGGTTTAGGTCATGGGTTCGAACTGCTTATTAGCTATTAACTAACTCATCGGTTGCTACTAAAGCGGCAAATCTATCTTGCAGTGCTGCCATCGCGGTAGCATGTATGGTATCAGCGCTGATTTTCTCTTTTTTATAGTCAGGCAGGTCGCGAGTGGCACAAGCATCATGGCAAACAAAACTGTCAAAGCCTAAATCAAAGGCGGCTCTCACGCTTGAGCTAACACACATATGACTCATAAAGCCTGCAAAAATAATTTGCTGTTTTTGCGCAGCTGAAATAAGTGCTTGAAGCTGGGTATCATGGAACGCATTGGGATTTTTTTTGACGATGACGGTTTCGCTATCCTTTGGTTGTAATTCAGCGATAATCTCGACGTTAGATGACAAAGGATCAAAAACGTTGCCATTATCTGCGCCATGATGCGCAATATGGAAGATAGGAACGTTCTGTTTACGAGCTTTGTCTAGCAATAGTCGCGCATTTGCAATGGCGTTCGTACCAGCTTGCCCCAATGGCATCGCCCCATCGACATATTCGTTTTGATAGTCAATAAAAACCACGGCGCAATTTGACCAATCGAGCGTATCAAATTGACCACCAGCGATTTCAAGTAAAGTAGAAGGGGTAGAAGCAAGTTTATTTGTCATTAATATTCTCCATTGGGCGAGATAATTAGGAATTTTTAGTTTTCTCAGTTTAACAAGTAATCCTAACGGTGCGAGGGCAGTGATACGAATGACACACAAAGGTTTCCAAATGACATCAAGTAAAAATATCGTGCAAAGACTTAATAAAAAGGCTTCTTAGATAAGACAAACTAATGAGTTAAATGCTAGTTATTCTTCTCATATCTTATCTATTATTGGTGAGCCATACAGCGTTATAGCAAGATGGACGCAATGTTTGCAAACACATTTCACAGCCATTTTTGAGCAAAATATGCTAGGATTAGCGGTTATCTTCATCGCTAATTTTTACAGCATATTGCTAACCTGTATCGCAGATATTTTCATATCTTTTGCCGTTGCTTTTAAGGCTGTTTAAGTATTTGATTGAGCAGCACGGTCTTGTGTTTCTATTATTCAGTTATCGGTATCAGCTATTGTATTTAGAGCTATCCATAATTGTCAGTGTTTGCCAATAAAGCTGCGATAAATCGTGCGACTATCAACCTTTTTAAAAGAGTGCCCATTGTGATATTACGCCGCTATATGACTCAACAAGTTGCCTCAACGACCGCATTGGTTTTGGGGTTTTTAGTGGTGATGATGCTGGGCGGTCGTTTGATCCGTTACTTTGGTATTGCCGCAGAAGGCAATCTAGATATCAGCTTGTTATTTACCATCATTGGTTATAATTTGCCGTACTTTTTAGAGCTTATCCTGCCATTAGCATTTTTTATCGCTCTAATGCTGGTATTCGGGCGGCTGTATGTCGATCAAGAAATGGCGGTGATTAATGCCAGTGGGGTGTCGCGTGGTAAACTTGCCCGTTTGATGACGCCGTTAATATTGGCGTTGTTCGTTGGTGAAGCGGCTTTATCTATCGTTGGTAAACCGTGGGGCGTACGCTCATCAGAAAGTGTCTGGCAACAGCAGGCATTGACCAGCGCTTTTGACTTAATTCGTCCCAATGAATTTATTAGTAGTGGCAATTATCATTTGTATGTGGGCAGCTTGAGCGATGATAAAAAGCAATTGCAAGATGTGATATTGATTCAATCTGAGCCTGACAAAAAGGGCAGTGCCGCTAAAAACAACACTGCTAAAGAGGCTGCCGTCGATGTTAAAAACACCATTGATCCCGAAACCGCTGAGCAATTAAATATTTCAGACATACCAAATATGCCAACTGCGATTACTAATAATACCAACATCAGCAAAGATACTATCACGTTGGCTAAGCGTGCCGAGCAAGTAGACACGGGTAATAGCGGTGTGACCCAATTGGACTTGTTCCAAGGGCGTCGTTATGAAGTCGGTGCTGGCAGTCTGAAATACAATCAAGTGGGCTTTGATCGTTACCGCATTACTTTGACAGAATCCTCAAAAGAAGTCATCACCGAAGATAATATCGAAACGCAAGCGATTGGACCATTATGGCAAGCCGCGACGGGTGGTACGGCAAGTAGTGGCAACTCGCTGCGTGTGGCACAAAGTGAGCTTGGCTATCGTTTGGCATTGCCGTGGTTGATGATCATTGCACCAATGCTCGCTGTACCACTGGCGCAAGTACGTCCGCGTCAAGGTCGCTGGTTACGCCTATTCCCTTCTATTTTATTGTTTGTCAGCTGTGCACTGGGTATTATTTCACTCAAAAATGCTGTTAGCAAAGGCAGCGTGAGCGTCTGGGCATATGCGTGGCTCATTTTAGGATTTATGGCATTGGCACTCTATATGAATTGGGGCAGCCGTGTGCAGCATCGATTACGCTTTCGCAAACCGAAGAACACGCCTTTAACAGTTGCCGATCATCAGAGCAGTGGCTCACAAGGAGGGCAGTCCTAATGAGTGTCTTATCTTCTAAACCATCTAATCCTGACTCGCAAAACGCTCATGCTAAGTACGCTCGCAAACCTGCCAAGCTAAAAGTGCTGAGCCGTTACGTCAAGCTGAACGCTTTGCTCGCAATCGTCGGAGCTGTCATAGGCTTGTGGGCATTACAGCTGGTATTCTCTTATTTGTCTGAGCTGGATTCGTTAGATGATAGCTATACGATGGGCGAGGCGATTAAGTATATTTTTTATCGCTCGCCTTATTTTTTAGAGCAATTTATTCCCACTGGCGCATTGCTAGGTGCAGTGGTTGGCTTGGGCTTGCTTGCCAATAAAAGTGAGCTGGTCGTGATGCGTGCCGCTGGCGTCAGCGTTTATCGTATCGTCGGTTGGGTATTGCAGCCTGCTTTGATTTTTGTGTTGCTCGCATTGATTATCAATCAGTTCGTGCTGCCGCACTCTAATCAATTGGCAAAAGAAATCAACGACGAAGACAGTAGTTCATTGGTCACATCGGTACGCGGTTATTGGACGTTGCAGCCACGCTTTGAGAGTACAAAAGACGGCAGTGCCAAGCCAGATGGTAGCGATATTTTGTATATCGATTATGCTGATGTGCAAGGTAATATCGGCGAAGTTAAACGCTGGCATTTAGACAATAATGGCAATCTGCAAACGGCCATTCACGCTGAGGGTGGTAAATATATTGGTCGTGAACCTGTTGATCCTGCCAGCAGCAAACCGAGCGAGCAATATCGCTATGAGTGGCAGCTGAAAAACATGACCAAGCTGATGATTAATCAGGGCTTTGAGAGTAGCCAAGCCATCTCACCGTCAGATACCTTAAGCCTGCCCTTTGCCCCTGAATCGGTATATCTGCTTACCCGTAAGGCAGAGGATTTGTCATTGACCCAGCTGTACGAGCATCGTCAATTTATGCGCCAACAAGGCACACGCTCGCTAAGCCATGAGCTGGCTTTTTGGCAAAAGCTACTGTCACCATTATCGATTTTATCACTGGTGATTGTTGCCTGCTCATTCGTCTTTGGCTCACTACGTACGCATAGCTTAGGCTTGCGTATCGTCGTGGCATTATTGTTTGGCTTGCTATTTAGTTACGTGCAAGACTTGGTTGGCTTTGTCTCATTGGCGACTGGATTTTCGCCGTTATTAATGGTGATATTACCGATTATCGCCAGTGCGATATTGGGTGGCTATTTGCTTAAACGGCAGATGTAGCCAGATATCATTTGCTATAAAGAAGCCCGCTAAAACATAGTGTTTTAGCGGGCTTCTTTGATTATACAGCTTTTAAGACATAAGCTTTTAAAGCTTAGTCTTTGGTCGCCATGGTAATCGTATAGGTCTTACCTTGTTTAATCTTTTCGCTGTTGCCAAACACTTCGGTAAATGAGCGCTTCATAAACTGACGTAGGCCATTGATTGTCACCACATAAAAACGCCCACCTTTACGCATACGAGCATAGGCATCGAGGAAATATAAATAATGCTGCTCTTTACCTACTTTGGCTGGCAAGTTTGACATCACAAGGCTAAAGTCTTTATCTTTTGCCACGTGATTAAAGCCATTTGATAAATGCACATCGACATTTTTCAGACCGTTTTTTTCACAATTCAGGCGTGCATATTCTACCGCCATAAAGTCTTTATCAATCAAGGTATGCAGACCGTTCGGACATTCACGCGCCGCCGTCATGCCAAGGACGCCATAGCCACAGCCCAAATCGATCGAATCGTCATCCGCTTCAAAATCAATATAATCAAGCAGCATCAAGCTACCATCATCGAGCTTTTGCGGTGAAAAAATGCCCCATGTGGTCGCAAAATCAAATGGCTTACCCAGTACGTCTTGGCGAAAGTTAATGTCTTCGCGCCAGTGTTGGGCGCTCTTTAGTAGGTCAGCAGGTGGTCTATGGCTCATGAGATTCTCGGATAATGGATAGGGAAAAGGCGGTGTGTATATCATGACGCACTTTAATAAGGGTATTGTAACGAGAAAAGGATAGGTTTGCAGCTATCTATTTATGGAATCGTGGCAAGGTTTGAACAAGAGTAGAACGCGTCTTAAGTACTTTGTAATCAAGATAATATCTAAAACTAGTACACTAAAACCTAAAATTGGATAATTCTTTCTTATTTTCTTTTAGTACTTGCGCAATGAAGTCAGGGTCAACTTTTAAGAACAGTTCAATAACATCATGAATTCTCCAATAGTTATCTTCTGGGTTCTTAATTATAATCTGAAGATGCTCTTTCAATAGTGGAATATATTCATTAAAGTCATCATCAAGCACTAGTCGAAATATTTTATCAATTTGGAATAATTGTGTATTAGATGCTTTAATTATAATAGACACAGGCTCAAATATCGCTTTTCTGGCTTGTTCTCCTTTACCTGCGTCTGATTGATTTGCCCAATAGCTAATAAACGCATATAGAACGTGTTTATAAGTCTCATCATATCCATATATACGATGCTGTATCATTCCTTGCAACTCATTCTCTACTAGCAGTTTTCTTAGAGTATCAAAACCTTCTTCGATACCCCAAGAGGTCAATAACCGTGCTGCCTGAAAAACGATATAATCATCTTCATGGGTCAAAAGATCAACAACACCTTTAATACGTTCGGGTGGTATGTCCTCAGGATCTAGATCTTCAGGCAACTCTGTGTAATCAACATCTGTTGGAATATCACGTAGTAATGAGTTAATGTGAGCTTCATTCATTGTATTATCCTGACATGAAAAAAGCATGTTCGGGTAACTCACCATTTTTCCTGTAACTTTTCATGACGGCCACCATTGCTCTTTGATAATGTGCCTCAGGAGCATAACCATCAATAGGCTTAATCAACCGACACGACATATCAAAGGTAAATGGCTCCATTCTATCCTTGTATAGTACAAAAATTCCATTAGAGACACATGACCCATTAAAAAACTCATATGTTATCTCATTACCATCTTCTTTAATGTTTTTGACTTCAACGTACATAGCATAACTCTTTGTTTATCAATATTACTATGATAAAAATTCTAACCTCTCGGATGATGCTCCGCATGCAATTTCTGCAATCTCGCCGTCGCCACATGGGTATAAATCTGCGTGGTTGATAAGTCACTGTGGCCTAGCAACAACTGCACGCTACGTAAGTCTGCACCATGATTTAGTAGATGCGTGGCAAAGGCGTGACGTAGGGTATGCGGTGATAGTTCTTTATCGATACTGGCAACTTTGGCGTATTTCTTAAGCAAGTACCAAAAATTCTGTCGCGTCATATAGCCACCTTGCGCCGTTAAAAACACCGCTTGGCAATTTCCTGATTTCAAATGCGCAATCAAATCGCCACGAGCATGCGTTAGATAATCCTCTAGCGCATCGTTTGCATATTCGCCAAGTGGCACCAGTCGGGTTTTATTACCTTTCCCAGTGATTTGTAGCCAGCCAGCGTTTAAATTCACTTGTTCTAATGAGAGATTAATCAACTCGCTCACACGCAGCCCGCAGGCATATAGCACCTCTAGCATGGCTTTATCTCGTAGTCCTAGCGCAGTGCTGGTATCGGGCGCGGCAAGGAGATTATCGACATCTGCTTCTGCCAAATCTTTGGGCAAAGGACGTCCGAGCTTTGGGCTTTTGATACGCTCGCAAGGATTGTCTTCACGCAGATTACTGGCAATCATCCACAGATAAAACTGACGCAAGCTTGAGAGCATGCGTGCCTGAGTGCGTGGCGTTTTGCCTTCTTGAGTCAGGGTTGATAAGCAGTGCAGCACGTCATCAGGCTGCCAGCGTGTCAGGGCGATAGGATTGGTCAGCTCGCAAGAGCGCAGGTCGCGGACATAAGCATTACGAGTACGCGTTGCTAGACCACGTGCCAGCATGGCTTGACGAAACTCAGTGATATAACTGGGTTCGTCATCTACTGCCAGCGCCTTAGGTTGGCGCTGTTGCACGGCACGATCACGACTCATAACTCAGTACTCGATGGTTAAATGTTAGATAAGCGTTAAGCACCATAATGAAGTGACTTCAGCACTGCGCGCGATATGTAGCGGGTCCGTATCATCTTGGCTGCGACCATGCTTAGGTTGGGTGTCCAGACGATATTTTACTGCCAATCCAGCATCGGCAAACAAGCTTAGTAACTCATCACGGGTGCGCAGTTGCAGGTGCTCTGCCAAGTCCGACATTATCAACCAAAGCTCGCCGTGCTCAGCTAAGTGCTGTTTGGCACCTTGCAACACCCCACGCAGCATCGCGCTCTTGGCATCATAGACGGCGTACTCAAGAGACGAGCTTGGCTTAGCAGGTAACCAAGGCGGATTGCAGACAATCAGGTTGGCGAGTGGTGCATCAGTCGGATATAAATCGGCTTGCTGCAATTGTACGGCAGGTAATTCTAAGCGTGTAAAGTTCTCGTTGGCACAGGCCAAAGCACGTGGGTTTAAATCCGTTGCTATCACTTGCGAAACACCGCGCTGCGCTAAGATAATAGCCAGCAATCCCGTGCCGGTACCGATGTCATAGGCGACATCATGGCTTGCTGGTAGCGGTGCATCGAGCAATAGCTGTACATACTCATGACGGGTTGGTGCAAAGACGCCATAATGCGGGAAAATTGATAGCCCTAAGCTGTCTATTGGGACACCTTTTTCGCGCCATCCTGCTGCGCCAAGTGCGCCTTGCAAGTCACGAAACGACAGTACACAAGACTCATCCATTGCCTTATCTAGTGGGCCAAAAGCGGCTATGCAGGCTGCACTGACATCGGGCGCACGGCGTAGTTGGCTGACATAACTGGCATCAAGCTCTAGTAGCAAACGGCTTAGTATGCGAGAACGTTGGGCTTGGAGTTGGCGCTGTTGATGAAAGAGGTTGGGAATTTCTTTAGAGTTGACTGAATCAGATTCTGTTGTAGATTTAGCCGCTTTTTTTGCTTTTCGCAGCTCAGAGCGCTCATTGGTACGATCTATGCGACGACCGAGCGCTTGTAGCAACTGGCGTGCATTATGAAAATCACCGCGCCACAGCAGTGAGCTGCCTTCGCAAGCTAAGCGATAAGCGTCATCTGCGGTCGTTGTATCATCGACCAATACAATGCGCGCAGGTGGCATATGATTGCTTTCAGACAACCAAAGAGCATTACGTAGAGTCTCGTTTTCTTGCCATTGTACATACTGCTTTTCTGTTTGTAACACGTAATAGCCTACCTTCTGTGAATGATAGTTTGCTTAGAATGCAAAGATATCTTTATATTGTTTATTGCGCTGTCAATGTTGTGCTGTGATCAATGCCTTTCTGTGACCAATGCTTTGCTGCGGTCACTTGAGTGCATTTAAGCGCTTTTTTTCTTAACCAGATAACGATAAAGCGTGGCGCTGATTGGTGCATCTTCATCGCCAGCGACCATTATTTCATCGGGATCGACGTTTAGATTTACATTTTCAGCAAGCGTTTCTTGCTGCACAAGCTCATGTCCCAAATGACGACAAAAATTAGGAATGTCACGAGTGGTGGCTGGGTCGGTGGCGAGTATTTCAATCACCTCGCCAGCATCAGCGTTACGGATGGTTCGATGCAGCATCATGACAGGCTCAGGGCAAATCAGCCCTTGCGTATCTAAATGATGATTGATCGTCGTTTGCGTGGTAAAAGTGCTCATAATAGTCATTTAAATCGATAATATAAGGTGAAAGTTTTTTGCGTCATTTATAAGTATGCTTTACGCTTCTTCAGCGATGTCAGTGTCTTTTTCTGCTTCTAGAAAGTTAAAAAAGCGCTTAAAGCTCACTTTAAATAAAAACGCCACACCTAGCCAACAAGATAAGCCTAACCAGGCGGTATCAGCGAATAATAAGCCACCAACCAATATGATGGTCGATACGCCAATGCTCATGGCAATCATCGACGCTTGGTTTAAGCGATAACGATAAATCACTAGCGCATCATAAATAGTAATAGGAATCGTAAGCGCAACCAAGGCATAAGGCAAGTTATAGAAAAGTTGATAAAGCAGTTGATTGTCATGAAAGGCTTTGATACTGGCAATGGTGCCAAAGACCATAAAGGCGAGAATAGCGGCATAAATGAGATAAATCGCTATTTGATTCGCTCGCTGTGCGCCTTTGATACGGGCGATGGCAAGCGGCGCAAAACCATGTTGCGATTTGTTTTGCAGGGAGTGGTCTGAGACAGTGGTCATAATAATCAGGTATTTATCCGTGTAGAGTGACGATATGTCAGAATTGGCAGTGTTTTAATTAAGAGTGTTTTAGCAGCAGGTTTGTCACTGACTTAATCGGCTTTGATAGCGTCGATGGCGATACTACTACTGGGATCAGCGAAATAAGTAGACATCAGAATGCAGGCAGAGATATCATCAATTGGGTCGCGTTCATGCTTAATCCAACCATTATCCCACGCGATCTCACGCGCTGCCACTGAAGTCAGGCGCTCATCACAAAGGCTCACAACCACTGGTAGATGCTGTTCCATGACTCTATGTGCTAGACGACGAGCGAATTTATGCGCACGCTTAGACAGCATTGAGCTGCTGCCATCCATATTAAGTGGCAACCCAACCACCACTTTTGCCACGCCCCAGACTTTGATAATACCGAGCAGATTATCCCAATCAGGCTGACCATTATTCATCGCTAAAATATCAAAGGCACGCGCAGTCTCGGTAATGGTATTACCCAGCGCCATACCCATCTTTTTTACCCCGTAATCGAGCGCCAAAATAAGATGAGGCTTAATAGCGGGTTCCGCCACAATAGTGTCAGCAGTTTCGATTTTAATGCTCGTATCAGACTCTACCATCATTATGCATACTTCCTATTTCTATTGGGCGTGATTCATTTAGCTTAACGGCTTTAATTTGAACGCGACTTTGATTTAAATGCGGTTTTATTTAAATGGATAATTTAACTATCATAACCAATCATTAAGCATGACCAATATCGCTACTAAGGTAATCAAAGTTCACCCCAATCTTATCCGCGGCAATTTGCCAGCGTTCTTCGAATGGTGTATCAAACAATAAGTTTAAATCAGCAGGACAAACGAGCCAGTCGCCGTTGTTAAGTTCCTGATCGAGCTGTTTTTTACCCCAGCTGGCATGACCCAAGCACAGCTGATAATGCCCAACGCCTTGACCTGCGGCGATACGCTTAAGGATATCTTGACTGGTGGTAATACAGACGTTTTCTGAGATTGCAAAAGACGATGCCCACTCAGGCTGCCCCGTATGCAGCACAAAGCCAACCTCTGGATACATCGGGCCACCCTCTAATGCTATATCTTCCATCACTTGCGCATCCGTCACTTCAATGTCTAAATCTTCTAGCAGTTTGCCCACGCGTGCCTGCTCTAATGGACGATTGACCATCAGACCGAGTGCACCGTGTTTATCATGACGGCAAATATAAATCAGCGCCTGCTCAAACCTTGGGTCTGATAGTTCTGGTGCCGCGATTAAAAAATGATGGGTCAAATTGGCTTTAGACATAGAGACAAACGCACCCTAATATTGAAGGTAAAATAACAGAAATAACACACCACTATATGGCGATACTGAGGTGAAAATCAACCAAAGCAAGTATTTAGCAGTGATGAGACACAGCGCTGCACAACTGGTTGATGAATGACCAAGCCTTTATTTCACATCGGTCAATAAACTGCGCGCATGGTCGCGAGTGACGTCAGTGATGATCACACCGCCAGACATGCGTGCCAGCTCGTCGACTTGCGCGCTATCGGTCAGTATTAATAGCTCGCTTTCGGTCTGCTCGTCATGATGTTTTTGTACCAAAATATGCTGATGCGCTTGCGCTGCGACTTGTGCTTGGTGAGTAATGGCTAGTAGCTGCTGCGTCTGCCCAAGCGTGCGCAGTAGCTCACCGACCACTTGCGCCGTACCACCACTGATACCGACATCGACTTCATCAAATACTAGCATCGGTTTGGCGGCATTATTATCGGCATTGGTTGCTTGCAGTACTTGCATAACCAGTGCCATTCGTGACAGCTCACCGCCTGAGGCAATCTTATGTAGCGGCTGCATCGGCATACCAACGTTGGCGCTAAATAATAAATCAATATCATAGCAACCTTGCGCACTATATTGGCTGGCATCGGCTTTTTTGGTAAAGACAAACTCGCAGCGGGCATTGGGTAGCGCGAGCGGTTGTAGCTGCTGCATTAATTGTTTGCTGACGATCGGCGCGGCTTTCGAGCGCTCTTTATTTAGCTGAGTGGCGAATACAAGATAGTCTTGCCAAGCCTGTTCAATTTGTGCCGCCATCGCATCACTGCTTGGCTCGTTTGCTAGCTGCTCTAATTGCGCTTCCCAGCCCTTTGCTTCATCGATTAAGTCGCTCGTTGGCAAGCTATGTTTACGTGATAAACGATGTCCTAAGCTGATAAGACTGTCTAATGTCTGCAAACGCTCAGGATCAGGCAACTGTTGCTCAGCATAATCTGACAGTAAGCCTGTTACCTCAGTAATTTGTTGCTGTGCTAAATGTAGTTGCTCGGAGGCTTGCTCAAAGGTTTGACTGACACTCATTTGGTTATCACAAAGCTTGATCGCCTGACCAAGCAAGGTCATCACATCTGGCTCATCCGTGTCATTGTCGAGCAGATGTAAGCCATGACTGGCCTCTATCATGAGGGCTTCGATATTAGACAGCTCTTCGTGCTCTGCTTCAACTTCTGCATAATCAACCGCCAATAACGGTGCAATATCAGCAAGTTGGCTTTGCAAAAGCTCAATACGGTCTTGTCGCTGAGCCTCACGGCTCGCAATGTCGTCAGCATGGCGTTTGAGCTGCTGGTAAGCTTGATAGCTACTGGCAGTTTGTATGGCTAATGGCGTGATTTGTGCCATCTCATCGAGCCATTGCACCACAAACTGCGGCTTGAGGAGCGCTTGCTGAGCATGTTGACTATGGATATTAACTAACAATGCGCCTAAGCTTTTGAGCTCCGCCAAGCTGACAGGCGTGCCATTTAACCACGCTTTTGAGCGTCCAGTATTGCTGAGCTGACGACGAATTAGGACTTCGGGTTCTTCTAATGGTCGATCATTTTTAGCGAACCACTCAGCGATGACACTGTTATGCTCCACATCAAACTGCGCATAAATATCAGCTTGCGCCGCCCCGTGTCTGACCATCGCACTGTCTGCGCGCTCACCAACACATAAAGACAGTGCATCGAGTAATAGCGATTTGCCAGCACCGGTCTCACCAGTGATGACATTGAAGCCTTCAGCCACACTCAGCTCATGCTGAGCAATCAACGCAAACTGATGTAAAGTTAATGATACTAGCATCAATGCCTCTCATGACAGACAATAGACTTCATATACATCTCAAGAAGCCATATATAAAATAGGGTAAATAAGGAAACCGAATTATTCATTCAACCGTGTTAATGAGATAAATATTATAGGCAAATAGTATGGTGTTAAACGCGCTTAAATACAAACTTTCAAGCGATGTATAATAGATTTTATTGTTGGAAGATTACCATAAAACTGTCAAAAACTGGCTATGAGTCATCATCATAATATTCACAATATCAATCATTAAGGTGATTAAGCCTGTCAAAATGATGGTTGTATACTAAGCATGGTTGCGGATTAAACTTATAAAAATAGCCCAATTGTAGTGATCAGGTGCTGACTCAAAAAAAGGTGAGTAAGTAAGTTTAGGATTCGCATCAAACAGCATTTTCCTAGTCGCTTTAACAAACTTTATAGATATAATGTGGTAGCATAATCTCACATAATGATAAACTCTTCTGATTAGATTAGTGCAGTGTAATACACGATAACGAGTCATAATTTTGTAAAATGATAGGCGTATAGTTGGAAGAGTATGCCACTCGGTCATTATTCTAAAGTATTTTCATAGAACCTGTGGCTAGCTCTAGCGCACAGATATCTAGTATAGAAGGATACAGTACGTAGTACAGAGCTGTCGGTTAACGATGCAACTCTGGCGGTACTCTAACCAATTACTTATTTTTTAGTTTCGTAATGATTATTTGATAAGGAAGCCACTATGACAGCGGCGCAATTTACTAATGTAACAGTCAATGCTCAAGCGACGATATCTTATGATGGTCGTTGTTCAAGCCACACTATTATGTTCGAAGATGGTCGACATAAAACATTGGGCGTTATCTTGCCTTGTGATAATTTGGTTGAGCATTATCATTTTAGCACCAATACCTCCGAGCGTATCGAGATCACAGGCGGTGAGTGTGAGGTCAAAATTAATGGTGACGAAGAATTCAGCTATTACCGCGCTGGTCAATCATTCGTGGTTGAAGGCAATAGTGGTTTTAATCTGCGGACAGAAGAAATTGTTCAATATATCTGTCACTTAGAAGGGTAAGTTTGCTAAAGCTGTTATTCAGTGATTGATGACAGCAAAAAGCCTTTTACTCAAAAAAAGAAAAACCTTATCGGATTGGTAAGGTTTTTCTTTTTCTGCTGATATTATTTATATGCAGATATCCATTTATTGATACAATTACTGTCATATCTTTTTATCGCCTAGTTTTTATCATATAGCGCGATACCCACTTTATAATCAATAGGCCTATTATGGCAAAACCTACCTATTTTTATGGCATTCATGCGATTGATGCCTTACTCGAATATCGTCCTTTAGATGGGCTAAGCTTGTTTGTACAGCAAGGTCGTGAGACTGATAGCCATGTACAAGGAATCATGGCGCAAGCACGTGACAATGGTATCAGTATCCAACCCACGCAAAAAGACAAGCTCACGCAATTGTGTGGCAGTCCGCAGCACCAAGGTGTGGTGCTAAATGCGCGTCCTTTAGGCTTTGCTGATGAAGGCTTGCTTGCTACCCTTGCTGGGCGAGACCAATGCTTATTATTGGTCTTGGATCAAATTACGGATGCACATAACTTTGGTGCTTGCTTGCGTACCGCAGTGGCGATGGGTGTGGATGCCGTGGTTTGTCCGAAACATCATGCGGCAAGTCTGACACCAACAGTGGCTAAAGTATCGGTCGGTGCAGCAGAGATGATGCCGATTATTAGTGTTACCAATCTGGCACGTACGCTCACGCAAATCAAAAATGCTGGGGTGTTTGTGTTTGGTACAGCGCTTAATGCAGATGCCAAACCGATTCATGCCGCTGATCTGACTGGCAAAACAGCCATTATCATGGGTTCAGAAGGTGAGGGGATGCGTCGCCTGACTATGGAGAGCTGTGATGAGCTGGTGTATATTCCGATGTCAGGAAATGAGCATGGCAACCTTCAAAGTCTAAATGTGAGTGTTGCCACTGGTATGGCGCTGTATGAAGTCAATCGACAGCGTACTTTAGCTGCTGGGCAAGCTTAAGATATTCTTGGTGTAATGGCGCTAGTTGCACATACAGAGCCGCAAGATCACTTTCGTTGAGCACCACATCATCTGCATGACGATTACGCTCTTCGCGGCTCAGCTGATTCACCATGATGGCTTTGATTTTTTGTATGCTTTGTTCGTCGCGCTGACTGGCACGCGCAACCTGCGTATCCTCGGAGGCATCCATGACTAAGATACGTTGGCATAAATTGGCAAGCCCTGCTTCTGCTGCTTCAATAAGTAGAGGCGCTGACAATATCACGTAAGGCGAAGTACTGGTTACCAACTGTGCTTTTGCTGCTTCGCGTATCGCTGGGTGGGTGATTGCTTCTAACTCAATCAATGCCTCAGGATGTGAAAAGACGTGCGTTCTTACTGCCACTCGATCCATTGATCCGTCACTATTCAACACCCATTCACCAAATTTTTTTTGGATTTTTTGCAGCGTGGCGCTACCTTTAGCAACGATTTCATGGGCAATCACATCCGCATCGATAATATCAATGCCTTGTTCAGCGAACCAAGCACTCGCAGCAGACTTACCACTACCGATACCACCCGTTAAGCCAACTACTAAGGTTTTGCTTTTCTTTTGCGGGGTCTGGGGCTTATGAGAATAAGGTGAAGATGCTTGTTTTGACATAATAATGACTTATCTGCTCGATATAATGACAGTGATGGTTATAAGCTAAGAAAGTATTTTGGTGCCTATTTTAAGATTTGGTGTCTGTTTAAAAAGGAGCGACCGAAATACTTTCTAGAACAATTTAGTAAGTATACATGCCGAGATACCAGTTGACGATATCTGAGCCATATAATAAAGCAACAATACCAGCGATAGCGATATAAGGACCAAAGGCAAACGGCTTGCTTTCACCCTGTTTCTTCATCAAAATAATCCCAACAATTGAGCCTAATAGAGAAGACAATAAAATAATCAATGGCAACATCATGGGCCCAAGCCAAGCACCTAATACTGCCAATAATTTGAAATCTCCCTGCCCCATACCATGCTTTTTAGTGATTAGATAAAATATCTTAACCACTATCCACAATGACAAAAATCCTAGCAATAAGCCCCAAATTGACTGGGTAGGTGAGACAAACCAGCCTTGTGAATTCACTGCTAATCCTAAACCCGCTAATGGAAAGGTCAAGCGATCAGGCAGTAATTGGGTATCAAAATCAATACCAGTTAATGCAACCAGCGTCCATACCAAAATCAGGGCTGACAAGCCAGCTGCAGTTACGCCAAACTGATAAATTACTAACATTGATAGTAGGGCTGTTGCTAGCTCAACCAGTGGATAACGCAGTCCAATCACAGCTTTACATTCTGAGCAACGGCCACGTAGTATTAACCAGCTAATTAACGGTATATTTTCGTACCACTTTATTTTGTGGGCGCAATGAGGGCAGCGTGAGGCTGGTCGACTCAAAGTAATCGGCTGGTCAGCTGCTACGATATTTGTTAGGGGTAGAGTGTGTTCGCGAGGCATGTCTGCTTGTTCTGACATAAACTGGCTGCACTCTTGTCGCCAGCTATAAACCATCATCAGCGGAATACGGTGGATCACCACATTTAAAAAACTGCCAACACAAAGACCTAATAGGCCGAATATGCCTAAAGCGATAGGCATATTATCTTGTAATAACTCTATAAATTGCATGAACAAGCTGTCCTTTAGTTAGCTTTTAGCCTACTACTGCGCCCATCTGGAAAATCGGTAAATACATGGCAATCACCAGGCCACCGATCAATACGCCTAAGACTGCCATAATCAAAGGTTCCATCAAGCTGGTCAACCCATCAACAGCGTTATCTACTTCATTTTCATAGTAGACGGCAACTTTGTCTAACATCTCTTCCAAACTACCGGATTCTTCACCAATGCCAACCATTTGAATGGCTAAGCTTGGGAAAAGGTTGGTCGAGCGTATTGAAAACTGTAATTGTTGACCAGTAGAAACATCATTTTTGATTTGCTGAGTGGCATTATAAAATACAACATTATTAGTGGCACCAGCTGTAGAGTCGAGGGCATCAATAAGTGGCACGCCCGCAGCAAAGGTCGTCGATAGTGTACGAGCGAAACGCGCGATAATCGCTTGATAGGCAATATTGCCAAATATTGGTGCTTTTAAAACCGCACGGTCTAAGAAGTCACGGAATTTCTTAGAGCGCTTTTTCGTCTCTGAAAAGCCAATGATAGTACCGCCAATAATAATAATTAAAATAAACCACCATGCTTGCATCCACTCAGACATATTGACAACCATTTGGGTAAAAGCAGGCAGCTCTGCACCAAAAGATTCAAATAAACCAGAAAATACAGGTACTACTTTAATTAGCAGGATGATAGTCACAATAATAGCAACGACGATAACGGCGATAGGGTACTTCATTGCTTTCTTAATTTTGGCTTTAAGTAATTCACTTTTTTCTTTATAGGTAGCAACGCGTTCAAGCATGGTTTCCAATGCACCTGACTGCTCACCAGAATCGATGAGTGAACAAAACAGATCGTCAAAATAACGTGGGTGCTTGCGTAATGCTGAAGCAAAAGTCCCACCCGCTTCAATGTCCGATTTTATTTGTAATACCAGATCTTTCATACTGGGATTATCAAGTGAGTCAGCAACAATCTCAAAGGATTGGGTCAATGGCACGCCCGCTTTCATCATGGTCGCCATTTGCCGAGAAAAAATAGCAATATCAATAGGTTTGATGGATTTCTTGAAAGTGTAAAGCGGCTTCGGTTTTTTCTTGATACCTTTGACGCTGATACCTTGTTTGCGTAAAGTGGCTTTTGCTAACTCTAAACTACGGCTAGTGGTCTCCCCTTTTACTTTTTGTCCGCGTCGATTCACCCCATCATAGACAAAGTCTAACAGCATGTCGGTCTTCGCTTTTGCCATGTTACTACCCTCAAAATATTGTCTAATATAGATATTGCAAAGATGTACAACGATGCCTGACTCATTACATAAAAAAGGCATACTTTATTTTAACGTAAAAAACCAGTATAACTCTGTTTTATATTTAAGTATATCTGGTAGAGATTATTGCTGATTTATAAAAGTCCGTACAATTAACGCCCATAATCTTAGTCCTTATATAAATAATGGCATTACTCATATAAGGACAGTTTTAAATTTCCAAACACCCTTTTATCAGTGCGTTACTAAAAGCTGTTTTTTCGACAATTCAAGATTAAAAAGTAGTTGGTTTAGTCACTTCAAACGTTCCTCTTTAGTGATCAGCAGTGTCTGTATTTTTGTGCGTATGCAACATGCGCATAGCCAGTATGCTCACTCAGGAGTGACGCGCATCATTTTTTGAATGCTGGTTACGCCTTGTAAGACTTTTAAAATCCCAGAGCGACGCAGGTCTCGGAAGCCATTTTTAAGTGCAGCGTCTTTAATATCTATCGCGTTACCGTCTTCCATAATGATTCGTGAGATATCAGGGCTGACTTTCATGACTTCGTAGATACCGACTCGTCCTTTATAACCTTCACGGCATTCATTACAGCCTACTGGCTCGTGAATGATATTGTCTGGATTGTCTA
Organism: Psychrobacter glacincola; assembly: GCF_904846075.1. Taxonomy (GTDB): domain Bacteria; phylum Pseudomonadota; class Gammaproteobacteria; order Pseudomonadales; family Moraxellaceae; genus Psychrobacter; species Psychrobacter glacincola_C. The sequence goes on from NZ_CAJGZH010000001.1 coordinate 229,894, forward strand.
AATCGGCGTCTGTAAAGCCGAGCTCAAGCAGACTTTGCTTAGGGATATTAATAGGTCTTTTGCAGTTTTTACACAAACGTCGTGCTAGGCGCTGGGCGATAACCAAGTTCACTGAAGTCGCGATATTAAAGGAGGCCACACCCATGTTCCGCAGCCGCGTCAGTGTTTCAGGTGCTGAGTTGGTATGTAGGGTTGAAAGCACCATGTGCCCTGTTTGCGCTGCTTTAATTGCAATTTCAGCAGTTTCAAGGTCACGAATCTCACCAACCATGACGATATCAGGATCTTGGCGTAAAAAAGATTTGAGGGCATTTGCGAAAGTTAGACCCACTTTTGGATTGACGTTGACTTGATTGATCCCCTCCAAGTTAATCTCCACTGGATCTTCAGCAGTGGATATGTTGGTCGCGCCAGTATTTAAAATATTAATACCAGTATAAAGCGACACGGTCTTACCAGAACCAGTTGGTCCCGTGATAAGCAACATACCTTGTGGTTTATGCAGTGCCTCTAAAAACATATCTTTCTGATCAGGTTCATAGCCGAGCGCTTCAATACCCAACATCGCTGAAGAAGGATCCAAAATACGAAGTACAAGTTTTTCGCCAAATAGGGTAGGCAGACAGCTTACTCGAAAGTCGATGGCTTTATCTTTAGATATCTTGAGCTTGATACGTCCATCTTGTGGCACACGGCGCTCTGAAATATCCATCTGCGACATTACTTTTAAGCGGGCTGCAATTTTCCCAGCCAGTTGTACAGGTGGATTGGCCATTTTTTGCATCACCCCATCGACACGAAAGCGAACGCGATAGGTTTTTTCATAGGGCTCAAAGTGCAAGTCAGAGGCACCCATACGAATGGCATCAACCAGCATTTTATTAACAAATTTTACAACGGGTGCTTCCTCGACACCATCACTAAGCTTGGTCTCGCCTTCCTCTTCTTCACCTTCATCAAAGCCAACATTTAAATCGCTATCAGAGAAGCTATCAAAATTTTGCATGGCATCAGCGTAAAGACTCTCAATACGCTTTTTTAACTTGTCTTCTTCGACGACAATAGTTTCAATAGACAGCCGTGAATTAAAAGCAATAGCGTCAATTGCATCCACACGAGTTGGATCACTTAATGCGACGAATAAACGCTGTCCTCGTTTGAATAATGGCAACGCATTAAATTTACGAATGATTTTTTCATCTACTAAGTCTTTTGGAATGACATCAACATGTAAAGAATCAAGATCGAAAAGAGGATCACCAAAAGCTTGTGACAACATCTGTGCAAGATGATAAGCATCTGCCAATTTATTATCGACTAGGTAGGGCACTAGTCCTACTTGTTGCTGTTGCGATTCGGTCTGCGCGATTTTCATATTCGCTTCGCTGACGATACCTTCGCTGATTAGCTGGTGCGCTAAACCACCATACTTGCTCGTGGTGATAGACATTACGACTTCTCCTTAATACCCAATATGCTATATATTTGTCTGAAATCCATATACTTCTGAGAGCCACTTACTATTATAATTTTTAACAGAGACCTGCTATAAGTCATTGTTAGCCTTTAGGCTATCATTAATAACAGTCAATGCAGAGATGCTCTTACAAGAGATCTAGCAGAGAAAGCGTTTTAATAGTGTAGGTCATCAGTAGCTTGGTCGTTAGATTGGTGATAATGTTCTGTTATATATAGACACAATACTATAAAACATTACTTTAGTTTAAAGATTTTATATGGACGATTGAGTGCTTGACCCAAAAAATCATAGCTTGAGACAATGTCTAGAGCGTATCCTCAATTTAATAGACTATCCTCTAAATAAGTTGAAAATGGTTGAATTTTGCCAAACATCGTCAAATAGCTTATCAATATCTCGATAATATTTGCGCTACTTTCCTTGTTTAACAGTAATTTATCTCATTTTTATCATAATTTTTTAGAGTGAGGACACGCCTTAGTAAATATTCGCACTGACTGTCTGTTTTTCTGCTGGTGGCAGCATACTATAGCACTTGAGAATTATTTGTTATACTGGCGCGCATATTAGCCAAATTGGCAAGAATAGATGAAACAAGGTAGATGAGTATGCAAGCTTGGGTAATTGGTAATTGGAAACAAAATCCAGCAACGAGTCACGACGTCGATTTATTGTTGAATAATTTGTTGACTACGATTGATGCTAAAGAGCAAGCCGACACAGAACGGTCAAGTAGTCGCTGTCAGTTGATGGTGGCACCAAGCTGTATTCATCTGGCAGCTGTCAGTGCGCGTTTAGCTGGTAGTTCGATATTGAGTGCAGCGCAAGACGTCAGTGCGCATAGTGCCAGTGTTGGCGCTTATACGGGTGATTGCTCAGCACAGCAAATAGCAGACGCTGGGGCAACTTGGACGATACTGGGTCATTCTGAGCGTCGCCAGTATCATAGCGAGTCTCACGATACGTTATTGCAGAAAGTGACTCACGCACTCACCCAAGGTTTGGGCGTGGTATTTTGTATTGGCGAAACTCAGGCTCAATATGATGATAAGCAAACCCTTGACGTAATTGACACTCAGTTATCAGTAATAAAAGAAGTGATTACTATCCAACCAGATCTCATGTCATCACTATCTAATCGACTGATCATTGCTTATGAGCCAGTGTGGGCGATTGGTACTGGCAAAGTCCCAACCGTGAGCGAAGTCAGTCAAACGCATCAGCATATTAAGCAAACCATCACAGGCTTTGCAGAATCACTAAAGATAATGAGTGTGCTATATGGTGGTAGTGTCAATGCGGACAATGCCGATAGCTTCGCTGCAGATCCTATGATTGATGGGGCATTGGTTGGCGGCGCATCATTAAAGGTAGAGAGTTTTTTGGCAATTGCTAATGCCTTTAGTCGAGCTAAAGACTAGTTAATAGAGATGAAACGTGCATTTCATGGCGGTCTCGATTATAAAATGTCTTTATCAGTTGGCAAAAGTAGGTTTAACAGTGCCCTTGCAATCGTGTACAATGCGCCTTATTTATATAATCGATTTGGCAGCATTACCCGTCAATTGCTATTCCTATTAACCGTAAGATTTATTTTCCGTTATCAGTCGTCATTACGCGGCAAAAGAGGCCACCATGTTTACGTTTATATTAGCCCTGCATATTATCGTGGCGATTGCCATGATCGGCTTGATTTTGATACAGCATGGTAAAGGGGCAGACGCTGGAGCTTCTTTTGGCGCTGGCTCGTCAGGTACGGTCTTTGGTGCGGCAGGAACAGCGAACTTTTTAACGCGTGCGACAGCAGTATTAACAGTGATATTTTTTATCACCAGTATGACGCTAGCCGTTCATGCGCGCAAACAGGCTGAAGATCAGTTCCGTTTAGATGCACCTGTGTCAGCACCACAAACGCCGCGTCCATTGACACAGAATCCTCAATAACTGTACTTTAAAGAAACTTGCCTTTACTAGCTGTCTTTAGTCATTGCCTTTTAATTGAGGCAGCTCTTGCTATTTTGAGGCGTTAGATTTACAATGCTTTTCTGTTTTAGCAGTCTGATTCTATCAATGCCTACCTTAAGCATCTATTATGATAGATTAGATAGTAATAGTAGAGCAGTGAAAAATGCGATTGTGGTGGAATGGTAGACACGCCATCTTGAGGGGGTGGTGGCGCAAGCTGTGGGGGTTCAAGTCCCCCCAATCGCACCAAGTTTTTAAAGTTGTAACGTATTAAGTGCGGCGTTAGTAATATAGGTAAGAAATTTAGTTTAATTTATTTAAAATAAAGATTGACACTTATATAAAACCCCCCTATAATACGCACCATAGATTGATGCGGGGTGGAGCAGTCTGGTAGCTCGTCGGGCTCATAACCCGAAGGTCGTTGGTTCAAATCCAGCCCCCGCTACCACTTTTTATACTGATGTTTTGTACACTAAATTTGTCAGTAACGATTAGCCCACCATTATGTTTGTGGGTTTTTTTGTATCTGACGGTCAGTGGTATCGCGGTATCTATCCTACTTATGCTAAGCTCTAGTTCTATAGAGTGCGATATTATTCGTTATTGGTTGTCACCTGCCGCTATCGGCGCGCTGCTTCTTAAGCACACTATCCTTTATTCCTCACTCCTTTATCGATAGTACTGCTTTGTGAATAATAAAAGCATTGTCTGGCTGAGCTTGATGTTTTTTGTGCTCATCCCTATATAAGCGCATATCATATAAAATAATATGTTTGTGATTTAAGATAATATAATGACTGTGTCTCTTACTAATAAATAAATTTCATGAGTGAGCGACAATTACGCGGTTTACTAAGTACGATAGATACGTGAATAGGAAAAGATAAATAGATTATGAAGCTTTCAACCAAAGTTACAGAACTGACCAATATTATTGCTCCTGCCGTCGCGGCTTGCGATGTGGCATTATGGGGTATCGAGTTTGCACCGCAAGGCAATCGCTCTTTATTACGCATTTATATTGAAGCATTGCCAGAAGAGCAGGCCCAAAATAAACAAGTAACCATTGAAAACTGTGCAGCAGTGAACCATCAAGTGAGCGGTATTCTTGAGGTTCATGATCCGATTGCTGGTGAGTTTATCTTAGAAGTTTCTTCACCAGGTTTCGACCGTGCATTCTTTTCCGATGAGCAGATGCATGCCTATGTTGGTCAAACCGTCAGCTTGCGTTTAATACAAGCGATTGGTGAAGGTGATCAAAAACGTCGCAAAGCGACAGGTACTTTAGATAGTATCGATGCAAATGTCTTAAATCTGACATCAAGCGATGGTCAGCAGTTTGAGATTGCACTGAGTAATATTGATAAAGCCAATTTGATTTATGAAGATGCCTAAGCTTTTGTACAGCTTGGTTTGATTTGACAACTTGAAGTAACAAATCATTCATCAGTATTTTAATATCCAAACAGCTTATATAGCTTACGGTGAAAATATAATAGTAATACACAAATTATAAAATTTAAGTCAATTAAAAATGATAGGACAGGTATAGCATGAGTCGTGAAATCTTAACGGTAGTAGAAACTGTCAGTAATGAAAAGGGCTTAAATCCTGAAGATATCTTTGAAGCGATAGAAGATGCTTTGGTGGTATCGACTAAGAAAAAAGTATACACCGAACAGCCAGAAGTGGCAGTACGGGTTGCTATCGACCGTACAACGGGCGATTACGATACTTATCGTTACTGGACAGTGGTTGCAGATGAAGACCATGAAATGCCTGCTTGTCAGCTAGCCATCAGCGATCTTGATCCAGAAGAATGGTCAATCGGCGATGTCAAAGAAGAACAGATTGAATCGATTGAGTTTGGTCGTATTGCTGCGACTCAAGCCAAACAAGTCATCATCCAAAAGATTCGTGAAGCTGAGCGTAATTTAGTAGCAGATGCTTTTGAGCCACGTGTTGGCGAGATGATGTATGGCGAAGTCAAAAAGCAGACTCGTGATGGCTATATCATTGATTCAGGTGACAATGCCGAAGGCTATTTGTCACGTGATCAGATGCTGCCGCGTGAGCAATTACGTGCAAAATCACGTATCAATGCCATTTTGTATCATGTAAACCGTGAAAACCGCGGCGCTCAGTTGCTACTGTCTCGTACTCATCCTGAAATGCTTTCAGCATTGATGCAAAAAGAAGTGCCTGAAATTGCCGAACAAATTATTGAAATCCGCAACGTCGCGCGCTTGCCGGGTACTCGTGCTAAAATAGCTGTGAAAACCAACGATCATCGTATCGATCCAGTTGGCGCTTGTATTGGTATGCGTGGTACACGTATCCAAGCCGTCCAGCAGGAGCTTGATGGCGAACGCATTGATGTTGTGGTGTGGTCAGATGATCCAGCACAGTTCATTATCAGTGCTTTAGAGCCAGCTGACGTCAGTAGCATCATCTTGGATGAAGATACGCAGACAGCTGATATTATCTTTAGCACCAACGATCAGTTGGCGCGTGCGATCGGTTCACAAGGTCAAAACGTACGTTTGGCGTCTGAGCTAACTGGTTATAAGCTTAATATGATGCTAGAAGAAGAATATCAGCAGCGTCAACAAAACGAATCGAAAGCCTTTATCGAATTATTCTATGAACGTTTAGAAGTGGATAAAGACTTAGCACAAGCACTTGTCGATATTGGTTTTACCAGTATTGAAGAAGTGGCTTACGTACCAGTTGAAACCTTTTATGATATTGAAGGTCTAGACGATGAAGCAATTGAGATGATTCAAGAGCGTGCAAAAGAAGTGGTCATCGCTGATGAGCTGGTCAAACAACAGAACATGAAAGAGCCAAGTCAAGAGCTACAAGAGCTTGAAGGTATGACAGTCAATTGGGCCTATAAAATGGCACAAAAAGACATTATTACCGTTGATGATTTGGCAGAACAAGCAGTCTTCGATCTCGAAGATATCGAAGGTTTAGACTCTGAAACCGCAGGAAAACTCATCATGAAAGCTCGGGAATCTTGGTTCAATGAATAAGCGGTAACTGCATATCGCTGTCTTTTAGTGATATGCTATCGATAATAAAGTGCTGGTGTCAAAGCAGTACCAATACCAGCCTTACCCCAATCATTTGTAGCCAACAACTGAATTGAACATATAGCAAATAATAGACAGTAGGTGATAATAAATGGCAGATAAGACCGTCAAAGAACTGGCAGATATGGTAGGCAAAACCGCAAGTGCTGTACAACAGCAATTGGTAGATGCTGGACTGCCTGCTCGTGCAGAGGGTGACCTAGTCACTGAGCTTGAGCAAGAGAAGTTGGTGACGTATTTAAAGCAAAGTCATGGTCAGCAAGAAAAGCGTCGTATTAGTCTTAAATCTAAGACAACTAGCACTGCGCGCGTGACCGGCTCTTCAGGTAAATCTAAGAGCGTCAATGTGGAAGTGCGTAAAAAGAAAGTATTTGAAAAGCCTGATCCAGAAAAAATGGCTGAAGAGTTGGCTGCGCGTGAGCAAGCGATGATTGAGTCGCAAGAACGTGCTGCTAAAGATGCTGAAGAGCGTGCTGCTACCAAGAAGAAATCTGAAGAACGTCAAGCTGCAACCTTGGCGGCAATGCGTGCAAGCTTAGGCTCTAGCAAAAAGTCAGATGATAAAAACGACGATATCTCAACCTCAGTGGTTGTGAAAAAAGGTGGCAAAACCACTGTCGAAGTAAAACCTAAAGACCAACCGAAGAAAAAAATTGCAGCGACGAAACCGAAAGTTGAAACGGCGGTTGAGCGTAAAGCGCGCGAAATGCGTGAGAAAGAAGAAGCTCGTTTACGTGAAATCGAAACAGAAACACGCCGCGCTCAAGCTGAAGAAGCACAGAAACGTACGCTTGAACAAATGCGTAAAATGGCTGGAAAATATACAGATCAGCCTGCTTCTGAAGTTCGTAAAGATGAGCCACTCGCTGAAGGTTTAGTTGGTGATGCCTTAGAAGAATCATTTGAAAAAGAACGTCGTGAAATCAAGCGTGGCACCAGTAGTACTAGTGCTCGTGGCCGTGGTCGTCGTAAGAATCAAGATGAGCGTGAAATCAAAAACCGTAAAAACGGTTTGCGTTCAACGCAAGCATCACAGCATAAGTTCGAAAAACCTGTTGAAAAAATTGTTTACGATGTTGAGATTAGTGAACAAATTACAGTCGCAGATCTTGCTCAACGTATGGCAGTTAAAGCGCGCGAAGTCACCAAATTGCTTATGAAAATGGGTGAGATGGCTCGTGAGTCAGATACGATTGATCAAGCGACAGCAAGTTTGCTCGTTGAAGAGATGGGTCACAATCCAGTACTGGTTAGTGATACTAAGGTTGAAGACGATCTACAAGACGCCGTTGATGAGCGTAGCAGTAACGTTCAAACTCGTCCGCCAGTAGTCACGATCATGGGTCACGTCGATCACGGTAAGACATCATTACTTGATAAAATTCGTGAAACAAAAGTGGCAACTGGTGAAGCAGGTGGTATTACTCAGCATATCGGTGCTTATCACGTTAAAACCGATCGTGGTGTGATTACCTTCCTTGATACTCCAGGTCACGCGGCCTTTAGTGCTATGCGTTCACGCGGTGCACAGGCGACTGACATTGTTGTGTTAGTTGTTGCCGCTGATGATGGTATGATGCCGCAAACAGCAGAAGCTATTGATCATGCTCGTGCTGCTGGTACGCCAATTATCGTTGCAATTAATAAAATGGATAAGCCAAGCGCTGATCCAGATCGCGTTCTTAATGAATTGACTGCTAAAGAAGTTGTTTCAGAAGAGTGGGGCGGCGATACGCCAATGGCTCGCATCTCAGCCAAAACCGGTGATGGTATTGATGAGCTGTTAGAACTTATTAGCCTACAAGCTGAACTAATGGAGCTAGAAGCACCGTTAGATGGCGCTGCTCAAGGTGTGGTCATTGAATCAAGACTTGAAAAAGGGCGCGGTCCGGTTGTTAGTGTCTTAGTTAAAAAAGGCACATTAAAGCAAGGCGACTTGGTCTTGGCAGGCGAGCATTACGGTAAAGTTCGTGCGATGACTGATGAACATGGTAAGCGTATTCAATCAGCGGGTCCTTCTATCCCTGTAGAAATTTTAGGCCTACCTGAAACGCCAGCAGCTGGCAGCGAGTTCTTAGTCTTAACCGACGAGAAAAAAGCTCGTGAAGTGGCAGAGTTTAGAAGCAACCGTGAGCGTGAGCGTCAACTTGAACGTCAGAATGCCATGCGTTTAGAAAGCATGTTTGATCAGATGGAACAAGGTGATGTGTCATTCTTGAATATCGTATTGAAAACCGATGTTCGTGGTTCGCTTGAAGCACTGCTTTCAGCATTGAATGAGCTATCAACTGATGAAGTTAAAGTCAGAGTAATCAGCTCAGGCGTCGGTCCTATCTCTGAATCTGATGTGACACTTGCAGAATCTAGCGAAGCGGTATTGTTAGGTTTCAACGTTCGTGCTGATGCGACCGCACGTCGCAAAGCAGATGCCGCCAACATGGATATCCGTTATTACAGCGTTATCTATGGTTTGATTGATGATGTCAAAGCAGCTATGAGTGGTATGCTTGCGCCAGAACATCGTGAGAAAATCCTTGGTGTTGCAGACGTTCGTGAAGTATTCCGTTCTAGTAAGTTCGGTGCTGCTGCTGGCTGTATGGTGGTTGAAGGTACAATTTATCGCAACAAACCTATCCGCGTATTGCGTGATGACCAAGTTATCTTTACCGGTCAATTGCAATCATTGCGTCGCTATAAAGAAGACGTTAATGAAGTACGTACTGGTATGGAATGTGGTATGGCTGTTCGTGGCTATGATGTCGAAGCTGGCGATAAGATCGAAGTCTTTGAAATCCAAGAGTTTGCACGTACTATCTAACGTTACAGTTCGATAGCAGGATATCTAATCATGCAATATGCTTAATCAGCTGAGCAGATTAGTATCTTCTTAATATCTAGCTGTACTTAGGCCTAACAGGTACATCCTGCTAGGCCTTTTTTACCAACTATTAGTCCTAAAATTTGTTAATAAGCCAATATATCAATCAGTGAAAATAAGCCATATTAAAGTAAGGTAACAATATGAACCAACGTCTACAACGCTTAGCCGACCAAATTCAACGTGAGCTTGCTGTTCTCATCCGTGATGCAGTCAATGACCCTCGTTTAACTGGTTTTGTCACTATTTCTAGTGTCAAAGTTAGTCCTGACCTAGGGTATGCTGATGTCTATGTCACCATCATGGAGCCTGAGCTTAATGATTCCATGAATAAGACCAATCATGAAGAAAGCATCAAAGTACTTAATAAAGCGGCGGGCTTTTTGCGCACCGAATTAAGCCACAGCCTAAAAACACGTACCACACCACGCTTGCGTTTTCATTATGACGAAGTGACTGCTCGTGGTAATTACATGATGGATTTAATCAGTAAAGCAGTTATTAAGACTGAAGAAAATGAGTCTGACGAGCAAGAAAACGAAGAGTAGAAGGGTAAAAGTCGTTATGTCTATCGCATCTACGCAAGCGGATAAAAAGTCTAGTAATCACCCTAACAAGATTAAAGTCTCGGGTGTTATTTTAGTTGATAAACCCAAAGGCATGACTTCACAGCAAGTGGTGTCAAAGGTGAAGTATCTTTTTAAGTCGCCAAATCATGACAGTAAAAAAGCGGGGCACACAGGGACACTTGATCCAATGGCAACTGGTCTATTGCCGATTTGTATGGGTGAAGCGACAAAATTTAGTCATTATCAGCTAGATGCAGATAAATCTTATCAAGCAACTATTCTACTTGGCGGTCAAACTGATACTGGTGATGCCGATGGTCAAATCACTGCTAAGGCACCCATTCCAAAATTTGATGATGTACTGTTAGACAAAGTCGCTCAGCAGTTTTTAGGTGCTCAGCAGCAGATACCACCGATGTATTCTGCACTAAAAAAAGATGGCAAAAAACTCTATGAGTATGCTCGTGCGGGAATTGAGGTAGAACGAGCGCCTAGAGGTATTGTAATCAAGGCCATTGATTTAAAAGCGCTTGATCATGAGAAAATTCAATTGACAGTGACCTGTACTAAAGGGACTTATGTGCGTGTACTCGGTGAAGACATCGCTAAAGCGATGGGTACATTAGGGCATTTGACTGCATTACGCCGTACGCAGGTTGGTGATTTTAAAATCAATGATGCGATTACTTTGCCAGACTTAGAAGCATTAGTGTTCGATAACAGGCAAGAGCAATTGATGCCGGTAGATGCTTGCATTAATATTGAAGCTGAGATGGTGTTGACGTTTGAGCAGTGTGAGCGTATACAGATGGGTCAACGCTTGAATGTGTTTGAGCAACTGACAGACAGTCTGCGCGACTATATTTCAACTAGTATCAGTCATCAGTCGTCTGTGTCAGAAAACGACGATATCCAACTAGATAGTGATATTGTGAGTAGTAACGATGACCAACAACCCTTGATCCATGAGATTCCAGTTGATATTCGTTTGATAAATCATCAAGGTCAGTTTCTTGGACTGGGTGCCGTAAGTCTCAACGGTAGATTGCAGCCTAAAAAATTAATCCAGCGTTAATGTTACGGTTCTTATATAACCCTCGTTTAAACACGTTTTAGCTTACTAATAGTTTACACTAATCACATATCCTCACATTTTATTGCAGGTTTCACCTATGGTGGAACCTGTTTTTTTTGTACTTTAGATCTACCAGATAGGAAGTCTGGGTAGAAGAATAAATCGAACTAAGACTCTAAGAATAAGAACATAAAAAAATAATAAGATAAAAAGTCATATATCAAAAATAGAAACTAGGTTCGAAAGAGAATATTTAATAGGAACAAGATGGGTCAGAGGAAGACTATACAGCCAATAATAACAACGACTCATAAAAATAAAGTATGAATAATAAAACAACTAAAAGAAAATCACTCATAACGAAAAAAGGAATATCATGAAAACCATCGCTTTTTTACTACATAATAACTTCGAGCAAGCAGAATACGAAAAGGTTAATAATCAACTCAAAGATAAAGGTTACAAGACACTTCTTATAACCACAAATAAAGAAAAAGAAGTGCAAGCCATGCAGCAAGATGTAGACAAAGGCGATACATTTACTGCTGATATCTATGCAAAAGACGCAAGCGTTTCTGATTATGATGCGTTGGTACTACCAGGTGGTACTGTCAATGCGGATACGATTCGTGGCAATGAAGAGGCTCATAGTATTATCAACGCTATCAATGATGCAGGCAAGCCATTAGCTGTCATTTGCCATGCTCCTTGGGCACTTATCAATACAGGCATTGCCAAAGGTAAAACGCTCACTGCTTATCATACGCTACAGATAGATTTAGAAAACGCTGGTGCAAAATTTGTAGATCAAACAGTACAGGTAGACGGTAATTTGATTACCTCACGTAATCCAGATGATATCAGCAATTTCGTTGATGCTATTGATAAGGCATTATCTTAATTTTTCTACCCACTTACTGAGTAATTAATTACTTATATTTCTTAAACATTCACAACTGTAACTGAGGAAAATATTATGTCAAACTCTAACCCAAGCGATACCAAGCTTGAGCAACAACGTTCTGAGTCAGCAACTGCAGCGCTTAAAAGCCAAACTGAGAACAATCATACTGAAGATAGTGAAGCCGCAGCAGATCGTATTGCAGACAATGTAAAAAACGCTAAAGAAGACAAGTAGAGTATGTGACGTGTCATCCATAACAAGGTGACACTGATATATTTGCTGATTATCTCTACATCTCAATATCACTGATGACATTTGCATCTCAATGTAAAAAGTATAAAACAGCTACTTCAAAAAATAATAATTCAGGAGCTAATATGAGTAATTCATTGAATAACATGGATGAGCAAGAAAAAGAGATTGAAAGGCTTGCAGAAGACATGAATCCTAGCGAGCATGCTACTCCTGATAGTTTAGCAGAAGTTACCACAGCTGCACCGCTTGAAGATGATGAACTAGGCGGTAACGCGACGGAAGATGACGTCAAGAAATAAGCAAATTCTATTGCCTATTGACGGATGATTTAACTATAAAAAATAAATCTGACTTTACAAGTATTATGAAAAACTGCTGCTAGTTCAGCAGTTTTTTGTTATAATCACCGTCACATTTACATTAGGTTGAGATCAGATATCGTGCTTCATAGACTGTCCAAAACGGATAGTTATATTAAGTGCTCTCTCATCGCAACTTATCCTAAATGGTCGTTATGACTCATTAGCTTGTCGTACACTAGGTCAACTCTAGTAATGCAGGGTTGTCCTGAATGACGTGCAGGCTATTTTATTTACTATTCTACTGCTTTAGATCTTACTCAAATTCGAGAATGTCTTAAAGTTTTTAGCATTGCCGGAGATATTTATGCTAACTAATACCGATCGCGAACAAATCATTGCTCAATACCAACGTGGCGAAAATGACACTGGTTCTCCAGAAGTTCAAGTAGCTCTATTGAGTGCTCGTATCAACGATTTGCAGAACCATTTTAAAGCACATAAAGCTGACCATCATAGCCGTCGCGGTCTTATCCGTATGGTTAACACGCGTCGTAAATTGCTTGATTACCTAAAAGGTAAAGATCTTGGTCGTTACACCACGCTTATCAGCCAGTTAGGTCTACGTCGTTAATCTAACGACAATAGTACGAGTGGATGCTAAAATAAAAGAAGCCATCATATGGTGCTATTTTAGAATTTTTGCTGATTCGCTTGGAACTTGCTTGTTGCTATCGATAAAATAGATTTTTCTAAAAACGGTGTGGAATAGTTTCACGCCGTTTTTTTATGCTTATTCATTTTCAAGATTGATTTTGGATAGCATTGGTTATAAAGACCAATTCAAAGTAGGTAATAGAAGTTTTCGTAAAAACAGTAACACTAGAGCCTAGAGCTAAGTGTTTTCTATCGATAATTGCTGTGTTCCGCAATTCATTGGTCAATGGCTATAAATCACTGTAAAATAATGCCTTGTGAGTTTGATAGTATATCTACTACATATATGGTGACTATTTATAAAATACCCGTTTCTTAGCTTATAGAATAGCTAGCTGCGCTAATATCCAACTCTCAAAAGCGCAGAAAAATAGCCTGTAGGGTTTTTAGCACCGAAGTCTTTTGACTTAAGGTCTTTTTGATAGTATTTATAGTAAAGCCAAAATTGAATGACCAAATATACACAATAGTACGATGTCTAGCACCGATAGGCATATGGAATAACTAGGTAATGTTATTGGCACTGGTTGAGATGATTTCTGAGAGAAAGACTGTCAATTAGTAGTCATATACACTAGTAGTCACATACACAGAATTTTAATGAAAAATATCAGCTTTTTATAATGCTGATATTACTTTCGTCAGTCAACATTAGGAAGATTATATGACAATGTTTAACACCATTAAGCGTGAATTTCAGTATGGCAACCAACAGGTTGTGATTGAGACAGGTCGTATTGCTCGTCAAGCAAACTCTATCTTAGTACATATGGGCGGCGTTACGGTACTTGTCGCAGCAGTGGTAAAGTCAGAGGCTAAAGAAGGTCAAAACTTCTTTCCGCTAACGGTTAATTATCAAGAAAAAATGTATGCAGCGGGCAAAATCCCAGGTGCCTATGGCAAACGTGAAGGTCGTGCAAGCGAGTTCGAAACCCTAACCTCACGCTTGATTGACCGTCCGATTCGTCCGCTATTCCCTGAAGGTTACGTTAACGAAATCCAAATTACGGCAACGGTTGTTTCATCAGATAAGACTCAGTCTGCAGATATCGCAGCCTTAATCGGCGCATCAGCGGCACTGGCTATCTCTGATGCACCATTCAATGGTCCAGTCGCAGCTGCCCGTGTTGGCTTTATCAACGGCGAGTACATCCTGAACCCAACCATTGAGCAGCTTAAAGAGAGTGATCTTGATTTGGTTGTGGCTGGTACGAAGTCTGCGGTACTAATGGTTGAATCTGAAGCCGCAGAGCTGTCAGAAGATCAAATGCTAGGCGCGGTATTATATGGTCATCAACAACAGCAAATCGTTATTGATAACATTGCTTCAATGGCAGAAGAAATCGGTACTGCTAAGCAGCAGTATACTGCCCCTGAGCGTGATCAAGCGCTTACCAGCAGCATGAAAGAGCAGTTTGGCGAGCAAGTTGCTGACGCTTATACGATTACTGATAAGCAAGCGCGCTACACTAAGCTTGATGAAATCAAGCAATCAATTATCGATGCGCTCGCTGGTGATGCTGAGTCAGAAACTTACGCTGATACAGTATCTGAGCTTAAAGAAATTTATAACGATCTTAAATATCGTACGGTTCGTGACAATATCTTGTCAGGTAAGCCGCGTATTGATGGTCGTGATCTTGAGACTGTTCGTGCCCTTGACGTACAAGTTGGTGTATTGCCATACACGCATGGTTCAGCATTGTTCACACGCGGTGAAACGCAAGCATTGGTTACGACTACATTGGGTAACAGTCGCGACGTTAACATGATTGACTCGCTAGGTGGCACTATCCGTGACCATTTCATGCTGCATTACAACTTCCCACATTTCTCAGTAGGTGAAACGGGTCGTGAAGGTATTCCAAAACGTCGTGAAATCGGTCATGGTCGTTTGGCACGTCGCGGTGTACAAGCGATGCTACCGGATAGCGAACGCTTCCCGTATGTCATCCGTGTGGTATCAGAGATTACTGAGTCAAATGGTTCATCTTCTATGGCGTCTGTTTGCGGCGCAAGCTTGGCATTGATGGATGCTGGTGTTCCACTAAAAGCACCAGTTGCTGGTATCGCTATGGGTCTGGTTAAAGAAGGTGAGCGTTTCGCTGTACTATCAGACATCTTAGGTGATGAAGATCATCTTGGCGATATGGATTTTAAAGTTGCTGGTTCTAAAGATGGTATCACTGCGCTGCAGATGGACATCAAAATCGAAGGTATTACGCCTGACATCATGGAGCAAGCGCTTAAGCAAGCCCATGCCGGTCGTATCCATATTTTGGACGCGATGAATAAAGTATTGCCTGAGAGCCGTACTGAAATCAACGCTCATGCACCAAACTATGCGGTTATCGAAATCAATCCGGACAAAATCCGTGACGTAATCGGTAAAGGCGGCGCGATGATTCGTCAACTAACCGAAGAGACTGGCGCAGTTATCGATATCGATGATGGCGGCACGATTCGTATATTTGGTGAAAACAAAGCGGCAACTAAAGCAGCTATCGGTAGAATCGAAGCGTTGACGGCAGAAGTCGAAGTGGGCAAAACTTATGAAGGTACGGTTGCTCGTATCGTTGATTTTGGCGCGTTTATTAACGTCTTGCCAAACACTGATGGCTTGGTACATATCTCACAAATCGCTGAAGAGCGCGTTGAGAATGTTTCTGACTACCTAAAAGAAGGTCAGATCGTTAAAGTCTTCGTCCAAGACGTCGATAACCGTGGTCGTATTAAATTGACTATGAAAGGTATCGAACAAAGCTAATCGATATCTAATGTAGTCAACATCTAAAAACCGCTTTAAGTCTCTCGTCATGAGTGCTTAAGGCGGTTTTTTTATGGGTGTAAAATCTTGTTTTCAGTAGAATATCTTATTAAAGTAAATGGCCTATATCAAAGTGATTGGTCTATATTAAAGTCTTTAGGAAGATGAATATCGATTCGAACTTTAGGCAAATCTTGTAGGTGCTGTAAGAGTAACGGTAAGATATCAGCGTGCCAGTCTAACGCAAGTGAGCCTGCGTTTGCTAAATTGGCTGCGTTGGAAACGTTAGCTGTCTCATTTCGTGAGTGGTTATGAATAAGTGGGCGTGCGAGGAGGGCAATTCTACGAATACCTTGATAACGGATGAGCGGGATAAGCTGCTCAGATAAATCTTTCAATGCGGCAATCAACCATTGTGACCGTGTGGGGTGGTAAGGATGATTTGATACCACAAGATTAGCGATATAACTGGGCTGATTGCCATTACTGCTGATGCTTAAACCAGCTTGCTCAAGCGCACGTTTATGCAGTAAGCAACTACCTACACGTAAACTGCCATCACGGCATGCGCGATAGTAACGTTGATAATTATCAGCAAATAAAGTCTTAGCTTTTGTGAGAACAGGGTCTAAAAGAATCCCTGCAGTATTGACTGGTAGAATAAGCAGCTGCGCGCTACTATTTAAGATAGGGGCGTGGGTAAGTTGCAAAGTCGCCATTGTCAGCCCCTTGATAAAAGTCTAAATAATGAGCTACTGTTTGTCGCCGTTTGTCTCGGCTTCTAATTGCGCTATTTGTTGTTCAAGTAGGGTGATTTGCTCTGCTTTCATATCAGTTAATTGCTTGTTCATCGTCAGTTGTTCAGCCGCCAATTTTTCTTGTTCGGCTAAGCGCTTACGCTCGTCTTCTAAGCGATCTATTTCTTCTTTGGCAAGACTATCTGTTTCTGGCAAAGCCGCATTTAAGATCGCATCAGCATTAGGTATTTGATTAACTGTGGTTGTCTCATTAGTATTTGACGTTAAGTCACTATTGTTTGAACTATTGTCATTATTACCTAAGGGCGTAGCATCTAATTGAGTAGCGCTATCTGGTTCGGTAGTCGACGGTGTACTTTCGATAGGCGCAGTATTAGTGTCTATTGAATTGTTTTTCCAGACCAAGTAGCCAATCAGTAATGCCGCTAATATAATAATTGACCACCATTTCTGGCGTGACTTAGTGGGCTCTTTTTTCAGTGATTTGGTTGACAGAGGACGCATTTTTTGGCTTTTCATACTATAGTCGATTTATGTTAGAAATATAAGTAGCCATACTATAGCAAACTCAAAATAAAAAGCCTATCTATTGCTAGATAGGCTAGTAGCTATTAAGACTTGACGCTTAATATTTAAGGCTTGAATTTTACTGTGCCGCTGGTACCAGTAGCCATAGCATCACGTATAAGCTGATCTTCAGCATGGTTTTTAGCACTGATGGCATCAGGGTCGGGGCGATGCTCTGCGTGCCCACACAAAGTACACTCGATATATTCATCAGGTGCAGGAGTCACAATATTCACCTGTACTACCGCGTCTATCGCTTGGCATTTTGGGCAGCGAACGCCTGCTAAAAACCGGCGTTTAGGGCTTGATGATTGGTAGCGCATTTAAATCGCCTCGTGAGTCGTTTGAGCATTGGCGGCATCGATGTTTTTAGAGTCATCAAAACCACTATGACGTAATAAAGCATCAATGCTGGCGCTACGACCACGGAAGTTTTCAAAGTTGGTCTTGGCAGGGAAACTACCACCGACTGATAAGATGGTTTCACGGAAGGCTTTACCAGTGACAGGGTTAAAAATACCTTCTTCTTCAAACTTGCTAAAGGCATCTGCCGATAGCAACTCTGCCCATTTATACGAGTAATAACCTGCCGCATAACCACCGGCAAAAATATGACTAAATCCATTGGCAAAACGGTTGTAGTCAGGTGTCTGCATGATAGCAATGTCGTCTCGAACGGTATTTAGCGTGGCTAATATACCGTCATAATCAAGTGCTGGCGTATGCGCATGAATCAATAAGTCAAACAGTGCGAATTCGATTTGACGTAGGGTTTGCATGCCGCTTTGGAAATTCTTCACCGCCAATAACGCTGCAAGTTTGTCTTTTGGTAATGGCGCGCCGGTTTCGACGTGGCTACTAATCAGCGCAATACCTTCGGCATCCCACGCCCAGTTTTCCATAAATTGACTGGGCAGCTCGACCGCGTCCCACTCAACGCCATTGACACCAGCGACATCACCGACCGTCACTTGGGTCAACAGGTGATGTAGGCCGTGACCAAACTCATGGAATAAAGTCAATACTTCATCATGCGTCAATAAGCTTGGTTTGCCATCGAGGGCAGGGGTGAAGTTACCCACCATAAAGCAAACGGGTAGCTGCTGATGGTCTTGCTCGTCATACGTATAACGCGACTGAAAACCACTCATCCAAGCGCCGCCGCGTTTACCACTACGAGCAAATAAGTCAAAGTAAAAGCCACCAAGCAAGTTATCATCAGCATCAAACAACTGATAAAAGCTGACATCGTCGTGCCAGCGTGATACGGATTCACTTTGCTCTTGGACTTTGATACCGTACAAACGCTCGACGATGGCAAATAATCCGCTAATCACTTTTGGTAAGGGAAAGTACGGGCGGATTTCTTCTTGCGATAAGCTGAACTCGCTTTGTTTGACTTTTTCAGCGATATACGCACTGTCCCATGCCTGTAACTCATCTATACCATAATCTTGCGCATACTTTTGCAACTGAGCTAAGTCTTGCTTAGCCGCTGGAGTTGCTTGCGTGGCCAAACTCCGTAAAAAGGTTTCTACTTCTGCCACGTTATCTGCCATTTTAGTCGATAGTGAGACTTCTGCATAATTGTCAAAACCCAATAGCTTGGCTTTTTGCTCACGTAGTTGCAGGATTTGACTCATGATATCGGCGTTATTTAGCGACTCACCTTTGGCATTGGTATGCGCATCAAACTCAGAAGCACGCGTGACATAAGCGCGGTATAGGGTCTCACGCAGCTCGCGGTCATCCGCATGGGTCATGATGGCAAGATAAACAGGGATGTTTAAGCTTGCCACGTAATAAGGACTTGGCAACGCATCGAATTCTACTTGCGTAAGCGTACCGTTGGCAAGCGCGCGCGCTTTATACTGTTCGCCAGCATCTGCGAGTAGCGCCAGTCCACTTTCGGTTAGACCTGCTAATTGCTCTTGCTGCAGCGGTAAGGCATAAGCTTGGGTGGCATCCAATACGTTATCTGAAAAGGTCGCTGATAAGGTAGAAAGCTGACTTTGAATAGCTGCAAACTTTTCCTGTTTATCTTTTGGTAATGCGACACCTGACAGCTCAAAACTGCGTAGCGCAAGCTCAATAGCCCGCGCTCGTGCAGGCTCAAGCGCCGCAAAAAATGCTGTGTCATTGACGATAGTTTGATAACGATTAAATAGCGGCTGATGCTGTCCCACTCGTGTGCTATAAGCAGATAATTTAGGTAGCAGTTCATGATGGACATGACGAATGTCGTCATTGCTCATGACGCTATTCAGGTGCGATAAAATGCCCCAACTGCGATCCAATGCCAGATTAATATGATCAAAAGTCATCACATCGGCCAGCGCTTGCTCAGCACTGATATTAGCAGCGCTATCATGGTTGTCAGTATCTGCACTCATCTCATCTAAAAATGTATTGGCTGCATCGATGGCACTGATGACATGGCTTTGTAATGTACTTGGCGAAACGTTGTCAAAATCGACAAGGCGTAAATCTGCAGGAAGGGTTTTCATAAAAGTATCCGATATCTGATCGTAGTGAATGAATTATTATTGAGTAAACGTCGTTTTATATAAGAGATTGGCTTGCCGTGACATCTAGAACGTTATTAGCTTTGTGTTATTTTTCTTTTCTTGCTGTCTTATCGATAAGCTATATAAAAGATGGGTTCGTTTGACGAAAATGCAACCTAATTACTGACTATATAAAAAGTGAAGCAAGATAATTAATACTAAACGGGTTTATAGTCGATCCGGCAGACTTTTAGAACAATACAGAGTGTTTTACTTACAAAGTGCTATCATTTGCTTGCAAATTAACCCTACAGCGAGTGAGGTTTGACTGCTAGCATCAAGGCAATGGAATAAAAAGATTAATCACTACTGATAGCAAAAACTATTAATCAGTTGACTCATATTAAAAATTACAATTTTAAAAGTAAATGATAATAAAACAAGGAGCAATAAATGAAAGCGACTCTCAAAAGTTTACGTGAAACCAAAGCCAACCCTGCGGTTAGTATCTTTGTTAAGACTCATCGCGAGCATCCTGCTAATGATCAAGATCCCATTGCCCTGAAGAACCAATTAAAAGTGGCTGAAGAACGCTTAACCAACGAATACGATAAGCGCACAGCGACTACCATACTTGATAAGATTCATGATAAAACCAAAGAGCTCAATCACAACTTAAATCTTGATACCTTAGCTATTTTTGCCAGTACCGACGATGTGCAAGTTATCCGTATGCCGATTGACACCACGGAGCGTGTGGTGATTTCACATCGTTTTGCGACTCGAGATTTGGTGCGTGATATGGCAAGCGCGGTCCATTATTACACCTTGGTGCTTACTCGTGATAATGCCCGCTTGATTGAAGCGTCTAATGATCGCGTGGTGAGAGAGTTTGATAAGGACGATGACCTGCAAAAAAACATGGATAATATTCCATTCCCTATTGAAAACAATGGTCTATATACGACAGGCGACGGTGGATCGGATCGCTCGTCTAATAATGAAAGTAGCTATCTAAAAGAGTTTTTTAATCAGGTCGATAAAAGTGTCCAAGAGCTGTGGGGTGAGCATAAAATGCCTTTGGTCGTCGTTGGCGATGCTAAAAATATCGGCTACTATAAAGAAGTTTGTGATCGTCCAGACAACATCATTGCCACAGTGTCAAATGCGACCAATCTAGAGGATGGTAGTGCTCAGCATATTATCAATAGTGTGCAAGAGGCGGTGGAAGGCTATCGTACATCACTGCATCAAGCTGCCATGGGTGAGATTGATAAAGCACGCGGTGCCAATATGTTACAAACAGATCTACAAGAAGTCTACCGCAGTGCCTTCCAAGGTGCAGGCGGGACGCTTTATGTCCGTCGTGGTTATATACAATCAGCCAAAATTGATGAAAAGGCGCAGACTTTGAGTCTTGCAGATGATGCGGCTTCAGAAGGCGTTACTGATGATGCCATTGGCGAAATCATTGAGCATGTCATTCATAATGGTGGCGAAGCAGTATTTATGCCACAAGATATTATGGGTGAAGATCAACCAATTGCTTTGGTGACACGCTATTAATTGCTAGATAGTGCTTATTGATGACAATCCTTTGCGAATTCGCCATTGATAGAAGATAGGTATAATATGGGAGCATTGGTTCGATAAGAATCAATGCTCTTTTTACATTGATGATATATTAAGCCTTTACCTAAAACATATGCTTGATTGCCGTAGATTGTTAAATGATGCGAAATAACATACCAAATACTCTCATGCTATTTAGCGTCACAGCAATGATAGCCTTTAGCTCCAGTCTCAGTATGGCAGAGACAGATGTGAATAATATATCTGTGAGCCATCTATCATGGGGTCAATTGCCGCCTTCTATTCAAAACTATTATCAAATAGACTCTAAAAAAAATAAAATGAGGCTAAAGACCAAAGATATTGTTGCTATTCGTTCTTGGATTGGCACAGTAGGAGAACAGTATTTGGTTCAATTACAGCGTTTCAATTCAACCAATAGCCCTGACGAGCCAGCAGGAGAGGTCTTCACGCATTTATATGTTATAGATGAACAAGAGGCTTTACGAGTATGGCAAATATATGATTATGTACCCTGCGATGGGTTAGATGTAATCGCAGAATTCGCTAAAAACACCGCCGTAGTGACTGATATTAATAATAACGGTATTGTCGAAGTGAGTGTGCCTTATTATCTCGGTTGTCGTGGTGACGTAAGTTATGATGAGATGAAAGTAGTCATGTACGAAGGGCAGCAAAAATTTGCTGTACGTGGTAACTCTGCAATTTGTAACGCCAAGACAGACCAGCCAGTTGATGCTACTGGTTATTACGGTGGTGACTACAAGATTGATGAAAAATTACTACAGCAATCAGCGCTATCAGCTTCTCAAAAATCAGTATTTAGGCGTCACTTGCAATCAGTGTGGCGAGATAACCAATGTTCCATTTATTTTAAGTATGATGACTAATTCTATGACTACCACAACCTCTTTTGTGCTAACCAGCTATAACATTCATAAAGGCATGTCGCCGATGAATCGCCAAGTTAAAATACAAGGTATCGCCCAAGCCCTTGATATCATTGGCTCTGATGTACTATGTCTCCAAGAAGTGCAAGGTCAGAATCTTAAGCGCAATATGCAGTACAACGAATATCCTGACCAATCGCAACATGAATGGTTTGGGGAGTATTTACAGCTGCAAAATAGCTATGGTAAAAACTCAGAGTATGAAAACGGTCATCATGGCAATGCGGTATTGAGCCGTTTTCCATTGGATCCTAAACATAACGTCAATATCACCGTTAATAAGCTTGAGCAGCGCGGCGTCTTGCACTGTGAAGTACAACCAGTTGGATGGGATGTACCAGTGGTTGTACTGTGTGCACATCTAAATTTGTTTGAGCGTGATCGCATCAAGCAATATGAAGCCATTGCCAACTATGTTCGTAATGAGATTGCACCTGATCAACCACTGATTTTGGCAGGAGATTTTAATGATTGGAAAAAAATGTCTTGTGATAAGCTGGCTACTAGCTTGGGTATGACCGAAGCTTTCAAGCACTGTCATGGCAAACTGCTGCCAACTTTCCCAGCCAAGCTTCCTGTGCTGAGCTTAGATCGTATTTATGTGCGTAATCTAAGAGTGAAAAATGCCTGGGTGCATACGGGCAAACCATGGTCGACACTGTCTGATCATCTGCCGCTCAGTGCGGAATTGGCACATTTATAAATGATTATTAAATAAGCTTAAGTTATTCACTAAAAATAAAATTGAATGCAAATATAAAGTAATAGATACCTATAAGGATATATAACGATGTCTACTCTTTCTCATAATGTGCTACCAACGACCCAACATGCTGTACTCATACGTGAGTTTGGCGAACCTGAAGTGATGAGCTATCAAGAGGATGTGGCCATTCCTGTGTTAACAGACAATCAGGTGTTGGTCAAAGTTGCTTACGCGGGTATCAATCCTGTCGATTACAAAACGCGTCAAGGCAAAGGCTGGGGCGCTGATGCCATTCAAAAAGACAAGTTTGATAAAAATGAGCCTGCAATTTTGGGGTTTGATATGTCAGGCACTGTGGTCGATAGTCGTAGTGAGCAATTTACTATCGGTACACAGGTCGCTGCCCTGACTTTTCATGGTGGCTGTTATGCAGAGTATGTAGCAGTCGATGCTGACATGCTGGCAAAAGTACCGGATTCTGTCACATTAGAGCAAGCAGGTGCGCTGCCTTGTATTGGACAGACGGCGATACAGTTTGTAGAGTTTGCAGATATTCAAGATGGTGAGCATGTGGTGATAAACGCGCCAGCAGGCGGCGTGGGTCACTTGTTAATTCAGCTGCTCATGGATAAAGTGGCTAAAAACAATATCAAGGTGACCGTCATTTGCTCACCAGAGAAATATGCCAAGCTTGATGAAATAATAGATACCAATCAGCTTACAGGTTGGATTGATTATACCAAAGATGGTGAATTCCCTGAATTAAAGGCAGATGTGCTACTGGATTTGGTCGGTAATGAGGCAGGCGTGCGAGCGCTTAGCGTGCTCAAATCAGGCGGACGCGTGAATGTATTACCAACCATTTGGGTGGATAAACTCAAAGAAGCGGGTAGCCAGAAACAGTTAAAGGTAGCAGGTTATAAGGCGCAGCGTAGTGGTGAAGATATGGCCCGAGTTTTACAGCTCGTTGCTGATGGCAAGCTAACGCTACGTATTCAGCAAACCTATCCATTGTCTGAAGTGGTCGCGGCTCATCATGAGCTGCAAAAAGGTGCTGCTTTTGGCAAGATCGTTTTGGAAGTGAGCTAGGACATGTCTTCAATCTGAAGGCCTGCGACTAAATGGGCTAAAAGTGGTTAAATCTTTCTAGACTGCATCAAATAGCTGGTTAATATTCCGATATTAACGGTGCTATTTTCCTTGTTTGGCTACCGTTTAGCTCATTTTTATCACCATTTTCAAAACGAGGACGCGCTCTAGCTTATATTAAGTTACATTAATTTAATGCGGTAGCACTTTTCGAAACGTGAGGCTGATGCGCCCTGATGTGACAGTTTTAGTTTTTGTAATGGTATGCATCCAAAAATCCTGCGTATCGCCATGCATAACGATAAGCTGACCGGACTCAAGATATAGCTCAACTTTGACGGGCTTGTTCTTTTGTCTAATAGTTTTATGCTTAAAAACAAATTTTCGCCTAGCACCGAGCGATAAAGAAGCAATAATCGGCTGCGCGCCCAGCTCTTTTTCATCGTCGGCATGATAGCCCATACCATCCTCACCAGAGGGATAGTAATTAAGCAAGCAAGAATTAAAATCAACGTTGATGCCACTGCTTGATAACTGCTGCTCAATATGTCGTTTTACGTGCAACATCTGCTTTGTCCATGGAATGGCTCGACGCGTCTGTCCAGAGTAATAATAACTGACATCGTGGTCACCCATCCAGACGATTTGGCGAGTGGTAACATGCGTTTTACCAAACAACGTCACGATGTCAGACTGCCAAGGTAGCTCGGTTAGTAAATTATTATACAGGGCGTTAGCATTATTGATAACTACCCCTAAGTCATTGACCTGACCATCGTAAGGCAACAGATTGTCAGTCGGTGTAGGCGCAAAAAGGTCAGTCATCACTTAGACGGCTCAGCTTATTTATGACTATGATAATGCTCATTGATAACTTGAGCACATAATTCAGGTGCTTCCATCGGCAGTAGATGACCGTAATCTAACAAAGATATGATGCTGTCATCAGGGACGAATTTTTGCCATTGTTGTCGCACTTTATGGTTGATAAACAACGTCGGCTTGCCAGTGATAAGCGTATAAGGACAGCTTAATTGCTTGAGGGCGGTATCGATATGCGGCGCGCCGAAATAGTTGGCGAGCTCTTGCTCAGGCGCAAATATCAGCGTGTAACTGCCACTGGTATCTTTGGATAAACTTTGCTCTGCAAATACCCGCAAATGCGCATCACTCATGCGCCTATAAGCACGTTGAGCGCGTAAGTTCTCATAATAAGCATCGATGCTTGCCCAAGTAGATTGTTTGGTGAGGGTGCTTTTAAACGGTTCGCGACTGAGCAGAAGCTTACGCGGCAATAGATTATAAAGTCTGGCTTGTGGTTTGGTAAACGTCACAGGCTCTATTAAATATAGTTGTGAAAACAGATCTGGGCGCTGGGCTGCAGCGATGGCAGTGGCAGTGGCTCCTTGCGAATGACCAATACCAACGATGGGTTTGTCTTGCGTTTTTTCTAAAAATTCAATAAGTATCTCAGCATCCTGCTCGCGCGTAAGACGACGGCGCTGTGGCTTGTCATACCAATAGCCACGAAGCGCAAGCGAGCTGATTTTGAAGTCAGTTGCCAGCGCACTTAATAAGGGACTATAAGTACCAACGGTAAAACTATTGCCACCATAAAAGTGTGCTGGTACGCGAGAGGCAGTACTTGACTGTATCGATGGCGTAAGCTGGCTAAGGTTATAGTAGCGCGCTTGTTTTCCACTAATATTAATATTTTTTGCAAATGCTTTCATAATGTACACACCTCCTTGTGTCTGATTTTCAATGAAAATTAATGGTTGTACTTAGCTGTCTTCACCTAAAAAACCACCACTTTGACGGTGCCACAAGCGAGCATAAACACCGTGTAGATTTAATAATTCATCATGGCTGCCTTGTTCGATAATTTGACCTTTATCCATGACCACCAATCGATCAAGTGCGGCAATGGTGGAGAGACGATGGGCAATCGCAATGACCGTTTTACCTGTCATGATGTCATTCAGGCTTTCGGTAATGGCAAATTCAATCTCAGAGTCAAGGGCGCTGGTCGCTTCGTCCAATAGTAAGATGGGCGCATTTTTTAGCATAACACGTGAGATGGCGATACGCTGACGTTGACCGCCAGAGAGCTTGACGCCGCGCTCACCGACTTGGGTATCAAGTCCTGTATTGCCTTTATCATCATATAAGTCTTTGATAAAGTCCCATGCTTGCGCTTGTTTGGCAGCCGTAATAATTTCTTCATCGGTTGCGTCAGGACGACCGTAAGCGATATTTTCACGTACTGTCCGATGTAGCAAAGACGTATCTTGCGTCACCATACCTATCTGCTGGCGCAAAGACTCTTGGGTGACTTCATCAATTGCTTGTCCATCGATAAGGATTTTACCGCTATCAACATCAAAGAAGCGTAACAATAAATTAACCAAGGTAGATTTGCCGGCACCTGAGCGCCCAACCAAGCCTATCTTTTCGCCGGGTTTAATGTCTAAATAAAAGTTATCGAGCAGTTTAGTCTTCGTAGTAGGCGTTGCTGAGGTTTTCACTGTATCTAAGCTATCGCCTTCAACAGCGTCGCTATCATTCTCATAACTGAAATCAACATGATCGAAAACGATACGACCTTCGGTGACTTTCAAAGCGGGTGCATTGGGCTTATCAATGATTTTTTGCGGCGCTGATAAGGTACGCATGCCATCTTGTACGGTTCCGATACTTTCAAATAGACTGGCAGTTTGCCACATGATCCAACGAGTCAAACCGTTCAAACGCAGTGCCATGGCTGTCGCGGCAGCAATCGCACCGACACCGACCGCGCCTTGTTGCCATAAATATAAGCCGATAGCCGCAGTGCTACTAACCAAAATCACACTGATTAGATGGGTTGATACTTCTAAATAACTGACCCAGCGCATCTGTGCATGGACGGTACCTAAAAATTGCCCCATGGCGTTTTTGGCATAACTCAGCTCACGGCGTGAATGGCTAAATAGCTTGACGGTCATGATATTGGCGTAAGCATCGGTAATGCGGCCGGTCATCAAGGCACGGGCATCGGCTTGCACAATGGCAGTTTGTTTGAGCTTAGGGATAAAGTACCAAATGGTCAGCGCAACCAAGACTAGCCAAACGATAAACGGGATTAATAATAGGCTGTCCAGATTAAATAAAATGACACCTGACGTAATAAAATAAACGGTGACATACATAAACATATCGGTGACGGTCATGACTGTATCGCGTACGGCCAGTGCGGTTTGCATTACTTTGGCTGAGACACGTCCAGAAAATTCATCTTGATAAAACTGCATCGATTGCCCAAGCATCCGCTGGTGAAAGCGCCAGCGCATTTGCATGGGAAAGACGCCTTGTAAGGTCTGAAAATGGATGAATGATGACAATGCAATCCATAGCGGACTCACGATCATGACAGCTAGCATGAGCAGTAGCATATCGCCTTTTTCTAACCACAGATTCTGCGGTGTATAGACGCCTAGCCAGTCAACGATATTCCCAATCCAAGCAAATAGCATCGCTTCATAGATGCCAATGCCCGCAGACAAAATCATAAATATCAATAGCCAGCCACGTAAACCGTTGGTACACGCCCACAAGAACTTTAGCATGCCATCACGGGGTGAAGGTAGCGGCATAGGAGTTTCAGGAAAGGCAGGGAGGCGAGTTTCAAAAAATCGAAATAGAGCATTCATAGGCAGTCATAAAACATCAATAGCAGTACGCCAAAATCAACGACATTACTCGTTATTTTGAATCTTTACTTTTGTTATTAGGATTGAGTACTATTTTAGCAAACTTCCCAATCAGACCTGCATGCTAATTGTAAATTGAAGGCTAAAGAGCTACTTGTCAGCAGTCGAATAAAAGCCAATAAATAGATTGCTGTGTAAGAAATACTTTGTTACATTCTATGGCTTTATCCTAATTGGCGGTTCGCGCTTTATCTTCAGTATATGAATGATGAGCGAATAATGTCCCCATAAAGCGGCAGTTTAATAAGGTAATAGCTCATGATATATTTGACGATAGCGGTGCTTTGTAGTGTCGCCGTTTCAGTATTGCTAAAAGTGTTACGACAGAAGAATATAGACATACGCCAGACCATCGTCGCAGGCTATCCGGTGGCTTTTCTGCTGACGTGGTTTTTGTTGAAGCCAGACGTCAGTGGCATGAATGCGCTTGGCGGTGCTTGGGCGATTATTATTGCGCTTGGCATATTGCTACCTGCGGTATTTATTATCCTTGGAAGGGCGATTGAATCTGTGGGAATGGTAGCAACCGATGCGGCTCAGCGGCTATCGTTGATTATTCCTATCGTCGCGGCTTTTTTATTGTTTGGTGAAGTACTGACCAGCACGCGAATATTTGGACTGTTATTAGGCTTTCTAGCACTCGGAGCGTTGATTTATCGTCCACAGCAAGGTCAGATTAGCAGACAAGCGAAGCATACACCGCTATGGCTGTTTGGCGTCTGGGCAGGCTATGGCATCATTGATATCTTGTTCAAGCAAGTTGCCAAGCAGGGCACTGCTTTTCCTCTTACATTATTTGTCAGTTTTGGTTTAGCAGGATTATTGCTGTTTATGTATTTGCTGATTACGCGGGTGCGCTGGCAGGGGAATGCGCTCGCAGCAGGATTGTTATTAGGTGCGCTCAATATGGGCAATATTTATGCTTATGTACGTGCGCATCAATTATTGTCCGAGTCGCCTAGCATCGTCTTTACCGGTATGAATGTCGGTGTCATTGCAGTGGCAACCTTGATAGGGGTCGGTGTGTTTAAAGAGTCGCTTAACCGTATTAATGTCTTGGGTTTATTATTAGCCATTTGCTGTGTGGCAGTGCTGTTTTTAGCA
The DNA here is from genome assembly GCF_904846075.1 of Psychrobacter glacincola. Lineage (GTDB taxonomy): Bacteria > Pseudomonadota > Gammaproteobacteria > Pseudomonadales > Moraxellaceae > Psychrobacter > Psychrobacter glacincola_C. The sequence goes on from NZ_CAJGZH010000001.1 coordinate 258,930, forward strand.
TAAACGTTCAGCCTAGTGAGTTCTCTCATAGGATAGGTGATAATTATTTTATCAACGCGTTAACTTATCAGATATAGGCACAAAGAGCGTCCTATGATAAGGTTGTCTACAAACAGTAAGGCTGATATAAGCCAATAAAAAGCGATTTACTTTGTGACACTTGACCTCAACCAATAATAATAGGACGCACTCTCAATGGAATATCAAAACCAATATAACAAACAGCTACAACGTATCAAAAATGGTTCGGGATTTATCGCTGCCCTCGACCAGAGTGGCGGCAGCACGCCAAAAGCGTTAGAGAATTATGGTGTCACAGGCGATGATTATGACAACGATGAAGCCATGTTCGACCAAGTGCATGAGATGCGCGCGCGTATCATGACTTGTGAGGCTTTTGATAATGAGCGTGTGCTTGGGGCGATTTTGTTCGAAGATACTATGGAACGTGAGGTCAATGGCAAACCGACGGCCAATTATCTATGGGAAGAGAAAAATATTGTGCCATTTTTAAAAGTGGATAAGGGTTTGGCTGAGCAAATGAATGGCGTCCAAGTGATGCGTCCAATGCCAAATTTAGATTTGCTACTCGATAAAGCCAAAAACTATCCAGTATTTGGTACCAAAATGCGCTCAGTAATTTATGAGCCGAATGTCGATGGCATTGAGCTGGTCGTGCAACAGCAATTCGATGTGGCAAAACAGATACTCTCAAAAGGTCTGATGCCAATCGTAGAGCCTGAAGTCGATATCAACAGTAGCAAAAAGCATGAATGTGAAGTCATACTAAAGACCAGCATTTTGCACAATCTGGATCGTTTGACTGACGACCAGCAAGTCATGCTAAAACTGACTTTGCCAGAAGAAGCGGGTTTTTACCAAGAGCTGATTGATCATCCAAAAGTGCTAAAAGTTGTGGCGTTATCGGGCGGCTACAGCCGTGGCGATGCTTGTGCTAAGCTCAAGCAAAACCCAGGTATGATTGCTAGCTTTTCACGGGCCTTTACTGAAGGGTTGAGTAAGCAGCAAAGTGATGATGAGTTTGCTAATACTATCAACACATCTATCGAAGAGATTTATGAGGCGTCGAAAGTTTAAAGCCTTATACTTTTATAATTGATTTTGAATCCCAGCTGACTTTAGGTTTGCTGGGATTTTTTTTAATGGCATTCACAGTAGATATTTATTAAACTTGTGTTTGTTTTCATGGTTTCTGGAGAGGTTGTGTTTCGCTTTATTACTTCAGGGTTGTTTTTATTAAGTTGGAGTGTTTCTAGTCAATCTATGGAGCCTGTAGGCTATTCAGGTACTTGGGCAAGTGCTGCTTATTTTAATAATGCCATCGATGTTATATCAGAGACAGTTAATATCGATATTACAGATGATGCTAATAATGCTGGTTATACAGTGAGCTATAAGCTGTATAACAATCGTGAAGGGCTTCAATTCCCATTGGTTTTTGAAGTATTCGATGAATTTGGACAAAGTAATGAGTTCGAAATTACTGTTGATGGTCAATCGGTGCCTGTTGTAACGGTTACTGAAGATAATAACGGGCTTGAGACATCTGACTTCTATATGCCAGCCAATACTGGTTTAGAGCAATTCAGAGCAGATTCAAAGTATATCAACCTGGATTTGTCGTCAGGGTTGCATACTATTACAGCTACTTATGACGTCCAGCCGCATTACTATGGCAGTGATTGGACGGCAAGACATACTTATTCGTATAGCTTAAAGCCTAGGCAACAGAGTGATACACAGAGCCAGCAATTTCAAGGTTCAACTGTCACTCTAAATTTTTATGGTGATGCTGACCATGTGACTGTCAATATTGATAATGAGAAAACGGCTTTACCCGCGAATCAACCATTATATTTCAACGATAATCTTGCGAAAGAGATTGATTTTATTATTCAAGCACCTCTGAAGCCTGTGGCAAAAGTTTTGACGGCTGTTTCGCCATTCATAACTATAAGTTTCGCGCTATTTGTATTGGGTGGACTGCATTTACGTATGATGAAACGTAGACAGCAAGCCCAGCCCGAAACCCTTTGGACAGTCATGCTCGTGGGTGGTTTTCTAGTGCCTCTGCTTAGCTTGATAATCTACTATATATATCTACTAGTAACGGATATAGTTATTGGTAAAGGTGCGACGGGAGACAGTCGTGATTTGTTCTTTATATGGGTTTTGCCGTTAGGCTATATAGTAATAACACCTATTTATTTGATAATTAGTTTTGTGGTTTTTATGATGGTTAAACAGACGGTTACTAAAACAGTAAAGTAATTATAGTTGAAGGCTGTAAATAGCTTTGTGATTCGCGAACAGCTAGCTGACGAGCCATTTGAGAGAATATTAATGCGTAGGATCATTTTAGGATTGCTTTTATTAAGCCACAGTATGTTTAGCTATGCCAATATGGCGTCTCCAATTATCGACGGTACTAATGCCAGTACGGCATATTCAAGCAAAGATATCGATATATTGTCTGAAAACATAGATATCAATATTGCTGAAGGTTTTAATCAAGCTGACTATGATGTCACTTATGAAATTTATAGCGCTAAAGAAGGCGATCGAATACCTTTTGTTTTTGAGGTGTTCGATAACATAGATAATGATGCAGACAAAAGCTTTATAGTCGAAGTCGATGGGCAAGCGGTACCAGTACTTATCAATTATGATTATGAAAGTCATTCAAAATCATTGCCTGCTTATTATGATCCGGAAACGGATACGGCTGTGCCGTTCAATAATGATGCTAAATACTTTGAGATACACTTAAGCGAAGGCAATCATGTCATTAATGTTAAATATTCTGCCTATCCTACAATAAACCGTAGTGATTGGACCAATCAATATATCTATAGCTATTCATTAAAACCTGCCAAAACTTGGAAAAGCTTTGGTGACTTGACCGTTACTCTAAAGATTGCTGATGAGTCGAAATATTTGAAGACTAATCTTGGCGAACCTTTAAGTGGGATGATAAAAGCAGATTCTAAGTGGTTTTTTGATCATCTGCCTCAAAATGTTCTTGAGATATCTTATCAACCACAACCAATGCCTCTAGCAAAGTGGTTAATTAACTTAGACTCATTAATACTTCTGTTGTTTTTAATATGTTTGTTAGGGGGTGCTCACTATGGACTTATGTATTGGAGCCGGAAGAAAAGCCTTAAAAGAGCATGGATGGTCACATGGTTAGGGATTCTGATAGTTCCATTTATCGTATTGATGATAGTTTTCTATAAGATTTGTCTTATAGATTGGTTACTGGGCGAGCATGCCAGCAGGTATCATGGTTATACTATTTTTATTATTATCTTTGGCTATCCACTGACTTTGCTTGTTTATTTAATCATTATGAAGTTATGCGATTCTTATTTGAAACGGGTTTTTTACAACCCTCACAAGTAGGTACAAAAAAAGCTTGAACTCAGTGGATGGATTCAAGCTTTTTAAGTTAGCCAGTTTTCAGTAAGTAAAGCACTACACCTCTTTAATAACATGACCTACATTGGTTGAATCATCCGATTTCGGAGTTGATTTTTTATTAGCGGCATCTTTATCTAGCCCTGCCGCATAATCCCGCACGTTCTGAGTGATCTTCATTGAGCAAAACTTAGGTCCACACATCGAGCAAAAGTGCGCCGTCTTATGCGCGTCTTTGGGTAAGGTTTCATCATGGAACTCACGAGCTGTATCAGGGTCGAGCGCCAGATTGAACTGGTCGTCCCAGCGGAATTCAAATCGGGCTTTAGATAACGCATTATCACGAGCTTGTGCGCCCGGATGTCCTTTGGCAAGGTCGGCGGCATGAGCAGCGATTTTATAAGTGATGATACCGTCTTTAACATCTTTTTTATTAGGCAGACCTAAATGCTCTTTTGGCGTCACATAGCACAGCATCGCGGTACCAAACCAGCCGATCATTGCCGCACCAATGGCGCTAGTAATATGGTCGTAACCGGGTGCGATATCGGTGGTTAAGGGTCCTAAGGTATAAAAAGGTGCGTCGGCACAAACTTCTAACTGCAAATCCATATTTTCTTTAATACGGTTCATCGCCACGTGTCCTGGACCTTCAATCATGACCTGCACGTCATGCTTCCAAGCGATTTGAGTCAACTCGCCAAGGGTACGCAGCTCACCAAATTGCGCCTCATCATTGGCATCTTGCAAGCAGCCTGGACGTAAGCCATCGCCTAGACTAAACGCCACATCGTACTGCTTCATGATTTCACATATATCTTCAAAATGAGTATATAAAAAGCTCTCTTTATTATGAAACATGCACCACTGCGCCATGATAGATCCGCCACGCGAGACGATGCCCGTCAAGCGTCTAGCAGTTAGCGGCACATACCGCAACAGTACACCGGCGTGAATCGTAAAGTAATCGACACCTTGTTCGGCTTGCTCAATCAAGGTATCACGAAAGATTTCCCACGTTAAATCTTCTGCCACGCCATCGACTTTTTCGAGTGCTTGATAAATAGGGACGGTACCAATCGGCACTGGCGAGTTACGAATCAGCCATTCGCGCGTTTCGTGAATATGATTGCCAGTCGACAAATCCATGATGTTATCCGCACCCCAACGTGTGGCCCATGTCATTTTAGACACTTCTTCATCAATAGAAGAACCGAGCGCTGAATTACCGATATTGGCGTTAATTTTAACCAAAAAGTTGCGTCCGATAATCATCGGTTCAGATTCTGGATGGTTAATGTTATTTGGAATAATGGCGCGACCTGCCGCTACTTCGCTACGCACAAATTCAGGGGTAATAACAGTGGGCGTATTGGCGCCAAAGTTCTCACCATCGTGCTGACGCATATCGGTCAGCTCATGCTGCTTTTGCGTTTCGCGAATGGCGATATATTCCATTTCTGGGGTGATGATGCCGCGGCGTGCATAGTACATCTGCGTGACGTTGCCAGCTTTGCCATCGACAGTTTTGGCGCGGCGTGGTTTGTCGATATGAGCAAATCGTAGATTGGCAGTGCTGATATCGCGGGCGCGTGCCATTCCGTAAGCGCTCGATAATCCGCTTAATTGCTCGGTATCGCCGCGCTCATTTATCCAGCCTTCACGCAGCTTTGGTAAGCCTTTGGTCAAATCAATCTCGACGTTGGGATCGGTATAAACGCCAGAGGTGTCATAAACATAAAATGGTGGGTTCTGTTCCCATTCGTTCTCAGAAACGCCTTGCACAGGGGTAGGATCAAGCGTGATTTCACGCATGGGTACTTGAATATCGGATCTAGAGCCTTCGATATAAACTTTACGGGAGGCGGGGAGTATGCGGTGTAAATCGCGAGCGTCTTCTTCGAAACGAGCATCACTGGCACTGCGGTGAGCAGGGGTTTTTAGCGCATCTGTCTTAGAAGTTTTTTGAGCAGGGGAAGTGGCTAATAAAGTTGTCATATGCTGTCCTAGCGTGTTGTTTTGAATAAAAGCAACACCGCCAGTAGCTGCGGGGGTAGCATCTGTAATCCAGACAAATTCAGTTTATGAGCATCAGCCTACGACCAAACAATATCGTCACGGATGATGCTTATCAAACGTTGGACGCAGCTTTATATCAGTCTTCACCACTTAATAGTACATCACGCACATTAAAATAGTAATGAGGATAAAAAGGCATTTCTGCACGTCCTTTGCCATAAATAACAAAGTGCTTAAGACTTCCCTGCGTCGGTACTAACCGCATCAGGTTCGGCGGGTGATCTCTCAGCGAATGTATAAAGGCGACCACTTTAATAAAGCAAGTTTAGTAAAGCGAGCCAATAATACACCGCACCCCGAGTCTGTCAGTGTTGTAAATCAACTCAATACTAACAAAGTTCTGCAATGAGGGCTAATGATATTTAGATGAAAATATCAGGCTTTGAGTTTGAGGTTCGATGTTTTTATGAGAACGACTCTAGAGTACCAGTGATTGAAATCACTTGATATTACTGAGCTGTAGATAACTTATCTAAATATTATGTAAAGCGAATGAAAGATTGCAGAGGTTGTCATTAAACTGTCATAAAGATTTGGCAAGATAGCACGCATGTCACAAACAATGCTTTTTTGTATCGTTGTTAAACTTTAGGAGTCCTACATGCGTTATTCGTTATTAGCAGTGGCCGTTAGTTGTACATTAGTGCTTACGGCATGTAATAAATCGACTGAAACGACAGAGCCAGCTGCGGATAGCAGTAGCGCTGTTACCACCACTGAAGCAACTACTCAGACAACATCTGCTTCTGCAGCAGGTTTTAAATCTGCTGAGAATATCGCTATGAATATCACGGGTGCAGGGGCATCGTTCCCGCAGCCTATTTATGCTAAATGGTCTTACGACTACAACGCTGCTACCGGTGGTCAAGTCAACTATCAGTCGATTGGCTCTTCTGGTGGTATCAAACAAATCGAATCAAAGACAGTCGATTTTGGGGCGTCTGACGCGCCGATGACGCCTGAAGAGCTAGACGCAGCAGGCTTGATTCAATTTCCGACGGTTATCGGCGGTGTTGTACCTATCGTCAACATCGATGGTGTTGAGCCGGGCGCGTTGAAATTAGACGGTGCAATGTTGGCAGACATCTATTTGGGTAAGATTAGCAACTGGAATGACCCTGCTATCAAAGCCATGAACCCAGATTTGACCTTGCCAGATGCAGCAATCACCACGGTATTCCGCTCAGATGGTTCTGGCACAACGTTTAACTTTACGGATTATCTAGCCAAAGTCTCGCCAGACTGGAAAGACACAGTTGGTGTTGATAAGACCGTGAAATGGCCAACGTCAGCGACTGGTGCTGGCGGTAAAGGTAACGAAGGGGTTTCAAGCTACGTAAACCGTATGAAAAACTCTATCGGCTACGTTGAGTATGCTTATGCTAAGCAAAACAACATGTCACATACTGCATTGAAAAACGCTGCTGGCAACGTCGTTCAGCCATCTGCTGAGACATTTGCTGCGGCAGGTGATATCGACTGGTCACAGCAAGCAGGCTTTTATAAAGTCATCACCAACTCTGAGACTGAGCAAGCATGGCCGATCGCTGCTGCGACCTTTATCCTAGTACATAAGCAGCCAGAGAATCCTCAGCAAGTGGCTGGCGTGTTGAACTTCTTTGATTGGGCTTATAGCCAAGGTGATGACGATGCCATGGCACTAGACTATGTTCCATTTTCTGATACGGCAGTTGCCTTATTCAAGGAAAAATGGAATGAGGTAAAAGGCAGTGATGGACAGCCTGTTTATAAGCCTGCTCAGTAACCTATTTCTGCTAAATATTCTTTAATACCTTGTCAGTGCCTTACTAGTCCCTTTCGAGTTATCCTCTCGAATAACTATTCTCCGGTAGTTATTTGAGAGGTTTTATCACAGCAAATTTGATGACAAGTTTGTTGTGATAAAACCGAATGAATGCTTCTACTATTTTGACTTGATTCTATTTAATGCTGAGACACTTATGAATGATTTAAGGTCCCAACTGGCTAAACAAAAGCGCTATGACTTATTGTTTGTGAATGCCACCAAGGCTTTTGCCATATTAGTACTCTTATCGTTGGGCGGCATTTTAGTCTCCTTGATCATCGGAGCGTGGCCGAGCATTCAGGCATTTGGTCTTGGATTTTATACCAGTAATAATTGGGATACGGTCGCCAATGAATACGGTGCTCTTGCCCCTATTTATGGCACGCTAGTAACGTCATTTATAGCTATTCTCATTGCAGTACCAATCAGTTTTGGTATTGCCATATTTTTGACCGAGATGTGCCCAACATTCCTCAAAAAACCACTTGGTATTGCCATTGAGTTATTAGCGGGTATCCCTTCTATCATTTACGGTATGTGGGGTTTGTTTGTCTTTGCGCCTTTCTTCGGTGATCACATTCAGCCATGGTTCATTGAGCACATTGGCCCACTACCTATCATCGGTAAGCTATTTACGGGCGCGCCAATGGGATTGGGTATGTTTACCGCCTCGCTAGTACTTGCCATCATGATTATTCCATTTATCGCCGCCACCATGCGAGATGTTTTTTCGGTCGTGCCAGACCTGCTTAAAGAGTCGGCATATGGTATGGGCGCGACGACGTGGGAAGTTATGTTCAAGATCATTTTGCCATATACCAAAGCTGGCGTGGTTGGTGGCGTGATCTTAGGACTGGGTCGGGCATTGGGTGAGACGATGGCAGTGACTTTCTTGATTGGTAATGCCTTTAACATCAGTCCGAGTCTATTTACCTCTGGTGTCACCATTACCTCAGCTTTAGCTAACGAGTTTGCCGAAGCGTCCAGCGAGCTACATCTGGCTTCTTTATTACATTTAGGCTTAATCTTATTTGTCATCACCTTCATCGTGCTGTCTTTAGCCAAATTAATGCTCATGCGCATGGATCACAAGGCAGGCAATCGGTAGTCGTTTGACAATCTCGATAGGTCTTTTACGGATTTATTGGACATCAATAAACATTGATAGATATTGATAAAAGATATGGGAAATAAATAGTATGGCTGCTAACAATGCGATCAATGCACCACTACCGACTCAGCCAAACAGCGCTAGCCGCTACAATCAAAACCTTTATAACAAGCGCCGTTTGACCAACAAGTTAGGTCTAGGCTTTGCCATGTCGGCGATGGTTTTTGGACTATTTTGGTTGTTTTGGATATTGTTGACGCTCTTTGTTGAAGGCTTTCAAGGTATTGTGCAGCTGCCTATTTTTACTGCTGATACACCGCCACCGATGAGTGCGGGCGGGCTGCGTAACGCCATTGTCGGTTCAGTAATGCTCGCGTTTTCAGGATTGTTTATCGGTGCACCTATTGGCCTCATGACGGGTATTTATTTATCCGAGTTCGCTCAAGGCAGTATGCTTGGCAAGGTAACGCGTTTCTTAAATGATATTTTGTTATCCGCACCCTCGATTGTGATTGGTCTCTTTATTTATGCATTAATGGTAAAAGGTCAAAGTTTCTCTGGTTGGGCAGGCGCGTTGGCCTTGGCATTAATCGTTATTCCTGTGGTCGTGCGTACCACTGAGAATATGCTCAATCTGGTTCCTAATAGCATTCGTGAAGCGGCTTACGCACTTGGCACACCCAAGTGGAAAATGGTGACTCAAGTAACGATTAAGGCGGCTAGAGCAGGACTGACCACTGGGGTGTTACTGGCATTTGCTCGAATCACCGGTGAGACAGCACCGTTGCTATTTACGGCGCTTAACAACCAATATTTCAGTACAGATATGGGTCAGCCTATTGCCAACTTGCCCAATACCATCTACCAGTTTGCGATGAGTCCTTATGATAACTGGCATACCTTAGCGTGGGCGGCAGCGTTGCTGATCACGACCTCTGTCTTGGTATTAAACATTTTGGCAAGGTTCATCGGTAGTAGAGGTCAGGCTAAATAAAGACTGATGGTAAATTAAGGCTTGTCCTAGATTACCTCGAGCATTTACTTCCATTTATATTCATTGAGCTGGGTTGGAACATATTATGAATGACGTCATGAGTAAAATCCGTACAAAAAAGCCTGTCGATAAATTCAATGCGGCAGATAAATTTAATCCAACAACAGACAGTTTATTAAACAGACCGATGTCGACGGCAGCACAAATAGAGCAGCCAGATATTGCCAGCCTAACCAAACAGACGCTTCATGATATTCCCAAAAACATGCCTGCAGCAAAAATGCAAATTCGAGATCTGAATTTTTATTATGGTGACTTTCAAGCGCTAAAAAATATCAATATCGATATTCCTGATAAAAAAGTCACTGCTTTCATTGGTCCTTCAGGTTGCGGCAAGTCGACGCTGTTGCGTACCTTCAACCGTATGTATGATTTATATCCAGGTATGCGGGCAGAAGGCAATATTAATCTTGATGGCAACAATATCTTGGGTAAAGACGTCGATGTCAATTTGCTACGCGCCCAAGTCGGTATGGTCTTTCAGAAACCAACCCCGTTCCCGATGTCAATCTATGACAATGTCGCCTTTGGAGTACGCCTTTATGAAAAGTTGAGCAAGGCTGAGCTAGACAATCGGGTAGAGTGGGCACTCAAAAAATCTGCATTATGGCCAGAAGTAAAAGACAAGCTCAAAGCATCAGGGCTTTCGTTATCAGGCGGTCAGCAGCAACGCTTGTGTATTGCGCGTAGCGTCGCGACCAAGCCTGAAGTATTGCTGCTTGATGAGCCGACATCAGCGCTTGACCCTATCTCGACAGGTGCGATCGAAGATTTGATTGAAGACTTAAAACAGGATTACACCATTGCCATTGTCACGCATAACATGCAACAGGCCGCGCGCGTGTCAGATTACACCGTCTATATGTACTTAGGCGATATGATTGAGATGGGCGAGACCGACCAGATATTTACCAAGCCTGCCCAAACCGCCACAGAAGATTATATTACGGGTCGTTATGGCTAACATCGCGGTCTGAGCAAGGACGACGTGCTCGATATGTTCAATAAGATATCGTGAGCCAATCTGTTCGACTCAACAGCCACACCGCGCTACCAAAATATGGATTTTAGGGAATACCTCTTATGCAAAGCGATAAGCATATCTCCAAAAGTTTTGACCAAGATCTTGATGAAGCTATCCGTTTATTTTTATACATGGGTGATAGCGCGGCCAACCAAGTGGCGAAAGCGATCCATGCGCTTATCGATAAAAATGAGACACTGGCGCAAGAGGTGATTGATATGGACTTTGATATCAATCGAATGGAAGTCGAGTTGGATGAGCATATCTTGCTATTGGTCGCCAAACGCCAGCCCGCCGCCAGTGATTTACGCTTGGTCATGTCCATCAGTAAAGGCGTGGTTGATTTAGAACGCATCGGTGATGAAGCCGTGAAAATCGCTCAGATGGCCAAAAAAATTGCGGCACAAGGTAAACTGTCATACGGTTATGCGGAGGTGCAACACCTCAGCAATCAGGTTCGTTTGATGCTGCACAATGCGCTAGAGGCATTTAGCCAATCGAATGCTGAGCAAGCGTTTGAGGTCATGCGTAACGATAGCATGGTCAATGATGAGTATCAGTCAGCCATCCGTGCTTTGATGACCTATATTATGGAAGATTCACGGCACGTTTCAAAAGTCATCAATATTATGTGGGTATTGCGCGCGCTTGAGCGGGTAGGCGATCATGCACAAAATATTGCAGAACTGGTGATTAACTATATTAGTGGGCAAGATGTGCGTCATTCCGACTATGCGCTGGTCGAAAAAGCGGTGCAAGAAGCCAATGACCGTATGGCGGCGCGCCAAGTCAGCACCCTGTCTGCCACTAAACCTGCCGTCAAGTCAGCCACGGATTTTGTAGACTCAAACGGTGATGAGGGCTGAAAAAAACAGTTCATCGTTAATTTTACATCCAAAAAAACGCGCTATATTAAATAGCGCGTTTTTTATATTGTGGCAATAATAAAAAACAATTAGCTCTCTGGCGTCCAACCTTGTGCACGCTCATAATCTTCATTATCTAAAAATTTATCCCGTTGTTCGGTGAGGAATTTTTTGGCAGCAGGATCTAACATGCTTAGATGGTTTTCATTAATCAGCATCGTTTGCTGTTCAAGCCATTCTTTCCACGCTTTGTCAGATACCGTTTCCTGTAGCTCCTGACCTTTTTTATTAGGAAAAGGCGGGTGCGGCATTTTTGGCAATTCTTGCTGATATTTACGGCAAAATACCGTATTGGCTTGGGGATTAAAAGTCTCAGTCATAAGGCGTTCCTTATTATGTATGGATCTTTATAAATATGTTATTGAATCACTCATGAGAATAGTTATACCAAACCCAAAAAGTAAGATTAGCTGTGTCAAACTCGCTTAGTCTACAAGGCGTAGTACTTTCATTCGTTTTCCTTGCTACTCTAATTTCTGTGAATGGTATTAGTTAGCACCTATTCAGCATAAGTGACTTAAATATTATTAGCTGAATTTACTTTACCTCATCATGGTATCAAAAACACCCGCAGCAGGGGCGGGTGTTTTTGATAGTAGAAGCTGTCAGGTCAACAATGCGTTTTTACGCAAACACTTCTAAACGACTGCGACCGCGAGCAACGGCTTGCTTAACTTGATTTGGCGCTGTACCACCTAAGTGGTCACGGGCTGCTAGTGAGCCTTCTAACGTTAGATAGTCAAATACATCATCACCGATAGCATCGCTAAATTGCTGTAGCTGCGCCAGTGATAAGTCACTCAAATCAACACCTTCTTTGATACCTAAGGCGACAGCGTTACCGACCACTTCATGAGCATCACGGAAAGCCACACCACGACGTACCAAATAATCGGCCAAATCCGTCGCTGTTGCATAGCCTTTCATTGTGGCAGCGCGCATGTTTTCTTTATTTGGGTTGATATTCGGTAGCATATCAGCAAAAGCCAATAAACAGCCGGTAAGGGTGTCGACGCAATCAAACAACGGCTCTTTGTCTTCTTGGTTGTCTTTGTTATAAGCCAGTGGCTGACTCTTCATTAGACTTAAAAGTGTCATTAACTGCCCAAAGACACGTGCTGCTTTACCGCGGACCAACTCTGGCACATCAGGATTTTTCTTTTGCGGCATGATAGAGGAGCCAGTACAAAAGCGATCAGGGATTTGCACAAAGTTAAACTGCGCTGACATCCATAGGATAATCTCTTCGCTCATCCGTGACATATGCATCATAAGGATAGACGCGGCAGAGGTAAACTCAATAGCAAAATCACGGTCAGAAACCGCATCTAGCGAGTTTTGGCAAATACCTTCGAAACCTAACAGCTCAGCAGTAATGGTACGATCAATGGGGAATGTCGTGCCAGCAAGGGCAGCACTACCAAGTGGCATCTGATTGATACGGCGGCGCGCATCGACCAGACGTTCGGTATCGCGATATAACATCTCAAACCACGCCATGACGTGATGACCAAAGCTCACTGGCTGCGCCGTTTGTAAATGCGTAAAGCCGGGCATAATAGTGTCAGTATGCTGCTCAGCCAAATCAAGCAAACCACTTTGCAAGCGTACTAATAAGGCAATGATATTATCAGTCTCTTCGCGTAGCCAAAGACGAATATCGGTGGCAACCTGATCGTTACGGCTACGACCCGTATGCAGCTTTTTACCAACAGCGCCGATGATGTCAGTCAAGCGCGACTCAACATTCATGTGCACGTCTTCTAGCGCGATTGACCAGTTAAACTCGCCAGCCTCAATCTCGCGCAGTACCTGATGCAGACCATCAATAATGGTGGCTACTTCGTCAGCGGTCAAAATGTCACATTCTTTAAGCATGGTCGCGTGGGCGATTGAGCCTTGAATATCGTGACGAGCAAAGCGTTGGTCAAAGCCAACAGAGGCGGTGAAGGCAGCGACAAAGCTGTCCGTCGCTTCACTGAAGCGTCCGCCCCACATCTGCTGGCCTTGGCTGTTTGAAGGACTGCTTACAGGGTTGTTTTGTGCAGCGTTATTTGTTATCGGAGCATCTGTGCTAGAATCAGAGACAGATGGGTTTACATTTGATTCGGGACTACTAGGTTTTGAAGAATTGGCGTTCATATCGGTACAAGACAAGTCAGCAGAATAAGAGCTCAAGTATAGCAAAGGATGAGGTTGCCTTACTAGCGGAGCGCTTAGAGTTTTTTATTCCCAAGCTCATGGAAGTCATGAAGCCTTGGCAGTGGTTCATTTATATCTTTTTTTGGTCACTATTCGTCACGGTAATAAATCGCTATGATATTGCCACGTGGTCAGATTTTTTGATTCAGCTGTTTAGCAGAGTCCTGCAAAACACCTTGAGTATTATTCCTTCCTTATACATCATTGATTATTTGCGCCCCATTTTTAAGGGCATGAGCATACCTAAAGCCAGCATGTATGTGCTTGCCTTACTCATGGTGGCATCTACCATATCCATGATTTTAGTCATGCTGGTGATGATTAACATTGGTTGGTTTGAATATGATCGTCAAACTTTTATTCTAAATATATTATTTGATGCGGTGATTAGTGGTGGCTTTACCTTAGTGTTCTTACTGTATTTTTTACGCCGTTATCGCGAGACGAATGCGCTCAAACAATCGTTTGAGCAGAAATTGAGTGCACAAAATGATGTGATCAAAGCACGAATCGCTCCGCATTTTTTCTTTAATACCATTAATACCCTTGTGTCACTGATAGAGTCCAATCCAGCAAGAGCTTCTGCTTTATTACAGCACGTTTCTGCCTTATTCCGTGCCAGTTTCAATGGGGCACGAGAGATTAGTTTTGAAGAAGAAATTGCTCTTTGTGAGCACTATCTAGCGATTGAGTCTAGCCGCTTAGCGGATAAGCTTGAAGTGAGTTGGCAATTGCCTGACGAAGATGTCATGTATGACATGGTGATTACTGCCTTGACCTTACAGAGCGTGCTAGAAAAAATGCTGCTGAATGTGGTGGAGATGACCACTGAAACCATTTATATCAATATTAGAGTCACTTGGCAGCAGCATCGGGTTGTGATTACGATTGGTGTCGCGCTGCCGAAAAAAACCATGATTATTAACCATGATTTACGTCAGCACATGAACTTTTATATTCAAGCGGAACGTTTACGGGCTTATTTCGGTCAAAGTGCGGATATTAAAAGTAGCGTTACCAGTAGTCGAATTATTACCGTCATCGACTATCCGCTGCAAGATGTTAGTTTATGACCGTTTTTTTGGGCTTAATTTTGTATTTTATTTCTCAAGAAATAGGTATGGCATACTTATTGCACCATGTTTATAGCTAATGGGTTGTTTTACTTTGTATTTAGCCATGATTCCCCATAAAAATTATTATCGATAAATGCATTGAAATAAAACTCAATGCACAAGGCTATCAACGTCAATATAGCCAGTTATTGTTTTATGAAATAATTAAAGGTTTTTATGCTAAGTGATTGGTAATGAGTGCTAATATGTTGGTAAGGCCATTGAAAAAAATACTAAGTTTATCCTGGGATTGGAGTTTGCATGCGTATCGTAGTTTGTGATGATGAGCCACTAGCACGTGAGCGTTTGGTTAGAATTGTACAGGAGTCAGGTCATCAAGTCGTTGCTCAAGCAACCACGGGTGCAGAAGCCATTATCGCTGTCAAAACTCAGCAGCCAGACATCATATTATTAGATATTCGTATGCCTGAGATGGATGGGGTGCGCTGTGCGCAAGAGCTTGCCAAGCTTGAGCATCCGCCAGCTATTATATTTGTCACCGCTTATGATCATTATGCCATTGCCGCGCTAAAAGCCAATGCGATTGGTTATTTATTAAAGCCTGCCAATAAAGATGAGTTACTAGAAGCACTAGATAAAGCGAAAAATTTGAACGCGGCGCAGTTAAATGAGATTCGTAAACTCGAAGACCCAACAGCGCGTCCAGTACGTGAGCATATCGCTGCTCGTACCCACCGAGGCGTTGAGCTCATTAAACTCAAAGATATCTATTATTTTACCGCCGATCAAAAGTACGTCAAAGTCCGTCACAAAGATGGCATTGTCCTGATTGATGAGACGCTAAAAGAGCTTGAACAAGAATTTGAGGATCGGCTGTTTCGGGTGCACCGTAATGCCATCATCAACCTTAGTTTTTTGGACTTTTTAGAAACGTTGGATGCAGGACAATATCAAATACGCTTTAAAGGCATTGATGAGACACTTGCGGTTAGCCGTCGTCACTTACCTGCATTACGTGACAAGATTCAAAGCATGTAAACTGCGGTTTGCATTGTGAAATAACAGCAAAATAACCGTGAAATAATCATCCCATATCATCAAACCCTTATTTATGCTTAAATAGGGGTATTTTTTTGCGTCAGCATTGACTATATATGGTTTATATCGCCCATTTTTTGTGGAAAATTTGCAGTATTGCTTAATACTGACATGCATAGTACTGATGTGAACAGTATCGAATTTATTGAGGCCCTTTATGAGCAATCCGCAGCAAACTGCTTTGACTACCTTGAATATTGCCACGCGTCAGAGCCCTTTAGCATTATGGCAAGCTGAGCATATCCGTGCTCGTCTACTAGATTTGTATCCTGAATTAACGATTAACTTGCTAAAAATTGTCACTAAGGGTGACAAGATTTTGGACACACCTTTGGCTAAAATTGGTGGTAAAGGTTTGTTTGTCAAAGAGCTTGAGCAAGCACTATATGATAAACAAGCGGACATCGCGGTACATTCATTAAAGGACGTACCGATGCAGCTTCCTGAAGGTTTGATGCTGGGCGTCTATTGCAAACGCGCCTCACCGACTGATGCTTTTGTGTCTAACACCTATAATAGTATTGATGAGTTGCCGCAAGGTGCAGTCGTTGGCACGTCAAGTTTGCGTCGTCAGTGTCAGCTTAAAGCCTATCGCCCAGACCTACAAATCAAAACCTTACGCGGTAACGTCGGTACACGTTTGGGCAAGCTAGATGCTGGCGAGTATGATGCGATTATTTTAGCGACCAGTGGTTTGCAGCGTATCGAGCTGGATGAGCGCATACGCGGCGAGCTTGATATCAATGCCTGCCTGCCTGCGGTTGGTCAAGGCGCCTTAGCGATCGAATGCCGCGAAGGTGATGATGAGGTGTTAAAATTACTGGCACCACTGAATGATGATAAAGCTCGTATCCGTCTCATTGCTGAGCGCGCGCTAAACCGTCACTTAGAGGGTGGCTGCCAAGTGCCCATTGCTGCTTATGCTGTGTTACAAATGGCGGATGAAACGAGCAGCAACAATGATGATAACGGTGACAATGGCAATAACGACAACGGCAATGTGTTATGGCTACGTGGCCGCGTCGGTCAAGCGGATGGCAGCGAGCTGCTAAAAGCAGAGAAGCGCGTCACGTTGATTGGCACACAAGCCGAGCAAGAAGTACAGGCTAATCAGCTTGGTATTGATGTTGCCAATATACTGCTTGCCGATGGTGCGGGTGATATCTTATCCGCGATTTATCATCCTGAATAACAGGCCAGTATTTTGATTATCTTAGTCATAGCCCCAGTATTATTGATGCTAGGGCTATCGTTAAGCCAATTCTATCAGTCTTTTGTCATGGTACGTCTATGTCATCAACATTAAATCACGCCCAGCTTATTGCTAACAGTCAATCAAATAATGAGTCATCACGCAAGCAAGTAGTCATCAATACTCGCCCAGTAGAGCGTGCCGCTGCATTGACGGATCATCTACAAGCAGCAGGGCTGACGGTGGTAGAGATACCGATGTTGACGTTACAACCGCGCCCAACAATTGAGCAAGACATGACACTAATGCGCCAGTGGCTAGCAGGCGATTATAAGGCGCTTGTGATTGTTAGCCCAACGGCGGCTGCTTCAGGACTGGCTGTTTGGCAAGCGCTTGAAGATGAGCGTCAAGCTCAAAACCATGACGATGATAATAATAATGAGCGAAAAGATATAGCAATTAATGCTCTGCAAGCCCCGAGCTACTTGATTGCCGTGGGTGAAGCGACCGCGTCGGTATTAAATAATGCCAAAATAGAGGCATCGAATTATCAAGTGCTTCAGCCTCACATTGCCAATAACGAAGGTATGCTAGCGATGCCTGAAATTGAACGTTTGCAAGCAGGTGACAAGTTGCTCGTGTGGCGCGGATTGGGTGGTAGGCGATTATTGGTCGATACGTTGCTGGCACGCGGTGTGCATATCGATAGCATTGCTTGGTATGAGCGCATAATGCCAGTCGATGCGATGGCTCAATATGAGCAGTGGCTAAAAGAGTTTTTAACCGATAATTTAACGCATAATATGATGCAAGATGCGTCGGCAGTGCAGCAACCAAAGCCAATCGTTGTGGTCAGTAGCGGTACAGCCTTTGAGCATTGGGAAAGCATCGTTCGGGCTGTAGCAGAAAAGGTATTAGAGCAAGAAACAGCCAGAGAAACTCCCGCTATTTTGCCTTATAAATTGTCAGACTTTTCTTATGTGGTGTTGGGTGAGCGTTTAGCCAATATGGTCGCTGAGCAGCAGTTAAGTTATTGGCGTGTGGAAGATTTGGCGCCAGAAACCATTCTTGCTGCTATCCATGCTAAAGCCTGTTAAATGTACCAACCGATGATCTGTCCTTATCTATTATGTTTCACTTTTTATTTATTCGCTTTAAACCTGTTTTGGCCAAAATAACGGTGCTGCCTTATGTCAATCAATTCTGAATCGTTATCTCAGGAACCTTCTGCTACTCAGCAGCGCCGACAAGCAAATGTGTTTTTGTTGCGCCTGCAGTGGCTGGTTATCTTGTTGCTTATCGCCGCCCTATTGTGGCTCTACATCAGCCAGCAGCGTTTCCAGCATAGTGTTAATGAGCGTTTGCAAAGCAACGAGCAAGTCGTCAGCCGTCTCAATGAGATGGACGATCGCATCTTTGCCATGAGTCAGCAGACGCTGCCAGAGCCTCGATCTGCCGCCAGTAGCCAAGCGCAAAACCAGTTAGATTTATTGCGTATTCAGATACAAGCCGCTGATAGATTATTGGCAGACAATAACGACAGTGCAGCGATTGATTTGTTGCGTGGTCTACACTGGCAGCTTTCGCAAAGTAGCAATGAGATTGCTCCAGCGCTAACGGTTGTGATCAAACAAAGCTTGATGAAAGACATCGAACGTTTGCAGGCAAGCAGCACTCAGCCCAGTCCTTGGCAGCTACAAAACCTCGCCATCCAAAATATTCAAGAGTTTTTGCACAGCTATGAGCGTGTGAGTAGCGAGGCGACACCGCACAATAGCATCGATAGTAATATGAGCCTCTCGCGCAAACAACTGACCATTCACGAAGTGATTATGACCTTGAATCTGGCCAGTCAAGCCAGTAATATGCGCGAACAAGAGCAGCTGGTTGGTTATCTGCGTCAAGCACGAAATCAACTACAAACCTTGGTGCCGAAGTCTGCTATTCCTCAAGAGTCAGCACCAAAGGCAGCCATGACTAATACTGAAAGTACCTCTAATGATGCGTCCGTAGGCAAAAAACAAACCTCTACCGACAAGAATCTACCAACCAGATCCTCTCCGACAAATATCGCAGAAGTTATAGATTGGTTAGATAAATTGATTGCCAATGCACCGAAACCAACGCCATTGTTGACCACTCAGATTTTGGATAAATCTCAGCGTTAGTGGTTCAGTGGATGTTGATTGATAGATTTATAAAAATAAGAGAAGTGACGTTATGGACAGTTTGAATCAAGCAGCACATGTAGCCTCTAATATCGCAGATAATCATCCTGACGAATTGTCACATTATCCCATTATTCATCACCAGCCCATTCACTGGGGCGAGATGGATGCGTTTAACCATTTAAATAATGTGATTTATTACCGTTATGCTGAATCAGCACGAATTGGCTATTTGCAGGCGCTAGGTATGTTTGATGGTAATATGGTGACGGTATTGGCACAATCTAGCTGCCAGTATTTACGCCCTGTGACTTATCCTGATACTTTGCTATTAGGAGTGCGCTGTCAGCGCTTGGGCAATACAAGTATCGTGATGGAATATAGCTACTATAGCACCGCGCAAGCGGCCATCGTCGCGACAGCTGAGGCAGTCGTGGTACGGCTCGATAGTGATGGAAAGCGTAAGTTAGCTTGGACAGAGGAAGAGCGCGCTCGGCTATTGGCATTAGAAGCAAAAGTTGGTCATATACCGAAGCTTTAGCACTGAATATTAAATAAATAGCAAAAGGGCACGCTAACGTAACGTTAGCGTGCCCTTTTGCTATTTGACTGCTATCTAATCAGCCAGTCAATCAGTCAATCAGTCAATCAGTCAATCAAACATTAATCTTGCTTTGGCGCATGTACGAAATCGATGACGTTCAAGTCAAAGCCTGATAATGCGTAAAACTTCATGGGTGATGATAATAAACGCATATCACGAACGCCTAAATGACGCAAAATCTGTGCACCAACACCAATGCTGCGATACGGCTGCTGAGTAATGGTCGATTGCGATTCATTGTCTGCCGCTTTGTCTAACGCCTCTCCTAAATCTATTGGCTGGTTGCTACCAATCCAAACTAATACGCCGCGATCTGAGTTGCTTATTTCCTCCAGCGCTGAGCGTACGCTCCAGCCGCTACGACCCGTCATATCATTTTTGGCAGCAAACAAGTCGCGTAGTGGATGAAAGCCATGGACACGGACAGTGCTGACGCCTTCGCTCACATCGCCTTTTACCAAAGCCAAATGCGTTTCATCAGCGCCAAATTCGCGGAAGCGATGTAGCGTAAAGGTGCCGTATTCCGTTTCAAAAGGACGCGACTCAATTTCTTCTACCGTTTGCTCGTTCGCGATGCGGTAGTTGATGAGGTCAGCAATTGTACCCATTTTGATGCCATGCTCTTCGGCAAATATCTCTAGATCATCACGGCGAGCCATCGTACCATCGGCATTGATGATTTCGACAATCACTGCTGCGGGCTCAAGCCCTGCTAGGCGTGCTAAATCACAACCAGCTTCGGTATGCCCAGCGCGGTGCAAGACGCCACCATTTTGAGCCATGATTGGGAAGATATGTCCAGGCTGGACGATGTCTTCAGGTTTTGCCGAAGAAGAAACCGCTGCTTGAATTGTACGAGCGCGATCAGCAGCAGAGATACCCGTTGTAACGCCTTCAGCGGCTTCGATAGAAACCGTAAAGTTGGTGCTAAATTTTGCTTCGTTACGATCAGACATCAGCGGCAACGCCAACTGTTGGCAGCGTGCTTGTGACAAGGTCAAGCAGACCAAACCACGTGCATGAGTAATCATAAAGTTAATATCTTCAGGGCGCACATGGGTCGCTGCCATAATGATATCACCTTCATTTTCACGGTCTTCATCATCCATTAAGATGACCATCTTGCCAGCACGAATGTCTTCGATAATCTCAGGAATCGTATTTAAACTCATAGTAAGTCTCAATATTTTATTATTTATAGATAGGTGTGATGTGGAATATAAAGCATTGTCTGTCTATTGTAGCAGTAGATGCTACAGAGCGCTGTTGCGGTTAGGCAAAGTGCATTGGATCAAATTGATCCACCGTAGACATTATCTAATCATTGCTTATATATCAATATGAGGACATTTTAACGCTTTTCAGCCCACTGTGCTGCTTCATCTCGAAACTATATGGACCAGTCTGTCAAATATAGTGATAAGTATTATTAATGGTAAAGCCGATTCACGTATTCAATGGTGTATTAAGCAAAGGGCTAATTGACCATGTGAGCCATCAGTCATTACTGGCTGCTTGGCTTTTTAGCCAATCCATAAACTGTTTGCTATGTTGCTCGCGTTGGTTGTCGGCAAATTCATAAAAGCTGCTACCAACTAAATTGTCTGGCAAATAGCTTTGCGGATAATAGTGATTGGGATAATCGTGTGGATAGGCGTAACCTTGACCATAGCCTTGATTGCGCATCAGTTTGGTTACGCCATTACGTAGGTGTAGCGGCACAGGAGAGGCATCTTTTTCTGCCAACGTCATGGCAGCATTGATGGCTTTATAAGTGCTGTTACTTTTGGCACTGGTCGCCAGATAAACCACTACTTGTCCCAAGATAATACGCGCTTCTGGCATACCAATTGATTGCACACTACGTAATGCTGCATCGGCAAGCAGTAAAGCATTAGGGTTGGCATTACCAATATCTTCACTGGCCAAGATGACCAAACGCCGCGCGATAAAATCAGCAGGCTCACCGCCAACTAACATCCGCGCCATCCAATAAAGCGCAGCATCAGGGTCTGAGCCACGTACGGACTTTATCATCGCCGAGATAATATCGTAATGCTGCTCGCCATCTTTGTCATAGCGAACTAGAGCTGTTTGGGCGACACGAGCGACCAATTCATCGTTAATGACGAGGGGTGATTGCTTAGTGTCCGCCGTTTGAATAGCCAGCTCTAATAAATTCAGCGCCTTTCTAGCATCGCCATGCGCCAGTTGGCTGATAGTGTCCTGTGCTTGTAAATCAACCGTCAAATTTTTCAGCACTGAATCTTCTGAAATTGCCCTTTGCAATACCGCACTGATTTGTTCAGGCGTCAGTGGCTCTAAACGATACACTTGGCAACGTGATAGCAGCGCATTATTGATGCTAAAGGACGGGTTTTCAGTTGTCGCACCAATCAAGGTAATATCACCAGATTCGACCGCGCCCAGTAAGGCATCCTGCTGAGCCTTGTTAAAGCGGTGTATCTCATCGATAAACACCACTGGCGATTCAAATGCCAATGAGTTCTTATTGTCTAACACTTCTCGCAGCTGTTTGACCCCAGTATTCAAGGCAGACAAGGCATGAAAAGGTCTGCCAACAGCATCAGCCAGCAGCATGGCAATAGTCGTTTTGCCGATGCCAGCTTCACCATGCAAAATAATCGATGGCAGATGCCCTTGTTCGACCAAACGCCGCAAGGGCGCACCTGCCGCTAGTAGATGTTCCTGACCAATGATTGCATCAAGTGTCGTTGGGCGCATACGCTGAGCAAGGGGTGTATCGGCATGAAAATTAGGCGGCATAGAAATCTCTATTATCAATTTAAACAGCTATCAATTAGTTCATAACGACAGTGATTAATGGGTTTTTATTGTTGCATCTAAATGACTACATCCTAGATTACATTCATCATTGCTATGGAAAAAGACCATATCTGTCTGTTTGGCATGATTTTCGCACTAATGAATATTAGACATGAGTAGTAAAAGTAGGCTAATTTATAAAGATGCTATTTGGTATGTGTCTTGGTATGTGTCTTGGTATGTGTCTTGGTATGTGTCTTGGTATGTGTCTTGGTATGTGTCATACAAGATAGGCTAACGCAGATTTACGTTAATAAAAGTCAATCAAGTGTACAGCTTATGTCCCAAATACTTTGATTTTTATGCTTTTATCCCTATTAACGGTTCAACAGCATTGATAGATCGCAGATATCACGCCCGATTTACGACCTATCATTTGTGATCATCCATTCATTAGGCATAAGGTATTACCGTCATGATGTCTCCGCCGATATTGCAGCGTATGTTTGCTCGGTATTTATATCGCAGTGCCAAGCAGCAATCACGTTTGCTTACTACAGGTGAGATAGCGCTGGCGCGGTCAGTATTTGGCGACAGTATCAATCTCGATGAGGTTCAGCTCAAGACTGCTTGGTGGGTGTTGAAACATTATGCCGTTAGTCCTAATGGCAATATTTATTTTAACCGAGCAGATTGGATAATAGATTTTAGCGATGCTTCATTGAGTAAAAAAAGTTGGTTGATACATGAATTGACCCATGTATGGCAATTACAGCAAGGCTTAAAAGTGGTGCGCGGTGCACTTATTGATCGCCGTTATGATTATGTGCTCAAGACAGGCAAATCCTTCTTTAACTACGGTATCGAACAGCAGGCGCGTATGGTTCAGGATTATTTTATTCGTCGTCAGCGTGGACAAGACTGTCAAGCATTAGAAACTTGTATTCCATTTTTAATCGTGAAGTCTGACGACAATATGAAGTGATATCCATTGGCAATGGATTGCCATGACGACTTTGGTTTTTATTATTTTGCCTTAACAAGGACACGTACCCTTATGTTTAAATTTTTGCCAAAAAAGCCCAATTATAAAATGAGTAAAGGTGTGGTTGATAATTCTATCAATCAAAACAACACCCTTTTACAGCACTCGTCAACCTTGCTTGCGGCAACACTCAGCGGCGTATTGCTGTTAAGTGGTTGTCAGCAGCAAGCAGAGACTCAACCTGCGCCAAAAGACAGTCAGAGCGTTGAAAAAACGAGCACTGAAGACAGTCAACCTATGCGCCCAAGTGATTCTGCTGCTGCCCGTATAAAGCAGTTTCAGCCCATATATGTCGCGCAAGCACAAAGGCTACAGCGTCGTTTACAAGCAGAGTATGAATCCTTACAAGCCGCTGATAGCTCAGATAGTGAGGATTCATTGCTGCTGAATGATGATACTGCTGCTAGCGATACTAATACTAATAACGTGATGAAGAATAACAGCGATTCAGCTGATAGCAACACACCATCTGCTGACACCACAGATGATGAAGTGGATATCCCCGCTGAGGCTGATATCAATACCAGTACGGAAGTTGGCGAGCGTGATTTAACGGTGTTAAAGCGCATTAGCCTTGAGCCGCGTAAGCCTGTCATGCTAACAGAAGATCAAATCATCGAAAGCTACCAGCAAGCGATGGAAGCGCTTTATCAGCCTGTGACGACACCTCTTAGCGCAGAAGATGTTGATACGTTAATCAATATCGCGACATTGGCTCCGCAGTTATTTGAGCATGCAGAAATTGCCGGTAGGCTCAGTGCCAAGAGCCCAGCATTAGCGCGTTTAATTATTCAGCATCAGGTTTGGGAGCAGATAGAAGCTCAGCAAGTGATTGATATGCAGCAGATGAAACTGAATCAACAAAAAGAATTTGAGACGCTTATGACTAAGTTTAATGACACCATTAAAGGTTATGATGAGCAAATTGCCAAGTATGAGCAGACACTAAAAGAATTCCAGTAGCCGTAATTCTGTCACTCAACCAGTTATTCATTCAGTAACGGATAGGGTTTCTATAAAATGTAATGTGGCTAACCGTATCAAATGAGACAGTAAGAACTATAAAACAAGAACCATAAAAAATCCCGCACGATGGCGGGATTTTTTATGGTTCTAAAAACTAAAATATAAGTGACTATTTACGGTCTTCAACTTTAACGAAGTCGCGATGCGTTTCACCCGTGTATAACTGACGTGGACGACCGATTTTGAACGGTGTGCTGTGCATCTCTAACCAATGGCTGATCCAACCAGAAGTACGAGCCAATGAGAAGATAACGGTAAACATTGACGTTGGGATACCGATGGCTTTAAGGATAATGCCCGAGTAAAAATCAACGTTTGGATACAAGTTACGCTCAACGAAGAACGGGTCTTCTAAAGCGATTTTCTCAAGTGCCATGGCAAGCTCAAGCTTAGGATCATTGATGCCCAATGCGCCTAATACTTCGTCACAAGTTTCTTTCATTACTTGTGCGCGTGGATCAAAGTTTTTATAAACGCGATGACCAAAGCCCATCAGTTTCACTTCACGGCTCTTCACTTTTTCCATGAATTCAGGCACATTTTCAACTGAACCGATCTCATCTAACATCTCAAGCACAGCTTCGTTCGCGCCGCCATGTGATGGTCCCCAAAGGGCGGCGATACCAGCAGCGATACACGCATAAGGGTTTGCGCCAGTAGAACCAGCTAGACGTACCGTAGACGTTGACGCGTTTTGCTCGTGGTCAGCATGCAAAGTAAAGATTTTGTCCATGGCGCGAGTGATGACGTCATTGGTTTGGTAATCAACATCAGCAGGCGTGGCAAACATCATGTATAAGAAGTTTTCAGCATAGCTAAAGTCATTGCGTGGGTACATGAACGGTTCGCCTTGCGAGTATTTATAACTCATCGCAGCAAGCGTTGGCATTTTAGCGATTAGACGGATAGCCGTGATTTCACGATGCTCTTCGTTACTGACGTCTAATGCTTCATGATAAAACGCGGATAAAGCACCAACGACACCAACCATAATGGCCATTGGATGTGCGTCACGGCGGAAGCCTTCAAAGAACTTGCGCAACTGATCATGAACACCCGTATGCTTACGGATTTTTTCAAAGAAATCTGCTTTTTGCTCAGCGTTCGGCAAGTCGCCATGAATCAAGGCATAAGCCACTTCTAGATATTCAGCATTGTTTGCCAATTGATCGATAGGGTAGCCGCGGTGTAGTAGCTCACCTTTACCGCCATCAATATAAGTAATCTTTGATTCAACAGGAGCGGTTACTTTAAAACCAGGGTCATAAGACCAAAATCCTGATTCTTGTAGAGCAGCAATATCTAGAACTGGACGCCCTAAAGTACCTTCGATAATAGGAAACTCGTATTCTTTACCATTGACGGTTAGTTTGGCATTAGTGTCAGCCATAAATTGCTCTCCATTGGTTTTAGCTTGTTAGAATAAAATTACGACAGACACACACCCTCGGTCTATCGTTAGTCAAATCATAAAAATGCATTTAACTCATTTAATACGCAGGGTATATTAGCAGTAATTACTTATGATTTGAAAAGACTTTTACCATCAATAGCACCAATTGGTACGGTTTAGTCGTGTTTATTCACTGTAATTTTTGTATCAAAATATGTCTGATTGGTTATTTTGCTTAGAAAGCTTGTTTTTATGACAGTAAGTACAGCTACATTATCCGCATAATTTTTAAAGAATTTTACGATAATAATGTAGCAGGTTTGATTAATATTCGGGTTAAAAACAGACAGAGTATGCGTAGTAGACGAATTGAGTTTGGCGTAAATTCCCTCAAAATTGAGCAATGTTGGCAAATACGTATGACCGCTGTCTATTTATTTGTTAACCCAGCGTTTGCCTTTTACTACTTAGGGGATAAATTTGTAATTATCGCCCAGTCATTTTATAATTGTAGGAACTTAACTGGCACTCGCTTTGTGCGAATTGATAAGTGGTCATGATGTAGTGTCGTTTTTCTATTCATACTCGGTTATGGCTGAGTAGCACAAGAGCAACGACGCACTAGCGTTTTGATAGACAATATCTGTAATCCAGGGTTTGAATGCTTTTGTTAACTGTTCTATTTTTAAGTCATTAGTAAAAGGGCTGTATTGATATCGATGACGGAGTAGCGTTGTTTCTATTGATATGACCAGTAAAAATAGACTAGTTAATCGATCTTACTCATGTTTATTTTCTTTGTTGTATAATAGACGGGTTGTTTTATAGACCTGTCGATTTGACGAGCGATATTAAACAGTTTATCAATACCTTGTACCCCACGATCCTTTCTTCATATTTAGCGCAAACTAAACGAAGTCAGCTAGCTCTTCCTTACTTTATTCGTCTCGTGTGTTGCTCAATGCTTAATCGACATCAGTGATATCAAGCGTTGATAGCAGATACAGGAGTATAACCGCAAAAAGGATGCCCGCTGTGAAAAGCAACCGACCTATTGATCTGCCTTTAAGCCAAGTGATTAGCGTTAATCGCTCACCGATTGCGATCGCCTCTATCTTGCATCGTATCTCTGGCATTATTTTATTTTTATTGATTCCTGTCATGCTGTGGTTACTACAGAACTCATTGGCTTCGGCTGAGAGCTTTGAGACCGTATTTGACAACGTACTTGTGCGCTTCTTAGCATGGATATTTGTTGCCGCGATTGCTTATCACTTTGTGATGGGTATTAAGCACTTATTCGCTGATATGGGCATGAACGAAGAGCTAAAATCTGGCCGCACTGCGTCTATGGTTAGTTTTGTGATTGCAGCAATTCTAATTGTCGCGTCATTTGTATGGGTGATGTTCTAATGATAAAAAATGATTCAGGAATCAAAAGTGCGACTGGTCTGACAGGTTCAGGCTCACGCGATTGGATTATCCAGCGTATTAGCGCTGTCGTTTTAGCCGTTTATAGTGTGGTATTGCTGGGCTTCTTTTTGACGCACGGCGAGGTTACTTATCTTGAATGGTCATCATTCATGACCAGTTTGCCTATGCGCCTATTTAGCTTGGTGGCGGTACTTGCCCTAGCTGGGCATGCTTGGGTTGGTATGTGGACCGTGTTTACAGACTATATCACTACTGGAAAATTGGGCTCAAGCGCAGCAGGTCTACGCTTAGTGCTACAGTCATTGATGATTATCGCTATTTTAGTGTTTCTATTTTGGGGCATCATGATTTTTTGGGGTACTGGTTTTGGTGTGGTTGCTGTTTAACCAATGAGTTATCACCTCTACTATCTATAAACAATAACGGACGCGACTAGCAAATGTCAAAGTCATCCGTTAGTAGCCAAAAATAGTCATAGCCAATCATAGCGTTGGACATCATTGACTTAGTCAGTCACTTATATAATAGGTGCGCTATGGTTTAGTCAGTGAGCGAACCCAATATAACGATAGATATGCAAATTAGGTGGTTAAAGGTTGTGAGCGTCATCCACTTTGATAATTGCAAATAATGTCAAGACAATAAAGTGTTTTGTCCAGCAATAGGATGATTTTGAGACAGCCTTTTTATTTACTTCTAAGCATTAATAGGCATTAGGAAAACCGTAATGGCAACTAGACAAGATAATACCATTAGTAATATTAAGACGCTAAACTATGATGCAGTCATCGTTGGTGGCGGCGGCTCAGGTATGCGTGCTTCACTACATTTGGCAGAAGCAGGCATGAAAGTTGCCGTTTTGACCAAAGTATTCCCAACCCGTTCGCACACGGTTGCGGCTCAGGGCGGTATCGGCGCAAGTTTAGGCAACATGAGCAACGATAACTGGCATTTCCACTTTTATGACACTGTTAAAGGGTCAGATTGGTTAGGTGACCAAGACGCGATTGAATACATGTGCCGTGAAGCGCCTAAAGTAGTCTATGAGCTTGAGCACATGGGCATGCCGTTTGACCGTAACGAAGACGGCACGATTTATCAGCGCCCATTCGGTGGTCATACGTCGAACTATGGCGAAAAAGCCGTACAACGTGCGTGTGCTGCAGCTGACCGTACGGGTCACGCGCTATTACATACGTTGTATCAGAAGAATTTGCAGCAAGGCACTGAGTTCTTTATCGAGTGGATTGCGCTTGATTTGATTAAAGACGAAGCGGGTAATATCAACGGTGTTATCGCGCTTGAGCAAGAAACAGGTACGGTTGCCGTATTCCAATCACCAATTACTGTCTTAGCGACAGGTGGTGCAGGTCGTATCTTTGCTGCTTCTACTAACGCTTATATCAATACTGGTGACGGTATTGGCATGGCCGTTCGTGCTGGTATTCCATTACAAGACATGGAGTTTTGGCAGTTCCACCCAACAGGTGTCCACGGTGCAGGCGTACTGTTAACTGAAGGTTGCCGCGGTGAAGGCGCTATCTTACGTAATAAAGATGGCGAAGCCTTTATGGAGCGCTATGCGCCAACCGTGAAAGACTTGGCACCACGTGATTTGGTTTCTCGTTCTATGGATCAAGAGATCAAAGAAGGTCGCGGCTGTGGTCCAAACGCTGACCATATCGTAATGGATATGACCCATTTGGGTGTAGAAACCATCATGAAGCGTTTGCCATCGGTATTTGAGATTGGTAAAAACTTCGCTAACGTCGATATCACCAAAGAGCCAATTCCCGTTATTCCAACTATTCACTATATGATGGGCGGTATTCCAACCACTATTCATGGTCAAGTCATTAAGCCTGATCTAGAAGCAGGTACGGATGAAGACGGTCTATATGCAAAAGGCAACGTGGTCAAGGGTCTTTATGCTATCGGTGAATGTGCTTGTGTCAGTGTTCACGGTGCCAACCGTTTAGGTACGAATTCACTGCTTGATCTATTGGTATTTGGTCGTGCTGCTGGTAAGCATATCGTTGATGAATTCCATCATGCCGATCATAACTATAAGCCTCTAGATCCACGCGTGCTAGATTATACGGTGGGTCGTTTAGACAAGCTACAACAGTCGACTGAAGGCTACAATGCCCAAGACGTGGCTGACGAGATTCGTGCAACCATGCAAGCGCATGCGAGTGTGTTCCGTACGCAAGCGATGATGGACGAAGGCGTTGAGAAGATTTTAGCGCTTGGTGACAAGATTGAGAAAATCCATTTGGCCGATAAATCACAAGTATTTAACACAGCGCGCATTGAAGCATTCGAAGTGGCTAACTTGTATGAAGTGGCCAAAGCGACGATGGTATCAGCGGCAATGCGTCACGAAAGCCGTGGTGCTCATAGTGTGTCTGACTATGACCGTCCAGAAGATGATGATTACGCACCAAATGGCCGTAATGACCACGAGTGGATGAAGCATACCTTATGGTATTCTGAAGGCAATCGCATCATTTATAAGCCAGTCCGTAAAGTACCACTAACGGTTGATTATATCGAACCGAAAGTTCGCGTCTACTAATTTTAGACTGCGCAATTTAGCGATACGAACAGCGTAAACGTTTTATTTTTTATTCATTTATTAAAAGGTGACCGCCAGCTACATGCTCATGCCAGCGTGACAATATGATTAGTTGATATTTGATAATTACTGTCAATATGGGCTAATCAATAGCGCTGATATGCTGCAACCTTTGTATGCCCGCCATCACCTACGTGTGGAGTTTAGCATTATGAGCCGAGGTACTCGCACCATCGAAATCTATCGCTACGATCCTGATCTGGACGCAGCGCCGCGCATGCAAACGTATATAATTGAGTTGTTAGACTCAGATCGTATGTTGCTTGACGTGTTATTACGCCTGAAAAAGGAAGACGAAACACTGACCTTCCGTCGCTCTTGCCGTGAAGGTATTTGTGGCTCTGATGGCATGAACATCAATGGCAAAAATGGTCTAGCGTGTCTCATTAACATGAACACTCTGCCAGAAAAAGTCACGGTTCGTCCATTACCAGGTCTACCTGTTGTTCGCGATTTGGTTGTTGATATGAACCAATTCTATGAGCAATATGAGAAAGTACATCCGTACTTGATCAATGACCAGCCAGCACCGCCGACAGAGCGTTTGCAGTCACCTGAACAACGGGAAAAGCTAAACGGTTTGTACGAATGTATTCTATGTGCATGCTGTTCAACCAGCTGCCCATCGTTCTGGTGGAACCCTGATAAATTCTTAGGTCCATCAGCACTACTGCATGCTTATCGCTTCGTGGCTGATAGCCGTGATGGTGATACGCAAGCACGTTTGGCGCGCTTAGATGATCCATTTAGCCTATTCCGTTGCCGCGGTATCATGAACTGTGTATCAGTATGTCCAAAAGGCTTGAACCCAACCAAAGCAATTGGTCATTTACGTAATATGCTCATTGACCAAGCAGGTTAATCGTTTATAATTGTCAGGTTTTTTTGCAGATAGCGTACGAAAAACACCACCTAATCATTAGGTGGTGTTTTTTATGAGCAATATATCTGAGATTATTTAATTGTCTTTCAGTGTCAGATAGAACTTATCGAGACGATTATTCGACATGGTTAAAGGTAAGACTGGGCTATCAATACGTTGGTTGTATGTAAGAAGGCATGATATATACGTCAGCAATCTATATAATTGGTGTTAGAAAAAGTATTCAGCCAGAGATATTCACCACGTTAAATGTTAGAATAGCGCATTATTTTAATAATTAGTGGTTTTGACGAACCACTATCAGTCGTTAATGTTTAACTTACTGATAAATAAGTATTCAAAACAAATAATAGACTGGAATAATACATCCAAAATGATAGTAGATATTCATTACCTAAATAGTTAGTATTGAACAAACAAACTATGGCGCGAAACGCTGTCATGCTACTCTATACAGCAACGTATGTTTGCCATAAATGTGATGATAGCTTGGGAATAACCAGACGTTCCAGCGATGATAGCCAAATGATAGGCCAGCTGAAGGCGTCAATAATTCATCGATCATTTATCTTTGATGAATTGGTTATGACTAACTTCAGTATATATAAATTAATGTTGTGAGACGAGTCAGATAACAAAACTGGACGTTCACAAATAATTATATTTTTAATATAGGTATTGTAATGGCACTTATTATCACTATTTAGCATAACTGTCTGTCATAAGCAAAAGCACAGACAAGCGTACTTTTCTTTTATAGTAATAAGTGTGGTTCATAAATCAGTACTGAACAGAATACGATTGATTTTTTATAGCATTAAGTATTTAGATGTCTCACATACAACAGATTACACAATAATAAGCACGATTCCATTCATTTATCTATCAAATAGACGATTATTATGAATAGTATAACTAAAGAAGCCGCAAGCCTAGGACATACAGAACTGGCTGCTGACAACGCCAGCTATATAGAAGCTCTTTATGAGCAGTACCTAAACGACCCTGATAGCGTTGATACCGATTGGCAAACGTATTTTGAACAATACAAATCGCCAAACGATGCACAGCATAACGCTATTAAGGAACAGTTTTTGTTGCTTGCTCGCAACCAAACTGCTAATAAAGCCAGCACTCAAGAGCCTGCTGCAAATGCAGGCTTAGCCGACTGTGCTAACCCTAAACAAATGGGTGTACAACAGCTAATTTCAGCTTACCGTCGCCGTGGTCATCGCCGCGCGAAGCTTGATCCGTTAAATCTACATCCACGTGCAGAAGTGGAGGATTTAACCCTTGCTTATCATAATCTTTCAGAAGCAGATCTGGATACCGTATTTCCTACCAATGATTTAAATATCGGTAAAGACGAAGCGCCTTTACGTGAAATCATCGAAATTATGGAACGTGTTTACTGCCGTTACATTGGTACTGAATACATGCACGTTACCACCAGTACTGAAAAACGCTGGATGGAAAAGTATCTAGAAACCAACTTAGGTTACATCAAGTTTGATAAAGAAAAGCGCTTATCTATTCTTGAGCGGCTCACAGCAGCTGAAGGTCTAGAAAAATACTTAGCACGTAAATATACGGGCGTTAAGCGTTTCGGGCTAGAGGGCGGCGAAAGCTTTATCCCTGCTATCAATGAAATCATTCAACGTGCAGGCGGTTACGGCACTAAAGAGATGGTCATTGGTATGGCTCACCGTGGACGCCTAAACCTACTGGTCAATATCTTAGGTAAAAACCCTGCGGACCTGTTTGACGAGTTTGATGGTAAAGTACAGCCAGAAAAAGGCTCAGGTGACGTTAAATACCATAATGGTTTTTCATCAAACGTGATGACGCCAGGCGGTGAAGCGCATTTGGCTTTAGCATTTAACCCATCACATCTTGAGATTGTTGCACCGGTATTGCAAGGCTCCGTACGTGCTCGTCAGGTGCGCCGCAACGATCAGCCGCTATTGGATAATAAAGGTGGTAATTCAGTATTGCCAATCGTTATTCATGGTGATGCTGCGTTTGCTGGTCAAGGCGTGGTTCAAGAAACGTTCCAAATGTCACAAACCCGTGCTTATACCACTGGTGGTACTGTACATATTGTGATCAATAACCAAGTCGGTTTCACGACCAGCCGTCAAGAAGACGTGCGTTCGACTGAGTACTGTACTGATGTTGCAAAAATGGTACATGCACCTATCCTACATGTGAACGGTGATGATCCTGAGTCGGTCGTATTTGCCGCGCAGTTAGCATTAGATTACCGTCATGAGTTTGATAAAGACATCATTATCGATCTGTTCTGCTATCGCCGTAATGGTCATAATGAAGCGGATGAGCCGTCAGCGACTCAGCCACTTATGTATGCAGTTATCAAGAAGCTACCAACGACTCGTACGATTTATGCACAAAAACTCATCGAAGACGGTATTTTGAATGCTGAAGAAGAAAAGCAGTATGAAGATGACTATCGTGAGTCTTTAGACCGTGGTGACTATGTTGCAAACTCATTGGTTAATGAGCCTAACGAAGAGTTGTTCGTCGATTGGAAACCTTATTTAGGTCACGATTTGGTGGATGATTGGGATACCAGTGTTGACATCGAGATTTTAAAAGGGTATGGACGTCGTATGGCGGAAATGCCAGAAGGCTATAAGTTACAACGCCAAGTCCAAAAAGTGGTTGAGCAGCGCTTAGCCATGCAGACAGGCGAAGAGCCATTAAACTGGGGTGCAGCTGAAACGTTGGCATACGCATCACTAGTCGATAACGATAAAGTATTGGTACGCATTACTGGTGAAGATGTGGGTCGCGGTACTTTCTCACATCGTCATAGCGAAATCTATAATATCAATGATGGCAGTATGTATGTGCCACTCGCTCATATGAGTGACACTCAAGCCCGCTTTGCCACTTATAACTCATTGTTATCAGAAGAAGCGGTATTAGCCTTTGAATATGGTTATGCAACGACAGTACCAAATGCCTTGATCGTTTGGGAAGCGCAGTTTGGTGACTTCGTCAACGGCGCGCAGGTAGTGATTGACCAGTTTATCTCAAGTGGTGAGACGAAATGGCAGCGCGTTTGTGGTCTGACTATGTTATTACCACACGGTTTTGAAGGTCAAGGTCCTGAG
The DNA here is from genome assembly GCF_904846075.1 of Psychrobacter glacincola. GTDB lineage: Bacteria > Pseudomonadota > Gammaproteobacteria > Pseudomonadales > Moraxellaceae > Psychrobacter > Psychrobacter glacincola_C. The sequence continues at coordinate 293,055 of NZ_CAJGZH010000001.1, forward strand.
CATTCATCTGCTCGTCTTGAGCGTTTCTTACAGCTATGTGCTGAAGACAATATGCAAGTAATAACGCCAACGACACCTGCGCAGATCTATCATGCGCTACGTCGTCAAGCGGTTCGCCCAATTCGTAAGCCATTGATTGTCATGTCGCCGAAGAGTTTACTACGTCATAAGCTAGCCACTTCAAATCTTGAAGAGCTGGCGAATGGTAAGTTTGAAACGGTACTGTCAGAGATGGACAACCAAAATGCAGACAAAGTCACTCGTATGGTGCTTTGTGGTGGTAAAGTTTATTACGATTTGCTTGAGCAGCGCCGCGCCTTAGGTCTAGATCATGTCGCTATTGTTCGTATTGAGCAGCTCTACCCATTACCAGAGCAGCGTTTGATGGCTGAGATTGAAAAATACAGTAACTTGGCTGAGATCGTTTGGACACAAGAAGAGCCGCTGAACCAAGGCGCTTGGTATTATTTAGCACCGCATATGTTCCGTATCGTCGTACCACACCCAACCAAGGCGAAAGTCATGGAGCCAGTGGCGCGTCCTGCGAGTGCAGCACCTGCAACAGGGTCACCAAAACTGCATGCTCAGCAGCAGCAAGCGTTGATCGCTGGTGGTCTTGGTATCAGTGTCGATGAGTTGGCTAAGTAACAGATTATTGAAGATAAATGAATCAGGCGATAACAGTCAGTATGTTGTAATAAAATCTAGATAGTATTATCTAAGATCGCTATGCAAGATGGCACTGACTGCCTATCACGACTTAATAACAAATATGAATATCCCAATCTAAGGAGTATATCGATGGCTGATATCAAAGCCCCCGTTTTTCCAGAATCAGTTGCCGACGGTACTATCGTTGAGTGGCATGTCACTGAAGGTCAGCAAGTCAATCGTGATGACCTATTGGCTGAAATCGAAACTGATAAAGTCGTATTAGAAGTTGTGGCGCCTGATAACGGCGTTGTGACCAAAATCGTTAAGCAGGTTGATGATACCGTGTTGTCTGACGAGATCATTGGTCAATTCGAAGCTGGTGCAAGCGCCAGTGCAGATAATGCTCCTGCGGTAGATCCAGATCAACCAGCAGCGCCAGTACAAGCCAAGCAAGCAGCAGATGGTGGCGAGCCTGTCCAAGCAACAGATAAAAAAGACGAAGCGGATCATAAAGATCAAAGCCCAGCGGTACGTAAAGCAGCGAAAGAGTCTGGCGTAGATCCTAAAGAAGTGGAAGGCAGTGGTCGCGGCGGTCGTGTGACCAAAACCGATATGGCTAACCCAACATTGAAAGCAGACAGCAGCATCAAATCTGATAGCGGCCGTCCAGTAGCTGAATCAATGGGTGAGCGTACTGAGAAACGTGTTCCAATGACGCGTCTTCGTAAGACAGTCGCCAATCGTCTGCTAGCAGCCTCACAAGAAACGGCGATGCTAACGACGTTCAACGAAGTTAACATGAAGCCATTAATGGACATGCGCGCTAAATATAAAGACCAGTTCGAAAAACGTCATGGCGTACGTTTAGGCTTTATGTCATTGTTCGTGAAAGCGGCAACCGAAGCACTTAAACGCTTCCCAGCAGTAAACGCTTCACTAGACGGTGATGACATTGTTTATCATGGTTTCTACGATATCGGTGTTGCTGTATCATCTGACCGTGGTTTGGTTGTTCCAGTACTACGTGATACCGATCGCATGAGCATGGCGGACGTCGAGAGCCGTATCCGTGAGCTTGGTGGCTTGGCTCAAAAAGGTAAGCTTGGTCTAGATGACATGACTGGTGGTACGTTCACTATCTCAAATGGCGGTGTATTTGGCTCATTGATGTCTACACCTATTTTGAACCCACCACAAACAGCCATCCTAGGTATGCATGCGATCAACGACCGCCCAATGGCTGTTGATGGTAAAGTTGAAATTCTGCCGATGATGTATCTTGCATTGTCTTATGACCATCGTATGATTGATGGTAAAGAAGCGGTACAGTTCTTAGTAACCATCAAAGAATTGGTTGAAGATCCAGCCATGTTGCTCCTAGACCTGTAAGCTTTTAAGCTTGTATTGGCAACCGCCGATACAAGCTTTTTAACTTTAGTCTAAACAGTGGTGCTCGTTGTTTACTAATAAATAAGAATGTTTAACTGATGTGGTGTATTTACCGTAAAGTGAAAAAATTTGAACCAAAACATGGCTTATTTATTAACGAGACAATCCTCAGTTTAAACGATATTTACAATTAGAACGATAATTAGAAATAGGAACGTACTATGAAAGACAATTATGATTTAGTCGTCATCGGCGGCGGTCCTGGTGGTTATGAAGCCGCTATCCGTGCAGGTCAGTTAGGTATGAGTGTTGCTTGTATCGAAAAGCGTGTTTATAAAGGTGAGCCAGCACTTGGCGGTACTTGCTTGAACGTCGGTTGCATTCCATCAAAAGCACTACTTGATAGCTCGCATCGTTACGAAGCGACGAAGCATGACCTTGCTGAACATGGTATCAGCACTGGTGACGTTGCTATTGATATTGAGCAAATGATTGCACGTAAAGAAGGTATCGTTAAGCAATTGACGGGCGGCGTTGCTGCACTATTGAAAGGCAATGGCGTTGACTGGCTACAAGGCTGGGGCACGTTAGAAGACGGCAAGGGCGCTGATAAAAAAGTTAAATTTACCGCGCTTGCAGATGAAGTAGAAACGACTATCACTGCTAAAAACGTGATTCTTGCGGCAGGTTCTGTGCCGATCGATATCCCAGTTGCTAAAACTGATGGCGATCGTATCGTTGACTCTACTGGCGCGCTCGACTTCACTGCTGTACCTAAACGCTTGGGCGTGATTGGTGCTGGTGTCATCGGTCTTGAGCTTGGTTCAGTATGGCGTCGTCTAGGCGCTGAAGTTGTTGTTTATGAAGCGCTTCCAAGTTTCTTAGCAGCCGCTGATAAAGACATTGCTAAAGAAGCGGGCAAAATGCTAAAGAAGCAAGGTCTTGATATCCGTGTTGACACCAAAGTAACCAATGCTGAAGTCAAAGGCGATCAAGTTGTCGTCACCAGCGAAACCAAAGGCGAGTCATCTGAAGAAAGCTTCGACAAACTGATCGTTTGTGTTGGTCGCCGTGCATACTCTGAGAAACTGCTTGGTGATGACAGTGGCATTCAATTGACTGAACGTGGTCTTATCGACGTGAATGATCAATGTAAAACCAATCTTGATGGTGTTTATGCCATCGGTGATTTGGTTCGTGGTCCAATGCTTGCGCATAAAGCGATGGAAGAAGGCATGATGGCCGTTGAGCGCATTCATGGCGAAAAAGCCCAAGTTAATTATGACACGATCATTAACGTCATCTATACCCATCCAGAAATCGCATGGGTTGGTTTGACTGAGCAAGAAGCTGAAGCCGCTGGTTTTGAGGTCAAAACAGGTTCATTCAACCTAGCAGCGAACGGTCGTGCATTGGCTCAAAGCGAAGCAGAAGGCTCTATCAAAGTCGTGGCTGATGCTAAAACAGATCGTCTATTAGGTATGCATGCTATCTCTGCTGGTGCTGGTGATATCGTCCATCAGGGTATGATCGCGATGGAATTTGTCTCTAGTATCGAAGATTTGCAATTGATGACCTTTGCTCATCCAACCATTTCAGAAGCCGTGCATGAAGCTGCTCTGTCTGCTGATGGCCGTGCTATTCACGCCATTCAGCGTAAAAAGCGTAAGAAATAAGTCGTTATTTTGATCAGTACCAACTTATAACCTGATCGCGGTGGGGTTGTTATGGCTTCCACCACGGTCATGAGTGCGCCATATGCTTGTCTAATATGTATATACGCGCACTTGTTTTCACTTTTTATTAATTGTAAAAAATAAAGGATACAATCAATGAATTTACATGAGTATCAAGCAAAAGAGCTATTAAAAAGCTATGGTTTGCCGATTCAAGAAGGCATTATTGCCTATAACGGCGACGAAGCTGCTGCTGCTTTTGATAAAACGCCAACAGACATTGCGGTTATCAAAGCGCAAGTACATGCTGGTGGTCGCGGTAAAGCGGGTGGCGTAAAGCTGGTTAAAACTCGTGAAGAAGCCAAGCAAGTTGCTGAAGAGCTAATCGGTACCAATTTGGTTACTTTCCAAACTGACGCTGATGGCCAACCAGTTAACTTCGTATTGGTTGCAGAAGATATGTATCCAGTACAAACTGAGCTATATCTTGGTGCAGTCGTTGATCGTTCTACGCGTCGCGTAACGTTCATGGCATCAACCGAAGGCGGCGTTGATATCGAAGAAGTCGCAAATGAGACACCAGAAAAAATCTTTAAAGTAAACGTTGATCCTTTAGTTGGTTTGATGCCCTTCCAAGCACGTGATGTGGCATTCAAACTAGGTTTAGAAGGCAAGCAAATCAATCAATTCGTTAAATTGATGACGGGCGCTTATCAAGCATTCATCGATAACGATTTTGCCTTGTTAGAAATCAACCCATTAGCCATTCGTGAAAATGGCGAAATCGTTTGTGTTGATGGCAAAATTGGTATCGATTCAAACGCACTGTATCGTCTGCCTAAAATCGCAGCACTACAAGACAAGTCACAAGAAAATGAGCGTGAGCTTAAAGCGGCCGAGTTTGACCTAAACTATGTTGCGCTAGAAGGCAATATCGGTTGTATGGTTAACGGTGCTGGTCTTGCTATGGCAACGATGGATATCATCAAATTGTACGGCGGCAAGCCTGCTAACTTCTTGGACGTTGGCGGCGGCGCAACTAAAGATCGCGTTGTTGAAGCATTCAAGATTATTCTTGAAGACAGCAGCGTTGAAGGTGTTCTAATCAACATCTTCGGTGGTATCGTACGTTGTGACATGATTGCAGAAGCGATTATCGCTGCTATCAAAGAAGTTGACGTAAAAGTACCTGTTGTTGTCCGTCTAGAGGGTAACAACGCTGAAAAAGGTGCACAAATCCTAGAAGAGTCTGGTCTGAAATTGATTTCTGCCCAAGGTCTATCAGATGCGGCTCAAAAAATTGTCGATGCTGTTAAAGCTTAATATATTTGAGGCATAGTCCTCTAAATATATGTGCTTAAGCATAGTAGTCAACGCGTAATAGCAGCTTGTTGGTATAAATTTATCATTAACATTTAATGGATAACACATCATCAAGTGGCTATTGCAAGACCACCGAATACAAGGAATAAATAATGAGTGTATTAATCGATAAAGATACTAAAGTATTGGTACAAGGTTTTACTGGTAAGAATGGTACGTTTCACTCTGAACAAGCGATCGAATACGGTACTAAAGTCGTCGGCGGCGTAACCCCAGGTAAAGGCGGTCAAACGCATTTAGGCCTACCAGTATTCAACACGATGGCAGAAGCTATGGAAGCGACCCAAGCTGACGCTTCTGTTATCTATGTGCCAGCACCATTTGTACTAGATTCTATCGTTGAAGCGGTAGATGCTGGTGTTAAATTGATTATCGTTATTACTGAAGGCGTGCCTACTTTAGACATGCTAAAAGCAAAACGTTATATCGAAGAAGCTGAAGGCGTACGCATGGTTGGTCCTAACTGCCCAGGTGTTATCACGCCAGGTCAGTGCAAAATCGGCATCATGCCAGGTCATATCCATTTGCCAGGTAAAGTGGGTATCATCTCACGCTCTGGTACATTGACTTATGAAGCCGTTGCTCAGACCACTAAGCTTGGTTTTGGTCAGTCAACTTGTATCGGTATCGGTGGTGATCCTATCCCTGGTATGAACCAAATTGATGCGTTGAAACTGTTCCAAGAAGATCCACAAACTGAAGCGATCATTCTAATCGGTGAGATCGGTGGTACTGCTGAAGAAGAAGCAGCCGCTTATATCAAAGACCATGTAACTAAGCCAGTTGTTGGTTATATCGCTGGTGTTACCGCTCCAGAAGGCAAGCGTATGGGTCATGCTGGCGCAATCATCTCTGGTGGTCAAGGTACTGCTGAAGAGAAATTCAAAGCGTTTGAAGATGCTGGTATCGCGTATACACGTGACCCATCTAAACTTGGCGAAAAGCTAAAAGAAGTGACAGGTTGGTAATATAGACATAAGTCTATTGTATAGCTACCAAAACTATCTTGAAAAAACAAAGAGACACCCCTACAATGGGGTGTCTCTTTGTATGGAAGACAAGTAGGATGTATTTTGGATAATAGTTGCTAATAATCAAACATATCAAAATTGAAGTTTAAGCTGTTTTTCTCCATGAAAAAAATAAATTTTTTATTCTAGTAAGGAAGTCAGATATTATAGTTATTGAATGTTCAAAATAGAATGAGAGAGATCAACATGAAAAGTGTAGAAGCGCTAGAGTTAAAATTACTAATTTTAGAAAAAGAAAACTTAGAAATTAAAAAAACTTACATGAAGCCTATGAAGAGATGGAAAAAATATTTATAAACAACAATCCTAATAAAATTAAAAATAATTTTAAAGTAACACAGATTGATCAGCGCTATGGAGCTGCTGAGATAATTAGAAAATCATTACAATATAGGCTAGGTGCCACTATTATAAACGATACAAAGTCTATTAATAGTATACCAAAAGTCCCTTTTAATTTGTTGAAAAATTATATAGATTTCAAAAAAGTAATGCAATTACTAAAGAAAAACATGATTTGCATGATTATTATGATTATCCAAAAGCAGTGGAGTTACAAGATCACTTATCATATAAAGTAGGTTCATGTATAGTTAATAGTATTGAGAATCCACTTCAAGCACCTTTACTGCTTTTTAGGATATTTTCTGAAATATATAAATTTAAACATAAATGATATTTTGATTTTTAATCTGTTGAGAGGTTGATATAAGGATATGACTTTTAGAAAATTTGAAATTGCAAATAAAAAATTGAGAAATAATAATTTTACTCAATCTATTAAGTTGTATGAAGAACTAATTAATTCCTGTCCCTTTTATCCTTTCTACTATAAAAATCTTGCAGATGCATATGAAAGTATTAACAAAGGTTTAAAATCATATATTAATTTAGTACAAGCATCAATCCTACTAGGAGATAAGGAATCTCTTGAAGAAGCTAATATACATAAATTATGGAGTAGAAAGATAGCTAGTACTAAGGATTTAAATTCCGATAAGGCTTTAGTTATAGTTCCAGTTTATAACTCGTCTTCTACTATCGAAAAATCATTATCATCAGTATTTAATCAAACTCATAAAAGCATATTAGTAGTAGCAATTGATGATGGAAGTAGTGATGAAAGTGTAAGTTTACTCAAGAATTTACAAAAAAAACACAGTAATTTAATTGTTCTTATATCGCCAGTTAATCAAGGTACCTATAGCTCTATAAATCTTGTACTACGTATATTTTCCAGACTTGATTTTAGTTATTTTTGTATTCATGGTGCTGATGATCTTATGCATAAGAGTAAGATAGAACTCCAAATAAGGTCAATTTATAATAATAATTATTTAGGTAGTACCCCACTCTCAACTTCGAAAGTGATTGAAAAAAGAAGAGCACCTCACTAATCTATTGTTTTCGACCAAGAATACAATGGAGTCATGAGATGCCCATAGACGAATTTATCATCAATATCTATTTAATGGTAGAGCAATATTACAAAATAGTCGTCACCAAACCCTTGCGAAGTGCAGGTTGCGCACCAAGGTTGAGTGATCCTGAGATCATTTGCATGGAGATGGTCGGTGAATTTTTACACCTAGATCAAGACAAACAAATTTGGCAATACTTTACCCAGCATTGGCAAGACTGGTTTCCAGCCATCGGCTCATACCCTAACTTCGCAAAGCACTGCGCCAATCTGTGGCAAGTCAAACAGCAGATACAAGATAAAGTCAGTGAACTCGAGGGCCGTGACAACATCCATTTTATGGATGGTTTTCCGATACCCGTCTGTCATTATGGACGCGCTTATCGGCATAAAAACTATCAAGACTTAGCGGCTTTTAGCTACTGTGCGGCTAAGCAAGAGAGGTACTATGGCTTTGAAGGACATTTGCTTGTTAACTTATCGGGCATGATTAAAGGCTTTACCTTTGCTCCTGCCAATGTTGATGAAAGAGCCGTTGCCCCAGAAATCACCACTCATATTCATGGGCTACTTGGCGCTGATAAAGGGTATATCAGCCCTAGTCTGACATCGTACTACGACGCTCAAGGCGTGGATTTACAAACGCCACTCAGAGCTAACATGAAAGAGGATAGGCCCAAACCTGTGGTAAGACGGCTGATGAAAGCCCGCCGTATCGTTGAAACAGTCATTGGTCAGCTATCAGAACGATTTAATATACAAAGGGTACGAGCAAGAGATTTATGGCATTTGTCTCATCGATTGATTGTAAGATTCTTTCACACAATCTGTGCTTTGTACTCAACAAAAAACTTGGTAATCCGCCTCTTCAGTTTGATTTGCTTATTTCAAGTTGAGAGTGGGGTGTAGTATAGCTGGATATAAAAGAATATCTATAGATGGGAAATGTCTAGGATACCAAGAAATTGGTCATTCAATGGTTGTTTACAAAAAGCGGTTTTCGAAAAAATAGGATATTATGATGATACGAGATTTGGTGGGGACAGTGAATATATATCAAGATTTAAGTCGAAATTTGGAACTCAGAAACTTCATTTGATTAAAAAGCCATTAACTGAAGCTTATTATGGTGTCAATAATATTAGTCACGCTATAGCAGATAAATCCGAGATCCGAAAAGCATATGCTGATGGTTTTAAAATTAAACATAAGTTAATGAAAAATCTGATAATTGGTATATGTCTTATCAGTTTAGTAATAATTTCGTTGAGTATAGTAAGAAAAAATATTATGGTAGTAGAATAATATGTGGAGTGCTACTATAGAATCTCGATCATCTGCTTTGTTTGATATGGTAAGCTCTATATTGAATCAAGTCGATAAACTAATAATATATCAAAATGGTTATAAAAAAATTAATGACTTTCTTAATCATGAGAAAATAGAAGTGATAAGCTCTATTGATACTGGAAGCGACATGGGTGATGCAGGTAAATATTACTGTGTTGATAATTATGATAATTGTTATTATCTTTCTTTAGATGATGATCTCATATACCCTCCAGATTATGTAGAGAATTTGATTCAAGGTCTTAACTATTATAATAATGAAGTCATTTTATCCTATCATGGTAGAACATTGAAACCAGATGCTCACTGCTATTATAAAGATTATCAAGAATATTTCAGGTGCTTAGGTGCTTTAAACGAAGATAGGTTTGTACATTTTGGAGGAACTGGAGTTATGGGTTTTCATACAAGTGCTTTCAATGTGAAATATGAAATGCTCAAAAAAGCTAATATGGCAGACATATGGATCGGATTATTAGCTAGGAAACAGCTTCTACCTATCGTAGTTCGAAAGCATGCTAGTGGATGGATTAAGTATAATGATAAGGTCAATCTAAATGAAACTATATATAAAAAATATGAACATAGCCATAGTTTTCAGAATAAACTTTTAGTTGGCTTTGAGACTAATATTATAATTGAATACAAATAAGTATTTTTGCTAATTATATAGGGCATGATGCCTTAAAGACATACTAAGGAATAACATGAAGAAGTTTATTACAGTAGTTGGTGCTCGTCCTCAGTTTGTAAAAGCAGCTGCTTTTAGTAAGACAATTAAAGAAGAGTATAGTAACGAATTCGATGAAAAAATATTACATACAGGTCAGCATTATGATTTTAGTATGAGCCAATCTTTTTCAATGAACTTAATATACCCGCACCATATAAAAACTTAAATATAAATTCAGAAAAATATCCTGAGCCAACTGGAATAATGGTGAACGAGTTATATCATGAATTTCAAAATGAGCAGCCAGATTTTGTTTTAGTATACGGTGATACTAACTCTACATTAGCCGCGGCTATAGCTGCAGGTAAGTTGTATATCCCAGTAGTACATATTGAAGGGGGAGTTAGAAACGCTGACACAAAAGTACCTGAACATTTCAATAGAGTCTTAACTGATCATGCTTCAGAACTTATATTTTGCGTATCTAATCAGGATTTAAAAAATCTTAAAAACGAAGGTTTGGGTTCAAAATCTTTCAAAACTGGAGATATAATGCTCGATACAGTACGTATCTTCAGAGAAAGTTCTATTCCTACAGAAAATGAGGTAGATTATACTAATCATGCATTATTAACTATACATCGTAATTTTAATACTGATAATCCCATCGTATTAGGTAATATTCTTAAAAATATTGGAGAGCTTAATACTAAAATTATTTTCCCAATACATCCTAGAACTATGAATGCTATAAATAGTTTAAATTTAAAAATTCCGAAAAATATTGAAATTTGTAAGCCTTTGACTTATGTTGAAATGCTAAAGGTTTTAAAACAGTGTAAGTATGTATTGACAGACTCAGGCGGATTACAAAAAGAGGCTTTCTATTTTGGAAAAAAAGCAGCTTTCGTTTGTCATTTTGATACATTTTGGGATGACCTTGTTAGTTTAGATGCGTTAAAAACTTTGGATCCTATGAATAGTTTTTTACCTTATGAGAGCTGGTTGAACGAGCCTATGCTATTAGATTCAAACCCCTATGGCGATGGATATACGGCTAAACATACTATTGATATAATCCGAAATAATATATAGATTTTTTTAAGCCACTCACTATATAAGAATCATGGGACTACAAGTGAAAGATAATAAATTTTTTACCGTTAGAAAAATGAAAAAATTACTAAGAAATCCAAAGTTATTTTTTATTGACTCTTATAACAAAAGATTCTCGAAAACGCATAAAATGCTTCCTGTATTAAATGTTAGTACTAAAAATTCTAATATTACTTCTAATAGGTATTCTAAAGAAGATATTTCCAGCCCTGTATCTTTTGCTAATAAATTTATCAATGATACGAAACAGATGTACCAACTGAAATATGATGGTGATATATATCCACTGCTCAATGAAAGAGTCTTTAAAGCTAATGAAGAAAGTTTACAAGGGTTTTGGAATCCTTTATTGGATTCTGATTTAGGAAAGGGGTTAAAGATTGAAAAGAACAATACTATAGTGCGCCATTTTAGTAAGGTGAACAGCTGTAAGACAGGTAAGATTAAAGTTGCAGTGCTATCTGAGAACTTTCATTTTATGAAGCCCCTCTATCAATCCGAAATAGTAAAACAATATATTGAGTTTAGAGAAGTAAGCTTTACAGAGATTAGTAGAGGTTTTTCTGCACAGCATCGAAAATTTCCATCTTTGGACCACTTGCATACGCACGGCCAATTAGTAGGGAGAGGCGAGTCAGCCTCTGATATTGATAAAGTGTTTTCTTCTTTTGCACGTTTTTTTCCAGAAAATTACGAAACTATACAGTGGGCAGATATCGTTTGGGCAGAGTGGTGGGTTCACCCACGGTCTGGGCATCTAGATTTCTTCCCGATAATACTAAGCTCATTACACGATGTCATGCATATGAAGCATTTACGTACTGGCCACATTTTATTGATTTTGAAAGAATTGACAAAAATATATTTGTTGGTGAACATATTAAGGAAATTGCATTAGAAAGTTTTGAAAATTTTAGAGATTTTGACGATACCAATAATCACTTAATTAGAAATTATATTGATTTCTCAAATTTTGAAACATCAAAAACATTTAATGCTAGATTTCATATAGGTATGGTCCAGTGGGGGATTCTAATAAGAATCCGCTATTGGCTCTACAAGTCCTTGAGAAATTAGTTAGTATAGATTCTCGTTTCAAAATGAAATTTGCAGGATTACCTTTTAATAAACCTACTAATGAAATCGAAGAAGCCTATCAAAAGCTCTTTGAAGGAAAAGCTGCTCAACTTTCAAGCAATATTGAGTTTTCAGGTTTTGTTGATGATATGAATGTTTGGTACAAGGACGTTGGATTTGTAATCAACTGTTCAAATAGAGAAAGTCAATCTGTCTCTGTATGTGAAGGAGCGGCTACTGGCGCTATTCCTGTAATCAAAGAATGGTCTATGTTGGATAAATTCGAAGCAGCTAGTAAAATATACCCTGGCTATGTTTATAGTGATGTTGATAGTATGGTTCAAAGTATACTTAGAGATAATGAAAATTTTGATAGAGTTCGTTCAAATATAATACATAAATTTAGAGAAGATTTCGGTCTTGAGAAAACAGCTAAACAGACATTAAATCTAATCCTTGAAACTATGAATAGATAATTATGAAAATTGAAATTTTATATACGAAGTATGAAAAATATTTTGCAGAGAACTTAGCTGCTATTATTATAAATAATGGGGGTTCTGCTAACTTAGTAGAAGTGATTACAAATGAAAACTATTTAGTAAATCATAATAATGGTTATCAGAAAGTCTTGATTTTCCCTAGTATATTTCTAGTCTACCATACACAGGGCCTTATAAGCTTTCTTGAACATATTATCAGGTTAGGCTGTTTAGAAAAACTATATGTTTTGACTACTCAGATGTTAATGATATAGTAGACAAAAATTTATGTAAAGAAGCTTTAAGTTTCTTAGCGACTAAATTTAAAAAATAGAAGCTATGAAAAAAAATATATGTTTAGATCAGTACTTTCATAAAAAGATTGGGGTGTTGAATACTTCTGAATTTAAATATATTGCAATAAATAGTCGAAATAGTTTGAAGAATTTTAACTTTAACTTAGAGTCACATAAACCTATACAAAGTTTCTTTTTAGATTCTGAATTTAGCTTTTACGACTACATTTTTGCTTTAGAAAAATCAGACTTTTGTTTAGCAAATTATAATATAAGTCCAGATTCTATAATATATCAAATAAGTAATTATCTAAACAAACCTATACTAACAACTGATTTCAAAGATTCTAATATTAATAACTTGGATTTCAATTTTTCCGATTTTGTATCTGGGAAATTAAAAATGCGCGATGAACATATCAATCGAATTTTAAATGAAAATTTAGTTGATAGAGGCTTATTGCAAAGCAGTTTGATTGAATTACTTAGCTAATTAGAGTAAAAACTATGTCAGTAGTAAAAAATAAAGATATCAAAGTTAGTATAATTACCTATGTTTATGTAGATGGTAATAATAGCCGATTACAATTATTTAGAGAAAATCTTGATTCTGTAAGTAGGCAAAAGTATAGCTCCTATGAGCACGTAATCGTTGACGATGGTTCAAAAATTGATATTAAGTCTTTAATAGATCTTTATCCAAATACAGTGTACGTTAGAAAAAATCAATCGGGCATAACAGCATCATCACACACTTTTAATACTGCTATTAAAAATACACAAGGTAGTTATATTGCAATCTTATCTTCTGATGATTTGCATTTAGATAATTCTATTGAAGTGATGGCAAAAGCTTTAGATGAAAATCCAAACTGGGTAGGAGTTTGCGGCGCTGCAATTTATTCAGTCAATAATGAAAGACAAATTATATTTGTTCCTAGTTATGAAGCAACTGTTGAAAACTTTGCACAATACGGTTGTTTTATAAATGGTTGCGCAGTAATGTTCAGAAAATCTATTTTCAAAGAAATTGGTATGCCACCTCATTTTGCTTCTTCAGCCGCCGATTTTGATTTATGGATTCGTCTAGCCCACTTGGGTAAAATAGGGTACATTAGTAATATAGTCGTCGATTATAGAGATCATTCAGACTCTACTAGAAAAAAGACAGTTATGCCTAGGCAGCTTAGGCCTAAAGAGTATGAGAGTGGCTACTATAAATATGATAAGTCAACTAGAATAATTTTTGTTATAAGTTCTGCTATTAAAAGGTTGAAAAAATCAAATCTTCTATTAATCCGGCAATTCAAACTGAAAATAGGGTTGAAGTTGCAGGTAATACATATTATTTGCCACATAATGAATTTGAAAAATTACTACCGTTCTTACATAAAGCTAGGAATTTAGAGTTTAAAAAAGATTATTTAAAAAATGATAAATGTTGAATATAAAAAGTCTTAAATATTATAGACGGAGTAGGGGAAGTAACGTTTGACTCTATTAATCCGGTTTCTGTTGTCTTGTCTCATTTCTTAGAACCTACTACTAAACAAAATTTAAATATCCAAGAAGATTATAAAGTTATATTTTACACAGAATTCTTCAACTGGGGATATTTAGATGTATTGAATGCTGAAAATGAAGAAATTTCGTATCTAGGTCTCGAAGGTATGGTGAATAAACCAGATCAACTCAGCTATATAGATGGTTTATCTGATAGTGATATTATCTGAATTACTTAACATAAAGTACTGCTATAATAATTTTTTATCTGTATGTTTAATATAAAATACTTCAATGACTAAAATGAGAAATTTAATGAAAAGATTTGCTTTAATTGGAGCAGCAGGTTATATAGCACCACGTCACATGAAGGCTATTAAAGAATTAGGCGGCACTTTAGTTGCGGCTTATGATAAATCCGATTCTGTAGGCGTTATTGATAGCATTTCACCTGATTCGGAATTTTTTACTGAGTTTGAACGTTTTTCTCATTATATATATCAGTTGCAAAGAAATGGGGCTACAAAAGTTGACTATATATCTATATGCTCTCCCAATTATCTACACTTATCGCATATAACTCTTGCATTAAGAATGGGATGTGACGTCATATGTGAGAAGCCCTTAGTTTTAAGTAAAGCAGATCTTGAAGAAATACAGTTGGTAGAGCAAGAAACAGGAAAACGTCTTTATAACATTCTTCAGTTACGTTTACACGATGCTGTTATTTCTTTGAAGTCTCAAATTGATCAAGAGTTGCTGGAAAATCCTGATAAGCAGTATGATTGCGAGATACAGTACATTACGTCTCGTGGTAAATGGTACCAAGAGAGCTGGAAAGGTGACATAAATAAATCGGGCGGTATAGCGACAAATATAGGTGTGCATTTCTTTGATCTTCTACATCACCTATTTGGTGAGCCAATTATTAATGAGAATGATTTTCAAGGTTCGCACTCTTCAAAAGGTATGTTGAAATTTAAAAATGCGAATGTAAACTGGTTTCTATCGGTCAATTCAGATGATTTGCCTGAAGAAGTTAAAGGTAAGCAGCCAACTTTCCGTGCAATAAAAATTGGTGATGAGTTAGTAGAGTTCTCCAAAGGTTTCACTGATTTACATACAATAACCCCACTCTCAACTTCGAAAGTGATTGAAAAAAGAAGAGCACCTCACTAATCTATTGTTTTCGACCAAGAATACAATGGAGTCATGAGATGCCCATAGACGAATTTATCATCAATATCTATTTAATGGTAGAGCAATATTACAAAATAGTCGTCACCAAACCCTTGCGAAGTGCAGGTTACGCACCAAAGTTGAGTGATCCTGAGATCATTTGCATGGAGATGGTCGGTGAATTTTTACACCTAGATCAAGACAAACAAATTTGGCAATACTTTACCCAGCATTGGCAAGACTGGTTTCCAGCCATCGGCTCATACCCTAACTTCGCAAAGCACTGCGCCAATCTGTGGCAAGTCAAACAGCAGATACAAGATAAAGTCAGTGAACTCGAGGGCCGTGACAACATCCATTTTATGGATGGTTTTCCGATACCCGTCTGTCATTATGGACGCGCTTATCGGCATAAAAACTATCAAGACTTAGCGGCTTTTAGCTACTGTGCGGCTAAGCAAGAGAGGTACTATGGCTTTGAAGGACATTTGCTTGTTAACTTATCGGGCATGATTAAAGGCTTTACCTTTGCTCCTGCCAATGTTGATGAAAGAGCCGTTGCCCCAGAAATCACCACTCATATTCATGGGCTACTTGGCGCTGATAAAGGGTATATCAGCCCTAGTCTGACATCGTACTACGACGCTCAAGGCGTGGATTTACAAACGCCACTCAGAGCTAACATGAAAGAGGATAGGCCCAAACCTGTGGTAAGACGGCTGATGAAAGCCCGCCGTATCGTTGAAACAGTCATTGGTCAGCTATCAGAACGATTTAATATACAAAGGGTACGAGCAAGAGATTTATGGCATTTGTCTCATCGATTGATTCGTAAGATTCTTTCACACAATCTGTGCTTTGTACTCAACAAAAAACTTGGTAATCCGCCTCTTCAGTTTGATTTGCTTATTTCAAGTTGAGAGTGGGGTATACAATAAGTTATAAAGAAATACTTGAAGGAAGAGGTTTTGGTGCACAAGAAGCCGTTTGTTGTATTGAAATGACAGAATCAATTAGAAATCAGTCAATGGTTTCTTAAATAAGCTATAGGCATACTTATGAGCAATACAATTCATCCCTCTGCTGTTATTAATGAAAACGTTATCTTAGGTGATAATGTATATATAGGCCCAAACTGTACTATCGGTTTCCCCGCTGAGTACAAAGAAGGGTTCGGTAAAAGTGTAGGTTATACTGTTAAGGTTGAAGATAATGTTGTTCTTACTGGTAATGTTACTATAGATGCAGGCTCGTAGAGATACTGTAATTGGGGAGGGCAGCTTTTTAATGAAAGCTGCTTATATAGCTCATGACGTAGTAATTGGCAAACGGTCTATAATCTCTGCGCATACTTGCTTAGGTGGGCACGTAGAAGTCGGAGACTTCGTTAATATAGGGATGGGTGCCATTGTACACCCTCGGCAGCGGATTGGTTCTCATGCCATGATTGGTATGGGAACGGTAGTAACGAAGAAGGCCAGAATCTTACCAGGCCGTATTTATGCAGGGAACCCATCTAAAGAAATAGGTATAAATAAGATAGGTTTAGAGCGAAATGAAATTAATGATTTAAAGCTTAGACAGCTAATTGATGACTTCGAGAGTAATAATGGAAATTAACTTTATAGATTTAGAGCGCCAACAGCAAAAAATTGAAAAAGGGGTCAATGAAGCTATATCTCGGGTATTGAGAGCTGGTCAATATATTATGGGTCAAGAATGCTTGGATTTAGAGCAGCAATTATCTGAATATACAGGGAAATACTGTCTCTTATGTGCCAATGGCACGGATGCTATTCGTTTAGCTTTGATAGCGCTTAAAATTAAGAAAGGTGATTTAGTACTTACCACGGACTTCACATTTTTTGCAACTTCTGAGGTTATTGCAGAATTGGGTGCTATTCCTATATTTGTAGATATTGATGATACATACAATATTTGCCCTCTAGATTTAGAGAAAAAATATTAACATTAAAGAATAGTAATAAAAATTTAGCTGGTATTCTGAGTGTTGATCTTTTTGGACTTCCTGCCAATCATAATGAAATTGATCGTTTGGCGAAAGAGCATGGATTATGGCATGTTGAAGATGCCGCTCAAGGTTTCGGAGGTAAGATAGATAATAATAGGGCGTGCAGTTTTGGAGACATAAGTACTACTAGCTTCTTCCCGGCGAAACCTTTAGGTTGTTACGGTGATGGAGGCGCTATATTTACCGATAATATAGATGTGGCAGAGCATATCAAGTCATTGCGAGTACATGGCAAAGGATCACACAAATACGAAAATGTTAATATTGGGTATAATAGTAGACTTGATACTATCCAAGCTGCCATTTTGCTCGAAAAGCTCAAGATATTTGATAAAGAAGTAGTTAAGAAGAATGAAATAGCAGCCATGTATACTTCTGCTTTAGAAGATGTTAAAGGAGTTATAGTGCCCAAGATTCCACCAGGCTATACTAGTAGTTGGGCGCAATACACTTTGAGAGTAGATAAAAGAGAAGAATTAATGACTTACCTTAAGAGTCAGGGTATTCCAACTACAGTATATTATCCTAAAACAATGAGTCAGACTAAAGCTCTCGCCTCATTCTTGAAGTATCAAATTGGTGAATTGAAAAATTCTACAAATTTTGCTAGTTCAGTACTCAGTCTTCCGATGCACGCTTATTTAACAGACGAAGAAGTTGGCTATATCTATAGTAAGATATCAAATTTTTATAATTGATAATGACCAAACGGTAGACAGTTTCCCTGAAAAGAAATTCGTAATGGATATTTTTTCTCGAGCTTTCTGTGCTAATTTTTACTATTCCATAGATTTCTAGAAGTGCTGTAGGTTGTATATTAATGCTGATTGAAAAAATAAATCTTCATGAGATTGCTCATCTCACTACAGAAAGGCCTGAAGCTCCTATAGTTGAAGATTTTTTTAACTATTTTTCCAATTTTAATTTAGAGCGTGTATTAATTGTCACAGATGAAGATGTAAGAACTGATATACGGGTTTTGAATCAACTAACAGCCCTACAACGAACAACTAAAAACATAACTATTTTAAAAGTAAAGCCAGATAATAATTATACAGATAGTCAAAAAAAGGATATGTTGAAAGCGTTACATTTGAAAACCTTGAAAAATATTATATATTTACCATGGTTTTTTATATTAGTTGTTATACATCATCCATTCTTAGCGTTTAGAAATAAAGCAAAGCAGGGAATATATAACGATCATAGTTATTCTCTAACGCAGAAAATTGATACTAGTTATACTTGTGTGATTTGCAATAATTTAATATCGACAAGTAGTGTTGACTCCCATAGTGAAGTTGATTATATATACGATATCCATGAACTTGAGGTCTTTAGAAATCGAAACAAAGCTTCGATTCAGAGGTCTTTCTATATCTATCTTAAAGAGATGGAAGAGCTGCGTAAGCGGGAAAATATCATTACGATAAGTAAGTATATTGCTGACACTCTTTCTACTATGTATAATTTAAGAAGATCAAAAATAAAAGTTATTTATAATAAGAATTTTTTTAATACAAATATTTCCTTTGATTCCGAAAGTAAGAAAGATAAATATTTATTGATATACATAGGTAATGTATCAATAGACCGTGGATTAGACGATATTGCCAGACTGTCTTATAAATACGACATATTAATAATTGCATGTAATTACAATGAAGAAGCCATATCATATTTAGAGAACAATAGTAATCTCTACCGTCTTACGATTTTTAAAGGGATGGATTATCAATCTATATTGCTAAAAAAAATTAGGAAATATCAATATCCCTTCTTTTTAATTTTGATAAATCCCAACCATCCTAGCTATAGATATGCATTACCTAATAAATTTTTCCAAGCTCAAGCTGTCGAATGCCCTATTATAGTATATGATAAAACTTATTTAGGGAGCATTGTAAAAAAATATGGATGTGGTTTAATTTTTTCTGATATAACTCACATAGATTTTTTAAATAGTATAAGTAATATAGAATATGTGGCTATGCAACAAGCTATGAAAGTGAAAATAGCTGAAGCTATAGAAGATAAGAATCTATAGTCTAGATTTGACCTTTTACTATAGTAAGTTTGCATTTTGTGAGAAACGAGAAAGATACTGAACTTTAAAAACCATAACATTAATAAGAAAGTAAGGATAGTTTTAACTATCTTACTTTCCTACAGAGATATAACGTACTTATAAACGCCAGTCTGGATTTACTAATGCACCTTTAACATCGATAACTACTTTAGGCTTAGTGCAAAATCCATCTATTCTGTCATCTTCACCAACAAAATCTGAATGGTTAACAGCTACAATAACAGCGTCAAAACTATTCTCTTGAATATCTTCATAGTCGATATAATCAACATCTAGGCTATTCCAGTCTTCTTCAGTAACCCAAGGATCGGAATAAGTCATTCTTACCCCATATTTCTCAAGTTCAATACCAATATCTGTTACTTTGGTATTTCTGACATCTGGACAGTTTTCTTTAAAGGTAACACCTAAAAGTAAAATACGGGCATCTTTGATATTTTTCCCATATGAGATAAGCTTTTTGATGGTTTGTTCGGCAACGAATTTACTCATAGAGTTGTTGATTGCGCGAGAAGTCAAAATTAAATTGGGATTTAATCCTAAAGATGATGCTTTGTGTGCCAAGTAATAAGGATCTACGCCAATACAATGCCCACCTACTAAACCAGGCATAAGCTTGATAAAGTTCCATTTAGTAGCAGCAGCTTCTATGACTTCATGAGTGTCGATACCAACTTCGTTGAAAATAAGGGCCAATTCGTTTATCAAAGCAATATTGACATCACGCTGAGTGTTTTCAATAACTTTAGATGCTTCTGCGACTTTTATAGAGGAAGCCTTGAATGTGCCAGCAGTAATCACTGAGCTATATAATTCATCCACTATGTCTGTGTAGTAAGGGTTTGAACCTGAAGTGACTTTTAAGATGTTCTCTACTGTGCGCAGTTTATCGCCTGGATTAATACGTTCTGGAGAATAGCCTACGCCGAAATCGTCATTCAATATCAAACCAGATTTCTCTAGTTCAGGAATACAAACTTCTTCTGTAGCACCTGGATATACTGTTGATTCATAGATAACGATATCATCTCGCTTAATAATTTTACTTAACATCTGAGAAGCTTTAACCAATGGGGACAAATCTGGTAAGTTATTATCATCAATTGGTGTTGGTACGGTAATGATAAATACGTTTGCTGCGGTTAGGTCATTAGTGTCAGAAGTAAAAGTAAGACGAGAAGTGTTTTTGAGATATTCGCTAGTCACTTCTCTAGTTTTATCAATATTATTAGATAACTCGTTAATACGTGTTTCATTTATATCAAAGCCTATAACGTCATATTTTTTTGCAAACGCACAAGCTAGTGGTAGACCTACGTAACCTAACCCTATAATGGCGATTTTTTTGGAATTCATCGAATGACCTTTTTGTATGAATTAATTAGATAAGAGTGTTTGGCTACTTTAGTGATAATTAAGATTGTAGGCATAATAGCAGATATAAAATAGCTGAGAAAGTAACGGTGTGTTTGATTTTATATCATCAGAGCATAAGCCGTAATAAAAAGGTCGCCCTAATACGGTGACCTTTTTGCCTCTTAACAACGCCTCAAATCCACCCAAAGACGTAATCGTATATACGTGATCGACTGTCTCTAACGCGTCGACCAAATGAATAGACTGGTTAAGGATTAGGCAATCTAGCTCAGTGAGTTCATCAACGATAGAGTGATCATCAAGCGTCATTGGATGTGGTTTGACTATAATTTGTGCATCAGGATTTTCTGCAATTGCCTGATTGACCACATCAAGCAATGTAATACCAATGCCGCCGCCGTACTTTAATGAATCATCATGCGGCACTTGACCTAATACCAAAATACGCTTTTTATCTTTAACGCCATATATTGGTGCTATATCGACATAAGGCTGATGATTGTATTTGCTCACGCGATGTGACACATAATAATCAAGTATCTCTTGAGCCAATGTCTTATCATAGCCATCCTGTTCAAAATCAAAGTTTGCTATGAGGTCAGTTAAGTCATTTGGGCGAGTGGTATCGAAGTAGGGCGCTTGGCTATCCATTACAATAGACAATGGTGGAGCGCCTGATTCATCATCAGAGCCAGAACGAATGAATCCGTCTTCTAAAAAGAAAATATCTAGACCTTGCTTGCGGATATAATCAATAAAATACTCAGGCGCTTTATAACCCCAAATATAGATAACAGGGTTTACACGCTTAATAAATGGCTTTAACCACGTAGCAAAGTAACGCTTATCAAAATGTCGTTGTATTTGAACATGTGATGACTCCAATACCCAGTCACCAACCAAGTCTTGCCATGGCAGCATACCAACGACTAACGCCAAACGCTGTTTTGGCTGACGATTATGTTTATAATAACCGAATAGTAGCGGTTGGATGTAAGCGTTAAATTTCATAATATGTTGGCTGGCTTAGATTGATAGCGGAAGAGCAGATAGGCATGATTTGGGCATTTACGTTGGCAATGTTTTATCGTTCCCAGTATAGTTGCATTTACGAGTAAAAACGAATATCTACTTCGAAAAATAATAGCTTTAAAAAATAATAGGTCGATATTATGAAAAACAAGATACTAGTCACGGGCGGTGCGGGCTATATTGGCACACATACCTGTATCGCCTTGCATGAAGCTGGCTATGAGATTGTAGTTTACGACAACTTATCTAATAGTAGTCGTGAAGCCATCAATCGTGTCTCGGCTCTCATTGGTCAGCCTATTGAGTTTATCAAAGGCGATATTCGCGATGCTGAAATGTTGAGACAAGTATTTTCATCTCATCATTTCTTCGGCGTGATTCACTTCGCTGGACTAAAAGCAGTTGGTGAATCTGTTGCCAAGCCATTGCTATACTACAATAACAACGTCAGCGGCACCATTACCTTACTACAAGTGATGGCTGAGTATGATGTCAAAAACCTCGTTTTTTCTTCCTCTGCGACTGTTTATGGTGATCCCGAAACGCTACCTATTGACGAGAATTCACTGCGTTCTTGTACCAATCCTTATGGACAAAGTAAACTGACGGTCGAGCACATATTAGAAGACCTTGCCGTATCCGATGACAGTTGGAATCTCATCCCTTTGAGATACTTTAATCCAGTAGGGGCGCATCCATCAGGGCAGATTGGCGAAGACCCTAATGATATTCCAAATAATTTGATGCCTTATATCTCGCAAGTCGCTGTTGGTAAGCTTGCCAAACTTAATATTTTTGGTAATGACTATCCAACTATTGATGGTACTGGCGTGCGTGATTTTATCCATGTCACAGATCTGGCGCAAGGTCACGTTGCTGCGTTAAATTATTTAGAGCGACAAGTGGCACCAGTAGGATTTTTACCCATTAACTTAGGCACTGGTAAAGGTACTTCTGTCTTAGAGCTAGTAACGGCATTTTCTAACGTTTCTGGACAACCAATTCCTTATCAATTTGCAGACCGCCGCGCAGGTGACATAGCCAGCTGCTACGCGAGTGCTGATAAAGCGAAAAACCTGTTAGAGTGGCAAGCAAAATTATCAATTACTGAGATGTGCCAAGATAGCTGGCGCTGGCAAAGCATGAATCCGAATGGCTATAATCTAGCTTAGTTTTTATAAAATATAACCTTTATCTTATTCTCTTTTAATACAGTTTAAAAATTATGAAAAAAATCACCCACGCCGTTATCCCTGTTGCAGGCTTTGGTACCCGTATGTTGCCATTGTCTAAATCTGTGCCAAAAGAGCTATTGCCACTTGGTAATCGTCCCGCTATTCACTATGTGGTTGAAGAGGCAATTGCTGCTGGTATTAAGCATATTGTCTTGGTTGGTCATGTACAAAAGAGCGCGATTGAAAACTACTTCGATATCAATGCTGAGCTGGACAACCAGCTGCGTCATAAAGGTAAAGATGAGCTAGCCGATAGCTTAAACTGGCTGCCAGACGATGTGACGGTTTCGATGATACGTCAAGGCAAGGCGTTAGGTTTAGGTCATGCGGTACTCGCGGCTCGCCCCATTATTGGTGAGCATGATTTTGCCGTATTATTGCCCGATGTTGTGCTTGATCCTTTTACGGGCGATATGGCTGCTGATAACTTAGCCTTTATGATTGATGCTTTTGCTGAAGATAACCATTCACAGATATTGGTTAATAAAGTCGCTGATGAAGATGTGCATAAGTATGGTATTGCCAAATTGAATGAAGCGTTTAGTGAAGTGAATAGGGAAGATGATAAAGCAAATATAAATGCCAGCTTTAAAGTGGCAGGATTTGTAGAAAAGCCCAACTTAGCCGATGCTCCTTCTAAGTTAGCAGTCGTTGGTCGTTATGTCTTTAGCAATCACATTTTTGACTATCTGGCCAATACCAAAGCCTCGGTCGGTGGTGAAATTCAGCTGACCGATGCCATTGATGCCTTGATTAGTGAATACGGTGTGAATGTCACGACCATGCGCGGCGACAGCTATGATGCAGGCGATATGCGCTCATATATGCAAGCATTTATCTATTTTGCCGAGCAGCAATTAGCAGAAGATGAATAGCTGATGGCTGAGATAAAAGGCAATAGCGCTTATAACAGTGCTCGTAACTCTACATACTGGCAGCAGCTACAAACGCTAGCAAAGCAGCCATGGTCATTGGCAGCCTTGTTTGCGCAAGATGACAGTCGTGCAACGCGCTTTAGCATGCAAGCTGGCGCGCTATATATGGACTATAGCAAGCAATGTATCGATGAGCAGGTGCTGGCAAATCTGTTGCAGCTAGCAGAAAGCTGTGAATTGTCCACAAGGATTGATGCACTTCTGCAAGGTGCGATGGTCAATACCAGCGAGGAGCGTGCTGCCTTGCATACAGCACTACGATTGCCAGAGTCTGCCAAACTAGACGTTGATGGGCAAAACGTCGTCGCTGATGTGCATGATAGTCTGTCGCAAGTAGCACGTTTATCTGAACGTGTCCGTAGTGGTACATGGCGCGGATTTTCTGGTAAAGCCATCACGGATGTGGTCAATATTGGCGTTGGTGGCTCTGACCTTGGGCCGCTTATGGCGACGACCGCGCTAGATGAGTGGGCAGATACCGACATTGAAGTACATTTCGTCTCTAATATGGACGGCACTCAGCTTGATAACTTGCTCAAGCACCTAAATCCTGAAACGACCTTGTTTATCATCTCGTCCAAGTCATTTGGCACGGTTGACACGTTATCTAATGCTAAAACGGCATTGTCATGGTTGCTTGCCACCGCCAAGCTGCGCGCTGGTACGGAAGATAGTGTGCTACGCCGCCACTTTATTGGTATCTCCGCTAACAGTGAAAAAATGAGTGCGTGGGGTATTCATCCTGAGCATCAGCTACAGCTTTGGGAATGGGTTGGTGGGCGTTTTTCTTTATGGTCAGCGATAGGATTGGCGATTGCCATTCGTATTGGCATGGTTGGGTTTAAAGAATTGTTAAGCGGTGCCCATAGTATGGATGAGCATTTTGCTCAGGCTGATTTTGCAGAAAATTTACCAGTATTGTTGGGTTTGCTTGCTGTTTGGAACAGTACCTTTTTACAGGTAAATGCTCATACCGTATTGCCCTATGATGGTCGTCTTAGCTATTTACCAAGCTATTTAACCCAGCTTGAGATGGAGAGTAATGGTAAGTCGGTCACCCAACACGGTGATCATATTGATTATGATACTTGCCCAATTTTATGGGGCGAGATTGGCTCCAATGCGCAGCATGCCTTTTATCAGTTGCTACATCAAGGCACACAGCAGGTGTCTTGTGACTTTATCGCTTGTGTGCGTCGCTATAGTGGTCAATCGCAAAACGCGCCACTACAGCAGCAGCATGAGCTGTCTTTAGCCAATTGTCTAGCACAGAGCCGAGTGCTGGCTTTTGGTAATGCCGCGCTTCAAGAGTCTGAGGTTCAAGTGGCTTCTGCTGCGGATAAGTATAAATATTACCGTGGCAATCAGCCGTCAACCACGCTACTTATCGACGAGCTAACGCCGCACAGTTTGGGAGCACTGATTGCGCTTTATGAGCATAAAGTCTATGTCATGGCCAGCATTTGGGATATTAATCCGTTTGATCAATGGGGCGTCGAGATGGGCAAGCAAATGGCGGAGTCCGTACATCAAGCCATGCAGCAAGCAGGTGAGAGTCAGTTTGACAGCTCCACTAACCAGCTGTTAAAACATATTCAGCAGCTATCTTGATTGCTTTGCTACTAAGTCGATAATCATTAAAGGTGAACGCATGAGCGCTGTTTCTATAAATGACAATACACCTAAATATACGCATGAATCTAAATCACAAAGCACTGCAAGCAAGCAAGTTTGTGTGCTTATTGGTCATAGCATTGAGGCCATTACTAGCGCCGTGGTGCTGGCAAGTCTAGGTCAGCGCGTGCATCTTTATGCAGATATTGAGCTATTGACGCAGCAAATACAACAATATGGCTTTGAGCATCATTTGCAAGCACTGTGGCAGATGTATGAGCAGCAGCAGGTTATAATTAGTACAGCATTACCGGCTAGCGCTGACACGTTAATACAATATTATGAAACGACAAATTTTAGTGACAGTCGTCACACCAATGAGAGCAATAAGATTAGTAAAATTGACGACCAAAGCACCGTTGCGCTTTATTGGTTATTTTTAGACAGTATCAAGCCAGTATGGGCAGAAGCCAGCTGGATTACCGCTTTCAACCATAGCCATCAGCACTCGCTACCCGTGATTATAAGTGGCATTGAGAAACTAGGGGTTGTCTCAGCACTGGCGCAAAATTTGCAGCGCGCGTGGGTCTACTATGTGCCGTTTGTATTCTTGCAAGATGGTGATGCTTATAGCTCAATGTTAAATCCCTCACTGTGGTTGCTTGGTGAAAAAACAGCCAACAGTAGCCAGCATCTAGTAGTATTGAAGCCGTTAATGCAGCATGCGCGTGCCGCTCATCACGCTGATATCGCAACGATAGAGTTTGCCCGTAGCAGTATCATGGCGATGCTGGCGACGCGAGTGAGTTTTATGAATGAGATGTCACGCTTGGCGGACAGTCAACAGGTAGATATCAAGCAAGTCAGTCGTATCATGGGGCTAGATGCGCGTGTCGGCAGCAGTTATCTGCAAGCAGGCTGGGGCTTTGGTGGTAACACACTACCCACTGAATTGGCGAAATTACAGCAGTCCAGCCAAACGCACAGTTTAAATATGCCGCTGTTGCAGTCAGTCATGCACATTAACGAAGATCAAAAAGAGCTGATATTCCGCAAATTTTGGCAATATTTTGATGGCTTTATTGACAATAAAACGGTGATGATTTGGGGCGGTAGTTATAAATCAGGCTCAGGACGTACCGCAGGCTCAGCCATACATCCATTACTAGCGTTATTATGGTCTTATAATATTCGTACTTTGGTGTATAGCGACAAAGCACAAGATGAGATTGCCATGCTTTATCAGCAGCAATCATTACTGCAATTGATTAATAATCCTTATCAGCAGCTAAGTGCCGCACAGGCGATTTTTATCATTAGTTGGTTGCCACAAGATCAACTAGATATTGCCAAGCTTAATCAACACGCGATGCCAGTATTTGATGCGCAAAATGCACTGACACGATTGCAGATCGATAGTCTGGTAGGTGACTATATGGGCATTGGTCGGTCTAAATAGCGTTATTCAAGTTTTTCTGTTGCTAAAAAAGCTCGTTGATAATTATCAGCGAGCTTTTTTTTGATTTTTAATCGAAATCACCCATATTAAATCGTATTCGTTTACGCTGGTATAGCACCTTGCGCTGCTAGCCACTGTTGAATCTCTCGAATTTTAATAGCTAATAATTCTTCATTGCCACGACTTTCAATGTTTAATCTGATAAGTGGTTCGGTATTGGAGGCTCGCAGATTAAAGCGCCATTCGCCAAAGTTAAGACTTAAGCCATCAAGAGTTGATTTGGTCGGATTTTCGCTGCTAAATTTTTCCTCAATAGCGCTAATAATCGTCGGCGCATCATGAGTGGTGAGACGAAAATTAAGCTCGCCTGAACTTGGATAGGCTGCAATATAACCGCTGACCAATTCTGATAAAGTCTTACCAGTGACAGACAACAGCTCAATGGTTAATAACCAAGGGATCATGCCGCTATCGCAATAGAAGAAGTCACGGAAATAGTGGTGGGCAGACATCTCGCCGCCATAAACAGCGCCAGAGTCACGCATGACTTGCTTAATAAATGAATGTCCAGATTTACTGATGACAGCCTTACCGTTATGTTCTTTAATCACGGCTTCAGTATTGTAAATGACACGTGGATCGTAGACGATTGACTCATTCTGCCCTTGGTGTTGATGCTTATTCAAAAATGCTTGGGCGAGCATGCCAACGATGTAACTGCCATCAATAAATTCACCATGTTCATCGAATAAAAAGCAGCGGTCAAAATCACCATCAAAGGCAATACCAAGGTCTGCTTTGTTTTCCAAAACAGCTTGCTGAGTCGCCACTCGATTGGCTTCAATCATAGGGTTGGGGATGCCATTGGGGAAGCTACCATCTGGTGTATGATGCAGTTTAATCACTTCAATTGGCGAACCAGCTTGTGCAAGCTTTTCAATCAATAAGTCAACTACGGGTCCCGCACTGCCATTGCCTGAGTTAATCACTAATTTAAGCGATTTGAGCTTATCGGTATCAATAAAAGTCATGACATGATTGATATAAGCGCTTTTATCACTTAATAATTGCAACGTTCCTGATCGGTTTTTAGTGATGAATTGCCCAGACTCTGCCAATGCTTGAATCTCTGCCAAACCATCATCGCCACTGATCGGCTTTGAATGTTCCTTAACCAATTTTAAGCCATTATAGTTAATAGGATTATGGCTGGCTGTGACCTCAATACCACCCAATGCCTGATAATAACTGGTGGCAAAATAGACCTCTTCTGTACCGCTCATGCCCAAGTCAATCACATTGACACCAGCATCTACAATACCAGCGATGGTCGCTTGTTTTAATTGCTCGCTTGAATGGCGAATGTCACTACCAATAACGATGGCAGGTTTTAGATTTACCATATCATTGTCATGAACCTCAACCGCCGTACCATAACGCTGAAATAAAATCTGTGCAAAAGCACGACCAATACGGTAAGCAATGGCTTCGTTTAGATTTACCCCAAGCTCGCCGCGAATATCATAAGCTTTAAATGAATCAATAAGAATGGGATTAAATGCAGTTTCTGGCTGATAACGAATGGTCGCAGACGTAGACATAATGATAAAATTCCTTGCGCGTGTGCAGTGGTAAAATAATAAAATAGATAGCACAATTATAAGCCAATCAAGGTTCAATGATACACTAACTGCTAAATTGAACGATAAGCAAAAATATAAGAGCCTCCCTTATGAATACTCTCGACAATAAAATAGTAGCGCCTACGCCAGCACAAGGAACGCCAACTGCTAGTGGTGAATTAGACGATTTATTGGCTTTGATGGCACGGCTACGTGTTGACTGTCCGTGGGATAAAAAGCAAACCAATCACAGCCTTATTCCTTATGCCATCGAAGAAGCTTATGAGCTAGGCGAAGCGGTACAAAGTAATGACGATGAGGATATCAAAGGCGAGCTAGGCGATGTACTGCTGCAAGTGGTGTTTCATTGTCAGATGTATGCGGAGCAAGGTCGCTTTAATATGAGCGATGTTATAGCTACTTTACAAGAAAAGCTCATTCGTCGTCACCCGCATGTATTTGAGGCTGAAACCCTTGAAGATGACACGGCGGTAAAAGCTCGTTGGGATGAGATTAAAACGGAAGAGCAGCAAGCGCGCGAGGCACGAGGCAAACCAAAACGTCGTTTAGACAATACCAAAGTGGGCAGTGCGCTTATGCAAGCGCAAGATGTACAAAAACAGGCGTCAAAGTTAGGGTTTGACTGGGAAGGCGTTGGCGGTGCTTTTGATAAGCTAGATGAAGAGATTGCCGAGTTAAAGGCTGAATTGATAGATAAATCAAAAGATGCTGCTGAATATGACATAAGCAAAGCCAATATTAGCGATATTGAAAAAGAGCTGGGTGATTGTATGTTTGCGCTGGTGAATGTGGCGCGTAAACTCAATCTTGATGCAGAAGCAGCCACTTTAACGTGTGTGCATAAATTCAAATCACGTTTTGGTTATATTGAAGAACAGTTAGCTGCGGCTGGCAAGCGTTTAGAGGATAGTGATATTAACGAGATGGATGCGTTATGGGAAGCGGCGAAACAACATGAACGATCGTCATGAACGCTTATCATACGGCCTCGTTTGTTAGCTTGGTCAATATGGCTGTTTTCAGTCTAATATTGGCGGTTTTTATGTTGAACAGTGTTCAAGCTGCGCCTTGTTTTGATAATCCTCAAAGGGCTTATGAATATCTATTGGCGCAAGAAAGTGCCAAAATACAAGTACGTGACCAAGCCACTGTAAATATCAATCGTGCTAGTGAAGGCGAGCTAGTTTCGCTAGATGGTATCGGCAGCAGCAAAGCCCAAGCGATTATTTTATATCGTGAGATGTTTGGTGATTTTAAGACAGTGGATGAGTTAGCAAAGGTCAAAGGTATTGGTGCAAAAACGGTTGAGAAAAATCGAGGACGTTTACGCGTACAAGATTAAGGGCAGTATTTTGCTTTAATTAACCCCAATATTGACAAAATAGCACGTAAGTATCAGTCATAACACACCTACTAGGCGCAAAATTTGTTAAACTAGCAGGTACATCCGCCTGATAAACGCTGTGTTCATCAGGGGTGGTTAAAGAATACCGGCGAGGAGTAGATGCATGGCCGAGCGTGCCGCCAAGCAGTTAGAACTGAATAAATCTGAATTACCCAATTCCATTACTGAAGTGATTGCCACCTTAAACCGAGCTGGGTTTGATGCCTATATCGTCGGTGGCGGCGTGCGTGATACCTTATTGGGTTTACGTCCAAAAGACTTTGACGCTGTCACTGATGCCAAGCCGCATGAGATCAAAGACGTCTTTGGCAAGCGCTGCCGCATTATCGGTCGTCGCTTTCAGTTGGCGCACGTGTATTCAGGCCGTGAGTTGATTGAGGTTGCTACCTTCCGTGGTCCACCAATCAATGATGCTAATACCAATCAAGACGGTATGATCCTGCGTGATAATGTTTGGGGTGATATCAAACAAGACTTCTCTCGTCGCGATTTTTCTATTAATGCGCTTTATTATCAACCGCTTAAAGGTGTGGTTCATGATTTTTGCGGTGCGCTTGACGATATTGATAATAAGATCATTCGTCTGCTCGGCCATGCGCCAGTGCGTATCGAAGAAGATCCAGTA
This sequence comes from Psychrobacter glacincola, assembly GCF_904846075.1. GTDB lineage: Bacteria > Pseudomonadota > Gammaproteobacteria > Pseudomonadales > Moraxellaceae > Psychrobacter > Psychrobacter glacincola_C. The sequence continues at coordinate 323,730 of NZ_CAJGZH010000001.1, forward strand.
CGTTTGTTGCGTGCTTTACGTTTCAAAGCCAAACTCGGTTTTGAATTTGATGACGAGTTAGCCGATCAGTTTCATGATGGCAACTGGGCATTGCTTGAGCAAATATCCCCGCATCGTCTCTATGATGAGACGCAAAAGATGTTTACCGGTGGTTATCTGGTGCCATTATTGCCGCTATTGTTTGAGTCGGGGGCGATTGATAGCTTAATCATCTACCCACCATCTGAGCCAAGTGCACTGGTCAATCAAGTCGCTATTAATACCGACAAACGTATTGCTGCGGGCAAAAGTATCAATCCGGCGTTCTTTTATGCTGCGCTATTATGGGAAAACTATCTGCATCAGTTGGCAAAAGCCAAGAAGCGCAATATGCCATTTGCTGAAGCGCAAATGCACGCCGCTGGTAAAGTGATTGATCGTCAACGTATCAAGACCGCGATTCCTAAATTTGCAGAGCAGTTTATCCGTGATATCTGGATATTGCAGCCAAGACTTGCAGCCCCGCGTAGCAAACAAATCGTTCAACTCTCTGAGCATCCACGCTTTCGCGCAGGTTTTGACTTTTTGTTATTGCGTGAGCAATGCGGTGATGCTGAGCATCCGTTATCAGAGTCGACCAATGGTATGGGCGATTGGTGGCAGACCTATCAGACATTGTCTGAACGAGAGCAGCAGCAAGCCATTGATGATTTTGATGAAAATATTCGTCGCGGTGCCTATAAAAAAGGGCAACAAGCGCAGCGTGGTCGTGGGCGTAATCATCAAAATTCAGAGTCAAATAGCATCGATCACTCAATATTTCATCAAAAAAATATCAAGCACAGCAAAGCCAATGATACTGCTGAGCAGGGTAGGAATGATCAGAATATGGTAAATGACCCGTCAAATATTCCAGCACGCCGTCGCCGCGCTGTCAGTCAATCAGCCTCTGTTAAACAATCTGGTGGCAATACAAATAAAGGTCAGAAATCACAGCAAGCAAATCAAGACAGCCATGAGCTTGCTCAGTTACGACAGCTATCCCTTGCCAATAGCAGCAACCAAGCGGCAAATAAACGCCATCATTCCAAGCCTGCACCACTCTTTGTCATCGAGCATGAAAAAGTCGTGCCGCCATTACAGAAGCAGCTATCAAATGGCGATAAGCCTGATAGTCGTCAAGGGACAGCGCAGAAAAAAGCTGCCCATAAGAATGTATCGGCTGAGAAGGCACTAAAAAATCAGGATGCCAGTTCTGATGCTAACTCTTATAGTAAGGCTGACAGTAAGCCTGATCGCTCAAATCAAGCTCAGCAGCCAAAAGCAACACAGTCAGAGGTTATGCCTTCATCTGTGGTTCGTTCGGTAGCAAGATCGCCTGCGCTCGTCAGTATGAATAACGAGCCGATACCGCATAAGCGTCGCCGTCGTCAGCCGAGTGTAGAGAGTATAAATCTTGCTAGTAACACAGAGATGCAAGTAACGACTAACAACGATGTTAAAGCTGCAGCAAAGTATGCAAAAAAAGCACCTAAGCCAGCAGCCCAGCCTACTGATAAAACAGATGTTCCGACTAAAAAAACGGTTGAGCGCAAAAAAGTAGCGAAGGTTACGACACCTGCAAGTGCTAAAAAACCAGCCAAAACGACAGAAGCAAAGTCTGCTAAAACCAGCCAAGCTGTTAACGGCAATGTTGGTATGAGTAGTGTGAATGACAATAAAGGCCCTATCCCATCGAAACGTCGCCGTCGCCAGCCTAGTACTGACAATGTCTAATATTACTAATGATGCGGGCAACGCGAATTGGGTAACCTGCTACGTAGGTTTGGGTAGCAATTTGTCTAACGACTTGGGTGCACCGGTAGAACATTTGCAGCAGGCAATCGCAGCGATGCAAGAGCATAAGCAAATACGTGCGGTTCGAGTTTCTTCGTTTTACGCTTCAGCGCCTATGGGGCCGCAAGATCAGCCTGATTTTGTTAATGCCGTCGCTGGGTTTGAGACGATATTGCTGCCTTTTGAGTTGCTTGCTTACTGTCAACAGTTAGAAAAAGAGGCTAAGCGTGCACGAATACGGCGTTGGGGTGAGCGTAGTTTGGATGTCGATATTTTGTTATACGGTGAGGCGCAAATCACTGAGCCACAATTAACCGTACCGCACGCTGGATTAACTGAGCGTAATTTTGTTTTGATACCGCTACGAGAGTTAGCACCAGAAGTAACGATTGCTGATAAGCCAATAGATGATTATCCACAAAGTACGGATTGGAAAGATTTAAAATTATTATTAAGTCACTGCTAAATTTTTAATCACCAGCAGAACAGTAATTCGAGACAATTAAAAGTATTGCAGACAAGAGTATTTTCAGATTAATCGAGGGTCATATGACGACGTTATCTACGCTAAATAAATTTAAAAAAGACGGCACCAAATTTACTTGTTTGACGTGCTATGACTCGATGTTTGCACGCATGATGGAAAAAGCAGAGATTGATACTATTTTGATCGGTGACAGTTTGGGCATGGTGGTGCAGGGTCATGATTCAACGTTACCTGTGACTGTCAATGATATGGCTTATCATACAGCCAATATTGCCCGTAGCAATAGACACGCGCTGATTTTGGCTGACCTACCATTTATGAGTTATGTCACCCTACCAGAAGCAGTTGCCAATAGTCGCCAGCTGATGCAGGCGGGTGCGCATGTGATTAAGATTGAAGGTGGTAGTGAGCTTTGCGATTTAATCACGACTTTGGCGCAAGCAGGGACGCCTACTTGTGTGCATTTAGGATTAACACCGCAATCAGTCAATGTGTTTGGTGGTTATAAAATCCAAGGTCGTGGTGACGAAGCGGCTGATAAATTGCTTACTGATGCGAAAGCAGTCGTTGCGGCAGGTGCTGCGCTGCTAGTGTTAGAGTGCGTACCTGCTGAGCTTGCAAAAGCAGTGACGGAAGCCGTTGCAGTGCCAGTTATTGGGATTGGTGCTGGTGCAGATACGGATGGTCAAGTGTTGGTCATGCATGACATGCTAGGTATGACGCACGGCCGTGTCCCGCGCTTTATTCATGACTTTTTGACCGATGAACGTAATAGCGCGCGCAGTATCGAAGGCGCATTTGCCCTTTACCAACAGTCAGTACGTGAAGGCAGCTTCCCAACCGAGCAGCACCAGTTTAGCTAACATTTTAGTTTTTACGATTATCAGTAGAAGAATAGTTAACCATGCCAATCATTCATCATCATATCTCCGCATTGCGTACGGCTTTACAGTCTTATCGTGGACAAAAAACTGACAATCAAGATGGCCCACAGCGCATCGCTTTAGTGCCAACGATGGGCAATCTGCATGCCGGTCATCTTGAATTAGTAAAAATAGCCAAGCAACATGCTGATATCGTGGTGGTTAGTATTTTTGTTAACCCTACTCAATTTGGCGCGGGAGAGGATTTTGATAGTTATCCTCGCACGCTTGATGAGGATGTCGCTAAGTTAGCAACGGTCGATACTGATTATGTGTTTGCGCCCAGTATTGAAGAGATGTACCCTGTCTTACCGCCGCCGACTTTCGTTCTTGCAGGTGCTATTACCACTCAATTATGTGGTCAATCACGCCCTGGGCATTTTGACGGTGTTGGTATTGTCGTCTCTAAACTGTTCAATATCGTACAACCGGATATGGCTGTTTTTGGACAAAAAGATTATCAACAATTAGCGATTATTAAGCAATTGGTACGTGATTTAAGTTATCCCATTGAAATTATAGGGGCACCTATTGTCCGCGCTGTAGATGGTTTGGCACTCTCATCGCGTAACGAATATTTAAGTGCTACTGAACGTGAGGTAGCACCTGTTATTCGTCAAGCGCTACAATATTTAGCAAAGCAGTTAGAGAGAGGCGAACAGAGCCAACAAGCTGTTCAGTCGTTGTTAGCAGAAACGCATCAGCGTATTACGGATGCTGGCTTCATTATTGATTATTTAGACATTAAAACTGATACGCTAGAGTCACTCACTAATGATACTGTAACTTTTAATGCAGAAAACAAGAATTTGATGATTCTAGTCGCTGCTTGGCTAGGACGTGCACGTTTGTTAGACAATCAATTGGTGACGGTGGATCAATCGTTGTGACATAGTAATTTGCAGGATGCAATGGACTAGAATGGGTGAATCATGGATGTGAGTCAGGGTGAAAATAACAGTCAATCTGAGCAGGCAGCGTGTAAAATAGGAACCGATAAGCTCAGTATCCTAGTGGTATCAGGGCGTTCAGGCTCAGGTAAAACCTCAGTATTAAATCTCTTAGAAGATTTAGGATATTATTCTATTGATAACTTACCGTTATCCTTATTGCCGGATGCTGCGCATAAACTGGTCAATGAAAGTGGGATTCGTCGTATTGCGCTTGGTGTTGATATTCGAACACCGCGAGCGGATCTATCCAAGTTTGCAGAGATGCATGCATCCCTAAAAAAAACATACGGGGCGCATGCGGTCAAAGTGGTGTATGTGACCGCGCAAGAAAGTACTTTGATAGCACGTTTTAATGCGACACGCCGCGTACATCCGCTGATGTCACAGGATATCGATAGTGATAATGCCAAGCATATTGCTTTTAATCTACCTGCCGCGATTAAAAAAGAAGTGGAGCTGTTAGAGCCTATCGCAGGTCATGCCGATATCAGAATTGATACCAGCAATTTGAATATTCATCAATTGAAAGACAGCTTGCGTGAACATGTCGGCGTGGACAATCAGATTGTGATTAATCTGCTGTCTTTTGGCTTTAAATATGGCAGTCCTATTGATGCAGATTTTGTCTTTGATGTGAGAATTTTGCCGAATCCGCATTGGAATCCTGAATTGCGTACTTCGACAGGTCTAGACACGGAAGTTGCCGCATTTTTTGCCGACTATCCAGAAGTGGCTGAGATGACTGATGATATAGATAAGTTTTTAACCCGTTGGTTACCCGAATTTTTACACAATAACCGCCATACAGTGACAGTGGCTATTGGCTGTACTGGTGGTAAGCATCGTTCAGTATTCATCACCGATAATTTACAACGTCGTCTTGCCGATGTTATGCCGCAAAGTATAAAAGTGCTGGCGAAACATCGTGAAAAAAATCGTTGGTAGTTATTGGTAAACACTGGGGCATATCTTCATTTTTATGACTATTCCTAAAATGAGGACATGCCCCTGTTAATTTTATTATTTATTATTTTGGAAAGCTTTTATGATTGACTGGAAAGAACAGGATATGCGCGTCTCGCGCACTGAACTCAAAAAGGCCCATGAGCGCTTGCAGAAGTTGTCGATACCACTTGCCAGCTTATCGAAAAAGCAACTCAAAAATCTGCCAGCCAGTGACTATTTTATGGCAGAACTCATGGCATTGGCCGATATCACCAGCGCTAATGCTCGTATTCGCCAAACCAAGCGCGTTGGTAAGCTGATTAGTGAAGAAAACCGCCACGAATTGGTAAAAGCATTATTTGATGCGTTTTTCCCTAAAGAACAAGTCTCAAAAATAGAAAGTTGGTTTGAGCGTTTAAATATTAATGATGAAGGGACGCTTAAGCAGTTCGTTAAACAATACCAAGCATCTGAACAAAATAGTATGTATCAATTACTGTTATGGATTGAGTACGCCAAACATACCCAAGATGATGAGCTGATGGCAGAGTCTAAAGCAGACTTAGCCAGTTATATTCGTGAAGTCACTATTTTGTCGCAATTGAAAAAAGAAAAATAATAAGGTGATAGCGGCTAAATAACTTTGACCACTGTTTATACAATATCTCCAATTATAAACTAAAGTAGTCTGCAAATAAAAAAAGCCAATCATCAAGTGATTGGCTTTTTTATGGGTAAGAGCATTTATGTCCAAATGACACTTATAGATAAATGCTAGTCCCTAATTTATAACGGTACCTAATTTATATTAGTACTTAACTTATTTCTTTTCAGCACGCACTTTGTCAACCAAATAGTCAACGACCTTAGGTACAGTGGCGCTTTCACCAGTGACAACGTATTTGCCTTGCACGACGACTGCTGGCACACCAGAGAGCTGATAACGCTTAGCGCCTGCTTGTGAACGACCAATTTTCGTACCAACGGCGAATGAATTATAAAGGCTATTGAATTTCTTCTCATTAACGCCTTTAGATGCATACCATTTGCTTAATGATGATTGGTCAAAGATTTTCTTACCATCTTTATGAATGGCATCAAATAGCGCGTCATGAGTCTTGTCTTCAAACCCTAGCAGCTGAGCGGCATAGAAACCACGAGCGTTGGCTTCCCAGACAGGGTTAAGCGCTGCTGGCGTTTTGAAAAAGGCAACGTCTTTGTCTTTGTTTTTAGCCCATTTTTCCATATGCGGGTTAAGAACGTTACAATGTGGGCAACCATACCAAAAAAACTCACGAACAATGATAGCATCACCGCTGATTTTTTCTGGATTGTCTAGCACGCGGTAGTCTTTTCCGGCGACATAGTCGGCAGCTTGTGCGCCCATAGTGGCAAGTCCAATGGCCATGGCCAGACCAGTCAGTGTGATGACACGTTTCATACTTTATCCTTGAGGTGTGAAAACTTAGGGTTTGTTGAGATGTTTTAGTATCGTATGGTTTTGGGTATAGCGCACAGGTTTTTAAAGTGCCCAAACGAGACAGCGTCGAGTATAATCGAACTATAGTGACGTATCGACTATAATAACGTAAAACATGGTCGCTTGTGAATCCGATTCTTAACTAATGGTTGTAAAGCTGTGAGCCATTATTTAAGGCTTATTTCACCGTGTTTTTTGGAATTTTTTTAGCGTTTTATTATTTAGGTTTTAAGCTGTTTGAAGCATCTATCATCTAAAAAAACGGTACAGAAAGTATGAACGTTTGCTAAGAGTATTCACAATCGGTGACGATGTACTCACGACAAAGCTGCCGCTCTCATGCTAATATTAGGTACATAATTGTGCACTGTATATGATTATAACGATAATGACAATAAAGGAAAAATGCAATGAGCTCAGCTCTATCTTCCTCGCCTTCTTTGAATGAGCAAGCAAACAGCGGTCTTGATGATACAACGGCTACCGCCATTAATGTAGATCCTAGCGAAGTCGACAAGTTTAATAAGTTGGCAAGCGAATGGTGGAGTAAGACGGGTGCATTTGCGACTTTGCATGAAATAAATCCACTGCGTCTAAATTGGATAGAAGAAAACGTCAAGCGCAGTTATCAAAATGACAGTGCTGATACAGATATTCATAAAACGGCTGAAACTGGCTTGGCTGGAAAAAAAGTGCTCGATGTCGGCTGTGGCGGCGGTATATTGTCAGAGTCTATGGCACGTCGCGGTGCGGATGTGACAGGGATTGATTTGGGTACCGAAAATCTAAAAGCGGCAGCGCTGCATGCAGAGCAAAGCGCTTTACATGAGACGCTGCGCTATCAGCATATCCCAGTAGAAGAATTGGCCAAAACTCATGCAGGCCAGTTCGATGTGGTGACTTGCATGGAGATGCTCGAGCATGTGCCTGATCCCAGCTCGATTGTGCAGGCTTGTTTTGAGTTATTGGCACCAGGCGGTGTTTGCGTGCTATCGACGATCAATCGAAACCCTAAATCATACCTATTTGCCATCGTTGGGGCAGAGTATGTATTGCGCTTGCTCGACCGCGGCACTCATGATTATGCCAAATTTATTACGCCAGCCGAATTAGACAAAATGGCAATTGACGCTGGATTCACACGTCAAAATATCATTGGCTTGCATTATAATCCGCTGACCAAGCGTTATTGGCTGGCTCAAAATGTCGATGTCAATTACATGATGGCAGTACACAAGCCACTGGCTTAAGCAGAATGCCGTATTTGGTTGTTTTCATGCCATACTATTTCACTCAACACCTTATTTATATTAAGAGCATTCACTATGAGCCAATTTGTAAAAGCGGTTTTATTTGATCTCGATGGGACATTAATCGATACGGCTGCTGATTTTGTCCGTATTATCGGTAAAATGAGCCGCGAAAATGATTGGCAAGCACCGCCTGAAACAGGAATTCGCGAGCAAGTTTCTGCTGGTGCCTCAGCGATGGTACAGTTGATGCTACGTCATAACGATCAAATTGAGGTTAGCGAAGAAGCTTTGCAGGAGTTTCGCCAACAGTTTTTAGATGATTATGAAGCTGAGATATGCGTCGATAGTTGTGTGTTCGCTGAATTAGAAGACGTGTTGACTGCTCTTGAAGAAAAAGGGGTGCCATGGGGTATTGTGACCAACAAGCCGCGTTATCTGGCAGAGAAGTTACTAGAAAAGATGCAGTTAGACGGGCGCTGTTCTGCTTTGGTTTGTCCTGATGATGTGTCTCGCTCAAAGCCTGACCCAGAGCCTATGTATGCGGCGTTAGAGAAGCTTGGTATCCCTCGCGGCGCCGCTGAAAGCGTGATTTATGTTGGCGATCATATCCGTGATATCAAGCTGGTAATGCCGCTGGCATGCCGACGATTCTAGCTGCTTATGGTTATATTCCGCCTGAAGATCAAAAAAACCTAAAGAAATGGGGTGCAGATTATATTACTGATACGCCTGAGCAATTAAATAAACTGTTGCTCTCTTCTGGTAAATTTGACTATTTATAAATAAAATTATAAATCGAGTCCGCCACACTCTATGTTTTTAAAGAAACACGATAAATACTTAGCATCCCAACTATTAAACGATAAGCAGTGAGTAATGCCATGAGTGACAATATTAATCAGCTGGCTAATCAGCAAGACAACCAAAAAACTGTTCAAAGTCTACCTCAACCGTTAACTCATAACGATATTCGCAACTTTGTGCCATCTGATAATTGTTTAGATGGTAAGACTATTCTGGTCACGGGGGCAGGTGACGGTATCGGCCGCGTTGCCGCGCTGACTTATGCTCGCTATGGAGCGACAGTCCTGTTATTGGGACGTACCAGCAGCAAGCTTGAATATGTTTATGATGAGATTGAAAGTCTTGGCGGCAAACAGCCTGCCATGCTACCGATGAATCTAGAAGGGGCAACCTATGCTGAGATGCAGCAGTTAGAGGGGTTGATTAATAAAGAAGTCGGTCAGCTCGATGGTATCTTGCACAATGCGGGCATGCTTGGGCAGCTAACCCCACTTGAGATGTATGACGTCGATACTTTTGCACAAGTTATGAAGGTGAACTTTACCTCGACGTTTATGCTCACCCAAGCACTGCTACCACTACTTAAAGATGCTGAGAATGGTTCTATTGTTTTCACCTCTAGCACGGTCGGTACACATCCTCGCGCGTTCTGGGGTGCTTATGCGCTGTCCAAGCAAGCCGTAGAAGGCATGAGTGATATCTTTACCCAAGAGACGCAGAATACGACTAATTTACGTTTTAACTGTGTCAATCCTGGTGGCACTCGTACCAATATGCGCGCCCATGCTTATCCAGGAGAGAGTCCTATGAGCTTAAAAACGCCTGAAGATATCATGGCAGGCTATGTTTGTCTGATGAGTGATGCCAGTATCGGGGTACGCGGGCAAGTGGTCGAGCTACAGCCAAAAGATTAGTCATGTGATTTTTTGCTAGGAAATGTCATTACTTAGCGCATTTATTCGCATACTTTCAGATTGAGGCATGCTCTAGTAGGTTGCAATTAATTATAAACAACCCCATCTATTTGTTATTAAAGCGATTTGTAATATCTGATTATCGTAAATAGGATGAAGTTATGGCAGGTGGTTGGTCAAGAGATGGTGCTGAGCATGAGCAAATGGATGCAACGGTAAATGATGCATTAGAGCGGGCAAGACGTGCGTTGCCAACTGGCATCAGTGCCGAGATGTGTGATGAATGCGGCAAGCCTATTCCAGAAGCACGGCGGTTAGCAGTGCCTGGTATTCAGCATTGCGTCAGCTGTCAGACAGAACTTGAACAAGAGGCGAGAGCCGCTGAGTTGTTCAACCGGCGAGGTAGTAAAGACAGTCAATTACGTTAAAAAAGAAAAAGGGCAGACATGGCTATATCGAACAGCAATGTCTGCCCTTTTTTTGTCTATTACTATATAACCAGTGCCATTAGTTTACGGTCGCAGGTATCCCAATCGATAGAAGGTAGCGTCTCTATAGAAGATAAAAATGCTGTCCTATCTTGTTCTTCTGAGCGGTCGCTTTCTACCGCTGTATCGTTGTCGTTATTAGCATTTGCCTCCAACTGTAATATAATCTCTAGCCGACTATCAACTTGTGCGCTGACCGTACTGGTGGTTAAGCTGTCAGGGGTAAAATTGATTTGTAGCCAGCCATCAGACGTATGCACCACACCTTTGATACGTTGCCAGTTCGGTAGCGTTAATAACCAACTCTGTAACTCATCCGCTTTTAATATGTAGTGCGCTGGCAGTCGCCAACCCGCCAACTGTAACTCTTGCTGTTTTTCATGATAACGATAAGGTAGCTCAATATCTGTGTCGGTCTGCGAATCATCTTTGTTTGTAAAAGCGTCGGATGACAAGGTGGTCGATATCGATAGGGCATTACTCTGCGGTTGCAAGCTAGTAGTCGATTTTTGAGGGTGAACAATATTGACTGTACGTTGTTTCGAGATAACCTGACTGGGCTTGGTTAGCTGAGTTTTCAACTCTGACACGCTTGATTCTGATAAAAGAATATTGGATGAGTCGTTTGTATCATGAGAGATCTGCTCAGATGCTGCCCAAATAATTTTTACCTGTGCATTGAGCTTGGCTATCCATTGTTGCAGTGCTTGCTTTTCGCTATCGCTCAATCGAGCATAACGATTAATGACTAACACATCGGCATCACGGACATGCGCTTGAAAACCGTCGTGATGACGATATTTATCTTGTTGCCATTGCACGCCACTCAGTACCGTTATTACTGCCTGCATATTGAGCGCTGTTTGCCAATGCGGTGCACTGAGCTGCATGATAAGCTCACGTGGATGAGCAAGCCCTGTGGGTTCGATGAGCAACCGCTGTGGATGATGCTCACTAAGTAGCCGACTGATAGCAATTTGTAATGGCAGCTGACTGGTACAACAAATACAGCCACCACTGACTTCGCGTATAGCAATATTATCTTGCTCAGGCTTACTATCTTGCGCGCTTGCCAGCAGCGCACCATCAATACCGATACGACCAAACTCATTGATTAGTAATGCCCAGCGCTCATCGGCAGGTTTGATAGCAAGCAGCTGATTAATCACTGTGGTCTTGCCAGCACCCAAAAACCCTGTCACCAAGGTGCAGGGTATGTTTTGAAAAATAATAGGTTTTTTCACAGAGACACTCATCATATAGGCCGTATTTGTGAGTAATCAAACACGGCCTATATTAAAAGGAAATGATGTTAGCGTGTGTTCTCAATTCAATCGATAATCGGAATTTTCGAAATGAGGACACACATAGTCAAAAGTTACTCACTTTTAACGGTTTCTACTTCAGCTTCGTCAGGAACGAATACATAGCCTACACCCCAAACGGTTTGGATGTAACGCGCTTGTGAAGGGTTGTCTTCAATCAAACGACGCAAACGTGATACCTGTACGTCGATAGAACGCTCCATCGCACCCCATTCACGACCACGCGCAAGGTTCATCAGTTTGTCACGGGTTAATGGCTCACGTGGGTGCTGCACCAGTGCTTTTAGCACCGAAAACTCACCAGTCGTCAAAGTGACCACATTGCCATCGCGTTTAAGCGTACGTGTCGATAAATCAAGCGTCCACGGTCCAAACTCAACCACTTCAAGCTGATGGCTTGGTGCGCCAGGCAGCTCGCGATTTTGACGACGTAATACCGCTTTGATACGAGCCAACAGCTCTTTTGGGTTAAATGGTTTTGGCAGATAATCATCTGCACCCGCTTCTAGACCAGCGATACGATCGGCATCACCACCTTTGGCTGTCAGCATAATGATAGGAATGTCGCCATTGTCTTCGCGTAGACGCTTACAAATACTGATGCCGTCTTCGCCTGGCAGCATCAAATCGAGTACCACCAACGAGAAAAGCTCACGCTGCAACAGTTTGTCCATTTGACTACCATCATGAGCGGTACGGACGACAAAACCGTCGTCTTCTAGAAAGCGCTGTAATAAAGAGCGCAAGCGTGCATCGTCATCAACGACTAAAATTCGCTGAGTTAAGGTATCAGGGCTGTTATTTTCAGACATACAGGCATCCTCTTATAAAAATTATTATTAGTAGAAATTATCGTTAACAGTCAAGGCTAAAGGTTATATAGTTAAAATGATATAAAGAAAATACGGTGTCAGGCTCGTTGAGTCTACTATTTATAGTAGACTCAACGTGCTGTCCTCATCGCTAAATTATCTTGAATCGACTATACAAAAAACCTGAGCAAAAAAACTGTCTTTATTCAATGAGTGGTCAAAAGTAAAGGTCCGTCTCAATCCATCATAAATTTGAATACTATTGTTCAATGCGTCAGCGCATACCAATATTTGCGCCTTCGATACTTTAGTGTATAAGATTGCACCACTAATTGCATCACCCATCAGGATAAATGCTGTATGCGTTTGTTTAACAAAGCGACAGAACCTATGATATGAGACGATTTTCGCCGTAAAACCAGCGATAAATAACGAAAAGATAAAAAGGATTTTTATTCATGCAGCTTTTGCTATAATGCAAAACTACATTTATCAACGATTGATACGTCTATGAGTAGCACTGATACCTTAACGCCATCTCAAACCTCGACAAATGCACAGGTTTTGGATGCAACCACACACGCGAATATTCACGACAAGCTTGCTCGCGCGCTTGGCATTAAGACTGCTCAAGTCAATGCGTTTGTCAAACTTTACGATGAAGGCGCGACCGTTCCATTTATTGCCCGTTACCGTAAAGAAAAGACGCAGAATCTTGACGATGCGCAATTGCGAGCTCTAGAGAAGTCACTCAATTATGAGCGCGATATGGCAACCCGTCGCCTCAAAATTACCGAGCTGCTCAGAACGCAGGGCAATTTGACCGACGAGCTGCAGACGCGTATCGATAATGCGACGTCGAAACTTGAGCTTGAAGATATTTACTTGCCATACCGCCCGCGTCGCCGTTCACCAGCTGCTAAAGCACGTGCTGCTGGTCTTGATGTGGCAGCGCAAGCCGTCTTGACGCAAGAAGTCACGCCAACTGACGCATTAGCAGACTATCAAGTTCAATCGAGCATTACCGATGATAGTGGTAATGAGATCGAAGTTGATTTTAGCGATATCACCAAGCAATTGGCTGGCGTACAAGCCATCATCGTTGATGAATGGACGCAGGCTTTGGCTTTGCTAGACAACTTGCGCAGTGGCTTTGCCAAGACGGCCAGTATCGTATCTGCCGTTGCCAGTGAAGAAAAACGTGAAGTCGGCGAGAAATTCAAAGATTACTTCGAGCATAGTGAAAGCCTTGCGCGTCTGCCGAATCATCGTTTATTAGCGATGCTACGTGGTCGTCAAGAAAACGTCTTAGGCCTCAAAATAGAAGGCGAAGACGCACCCTTTATCGAAAAAATCATTAAGCACTTTGAGCTTGATTCTAAAGCACCTGATGCCCGTCAAGAGTTTTTGACAGAAGCGGCGACGAGTTTGTGGAAAGACAAATGGCGTCCGCATATTGAACACCGTTTATTGACAGAAAAACGTCTGACTGCTGAAGCAGATGCGATTGACGTCTTTGCTAATAACTTACAGCATTTACTCATGTCAGCACCTGCTGGCCGTAAAGTTATCTTAGGGGTCGACCCTGGTATCCGTCATGGCGTAAAAATGGCCATCGTCGATGCTCAAGGTCACGTCATGTTAGACAGTGAAGACAAGCCTGTCGTCGCAACCGTTTATCCATTTGCCCCTGATAATAAAATGGATGAAGCCAAAAAAGTCATCGATGAATTATTAAGTACTTATAACGTTGATTTGGTGGCTATCGGTAATGGTACAGCGAGCCGCGAAACAGATGCGATGATTAAAGAAATTTTGGCTGCCAACTCTGAATTACAAGCCAAATCAGTTATCGTCAATGAGTCAGGTGCGTCTGTTTATTCAGCCAGTGAGCTTGCCACTGATGAGCTTGGTAATTTAGACGTTTCTGTACGCGGTGCGGTTTCTATCGCCCGTCGCTTGCAAGACCCTTTATCAGAATTGGTCAAGGTTGATCCAAAAGCGATTGGCGTTGGTCAATATCAGCATGATGTTAACCAAACACAATTGGCAGATAGTCTTGATAAAGTTACGCAAGATAGCGTAAATGCGGTTGGCGTTGATGTAAATACCGCAAGCCCTGCTATCTTGGCACATATCGCTGGTTTGAATAAAAACGTCGCGCAGCAAATCGTGACCTATCGTAAAGAGCATGGTGCTTTTGAAAGTCGTGAATCATTAAAAAACGTTCCACGCTTAGGCGCTAAGACCTTTGAACAAGCAGCAGGCTTCTTGCGTATCCATGGTGGTAGTAATCCCCTTGATGCCACTGGTGTGCATCCAGAAAGCTATGCGCTGGTCGATAGCTTATTGGCACAAACTGGTAAGGCATTGCCAGAAGTCATCGGTAATGACGGCGTACTAAATACGATAGATAGCACTGCACTGGCTGCTAATGATGACAATATTAGTGTAACTGCTATCATCGATGAGCTAGCCAAACCAGCACGCGACCCACGTCCTGAATTTAAGACTGCTAACTTCCGTGAAGACGTTAACAGTATTAAAGACTTGAGCGAGGGTATGCAGCTTGAAGGCGTGGTGACCAATGTGACAGCCTTCGGTTGCTTCGTTGATGTTGGCGTTCATCAGGATGGTTTGGTACATATCTCACAGATGGCCAATGACTTTGTCGCAGACCCGATGAACCGTGTCAAACCAGGTGATATCGTCTCGGTACGTGTCATTTCTATCGATGAAAAACGTGGTCGTATTGGCTTTAGTATGAAGCCTGAATCTGAAAAGCCTGCGCGCCCAGCAGCGAAAGCGGCTGAAAGTGCTGGTAATGATGAGAAGGTCAGTCGTCCACGTAGCGATCATGCAAATAGTAAACGCCCAAACAGTAGCCGTCCAGCGCCTGATAAGCGCCCGTCGAAATCTCGCGGTAATCGTCAGGATAAAGACCATGCTAATAATGATCGTAGCAAAGCGCCAAGGGCTGATAAAGCAGAAGCGCCTAGAAAAATGGGTACGCTTGGGGCGCTGTTACAGGAAGCTGGCGTGACTAAAACCAAAAAATAGTTAATATTAATAGTGATAAAAAAGGCAGCCATTAGGCTGCCTTTTTTATGGAATTTATTTAAAAATAGAAATTGTTAATGAACACTGATAACTACTCAAAACTTAACTCGCTGAATAACCTCTTCTGCGTGATTTCAGTTAACAGCGGGGTTTATATCGTACTTTATTTCGTATTTTATAATTCTTCTGTGGCTTCTTCAGCTTCTTGTAATTCTTCTTGTGTGTCTAACGAGTCTTCTTCTTGCAGCGCTTCTTCAGAATCTTGAATCAACTCTTGCTCGGCATCCATTGCTTCTTGCTCAGCTTGAAGCTCAGTAGTCATCGGCTGTTGATTAGCACTGTTGTTAACGCTTGCTCTTGAGATAATCTGTGTCTCACTAATCTGAAATGGGCTAGACTGATTGTCTGTTGAAGCATTATTTGTATTGTCACCTTCCATCTCAAGTGTGGTGGCGGTAGCCGCTGCTTGCACATCTACTGCCGCAGTATCAGCAGGTGCTGCCATAGCCAAACTTGGGATAGTGAGCGCAGCGCCGATCAGTAGCGATAAAGATAGAGTATTTTTTTTCATTAATCAATTCCTTAATTTACAATCTTATAATGTCAGTTTAAAAAATTTCAAACTTGACGCTTATGTTGCTAATTGCTGTATACAGCAGTTGCATATCACACATTCATTTAGTAATTCAAATCTATATATTTAATATATCTAACATTTAATTGGTAGACAAAATAAAATCATGATAACCATTAAGAGACTATCATGATGGATTAAAGAGCTTTATAAGCTGACCTAAATCAGTGATAAAAATCTAAAGGGGAGAATACCAATTAAACAAGCGTTAGTTCAGTAGTCCATAGATTAAAATTCTAACAGACGGATGTTAGCAGGTGACTTTGTGCAACTATTGTATGGTTATTGTCAGATAGGAAAGTAGCATTATTTTCTACTTTCCCATCTCTAATTTTCCTATCTCTAATTCTTATAACAATGATGTCTCAACGAATCTTGTTCGTTTATATTTCATTAGAGTCTTATTCAATAACAATATACTTGCCAGTGTTTGAATCAACGACGCGTTGTTGAGTGCTGCTACTAGGAACACGAATGACTGGGAAGGTTTGATTGATTTCAGTATTGTCGATGACATCCGCATCTGCTTCTTCACCAACGATTACAGTACGGTTAGCCTCGTCTTCGATAGCAATGGCTGTACCTGACGCTGTGTTTACTCGCTTGATTTGATCTTTCGGTACGATGATGACTTCTTTGACACTATATTTAGTAGGGCGGATAACACGTGTGGTTTCAACGATGACAGGCTCTACACGGCGATCTTCGATAATCGCGAGTTGTGCTTCTGGTGCTGTAGCTTCTTTTGTTTCGCTCGTAATAGGCGTTGGAAACTTGGCACCGAAGTGGTTATCGCACTGCTGCATGCTTAAACGTACTGGATTGCCAGCCTTGTCCATATAGACGTTGACAGGCATATCAGCGGCGATAGGGACGTATTTCCCAACCAATGCACCCGAAACACCATAGCGACCATTTGACTGCCCAACTCCTAAATCACAAGCACCTGCTGAGTAATCACTGGCTGTTAAGTTGTTTGCATTGACCACTGTTTGAGGAATCATTACTTCAGACAAGCGCATTTTTTTGACAGTCGCTTCACCTGCTTGGCGCTTTGGGTTTTGATAAGTATAAGGGGTATAAAATTTGGCCGAACCGTCTTTGACAGCGGTGACACATTCATCATAACTGTCATAGCCAACATTGCCGTGGCTATCGGTAGTCATAGTGGCGTTAGCAGAGCTTGCAAACATAGCAAGACTGGATGTCATCACAGCAGCGGTTAATATATTCATTTTCATTGTTATGTCCCTTTAATTAGATTGAGGTTTATTGATTTATTCCAAATTTATGATAAATAAGTAAAACTTAATTTTTATTAATATGATTTTTATTGCACTAGAAAATTACTCTGACGCGTTTAAAGCCTAAATGAAATGTTAATGAGCCAATTATTCGTTTTGAAGCTGCTATGCAATATTGGATAAAAAAATATGAGATAAAAAATTGCCTAACTTCTTTTATCCTACGTCATTCACTGCAATATGGCTGTGACATTACTCTAGAAATGTGTAGCTTAATGTATTAAAAAGGCAAGAAATTCCAATATCGTTTACCAAAGAATCACGTTATTATTATTTATTAACAATCGCTCAAAATATTTAAATCTGAATAATGAGAAAAAATAGGCAATAAAAAACCGTATCTCGTTGCTAAGATACGGTCATTAATTAGATATTAAGAAGTAGATTGCTTCGATTTATAAATGGGTAATCTTACGAATCGACAACTTCAAAACTAAGACCTGCATGCTCTTCTAAGCGCGCTAGTAGATGATTACCCATGGCAGAGGCTGACGTCCAAAAACCACCACCAATTTCTTCTTTGCTGATATCTTGTGCTAAGCATAACGCTGCTTGCGCTAGCATACGCGAGGTACTGCCGTAACCTGGATCTTTGTCACCCGTTACTTTCGTATTGATGGTGTCTTTATTAGCCGTTTCTCCAAAGAGGCGAATGTCAAAGTAGCCGTTTGCTTGCTCTTCTGCAGACGGACCAGAACCTGACTTGGGTAGCACGTGTTTAGCTAATAATTCACGGCTCGGTTTGACCATCATAGCAGTGGCAAATCCAAACAAGCCGGCGCTCATTGCATAGCTTGATAATTGACCTTTTACACCATCTTGCATCCACATTGCTTCGTCATATTTAAAGTCACGACCATATTCATAGTTAAGCAATTGATTGGTGCGATGAACTATACGGGTATTGATGCTAGCCATGACAAAAGGCGCAAGCCAGCGTTTGTGCTCACTATCGTATTCTGGCTTACTGACATTAGCTTGGCGCACGTTTGGCGCATCTTTGTCATCATTGAGCAGATAAGGATTTGCTACCTGCTTACGACGTGACTTGTCCTTTCCAACTTCTTCAAAAATAGTCGCCATCGAGGCAATGGTGCCACCTGATAGACCGCCTTTCGCCGCTTTGACACGCATATGAATCACATCACAAGCGCGACCAAATTTCTCTTCTGCTTGGGTTTGAGTAAAGTAGACGCCCAAATCCGATGGAATCGAATCAAAGCCACACGAGTTGACAATACGAGCGCCGCTTTGCTTTGCCGCGTCCTGATACTTGTCCATCATATCTTTGATAAAGATAGCTTCACCAGTGAGGTCGACATAATCTGTCCCATGAGTGGTACAAGATTTGATCAGCGGCTCACCGTATTTGAGATAAGGACCGACGGTTGAAATGATGACTTGGGTTTGTTTGGTCATCTCATCAAGGCTGTCCGCATCGTCACTATTAGCAAGAATAATATCGACAGTGCTGCCAAGTTTAGATTGCAATTCGTTCAGTTTTGCTTCATCACGCCCAGCAATCGCCCACGTGACATCGGCGCCATCTTTGTCTTTAGTATTAGATAAAAACTCTGTTAAATAGTGTGCTGTAATTTGACCAACAAAGCTAGTCGCACCATATAAGATGACCGCGTAAGGACGCTTTCCATCGCTGCGCTGTTGTGTATTGTTTGAGGTATCCGTATTGGTATTGGTATTGGTATCCATATTTATTATCCTTAATAGCTATTTTGATGAGTCGTGTGACGTTTAAAATTTGTTGCCATTTAACAGTCAGAGTTTGAGGTCTGATTTTTTGATAGCAATCAGGTTAACTATATATATAAAAGTCATGAGTCATGGGTCAGACTTATATCTGCCTGAAAAAGATATATTAAAGTATTTTTGACCAGTAAAAATGACTTGTAAGTTACTGTTTATAGCAGATTATATGATGAAAATGTTGATGGCTAAGTGATAACTAACCATCTGTACACATAACTCCCATAAAGGGATAAAAAAAAAAGGTTCGATGTTAAGATTTTTACAAAGGTTACATAACCTACCGATATCATTACCAAAATGAACGTTTTCTAAAGATAAATATTGCTAATCTATGGTCGTAAGCAGTATTAATGGTTAAAAAATTAATAAATATCAAAAAAACAAAAAGTAAAGAAAAAGGAGTTTTAGAGAGAGCAAGGCAGTCATTAATAATAGTAATTATTTCTTATTAATAATTGTCCATTGCATCAATCTAAATATCTGGTTTTCTAATAATAATTTTTAAGGAGAAGGTTATGTTTCGCTGGGCTATTATTTTTGCCGTGATCGCATTGTTAGCAAGTTTATTGGGTTTTGGCGGTGTTGCAGGATTGTCTGCTAATTTGGCATATATTTTCTTAGCAGTCGCTGTCATTTTATTTATTGTGGCATTTGTAAGCCGCAAGATGTAATTAATAACTGTAGATTGTTAAATAAAAAAAGTCCTCAATTGAGGACTTTTTTTTGGTATTTAAGAATGTATTTACTAATAAAGGATTTTTATAAACATTATAAAAACAAACACAGCACTATAAACGTTTCGGCTGGACTATGTGTTCCATCCGTTTCGCCAGACGAATATCATGGCTGGTAATACCGCCGGTATCGCCAGTAGTCAAGCGCACCTCTACCACGTTATACGTGTTGCGCCATTCGGGATGATGCTCGAGCGCTTCGGCATGGAACGCTGCTTGATTCATAAAGCTTATGGCTTCGATGAAATCGCTAAAGTGATATGTTTTTACGATAGCATTGCCCTCGCGCTGCCAACCGGGCAATTCTTCCAGCTGCAAATTTACTTGCTTATCAGATAAACTACTCATATTAATCACCTTTATTATTATGTTGGTTTGGTTTATTAAAAACTATATCAGGCACTACATTGTATCTGTCAAAGCTATTTTATGAAATATCAATCCTCTTTTTCAGTTGTATCATTGAGGCTATTACATCACTGTAAAGACCTTTTGTTCTATCGGCACTATAGGTCAGAAAACCCGCCTATATTTGCTATCTTGCCATATATTCGAAGATAAACATACGAGGGCAGATAGCAAATAAATAGGAGGGTAGTAGCGTATTAACGTTCCATTTTTATTGGCCAAGCTGAACCATAGTAAATGCTTAAAACATTTCTAAAAAAATTATGACGCTTATTAGCATACTACATTTTCTATGGCTCATCGCTGAAGAGTGGACTATAGCAAGTCTTGGTAATCAGGATGTTTGCTGATATATGACGAGACAAATGAGCACTGTGGTACCACTTTTTTATTTTGTTCACGAGCATAGTTGAGGGCATGCTTAACCAATGCTGAGCCAATGCCGCGCCCGCCTAACTCCTGAGGTACGATAGTGTGATCATAAACTAATTTATCGTCACGCTCTTGATAGCTAATATAGCCAGTATGACCATCAATAGAGGTCTCAAAGCTTTTTACCCTGTTCATCATGGGTGATGGTTAGGTTTCGTTCAGGGTTTTGATTTTTCATGGATATTCTCCGTTATTATTGATTATTATCATTAAATATTATGGTTTTTTTTAGTATGGATCAAGCGTATTTTTAAATTGAGAGAGTTTGAATGACCAAATAGATTATTCACTAAAGTATGAGTCCTTTCGATTCACATTTATAGTTCTTTAGCGTAAGAGTCGATAGAGTAAATGTTAAGACTAAAGGGGTCTACCAGTGATCTCCATATGAGCTGCATATTAAGCATAAAATAAGGCTTGGCGCATGACAGGGGGAAGATATTTACCCAATCCACGTATAGCGGGCAGCTCTTTTTGTCTTTCTGCTACGGCATGATTTGTTTCAAGGATTGACGTAGTTTGTGAGTGTAAATAAGACTGCCATTCTTCAGCACTTGGCTTGCTAAAGTGGCGGATACGTCCCAGCATTTGCCGGAATTGTGTACCAAAGCGCCCAGTATTATAGGGTAGATTGTACTTGCGACATATCACCTGTAATTGTGGTGCGATACGAGCATAGTGACAGGCTGGCATATCAGGGAAAATATGGTGCTCGATTTGATGCGATAAATTACCCGTCAAAATATGAAACAGCTTATTTCCTTGAATGTTGCTGGAGCCAAGAATTTGACGCACATACCAGTCGCCTTTAGTCTCATCGGCATCGAGATGGGTATAGATATGGGCTTGTTCGGTAAAGTGTCCACAGAATATCACCGCCCATGTCCATAGATTACGAGTGATATTGGCAGTAACATTACCGCTCAGTGTGGTCATAGCACTACTTCGACCTAATGTCAGCCCTGCTAACGTGGGTAGTACAATATGATCTTTGCCCACTTGCCGGGCGATTTTGGCAAATAATGCGCGAGATTTCTGTTGCATGGTTTGGTGTCGATCAGGGGAGTCCGCGTATTCGTCGACACTGATTTGAATATCATGAAAGGCGACCGCCCACTCAAAACCTAAAGCCAATATCGCTGTTTTAGACATATTATGGCGATCGCTTGGCGTCCAAGGTTGCTCATCAGTCACGCGAATTAAGTGATAGCCAACATCATGGTCACGACCAACGATATTGGTAAAAGTATGATGCAAGTAATTATGAGAGTGTTGCCACAATGGGGCAGGACAGACAATGTCCCAATCAAACTTTTGGCTATTGAGATACGGGTGCTGCATCCAGTCATACTGACCATGCATAACATTGTGCCCAAGCTCCATATTATTTAGAATTTTGCTGAGACTCAGTAGTGAGGTGCCCAATAACCAAGTCGCGACTATTTTACGTTTTGACTGCATGCATCCAGCCGCTGCTAGTAAGCCACGCGCTGTCATTTCACTATAGACTACTGCGGCATACACTCGTTTAATGTATCGTGCGTCATCATTACCTAACGAATCCATCACGCTTCGGTAAAGCACATTTAATTCATGAGCGAGGGCATCAGATTGCGCCTTCGGTAAGGGCGCTCCTGTCAACGTTGGGTAGCGAGTCAACTGCTTTGCTTTCTGCTGTTTTGCATCAGTTAGTGTGGTCAAAACTGGTACAGCAGATTGTGCCGTAGTGACGGGTGGTAGCAAGCGCATAGATAATCCTTAACCGAAATGGTACGGAGAGTCGGTACTGGGTTCGGTTCAATAAGTTGTTTAAGTTTTTTACCGTAGGCTATAAGGTAACAGCAGGCTGTGTTTCTATCTTATAAGCCGTTATGAGCATTTATTTTTATCACCGTGTTGCTAAATATCCAGCACCACATCAGTCATGGCAATGTTGATGCAAGTTTGAATAGATTCATAACCATCACTGCTCATTTTTCCTGTGTGAATATTTTTGACCATACCGCTGACTTTATTGCAGCGACACAACTGGCAGATACCTTGTCTACAACCATGTGCTAAGCGAATTCCTGCGTCCTCTGCGGCATTCAATAATGTCGTGCTACTGTCAAACTGCCGTTGCCTCGCCCGTAAATAAACAGTGTGTTGTACCGCGTGTTTTTTTCTATCGAGCGCTTGTTTGTTATCAAAATCGAAATCAGGCAACGCATGACCAAAGTTTTCTACAATGATATTATCGCGCAGGTTTTTATTGTGCGGTAAGGTTACCTTCGCCGCTGCTTTATATAAGCCAGTCAACAGAGCCTGTGACCCGCATGCAAATATTTGCGTATCTGCCAGCGGTAGGTTTAATACCAACAAACTGTCTACGCTCAAGTGTCGCTTGCCAGCCAAATAAGTATCAGATTTCTCGGTATTGACCAGATGATAGGCGAAAGCTAGATACGCTGTGCTCAGTTGTTGCCATTGGTTTTTGAACGCGAGCATTTCAGTGCGACTGTAATATAGCAACGTCACCTGATGTCCGTTGTCCAGTGCTTGCGTGATGAGTCCTAACATGGGCGTAATACCGCTGCCACCCGCGATAAATAGTAAAGAATCAGGTTTTTCGGCAGCTGATGTTGTCTGTACCTTTATAGATGATTGTGCCAAAGTGAAAGAGCCACTGGGGACACTACTGTTGATGACACTACCAAGTGCCATATGTTTGGTTAAATAATTCGAAACTAAGCCTTGTGGCTTAATAGCAATGGTAATCGCAAGATAAGGTGGTTGCTTTTTGCTATCGCCACTATTAATACTGTTGCCAGTAGTAACGTCGTGCCACCAGAGCGGTTGATGCGCCAAACCTAATAATGAATAGCTGCGCTGATGATACACACCTTCAATAAGAACGCTTAAGTTAAGGTGTTGCCCACCCTGCCAACCACGTTGCGAACCCACTAATTGCCGTCGAAAAGCATGATTGATCTCAAATCTGAGCGCTATTAAGTCATCGCTAAGGGTATACCGCGCAACAAGGCGCAGCTTTGGGACAGTGAAAGACCAAAACGGCTGTAAGTGTGATCCAATAAAATCGATAAATGCATGTTGAATCATTTCAGGGCGATAGCCGTTGGTCATATTGTCAGTACCTTTATTAATACTATTAAAATGATTGACAGCATAAATAGTGTGTTCACCTGTGCGCCAATTTAGCGGATATCACTTAGGTCAGGTTGATTGAATTTGTTAAGATATCCTAACATGCTAACGGCTATTGATTAAATTTGCGAAAGTTTTGATGCTATTTTTTGTGGTCTTTATAAAACAGTTATAAGTCAGAATGTTAAGCGAAACGGTTAGATAGTAGGTTTCGTTACCGCTTTTAGCTAGAAAGCTGAGCACTCTGTGACAAAAGCCGTAAAACAATCGTTAAAACAATCTGTTGGCTTGCAGGGTATGCGCCACAATGCGATAATGGCTTATAATTTGTAACCCTGATTTTGAGGTGCAGCACGCTTGGCATCATTGCTAAGTATGATTTGCTCGCCTCTTTTATGCAGTCTATCGGAGTGTTAATGGCTCAATATATTTACACGATGAACAACGTGTCAAAACTTGTTCCGCCTAAGCGTGAAATCTTAAAGAACATAAACCTATCGTTCTTCCCAGGTGCCAAAATCGGTGTCCTAGGTATTAACGGTTCAGGTAAATCAACCTTGCTACGCATTATGGCGGGCGTGGATACTGAATTTAGTGGTGAAGCGCGCGCGCAGACAGGTACCAAGATCGGTTATCTGCCGCAGGAACCACAGCTTGATGACAGCAAAGACGTGCGTGGTAACGTCGAAGACGGTATGCGTGAAGCCTTAGATGCGCTCGCACGTTTAGATGCCATTTACGCAGAATATGCAGAGCCTGATGCTGACTTTGATAAGCTTGCTGAAGAACAAGGCAAGATGGAAGACATCATTCAAGCGTGGGATGCCCATAACTTAAATACCCAGCTCGAAAAAGCGGCTGATGCCCTACGTCTGCCACCTTGGGATGCGGATGTTAGTAAGCTGTCTGGTGGTGAAAAACGCCGTGTGGCACTATGTCGTTTGCTATTGTCACGCCCTGACATGCTGTTACTTGACGAACCAACCAACCATTTGGACGCTGAGTCCGTAGCATGGTTAGAGCAGTTCTTGCAGAACTACAGCGGTACAATCGTTGCCATTACCCATGATAGATATTTCCTAGACAACGTCGCTCAGTGGATTTTGGAGCTAGATCGTGGCCATGGTTATCCGTATGAAGGCAACTATACTGAGTGGCTCGAGCAAAAGAACACGCGTTTAGAGCAGCAGAACAAGCAAGAAGAGTCATTTGCTAAAGCATTGAAAAAAGAGCTGGATTGGATTCGTAAAAACCAGAAAGGCCAACAAGCCAAGTCTAAATCTCGTGTACAGCGCTTTGAAGAGTTGAACTCAACAGAGTTCCAGCAGCGCAATGAGACAGCTGAAATTTATATTCCGCCCGGTCCACGTCTAGGTAATAAAGTCATTGAAGTGAATAACATCTCCAAATCATTTGGTGATCGTCTGCTTTATGAAAACCTAAGCTTTAACGTGCCAGCTGGTGCGATCGTTGGTATCATCGGACCAAACGGTGCGGGTAAAACCACGCTATTTAATATGATTACCGAACGTGATACGCCAGATACGGGTTCAGTCGATTTGGGAGAAAGTGTCAAAGTCGCTTATGTTGGTCAGGTACGTGACAACTTAGATGACAGCAAAACCGTTTGGGAAGAAGTGTCTGACGGTCTTGATATTATTACGGTTGGCGATTACACCACGCCAAGTCGTGCTTATATCGGTCGCTTTAACTTTAAAGGCTCAGATCAGCAAAAGCACGTCGGTCAATTGTCTGGCGGTGAGCGTAACCGCTTACAGCTAGCGAAGACATTGAAGCAGGGCGCAAACGTACTGCTACTCGATGAACCTTCAAACGATTTGGACATTGAAACCTTACGTGCGCTAGAAGATGCGATTCAGGTCTTCCCAGGTACGGTCATGGTCGTCTCGCATGATCGCTGGTTCCTTGACCGTATCGCGACTCATATCTTAGCGTTCGAAGATGAAGGCCCAGTTTGGTTCGATGGTAACTATTCTGAGTTTGAAACGTATCGCAAAAAGACGATGGGTGATGCTGCCACTCCTAAGCGTATGAAATATAAAAAGATTTCGACTTAGGACTGTTGTTTAAAAGGTAGTTACTTAAAAGATAGTTGTTAAAAAAACAGCTACTTAGAAATTTCAAATTTGAAGATAAAAAAAGACCTCTAATCAATTAGAGGTCTTTTTTTGCTCGATATATTCAGTTTAGCTCATTAAATATTATAGCTGGTTGCAGATTAACGCTTACGCCCAAATTTACGCTGCTTTTTATTACTAATCTCAGTAATCGCATGGGTAATTTCTTCTTCATCTAAGCTGGCGACTTGCTGCAAAATCTGCATCATGTCAGGCGTTAGCACGTACTTAGCATGACTAGCAATATCATTGATACGATGATCAAAGGTCAATACGCCAGTTTCATCATCTTTTTGCAAGTAATCAAGACGAGTCAAGGCACTGATGAAGCTGGTGAATAAGGCGCGGTCAAAGAAATCAGGAATATCATCTGCATATAGTACAGATAAGCGCTGACCCAGCAGATGACACAGATCAACGACTTCGCTTTCGGTCAGATTACCTGAGCCTTGCTGGGCGAGTAGGGCAAGCGTCATAAAGTAACGCTCAAGGCTCTGTCCGACAGGCGTCGCTAGCACTTGCAGCTGCTGATAGCATTTGCTGTTTGACTCAGGGACGCTGAGTACGCCATCGCTCAATTCGACAATTAGACCATGCGAGAGTAGGCTGTCGATTTTTTTGTTCAAGGTATCAGCCAAGCCATGTGCTGGGTAATATAAGAACAGCTCGCTTTGTAAAAATGGATAGAGTTGCTTAGCAATATTGTCCAAACGACTGCGTTCGATACGGCCGTTACGCGCCACTAAGGCGGCTAAAAAAGACAGTAGAATAAAGACATGAAGGATATTATTACGGAAATAACTGAGTAATGCCGCTTGCTTGCCGGCAATTTGAATGATGTCGCCTAAGATATGCGGCGTACGTTCAATGAGCTTTAGTTTGATACCATAATCAATGATTTGCTGCGGACTCATATCTGTAATGACGGTATCATCTGAGTAGGACAACTGCTGAGCAAGACCTTGATAAAGGGCAATTTGCTCACGACAGATTTCTTCATCTAAAGCCGCTTTAGGCGCTGATAATAATACCAATGATAATAACGAAACGGGCGTCACAACCGCCGCCTTATTGATGTGCTGCATGATTTTGACGCCGATGTTATCGACCATCGCGCTGGCTTTATCATCGAGCGGGGTATCGGTGCGATCCGTCGGCAAGCTATTGGCTGGCACATCGAATTTTGTCATAAAGTCGCTAAGATGCAGTGGTGTGCCAAAGCTTAGATGTACATTACCAAAGATACGCTCAATTTTACGACCAACTTTGAGTAAGCCTAGTAAAGATTCAGATTCTTTTGGCTTGCCTTTTAGCTCACCAACATAGGTGCCACCTTCCATAATACGCTCATAACCGATATAAGTCGGAATGAAAACCACTGGCTTCTCAGAATGACGTAATTGACTGTGCACTGTCATTGCTAGCATGCCCATCTTCGGTGGTAATAAACGTCCTGAACGCGAGCGACCACCCTCGATAAAGTATTCAATCGGTGTGTTACGCGTAATAAGGGTGTGCATATATTCGCGGAGGACGGCAGTATAAAGTGCATTGCCACGAAAGCTACGACGTATATAAAAGGCAACCGCGCCGCGTAATAACGGCCCTAATACGGGTACATCTAGGTTGTCACCAGCAGCGACATAAGGAATGCTTAGACCACGCTTGTAGATGACATAAGATAGCAATAGATAATCGACATGGCTACGATGACAAGGCACATAAACCAGCTCATAGTCAGTTGCAAGCTCACGTACGCGCTCGAAATGATGGACTTCTACGCCATCATAGAGTTGCGTCCATAACCACGTTAAAAACTTATAAAAACCGCGCACGATGGAATGTGAATAGTCATTGACCATCTCATTGGCGTAACCTTTAGCCAAGACACGGGCTTCACGTACACTGATACCAGATTCTACTGCTTCTGCCTCTATCGCATGTTTGATAGCTGGTGAATACACTAGCTTATCTACCAAATTACGCCTGTCTGATAAATCAGGACCGAGCATACTGGCACGCTGCTTGTCTAAATAAACCGTAAGCCGCTGCTGTAGCATACGGACCAGTTCACGATTGCTGTCAGCGGTCGCTACCAAAGCATAATTTGGTGCTTCGTCGGCATCGCCCACGCTACTGGTGATGTCTAAATGGCTGTCTTTTGCAGAGCTTTCTTTTACATTGCCTTCTTTTATAAAGTTCTCTTTTGAATCAGTAGCTAGCGAATCAAAAATAGAAAACCCTTCTTCATCACCTTTAAGGCTATCATTGATAAGGGTACGTAGATCTTGAGGTGGATGGAACTGTACAAAGGTGTCACGTCCCATTACTCCGATATTAAAGAGCTGCTTGGTGATGCTAGGGTCTTGCCAGTTGTCAGCGGTCAGCAGCTTAAACAGTGAATCCTCTTTTTCTGGAGCGCGTCCCCATAAAATAGAGACGGGCACCAAACGTACTTTTAGCTCTGGATGTTGCAAAACAGCAGACACCAAACGTGACAGGCGCGGCGATAGCTGACTGTCTTTGGCGCTTGGATGGTTCAAAAATATGATGGCTGCGTTTTCTTTGGTATTATGGGCGGCATCATGTACCCCAACCAATGCTGGTGGTAAATTGTGCTCTTGCGTCTGCAGGTCAATCAAAATACTGTTGGAGCGCGAATAATCTTGCAACACATAAAATCTTAGCGTTTGATCGTCTGTATCGAACTCAGGTAATTCACCCAATAGCTTAGGTTTAACAGCGACATCGAGTAGCTGCCCCGATAGCTTGCGATAAATTTGATTAATCGGCGCATTGGAATAAGGCTTGGGGGCGATTGGATTGACGTCAGTATTAGAGGCGCTGTCGGTTGTGACTGGCGCTTTAAAAATCCGTTTTTTTAAGAACTTCGGTATCATAATCAGTATCAAAAATAGTCAAATATGTTGCGCTTATGATGCCATAAAAGCCATCAAAGCGATATATAGTGTCTGTATATACTGCTAATATTAATACGGTCTGGTTACTATATAGTGAGTTAAGCCGCTCTTAATAAGCTCAAATAATTGAAAGTTAATGTATTTAGCGCAATAATAGTTCGGCGACAACCAAGAGTCACTATAGAGTAATTATGTTTAAATCTACCCATTAATATCATTGATATAAGCTGAAATATTATGACACCAGCGATTAATCTTGCCAAACAACGCGCTCTGAACTATCAATTACACGACTATGTCCATGACAGTAATGCCGCCTCTTTTGGCTTAGAGGCGGCAGAAAAGCTAGGCGTGGATGTGTCACAAGTGTTTAAAACCTTGGTGGTATCGACAGAGACTGGTACGCTTGCCGTTGCTATCTTACCCGTGGATAAAACGTTAAACTTTAAAAAAATGGCTAAGGCGCTATCTTCGAATAAATTGCTGACCTGCAAAAAAGTGCAAATGGCGGATCCTAAGCAGGTAGAGCGTAGTACGGGCTATGTGCTAGGCGGTGTCAGCCCATTGGGACAAAAAAAGCGCTTGCCGACTATCATAGACAGCTCGGCTGCAGAGCAGACAACGATGTATGTCAGCGGTGGTCGCCGTGGTTTAGAAATTGAGCTGCCACCAGCACAATTAGCTGAGACCCTTGCTGCTTGCTTTAGTACTATTATTGATGACTAAAAAGTTACTGATGACTAAAAATCGTTGCCGCTGATGGGCTGTTCAATCAAGCCTGAAACGATGGCTAATATTTTACTCCCTCACTCATATTTTATAAGGACATATTCATGCCACATCTAACCATTCAAATGACGCCCAATGTCAGTATTGCTCATGAAGAATCATTGCTTAAAGCGTTAAATAAAGCATTATGGGACAGTGGGCACTTTGGCACGCCGACTGATATTAAAGCACGGATCGTACCTATTGAGACATTTTTGGTAGGCGTTGAAGATGATGAGCAGGCGTATGGCTTTATTTATGCGCATCTAAAACTAATGACTGGTCGTGACATGGTTATTCGTAATCAGCTAGCAGGGCTGCTGGTGACGGCGATAGAGCAGGAGATAGTCGCAGAGCAATCAGGGCGAGCAGCCTTACAGATATGTGTGGAAGTTGAAGAAATTAGCGCGGTGTATCATAAAAAAATGCTGGGTAGCTAAAATGCTGATATCGTCCGAAACGACGATTCATCAATGGTTATAAGTACTCACATAGCGATTTACTGGCATACGTGGGTAATATCATTACCTCAACCTTATAACCAGCCGTTTTGCCTTCAGTCGCCATCAAATTGCGGGCAATACGTAAGCGATATTCTCCGGTTGCAGGTAGGCAGCCTTGATACACGATACCGCCTTTGCTGCCATCTTGCGTACCGTTTGGCATATGTAATACGCCGACATTGGCTGTCTCAGGCGTACCAGTAAGTGGCGAAATATTAATAATGGCATATTGCCAGCTGGTGGCATCAAAGCGATACCAGCGCTCATCTTCATTGGGGCTTAATTTGCCAGTGACCGTACTACTGATCGCGCCTTTGGCAAATTTAATAGGAATGTCAGGATTTTTAGCCAGCTCCGTAGCACTAGTTGCGCTAAAACTGATCAGTGCCGTACTGAGCAGTAGCACTCGTATAAATGATGAAGCTAAGGAAGTTTTTTGATGATCAGTGGATAACATGATTGGCTCCTAAAATGGCCATTTATCTATAATGAGTTACTCGTTGTCTCTCATCTATGATTTATATTTATTATCGATAGGCTTTAATGAGAACGTCTGTACTTTTAGTTAAGCATAAAAAAGCGCCTACATGCTAGGCGCTTTTCTTATTAATTACTGCTTAATTGTGATGCTATCTTAGTCTAAAAAACTTAGTCTAGAAAAGCAAAGTTCTCAATCTTCATTGCTGTCATGCTGTCACTTGGTGCAACCATGGCTTCGGCATGCCCCGAGGTACGTGGCAGCAGCTTATCAAAGTAGAATTCAGCCGTTTGGATCTTAGCTTTGTAGAATTCTGGGGATTCAGTGCCGCCGTTTTCTAGCTTGTCATAAGCGACTGCTGCCATACGCGCCCAATGATAACCCATCATGACATAACCTGAGTACATCAAGAAGTCATCTGATGCAGCTGAGATGATTTCACGATCTTTACGTGCCATTAGCATCAAGCGGACAGTCAATGTATTCCACTCAGCACATAGCTTGGTGAGCGCCCAAACAAATTTACGCATGTCTTTATCAAGCGCATACTCGCCACACCATTTCATGATGCTTGAGGTGTAATCGCGGATGATTTTGCCTTTAGACTGCAAGATCACTTTACGACCGAGTAAATCCAATGCTTGAATACCAGTTGTACCTTCGTACATGGTGGCGATACGAGCATCACGAGCGATTAGCTCCATGCCCCATTCTTTGATATAGCCATGACCGCCATAGACTTGCTGACCGTGTTTGGCCGCTTCAATGCCTAGCTCAGTTAAGAAGCCTTTTAGGATTGGTGTGTAGAAACCCAATTTGTCATCCCATTTTTCAAACTCTTCATCATCGCCATTGATGATACCCTGTGCCATTTTATCGGCATAGCGCGCAGAATGATAAATCATCGAACGACCGCCTTCGGCAAAGGCTTTTTGGGTCAATAGCATACGACGTACGTCAGCATGGTTGATGATGGCATCAGCAACTTTTTCAGGCTCTTTCGTGCCTGATAAGGTGCGCATAGAACGGCGATCTTTTGCATACGGCAGCGCGTTTTGGAATGACAATTCAGTATGCGCCAAACCTTGGATACCAGTACCAATACGGGCAGTATTCATAAAGGTGAACATAGCTTTTAGACCTTTGTTCGGCTCACCAATTAAGTAACCAACGGCATCATCAAAGTTTAGGACACAAGTAGCCGATGAGCTAATGCCCATTTTGTGTTCGATCGATCCACAAGTCACGCCATTACGCTCGCCAATTTCACCTTCAGTAGTTGGCAAGAATTTCGGTACGATAAATAATGAGATACCGCGTGTGCCTTCTGGTGCATTTGGCAAACGTGCTAAAACAATATGAACGATGTTTTCCGTTAAATCATGCTCACCACTTGAGATGAAAATCTTAGTACCGCTAAGCTTATAAGAGCCGTCATCTTGTGGAATGGCTTTAGACTTAACTTGACCCAAATCCGTACCACATTGTGGCTCAGTCAAGCACATGGTACCAGCCCAAGAGCCTTCGACCAATTTATGCAAGTAGGTTTCTTTTTGCTTATCGGTACCATATTGCATAATTGTATTGATACAGCCGGTTGATAGACCAGGATACATTGCCCATGGCCAGTTCGCCGTACCGATCATTTCAGCTTTAATTAAGTTCAATGAGGTCGGTAAGTTCATACCGCCGTACTCTTCAGGGTAAGAAATACCTTGCCAGCCGCCTTCTACAAATTGATCATAAGCTTCTTTAAAGCCTTTAGGGGTTGTGACAACCCCATTCTCAAAATGACAACCTTCAGCATCTGCTGGCTGGTATAAAGGAGCTAAGACATTTTCAGCAAAATCTGCCATCCCTTGAAGAATCATATCAACGGTTTCAGGATCGGCATTTTCGCCATTGTCCAAATCTTTATAATGAGTTTGAAAGTCGAAAACATCATTTATTAAAAACTTGATATCACGTAAAGGTGCTTTGTAAGTTAACATAGTCGCTCTCTTTAGTTATTCGCTATCATAAATGGCTAGCTCGGTATTTGAGCCACGTTTCATGTAAAAGGGTGTTTAATTATTTGGGGTAAGAATAGACGATATCACGGCTCGTCATTCAGATTTATCAAAAACAGCTCATCCATTTTGATTGCCGTTAAGGCATCCTTGATAAAAAACAGCTGTCGCGGCGTTACTGTCAGTATAAATCTTCTATAGCGACAAATATATAACTAATAACTAATATTCATAATTAATATTTTAAATCAAAACATTAATTTATGGGTTGATGGGTTCGGTTTTTATTAGTGTCTGTGGTTAAGTACCTATTTATGATAGATGTAACCGTATCAGAAAAACATTTTTTAACTGCATTTACGATATAAGGAAAGCCAATTATGAGCGCATCCAAGCGTGAGGCAACGCGAGCATCTTGGCTGACAGCGTTATTTGCTCGCATAAAGGCTTTAATTGATGGGGAGCTGGCGCATTTGCTGACAGTGAACCGTAGTAAGAGACCGTGGCATATGCCGATTATCGCGGCGATTGCGATCAGTTTCCCTGTGTTTGTGGGCGCTTATTTTGATGCTTTATCGTCAGGTATCAAAGCGTCTTTGGGGGCGATGGTTATTTTGAATATACCGTTAGTGGGCAAGCTGCCGTATCGATTGGTGACGGTGATGGCTTGGGGTTTTGCCATGTCGCTGTGCTTTGCGCTCGGTCTAATTGCTCAGCAAATCCCGCTATTAAAACTGCCGATATTTACGCTCATGGCGTTTGGTATTGTGATTTTTGGACGTTATTATCGTCAGCCACCGCCAGCGGGACTGTTTGTGATGATGGCAGGCGCTATTGCGCTATTTATACCGCTGCCTTTGGAAGACATCTTACGTGCAACTGGACTGGTGATGCTTGGCAGTAGCTTTGCTTTAGTGATGGCATTGCTGTATTCGTTATTTTTACTGGCGACGCGCCCAGCGACGCCGACGCCTATTTATAGCTACGAGCCAGATACCATTACTGAAAGTGTGATTGTCGCCAGTTTTGTCAGTTTAGCCTTGCTCATCGCCGTCACTTTACAGCTGTCTAATCCCTATTGGGCAGCAGTTAGCTGCTTTTTAATTATCCAAGGTATTCATTTGCGTACCATGTGGATTAAGCAAATACATCGTTTACTCGGTACAGTATTGGGTGTGGTTTTGGCGAGTTGGATGTTGTCTTGGGGATTATCAATATGGGGTGTCGCACTGGCGATACTGACGATGATGCTTTGTATCGAGACGTTAGTGGATCGACATTATGGCTTGGCAGTCATATTTATCACGCCGCTGACGATATTTATTGCAGAATACGGCAGTGGTCTACCGCTTTCTGAGTCCGCCTATCAAGAAGTGATTCGCACGCGCCTTTTTGATACTGTGATTGGCTGCTTGGTGGGTCTGAGCGGCGGAGTAGTAATGCATTCGACCAACTTACGCATACCGCTACGGCGTATCGAAAACTGGCTACTGGCGCGCTTTGGCTAATTGATGAGTGTCAAACCACCAGTACGTTTGAAATAAAGTATTAAAAAAGTCGCATGAGCTGAGTTCATGCGACTTTTTTTATGTCAATTTTCGATTAACGACTGTGTAGCGTTTCGGTCGCTTGCGCAACATCGATCGTATGACCTGTCCAACGCTCAAAGCTTAGCGCTGCTTGTCCGATGAGCATGCCATAACCATCAGAAATCTGTGCGCCACGCGCAGAAAAATGCTGCAAAAACGGCAGCGTGCGTCCGTACATCATGTCATAAGCATAGTCACCGTTTAGCGTGTCGCTTAGTGGTAGCGTATCTGCTGATAAACCAATAGAAGTCGCATTGATGATAATATCAAACTGTCCATTTAAATCCGCCGTGCGACAAGTTTCAATCTGCTGCTCATGAATAGCCGTGCTTGCCGCGCTAAGCTCAGTGACTAACGCTGTTGCCTTGCTCAGCGTACGATTGGCAATCGTAAGATGTGCGATACCAGCTTCAATCAATGGTAATATCACCCCACGTGCTGCGCCGCCTGCACCAATGAGTGCCACGCGAGCCTCTTTTAGTGGCCAACCCAAACTTACGATGTGATTGACCAGTCCTTGTCCATCGGTATTATCGCCATACAATGCCTCGGTGATCGGCACGCCACTTTTTACCAGCGCTTTATTTAGTAGTATTGTATTGACTGCGCCTGCAACTTTGGCATGTTCCGATAAACCACCGCGCGCCGCGCAGCAGTCATAAGCGATTTGTTTAAAAGGTACAGTCACGTTGGCTCCAACGCCGCCGCCCTGAAAAAACGCCTCAAGCACCGCGGTAAAACTGGCTGCATCATCGGGGCAATATTGGCGTTGATAGCTAATCTCAATACCCGTCTGCGCTGCAAATAACGTATGAATTTCAGGGGATTTGCTGTGGGCAATGGGATTGCCGATAACGATAAAATTCTGGGTCATAATAGGTCTGCTTGCGATAAGAGGCAAAAATTAATCAGTAGAAGGGTATTGATATACAATCATCATAAGGGATAACGCGATATTTGACAAATCGGTGGTCTAACGAGTAAACACTTGAATAGGTAGGTTTTTTGACAGGGTAGGTCTTTAACAAATCTGTACTGTCTGGGAGCGTTATCCGTAACGTAAAGGGTGGTCAAGTGTTAAGCAGTTGGGTAAACTAGAGAGCATGAAAATTTTATATTGATATTTTGGCAGTTGCATAACTATCAGTAACTGAACTGTCAAAAATCAAGCCATAAGAAACTGACATGACAAACTGAGTCATAAAATACCAAGTATAAGAACCCTTGTTTATAAAACATAATGTCCATTATCAGCGGCCTATCTGCCTGCTCGTTAATACTATTTTGAGAATCATCTAAAAGTGTGAGTAAATTGCCCATGTGGAATAATAGCCTACAGACCCTCTTGGTCGGTACGATAATGGCAGTCGGCGTGTCGCTCAGTGGTTGTGATAGCAGTAAAGACGACGCCCAAAACCAAGATGCCGATATGAGCGAGCAAACCGTCGCTGACGATGCGCTAGTACAGGACAATGCTACGCCGAACGCCGATTTAGACGGCGCTACTGCTCAGCAAGGTACACAAGTGAAATATGACGTTGCAGGATGGGGCACTAAAAATGTAGCGTCACTGAATGTCGATAATTTAGATGAGATCAAAGCGACTTTTGGCAAGGTCATGAGCACTGATGAGAACAGCCTCGACTATGCCAGTAATCCAGCCGCAAAATATCGCTTTATGGATACCGATGCGCCGTATTTGGATCTGATTGATTCTGAAAAGTATCTCGAACTGGGCTGGTACTTTGCCAATCCTACTGACTCTGATAAAGAAAAAGAGATAAGTCAAAACCATGCCGAAAAAGCGCATAAGCTTGCCCGCCAACTGATGGGTGATGAGGGCGGACAACTGATTTCTGATATGCTTAATGGTCAAATTATCAAAAATAAAGTCATCGGTGGACAAAAAATAGAATTGGCAAAATGTGAGTTTTATAGTTGTATGCTGGTCATCAATAAATCTGCTGCCCAAACAGATAAGAAGTAAGCTGTGCTCGCTATCATGCCGCTCAATAATTGGCTATGCATACATCCATCAAGTGCTACGACGGATATCTCAGACACAGTATCGCTAGACAATCGTGGGTTGGCATATGGCGATGGGTTTTTTACCACGATGGGGGTCATCGATGGGCAAATACTGTGGTTGGCTCATCATCAGCAGCGCCTTGTTTCCCATGCTGAAGCTTTACAACTTGAATTAGACAGTCATTCTGTCATGGCTTTATTGCAGACGCATGCCGAGCAACTACAACAAGGCATGCTGAAACTGATGGTGACTCGCGCCGTGCAAAATGTCCGTGGTTATGGCTATGTGCCAACCATATCTGGTAGTGCTTGTGAGATTTGGCTAAAATCCTCTGCGATGACCGTCACTACGACCGAGCAATTACGCTTACCTGATGGGTGCTCAATCCCGATGCAGCCTATCAGTTCTGCCATTTGCCTATCTTCGCAGCTTGCTTGCTTACCGCCACCATTAGCAGGACTCAAAAGCCTCAATCGCCTCGACAATGTGCTGGCAAGTGGTGAGTTACAAGGCATCAAAGCCCAAGTATCGGAAGACAATATTAAACCAAGCATCAGTGAGGGGCTGCTACGAGATATGAGTGGTCGTTGGGTTGAAGGTACGATGAGCAATGTCTTTTATCAATTATCAGAGCAGCAATCTTCGAAATCCGCAAGCCATTTGGACATCAATAAAAATGATCCGAATTATTTAGACCAAGGTCAATGGTATACACCATCCATGGCGAAATCTGGCGTCGCTGGCGTGATGCGGCAAGTGCTTATCGATGCGTTATCGACTAGCAAACATCCCGTCATTATCAGATCATTAAAAGATGAGGATTTGCCACAGTTAAGCCAGCTATTCTTTTGCAATGCGCTGCGTGGTGTCATGCCAATGAGTAGCCTGACGTTATTATCGGGTGAGGTGGTGTGTTTTTGAGTGGTTTAATTACTATCTTCTTTATTCAGTAAACGATAAAAATGTTGTCTAAAAAGCTCTTTCCTGCCGTCGCTTTGAAGATCTTCATAGCGAGCTTGGCTAAGTTTTAAGTATTCAGTTTCTTGTTCAATACCTATAAAACGCCTTCCTAGTACATTGCCTGCAACACCTGTTGTGGAAGAACCTGCAAAAGGATCAAGAATTAAGGCGTCTTTTTTAGTAGATGCTAATATAATCTGTGCTAATAACGCCAATGGCTTTTGTGTTGGGTGTTTACCACAAGATTTCTCCCACTTGGCAATAGCTGGCAAGCGCCAAACATCCTTCATTTGCTTGTCGTTATTTAATCGTTTCATCAAATCGTAATCGAAATAGTGCGGTACTTTAGGGTATTTCCTTGCCCAAATGATAAACTCTGTCGAATGAGTAAAAAACCGACAAGAAAAGTTGGGCGGTGGATTAGTCTTCTCCCATGTAATAACATTGAGTATTTTGAAACCTAACTCAGGTAGTATACGACCTAAAGTGAAAATATTATGGTGTGTGCCACTGACCCATAAAGTTGCATTATCTGCCATTTTGTCACGGACAGTAGATAACCATTGATAGGTGAAATTATAAGCGTCATCGTCGCTAATTAATTTGTCCCACTGACCTTTATTGACGGACTGGATTTTACCATTTTTTACTGTCAATCCATCGTTGGACAAGAAATAAGGTGGGTCAGCAAAGACCATGTCTACATTATTATCTAAAAGAGGCATAACCTTTAAACAGTCACCTTTGAATAAATTAAAATCCAAATTGTTACTTTGAAAAAATGAATGACTTTCCATGTCTATTCCAGCATGTCGGCTAAGAAGTAAAGAAGCTCGGGTAAATTAAACTCTCCCTCTGCAAAACCATACTGCCCACAATCATCAGGAATAACAACCGTTTGTTTGGAAAATCTTTCATCTTTGCTGATGGTGCGAAGCATACTTACTAATTCATCTCTCACTATTAAAGAGTCTTGTGAGTCTAAATATTCATTAGATATTGATGATTTAGTACCGATATTAATAGTGAGGTTTTCAATATTTATCATAGTAAGCCTCCTTGTCTTCAAAATCTAAGAATATTAAAAAAGACACTTATTGTGTGTTTTTTAATATTAACCAATTATTGAGAATAAAGCAAATGGAAACAACAATTTTAGTCAAATTTGGCAAAAGAATTCGTGAGTTGCGTAAAGGGAGTGATTTAAGTCAAAAGCAGTTAGGTGAGTTAACAGGCTTTCATAAGAATTACGTGGGCATGGTAGAGAGAGGCGAGCGCAACCCATCGCTAGAAAATATTGAAGTGTTTGCTAATACGTTTGAGATGAGCTTGTCAGAATTGTTTACATTTTAAGGTGATAAGATATGAAGTTAGAAGACGTGTTTTCTCGATTACCAGAACTTTATAACAAAAGGTTCGGCGAATTGAAGTTAAAAGAAGATATTTCAGGTTTTGCAGTAAATAAAGGTAATGCTGGGCAGTTTTTACAAGAATTACTTAATATGCCTAATGATAGTAAGTTGACAGACTTTTCCGATGGTGAGTTGAAAACTAATCAATCACTACCGAGCGGTATGCCTGATCAAACAATGTTTATCACACAGATTTCAAAAGATTTTGATAGCTTGTTTTTTGAAGAGTCAGAAACGAATCGTTTGTTGGATAAGATTAGTAACCTTCTTTACTTACCAGTTGTAAAGCCAGACAATAAAAAACCAGAAGATTGGTATTTTTTACCCGCTTACCACATAGACTCTAACCAGAACCAAGAGCTGAAAGAGCTTTACCGATTAGATTTCCTTGACATCAAACAACAGATACTAGAACATCTAGATAACTCTAAAGATGGTTATATTCATACTTCAAACGGCAAGTATATTCAAATTAGGAGTAAAGACTCTAAGAGAAAAGATGGGACTTACAATCCTATTTATTCAGATGTTCTAGGTCGCAACGTATCAAATAAAAACCATGCCTTCTACTTTCAGAAATCATTTATGAAAGATATACAAAATGGCGTCATACCGAGCAAACGAATTATTTAGTAGTTCCTAATAAGTAACTCATTAATTGGACCGCGTTTTGAACCTTTTGAGTTAATATTTCGACTAGCTTTGACTCTCTCTATTTTGTAGTCTGAGTACAGAGTGTCAAAGAACATATTTTCAGCATCGAGATTGGTTGTATCAGAATTACTAAGCAGCCACTGATAACCTTTTTTGTCTAGTAAATCACAGAAAGATTTTAGCTTTTCTTGATCTTGATCGTCGAAGCTATCTTTAGAGTAAGATGTAAAACTAGAAGACTCACTCAAAGGTTTATAAGGTGGATCAAAATAGAAGAAGACGGGTAAATTATTTTTATTCGATTGCTCTAAATGGCTAAGCGTATCTTCGTAACTTTGATTATATATTTCCACATTCGTTAATGCTTTTGAAGCCTGTAAGATTGTATCTTCAAAAACAAAGTTTGGCTTCTTGTAGCTCCCAATAGGGACGTTAAACTTGTTCTTACTATTTACTCTATATAAACCATTGAACCCTGCACGATTTAAAAAGATAAATAGACCAGCGTGCTTGATATCGTCAGCTTCTCGTGTGTTAAACTCGTCGCGTTTAGCATAATAATAAGGTTGTTTAGCTTCCTTATCTTCAAGTTCATCATATTCTGATTGAAGTGCTTTTAGATATTCTAACAATTCATGAGGATAAGACTTTACAACTTTATATAGGTTAACTAAGTCAGTGTTTATATCGTTTAAGATAATTGCAGAAGGTGGATGCTCACTATCTAAAAGATGCAACGCCAATGCTGCGCTTCCAGTGAAAGGCTCAACATAAATATATGGCATACCATTTTTTACGTATTCAGGTAATCGTTGAGTGATTTCTGATATTAATTGGCTTTTACCGCCTACCCATTTTACGAATGGTTTTGCCATTACTAACTGCCTTCTTCTCATAGATTGTATTGCAGAATTTGAGCGCAAAATTATAGCATTTTTAACCAATCAATTCATAAGCTAAGCAAATACCATTGAAAATCGCACGGTTCAGTGCTAAATTCTAGCAAACTTCTGCCTCGCGAGTTGCCATGAGCAAGCCTACATCTGAAACGCCTCCTGAACGTCCTAATGAAACGCCATCGAATAAACCAGATAGCAGTGTTGAGGAGCGTGTCGATACCACACTACCAGACACGCAACCAGCAGTTGATGGAGTAGAGGAAACGCCAGCGACAGATGTGTCACTCATCAGTGGAGCGGCTAAGCCACGCGAATATAAAGCGGATAATCAATCTTTCTTTATGCAGCGTGGTTATCAAGTGTTGCTAGTGCTGGGGCTTATCGCTGCGTTTTTCTTAGTGATGGTCTATCAGACATTGTTTGGGCGGATTGAGCAGCCAAAGCAAATGGTCACCATTGAGCAGGGTCAGAGCTATTATGGCTTACTGCCGCAGTGGCAACAGCAAATCCCGCTGTTTTCTGCCACGATTGCCAAGCTCT
Organism: Psychrobacter glacincola; assembly: GCF_904846075.1. GTDB lineage: Bacteria > Pseudomonadota > Gammaproteobacteria > Pseudomonadales > Moraxellaceae > Psychrobacter > Psychrobacter glacincola_C. The sequence goes on from NZ_CAJGZH010000001.1 coordinate 364,312, forward strand.
ATATGAAAACACAAGTCGATGGTCCCTTACATGCTGGTATTTATCAATTACCAGAAAACCCTACCTTTGCTGAAACGCTACATATACTTGGGCAAGGGGTAAAAGCATCGATGGTAAAGGTACAAATCATCGAAGGCAAAACCTCTAAAGACTTGTATCAAACATTAAGGGATAATAAAGGCATCAAAAAAGAGGTGCTGACCGACGATAGTGGCAATGATAGAGACAATGCTGGTATTGCTCAAGCGTTGGATTTGGTCGGTATATTGCCAAATGAAGTGATCAATAGTAACGACCCTATCGTCAATCACAATCTTGAAGGTTGGTTTGCCCCCGATACTTATTATTATGGTGAAGGCAGCACTGATAAGCAGGTATTGACCGATTTATATAAGCGTCAGCAGCAAGTATTGACTGAAGCGTGGGAAAATCGTGCGCCCAATTTACCTTATAAGACGCCTTATGAGGCGTTAGTGATGGCCTCTATTATCGAAAAAGAAACCAGTGTGGCAGAAGAGCGTCCTTTGGTCTCTGCGGTGTTTAGAAATCGTTTAGATAAAGGCATGCGAATGCAGACCGATCCGACCATCATCTATGGTATGGGCAGTCGCTATGAAGGCAACATTCGCCGTAAAGACATTGATGAAAAAACGTCTTATAACACCTATCAAATTGATGGCCTACCGCCAACACCTATCGCGCTACCATCGTCCGCCTCTATCGAAGCGACCCTGCACCCAGCAGATAGTGATGCATTGTACTTTGTAGCGACGGGTAACGGCGGGCACAAATTTACTAATAGCTTGGCGGCGCACAATCAAGCGGTAAAAGAATATCTCGGCGTCATGCGTGAGAAAAAATCACAAACCCCGCCGCAGTAATTTAATCCTCTATCTTTTCTTCAAACCTATCGTGAAATGAGCGTTATGCAACTGTCGACATAAAGACATAACGCTTATCAATGACATAAGGTCATATCATGTCAGCATCTATACAAAACCATGTATCTCAAACAGTCCAGTCGCAAGCAAAGCAGCCCAAAACAAGTCAGCCCAAAGCAAGCAATGACATCAATGATATCGCACTCAATCAAGGGCGCTTTATCAGTTTTGAAGGTACTGAGGGCGTAGGCAAAACGACTGCCATTGAGCAGCTGTGCACACGCTTAGACGATAACAATATTGCGTATCTGCGTACCCGTGAGCCGGGTGGTAGCCCGTTTGCAGAACGTTTGCGCGCTATATTATTGGACCCTGCGACCGACATCAATGATGATACAGAGCTATTGCTACTATTTGCGGCGCGCTGCGATCATATGCAGCAAGTGATTCTGCCAGCGCTACAACGTGGGACGTGGGTAATATGCGATCGTTTTACCGATTCTACTATTGCTTATCAAGGCTTTGGGCGGGCACATGGCGATGCGGTGGTACGAGCCAAAATTGAATCGCTTATCGAGCAGTTTGTGCCGCAACTACCTGAGCTGACATTGTGGCTGGATTTGCCCGTATTAGAAGGCATGGCACGCGCTAATAAACGTAGCACCGCTGATAGATTTGAGCAGCAAGCGACCGAATTTTTTACTTGGGTACATAAAGGCTTTAACACGCTGGCGACTCAGCATCCCGAACGGATACAGCGCATTGACGCATCAGGCACAGCCGATGAGGTGAGCGCGCGAGTATGGCAGGCGGTACAAGGCAGATTTGATGTTTCGTAACGGATTTTATACAGCCATCACCTAGCCAAATAAAAAGCCCCAACATTGCGTTGGGGCTTTTGTGTTTTATAAACTGTTATATTCTATAAAGTATCAAAACAGTCATCAAGATATTGTCAAAACTGTGTTAAAACAAAGCTGTGGCAACGATTATTTATCCTGTTTATTCACAGCTTTATTATCTGAAATTTCTTGAACATTGTCTTTGTTAATGTTGTCTTTAGTAATATCGCCATCAGAGCTTGCATTGGTTGTATTATCTTGACCAGAGTCGGGTAGACGATTTGGATCAAGCGCGCCCTTCTTAGTTTTAGGTGCGTTGCCATTACCATTCGTACTACTATTGTTAGACACCTTATTTTTAGGAATTGCCTTCGAAGTCGCTGTCGAGTTGACTGACATGACGCCTTTATTAACGACGTCAATAGACTCATCTTTTGACGCTACTACTTTATCATTCAAGGTGTCTGGCGTGGTTTTAATTTTAGCACTGCTGCTCGAATGGTTTGATACCTCAGTATCTGCATTTTGCTCAGCGACTCTCTGCTCAGTGATTTTCTGCTCAGCAATTATTTCTTTAGCGCTGTCGCTATCAGTGGCAGTGGATTGTTCTGTTGCATCAACACTATCATCGCTCAGCTCTTTTTCTTTACGCTTTTCAGGTGCTTTTGAGCTGGACTCAAAGTTAGCATCAGCTGCCAGTCGCGCCTGCTCTTGTCTAGGTGTCACGTCGACAGGTTTTGGCTGTACTTCATCTTCCACTACCAGTGAGATGAGTTTGCGATCGCGTGGCACGATGCCATCAAACTTATCGGTAATGACGTGTAGCTTGCCTTCTTTGTCGATTGTATACAGCGGCACGAATTGCTTATTGTCGGCTTTGTATTGCTCAAAGCTGTAGCTGTCGGTGATGTTGGTAATCTTGATACGGGCTTTTTTCGACAGCATGCTGGCAAGTTTGGTATAGGTGACGTCTTTGCCAAACAGCCACTGCGAGTGGAAGTTGCCTTGCTTATCATCGCGCTCGCTTTTGACCTTTTCGTCGCTGAACTTGAGACGGTACAATTTGCGCTCACCAAATTCATGACGATAATGAATCTCAGACAAGGTATTCATCTCTTTGTCCATACTCATGGCAAACAGACGACCGATACCGATCAGGTCAAGATGATGATCGGCATGATCAGAGATAGGATTGCCAAAATAAGTACGTAGACCACTCATGCGTGCGCGGGCAATATTGGTATAGTTGTTGTGTGCGACGATGACATCAAAGCCCTGATCTTTTAGAGAAGTTGCTACCAAAAGGGCAATGGGATTTGAGCCGACGATAAGAATGCCATTGGTCTCAGGCTCACGGACACCCAGCAAGTTGCCGACTATTTTCGCCCCCAAGCCCTGAATCATAACCGTGCCAATAATGACCATAAATACTAAGGGTACGAGCAGTTCAACACCCTGGATATCGTACTCTTGCAGACGAATAGCAAACAGTGATGAGATAGCTGCAGCGACGATACCACGTGGCCCAATCCAACTAATCATCAGCTTTTCATTGGTCTTTAAGTTTGAGCCAATAGACGATGCCCAAACGGATAAGGGTCGCGCCACAAACATGACGATAGCAAGTAACACCAGACCTGCGAAACCAACGCTAAGTAAGCTTTCCAGCTCTACACGTGCTGCAAGGATAATAAACAGCACAGAGATAAGAAGGATGGTTAAAGATTCATTGAACTCTAAAATCGTATCGCGTGGGAATTTTGGCCAATTCGCCAACGCCACGCCCAATACAGTGACTGTCAATAGCCCAGACTCATGCTCTAAATGGTTCGATACTGAAAATAACACCAAGACAAAGGCAAGCGTAAAGACATTGCGTAAAAACTCAGGAATCATATGCCGACGCATCAAGAAGGCAAGCAGCCAAGCGCCTGCCATACCCATCGCTGTCGCTAATACCACGATTTTGGCAAACAATAAGATACTGCTGGCTTCGCCGCCTGAGATGATGTATTCATAGACCAAAACCACGGCAATAGCGCCGATTGGGTCAATGATGATACCTTCCCATTTAAGGATGTTAGAGATGGTCTTATTGGGACGCACACTACGTAATAGCGGCATAATCACCGTTGGACCCGTGACGCACACGAGCGCACCGAACAGCAAAGCAATCAGTGGATCGACATCGAATAAGAGATAAGTCGATAACGCCACGATAGCAATAGTGATAAGTACACCGACCGACACCAGCATTTGCACCACGGTGCCATGCTGTTTAATCTCGTCAAACTCTAACGTCAGCGAGCCTTCAAATAGGATAATCGCCACGCCCAAAGAGATGAAGGGGAACATCAGCTCTCCCAGCACCAAGTCAGGATCGAAGACTCCCAGCACTGGGCCCACGATAATGCCAATCAGTAATAAAAATAAAATGGACGGTTGCTTTAAATACCAAGCCAACCATTGGGCAGCAATGCCGATCCCAACCACGCCAGATAATAATAGGGCGGTATCCATAAATTGATCCTTTTATAATCTTGTCGTATTTTATAGCTATCAACCGCTTTTTTAGAGTAGCGGCTGCCAGTAGTATAGTAATAAGTTGACGCTACTCGCTATAGAGACACATCTCTATGAAACGTAAGCGACGACAATGGTATCCATCATGAATCACAACATGAGCCAGATATGATATAACTACTATAGAGTAGTAAAGACAAAAGCATTGCTAGAAAAAATCGTCAATCTTATATAAATCGCATATGGCATCAAGCTCGCTCAGACTATTATTGATAGTACTGTCACGCGACTTTTTTTATCCATTTATCTTGAATCGACCATCGTATTATTCTAGTGATGCAAAAGATGAAAAATAAGGGTGGTAATAGCCAGCTTTATAAAACAATAGTCAATAACGATTATTTATAGACTTTAGTTTGCTTAAAAATTTATTTGGCTTGCTATCATAACATGCTTTTATTTCATGCTGAGCAAGGCCGTATCTAGCACGATATCAGTAGGCAGCGGTAAAAATATACAATAACTGGGTCAAATAATTGCGCCTTGGGTTATCCTACATGATCGGAATAATGACAAAATAGCACGATGACTTATCATACAGTAGCTGTTTTTATCATGCACCTAGCGAGGATTATCATTGTTTTGGGGTGTTTATATAAGGAAAGGCGAATGGTCGTTGGCATAAGGGTATAAAAAACAGTAACCTAATAAACGACTAGATAGCGACTAAAAAGGTTGGCCGCCATAACATTCAGTGCCGATGCAACGTTTGTCATATACGGACTTGGTTAAAATTAAAACATCGTATACACGTCACTAGCGATAGTAGCCAAAACATAACCATTAAAAATAACAACGATTACTTATATGGAGGACAACATGCCTATCAATATGCTTACAGCGCAATCTAAGTTTTATGTGCCGCATTGGTTAAAACGTAGTGCGCTGGTGCTTGCTGTCAGTACCTCGATGGTTACTGGCGTCACTGCCACCGCCATGGCGAGCGCTCAAGCTGTCGTCACCACGGCGGATTTTTCTGACTTAGTACAGCAAGTTACCCCAGCCGTTGCCCGCGTAAATGTCACCAAGACCGTCAGCGAGGCTGAGCTTGCCAAAGCCCAAACAGCCGAATTGTTACGGCAGTTCTTTGGTGATCGTTTACGTATTCCTGATCAGGCTGCCACGCCAGCGATTGAGCATGCTTATGGCACGGCCTTTTTTGTCACAGCTGATGGTTATATGCTGACCAACCATCATGTGGTGGAGGGCGCTGATAAAATCACTGTCACTCTTAACGATAGAACAGAGCTTGATGCAACCTTGGTTGGTAGTGATGAGCGCTCTGATGTGGCTGTACTAAAAGTCTCGGGCAACCAATTTCCTGCTTTGCCTATCGGCGACTCAAATGCTCTGAAAGTAGGGGAGCCAGTACTGGCCATTGGTTCTCCATTTGGTTTTGATTACTCAGCATCGGCGGGCATTGTCAGTGCTAAATCACGCAGTTTTTCACGCGATACCAGCGTGCCATTTATCCAAACAGACGTGGCATTGAACCCTGGTAACTCAGGCGGTCCACTATTTAATCAGCGCGGTGAAGTGATTGGTATTAATTCGCGTATCTTTAGTGGTACAGGTGGTTACATGGGTCTGTCGTTTTCCATTCCGATTGATGCGGCGATGGATATTTACGAGCAGCTAAAAACTGATGGCGAAGTGGTACGTGCTTATTTAGGTATTTATCCGCAAGACATCGATCGCAATTTAGCAGAAGCTTATAATCTAGATCGTCCTCAAGGTGCACTACTGACAAGAGTATCACCAGACTCACCTGCACAAAAAGCTGGTCTAAAACCTGGCGATATCATTTTGCAATATAATGAAGTGCAAATTATGCGCGCCTCAGATTTATTAAACTTGCTCAATCGTGCCAAACCGAGCGATAGCTTCCGCGCACAGATTCAGCGTAATGGTAAGCAAATGACCATCAGCGGCAAACTCACTTATGCGCCCAATGATGTGAGAGCACAAGGCGGCGATCAGCAGAATGATGAGGTGCAGTTAGGCTTGCGTTTACGTAACTTGACCGCTGATGAGCAAGCAGAAATAGCAGTGGATAATAAGACAGGTATTTTGGTTACCACGGTTGACCCAACGGGATTGGCGGCGCGCTCAGGTCTGTTGGCAGGTGATGTGATTACCAATTTTCACCAAAAGCCAATTAAAAAGGTCACGGATTTTTCAAGCGCGATCTCATCATTGCCCAAAAAAGGCGTAGTGACCATTGAAATTATCCGCCAAGGTATTCCCGCGATCATTGGTTTACGTATTGAGTAAGCCTTGATAGCTTAGTAGGAGTAATGGGTAGTCGGGGCAGCAATTGAGCATGGCATAACAGGCGCGTCAATAATTCTACTTGTCTATGATAGAGCTCGACCCCTATAATGGCTGATTTTTTTACCCATGACTTAAAATAATCTAACATTGTCACTAACTTATTCATTGAGCGATTTATTTATCGCTCTATACGTTCTAATATAGGGTAAGCCAGTTGCTCGGCTCATACCCTTCCGTAACCATCAGGTAATTATGACTGACCATGCTCTTTATATCCTAAGTATCTCTACGACAGCAGTATTGCTTGCGTATATTGTACTGTGGTCAGGATTACAAACGTTCAATGCCAATCCTACCAAACGTTTTATGCGTATTTGGTTGAAGTTGGCACTCTATTATGCTGCCTATACTATGCCCGTTTGGGCTTTGCTGTTGGTGATAGGTTGGTCGCAAGACATGCTGCCGATACTGGCGCAGCTATCACTACCACTCGTGCTAGTGGCTGTATTTGCAATGGGGTTCTATTTTTATACTGTAGTGATACAACCCAATCGTTTACGTTTAGATCATCATGCAATCGACTTAGATTTATCCACACCGCTGACGGTTGCCGTATTGGCTGATTTACGCATAGGCTTGTATAGCGGCAAGCCGCGTCATATTCGTAAATTGGTTGCTACCATCAATGCGTTACCAGCAGATGCGGTGCTGATTACGGGCGACTGGTTGTATTACCCAAGTGCTGATTTAGTGGGTCAGCTCATGTTGTTTAAAGGGGTTAATAAGCCTATTTATACAGTGATGAGTACCTCAGACTTGCGTTATCAATCGATTAATACAACTAAACAAGGACAGCCGCTATTAGAAGATACGTTGTCTAGTGCCTTTGATGTGCTTGATATCAGCTATATCGGTCAGCAGTGTACCTCGCTGCCACTCAAATGTACTGGGGCTACTAATGCGCTTTCAGTAATGCCCGATGCGAGCTATTCTAAAAATAATAAAGAGGGTTTTAGACAGCAAAATTTGGAAAATAGCCCAACCGTCGCCGTGCTTTGCGGCTGGCAAGATATTCCTAAACAGTTTGCTGATATTGAAGGTGCAAATGCGTCTGATAAAGCCGCACTTGGTGCTGAAATTGCTAATACCACGAAGCCCGTCATCATCTTGGCTTCACGATTTGATAGTATTAGCGATTTGCCAAAATCCTTACAACCACGACCACTATTGATTACTGGTGCAGCAAAGGCGATTCAAAAAAATATATGGTTGGCACAAAAACAAAAAAATATCGCACGTAGTAGCGAGCAGTCAACCCTGTTAAATAATAGCCGCATGGGCAAGCAGCGAGGTTTATACCAACACGGCAGTGCGCAGATATTTGTCAGTAGCGGTATCGGTACACGAGGGCTGCCTTTTCGCTTGTATCGCCCCACTATCGATGTGTTGACGATTCGTTAACATGACTCAAAAGACTTATCAGCGCTGATTCATTGCGCTAAACTGAGAGTTGAATAATAAGGCTGTTGGTTTGTAGGTTGTAATGGCATGTCAGCAATTCAATTGATTGAACGTTAATTGATTGATAGCGGTCAAATCAAAATATGCTACACTAGCAGGCGTTTTTATTATTCTATTTTTAGTATTAAATAAGCGTTGTCGGTCATTGGCAAAAATAAGGCCAAGACGATTTTTAGCATCTATATTGTTAACGCTTTTATCATAGAAAAAGATTGATAATAAAAAATACTTAGCATTAATATCAAGCAAGATATTGCCAATGGCGCCTATGAATGTACACAATATGAGTACAGGTGTAGACGTAATCATTGACACTTGCCAACGACCTATCATGTGACAGCTTTGAAAAAAGCTAGGATAATACAGTAAGGCACGGTTATGAGCACAGCATACGACGAGATCAAAACCCGACTACAAGGCTCAATGGTAGCCTTGGTAACGCCCATGCATCCTGACGGCACGGTTGATTATAAACGTCTGGCGGATCTCATAGATTGGCAGATTGAGCAAGGCACACATTGTCTCGTTGCCGTTGGTACTACTGGCGAGTCAGCGACATTATCTATGCAAGAGCACAGCGATGTCATTCGCTACTTTGTTCAGCATGTCAAAGGTCGTGTACCAGTGATTGCTGGAACAGGTGCCAATAATACGATGGAAGCCATTAAGCTGACCCAAGATGCTGCCGACGCTGGTGCAGATTGTGCATTATTGGTTGCGCCTTATTATAACAAGCCGCCACAAGAAGGCTTATACCAACATTATAAGGCTATCGCGCGCGCGGTAAATATCCCGCAGATGCTTTACAATGTGCCAGGACGTACGGTCGTTGATATTGCACAAGAGACCGTAGAACGTCTGGCTGATATCGATAATATCGTCGCAATTAAAGATGCCACAGGCTCTATTGCTCGCGGTGAGCAATTGATCAAAGCAGTTGGCGATAGAATCGTCGTGCTATCTGGCGATGACAGTACGGCGCTTGATTTGATGACATTTGGTGGTAAAGGTAATATCTCAGTCACTGCCAACGTCGCCCCGAAAGCGATGAGCGAGACTTTTACAGCGGCGCTTCGTGGTGATTTTGATGCGGCTCATAAAGTACATGATGTGGTCAAGCATTTACACCGTGACTTGTTCATTGAGTCAAGTCCTATCCCAGCCAAATATGCGCTTCATAAAATGGGTATGATAGATACTGGTATTCGTCTGCCTTTGGTATGGTTGGCTGAACAACATCATGCCACTATTGATGAAGCCTTGGTGCGTGCGAACTTATTATAAAATGATGCGTGTAAATGCTAACTCAGAGAGATAATATGATGAAAACATCATCACCGACTGCAAAAATATTCCCTGCGCTGCTGACCTTAATATTGGGAAGTACCTTAGTATTGAGCGGTTGCCAAAGTGCTAAAAACTTACTTGGTAAGCGTGACAATGGTAGTTTAGAATATCAGCAAAGCAAAAAGCTTGTGCCAATAGAGCTGCCTGCTAACAAAGAACCAGCGCCTTTTGTACCTTTGTATGCAACTCCTAATGCTGGTGTAAATACGCTGAAATTACAGAACGAATCAGGTAATCAGTACCAGCTACCGAAGCCTGAGCGCGCTGTCAGTAGTCCTTCGAATTAAAGCTATTCCCTATTTATACCGCTGACATTTTACAGTGATTAATGTAAATATTATTCATTCTGTCATACAAAAATCAGCGGTCGCTGCGCGTTTTTACCACATAAGCTTGAACGAACAGGAACTCCCATAATGCAAAAGCAACAACTGCTGTATAAAGGCAAAGCCAAATCTGTCTATGAAACTGAAGATAATGATCTTTTGATTTTACATTTCCGTGATGATACTTCAGCGCTTGATGGCAAGCGTATTGAGCAATTAGCACGCAAAGGTGTCGTTAATAATCGTTTTAACGCTTTCATCATGCAAAAACTGGCTGATGCTGGTATCGAAACGCATTTTGAAAAGCAATTGTCTGAAGATGAAGTATTGGTCAAGCGTTTAGAGATGATTCCAGTTGAGTGCGTGGTTCGTAACTTTGCTGCGGGCAGCTTGGTTCGTCGTTTGGGCTTAGAAGAAGGGCAAGCATTGACGCCGCCTACTTATGAATTGTTTTATAAAGATGATGCGCTGGGTGATCCAATGGTCAATGAGTCACTTGCTGTGTCTCTTGGCTGGGCAACCGAAGCACAACTGGCAAGAATGGAAGAGCTGACTCATCAAGTAAATGAGGTGTTAAAGGCGTTATTCGAAGCAGGTGATTTGATACTAGTTGATTTCAAACTAGAATTTGGTGTGTTCCATGACCGTATCGTCTTAGGGGATGAATTCTCACCAGATGGCTGCCGTATTTGGGACAAGACGACTAAGAAGAAGCTGGACAAAGACCGCTTTCGTCAATCATTAGGCGATGTCATTGAAGCTTATGAAGAAGTGGCTAGACGTATTGGTGTGCCATTAAGCTAGATGTTTGATTGGCACTGCATTGCAGGTCAATCTCTAGCGTAAAAAAACTGAGCCATGTGCTCAGTTTTTTTGTGTTTTTAAATTAATCTTCGTGTTTATCTTACGACTAATAATATAAAGGCTTTGACCTAAAGGTAGTCGTTATTATCAAATATGGCTATTCTGAATAGCTCCACTGCTATTTGATTTACTTCATTATTATCTAAAGATAAGAACAACCTCTTTATTAAAATAGTTAAGGTTGGAGTTATAGGATTTATTATAAAAACAATAATCCTAAACCAATCACAACACCACTGACAATCAGCACGATGACACAAAAGCCCATGATATCTTTGGCTTTTAGACCTGCGATCGCCAGTGCTGGTAATGCCCAAAATGGCTGAATCATATTTGTCCAAGCATCACCCCATGCTACAGCCATAGCAACTCGTGATGGATCACTACCCAACATTTCCGCCGCTTCTAACATGATTGGTGCTTGTACTGCCCATTGTCCACCACCTGAAGGAACAAAAAAGTTGACGAGTCCTGCACTGAGGAAAGCAAAAAGTGGTAGCGTCTCCGCTGTTGAAACGTTGACAAATGCTTCTGACATCACACCTGCCAACCCCGAAGCTGTCATCATTCCCATAATGCCTGCATAAAAAGGAAATTGGACGATGATAGCGCCTGCACCTTTAACCGCTTCTTGAACCGCAATCAAATACTTGCGAGGTGTACCATGAAATATAATACCAAGGAACAAGAACATAAAGTTAACCAAGTCGAGCGTTAGAGCAAAACCGTTCTGTGCGAAATAATACACGATAAAGGCGATGCCCAATACGCCAATGACCATTGATAAAATCCAGCTGTTTTCTAAACGTTCTGCTGGTGTCATATCCGATTTGGCTGGCAGATCCTCAGGGATAGGATCTACTAGAAGTTTTGGATCTACCGTAATCGTATCTTCTTTTTTTGGCATCATCAGACGGTTTAAGAAAGGGATGATAATCACCAATGCTGCAACGATAATTAGGTTATAGCTAGCAAAGATGGTCGCACTTGTTGGAATAACACCGATTTTATCAACGAAGGGATGGCCTGCTGTTGCAATGGATAATGGAATCGACCCAGAGAATCCGGCATGCCAAATGATAAATCCAGAATAGGCGCTGGCAATCAATAAACGGTAATCGACATTTTCGACACGCTTCGCCAGCTCTTTGGCAAATAATGCCCCAATGACCAAGCCAAATCCCCAATTAATCCAGCTTGCTGCAAGCGATACTAAGGTGACCAGTATAATCGCACTACCTGGCGAGCTTGCGAAACTGGCAAGTTTACCCAGCCCTTTTTTAAATATGGGGCTGCTTGCTAATACAAAACCAGTTACTAGCACCAACACCATTTGCATTGAGAATGCCAGCAAAGCCCAGAAGCCTTCACCCCAAAACGCCACCATCTGTACCGGCGAAGAGTCGGTTAAACCTAAGCCCATTACAAAAATAACCAAGGTTAAAATAATGACGAACAGAAATGGATCTGGTAAATATTTTTCCATCAAGCTATTCGAGAAGCGTGTAATCCCTTTCATTTTTTGACTTCCTTTTTGTCTAAGTTTACGTTTTATTCCTCATTCCAATGTTACCTCATTCTTCCTTTTTTATGCTTATTCATTCAGCAAAAATCATCTTTTTGAATGCTATATCGACCTTGCAAGGTTTGTTTAAACATTCCTTAAACACTGTGTGCCATACCTTGCTGTATTTTTATGCTAACTTATTAATTACTCAATGATATAAAAGCATAAAAGGTCATTACTAATGTCAACGCCTCAAACTTCCACGGCGCAGCCTACTATTTTAGAGCCATCATGGTTTACTCGACCAACCTGTGTGGTCGCTGCTGACTTAATAGGTAAAGTGCTGTGTAGAAAGCTGTTAGATACGGATGGCACGCCTAAAATACTACGTATGCGTATCTCAGAAACCGAAGCTTACATCGGTGCGGGCGATCCCGCTTGTCATTCACATGCAGGCAGCCGAACGCCGCGCACTGAAATCATGTATGAGCAAGGTGGCGTTTTTTATGTGTATTTGACTTATGGCGTCCATCATATGCTCAATTTAATCAGTGGTGCTATCGACTCCCCTGAGTCAGTGCTGATACGCGCTGGGTTTTTAGCAGAAGATAGTGATCGCCTGCGAGATGAGCAATTATTGAGCTTAGATCAACAACTGATTCATTCCAAGCAGTTCGCTGGTCCCGGTAAGCTGACCAAGCGTTTACAAATCGACCGTGACTTGTATGGCAAATCCATTCATCCAGCATCAGCTGTTTGGGTAGAAGAAGACGGTTGCAAGCCGCCAGTATCGCTGCGTCCACGGATTGGTATTGATTATGCGGGCGAGGCAAAAGAGTGGTTATTACGCTACATTTGGACGGACCATCCTTCGTTATCCAAAAAATAGTAAGATTGATAGTTGATGGCTGTTTTTCTAAATAGACTGGAAGGAAGTAATACATGTATAAAATAACGGTTTTTATTCCAGATACAGCATTAGAGCAGGTAAAGTCCGCTTTGTTTTCGGCGGGCGCTGGGATGATTGGCAATTATGAACAGTGCTGTTGGCAAGTGCAGGGGACAGGTCAATTTATGCCACTGGCAGGCAGTAATCCAAATATTGGAGCACATGATCGACTGGAAACCGTTGAGGAGTGGCGGGTAGAAATGGTAGTGGCTGATGCTGATATTAAAGAGGTCGTCGAGGCGTTAAAGCAGGCGCATCCTTATGAAACGCCTGCCTATGATGTGATTGAGGTATTAGACTTTTAGGGTTAGCTATCAGTCCTCTTTGATCTTAATCACGTTATAACTCGGATAGCCAAGCTCGATTTTGTAATCTTCACTGCCGCGTTTGGCTTTTACTTTTATTTTACTGTCACCTTTTTTGTATTTGACGTCTTTGACTCGATAATCCATATTGCTGACTTTATTGGCAGCCCTTTGCTCGATAGCAGGCTGATAAAGCTCTTTATCAATGGAGTTGATGGTCTTCTTGTGCTTTTTGTAGACCTTACTGTCTTTATAAACATTTTCGTAAAGGTCGCCGTAAGCATTATAACCAGATGCGGTGACACAGCCAGTCGTTATCGTCAGCAACACTGCAATCATACTAGCTGTAGTAGTGGTTTTTAATAAAGTATGGTGGTTCATCAAATCCTCTTATGATGTCAAAGATGTTTTTGCGTCTCTTATAAAAAAGGGTCAAATAAACCAAGGGCTGGCTTATTTGACCAAAGGCATCAAGTAGTCAATGATGCCAAAAACTTTATTTAATAGCTTTGTTTTACTTATCTCATTTTTAATGTACTTAAATATAGTCGGTTCAATCTAGTTTAGATACAAAGAAGGCAAGCGAAAGTACTATAAGTAGTAGACTAAGCGAGCCTGATACCGTATCTGATTTATATAGGATTGACTATAACTATCAATTGAATGGAAGACATGCCCTAGTCTTTTTCAATCTTAATCACATTTAAATTTGGGTAACCAAGTCGTATTTCATACTCTTGCGAGCCGCGCTTGGCTTCAATCTCGAACACGCCGCGTCCGTTCTTTTCTTCCAGCTCAATGTCTTTGACCCGATAGCCCATGCCTTGTATTTTATTGATTGCACGTTGTTTAATTGCTGGATAACGCGAGTCTCTTTTAATGCTATCTTCGATATCGTCATTCTTATAGTGCTTATTATTCTTATGCTTGCCATTATTTTTATATTTGTCTTTCTTGTAATGGTCTTTGTCATATCTATCGTCTTGCCAAACATTAGACCAAACTTTTTTATTCGAGCTAATAAGTTTTAGATCAGGATACGTGTATTTTAGCTCGTATGCTTGGTTGTTCTTTTTGGCATAAGCGGTCATTATGCGATTGCCACGGTAGTTATCGGATTTGATATCCATAACCTGATAGCCTTTACGGCGCAGATCAGCGCGTAGCTTTTGACTAATACGGTTATAGTCAGTGTTACCATAATCATCATTACCACCATATACTGGATAATTATCATATCCTGGACCGACGACGGTACACCCAACTGTAGTGCCCAATAATGCAATCGCAAGACTAGTAGATATAACGGTCTTAATTGAGAAAGGCTTTAGAGTTTTCATGATCCAATATCCTATAATATTTTTAAATTACCCGTCGCATCATTGCTGGTGATAGCCGAGCACGTACGCACTCTGTAAATTGTTCATATAATCGTATTCATAACTTACTGGCAAATTAATTATTACCATCGTCATTACCATTATGCGCTTTGAAATATTTTCTTACATTATCTATCATAATGGACAAAGCTTGATGATTAGTGTCTTTTGCGTTAATAAGTTGTAATCAAAGCAACGAATATAAATCATGTAAGCATATGCTTACACGTAATGACGCTTACGCGACTTAACATCAGGTTAGGAATTAGGCATTATAGTCACACGGCATTAGGGAATGTGACTCAAGGATTGAGTTAACCGCATTAAGGATAATGATTCACTTATTAGCATCAGGATGATAATGATAAGTGGAGTAAGGACACATACCCTTTGCTGCTATCAGTAGTTAATGCTGGTAGTTGTAGTAAAAAGGGCAGGATGCCCAGTATCACAATATACTGAATATTATGCAAGGATGCATGGGAAACAGTAGTGATAGGTAACATGGATGGTTAACAATAAAACCGCATAACAGTTAATTGCTATGCGGTTTTATCGTGTCTGGACTTTGAGTTTTATCTCTTAAAATTATGTGATATAAATCAAGTTGGTGATAAGTCCAGCATAAAAAAACCGCATTAGAAACTAATGCGGTTTTCGTTTAAATAATCTGCTTATAAAATTTCTATCTTAATACTTCTTACAAGCATGATTATCTACTAGTATTTATGTTCAGTACGCCATGCATCTACTTCACGTTCAGCATCATCTTTGCTGTGACCATAACGTTCTTGAACTTTTCCGACCAATTTATCACGGCTACCTTCAACGTGTAATAAATCATCATCAGTAAGATCAGCCCATTTTTGTTTTACTGAGCCTTTTATTTGGTTCCATTCACCTTTTAGAGTATGTTCGTTCATTTTTATGTTCCTTCTTTTATTATAAAATTGGTTATTGAGACAATTATTCCATCTGTCTTTAATCGACATTTTACTCAGCTGCTATCAGTACTTATTAATCAGCTAACTGGTGATATCTAATATAAGTGCTCACCATCGCCATGTCTGTATATGCAATGTTGAGAGTGTTGCTCCATTATGGAAATCTGCACAGCTATGTTATGCATCGTCCATTTGTGTAATGAATGAAGTGTTTTATCAGTGACATACGTAAAGAGAATCAACAAGTCTGGCGATGATTTATAAAAAATGACGTCGTAACACGCTGTAAATATAGGAATAAAAAAAGTAGCTGTCATCATAAATGTGGCGGCTGTTTTTTTTATGATTACTTTAGGACGGGTTAAAACGAATTATTAAGAATAAGTAAGGTTAAACATTTAGTGATAGACTTCTTGTTTAAATGACTATAGCCTTATAGTTGAAATAACAATTGTTTTGTAGATTAAGTTGGGGCAGATTGATAGTGAATGTACTTAACAGCGTAAGTGCTAAAAAACCGGAAACAAAACGCGAGCTGGCAAAGGCGAAAACGCGTCATACGTTACTCAAAAGTGCCTTGCAGCTGTATAGCGTAGAGGGCGCTCTTGGTATGAGCATGAATAAAATCGCGAAAGGCGCAGGTATTGCTCAGCCAAGTTTTTATAATCATTTTGATAGTTTAGATGCGTTGCAGCAGGTGTTAAGCGAGCAACTTAAAGGCAATTATTTATCTCCGATGCGCATGGCGTGGGTAGATATGCTTAAAGACTATCCAACGCTGTCTAAAGAGGATTTCAATGAGCGTTGTCAGGAATGCCTAACATTGATTTTTGATGCCGCCTTTCAAAACATCACTTTATTTCAACGTTTGCTCGAAGACAGTCTGCGCTTTGATTCAAACATAGAACGTAACGGGTTGGGAAGTCTAATCATAGAGATAAGAGACGAGTGGACTAAGATATTTATAGAGGGATTGCAGTCAGCCGAGTGCTCTTTTGACGAATCTGACGTTCATCTCTGTGTCGATATCGCTGCCGCCCAAGTACATGAATTGATATTGGGCTGTCATCAACAGCGTTATTCACGGCAGCAAGCCATTGAGATATTGTGCAAAAACTTTGATGGCGTTTTTAGCCATTTTTTCACCAAAGATAGACACAGAGTATATGGCTAGTTATTTAGCTTATTAATTTTTAGTAATGCTTAGCTTTAACTAATGCTCAATAGTTTTAAGATGAGCAAATTTAGTAACCATATTAAACTTATAAAACGGAATTTATATAGTGAAAGCGATATAGTCGATTCAATTTAAGAGTAGTACAAGGCAACCGAGTGTAGCTGTCTATTTAATACTTCAAACGAGGGTAACGCAGTAATACTTTTATAGTGGAATGACTATAGTAAAAAATAACAGGGAGCGCGACCATGGCTATTGAAAAGAGTCACACGGATGAACAAACACATTTTAGAACCTGCAATTTGTGTGAAGCAATGTGCGGAATTGTCATCAAGCACGATGGAAAAAAAGTATTATCGATTAAAGGCGATAAAGACGATCCATTTTCTAAAGGGTATATTTGTCCAAAAGCGACTGCTTTGCAAGACTTGCATGAAGACAGTGATCGCCTGCGTCATCCCGTTGAGAGAACCGCTAACGGTTGGAAAGAGATTAGTTGGGCTGAGGCGTTAGATAAGGTGGCAGCTGGTATTCAGTCGGTACAGAAAAAACATGGTCAAAACGCTTTCGGGATTTATTTAGGCAATCCTAATGTCCATAATTTGGGCGGCATGTTAACCATTAAGCATCTATTAACCAGTATTAAGACGCGCAGTCGCTTTTCTGCGACTTCCATCGACCAGTTGCCGCACCATATCGTCTGCATGCATCTGTTCGGGCATATGCTGCGCATCCCTGTGCCTGACGTCAATCGTACCCAATATATGCTCATCATTGGTGGCAATCCGCTGGCGTCTAATGGCAGTATTATGACCGCACCAAATATGCGTCAAAAACTAAAAGATATCAAAGCGCGTGATGGTAAAGTGGTAGTCATTGATCCAAGACGCACCGAAACGGCAGATATTGCTAGCGAGCATCATTTTATCCGCCCAGCGACAGATGTCTTACTCTTGCTTGCCATGCTCAATGAAATCTATTTACAAGGTTATGCAGGCAAGGCACGTGCTAACAATAATAGAGCGGCAGCGCTCGCGCCAGAGATTGAGCGCATTGCAGACTTTGCCAAAGACTATAGCGCCGAGTCCGTTGCTGAGATTACTGGCATTGCGGCAAGCGAGATTAAACGACTCGTCAAAGAGTTTTGCGAAGCAGAAAGCTCGGTCTGCTACGGTCGCATGGGTGTATCGGTGCAAGAGTTTGGCTTATTAAGCCAATATCTAATTATGCTGATTAATATTGTCACAGGTCGCTTGGATGAAGTGGGTGGTCTAATGTTCCCTAATCCTGCGGTTGATGTGGTCAATAACTCTGGCCCAGGTTATTTAGGTAAGCGTCATAGCCGCGTGAGTAACTTGCCTGATTTTAACGGTGATTATCCAGTGGTGGCAATGGCGGATGAGATGCTGGTAGAAGGGGCAGGACAGTTAAAAGGATTTATGACTGTCGCGGGCAATCCTGTACTCAGCACGCCCAATGGTGAAAAGTTAGATACGGCTTTTGCCAACTTAGACTTTATGGTCGCTATTGACTACTTTGTCACAGAAACCAGCCGTCATGCGCATATTATTTTGCCGCCGGTATCGCCACTAGAGCGCGATCATTATGACGTCACCTTTAACAATTTTGCTGTCCATAACGTCGCCAAATATTCAAAGGCATTGTTTGCTAAGCAAAGAAGCGCCAAACATGACTGGCAAATCTACTTAGAGCTGGCAAAACGCTTGGATAAAAAAGCCGTACTTGCAACCAAAGTCGAACGCCTAATAATAAAAGTTTTGGGTCCGAAGTTTGTGCTTAATCAAGGTCTAAAACGTGGGCCTTATAAGGGTCTCAATCTAAAGCAATTGAAGAAAAATTCGCATGGTATTGATTTGGGATCGCTCAAAACCATGCTGCCACAAGCGTTAAAACACAAAGACAAGCAGATTCATCTTAATGTTGATTTTTATCGAGCAGATTTAGAGCGCGTACAGGCGATGATGCAGGACTATGACAACAAGCAGATTTTATTAATCGGTCGTCGTCATGTACGCAGTAATAACTCGTGGCTGCACAACAGCTATCGCTTGGTAAAAGGTAAGCCGCGCTGTACTTTGATGCTGCATCCTGAAACGGCGAAAGAGTACGGTATTGAGGATGGTCAAAACGTAAAAGTAACGTCGCGTGTGGGTAGTGTGACGATCGTAGCAGAAGTGACGGATGAGCTGATGCCAAATGTCGTGAGTATCCCTCATGGGTGGGGTCATGGCCGTAAAGGGGTAAAACAGAAAATCGCTCAAGCGCATGCGGGTGTCAGTGTCAATGATTTGACAGACGATACCTTAATCGATCAGCTAAGTGGCAATGCGGCAGTCAATGGTGTACCAGTACAATTGGAAGCGATTGAGCCAGAAGTGGTTGATTTGGAGACGGCTGATTCTGATGTTAATTTTGATATGGAATCAGGGAGCGCTGCATAAAATAGTTCTAGAATAAAAGTCTTCCATATAAAGAAAAAGGGCGTTGACTTATATTGGTAGCGCCTTTTTTACATTTCCTATTCTTACGTTTCTTATTTTTACGATCTTAAGCCAACAAAATCAAAATCTACTGGCGGCGTCTCACCTTGTATCAATAAGCTGATAGCCTTTGCCGAACCACAAGCATGGGTCCAACCAAGCGTACCATGACCCGTATTGAGCCATAAATTATCAAAACCAGCATTCATATTATGACTACCATGACGGACTTGACCCCTGTGCGCGCGCCCAATTAACGGCACATTAGAAGGTGTCATCGGACGTAGCCCTGTCCAATATTGCACAGAATTGGCAATGATACCTTTGGGAAACAACTGCTGCACACGGCGGGTAATGGCTGCACAGCGCGTGCTATTTAAATCCAAATTGTAGCCGTTAAATTCTGCCGTTCCAGCGACGCGTAACTTGTCACCAAGGCGTGATGTCACCAGCTTAAACTCATCATCAATGAGACTGATAAAGGGTGCTAGATGCGGGGCGCGGGGGTTGATTTGATAAGTGGCCGAGTAGCCTTTAGCAGGGAAAATAGGTAGATGAATATGCAGCGGTTTCATGAGCGATACGCTATAGCTGCCCAATGCCAGTACATGGCTGTCTGCACTAAAGGTTTGCGCGTTTTCGCCCTTGGGTTTAATGGTAATACTATGGATATGCGGGCGAGCAGAATGGGCGTCAGTGTTTAACGCCAGAATCTCGGTATCGTATAAAAACTTAACGCCAGCCTCGATGCAGCGCTCGGCTAAGCGCTGGGTAAATAAATGGGCATTACCCGATTCATCACGGCTGGTATAAGTCGCACCTTTTAGCTTATGAGCAATAGGGTAAAGCGCAGGCTCTAGGTTTACGGCATTATTGATATCGATGACATGACGCTCACAGCCTAACGCTTGCATGCGCTCCGTTGGCGCAATGGCGGCATCAAATTCCGCTTGATTGGTATAAAAATGCATAATACCGCGCGTTTGCTGCTCGTAATCAATACCAATATCAGCACGCAGCTGTTGTAGTGTATCTCGTGAATACAAGCCTAAACGTACCATTTGTACCAGATTGGCATCGGCTTTATCTGCACGGCATTCTTGCAAAAACTGCATCGCCCACTTAAGCTGCGCCTTATCAGCACGCAAGCGATACAACAGCGGTGCATCCTCGCGAAACAGCCATTTAAGCGCTTTCATTGGAGCCGCTGGATTGGCCCAAGGGGTTGCGTGCGAGACAGATATTTGCCCACCATTGGCAAATGAGGTCTGCATACCGGCGGCTGGCTCACGCTCAATGACGGTCACATCGTAGCCTGCTTGGCGAAGATACCATGCGGTGGTCACGCCCACCACGCCCGCTCCGAGTACCGCAATATGGGTCATAGATTACTCTGCTGCTTTTTTAGTAAAAATGTTTTGAAGAGTACTGCTTATTACGCGTCACTCATCATGTCGTACTATTTTTGACGCGCAACATCGGCTTGCAGCGCTGGCGGTAAGTCTAATATCGTAAACTCACTATCGGCTAAATGCTCTGGACGGGCAATGACCAATGCTTTAAAACCATTACCATTAATAGTGTCATCGGCAATCGCATTGACCACCTGAATTTTTTCTAGCTTGTCACCGGCTGCTGGCACGTCACCTGCGCCGCTGACATAATGTAAAAACGCTTTTGGCGCTGCCTTAAAATAAATACGGGCAATCACTTCTTGACCAAGATAGCAGCCTTTGTCATAGTCCATACCGCCGCGCTGATGCAGACGCAGCTCTTGTGGCTGAAACAGACCTTGGGTTGCAGCAACTATCCAATAGTTGCCAATGGCAAGACTCGCTTGCATCCACGCTTGGGTATCGGCTGGCGTATTGTGGTCTTCCTGATGACTAAAAGTTGGCACCTCATCAAGCACGCAAGGATAAATGGGCGCGGGCGCACTGGTATCAAACTTTGAAAAGGCACCGAACTTTTTTAAATGGGCTTGAAAAGCCTCAGCGCAATCTGCACTGATAACCACATCATAATGCTTTTCGGCTTGTTTTTTTATCCAAAGACCAAAATCAATGCGACCTTTTAAATTGCTAAGCGCCGTTGCTTGATAGCTGAGTCCGAGCTTGGTGACATCAGAGGTTAGCTGACCCTGCAAGAATTTTTCTGCATCTTCACCTTGAATCGTTAGTTGAACAAATTGTGGCAATGTTGATGAGAGGGTCGATACGTTTGATTGAGTCATTATTATTATCCTATTCATAAGTCGCTATCGTTATCAGTAGCCATAGCCTCAGATATGGTGGTGAATACTGAGTTGTTAAAGTCATTGCTAAAGTAAATATTGAGGTTTTACCATCTAAAAGTACATGGTCATCAAACCAGATTTAGTTAAAGCAGAGTACCACAAAACACTGTGTGATAAAAAATGTCCGCTGTAAGACATGAGCGAATCTATCAATTAGTCACAGCACCGCATTTACAAGCGAAGCGATTGGTTAAAGCTGGCAAGTTACGGTACAATGTTAGCTCTAGAATACACCCAATTTATCACGGCTGACGAGGAAATTATGAGCTTACCCAATTGCCCAAAATGCGATGCTGAATATACGTACGAAGATGGTGCGTTACTGGTATGTCCTATGTGTGCTCATGAATGGACTGCGGCTGAAACCGATGCGGCACAAGCTGAAGAGCAAGACGCGGTCATTCGTGATGCGGTCGGAAATGAGCTGCAAGATGGCGATACCGTCACCGTGATTAAAGACTTAAAAGTCAAAGGTTCATCGATTGTTATTAAAGTCGGTACTAAAGCAAAAGGTATTCGCCTGCTGCCCGATGCGTCTGACGGTCATGATATTGATTGTAAACTTGATGGTTTTGGCCCGATGAAGCTTAAATCTTCTGTGGTCAAAAAAGCATAAATTATTAAATGTGCTTTAAAAATCTGCTAAGCATTAACAACAAGCAGCAAAGTTATTTTTAATAACATAAGACAGAATCAATATTAAAGAAATAATAAGTAGAGAATAATGATGAGCACTAAAAACGAACAGCTATTTGCGCAAGCCCGCAAACATATTCCTGGCGGCGTAAACTCGCCCGTCCGTGCCTTTGCTGGTGTTGGTGGCACGCCTATTTTTATGCACCGTGCTAACGGTAGCAAAATTTATGATACCGAAGACAATGCTTATATCGATTATGTCGGCTCTTGGGGTCCAATGATTTTGGGACACGCACACCCTAAAGTGATTGATGCGGTCAAAAAAGCAGCTGATGATGGTTTAAGTTTTGGTACACCAACGCCGTTTGAAACGACTGTTGCCGATAAAATTTGCGAAATTGTCCCAAGCGTTGAGATGATTCGTATGACTAGCTCAGGTACAGAAGCGACCATGAGTGCAATTCGTTTGGCTCGTGGCTATACCCAACGTGACAAAATCGTTAAGTTTGAAGGCTGCTATCATGGGCATTCAGATAGCCTGTTAGTAAAAGCAGGTTCGGGCATGCTTGATATTGGCGAGCCAACCTCAAAAGGCGTGCCAGCGGATTTTGCTAAGCATACCATTACCATTCCTTATAATGACCCACAAGCGATTAAAGATTGCTTTGAGAAATGGGGCGAAGAAGTCGCTTGCGTGATCTTAGAGCCGATCGCTGGCAACATGAATATGGTCATTCCGACCCAAGAATTCCATGATACGTTGCGTGCCGAGTGTACTGCCAATGGCGCAGTATTAATCTTTGACGAAGTCATGACGGGCTTTCGCGTCGGCCTTGGTGGTGCACAAGCACATTTCGGCATTGATCCTGATTTGACGTGCTTTGGTAAAATCATCGGTGCAGGCCTGCCCGTTGGTGCTTTCGGCGGTAAAAAAGAAGTCATGTCTTGCATTGCGCCACTCGGCGGCGTCTATCAAGCTGGCACATTGTCAGGTAATCCACTGGCAATGCGTGCGGGTATCGCGATGTTTGAAGACTTAACCGTAGATGGTTTTTATGCTGAGTTAGCAGCGAAAGTTGATCGTCTAGTAGACGGTTTTCAAGCGGCGGCTGACAAACACGGCATCAACATGCGTACCAATAAATTGGGCGGCATGTTTGGCATGTTCTTTGTGAAAGACAATGAGACTGACACGCCAAAGAACTTCGATGACGTGACAGAGTGCGATATGACAGTGTTTAATACGTTCTTTCACGGCATGCTAGATCGCGGAATTTATTTGGCACCCTCTGCTTATGAAGCAGGCTTTATGTCTATCAAGCATAGCGATGAAGATATTGATGCGTCGATTAAAGCTGCTGACGAGATTTTTGCAGAAATGGCAAAAGCGTAACTGTTTATTCAGAACCTTATTTATTCAGAACCTTGTTTATTTAAGACCTGTTTAAAATGTATGTACTTACAAGAACCAGTATGAGAGATCATGCTGGTTTTTTTGTGCCCAATATTTATCCTTTTGTGATTTTTACTATAAAAGATAAAGATTTTCTGACGATGATTGCATAAATTAAAAAACTAGGACGAAGACAATTCCTTCTTTGGGTGATTGCAAAATAAACAATAAATTATGCTATTCTGAGATGAATCAAGACAATTGAGCAAGGACGCCAACTGATGACTACAAGCACTAATGATATACCTAGCAGTAATACGCCACCGTTATGGCAAGCCTCATATGAGAAATATGGAATAAGAAATAATTTAGATGTATTAGAGAACAAGCACAACCTGCTAGATTTGTTGCAACCTAAGATAGATCAGCATAGTGATTCTGTAGCTTTTAGTATGGGGCCTGCCACCCTTACCTTTGCACAATTGGATATTGCCAGCCGCCGCTTTGCTGCTTTTTTGCAAGCACAAGGAATCAATAAAGGCGACCGTGTCGCTGTGCAGTTACCCAATATATTGCAGTATGCCGTGGTGTTACTTGGTTGTCTGCGAGCAGGCGCGGTATTGGTGAATGTCAATCCGATGTATACCCATTATGAATTGGCGCATCAGCTGACGGATGCTCAAGCTAGTGTGCTGATTGTCCTCGATGGTATGACCTCTGCTTACGATCAGTTAGATGATGCAGTCAAAGCGCAACTGTCATTGGTTGTACATTGTTCCGTCAATCCGAATGCTGCACCTGCTGATAACGATATTGCTTTGCTTACCCAACTTGAACCGTCAGCCGATACTACTCGTCAATTCAATCAAACCAACCAAACCACAGCCGATAATGCTGTAAACTATATCTCAGAGCAGAATATAAGCTTTGCCCATATTATGAGTGCATACCACGCTGAGCAATATCAGCCTGTTACTATTGAGCGTGAAGATTTAGCTTTATTGCAATATACGGGTGGCACGACCGGCAAGCCAAAAGGCGCGATGCTCACGCATTACAATGTCATGGCCAATGTCTGTCAGTGTTATGCGATGTTTGGTCATGCGATTGAAGCGGGTCGTAGCGAGCAGATCAAAATACTCAATCCGTTGCCGCTTTATCATATCTTCTCATTTACCGTTTGCGGCTTACTAGGCATTTATGGCGGCTGGGAAGACATACTGGTCACCAATCCGCGTGATATCGATGGACTAGTCAATACCATCGAGCAGCATCGTCCGCATGTCATTCCTTCGGTTAATACCTTATTTATTGGTATGCTGCATCGTCCAAAGTTTACCAACCTTGATTTTAGTCGCTTGGCACTGTCTATTGGTGGCGGCACCGCAATCATCAAAGCCGTATCTGATCAGTGGCAACAAGTCACTGGTATGATTATCAATGAAGGTTACGGCATGTCTGAAACTGCACCAGTTATCTCTTTTAATCCACCTGATATAGATCGTTTCAACGGTAGCGTTGGTCTGCCACTTGCGATGATGGATATTAAAATCATTGATGAACAAGGTGCAACTTGTGCAATAGGTACACGGGGCGAGGTTTGTATTAAAGGCCCGCAGGTCATGCGTGGTTATTGGCAACGAGACAATGCAGATACTTTTACAAAGGATGGCTACTTTAAATCAGGTGATATTGGTGTGCTAGATGAACATGGATTTTTGACGCTGGTGGATCGCAAAAAAGACATGATACTGGTTTCAGGATTTAACGTCTATCCAAACGAAGTGGAAGCGGCATTGACAGAGCATCCGAAAGTACTTGAAGTCGCGGTGGTTGGTATTGCAGATGAGCACAGCGGCGAGGTACCCAAAGCGTTTGTGGTTAAAAAGGAGTTGAGCCTAACGGTAGAAGAGTTACAAAGCTTCGCAAGCGAGCGTTTAACAGGTTATAAACGCCCGCAGTCATACGAGTTTATCGATGAATTGCCCAAAACGGCGGTAGGAAAAATATTACGTAAGTCTTTACGTTAGTTGGGCTAGGGGCGAGTTATCATCGTCCGATTTTATCAAATTTACGGTCTTTTAAGCTGAGTCTACCGCGTAGGACATCACTGTACATACGAAAGTCGCTAGCAAAGCTTTTTAAAGGAAATTTAAACGAGGCAGGTTTGTTTTTTTCAAAGAAAAAATGACCGACCCAAGCGCAAGCATATCCAGCAGCGATGCCTTTAAGTAATGGTTTTGGTGAAGCGGTTTTGACCGACTTTGCGAGTCCCAATAAGCCAAAGCTACTACCGGCGAAATGTAAGCGGCGGCAAGCCATGTTTTGATGTTCAGCTAAATAGAAGTCATAAAATTTCTGCTTTGTTGGGCTGACGGTTGTCATCATGTTTTTTTTAGCATTGCTGACCGCTTGAGTATCGGCGTTTTTGGTAGTGTTTTGTGTGGTCGTTTGATTCATTTGTTTAGCTTCCTTGCTAATCGTTTCTTGAGTATAGATATTAGGGCGAGTAATTAGAGGGCCTTCTGTTTTACTGAAACGGCTAGGCGGTCATTAAGTAACTGTTATTTATTATAATATTGGTCGTTTTTAATGTAGCAAAACGCTATCCTTAACACAAGCAATGGATGTTTATGGCGCATTTGTTATTTTGATGATGATGCGCTTGCTGCTTAATTAGCATTTGGGTCACTTGCCAGTGTTTGGCATAAATGCTTTAATGGCGAAAATTGCGTCAAATACGTGAGGCGCTTTGCGTAAATGGCACTATTTGGTGCAGCTACGATGTTTATATGACTTAATCGTCTGATTTTTAACCCATATCCTCTCCCTTTTATCCAACACGGTAACGATTCCTCTTATGCCTATTGACTACCTTACAAATCCGCCGCTTGCTGATGATGAAATGATGGCAGCCATTGATATCGGTTCCAATAGTTTTCATCTGGCCATTGCGCGTCTTGACCATGGTGAGGTGCGAAAAGTCGTTTCTATGTCTGAAAAAGTCCAGCTCGCCGCAGGCTTGGATGAGAATAATATCTTAAGTGCGGCAGCTGCACAGCGAGGTCTCGACTGTTTGAGCCGATTTGTGGCGCGTTTGGATTCGGTGCCACCCGAACGCATTCGCGTGGTTGCGACCAATGCTTTACGCCAAGCCAAAAACGCCAATGACTTTATTGCCCGTGCCAATAAAATATTGCCGAAACCCATTGAGATTATCGCGGGACGAGAAGAGGCGCGCTTGATTTATTTGGGCGTCTCACACACCAATGCCAGTAGTGACAAGCGTTTGGTCATCGATATTGGTGGCGGTTCGACAGAGTTTATCATTGGTCAAGAGTTCGATCCGCTATTGACCGAGAGTTTGCAGATGGGCTGTGTCGCCTTTACCCAGAAGTACTTTGCCGATGGTCAAATCACGAAAGAAGCCTTTAATAATGCGATATCAGCCGCTCGCAAAGAAGTGTTAGCGATTCAGGGTCGTTATCAAAAATTGGGCTGGAGTAGTGTGGTTGGCTCGAGTGGGACGATTAAAGCGGTACGTAATGTGCTGGTCTCTAAGGGCTGGGCTGATGAGCAAGAGCGCATCACTTATAAAGGTGTCAAAAAGTTAGAGAAGCTGTTGCTTAAAATTGGCAACGTCGATGACATCGATTTAGAAGGCGTTAAGGAACATCGCAAAGCCGTCTTCCCAGCAGGCGTTGCGGTACTGCGTGCAGTCATGAAAGTGCTGGGTGTAGATACCATTACTTACTCAGATGGTGCACTACGTGAAGGTGTGATGTACGACATGCTTGGACGCTTTGCTAGCGAAGATGTTCGTGACCGCAGTGTGCTGGCGCTGATCAAGCGTTATTCAGGGGATAAAAAACAAGCCAAACAAGTGGTAAAAACCAGTCGCCATTTATTTGAGCAAGTGAAGGAGAAGCTCGCCCTTACCAATGATGATTGTGATTTACTCAGACGGGCGGCTTTCTTGCATGAGATAGGATTGGCCATCAGTCATAGTAGTTATCATAAGCACAGCGCGTATTTGCTTGAGTATTCTGATATTCCAGGATTCTCGCAAGTCGATCAAAAGCGCATGGCACAACTGATGCTCAATCATCGTCGTAAGCTCAAAGCCGATATGTTAGAGCAGACCTGTACTATCGGTGGTAATCAGCTTGTTTATCTTTGTCTGCTGCTACGTTTGGCTGTACTGGCGCATCACAGCCGCAGCGATCATGAATTACCAGAATTACAGTTACAAGCCATGGATGATCATTGCTGGCAAATCACCGTTGCCGATAGCAGCGAGCACTATGCTTTCTTATTGCCGGATCTGCATACTGAGATTGAGCAGTTTGCTAAATGGGGCGTGACGCTGAGCGTGGTTGAGGGCTAGATAGCGCTGGTTTGTACTGAGCGATCAACACGGTGCTGTTACTATTGTAATGAGTATGCTATAGATTAACGTAACAAAAGCGGCTTTGTCAGTAATGTCATGCCATTTAAGATGTGCTACTATAGCTTCTATTGAGTTTACAACTGTACTTTCATTATCTAAAAATCGATAACGATATTATTCTTAAACATAAATACATTAAGTATAATTATTAAAGGGAAGCGTCTATGAGCACTGTCTGGGATAGTGTGCAGCTTGCACGGCACGCCAAGCGTCCATTATTTATGGACTATGTTAATCAGCTGTTTACCGAATTCGATGAGCTGCACGGTGACCGTGCTTTTGCTGATGACAAAGCCATTCTTGGTGGTCTGGCGCGTTTTGATGGTCAGCCTGTGATGGTAATTGGTCAACATCGCGGTCGCAGCACCCGTGAGCGTATTGCTCATAACTTTGGCATGGCCAATCCTGAAGGCTACCGCAAAGTGATTCGTTTGGTCAAAATGGCTGAGCGTTTTAATATCCCTGTGATGACCTTTGTGGATACCCAAGGCGCTTATCCGGGTATCGGCGCTGAAGAGCGCGGACAAGCGCAAGCCATTGCCGAAAGTATCGCTGTTTTTTCTAGCCTAAAAGTGCCTATTATCGTGACTATCATCGGTGAAGGCGGCTCAGGTGGGGCGTTGGCTATTGGCGTTGGTGACAAAGTCAATATGCTACAAAATAGTATTTATTCGGTTATCTCTCCGGAAGGCTGTGCCTCTATCCTGTGGAAAACAGCTGAAAAAGCACAAGATGCTAGTGAAGCCTTGAAATTAAATGCGATTAATTTATATCAGATGGGGCTGATTGATGCCGTCATTGAAGAAGGTGAAGGCGCACATATCAAGCCGCAGCCAGTCATGATCGCCTTGAAAGCACTGATTGCTGAGCAGTTAAATGAGATTAAAGATTTAGACGCACACGCGCGTTGTGAGCTGCGTTATGAGAAGCTGAAAACCTTTAACTCAGAAGTGATGTTGCCTGCTTAATTGGTCGCTATGACACCTCTGTTACAAAGCCTCTATTCATGGACACAAAGCTTTTCATATTAGAGACTGAGTCTTAATGCTAAAATAAAAACGTGTCATTTTATGGCGCGTTTTTTTGTGGCTGTTAATATAGGTGCTAACTGACGCTGTAACTGATGTCGTAGCTGACGTATGAGCAGATTAATTTATATGTCAATTCATGTATGCATGCTAAATAAATAAGGCTGATTATGACCAGCAGTGCAATCCTCTCGCATCCTATGAAGCCAATCGCAGACTTGCCTGTCGATGCCGATCTGGCAAAAGCATTATTGAGTAGTATGGCTGAATATGGTGAACAGCTGCACGGTCGACGGATTTGGCTGGCGTGTAGTGGTGGTCGTGATTCATTAGCATTGGCTGCGCTGTGTGTGCAGCTCTATCGCCAAGGTAAGTTGCCATTTTTGCCACAATTGCTGCATGTGAATCATGGTTTGCAAGCAGATAGTGAGACTTGGGCGATGCATGTCGCTCATTGGGCAGCAGTGCAGCAGATACCGTGTCGGATTTTACGTGCGCAAGTGAATGGTCATGATGAGCAAGCCGCAAGGCAGGCTCGTTATGATGTCATGCGAGCGCAACTCAATCAAGATGATGTATTGCTCTTAGCGCATCATGCCGATGACCAAGCAGAGACAGTGCTGATGCGACTGATACAAGGCGCTGGGGTGAATGGTCTGTCGGGTATGCAGCCGTGGCGTATCCAAACGCAAGGCACACAGCGTATGGCATTATGGCGACCTTGGCTGACGGTCAAACGCGGCAATATCAGCAATTATGCTCAGCGGCTAAAGCTCCCTTATATCGATGATCCAACCAATGATGCTGGCGATAATGTACGTAGTGGGCTACGCCTCGACATCATGCCAGTATTGGCGACCTATAATTCCAATGTCATTGACAATATCGCCCGTAGCGCACAGCTATTGCGTGATGCCCAATTAATAATCAATGCACAAGCGGCAGAAGATTTACAGCAGATAGAGGTAGCATCATTACAGCTATCGTCTGCCCAGCGTGTGCTAAATATAGACAAGCTACAAGCATTACCCATTTATCGTCAGCGCCAACTATTGCATCATTGGCTCGGTCAAGATGAACCGTTACCGCCTGCTAAGCAGCTGGTCGATGATGTATTTATGCTAAGCCAACGTGAAGATCCTGATCACCAAACGGTGCTTTTTTGGCAAGCTCGCAAGCAGTCCTATACGATTTGCCGCTACCGTCAGCAGCTTTATCGCTTAAGCAGTGAGTGGAGCAAGTGGTTAGCATTGCCGCTTACCAAACAGATTCAACCCTTATCTAATTTTGTTGTGGCTGATACTGATTCAGCGGCTGCCAAGCCTGTATTAGTTACTTTACGCAGGGATAATAAATTTATTTGGCAAGCGCAAATGATGCCAAATGCCTTGGCAGAGCTATTAGACAGCGACCAAGATGATGAGAAGTTTGAGATTACCTTTGCACCATTAGGTCGTCAGCAGCGTGTGCAAACTGCATTGGCATCACGTCCACAAGCGGGCAAGAAACTATATCAAACGCTTGGTGTACCTGTATGGTTGCGCGAGAGTTTGGTGGTGGTCAGTGCCGTATCCGTACAGCAGGATAAAGAGTGGCCATTATTGCTGGTTTCACCTTTTGAGAGCTGGATACTAGGGACGAGTAGATCGCTAATAGACACGATAGACAATACTGGTGTTTTAGATAGTGTTATTAGAAACAATGTTATGAGAAATAGTGCTATTAGAAACAGTCTAAGCATCAATAACGCTTTTTAATATTTGTAACCTAAACCTTCTAGGAGGTCAGGTTATCTAGGGCTAGGTCATCAAGTCATCAGAGCATCAAGTTTTCTAACCATTTTGATATCTATTATTTGCATGCTTTTGTAGCATTCTTCACTCTTTTCGCCATTACCTACAAAGCCAAATTTTTGATAGAAATCAATAGCAGCCACATTATTTTCTAATACCCATAAATAAAAATGGGCATGGATATGAGATTCTAAGAGGGCTTGTAATGATGCTGTCATTAATTGAGTGCCTATACCCAATCCTTGATAGTCGGGCAAAACATACAACGTGGTAATTTCATAATTTTTATTATTAATGAAGTAGCCAATAAACCCCAAATTATTATTATGAACATCATATGCTATCCAGACAATAACATCAGGATGCGCCATTAACTTTTGCCACATTTTTGTCTTATTACATAAGTTGTTTTTATCGTTTATATAGGACACTGGTAGCAAATCTAAATAGGCTACATGCCAACTTTTGAAGTGAATGTTAGCAATGTCTGCATAATCCTCTGGGTTAGCTTTACGAATGAAAAACATAGTACTCTCCGTCACTGATTTTATATAATGCCCTTGTTAAGTTAACCGTTTGGTTGTGCAATAGTCCATGGCAATTAAGTGATTCAACGGAGCTTACAACGGAGTTAGATACCGTCAATTTATCAAACGATGCCAGTAGCAGTATGGTAAACTGAGTGTCATTTTACCTATCATTATGTTAGTTTGAATACCTTTGGATTTTTGAATAGGAGACATGTATGTCAGTATTAGATAATAAGAAAATCAGCTTTATCGGCGGCGGTAATATGGCGCAGGCTTTGATTAGCGGGCTTGTCAGCTGCGGTGTCAAACCGAGTTTAATTACCGTTGCTGATCCTAGCAGTGAAGCGCGTGAGCAATTGGCTGCTAAAGGATTGAACACGGTTGATCCAACTGCTGATGCAAAAGCTGCCGTTATCGATGCTGACATTGTGGTACTGGCGGTCAAACCGCAAGTGATGAAAGCAGTGGTCAGTAGCTTTGCGGATGTCTTAGACAAGCAGCTGGTGATTTCAGTGGCAGCAGGTTTGTCGACTGAGCTTTTATCTGACATGTTGGGTGGCTATGACAATATCGTCCGCGCGATGCCAAATACCCCTGCAATGATTCAAATGGGCGCAACGGGTCTGTACGGTACTGATAATATTTCTGCTGAACAAAAGCAGTTAGCAACGGCGGTGATGGAAGCATCAGGATTGGTTATGTGGGTCGATAATGAAGAACACATGCATGCGGTAACCGCCGTATCAGGGTCAGCACCAGCATATATGTTTTACTTTATTGAATCGATGGTCGATGGGGCAGTGGCTTTAGGTTTGGATAAAGAGCAGGCTTCAGCGCTCGCTATGCAAACCATGCTAGGCGCGGCAAAAATGGCGATGAATAGTGAAGACGCACCTGCTGAATTGCGTCGCAAGGTCACCTCGCCAAATGGGACAACCCAAGCCGCCGTTGAGTCAATGCAAGCTAATGATATCGGTGGTCAAATCGTTGAGGCTATGCAGGCCTGCTATGACCGTAGCCAAGCCTTGAGTGAAGAGATGAGTAAATAATCATCCCTATATCAGGCGCATTATTTGCTACAAGCGAATGACGCGCCTGAGATGTAATACTAAGCAGCAATATTAAGCACCAATACCAAGCAATGACATTCGTCATCCCAAAACTTGTTAATAATGTCACATTGAGTAGCACTTCATGAACAACATGTTATTTCAAATCTTTGATTTGGTCACCACCTTCGCCATGATGTTGGTGTTTATTCGCTTTATGCTGCAATTTGCAGGGATGGATGCCAGCAACCCCATGATTGCACCTGCCTATAAAGCAACGCACATTGTCGATGTGTTTGGGCGTATTTTCCCAACCGTCGGGCAAGGGCGTATCAGTATTGCGGCTATCGTCTTGATGTTTTTGATTCGTTTGATCGATATCTCTGGAAAAGCAGCACTGACACATAAAGGTATCGCTCCTGTACCGTTATTTTTCACTGGTACTATCAGCTTGGTATTAGACTTTTTACGTATGTGTCGCTATCTCGTCATTGGTTCCATCATTGTCAGCTGGATTGTGGTATTTACCCAATCTCAGCATCCGATTATTGGTATCATTGTTAATTTAGCGGAGCCAATCTTGGCACCATTTCGTCGAATCACGCCAAACTTGGGTATGATTGATTTATCACCAATGGTCGCCTTCATTGCTTTTATTTTGCTTGAGATGTTTATTGGTGGCTTTGCCGCGAGCTTTATGCCAATGTTGGGTTGAGCTGGATTAATTAATAGTCACTTGAAACCTGTTATCTAAAATTATCAATAGCTATCTAAAAAAGGGCGCTCTACGAGATATAGAGCGCCCTTTTTTTATTGATTATTTAGAGGTTATGCTGAAAGTCTATAAAACGATTGGGTATTAATTGGGCTTGCTCATTATTAGGGTGCGGCACATCAGCGGCACGCAGCGTCTGGGTAATCCAGCTGTCTGCTGCCTTTACTGCATCGATAAGCGCATCACCCATTGCTAAGCGCCCAGCGATAAAGCTGGCAAGTGAACAGCCAGAGCCATGAAATTCGCCCGTTAAGCGCGGCAAGGTGCTTTTATGTACCATTTCACCCTTTATGTACAAATACTGCTCTATATCGCCGCTATCAAAGTCGTGTGAGGTCTTTACCAATACAGCATAGGTGCCTTGGGCGCATAATTCTTGCGCGCCAATGTGTAAGTCTTGCTCACCGCTTAATGCGCGTAGCTCATGAGTATTCGGTGTGATGAGGGTCGCGTATGGTAACAGCTCCCTAAATGCGCTAACGAGCGTCTTTTCATCGCCCAAACTGCCACCACTATTGGCAACCAATACGGGATCTAATACAAATGGCGTATCAGTGGTGATAAGGCGCTCGGCAAACAATTGAGTCAGCATAGCGATATTATCAGTCGTACCCAACATACCTGACTTAATAGCTGCAACAGGCAAATCATCGAGTACTGCGGTGGCCTGATCCTTTACCAAATTTGCTGCACAAGCTTCAAACCCAAAGACTTGCTGCGAGTTTTGTATAGTAATAGCTGTACAAGCAATGGCAGCATGCGCACCTGCTTGACCGATGGCCTCTATATCCGCTTGTAATCCAGCGCCGCCTGAGGGATCTAATCCTGAAAAACACAGTACCACTGGTCGCATAAAAATTCCTTTGACATAATCTAAAATGAGTAACAAATACTATAGACACCCACTGCTAAAAAAGCCATAGTAGGTGAGAGATGGTATATAGACAATTCATCCATCAATTAATCAATTAATTAATTAATTAATTAACAACAACCCAGAGCGTGCTGACTAACTTAAACATCGTTTTTACTAGTTTTTATTGATATTTGGGTTGCTCAAGAGGCTATGAAACCATACAAACAAATAAATATGATAAAAACTGCATTAAATTTGTAGACAGTGCTTGCAATTCGTTTTGGCTTTGCTATAATACTCGCCCACGGGATAAGACGTATTATCAGCAATAATACTATTTTTTAGAACTTAAAAAGTCTTACGTCGTTTGGTGAAGTGGGTGAGTGGCTGAAACCAGTTCCCTGCTAAGGAACCATACGTTTGCGCGTATCGAGGGTTCGAATCCCTCCTTCACCTCCATTTATTCGGTTTTTAGTAGAGTAGTGACGCGATATAAAAACGTTAATAATCTTCGGTTTTATTAAAGCAAAAAATAATTTGATTTTAATAAAAAAAGATGTTGACACAAGCGAAATTATCTATATAATAACCAACCTAATTTGCTGCAATTGTTTCTTAACAACGCAGTAAATGATGTGCAAAGTACGCGCTTGTAGCTCAGTTGGATAGAGCACTTGGCTACGAACTAAGGGGTCGGGAGTTCGAATCTCTCCAAGCGCACCATTTGCATCATCACTTCTTTAACCCAGTTAAAGAAACCTTAAAATAATCGCCTGTCTTATGACAATTTGGCGATTTTTTTATGTCTGCAATTTCTGTGTGATAGTTTTATGAGCTGATGAGTCATACGACATGGTTATACCACATTGTTATATGACTTACGGCATCTTAGGATAATGTACGATAGGACAGTGAATTACGGTACAATAGAGCCACTATTCACTGCTTGCTATGAGCTTGTACCATGTCAAAGAGTTTACCTAAACGACCTACCAAATCTGCTGCTAAAACTAAAGCATCAGCACGCCATGCCTCTGAAAGTGAAGAGCTAGCGATTGCTAAACCTGGCACCCGTATGGCAGCCATTCTCTATGATGGCATGTTGATTTTAGCGTTGTTGTTTTTGGTCGGTACCCTGCTAACCGTGATTGGTACATTGCTGACCATGAATACCGGTACAGACTCTTCTCAAGCGCAGTCGCTGCCAACGTGGTATCAAAACGTGATTATGACGCCGTCTTTTATACTAACGCTAGTGGGATTCTATGGGATATTTTGGCGTCGCGGTGGGCAGACATTAGGTATGCAACGCTAAAATCAACATGCCATCATAGAGAATGGCTGCCATACGGGTGCCAGGTTTAGCAATCGCTAGCTCTTCACTTTCAGAGGATTGTAGCGGCCAGTATCATGCCACTTATATTTGGTATCATTGGTAGTGTCATCGATGGCTCGCGTGCTGTTCTGTTGACCAGTGCCTTTTTGGGCTTTGTCTTTAACTATGCTTTTTGCCTCTTTAACCCACGTGGTCTCGCAGTGCAAGATATGCTATCGAATACCATTACCTTAAAAATGCCAAAAACAGAGAATGAAGGACTATGGCGGGTGATTAGAAATCGCAAGCAAGGAAAATAAACCACATTATCTTCGCCATAGTCTGTTAATAGATTTTAAGGTCTGTTAATACACTCTAAGCGTTACAGGTTGACGGTTTGTATCAACCATAAAGTATAGCCGACAAAGAATAAGACCAAGGTTGACCCAGAAGTGCGACCGAATAGACGCTTACTCATAAAGGCAAACCCGCACAATACCAAGAGTAATAAGGTGACCAATCCCATCGCCACTATATCGCGTGATAAGATAATTGGACTGACTGTGATTGGCGCTATAAGCGCTGCGAGACCAACGACGCCTAAGGTGTTAAATATATTAGAGCCAATAATATTACCCAGTGCCATGTCGTGTTCGCCTTTACGGGCGGCAGATAGGCTCGATACCAGCTCAGGTAACGAGGTCCCCACAGCAACAATCGTCAATCCAATCACCAGTTCGCTCACGCCCCACAGCGTTGCCAATTCTACTGCACCCCAAACTATAGCCCGCGAGCTAATGACCAGTAAAAGCATGCCGATAACTAAGCTGATGAGTCCCCGTGTTAGGGTTTGCTCGATGTGTTCAGCATCAATGCTTTCTGCTATGGGTTCTCCTTCATGCTCATGGTTGCCTTCACGTAAGCTTAGTACAATCTGAATGCCTAAAGTCACGACCAGCAGTGCTATCAACACAATCGCATCTGCTTGGTCTAATTGCCCATCACGCAGCTGCCATGCGGCGACCATAGTAATCAATACCAATAGAGGTAAATCACGCTTGATGATGCCCTTACGAATGATAATAGGGCTAATCAATACGGTTGCACCCAATACCAGCGCAATATTGATGATGTTTGAGCCATAAGCGTTGCCTAATGCCAAATCAGGGCTGCCTTCTAGTGCCGCCAATACTGACACGACCATCTCAGGGGCGGATGTACCCACACCCAAAATCAACACACCGATTAAGAAACTGGGGACGTTGAATTTTTTTGCTAAGGCAGTGGCGCCATCAACAAAAAGGTCTGCACTCCAAACAAGAATAGCTAGTCCGATCAATACTGCAATAACTGCCAACCACATCAGTTTGTTTCCTTATTAGTGTTAATACCAAACCTAAAAATACGCTTAGCCGTGTCAAACTCATTTAGCCTAAAAACATAGCGCTTACATTTATTTTTCTGACGACTTCATCTTTTAAGAGTGGTATAAAATGTGAATTTGCCATATAAAAATGGCATAAAAAAAAGCTGAATCAGAATGGAGATTCAGCTCTCATATTAGCATAGCGGTTTTGGTTGGATAATAAGAATAACTTCAACAGCTTAGTCGATTGTTTATCCTTGCTTTATCCAAAAATCTTCGGTGTTCTGGTGCTTTAAGCCACTTGTACTGGAATGATGTTTGCCGTGTCTTTTACGGTATTGTCTTCGTTGCAATACACCAGTTTTGGCTGGTAGGTTGCCGCTTCTACTTCATCAAAATGAGCATAGGCACAGATGATAACGATATCGCCTAAATCTGCCATGTGAGCCGCCGCACCATTTAGCGAGATGATACCAGAACCCGCTTCAGCGCGGATAGCGTAGGTGCGAAAGCGCTTGCCATTGGTCACATTGTAGATATCGATAGACTCATTTTCGCGCAGACCAGCAAGATCCAATAAATCACCATCGATACCGCATGAGCCTTCGTAATGAAGTTCGGCATGGGTGACGCGAGCACGGTGTAATTTGCATTTAAGCATATTAAGTAGCATAGGTTGCTTCCTTAGCGTAACTGAGATTAATGATTAAAATCAAAAGGTTAATGGGGGATAACTTGCTAAAATAAAAGGCTGTTATAGTTAAAGCATGATTTTATTCTGGCAGTTTGAAGCCATTAATTTGTGAACGTGCTTTTTCAATATCGCCATTTAGTAGTAATGGCAGCGCTTCAAATGCTGCTGTCAGTGCGCTATCAATGGCAATCTGTTCATCGGGCGCAGCTTTTGAGAGCACATGACCACTAACTTTAGACTTATGACCAGGATGACCAATACCAATACGCAAACGATGGAAGTCGTTGCCGATATGAGGGGTGATATCACGCAGACCATTATGACCGCCATGACCGCCATTCGTCTTAAGTTTGATACTGCCAGCTGGAATATCGAGCTCATCATGAGCAATCAGTAACTCATCATTTTCAATGCCATAAAATTTCACCATCGGCACCACTGACTGACCAGACTTATTCATAAAGGTGAGCGGCATCAATAGACGTACGTCATGCCCATGAATCTGCCCACGTCCTGTGATTCCATGAAACTTTTTATCATGAGAGAGGGTAATGTTGAACTGCTGAGCCAAGTGATGGACAAACCAAAACCCTGCATTATGACGTGTAAACATATACTGCTGACCAGGATTACCAAGACCGACAATAAGCTTTATGGCCATAAAAACACCCTGCTTAAATTGAATAAATGGGGCATAAGGTTTGCGATTATGCTATTTATTCATAGCATATCTGTTATTTTTCAAACCTTACTTACAAAAACAGCAGGAGATATTTATCACCTGCTGTTTTTTGACTAAACAAACCTTGTATTACATAGCAGACGCTAGATTGCGTGCTCTATGTAACCGTGGTTTATTATTCGCCGTCTTTGTCTTCAGTACCTTGCTCAGTAGCAGGTACGTCAGCAGCATCAACTTCTTCAGCGTCTGCGTCAACTTCTTCAACCGTTGGTGGCTGCATGTTAACGATAGTACGGTCGTGAGCATCTTCCATGTCAAGATCAAAGATGATAACGCCTTCAGGTAGTTTGATGTCTGATAGACGGAATAGATCACCGATTTCCATGCCTGACACGTCAATTTCTAGGTATTCAGGTAATTGTGATGGTAGGCAAACGATTTCGATATCAGATACTAGCGTTGATAGAACACCACCAGCTTTAGTACCAGGTGCTTCTTCACGACCAGCAAAATGCACAGGAACGTTCATGTTGATTTTCTGACCTTTCACAACGCGCTGGAAATCAGCATGCATTGGGAAGCCTTTAGCTGGATGGCGTTGCAAGTCTTTGATAACCGCTTGATGCTCTACGCCATCAACATTGATTGTCAAAATGTGTGAGAAGAACGCTTCGAATTCAAGTGACTTTACTAGCTCGTTGATCTTGATAGAGATAGACGTTGGCTCTTCGTTACCACCATAGATGATAGCAGGAACTAGATTCTGCTTACGTAGGCGGCGGCTCGCACCTTTACCTTGTTGCTCAGCAGAACGATCAACAGCGTTTAGTTCAAAATGATTAATGCTCATGGATATAATCCTATAAAAAGAATGATGAAGTGTCTGGTCATAAAAAAGTGGATTTGCGACCAATCCACTAATACGTGATGATAGCTAACATTTATGATTGCTAATAAAATTCACAATTGCTAAATGTAGCCATTTGCTCATCATAACGATTTTTTGGATAGTCATTATCATGACAATCGTTACTTTTGGGCATGATCAGCACTTTTGAGAATGCCAACCTAATTAAATCGAACAAATGGTTGGCACAGGCGCGCATTATACGTGATTTTGTAGTAATAATAAAGACCTACGCAAAATGACTGTGCAGCACCAATAGCCAAAAAAAGCGTCAAGTAAAGATACTTGACGCTTTTTTTTAAACTTAAGCAGTGTTTTATAACGAGCATTGCCAACAGAAAGTAGAGCAAGTGCTCATTAAAAATCTAAGCGTCAAACATGGCGCTGATAGATTCTTCGTTATTGATACGGCGTAAGCTTTCAGCAAGCATTGGTGCGATACTCACTTGGCGGATTTTGCTACAGGCTTTTGCCGCTTCAGACAATGGAATCGTATCGGTAACAACGACTTCGTCTAGCGCAGATTCACTGATATTTTGTAGTGCGTTGC
This sequence comes from Psychrobacter glacincola, assembly GCF_904846075.1. GTDB lineage: Bacteria > Pseudomonadota > Gammaproteobacteria > Pseudomonadales > Moraxellaceae > Psychrobacter > Psychrobacter glacincola_C. The sequence goes on from NZ_CAJGZH010000001.1 coordinate 404,032, forward strand.
CTGATAGGACAGGGTGCGTAATATAAGCCAATACGCGACGTGCACCGTTTGCTTTCAATGCTTCAGCTGCTTTACATAGCGTACCTGCGGTATCAACCATGTCATCAACGATGACGCAATCACGGTCACGAACATCGCCGATGATGTGCATGACTTGCGACTCATTGGCACGGGCACGGCGTTTATCGATAATCGCCATGTCAGTATCGCCCAACTGTTTAGCCATAGCACGCGCACGCACCACGCCGCCGACGTCAGGAGAGACAACCATGATGTTATCGTAATCTTGTTTTTGTAGGTCGTTAAGCAATACAGGCGTGCCGTAGATATTGTCTACAGGAATGTCAAAGAAGCCTTGAATCTGATCTGAGTGCAAATCAACCGTCATCACGCGATCGATACTCACGATGTTTAGCATGTCAGCGACGACTTTAGCAGAGATAGGCACACGAGCAGAACGTGGACGACGGTCTTGACGGGCATAACCGAAGTAGGGCATGACTGCTGTAATGCGACCCGCACTAGAGCGACGCAGCGCATCGGCCATCATCATGATTTCCATCAAATTGTCATTGGTTGGTGCACAAGTTGGCTGCATGATAAACACGTCTTTACCGCGCACGTGTTCTTTGATTTCTACGGCGATTTCGCCATCAGAAAAACGCGTGATGTCAGCTTTACCAAGAGGTATATGGAGATGATCGGCTACGGTTTTTGCTAATTCAGGGTGGGCATTACCCGTAAAAATCGCCAAATAAGGCATGACAGAAGTCCTATTGATTGACTCAAGCAGCGACCGCTAAGCAGTGTCAAACTGCTCAAATTCAGAAAAGAGTGGTGAAAAGTTTTGATGACTACTATTACAGTAAAAAATGGCAGGGGTAGCTGGACTCGAACCAACGGATGTCAGGATCAAAACCTGATGCCTTACCAACTTGGCTATACCCCTGTAATGTCTAGGCTGTGTACGTCGATATCTAAAAGCAACTTTTAATAAAAGTCATTGTTAGAATAGCGTCACGACCTGTTCGCTATATTATAAACGGATAAACCATTTAAAACATAACTGTTCCCTAGCGGTGTCCATTGCGAACTATACCGAAACTGGGATAACGTTGTCAATGTCAATAAGATAAGCGGCTATTTATAAACCACCTATGATCACTGCATATCAAACGCTTCGTACTAAAAAATGGCAGGGGTAGCTGGACTCGAACCAACGGATGTCAGGATCAAAACCTGATGCCTTACCAACTTGGCTATACCCCTATTGAGGCGACCTATTATAATTAAATTTTCAGATTTTGCAAGTCATTTGCGCCTTTTTATGGCTTTTATTGAAAAATAGGTTAAAAACAAAACGAATATTGGGTCAATAAAACGCTTCAAGCTGTATTTATAATCATTTTATCTTCGCACTACAGCTCAAATCTAATTCATAGATGACGAACTAAATAGGCAGAACAAGGCGCCTCTTCAATCCACTTTGCTAAAAGTGCTTTGTCAGTAGCCACGCTTGCATCCAAAGGTAAAAACACTGCGCTACCAGAGCCTGTCATTCGTGCTGTGCCGAGTGCTTGCGCCTCTAACCCTTGTAAGTAACGTAATGCTTCGCTGACGGCAGGAGCAAGACTGGTCACCACTGGCGTAAAGACATTTTGATAGGGCGTGTTTAAATGTTGTACATAGTCGGCTTGTTTATTTTTAATTGTCTCAACCGATAGCACAGCGATATCACGTTGTAATTTAGGATGCGCGAACAGCTGGGCAGTATTAACGTGAGCATTGGGCGTCAATACTAAATACTGCTGGTCGGGCAACTTGATTGCGGTTAATTGCTCTCCAATACCCATCGCAATCGCATCTTGCCCAAAGATAAAAATCGGCACATCTGCGCCAATAGTGGCAGCAATTTTTATAAGCGTATCTTGATCAAAATTAAGCTGCCAAATTTCATTAAGTGTCATCAATGTCGTTGCGGCATTGGATGAGCCGCCACCCAAGCCTGCACCCATCGGCAAATGCTTATCTAAAGCGATATGCACCTGTGCTAACTGCTCAGGTAGAGTATTTGACTGTATGACAGCCGCTAGCAATACACGCGCTGCTTTAAAAATTAAGTTGTCTTCTATATCGGCAGTTATAGTCTCTGCACCAGCCAATATTATAAGTTGGTGACAGAGCTCATTAGCATCTAGTTCACTATCTACTGTAAAAATTACGGCTTCATCTATGACTGAAAAATGCAAATAATCTCCCCAGTCGAGCAGGCGAAACACGGTTTGCAAATTATGATAACCATCAGCACGCTTACCTGTGATATGCAAAAACAGATTAATCTTTGCCGGTGATAAGCGGGTGATGGTGGAAGTAGGCGTAGCGGCTAGGTTTTTAATCATAGTTCTTAATGATTGTTCTCAGTGATAGTTTTTAATTATAACTTTTCGCCATAATGATCAGCCATAGACAGCTATTTTAATAAATATTGACGATCTGATAGTTATAGTCAAGTTCATACAAATCCGCTACATCGTCAGCTTCGCTAACCATACCTATGTATAGCTTGCACTAGGCTTCCTTGTATCGGAATCATTTGAATTCAACTATATTTATTCATCATTCAATGACGTCTTAATGATTGATCGTCATTACTACCTTATTGCCTTGTGGCAGCACAGCACTGATTTTATTTGGTAACTTGTCGGACCCTTTATAGGTGAAGCTTGCGGTCCATTCACCATTGACTGAGCTGATTAAACGATTTTGATCATCGAGCTGTGGTGCGCTATCGGAAGGCGCTGGGCGACCAGATATCCAATAGGGCATTTGTGAAATAGGCGCTTGCCACCCTGTGGCCTTTTTGAGCAAAGTCTCAGGATCATCAGCAGTTAAGGTACCTGTTTTTTCGCTGACTAAAGTGGCGGTTTGACCATTATACTCGATGTTGGTTTTACCAATGCCGAGCGCGCCGATCAGCTCAATGGCAAAGCGATCATTCTGCTGCCCCCATGCATAGAACGCACTACCACCTTGAGTGCCTGTGGTGTCATTGGCGGGCATCGTCACACCAATTTTGCCAGTGATATTAAAGTTCTCAAGCTTTTGCGGTGGCTCAGCGTTTTGACCTTGTAAAGTCGTGCTGGGTTGGTTAGTAGCGTTGGCTGTTTTTAGTGATTGACAACCAGACGTGATGACGAGCGCGGTTGTCACGGCAGCGAATAGCGCCAATTTATTAGGCTTATTAGCATGGACCAATACTGACATGATGTTTCCTCAAAAATAGACAAATTTACGAAATCAGTGTTTCGAAAATAGATTAGCTTAATGGTTATATGTTACTCAGTTATGCGTGGCTGTTAGCATCTTATGAGTGCCTTGTAATCATAGCACGCAACGATTTATCCACTATAAAACGGCGGGTCAGTAAAGTTGTATACGGTCATTGATATTGTGTTGCCCAAATGAGAAGCGCTGCTGCAAGTCTGCGAGTAATGCCTCAACTTTGTCATTGTTGCCTAAACCTTGATAAGCGCGTAGTAGTAAGCTGCCAGAGCGCAAGGTAGGAAACACATCGTAAGGGGTTTGCAGGTAGTCGATGACTTGTTGGTAGTTCTCATTGGCCAATGCATTGCCAGCCAGCACATTCAGCGCTTGCAGGTGCAGCTCATTGTCATAACGTGGATCATCATAGCGAATCTGAATGATGGCGGTGGCCAATGCCAATCCTTGTTCAGAGCTGCGTTCATTAGCTAGTAATAGCTGCGCATAACTGAGCTGGTAGGAGAGGTTGGTTGGGTCAAGTGCTTGCAGATGATTGAGCAAGGTGCGCTTAACGATATAGTCGTCTTTGTCGTCAAGGAGCTGGGCGCGTGCAAACAAGAGCATCTCATTATCAGGATACTTGCGAGCAGCTTTGGTTAGTAGGCGCAGGGCTTCTTCGGACTCATTTTGCTGCCATAAAATATCGGCTTGTAGCACAAAGGTATCTGGCGCAAAGACGTTAAAGTCTTTACGCAGCTTTTCTAAAGTAGCAATCGCCGCATCTACATCGCCGTTAAGCAATTCAAAAGCCACTACTTTTCTACGAGCCTCTAATACCAAGTCTTCTAGCATGACACCATTGAGATAGTATTTGGCTTGGTCAAAGTGCTGCTGACGCTCGGCACTGATGCCAAGGTAATAATAAGCTTGATCAAGGTAAGCGGGGTTTTTTGCGAGCATATTGAGTAGCTCATCGGCACTGTTATATTCTTCGATGTCTAAGCTCACCAACGCAGCCAACAAAGTAATCTCGGCATCATCAGCAAAGCGACCATGGGCATCCAGCAATAATTGCCACGCTTCTTGGCTTTGCTTTAAGTCAAGCAAGTAGCGAATCTCGTACAGATAGAGACTTTTACTATCGGGATTACGCAGGCGTGCTTGGCTCACATAATTGACGACGGTTTCAGACGTGACGATTTTGCGCAGTATGTCTGCCTTTAGTGTAATAAAAGGTACATAGTCAGGCTGACGTTCTAGCGCCCGATTGATATGGACAATGGCAATCTCAGGCTCGTTAAATTGGTAAAGCAACCCTGCTTTCAATACCGACAATGAGGCATTCTGCTCGCTATCTAGTGGTTGCAAAGCGGCAAGTAATTCACGTTTGTCTTCATCATTGTTTGGATAGATACCGATAAGGATTTCGCTTAAGTCCGCTCGAGGGTCATAAAGCAGAATACGATTTAAGGTTTCGCCAGCTAACAGATAATCGTGAGCTCGCAGAGCCAAATGCGCCACATAAAACCAAGCAGGCACGTGATCCGGATTTTGGTCTTGCCATGACTTGGCAAATTGTAACGATTTCTCCACCCTTTCAGTGCGTAAAGAAAGGCTGAGTGCTCTTTCAAACACGGCAGTTGCATCTTCTTTAAACGCTTGCTGCTTATAGATAGTAATCGCTCGTTGTCTATCACCCCGATCTGCTGCGAATTCTGCATCAAGCAGCGCATACAGGCTAGGCTCTTTGAGCTCAGGTTGCCATAAGGTAGTTGGCGCTAACCCATTAATATTGGCGACATTTTCTATTGGTTCTGCGTTGGTAGGAGTAGTTGCTGGTAGCGTTGAGCGGCTATTATCAATGCCGTCGCTACTGACTGCCTTGTCGTTCTTATCAGCAATGGATAGTTTGGGTACATGGGCTTCGAGCGAGATATCAGGATGACTGGCATGAACGGAAGATGATCCTAAGCATAGGCAAAAGGCCAACGACAAGGTTAGCTTATAACGCTGGCACAGACGTTCGATAACCGCATGCAATAGAGCACGCAGATTAGATTGGTCGTCATGCGCAAGTTGTGATCGAAATAATGACCCAAAAAAAATCATAGATAACCGTATTCGCCCATTGTTCATCTATATCGATAAGACAATTTTATTTTAATCATTTCAAACTAACTATTGGTAACGAGTACCCATGCCTGACATTATAAAAGCAGACTGATGGGATAAACAATAGTGCCCGTGTTACTCCGTTATTAATAGCAGCCGCTCTACCAAATCTTTGCTAACAAAGTAGGATTGGCTGATAACCTGTATCAACGGGGTCTTTCATTGGTTGTAAATCTTAGCTTAAATATTGTGAAAATATAACAAGTTAACGTCAAGTAAGCGAATGATTTCTATCCATTTCTATAAGCGCTCGCTAAAACATAGATATTGGTTTTAACAATCGTATCGGTAGTTGATTTGTTACTCATGTGCCCAGATACAAGCAAATAGCTATCATCGATAGCTGAGTGTTAATTAAAGCTGGCAATAATGATATAATAGGCGGCTTTTAGAGTCTTCCTTTCAGCGCTGTCGCCTACAACTGTCTTTTAAAAATAATGAGATAGCGTGGGCTGGCAGGTGAGCGTCATGTTTATGGTCTATCAATAATGAGATTAGTGGTCATTGGGGTCAATCACAAAACTGCACCAGTCGCTCTGAGAGAGCGCTTGGCGCTTGTGGGTGACGATGTGAATATCGCTCTCAAACAATTAGAGGCCTTTACTGATGGCAGTGTGATTGTTTCTACTTGCAATCGTACGGAAATCTATGCGCTTGTGCCGCAGCTAGCAGAGCCGCAAGATGTTCCCTCTATGTCTGCTAATGGCGCGGTCGGTGCTCAGACATCTTCGGCGGCTATTAGTGCTCATATCTTAAAAATTAAAGCGTGGCTTGCTGACTTTAAGCAGTTGTCACTGTCTGAGATTGATCCTTATCTTTATGTGCACCGTGACACTCACGCGCTGACCCATTGGCTTAGAGTTGCCGCAGGGCTTGACTCTATGATATTGGGTGAGCCGCAGATACTCGGTCAAATCAAGCGCTCAGTACAGCTCGCGCAAGAACAAAAAGCGCTGAGTAATCAGCTTGGCTGGATTATCGATCAAGTATTTGCTGCTGCCAAACGCGTCCGTAACGAGACCCAAGTAGGTGCTCAAGCAGTATCGCTTAGCTATGCGGCTGCCAAATTGGTGACGCAAATATTTGATGATTTGCCCAGTCGCACATTGCTGGTGGTCGCGGCAGGTGAGATGAACCGTTTGGTTGCCACCCACATTGCTGGGCTTGGTGTAGGTCGCGTGATTATTTGCAACCGCAACCCTGAGCGCGCTGAAGCGCTGGCAGTGGAGCTGCGCCGCGCAGGTCACTTGGTAGAAGTCAGACCTTTGCAAGAGTTACCACAAGTTTTAGCAGAAGCCGATATCGTTAGTAGCTGTAGCGGTAGTATGGACGTGTTGATTGATAAAACCATGACTTTGCGGGCGCTGAAACATCGTCGTTATCAGCCCATGTTGATGATTGACTTAGCCGTGCCGCGCGATATTGACTCGACCATTAGTCGTATTGATGATGTTTATCTCTACTCTGTCGATGATTTACAACACGTGATCGCTGGCAATATCGAACAGCGTAGGCAAGCGGCAGTCGATGCTGAACTGCTCGTTAGCCAATTAGTCGTTGAGATGGATCGCAGCTTTCAAGTGCGCCAAGTTGGTAAAGACATTCAGCAGTATCGCACGCATACGCAGGACCAAGTAGATAAACTCCTGCATGAATCCATTGCCAAGCTACAACAGGATAATGCCAGTCCTGAAGATATTATCATTGAGCTGTCACGCCGCCTGACACAGACGCTAACCCACGCACCATCGAAGCTCATGCGCAAGGCTGCCCGTGAAGGGGATAGTGAACTGCTAGACTTTGTGGTGTCTGGGCTGCAAGAGGCTCATCGCGGACGTCGATAGTCATTATTGACTGATCAAAAAAACGTAAGTGGCGCAAACCTTATTATTGCGCAAACATATCGTTGTCAACCTGCATTATCAGTGCTAATATCAAGCTGTTATGAGTATATTAAGCGATGATAATCTTTTGTTATACGCGAGCGGTTATTTTCTAAAAACCTTAGTGTATATGTTCTCGCTTGATGCCTATTCATCTCATCAGTTGTTAGTGACCATTATTAGCCTACCACCGCGTAGCCCCTATAGTGGCGCACCTGTTCTGTACGACTTTGTCTAAAATCAATAAAAACACGGCGTGCAAAACACAATCACCAACGGCAATAGCGCTAGGATAAAGTGCTATATCGTCAACCCTGCGTCATGCTCTCGACTATTACCCCACATTAATATTCAGTTAATACTACCCATAGTAGTATCTAGCTGCTATGCAATCTAACGACTATGCTATTGGTCAGCAATGCTATTTGACAGCCATATTATTTAACAAAAACGTTATTTGACAACAATGTTATCTAATAGAAGTATTATTTGGCTAAGTTGGCGAACAGTAGGTGTCTAGATTGGTTAGCGTTATTAAGGCAGGTTGGTTTAAGAGAGTATCTGGATTTTGCTATAGCCAATGCTTGAGAAAATTAAACTATCTAACTATAAACTAGGAGCTTCCTATGACTGCATTACGTCAAGATATTGATCCAAACGGCTTATTAGAATACTCAGTGGTCTATACTGACCGCGCCTTAAACCACATGTCAAAAGTCTTTCAACAAGTGATGAATGACTTATCTAGCGACCTAAAATCTGTATATAACGCCGAAGCAGTGGTCATTGTACCCGGTGCTGGTACTTATGGAATGGAAGCCGTTGCGCGCCAATTGGCCAATGATGAAGATTGCCTCATTATTCGTAACGGTTGGTTTAGCTATCGCTGGACGCAAATTTTAGAAAAAGGCAAAATCGCCAAGTCGTCTACGGTATTGACGGCACATCGTGAAGAGGGTGAGTCACCAAAACCATTTGCCCCCGTTGATATCGATGAAGCCGTTGCTAAAATTAAAGCAGAGAAACCAGCAGTGGTCTTTGCGCCGCACGTCGAAACCTCATCGGGTATTATTTTATCATCAGACTATATCAAAGCGCTAAGCGCGGCTGTACATAGCGTTGGCGGTTTATTGGTCATTGATTGTATCGCTTCAGGTTGTGTGTGGTTGGACATGAAAGACTTGGGTATTGATGTTCTCATCAGCGCCCCGCAAAAAGGGTGGAGCAGCACTCCGTGTGCAGGCTTAGTCATGCTAAGCGCTGCGGCAATCGAAAAAGTAGACAATACAGAATCAGATAGCTTTAGCTTAGACTTAAAGCAGTGGTTAAATGTCATGCGTGCCTATGAAAATGGCGGTCACGCTTATCATGCCACCATGCCAACCGATAGCTTACGTCAATTCCGCGATACTATTTTAGAGTCAAAAGAGATTGGCTTTGATAAATTGCGTGATGCGCAGTGGCAATTGGGCAACCGTATTCGTGAAGTATTAGCCGCTAAAGGCATTGAAAGCGTTGCGGCAAAAGGTTTTGAAGCGCCAGGCGTTGTGGTTGCTTATACCGATCGCGATGATATGCATAAAGGCAGTGCGTTTGCCGAAACAGGCATGCAAATCGCTGCTGGTGTGCCGCTAAAAGTTGGTGAGCCGGATAACTTTAAAACGTTCCGCTTAGGTTTATTTGGTCTAGATAAATTGACTGATGTAGACGGAGCGGTACAGCGTTTTGAAACTGCACTTGATGAAGTATTGGCGAAATAATATCTTTATCTCGTAAGATGTTTTTTAAGTAAAAAGAATACTGAACCCTCGTAACGAGGGTTCAGTATTTTTTTACCTATTTATTATATTTTATAATATAATGTATTTATATAAAACGAAATTCAAAACTGTTTTGATAAAAATTGGCTTAGGTAAATATTATGAGTATACAAATAGATTGGCAGGCCTTTACGCCAATTTCCTTGGTAGGCGGTCTGATGCTAGGCGTTGCAACGGTCATCTTGCTATTGGGCATTGGTCGTATTGCGGGTATTAGTGGTATTTTCTCAAGTCTCTTAAAACCCAAGCGCGTCGAGATGTGGCAGGTGTTATTCATACTTGGTCTTGTTATCTCTCCATTACTTTATGGTCTGGTAAAACCGTTGCCCGACATAGAGATTAGTAGCTCTTTGCCACTGCTCATTGGGGCAGGATTACTGGTTGGTTTTGGCACGCGTTTGGGTTCAGGTTGTACCAGTGGACATGGTATCTGCGGTAATGCGCGACTGTCGCCACGTTCGATGGCGGCGACGGTGACCTTTATGTTGTTTGGTATTGTGACGGTTTATATTGGTCGTCATGTCTTGGGTGTGATTTAAAAATCACATAGACAGTACGTTGCGAAGATAGCGATGACTATTGTTTATATCGGATAGTTATAACCGCTTGGATTAACACATTAGGTGCGAGAAAAAAACATGCTAAAAAATATAATTGGATTACTGGCAGGGTTATTATTTGGCTTTGGACTGCTGATATCAGGCATGACCGATCCTGTTAAAGTACAGGGCTTTTTGGACGTCTTTGGTGCATGGGATATTTCTCTGGCACTGGTGATGGGCGGCGGTCTAATGGTAGCGATAGTCGGTGTACAATTGGCTAAGCGTCAAAAGACCAGCTGGATTGGGTCATCAATTGAGATGCCAACCAAAACCACTATTAATAAAAGATTGTTAATCGGCGCGATGCTATTCGGTATCGGCTGGGGTTTGGTTGGTATTTGCCCAGGTCCCGGTATTGTGCTGCTTGGTACAGGGCAGTGGCAGGCCTATGTCTTTATTCCTGCGATGATAATCGGTATGCTGGTCTATCAATGGCTAGAACCAAAACTTAATTAGTATGGGCTTGCGTAAGAATAGCCAAGCAAAAAGGTCAGTCTAATTCAATTAGGCTGACCCTTTTTTTATCAATGATGCTTCATTAATATTAACGATACTTCCGTATTATTAAGGCTTAATGATAAAGTCTTACTTAGCGCTAGCCGTTACTTTTGGCGTCTCATGTGCCAATGATTTAGCCGCTTGACGCAGCTCAAACTTCTGCACTTTACCGGTGCTGGTTTTTGGAATTTCAGCAAAGATAATATATTTGGGCACTTTAAAACCCGCCAAATGCTGCTTGCAATGTTCCATCACATGGTCGCGCTGCAAGGTGCTGTCTTCATGAATCTCGATGAAGGCGACAGGTACTTCGCCCCATTTATCATGCGGCGCGGCGACGACCGCACAGCTTTGGATTTCTGGCATTTTATATAAGACGTTTTCGACTTCGATACTAGAGATATTTTCGCCACCTGAAATGATGATGTCTTTGAGCCTGTCCATGATTTTTATATAACCATCAGGATATTTAATGCCCAAATCACCAGTACGGAACCAACCATCAGCAAAGGCTTCTTCGGTGGCTTTACGGCTTTTTAGATAACCTTTCATAACCATATTGCCGCGCAATGCTAGCTCGCCCATTTCTTCGCCATCCGCGGCAACTGGCTCCGTGGTGCCTTGTTTAAATAGCTCAAAGCCAGTCATCAAATGTGACGTGACGCCCTGACGTGATTTCTTTTGTGCACGAGTAGCGACATCCAGTTCATCCCATTCTGCTTGTTCCGCGCAGACGGTGACTGGACCATAGACTTCGGTAAGACCGTAAACGTGCGAGATATGAAAGCCCATAGCTTCCATGGCGGCGAGCATGGTTTCAGACGGCGGCGCACCAGCGACCCAGCCTTTGACTTCATGATTGATGGCGTCTTTATATTCAGCTTTGCCGCCAGCAATCATATTATGCACCACAGGCGCTGAGCAATAATGGCTGACTTTATGCTTGGCAATCAGTTGCAAAATCAAATCAGCATCAATCTTGCGCAAGCAGACGTTGACGCCCGCACGTTCGGCAATCGTCCACGGAAAGCACCAACCATTACAGTGAAATAATGGCAGCGTCCATAGATACATCGGGTGCTTGGGCATATCCCAATCTAAAATATTGGAGACGGCATTGAGTGTCGCGCCGCGGTGATGATAGACCACGCCTTTAGGCTTGCCAGTGGTGCCAGAGGTATAGTTGAGGGCGATAGCATCCCATTCATCTAATGGTTTTTCCCAATTATCCAAACTGTCTGCGCTGGCGATTAATGCTTCGTAGCTCATTTGCCCAAAGCGCTCAATATCGAGCGCTGCATCGGTCGCATGAATAACGATAAGATTAGGAAACGCTTCATCGATAATCTCAGCATGCTCAGCAAACTCGCTGTCTAAAATCAACACTTTGGCTTCTGAGTGTTGCAGACAGAAGGTCAGGGCATTGATATCGAGACGGGTGTTCAGTGTACAAAGCACACCGCCTGACATGGGCACCCCAAAAGCGCATTCGACCATCGCTGGCGTGTTCGGCATCATGACCGCCACCGTGTCATTTTTATCGATGCCTAATTTACGTAGACCATCAGCCAGTTGTCTGCAACGATCGTAAGTCTGTTGCCATGTTTGGGTCAGATTATTATGTTCAAGATCGTCATAGATAATAGCGGTTCTGTTAGGATAGACCTGAGCGCTGCGGATAATGAAGTCAATAGGGGTAAGCGGTTGATGGTTGGCAGCATTTTTGCCGAGACCTGTGTGGAAGTCTGTCATGGGGATAGTCCTTTATCTTGCTGTTATAATTCGGTGAATACGCTACAAACCTGCTATAAAGTTGGCTTCGTTATTTATCACTGCTTGCTAAGCTATTAATATTTTGCTGACCTTCCTTGTAGCAACTCGCCGATAGGTGACTCACGGTAAATATTTGTTCGTCCATTATAGACAATGCTCTGTGAAAAGCGAGTATGTTTTTAGCGCTTGCTTATATTGGATGGCATGATCAGTTAGCCTAATTCACATAGTGTTCACTCATCAGTCGCTTGTCTGCATAGCTGATGATAATAGCGGTGTGTTACGATACCAGTGATGTTAAATCCTATCGCTTAACTATTTCTAAAAGCCTCATTTTTAAAAATCTTAACTTTTAAAAAGCCCAGCCAGCTTTAACAAGCATTTCCACAAACCATTCATAAGGAAAATGATATGTCCGCCAGCCGCACTGCCAATACCATCGAAACTGCTAGCACCAATGAACACTACCCACATTTATTTGAGCCGCTAGATTTAGGCTTTACCACGCTTAAAAACCGTATGGTCATGGGCTCAATGCACACAGGGCTTGAAGACCGTTTTTATAACTACGGTAAACTGGCGGCGTATTTTGCAGAACGTGCCAAAGGCGGCGTGGCGATGATGATTACTGGCGGTATCTCGCCCAATCGTGAAGGTTGGTTACTGCCTGCTGGCGGTACCATGAATAGCAAAGCGGACGTGATTAACCATCAGCGTGTGACCCGTGCTGCGCATAAGTATGACAGCAAAATCATCATGCAAATCTTGCACAGTGGTCGCTATGGTTATCATCCATTTGTCGTCTCCTCTAGTCCAATAAAATCACCAATTTCACCCTTTAAACCACGTAAGATGAGTATTAAAAACATCGAACAGACGGTAAAAGATTATGCCCGTTCGGCCAAACTTGCCAAGCAAGCTGGTTATGACGGTGTGGAAATCATGGGCTCAGAAGGCTATTTGCTCAATCAGTTTTTATCGCGTCATGTGAATCAACGTACCGACGAATACGGCGGTGATATTCAAGGTCGTATGAAGCTGGCGGTCGATGTCGTCAAAGCCGTACGCGAAGCTGCTGGTGAAGATTTCATTATCTTATTCCGCTTGTCAGTGATTGATCTGGTCAAAGACGGCAACGTGATGGACGAAGTTATCACCGTTGCCAAAGCGCTAGAAGAAGCGGGCGTGACCATCATGAATACTGGTATCGGCTGGCATGAAGCGCGTGTACCGACGATTGTCACCAGCGTACCGCGTGCCGCGTTTGTTGATTTCACCGCTGAGATTAAAAAGCATATCAGCATCCCCATGATGGCGGCCAACCGTATCAATATGCCAGAAACGGCAGAAGAAATCGTGGCTAGTGGTCAGGCGGATATGATTCAAATGGCGCGTCCATTTTTAGCCGATGCCCATTGGGTCAATAAAGCCAAAGATGGTCAAGCCGATCGTATTAATACCTGTATCGCCTGTAACCAAGCCTGCCTCGACCATACCTTTGAAAACAAACGCTCGACTTGTCTGGTCAATCCACAAGCGTGTTATGAGACAGAATTGGTTTATAAGAAAACCAAGAAACCTAAAAAAGTCGCCGTCATCGGTGGCGGTGTTGCTGGTATGTCAGCGGCGCACGTTGCTGCCTTGCGTGGTCATGAGGTAACCTTGTTTGAAGCAAAAGATATCTTGGTCGGGCAGTTTAACTACGCCAAAGTTATCCCTGGTAAAGAAGAGTTCTTTGAAACCATTCGCTACTATATCAACGAGCTTGAGCATTTAGGCGTTGAGATTAAACTTAATACCAAAGTCGATAAAGCCATGCTTGAGAAAGCCAAATTCCACCATGTCATCGTTGCAACTGGTGTTGTTCCTAGAAGCCTTGCTGGCAAACTGGAAGGCGCGGATTTGCCACAAGTGATGAGCTATGCTGAACTGCTCTCTGGTGAAAAATCCGTCGGTGATACGGTTGCCGTCATCGGTGCTGGCGGTATCGGTTTTGATGTCAGTGAATATCTGACCGCCAAACATGGTCAGCCGCTTGATGAGCTGGGCCCTGAGCTGCTAAAAGACCCAAGCTATCGTCCAAAAGCGCAGTCTATCGAAGAGTGGCGTGAAGAGTGGGGCGTGACTAATGATACTAACTATCAAACTGAGGGTGGACTGATTAAGCCTGAAGCTATCAAACCTATCCGCCAAGTGTACTTGATGCAGCGTACCAAAGGTCGCTTGGGCAGTGGGCTGAATAAAACGTCGGGCTGGGTACATCGTGCCCATGTCAAATCACACGGTGTCATCCAAGTATCAGGTGCTCAGTACGATAAGATCACTAATGAAGGCATTTGGATCACCAATAACCAAGGTCAAAGCCAGTTGCTACGTGTTGATAGCGTCGTGGTCTGTGCTGGTCAAGAGTCAGTGGTTGAGCTGATGCCAAACGTCGGTGATGCACCTGACGCGCAATATCATCTAATCGGTGGCGCTAAGCTTGCTGCTGAGCTAGATGCTAAACGTGCTATAAGAGATGGTGCTGAGGTTGCGGCAGCGATTTAGGGTTTAGTTCAGAAGTAATGAGAGCGGCAAGATAGATTATCTTGCCGCTTTTTTTGTTAGATAATATAGACTTGCTCAGTGTATAGATGATCGTAAAAAGCTATAAGTATCTTTAAATTACTATTTGGATAAAGGCTAAGAGGTATGAGAAAGGAACACTTTCAATTTGGTGACGTAAATTTTAAATGGGGTGATAAGTTATCTGATATAAAAGCTCAGCTTCCTGAAAAAGATACGGTAACGCATTCTTATGAAGAAAGCTATATGCCTGAAACAGTCACTATAAAACTGTCTGAAATGTGGTCTCTTAAAGTTGCTTACTGTCATTTTAGTGCAGCAGATGATGACCGATTGATAGATTCAATATGGATCAACATCCCAGCACAACTATTTAATAGACAACCAATGATTAAAAAGCTAATAGCATATTTAGGATCAGAGTCAAACTACTCCTCCGATAGCCATTACTGTAGTGGTAACGTAGTAGAACACTGTGAATGGATATTTGATAATTGTGTCATTGGCGTTAGCATGTATGGCGGCGTACGAGAGGAAGACGACGAAAGAATTATTGGCTGTTTATCTATATCATTAAGTGATGTAGAGCTTTTAGATTCATTGTATTCAAAGCCTATACGTGATGTAGAGTATAAAATGGCTGACGAGGTTGATATCAGCACTATCCAACTTTTTCAGACACAGCAAGCACAGAGTATGCGACGGTCAAGGGAAAGAGAAGAGTTTCCGAACCATCCTGCTGCTTTCGTCATCCGAGCATTCGATGGGCTGCACAAAGACATGCTTTTTCAAACCCCATTACTTGTTAGCTCAAACATAACTGAATCTGAAGTTTGCACGTGGCAATCTATGACAGGAGATTATTATTTATCGAACTATTGGCAAACTGTAAAACTAGAGAATAATATTTCATCTAAGTGGACTAATCTATTACCCACTAAGTCTTTTGGTGTCTGCTATGTTTCGATAGGAGGTCTGCTAATTATTGACGAAGATAGTAGACCTGAGACAAAAGTATTTGCTGAGCATATTGAAAAAATAATTAAGTCTAAGATAGCGTATTACGAAACATATAACTGTTAGGTTACCTAAGTTAATATCTGGCTCATCATTATCATTGGCTCATGTTTTCAATATCACCTAATGTGAGACCAGTTTCTTGGGTGCTATAAATAACGATACCTTCATCGTCAATTTTACCATTCATGACCAATCTACCGATGCGATTGCTGGCTTCTTGATTGCCTTGGTCGGCGGCCTTTTTGTACCATTCAAAAGCTTCGTCATAGTCTTGCGGCACGCCATAGCCATTCTCGTAGAGACCACCAATATTAAGTTGTGCCACATCTAACCCTTGGTCAGCCGCTTTGGCATACCACTCAAAAGCTTTGTCATAGTCTTGCGTCACACCATAACCGTATTCGTAAAAATTACCAATATTATTTTGAGCGTCAAAAGATCCATTGTTAGCTGCTAGTAGATACCACTGCATTGCTTTTTGATAATCTTGCTCAATACCAATACTCTCATGATACATAATTCCGAGATTGAATTGAGCATCAGAATCTCCTTGGTTAGCAGCTTGCTTAACCCATTCAAATGCTTTTTGATAATTTTGATCTACGCCTAAACCTTCATAATACATAATACCTAGATAATGTTTAGCAGGGGCATAGCCTTGATTGGCAGCTTTTTCAAATAGTTCAAAAGCTTTGTCATCATCTTCAGGGACTGAGTCACCTTCATAGTAGGCTAGTCCGAGTTTATATATTTCAGCAGGAGTGCTTTGATTTGACAGTATCTCTGTATTTGATGACTCTGCTGAGCAAGCAGCAGCCATCAAGCCACTAGAGAATAACGTGACCAGTAATAAAGACTGAATTAAAGGGGTGATTTTTCTTTGATACATCAAAACCTCATTAGGAAACTTTATTTAATTGGCTGATTCGGACTCACTTGCTCATAAGTTTTACCCTGTGGTACGGGTATGCAATCGACCTTTTTTTGCGATTGATCAATCAAGACATGGCTTTATAATTGAAACATCAGCTGAGTCACCTTCAAAATCAAGTTTCTGATTTAAACATTCAATTTTGCTAATCAACTGTTGTTCTTGTTCTTTACTTAGACTCTGTTCATCGTTGTAGTCTTTCTTAGGGTAGCGGTTGAAATCAAGTGCTAAACCATATTCTCTTCTAATAATATACTGCAAGTAATCTAACTGAAAATTTTTTCTTCTTATGTCTTCTGGTAAATCATTACTATCACAATCACATATAGTTTCATACCTATTTAGAATATGAAGTACCTGTGCGTCACCAGCTTTTACTAGTACTTTAGGCGAAGGATAGTAAATAGAAGCCGTACTATATCTATTCCATGCTGTACCATAGTTCTGCTGAGCAAACTCAATGTCTCCCTTTTTTTCAAGATTAAGCAAAAATTGATAGCTTTCTTCTTTTTTAGCGAGGCTTTTAGGAGCTTTCCATCCATCAACGACATGACGTAAAATGGCTTCAGAATCTTCATATTCGTAAACTGTCGAATTTTCTGATGATGAGAGCTCGCTGTCTATTATGGACTTGTCATGGTCTTGAGAAACAATACGTGTCTGCTCATGATCAATATCATCGTTAGAGGTACATGAGGCAAGCGTTATTAGTACGCATAAAGTGAAGGCGACTTTTATCATTATATTTTCCTAATTATCAGCTTGCCTACGTATCTTAGATCAGTTCGACGATGACTTATTAAATAATCGTATATTTGATTCCATAACTTAAGATCTAGTACAGTAACGCAACCTTCAGAGATAGCACCTACATGTACGTAACGGTTATTAGTCTGATATTCTATAGGGAACCATACTTGATGACACTTTAAAGCAGGGTACGCAGGTTTATATTGTTCTGTATACTCTTTATCATGAGGAACATCAGGGACTAATATATTGTATGTTCCCTCGGGCAAAGGATTCAGTGAATCAGCTCCTATAGTAGTCAACGAAACGGTTGCTGTATTTCCCGTAAAACTTAAACGTGCAGGAATTTGCCTGATATCTTTACGAATTACAGAATATATGGTACGTTCTTTGCCCGAATATATAACTTCTATCACAGCACCAGAAGAGGATATGGTAGGTTTTTCTCCTGAAAGGTATAGCTTCGCATTTCCATCAGTAAGTGAAGCTAACTTACCCTTAAAACTCCCATCCATTATTCTAAAGTAAGTTCTTCCTTCTTTACTGTTAGTAATCTGAATTTTTGTTCTTTCACAAAGAGATGCAGATTTTGAATTATCCAATCTAACACGAAGCCAGCCACTATCAGTCCCGTCACTTTCCTTAGTGGATTTAATAAATCTTACTGGACTTACCTGCTGTCTAGAACCAGTATTAGTATTAGTCTTTGCTCTAATACCTAAAGTTTTTAAAAGCCCATCCATAATTAATCCCTACTTAAAATATTAAATAAAAATAATATTTATACTTTTTCCGATGTCAGTACTTACGCGTTTAGTCAAGCCTTCTGAATCGGTTGTACCAGTAGCCAAAACTTCTTGCGTTTCAGTGTCAAGAACTTGATAGTCCACGTTAGATATAGGTTGATCATTTTCGTCTAAAACTTGAAATTGTTCGTCATATTGTTCTTCGGAGGAATTACTCATATCCGACTTCGGAAACACCAAAGGCGCTTCCTGCGCAATACTACCCACATCAAAGTCAGACTCCGCAAACGACTGCTGACTAGCAATCAGCTTAGCGCCGCAGCTAGTGACATCACCGCCACGTGCAATAGGCGCACCATCGACAATAAAGGAGGCATCACCACTAACAATAGTGGTGACCTTTTTGCATTTTTTACAGATCACTTTATCGCCTTTACGCGCGACAGGGATGCCGTTATGAGTGGTGTGCGGTGAGCCGGAGATGACCGTCCCACCGTGAGAGGTCTTTGCGCCGACGGTGATATAGGCTGCCATAGTGCTACCTTGCTTAAACGTTTAAAGTTTGGATTGTTATAGCGATTCTGTTATTTGCATGACATTATAGAGGGCTACAGCGTTAAATATCAAACTTAAGTTTGTTTAAAAGTGGAGTTTGTATCGCAAGATTAGCCTGCTCAAAGCATAAAAATATTTGAATAATTGACGGTAGTAAGAAATTGAGACTCTTTATTTATTAATCTAAGGTATTAATAACAAGCAAAAATCTAACCTTCCATCTCGCTAGTCAGCCACTTAGAAACATCGTCAATGTGTGCTGCTAACTCAGGATGCGCTTTAGCTAAGTCATCGAGCTTGTTTTTAATAGCTTCTTTATCATATTTAATATCAGTCAGCGTGTCTTTTAATAGCTCAATCAACTCAACATTTAATGCGTCAGAGAAGATGACTACTTCGCGTATCACTGCTTGCTTCACATCAAGGTGACAATCAATAATGCCCCAATCAAAGCGCGTTTCAATGTGATGGGTAAATTCAGGCGTCTTACCAAAGCGCCAATCCCAATCTGCCATCTGTTGATAGTATTTGTTCAATGTAGGTTGTTTGGCGAGGCTGGCTTCATCTAATTCTTCTACTGGCGCGGTGTCACTATAATATTCACAAAACGCCTCGATAATCGCAGCAGATAAGGTTTCGTGATTAATAGCATCGTTAAATTCTACTAAGTTTGCCACGCGAGCGCGCACGGATTTGATACCTTTTGCTTTCAGTTTAAGCGGATGCGGATTGAGATAATCGCCCAGCTTTTGCATGTTGGCATTTACGAGTAACGTACCATGATGAAAGCTGCGATCGGCGGCATGTTTAAACGCGCTGCCTGATATTTTTTTATCACCGACTTGCATATCATTACGACCAGATAAATCTGCGTCTATGCCTAACTTCTTTAGCGCATTAATGATGATGGTGAAGTTTGCCTCTTGGTCGTAGTCGGCTTTGGGTGATAAAAAGGTAAAGTTGGTATTGCCCAAATCATGAAACACCGCGCCGCCACCACTTTGTCGGCGCGCCAAAAACACATCGTCGGCTTCCATCTTATCGATTTTGCATTCTACCCATGGGTTTTGCGAGCGCCCAATGACCACGGTCTCGCTATTGCGCCATAAGAAGAGCGTGTGCGAGTCTGGGTTGAGCGTATTAAATATCCAATCCTCTGTGGCGAGGTTAAACCAAGGGTTGGTCACGGCAGATTTTAAGATACGCAGTTTCATTATTTATCCTTTTTCTCGGATGGTTTTTCTAGAGTGAATATTATAAATAAATACTGTCATTGTTGCCGATGCGAGGTTGGAATTCAATGGCTGTGTGGTAGGTAGGATGGTTTTAGGATTTGAATATTGGGGTAGAGCGGGGCGTATTAGTTGAAGTTTGAGAAGAGGATGTATAGATTTTGAGGAATGATTAGTTTATGGAGCTAATCCTGCTATTCGCTTGTATCTAACTTGTCAATGGCGTGCGGACTGGTTTGTCTGGTGGCGTTCCAACATTCGAGCGACCACCCCCAGCCATAGTCCGCAACGCCATCGTCGGCGTTAGGATACCGCTACTATCAGGGCTAGCGGTGAGATCTGCTACCTTCTATACATCTATCGTGATTGAAATTATGGTCATTCGCAATAATTCATAGATTGACGTTTTAGACTATAGAATTACGGAAAGTAAAAGCTAGACAAGATTCCTAGCCTATATACCAAGTAACTTTGCGAGCCTGTCTCTAGCTTCTAACGTACTTTTAGGTACTCCAGAGCTAAGTTGTGAAAAATAATTTAATGTGCCATCTAAAGACATACTTTCTTTTTTCAAAAATTCTAAATCTAAGTCATTAGAAACTCTCAATAGAAAGTTACTTTTTTGACGTAACTCTTTAAATTTTTCATTAGTTGGTTGTGTTTTACCATTGCATAAGGCAATACCTGTAATGACAGGAACTTGACTGTTTGAATATTTACGAGTTTTCTGCTTATTTATGGTATGACCGTGTCTTTCAACTATTTTAGACATAGTATTAAGCATACCCATATCAACTTTTTCACCTGAGATAGTAACATCGTCAGCATATACTGTAATACAGATTTTTAGTGTTTCTGCCAAACTATGCATTTCATCAAACATTGTTCTATTAACTAAAAAGTTTAAATAGATGCTTACTTGACTTCCTGTAGGAAGATGATTGTCATAACTACATATTTTAGAAAGCAAAAAAGCAATATCGGGAGAGCACTTTAAGTCGTTTTTAAAAAACACCCTAATCTTATCTTGAGTAATGTTTTGATAAAATGCTTTGATATCAAAAGTTATGACTTGTTCTGAGCCTAAATGAGCTTTTGAATTTGTGATATGGGAATATTGCTTTTTAAAAGAATGTAAATAGGTAGGCGTAGCTATACGAGACAGAAGACTAGCAAGCTTATTATGTATTACATATATTTCATTGAAAGGCTCTTGAATCTCTCGATCATCTTTGTTCGTAAAAACATTGTAACGACTATCATTGTTACCATTTAGCTTCTTAATATCCTTTAAAGGCATAGCAAGTAGTACTGAAAGCTTTTTAAACTAGATAGTCTATATAAAGGAGACTGATGAATTGGGTACTGTTTATTGAAGTGTCTAACTTTGAGTTTTCTCTTTTTTTTCATCAACAGAATCACTCCATTCTAGTAATTTTAGTAAAAACTTCCTTGATTTTACTTTAAGCTTGTTAATAGATGAACCAGAGCCACTATCTAGTTCTTCGGAAAAGTATATTAAGGATGATACTGGTATATCAAATAATTCTGAGTACTTTTGAAGCAAATCTAAACTTGGTGACTTTTTACCACTCTCAATCTCAGATAAATATGAGTTAGAAATACCTATATTGTTAGCTAATTCGTTTTGTTTCATGTTATGAAATTCACGAATCTTTTTAAGAGCTTGATTAATCATATGAACCTCACATGCGTTTAGGATGACACTCAAGAATCCTTATCAAAATAGCTGTCAAGCAAGTCAAAGAACTTTAACAATACTAACAATCCTTTGAAGAGTTTCCAGATGAATTTTTTCTTACGATTCTTGAGTGCTCGTTGGGATTTAATAGGTTCTTTCATAAATAACTCCTCTAATAAAGCCAGCGAAATGCTGACCTCTCATCGTAATTAGAGGAAAGACGTGTCCCAACGACAAGTCCCAATGCCACACTCTTGCGCTCATCGCAAGAGTGTGAGCCCTCGGTCATTATGCTCTCTGTGTCCGTAGAGTTCACAATACCCGGGAAAGGATTAGAGAATAAAATATTCTCCACAGGTACGAATTGATACCTAAATAACAATGATGAGATTTCTAGTCTTGAAACCTATTAACGAAATAATAGTAATACATATATTCGTTAAATGCAAACTTAATTCGCTGTCAGCGTACAAAATATCAATAAATATTTTGATTTTTTATTAACAAGACATTGTTTTTGAAAGTGTTTTTGATTTTATCTCGTGTCAGAGTAGATGTGACTTATATGATTAATTTACCCTAGTTATGTTAAGGCAACCACAACTACTCAAACCGTGCCAGCGCTTCGCCCAGATGAGTAGATACAAGCAGATGGCAGGAAATAAATTCCACAAATCCAAAACCCAAAAAAAACGCTCCTAAAGAGCGTTTCCATCTAACCAACTTCTAACCCCTTACCCAAAATCTCCTTTCAAAATACTAGCCATATTACGCTCAGCAAGACCGGTGATAAAAACATACGGATTGACGCCAGCGCTACCGGGGATTAACGCGCCATCTTGCACATAGATATTTTTATGACCTTTGACGCGACCAAATTCATCGGTAGCTTTGCCAAGTACACAGCCGCCGAGCGGGTGATAGCAGAAGTTATCACCGAAGCCTTTGGTAAATAGCAAGCTTGAGGTAGAGCCGCCATTAGCTTTGGCTAGCTTATCTAACAGCTCTTTAGCTGCATTTACCGAATACTCATTTTGCTTACGTTTCCAGTTAAGCTTGACGGTTTTGGTGGCTTTATCATAATAATAATTGCCACGTTCTGGGTTGTCGGTGATGGCGAGATAGAGCGTCGTCCAAGTTTCAAGTCCTAACGGTAGTGGCGCGAGTTCAGCAAAGATTTTATACTTTGAGCCGTCTCTATCGCCGTCCCACATATTGATGCCTTTGACCGGAATGGTGGATTGGGTGGTGCCAGCAGCGTGGACGAAATTGCGTCCCGTCATGATGTTACCGTTGGGTCCCCAATGTTGACCAATATGCTCGTTTAAGTTATTAAGCTTGCCTTCAGCTTGGCTTTTGAGTAGCAGCTCTGAGGTTCCCGTACTGCCTGCATTAAGGAAGAGCTTATCGCAAGTGTAATACTCAACTTTATCGATGCCGCCTGTGGTATTGATGACATGGACTTCTAAACGCAGTTGGTCGTTATCGAGCGCTTGAATAGTATTAACTTTGCGCAAGGTTTTGACCGTGACATTGCCAGTAGATTCGGCGTCTTTTAAGTAGGTTAAATCCAATGAAAACTTGCCAGCGTTATTGCCATAGATAACTTCACCGCCGAGCGCGGATTTATACACTTCGCCGCGCGCTTCCTTTTGCATATAGTCAAAATCGTAGCTATTACCGAAAAACTCTGTTTTTAGTCCCGCCCTTGAAGCTTGGCGTTCAGCTGAACGAGTAAATTCGTAGTGCTCGGATTGATTAAAAAACGACTCAGGAATTTGGCTGACTTTCAGGTTTTTCATCGCGCGGGGAAAGTAAGTGTCATACATCTCATCAGCATCAATCCAAGGGAACGTTTCTTCAAAGTGCGAGCGTCTGGGCTGAATGGCAATCGCGCCATTGACGATAGAGCCGCCACCATAAGCACGCCCTGCAAAGACTTTCATATCCTCATATTCGATTAAATCTAAAACCCCAGGATATTTTCTGATAGGGATTGGAATCGGAATAGGAGCGTTTGGCATATTGCTAAACCAGCTTGAGCGTTTATCAGCGTTAATCATTTTGC
Source organism: Psychrobacter glacincola (assembly GCF_904846075.1). Taxonomy (GTDB): domain Bacteria; phylum Pseudomonadota; class Gammaproteobacteria; order Pseudomonadales; family Moraxellaceae; genus Psychrobacter; species Psychrobacter glacincola_C. The sequence goes on from NZ_CAJGZH010000001.1 coordinate 427,610, forward strand.
AAAAGGTATCATGCTTGGGACTTCTATCCCAGCGCATCCCCATCTCAAGGATTAAAACCTTGTGACCTTTTTCGCTGAGTCGTAGTGCCGATACCGCGCCACCATAGCCACTACCAACGATGATATTAGGAAAATACCCAGCTTGAGTAATTTTGCTTGGTAGCTTTGGCTGCTTGGCAAGCGTTTGGCAACCACTCACTGCCGTGGAGGTGCTGATAGCGCCTAAGCTTAAACCCATGGCTTTAATCAGTTGGCGTCGTTGCATGGTGTATCCTAATTTGATATTTAAGCTAAAAAGCCCGTATGAAATAATATTAGCTTTAGACTGCAAAGGTGCGCTAAGCCAAGCGAGCATCATATTAGCAAACATAGGTTGCGTTATTATTTCAGTCACGCGATTGCTGTAATACTTATAGTCAAATAGGGCTTTCATTCACTAATTATTTTTGCCAGTTTTTATTGAATGACCTTAGCAAGTCTCTTAGTCAATTATTTTTAGAGTGACGTGTAAACTTGACCGAATAGAGAATTTCGCTTATTATCTTGTTTCAATGTACTAGAACATAAATATATTCAATTATTCTTATCCTTAAAAAAGCTAAATAATTCGGCAAAAATGCCAATACTAATACTCCATTTAAAATAATAAGGGTTAATTATGACAACGCAAAATACAGAAGCTGGCTACGGTTTACATCAATCAATACTACCGAATAACGATGGTTTATATGGCGAGTTCGGTGGCAAAATTGGTCATCCTGAGCTTGCCAAAGCCATGGCAGAAATCGAATTAGGCTTTCGTGAAATCATTAAAGACGATGATTTTATCGCTGAGATGAAGCGCTTGCGTGAGACCTATGTTGGTCGTCCAAGTCCTATTTATCATGCGCAGCGTTTGACGGAGCATTGCGGCGGCGCGCAGATTTATTTTAAGCGTGAAGATTTAAATCATACGGGCGCGCACAAGATTAATCACTGTTTGGGTGAAGTGTTATTAGCCAAAAAATTAGGCAAAAAAAAGGTGATTGCGGAAACGGGTGCGGGGCAACATGGCGTAGCATTAGCGACGGCAGCAGCATTGATGGGTTTGGAGTGTGAGATTCACATGGGTGTGGTGGATATTAAAAAGGAGCATCCAAACGTCAGCCGGATGAAGATTTTGGGTGCCAATATCGTGCCAGTCTCGCGTGGCGCTGGTACACTAAAAGAAGCAGTCGATAGCGCCTTTGAAACCTATCTTAATGAGCTCGATACTAGTATGTTTGCGATTGGCTCGGCACTGGGACCTGCGCCCTATCCTGAAATGGTCAGCTATTTTCAGTCAGTGGTCGGACATGAAGCGCGGGCGCAGTTCCTAGCGACGACCGGTAGGCTACCTAATAAGGTTGTGGCCTGTATTGGCGGCGGCTCCAATGCAATTGGTATGTTTAGCGGCTTTTTTGATGATAAAGATGTAGAAAAAATAGGCGTGGAACCCGCAGGTGAAGGTCTGGATACCCCTAATCATGCGGCGACAATGTCGCTCGGCGTGAAAGGTGAGATTCATGGTTTTAAATGTTACGTGCTGCTCGATGAAAAAGGCGAGCCAGCTCCCGTACATTCGATTGCTTCTGGTCTTGATTATCCTGGGGTTGGACCACAGCACTCGCATCTGCGAGATTTAAAACTGGCTACTTATGAGTCGGCGACTGATGCTGAATGTCTAGAAGCGTTTATGGCATTGTCGCGCCTTGAGGGTATCATTCCTGCCTTAGAGTCGGCACATGCCATCGCTTATGCGATGAAAATTGCCAAAGATATGTCAGCGGATGAGACAATTTTGGTCAATTTGTCAGGGCGCGGCGATAAGGATATTGACTTTATTTTGGATAAAGTAAATTTGTAGAAGAAATCAGTGATAAATACAGAAAATACAACATCAATCGAGCAATTAAAAAGTTATCATCGAGGTTTTTTTATCACACGATACTTTTTACGACTAAGCCTTTTATAACTGCGTTTTTATGATGAATTTATTAATAACAATCATTTCATAACGAGAAGTTCATAAATAGCCATTTTATAAGTAAGGAGCAATCGTCTAACGCTTGATAGGATCACCACATGTCTAACCGCGACCTCATTATTTTTATCACCTTATCCTTTATGTGGTCGCTGTCTTTTATTTTTTATCGTATCGGCGTGCCTGAGTTTGGCTCGTTAGCTTTTGCGAGCCTTCGTGTGGTCTTGGCTGGGCTGACCATGCTGGTTTTTGTTTTAATCAGCCCAAAAACAGAGAGGGTATACGGGATAACTGGAAAGTGTTGACGCTGGTTGGATTATTTTCTGCGGCTATTCCCTTTATCCTGTTTGCCTTTTCAGCGCGATCGGTAAACGCAGGGGTGTTGGCGGTGCTCAATGCGTCTGTGCCGATGATGAGCGGTTTCATCGCCAGTACCTTTTTTAAAGACAGACTGTCAAGAACACAACTTCTCGGTTTAGTCATCGGTGTTATCGGTGTGATTATTTTGATGAGTGAAAACTTATTTGGCGGTAGCGGGCAGGGCGCTGAGTCAAGTTCAGGGTTGCTACCAATGGGCTATGCGTTATTGGCCTGTGTCGGTTATGCCGTCGGTGCCAATATTACCAGAAACTACTTATACAGTGTCTCGCCAGTGGCAATTACCGCAGGTTCGCTCATCATTGCCAGTGTGATCATGTTGCCGATAGCAGTCTACGAATTCCCATATGGTAAAAGCATTAGCCTTACTGCTTGGGTTTCTGTCATTTGTATTGGCGTATTTTCAACCGCCATTGCCTTGATTTTTATGAATCAATTGATAAAAAGTATTGGTCCTATGCGCGCAACCAGTATTACCTTGGTGATTCCGATTTTTGCGATTATATTGGGTTACTTATTGCTTGGTGAAGCATTGGACACACCTGCGATCATCGGCTCGATGGTGATATTGTTTGGCACTTACTTGTCTTTAGAGTTGTCCATTAAAAAGATGCTCAAATTGTAAAAATCTCGATTGGGTCATCGTTCAACACGCCCTAAGTAGACTTTTGACTGAGAGGTTGTGAGTACACGTTATTGATAAATAATGTTATTTTGCTATTTATGTTTTTCAATGATTAAAGCCATTCGCTTAATAGGCTAATAAGAGGCGTTGAATAATGAGTATTATCAATACCGATATCATGCCATATTGATATTTTTATTGGTCATTTTTCCTTGGAATTATCACGTTTGCCCCCTATAAAGACTACGGATTATAAATAGCGTATTAAAAAACGAGCGCGCTATTTATTCATTAATAACAAACCAATCATTATGGTTTTATAACAACAAATAAGGCTTTTTATGGCACACGATAATTTATTTGAACCCGTAGAAATGGGTACGCAAACCCTAAAAAACCGCATCATCATGGCACCGTTGACACGTCTACGTTCAATCGAACCTGGTGATGTACCGACGGCACTTGCTGGAGAGTATTATTCACAGCGTGCGAGTGCTGGGCTTGTTATTACTGAAGCGACGCAGGTATCTTTTCAGGCAAAAGGCTATGCTGGTGCGCCGGGTATCCATACCCAAGATCAAATCACTGCGTGGAAAACCATCGTTGATAATGTCCATGCCAAAGGTGGCAAAATTGTCGTACAGCTATGGCACACAGGATTGGTCGCGCATGAAAGCGTGCAGCCTGATGGCAAAGCGCCGATTTCAGCGTCTGATGTGCATGTCGGTGTGCGTACGTCATTGCGTGATAGCAATAATCACGCCATCCGTGTTGAAGCGACCACGCCACGTCCAGCGACACTTGATGAGATTAAGCAAGTCATCGCTGATTTTGCCCAAGCGACCAAAAATGCTAAAGAAGCAGGCTTTGATGGAGTAGAGATTCATGGTGCGCATGGTTATCTATTGCATCAGTTTTGGGTTGAGCAAACCAATCAGCGTGATGATGAGTATGGCGGTAGCCGTGAGAATCGTGCGCGTCTGACTCTTGATGTCATTGATGCTTGTGTTGATGCGTGGGATGCTGATCATGTGGGTATTCGTATCTCGCCACTTGGCACGTTTAACAATGTAGAAGCAGGCTACAACGAAGACGAAAACATCTGGCTAGTTGAACAGATCAACAAGCGTGGTCTGATGTATTTGCATATCTCTGAGCCTGATTGGGCAGGTGGTACGCCTTATAGTGATGCATTCCGTCAGCGTGTCCGTGATGCTTTTGATAATATGATCATCGCTGCTGGTGGCTATACGGCTGAAAAAGCGGAGAAAAACATCAAAGACGGCTATATCGATGCGGTTGCTTTTGGCCGTGATTATATCGCCAATCCTGATTTGGTTGAGCGTATCCGAGAAGGGGCAGCGCTCAATGAGCAGCATCCAGAGAGTTTTTATGGTGGTGGTAATGAAGGCTATACCGATTATCCATTCCTTAACCAAGCATAATGGATAATCAGCTGCCCTTATGATTAGCTAACCTTAAGGTGTGTTAAAAACACCCTCACCGTTAGCCGATACATAAGCACATAATAAAAAGCCACCTGACGCAGACCGTCAGGTGGCTTTTTGATGCCTGTATTTTAACTATTTAACAAAGTTGCCCGTTTGGTAATCCCGAAACGTTTGGCGGAGCTCTTCTTGGGTGTTCATTACAAAGGGTCCATAACCTGCGACTGGTTCGCCGATAGGTTCGCCGCTCAATAGTAAAAGCTTGACTGGTGCTTGCTTGCCATTTTCGGTAGCAGGATAATGCAGCTCAATGCTATCAGTAGAAGGTTTTTGCTGAGCTTGCCCATCAGTGCGGTGCTGAGTTGGCGCATCAAATTGAATCAAATTACCGGCACTGACTGACGTACCATTGACCAGTAGCTCACCTTCTTGTACCAGCAGTAGCGTATTGTGGGTGTTGGGCACTTTTAGCGTCGTCGCGCCCGCAGTATGCAGTTCAATATCCCATAAGTTAATCGGAGTAAAGGTATTTGCCGCGCCTCTGATTTCTTGCCACGCACCAGCAATGATAGCCGCCTTACCAATAATCGTCGTTTGGTGGTTAGGGTTGCTGCTGTCGATTAACTCAACGATAGGCAGATCTGCCCGTTTGATGCTTTGATAGTTTGGGTCGGTCAGTTTGTGCGCACTTGGCAAATTAACCCACAATTGCACCATACTAAAGACGCCACCACGTTGACCGAAAGCCTCCGAATGAAACTCTTCGTGCATGATGCCACGACCTGCGGTCATCCATTGCACATCGCCTTTTTGAATAATCCCTTGCCCGCCTACTGAATCGGCATGACTGATTTCACCTTCGTAGGCGATAGTGACGGTTTCAAAGCCTTTGTGTGGATGCTGTCCGACTCCATGCGGCTGTGTTTTATAATTGGGGTTCGGATCAAAGGTTGTTGGTTTGCCATAATCAAATAACAAAAAAGGGTCGGTATGGCTATAATTAAAATGAGGATTATCGTCAAGATGGTTGATTAAGGTCTTTACATAAAAGCCGTCACCTACCCAGTGCGGCGCTTTATCACCATGAATATTTTTAATAGGACGCATTTATTACCTCGTCAGACAAAACGTATTTTTTAATAAAAAAGTTCTGTTAAGTTACGCTACATTTATAGCCACCTATATTGTGTTTATTTTAATAATTTATCAAGGACTAATGTAGATAAAAGGCAACTTAAGTAGAATAAAAATAGGGATATCTCATTAGAGCGTGGTGGGCATTTAGCCATGGCGCTGTTTATAAATGCTGTTTATAAGTGCTGTTTATAAGTTCTATCTGTAAGCACTGCCGATAAGCACTGTTTATGATTAAATGAGGTTAAACCACTTCACCGCAGACAAAGCCACTGGCCCATGCCCATTGGAAGTTATAGCCGCCAAGCCAACCAGTAACATCCAGCACTTCACCGATAAAGTATAAGCCCTCCTGCATGTTACTTTGCATGGTCTTTGAGGAGACTTCATCAGTTTTTACACCGCCGCGGGTCACCTCAGCGGTACGATAGCCTTCTGTACCAGAGGGTTTGAGCTGCCAGCCATTCAAAGTCGCGCCAAGCTCCGTCAGCCGCTCATCTTTAATATTGGCAAGTTCGGTGTCTTTGATATCGTCCCAAAGGTGCGTTTGTAGCGCGGCAAGCAGCTTTTTTGGTAGCTTATTACTGTCATCGCCACTATCGGTATAATCCGCGACGACCGTCCGAATCAGTTGCTTTGGGTGCGATTTTTTGTGCGCAAGGAGCAGCGCTGTCATGTCGATATTTGGCAGCAGGTTGATACTAATGGTCTCGCCAGTGTGCCAATAGCTTGATAGTTGTAGCATAGCAGGGCCTGAGAGCCCGCGATGGGTAAACAACATAGGCAATTTAAAAGAGATGCGCTCATTGCTAGCGATGACTGGCAAACTAATACCAGCCAAAGATCGAATAAGCTCACCCGTTTTATCCGTAAAGGTAAAAGGCACTAAGCTGGCATCGGTTGCAATCAGCGTGTGCCCAAATTGCTGCGCCAATTCATATCCTAAACCACTGGCTCCCATCGTTGGAATAGACAGTCCGCCAGTAGCGACCACGAGTGACTCACAGCGGTAGCCTATTTGCGGCAGTTTGGTTTGATTGGCGGATTCTTTTCTCTCTTGCTTTTCTTTTTTGCTAAGCTGCTTGCTGGACAGTAATTCAAATTTGGCGTTCTTGTCATTTTCGATAGCTTGTACACTGTCAATCTGCGCATTTAGCTTTACTTGTACGCCAGCTGCCGTACATTCCGCGAGGAGCATGGTCAAAATATCTTGCGCTGAATCATCACAAAATAGCTGACCGTGTTCGCGCTCATGGTAAGGGATGTTATGTGCTGCCACCATACCGATAAACTCCCAGCTGGGGTAACGACTAAGCGCGGATTTACAGAAATGCTGATTGGCACCGATAAAGTGCTCAGGCTCCACATAATAATTGGTAAAGTTGCAACGTCCGCCACCTGACATGAGGATTTTTTTGCCCGCTTTATTGGCATGGTCTAATACCAGTACGCGGCGACCACGGTGACCCGCTGTGAGCGCACAGTATAGCCCTGACGCGCCAGCGCCGATGATGATGACATCATAGTGGGTGTATTGTGATGCATTGCGGTGATTGCTCATGGTCGTCTCATAAAATAATAGGTTTAAAAACCAGCCACCAAATCCGTCATCGAATCAACAACAGAGTCGATTGCTTATTTTCATAGCAGCAGGTCAATAAGAGGGTTTGGTGAAGGGTGTATTTTGGCGTCGTATCTCGCGTGTAGCTATTGTCCATATTTCATACAAGGTTACAAGGATTAAATGTCATATCGTTATCTGATATCTGGACGGTGATGTCTTTATTTATACCAAAATCAAAACATGTTTTAAATTAATCAATAGCAATAGTAAAAGCGAGTAGATGCAAAACCACACCTCGTCAATAAATTTTATCATGGGTGATCAAGTATACCGCCGCTGTATAGGCATATTGTTATGAATGGCTGTTGATACCTTGCAACCGTTCTGCTTATTTGTCAAACTAACCGTGAGTGTCACACATTATGGAAGATGACCCTTATCACCTGTACAGGCAGTCGTTTTCGACCGTTATGCGTGCAGGTCATAATAATTAAAAAGGACAAATACGATGACTCAAAAATCATTCCCCATTGCGGCCGAATTTATCGCTGCTGCCAATACTACCGCTGAACAATACCGCGAAGACTACGAAAAATCTATCGAATCACCTCAGGCTAATGATGCTTTTTGGGCGAAGCGTGCCGAGCTGATCGATTGGATAAAAAAACCGACCAAAATCAGCGACGTTAACTATGATTTGGATGATTTTCGCATAAAATGGTTTGAGGACGGCGAGTTGAATATCTCTGTTAACTGTCTAGACCGACATGTCAAAAAAAATCCTTACAAGCCTGCCATTATTTGGGAGGGCGATCACCCTTCACTGCACAAAATCATCTCCTTTAAAGAGCTGCATCAAGCGGTCTGTCGCTTGGGTAATTCCATGCGTAAGCTTGGGGTCAAAAAAGGCGATCGCGTGACCTTGTATATGCCGATGATACCTGAAGCAATGATAGCGATGCTGGCATGTACCCGTATTGGCGCTGTGCATTCCGTGGTCTTTGGTGGCTTTTCTGCTGAGAGCTTGGGCAATCGCCTGATAGACAGTCGCTCAAAAATCATCATTACGGCTGATGAAGGCTTACGTGGTAATAAGCATACGCCGCTTAAAGCCAATGTCGATCGGGCACTAGATATGGATGGCACTGACAGCGTCACCAACGTCATTGTCGTTCATCGTACGGGTAATTCTGTACCGATGAGTGGTCGCCGCGATGTTTGGTATCATAACTTGGTCGATGGCGAGTCAGAACATTGCGAGCCAGAAGTCATGAATGCTGAAGACCCGCTATTTTTGTTGTATACCTCTGGCTCTACTGGCAAACCTAAAGGTGTGCTGCATACCACGGGCGGCTATATCACCTATGCTCTCTCTACTTTTCGAGATGTGTTCGATATTAAAGACGATGACGTCTACTGGTGTACTGCGGACGTAGGCTGGATCACAGGTCATACCTATGCAACCTATGCACCGCTTGCCAATGGTACGACGACGGTGATGTTCGAGGGCGTACCAGAATACCCCACATGGGCACGCATCGGTCATATTATCGATAAGCACGATGTGACCATTCTGTACACTGCACCGACGGCGATTCGAGCGATGATGAAGGAGGGCGATGTCTTTGTGCGGGAGTCTGATCGTTCAAGTTTGCGATTACTCGGAACAGTCGGCGAGCCGATCAATCCCGAAGCATGGGACTGGTATTATCATATCGTCGGCGGTGGCAAGTGTCCGATTGTAGATACTTGGTGGCAAACTGAGACAGGCGGCATCCTTATGGCACCGATACCAGGCACGGTCGCCCTCAAGCCGGGCGCAGCGATGAATCCTTTGTACGGTATCAAACCAGAGATTGTTGATAGTGACGGTACTATGCTAGAAGGCTCTGCTGAAGGAAACCTAGCAATTAACAGCAGTTGGCCGGGGCAAATGCGTACCATTTATAATGACCATGAGCGTTTTTTACAGACGTACTTTAGTGAGTATCCCGGTTATTATTTCACTGGTGATGGGGCGCAGCGTGACGAAGATGGACATTACTGGATCACGGGTCGCGTCGATGATGTGCTTAACGTCGCAGGGCATCGCCTGGGAACAGCAGAAATTGAGAGCGCCGTGGTCGCGCATCCTGCGACAGCGGAGGCCGCCATTGTCGGGATGCCGCACGAGATTCGCGGCATGGGCGTTTGTGCCTTTATCATTTTGAAATCGGGTGAAAAAGAGACAGAAGCGCTAAAGGCTGAGCTGAATCGACATGTTCGCGCTGAGATTGGTCCGATTGCCAATTTGGATGCTATTCATATCGTTGAAGCGTTACCCAAAACCCGCTCGGGCAAAATTATGCGCCGTATTTTACGTAACCTTGCGGCAGGGCAATATGTAGGTTTGGGTGATTTGTCTACTCTTGCGGATAGCTCGGTGATTAATCAGCTGGTTGAGGTAGTTAAAGCTGCGCGAGGAGAGTAGGCTAAAGTATCGATAATTAGATATTGCTAAAAGCACGTTCAGTAAATAGACGATTAGCGTTCAGAAAAGTCATGTTATGAAAACTAGCATGGCTTTTTTACGCAGACGATATTGATATCAACAAACTTTAAAGGTTCAATACTTTCTATAACCATCTTATCTAACGATAACCATACTGTCGAAAACATTCCTACTATTATCACTCCCTTTTTTATCCAACATTATATGAGGCCTGCTGTCATTATGACCAATCAATCTTTGCAAGCTGTCGCTACCCAATCACCAAAAATCGCTATCATTGGTGGTGGTTTGACAGGGCTGTTTACCGCTACATTATTAGAGCGCGCCTTTGCTCAAAACATAGCACAAGATAGTGCGCAAACACCCTTACCGCAAATTACTGTCTTTGAAAAGTCACGTAGCGTAGGGCGTTTAGCCACTCGATATCGTACTGATAGCCCCACTGGTAAAAACTGGCAATGGGCATTTGGGGCGCAGTTTTTTACGGCCAAGACGGCAAGTTTTAAGCAATTTATTACGTCTTGGTTAGAGACGGGATTGCTACAGCCATGGTGCGCCAACGTGGTTGAGCTCACGCCAGCGAATAATGATACTCAATCGCCTGATATTCACATCAAAGAGCAATGGAACACCACGCAAGCCCGCTATATCAGTACACCAAAAATGACCAGTTGGGGGCGTACACTGGCTGATGAGTTGCAGTACAGCACTATAAAATTTAAAACCCGCGTTGCGCCATTGGCTCAATATGATAATTCTCTAGCGGAAAAGGTTGATAAAAAAACTGAGCTATTTGACGAGACTGGTGTGAGTCTAGGGCACTTTGACTGGGTGATATGTACCGCGCCAAACGGTCAGACCATAGAGTTAATGGCAGAGAGCGGCTTTGCTGAGCAAGCCAAGATTTCTAAGCCAACAATGCTGGCGTGTTATACGCTGATGCTGGGCTGGGATAATTTTGATACATTACCAAAAATGTTAAGCGCTCAAGCAGCGCCACGCTGGGATGTGGCTTATCTCAATCACTTTATACTCGATAAAATATTTATCGAGCATCAAAAACCTGCTCGCGATGACCTGCTACCCAGTGTCACTATTCATGCGCGCAACGACTGGTCAGAGCAGCATGTCGATGACGATATGGAGACGATCAAAACGCAGTTATTAACAGCTGCCAAGCAGGCATTGAATTGGAACGATGACCATGCTCCTAGCCAAATAGATTGCCATCGTTGGCGCTATGCCGCCACTGTCACTGATAGTGATAAAAAAGCATTAGGCATCTTAATAGACGAGTCTCATCAATGGATTGTCAGTGGTGATTGGTGCGGACAAGGCAATATCGAAAGTTGCTATCAAATGGCGCAACAGACGGTTGAGGCAATCAACAAAGCAAAATGATGGCGAAAGTTTACTTAGCGACTGCGCTATCCGAAACTGGACTTTAAGGGTTTTTTCTTAATGTGAAAAGGTGATAACGATGTTTGGATTCGATATAGATTTAGAGCTGATGGGCTATCATTTTTTCCAGTTGGGCATCGCCTTTATATTGTCATTACCGATTGCCCTTAATCGTGAGATGAAAGACAACGGCGCGGGGTTAAGGACGTTTCCACTGGTAACCATTGCTTCATGCGCGTTTATGTTGGTTGGTATGGATATTTATGATGCTACTGGTGAAGCGAGAATCATGTATGCCATCATCACAGGTATGGGGTTTATCGGTGGTGGGGCGATTTTTAAAAATGAAAAAGGCTCAAAGGGCACTGCCACGGCAGCGAGCTTATGGAATACGGGCGCCATCGGTATTTCGGTGGCTTACGGTCGTTATGAGATTGCCATTATATTATCGGTCGTTGGCTTTTTGATTTTGCAATTCTCAGAGCCCTTTAAAGTTAAAAAACACTAAGCGATGGGTGCGATGAGTTAACGTGCATATACACTTAAATACTAAAGAGACTATAAATCAATACTATATAGTATCTCTATATCTATATGATATAGCAAGAAATCTATAAATTGTTGAAAATAAAGGATAGTTTATGAGTACCAGATTAAGAGGTAGTGTGCTGACTTGTGCCATGCTCGCACGAGGGGATAAGCAGGTTTTATGCGCGGTCAGTAATGAGAGCGACGAGCAGGCGATGGCTAGTATCGATAGCGCTGAATATGATTCGCTAAGGCACATTATTTCTTTTGAAAATGATAAATTCTCCTGTAAAGAAGGCGTTGAATGGCAATGCGCCATACCAGTAAAAAAAGTAGAACTTTTTTATGATGATATAAATCTATAGCCGCTTATAACTGAAAGTTTGTATATTAATTTGTAATACTTTAATTGAAAATAAAGCTGTCCAAATTGCTAATAAACAGTTATATTCGTATAACATAATATACAAAATAGTACGAAGTTAGAGGTGAATATAGTGCTTAGAGGAAGTGAGCTGACTCGTGTAATGCTTGAGCATGGCTGCCATGAGATATGGTGTGCGGTAGATGATAATAGTGATGAAGAAGCTATGTGTGATCAAGATTCGAACGATTTTACTGCCCAAATCGTGTCTTATCATAACAACAGATTCTATTGTACTGCTGGTACTGCGTGGCTATTCGCTGTGCCGATTAAAATAACGGCGATGACACTGAGTGATGTAAAGCTCTAAATACCTTTCTTTGTCTTATTAAGCCATCGCCGATTCATTATTTGTATTATAAAAACCCACCATAAGGTGGGTTTTTCCTTGTAAGCAATATGCCGCTTTTTAGATTATTGCTCAAACAATACAGATTTTGCAGATAGTCATACTTGTATATGACAAGAACCTTTAACTAAGCATGAATTACAGGCAAAAAAGAGCCCACAGAGGAGGAACTGTGGGCCGAGGAAAACTGATCGTGTAAAGGAACTACAGAGGCAGTGGTTGTGACTTATTGTTATTATGAGTTTTTCTATATTAACTAATATTAGGGTGGTGGTGCTTAATTCAATAACTGCATATATTTACTTACATATTTAAGTGTACAAGTGTTTTTATCAGAATCGCTATCATAGCGCAATTGACAGCGGTTTGGCTATTTTGGTTACATGACATTACGTTTAGAGCTTATGAGAGAGAAAATTAACGTCGTATTGCATCTCCAGTAGATGAGTCTTTTAGTCGTGTCATATCTAATATTGATAAATACGTATCAAAGTTTTGTAGTTATATATGAAAGATTGATTAATTTTAATAGTCATTCCACTATAAAAATATTACTGCGTTAACCTCGCTTGAAGTATTAAAGATACATCTACACTCGATTGCCTTGTACTACTTTTAAATTCAACCGACTATTTTTAAATTCAACTGACTATATCGATAACTGAATAGCTAAAGAGATGGCATGACGACTTGCGTGAAAAATGCTAAGCTATCTACCATTAATATGTCTATATAAAACTGGGTTTGCCATGACTGAGAATACGCATTTGCATACGCAGGAGCCGCAAAATACCAAGAGTATTTTTAACTTGCCTAATAACCTTACTATCGCGCGGATTTTAATGATTCCGCTATTTGTCGCGATTGCTTATTGGCCACCTGCTATGGGAATTGGCATGCCTGCCATATCAGACAATGTGATTGCGCGGGTCGGTATGAGCGAATTTAGTGATAGCTTGTTACGCCATTTACTTTTGACTAGCGTTTTTATTATTGCAGCGATTACTGATTGGCTTGATGGATATTTTGCCCGTAAGCTTAATGTTATGTCAGCCTTCGGTCGTTTTTTAGACCCTGTCGCTGATAAGTTAATGGTGGCGGCGGCGCTTATTATCTTGGTGCAATGGCATCCCAATATTATTATGGCAATCGCCGCGATTGTGATTATCTCGCGTGAAATTGCGGTGTCAGCGCTACGTGAATGGATGGCAGAGTTGGGCAAAAGTACCAGTGTGGCGGTGTCGTATGTCGGCAAGCTAAAAACGACGTTTCAAATGGTGGCTATTACGGTACTTTTATTAAACTGGGAGTCGCTCGAAACGATCGGTTATGTGCTGATGGTTGCTGCTGTTATTTTGACACTATGGTCGATGATGATTTATCTTAAAGCGGCTTGGCCTTACCTAAAGCGAAGCGGGTAAATATATAACGCAGATATGATCAACAAACAACATAGACAACAAAAAACGCCAGTCGCATTAGCCGCTGGCGTTTTTTATGGTCTGTTTGAAATACGGCTGATGTTGCCTATTTGTCTTAGACATTGTTTGTATGGTTGATATATACTCGAAATTATTAGGGTCTGTTGAACATTCAAATATTAGGGCTGCTGATTGCTAAAATTGCACCAAACTAGGCGCAAACCGACGATAATGTCGAGACCTTAGCTAGGCTTGCAACAACGTTTGGGGTAATTTTAGCATCAGCCTTTCAGGGCAATACTCTTTTTTGCCAATATATGGCGAAATTGTTTAACCTAGAATGACTAGGCATCAAAAATTTCACTGCATATTGTCTAAAAAATAATGACTGCCAGCACCACATTTGAATGTTCAACAGACCCTGAACAAAATACAAGAAAATTGATCCAGCTATCATGAAACGGCATTTAAATAAGGAAACAAGCATGACATTACATCAGACACAGTCGGGCGCTGCCGTATTATTGTTGGCACTATTAACGGGGTGTTCTTCTGGCTCAAACATGCAAGAAGAGTCCACCTCAACCATTCAGCGAGAAAAATCTATCCAAACAGACGCTACTGCAGAACGCTCCACTCAGGACGCGGCAGAATCGGAGCGTTTGGGCACAAAGTGGGGCGATGATGTCAACTCTGAAGTGACGACTGTTGATCTGCGCCGTACGAGTAGTGATCCGATCGAGCAGATACAGGTTCGTTATGCAGACAAAGCCTATGATGGACGTGCGGTAAATAGCATGTCGCTACTGGCGGGCAAGGTTGATTTTTCGATGGAAACAGATACGGGCGCGCTATCACTTTATCGAGACTCGGGCAATTATTACGTCCAAGGTCAAGCGGGTCAGGCCTATCGTTTGGTGTATCATAATAACAGCGACAACACTTATGAAATCGTCGCTAGTGTCGATGGAATCAATGTCCTCAATGGTAGCGCTGCCAGTCGCTATGACAGTGGATATGTGCTAAATCCACATGATAATTTGGTGATTGAAGGTTTCCGTAAGAGCCAAAGCTCAGTAGCTTCGTTTATATTTAGCAAGCCAGAGAGTGCTTATGCCGCTAATACCAGCTCAGGCTCTATCAATAATACAGGTGTAATAGGTACAGCAGTTTATGGCCTATATGATCCATCTAAGCCGAAGCCTCAACAGCCGCAAGCTTACCCTGCGGACAATGGTTATGCGAAACCACCACAGTAATGCCTATCAATAGATAATAGATAACGCATAAAGAAACGCCAGTCGCATTAGCCACTGGCGTTTTTAATTTTGCTATTTCTGGTTTAGTTTAGATAACTTATAACGTCACTGAGTTGTTTTCACCTAGGTTAGTTGCTTTCTTACCATCCATCACAGCAGCAGTAGTCATCTTAAACATATTGACGACCGAGCTACCACTGAGCCAATATTCAGCACCGTGTGGTACGACTTTAATCAGCTGTACATTTGGATCTTCTTTACCTTGCTCATAAAAAGCATTGTAGATCGGCGACCATAGCTCGTCTAATTTCTCTTGGTCTTCGACCAGTTCCGCTTTACCATTGATTGAGACATAATTTTTGGCATCTTGACTGACATAAGCCAAGTTTACTTGCGGGTCTTTCTCAATGTCACTCACGGTTTCGGTACTCTTGTCACCGATGAACCAAATCTCTTTTGCACCGATGCTCGTCTCGCTCGTTGTCATTGGGCAGGCATGCAGATGGCCTTCGTGGGTACGAGTTGTCATCATGGCAAACTTAATGTCTTTTACCAATTCTTGCACTTTATTGATGTGGTCTTGTCTACTCATAGTAAATTTCCCTTTCTTTATTTTGATTAAGTCGTAGTGATTAAATAGTTGATTGGTTATAGTAGTTTTTATTCAGGCTAAGCGTTTTTCAAATTAAGCGTTTTCCAAGTATCGAAAACCAGATGAATTGAGAAAAACGATCGTCGCCTTAACAACTGAAACTAGAATACCTAGTTGTGACCTTGTGTTTATATAGGTTGCCCGTAAGGCGATGTGAGGGTTTGTAAGGACTATAAGCTTTAGGTAAAAATTGCGACGACATCGCTGTTAAGTTTCTGTTGTGAAAGTAGCCTGTTTTAAAAGTAACAAGGGTTTCAACGATGGCGAAGATTCCACTATTATTGAATAGCAAGCATCAGCAATTTATCTTGGTTTTGACCTGCTTATTACAGGGCTTCTTGTTATAATACCCAGACCATTTACTTTGCATGGCAGAGATGCCTTGATCTTACGGATTATGCCTTTATGATGACCATCGCCGGACAACCGTTTCTTACCGATTTTCAGACGCAGCAACTCATCAGTCAGTTCCAGCAAAAAACCGAGCTAAATGTCAGCCAAATCCATACCCAGCAAGTGTATGTGTTATCACGAGAACTAGAAGGTGATGAGCATAAAAAAGCGCTAGACTTACTTGCTGTCGATAGTAGCACTGTCCTTGAAGCCCCAAAAAGCAATCAATTACAAGTCATCGTAGGTCCACGTTTTGGCACGATTTCGCCATGGGCAAGTAAAGCGACTGATATTTTTAATAACTGTGAAATTGCGATCAATCGCGTCGAGCGTGTCGTTGTCTATACGCTGACCATCGATAGCAAGATCAGTGAAAAGCTGTCTACTGCCGCTGAGCAGGTGTTGTTTGACCGTATGACGCAGAGCCTGGTCTATGACTTGAGCGATGTCAGTAAATTGTTCGACGATCAAGCGCCAGCATCACTGAATCATATCGATGTCATCGGACAAGGTCGTACGGCACTAGAATTAGCCAACACCCAGTTCGGCTTTGCGCTATCTGTCGAAGATATTGATTATTTGATGAATGCGTATGTCAATGAGCTAAAGCGTAATCCAACGGACGTTGAGCTAATGATGTTTGCCCAAGCAAACTCAGAGCATTGCCGTCATAAGATTTTTAACGCTGAGTGGACGGTTGATGGCGAAGTACAGCCAAAGTCATTGTTCCAAATGATTAAGAACACTTATAAAGCCAATCCACAAGGTATCTTGTCAGCGTATAAAGACAATGCCGCAGTGATGGCAGGGTCTGAGGGTATGCGTTTTTATCCTATTCCGACTGACGCGATGGATGCCAATTCAATTCATCCTTATGGCTTTCATCAAGAAGAAATCGACATTTTAATGAAAGTCGAAACCCATAACCATCCAACAGCGATTGCCCCTTATTCTGGTGCAGCGACTGGTGCTGGTGGTGAGATTCGTGATGAAGGCGCAACTGGTCGCGGCGGTAAGCCAAAAGCAGGGCTAACTGGTTTTCATGTATCACATTTGCATATTCCAGAGCTTGCTGAGAAGTGGGAGCAGTCAGGTCAGTTGAGTACGCAGGATTATGGTACGCCAGATCGTATGGCAACCAGCCTTGAGATTATGACTGAAGCACCACTCGGTTCAGCCAACTTCTCAAACGAATTTGGTCGTCCTAATCTATGCGGTTATTTCCGTAGTTTTCAGCTTGATACGTCAGCGGCAAAAGACGGCAGCGAGATGCGCGGCTATCATAAGCCAATCATGCTGGCAGGTGGTTACGGCAATATCAAACGCAACTTGATTGAAAAAAACGCCATTCAACAAGGTGACCTGCTTATCGTCCTTGGTGGTCCTGCGATGCAAATCGGTCTTGGTGGCGGTGCAGCCTCTTCGGTTGATAGTGGTGACCTTGATGAAGGCTTGGATTTTGCCTCAGTTCAGCGTGACAATGCTGAAATGGAGCGTCGTTGCCAAGAAGTGATGGATCGCTGCTGGGCACTAGCAGGTAATGATGTCGATGCGAGTAATAATGGTAAAGACGGCAACCCTATCGTGTCATTGCATGATGTGGGCGCTGGTGGTATCTCTAATGCGATGCCAGAGTTGGTCAATGACCACGAGATGGGCGCGGTACTAAATCTGCGTAAAGTTCCATCATTAGAAGCTGGCATGTCACCAATGGCCATTTGGTCAAACGAAGCGCAAGAGCGTTATGTCCTTGCGATTCACCCAGAAAGCGAAGCCCAATTCGATGCCATCTGCGCGCGTGAGCGTTGCCCGTATGCTATCTTGGGAACAGCCACGGATGTCCGTCAGCTGGTCGTTGACGATACGTTATTGGATGAGCAGCCAGTTGATATGCCGATGCAAGTATTGCTCGGTGGCACGCCGAAGATGAAGCGTAGCTTTGAGCGTCAAGAGACTAGCTTGCCAGCATTAGAGCTTGGCGATGTTAATTTAGCCGAGTCTATCAAAGACGTCTTGCGTCACCCAACGGTCGCTAGCAAATCATTCTTGATCAGCATTGGTGACCGTTCTATCACCGGTATGGTCGTGCGTGATCAGTATGTGGGTCGCTATCAAGTGCCAGTATCGGATTGTGCTGTGACAGCGTCAGGCTTAATTGCGCTCGATGGTCAGGTGATGAGCGGCGAAGCGATGAGTATCGGTGAGCGTACACCAGTTGCTCTCATCAGCCCACAAGCGTCAGCACGCCTTGCAATTGGCGAGGCGATTACTAACATCGCGGGTGCGCGCATTGCTCATTTGTCTGATATTACGATGTCAGCGAACTGGATGGCTGCCTGTGGTGATGATGCAGAAGATGCAGCATTGTTTGACGCTGTATATACAGTCGGCGAAGAGCTATGCCCAGCATTGGGTATCGCGATTCCAGTTGGTAAAGACTCGCTATCGATGCGTGCCAATTGGACTGACAGCAGTGAAGCAGGTGAGACGGATAAATCAGTCGTATCACCAATGAGCTTGGTGATTACTGCCTTTGCTCCTGTGGTTGACGTGGCAAAGACGCTAACGCCTGAGCTAATCAATGGCGACAGCGCGTTCTACCGTATTGATTTGTCTAAAGGCAAGCTACGTCTAGGCGGTTCAATCCTTGCGCAAACGCTGAGCCAATTGGGTAACGATTGCCCAGATTTGACACAGCCAAGCGATTTGGTCGACTTCTTTAACTTTGTCCAAGCGGGCAATGCTCAAGGCGTCATCAGCGCTTATCACGATATCGGTGATGGTGGTCTACTAGCGACCATCGCTGAGATGCAGTTCACCAGCCGTCAAGGTATCAAGCTGTCATTGACCGATGATAACTTACTCGGTCAGCTGTTCAGTGAAGAGCTGGGTGCAGTCATCCAAGTATTGCCAGAAAACGTCGCGGCTCTCATGCAATTGGCAGAAGAGTTTAACGTTGCTGATATGCTGAGCCTCGTGGGTCAAAGCTCAGAAGAAGACAGCCTGCTTATCCAAACGCCAACGCTCATGGGTGATGAAACCCTACGCTTTAGCCGTATTGAATTGCAGCAAGCGTGGACTCAGGTTAGCTATCAAATCGCTCGTCGCCGTGACAATCCTGCGTGCGTACAGCAAGAGTATGACTTAATCGCTGATGCGAGCCATCAAGGTCTAATCGCTGCGCCGAATTTTGATCTAAATCAGAAAGTTGAAGAACCATATTTAGCCAGTCGTGAAAGCAAACCAAGAGTCGCTATCTTGCGCGAGCAAGGCGTCAACGGGCAGACAGAGATGGCAGCAGGCTTCACGCAAGCTGGCTTTGAAGCGGTCGATGTACACATGAGCGATCTACTGAATGGTCGTATCAATCTACGTGACTTCGACGGTCTGGTCGCTTGTGGTGGCTTTAGTTATGGTGATGTACTGGGCGCAGGCTCTGGTTGGGCAAACTCTATCTTGTTCCATGACGAGTTACGTATGCAGTTTGTCCGCTTCTTTGCCCGTCCTGATACCTTCTCACTAGGTGTCTGTAACGGTTGTCAGATGATGGCTCAGTTAAAAGACCTCATCCCAGGTGCAGATAACTTCCCACGCTTTATCGCCAACCAATCGGCTCGTTTTGAAGCGCGTACGGTCAACGTAAAAGTCGAGCGTACCAAGTCTATCCTGTTTAAAGGCATGCAAGACAGTATCTTGCCAATCGCTGTGGCGCATGGTGAAGGCTATGCCACGCTAGACAACAACGAAATCGACGGTATGGCAAAACACGGTCAGCTTGCGATGCGTTATGTCGATAGCCAAGGTCATCCAACTGAGACGTATCCGCTCAATCCAAACGGTTCTGTCGGCGGTGTCACGGGTCTGTGTAGCACTGATGGTCGCGTCACTATCATGATGCCGCATCCTGAGCGTAACCTAAAAGCCTATAACCACAGCTGGAAACCAGAAGAGTGGGACGAAGACGGCGCGTGGATGCGTATGTTCCGTAACGCTCGTGCTTGGTTGCGCTAGGAAAATTTGAATTAATCTTAGATAATAAAAAAGGTGGGCTTAGGCTCACCTTTTTTGTGTTTGGGTGTTTTAAATATTGACTTAACTTTGATATCAAGTGATGCGGAGTAGGTTGGTGTGGAGCTTGCGACACCCAACGTTTTTAAGTGAGCTATTTCCCGCCTTCCACTTGTATCTGCCAGTCTGGGCGCGGCGCTGGCTACGGTTTGGGTCGTCGCTTGCTTTGCGTCGCCACCCCAACACCTAGCCATCGCAACTCGCCCAAACCAGCAGGATACCGCTACAGTCGGGGCTAAACAGCGCCTCCGAATAACCGCTTTGTGATAAATTAGTTTTAACCTTAACGTTAGTCTTATCGGTGCGCTAGGCGAACCTTACGTACTGTAATGTTATAGAAGGTTTTATTGTATTACCACCAGACTAATACGGGTTATTTTTCCGAATCTTTTGCTATTTCTATAGCATGAAATTTTTTATCTAAGTCTTTTGAAATTCTGAGCATTTCGTATTGGATAAAATCACTCAAATGATCAAGAGGAGTGTATTTATTTAGGACTAAGTTGCTTTTTTTAAATTCAGGCAGATTTGACATGATTGAAAGGTATTCTTTGAGTCGCTCTGGGTGTGTTGTAGCACGTTGTAACTGCTTCACGAAAGCAAAGTAAAAAGCTTCGATATTCTTTTCATTATCATCATCATTTAATTCTAAATAAATTTTTTCAGCAAGTTCTTTTTGAGACCAACTAAGTCGTTCGCAAACTCTCTTAATCTCTGAGATTAATTGCTTGCTCTCTTCCCTTTTTTCTGTCCTATTTTCGCTTGTTGTCCTCATTTGTCTTTTTCCATTAGTTAATATGGTTTTGTCCTCAAGGACATCTACTTAATTTAAAGGAGTAATAATTATGTTGAAATTTACTAATGTACAAGCAGCAAGCAACACGCCACCAAACGGCCCAAGCACTACAGGTAAACCTTCTGGTGGTGGTCGTGGTAACAATTCACCGCGTGGCAAATAGTTAGTAGCAAGCAGCAATATTTTCCCTAAAACGAGAAACAAATTGTTTCTCGTTTCCTCCAATGTCACTTTGACTGATATCATCCATTGTTTTTTCTAATGCACATATGCACAGAGCAGTCTTTTCTTTAACAGAATTGCGAGACAATGCATGGAGTCGACCAGAAGAGCAGGCATTGATTAACTCATATTCTGTTGCCACTGGGTATCGATCATCTGATATAAATTTTCCAACTTCATACCCTCCAAATGCAGATAAAGAGATAACGAACGAGGTTAATATAATTGGCTTTTTAAAATGTTTATAAAAATATCCCTCTAGTGTTTTGTTACAACTCGCACATGCTATGTTATTTTCATACTCTATTTGATTAATCTCTTTACAGGCAGGACATTCGATCTGCATGTTTTTTCCTTGTACTGGTTTGATATCTAAAAAATACACTTTAGACAAAATGAGCTGAGTGATATATAAAGTTTTTTGACGTCTTAAGTTGCTTCGTTAAGATCAACTAAGTTAGCTTAAAATAGTGTTCTACAAATAAAAAAGGTGAGCGAAAAACTCACCTTTTTTGTGTTTTGGGGTCTTGAAATAGTGAAGTTCAGTCTACTTTTCGAAGATCTTAGCTAATATGAAATATAAGGATGAAAGAATTTAAATTATAATCGAAGGCGTTAATTTTTTGCTAGTATTTGGAATCCATTGCATAGTAGAAAAGTCTGACTCAACTATATAATCTTCTATTAAAATTTCTTCATGAAGAAACTCAACCTTGTTTTTATTTGCCTCTGCTATTTTCTGTACTTTAGATAGATAGGGATATTCATATACTTCTTCATATCCACTAAGAAACTGATCTGTTTCTCTAAACTCACGAAATAAAGGCCAATCATGATATGGAAGCTCGCTAACTAATTCTCCTTGTTTTCCTATTTTAATCATAATTTTTTGCGCTTCATCATAATCATAATTTATTACAGCGTAAGCAAGTTTAAAGTCAAGAAGTGTCGCAGACCAGTCTTTTGTATTGAGTAGATCTTTAGCCTCTTTTTTCTTATCAATCGCATTGAGAGCAATAGCATGGTTAATTAAGAAAATTCTTTCCGTTGATTCTGTTGAATTATTACGTAGGTTCTGTGCAAAGGTAGCAATTATAATTGCGTTCGTCCACTCTTCTTCATGTAGAAAATCGAAAATTTTCTCGTTAAGATGTCTGTCTGCTTCCTCTATCTCTTCGTTAACTACTTTTCGCCAGAGAGTCTGTCCAAGCATAATGCCTACTTGAGCAACAGTCATACAAGAGTGAAATAAATAATCAGGGCCTACCTCAAGTTGTTCACCTGTATTTCTTTCTACTTCAAACTTGTAACCAACTCCTTTACATATATCTATATACTGCTTACTTACAACACCATCACAATGTGTGAATAAGTTTCTTCTTTGAGATTTTTCGATAAAAGAAGGCCACTGTTCAAACTCTGTAAGCGTAATTTTAAATTGATTTTCAAGACTTTTGAATTGGTCTTGATAACTCTTTCTTCTTATTGACTCAATTTCTTTATATAAAAAAGATTTTCGGAGATCTTCAATAGAATCATATTCAAGAGCGTCAGTTATCTTTGTTTCCTTGTTTAATTTTTTATATAAATTTGGTTGTTTATTAAATAAAACTTCAATTAAATCACCGATAAATTTATCAAATGATGAAAAAAGGCTAACAAACAAGCTTTTTTCTAGCGTTTCAACTGGAGATGATCCCATATGCCTTTTAATTTTTCTAAAAGCTTTTCTTAGAGCTTTCTCAGATACTACCTTGTTTTCTTTACTATCTACTGTCTCTAAAGTACTTATTATATTTTCATATTCATGAAGTAGTTCATCTGCTTTTTCATTATATTTTTGAGCAGCTTCAGGGATATATTCTGATGCACATTCCTGAATATCCATAATTCTATGTAAGAAAATATCAATTACTTCTCCAATCCCATATATTTCTTCCTTAGATGTTACTTCTTTATCCTCTACAGTTTTTTCAGTAGTATTGGTGTTCTTGATATTTAGTTCGTCCATATAAAAAGCTCCTATATTTTAAGTACAACGAATTTTGTTATTTAAAAAAATGAGAGTAAATCAAAGTAACTTTATCAATATATAAAAGTGATAAATTATTCGTTAGCCTGTATCCGAGCCATAGCCATCAACTCACACGCTTTTTCACTTTACTTTAGCATACAAGCATCAAATGCAGGCAGTAGTTTATCTTTCTTTTCTAGATACCTCTATAGATCGTCTTGCTCAAAATTATTTATCGTTTATCTCTCTTATTACTTTCCAACGTCCACAAAAAAAGGCACTGAAATCAGTGCCGTTTTATAAGTCGTTATGATATAAAAACTAACCACGACTTCTCAGATGCTAAATCGCCAAAATTAATCCCAGCTTAAAATCACTTTACCGCATTGCCCACTTTCCATGATATCAAAGCCTTCTTGAAAGTCATCAATGTGCATGCGATGGGTAACGATGGGCGACAGATCAATACCGCTAATCAGCATTTGCTCCATCTGATACCACGTCTCCCACATCTCGCGGCCATAAATACCTTTTAGGGTTAACGCTTTAAAGATAATCTTGCTCCAATCCACCGTGGTGGTGTTAGGCAAAATACCCAAGAGCGCAATTTTAGAGCCGTTATACATATTGCTAATCATCGAATCAAAGGCCTGAGGCGAGCCTGACATCTCAAGCCCAATATCAAAGCCGTGCATTTTTAACTCAGCAATAGCACCTTCGATGGTTTCACCCTTGGCTGGGTTGATGGTCATCGTCGCGCCCATTTTTTTGGCAAGTTCTAAGCGATAATCGCTGATATCACTGACCACAATATTACGCGCCCCTGCGAAGCGGCAAATCGCCGTTGCCATTGAACCAATCAGCCCCGCACCCGTAACCAGTACATCTTCACCAAGGACAGGAAATGATAAAGCGGTGTGAGTGGCATTGCCAAAGGGGTCCATAATGGCGGCCATTTCATCGCTGATACGCTCATCGAGCTTGATGACATTATCGGCAGGTATCACTAAATATTCGGCAAACGCGCCATCGCGGTCGACGCCCACGCCGATGGTGTTTTCGCACACATGCAGCTTGCCACGACGGCAGTTACGGCAATGCCCGCAAGCGATATGTCCTTCGCCAGTGACTCGGTCGCCCACTTCAAGATGCTTCACACCCTCGCCTATTTCACTAATGATACCGACGTATTCATGCCCGATAATCATCGGCGTCTTGATGGTGTTTTGTGACCACTCATCCCACTTGTAAATGTGCAAATCTGTCCCACAAATGGCGGTCTTTTTAATTTTTATTTTAACGTCATTGATGCCGACTGTAGGTTCTGGCATGTCTTGCATCCAGATGCCTTTTTTGGCATGGGCTTTAACCAGTGCTTTCATACTTTTCTCTTATTTAACGGTGTTGTGCTTAATGGTTGAATCTAGCGAGTGAATATCGAACAAATACCGAACGACGCTTAATCAATCACTTTCATTTGCTTAGCAACTTTGATAAAGGCGGCGATACACTGGTCTAGCTGCTCGCGAGTATGGGCGGCAGAGAGCTGCACACGAATGCGAGCCTCGTCTTTGGGTACGACAGGGTAGAAGAAGCCAATCACGTAAATGCCTTCTTCAAGCAGCGCATCTGCCATTTGCTGCGAGACATTGGCGTCATAAAGCATGACCGCACAAATTGCCGATGCAGTGGGCTTGATATCGAAGCCCGCATCTTGCATTTTCTTCACAAAATAGGCAGTATTTTCATGCAATTTATCTTGTAGGGTATTGTCTTGTGACAGCATCTCAAACGCTTTTACCCCAGCCGCTGCCACCATAGGAGGAATGGAGTTTGAAAACAGATACGGGCGTGAGCGTTGACGCAACATCTCAACGATTTCTTTTTTACCCGTGGTAAAGCCGCCAATAGCACCGCCAAAGGCCTTGCCTAAAGTACCAGTGATCAGCTCAATATCACCACGTAGATTGAACAATTCAGTCACGCCGCCACCAGTGTGACCGACCACGCCTGCTGAATGCGACTCGTCAATCATTACCATGGCATCATACTTTTGTGCCAGCGCATAAATCTCATCCATTGGCGCGACATTACCATCCATCGAAAACACACCATCGGTGACAATTAAGCGAAAACGCTGTGCTTGCGCCGCTTGCAATTGCGTCTCTAAATCTTGCATATCCGCATTGGCATAGCGATAACGTGCCGCTTTACATAGGCGCACACCATCGATGATCGAGGCATGATTTAACGAATCAGAAATAATGGCATCTTCGCTGGTCAGCAGGGGCTCAAAAGCACCGCCATTGGCATCGAAACAGGCCGCATAAAGAATCGTATCTTCGGTATTAAAAAACTTAGAAATCGCTGCTTCTAATTGCTTATGCAAATCTTGCGTACCACAAATAAAACGCACCGATGACATGCCATAACCTGAGTTTTCGATGGCTTCGATAGCCGCCTTTTTAATCTCAGGATGATCAGACAGTCCAAGGTAATTATTGGCACAGAAGTTAAGCACCTCACGGCCATCAGTGATCTTGATGAGTGCATCTTGTGGAGAGGTGATCACGCGCTCGGTTTTATACAGTCCTGCCGCCCGTATGTCGCTGATTTCTTGTTGTAGGTATTTCTGAAAGTCTTGATACATAAAGATTCCTTTTTTAATATTATTGGTATTTTCTGAAGGTCTGTTGAATGTTCAACAGACCCTAACAATGCAGATATTAGGACTGCTGATAGAACCAAACTATTTGCGTATTAATACGGGTTAACCACAAATTGCTAAATACTGACGCACGACATTATCCATGCCTTGCTCCAGTGATTCAATCGTAAATGCATGACCAATCGACACTTCAGCGATATCACTAAGCGCGAGCAAGTCAGCCAAATTATCCAAATTCAAATCATGACCAGCATTGACGCGGATACCGTTTTGATTGGCTAGATTAATACAGTCGCTAAAGCGTTGCTTGACCTCATCGAATTGGTCGCCGCTCTTACCATTACTGTAGGCACGCGCCCATTCTTCGGTATACATCTCGATCGTCTGTACATCGCTCTCGATGACTGCTTTGACTTGCTCAATATCAGGGTCGATGAACACCGCACAGCGCGTACCAAACGCTTCTAGCTCTTTGCTTAACGTTGATAAGAATTCATGATGTTTGATGATATCAAAGCCATGATCCGAGGTCAGCTGATCGTCACTGTCTGGCACGAGCGTGCATTGATGCGGCTTTACTTCACGGATAATCTTCAAGAACTGCTCGTTTGGATTCCCTTCGATATTGAACTCAATCTCTGGATAGTCCTTTAAAAATGCACTGATATCATAGACATCTTGGTATCTGATATGACGCTCATCAGGGCGTGGATGTACGGTAAAGCCTTTAACCCCTAGATCAATCAGCTTCTTCACAAAGGTCAACAGGTTAGGGTAATCAGTACCGCGCGAGTTACGGATTAAAGCCAATTTATTCAAATTTACGCTAAACAATGTGCTCATAAAATTCCTTGTACAGCTCGTTTATTATTGATGATATGAAAGGGTTAATAAAAATCGTTGGTATCAGCATACTTCTTATTCAATGCCTTTAAAATAGCATAAGTCTCTAAGTCTACCGTTCCTGTTGGGTTACGGGGTCGAAAGTGCAGCTGAAACGCATAGACGACATCGCGACTGACTTTGTCCCACTCGTCGCTACTGTTAATCTGATAGCCATAGTCACGAAACTGCTGCTTCATCTCAGGTATCGTTGCCGCTGCAAATGTGTCTATGTCCATAAACGCAAATTTATCAGCGTCATCATACCAAGCGCCGATGCCATATTGCTTATACAGTTGCTCCCAAGGGAACTTTGCACCGGGGTCAATCTTGCGCGAGGGTGCCATATCAGAATGACCGATGATATTTTTTTGTGAGATATCATATCTGGCGGTGATATCTTGCACCAACTCCGCGACCTTTTTAATCTGCAATTCATCAAACGCCACATAATGCTCATAAGGATGATACGCCAACTTGCCGTCTTTTAGGGCACTTTGATACTCAGGCGCAATCCCTGCATTGACGATTTCGATGCCGATAGAGGTATCGTTCAGGATAGTTCTACCTGCAAAGCCGCCATCACCCGCATGCCAAGCGCGCTCGTTTTCTGGTACTAGATTATAAATTTTATCATCGTCATTATCTAACACTAAATAGTGCGCGCTGACCTTGCCTGTGGTCAGTGTTTTTATCGATCGGTCATTGTCTGACACCGTATAGTGCAGCACAATGGTTTTGATGCGCTCGCTTTTGCCAGTGGCTTGGTGGGTTTTACTGTCCACGATGTAGCTTTCGGTGGTCGCGACTGGAGAGGTTATGGTCACGCAGCCAATCAGGGGCAGTGTTAAGCCAAACGCTAAAAAGATGTTTTTTACCATGAAATGCTCTGTGTGAATAAAGGTAAGCTTTGATATAGTCGTTTCAATATAATTTGGATACAAGGAAGGCGAGCGAAAGTACTACAAATAGTAGACTAAGCGAGCCTGACACCGTATCTGATTTATATAGGATTGACTATACTTGCCTTTATTTTTTTATTGATAGTAGGTAGATGAGGTCGAGATATCTTTGAAAGCTTTTTTAATCCTTGCGAATCTTCTTCGCTAACACCTTTTTCCAACTCTCCTCCAAACATTCAATCGCGAGCCATGGCTCAATCACATCGGCATCGTATTTCTCTTTTGAATTAGACAATTGCCACAGTTTTTCAAGCGTCGCAAACGGATAGGGACGTTCGATTAAATAGACGGGCAAATCAGCGCTAATCATGCCATCACGTACCACTTTGAAATACCAACCAGCGATACCTTGTTTGCTGACCCATGCCGCGATATTTGGCACTTTGGTAAACTGTCCGATTTGGTCGTTGATTTTGTAGCAAGGGCGTCGTGGTTGGACGATACGCAGTTGTAAATTATCAACATCATCCGTACTAGTAGCCGTATCACCATACTCTCCTCCATACTGATAAACATCACCAATGCAAACCGTAGACTCAGTCATTTCAGGTAGGCCATTGACGGCTTCGGTCGTGAGGTTTTCACCCAACGTACCGACGCGGACTTTTAGACCAAATTCTGCGTTAAGTTTCTCATAAGTTGCAGGTGCCAGTTGATGTACTGCTTTGAGTGGGCCGCCATGATGCTTGCGATCGGCTTGTTCGTCAGTGGTTAATCCCATAAAGTTGACCGCGACAGGTGCGTTAATCGGTGCTTTATCAATAGCACTCATTTCTTCACGGGTGAATGGCATGGCTTTGCCAGCGCGGACGCAGGTTAGATTGGCAATATGTAACGGCAGGGTTTGATTAAAGTCGGCTACATTTTTTTGGGTAGAAGATGTTAGCGTTGCTATATTTATAGGTTCTAAGCTCATAGGTTTTCCTAATCTATAGGGATTTATTAGGGGAGAGGCTACTTTGATACTGGTATTAATAATGCGTATTATCTTAGCTTAATCATTCATCTAATGCTAAGCATTCAGCCGCTTAAAATTTAGCAGTAGGTGAAAGGGTATTAGAACGGTAAATTTTAGACAAAAAAAGACCAGAATAAATATCTGGTCTTTTTGGTTTTCACAGCGTTATAAAAATAAATAAAATTATTTATTTTTATTGCGGCGACCAGCGGTTTTCTTTTCACGCGGTACAGCGACCAGCTCAGCCAATTGCTCAGGTGATGACCATAGACCTTCTAAATCATAGAACTCACGGGCTTGCGGCGTCATTACATGCACGACGACAGCGCCCAGATCAATCAATGTCCAGTCAGAGTCGATACCGCCTTCGCGACCAAGTGGCATAAAGCCCGCTTGCTTCGCTTCAGCGCCGACATTGTCAGCCATCGCGCGTACATGGCGCTTAGAAGTACCGTCAGCGATAACGATGCGTTCGGTTACGTCAGTCAAATCTTCTACATTCATTACGGTGATGTTCTTCGCTTTCATATCATCTAGAGCGGTCTCAACAACGGCTAAGCATTCTTTTAAGCGTTCTTCAGTCATGGTGTTGGTCATAAATTTTGATCTCTTGAATCGTCAATATTAAAAATAAAAAGGTAAATCGTCAATTTGCATGCGTTGGCATTGTCGAATGGACTAGATGTCGCCAGTCAGCTGTAGAGACTGGATGGGCAAAATGACAAAGATAAGGCGATTTTAACGGAATTGAGCAGCAGAATATAGCTGATGGGCGATAATATATTGATAAACAGCAGGATTTAGCCATTTAGCTAATGGATTGGGTGCAGTATTGTCTATGATATCATTTATTGGTGCGATAGATGTCATTTGCCTTGCCGCTGCCGATATTATATTCGATCGATTTTCTGTCGGCTGCCACTGTTGGCGTATCTGTGTACTGGATATCGTGGCGATAGGACGCGAGTCTATATAAATGTGGCCTTGATGGGTATTTTTCAAGAGGCGGCTATCGGTCGATGCTTGAGAGGTGGGCTGTAATAAATCAATAGGCGCATCGATGCGTAAAGATTGCAGCTGCGCAGGTAATTGGGTGTGCAAGTTCATCGCATCCTGCGCGACTAACGTTTTGTTGGCGCAATGAGACGTGGTTGCCAACAGGTGATTATTTTTATGATTAATATCAGACAAGTCATCACGATTAAACACCCAAAGATTGACATAATCCGTAAGCTCTAAACCGTTTTTCCATTTGCTCAAACTCAGCGCACTATCCATACCGATGATGAATATTAGACTGTCATGCGGATAACGCTGGCGCAACGTGCGTACACTATCGATGGTATAGACAGGCGGTGTTTGCCACAGCTCAAGCTCATTAATTTGTAGCGGTGTGTTGAGTGTTGCAAGCTTTAACATCGCCAGACGGTGTTTAGGATCTGTACTTTTTTCTTTAAAGGGAGAGCGCGCATTGGGCAATAGTGACACGTGCAGCGCTCGCTGTTGCTGCTTGGCTATCGGTAGCAAACGCTGATAAACAGTCATCGCCATTTGCAGATGACCCTCATGTACGGGATCAAATGAGCCGCCAAGATAAGCACGAATGGCTGGCGCAGGTGTACTTTTTTGAGGATTTTTGCTGGTATTTGGCATAAATAAATGCGTAAAAATAGATAAGAGGCACGTTGTCGTTGATGCATTTTATCCTTTTATCGGCTGACCTTTTTAGGTTAAATGCTTCGATGGTAGCGCTATTGTAGAGGGCAAGCGGGCATCTGTCATTAAAAGCGCTGAAATACTAGGTAAAATGAGCGCTTAGCTATCCGTGATGAAAATTTTTAAAAAAGTCAGTTATGAATATAGCCAATAAAAAACCGACCATCATTTTGATAGTCGGTTACTTATAGCGCAATTAGTCCTACATTTTAATGCAATTAAATCGCGTCGCTATGAGCTTGAATAGCAGTAAGGGCAATGGTGTAGATAATATCATCGACCAAGGCTCCGCGAGACAAGTCATTTACTGGCTTATTCAAACCTTGCAGCATTGGGCCAACACTCACCACATTGGCGCTACGTTGTACGGCTTTATAAGTGGTATTGCCCGTATTGAGGTCTGGGAAAATAAAGACATTGGCTTGCCCAGCAACCGGTGAATCAGGCGCTTTTTGCTTGCCGACGCTCATGACAGAAGCGGCGTCATACTGTAGAGGTCCATCGACTTTTAGATGTGGCGCACGCTCGCGGACGATTTGGGTTGCACGGGTGACTTTTTCGACATCTGCGCCAGTTCCTGATGAGCCTGTAGAATAGCTAATCATCGCAACTTTTGGATCAATACCGAAGGCGGCAGCAGACTGTGCTGATTGAATGGCAATCTCAGCCAATTCTTCGGCATTTGGATCAGGATTAATGGCACAGTCACCGTATACAACCACTTGCTCAGGTAGCAGCATAAAAAATACTGATGATACGAGCGAGTATTGCGGTGCGGTCTTAATCAACTGAAACGCTGGACGGACGGTATTGGCGGTGGTATGAATCGCGCCAGAAACGAGGCCGTCGACTTCGTCCATCTGTAGCATGGTTGTGCCTAGATATACGGTGTCTTTTAAGTATTCAGCCGCGACTTCTGCGCTGGTTTTACCTTTACGCCGCTCGACCACTGCAGCGATATACTTATCCATATCAAGCGTGTCAGGATCAATTATTTCAAGACCTTCAGGTAAAACTAAGTCGAGATTTTTAGCCACTTGCTCGACATCGCTACGCTTAGCGAGTAGTACACAGTTGGCGATGCCGCGGCTTTGACAGATACAAGCGGCTTCAACCGTACGCGGCTCAGAACCCTCTGGTAGCACGATGCGTTTTTTGGCGTCTTGTGCTTTTTTAACCACTTGATGACGGAATGCAGATGGTGAGAGGCGCGGCTCATGATTTTGACTAAAATAGTCTTTAATCCAGCTAAGATCTAAATGGGCGGCGACATAACGGGCCACTTCTTCAGCACGTTCGGTATCATCACTTGGAATCTCTGCGCTCATGTGCATGAGGCTTTGTACGGTCTCATAGCTGTCGCTTTCGACACTCATGACAGGGATGCCTGTTTTGAGGGCAGATTGCCATAGCTCAGCGACGGTTGCACTCGGCTCGACGCCGCCGGTTAATACCAATCCTGCCAGCGGGATACCATTGATACAAGCCAAACCTGCTGCTAATAGTAAATCATCTCGATCGCCCGGTACGACGATAAGGGTGCCACGTTTAAACACCTCATCGACGCGTGCGACCGAGCGTGCGGTTAGGCTAATGCGGTTAATACGGCGTGACTTAGCTTCACCGACATTGAGCCATTTGGCATCAAGCTCAGTGGCGATATCCCACGTACGAGGCACGGACAGTGAATCACTGAATGGCACCACCCCGATTAAACGGAACGCATCAGTATTAAAATGCGGTGATAGGCGCTGGACTTCTTGCATAAAGCTTTCATCTAAACTCACAACCGCTTCACCAGGGGCAACGATTTGATTTTCTACGGTGCTTTGCGCATTTGGCAAGTCATGTACACGCATCAAAATCGCGCCGAGCGTGCGCTCATGGGCGATGCCGCCAAACTCACGAGCGTGAACGTCAAGCTTATCAGCCAGATAGGCCGGTTTACTGGTATCAGCAGTGCTAACAAAGATGATTCTAGCATCTAATGCATGGGCAATCGCACGGTTGATTTGTGAGGCATAAGAGGTCTCTGTGGTCGGTACTAAGCCCTCACAGATCACCACATCGTAATCATCGCCCAGAGTATGATAATTGACGACCACTTCTTCCATCAAGTCATCAAGATTACCATCACCAATCATACGCTCAACACGCTGCCGACTGATAGATTTAGGTGGCGTCAGACCAAAAGCATGCATTGCTAACGCGCTTGAGCTGTCTAAACTGTTTTGCTTATCAAGTGTATCATCTTGCAAAAATGGCTTCATAAAGCCCGCTTTGATACCGTTGTAATCAAGAGCACGAATCAATCCAAGCGCTGCTGACGTTACGCCGATACCACGGCTGATGGGAACTAGTAAAATGGTTTGCATAAAGTATCCTACGGTTTATTATATTTTTAAAGCTCACTTCATCCTTGCTGGAATGAGTAAAACGTCGCGCTTCTCATCATAGGCTATGTATAAGAAGCGCTGGGCAAAAAAATAACTTAACACGTCTAATGAATAAAAAAGCTTATAAGACGATTAGAAGATTATGAGAAAATTATAAGCAATTTATAATATAAGCAACTTATAAAAAGTGTCGAGCTTAGAGTAAGCCCAATGCTTCACGTGTTTCTTGAGCAATACGGCACTCTTCATCAGTTGGCACAACCCATAGCTCGATGCTGCTATCGTCTGCGTGGAAGCTGCCTTCGCTACCACCAAACAAGCTCGCATTTTTGTCAGCGTCTACTTTTATGCCGAAATGACGCATCACTTCTAGGATACTGGTTCGGGTGGTGACTGAGTTTTCGCCGATACCACCCGTAAAGACAATGCCTGTGAATTCTGGTAGCGCGCAGCTTAAGCTGGCAAGATATTTACCGACGCGGTAACAGAACATCTCGATAGCGAGCTTAGCATCTGCGTGACCTTCGTTCGCCGCTTGTTCGACGGTACGTAAATCATTAGACAATCCTGAGACACCCAATAGACCACTTTCATTATTGAGCATGGCATCAATCTCTTCCAAGCTCATACCGAGCTGGCGCTTTAGGTGTATGTGTAGACTTGGGTCAACATCAC
This sequence comes from Psychrobacter glacincola, assembly GCF_904846075.1. GTDB lineage: Bacteria > Pseudomonadota > Gammaproteobacteria > Pseudomonadales > Moraxellaceae > Psychrobacter > Psychrobacter glacincola_C. The sequence continues at coordinate 461,036 of NZ_CAJGZH010000001.1, forward strand.
CACTACGCGTACCCATCATGAGCCCCTCAAGCGGGGTCAGACCCATACTGGTATCGAAACTTTTTCCGTCATAAACGGCAGTTGCCGAGCAGCCATTACCTAGATGCGCTGTAAGCCAGCCATGTGGGCCTTTAGACTCTGTAATCTCACTGGCACGCTCTGAGACATAGGCATGAGAGGTACCATGAAAGCCATAACGGCGGATTTTGTGTTCTTCGTATAGGGCTTTTGGTAGTGGGTAGCGAAAGGCAACGGGAGGCATGGTTTGGTGAAAGGCTGTATCAAAGACGACGACTTGAGGAATATCAGGATAAATCGCCTGTACCGCTTCGATACCTAAAGCATGGGCAGGGTTATGCAGTGGCGCGAGTATTTTTAAGCGTTTTACTTCGTCCAGCACATGCTCATCGACACGGACTGCTGCAGAGTACTCACGGCCACCATGAACCACGCGATGACCAACGGCGATGAAATGATACTGTTCTAATAGCTCAAGAATTTTTTGTAATGCTAACTGATGACGACCACCTGAGATAGAGATTTCCAGCTTATCACCATTCAACGTCGTGTGTTTGATACGAGCAGTATCGAGTCCTAAGTTTTCGGCCAAACCAGTGATACGAATAGAATTGTCTTCGCTAATCAGCGCGTATTTGATAGAAGAGGAACCGCAGTTGAGGACTAAGGTGGGATTGATTAGGTTCGATGTTTCGGTATTTTTGTCATCAAAAGTGGTGGTTAGGCTGGCGCTCATACTCTGTCCTTAGATTGTATTTTGTAAAGGGTGACTCATCACAGACGAGTACCGGTTGAATAAACAAAAACCAGCCGCATCCATGCCGACATAGGTCAAGCAAGTACATTGCTGATTCTGGTCACTCTTGGGCTGGCACTATTGATCAGTGCTTGTTAAGTCGCATGCTAGCGCCTCAACACAGTCGCAAGGTCTACACATAATGTACCATAGTTTTATGGCTATACCACGATAACTATAAGGGTTAAATTGATAGAATGTGGTATAGACAATACAACTGTACACCGAGTGTCGCTAGGGTTTGTCGGCTGCTACAGCCAAATATAGTAGCTCATAATAAATTGTAAGAAAATTTGTCTAAGTAAATATAATAGGCTGTTTTACCATTATAGCGATACATTAAGACCGCTAGTATCAACGCTCGCTTAGTAAATGGCAGTCGCACGGTCTAGTAAAGCTTAGCAAAACCAAACTCGTCCAAATTTATTGATTAGGGATATTCAGTATGCACACAGCATTATGTAATAATGCTATTATCCAAAGCAGTCATATTGTCATTTTTTAGCGATGGCGATAGCTTTTATTTAGCTGTCTATAGGGTTGGATCTATCGCCTTTATGACTCGTGCTTTTTATCATCCTCATGCCATTGCAAAGTCACAGGTTCTCTATTCTATGTTTACTATTAACCGCTTTTCGAAAACTGAGCACACTAATGTTGCTGATCTTGGTCGCCGTGTTATCTCCACTTTTATTATTAGTGGGGTGATTATGATGGGTTTGACGGGTTGCGGTCAAAAAGGCAATCTATACCTCGCCGACTCTAGTAGCCAGACGGTTCAGGGAGCTACGGATAGCGCTGGCATACAGGGTAGTACCTATTCGACACAAGATGATGGTCATCAAGAAATGGATGGTTTTAAGCTACCGGAACCTAGTGAAGACCCGAATGATTATTGATTTTTATTAAAAACTCAATGCCGTCAACGAGATTTCGGTGTGCACCCTAAGATTTTTTTAACTTTGTAACCTGATGAAATTAGAGATGTTTATATGAGTCATTCTGAGCAACAAACTGGCGAATCTGTCACGATCCAAACTGAGCAAGGCTTGTATGTTAATCCTCAAGCTTTAACCGCCCATTTACCCGCGCTAGATTATCGCGATGGTGCATTGTATATGGAGCAGGTGAGTATTGATGATGTGGTTAAACACTATGGTACGCCTTGTTATGTCTACTCAAAACAAGCCATTTTGGATGTCTATCAAGCTTATAGCGATAGCTTTGCCAGTTTAACGCACCAGATTTGTTATGCTGTAAAAGCCAATTCTAATCTTGCGGTACTTGGTATATTGGCGCAAGCAGGGGCAGGATTTGACATCGTCTCTCGTGGCGAGCTCATGCGCGTATTGGCGGCAGGTGGTGCTGCTTCGCGTGTGGTATTCTCAGGCGTCGGCAAAACCTATAGCGATATTGAATATGCGCTTAACCAAGGTATTGGTTGTTTTAACGTTGAGTCAATCAGCGAGCTGACTTTGATTAATGATGTGGCACAGAAATTGGATAAACCTGCGCCAATTTCACTACGGGTTAATCCTAATGTCGATGCCAAGACGCATCCGTATATCTCAACAGGGTTAAAAGACAATAAATTTGGTATCACCCACGAAGACGCGGTTGCCGTCTATGAGCAAGCGGCGCAGTTATCCCATATCGATATTGTCGGTATTGACTGTCATATTGGCTCGCAGTTGACTGAAGTTGCGCCATTTATCGCGGCTTTAGATAAAGTGATTGAGCTAATACACAATTTACGTGATAAAGGTATCGAGCTGCGTCATATCGATTTGGGCGGTGGTTTGGGTGTGCGTTATATCGATGAGACACCAGTATCTATCGACGAGTTTGCTCAAGCGTTATTACCGAAACTTAGTGAGCTTGGCTTAACGGTATTCTTTGAGCCGGGTCGCAGTATTGTGGCAAATGCTGGGGTATTATTGACCAAGGTTGATGTGCTAAAACCAACGGAACATAAGAATTTTGCCATTGTTGACGCAGCAATGAATGACTTGATTCGTCCGGCGTTATATCAAGCTGAAATGGCAGTCATTCCAAGTGTCTTGCCTGATAATGGCATCGACACTGATGGCACACAGCCATGGGATATCGTTGGCGCTATTTGCGAAACGGGTGATTTTTTAGCGAAAGACCGTTTATTGTCGCTCGCGGCAGGCGATGTTTTAGCAATCACAGGCGCTGGTGCGTATGGCTTTACCATGAGTAGCAATTATAATTCACGCCCGCGTGCTAGTGAGGTAATGGTAGCCGATGATAGCCATCAACTGATTCGCAAACGCGAAACCATTGAAGCACTATATGCAGACGAAGTATTGTGGCAAGGTAAATAAATCGGTGACCAACAGATTTAGCCCATTTAGGCGTTTTCGTTGAGATTGAGGGCATGCTCTAAATAAAAAGCCCATTGTCTTTATGATGATGGGCTTTTTTATGGCGTGCTCTAATGAGAGATATCAGTTTGGCTGTACAAGGTGGATTTAGCATCGTGCTAACTTAGTATTTGATAGCGGTGATAGTTATGATTGTATCTGACAGCGTGCTAATATAAGACATACATAAAAATAGGATAGGATAACAAGGATATGCTAATAGAATTTACGAAGATGCATGGTCTGGGCAATGATTTTATGGTCATCGATTTGGTGACTCAGCGCTTAGATTTGACCAAGGATTTGGTACAGTTACTGGGTGACCGTCATTTGGGTATTGGCTTTGATCAGCTGCTCGTCGTTGAGCCACCGATGCGTCCTGACGTTGATTTTAGTTATCGCATTTTTAATGCTGATGGGTCAGAAGTTGAGCAGTGCGGTAATGGTGCGCGCTGTTTTGCTCGTTTTGTGCAAGCGCGTAAACTGTCATTTAAACAGCGTTTGCGTGTTGAGACGGCAAGCGGCATCATTTCATTGACCACTGATCGTTATGGCTGGGTCGAAGTCGATATGGGTAAGCCTAAGTTTGAACCAAGCGAGATTCCTTTTACCCCCAGAGCCACGACCAAAATCCAAAACGCCTATCATCTCGATGTAAATGGCACTCCTGTACAGCTTTATGTTGCCAATATGGGCAACCCGCATGCCGTTATCAAAGTTGATAATGTGCTCGATGCCGACGTTGAAACCTTAGGCAAAGCCATCGAATCGCATCCTGCCTTTCCCGACCGCGTCAATGTCGGCTTTATGCAAGTGATGAATCAGCGTCATATTCGTCTGCGTGTCTACGAGCGCGGTGTCGGCGAGACACAAGCCTGTGGTACTGGCGCTTGTGCCGCAGTAGCGGTTGGTATCCGCGAAGGCTGGCTCGATGAAGGCGAAGACGTGCGTGCGCAGCTTTATGGTGGCAGTATGATCATCAAATGGCAGCCGGGTTATTCAGTGATGATGACCGGTCCGACCGCCTTTGTTTACGAAGGCGTATTTAGCCCAGATGGTCTGATGGCACAAGCGGGCATCAAGCCCAATCCAGAAGGTTAATGGATAATAGGGCTATGTCCAATAAAAACAATCATACGATGGAGCCTACTTCAGATTCTGAGGCAAAAGCATGGCTATCAGTCGAGCACGCCGCGGCTATAGAGTCGGATGCTGCATTACGTGATTTGTTAGCGCCCGTGCATCGTTGGCTTAATGTCTTGTCGGTGCGCAATCACTCGCCGCATACGTTGACCGCTTATTTTGCAGGATTGAATCAATTGGCGCTATTTTTACGTGGGAAACGCCTGACGTGGACGCGCTGCGATAAACGCCAATTAGCCCAGCATATTAGCCAACGTCTTGATGAAGACAAGCTGGCACTTGCCAGCGTCCAGCAAGAGCTATCAGCCATTCGCCATTTTTATGGTTGGTTGATGGAAGAGAACTTGGCACGTATTAACCCAACGACTGGCTATCAGCTCAAACGTAGTCCTCGACCGCTGCCGTCTATCGCTGATGTTGATTTGCTCACTCAGCTGCTTGACCAAGAGATGCCTGACACACCCGAACAAGCGCGCCTATGGCTGCGTGATAAGGCGATGTTTGAATTGCTATACAGCAGCGGTCTGCGCGTAGGTGAGTTGGTCGCGTTGGATATGGTAGATGTAGATTTGTCAGACCTGCGCGTGCGCGTGACAGGTAAGGGCAATAAAACGCGTTTGGTGCCGTTAGGTATCAAGGCAGCAGAAGCGATTAGCCGTTATCTACCGCATCGTAATCTTTGGGTGGAGCAAATGGACAGCGCATTATTCATTAGTGAAAAACTAGGTACGCGTTTATCGACACGGGCAGTGCAGCAGCGTCTCAAAGTTGCGGCTACGCGTGCCGGCATCGCACAAAATATGTATCCGCATCTATTGCGTCATTGTTTTGCCTCGCACATGCTGTCAGGCAGTGGCGATTTGCGCGCGGTGCAAGAAATGCTTGGGCATAGCGATATCAGTACCACGCAAATTTATACCCATGTCGATTTTGCTAAACTCACGCAAGTCTATGATCGCGCTCATCCGCGCGCGACTCATACACGGACCGAAGAAAATACCACCTAATATTCGATATTCAATACTTACTATTCAATATTGAAATTGACTTACGCCAAACGATGACAATCAAAAATGGGCATTTTTTGGCGGCCTTGCTGTTGAGTCTGTTTATCTAAGGTTGCCAAAATCAAAGCATAATTTTTATTATCTTTATGAATAGCGTTGTTTAATTCACTATCCTCATAGCTGTTAATAATCGTGCCATCAAAAGCTGTGATAGTGGTATGCCCCCACGTTTGACGGATATCACCGTTTTTATAAACATGGTCGCCGCCTTGTGCCGCGCCAATGACCATGCACTGGCTGTCTAACGCCCGTGCGCGAAGTAACAGCGACCAGTGCGCTTGACCAGTGAGATAGGTAAATGCCGACGGCGCACTGAGCAGATCCGCACCTGCTTGGCGTAAGCGCTGCGCCAATGCAGGGAAACGCAAATCAAAACACACCATCATACCTAGCTGATAAATGCCTGTATCAACTTCAATGGGTACGACCACCGTCTGTGTACCCGGCTCAAACGTCGCCGCTTCATTATAGCTGCCTTGTTTGTCAGCCACTGTCGCGGTAAATAAATGAATCTTGTCATAGCGAGCGACCTGCGTCCCATCAGGGGCAAATAATAGGCTCACTTGACGCAATCTACCGTCAGGCACGATGACACCATCAGGACGGTACGGACAGGGCAAGGAGCCTGCCAGTACATAAATACCGTAGGAACGTGCATACTCTGCTATCGTCGCTGACAGCGCATCGAATCGCTCTGCCGTAGCAAACTGTCTGCCCATGCTACAACAGTTTTCAGGTAAGACAACAAGGTGAGCACCTTGATGACTGGCATCGCTGATGGCAGATTTTATAGCCGCTAGGTTTTTTTCGATGTCTTGCTGGCTATTCATTTGAATCGCAGCAGTGACAAGGTGTGGTTTATTTGCTTGGTCATTCATCGTATTATTCTCGGTTAATGTTAAGAGTGGTTCAATTGGCTCGAAGGTTTTGTGTCATGTACCTTGTATTTTTTATATAGCCTTATTATTATCAACAAGATTTGGTTGTTTATTGTTTGGCAGTTCATGCTAAAACGGTCAAATTTATAGAGTTTTATAAGTAGAGAGCAATAAGCGTATTGGGCCGTCTATAAATTATCATAGCAAAATTGCCACGAAAAATGCTATCGTCATGTCCTGATAACGTTAAATCGCTACTTTAAGTGGCAACATATATAGACTATCACCAGTATCGGAGTGTAATAAGCCACCCATGAGTATGTCTTTCGGATTGGCGACCACGCTGAGCACCTCACAAAAACTGACCCCGCAAATGCAGCAAGCCATTAAATTGCTGCAACTCTCTAGTCTTGAGCTTGCGCAAGAGGTTCAGGCCAAGCTGGATAGTAATCCATTGCTTGAACGTATTGAGGATGATGAAGATGAATACGATTATGGCAGCGGCGATAGAGTAGATGAGTCATTGACACTTGATAGCTGGAACCAGAGTACTGATACTGATTCATTTAGCGTAACCTCTGAGAGTAATACCCACAACTCTGAACAAGATGAAGACTTTAGTGACAGCTTGGAAAAATTACAGCAAACCAGTATCGATGATGGTGCCATAGACAATCATACGATGGATAGTGACGACTATAGTAGCTTTGAAAATAGTGCTGATAACAGCAACTATGCATCTACGCCGAGCAGTTCGGGGAGCAAAAGTGACGAGGATTTTGATAGTTATCAAGGCGGCACTTCTGCCACCATACAAGACCATGTGCGCTGGCAGCTGAACTTCAAGCATCTCTCAGAAGCGGACATGTTGATTGCAACCTATCTGATAGACTCTATGGATGACATGGGTTTTGTGCGGCTTGATATCGATGAGCTGTTGCAAAGCTTCGATACCATGGCAAGTTTTTATCAATGGGATGAATCTGTTGAGCACGATGAAGTCATGGCTGTTTTACGGGTTATTCAGTCTTGCGATCCGCTGGGTGTCGGGGCGCGAAATCTCAGTGAGTGCCTAGCGATTCAGTTGTCCAAGCTCGATGCAAATACTGACCATCTAAAAGAAGCGCAAGCATTATTGTCAGCCAGTGAGCATTTGGTGAGCAATAACATCAAAGCATTGACTGAGCGGACTGGACTCGCGCCTGCACAGATTACCCCCGCGCTTAACTTACTGCGTACCTTGAATCCGTCACCTGGCCTACTATTTCAAAGCAGCCAACCAGACTATACTCAGTCGCCAGCCAGCTATGATATTCCTGATGTTTTGGTCACGCCTATACGTCACCATCAGAATCAGACGAGTTCAGATACATCGACGCAAGAGGACGGCTGGAATGTGCGCCTCAATCCTGACACCATGCCAAAGCTGCGAGTCAATCAAGAATATGCCAATTTGGTGAAGCGCGGTGATGACAGCCCCGACAATCAATATCTGCGTGAAAACCTCACCGATGCCCGCTTGTTTATTCGTAGTATTGAAGAGCGCAATCAAAACTTATTAAAAGTGGCAACCAGTATTGTGCGTTATCAGCAAGAGTTCTTGCAGCATGGCGCGACTGCCATGCAACCGCTCATCCTAAAAGCCATTGCGGAAGAAGTGGATTTGCACGAATCGACCGTTTCACGTCTAACCACCAGTAAAACAATTTTGACGCCGCAGGGATTATTTTCACTCAAACATTTCTTTTCATCTCATGTCAGCAGTACCGACGGTGATATTTCATCGACTGCCATTAGCGCCATGATTAAGCAACTGATAGCCGATGAAGATGCCAAAAAGCCATTATCTGACAGTCGCATAAAAGATTGTTTATTATCCGAAGGTATCGATATCGCTAGAAGAACCGTGGCCAAATATCGTGAAGCAATGAATATTGGCTCGTCTACTCAGCGCAAACAGAAATATTAAATGTCACAATTCAATGAGTTAAGAGAAAAATAGTGCTATCGCTAATATATTTCTTGATAAATATAAAAAATAAAATTTTCTGATTATATAGAAACATTTAGGAAACAACCGATTTTATTACATTTAATTACACTTTACTGTCTTGCTACTATTCGATATTCATGACAAATTAGAGTCGTACCAACAACGAAATCTAAGTGTCGATTTAGCGTATTTACTTATCTCATTAATCAAAATGACAACGAAAGGACACGTTCGATTTTTGCTAAAAGCATCGATTACTAAAGGCGCTCATTAATAAAGATACACCATTCATTGTTGGTAAGGCAGGGTGAAAAAGCAGGAATGCTGGCTCATCTGTTGATTGTAAGTAACAACGCAAGCAACAACGTAGGCAACAATGTAAGTCATAATAAAAGGACAACAATATGAATGTTTCTATCAGTGGTCACCATATCAGTGTTACCGACGCTATGAACGCAGCTGTTCAAGAAAAACTTGATAAAATTGGTCGTCATTTTGATCAAATTCAAAGTATTCAAGTCATTTTATCATTAGATAACAGCGGTGCTATAAAGAGCCATAAGGCTGAAGCGATTATGCGAGTCTCGGGTAAAGAGATGTTTGTCCAAGCGCTTGACGATGATATGTATAAAGCCATTAACGAGATGGCAGACAAACTTGATAGACAAGTACGCAAGTACAAAACCAAGTTGGAGAGCAAAAAGACTCAGGGTGCTGGGCGTGACGGACGCTATGAAGAGCTGATGACAGACGATGCTGCTCCAGCAGTTTAATGTTATAGAGTTTAGGATATTTAAAGGTTAATGATTACTGGCTGATGAAATAATATATAGTATAAATAGCCGCATTTTTAGATATCTCTAAATGACATTGCCTAAAACGGAAAAAGACCTCGAACGTTTGCTACGTTGAGGTCTTTTTTATGAGCAATTATTTTTTAAAAACTCATCTTTAAATACATTTCTTTAAGTACATTCATTTTCAAATCAACAGATCATCATTTTAGCTAAATTAGCCACCACCGACTGCTTGTACCACTTCAATATTCATACCTTCAGCGATACTTAATTGAGCAAGCTCACTCTTTGGAATCAGGTCGCCATCGACTTCTACTGCGTAACGACCTTGGCTAAGACCAAGCTCATTGATGACCAATTGCACGGTCTGATGGGTAGTCTGTAGTGTCTTACCGTTAACGATAATGGTACTCATAAAATATACTCCTTAATGATTTTTTATCCTTTTGTGCGTACTAAGGCGTGTCCTCATTTTTATCTCTATTTTCAAAATGGGGATATGCTATAGAGTGCAACTTACTTATTGTTTGATCGATTGGTTATTTTGCGACCAATTTGTTCATCTTAAATGATGACAATGCTAGCCATAGCCAACCTGCAATCATTAGTACACCACCGATAGGCGTGATCGCGCCAAACCAAAGTGGTGCGCCAAGTGTCATCGCATATAAGCTACCAGCAAATATGATAATGCCAATTTGTAATAGCCATGCAGTGATTTGAGTAGCATATTTCATGCGAATAAACAGACCAACCAGTAATAAACCCAGCGCATGTATAAAAAAATAAAGTGTTGCAGTGTGCCACCATTCGAGTTGTTGAGCACTGGCGATGTTTTTTAGGCCATGCGCCCCAAACGCCCCTAAAGCGACGGCGATGGCCATATTGATCGCTGCAATTCCTATCCAATTTAACATGACAAACTCGTATTATCTAAAAAATACCGCTGGTGAAAGACAGGCACTACTGATAGGTAATTGCTACTGAATATCGTCTGGCAAAATAACGCTATCAATGGTCATTGCCTCGCGGATTTTGTCCATGGCGTTTTTTTCGATTTGGCGTACGCGTTCTGCTGAGATAGAGTAGACGGCTGCCAATTCGTGTAAGGTTGATTTTTGCTCAGAGAGCCAGCGCTGCTCCACGATATCGCGTGAGCGCTCATCAAGGGTATCCATTGCCGCGATCAATGCAGATGAGTTGCTTTCTTCCCAATCGGCTTCTTCTAACTGCTCGGCAGGATCGATACCATCTTCCAAAAATAGCTGCGGTGCATAACGTCCATCGTCGTCATCGCTAGATTGCGCCTCAAACGAGGCATCATAAGAGGTAAGCCGCGATTCCATTTCTAACACCTGCTTGCGTGTGACATTTAAGTCTTTGGCAATGGCATCAGCCTCTTCTAGCGTTAGCTGGTTGTTGGTTTTTTTGAGACTACGCAAGTTAAAGAACAATTTACGGTGCGCTTTGGTGGTCGCGACTTTGACAATACGCCAGTTACGAATCACAAATTCATGAATTTCTGCTTTAATCCAATGCACAGCAAATGACACCAAACGCACACCCTTATTCGGGTCAAAGCGTTTTACAGCCTTCATTAGTCCCAGATTACCCTCTTGGATTAAGTCTGCTTGCGGCAAACCATAACCCGAGTAGCTGCGGGCAATATGAATCACAAAACGCAGGTGCGACATCACGAGCAGACGTGCTGCTTCTACATCGCCTTCGTCATAATAGCGATGTGCCAGCTCTTGCTCTTGGATTGGTGTCAAAATTGGAATTTGGTGCACCGTGTTGATATAAGCGCCCAAATTGACCCCAGGTGCTGACAAATGAGTCGGCATCGCTGGCACTAAGTCACGGGTGCTAGTGTCGCCTAAGGCGCTCGCATCATAAGGTGGACGTTGGGCGGCAGCTTTTAATGCGGCATCACGTGCTTCGTTTTTTATAGGAGCTGCCTCATCTTTTTTATTCGTTTTTGCCGTATCAGTAGAATTATTAGCCATATTCTTGACCTTGATTAAATAGTGACGCAAATAGTCAGATAAAAATCTTTATAGTTGTAATTGTAAAGGATAGCGACACTTAGTTGCTATCAGTTTTAGTAATGATGAAGTGATATATTGTATCGAAACGCTGTGCTGATAAGCTATCCGCTGATGGCTGATCCGTCATGCTATTAACGATTAATCGCAGTTGACTTGCGGCATTTGCTTGCTGGCTTTGTTGACAAAAAGCGGTGATATCAGCCTGTGAGTTGGCATCAGTTGCGACCACATATAATGAACCGCCAGCTGTGACGTCACGTAGTGCTACTTTGGTTTTTAACAGCGGCATTGGACAAGCAAGTCCGCGACCATCAACGAAACGTTGAACATGAATAGGCTGCGTTTCATTCGCCTCATGATCTGTAGTGACAGTATGCGCTGGTAACAAGTCTAACAGGTTGTTGATGTATTGCTGCTCAGTATCAGACAAATCTGCTGATAAGTTTATAGAATAAGGCGAATATACGGTGGTTGACTGACGATCAGCAGACATAAAATAAACCTTATAAATATTTTGGTTTGTACTAAATTGTATTGAACATTCGCAAACACACAATGACAATGACAATGACAATGACAATGACAGTGCCTGTAATTCATAAAAGACACTCGGCAGTGGCCAGACCCTATAATCATGAAATGCCATTATACCAAATAGCCGATATGTAGTTGAAGTTGAATATAATCAACGTCACATTCAGTTCATTAGAATCACATATAGTTTGTTCAAGATAATTTAGATACAAGGAAGGCGAGCAAAAGTACTAAAAATAGTAGACTAAGCGCGCCTGACACCATATCCATTTTATAGGGGATTGACTAAAGCCATGTTGCACAATAGTGACGGACAGCTGAGTTATTGGTAGTCGAATGCAGACTAGAATTGACCTTATATCAGCAAGCTCGTATAGTCGAAAAACGTTTAGTCAAAAAATCAGTCGAAAAAACCTTACTTCAAAAACACCTTACTTCAAAAACACCTTACTTCAAAAAAAGTATCATTACTCACTTGCATAGGATACGTACTTGAACCATTTTAATAGACAATCGATACTTGGTAATGCGCCCATGACCCAGGAAAAAAAATGTAAAAGTGCCGAGCGTTCGATGGCATTATCGAGCGCTATTAAATTGGCGTTGTCGGCGGTACTAATGACGATGACCACTGCTGCCATGAGCGAGGATAGTCTTAATAATGCTAATACGAGCAGCAAAGTGATGGCATCCAATTATAATTCATGGCAAACCACAGGCTCAGAAGAGCTAAATCTGCCCAATTTGCGTGGACAAGGCTTGAGCTTCGCTGAGCAATATCAAAACAAATTGCTCGGCGAATGGTCGTTACGGAACGTCAATGGTCGTATCAAAATGGAGCATGATCCTTGGATTCAAGAAACGGTCAAAGACATGACTTGGCGTCTCAATGCGCAAGCAAGGCAGCAAGCGCCGATGGGTTTGGTTATCATTGATAACCCAAGTATCAATGCCTTTGCAGCACCAGGTGGGGTCATTGGACTCAATAAAGGGACGATTCTGGCCGCTAGCAGTATGGATGAGCTTGCCAGTGTGGTGGCGCATGAAGTTGCTCACATCAGTCAGCGCCATTATGAGAGTGGTGCTGATGAGCGCAAAAAGGCTTTGCTGATGCAGATAGGCGGTATGCTAGCGGCGATTGCAGCATCGGCGGTCGATGGTGATGCTGCGGCGGCAGTTATGATGGGCAGCCAAACGGCAACGATGAATAGTACCATGGCATTTAGTCGAAATAATGAGCGCGAGGCCGATCGTGTGGGTATGCAAATAATGACCCAAGCAGGCTATGATCCAAGGGCAATGCCACGATTTTTTGCCACAATGAATCAACGCAGCCAGCTCAATCAAATTGAGAATCGGTTTTTACCAAGCTTTGTACGCTCGCATCCATTGAGTAACGAGCGCTTAAGTGAAGCACAAAGTCGTGCACAGCATTATCCCTCATTGCCCCTAAACCAACAGCAGCGTCATCAGTCTTTATTTGATTTGCTCTACTGGCGTGTCCAAAGTACTGGCAAACATGCCTCAGAGACCGTCCTAACGACGGCTGCTAAAAATAGCGTAGGCGCCAAATTGGCTTTGATGAATTGGTATGGCGAACAGCAACGTTTTACAGAGGCAAGCGAGGTACTGGCTGAAATTAATCGACTACCGCCTACGCAACGTCAAAATTTAGAGCCTTTACTATCGATTACTCATAGCCAAATTTTAACAGAACAGAATAAATGGTCACAAGCAGCAGACATATTAGCCAGCCAGCAGCGTCTGTATCCTGAGCGTCGTGATCTGCGTCTTTATTTGGCAGAAGCGCTCACTAATAGTAATCAGCCGGTCAAAGCCCAAGCACTGCTCAAGCCGCTGACCGAGCAGCAGCCAAGCGATCGTTATGCGTGGCAGACCTTGCAATTGGCCAATGAAAAACTGGCAAAAACGACTGATTCTGCGTCGCTGAAAAGTATTGCCACCATTAACGCGCTACGCTATCGTAGTCATGACCAGCTATGGAGTGGTCGTTATGAGAGTGCATTGACGTCACTGACCCAAGCCAAACAACTAACGGAAAAACTTCAAACCACGGCTCAAGCCGGTAGTGCCCGCCCATTACTTGCCAATATTAATGCAGAAATCAAAGCAGTAAAAACCGCCAAAGACTTTGAGCCTTAGGCGGTTATGGTTACAATGGTGTCATTGGCTTTCGATGACACTATGTCTAGCCTTGCAGCGCATCTTTTACTAGCTTAGAGATAAGAGCAGGGTCTGCGCGTCCTGCGGTTTTGTTCTTTAATACACCCATCACACTGCCCATGTCACGCATAGACGTTGCGCCTTGTGCAGCGATTTCTGCATTGACCAACGCCGCAAGTTCAGCATCATCCATTTGTTTTGGCATAAACTCATTGATGATATCAATCTCAAACTGCTCTTTGGTGGCCAGATCATCACGACTGTTTTCGGTAAAAATAGTCAATGACTCATGGCGCTGTTTGAGCTGTTTTTGCAATATCTCTAATACTTGCGCATCATCAAGCTCAATTTGACGGTCAATCTCAATTTGCTTGATGACGGCTTGCACGTTGCGCAAGACTTTAACGCGCTCAATCTCACGCGCTTTCATAGAAATTTTGACATTGTCTGATAAAGTTTGCTTAAGTTGGCTCATTGTTATTATCCTTATTTGTGAAGAATTATTTGTTCAAATTTTTTAGTAATAATAAAAATTGTAGCATAAAAAACGCCACTGATATCAATGGATAACAGTGGCGTTAATGTAGCACTTGTACTTGATTAATCGACTTGTCGATTAGTACATACGAGTGGTACGAATAGTTTCGCGTTGTAATTTTTTCTTATAACGCTTTACGGCAGCAGCTTTCTTACGCTTACGTACTTGCGTTGGTTTTTCATAAAACTCACGCTTACGTACGTCTGATAATACGCCAGCTTTTTCACAAGCACGTTTGAAACGACGGATAGCGATGTCAACTGGTTCGTTTTCTTTAACCTTAACTGCAGGCATGAAGACTCCTCGATTAGGATGAGATATAAGGGCATTAGTTTGGCTGTGTATTAGTATTTAGCCGTAATATCTCAAGATTACAGGCATCAGCTCAAACTAGGATAATCTTGCGCATGAGCACAAGGGCAGGTATTTTAATAAAAAATAGCAATAAAGTCAATTATTTTAACACATTAATCCATATTTATCATTAAGTTGCAAGACGTAATGCGAAGAGACAATTAGAAAAGTGATTAGGATGCATGTTTTTGATCCAGATTCAATGAATCTATAAAGACAAAGTATAAAATCACTATAAATAAAAACCCTACTGTCTATAACGGTTTGGCTGGAGTTTATGCTATGATAATTTGCATATGATAGTCAGCATATTAACCATTTTATGCGCATTTTATTGAGGATGTTGGAATGAAAAAAACAGTATTGAACACAGTTATGAGTACGGCACTTATCATGGCGATGGGTGTGAGTGTGAGCGCGTGTGGTGGCGGGGAAGATCATGAAGTATTGGCAAAAGATCGCGTTGATGAAGCCGCTGAACTCGCGCTTAAAAAGGCACCACCAGCCGAAAAGATGGAATTCCCAGAAACGGCTCCAGCGCCAGTAACTGAAGCTGCTGGCACTGTAGATGGTGCTGCAACTGCTGAAGCAGGTACAACTGCTACTGATATGCCAGTTGCAACGGACAGCGCGGAAACTGATGCGTCTGTCGCTGATAGTGCAGATATGCCAGCTGCTGATACGGCGGCAACGCCTACTGCTGACGCTGCACCAGCTACGAACTAATAACGGTTTGTGTTTTGATACGTTTTAAATTTATGCGCTGTCATAAACAGTCGCCAACATGAAATATCGAATAGAGGTGTGATCATGATGAATAAACGGCAGCGTATGAATAAACTGACCTTATCTGCAATCAGTTTGAGTGCACTATTATCAATAACTGCTTGTAGTGGTGACAATACAGCAGTTGAAGATTCTGCCACTGTCAATGAACCTGCCGATAAAGCTATAGTGGTAGAAGAATCGCCTATAGTCGAACCTGAAGTCGTTACGCCGGAACCTGTGGCAGATGCCGAGACGACGGTCATTGAAGACGAGCAAGTGCAGGAAATCTCTGCTGAGCCAGAAGTGTTGGCTGCGGATGCAGGAGCCAAGCTTTATGAGACTAACTGTAAAGTTTGTCATGAAGGAGGGCTGCTGAACGCGCCGAAATACGGTGATAAAGTAGCGTGGGAGCCGCGTTTGGCCAAAGGCACAGAGACGCTGCACATGCATTCGGCAAAAGGTTTTAATAAGATGCCAGCCCAAGCCACTGATCAGGTCAGTGAAGCCCAAGTTCACGCGGCTGTAGATTACATGATTGAAGCCGTTAGCTGATAGGATATATTAAGATATATTGACCATTGAAATTTGTTAAACTGACCGTCATTGTGACTGACAATGGCGGTTTTTTTATGCACGTTTTTTGGCAGATACTAGGGCGTGTCCTCAATTCAATCGACTGACCTCTAAATGGGCTAAATTTTACTAAACATTGTCCAAAGTGCTTATTAATATCTCGATATTTATAAGTTACTTTCTTTGTTTAATGATAATTTATCTCGTTTTTATCAGCATTTTTAAAAAGAATACACGCCCTAAAAGATGGCAACGTTGTAAAAAATAATACGCAGACCAAAGTATGATAAAGGCAAAAATATGAAAGTATTGGGTTTAGAGACTTCTTGTGATGAGACAGGTCTGGCGATTTTTGACAGTGAGCAAGTGAATAGTGACAATCAAGGACTGGTTGGACAAGTCCTGTATTCACAAATAGAGCTGCACGCACTGTATGGTGGCGTTGTGCCTGAGCTTGCAAGCCGCGATCATATTCGCAAGTTGGTGCCTTTGCTTAATGAGTTGTTAGAGCAGTGTAATGTGAAAAAAAGCGAGATTGATGCCATTGCTTATACCAAGGGACCCGGACTGATTGGCGCTTTGATGACAGGCGCATTATTTGGGCGCAGTTTGGCATATGGCTTGGATATCCCTGCTATTGGTATTCATCATATGGAAGGACATTTGCTCGCGCCACTGATGGGGGCCAATCCACCCGCCTTTCCGTTTGTTTCGTTATTGGTCTCAGGTGGTCATACGTTGCTCATCGCCGCACGTGGTGTTGGGCAATATGAAATATTGGGTGAGTCGATTGATGATGCCGCAGGTGAGTGCTTTGATAAAGCCGCCAAAATGCTAGGTTTGCCTTATCCGGGTGGTCCCAATATTGCTAAATTGGCTGAAAAAGGTAACTCAAATGCTTACAATTTGCCAAGACCCATGCTACATCGCGGCTTAGACTTTTCCTTTAGTGGTATGAAAACGGCCGTGCATAATCTTATTAAAGACACAGATGGTTCAGGAGGCTCAGGGAATAGCTCTGATAGTGATCCGCAAGTTCGTGCTGATATCGCCGCCAGCTTTCAGCATGCAGTCGTCGATACACTGGTGAAAAAATGCGTCAAAGCACTTAAGCAAGTAGAAATGAACCGATTGGTGATTGCGGGTGGTGTCAGTGCCAACACTCATTTACGTGAAACCTTGGAGAGTGAGCTTGCTAAAATAAATGCCACTGTGCATTATGCACCGCCTGCATTATGTACTGATAATGGGGCGATGATTGCTTATGCCGGTTATGAGCGCTTGCAAGCAGGGCAGTCTGATGATTTGGCGGTGAGTTGTGTGCCACGTTGGCCGATGACTGAGCTACCAGCAGTGTAAAGGCGGCTTTGCTCAATACTATCTCCGTTAACCTTGATTAAACCTAAGGATAAACTATGCAGTGGCTTGCTATTGGACTAGGGGCTGCAATTGGCGCTTGCCTGCGGGCGTGGTTGGCTCGTTTTAATCCGCTGCACCACTGGATACCACTTGGGACGCTTAGTGCCAATATATTGGGTGGACTATTAATAGGGTTGGCACTGGTGTGGTTTGAGCGCGTGGGCAGCGGTCTATCGCCCAATGTCCGACTATTTGTGATTACCGGTTTTTTGGGCGGATTGACCACTTTTAGTACTTTTAGTGCAGAAGTTTTTGCCTTTATCAACGCTGGCAAATTACTAGCAGGTTTGGGATTGGTCGGGCTACATGTGGGACTGACGTTACTAGCAACCGCTATCGGATTTTACTTTTTCAAGCTGGTTTTATAAGCTTTGATAGATGTTACTCGCATAATGGTCTGGTTTGAATAGTTCTTTTATAGCAGTCTATTTCAAGTGGTCTGTTAATAGGTTTGCAGGGTGAAATAGCTGGTTCCCTTAGGGTATATCCTAAAAGCGTTCCTCTTGAAATTCATGATATTTAGAAGAAAATTTATGCAAATTACTTTTGGATTCTTCGTTTAAAGAATCATACAAGTCATTATTCAAGACATCATAAGCGCACATAAAAGTACTTTTGTTTTTTTGAGTATAGTCTTGCATCATGTCTATACAAGAAAATGAATTGAGTACGTTGAATAGAATACTAGTATTATAAGGGGCGTATTCCAAAGCTTTTTGGAAAAAAATTAGTCCAGAGTAGTTTTCTTTATCTTCCGAAAGATATGGAGCAAGATCTACAGTTATTCCTTTTAGGTTTAAAGCCTCCGCTATTTCACTATCTGTTGAATTACTATCAGAAATTACTTCATTTAAGATATCAAGAGCTAGCTCTGGTTCATAGTTTTGGTAAAAAATCTCTGCTTGGTTCAGCTTTTTTTCTATAGTAGGCATTAGTTTTTTTATCCATTCATCTTTGGTTATACGGTCAGCAGTTCGATGCCTGTATAGCGCACCGAACACGAATAGAATATGTATGGTAGGTACACCATGAAGTACACTGTGATCGTTTCAGTAAGTTGAAACTTTGATACCATTAGCCTACTGCCAAAGATTCGAGCCTTCACTAGTGTACCGTTATTTACCATAACGCTCGTCATAGCGTAAGAGAGCGGATGATATTTCTTAACTGGAATAATTTAGTAGATAGTGAAATATTACACCGGCTTCACAATACCCTCTAATAAACTCGCAAACCCTTGCATATAAGCGGTATCTTGGCTTGAAGTGCGCGTCGCTGCATATAGCTGACAATACACGCCTGTACCTAATGGGCGCGAGACGACCCAGCCTTTTTTCTCGTATTCAGCGACTACCCAATCAGGTAACGCCGCCACACCGCGTTCACTAGCAACCAATTGAATCAGCATCGCCGTCAACTCTGTGGTACGAATGCTATCAAAGCTTACGTGCGCTGGCGTCATAAAGTTGGCAATAATATCAAGGCGCTTGGCTTCCACTGGATACGCAATCAGGGTTTCATTGGTTAAATCATCTGGTTCAATAGTTTTCTGCGCCGCCAAATCATGCGTGGGCGATAGCACCAAGCGACTTTCATACTCAAATAACGGCTGATAGCTGATACCGTCTATCGGTAAATCGCTGGTGGTAATGAGTAAATCAATATCACCTTCCATCAATAAGTGGTGCGGCTCTGGCTCAAAACCTGTCGCAAAGTCCAGCTCTACATCAGACCATTCGCGGCGGTAATGATTGAGTATCGGCATGAGCCAATCGAAGCAACTGTGACATTCAGAAGCTAGGCGTAATCTACCCGCTTGACCATGGGCCAAGCGCTTGAGGTTGGATTTGGTGCGAGTTACTTGTGGCATGATGCTATCTGCCAATGCCAGTACCGTTTTACCTGCTGGCGTAAAAGTGAGCGGGCGTGTTCGGCGATTGACCAAACTGATATCGTAATAATTTTCCAGCTCTTTTAACTGATGTGAGACCGCAGACGCCGTGACGTGCAACTCATCGGCCGCTGCTGCCAGTGAGCCGTGTGCTCGCAGCGCGGTTAAGGTATGAGATGACGGAGTTCTAGCATAAGACAACCTAACTGCTAAGATGAGAAAAATTCATTATAATCGATATAGCACTGATTTTCATTCAAAGTCAGTACTTAATCCGCGATGCTAAATTAGCGTCGGCGTAATAATAGCTGAGAAATAATGACCAATATCAGCGAAGCAACCAATAAAATCGTACCAATGGCATTAACCTCTGGTTTGAGTCCTACCCGTACCATCGAATAGATTCGTAACGGTAAAATCTCATAACTAGGGCCAGTGACAAAGGTAGAAACCACCACATCATCTAGCGATAAAGTAAAGGCCAGTAGCCACCCTGCCATCACTGCGGGCAGAATGACAGGAATAAGTACAGTACGTACCATCGTTGATTCATTGGCACCCAAGTCGCGTGCGGCTTCCATCAAGCGTTCATCGAGACTGCTTAATCGTGCAAAGACTGTGATGACTACAAACGGTAAGCAAAAAGTAATATGTGCCAATAACAGCGAGACAAAGCCTAATTGCAATCCTATTAATAAGAATAATGCCAATAATGAAATGGCGAGCACGATTTCAGGTGACATCATCAATACGAATAACAGCCCGTTTAATAAGCCTTTACCGCGAAAGTTATATCGATGTAGCGCAAGGGCGGTCAATGTTCCTATTAAAGTTGAGACGGTGGCTGCGACCAATCCTAATACAATAGAATGCCAAAATGCATCGAGCATCGCTTGGTTATTCAACAGCGACTCATACCACTTTAAGCTAAAGCCGCCCCAGTTATAGCCGATTTTTGATTTATTAAATGACATGACGACTAGAACGATAATCGGCAAATACAGCATGGTATAAATAAGGCCAAGATAGCCTTTAGCCGCGATGCTGCCAATCTTGATAGACGATCTTTTTTTAGTCGTCGAGCTACTCAGTTGATGATTCAGTGAACTATCAGACATTAGGGCACCTCATTAAAGTCAGTCTTGCCAATGCGGCGACTACTGGCACGGTAGGCGAGTAATAGTACCGCCATTGCCAGTGTCAATAACACGCTGGCGGCTGCGCCAAATGGCCAGTCACGTGCATCCAAGAACTGGTTTTTGATGATATTGCCGACCAATAAATTGCGTGAACCACCCAAAATGTCTGCGACGTAAAACATTCCCATCGCTGGCAGCAGCACCAATAATACCCCTGAGATAATACCAGGCGTCGTCAATGGTAATACGATATGCCAAAAAGTCTGGGTCTTTGATGCACCCAAATCCTGTGAGGCGAGTAGCATGTCATTGCGCAAATCGGTAAATACAGCGTATAACGGCAACACCATAAACGGGAACAATAAATACGTCAGACCAGCAATCACCGCCCCTTGCGTATATAAAATATTGATAGGAGCATCGATGACACCTATCGCCATTAGGGATTTATTAATCAAGCCGTTATTGGCAAACAGTAACTTGAGTGCATAAGTACGCACAAGAGAGTTGGTCCAAAACGGTAGGATTAACAGCATCATGAGCAGCGGTTGCCAGCGCGTTTTGGCTTTGGATATCAGCCAGGCAAAAGGGTAGCCAAGTAACAAACAGATGATGGTCGTGATGCCTGCCATCCATAACGAATGAATAAACACACCGAAATATAGCGGATCAATCATACGTATATAGCTGTCGATGCTGACAGGCAAGCTAATAAAAGCACTGGTATCGCGGGTCAAAAAACTGACAGCGATGACCAAGATATTTGGTAATAGCGCAAATATCAGTAACCAGCCCCAAATCAGCCAGAGCGTTGCGGTACGAAAAGGACTTTTACTGCCCAAGCTATGACGTGCCATCAGCTATTATCCTTTTGAGACGCTAAATTGGCAGATTGATTATTTGCCTCCTCATTAAGCGTACCGTCTTCTGGCAGGACCCACTCCCAGCCGTCGACCCACGAAACTTTGACGCCTTCATTTAACTTGTAATCAAAACTTGGATCATCTTCGTCAAAGAATTCAGAGGCCTTAATAATATGACCGTTTGCTAAATCAATGATTGAGTCTAAGGTGCTGCCTTTATAGTTGCTTTCAATCACTCGCCCGAGTAAGCCACCATGTTCTTTATCATTGGGATCATAAATGCGTAAATCTTCGGGGCGTAGCAATAAATTGACGATATCGCCCACTTGTACATCGTTAGCAAAATTAGGACGGCGTAGATTGCGTAAGGTGATCGGGCCCTCTTGCGCTTGTGCCTCACAAACTTCGACTTCGATACGGCCATTGGTCAAGCGACCGTCGCGATCTGGTTGTTCAGGGTAAACCCCTATGACTTCGGCTTTAAATAAGTTGGTCTCACCGATAAACTTGGCAGTAAATAAATTAGCGGGCGTTTCATAAATCTCAATAGGCGTACCGATTTGCTGAAAGGTGCCATCTTTCATCACTGCAATACGATCCGACATCGATAGTGCTTCCTCTTGATCGTGGGTGACAAAGACAAAGGTGATGCCAAGCTCTCGTTGCAGCCGTTTAAGCTCAGATTGCATTTGTAAACGCAGCTTATGATCGAGTGCGGATAGTGGCTCATCAAGTAGCAGCAGTTTAGGACGATTGATGACAGCTCTTGCAATAGCGACACGCTGCTGCTGACCACCCGACAAGTCCTGTGGTTTGCGGTTGGCTAAATGTTCCAGCTGTACCATGGCCAGCATCTCACGCACGCGGGTTTGAATCTCATCTTTAGGCACTTTTTTAAGTTTGAGCCCGTAAGCGACATTTTGCGCGACACTCATATGCGGAAACAAGGCGTATTGCTGAAACACTGTATTTACAGGACGTTTATCGGCTGGTAAGCCCGCCATCTGCATGCCATCTAGATAAATTGCCCCAGCGTTCGGCTGCTCAAAACCAGCAATTAAGCGCAGTAAGGTTGTTTTACCACAGCCTGATGGGCCAAGCAGCGTTAAAAACTCACCATGCTTGATGTCAAGATTGATGTCTTTTAATACTTCAGTTTGATCATAGGTTTTTTTTAGACCAGTCAGTTGCAAGAGTACCTTGTCATCGGGAGATGAGGCAGAGGTTCTTTGCGTATTTGGCGGTGAATTGGTCATAATGTTTGTTCCTACGTGTCCGACATCGCAGTACAGCCATTTATTTAGGACACTGTCGTCAAGGTGATTTAATAGGGATATCAGCGATGGGTACAAACCCAGTCTGGTGGCCGCGTATTATAACAAACCCTTGATCTAAATTAGTGCAAGTTCGTTATAAGTTACGCGAGTCGTACCTTCATGGCAGCGTTAGCTATTGCTATATTTTTATTGCTACACGCTTTTGTATAATGACATTTAAACAAAATTTTTTACCATTTTTTGGCTTTTATTCCTATACAATTACTTTGTGGCCAACAAATATAATGAGCCTGATAGGTTAGTAGCCATTCGCAAATCTATGTTTGAACACATGTATGTAAAGCTGTTTATAACTCTTATAGTATTGATAATAAAGGATCTCTCATGCCTACCGATGTACGTCCAACAACAGGTCAAGAAGCGCTTGAGCTTTTAAAAGAAGGCAATATGCGCTATATAGATAGCCTGACTACCACTGACCCAACCATGCAAAGGCGACCTGAGTTGGTTAAGGATCAAGATCCATTGGCCATTATTTTGGGTTGCTCAGATGCACGGGTACCTGTTGAGATTGTATTTGATCAAGGCTTGGGTGACTTGTTCGTTATTCGAGTTGCGGGCAATGTCGTTGCGCCTTCACAGATTGGCTCGATTGAATTTGCGGCCGAAAAGTTCGGTACGAAGTTAGTGGTTGTACTTGGGCACTCACATTGCGGCGCGGTCACAGCTTGTGTGGAGACGCTGATCAACCCTGAGAAAAACTACTCACCCAACTTACAGTCGATTGTCGATCGTATCCGTCCAAGCGTCTATAACTTGCATGAGCTTGCCACTGCCAATGGGCAAGACGTCGATGCAGACGAGTTGGTTGATCGTTCTATCCGTGCCAACGTACGTATGTCAGTTAGCCAGCTCAAACATGGCTCGCGGGCGTTAGAGGACTTAACCAACAGTGGTCAATTGCTGGTCGTTGGTGCGGAGTATGATTTAGAGACTGGCAAAGTACGTTTCTTAGACAGCTAATTAATCGGTTAAATGGGTAGCACCCAGTGTGCGCTCTTACAAAACCCACTCAATGCTTTCGCGATTTTTTATTATGATAAAAGGGTCAAGCGCGTAAAAAATATTCACGCGCTTGCTTTTAAACTCTCTATTTTGTCAATATTAGGATAACTATGTCTATATCAAATACTGGCTCAGCCACCGATAATAATAAAGAATCATTCATCACGCAGCCGACGAGCAGCGTAAATGCTGATGGTGTTCAGCCTATCTCAGCTCAGACGACAGGTTTTACTTTTAATCACACCATGCTACGGGTAAAAGATCCTGCCAAGTCGCTAGCGTTTTATACTGGTGTCCTCGGTATGACTTTGCTAGCAGTAAAAAAATTCTCTGATATGGGCTTTGATTTATACTTTTTAGCCAAGCTGACCGAAAGCGAGCGCGACAATTTGCCCGCAGGTGATGATTTGGAAATCTTTGCATTCCGCCAACGCGGTATCTTAGAGTTGACCCATAATTATGGCACCGAAACCAAAGCTGACTTTAGCTACCATGATGGTAATGGTGAGCCACAAGGGTTTGGACATATCTGCTTTAGTGTACCTAGTCTCGATGAAGCGGTTGCTTGGTTTGATAAAAATAATGTCGAATTCAAAAAACGCCCAGAAGATGGCAGTATGAAAAACATTGCCTTTATCAAAGATGTTGATGGTTACTGGATTGAAATTGTACAAGCAGATTTAATGGGCTAGTTTTACCAGCTGATAAGCCAATATGGCAGCTGTTTCAGTCAAAGAATCGAATAATCGAGTGAATGGAAGCATAAAGCCAACCAACCAAAGGAGTGACGTCTAGATGCCTACCTCTGAGGCAGAAACGACAGTAAATACCAATATAGCGGCTGAACCAGTGACAACGGATGTGCTGACATATCAAAGCATTATTGATTCAGCAAATGAGATAGTGGTTGGCTTTGTTGAACGCATTCCTTATTTTGTCGCATCAATTATTGTTATTCTGATTTTTTGGTTTCTATCGATTGTCTTCAAAAAAGTGGTATACAAACTTTTAGGCAGTCGCAGTCGGCATCAGAACTTGGTTAAAGTGTTTCAGCGAGTAGGCGGCGCACTCATCATTTTTATCGGTTTTATGATTGCTATGGTGATTGCCGTGCCAGGATTTACCCCTGCTAAGCTGATTGGCGCACTCGGTATTGGTTCCGTCGCTATTGGTTTTGCCTTTAAAGATATTTTTCAAAACTTGCTCTCTGGTATTTTGCTGCTGATCTCAGAGCCGTTTCGCATCGGTGATCAGATTGTCTCAGGCGACTATGAAGGGACGGTTGAGGATATTAAAATACGCGCCACGACTATCAAGACGTATGACGGTCGGCAAGTGGTTATTCCCAACTCTGATTTGTATACCTCAGCATTGACTGTCAATACCGCCTATAAGCAGCGCCGTTTGCAAGTGGCTGTTGGTATTGGCTATGAAGATGATATCGAAGCAGCAAAAGCTGAGATTCTACAAGCGTTAGATAAAGTCGAAAGCGTATCGAAGCAAGCGCAGCCAAGTGTGATTGCTACGGGCTTTGGTGATTCAACGATAGATTTGATGGTACGTTGGTTTATCGAAGATGGCACCCAAGCCAACAAAGTGACCTCGATTCATCAAGTGATCGTAGAGATTAAGAGCGCACTCGATGCAGCAGGCGTCAACATTCCATTCCCGATACGCACGATAGATTTGAGTGATCCATCAGTGACATCGATTGTGAATAAATTGCATGAGCAAAAGGCGATCGATGTTAATAACGATGTTAATAAAGCAGCGGCAGAGTAATTTGTTTAGCGCGTTATTTTAAAGAACGGCCTTTTACACAAAATTTTCGAAATAAAAATCCGCCCTATCAAATGACATGGCGGATTTTTTTACGATATCAATTTATGACAATTTAGTCAGTTTTGATTAGTCAGTTTTGACTTTAAAATCGGTATGACATGATTTACAGCTAGCGCCGACTTCACCAAAGGCTGGTTTGACATCGTCGATGCTAGTGGCTGTTTGTGCAGCAGCGTTCAGCTCAGCAGTGACTTTTTGAAAGTTTTCTGCTTCTGCGCGAAAACCATCGGCATTTGACCAAACGGCATCAGTCGCATTGCCAACGGCTTCTTTATTTTCAAAATGACTCCAAGGCGTAGCAGCGTCTTCTGCTAAAAATGCGGCTTGCTCTTTGAATACGGCGGCATCAAAGGTGTCAGGTGCTTTCATCATATCACCCATGACACCCATCGCATCACCATAGCTTTTCATGCTATCTTGGCGGGCTTTTACATCAGGGTCAGTAGCAGTGCTACACGCTGTTAGACCTAGGGCGGCTGCCATCAATGTGATGCCAAAAATAGATTTTAATGATTGGTTGGTATGAACCTGTGCCATGTGAGTTACTCCTGTAAAATTGGTTAGTAGTAGGCGCGCTTATAAACGCTGGCTTTACATACTGTTTTTAAATAACAGCCTTTAAAGACTTCTTCTAAATCGAAAGGTTTCTTCTAAATACTGCTTTTAAATAAAGCGTATTGTTATAAAAATTACCTCATCATCTTTTGGAAACGCATTCGCTTCTAAAGGATTTTTCCAACAATAGTTTTCATTGTAACGGTTATCCGTGCAGTGGACGTAAATTTAGTTGTTATATCATCGTAATTTTTGAGTCAGTGACTATCGTTCATATAAATTTGCGCCCATATAAATTCGCGCTCATATAAAAAGGTCAGCGTGGATAGCTGACCTTCTTGATACTCTTTAAAGACAAGCTAATAAATACCTTAGCCTTTATTATATTCACCCAAACTATAGAGTCAACCAATCGCGTGGTTTTAGATAAAAATCGGTCAATGCAAACTCAGGCGAGCCTTCAGTCGGCTCAAAGCGATAATGCCAGCTGGCAAGCGGCGGCATACTGACTAAGATGGACTCGATACGGCCATTGCTTTGTAGTCCAAATAAAGTGCCGCGGTCATAAACAAGGTTGTACTCAACATAGCGACCACGGCGATAAAGTTGAAATTCGCGCTGTGCCTCGGTATAAGGGGCATCTTTACGCTGCTCAAAGATGGGCATGATACCGTCAAGATAACCGTTGCCGACCGCCTTCATAAAGTTAAAGCAGGTCTCAAAATCCCAGCCGCGACTTTCTGTATTGACATCATCATAAAACAAGCCACCGATACCGCGCTGCTCATCACGATGACGTAGGTGAAAATACTCATCACACCATTGCTTGAAATCAGGGTAGACGTTGTCACCAAAAGGCGCGCACAGATCATGACAGACTTGATGCCAATGCACGCAATCAGCGAGTACAGGATAAAATGGCGTCAAATCAAAACCACCACCAAACCACCAGATAGGGTCTTCGCCCTCAGCTTCAGCAACGAACAAACGCACATTGGCATGGCTGGTTGGGACGTTCGGGTTTTTGGGATGGACAACCAATGAGACACCCATGGCTTGGGCTTTACGACCAGCGATATGGGGATGGCGTGCAGTGGCTGAAGCAGGCAAGTTATGCACGTGAATATGACTGAACATCACACCCGCTTTTTCAATTACCTCACCAGCTGCTAGGACACACGAGCGACCGCCGCCGCCTTCAGGACGTTCCCAGTCATCAGGAATAAAGACTGCTGACGTTTGGCTATCACTGCTGCCATCGCGCTCTTGCGCTTCTAAGGCTTGACAGATACGAGCCTGCAAATCGACCAAAAATTCACGCACACGCATGATGTCGTTATTGGCTGGCACTGTTAAGTCTGTCGCTGATAGCTCTGTCTTATTATCTGTATTTGAAATACTCATAAAATATCTATTTATTTAGTGTATTGATGTCTACTTATTAAGATGTAACGCGGTATTGAAATCTTTATCTAATAAATGACCCATGCGGTCGCGCTTGGTCGCTAAATATTCAGCATTCATATCGTTCACCCCAACCAATAAAGGCACGCGTTCCACGACATTAATACCGTGCTCGGTTAGATAAGCCACTTTGTCTGGATTGTTGGTGATGAGTCTGACGGCGTCAACACCGATATGAGCGAGCATCGGGCCGCACATATCATAAATGCGCGCATCAGCGGGTAAGCCCAACATGAGGTTGGCATCTAAAGTATCATGACCTTGGTCTTGCAGGGCGTAAGCGCGAATCTTATTGGTCAGACCAATACCGCGACCTTCTTGGCGCAAGTATAATATCGCCCCGCAGCCAGTCTCTTGTATTGCTTGCATCGCCGTGTTGAGCTGCGGCCCACAGTCACATTTTAATGAGCTAAAAGCATCGCCCGTCAAGCATTCTGAATGAATACGAATCAATGGAATGGTTTTTTCTGCTCGCGTGGCGTCCGTCTGACTCGGTGAGCTGTCCGTCATATGTTGATCGACGACAGGCAGACCGACAGTCAGCATCACATGCTCTTGACCTTCATCGTTTTCAAAGATATGAATATCAAACTCGCCGTGACGAGTAGGTAGTTTGGCACTGGTAATAAATTGATATGACATTAATGTCCTGCATAAGCCGATAAGCGTGGCGGTAGAGGGTCTTTTTTAACCATATTAAAACAGCGATGACATCCTAGCTGCATGATGAAAGTAGGATAATGCCAGTATAATTCATTCGTAAAGAGTGCATGCTGATTGTCTTTATTATAAAAACACACAAAGTTCACAAACGACGCACGATGATTAAAGCGACAATTAAAAATAAATGCTATTATGCCATACTATTTTGACGGATACAGTGACAAGTCTTTGCCCTTACATTACTATGTCGTCACTAACATCCGATATTGATGCACAATAATAAGGCATAATATTATCCCTTGTTATGAAAGAGTCAAAGCAAAGCTCTATCGCTGTCTATGACGGCAGCGTATGTGCTATTCGGCTCAGCCTTTATATGTTTATATAAAGACATAGAGGCTGCCTGAATAAATTTATGAACAGTTATATGGTCGATTACACCAATAATGGTGTAGATATTATTGACGTCACTTAGTTAGCATTCTGCACTAAGAGGCTGTCTTGTCAGCAGATTGGTAGGTATCGTACGGTTTATGCAGCAGTCACCTCATTTCCCACAGTCTCAGTCCGTATCTATGCCAGCTGTCGATTCTGCTGCCCAGCTGTCGAATTTACAGCAGACTTATACTGTGATTCCACGCGTCCGTCCTGATACGCCTTTGCTGGATAGCATTGCAGCGCCAGCTGATCTTAATACTCTGACAACCGCTCAACTTATCACCTTGGCTGATGAGCTGCGGCTATTTCTATTGTATTCAGCAGGTCAAAGCGGTGGGCATTTTGGTGCCAATTTGGGCGTGGTTGAATTGACCATTGCGCTGCATTACCTACTAGATACGCCGCAAGATCAAATCGTTTGGGACGTGGGTCATCAAGCCTATGCCCATAAAGTCTTGACGGGTCGCCGTGACCAGTTGGCGACGATTCGCTCGAAAGATGGTTTGACTGCCTTTCCTGAGCGTGCAGAATCCGTTTACGATACCTTTGGCGTTGGTCATTCATCGACGTCAATCTCAGCTGGTCTAGGCATGAGCTTAGCACTGCGTTATCAAGGTCGCGCGCAAACCGTTGCTTGTATCATTGGTGATGGTGCAATGACTGGTGGTATGGCGTTTGAAGCGATGAATGATGCGGTGCAACAAGATGCGGATTTATTGGTCATTTTGAATGACAATGACATGTCGATCTCTTGTTCTATCGGTGGTTTTTCACGGCATTTAGCGATGCTATGGGAGTCAGGGTATCAGGTTGATATCTCTGATGCAGGCGAGCCAGTGCTATGCCAGCGCCCTGATATGCAAGGCTTTGATCGCCGTAAGCGTCATAAAGAAATGCGCGATGTGCCGCAGTTAGAAGACAATTTATTTAAAGCGATTGGTTTTACCTACTTTGGTCCGTTTGATGGTCATAATATCCCTGAGCTACTGCGGGTATTGTCACTTGCCAAGCAGATAAAAGGGCCTGTTTTAGTCCATATTTATACCACCAAAGGCAAAGGTTTTGCCCCAGCTGAGTTAGATCCCGTCGGCTATCATGCTATCAGTAAGCTCCCTGTCGAAATCAAGAATGATACTCAGGCTATCGCCACAGAAAAATCACTGCCCAACACCAAACCTGCGTTAAAATACTCGCAAGTATTTGGGCAATTCTTATGTGACAAAGCAGCCGCAGACGATAAGCTGCTTGCCGTCACACCTGCTATGGAAGAAGGCTCGGGGATGATTGACTTTGCCCGTCAATTTCCAGAGCGTTTTTTTGATGTAGCCATCGCTGAGCAACATGCAGTCACACTGGCTGCTGGTATGGCAACCCAAGGCGTCAAACCGATTGTGGCGATTTATTCGACGTTTTTGCAACGTGGTTATGATCAGCTGATTCATGATGTGGCTTTGCAAAACCTTGATGTGATGTTTGCTATTGACCGAGCAGGTTTAGTCGGTGAAGACGGTGCAACGCATGCCGGTGTATTCGATTTTGCCTTTTTACGCTGCGTGCCCAATATGCTGATCGCCGCGCCAAAAGACGAAAACGAATGCTACCATTTGCTCAATACGTGCTATGAATACCAAGGCTGTACGGCAGTACGCTATCCGCGCGGTGTTGGTACTGGCGCAGTTATTGCATCGCCAGCACAGACTTATAACGTTGGCGAGGCAGTGGTAGAGTCGGTATTAGGTAGTGAGGATGCGCCTAAAAAGCTAGCGATACTCGTATTTGGTACCATGGTTGCGACGGCTCAGCAAGCGGCAGAAAGCTTAATTGACAATGATATAGCATCAGACTGTCAGATACATGTCATTAATATGCGCTGGGTAAAACCTTTAGACACGGCATTATTAGAAAAGTTATTAGAGCAAGGTATTACACACATTGCGACTTTGGAAGAGCACATGATTATGGGCGGCGCGGGCAGTGCGGTAAATGAGTATTTGCTTAACGAATCGCCAGCCTTTAAAGATAACCGTCCTGCCGTTATTAATATCGGCATTCCAGATCGCTTTGTCGCCCATGGCTCACAAGCAGAGCAAATGGTTGATTGTGGTTTAGATGTTAATGGTGTGGTAAAGCAGCTTGAAAAGCTTCTGTCGTAAGTTATACCTTTGAACGTTTTTAAAGTTTCTAGCTGTCATTTGGACAGAGTATTGGTTAAATAGATAAAAGCTCGATCGATAGAGCGAACGCCTACTTAGTCGTAGGTGCTGACTTTTTTACAACTTACGCAGTTTGTGATGACCACCAAAATTTGGGTTGGTTTGGCGAACGTCATGGTTTTTTTCGTTTTTTATCGAACAATTTTAGTATAATGCGATCATCGCTTTTAAATGGCGCATTTTTTTAATCGTATAAATACAGTGTGATGCAGCGGCTGATTGGCATGTTGTGGGCACAGAGTTCGTCTTATTTTTGACATTCATTCATCAAGCAAATAGGTTATTTATGGAACCCATGGTCGTCATCGCAGCACGTACTGCTGAAAAAGTTGGTAAAGAGATTTTATATGCGCATCAAAACCGCCATAAAATTGAGTTGGATATTGAGTCAAAAGGGCTTGATGGATTGGTTACGCGTATTGATCGCTTTAGCGAAGAGCTGACGATTGAAACCCTAAAAGCCAGCTATCCAAATCACTCGTACTTGGGTGAAGAGTTTGGTATGCAAGAAGGTCGCGGTGAAGATGCGGACTGGTGCTGGATTATTGATCCGCTAGATGGTACCAAAAACTTCGTCCATGGTGTGCCGCAGTTTTGTGTGTCTATCGCCGTACAGCATAAAGGCGTAACCCAACATGGCGTGATCTATGATCCTGTCCGTGATGAGATGTTCTCTGCTAGCCGTGGTAAAGGCGCGCGCTTGAACAATCGCCGCATGCAAGTAAGCGAGCGCAAAACGATTGATGGCGGTCTATTTACCACTGGTCATCCGCTTGAGCGTAAACGCAATGGCGAAATCATTTCTTATGCCAAGCAGCATTTTGAGAGCTTACAGAAAATCTCTGAAGCAGGCGGTCAAGTTCGTCGTTTAGGCTCTGCTGCGCTTGATTTATGTTATGTCGCTGCGGGTCGTTTTGACGGTTATTTTGAGATGTCAATTAAGCCTTGGGATATCGCGGCAGGTGAGCTTATCGTGACCGAAGCACGTGGCGTGGTAGTTGACCATACAGGTGCACACAACTCAATGACTTCAGGCTCTATTTTCGCCTGTAACATTAAGTTATTGAAGCCATTGATGCAAGTAGTTGTCCCAACGTGGGGTGACGCATTTTAAGCACCACTTAAGCATAATTATTAAGACAACTTAACACTAAAAAGCTGGTTCTATTATGGAGCCAGCTTTTTTGTTTTACCATTATTCTTATAGTCACCTTTATCTTCAACCGTAATGCCTTGGAACTTAAGCGCTTTACTGGTGGTTTCCAACAGTTGCAATTCTTCTTCAATAAGCGTCAGCATTTCTTGTACATGCGGCAGTGCTTTACTACAAGCCGTAATCCCAAATTCAATCTTATCTAGATAACTAGCAAGGGTGATATTCATTGCTTGACCATTGAAGACAATAGATGCAGGGTACAAAGATTGTAAACGTGCACCATTCCAATATAGCGGTTTTTCAGAACCAGGCACATTAGAGATAATCAGGTTAAACGCCTGCTTTTTGGGAAATAGACTGGTCGCTAAATTGATACCTTCCCAAGCATAGGCAATCACGCTGTAGTTAATCACTTGGGCTTGATTCATGCGTCGAAAGCGGCGTTTGCCGTTATTCATACTGCGATGAATCAGTTTGATTCGGCTCAAGGGATCATCTAAATGCGTGCCCAAATTGGCCAGTACAAAGGATAATTGATTGCCTGCCACACTGTCATCCGTACGTAGCGACATCGGTACAAAAGCAATGAGCGGCTTGCTAGGCAGCGCATCCATGGAGATGAGATAACGACGAATGGCACCCGCACATACCGCCAGCACCACATCATTTTTACTGATATTTAGTCGCTCAGCAATATCGTTAAAACGCTGAATATCATAAGACTGCGCGGCTATGCGCCGTGATGCTGAGATGCGTTTATTAAGCACACTCATCGGCGCATCAAAAGTACCGACATAGCTGTCATCACCATAATTTTTCAAATTATCCAGCAGTTCGGTAAATACAGGCTTAATGGTTGATATTTGCTCTTTAATGATGCGTAATGCGGAGCGCTCTTTGGGTAAAATCGCATCGACTTGATTGCGATGGCGTGCCATTAATGACCAAATCGGTAGCGTTACTGGCTCAGTGGGCGATTGCGATAATGATTTTTTGACAAGGCGCATGGCAGCAATGCCATCAACCAATGAATGGTGAATTTTGAAGTATAGGGCAAAACGCTCAGGGTCGCCTTCGTTTTCTGGTTGAATACCCTCAATCACATGACATTCCCACAATGGCATGGCACGATCCAACAGCCGACCATGTTCTCTTGAAACATACATCAACAACTCGCGAACCCGTGCAGGCTTTGGTAAGGCAATATGATGCAGATGATGCTCAACATCAAAATGCTTGTCCTTTTTCCAAAAAGCCAAATGCTCAAGCACTTGGTTAAAAGGAAAGGTAGGCGACACATCAGAATCTTGCATCTGTTTGACCAATTGGCAAACAAAACCGCTACCCGCATTCTCTGGTAATTCGAATAGGAATAAACCTCCAACATGCATGGGCTGTTTACGCGACTCAAGAAGTAAAAACAACTGGTCGACTGCTGTGAGAAGCCGCATAATAAATCCTTTTATGACGATAAGTTGAGTAAGAGTTACTTCTTTTATTATTATTTTATAGCTGACTTTTTATTAAATACTATCAATTTAATAATGGTCATTAAGTTTAAAAGCTATTGAAAAAAGTATCCTGTTTGCGGTGAGCTGGCAGTCGCCATTTTGCGCATTGGCATACGACCCGCCAAAAACGCCGCGCGCCCTGCCCAGATGGCATGCTTCATGGCATGGGCCATCATGACTGGGTTTTGCGCATTGGCAATCGCCGAATTCATCAGTACGCCATCACAGCCCAGCTCCATAGCCAGTGCTGCATCAGAAGCCGTGCCAACGCCTGCATCGACCAATACCGGTACTTTGGCATTCTCGATAATAAGACTGAGAGTGTGACGATTCAGTAAACCAAGACCTGAGCCAATCAAGCTACCAAGTGGCATAATTGCCACACAGCCCATACTCTCTAATTCTTGAGCGACGATAGGGTCGTCTGAGGTATAAACCATCACCTCAAAGCCATCATCAATCAATACTTTGGCAGCTTTTAGCGTTTCCATCACATTCGGATAGAGGGTTTTTTCATCGCCCAATACTTCAAGCTTAACCAGATTATGCCCGCCTAACAGCTCGCGAGCAAGCTTACAGGTACGAATGGCAGTCTCGGCATCGAAACAACCAGCAGTGTTGGGTAAAATGGTGTATTTATCGGGGGAAATCACATCAAGTAGATTGGGCTCACTGCTGTTTTGTCCAATATTGGTACGACGAATAGCAACGGTGACAATCTCTGCTGCCGACGCGCCAATGGCGGCGCCCGTTTCAGTCATATCCTTATACTTGCCCGTACCGACCAACAGGCGAGAAGAAAAAGTACGACTCCCGACCGTAAAAGTGTCTTGTAAAAGGGGCGTCGGATGAGTAGCAGTGCTTGTGTTCTCTGACATAACTGAAAATCCTAATGGCGAGTAAAACAAAATGCTATTATAACAAAATCATGCAATCTTACTTGCAGTCTTTTTTGGTTTAGCCAGTTAAGCATAATACGTTTGCTACGCTTTGCCACGAGTTTCTTTCTGAGTTTATCTTTATCTATCAGGTCGCTTTTATGATGCAACTGCCGTACAGTTTTGCGAAACGCCATCAAATTTTGGCCATACTTGCCATTGATCCTGAGCTGCCAGCGACTTTGGTGCTGACCAAAGCCACGCCATTATCAGCGATTAATGAGGCAGTGCGATTTTTACAGCAGCAAGGGGTACGCGGTGTGCCCACTTATGAAAGCATCAGCGCCGATGACTTTGAAAAGCGCATGAACGCCGCTTATGCAGGCAATACTGGTGAGTCACAGCATATTGCCGCTGGGCTCGAAGACCATCCTGATCTTGATAGTTTGGCAGATAGCGTCCCTGAAACTGAAGATCTGATGGATCAACAAGATGATGCGCCTATCATTCGTCTCATCAATGCATTGTTGTCCGAAGCGATACGTTTAAACGCCTCAGATATCCATATTGAAACCTTTGAAAAACGCTTGGTCGTTCGCTTTCGCGTTGACGGGGAATTAAAAGAAATCATTACGCCAAAACGCCAATTAGCGCCATTATTGGTATCGCGTATCAAAGTCATGGCCAAGCTCGATATTGCCGAAAAACGCGTGCCACAAGATGGACGTATCAGTTTGCGCTTGGCAGGTCGTGAGGTTGATGTGCGGGTATCGACATTGCCATCAAGCTTTGGTGAACGCGTGGTCATGCGTCTATTAGATAAGCAAGCAGGTCGCCTGAATATGACCTATCTTGGGCTGTCTGATAACGATTATAGCGAGCTTAAGCGCTTGATTCATCGCCCACACGGCATTATTTTGGTGACAGGACCGACAGGTTCAGGGAAAACCACGACGCTATATTCAGCACTGACCGATCTCAATGACCAAACCCGTAATATCTTGACCGCTGAAGATCCGATTGAGTTTCAGCTCGATGGTATTGGGCAAACGCAGGTTAATAATAAAGTCGATATGACTTTTGCCAAAAGTTTACGTGCGATGTTACGTCAAGATCCAGACGTGGTAATGGTTGGTGAGATTCGCGATTTAGAAACGGCAGAGATTGCCGTACAAGCGTCGCTTACTGGACATTTGGTGTTATCAACTTTACACACCAACACCGCCATTGGTGCCGTCACGCGTCTGCAAGATATGGGCGTTGAGCCATTTTTATTATCGTCATCGCTGATTGGTGTCGTCGCCCAGCGCTTGGTGCGTACGTTATGCCCGCATTGTCATGGCTGGCAAGTGGCTGATAGCGAACAGGCTAAATTATTTACTGAGATTGGTATTGTGCCAGTCTCAGAGAATGGTGCTGAAACTTTAACAACTACACCTATCAATCTACCCAGACCAGTTGGCTGCGATAAATGCAATCAATCAGGGTTTAAAGGACGGACGGCGATATATGAAGTGGTGCCCGTTGATGATACCTTGCGCCGTATGATTCATAGTAATACCGCCGAGTACGAGCTAGAGGAGTACGCACGTCAGCAGACACCGTCGATTCGTGCGGATGGGTTGCATAAAGTCATTGCAGGTCGTACGACGTTAGAGGAAGTGCTACGAGTGACGAAAGAGAGTGCCTTAGCTGATGACACGATACTTGTATAAAATGCCTAGAGTGCATTGGTGATTGTTTAATCTACCTCAGATAAAGGGTCTGCACAGCAGATAAAAGATAACTGGCTATGGTAGCCAGTTATTTGATGGTCATTCTTTAGTGCTTTGAATACTTTAGTGCTTTGAATACTTCAGTGCTTTTAATAATTTAACTTGTGAAATCGCTATTATTTTGCAGCGATACATTCAACTTCAACGCTGGCACCTGCCGCCAATTCAGCGACGCCAAAGGCTGAACGTACCGGATAAGGTTTGGCCAATTCCGCTTTATAGACTTTATTAAAATCGTCAAAGTCATCCATGTCTGTCAGCATCGCCATACATTTGACGATGTCTGATTTTTGATAGCCGTATTTTAACAAGGTTTCATCAATATTATCCAGTGCTTGCTTGGCTTCGGCTTTGACACCACCTTTGACCAATTTGCCATCTTTAAAACCAATTTGTCCAGACATGTATAGCGTATCGCCCACCCGTACTGCTTCTGAAAAAGGATAATTACCACCATCACCAAGAAATACAGGGCTAGACTTAGTCACACTTGCGGTATTTGCCATTGGCGCCGCATTCGCTGTCATAGCAAGGCCTAGTGAGCACGCGCCCACGAGCAACGCCTTAGTTAAATGGGCAGTCAATTTATGGGTAATCTTGGACATCGCTGTCTCCTTATTATAAGTTTTTTTCACAATTTTTTTAAATTCACTATACAAGTTTAACAAACATAATGTCTCATCACACTAGATGACACATTATGTCTTACTTATGCTTAACCAGTTATTGGTCGTTTTGCTCAGCTTCGACTTCTGTTTTAGATTCAGTGTCAGCTTCTAGCGGCTTTTCGCTACTTTTGCCTTGACGGCGGGCTTCTAATTCAGACTTAGGAATCCAAGCCCATGTCATCTCAACCACGATAGGGTCACGATCACTGTCAGACTCACGGTCATGAATGACGCACGGAATTACCATTTCGCCTTTTGGTGTATTTAGGATATCTAAGCGCTGCTCATCCGATAAAGACGCCACTGCTGCAATTTGACCTTTTTTAATCGGGCGATAAAAATTAACCGAGTATGATTTAATCAATAGTACGCGGTCAGAGGGTAGGTTTAAACCCAAAATAAAACCAGTCGCTGTTTCGGCAAGTAAGGTAATGGCGACCGCATGAATAGAGCCAATATGATTTTGCACCGCTTTGGTGTTGTTTAAGCTCACCACGACTTGGTTGGGTTCGACCGTTTCATAATAGACGCCCGTTGTGCCCACATATGGCACCACTTTACCAAAGGCTTTGGATAAGATGCTCGAGCGTGCGCTGGCAGGTAAGTATTTGGTAATAGATAACAGTTTGGTAAATTGATTGCTGATGGGCTTGAGCGTGCTGTTGGGTTTTTCGACGGGCGATCTTGTGCTGTCAGAGGTTTTGGCTGGCAATTTATTGGTTAGCTTGCTAGGGAGTTTTTTTAATAATCCTGACATACAAAATTCCTTAATGTAGATAGATTAAATGACGCTTTGAGTGTTATATATTTCATCATAGCAGCTGATAGGATGCCTATTGTGCAAGCTGCCATGCTCACTATGGTACATTAACCGCCGTCTGCCTACTATTATTAGCATGAACTGCTGCGCTTATAAAATAGGGCTAACGTCATGATATCCTAGATGCTAGGAATGCTATCGCTCAACGCAATATCGTATCACTTAGATGCTCTCATAAACAGTGCTGCTGGATGCCATAAAGACAGCCACGCTATAATGATGACATTTTAGTGTATCTGATTGATTATTTTTCTTATTTCCTTTTTCTATGCTGGATGAAGCTATGCCTGACACGTCAATTCATGTGCCGACCAATATCATTTATACAGGCGTTGCTGGTACGGGGAAAACCTATCGACTGTTACAAATTGCTAAGCGATATACCGACTATCTGCCGAGAGCCGATGAGGCAGATTTGTTGGGGCAGCTATTGCAAGAGCTTAGCTGGCGTGAAATCGTATGCTTGGTACTTTTGGATTTTCAATCTAAACACCAAGACTTGGTAAAAGTGCCTGAAATCGTCAATCATGCGTTTTTTGTCGCGAAAGCGGCGCAGAATGCACGCGAAAAAAACTTAAGCAATACGGCTTGGTCTGTCCTTCAAATGCATAGCCCTACCAATTCAAAAACTGTGACTTATAAAAACCGTGCCAGCCAAGCCTATTTTGATAAAGATGAGGGTGGTGCGTGGTATTTGTTGCCAGAAAGCTTTGAGTTATTAACAGAGCTATCGCAGCAACTTGCCGAATTTCAGCAAGCGCAGCGTGATAACAGTGTCAACCAAAGCCAAGCTAATCCAAATCAAGGTTTTAGCCAGCAGCGCTTTACCATGGTTAGCTTCCATCAAGCGTATGGCTATGAAGAGTTTGTCGAAGGCATTCGTCCTGTCATGGCAGCGTCTAATCATACAACAAGTAGCTTATCTCAAATGAATTACGCCATTCAAGATGGTGCATTTTTAAAACTGTGTCAAAGGGCAGCAAATGATCCAGAGCAGCGTTATGCCATCTTAATTGATGAGATCAATCGCGCCAACGTGTCACGAGTATTTGGCGAGCTACTCAGTCTAATTGAGCCAGACAAACGGGCTGGCATGGCAAACGCGATGACCGTTCATTTGGCCTATTCTGGACGGGCTTTTAGCATCCCTGCCAACATCGATATTTATGCCACGATGAACACCCAAGATCACTCTTTAGCACCACTTGATATGGCATTACGTCGGCGCTTTCGTTTTATTGAATGTCCACCGCAACCAGAATTATTACCGATGATTCATGTGCCCCAAAACTTAGAAACTGACAGTCCAGCAGCAACGATAGATTTGGCAAAGCTATTAACCGGTTTGAATAATCGCATCACGCAAACAGTGGGAATGGAAGCGCAATTGGGTCATGCTTTTTTATGGTCAGTGATGGATCTTGGACAATTGCAAGCGGTGTTGGTCGAACAAATCATTCCGCAGTTAATGCAAGCGACGGGTGGGCAAGAGGGTACTTTGCAATATATCTTTAGAGATGAGCAGCAGCCACTGCGAGCGCAGTTTATTCATGATAGTCATGCATTCATTAATGACAGTGTGAATGACCAAGTGAATGCTAGTAGTCAAAATCCGCTGTTTACTGGTCAAAGCGCATTTTTCGGTCAGTCTATGAGCACATCTGGCTATAAGATAAATACCGACCTCGTTGCGGGGGTAGGCGATTTTGCCAAACCTACTGTCTATCAACGTTTATATCCATAAAGGTGCTCAGCGTTGATAAATAAAAGCTTTAGTCATAAAGTCATACCCAATAATATTGACAGTACCGACGTTAATGCGCGTGATACCAATATCATCACGGTGTTTGAGCATCAGCGTTTAACAGCGCATGACTTCTTACGGGTATCTGATTTCCATTGGTTGATGGCGCAAGAGTTTGCGGTCTTTAGCATTAAGCGCAGACAGGGACAATGGCAGTTAAAAGTCGGACATTATATAGGGGTTATTTTACTGCCTAGCGGCATGACGCTTGAGATTTTACCTAAACTTGCGGCAAAAACTTCTAGCGATCAAGTCGCGCAGCAATCATACCTTTCACAGAATACCAGTCATCGCCCCGATATCAGTCTAACTCGCCAATGGGTGCAGGGCATGCTATCGGATTTGACCAATAGCAGTCATGTCAAAAACAAGCTACCCAATACAAAAAATCTAGGTCAATTTAGCAGTCAATTGTCGCCGCTATCGATAGCTGTAATGCCATTGTCAGATTGGCTTATCACGCAGTTTTTGCAGCGGCTGGCTCATTATCGACCAAGCAAACACTATCAGACGCAGGTCGATAATCAAGCATCGCTACAAGGTCGACTGCTCATCAAAGAACAATTGCGCCACAACAGCATGCAGCCGCATAAGTTTGTCTGTGAGAGCAGTATACTGAGCCAAGACATGCTAGGTAATCGGCTGATTAAGAGCACGTTGGTTTTGATGACACCTTTATTTTTTCAATCAACGCTATCGAAAGCAGATGCGCCTAAATTTTTGCAGGTTTGGCAGCGAGTAGCGGCGTTGAGTTATCAAGAGCTGACACAGTTAGAGTCGATATACAAGCAAGCAAAGCGTCAGTTAGCCGCTCAACCGCTTCGAGCACCGCAATTACAAGCTGCTCAGCAGTTGTTAGATATGGCTTATTGGTTACTAAGGCAGTCCAATGTGGCAACAGGTAATGGTATTGCGCCAAATAAACCATTCAAGCAAAATCTGTCGTCTCCGCGTTTATGCTTGCTGATTGATATGAATCAAGCTTTTGAACAATGGGCAAGTATGCGCATTGCCTCGATGTTTCAGCAAGTGAGTCAACAATATCAGCCGTTATATCAAACGCAAAGTATCTGGCTAACGGATGCAGAAGGGCGCGCATGTCTGTCTATACGACCTGATTTGCTCATATATAAAACTGATGCTAATGATAATTGTCAAAATCAGAGTGGCACTGCGGTTATTAAAGCTAGAGAAAAAGGTCACTATAGCCATGTCATCGATATTAAATGGAAGTATTTATCGCAGACAGCCAGCATTAGTGCCAGCGATGCTTATCAACTGATGAGTTACGCTCAGGCCTATCAAGCAGGGCAGGTGTGGCTGGTTTATCCAGTACAAGATAATGAGCGGTTACCAGTTGCGCTCAGCCAACAAGTGCATGATTATAAAAAGACTGATGGCGCTAACGACCATGATAAGAGCCATAATATTGCTGGTGAAAAAGTGAGTCCTGCGCCATTGTGGCTCATACCGTTCAATGTTCTGACTGGTACGATAAACGGCAGCTTGCTTCCTGATTGGAATAGAGTATAATGAGCGCTGTCGATGAGTAAGTAGCACTTAGCATCGTGGAGAAAAGGATTTGTCATAGTGGTTTTTATGATAAATGAGCGTTTTTTAAGTAATTTAGCAGTTTTTTTAAATTAATTAAAAATAGGTGTTGACACCATCGGCTTTTCCCCTTAATATGTGCACCTCGATAGCAAGGAACGTTAACAAGTTAGTGGCATTGCCAACAACGAGTTAATCAACAAGCTATCGTGATAATAGAAATTTCGGAGTGTGGCGCAGTTTGGTAGCGCATCTGGTTTGGGACCAGAGGGTCGTAGGTTCGAATCCTATCACTCCGACCATCTATTTTTAAGAGCCTTACAGGCTTTTTTTTATGTATAATGGTTTAGTTTCTGATATATTTAAAACTTGCTTTAGTATATAAAAGTCCTCTAAGAGCGCCTGTAGCTCAGCTGGATAGAGCATCTCCCTTCTAAGGAGGTGGCCGCAGGTTCGAATCCTGCCAGGCGCACCATTTAGCCTGAAAATCTTGCCTCATCAGGCAATAGTTATGGCGGTTGTAGCTCAGTTGGTAGAGCCCCGGGTTGTGATCTCGGTTGTCGTGGGTTCGAGTCCCATCAGTCGCCCCATATTTTATTCTGCATTATCCTCTTCTTGTTCTACCTCATTATAAAAACCTTATTCTAAATAATAATACTTGCCATGTTTGGCTTTTTTTTGTGCCTGTATGATTGGTTTTAACCTATCTTACCCCCTGCGATTAAAATTTATAGACTCATCAGCCCTTTGATTGTCTATTGATTTACTGGCCTTTTGTCTCATTTATTTTTATTATAGG
Source organism: Psychrobacter glacincola (assembly GCF_904846075.1). Classification (GTDB taxonomy): domain Bacteria; phylum Pseudomonadota; class Gammaproteobacteria; order Pseudomonadales; family Moraxellaceae; genus Psychrobacter; species Psychrobacter glacincola_C. The sequence continues at coordinate 502,905 of NZ_CAJGZH010000001.1, forward strand.
TTCTCTTTTGAGACACTCGCTATCTCTGTACGTGCCTTAAACCTGCTTTGTTATTCTTTAACCGCCTTTATATAGAATAGCAAAATATAGAATAACAAAGGCAACGCTTTTAGTGATGCATCATGATAAGGTCTTAAAGCCCGTTGATATATTAGGTCATCCATTAAGAAGTGATCCATTGAAGATGATACGAGTGTTAAGAAAACCAAAGGTCAGTTAAAAAATATATTGAATAGATTAAGTAAGCCTAAGACTGTAGTAGGGATGTGAGTGCTTGTCTGAGATGCGCTGCTATGGATCTTATATTATTGAGGAAGTGATTGATGGACGCATTGAGCGTATTGCTACAAAACGTGCATTTGTTTGAAACCAAGTATTATCGTTTGAATGGGACTGGTAATTGGTCTTATTCCATCACTAGACAAGATACGATTTTGTTTTATTTAGTGATGTCTGGGAGCTTTTGTATCGACGTCGGCAATGGTTTGCGACAGGCGCACGCAGGCGATATGATTATGATTCCCAGTGCTCATAAGCATGTGAGCTATGCCTTAGATCATAATGGTGACGATGCGCTACCGCTAGATGAGTTGCTGACTCATTGTAAGGAAAACACCCTTGATATCGATGGCAACGGTGATCCTAACTCGTCTTTGATATTGATTGAATGCAAGTATGATAAAGAAATGATACGTCCTTTGTTGTCTGTGCTGCCTGCGATTTTGCCTGAAATCAATGATGAGTCTGACGGTAGATTTGAGGTCATTGATGTCGAGATTAAGCTGCTGACCTTAGAAGCCGAGCGTGAGCGCATGGGCAAGACCGCGATCATCAATCATTGGGCAAGTATTATGATGATTGAATGTTTGCGGGTTTATATTGAAAGTTTGCCTGAGGCCACAGAAAATTGGCTAAAAGCCATGAAAGATCCGTTTTTGACCAAGGCGTTAGCAGCGATGCATCAAGCGCCCAATCAAAACTGGACCATTCATAAGCTGGCTGAAGTCGCAGGAATGTCACGCTCGAGCTTTGCGCAGCGCTTTAAAGATACAGTTGGTATGCCGCCGCTGACTTATCTAATTGATTATCGCTTGCGCTTGGCGGCCCGTTATCTACGCTTGCAGCAAAACAGTATTGGCCGTATCAGTGAGTTGGTTGGCTATGCGTCAGACTCGACCTTTAGTCAAGCATTCAAGCGCGTTTATGGGGTATCACCAAAAGCCTATCGCCAACAATATCAACAAGAAAACATCGCATAACGTATCGTTAATACACTATAAAAGCGTTAAGGTTGCCATTAGGCCCTTAACGCTTTTTTGTTTTCTCATGGTGAAGTATGAGACTTCTATGAAGATATTTCGTCTATGGTTGACAGGTGTTGATAGAGAGTATTTTGACGATGGACAGCTGACAATGTGCTTGTGTTCAGGTACTATGGAATAATGAGTCGTCTAGGCGCAAACGCTTGTTTTTAGCGTAAGATATGTCACTGTATGGTGGTCAGATCGTTTGTTCTAAATGATATTTATTTTTGCTGCTGATGGTATGTTATGACTGAACCGACCGCAAAGCCACGCGCAGGAGCCAATAGCCAACAAGGCTCAGCTGTGTCCGCTAAAAAACAAAGCGATATAAATCCAAGCAACGTCAAGCGTGGTCGAAAAGACAAGGCGGGTGCGACACTTGACAAAGCCATGTTATTGGCACTGTTTACGCTGCCAGATATTGAAGAGGCAGTTGTTAAAGAGGTCGTTAAAGGCGCAGCTGATGAGTTGTCTAATACCCCTAGCAGGGTGCAACAGCCTGCTGCTAGCGAGATGAATATTGCCGAGCAGCGTGTGGCACTGTATCGTACCCAGCATGAGCGTACGCGATTATTGTATATGGCATCCGCTGCCACGCGGCCTACTTATTTGGTACAAACGCTCAAATCACAATTCGCAGAACATCAGCAATACTTGCTGGCACAGCAGCTTGATAAACGTGGCTTGATGGATACCGATGGACTAGAGCGTCTTTGGCAGCAGCTGCATGTGGTCGATGACATCATCGCTGATATTGTCCGTCATATGCCAGCTCAGCAACCAGCAGGTTGGCAACTGACTACTCAGGATGGGCGAAATCCGCTATGCTTTGCCACCGTTGGCAAATTAAAGAACAGTAAGCCTATTCGTGATCAAGGCAGTCTAAATAGCTATGTGCTTGGGCACTTCGGCGTGAGTAGTTTTACCTATGACCGCGGCTATTATATTGGCCATGTCGTTGGCTACTTATTCAGCTGTTATTTTTGTGCCCATCTATCTATTAGCTATGGTGTTACGGCACTTGGTCCGCAGGTTATAGCTGATTACGATTACGCCAGTCTTGAGACGCCATACATGGTTAGACTGCTACAAGGGCTGGATGGCTACTGTAAAAAACGTATTTATCAATTGGCAGTTATCTGTGCGCGATTGAGTGTCTTTGCCAGTGACAAGCGTATCGAGAGAATGCTCATTGCTGAGGTCAACGACTTCGATAAAAAACTGCAGCAGCAGCACTTAGATGTTTTGTTATTGCAAGGTTTGATGCCAGACAGTAGCGATTCTACGCCGCTTTTTTAAGCCATTAAATCTCGATAGACCTCCTTTACAAGTCCTTGTTTATTACTTTTTCTTGTTGACCACTTTAGGATATTCGCTGCTATGCCCGCTTATCATTATAAAGCGTTAGATGACCATGGCAGTGTGCAAAAAGGCTTGCTCGAAGGCGATTCTGCGCGGCAAGTTCGCCAGCAGCTGCGTGATAAACAATGGACGCCCGTTGAAGTCAGTGCCGTCAATGACAGACAAAACCAGAATAAAAACCGCTATAAAAAACCGTCTGCTTACGAGTTGGCATTGCTGACCCGTCAATTATCGGTATTATTGGCAGCGGGTATTCCGTTAGAAGAAACGCTTGCTGCCGTTGCCAAACAATCACCAAAAACCCATATTAAATCTCTCATGCTTGCCGTGCGCTCGCATGTATTAGAAGGTTTGAGCTTGGCGCGAGCATTGCAGCAAGCCGCCAGTTTTCCACCACTATATATCGCGACCATTGCGGCAGGTGAAAAGTCAGGTCACTTGGATTTAATCTTGAACCAGTTGGCAGATTACACCGAAAACCGCTTTGCATTGCAAAAGAAAATCCAAGGCGCGATGGTTTATCCGATTGTGCTGATGGTGATGGCAGTCGGCGTGATTATGGGCTTGATGAGTTTTGTGGTGCCCAAAATTGTCAAAGTGTTTGAGCAATCTGAGCAAGCGCTACCGCTCATTACCCAAATTGTTCTTAGCCTATCTAACCTCATTACACAGTGGTGGTGGCTGATGCTGCTAGTATTGGCCGGAACGGCGTTTTTGTTTTATCGTTTCGCGCAGACGCAAGCGGGTAAGTTAGCGATAGACAGCATCGTGCTAAGATTACCGATATTGGCGCGGTTATCAAAAGGGCTGAATGCAGCACGTTTTGCCAGTACATTGGCGATATTGGTACGCTCAGGGGTGCCGTTGATTGAGGCATTGCATATTGGTGCGGCGGTGACGACCAATTTACACATTCAAAAAACTATTATCACTGCAGCTGATAGGGTGACGGAAGGCTCAAGTTTATCGAGTCAATTAGAAAAGTCCAGTTACTTTCCGCCGATGATGGTGCAAATGATTAAAAGTGGCGAAAACTCAGGCGAGCTTGAAAACATGCTCAGCCGTGCCGCCAATATGCAGGAAGCAGAAGCCACAAACTTTATCAGTACCTTATTGTCGCTACTTGAGCCGTTGATGCTAGTGCTGATGGGCGTGGTGGTGATGATTATCGTAATGGCAGTGATGCTGCCGATTGTCAATATGAATGATCTAGCAGGATAATGAGCACTCAAATCTTCTGAGCTTGTGTGCCTCCCGCTCACATTTTTATTGTAGCTATCTTACTAAATATTACGCTAGCTTTCTTAAGATTTGCTTACTGTTGTAGATTGTTGACTGAGCCAGGTTTTTACTAGGGTAAAGCCAGCCATCAAGCTATAGTAAGCGTCAATCAAAAGTTATCCTTATAAATATCACTCGTTATGCTGTGGTTCAGTATTGATGCTTATAAAAGTCAGTGTTCATAACAATCTACTTGCGGTGCTAGGGCGTTTCCTTATTTTAAAAATGGTGATAAAAATGAGATAAATTACCGTCAAACAAGGAAAGTAGCGCAAATAATATCGAGATATTAACAAGCTATTTGATGATGTTTGGCAAAATTTAGCTATTTCTAGCCCATTCAGAGGTTAATCGATTGAATTGAGGACACGCCCTAGATAAAAATAAAATCATGGTTTATAGTGATAATCGTTTCAGTGCTCATTAATACGCCGATTATTCATGTTAATTGAACGCCACTTTTCCTATTTACATCACCCTGATGCCAAAAGCGATGACAAAAGCGATGACTATAATTGACAAAATTCAAGTAACTACTATGCCAACAAGTGCTATGAATGCCAACAAGCCAGCTCCTACGAGAGCCCGTCAGCCACTGCCTATGCGTAATAACCAGTCTGGATTTACTCTGATCGAGATCATGGTCGTGATTGTAATCTTGGCAATTCTTGCAGGCTTAGTTGTCCCAAAAGTGGTGGGACAAAGTGATAAAGCTCGTGTCAAGACCACTGAAACAGCGCTTGCTACAGTATCCAACGCCCTTGATATGTATAAGGTTGATAATTCGCGCTATCCGACTACCGCACAAGGTCTAGAAGCATTAACCACACCGCCAGCAGAAGCCAAAAACTATCCAGATGGTGGTTATATCAAAGGCGGCTATCCAACAGATGGCTGGGAAAACGAGATGCAATATGTCGCCCCAGGCAGTGAAGGTCGTCCTTATGATTTATTCTCGCTGGGTGCAGATGGCCAGCAAGGCGGCGAAGGTCAAGATGCTGATCTTTATGCCCAATTATAAGCACTAGCTTGACGGGTAATTAAAATATGGGTAGCTAACGATCCCTTACTCAATAGTATGTTTATTGGTGACGGCCGCTCTAAAGCTCTTAAATATCAACCAATAAGACCTTATTGGTTGATATTTTTATATCAGTAAATAAATGGCGTGGCATTCCATAGGTAGTGTCAAACCATCCATTTTTCCAACAAGCTATACGTTTGATACCAGTCATATCGCCCCGCTCATTTGTTATTAAAATCAGCCAGTAGAGGTCATTACTCATGTTTACCAACAAACTCAACTCACAAGCCGTCATTACAAATAAACGAGTCTCTAAGTTGCCTCACGCACTTGCAATCATGAGTACTTCATTGATGATAGGGTTGTCAATGGCATCTATGAGCGCCCAAGCTGCAGGTTTGGGCGAGTTATTTGCTAATAATGGTGCCGAAAAATCGAAGTTTTTGCCTGTCGATAAAGCGTTTCAAGTTATTAGCAGCACCAAAGCCACCTCTAAGGGCACGCGCTTATCTATTAATTTTGATATTACGCCAGGTCATTATGTCTATAAAGATCAGCTTACTCTCAGTTTCCCTAAGGGCGTGAGTGCAACCCCCTTTACTTTTAGTCAGTCGCCAGTCTCCATTGACGACCCAACCTTTGGTAAGGTTCCCGTTTTTACCCAAAAAAATATGGTAGCAACCACGACTCTGACTACTAACAATGGTAAAGGCGCAAAAAATGCACCGATTATCATTGGCTGGCAAGGCTGTGCAAAAGCTGGGCTATGCTATCCGCCAGAGAAAATCAAAACCACGGTTGATATCGCCGTGACACGCAAATAGACCACAAGCCGATCGACTCAAATATTGGTAATAAATAGCATATTAGGTAATAAATAGGTAGCTCTTCATGTCCATCAAGACAATAGAAAAAAAACCATCGCTAACGGTACATCGCTCGTCCAAAAAATCTTATCTACTAGCATTTGCGGTCGCTAGTAGCTCGTTGTTTACAGGACTGGCTGCGATGCCCATGATGACGCACGCGGCAGGGCTGGGTGATTTATTTAGCAGTGATAAAAATGCGGCACAGACGAAGTTTTTACCAGTGGACAAAGCCTTCCAAGTCAGTGATAGCAGTAAAGCTACCAATAATGGCACGCGCTTAGCCATTAATTTTGATATTACGCCTGAGCATTATGTTTATAAAGACCAAATCAAACTGACGCTGCCAGCTGGCGTGACCGCCGCGCCTTTTACCTTTAGTCAAAAGCCAGTGTCAATCGATGATCCGACATTCGGAAAAGTACTGGTGTTTGACCAAGCGAATATGGTGGCGACGACGACCTTGAGCAGTAGTAATGGTAAAAGCGTCAACGATGCCGCCGTGGTGATTGGTTGGCAAGGTTGTGCCAAAGCGGGGCTATGCTATCCACCTGAAAAAATTAAAACGACGATTGATATCGCTGCTGCAACGCCACAAATTGCAGGAAATAGCGCCAGTACTTCTACTCAAGAAGCTGCTAACAACAACAGTCTGACAGATAATGACAACACCGCTGAGTCAAGTGCGACGGTTGCCGATAGTCTTGCAGCAGAGCAAGCGCTGACTGATGACGGGGTGATTGATTATGCGTTGTTGGATGATGAGGCTTTAGATGGAGAGCTTGGCGCTACCAATACGATTTCTGGCGCAGATGAACAAGGCGTCGATGGCACTGCGACAAGTGAAGTTCCTGCGACAATCAACAATACTGTTGCTGGAGATAATGCCACTGATAGCGATCCTTTTGGTCTGGCTTCTCACCCTTGGTTGGCATTGGTATTATTGTTTTTAGCAGGGCTGGGTTTGGCATTGACACCATGCGTACTACCAATGTTGCCAATCGTTGCCAATATCGTTGCCCGTGAGGAAAATCCAACGGTGAAACGCGGTGTTATTCTGACCACCAGTTACGCTATTGGCGTGGCAACGGCTTATGGTATTTTGGGCGCAGTCATCGCCGTGTTTGGTGAATCATTAGGCATTATCGGCTGGCTACAAAACCCCATTATACTGATTGGTTTTGCGATTGTATTTGTCCTACTTGCACTATATATGCTGGGTGTGTTTAGTATCCGCTTACCGAGATTTATTAGTAATAAAATGCAAGGTTTGAGTCAAGCAGGGGATAGCAAGCTGGGTAGTACGGGCGGTAGTTTAATCGCGGGTTTCTTATCTGCGCTCGTAGTATCGCCTTGTGTTTCTGCGCCATTATTTGGGGCGCTGCTTGCCGTATCGACGATTGGTAGTCCACTACTTGGGTTTGCAGCTTTATTTATGCTGGGTTTTGGTTTATCCGCACCACTTATCTTAATTGGTGCCACCCAAGGTAAAATTATGCCGAAAGCGGGCGCGTGGATGAACTGGGTCAAGCAAGGTTTTGCCTTATTGCTCTTTGCCGTTGCTTTATTATTAATTGAGCGCGTCTTTATCTCACCCGTGATGCTAATGGTATGGGCGTTATGGTTTATGGTTGTAGCGATGTGGGCGTGGAGTTGGTTGGGTAAAGGTCGTATGCTGACCCAAGCATTGGGATTAATCGCTGGTATTTGGGCCACCTGTTTAATCATCGGCGCGGCGTTGGGTAACGATGATAGTTTGCATCCGCTGGCATCTTTAAGTGCTGCTCCGATGATGCAGACGACTGGTCAGCCAGCCATGAGTAATACAACAGATAAAACCGTCACAACGCTGACTGAGTTAGATGCCATTATCGCCGCCAACCCTAAAGTGCTTGTCGATGTCACTGCTGAATGGTGTATCGAGTGCCGTATTATGGATAAAAACTTATTTCATAATCGTCCAACGCAGATGCAGGATTGGCAGTTGGTGAGACTGGATATAACAGAAACTACTGACGATTCTAAAGCAATCTTAGCGCGCTATAAATTGTTTGGTCCGCCAGCATTGCTGTATTATCAAGATGGTCAGTTGACCAATCAACAAGTAGGTGAGATTGATCGTCCAGAATTTGAGCAAACGTTGACGATGCTTAATAACTGATATCTTAATAACTGATACTTAACAAAACGAATAAGTCTTTTCTAAAGGCTTAACAATACAAAAGAGCCAATGTACTATTCATACAGTACGTTGGCTCTTTTATTTTTATCAATGGTTACCTGACATCCTGATGCTAAGCATTTGGTTTAGCGTTGATTATTGATATTTACATTGGTATAGGGCAGCGATAACGCTAGTATAGTACACACATTTTCATTACAATAAAGCAACAATGCTGAAGGCGCATTACTCGTTGTAATTGCTGACTTCTATGTCTGAATGTCATTGGGTTTATTTTAGCGATGACGCTAATGGTCATACTCATTATCTTATATACTCTGCTGGCGATAATGTCAGTTAGATAAAGGACACTTATGTTTTCCCATATCACCGCACAGCGCCGCCCTATAACTCTTATTACAGCGCGCAAAAACACTTTATTTCAGACAAGAAAGCATTATTTGAATATTGCTGTTGGTCTAGCGCTAACCTGCTTGACCGTGCAAGTCCAAGCTGCCGATAAAACTCAGAGCGATAATGAGTTACCAGTACCGGAGGCAGCGTTTGAGTTTGAAGATTATCAGGTGTCACAGGATGCCAATACAGCTGCGCAAGATCGCCAAGTAGTCAGTAAAGAATTTATCGCTCAGCAAGCAAAATTGTTTTTTGAATGTACCCAAGTGCAGACCAGTGCCGCACGTTTGGCTTGCTTTGACAAAGTAGCCGAAGAAGGTAAAACACCAAGCTACACCACAACTAAGCAGCCAGTAGATTTGGCAAAAACCTTTCAAAGTACGCTTTCAGGTAATCCGCAAGTTGTTTTTGTAGAAGAAAAATCTACCATTGCTGGTGCTAATAATGCCGCTACTGACTCAGTCGCGCGCGCGCCTGCCACTAATGAAGGTTTAGACACCGTTGGGCTAACGCAAAGAGAAGCACAAGTGTTAGAAAATGTTGGGGTCACTCAAACAGATATCGAAAAATATACACCGCTTAGTTTATCCTATGATCTTGATAAAAACAGTGAGCGTGGAACTTGGACGGTAAGGCCGTACCGACCAACCTATGTATTGCCAGTATTTTATACCTTTGACCCTAACCTAGATCCAAGCACACCGTCACAGGAAACTGAGTCCTTTACTTCTAATGACATACGCAATACTGAACTAAAATTTCAGTTGTCTTTGAAGACCAAAGTTGCCGAAGACTTATTCGATACCAGTGCTGATTTGTGGTTTGGTTATACCCAAGAGTCACATTGGCAAGTTTATAACGAAGACAACTCGCGACCATTCCGTGCCACCGACTATCAGCCTGAAATATTTTTGACTCAGCCAGTGACCGCAGATTTACCTTTTGGTGGTCGTCTTCGTATGCTTGGTGCTGGTGCCATTCATCATTCTAATGGACAAGATGATCCGTTATCACGCTCATGGAACCGTGCTTATCTCATGGCAGGGGCAGAGTGGGGTAAGCTATCAATCGTACCGCGCCTGTGGGCTCGAGTGAATAGTGAAAGCAGCAGCAGTGAAGACAATCCAGATATCGAAGACTACATGGGTTACGGTGATATCAAATTCTTATATGATTTGCCTGATCAACAGAGCTTGAGCGGTACATTGCGCTACAATCCAAGCACCAATAAAGGGGCGGCGCAAGTCGATTATATTTATCCATTATCAGAGAATGTTAATGGCTTTGTTCAGGTTTTCCAAGGCTATGGCGAATCCATCATCGATTATAACCACGAAAATACCTCTATTGGCTTTGGTATCGTACTGAATGATTGGAAAGGTTTCTAATATCAGCGCACATTTTGACAATCGTCCATGCGACTTTTAGCGCCTTATCAAACTGGACTATGGCTGGCAGAGTATCTCGATATACGCTGCCAGTTGTGCCGTGTTTATCGCAGCACGCCACAATCTCAGCTATCTCAAAATTACCTCTTATCAAATATTAGTAGCTTGCCAACGGCTGATTCTATAACGCACTCCCTAAAACCCCTGCCAAACGATCCTTCATTTTTTGCTAATTTGCGCCAGCAATTTAACCACCGTTTTAACAGCGGACTACTTTGCTCGCATTGTCATGACAGTATCGCGTGGTTGCCGAAACCCTTCAATGTTGATATTGCTGCTGGTACGGTTTTATCCATCCAAACGGCGACTTATTATGAGTATCCGCTGCGTCAAGCGATCAGAGCTTTTAAGCATCATGAAGACATGACCAAATTGCCGTTATTGTTACATGCTATACGTCAGCTACCACGTCCTCATGGTTGTCATCATGATAATAGCGTGATTGTCGCCATGCCAACAACCGAGCAACGACTGCTCAAACGTGGCTTCGATCCTGTCAGTATTTTATCGGCGCAATTGTCTAAGCATTGGCAGATACCTTTATGGCATGGTGTAAAGCGTATTGACGACACTGTCAGTCAGCAAGGGCTTACACGTGCTGAGCGCCTGAGTAATCTAGACAATGCTTTTGTTTTAATCGAAAAGCCTCCTGTGAAACGCTTATTATTGTTTGATGATGTTGCGACCACGGGTGCCAGTTTACAAGCATTAGGACGTACACTGCTTACCTCGGCTGAGACAGTCACCATGTCAGATATTCAAGCCAATCATAAATACCATCTTTCTGCCTATGCTGTGGCGCATGGAAATCAGTCTTAAAATCTGTTCCCCTCTATTGATAATCACTAATATGTTGCTAATATATTGCCTTAACGCTATATTATTAAAATAATATATGTTTATTTGTTATTAATTCCTAAGATATTGTGCTTATCACTCAATAGCATTGCTTATAAAATGATATTTTCTAAATAGCTTGCATAACTGTTATGGCTATTGTTTTTTCTATGCAAAACTTTTGTTAAATATTATGGAACATAAATTGCAGCATTTTGATTTAATAACAATAAAAAGACTGGCAAAAATGATACGAAAATATGAATTCATTGTTGATGTTTTTAGTCCAGTATTGGTATTAGACAAACAATAGTTATTATAAAATTGCCGTTATAAATAGGGATTTGATGTGAACGCATCTACAAACAATCTACCACTTACGCTACGAATAACCAACTCAGGATTTACCCTGATTGAACTGATGGTAACGATTGCAGTATTGGCTATTATTGTCGGTATTGCTGCGCCTAGTATTAGTACTCAGCTTGCCAATCAGCGAGTCAAATCGACAACAGCTACACTTGCTAATGCGTTAAAGGAAGCAAAAAACGAAAGTTTGATTCGTCGTCAACCCATTACTTTAATCTATAAGGATAGTAGTAATCCCAAAGTGATAAATATTACTAATGCAGATTCGGCGATAATAGCAAGCTACCGTTACGATAGTAAGAGCATTATTAAATCTTCTAAAACCAGTATTAAGTTTGAACCTAGCAAGCGTGTTGATGCGGCAGTTACCTATACTATATGTGATGCAAAGACATCGACTATACCCAAAAAGGTTAATGTCAGTAAACTTGCTAACATCGATATAGACGGGAGTGTCATGCTAACAAATAAATTAACTCATCAGCGTGGTGTTGGTTTGATAGAGGTGTTAGTCGCCGTATTATTGCTATCTGTTGCAGTATTAGGCTTTAGCGCACTACAAGTACGAGCCGTCAGTGCAACAGATGAAAGTCTTGTACGAACTAAGTCTTTAACGGTGGTTCGTAACTTGGCTGAAGTAATGCGTGCTTATCCTGAGGCTTATGTTACTGGTAGCGGTACAACCTTTACTAGTTCTGCTTCAGATGTTTCGGGGCAACACCAACTATACAAGCTGTTATGAGTAGCCCAGCTACTAATACGGTCACTGTTTCTAGTAACAAAACCAAGGCTGATGGGACGATTGTTAAGGATACCAAAACAATTTCGATCTTGGCTTCAGGTGCCAATTGTCTCTCTACAGAAGTTGAAACAGTCAGTGGTAAAAAGATACCAAAACAACCCTGTAGTATAGATCAGCTTGCTGCTCGAGATGCCTTGATGGTCAAAAAAATAGCGGCTGATGAAGAGATTAAGCTTGCGATTACGACATGTCCAGGTACATCAGCAGAAGCTATTCAACAGCAGATGTGTATCGTTACTGCATGGAACGATACAAAAGCTATTATGAGTGATAGCGATACAAAGGCTTGCGCGACAAATAATGGGGTATATAAAACTGGCAGTCACTGTCTGATATCGGAGGCTTACTAATGATTGAGCAAAACCAAACAAGTCATCATCAGCTTAACCGTTATCCAGCAGCTGTATCAGGCTTCACACTTATTGAGCTTATGATTTCTTTAGTACTGGGCCTACTCATTTCTGCTGCAGTCATGCAAGTGTATTTAATCAATACTCGAACCATCACAGTGCAGCAGAGTGCATCAGAAGTACAAGACAGTACTATTTTCGCCATGCAAGCATTGGAAGATCATATTCGAATTACTAACTTAGGTAATCCCATTACTAGTATTAATGATAAAACCAATCATGGTGGTGTGGTTTTAACAAAAAGTAATTTAGGTAGTGGTAATACCACTGATGTTAAGTATTTTACGGCTAGCACTGGCAGTACAGATTGGACTGGGTTATCTAATATAGACAGTATTGGCAGTGATCAACTGACTATCCAATATAAAAATATCACTCCAAATCTATTATATGATTGTGAAGGAACTGAAGTGGCAGCCAACAGCAATGATTGGGTTGTTGAACGTTACTTCATACGTTCATCTGGCAATACAACAGGGGAGCTTGCTCTAGCTTGTGATGCTGGACGCGTTAATGATACTGGTATTGTTACTTCTGCTTTCACTGGCAGTGGTGAGATTATCGTACCCACGATAGAACAATTTAAGGTGCTACTAGGTACTCAGACAGGTGTCGATGAATTAACCTACTTGCCAGCTAAGACATACTTAGAGTTGACAGATAAACCGTCGATTACCACTGTCAAGATCGGTGTTATTGTCCGCAGTGATACGCCTTTAATAGCAGATGCTGATAAAGAAACATTTACCCTTCTTGGTAAAGAGCAAACACTGAAAGCTGACAGTACACGTAAGAAATACTATCGCCGTAGTTATGAGTCAACCGTTTTGTTACGTAATGCTCGTGTCATGGCTTTGACGGGCGTCTCGGCTAGTAAATAGTTGTGCAACATTATAAGAAGAGAATAATATGTCAAATACTCAGCAGTCTTATTATCCAAGAGTGTCTCTGTCCAGTCAGCAAGGCGCAGTATTGATCGTGGTATTACTGTTTTTAGTATTGATCATATTAGCGGGCGTTATCGCTGTTAAGCAAAGTACGACTGACCTGCGACTAGCCACCAGTGACCAAATCAATACCTTGCTATTACAGTCAGCAGATAACGCCAATCAGAATATTGAACAAAGTATAAATGGCAGTAGTAGTGCTAGTATTTATGACGATATGCTGTCACGTAGTGGCCCGTTTGGGCACTTCATCTTAGATACCAGTAGCACCAACCATGAATATGTTTTTGTTTCCGTCCTCGTAGTCGGTTTTTTGACATTAATAAGACAACTATTACTGTACCTGGTGGGGTAATATACTAGGCGCTGGCAAAGGCTATTGTAATCCTGCTAAATCTGCTGATTATGTCAGCGAACGTAATGCGAGCATGACCCAAGTAAATATATCACTGACACCACCAAGTGCTAGCAATGAAGCATTTGGTAGTTATACGATTGGTCAAGACAGTGGCACAATTTCCAGTCAAGCGTTTATGTTTGATATCAACAGCACTTCTGTATTACCTGCTTATGCTGATCCAAAGGTTAATGGTAAAGATTGTTTTGAGCAGACTAGTAAAGTCGATAGCGTTAGCAATAAAGACAACACTATTGGTGGTTGCATGATAAAAGCTGGTGTTCCCAGTAAAGTCTTGTATGAAAAGGCTAATGTAGAGAATAAATCAGAGCGTACACAGTGTGTTGACTTTGGTAAAGGCAGTGGCCTACGTTGTACGCTTCCTTCTACCTAATAATCGTCACTAGCAACTATTTTATAGACAAAAAATCTGTGCAGCTGACCATCGGGATATGATTGACATATGGTTAGCAAATTGAATTGACACATATAAGGAATAGGTCATGCAACATGTATATAGCAAAAGGTCTAACCGACAGTCATGGCCTATCAAAGCTTTAGCGATAGCGGTGGTCATAGGGCTGACTGGTACGGTGACTCAAGCCGCTACTGTCAATAGAAAGCCGATAGGTGACTTGGAGATTTATGCACCAGCCAAACCAGGCACCGCGACCATCTTTATGATGTTGGATACCTCAGGTAGTATGGGTGATGGTTTCATAGACGATGATTATGGAAACTCGTTTCGGAATTGTAGTACCAGTTCCGTGAGTTCAGAAAAAATCAATGCGGTTATCTATAAGCGTAAACTTGATCCATCTGCTGAAGACGGGTTACTTCGAGATGTAGATGGTAATACGGTTAAAGACTTCCAAAATAAATACGCGACCATCAGTTTCACGCCTAGTGGTTGTACTGTCAATCGTGTGACAAGATATTCTAGATTGGTGCGTTTACAAATAGCCCTTATTGAATTGTTAGCAGATGATGTCTATAAATCAGATAATAGTTTAAAAGACACTGGTTCATTAGCGGACGACTATGAAATAGGCTTAGGTAACTATAGCTATAAAGGAGATGGTCGCTCAGGCGTGGTTGTTGTACCGACTAAAGCACTGACAGCTGAACAACGTGCCAAATTGATTGAATCAACGAAGGATTTACAAGCAACCGGTGGTACACCAACCTCACATGCTCTAGCAGAATCTGGGGCTTATATGATGGGTACTACAACGGCACCTGACATAAAAATCGTTGGTGAGCGTGGCGTAAGTGGAAACTACTACCAGTACCGTAAATGTGAAAAAAACGCCAATTCACTATCACTTGACACTGGTCTCAATAAATACGTCTATACGTGTAGTACTTGGGGTTCTTGGTCATGGGACCAATCTATCTTGCCCAGTTATGATTCTACAGTCAATACTGGTTATTACGACCGTCTTTATTATCAAGGTAGCGACAATAGAGATAGCGGTTTCAATGACTCAGTAGAGACAGCCAAAACTCAAGATAAAAATAGCTATAAGTCTCCTTTAAACCCAAAAGAATGTAGTGGAAATGGCATCTATCTGTTAACGGATGGTGAGCCGAATGGTAGTAGCAACGATAGATCGAAAACATTAATGAATACCTCATTATTAGGGGCTACATCACCATTGTCAGTCAGTAGTTGTAATGGTCTATCTGGTGGTAGCAGCAACGGTGCTTGGGGGTGTATGGCTGACTATGCAGAAATATTACGTAACCCAGCCAATAACCCTCTTGGGTTGCCGATAAAAACCGCCACTGTTGGTTTTGGTAAAGCCTTTGATGGACTGACAGGCAAACGCTCTATCGTTATCGATGGAAAAACGAAAGAAGTCACAGACTGTGATAGTGGTAGAAGTGTAAACGCGAATACTCGGAATTTATGTAAACTGGGTGAGCGTAAAGGTGACAATGAAGTCAAAACCTTTGGTGATGGCGGTTTTTACTATACCGAAGAGTCAGCAGATATTGCTGCCAGTATTGTTGATTTTGCCTCAGGCTTGGTACAGATAATCAATACGGCACCTTCAGGTACTATTACTATTCCAGAGGATCCTTATCGCGCTGCAAACCAACTACCCTATGCCTATCTACCGATGCTCGATCCTAGTATTGCTTCAGCATCCAGTATTTGGAGAGGCAATCTTAAGAAGTATGAGCTGAATAAAGGCACGCTATTTGGTAATAGCAGCAAACTGCTATACAAAGATGTCGCAGGTAACCTTGATGAGAAAACTCAAGATCTATGGCAAACTGCTGATTTCAAAGTAGAAGGCAGTATAGCCAACAATAATATTACCGCTGGTGGTGTTTATGCGCAATTGCGTACACCAAGCTCAAGCCTTGGTAGTGTTCGTAGCCTTTATGTTGAGGACTATACTTCGAGTGGTAATACCACACCGATTTTACGTAAATTGAGTGTGGATAGTAGCGGTAAGCCTCAAGGGTTTGACAAGCTAATAGATACAGGAGCGTACAGTCAGCTAAATCAACGCCGCTTACTGAGCTTTCTAGGTTTTACCAGTGTATTAACCAATGATGGACAGCCCACCTCCACGACAGAGGTGAAAAATTTAGTCCTGACTCGTCCAACGAATGAAACTAAAGTTTTGGGCGGGGTGGTACATTCTAAGCCTGAAGCGATCTCCTATAGCGCTACTTTAGATGATAACGGGCGTATTACTGATACCCGTGATGATTATGTTTTATTTGGTTCTATGGACGGTGCATTGCATTTAGTTGATGCTGATGATGGCAAAGAAGAAGTGGCTATCATCCCGAGGTCTATGTTGATTGCCCAGCCAGAAGCGTTAGTAGATGGTTCGATTAGAGATAGAGTGGGCGAACCTTACTTTGGCGTTGATGCACCGTGGTTGGTGACAACGGATTACAACTTTGATTTGCCTGGAAAGCAGGTCAGAGTAGAAGAGGTAGCAGGTGAGAAAGGTATGTTTGCCTATGGTGGTCTAAGAATGGGCGGTGAGGCTTTTTACGGGATGAATATTAGTAAAAAGCTGAACCAAAAATGCTGTTTACCATTACTAAAGCAGGACTGAGTTCAACCACGACTGCTAAATCTAACACTGTCGGTTTTGAGCGTCTAGGTCAAATTTGGAACAAACCAACATCAGCCAAAATTCGTATGAGTAAGGATGCTGACCCTATCAATGTACTAGTGTTTGGTGGTGGTTATGATATGAAATACGAAGATGATAGCTATGTACCAACAGCTAGTGCGCCTGCGAAAGGTAATGCTATCTATGTGATTAACGCCCAATCAGGTGAACTGATATGGTCGACCAGTGGTGAGTCAGGCGGTACAAAGAATATCAAAACCGACAAGATGATCAATAGTATGGTTGGTGGTATTACTGTACTTGATAGAGACAATGATGGTCTTATGGATCATTTATATGCAGCTGATTTGGGCGGACAAGTATTCCGTGCTGATTTTGAGAATGCCCGTCCTGAAAAATATGGTTTTACTGAAGTGGCCAGTTTCTCAAATAAGCGCGTTACACGAGTGCTTAATGCCGCACCTAGCACTGAAGCATTTAAAAAATATGCGTATCGTTTCTATGATCGCCCCATCGTTAGTTTTTATCGTAATGAAGGGATTAGTGGGCAAACCATTGCTAATAACGGCAAGCTCTTTGCGTTAGTCAACGTTATCTCAGGTAATCGTAGTGCACCTTTATCTACTTTGCGTAACAATAATGACTACGCCAATCGTGTCTACGGCATCATTGACACTGATATTACCAACGCTGATTTATACAAAAGTGGATTTACGCCTGTGACGCAAAATCTAACAGAAGGTGAACTGGTTAACTTAGCGACTACCCTTGGCGCTTCTCCTTCTGAAGCGCAGAAAAATGCTGCCAAGGTAAATATGATCAAAGGAAGTAAACAGGGTTGGTATTATCCGTTGACGAGATTCGATGGATACAACAATGTTAGGCATAATAAAGGCGTTGGTGATAGTGCAGTCATCAACAACTTGCTATACACCACGGTTTATAATCCAGATAAGCAATACGGTACAGTGGCTAGCTGTGCAGCTAAGATATCGGGTGGCTCAGAGCGTCAATTATACTGCCTACCTTATGGTGTTTGTATGGATAGCACTTCAGTATCAGGAACGGGTGGCTATATACCTGCTGGTCAGGGTATTCAGGAATTGACCCTTGGCGCATACGACAAGGACAATACAGACGTCAAAATATTGATAGGTACAACGACCATTACTGATCGTATAGAAGAAGCTAATCGTGCAGGGTACGGTTTGGATGGTATAAAGAACGATAGTAATATCAAAGACTTGTACCCAGGGGAGCCGAGTCGTCCTACACAGGCAACAGGTGATGGTACGGCTGCTGAGTTTTTATTCAATGAGCGCTATACTCTACAACCGCGAGCATGGTATGAAAGAAAGTAACAGCGTTAGTAGTGTAGTGATAAATGTATATATAAGCTTGCTAAGTAATACTCTTAGAGTCATTAAAAGTAAATGATTCTACTCGCACTCACAACAGGACACCGCGTATGACCAAGTCGCCCATCAATAAGACATTAAGTACGGTAGCGCATAGCGGTGTGCGAGGCTTTACGCTTATAGAGCTGATGATTGTCATTTTTATTGTCAGTATACTGGCTGCCATCGCTGTTCCAAGCTATCGTCAATATGCCATCTTGAATGCTGAGCGTGATGTGCAAGCAAAAATGTTGCAGACACAGATAGAGCTTGAGCGCTGGCGTTCGAGAGCGTTGAGCTATCAAGGTTTTAGACCACAAGTCATTAGTAATAATATAGCGGCTTATCGTTATGATGAAAATGATAATAAGACTATCTATGTACCAGACGGTAGTGATGCAAGCAATTATCGCTATAAAATTGCACTGGTTGACGGTGGTGACACGAGTAAATCCCTTGTGACAACTGCCTCAGCTGGTAGTGTGGATAGCATTACTGGTCGTCGATGGAAAATGTTAGCCACACCGAACAGTTCGGGGATTACGAAAGGTGCCAATTATATCGTATTGACCAGTACAGGCCTGCATTGTCAAAATATCAGCAGTATTGATATTGCAGCGACTGACTGTGGTGCTGGACAGGAGACGTGGTAATGCTAGCAAATTTTAATAAATGTCATTCATTGTGGAAAAATAAACAGGTGTATCAGCAAGGCTTTACTCTGGTTGAGGTCATGATTGTCGTCGCTATCTTAGGCATACTCGCTGCCATCGCCTATCCAAACTATCAGCGCTATGTCATAAAGTCTAAACGCACGGATATGATGAGTGAGCTACATAATGTCGCGGCCGAGATTCAAAGCCGTAAACTGATCCAAGGTAGTTATAGCAATGCTTTAACTACTGGGCTGGGTGGGGACTTTCCCAAACAAGGTAATGCGCTATATACCATTACCTTTACGCCGAATCCGCTCACCTCAGAGTGGCGCATCATAGCCACACCAAAAGCTGGCAGCCAAATGGCAAATGATGGAACGCTCAGTCTTAATTATCAGAACACTAAGTGTCGCGGCAGCGTTTGCGGCACTGGCAATAACTGGAATGATTAGAAAAATATCTTTAATGTAAATAAGGCTGACAAAAATTGTCAGTAAGACTTACTTTTACTACCTATAATAGGTGAACTGACAATTTTCAGTAGGGTAAGCGTAACATTATCTGTCAGTTACTATTAAAGTCATCATTTATTATGCAAAAATAGTAATAATAATCGAGTACTTAGCACGCATGTATATTATAGCCATTAATTTTGGCACGTTATATGCAATATCTATTACAAGAGAGACAAACATATTATATTACTAAAGATAAAATGCGGCTGTATCAACAACAGCCATTTATCTTTATATACCCTAAAGGAGTTCATATGAACACTGCTCAAAAAGGTTTTACCTTAATCGAATTAATGATCGTCATCGCCATTATCGGTATTCTAGCTGCGATCGCTATTCCTCAGTATCAGAACTATATTGCTAAGTCGCAAGTATCTGTCGGATTAGCTGACATAACTGCGGGCAAAATAAATACCGAATCGCAGCTTGCGGAAGGTATAGATGCAGATATTAGTACTGCAGAGGCAGTTGGCTTACCAGCAGATTCAACAGCATGTTCTGCAATTACTGCAGCAGTTACTGCAGCAGATGGTTCTGCAGAGCTAGAATGTACATTACAAGGAACTTCCCAGATCAGTGGTGAATCTATCACATGGACTCGTACTGCAGATGCTCCTGGAGCTAGTGGAGTATGGACTTGTACTACAACCGTTGATGATAAGTTATCACCTAAAGCTTGTATCTAAAATATAGTGATTTTGTTATAGATATATTATTTATAAATAATTAAAGCCAAACATATATGTTTGGCTTTTTTATTGTCTATTAAATATATTAAACCATAATGACATCATGCATGCACTAATAGATATATGACCTTGGAGCTATTGCCACTATGAACTTAACTTTGAATTCTCATTCTGATTCGCAGTCTGGTTTCACGTCAATAGAGCTAATGATAGTGATTGCGATAATTGGTATTCTTGCTGCGATAGCTACTATAAGCTATCAGACGCAAGTTAGACAATCTCAATTAGCCTCTATACATCATGAACTAAATCAATTTCGATTACCGTATCAGATATTGGCAGATCAGGGAGCAGGAGTGATAGGTTATTCACATACAGAGATGAATATACGAGCGAAGACGAATTATTGTCAATTCAGCGTTACAGCACCCAATACTGGTGCTAAAACTGAAAATGCAGTCATTTGTCAAATACAAAATTTAAATTATGTGCAAGGTGAGACTCTTAGCCTTGATCGTAACGCTGATGGAGTTTGGCAATGTAGAGCTTCAGCAGGTATTTCAAATAAATATTTACCTTGGGCATGCCAGTAAATTTTATCAAGATAATATATAAAATTACCAGCAATAAGAAATCGACATAGTAGCATATCGCTATTAGGTCGATTTTTATTATCTCAAAAAATTAAGTGCTTTAATAAAAGCCTTACTTCTCTAAATATTGAATCTTACCTTCCACACCATCCCACTTTTCAGCTTCTGGCAATTGACCTTTCATTTCAGTGATGTTTGGCCATTTTTGCGCCAGCTCTTCGTTTAGCTGCGTGAACATCTCTTGTCCTTTTGGTACTTCATCTTCTGAGAAGATGGCATTGGCAGGGCATTCAGGCTCGCATAGCGCGCAGTCGATGCACTCATCAGGGTCGATGACGAGGAAATTCGGGCCTTCATAAAAGCAGTCCACAGGACAGACTTCCACACAGTCGGTGTATTTGCAAAGAATGCAGTTATCTGTAACGACAAAGGTCATAGTGAGGTCTACCTGTTATTGGATTGGCTGATATAGTTCATCCCTTTTAAAAGAGTTACTGTGCTCACCGCGCGTGAAGTATTATTGATACATCTGCACTTGGTTGCCATGATTTTCTTTTAAAGTGAATCAACGATAAGGGCTACATAGAATAGTTGGAAAATAAGGCACATTTTAACGCCTTTACGACTAATTGACAATTCCCTTTAATGACTAATGATTTTCTTCAAATGATAGAGCAAATCATGGGCTTGCTTTGGCGTTAAGGTATCAGGATTAATTGCATTTAGTTCATCTTGTAAGCTAAACAAATGATTTTGTTGTGGAATATTACCTGATTTTTGAGTTTGAGTAGTATTACTGATACTTACACCTTCTACTTTACTCTCATGATTTTGCAGCTGTTTATCGTTTAACGACTTAGCTAATTCATTTTTGTCATCAACGGTTCTTACGCTTTCTGCCTTAATAGGGTCTAATTTTAAGTTATCTGCTAAGTAGCGCTTGGCATCATCCAGTACTTGGGTAGGAATCCCTGCCATTTTTGCTACATGCAGACCAAAGCTAGAACTTGCGGCACCATCTTTGATTTGATGCAGTAGGAGCAGCTGACCATCGATTTCACTGGCGGCGACATGGACGTTGCGGATAAGTTTGTCATTGCTGCCACTGCTTTCTTTATAGTCTTCCGCCAATTTTGTCAGTTCAAAGTAGTGGGTGGCAAATA
Organism: Psychrobacter glacincola; assembly: GCF_904846075.1. Lineage (GTDB taxonomy): Bacteria > Pseudomonadota > Gammaproteobacteria > Pseudomonadales > Moraxellaceae > Psychrobacter > Psychrobacter glacincola_C. Next base: position 524,647 of record NZ_CAJGZH010000001.1, read on the forward strand.
ATGTCAGGCAGCCAATCTCGACCAATCGATTAACGCAAGCATGAGCAATGGCTAAACCGTCAGTGGTCGCTGTGCCGCGTCCGACTTCATCCATCAGTACCAGCGATTTATTGGTTGCTTGATTGAGAATATTAGCCGTCTCAATCATCTCAACCATAAAGGTTGATTTACCGCCTGCTAAGTCATCGGCTGAGCCAATACGGGTAAAGATACGGTCGATATCACCAATATGTGCACGCGCTGCAGGCACAAAGCTGCCGCAATGAGCGAGCAGGACAATCAATGCGGTTTGGCGCATATAGGTTGATTTACCACCCATATTAGGACCAGTAATCATTAGTAGGCGCTCAGGGTTTTCATCACTGCCTAGTGCACAATCATTAGCGACAAAATGGCTGCTATGCTTGGCAGGAGTATTGCTGTGGGTATGAATAGGGTTTAGTGCGGCTTCGACGACGACATGACGACCTGCTTTGATATCGATACTGGTTTGACTGCCAGTATTGGAGCTATCTGTATTCTCTGAATTATTATTCATGACTGGGCGCTGCCAGTTATAAATAGTTGCAAGCTGTGCCCAATTACTGAGCACATCTATTTGCGCAACCGCAGCGCTTAGTTGTTGCAGTTCGGCTAAATGGTTGCTGAGTTCAGTTAAGAGTTCGTGATATAGCTGCTTTTCACGAGTCTATGCTAAGCTTTGCGCGCTCAGATATTCTGTCTCAACTTCTTTTAGCTTATCAGTGATAAATCGCTCACTGCTTTTCAGCGTTTGCCGACGAATAAAATGCGTCGGTGCATTTTTTGCCTGCATTTTAGGCAGTTCAAAATAAAAGCCGCTCACTTTATTAAAACCTACTTTTAGACTGGGTAATTGGCTCTCTAAACGCGCGCGTTCCACCATTTCATCCAAGGTTACTTGGATATTGTCATGTAAATGAGTCAGGCGATCAAACTCAGCATCATAGCCCGCTGCTAGCATGCCGCCATCACGAATATGGGCAGGTGGTTCTGCAATAATAGCGCGCTCAATCAGCTCAGCGACGGACTGTATGGCAGGTAACTGCGCAGGCAATTGCTGCATTAGCATCGGCAACAGTCCTGCTTGCTCATGGCGAATCCCTGCATTCGTCAGTAGCGTCGTAAGCTGGGCGCTACTAGCAATACCCTCAGCAAGTTTACGCAAATCACGTGGTTTGGCGCTCATCAGTCCGATACGGCTACTAATACGTTCCATATCCCCGATAGCGTTTAAGGTTTCGCGCAAGCTGGTAACTAATGAGATATTTTCCGAGCTTTGCTCAGACTGTTTATCAGTATTTAACAAACGGGTTATCGAATCTAAGCGCAAATTGATACGCGCATGCTGACGTAGTGGGCGTTTCATTTGCTGTACCAGTAGGCGGCGACCCATCGGCGTTTGACAATGATTGAGCACTGATATCAATGACGTGCCGTTGCTACTAACGGGGGTAAATAGCTCAAGATTTTGCTGACTGTTGGCATCAATAATTAAATAATCGTCACTGTACTCAACGATCAGCTGATTGAGCTGTGGTACATGGCGCTGCTGAGTTTGCCGCGCATAATGTATCAATGCTGCACAGCTAGATTGGGCAAGAAGTGCGTCATTGATTCCTAGTCCATCAAGGCGCTGCACGTCAAACTGCTGGCAAAGGGTTGCGCTGGCATGCTCACGGTGGAAGTCATTTGCCGCCACTTCGATAATCGGACAGTCGAGATGTTGACGTAGCCACAGCATCCAATCTTCGCCGATACGGTCGTTAAGTGCTTCGCTAATGATACATTCACTAGGCAAAAAGCGTGCCAGTACCGTCAACATTTGCGTTTGCAAATTTTTGATATCATCAGGGCTGTTATTATAGCTGACGCTTAGTGTTTGCGTCGTTAGTGTTCCAGCAGCTAAATCCATTTGGCTAATGGCAGCTTGCACAGGTTGTTTGCTGTTCGATTTAGGTATCTCGATATCAATGGCGACCACAGTTGGCGTATGATTGGGCGCAATTAAAGCATCATCAGTAATTGTCCCTGCGGTCAGGGTTTTAACCACTTCACGGCGCATAATACTGCCAGCAGCAGATTTGCTTTTATCTTTTTTCTGCTTATCGCCCATCGTCAGAGCATTGGACGGGTTATTCGTGTTGTCAGTGCCAGTGGCTGATTCGTCAATTTGCTCACACACAACGACGGTTTGCCCAGCAGCTATCAACCTTGCCATGTAGCTATCGGCCGCATGAAAAGGCACACCTGCCATGGCAATGGTATTGCCCGCTTTATCCGTACCACGGCGAGTCAAGGTGATGTCTAATATTTGTGCCGCGCGCTTGGCATCATCAAAAAATAACTCATAAAAATCACCCATGCGGTACAGCAGTAACGCTTGTGGATAGTTGGCTTTCATGGTTAGATATTGCACCATCATCGGCGTATGATCTGCCAAGTGATAAACGGCATCGCCTACCATCAACTGATCGGAGGTCAAAGGTGTCGCGGTCTGTTGTTTTGATATTGCGTACTTCGACGGAGTAGTTTTTTCGGCGTTAAGGTTTTGAGTGGATGGCTTAGCGGTCATGCAGAGTCTCTTATAATGCTTAAATGGGCTTTTAGTCAGCTGGCGTTAAATGGACGACGGTATATACAGATCAGCGTAAAAAAACAGATGAGAAAAACACTCGCTTATGAGTGGTTAATTTGCAAGATTCTGGTTGATTTTTACCAAAATAGCTTTATTAAAGGGTCATCATAGCGCGCAAATTTAGCAGTCGAAAAACTAAGAAGTGTGAAAGTGTAATTACTATTTTAGCACGTCCTGCCGCGCTTTTACGTCGGCAAATATCTACTCGCTGCCCTTGTATCCATCGGCGTCATAACCATATATAATGACGTCACACTTAATTGGGCGATACTTCATTAGGCGACACTTCATTGGGCAGTACCTTATTAATCAGTACTTTGTTAAGAGGTGCTTTGTTAACAAAAGGTACTTAGTCAGGTGATGACTGTAATGACAAGGCGGCAGCGGGCGAAGCTTTGGCTAATGCGCACTAATTATCGAATATTTCCATAGGTCAAAAAATTATGTTATCAAAGATTATAGGCAGTGTGGTTGGCACTAAAAATGACCGCGAATTAAAGCGCATGCGCAAAGTGGTCAGCAAAATCAACGCACAAGAGGCTGCGGTACAAGCCCTGTCTGATGAGCAATTACAACAAAAAACCGAAGAGTTTAAAGCAAGGCACCAACAAGGTGAAAGCTTAGATGCACTACTACCAGAAGCGTTTGCCGTCTGCCGTGAAGCGTCATTACGCGTCAATGGCATGCGTCATTATGATGTGCAGCTGATCGGTGGTATCACCTTGCACGAAGGCAAAATCGCTGAGATGAAAACGGGCGAAGGTAAAACCCTGATGGGTACTTTGGCGATGTACCTCAATGCGATCAGCGGCAAGGGCGTGCATTTGGTTACGGTCAACGATTATTTGGCGGCACGTGATGCTGAATTGAACCGTCCATTATTTGGCTTTTTAGGCATGACCGTCGGTGTCATTTATTCACAACAACCGCCGCAAGAAAAAATCGACGCTTATCAAGCGGATATTACTTACGGTACCAATAACGAATATGGCTTTGATTATCTGCGCGATAACATGGTCTTTAGTTTAAAAGAGAAAAAGCAGCGTCCATTAAACTTCTGTATTATCGATGAAATTGACTCTATTTTAATCGATGAGGCTCGTACGCCGCTAATTATCTCAGGTCAAGCCGAAGATTCTTCACGTATGTACGCGCTGATTAATACCATTATCCCTGTGCTGATTCGCTCAAAAGACGAAGAGGCCAATAAGAATAATGAAGAAGAAGATTTCTGGATTGATGAAAAAAATCGTCAAATCGAAATCAGTGAAAAAGGCTATGAAAAAATTGAGCGCTTCTTAATCGAAGTCGGTGAGTTGGGTGAAAATGAAAGTTTATACAGTCCAAGCCGTTTGCCATTATTGGCTCACGTACAAGCTGCCATTCGCGCCCATCATGTATTTGTTAAAAACGTCCACTATATCGTCGATGATGGTGAAGTGGTTATCGTTGATGAAAACACGGGTCGTACCATGCCGGGTCGCCGTTGGTCAGAAGGTCTGCATCAAGCGGTAGAAGCCAAAGAAAACGTCGAAATTCAAGCAGAAAACCAAACGCTTGCGACCACGACGTTCCAGAACTACTTCCGTTTGTATGAAAAGTTATCAGGCATGACAGGTACCGCTGATACCGAAGCAGCAGAATTCAAATCAACTTATGACTTAGATGTCATCGTGATTCCAACGCACGAGCCGATTGCTCGTATCGATATGGATGATCAGATTTTCTTAACCAAGCTAGGTAAATACAAAGGTATTATTCGCGAAATTAAAGAAATTCAAGCAAAAGGTGCCCCAGTATTGGTTGGTACGGCGACGATTGAAGCCAGTGAAGAGTTGTCTTATTTGCTCGATCAAGAGGGCGTCAAGCATAACGTCCTCAACGCCAAACAACACGAGCGTGAAGCCGAAATCATCGCGCAGGCAGGTAGTCCAAAGGCTGTGACGATCGCGACCAACATGGCAGGTCGTGGTACCGATATTATCCTTGGTGGTAACTGGCAATCGTTTATTGAAGATATCGATTCGGTAAGTCCTGAAGAAATGGCACGCCTAAAAGCAGAGTGGCAAGTCAAACATGACCAAGTGGTTGCGGCTGGCGGTTTGCATATCATTGGTTCTGAGCGTCACGAATCACGCCGTATCGATAACCAGTTACGTGGTCGTGCTGGTCGTCAGGGCGATCCTGGGATGTCGCGTTTCTTTTTATCGCTCGAAGATGACTTGATGCGTATCTTTGCTGGCGACCGCGTCGTAAATATGATGCGTGCTATGGGACTTAAAGAAGATGAAGCCATTGAGCATAAGATGGTCTCAAAATCAATTGAAAATGCACAAGGTAAAGTAGAAAGCCGCGATTTTGATGCGCGTAAAAATCTGTTGAAATATGATGACGTCGCTAATGAGCAGCGTAAAGTGATCTATGGTCAGCGTGATGACTTGCTAGCAGAGATGGACTTGCTTGAAGCCATTGAGATTATGCACGAAGAAGTTTATAACGCCATGATTAACCAGTTTATTCCACCAGGTTCCATCGATGATCAATGGAATGTTGATGGCTTAGAAGACGAGCTTGAAAATGAATTTAAGATTGCGATGCCGATCAATGATTGGCTCGATGAAGATCGCCGCTTAGATGAAGAAGGCTTACGTGCCAAAATCATCCAAACAGCTATCGATCGCTATCATAGCCGCCGTGAGCAGATGGGCGAAAAAGATGCTGCCCAGCTTGAGCGTCACTTTATGCTACAGAGCTTAGACAAGCATTGGAAAGAGCATTTGACCCAAATGGATCAGCTGCGTAAAGGCATTCATCTGCGTGGTTATGCACAGAAAAACCCTGAGCAAGAGTATAAGCGTGAATCATTTGAGCTGTTCCAAATGATGCTTGGCGCAATTAAATCTGAGACCGTTCAAGATTTATCACGTGTCCATATTCCGACCAAAGAAGAGCTAGAAGCGCTGGAAATACAGCAGCGTGAGAATGCTGCTCATATGCAAATGCAGTTCGAGCATAGTGATATTGATAATATGGATAGCGGTGCTGAAAAAGCCGCCACGCAAAATCGCAATCTTGCTGGTAGTGCGGTCGCAGGTGCTATTGTGGGTAGTGGTAGTAATACCAATGAGGCAGATCCATACGCTGGTATGAATATCAGTCGTAACGCCCCATGCCCTTGTGGTTCAGGTCTTAAGTACAAGCAATGTCATGGTAAAATATAGCATTCATAAGCGAATATTGATAATAAACAGCTAAGCATTGCTGCTTATATATCTTTAATATTCGTTAGTCTCAAAAGCCCTTATCTACTTTAGATAAGGGCTTTTCTGTATCTGCTCATATTCTTTGTCTCTAAATCATCTTGAATCGACCGTATTATTTGTAGACAGTAAAGTTGACTCTTCACAAATGCGTTGGCTATATTTCGTATTGATTACTTACAAATTCAACATAGGCGTGAATTTATGGACACGTTATAGTGTTTAATATATTCATTGGGGAAAGTGTTATGACTATAGAATTATTAAAAAAATTGCGCACTTCTGTGGCGCTGACTGGCCTACTTGCTGGCGTCCTGACGCTTGGTGCTTGTCAGCAACAGTCAGAGACAGAAGCGGGTATAGATGATGGTGCTCATAGCGAAGAAACGGTGCCGATGTCCGCTGAACCTGCTGAGCCTAATGAGGTGGTTGTCGATACAGCGGATGCATCGCTCAGTGAAGTACAGGATGATACCGTAGCTTCCGTCAATAGTGGCGTCAGTCAAATAGCCTATCTGTGCTCACCTGAGCTGAAAGTTAACGCAACTTATAAAGAAGATGCCAAACAAGTAGTCATTGCGACTGATACGGGTACGGTGACATTAAATAAGACCAATGATGCCAGTAATCCAGAAGTGTTCGAAGTAGCAACCGCTATTGATGGCAGTCAGGGCTTTACCCAGTGGCGTGTAGCACATGAAGCGCGTGAGACGGGTGTGATGCGTACAGCAGGTGCAGATGCGGCGAATGTCAGCACTTATGAATGTAAAAAAACCTCATAATAAGTAAGCAATCAAGAAAAAAGCAACGATAACGTTGCTTTTTTTGAGACCATCCCAAATTCTGTGTAACTGCCATTTAGATTAAATGCTTACTAATACGATCATCAAACATAATCATAAAGCGATTTAAAGCAGACGTCCAGTTACGAATGGGCATAGACCACTTTTTGGATGCCTGCTGAGTTGCTAAATAGACCACTTTAAATGCAGCCTGATCAGAGGGGAACACCTTACGCTTATTCACCGCCGTCCGAATCACACTGTTTAGCGACTCTATCGCATTGGTGGTATAAACCGCTTTTCTGATGTCTTTAGGGTAGCCAAAGAACACCGTTAAGCCCTCCCAGTTATTGCGCCAAGACTTAACCACGTGCGGGTATTTCTCGCCCCACACCTCATCAAAGTGCTCAAGATTGGCCTCTGCCATCTCAAGCGTATCAGCGCCATAGATGGCCTTTAAATCAGCCGCTACGGCCTTCTTATCCGTCCATGGTACAAACTTCATGGAGTAACGCACCATATGCACGATACACAGCTGAACCTGAGCGTTGGGATAAACGGTGTTGATAGCATCGGGGAAGCCCTTTAAGCCGTCGACACAAGCGATTAAGATGTCTTGTACTCCGCGGTCTTGTAGCTCAGTGAGAACGCCCAGCCAGAACTTAGCGCCCTCATTCTCTGATAACCACATACCAAGCAGCTCTTTTTACCGTTAAGAGCAACACCTAGCGCTAGATAGATAGCCTTGTTGATGATCTGCTTGTCTTGACGTATCTTCACGACGATGCAGTCCAAATAGACGATAGGATAGATGCTGCTCAGTGGCCTGTTCTGCCATGCGGTGATGTCATCTAAGAGGTTATCCGTGACTCTTGAGACAAGAGAGCTTGATATATCAACGTCGTAGATGTCTTTGATGGTTTCGACAATTTCAGTGGTGGTTTGACCCTTGGCATAAAACATGATTATTTTATCATCAAGGCCACTGATACGGGTTTGATGCTTACGCACTAACGCAGGTTCAAAGTCACCATCACGGTCTCTTGGGGTGGAGATCTCAAGCGCGCCGCTATCACTGCGGACGGTCTTTCTAGTATGTCCGTTGCGCTTGTTTGGCTTATCCGCCTTTTCATGCTTGGGGTAGCCAAGATGGTCTTCCATCTCAGCTTCAAGGGCAGTGTCGATAAACGACTGCATGAGCTGCTTCTGGAAGTCTTTGATATCATCAAAGCTGTTCATGCTGCTGGCCATTTGCTCGGCCAGTTTTTTAATGTCAGATTGAGTAGTCATTGCTTATTCTCCGGTTAGTGGATTATAAGCAGTTACACAAAGTTTGGGAAACTCCCCTTTTTTTATGTCTGGTTTTAATGAGTCAGCAAAATTATTTATGAGGATTAGCGCTAGACTCATGTGCCAAAAACCCTTCTTCCTTCACATCTAATTCTTCATGCTTAAGCACTACTTGGATATTATCTGTATGGGTATGAGTGGTTTTATTGATATCGATTTCTTGGATAGCATAAGTGTCTTTAGTAATAGTAGCCACTTGACGTGATAGGACAATTTCAATCGGTTCATCACCAATTTCGATCTGTTTGCCATTTACGGTAACGACCGCCTTGCTATCTAACGATGGCTCGACATGGCGCAATATATCCTTTTCATCATAATTGCCTGACAATAAGTCCTGACTTTTCGCATCGTGGTATTCAGTGCGAATAGTAATATATTCTTCTACCAACTCAATAGGCACGTCAATGGTCTTAGTACGAGCGTGCTTGGTCACCGTTACTTTACCAACATCTAAACGCTCTTTGTTGATGACAGGACGCTCTTCTAATAGCTCCAAGTGTCCAACATTATGATTGCTCTTATCTATGTCATTACTTCTTATGTCATTACTTCTTATATCATTACTTCTTATATCATTACTTCTTATATCATTACTTTCTATGTCATTAGCTACTGTGCCATTATGAGTATCAATTGGGGCAGTTATAGCGTTTGGTGTCAATTGCTTGTTATGTAAACCCTCTTTTAGAAAGCTATCGTTCTGGATGCTGTCGTCGTGATTGGTAGTCATCATAATGTCCTTATCTTTATCAAATAGTCGTTATACAATATTTTAGAGCCATTTTTGCAGATTTTGCAAGGTTAGCCTTATCAGGTGTCATTAAGTATTTTTAATTCCTAAGTATTTTTGAGTATAGTAAGCAAAAAAAGACCAGAGGCATGCTCTGGTCTTAATTCACTAAGTAAAAATACTTAGCTGCTTATTACGGTCATATATTGCTCAGCGATCTTATTTTTTAATAACAGCCAAACAGTATGACGGTTTAGCGTATTACATACCACGAGCGCGGCGTACGTCTTCTGCAGTAATACCATCACGGTCGATTATGTTGCCTTCGCGGTCTACTACGTTGCCATCGCGATCGATATCTAGTTCTTCACGTTGGATAGTCTCAACGATAGTTTCAGTATGACGTTCAGTGGTTTTACCGACGTTCACTTCTTCAGATACGTAAGTGTCTTTACCAACGCGGGCACGTTCAGCCTCTAGTTCAACTTCAATGGTTTGATTGCCATCAATGTCACCGATACGGCGATCTGTTGGACGATCTACGTTAGTACGCTGGATATTAGCATGCTCTTCTTCTAGCTCAACATCGACATTGCGCTCTTCGGTCACTATATGCTTACCAACTTTAACCAAACCTGCCACGATACGATCTTTATTGACGGTCAAGCGCTCTTCTAGTAGCTCTAGTGTGTTTGGTGCTTCATATGCATGGTCTGCAATCTCCATACGCTCTGCAACTGGAACAGTATCAGCGACAAATGCTTGACGATCCTTTTGATACTGGTCTTTATAGCTATACTGATAATCATGGTCATATACTTCCATGGCATCAACTTGAGACTTGGTCAAGCTGTCAAAGAATACGTCATCACCAACGATACGTGCCAAACCTGCTGGTACTAACACTTCTTTTGAACTGAACCAACCGCCTGCATCAACGATCAAATAACGAATGCGACCAGTGGTATCTTCTACTAATGCACCTTCAATTTTACCGATTTTTTCTTCATTGACGCCATAAGCAGTTTTACCTGTTGGGTCATAATAATCATCACCGATTAAATCTTTATGAGTAGCTTGAATATCTTTTAAACGAATTAGTTGGCTCATTGTTGTCTTCCTTTTTTATGAGTTAATCATTATTAATTATGTTAAAAACAATCGTTGTTTTGGAAAAGTTAAATTTCTAGTAAAAATATTTTTATAATAAAAGGTGTAGCAAGCCATGTGAGTAGCCTCTACATCGACTTGTAAGAATCTTAACATCATGATTTTTGATGAGATATATGAGCAAGGTAGCAAAGTGTGCGCTTGAAGTAATTGCGTGTAATAGGCTGTAAATGGCATAACATAGCTGGGGTCAAAGACTAACGTGTCTTTACACAGAGCAATATTTCTAGCTTATTTAAGAGTCATAGACACAGAAAAACCGCAAAGCAAATAGCGATGCGGTTCCTGATATGTTGAAAATTTTATAATAAGCAATAATGATAGAGGCTAATTTAACATATCAATCGATTAATTAATCTGCTTGAGTGTTAAGCAAGTTCAATAGCAACAGCCACGGCTTCACCGCCACCAATACAAAGTGTCGCAACGCCTTTTTTGCCGCCAGTACGCTTGAGAGAGTTGATAAGCGTGATCAAGATACGAGCACCTGAACATCCTACTGGATGACCGAGTGCACAAGCGCCGCCTTCAACGTTTACTTTGGCATGGTCGATTTTTAGCTCGTCCATCGCCGCCATAGTTACCATTGCAAACGCTTCGTTGATTTCCCATAGGTCAACATCAGCGACTGACCAACCAGCACTAGCCAATACTTTTTCAATTGCACCAATCGGAGCAATGGTAAATTCGCTTGGGTGACGAGAGTTTGATGCGGTTGCAACGATACGCGCTTGATAATCAAGGCCTTCAGCTTTTGCTTGCGATTCTTTCATGACCACAACCGCTGCCGCACCGTCTGAGATTGAGCTGGCGTTTGCTGCCGTGATGGTACCATCTTTAGCGAAGGCTGGACGTAGAGTAGGGATACGCTCGGCATTAGCAAGCGCGGGTTGCTCATCGGTATCGACGGTTTGCTCGCCTTTACGGGTTTTAAAAGTCACTGGCGTGATTTCATCTTTGAAGTGGTCGTCTTTGATAGCAGTGAGCGCACGATTTAGCGATTCGATAGCAAACGCATCCATTTTCTCACGGGTATAGCCTTTTTCATCGGCCATTTCCTGTGCGAACATACCCATCAGTTTGCCAGTTTCAGCATCTTCTAAACCGTCTAGGAACATATGGTCTTTGACTTCTTTATGTCCCATACGGTAGCCGCCACGTGACCCTGGCATGATGTATGGCGCATTGGTCATTGATTCCATGCCACCAGCGACTGCCACATTGAAACTACCAGCTTTGATGCCATCATGTGCTTGCATGACTGCTTTTAGCCCTGAACCACAAAGCTTGTTAATAGTGACAGCGCCAGTTGCATCAGATAAACCCGCATTACGCATCGCTTGACGGGCAGGACCTTGACCCAAGCCTGCGGTCAAGATACAGCCCATAATGACTTCATCAATACTATCGACCGCCACACCTGAGCGTTCGACAGCGGCTTTAATAGCAGCACCACCAAGTTCCGTTGCGCTCATATCTTTTAGTGCGCCTTGGAAGCCGCCCATTGGGGTACGTGCGCCGTTTAAAATTACAATTGCATCATTTGACATCGTTATTATTCCTTTTTACGTATTTTAAATGAGTTTGTTTTAATTAAAACCAAACGCGGACTAGATAGCATCTTTTAGGCTCAATAACTGCAGGCTTTATGCTAGCTCATCTAAGCGAATGCGTACTACTTTATCAGTAATGGTCTCTAATTTTTCAATTTTTTCGATGGCTAGATTCATCTGACTTTCGACCACAGGCAGCGTCAAAATAATAACCGGAACTTGACCAACTTTGTGCGCAGGTTTTTGTAAAATCGCATCGATATTGATACCAGCATCGCTTAGAATGCGAGTAATATCTGCCAACACACCAGGGCTGTCATAAGCATGCACACGTAAATAATAACCGGTAATCATCTGCTCAGCGCGCAATATGGGCGTGTCTGATAGCTGCTCAGGGATAAATGCTAAATGCGGCACATGGTGACCGTGGTTGTTTTGATTACTGTTGCTTTCATCGCTACTGTCTTTGCTACCTAGAACACGCACCAAGTCCATCACATCGGCCATTACCGCAGAAGCGGTTGCGCCAGCACCAGCACCATCGCCACAATATAGCGTCTGTCCAAGCGGATGAGAGTTGACCAGTACGGCGTTTTTTACGCCATTGACGTTGGCGAGTAACGCATCCTGCGGAATGAGCGTTGGGTGCACGCGTAGTTCGATACCAGAAGCCTCATCATTACCTTGACCATCACGGCGTACGGCAAAGCCCAAATGCTTGATACGGTAGCCAAGTTCTTCCGCATAGTTGACGTCTTGTAAGGTGATACCAGTGATGCCTTCACAGTAGACCTTGTCAAATTGCAGCGGAATACCAAAGGCGATAGAGGCGAGTAATGCCAGTTTATGAGCCGCATCAATACCTTCGACATCAAAAGTCGGATCTGCTTCTGCATAACCCAATTCTTGTGCTTCGCTCAGTACGTCTGCAAACGGGCGACCTTTGTCACGCATTTCGGTCATGATAAAGTTGCCAGTACCGTTGATGATACCTGCTAGCCAATCGATTTTATTGGCAGCGAGCGCTTCGCGCATGACTTTGATAATGGGGATACCGCCTGCGACTGCTGCTTCATAAGCGACATGGACGTTATGCTCTTCAGCAAAGGCAAAGATTTCGTTGCCATGTTCTGCCAATAGCGCCTTATTTGCAGTCACCACATGCTTGCCGTTTTTAATGGCGTGCATGATGACATCTTTGGCAAGGGTAGTACCGCCAATCACCTCGACGACGATATCGACATTGTCGCTTGCAGCAGTTGCCATCAAGTCATTGTTTTGCATAATATTGGGATCAATATCATCACGACGGACGGCGCGTACCAACTTCGGTAATGATAATGTCGCGTCCGCTACGGCGTTTTAGCTCATTTAAGTTGTCATTGATTAGATTGATCACGCCCGTTCCGACGGTGCCCAGACCAAGTATCGCTAGTTTGATGGAATTACTCACAGTATCCTCAAGAGGTTAAATATAATGAACCAATGATAACGCTGTCATAGAGTCAAATGCACATGCGCTACTAGCTGTAGTATTTGCGTGCATTTTGACAGTCGCAGCTTTATCGATTTTTCATTACAGTTGAATAAAAAATACTCAAATAAAAAGTATGCTGCTGATTTTTCATAGCGCTTTATCGTATCATACCGACAAGCAGTTGTGACGTCTACACAATGTCGCCATCGTCATAGGTATCACAAATACCTGAAACAATAACAGATTTTAGCTAGCACCGACAGCTTGAGCCAACTCCGCCGCAGGTAGATAACCGCCTACTTGCTGACCAGATTCTGTAAAGATAGCGGGAGTACCACGCACACCAAGTTTTGCACCCAGTGCCATGTGTTCTTGTACAGGGCTGGCACAGCTAGGCCCTTGTACATCAGCGCCCATTTTTCCTTGATTCATGGCAGCCTTACGATCTTGACTACACCAAATGGCTTCCATTTTTGGCACTGATTCCTGACTGCGCGGCCATGCCAAATAACGTACCTCGATACCACGTGCATTGATATCATCCATCTCTTCATGCAATTTACGACAATAGCCACAGTCTGCATCGGTAAAGGCATAGACCACTGACTTCGTTTCGCCTATTGCTGGATAAATCACCATGTCTTTTTTATCGACGGCTTTTAGGGCTTCTTGTGCGGTACTAGCAACCAATGCCGCACTGATATCGACAGGCAGAGCCTCGCCAACAGAAATAATCTGACCTTGGATAATGTGTTTGCCAGACTTATCAGTAAAGAAAGAAGGCAGTCCTTCCGCTGTGACCCAATAAATACCATCCATATCTGTTGGTACGGCTGAAATGATATTTTCTTCAATACCGGACGTATTCAAATTCGCCTGCAACGCCTTTACCACGGCAGCATCGCTATCAGCAGATACGTTACTTGTACTGGTTTTAGCATCGGTATTATTGACGATACTGGTGTTGCTGGTCGCATCTGCTGCATTGTTTGAGCAGCCCGCAGCAATCACAACAAGCAGTGCACTCATCATAAAACGAGATAAATTATTTCGAGAAAAGCGGTTTTGAGCAAAGGTGTTTTTTGCAATCGGGGATGACATATATAGGTGTCCTGTAGGCATCGTGCCTAATCGTGAAGTCGTTTTAAGAAAAATGATACTAAGTTTCTATATAAAGCAATACGTATCGATATTGTCTTAAAGGTTTAAAATTAAAAGGTTTTTTTACAATTTAATAATTATAAAAGGTAAGTAATCATGTCGCCTATATTAACATATTTATAGCAAATAACAGCCACAGGCTATGAGGTGATATAGGGAGGTGAGGGTAGCAATAATAGTAGTAGGCATAAACGTCAATTCAAAAAAATAAGATACATTTGTACTATTTAATATCGACGCTTGCCCTTGTAGTCTACGGCTAATAACAGTGTTTTTATAAAAATTCATATAAAACTATTGGTATCAGTTATTTTTAACCCTTTATTTCAATAAATTTTTGCTAAGGAGCACACATGGCAGGTGCCAGTTTATTAACCCTACTTGATGATATCAGTGTGATATTGGATGATGTTTCCGTCATGACCAAAGTCGCTGCTAAAAAAACCGCTGGTGTATTGGGCGATGATTTGGCGCTCAACGCAGAACAGGTCACGGGTGTCAAAGCCAATCGTGAGCTACCAGTGGTCTGGGCGGTCGCCAAAGGCTCATTTATTAATAAACTTATTCTAGTACCAGCGGCACTCTTGATTAGTGCTGTTTATCCACCACTAGTCACTTTTTTACTAATGTGTGGTGGTTTGTTTTTGGTTTATGAAGGTGCTGAAAAAGTCATTCACCGTTTTTGGCCGCATGCCTTGCCACATGATGAAGAACAAGAAGCGCGTCGAAAAGCCAACGCTGATGAAACGGTAGATTTGGTCGCTTTTGAAAAGGAAAAGATCAAAGGTGCAGTACGTACGGATTTTATTTTATCAGCTGAGATTATCGTGATTGCCTTGGGATCAACGGCAAGCGCCACTTTATTAGAACGAAGCTTGGTGCTGTCTATTTTAGCCATCGGTATTACGATTGGTATTTATGGCTTGGTTGCTGGTATCGTGAAGATAGACGATGCAGGTCTGCATTTAATGGAACAAGAAGGGGCGTTCAAGCAAAAATTGGGCAAGTTAATGTTTGCAACGGCACCCAAACTGATGAAGTTTCTATCTATCGCTGGCACGTTGGCAATGTTTTTAGTGGGCGGTGGTATCTTAGTACACGGTATCGGCTTTTTACATCATGGAGTAGAGGATATCGCTGATTTAACGGGTATCTTTGAAAGCTTAACGACAACGGTATTAAACGGCGTCATTGGTTTTATCATTGGCGCTGCGGTTGTGGCTATCTTCACAGTTATTAGTAAAATTCGTGGAAAGGACGACACAGCGTCATCTGCACACTAAGTCGGTTACATGTGCTCTAGCTTTATATTTTTTGTCATTTTATTTCGTAAAAAAGCCCCAAAGTTGCTGACAACTTTGGGGCTTTTGCGTTGGGCGTTATACGATTAGCTTTCGCTATCTGAGTCATCAGCTTCTAGCTTTTCAGCTTGCGTGGGCTTTTTATGCTCCGTTTTAGGCTTACGGCTACGTGCCTTTGGTACTTTTGGTGTGGTCAAATTAAACATACCAGTTTGCGGCAGCAGTTGTTCAGCCACATTCTCAATCATGTTTTTATAACTGGCAATCGTGGTTTTTGACTTAGCAGCCTGACTGTCGTCTTTGCCCGCTTCTTTGGTATTGATAAGTTGCTCTACCTTAGGCTCATCTGCTGGCTTAGTTTTTTCAACGTCAGCCTCTTGAGTATTAGCCTCTTGAATGTCAGCAGCTTCGCTATCGTCATGTGCCCCGTCAATCTTTTCAGCTGCTACATGCTCAGCTATAACAGTGCCTTCATTCGACGGCTCGTTAGTTGCTTCTACTAGGGCTTGATCTGCTTCTAGTAATTGTTCGCTGTCAGCACTGATATTATCAGCCTGAGCTTGGTTGGCTAGAGCATTTGCCTCAACATCATGAGCATCCACATTGTTATCATCATGTTCAATAACCGCTTGCTCAGTATCAGTCGTCTGTTCGGTCGGTAGACTCAACACTGCGGGCTCCTGATAACTAGGATGTTGACCACGTGGATCGTTGCCAGCACGCTTACCAATGGCGCGTGGTTCGACGTCTGTTTTACCTTGCGTTGCCGCAAATTGACTGACCGCTTGTGTCATCGTTTCAAAGCGCGTCAGGTAATCTGCCGCCAATGGCTGATAGCCATAGTTGCTAAAGTCGAAATTGCTGGCCTCAACGTTAGTATCAGCAGTCGGTGTGACGCTCGTTTCAATGTTGGCTGATTTGTTAGCTGATTTTGCTTGCTGCGTATGTGCATCGATAGCAGCAATAAAGCAACTAATGACACCGTCATTTTTCAAACGACTTTCTGCATCTGTTAATGCTTTACGAACAAAATCACCAACGGTGCCACGAATAGTCGATGGGCTTACCACTGCAGGCTCAGCTACTGGTGGTTGTTGAGTTGCTTGCACTTGCTGACTACGAACCACACGTGGATCATTACTAGCCTGACCAAACTTCTCAGCAGTCACGTAGCGTTTGGCAAATAATGCTTCGTGCGTTAGTGCCAGTGCTGAGTTGTTCTTATCATTTGCGCTATGACTGTCATTGGCATTGCTAACATCGGCGTCACTGTCGGTAGTAGCGTCAACAGTGTCACTATTCGCTTTTTCTGTGGATTCTGATTCGGGCTGCTTTGGTGCTATTGCTACGCTGTCCACGTCGGTATCCACAGATTTTGAATGGTCAGCTTGGTCTTTGGTAGCGCTGTTAGATGTTGGTTGCTCATCTATAGCAGGTTTTTTGACAGTAGCGTTACTGTCTGTTTTCGGGGCATTATTTTGTCCCTTGTCCTCAGTGGTGTTAACGTTAACATCATCAACATTAACATCATGAATTGCTACAGTGCCTTCGTTGTTACCCTTAACAGCAGCTGTTTCAGGAGCAACTTTTTTGTCATTGCTCTGCTGATTGTCACTTTGCTGTGTACTAGCTTCTTTTTTACTGCTTTCTTTATTAACATCATTTACTGACTTTTGCTTTTCAGTAGACTGAGGTTTTGTCTGTGTAGACTTACTGTCATCTAGAGACAAGTGCACGACTTCTGGCGATTTCAGATCAACGGCTGCTTCATTGACCTGTAGCACGACTTCATTAGGATCTTGATTTCGACGCGTATTCGAGTGATTTTTTCGGCCGTTTGCACCTGTCGTCGCTTGCTGATTGGGTTGCTTAATATTTTCAGCTGTTAGTGTCTCGACGCGCTCTAACTTGCCACGTGAGCCGCGTTGACTATGCGATTTACGCTTCGCACGAGTTTGCTCATCTGCCGTATTACTGTCTTTATCAGCATCATCATTGCGCTCGTTTGTATGGTGGCTACTGTCTTGACGACTGCTGTTTTGCTGGTTATTGTCTTGACGATTGTTGCGGTTGCGCTCATTCGTGCGTCTGGTATCCTGCTGACGTTTGTTTTGATTGTCAGCCTGCTTGTCATCAGCGTTATTTGCCGCACTATTTACGGCATTGTTCTCGGTATCAACGCTTGCTTCATTGCTCGACTCTTCTGCCTGATCTTTTCTTTGACGAGGTTTAGAAGATCTAGATTTACGTGGCTTACGTCTTCTTTTATCTTCATTACTGCTATCATCATCGGTGTCGCTGTCTGAGCTACGACGCGCTTGTTGACGATTGGCATTGTTGTCGGACGGTTGTTCGTTATTTTTCTGACTGTTCTGCTGATTTGCTGGTACGTTGTTCGATGCACCCGTTGATATATTACTCAGGGCACTGCTATCAACTTGTCCAAATGAGCCTAAGCTTTGTGCGCCATTATTTACTAGTGCTTCAATGGCTTCTGCTGCATCACGACTACTGACGCTAGGCGTCGTTGAGGCTTGTGGTGCTTGCGTAAATAGGTTTGATAACCACGCCACTGCTTGTGGCTGAGCTGCTGTCTCAACATGTGCAGGAGCTGTAGTTGCTGCTACTGGAGCAACAGGGGCAGGGGCTGCCACACTCTGGTTGTTGTTTGCTTGTGGCGCGCGCGCCGATGAAACGTTGGTCGTATTTTTATTGTTACGATGGTCGTTGCTGTGTTTGCTATGCTCAGCTGTACTGGTCGATTTGTTTGATTGGTTAGCAGTATTAGTATCATTACTCGCTACCTGACGTGGCTGGCGCGTTGGCTGTTGCTCTGGACGCTCTTTTTCAGCCGTTTGCCAGTCAACTTCATAACCCAAATCGCTATGTTCTTGCGCTGTATCCGTAATACGCTCATAACTTGAAGGCGCAAAGCCATCACGGTTAAAGTGTAGTTTAAAGTTAGGCGACTCTAAATGCGCGTGTGGCAAAATCGTGATACGCGTGCCACTGTCTTGCTCAAGATAAACTAAAGCATCACGTTTTTCGTTTAATAAGAAGGCGGCGATATCTGTTGGAACTTCTGCTTGTACTTCGCCTTGACGTTCTTTTAGCGCGATTTGTTCAATCTGACGCATAATTGATAGTGACAATGAGCGCAAATCGCGAATCATGCCGTTACCATGGCAGCGTGGGCAGATATAGCCGGTTGATTCTTCTAGTGAAGGACGTAGACGCTGACGGCTCATCTCCATCAAACCAAACTTAGAAATATCACCAAATTGCACACGTGCACGGTCATATTTGGTGGCATCAATCAGACGTTTTTCGACTTCTTTTTGATGCTTATTGTCATTCATATCAATAAAATCAATGACAATCAAACCACCCATATCACGCAAACGTAGCTGACGGGCAATCTCATCGGCTGCTTCAAGGTTGGTATGATACGCAGTTTCGGCAACATCTGAACCTTTGGTCGACTTGGCTGAGTTGATATCGATAGAGACTAGTGCTTCAGTTTGATCAATAACGATTGAGCCACCTGATGGCAGACGCACTTCACGTTGATACGCGGTTTCGATTTGCTTTTCGATATTAAAGCGCGAAAACATGGGCTCATAGTCGGTATATTTACGTAGCTTTTCTGCTTGTTTTGGCATCACTGCATCGATAAATCCTGCCGCTTCAATATAAGCGTTTTCATTATCAATCCAAATCTCAGCGATATCATCACGTAGATAGTCACGGACAGCACGGGTTACGACGCCTGCTTCTTGATGTACCAAGCGCGGCGACGGGTATTTTTGATTTTGTTCTTGAATGGCTTGCCAGATATTCAGCAAGTGGTTTAAATCGTGCTGTAAGTCCTCTTGAGTTTTACCAATACCCGCAGTACGAATGATGACACTCATACCTTTTGGCAAATCAAGATTGCTTAGCATACGCTTCATGTCTTCACGAAGTTTGCCTGAGATTTGACGTGAGATGCCACCGCCACGAGGGTTATTTGGCATCAATACCAGATAACGACCAGCTAATGAGACATACGTCGATAGGGCAGCGCCTTTGTTACCGCGCTCCTCTTTTTCGACTTGGACAATTAATTCATCGCCTTCTTTGATCAGCTTTTTGATATTTTCGTCACGTGGATTACCGCTTAAATATTCAGCAGAGATTTCACGAATCGGTAAAAAACCTTGGCGCTGTGAGCCATATTCGACAAACACCGCTTCAAGCGATGGCTCGACACGGGTCACATGACCTTTATATATATTGGATTTTTTTTGTTCACGAGTACGGTTTTCAAGATCGAAATCGTAAAGATGATTGCCTTTACATAAGGCGACACGAATTTCTTCGTTTTGAGTAGCGTTGATCAAAATGCGTTTCATATTTGTATCCTATGAGTACGCATAACAACGACGAGACGGGCTTTAGAGCGCAATGGCAAGTATGGCTAACATTTAAATTAGCATGGGCAGATGTTAATCAACGATAGAACGTAAATCATGGGTTAATAAAGCACTTGGGCTTTGTCAATGGCTTGTTTTTTACCTAAAGTGTGTTAGCAGAACTAACGTAAATATAAAATTTATAGGGTGTAAGGCTATCTATTTATATCCTATTATTGATAGGTTTGGTACAAATATTAATGCGTCAGCATGCGATTCAGTTTTACTATCAGCAAGCTTTATTGGTAGTCATGCCAGCTTACTTTGTAAGAGCAGGCGACGGGCAGTGACGAGATTCAATATACTGATATTCAAAAGGCGTTGTGCTGCTGCAATCCATCCATCAAAGTCTAGCAATAATATCGCTGTTATAAATACCATTATATGAAATGGTGATATTCAGCAATTATTTGTTTAGGTAAAGCAATTGGTCACTCTTTATTTATCGTTCTTTCTGGTATAACGTCAATAATATCTTGGGTGTTTTACGGTTAGGTGTCGCGGCTCCGGTGATCAGCGGGGCGTACTTGGCAAACAGAATAAATGACCAAACTATCGGTGTGGTGCTGTATTCATATCTTTTTTATCGTTATCTGTTTGACCACCAATACGTAGGCAGCTATCGATATACTTCTCGATCCTAATGCTAAACAACCCATACTTGCTCAACTACACTTGCCTAAAGGACCGCCAGATAACCAGTCATTAAATCATGAATAATTATCAAATAAAGTCGTTGTCATGCAGGTTGTGAGTCAATGTAGTGTCATTATCGGTCAATAAACAGGCATTTAGCCAAACTTATCAACGCTGAATTTATGAACACAAAGGTATTTAGTGTCACTATTTATTCTATGGTACTGAGTAAAGTCAGTACGATACTTTCATTTTACAATTTATGGGGACATATCTATAAATATCTACAAGTGATATTTCTAAACAGATACTGCGCCCTAAAATCCGATTAAACATACAATGTTGGCAGGGTATACCGCTAATACCTTTTCACTAAAAGTTCGTAAAAATGGTAATGCACTATTTAGAACAACAACAATGATTATTGCTGCAGTCTCTGCTTAATTGTCGCTCAACATGCTAAACTATAGCAAATCTTTCTGTAAATACCTAACTAAAAATGACGAAGCCAAAAATGACTGACGACGCACCTACCCATGAAGCCCCTGCTATTTTTAATAGTAAAACACGCCCGCAAAGCGCTGATGATGAAATCAGCAACTTTGGTAAGGTAAATTATCTTGAAGTAACCCGCCATCAACACGATCAGCGCTTGGATAACTTTTTGTTGAACCGTTTAAAAGGTTTGCCAAAACCGCATATCTATAAAATGATTCGCTCAGATGAGATTCGGGTCAATAATAAACGCTGCAAAGCGCACGATAGAGTACAGCGTGAAGACGTGGTACGTATCGCGCCAGTGGTACTTGCTACCCGCGAAAAACCAATTATCAGTGCCGAGTTTGCTAAAAGCTTGTTAGCGCGCATAGTGTATGAAGACGAAGGAATGCTAGTGCTGAATAAGCCTTCTGGCATCGCCGTTCACGGTGGTAGTGGTTTGGACTTTGGTGTTATCGAAGCCATGCGTGAAGTGACAGGTAAAAAATACCTAGAGCTGATACATCGCATTGATAAAGACACCTCAGGTCTATTGATGATTTCTAAAAAACGCTCAGCGCTAAAAGCGTTGCAACAGCATCTCGTCGATAAAACCATCCAAAAGCATTACTTATGTATCGCCAAAGGTCAGCCAGCATTAAATGAGCAACGTATTGATGCGTCATTGCTACGCTATACAGTTGCTAGTGGTGAACGCCGCGTCAAAGTCGATGCGCAAGATCCGCAATCTAAAGAAAGCCAGACGGATATCGTCGTTCATGGTCGTTTTATAATTGCTGATCAGCCAGTGAGTTTAATTGAAGCCAAACCGCTAACCGGTCGCACTCATCAAATCCGTGTGCATTTGGCTCATATTGGTCATGCTATCTTGGGTGATGATAAATATAATGTGCACGATAAATCAGGCGTCCATCGCCTGTGTCTGCATGCGTGGCGTTTAGACATTCCAGGCTATGAAACTATTACTGCACCGCTACCAGATGACATGGCAGATTGGTTGCCAGAGCAAGTTAAATTGCCTGAATAAGTCGCCAAATAAAATTTTTAAGCATTAACTTTAAACGTCACGAACGCTTATTTTTCTTAATAAGTCGCCGTGACGTTTTCGTATCTACCATTTATTATTGATATTCGTTAAGGTCTATTTATGAGCAATCAATCTGTCGCTAGTATCTCTAGCGCTTTCAAAGGAACTCAGTTATCAGCCAGTCATCGTTTAGCGGATAAGACGTTGATTATTTTTGATTGGGATGGGACGCTGATGGATTCCATTGGATTAATCGTTGAGTCAATGCATGTGGCAGGAGAGGCGCATGGTTTTCAGACGACTGATAAAGCAGTACAAGACATCATTGGGCTGAGCTTAATGAATGGCATTGAGATTTTGTATCCGCAAGCCAATGACACGCAAAAGCTTGCGATTCAGCAAAGCTATGCAGACCACTATATTGCCAACAGCCACAGTACGCCGCTTTTTGCGCCGATAGAAGGGATGTTGCAGACCCTACAAGCCCAAGGTAAAAGCCTCGCGGTTGCAACCGGTAAAAAGCGAAAGGGCTTAGACCGCGTATTAGATGCTTCAGAGAGCCACCATTATTTTGTGATGACCCGCTGTGCCGATGAGGCAGGCTCAAAACCTGACCCGCAGATGTTGACCGATATTTTGGATTATACGCAGCAGCGAATTGCTGATGCTGTTTTCATCGGTGACAGTATCTACGATATCCAAATGGCAACGAGACTGGGCATGACCAGTATTGCGGTGAATTATGGTACAGCTAGCAGTAGCGAACTTGCCGCACAGCAACCCACGTATCAGGTTGACACGCCACAAGCGTTGGCTGAGCTACTATGTGCTTAACTAAAAGCACTTAAATAAAAGTGCTTAAATAAAAATCTTCTTAAATGCTAAAAATGATAATAAAAAAAGGGTTTATCGCTAATAACGATAAACCCTTTTTACTTGGAGACGATAATGTTTATCTGCTTTATTTTTGAGCGCTATCCTTATTGAGTGCTATCCTTTTGAGCACTGTCCTTTTCAATCGCGCCTTTTTCGATGTTGTCTTTTTCAATCGCTTCTTCCAACTCAGCGCCTTCTAGTAACGCAAAAGAGGATTCAATGATTTTGTCTGCATCGAGCTGATACTCATACCAGTTGCCCATGACACCAGCCAGCTCATCAAGACCTTCTTTTCTTAGTGCTGAAAATAGCTGAATGCTACAGTTCAATCCCAGTTCTTTTAGTCTTTTACGAGTATTAAGTAACGCATTTTTAGAGGCGCCATACTTTAGCTTATCCGCTTTGGTTAGCAAGATATGTACTGGCAATTCGCCATCATTTGCCCAACGTAGCATTTGCTCATCAAAGAATTTCAATGGATGACGAATATCAGTCATGAGTACCAAACCTGCAAGGCTTGAGCGCGCCACCAAGTATTCTTCTAGCTCAACCTGCCATTCTTTTTTCATCTCAAGCGGTACCGCTGCGTAGCCATAACCTGGCAAATCCACCAAACGTCTATCAGCATCACCAATACTAAAAAAGTTAATCATCTGTGTACGACCAGGCGTTTTAGATGAGCGTGCCAGTTGGCGCTGGTTGGTTAAGGCATTAATAGCAGAGGATTTACCTGCGTTTGAGCGTCCTGCAAAGGCAACTTCTAAGCCCATATCGGGTGGGCAGAGACGAAAAGTAGGTGCTGACATCATAAACTCAGTTTGCTGAATTTTTTGACGAGATTTAGTGTTGAACAATGCATGTTCGGCGGCGACATCAGTAAACGGGGTACTCATAAATGGCTCATTAATCTTTAAGAAATTGGATACGGTTATAAAATTTTAATCAACTGGTTGTCGAGAAGACAGTGCATTAGACAAAAAATCGTTACGAAGTCATTCATCATAACTTTCAATGTTTATTGGTCATAAACACAGTCATTTCAAGTTATCGACTATTCTATACTATTACTTATCTTACTTATTGAAATAACTATGATTAGCATCACATAAATGACAGAATACCATTAAAATAAGCGCTCATTAGAGCAAGTTGCCGCTTTTATTCATGCGTTACCAAAGCCAAACTATATTTATCTATATTTATACGACATACATTGTTACAATGTTTAATAAGATATACTGAACGAACGACGTTTAATAGCAAGATTGATTAAACGAGAGAAGCATCAAAAGGAGGTATTCTATGGTTTCAATCAATGCACTTTTTAGCCAGACCTACCGAGTTTTAGTAGGTAGCGGAGCGGTATTACTGCTCAGTAGTGCCATCATGACTAGCGCTAATGCTGCTGATATTGCAGCCACCTATGATAACTCATGTGCTGCCTGTCACGATAGTGGGGCGCTGAACGCCATCAAAAAAGGTGATAGTGCCAAATGGCAACAGCTTATCAAACAAAAAAGCATGCCGACACTTATTAATTCTGTTAAAAGTGGTATGACGCAGATGCCTGCTGGTGGTCTTTGTAACAGTTGTAGCGACGATGATTATCGTAAGCTGATTGAGTACATGAGTAAGTGAGACGCTGACCGATAAAGCAACACAATACGACACACTATAAAACAACTTAAAAAAGCGCTGGGTTTTTTAGCCTGTAAGCGCTTTTTGTTTTTTGTTGACATACTTGTCTATGTGTTAGAAAAACTGATGGATGTGACGATTAAGTAGGCAAATGCTACAAAGTCTTGCTATAATAATCGAAAATAAACCCTGATGTTAGTAAGTACTTTCAGACTGCTTGTGGCCAAGACCTTAAAACATATACCTACTAACTAATAGTATGGTGGTTTATATAAGGTATCTTATCAGTGCAATCACTCTAAATAATGCTTACGCCGAGCTAGTAGGATTTGTATCAATGAAAAAGTTAATCGCTGCTGCCAGCTTATGCGTTGCAAGTTTCAGCGTACAAGCTGCTATTATTGTTCCTGAGTACGACGTCAATGCCGGTAAGCAAATTGCAGAAACGGTTTGTGCTGCTTGTCATGGTGTTGATGGTGTGAGTGTTGTCCCTGCGCAGCCTAATTTGGGTGGCCAAAACGTAAAATACCTTTACAAACAGTTGGTCAACTTTAAAGCAGGTTATCGCAAGAACGGTATTATGCAATCACAAATTGCAAATTTATCGCAGCAAGATTTAGCCAACGTGGCTGGTTATTATGCTAGCCAAGCGCCTTGGGGTGTTGGATTTGGTAATCCTGCGACCAACCAAGAAGCCACTAAGTTATTCTTAGGTGGTGATAAGTCACGCGGTGTCATCGGTTGTGCAGGCTGTCATGGTCCAGATGCTGCTGGTAACACTTGGGCGGCATTTCCACGCTTAGGTGGTCAGCATGCACAGTACATCTCCACTCAGCTAAAACTATTCCGTGCGGCTGGCCGTGTTGATGATGTTGACAGTGATGAGCAAAAACGTGTCAATGATGCTGCGAAAGAAGGCGATATGGGCATGATGCAGACAGTCGCATCGAAACTGTCGGATCGTGATATTCGTATCTTGTCAGATTATATCAGTGCTGTTCACTAATTCATTGATATCAGCTACGAGTGGCTAATGCACGTTACCTCACTGAAATTAATAAGCACTTGACCATATATCCGCCACTGTTTCATTATTAAACCCCGATTTCGGGGTTTTTTTATAACTGTTCATCCCTTATATTATAGAGACCTTATAGTCATTCCATTATAAAGAGTCGCTGCATTAACCTCGCTTGAAATATTGAATATATATTTGCTTCTGGTTACCTTGTGCTTCTTTTAAATTGAATCGACTATATAAAATAAAACTGCTTACAGAGGCCTATCGTTGCTCTGTATCATGATAAATTATCGTTATTCACTTTATACCAAACCCACAGAGTATGATTTGCGGTGTCAAACTTGTTTCGTCTACAATGCGTAGTACGGACACTCGTTTTCCCAGCTATTCTCATTTTTGTGAAAGGTATTAGATCGTTTGGATTTAGATTATGATGATCCGTTATGCTTCTTATTTTGTCGCGGCACTGCTACCGCTACTGCTGTTTCGTTGGTTTGCACCAGCATCCATTGGTGAGATTGACTTCTGGTTACTCTGGCTATTGGCTATGGTATTGGTATCCTTGCCCGTTGTTTACGCGGAAATTGCCTTAGCTTATCGTAGTGTCGATGCGCCATTAGCAGGGATGCAAAAGCTTACTCGCGAAGCAGATGCCAGCCCAATATGGCGTAGTTTTGGGTGGCTTGCCGCGCTGGTCTCTATTCTGATTGCGGCGTTAGTGATCTCAGGCGCGAGCACAGGTATTTTGGCGGCATTGACGGAGCTTAATAGCGCTCCTGCTATACCAGATTTTGCGATCGCTGCTGGCCTGATGGTCATTGCTGTTTTACTCAGTTTATTGGGCGTTGCGCCGTTACCGATTGGCCTGGGATTAATGGTGATAGGCTTGTTGCTGGGCGTGGCAAATGGCCTACCCAATATTGACTTTGCGATGACTGATATCAGCTTAAATGAATGGGCGCGTGCAGTCGCGTTAGCGTTGGTTAGTGTGGGTGCAGGCACAGGCTTATACTGGTTTGGTCAAAACTTGGTAACCAACCAAGTGGCAACAGCGGTAGACACGGACAATATCAATGCGCAAAAACCTGCTCGCAGCCGTGCGCCGAGTGAGTATCGGGCAACCAAATTGGTACTCCCGATTTGGATATTGCAATTGATCGTTGGGGTTGTGGCGTTATCTATTAGTGGCATGGCATTGCCACCGATTGGACAGCTATCGTATTGGATAGGGGTGTTATTTGTCGCCAGCTATTTGCTGCATTATAGTACCCAGCAATTAGCGCACAAGTTTGGACTACTGGTTAGTTTGGTATTAACCTTTGTCTTGGCGCTTTTATTAGTCGTTATCATACCAACTGTTTGGCTGGTCGGACTTTTAGTGATTATTAGCAGCATAGCGGTATTATTGCTGTCTATCTTTGCGGGTTGGCAGATGAAAATTAGTCATCTGCGTAAGTCATTAAATTTTGGCAATGAAGCGTTTTATAACTTATGGCGAATAGCGATTCGTTTGATTGTGCCACTAGCACTGTTATTGGCATTGATAGGTTGGGTGATGCAGTGGTTGAGTTAACTGCTAATGGCGTTCAATCTGATAATAATTGTGCGCCGTCATCTGAGCAGACCATGCTAATGACTGTTTATTTGGCATACGCTGAAGATGCAAAATGTCAGCATTATTTAACCCTACAAGTTAATGATGAAACAAGTTTGTATGAGGCATTGAGGCAGGCAGGGTGGTTGGTGAAATTTCCAGCGTTAGCACGTTGGTGTGAGCAAGTGGCAGATATTACCACGCCAACGGCGAAGCGTTGGCATGTGGGTATCTATGCACAAAAACAGCCGCTCAGCTATCGCTTGCAGCCTTTTGATCGTATCGAAGTATATCGCAGCTTAAGCGCTGATCCCATGTCTCAGCGCAAAAATAAATCTCGAGTTTAAGCGATGTTGCGCCATCTATCATTAAAGCCAGTTGCCGTTCTTGATTATGAGGCAGGCAGGCTTTCGATACCTTCAATACGATTGACCAAACCATTATTATCAAAGTAGATAATTAAGTGCTGACTGGCATTTTTGACATCAGCAATACCCTTGCGGCTACCTTCTGTCCCTGCTTTGTAATCGTAAATATAATCCCAACGCTTAGGTTCTAAGGTGTCTCTAATAGCTGGGCTGCCAAGGATATAAAGGACTTGGTTTTGATTCATACCCACTTGCAGTTTTTGCGCTTGCGCTTGAGTGATGGCAGTGCCTTGTGGCAAATCAATCTTATAAACACTCAATAATGAGCAGCCAGACATAGCGACAGTAGCGCTAAGCATACTGGTTATGACAATCTTGCGTAATACGCTTGCAGGGCTTAACGGACGAAAAGTTAATGTCTTTATCATGGTAAGATGACTCATAAGAAATGAATTAGGCGCAGCCAGAGGTTGTTAATGCGAGTCTGGCCGACAATCTTGGACAAATGATACGTCATTTACTTGCAATTTCCTACCACTTACGACATTATTTACCAAATGCTACCTGAGTCATTTTATTATTTATATTTTAAATTCATAGACTTGCGTTAGGATTATTATAGAAAATAACAGGCTTGGACATGAGGTCAAATCAGCCAGTCTGCTGTTATTAAAATGTTTCATATACTATAAAAAATAATCGTTAACGATTATTTATCTCATATTTTTGGTTCTTTATTTGCTAAGACTGTCACAGTCAGAAGGGATATTATGGCTTCTTTTACCAATCAAGATTTACGTAAAGCGGGATTAAAAGTCACGTTACCTCGCATCAAGATTTTAGAGCTACTAGAGAGTGCAGAGTTGCATCATATGAGTGCTGAGGAGGTTTATAAGGCACTGATAGAGCAAGGTGAGGATGTGGGTTTAGCGACTGTCTACCGAGTACTGACGCAGTTTGAGCAAGCTGGTATCGTCGAGCGTCATAACTTCGAAAATAATTTATCGGTGTTTGAGATTACCCAAGAAGGCCATCATGACCATTTGGTTTGTGACGTTTGTGGCAAGATTATAGAATTTCATAATGAAGTCATCGAAGAAGAGCAGCTTAAAGTCGCAGAAAAGCACGGATTTAAGTTATCAGGTCATTCATTGGTGCTATACGGTATTTGTAATGACCAAGAGTGTCGGGATAGCATCAAGTAATTTTTTAATTGGTGAGCATGCTCTATATTTGATATTATTTTTAGTGCGTTATCGCCACGTATAAAATAGGAAAAGCCCTCATAATAATATGAGGGCTTTCTTATAAGTTTTTATGGCAAAAACGAATAACAACGCTCAAAAGCGACGCTTAACTGATATCTAATGATAAGTTATCCGCACCTTCATCCAGATTGGCGGTGCCGTTCTTACTGCTGAGTTTGATTTTTAGGCGCAAATCATTAGGAGAGTCAGCATGAAGAATCGCTTCTTTCTAGGTGATTTCTCCTTGCTCATATAAGTCAAAAAGAGCCTGATCAAAGGTTTGCATGCCGCTATCCCGCGATCGTGTCATGACATCTTTGATTTCATGAACCTCGCCTTTACGGATATAGTCACTAATCAGCTGTGAGTTCAATAAAATCTCAATAGCCGCACGGCGTCCTTTACCATCAGGAGTTGGGATGAGCTGCTGCGCAATAATGGCTTGCAAGTTGAGCGACAAATCCATAAATAACTGATTGTGGCGACTGGTTTCAAAAAAGTGAATGATACGGTCAATCGCTTGGTTGGCGTTGTTGGCGTGTAAGGTGGCAAACACCAAATGCCCAGTTTCAGCGTATTGGATCGCGTAGCTCATGACTTCACGGTTACGAATCTCACCAATCAAAATAACATCAGGTGCTTGGCGCAACGTGTTTTTTAGTCCTGCTTCAAATGAGTGGGTATCGATACCAACTTCACGCTGGGTAATAATACAACCACGATGTTTGTGGACAAACTCGATAGGATCTTCGATGGTAATGATGTGACCATGCGAGTTTTGATTACGGTGTCCGATCATAGAAGCAAGGGTCGTTGATTTACCTGTACCCGTTGCACCCACAAGTAAAATGATACCGCGTTTTTTCATTGCCAGCTCTTTTAACGATGGTGGCAAACGCAGCTCTTCGACAGTCGGAATTTTATTCTCAATTTTCCGTAAAATCATCCCTGCCATATCACGCTGTATAAAGGCACTGACCCGAAAACGTGCTTGCTGTGCTTCATCAGCAATGGCAAATTGGCACTCGTTGGTCTCTTCAAACTCTTTTTGCTGGTTTGGTGTCATGACGCCTTTGACCAATCGCATGGTTTGCTCAGCGGTTAAAGGCGTTTTACCGACAGGCAAAATTTTGCCATTCACTTTCATGGAAGGCGCTACATCAGCGGTAATAAAAAGGTCCGAGCCATTTTTATTGATCATTAACTGCAATAGTTTATCAATGTCCATATCGTACCTGCATTCGATGTAAATCGATTAAAAAAGTATTTAAAATCATGTTTTAAAAATCGCCAGTAGCAATAAAAGTAAGGCATATCATGGCTCATGAGTGCTTGTATTATTGACTTACACATCAATCATCAATCATTATAGGCCAGTAACACACGATTAATAATATTACAAAAATGCCTCAGGCTGTTTGGCATAAGGACGGGCTACGTCTTTACTAATGGTGCCTTTTGCTACTAGATTTTTGAGCGTTTGATCCAGCGTAATCATACCTTCACCTGCACCTGTTTGGATAGCAGAGTACATTTGAGCGATTTTATTCTCACGTATTAAGTTACGGATAGCAGGGGTGCCGAGCATGATTTCATGTGCTGCTACACGTCCGCCTGCTTGACGACGCAAAAGCGTTTGTGAGATAACGGCTTGTAGTGACTCTGATAGCATCGCCCGAATCATGTCTTTTTCTGCGGCGGGGAATACATCAATGACACGGTCAATGGTCTTAGCGGCAGAGCTGGTATGCAAAGTGCCAAAGACTAAGTGACCAGTCTCTGCTGCTGTCAATGCCAAGCGAATGGTCTCAAGGTCACGTAGCTCACCAACCAGAATTACATCGGGATCCTCACGTAGGGCCGAGCGCAATGCAGGCTCGAAACCTAAGGTATCGCGGTGCACCTCACGCTGATTAATCAAGCTCTTTTTGGAATCGTGAACAAATTCGATCGGATCTTCAATGGTCAAGATATGCTCTTTACGGCTCTCGTTGATATAGTCAATCATGGCAGCCAGCGTTGTGGACTTACCAGAACCTGTCGGACCCGTGACCAATACCACGCCACGCTTAAAGTCTGACACGCGCTTAAATACATCGCCCATCCCTAAGTCTTCCATCGTTAAGACTTTGGACGGAATGGTACGAAAGACAGCGCCCGCCCCACGGTTTTGATTGAATGCGTTTACCCGAAAACGTGCTAGATTGGGAATCTCAAAAGAGAAATCCGTCTCATAAAATTCTTCAAAGTCAGCGCGCTGCTTATCATTCATGATGTCATAAATAAGCTGATGCACAACCTGATGAGTCATCTCTGGCATATTAATACGGGTCATTTCACCATCAACACGTATCATTGCCGGCATACCGGCTGAAATATGTAAATCTGATGCTTTATGCTTAACCGTAAAGCGCAGCAAGTCTTCGATGCTTAAATTGTTTTTTTCAGCCATAATCGGATATTCCTATCAATCAACAAGGGTAGGACAAAAGAGCAAAAAAGGGGAGTGATTATCAATCGATCAACGATCTGATTAAAGTCGGTCACGTTAATAAAGGAGTAGCGAAGGTCTTTACCATTACTATTATATTCAGTAGCATATGTTAAACCATGTAACAATATAATAACAAGACTACCGACAATTAACCATCTACTACACCAATAAAATGTAAAATTAGTCATTATGAGTGTCGATTTATAGACTGATGCTTATTGAGTTTCTTATATTAAAAGACATTTATAAAAAGTTTAACCATAGCTAATAAAAGTTCATTATATAAGTCATTAAAAATATAAGTCATTAAAAGTGACTGATTAAAAAATAGATTAAATTATTCTCGTGAGTAATATATGAAAGAAATAGAAAATAACATTGATAGCCAAAATCTTATTGCGAGCTGGCAGCAAGTGAGTAAGCAAATGACTCAAGCGTGTGAGCATGCGGCACGACAAGCAGATAGTGTGACGTTGCTGGCAGTTTCCAAGACCAAACCAGCTGATATGATTGCTACTTTGGCTCAGCAAGGACAGCAGCACTTTGGTGAAAATTATCTGCAAGAAGCCATCGAAAAAATCGATACGCTAAAACGACAGCCAGAAACTAAAGACATTGTTTGGCATTATATTGGTAGTATCCAGCGCAATAAGACCCGTGATATTGCTGAGCATTTCGATTGGGTACAAACGGTTGAGCGTGACATTATTGCTCAGCGTCTAAACGATCAGCGCCCAGCTGAGCTGCCCCCACTGAATGTATTGATTCAGTTGAATATCGATAACGAAGAAAGCAAATCAGGCTGCCTGCCAGCACAGCTGCCTGATTTGATAACTGCTATCAAGGGGTATGACAGGTTACAGCTGCGTGGTTTGATGATTATTCCTGCTAAGGAAGGTACGGACGCTTTTACCCGTACCAAGCAGTTATTTGATGAGATTAAAGAGACTCATGCAGAGCTAAATGCTTGGGATACACTGAGCATGGGCATGAGCGGTGATATGAAAGAGGCGATAGCCAGTGGTTCGACAATGGTGCGCGTTGGTAGCGCCATATTTGGCGCACGAGCTTAAATTTTTATTTATCAGACAGTCTCATCCATTCTGGTAACCAGCATCTGAGTGATTTTGAGATTGTCCGTTGCGATAATCTCAAATCGATAATTGGCATATTCGATAGTATCGGTTTTCTTTGGAATCTTGCGTAGCATGTACATCATAAAGCCACTAATGGTTTCATAGTTCTGACTGCGTGGCAGATCAACGATATCTAAAGCGCGTACGACGTCTTCGATAGGAGTCATTCCATCGATTAGCCACGAGTTATCAGTACGTTGAACAATGGGCTGCTCCTCCAAGGTTACAAGCTCCCCCATGACGATACTCATCACATCCTTAAGCGTGATAACACCCACTACCAAGCCATACTCATTCACGATGACGGCAAAGTCAGCGCCTGTAGACTTAAACATCTCTAACACTTCAAACAAAGACAAGGTATCAGGAACGAAGAGTGCAGGTTTTAATAGCGCTTTGTCTGTTAAGCTGACCTCTTGCTGATTAAGAACCAATGCCAAAAAGCTACGTGATTCTACATAACCAATAATATGCTCTAAGTCATCATCCTGACAGACCAAAAACTTGTTATGTGGCTGTTCAATCATCACTTCAACGACTTTTTCAGTGCTCGTTTTGGTATCAAAATAAACGATATTTTCACGTGGATTCATCACTGACGTTACTGTGCGCTCTTGCATGTCAAAGATATTTTCTATCAGATGATGTTCTTGTTTTTTGAGCACACCAGCTTCAGCACCTGCATCCATGACGGCATAAATATCTTCTGGCGTCATATCGTCTTGCCGTATGGTTGAAATACCCAGTAATTCAAAAATGAGATTTGCTGCACCATCAAATATCCAAATCACTGGTTTGAATATAAAGATCAATAGCATCATTGGTCGTACGAGGCGTACCGCGATCACTTCAGTGTTTGACATCGCCAATCGTCTGGGCATCAAATCAGCGAGCAGAGAAAACAAACTGGTGATCAGGACAAATGATATGACGGATGACACTGCTTCATTCTTCACCAAAAGCTCTAGATAAGGGCTGATAGCTGATTCACCTACCGCACCAGCCGAGATAGCAACGGCGTTTAAAACCACCTGCACGACAGTAATAAAACTGCCAGGGTGCTCTTGCATTTTAAGGACGTCAAATGCACGGACATCCCCTTCTTTTGCCATGATTTGTAGCTTGATTTTGCGACCAGCAGCGATGGCAATCTCGGCAGCGGATACAAAGGCGCTTAGGGCAAGCAATAACAGAAGAAAGATACTAGCAGTTAGCAAACTCATGACATACTCGGTAAAAAAATATAAGGATTAAAATAATTGGAGTTAAAGAATGAATGGGTTGGAAATACAAAAAAGAAAGTGTTGTGTATAAAATATTGGCGTTAAAAATTGGTTTATAAAAACTAAAAAAGCTGGGTAAGCACCCAGCTAATCGTCAATAAATTTGAGTTTTTATAAAAGTATTAAGCTAGCCGTGTTGCTCGCGTTCTACATAATAAAAGTAGGGCAAGCAACAATGGTTAATATAATTTAGCCTTTTATTGACCATTTATTCACTAATGGATAACGGCGTTCACGTCCAAAGGCTTTGTGGCTAATTTTGGTGCCAATTGGCGCTTGTAAACGCTTATATTCACTATTGTCTACCATCTTGATGACTTTTGCGACCATTTCGGCCTCAAAGCCCTTATTAACAATGTCTTGATAGCCCATATCTTCATCGATGTATGACATTAAGATGCCATCTAACACATCATAGTCAGGCAAGCTGTCTTGGTCTTTTTGGTCTGGGCGTAACTCAGCAGATGGCGGGCGAGTGATGACGCGCTCAGGGATGACAGGGGTGTCTTCCAAGCGGTTGCGATAGCTGGCTAATTTATAAACCTGCGACTTATAAACGTCTTTTAGCACATCAAAGCCGCCTGCCATATCACCATATAATGTCGAATAGCCAACGGCCAACTCAGACTTATTACCAGTGGTAATGACCAAATGCCCAAACTTGTTGGACAATGCCATCAATACCACACCGCGCGCACGCGCCTGAATATTTTCCTCAGTAGTGTCTGCTGGGGATTTGTTAAATAGTGGGGCTAGAGTATGACGGATGCCTTCGACCGCATCAAAAATAGGACAAACCGTATAAGAAACGTTTAAGCGGCGTGCCTGTGCTTGGGCATCTTCTAGACTGATTTGAGAAGTATATTCATAAGGCATCATCACTGCATATACCTTGTCAGCGCCCAAGGCATCAACCGCGATACATAGCGTCAATGCTGAATCAATACCACCTGATAACCCAACGATGATACCAGTGAATCCTGAATGATTGACGTAGTCGCGCAGGCCAACGACCAATGCTTGATACATCTCTGACTCACGGCTCAGCGTTAATGGCGCTTTAGATTGACTATCGAACTTGGCCGTTTTGACATCTAACGTGGCTAGCAATAGCTGATTCATGAAACGCGGTGCTTCGTGTGCAACGCTACCGTCAGCTTGTATGGCCATAGAGCCACCATCAAACACCAAGTCGTCTTGACCGCCAACAGCGTTGACATACACAATAGGCAAATTATTTTCACGGCTACGCTTGGCCAGCATCGTTTTACGATTGTCTTGTTTTTCGATCTCAAAAGGTGAGGCATTCAAGCTAACAATCAGATCAGCACCTTGCTTTTTAAGCTCGGCAATAGGGCCTTTTTCCCACAGGTCTTCACAGATGAGCAGACCGATAGTGATGCCTTTATAGTCAAATAAAACTTGGTTGCGACCTTTATCAAAATAACGACGCTCATCAAATACGCCATAATTTGGCAAGATTTGCTTATGATAAAAGCCTTTTTGATGACCATTATGCAAGATAGCAGCAGAGTTGAAAGTACCATGATGGTCGACATGTGGATAACCGACAATCATCACGATGTCATCGATATCACTTAAAGTAGACAAGGCGCTTTTGATGCGACCAGATAAACTTGGGCGTAGTAATAAATCTTGCGGTGGGTAACCTAATAAAGCAAGTTCTGGGAAAATAATGACATCCGCACCTTGCTCACGAGCTTGCAATGCGAGTGCACGCATTTTTTCAGCATTGGCAGTGATATCACCAACCAAAAAATGCGACTGAGCCAATGCAAAAGTAACGGTTTCTTGGGTTTTATTGGTCTTACTGGCCTCAGTTGAGGGAGTTATATTGGGATTATCATTGTCTTTTGACATTGTTATTGTTCCTATCGATATATGGTTTAAAATTTGTTGGGTCATTGTTGATTTAAAATAAAATCAAAGTAAGTCCGAAATTCACTCAAAATAGCACTCTGCCATATCGAATTCTAATAGTGAACCGAGATGATGAGCTTGCTTACGCACAGTATCCAACGTTGTAACGCCCCTCTACAGGTTTGATCTTATGATAGTCTATAGAAGGACGCTAAAAGAGGGCTGTAGCGCATCGTCTGAAAAATGTTATATATGTAGAATGATCCAAATAAATAAGAACAAACGAATTTAATGCTATTAAAAAGCTTAAAATAATTGCTTTAGTATAGCATCAATTATCGTTGCAAATAGAACGCGCCAGTGAATTACCTTTCAATAGGTCAGTTTACAGTATGAATGTAAAATATCCTTTTAGTGCATTGTTTTTACATGTTAAATCTATGTGTCAACTTCTATCTATTAATGTCATCATCTAGTAAGCTTATACAGAGAAAGTTGTAAGTAAAGATTACAACATATCGTTATATCATTATCGTATTTTGCGGCATAATAAGCCGTGATAATCGCTTGATATTTATCTTGCGTTAGTCAAAACTATCGTCTGTAAGTATGTTACGGTATGCTACGATTTGATGCTCTCAAAGCAGGTTTACTGGTACGGATTGTTTACACCCCTCGCTAATGAATACCGCTAATGGACAGGGTCTTTTTATGGGCACCGTCTGTGAGTTGATATTCATCACACATTTATAAACTTGCCAGCAAGGTCACGATAGATCTTTGCTGTCTGCTCTTGGTTTATACGCTATGATTGAAAATTGGACAAAAGAATTTATTATTCAGCGCTTATTGGCTATTACTCTGTTGGTGGTGCTGTTCGTACTATGTTTTCAAGTGGTACAGTTTTTTATTGTACCCGCATTATGGGCGGCGATTTTAGCGTATGTTACCTTTCCTATTTATAACTTTTTTTATGAAAAAGTAAAGCTGAGTCCTAATTTTAGCGCTGCTATTATGACGGTGAGTATCTCCTTAATGATAGGTGTGCCACTGGTTATCGGTGTTTTTATTCTACAGCAAGAAGCCTTGAGCCTAATCAGTAACTTGATTTATCGTATAAAAGTGGGTTATTTAGATGTGCCTGATTCTATTAAAGATATGCCTATCATCGGTCAGCAAGTGAAAGATGTGCTGTGGAGAATCAATAAAAACCCAGAAGGGACGTTAGAGGCGTTTCGTATTTGGGTGCAGTCACATTTATATTATGGCAAAGTAGCATTTGATGTGGTGTTTAGCGGTCTTGCCAAGTTAGGTATGGCGCTGATGACGTTGTTTTTCTTTTATCGTGATGGTACCAGTTTGGTGCGTCAAATTCGCCAAGCACTGCGTAATATCATTGGCAATCGCATTGATGGTTATATTGATTCTGTGGGTACGACCACGCGTGCGGTGGTTTATGGTATTGGTTTGACGGCATTGGCACAAGCACTGCTCGCAGGTGTGGGTTACTACTTCGCTGGTGCACCAAGTCCTATCTTACTCACTATCGTAACCTTTATTATCGCCCTGATTCCGTTTGGCACGCCATTTGTCTGGGGTGGTGTATCCATTTGGTTGTTAAGCCAAGGTCATACTGTAGAAGGGATTGGCTTGGCACTATGGGGCACTTTGGTTATCAGCTGGGTTGACAATCTCATCCGTCCTATTGTGATTAGTGGCGCGACCAAAATCCCTTTTATTATTATTTTTATTGGTGTATTAGGTGGTCTAACGGCTTTTGGCTTTGTTGGTTTGTTTATCGGTCCTGTGGTGCTAGCCATCGGATTGGCGGTATGGCGAGAATGGATATCGCAGCATAAAAATGAGATATTTGCCCCGCAGGATTTGGTATTGTCTGACAACCAAACGTTGCCACCAGTCAATGAATCAGAGTAGAGGCACATAGTCATGTTAAATAAGAATACTGCAAGCGCTATGCAAAATAGAGCGAACTCTATTAACAGCATTACTATCGTGGCTGATAGCAATATCGCGAGCTTGGATGCGTTTTTTAATGCTTCGATGCTTGGACAGGTATCTGAGCAGACGGTCAATATAATCACCGTCGCTGGACGCGATATCAATGCGCAGTTGCTCGCAGAATTACAACCTGATGTGCTGTTGATACGCTCGGTGACGCCAGTAGGCGAGGCATTGCTAGCCAATAATAACAGCGTAAAATTTGTCGGTTCGGCGACTATCGGTACCGATCATGTCGATCAAGACTATTTAGCGGCGCGAAATATCACTTTCGCCAATGCGGCTGGATGTAGCAAGCATTCTGTTGCGCAGTATGTCTTGACGGCGATTTTGACGTTGCGTCCGCACTATTGGCAGCAATCCACGAAGCCATTAACATTGGGCATCATCGGACTTGGTAATATTGGTAGTACGCTCGCTCAGTATGCCAATGATTTAGGCTGGCAAGTACTAGGCTATGATCCATTACTGCCTGCATCAAATACGAATAATGCCAGCCTTGAGCAAGTGCTTAGCCAAAGCGATGTAGTGAGCTTACATGTGCCTTTAACCGATAAAAAAGATACTACAAACCCTAGTGGCAGTGATTATCCAACAAAGCATTTGATTGACGCAACTACGCTGGCAGTGACGCCTGCGCATACTTTGCTGATTAACAGCGCGCGCGGATCAGTCATTAATGCGCGTGATTTAGAAGCAGATATTGAGCGCACAGATCGCCAAGTAGTGCTCGATGTGTTTGAATTTGAACCAGAGATTTCTGAGAGTTTATTGTCCAAACTGGCTATCGCCACTCCTCATATCGCAGGCTATACGGTCGAAGGTAAGTTGCGTGGTACGCAAATCATCTATGACGCTTTATGTGAAAAGTTAGCAGTCTTGCCTGTATTGTCGATGCATAGTTTGCTACCCCTCAATACTTATCTCTGGTCTGAGCTAAAAGCACATCCAGACAGATTACAGAAATTTTACGACATCATGCACGATGATGCTGCACTAAGAAGCAAGCTGGCTGACGGTCAAGTAAAGGGTGCTGACTTTGATCAGTTGCGCCGAGATTATCACTTACGCCGTGAATGGCAGTGGTAAAAGTTAGGCAGCCTTCAACCTTAAAGTAGCATCTGAGAACTTATTCTTATCCTTTAATTGCAGTAAATAATAATGACCCAAGCAAGTAACTCTTCTTCAAAACCCAGCTATGCGCCGACCATGACATTGGCAATGGCTCAGCAGCGTGCGCAATTGATGAGCACCGTTCGTCAGTTTTTTGCCACGCATCAAGTGCTTGAAGTGCAAACACCGCTACTATCGCAGGCTGGTAATACCGATACTTTCTTACAATCAGTCGCCGCACAAGTGACTTACCAAGATAAACCTTGTACTTATTATCTGCATACTTCACCTGAGTTTGCTATGAAGCGTTTACTTGCCAGCTGGCAAGTGCCTATATATCAAATTTGCTCCGTATTTCGAGATAACGAAATAGGCGTACGCCATAATATCGAATTTACCATGCTTGAGTGGTATCAGCCGAATTATAGTCTGGATGATATGGCGGCTGAATTAGGTGAATTATTAGCGGCGCTTTATGGACATTCAGTGGTAATGAGTCATTACCGCTATGTTGATGCGTTTATGGATTTTGTCGGCATACATCCGCTAGCAGCTAGCCTTGATGCCCTGCAAGCAGTAGCAGAAGATAAGGGTTTGACAGGTTTTGATTTTAATAGCGACTTGGCTAACACAGAAGATGGCGAAGCAGATATTCGTCAAAGCTGGCTGGATTTGCTGTTTAGTCATGCGGTCGAGCCAAACTTGGGTCACTACTTACCGACCTTGATTATAGAATATCCGCTTGCCACGGCGGCACTGGCAAAAACAGCGGTTGATAAAGAGGGCAATACAGTCGCTAAACGTTTCGAGCTGTATATCAATGGCATTGAGATTGCCAACGCTTATGATGAGCTAGCAGATGGACAAGCGTTAAGAGAACGGTTTGAGCGAGACAATCAACTGCGTAAGCGTCATAACCTACCACAAATGCCAATCGATGAGCATTTATTAGCAGCGTCTGATGCTTTAATACCCTGTAGCGGTATCGCCGTTGGTATCGATAGATTACTTATGGTAATCACAGGCGCGAATAGCTTAGAAGATGTGATTTCTTTTCCAAGCGGTTTGGCCTAGTCGATTATTGAGAGACTTAATATAGTTGCCACTTATTTATTTGACAAGCCTATTAGAAAAAAGCGAGTAACCCATTAGGCTTACTCGATTTTTTCGTTTTAATCGCTATAAAGTTGATTCTTATAATTTTGCAATCGCTTCATCAATCGCAGTCTCACCGTTATGCAAACTAAAGACTTTCTTGATGGTATTATTGGCATTTAAGACGGCTGCCAGAGTAGTCGCCACATCGGCAATTGAATTTTCTCCAGCATTATTATCGTTGACAGTGATTGTACCAGTCGCTTCGCGCTCTTTTAGTGCCCCTGCTTGAACGATAGTGTAGTTAAGGCTACTGTTATTAATCAACCACTGATCCGCATAGTGTTTGCAGATATAGTATTCTTTTAGGTCAGCAATACCAGCATTGTCCCATTTACTGGTGTCTAACGAAAAGACGGTGCTAAGCATAATATAGCGCTTAATGCTTTTGTCCTCTGCGGCTTGCATGGTCTTGACCGCCCCATGTAAATCCACTTCTAAGACGTCTTTGCCGCCAGACCCTGCAACGAAATAGATAGCGTCAATATCTCGATCAATTTGCTTTTGTATAGCCTCTTTTTCGGCAGTGATATCTAAATCGAGTTGGCTATAATTATCATCGGTAAACAGTTTTTCTTCTTGGCGTGTCGTGCCAATAACTTGATGGTTATCCGCTAATAGCTGCTTGACCAAATCCTTTCCCACTCGACCACTTGCCCCAATTACTAAAATTTTCATTGTCATTCCTATTCTTATATACGTTATCGTTGTTGTAAAAACTGACTATAGCGTATCAAGAAAAAAAGGCACACTTCGTTATGAAGCGTGCCGATTGCATAGTGTTTGGTTATGGCGTGTATACAGTTTGCAAAGTGGATAAGATCAAAAAATCAAAGACAAAGCGGGTGAAAACTAGCGTACCAACTTGTTTAATCCATCAGCAAAAGCTTTTTTATCACGATCGCCATAAGGTTTTTGACCACTCATTTCTTGTAGCTCGAGCACGCCAGTACCGCGCATGGTATCCATAAAATCACGCATATTGAGTTTTTGCTTGATGTTATTTTTATCATAAACCATACCGCGTGTCGTCAAGACCATACCACCTTTGTCCAAAATGTCATTAGCCAAAGGAATGTCGCTAGTAATAGCCAGATCGCCTGGCTGTATTTGCTCAACGATATAATCGTCGGCTTTATCAAACCCTGATGGCACCACCGTCATGACAAGCAGTGGTGACTTACGCAGTTTGATCGGCTGATTGGCGACGAATATTGCCATGGTTTGTGTGCGTTCAGCGGTTTTGATAATCAAATCTTTGGCAATCAATGGCACCGAATCGGCATCTACCCAAATCTGCATTATTTCTTAACCTTTTCTGTTTTTGCCTTAGCGTCGATAGCCTGAGTTGTTTGGCTGTCATCGATATGGACTTCTATACTCTCTAAAATATTGTCATTGTTATTGTCAGTAGTGATTAGACTATCTGCCGCTTTTGGCTGGCTATCAATCGCAGATGGTTTTTTCTCAAGTCCCATTTTATTGGGTAGCGTAGCGACGAGCTTGGCTAAAGCAGGCTCTAAGTCGGCAACATCATTGGGCATCAAGGTAATATGCGCAATTTTGCGGTCATCGCGTTCTGCTTTGTGGTAGCTATGATAGTGCGCACCATCGATATTTAGTACGTCGCTGATATCTGGATATTGCCCCAAGATATTGAGCATAATCGCTGGATGCACGTTGTCGGTATCACCTAATGGCAGATTGACGACGGCGCGAATGTGGTTTTCAAATTGGCTAGTGACAGCGCCTTCAATACTCCAATGTCCTGAATTGTGCACACGTGGCGCAATTTCATTAGCGAGTAGCGTGTCATGACCACGCGCATCTTTGGTCACAAAGAGCTCAAGTGCCATCACACCAACATAGTCTAAGTGGTTCATGATCTTGGTGATGGCATCGGTTGCTTGTTTGAATAAATGACTGGTGCCAACGGCAGGCGCTTGGGTCTTGGCTAAAATACCATTATGATGATGGTTTTCGACCAAATCGTAGCAACGAACCTGACCATTTTGTGCGCGTGCGGCGATAATAGAAAGCTCGCGGCTAAAGTTAATAAAACCTTCTGCAATCAAAGGTGCTGGCGTTGGCGTTAGTGAGCCCTTACCCGTAACTGCATCTTTAAGATCTTGCCATGCCGCCTTGATATCACTGTCTTGTCTAATCACGAACTGACCTTTGCCATCATAACCACCACGGCTGGTTTTTAGGACGATAGGCAGTCCTAATTCATGACAGGCTTGCTGCAAATCCGCTTCAGAGTTGACAGCCAAAAAGGGTACAGTGGCGATCTCAAGTGCATTGAACATCTGCTTTTCTTTCAAGCGGTCTTGAGCGATATCAAGCGCAATCAATGGCGGAAACATACCTTGTTTGCTACCTGATTTTGACAGATCAGTCAGCTGTTCAACTGTCGCCGTCGGTGTGTTTTCAAACTCTAAGGTAAAAACGTCTGCTGCTGCGATGAAGTCTGCTAACTGATCACTATGAAAGACGCGACCGTATAGGCTAGCAGGGCAGTCAGCGCTGTCTTCTAAAAACACACATTGGTAGCCCAGTGGCATCGCTGCTTCGGCAAGCATCATACCAAGCTGACCACCGCCTAAAATACCGATGGTACGAATGGTTTGGGTAACAGGGTAAGCGTTCGCTGTAGTCATGGCAGGCTCTTTGAGTTAAAAATGAATAATATTTTGGGTTTATTAAAAGGCAAAAAGTCATCTATTAAAATAGGAAAAGGTGCATTACATGCACCTTGTATTAAGTAAAACCCATCTAAAAATAAATATCAAGTAAATAGCGGCTATATCTCAATAATGGGATTCAAGAACCGTTATAAAAGACAGGTAATTAGGTATTGTTAATGCCGGGCGTTGGGCTAGCAAGGATGGTATCAGTTTGCATTTGGCGCAGATCGTCCAGCTTAGCCGCAATGGTCTCATCATTCAATGCTAACACTTGAATCGCA
Source organism: Psychrobacter glacincola (assembly GCF_904846075.1). GTDB lineage: Bacteria > Pseudomonadota > Gammaproteobacteria > Pseudomonadales > Moraxellaceae > Psychrobacter > Psychrobacter glacincola_C. Next base: position 567,498 of record NZ_CAJGZH010000001.1, read on the forward strand.
AGCAGAGCAGCATTGTAAGCGCCTGCTGAGCCAATCGCTAATGTGCCAACTGCGACGCCTTTAGGCATCTGTACGATAGACAAGAGGCTATCCCAACCGCTGAGCATGGAAGACTTTACAGGAACACCAAACACAGGTAACGGCGTTTGACTGGCACACATGCCAGGCAGATGAGCAGCACCGCCAGCGCCAGCGATGATAACTTGTAGACCGTTATCCTTTGCACTTTTTGCATAGTCAAACAATCTATCAGGGGTGCGGTGTGCTGAAACCACTTCACAATCAAAAGCGATATCAAAGTCTGCGAGCAATTGCGCTGCCGCACTCATGGTTGCCCAATCAGATTGTGATCCCATAATAATGCCAACTTTCGGTTGACCAGCAGGGGAGGCGATAGGGCTGTTTTGATCCATCGTGTTAACAGTAGCTGTTGTGGTGCTCATGCTTTGATATCCTCAAAAAGACTATCATACAAAAGTTTTGTTGCCTTCGTAAAGCCAAGTTTGATTTTTAATAAAAAAGCGGGGGCAATAGCACCAATTTTATGGATTGGGGTTTGCCGTTTTATCATGGTGATATTGGACAAAGTTACTGGCTTTTAGTGGCAGTGGTTGCTCAGTATCGAGCTGATAACAAGTCAGATATCCGCTGTCTACCGCTGCTGAATAATCAGTACAGGCAACTTGTGAACTCAGTGGCTCAGGCGTGCCAGTTAGCCAATAATGACCGACAAATACCGCTTTATCCGTTTTCAGAGCGAAATCAATATTTTCAGCCAACACCTCTTTTGGAATCTGCGCCAATGCTGATGCAGGCGCACGCGCCACCTCATAAAGACGGCGTTTATTAAGCCCGTCAAGCCACCAGCGCACTCGCACGCGCTTGCGCTCAGTGCCTTCTTTATCGACCATTACAATGCCATCGGGTAGTGCTGTTTCCACGCCTTTTAATACTCGCTCTAGCGCATCAAATGGCGCCGTATTTTCTTTAGCAGTGGCGACTAGCCCGTGCGGTGTTAAGCGGTTATCGTCAGTCAATAACGGTTGAAGTACCGCCATACTATCGACATCCCAGCAGGCATGAACAAAACAAGCATACGTGGTTTCAATCCATAGGGGCAGCTCATATAACCGATTAAGCCAATATTGATGACGCTCTGAGCCAAAGGATACTTCGGCTAAAAATGCGGCATGTTGGCGGGTATGGATATCATTGTGCGAGCGCAGATATTGGCTGGAGTTATCAGGATCAAGTGTGGCAAAAGTTAGGGCATTATATTCATGATTACCCATCACTGCATCCGCCACGTTAGCATCTAGCATGGCAAAAACAATCTCCAGGGTAGCCAATTGCTGTGGTCCTCGGTCAATTAAATCACCGATAAATAACGCTCGATGCCCTGCTGGTGGTACAAAATATGTACCATTATGAACATAACCTAGCTGCTTTAATAAACCAACTAACTTGTTTGCGTAGCCGTGAATATCACCAATAATATCTATCATCATAATGATCAAATTCTTACATAGTTTGTTAAATATAATTTTTTATAAAACACAACGCGACGTTAATTATCGCTCAATCACGTGAACTACCACCATAAACCAAGTTCTGATTTTAGTTTTTATTACTGAGTTTTATCATGAAGCTTATAACCCAGGTGATAAGAGTGCATTGATAAAATGTGGTAGGACTTGCGGTTCTAAAATAATCGTGGCAATAACCCCAAACGCGCCGCCCCACATATGCGCCATATGATTTATATTAGAGCCGCCCCGTTTGTCTGCATAGATACTATAAGCGATATAAGCGACGGCGAATAATATCGCAGGTATAGGAACAATCGCGAATAGGTAGATTTTCTCCCACGGTGCCAGCAAAATAAAAGCAAACAATACGGCTGATACACCGCCTGACGCGCCAAGGCTCAAATAGCTCGCATTGTTTTTATTCTTGAGGTAGCTTGGAATCATCGCAATGATAATAGCCAATACGTAAAAGACCACAAAACCATAACCAAATAAGAACGGCTGATACAGCCCTTCAATAGCACGACCAAAAAAATATAAAGTAAACATATTAAAGAGCAGGTGCATGCTATCGGCATGAATAAAGCCATGCGTGACAAAACGGTCCCACTGCCCATTATTTACCGCTGGCGGATAAAAAATAAGCCGATTAAATACTGTTTTGTTTTGCCATGCCACTAAGCTGACAATAACCGTGATAATAATAATAAGGGTCGTATGATTGAACAAAGGAAAATCCTTAGGCTGCGCCTGATATGTGACAAGGTGATGAATAACAATGTTCAAAGCCTACGCATTATGGCTGAGTGCAAACTAAATAGGACTGACAAGCAATTATTAAGCATGAGCTATTTATAATAAAGTAATACTAACAGTAGTTATGACAATGCAAAAACTTATTATGTGACAAAATAGTGCATTTATATGCTTTTATAGTGAATAATATAGCAGGCTGTCAGGCAAATTGAGTAATGCTTCGTATCTTGACGGTAATGGTGGGTTAAATAAGAGCGGTATCTAAGAATGCAGACGCTAACGACAAGTAAAATAAACGTTTCATGCGTTGGTGAATTTAAAATAAAGGCCGAAAGAGGCAGTAATCTATGAGTATTATCGACCAATTAGAAAAGACCGTAACGCCAGCTGTCATAGGTGAGCGCAATAGTCAGGATAGTGTGGCTTACATCAGCTTACTAGAGCAGTTTTATGCCATCTTGGCATCACGTCTCGCCTTGCCGCAAGTGTACTCACAATTTATCCGCGCCGAGCAAGGGATGGTTGATAGAGTCACAGAAAGTTCACTGTTCGAACAACTGTGGCAAGATAAAAGTGTACAACAGATTATGATCCGAGAGCTGTCTACCATGCATCATATTGATGAGTCTGCTACGTTACAGCTGCTCATCAATGCCGCGCCACTGGCCTATCGTGAGCTGACAGTATTGGCAAACGGCCAGTTTTTGCCAGCGTTTTTGCAGGGAGAGCAGGCGGCACTGCGTCAGTATTTACCGATGTGGTCAGCACCTATTATTACTGCTCCTCAAAACGTCAATAGCGCATCAGAATCACACCCACACATCGTCGCAGATATTGATAGCGTACCAGTGCGTGACATCTCTTTGGATGGTCGGCAAAATTCTCATATAGACACCAGTACGATCGCCGCAGCGACAGCCGCTTATAGACAAAATGCTGATACAGCAGATAAAATAGATATTGGAAATACTGATGTAGAAAGTATGAAGATAGGCGATACCGATGGCCATTTTAGTGCTCATAATGGTGCCATTCATGCCAATCCATCCGCGCATCATTTGGCAGAAAATAGCAGTATGAAGCAAGAAAAAGTGCGTACTCGCAATCAACGTAATGATTTACTGGTACGGGTGGGTTTATTAATAGTAGCCATTGCCGCGATAGGGCTTGCTGCTTGGGCAATATTAATTAGACCGAACAACGCGCCGCCTGTAGAAGCCGCTGCGACAGTGCCTGTTGTGGTAGCACCAGCGCCCGCACCAGTAGCGCAGGTAATGACTCCCATTGAGCTCATCGTTGGCGTAGATAACAGCGGTAGTCTTTATACCTGTAGTGCTACCATTGGCGATGCAGCGCTACAAAGCACCTTGCAACAAGCGCTCAATACCAGCTTTGGTGAGCAAGCGAGTATTTGCGAATTAACAGTACAGGCTGGAGTTGCTAGTAGTATTGCCAACTTACCAGAGGAAGTACTGCCCAATGTCTTGACGATGATTAGGTCTACGCCATTTGCACGCCTACACTTGCAGAATGATCGTCTTATGTTAGAAGCGCCAGACAGTATGCTCTTGCAACGACTGGTTACGGATATACGTACTTTGATACCTGCCATGGTCATCGATAGTACTGCACCATTACCATTGCCTGAAAATAACGATGCCAATGTAATGAATAATACGAATAACCAGTTTGAGAATGAGGGAGCTGCCAATAATCAGTATGCTAATGACTATAACAACAGTGGGTCTGGAGAGTTCCAAACAGCAGATGATGATACAGGCGATCGTATCGTACCTAATCCTGTACCCAACAATTATAGTAACAATGCCAACAATATTCCCAGCAACATTCCTAACAATATCCTTAACAATACACCGATGAATAACAGACCGTCAGGTTCTATTTCAGAATCGGAGGTAGATGATATGGCAAGCACACTCATCATTGCTGAACCTGCGCAAGTAAGGAATAAATGATTGGATAATAGAGGTGTTTAACGATTGTTTAATCATCTATCCATTGAAACAAGTTATCAAGTAAGGATGGTGGTATAAGTTGCTTATATCGCCATTTTTTCTGTTGATACCCAGTCAGAATTATATAAAAAACCACAAAGTATCTGAAAAAAGGATGTATTTTCTCCATTTATACATAAGTTTTACTGATTCTTTTATGGCTTCTCACTGGGTTAATGATTGGTTATTTGCCATGTTTTTGGTTACGTGTGACACTTGAAATATTACCTAACGTATCATTTGTACAACAACCTGTTGATTGTTAACACTGACTTAATACTTTTATAATGATGAAAATTGAACAGGGTCAAGATGGTTTTAGCTGTCATGGTTCTTATTTTAAATCATTATTTTATCTGGTATTTTTTGAATATTTTAATTATATAAATCGATACTAATATAGGCATTAATAGGAGAATTGTATTATGGATATTATCAGTCATTTGACGCGTACAGTCAGCCCAGCCGTGCTGGAAGATGATCATAGTCCCGCTAAAAAAGGGCTGCTTGAACAGTTCTATGCTATTTTTGCGGCTCGCTTAGCGGATAACGATACTTATAATCGTTTTGCAAATGAGAATATCACTCGTGATGACCAAGGGTTTTATGACCGTGTATGGAGCGATGATTCGCAACGTGATCAAATCGCTCGTGAGCTGGCAGGCAAGCATAATGTTGATGCAACGTCTTCGCGTGGACTGATAGCGATGGCAGCGCCACTGGCTTTTCACGAAATCAAAAGCTTGGCAGGTACTACACCAGTGCCGCAGTTCTTAAATGATAATCTCGACAGTTACCAGCGTTATATCCCTGCTTGGGCAAGCGCCGTTCTGCCAGTCGGTGTGTTGGCAGCGACGCCTGCTGCTGGCGCGCGTATCGCTGATACGGTGAGCACCGCTCCATTGCAACGCGAAGAAGAGCAGCAAGGCAGCTTTATGAAAGCATTGCTCCCCATTATTGGCTTGATTATTTTAGGCGCATTGGCTTGGGCTTTACTTCGTGGTTGTCAAGAGAACCCTGAGCCTGTCGCTACACCGGTGGCCACTGCCCAACAAGCAGCGCAGGGAGAGGGTCAGTTGGCAGTGGCAGGTGATATTGAGCCTGCATCATTGCGCATTGCGACTGGTGAAAATAGTGAGCTGTATGCTTGCCGTATGAATGTGGGCGACGAGACCTTGCAGACCAATGTAATGAATGCGTTAACCAGTGCATTTGGTGAAGAAGCCAATAAATGCCGTGCTGATGTCGATGACAATTTTGCAGTAGATATGCCAGCAGCGGCTCAGCTAGCTACTATCTTGCCTATCGTCAAAAATGTACCAAATGCGAGCATGATCATCAAAGGCGATGTTATCACTGTCAATGCGCCTGATGCAGCGGCATTAGATAAGCTAGTGGCTGACTTACAAGCGGCTGTTCCTGCGATGACCATACAAGCCGAAGGACCGTTAGATTTGCAGGGTGAGATTGATAATAGTTTGGCAGCTGCGGATGTTGCTATGACCAATCTTGGCAAAAACCCAGATCCACGTGATGTGGCTCGTGCATTGAGTATTCAGGTTATCAACTTTGAAGTGGATGAAGCGGTCATTCCTGATGTCAATAAAGAGCTGCTTGACCGCGCTGCTAAGATTATCAACGAAGTACCGAATATGAAGCTGACGATTATCGGTCATACTGACAGTCAGGCATCAGATTCTTACAATGTAGAATTGTCTCGTGATCGCGCTGAGGCAGTGAAAGAGTATTTGGTATCTCAAGGTGTCGATGCTAGTAAACTGATGACGAAAGGCATGGGTGAATCAGAGCCGATCGCTGATAACTCAACTGAGCAGGGTCGCTTCCGTAATCGCCGTATTGAATTTATAGTCAATGACGAGATGGCCAGTGCGAACGATGGTATGATTATTAGTAATAACGCGCTTGACCCAGACTTAAACCCTCTAGATAGCAATAACGATGACTTATTGCCTGATGGTGATGATGCCACTCAAGGTACGGCAGTAGATCCAACCAATTAATGCACAGAGGATTGTGTGAGTCATTACTAATTCAAAAAACCGCATCTTATAAAGGTGCGGTTTTTTATTTTGTTAAGGCTGTTGTTTATAGGTGGCTAATGATAAGTATCTAATGATAAGTATCTAATGATAAGCGATTACTTATAAGCGGTCGGATCTTTTAATTCAGTAGCGCTGCGAGTCGCTTGTGCCTCAGATTGAGGATTAAAAAAGGTTTGAGTCACGTTTTTCTTTGCCTGTTGCCAATAATCAAATTGTTGACAAGTTGATTCCAGATCACCTTGCCATGTTGGTATCTGTCCGCACATTGTTTTAATACGGTTTTGATTGGGATAAGGCAGCTCTTGTGCGGTCTCTGCGGCTTCATGGGCGGCGACGCGATCATTACAAACCAGCGCAATATCACAACCCGCTTCAATCGCGGCTTTCACACGTGCGCTGACATCGCCCGCGGCTTGAGCACCTGCCATACATAGATCATCAGAGAATAAGACCCCATCAAACTTTAGCTGATCCCGTATGATGTCCTTGAGCCAAATTTTAGAAAAACCTGCTGGCTTATCATCGACTTGCGAAAAAATAACATGGGCAGGCATTAAGGCATCAAGCCACGGTAAGGTTTGGGCAAAAGGCTGCATATCGCTATGCATAATCTCATCTAAGCTACGCGTGTCGATGGCTTCAGCCACATGCGAATCAGGCGCAATGGCACCATGACCGGGGAAATGCTTACCTGTGGTTGCCATGCCAGCGGCTTTCATACCGCGCATAAACTGAGTCGCCAGCGCAATGATCGCTTGCGGCTCTTGATGAAAGCTACGATCCCCAATGACTTGGCTAATGCCATCTCTGTCAAGTACTGGGGCAAAACTGAGATCAATGCCCACGGCCAACACTTCTGTTGCCATTAGATAGCCACAATCGTAAGCACAGCTTAGCGCATGGCTAGGCTCTTGATTAAATAATTCCCCAAGCTTGCCCATGGCGGGTAGTGGGGTAAAGCCATTGCGCAGGCGTGCGACTCGTCCACCTTCTTGGTCGACGCCGATTAATATATCTGGGTTGTGATAACGTATGTCGTCACACAACGCCCGTACTTGTGCCGCATCTGCAACGTTTCGGGCAAATAAAATCACCCCGCCCACTTGTGCCTGTTTGATTAAGCTGACATCTTCTGCTGTCAGTGCGGTACTATCGATATCAATCATTAAAACGCCGTACATTGCGTAATCCTTATGGTGTTATATATTGTTATATGATCGGTTCAGCTTCAAATAAATAAATGATGATAATTGGCAATGCGCCACTATTATCAAAACTGCTTTATTATGACAGTTATTATTAGATGAGCATAATGTGGCAGATGAATAGACTCAAATCAATTCGCGAGTGGGCATTGAATCGTCAATAAATGACCCAAATAATGATGAACAATAAATGTAATAGAAAGTTTGGTATGTGCAGGCGTAGCGTGTAAGATTGCTTATACAGTTTGAGACAGTTGGATATCTATGTGCATGATAATATTGAGTGATTTTTAACAATATATTAGCAAACAGCAATGGCATTTAGTGACCATAACTATTCAGAAAATAGCATTTTAGAAAGTATCATTGAATACATATTCGATTGATAGTGGTAGATAAATATTTCGTGACTTAAAGATAAAGCATTTATAGGCGGCGACTGATTTAATCACTTTTGATTTTTATAAAACAAATAATATTATTAACGTAAAATAACTAGGTATATATGATGAAAAAACAACCAGCACAGTGGTTACTCAGTGCAGCGTCAGTGGGCATCGCCGGTATTATTCTCACCCAGAGCTACGGGACGGCAATGGCCGACACCAATACTGAAGGCTTTGTACAAACCCCTGAACAAAAAGTCACCACTCGCCAAGTAGCCGCATTGCTGGATCGTAGCCACTATTTAAATCAGCCGCTAGATAGCAAAACGGGCAGCGAAATCTTGTCTATGTATATTGATAGCCTTGACCCAAACCATACGTTGTTTTTGCAATCTGATGTGGATGAGTTTAAGAAAAAATACGCCGATGAATTCGGTGCTCGCCTCAAGCGTGGCGACTTGTCTGCAGGAGTAGAGGTCTTTGAACGCTATCGCAAGCGCTCAAATGAGTATTTTGCGATGGCGAGCAAGATGCTAAAAACCGATATTGATTTGACGAGTGATGATACGATCGTGCTTGACCGTGAAAAACTCAATCATTTTAAAACCAAAAAAGAGCAGCGTGATTATTGGACGCGTCAGCTGAAATTTCAGCTGATGAGTATTACCTTGGGCCAAGAAGATGAAAAAGCCAAAGAAAAAGTATTCCTGAGCAATCCAGATATTACTCGTGGACAAGATTTGGTGCGCAACGACCAACGTACACCAAGCGAGATTTTACAAAACCGTTTATCGCGACAGCAAGAGCAGTTTAAGCGTCTCACAAACGATGAAATCATGGAAACCATCTTAAATACGGCGATGCTGACTTACGATCCGCACAGTAATTATTATGCACCGATTCAGGCCAACGAATTGCAAATCCAATCTAGCCTGCAATTAGAAGGCATTGGCGTCTCTATTCGTCCTGACCGTAAAAACCCAGATTATACTCGCATCGTGACCTTGGTCGATGGTGGTCCAGCAGCCAAATCTGGTCAGATTAAACCCAATGATTTGATTATCGGTATTGCCAAAGATGGCGAGAACATGACAGACGTGGTTGGCTGGTCAACGCGTGAGATTGTGAGCTTGATTCGCGGTAAACGTGGCACGTCAGTGACCATCAAAGTGCGTCAGCCAAATACCCCTGATGCCAGTGCCCGTAACGTGACGGTGGTTCGTGACATTATTCAACAAGAAGAGTCAGGGGTTACCCAGCGCGTGGTAGAAGTACAGCGCCCTAATATTGATAAAACGCCAAAACGCATCGGTGTCCTTGAGATACCAAGCTTTTATCTGAATTATCAGGCACGCCGTAACGGTGAGGATTATCGCAGCGTCAGTATCGATACCGAAAAAGCGTTGAAAGCGTTGAATAAAGAAAATATTGATGGCCTCGTGGTTGATTTGCGCAATAATCCAGGTGGTTCATTGGATGAAGTAGCAAAAATGCTTGGCTTCTTTATCAAGAGCGGACCGATGGTGCAAATCCGTGACAATCGCGGCAACATCCAAGTCTACCGTGACGATGATGGTGGTGAGCAACTTTATGATGGCAAAGTGGTCGTTATTACCAACCTAGCGTCTGCCTCAGCCAGTGAGATATTTGCCGCGGCTATCCAAGATTACGGTCGTGGGCTAGTGGTTGGCAGTACGACAACGGGTAAAGGTTCAGCGCAGATTCAACTCGATAATTTGGCATTGGGTTCAGCCACTTTAACGCAGCGCAAATTCTATCGCATCACTGGTGGTAGTACGCAGAATAAAGGTGTGGTACCTGATGTAGAGTTGGTCAATATCTACGATGATGCCACTTTTGGCGAACGTGCGCAGAAAAAAGCGTTGCCTTGGGATACCATCAAAACGGCGCCTTACAAGCCTGAAGGTAAGTTCACTGATACGACGCTGGCGACACTTAACCAGCAGTCTAAAATTCGTCAAGAGCAAAACCCACAGTTTGTTTATCTATCAGCGCTAAACAACATTCGCGATATGGAAGATGAGAAAAAACCAGTTCCTCTGGATATCAATAGCCGCCGAGCTAAGATGCAGTTGATTGAAAAGCGTTCATTAGAGGCTGAAAACAAACGTCTTATTGCAACGGGTGAGCGCCCTTATGCCAATTGGAACACCTATCAAGCGGCAATGGATGCAAAATTTGAAGAGCGCAGTCGCATGAAAGCCAAGGAGCGCCCAGAGCTACCTGAAGACGAAGCCTTCATCAATGAAGCGGCCTATATTATGCTAAGCGCTGAACCTAAAGCATTGTTAAGCCCTGAAGAGAAGCTATAAACGGTCAGTATTGTCAGCCAAAAAGGCTGTGATTAAAATCCACGTAAGCATATGCTTACATGGATTGACGTTTATACCTCTTACTAACCATGAGGCAATCTGCGATTATAACTGTACGGCACGATTGAACGAAAAGGTTCATTGATACTAGGGATTGGTATCTCAAAGGTCGCATCAGGGATAGGTGGTTTGCTGATTAAGGATGATAAGGCTAGATGCCTGTCAGTTATAGGATACTCCGGGATTAGGTATCATATAACGATAACATGGATGGTTAGTGATAAAAGCCGCATAACGCTTGTCGTTATGCGGCTTTGTTACGTCTGCTATATATTAATTGAGAAACACGACTAACTAGCTAATAGATGCTAATAGGTAACTCAGTAGCAGTGAATAGTTTGTAAGCCTGTCAGGTTGCTTAATGTACGCCTAAGAGGCTCATATTTTAAAAAGGTGATTGTGATAAATAATAGCCATAAAAAAAGATCAGTAGACAAAGCCACTGACCTTTTTTGACCAAATGGCAGTCTTAATAAAGACTACCATTTAACATCTCACTATACTCTAGAAGAGATTAGTGCTCAACGCCACCAGCACCATGGACATGACCATGGTTTAGTTCGTCTTCAGTTGCTGCACGTACTTCTTGGATTTCAACATCAAACGTCAAACGCTTACCAGCCAATGGATGGTTTGCATCAACGGTCACTTCTTTGTCATTTACTTCAGTAACGGTAACTAGCATTACTTGGCCGCCAGCTTCTGACTGAAACTGCATACCCGGCTGGATATCTTCAACGCCTTGGAAGTTATCACGTGGTACATGCTGTACCGCTTGCTCTTGATATTCGCCGTAGCCATCAGCAGGTTCAACAACAGCATTGACTTGCTCGCCAGCAGATTTACCTTCTAGCTGTTGCTCAAGGCCTGGAATGATGTTGCTGTGGCCATGCAAGTAGGCAAGTGGTTGACCTTCTGGTGATTGGTCAAGAATGTTGCCTTCGTCGTCTTTTAGTGTGTAATTGAATTTGACGGCAGTGTCTTTTGCAATAATAGTCATAAGTTATCCTAAATATATCTATGTAAAAAATTAAATACGGTTGCAATAAACCTAAAAAATCCAATCAGCAAGCCAAATAGCCACATCATTAGTCAATTATCATCAGTTTATTAAGTAACTTTAGCAGTTAGCATCTTTAATTGAGATGGCTCATATAACTTTCAAGGTAAAAACAATAAAAAATGCTATTTTATACTGATAAATGGCATTTTTTATGAAAATAAACACAGTTTTTTGTGGTTTGAAGACTGTAAATGGATATTCGGGGTTTGCCAGTTGCGTTTTTGGACAATGGCTTTTACCATAATGATATAAATAAGGATAAAAAGACAATGACTTCATTTGCCAATAATTCAGGCAGTCAGCTATCAGATGCTAATACAATCAGCGATCACCATAAAGCTAAAGCTGATATCAATTATCGACTCAATTTCGAGCGTTTTTCTGAGCACTTGGTTGATGTGTCGCTCAATTTTACGGCAGTAAATGATGCGCCTCAACTTTGGATGCCAGCGTGGATACCAGGCAGTTATCTGATGCGTGAGTTTGCGCGCAACATTACCGCGGTGCATTATCAGATGTTAGACAGCCAGATGCTAGATAGTAAAGCATTAGACAGCCAAATCATGGATGACGATACTCACGAGACTTATCGCGCGCACAAAATAGATAAAAACACGTGGCAATTACCAAAAGCTAAAGCAGGGCAAGCCATCAGTGTCCACTATGAAGTTTATTGCTATGATTTATCGGTACGTACTGCCTATGTCGATCAGCAACGTTTGTATGGGAATTTCACCTCATTGGCATTGGCTGTAGAAGGGCAGGAGCATCGAGCTGTACAAGCTAGCTTAGCAGTGCCAGCAGCATTTTTAGCAGGTAAAGACGAGAGTCGGCTGCTATTGGCATGTGGGTTAGAGTCTACTCATCTACGTCTTGATGGGCAGCATAGCTATGGACTACAGGCAGGCAGTTATCACGACCTTATTGATTACCCGTTTGAGATTGCAGAGCAAGATAAGTTTGACTTTATTATTCAAGACAGTACGCATCAGACGCTACATCATCGTTTTTATCTCTCAGGTAAGCATAGCGCCAATATGGGCAGGCTACAGCAGGATATTACTCAGATCTGTCAGTGCTATTTAGATTGGTTGGGTGATGCGCCATTTAATGATTATACGTTTATGACCTTTGCCAGTGGTCAGGATTATGGTGGACTTGAGCATATCAATTCGACCAGTCTCATTACGCCGCGCCGAGACTTACCAACTCTTGATGAGCCAAAAATACCAAGCACCGATTATCAGCGATTTTTGGGCTTATGCAGCCATGAGTATTTTCATTCGTGGTGGGTCAAAACGGTACGCCCAGATGTTATGTTGGATGTCGATTTGCGCCGCGAGGCATTTACACCACTGCTATGGGTATTTGAGGGCTTTACTTCGTATATCGATGACTTTATGTTACAAGCGTCGGGCGTGATTGATAAGCCAAGCTATCTCAAGCTACTGGCTGAGCAAATTAATCGTTACTATCAAACCGCGGGTCGCGCGTATCAAAGCATTGCAGAGTCGAGCTTTGATGCGTGGATTAAGCTATACCGTAACGATGAAAATACAGGCAATGCTGGTATCAGTTATTACAACAAAGGCGCACTGGTGGCGTTATGCTTGGATTTGACACTGCTCCAAAAGAGCAATGGTCGCTATCGTCTGTTTGATGTGGTCAAGGTTTTTTATACTCAAGCAAAGCAAAACGACAATAAACGCATTGGCATCAATAGTGCTGATATGGGTTCAGTCATTGGGCAATTCATGCCGATAGAGGATTGGGAAGACTTTGAGTATAGTTATGTCAATGGTGTCGAAGAGTTGCCAATTGAAGCGCTGCTAGCAGCAAACGGTATTAGCATGCATAGTAATAGCAAAGAGACGGCTGACAAGCATGTGCCTTGGGGCATGCGCTGTACTGAAACACCTGCTGGACTCAAAGTTAATCGCGTGACACGTGCTAGTGTCGCTGCTAGTGCAGGTATTTCAGCGAACGATGTCATTGTGGCGCTTGACGGTATCAAAGCTGACAGTAAACAATTGGCGTTGCTAAGTAATGTAGAGCGCGATATTGAGTGTCATCTTTTTCGCCGCGATGAATTAATGCGTGTCAATGTGCTGCCTAAAGCGGCTGATGAAGCCATCGACAAAGCATCTCCGCATAAAGTGAGCTTGCACTTGGCAAAAGCAAATCAATCGTCAGGAGTCAGTGATAATTCTTCTCCAGTCGATGCAGGCTGGCAAACATGGCTTAACGCTATAGAGCGTTATCAAAGTTAAATACATTGTTAAATATATTAATGTGAATGTATTTGTTCTCACTATTCTGTTCAATAATTTATTAAATGAAAGCCCCTGCCAAATAATATTATTTGGCAGGGGCTTTGTGTAATGACTGGCAGTCTTTTAAGGTTTATTAAAAATTAACAGCTAAGTCAGCGTTTAGTAATTCAGCACCTAAGAAGCAGATTGCTCAGATTGCTGATGATTATCCGCTTCACTTGTGCCCTGTGTCTCTTTAGCCTTGTTATCGGTATTAGCATCTGCAATCCATTGTTGCATATGCTCAATCTCAGTCTGCTGACCATCGATGATATCTTGTGCCAATTGACGCATCTCTTCGTCAGTGCCATATTTTAGCTGAATGTTTGCCATCTCTAACGCGCCAATGTGATGCGGTAGCATACCACGTGCAAATGCCATGTCAGGCACAGGATCGGCGATACCCAATACCATCTCGCCATTTAAGACATCCATGCTTCTGGCATACGCTTGCTGCATCGCTTCAGTATTGGGTTTAGGTTTGGCTGTATCAGGGTGGCTAGCAAGCCATTTATTCAAAATATCGATTTCAACTTGCTGAGCGGCGATAATCTCTTGTGCCAATTGACGCATCTCTTCGTCAGTGCCATATTTCAGCTGAATTTTTGCCATTTCTACGGCACCGCGGTGGTGTCCAAGCATCGCTTTAGCAAAGGCTGTATCAGGATCGTTATAACCCATACCGATCATCATCTCATCATGCATTCTAGTCATCGACCTTGTATAGTCTCTGAGTATGTCGGTCATTTGGCTCTCATCCGCGCTGTTTTCGCCACCTACTAGGTCGTTATCAGCGTCAACGTCATTTGGAGCATCGGCGATATCAGTCACAGGTGGGGTCGCTGCAGTAGGATCTGTGTCATCGTTGTCTTTTGTCGGCTGACAGGCGCTTAGTATAAGCGCCGTAGAGACGCTAGTGGCCAACAAGATCCAACGACGAGAAGCAAACATAACATATCCCTATAATAAAAAATCAAATGATAAGTGGATGAGACTTATGATACCTAAATAATGGTGTTCTGAAGCTTAGCAGATAAACCTTGCTCGTTCGAGACGCGATGTTTAGCAAGTCGTAATTGGTTTTAATTGCTACCAAAGCCAATGACTAAGACGTATTCTTATCTAAAAACTGATAGAAATAAGGACACGCCCTAATAAGCAGATGCCAGTCACGAGCAATCAGCAATGAGATACCAGTAGATTGATAGTAACAATTAATTAAGAATGCCTAATTGCTGACAGCGTTCGCTAGTGAGATGAATGCGCACAAACTCACCAACGGCTAAATCACCCAATTCAAACCCTGCCACCGACCAACGTATCAAACGCAGACAAGGCAGTCCAACCTGCGCTGTCATACGTCTGACTTGGCGATTCTTACCTTCATAAATCGTCAGCATGAGCCATGAAGTCGGTACATTCTTACGCTCACGAATAGGCGGCTCACGTTGCCATAAATCAATGGGTAAGTTTGCCTCTTCTACCATGAGAGCCGTCGCCGGTAGTGTCTTGCCATCTTTTAATTGTACGCCAGAGGCAAGCTCATTCAACTGCGCTGGCGTTGCTGTGCCTTCAACTTGCACCAAGTAAGTTTTGCCCTGCTTATGACGGTTTTTTGCAAAATTAGCAGCAGAAGGTGGCTGGGTGATGGCTTTATTGACTCGACCATCACTCGTTAAAATCAGCAAGCCCTCTGAGGTGGCATCAAGCCTACCAGCAATCCGTAAAGACTTATCGGTAAAATACTGTGATAGGGTGGTGTGATCATTGTTGCTGTCATCACGAAACTGACTTTGCACCCCATAAGGTTTGTTGAATAAAATCAGACTAGAGGTCGACATGGTTTGGGATTTCCTAAATTTGAATCATTATTTTGTGCGTATTTTGAGGTTAGAGCGTGTCCTCAATTCACCATTTTTAAAACGAGGAAACGCCCTAATAAAACGTTATTTTTTTAAATCAACGCTATAAGCTGCAAATTTGTTGATTTTATATAAAGTATCTTTGTTATTTTGCGCGTTATTATAACAGTCTGTGTGGATGCTATTTTACTAAAGGGATTTTTACAGTATCGTTAAGTCAATAAATGATTATTCAGTGCATCACTATTTTACTTATTCATTTTTTAAATCGTTTGTCAGCATATCGCAACTTACCTATTGCTCAAAGTTTTTAGTTTGGCTAACCCGCGTTTAAAGCGGTATAAATAATCATAATAGAGTGGCTAGCATAACAGAATGCTAAGGATGCTTGCGATATCTAACATACAACCAAGGAGTTTTATCTATGTCTTATGAGAAGGTTATCGTCCCAAGAGACGGCGAAAAAATTACCGTAAATGCTGATCTGTCGCTAAATGTACCCAATCATCCTATTATCCCGTTCGTTGAAGGCGATGGTATCGGGATCGATATCACGCCGGTCATGATAAAAGTGGTCAATGCGGCCGTGGAGAAAGCTTATCATGGCAAACAGTCCATCATTTGGATGGAGGCTTATCTTGGCGAAAAAGCCGCTAAAATATACGATGGTGACTATCTGCCAAGCGAGACGCTAGAGATTTTAAAAGACTATGTTATCAGTATCAAAGGTCCATTGACCACGCCAGTTGGCGGTGGCTTTCGCTCATTGAACGTAGCGGTACGTCAAGAGCTTGACCTCTATGTGTGTCAGCGCCCAGTTCGTTGGTTTGAAGGTGTACCAAGTCCTGTTCAGCATCCTGAGCTGACAGATATGGTCATTTTCCGTGAAAACTCAGAAGATATCTATGCAGGTATCGAGTGGAAAGCGGGCAGTGAGGATGCTAAGAAAATCATCAAATTCTTAAAAGAAGAAATGGGCGTTACGAAGATCCGCTTCGATGATGATTGCGGTATCGGTATCAAGACAGTATCCAAAGAAGGCTCGCAGCGTCTGGTGCGTAAAGCCATTCAACATGCTATCGATAATGATTTGCCCAGTGTGACTTTAGTGCACAAAGGCAATATTATGAAGTATACCGAAGGCGCATTTAAGGAATGGGGCTATGAGCTGGCCGCAGAACGCTTTGATGCAGAATTATTAGATGGTGGTCCTTGGATGACAATGAAAAATCCAAAAACAGGCAATGATATTATTATCAAGGATGTTATTGCTGATGCCTTTTTGCAGCAAATCTTGATGCGTCCTGCGGATTATTCAGTCGTTGCGACGCTAAACTTAAACGGTGATTATATCTCTGATGCCTTAGCAGCCGAAGTGGGCGGTATTGGTATCGCACCGGGCGCTAACAAAGGCGGCGCAATTGCGGTTTATGAGGCAACTCATGGCACAGCACCTAAATATGCGGGTCAGAATAAAGTAAATCCTGGCTCATTAATTTTATCAGCTGAGATGATGTTACGAGACATGGGTTGGACAGAAGCCGCTGATCTCATTATCAGTGGTATCCAAGGTGCTATTGCTAATAAAACAGTCACTTATGACTTTGAGCGCCTCATGCCAGATGCTATCTTGCTCAGTACTTCTGAGTTTGGTAAAGCGGTTATCAAGCACATGGATGTTTAAAAAGTATATAGAGCTGAGTCAGCAGTTATCAGAATTTTATAGTATCAATAAAAATATCGATATTCACAAAAGTATCGCTGAACTTATCAATGTCAAAAAGCCACCTACAGTTATGTAGGTGGCTTTTTTATTGGCAGTTTTTTGCTGTTTATAAGTGATATTTTAAAAGTAACGTTTTAAACGTACTATCTTATGTTCAAGCATAAAAAACACCGCTTAAGTCTGAGACCTAAGCGGCGTTTTTATTTTACCTAACTGGGTTCAAAAGTCTTTATAAGTAAAGAAAATTAAGCTCAATTGTTTGCTGTATTAGCACATGACTCAATTACAATGAGGCGATTGCTGCATTGAATAGCGTGCTTGGACGCATCGCTTGTTCAGCCAATGCTTCGTCGGCCAAGTAGTAGCCTTTCAGGTCTACAGGCTTGCCTTGCGCTTCATTGAACTGTTTGATGATAGCGTCTTCACTGCTCTCAAGCTTTTGCGCCAGCGGTGCGAACTGTGCTTTTAGATCAGCATCTTTGTCCTGTGCTGCCAGCTCTTGCGCCCAGTACATCGCTAGATAAAAATGACTGCCGCGGTTATCAATCTCACCCGTTTTACGTGATGGGCCTTTGTTGTTCAGCAGCAGTTTTTCTGTCGCCGTATCTAGCGTATCCGCCAAGATTTGCGCTTTAGCATTGTTATCGTGACTGGCCAAATGCTCTAGAGAGACGGTCAAGGCTAAGAACTCACCCAATGAATCCCAACGTAAATGGTTCTCTTCTAGTAGCTGTTGAACGTGCTTAGGTGCAGAACCACCAGCGCCCGTTTCAAACAAACCGCCGCCTTTCATTAATGGTACGACTGACAGCATTTTCGCACTGGTTCCTAATTCTAAAATTGGGAACAAGTCAGTCAAGTAATCACGTAAAATATTACCGGTCGCAGAGATAGTATCCAGACCACGGGCAACGCGCTCTAGCGTATAACGCATCGCACGAACCTGTGACATGATTTCAATATGCAGGCCTGTAGTATCATGATCTTTTAAGTAAGTTTGAACTTTTTTGATCAGCTCGTTTTCGTGTGGACGGTAAGGGTCTAGCCAAAAGATAACTGGTGTATCTGATTCACGGGCACGGCGTACCGCAAGTTTCACCCAATCTTGGATAGGCTCATCTTTAACCTGACACATGCGCCAGATGTCACCGTTTTCAACCTGCTGCTCAAGCAATACCTCATCAGTATCTTCATCGACAATACGAGCCAATCCTGAACCACTCGCCTCAAAAGTCTTGTCATGCGAGCCATACTCTTCGGCTTTTTGTGCCATCAAACCAACGTTAGGAACCGTACCCATCGTCGTTGGATCAAAATTGCCATGCCATTTACAGAAGTTAATCATTTCTTGATAGATACGCGCAAAAGTAGACTCAGGCATGACGGCTTTACAGTCATACATTTTGCCATCAGCACCCCACATTTTACCGCCTGAGCGAATCATCGCTGGCATAGACGCATCAACAATCACATCACTTGGTGAATGGAAGTTGGTGATACCTTTTGATGAGTCAACCATCGCTAGGCGTGGACGATGCACTTGGCAAGCATGTAAATCGCGTTCGATTTCTTCACGCTTACTGGCAGGTAGCTCAGCGATTTTTTCGTACAAACTTGCCATGCCGTTATTGACGTTGATACCTAACTCGTCAAAGAAAGCGCCATGCTTATTAAAGGCATCTTTATAGTAAGTTTTGACCGCATGACCAAACACGATAGGATGCGATACTTTCATCATCGTGGCTTTTACGTGCAGTGAAAACAAGATACCAGCTTCGCGGCAATCTTCCATTTCACGCTCATAAAACTCAAGCAATGATTTTTTGCTCATAAACATTAAGTCGATGACTTCTTTGTCCAGCAAGGCAATGCCTGTTTTGAAGACATGAATAGTGCCATCTTCAGCCACGCGTTCCATACGTACAGTACGTGCTTTATCCAAAGTGATAGATTGCTCACCAGCATAGAAATCGCCACTGTGCATGTGCGATACGTGGGTCTGTGACCATTGCTTCCATTCACCCATAGAGTGTGGATGCTTGCGTGCATAGTTTTTAACCGCTTTTGGCGCACGGCGATCTGAGTTGCCTTCACGCAATACTGGGTTGACAGAACTGCCCAAGCTTTTGCCGTAACGCTTACGGATCTCTTCTTCTTCTTCTGTCTTAGGATCATCTGGAAAATCAGGGATAGCGTAGCCTTTGCTTTGTAATTCTTTGATACAAGCTTTTAGCTGTCCAACAGAAGCACTGATATTAGGCAGTTTAATAATATTGGTATCTGGATCTTGAGTCAGACGACCCAGCTCAGCTAGATTATCAGGGACGCGCTGCTCTTCCGTTAAGTACTCTGGGAACTCAGCCAACACACGGGCAGCAACAGAGATATCGCTGGTTTCAACTTCGATGCCTGCTGTTTGAGTAAAGGCTTTTACAATTGGCAAAAATGATAAGGTTGCTAGCGCTGGTGCTTCGTCAGTTTTTGTATAAATAATTTTAGACATTAGTTGGGCATTCCTTTTAGTTGTAATTAATAATAAGGCTCAAATATAAGTTAATAATTCCATGCAGTTCTGACGTAATAATGAATCATGCAACGATACTAAATAATGTGTCGCGAGTTTTTTGTAGCCAGTTTCTTGAAAACCATCGAGTCTGCTTAGAATTTTTCTTCGTTAAGCGGCAGTTTGACTGTCTTGTCTGAACGACCTGCTCATATGAATGACTTAAAAATAGAGTGCGGACGCTACATCATAGTTAACTGATTATAAATCTGATACGATGTCAATATCGCATAATGAACTAAGTGTAGTGTTTTCGGTTGTTTCTAATATGTCTTAATTACATTAAGCTGTTAAGAGCCTTATTCTACCAGTCATCGATAAAAATTTCATCCTTTCTATACAAACACTGCCTGCTAATATTCGTCATAAAACGATGAATAATACAATCATTATTCAAAAAACTGCCAGTCATATCATAGATATGAGTCGTGACTAAGTGATTCTTACTCTCATTGCAGCAATGAGCTGACAAACCAAATCATCTATGTTTTTAGAGATGACTTTACTGGGATAGCTTTTATTATCGAGAGCGCATTGTTATCTATTTTATTCGTAATATCTGAAAATTATGAGAGCATAATTGTGACAGAGTTTGAGTAGAATTTTGCTAGGCCAGTCATATACGAAACAAGGTATAAAAAACTACGCCCATATAAAAATAAATAGTGAGTATTATGAGTTTACAATATGCATTACTCAATGACACCAGCTGGCAGAGTCAAGCAGACTGGCAAACCCCCGATACCCCTTTTATGTCATTTGCTTTTTGGCAAGCGTTAGCTGACACTGGTGCGATTGGTGAGCAGGCAGGCTGGTTGCCGCTATTTGTGTTAGTACATCGTGTCGCAGATAGTCAAAGCGACAGCTCGATAGACCACGCTGATCATAGCGAAAACCATAGTGAAAACCATTCTGCGATTAATGAAGCTGCGCATCCTGTGGCGGTGTTGCCAGTATTCTTCAAAGGTCATCATCGCGGCGAGTTTGTGTTTGACCATTCATGGGCAGAAGCCTATGCGCGTTATGGTGTGGATTATTATCCAAGGCTGGTTACCAGCGTGCCCTATACACCGATTACGGGTCAGCGGCTTTGGTTGGCAAAAGGTGAGACGTTAACCACCGATATCATAAAGACAGCTATCGCAGGCGTCGATGATATTGCTCAGCAAGTAGGTGCTTCGAGTTGGCATGGATTATTCATCACGCCTGAATTGGCTACAATTGCGACGGCATCCATGCCTACTGATATTGATATAGCGCATTTGCTCACCGCTCAGGATAATGGTTTAGAATCAACCGCAATTGACATGCCTATACTGGAACGTCAAGGCTGTCAATTCTTATGGCAAAATAAAGACTTGCTACAAGACGGCCAACCGTTTGCTGATTTTGAAGCATTCTTAGCGACGCTAAAAGCCAAAAAACGCAAAACCATCCGTGCTGAGCGTCGTAAGGTTGCCGAGCAAGGCATCAGCTGCCAGCGTAAATGCGGTGATGCGATTACCGATGAGGACTGGAAAGCCTTTTATCATTGTTATGTGATGACCTATGCAGTACGTGGACAACAGCCTTATTTGACGATAGATTTTTTTATGGCACTGGCAGCGACTATGTCTGAGCACTTAATGCTCGCACAAGCGTTAGATGCCTCTGGAGAAATTATCGCCAGTAGCTTGTTTTTATACGATGATCGCCATAGCGAAAATGCCACTCTTTATGGTCGCTATTGGGGAGCACTGGGTGAGTACGACAGCTTACACTTTGAGCTGTGTTATTATCAAGGTATTGAGTTTGCCGTCGAGCAAGGGCTTAAGTATTTTGATCCGGGTACGCAAGGGGAGCATAAGCTGGTTCGTGGTTTTATTCCAACGACGACACACTCTATCCACCGTATTTATGACCCACGTTTTGTGCCAGCTATCGCCAATTTTTGCGTCCAAGACCGTGAGCATATGGCGCAGTATCGTCAGCAAGCGTTTGAGGCATTGCCCTTTAATGCGGATAATATGCCAGCCTTTGATACCAATCAATAGGCTTTGCTTAATACGCCTGACGCTCGCTTTCTTTTTTATTATTATGTCACTATTAGCCGTTAACTATGTCCAGTACTCCTTTTATTTGTCTTACCCATTTTTCTCCTCCTAGTGAGCTACTCTCGTGGCTCAATGTCGCAGGCTCTCTCACGGCGGTGTTGGAAGTGAAAGCAGGGCAGCCCTTGCGCGTGGAGCGTAGCTTTGAGGGTTACCGATTGCTGTCATTGGCACAAAAAAAACAATTGAATGTCACAGGTGCCATGCTGAATCGTCCCATGCTAGCATGGGTGCGTGAAGCGCAACTATATGGCAATGACGCACGCCCGTGGGTGGCCGCGCAAAGTATCTTTCCGTTACCCAGTCTCAAAGGTCACGCCCGCCGTCTACAGCAACTCAAAGGTACACCCATCGGTTATGTGTTATTTAAACGCAGTCGAACCTTACCCAATCAGCGTTTTATCCAGCAGACTGCTGAAGGTTGGCAACGGCAAACACGTTATGATTGGTATGGTCGCCAGCTGCTGATCAGCGAAACTTTCTTGCCAGCATTTGTCGCTACTGACAGTTAAATATCCATTAAGTAGCCAGTCAATAGATAAATGTCGCTACTAATCTGTTGACCAACAACAGGCTAGGAGCAGGATGATAGCGGTAAACCATTTATTTTATTGGCTATTTATCTGCGTTATATCACCATTTAATTCACTCAGCTTACAGTGAGGTTTTTTTGCGCTCACCGCACAAATTTTCATGTTACACTTAATGTTTAGCGATGATTTTGATGCCAGCGCGTATCGAGTTTATTGCCGAATTGGACAAGTTAATGACAGGCCTATTGCCTCTGCTTACTCCTACTTATCTTTGCTAATAGACTCAATTCACAATAATGGTCATACCATAAAACTGAGCGTAAAAGTACCGCTGGTACTTTGAGCGACGTTGACACAGTAATCGTTTTATTGTGGGCAGCCTATAAGCTTCTTTTCAACGACATTTTTCAATGACAGTCACTACCTAGGACATCACTATGTTTAAAGATATTTCTATCAAAGATTTTGATCCAGTACTTGCTGAAGCGATGGCTGCAGAAAGCGTTCGTCAAGAAAACCATATCGAATTGATTGCGTCTGAAAACTACTGCTCGCAAGCAGTGATGGAAGCGCAAGGCACAGATCTAACCAACAAATACGCTGAAGGCTATCCTGGCAAGCGTTACTATGGTGGTTGTGAGCATGTAGACGTTGTAGAGCAATTGGCGATTGATCGTGCAAAAGAGTTGTTCGGTGCTGAGTACGTCAACGTCCAGCCACATTCTGGTAGCCAAGCAAACTCTGCCGTATTTTTAGCGTTACTTGAAGCAAATGACACCGTACTAGGCATGAGCTTAGACGCAGGTGGTCACTTGACTCACGGCGCACACATTAACTTTTCAGGTCTGAACTACAATGCCGTACAGTACGGCTTGGTCGAAGGCACTGGTCTTATCGATTATGACCAAGTTGAAAGTTTGGCAAAAGAGCATAAGCCTAAAATGATTATTGCTGGTTTTTCAGCGTATTCACAGGTAGTCGATTGGGCACGTTTCCGTGAAATCGCTGATGAAGTTGGTGCTTATTTGCTAGTAGATATGGCGCACGTTGCTGGTCTAGTTGCTGGTGGTGTTTATCCAAACCCAGTACCGTTCGCTGATGTGGTTACAACGACTACGCACAAAACCTTACGTGGCCCACGTTCAGGTATGATTTTGGCACGTGATGAAGTACTTGCTAAAAAGCTGAATTCTGCCGTATTCCCAGGTAACCAAGGCGGTCCGTTGATGCATGTCATCGCGGCAAAAGCGGTTTGCTTTAAAGAAGCGTTAGAAGATAACTTTTCTACTTATCAGCAGCAAGTGGTCAAAAACGCTAAAGCGATGGCAAAAGTGGTTCAAGACCGCGGCTATGAAATCATCTCTGGCGGTACTGAAAACCATCTCATGCTGATCAGCCTCGTTAAGCAAGAAATGACGGGTAAAGAAGCGGACAAATGGCTTGGCGATGCGCATATTACTGTGAATAAAAACGCCGTACCAAATGATCCAAAATCTCCGTTCGTTACGTCTGGTATCCGTATCGGTACGCCAGCAATCACTACTCGCGGCTTCAACGAAGCGCAAGCGGGTGATTTGGCAGGTTGGATTTGTGATGTACTAGATAGCCGCGGTGATGAAGCCGTCGCTACTGAAGTACGCGGTAAAGTAAAAGCGATCTGCAAAGAGTTACCAGTTTACGAAAAAAATCAGTAAGTCTTAACTGACTCTTTTTGAGAGCTGTATAACAAAAACCGCTTAGCTTTTGCTAGGCGGTTTTTTATTTTTTTAATAAAAGGATAATTTGATGATGCTACGAATTCATGCTCTTTACCATGTTGATTTTGAAGAGCTCAGCCATATCAAGCAGTGGGCAGATAATCGAGACCATAGTATTATGGTCACACGTTTTTATAAAAATGAACCATTACCCGCGCAAGACAGTTTTGATTGGTTAGTCGTTATGGGTGGACCAATGAGCATTCATGATGAAAGTGACTTTCAGTGGCTAGCTGATGAAAAATCTTTCATTCAGCAAAGTATTAATGACGGAAAAACCGTGATTGGTGTTTGCTTGGGTGCACAACTGATTGCAGATAGCTTGGGGGCGAAAGTTGCGCCATCAGGCATAAAAGAGGTTGGCTGGCTGCCCATTCAATTGACCGAACAGGGGCTTGCGCATCCGCTGCTAGCAGATTTGCCAAAGAATGAATTCACTGTATTTCATTTGCATGGCGATGGTTTTGAGTGTCCCAAAGGCGCGATGCCAATTGCAACGTCACATACTTGGGCCAATCAAGGTTTTGTTTATCAAACATCAAAGCATAAAGAATTAGGTACGTGGGTGCTTGGTTGGCAATGTCATTTTGAAGTGACTAACAAGAGTATGGTAGATATGGTGTCGCATGGACAGACGTATATACAAGAAGCGATGATTGATCATCCTGACTCTGTGCAAGCGGCTGATGAGATCCTAGCACTAGGGGACACGTCTATTGCAGATAACAATGCATGGCTCTCGACCATGCTAGATAAACTAGCTAGATAATTCAGTGAAACGCGATTAATAATCTGTAGCAGGTGAAAATTCAGTATAAAGAAAAGCGCTAAAATGACAGATGAGCAAACCAGTCAAGACTGTGGGTTTTACTTATCTTACTTACATAATAATACTCGCTATTGATTACTTAACCTGCGACCTATCTTTTATACAATCTCATTGAACTGAAGAAAGAACCATTTAGCTTCTGCTAGGTGGTTTTTATTTTTAATAAGAAATAAGGGGAGTACGATGCCTATTTCTACATCTATGTCATTTTGTTTTTGTAGTGTTCGTGAGGAAAATTTAGCAAGTATGCTAAATGGTAGTATTACACTTGATGAGCTAAGAGAAAATCGTGACAACCAATACTTGGATGTGAAACAAGCATCTTTTGAACACTATACGGAAGAATTGATTGAGCTGTTGGGAGAGGGACATTACGCCTTGTGCGATCTGTTATTTTTGGCAGACAACACGCCTCTGCATGAGCAGCATGACGGGCTATTATATGATGTGGCCGTCGTGCCTAAGATTGTCAAAGCGTTTGCCGCGACAGACTTAAAAAAATTGGTACACGACATCGGTTACCACGAAGCAGAGAGCCAAGAAGGTTTGAATACGTTTCTTGAGAATTTAAATCATGTTCATAAGTTATTTGAGTTTGCAGAAGAGAACAAGCTCAATGTGGTTAGGTTTACGCTTTAATATATAAAAATTTGCGTTAAGTATTTGTTACTTGAAGTACTTTAAAACTTGAGCGTCTTAGTTTGATGTGAAAAACCGCTCAGCTGAATGGCTAGGCGGTTTTTTTGTGATTAAAATTGGTAGTAGTTTTTGAGATTTGGGTTGAGCTTATGTTTTAATCTAGCTTTCATTTTTTGTAAAATGACAATGTTTTGACGCAACACAAACTAATCCTTCTTCAGCGCATGACTGTCTTCTAATATGCCCATAAATCTCTCATATAACCAAGGTTCAGCATCATCGATGGCTTGGTTATATATTTTAGAGCCGATCAAGTCCACCATAAAATCGAATAAGAACTTGGCAGGCAAATTACCGATATCCAAATCAAACTCTTCGCTCATATAATCTCTCAAATTATCTAACAGCGCTTCTTCCTCTTCCTTCGATAACTTGATAAGTTTGTCTTTACTCATATCATTCTCTCAATACTAGGTAATGATCTAGCTTAGTTCAATCATATCTTTATAGGAAGGTTGAATAACCAATAAAAAAGGCTGGGTTACGATAGCGTAGCCCAGCCTTATTCAGGTTAATTCGACTTTATTGCTTATCAAATTACATAAACGGCAGTTTAGTAAATATCTGCAAGATCGTCGCGTTGACGATATCGACAAAGAATGCACCAACCATTGGCACAATCAAAAACGCCTTAGGCGAAGGCAGATAGCGATCCGTGACCGCCTGCATATTGGCAATCGCCGTTGGCGTCGCACCCATACCGAAACCACAATGTCCAGCTGACAAGACCGCTGCATCATAGTCTTTACCCATCACCTTAAAGGTTATGAAATAGACATAAACGACCATAATGACCGTCTGTACCAATAAGATAATCAACACAGGACCTGCCAAATCAGTCAGCTGCCATAGCTTCAATGACAGCAGCGCCATGGCTAAGAACAGACTCAAAGAAGCGTTACCAAATACGTCGATAGAGCGATCAAACATATCAAAATTAAAGATAGTGGTTAAGACATTACGAATAATCACACCACCTGCCAACGCCCAAACGAAGGTAGGTAGCTCAAACCACGTGCCTTGGGCAACAAGCGTCATGACATCCGCGAAGGCCAACGCTGCGGCAAACAATGCCAATGTCTCAATAGTAGAAGAGGCGGTGATAAAGCGCATGCTATCAGGTCTTTCGAAAATTTCTTTATTGCTACTCGCTGAATCTTCATCATGTTTGGTGCTATAAAGCGACTGCGCACCAGCGACTTTTTCGATGTCACTAGGATTGGGATTGGCGGGCGTTGGTTTCAACCCCAGCTTTTGAATCAGGCGACGGGCAACAGGACCACCAATGATACCACCAGCGACTAAGCCATAGGTGGCAACGGCGATACCAAGTGTCGTTGCACCGACCACACCGTAATCTTGCTCCAAGGTGATACCCCAAGCGCCTGCCGTACCGTGACCACCAGTCAGGGCGATAGAACCTGTCACTAATCCAAGTAGTGGATCAAGTCCCAACGCGCTTGCCATGGCCACACCAACGACATCTTGCAAGACGATAAAAACGGACACAACGATGGTAAAAATCAACAATGGCGTACCACCAGCTTTGAGTCTACTAAAATCAGCGCTCAAACCAATAGAGGCAAAAAACATCAGCATGGTCGCCGTCTGTAATCCTTGATGAAAGTTAAAACTATATCCCCAAATGATATTTAGAATATAGACCACTATTGCTGCGACCAAACCACCAGCAACAGGCTCTGGAATGTTAAAATCTTCTAAGAATTTAATTTTCTTGACCAAAAAGCGCCCAAGCAGCAGCACTAGAGTGGCTAGTATCAGCGTGTAATAGCCGTTTAGGGTAATTTCCATATATTAATCCTTTCTATAAAAATAAATTAACCTGAATTCGGGATAAATATGGTTTTATCTCGAATTCAGGTTTGTGTGGTGATTGGCGACTAGGCATCATCCACGGACGGCATAATAACCCATAATTGCGGCTTGCCAAAATCTCTGTAGGCATCTTCAATGATGCTTTTGAAAACATTAAAATCTTCGGTGTTTATTTTTTCCACCGCTGTTAGATCCAGCATCAGGTGAGTCACTTCGCTGTCCGTTAAACAGTCCCATGCGCTATCCCAGTTATGTGAAAAATAGCTGGGAAAATTACAGGCATTGGCTAAGTTTGTTAATAATGTGGTTTTATTGAGTATCTCGTTTATAGGTATGTTAACAGTCTGAGCGGGCATGCTAGCATTTAGTGCTGTAGTTTTTTGGTTAATATCTTGGTCAAAACCCAGATTAATATAGTGGATGGCTTTACTCATATTATTTTACGTCCAGTCTGCGAAAGCTATCATAGTGATCAACGGTTAAGTAATATACGGTCGGCGGATGACCACCTGTGACGATACGCCGTGCACCGCGATGTGACACGCCAGGGGTCGGCACGGTATATTCGCGGTAGTAGCCTTGCGACTGCGTGGGCAATCTGCCCTCACGATTATAAAATGTCGTGCCATCTTTATGAGGATAAGGAAAAGGCCCGCCTCGTTGAATAAGGACAATGGTATTGTCTATCTGAGCATCGCCCGTGACGCCGCTTGTCTTTGCTGGCTGTGCCTCTGATGAGGTTTGTGATACCGTCGTTGGGTCAATACTATCGGTCAAAAACCCAGACGACAAATCACCAAAAAAGTAAACAGCGACGGCAATAAGAGCAATCAAACTAAATAGGGTAGAGCCTAAGCTTCTCTTGTTTTGGTTGCCACGCTGACTATGACGATTGTCACGGGTAGTGTGTCGCGGGTTTTTGTTATTATCAGTAGGGTTGTTTCGGCTGCCAGTATTTGAATAGTGATTGGTTATATTTGAGTCTGGAGTGGCTAAAATACTCAATTCGTTGGAAGTGACTTCAGTGGCTCGTAGTTGGTTTTTATCATTACGCTCACTATTGAAATAGACGCTTTGACCAACGGTTATCGGCTGTGATAATCGCACTTTACTCACATGAAAAAACACGTCTTCACTTTGGTTGTCTACATCGATAAAGCCATAGCCTTTATCTGAATTCCAGTGCTTGATTTTACCACTCTGCATAAGCCCACTTTCCTATCGCCTGTTTTGTTATCGTGCCGCATGATTTCTACCATACACATGGTTTTGATGCCGCATATATAACATATTTGACACTACTAAAAAACGCCAGCAATTGAGCTGGCGTTTTTTTGTGGATTATACGTTAAATGAGAGAGTGGATGATAGGCTAAGCGACAAGACGTTAGGCGCGAGTCTCACCATGACCATAAACGATCCATTTTTGTGAGGTGAGACCTTCAAGTCCTACTGGACCACGAGCGTGGATTTTATCGGTCGAGATGCCAATCTCGGCACCCAATCCATACTCAAAACCATCGGCAAAACGACTAGAGGCGTTAATCATGACGCTCGATGAGTCAACTTCACGGATGAAACGTTGCGACTTGGTATAGTTGTCGGTAATGATGACGTCGGTATGATGGCTGCCATGAGTGTTGATATGTTCAATGGCTTCGTCAATACCTGACAAAACTTTTACCGCTAAGATAGGCGCTAAATATTCGGTATCCCAATCCTCAGCAGTGGCCGCAGACAGATGTCCAGCAAGCTTAGCATTGTCATTTAAGATGGCTTGCGACTTATCATCAAGGCGCAGTTGCATCGCATCATCAGCGGCGATGATGGCTTCGGCAATCTTAGGTAATAGCTCACCCGCAACTGATTCGTCGATCAATAGCGTCTCCATGGTATTACACGTACCGTAGCGATGGGTTTTTGCATTGACGCTGACCTTGATGGCGATTTCGGCATCTGCATCGCTATCGATAAAGGTATGGCAGTTGCCATCTAAATGCTTGATGACAGGAACACGAGCATCACGGCTGATACGTTCAATCAATCCTTTGCCACCGCGTGGGACAATGACATCGACATAATCTGTCATGGTGATCAGCTCGCCGACAGCAGCACGATCTGTCGTTTGTAATACTTGCACACTGTGCTCAGACAGCCCGACTTTTTGTAGTCCTTCCAAGATACACTTGGCAATCGCTTGGTTGGATTCAAACGCTTCAGAGCCGCCGCGCAAGATAATAGCGTTGCCTGATTTTAGCGCCAATGAAGCCGCTTCTAAGGTCACGTTAGGGCGCGACTCATAAATCATACCGACCACGCCGAGTGGCACCCGCATTTTACCCAAATGAATCCCTGATGGCTGATAGGTCATGTCAGTGACTTCGCCGATAGGGTCTGGTAATGAGGCGACGTCTTTTAACCCTTGGAGCATACCGTCAAAGCGGGCATCATTTAGCGCTAAGCGATCCAGTAAGGCTGCCTCTAAATCGTTGCTTTGTCCATTATCCATATCGATTTTATTGGCAGCCAAAATATCTGATTTGGCCTCTTTTAACACATCATGAATCGCCATTAATGCTGAGTTTTTATCACCAGTGTTTGCCGCAGCCAGCACACGAGAAGCCGCTCGTGCTTGTTTGCCGACAGCTTGCATATAGGCAGTAACGTCTGTGGTATTCGATTGACTCATAAATTATTTTCCTTATGTTATAAATGTTTTAAGCAAATGAAAGCGCCCAAAAAGGCGAAAATGTGGCAAAAAGATGATTTTGATACCTGTCAGGTATTATGCTATTTAACATAGAGGAGATTGAGGCGATAGTAAAGATGATTTTGTGAACAGTGCCTGCTTTACATAGCGTTTATGAGCATTGTTGTCGCGTCATTTTACTGACTTTACCATTACTGAATCCTTGCCATTTCATGATACAAGCACCGTTTTAGAGAAAGCAGAAACGCAAGCTTTCGGTTACGTGGTTTTAACAGAACTGCGTTGTAACTACTAAGGTAGCTAGCATTAATCATACGTATAGTAGAGCTTAACGGTGCATCATAAAGCAATTAAAGGGCAGACATTCATGTACGAATGGTTGCTCGTCAAATACAACTTAACAAATGAAATAATGATGGAGAATAAAAATGGCTATTAGAAATGACACTATCGACAACACCATGCGTAAAAGCTTGCTGGCAGTTGGTTTGGTTGCCGCGGCATTGACATTGGGCGCTTGCGGTAAGAAAGAGGAAGCACCTATGGAAACTGCTCCAGCCGTTGATGCACAAACAGCGGTAGAGGATGAAGCTACTGGTGTTGCGACAGCAGGCGAAGGTGATGATATTGCAGTTGCTAGTGCTGATGATGGCATGGCAGTGGGTAGTAATGATGATGTGGCGGTGGCAACAGCAGATGACGCCGAAGTGCTGGACGGCACTGAGAGCGAAGAACATGTCTCGACGTATTAAATCGCTACTTTGATTAACTGATTATCATTAGTGGATGATATAAGCGAATAAAACTAGATAATCAGATAAAACTACGCCCAGTACACGAAAGTGATAAAATAAGGCTCAGCGCTGTAAATACAGTCTGGGCTTTTTTGTGTTAGCTATTTAGTGGCTTATTAGTATTTATTTGCCACTGATTGAGCATTGATTCAGCGTTGATTGAGCATCTGGTTCAATACAGGATTTGCCTTTTTGCTGTGTAATAAGAGACAATGAGGCATTTTTTCTATTTGTGTCACGAATCATTGCCTTATCACAATAATGCTATGATCGATGCTGATACTATTTATGCTGCCTATGCCGCTATTTTTTATTTATTTTTATTCGTGTTTTCACTCATATTTATTGGAAGTCTGCTGAACCATGCTTGATATTGCAAAAGATCCGACTCGGCCTATCGCCTTAGATTTACAAGACGTCCATAAAAGCTATGGCTCATTGGCAGTGCTAAAAGGAGTGTCCCTTACCGCATATGACGGTGATGTCATCTCTATTTTGGGCTCATCAGGCTCAGGTAAATCTACCTTACTGCGCTGCATTAATTTGCTCGAAAAGCCCAATCAAGGTCGTATTATTATCGGTAATGATGAGCTGATGCTCAAGCCTGCCAAGTCAGGTGAGCTGCAAGCGGTCGATATCAAGCAATTGGAAAACTTGCGCGCGCGCGTGGGTTTTGTCTTCCAAAACTTTAACTTGTGGCCGCACAAAACGATTTTGCAAAACATCATCGAAGGACCAACGCAGGTTTTAAAGATTAAAAAAGATCAAGCCATTAGCGATGCTGAAAAACTGCTCGATAAAGTCGGTTTGCTTGATAAAAAAGACGCTTATCCAGCGAATTTATCTGGTGGTCAGCGTCAGCGTGTGGCAATTGCCCGTGCGCTTGCCATGCAGCCACAAGTGCTGCTATTCGATGAGCCAACCTCAGCCTTAGATCCTGAGCTGGTCAATGAAGTGCTCGCTGTCATGCGTGAGTTGGCAGAAGAGGGACGTACTATGCTTATCGTCACCCATGAGATGCGTTTTGCGAGAGAAGTATCAAGCAAAGTGGTGTTCTTGCATCAAGGTGTGATTGAAGAGATTGGCACGCCTGAGCAAGTTTTTGATAATCCTACCTCTGAGCGTGTCAAAGACTTTATGGCATCGCATCGTCAGAACTAGCCTCGTATTTAGTATCCGTTTTATATGCAAAAATGGGGTGGTAATATTCTTACCACCCTATCGTCATTTTATTTTAAGCATAAAATTACTGCTTAGTAAGCAGCGTTGACCGTTTATTACTCGTTAATAACAGTCGGTATGTAAAACGTTTGTTTTTGATATTTTACTCAGGTATTATCAGAAGGTTTACAGGTGGTCGATAATGACGGCTGCTTGTGTATTCTGCTATCTATATTGCTTGTCTGGCAGGGACGTCAGAGAACAAAATATCAGAACCCTACATTAAAAACCCATCAGAATTTAAGGAATGTATGATGTCGAATTCTCGCCTATTGTGGTCATCGATGACCGTTACCGCCGCATTGATGCTGAGCGCCTGTAGTCAACCGGCTAATGAAACTACTGATAGCAACACTGACGCCACTGCAGCAGAAACGGCTGGCAAGACCATTCGTATCGCGACCGAAGGTGCTTACCCTCCTTTTAACTACACCAATGCTGATGGCAGCTTGGCAGGCTACGATATTGACGTTGCCAATGCCTTGTGTAAACAGATGCAAGCCAAATGTGAAATCGTCGCTCAAGATTGGGATGGTATTATTCCGGGTCTTTTAGCACAAAAATATGATGCAGTGATTGCGGGTATGTCTATTACACCTGAGCGTCAAGAAAAAGTCGACTTTACCGAGCCTTACTTTGCCAATACGATGGTTTGGCTGACCGATACCAAAGGCAGTTTTGATCCTATGGCGATCAAAAACTTGACACTTGGTGGTCAACGTTCAACCACGCCTGGCGCTTATTTACAAGATAACTATGAAGGCAAAGACGGCAATACTGTGCAGTTGTATGACAATTATGACAATGCTTATCTGGATCTAAAGTCTGGTCGTAGCGATGCGGTATTGGCGGAAAAAGTCTCTGCCAAATCATGGTTGGCAGACAACCCTGAAGGCTTTGGTATCGTTGGTGACGAAATTGACAATGACGATAATATTGCCATTGCTGTTCGTAAAGGTGACGCACTCAGAGACGACTTTAATAAAGCACTCAGCGAAATCCGTAGTAACGGTGAGCTGGCACGTCTTGAGCAAGCGAACTTTGGTCAATAATCTTCTGATTGAAAAATGAAGGAATAGCAAACATGACAATATCAATGACATCATCATTAAAAACTAAGGCGCTTTGGCTTGCGCCATTAAGTGCCGCGATGCTTATGCTGGCTGGTTGTAATAATAGCGCCACGCCAGAAGATGGGGCGGCAGCTGACACCACAGCCGATGCACCTATGAACATAAAAATTGCCACCGAATCAAGCTATAAGCCGTTCAGTTATACCGATGCTGATGGCAAGTTAATTGGTTATGAGATTGAGCTGGTCGACGCTCTGTGTGCACAAATGAAAGCAAAATGTGAAGTCATCTCACAAGATTGGGATGGTCTCATTCCTGGTCTAAATGCCCAAAAATTCGATGCAATTATCGCAGGTATGTCGATCACGCCTGAGCGTAAAGAAGTGGTTGAATTCACTGACCCGTACTTTCACACCGGCATTATCTTGATCGGTAAAAAAGGTGATGACATTCGCGTTGATGCATTAAAAGGTCAGCCTATTGCCTCACAGCGCTCAACCGTCGCTTCACAGTACTTGCAGGATGAACATGCAGATGCTGATATCAAGCTTTATGATACCCAAGACAATGCGTATCTGGATCTGACTTCAGGTCGCGTACGGGCAATGATGTCCGATAAAGTCACTGGCATCGATTGGCTAAAAACGGATGCTGGTAAAGACTATGAAGTGAAAGGACAAGAAATCAGCACCGACGAAGATGCCATGGGTATCGCGCTGCGTAAAGGCGATCCATTGGTCGCTAAGTTCAATAAAGCGTTGGCTGAATTAAAAGAAAACGGTACTTATGACCAAATCACAGGCAGCTATTTTGGCACCAGCTCTACTGCTGCTGCGCAAAAAGCCGTGGCAACCACCGACGTAAAAGAAGTGATGGTGGTTGAAGGTGATGATGCTGTTGAAGTGAAAGAAGAATCAGCTGAAGCGGCGACTAACTAATATCATAGCTCATCTCTGTGCTCGGCTGATATGGCTGTCACGTATGGCGATATTCGCTCATAGAGATGAGTGTTATTTTACTCACAAACCCCAAGGATGATCATGAACAACCATTTTGACCAACACTGTGCAATCGCGAACGCGTCTGTTATCAATGGCATCAAGGCGCGACGTTTTTCAGCGCCCTTGCTTGCGATGGCGGCGCTTTTAACCTTAGCAGGATGTAGCAATGGTCAAAATGATGCGAATGATGATGTCAGCCCAGACGCCGCTGAGACCGCAGCGACGGGTGATGTGTTGCGTATTGGTACCGAAGGCGCTTATGCCCCCTTTAACTATACCAATGCGGATGGCACCCTTGGTGGTTTTGATGTTGATATTGCCAACGCTATCTGTGCCGATATGAAGGTAACGTGTGAAATCACGGCGCAAGATTGGGACGGTATTATCCCGGGTCTAAAAGCGGGTAAGTATGATGCGATTGTGGCCGCTATGTCGGTGACGCCTGAGCGTGAGCAACAAGTCAGCTTTACAGAGCCGTACTTTAGCAATACCTTAGTGTTTTTGGCCAAAAAAGACAGCAGCTTCGATCCTAGCAATAGCGATGATATCAATGCGCATTCTATTGCCGCTCAGCGCTCGACCATTTCTTCGCAGTGGTTAGAAAAGGTTTATCCAAATGCTGACATGAAGCTTTATGACACGCTAAGTAATGCGTTTTTGGATTTGGGTTCGAATCGTGTTGATGCGATGGTGTCTGATAAGCTGCCAGCGCTAGAATGGCTTGGCTCCACCTCCGGCAGTCAGTATGCGCTCAAAGGTCAAGAGATTGACATAAATGATAATTTTGCCATCGCGGTGCGTCCAGGCGATGCATTGCAAGCAAAAATTAATAAGTCATTGGTTAATATTAAAGCGGATGGCACTTACGATAAAATCAATCAAAAATATTTTGCGATTCCAGCGTCAAGCTCGACGGTCACTACTGAGCCGACAGAAAAACCTGCTGAATAAGTCTTAAAATACATTTAGCACTGTTGCATCGTAACCGTGAGAATGCTGATTTTTAATAGGTTAATTTGAATTCCATTTCATAGGAAGGGTATTGCTTCAATAGCGATATCCTTTTTTTGTTTTTTATAAAAAATAGTTCGGTATTGTGATATTGACTGTTCGGTTTGTAAAAATATGACTAATCTAATGTGTTTTTAAGAAGATAAGCGTCTATTTAAGCACTGCTTTTACGTGTGAGTATTAACATAGCTGGCAGCGAATATGATAAAATCAGCGCTCATTTCTACTGTGTCAATTTCCGCCGCAATAATCGTATTGATTTGACGTCGATCTATGACGCAAAGCACCAAGGTCTATTTGGTATAAAATACGCTTATCAGCAGCGCTCAGCGATTGATGCTGATTCTTTTAACTCATATTTTGCAAATTGCTAATATAAAGAGACTGAGTGGATAATTGTGTTTGATTTACAAGGATTTGGCGCGCTACTACTGAGCGGCGCTACCGTCACCATCAAGCTTGCCATGACCAGTTTAGTCATCGGCATGGCTTTAGGGCTGCTCGGTGCCACAGCTAAGCTGTCCAACGTCTGGCTGCTGCGTAAAATTGCGACTGTATATACAGCGACAATGCGCGGTATTCCAGAGTTGCTATTGGTACTGTTTATCTATTACGGTGGCTCTATGCTGCTGATGACGATTCTCAAGAAATTCGGCTATAACGAATATGTTGAGATTAGTGCCTTTTGGGGTGGCGTGATGGCGTTGTCTATCGCGTTTGGCGCTTATGCGACTGAAATTTTTCGCATGTCGATCCAAGAGATTCCGATAGGGCAGAAGGAGGCGGCACAAGCGATTGGTATGCGTCCTTTTCAGACGTTTTATCGCATTACCTTGCCACAAGTTTGGCAGATTGCGTTGCCAGGATTGGGCAATTTGTTTTTGGTGTTGCTCAAAGATACCGCATTGGTATCGGTCGTGGGTCTCAAAGACATTATGTATCAGGCATCACGTGCCGCCCAATCAACGCAGCAGCCATTTACTTTTTATATGGCAGCGGCGATTATTTATCTGGGTTTAACCATGTTGATTACTGGTTTTATGATGTGGCTCGAATGGCGCGCCAATCCAGCGGCACGCTACGCTAAAAAGCTGAGCCGTCAGTCAACCCACCGTCAATCGACCATAGGATAGAGGAGAGATACTATGGATTGGAATTGGCAGGTTATTTTTGATAGTATTCCTGATTTATTAAACGGGGCAGTATTGACCATACAGCTGGTGGTTATCTCAGGTATTATCGGTCTGTTTTTTGGTTTGGTTTTAGCC
Organism: Psychrobacter glacincola; assembly: GCF_904846075.1. Taxonomy (GTDB): domain Bacteria; phylum Pseudomonadota; class Gammaproteobacteria; order Pseudomonadales; family Moraxellaceae; genus Psychrobacter; species Psychrobacter glacincola_C. The sequence goes on from NZ_CAJGZH010000001.1 coordinate 604,193, forward strand.
CAGTTGCGCTTGTCAAAAAGCTGGCTGGTACAGATACTACCCTTTTCTTATATCTTTTTCTTCCGTGGCACGCCGCTACTGGTACAGATATTTTTGATTTATTATGGTCTAGGACAGTTTGAGGCTATACGCAATTCGTTCTTATGGGAACCTGTGCTCAGTCAAGCGTATTGGTGTGCCATCATTGCCTTTACCATGAATACCAGTGCTTATTTGGCAGAAATCATTCGCGGTGCGATTCAGACCATTCCTGTTGGTGAGCTCGAAGCAGCTGACGCTATCGGTATGTCGAAATGGCAGAAGCTTACGCGTATTACCTTACCCCGTGCCTTTGGTATTGTCATTCCAGCTTATAGCAATGAAGTGATCTTTATGCTAAAAGGCAGTGCGCTTGCGTCAACCATCGCTTTGATGGATATCACGGGTGTCGCTCGAACCATTAGTGCGCGAACTTATACCTTGATGGAGCTGTTCTTTGCTGCTGGTATTATTTACCTTCTATTATCATGGGTGATTCTGTTTAGCTTTAGGTTGTTTGAAAAAAGAATGAACCGCCACACAAGCTATGTACCGCCTGATGTAATGACCAACACCATACCTTAATGGTTTGGCTCAAAATAATGCTAAAAAATCAATGAAATAGCGGGTTAATATCTTAATATTAACCCGCTATTCTTTTGTTTAACTGCCATTTATCTCATTTTTATGACTATTTTTAAAATGAAGATAAGCCCTAGAAAAATAGCGACAGATAGTGCAGTATGTATGACCAAACTATCAATAATCTGCTGTGAGTGCCTAGTATGAGCCAATCACCCCATATGTCTTTAATCAATGCGATTGCTGCCAGTGTCAATGATGACGCGAGCATTGCAACGGTTAACGATAGCGTACGTGCATCCATCGGCAAGGTGGTCTGTGTCGGCCGTAACTATGCGGAACACGCCCGCGAGCTTGGCAATGAGATACCAAAATCACCCATCTTATTTATGAAACCAGCATCGTCAGTGGTCAGTGTGCGTCATGATATCGTCCGTCCCAATCCAGCGATATATGGTGAGACCCATTATGAAGCTGAGCTGTGTGTGCAATTAGCAGCAGACTTATCGGCAGCCACGCTTGAACAAGCACAGCAAGCGATAGGTGGCGTGACCTTGGGGCTGGATTTGACCTTACGTGACTTGCAAAGTAAGCTCAAAGAAAAAGGTCATCCATGGGAGCGTGCTAAGTGTTTCGATGGTGCCTGTGTACTTGCTGATTGGATTGATCCGCAAGCGTTTGGTGATTTTAGTCATGTCGAATATCAGCTTTATATCAATGACGAGTTGAAGCAAGATGGTGACAGTGCATTGATGCTATTTCCAGTTTATGAATTACTGGCAGAGATTAGCCATGCCTTTAGCTTACAAGCAGGTGATGTAATTATGACTGGAACGCCAAGCGGCGTTGGCATATTACAAGCAGGCGATGCGTTAAAATTGAAGCTCGGTGCCCATGAATGGCAGGCGCAGGTTCAATAAATTTTTATAGCAGCACTATTTTATCAGTCGTCAAATGCAGCGACGCCATCATAAAATCCCAAGTTAACGCTTGGGATTTTTTCGTTTTATAAGGTGCTTACAAAGTGCTGTCATGAGACTGTCATCTATGTTTCAACGTTCTGTCATAAACTCTCGGTAGACTTAGGCGTAATTCGTATTTTTGTGGTGATAATTTTAAAGCCGCGCCCAACTCTCCGCCAATCCAGCCTAATAGCAAGGTGACTGATAATGACATTATTGAATAATAAACAACCACTTGCCCATGAAGTCGTTGAAGACTCTAATCCGACTGACAATATCGATTTTCAAACCGTTATTAGTCGTCGTTTAAATCGTCGTAGTATCCTAAAAGGTGGCACAGGATTGACGGCGGCGGCTTTTTTTGGGGCGCTACCTTTGGTTGGCTGTAGCGATGATGATGACAGCAGTCCTATCAAAAATACTGATAATAACGCGGCTATCCCTGCACAGGGGGATCTCAAACGTCCTGAGACTTTGAAGTTTACGGCAGTGGCGCATTCAACTGCCGAAACGATGAGCGTGGCAGCAGGCTATAAAGCCGAGATGATATTACCACTGGGTACGCCGCTGATATCTGGTATCGACGATTGGAAAGACAACCGAGAGCAGTCGGCAGAGTCATTCGAGTGGCGCATGGGTGATAACCATGATGGCATGTGGTTCTTTGGTAAAAAGGGCGGCGCTTATGATGCCAAAGCGGCAGAGAATGGTCTACTGGTGATGAATCATGAATATGTAAACAGTAATGAGCTGAGTCCGTTTGGCTATCATGTGATCCAAGATAACAAAGCCGCGCCCATCTTTAAAAATAGTCGACTCGCGAGTGACGTGCGCCGAGAAGTCAATTGCCATGGGGTAGCAGTGGTCGAGATGAAACGCCGCGCTGATGGCATGGGCTATGAGATGGTGACTGATTCGAAATATAATCGCCGTCTCACGAGTAGTAGTACGGCGCAGTTGACAGGGCCAGTTGCTGGTTCTGATTTGGTCAAGACTAAGTTTGATCCGACAGGCTTTCAGACGCGCGGCATCAATAATAATTGCGGTGCAGGCTTGTCACCTTGGGGTACCTACCTGACCACCGAAGAGAACTTTTTAGGGGTATTCGCCCGTGGGCAAGATGCTAGCCAATTAAGTGATGGGCAAAACTATGGTCGCGAACGCTACGGTGCAACAGAGGATTTCCCAGGCTGGGAGTATCTGTGGCACACACCTGAAGCCAAAGATGCCAAGATAGCCGATGAGTTTTCGCGCTGGGATATGACCGCCGTCGGTACCAGTGCGGCTGACGATTATCGTAATGGCTTTAATACCTTTGGCTATATCACCGAAATTGACCCTTTTGACCAAAACTCTATGCCGCAAAAACGTACGGCACTGGGACGTTTTGCCCATGAAAACTGTGCTTATGCTCCGGTTGAACAAGGCAAACCGGTGGTCTTTTATATGGGCGATGATGCTCGCGGCGAATATATTTATAAGTTTGTCTCCAAAGCCACATGGTCAAATAGTGATATCGGCGGTGGCTTAAAAGCGGGCGATAAGTATTTGAATGACGGTACGCTCTATGTTGCTATCTTTAATGAAGATGGCAGCGGTGAATGGAAAGCACTCGTCCATAGTCAAAACGGACTGGATGCTTCCAATACGGTATTGCCTTTTAATGGACAAGATGAGGTGTTGGTTTTTGCTCGTGCCGCAGCAGATGTGGTCGGTGCAACCAAAATGGATCGACCAGAGTGGGTATCGGTTAGCCCTATGACGGGTGAGGTATACGTCACATTGACCAATAATAAATATCGCGGCGTACGCGAAGATCAACCTGTGTCAGCCTCTAATCCGCGTAGCTATCAAGCAGGTGAAAAAGCGGCAGGTAATGACAACGGTCATATCATTCGCTGGGCAGAAGCAGGTGGCGATCATGCGGCCATGAGTTTTGAGTGGGATATTTATCTGTTTGCCACGCCTTATGATCTGACCGCAGAAAATTTGTCACAGTTAAATGATAGCAATGATTTGTCTTCTCCCGATGGTTTGTACTTCGATCCGCGTGGCGTATTATGGATTCAGACCGATGACGGCGCTTATACCGATACCAGCAGCTGTATGTTACTGGCGGCGCTGCCGGGTAAAGTCAGTGATGGGACAGCCATAACGACCTCAGCGGGACAACAAACACGAGTTGGGATGCCTGCTAGTAATGACAATATCAAACGTTTTTTTGTCGGTCCTGAAGGCTGTGAAGTCACAGGTATTACCATGGCTCCTGACTTTAAAACCTTATTTATCAATATTCAGCATCCGGGTAATACTTGGGGCGCTGTTGCTGGAGGCAGTACGCCGCGCTCAGCGACCGTGATGATTACGCGTGAAGATGGCGATGTCATACTGGCAGAGTCGTTTGTCTAGTTAGACATTTGCATGAGTAATGATGTGTTTTTCTCAACAAAAAAAACCCAAGTCATGGCTTGGGATTTTGTGTTTTGGAGGATAGTTATTAATATGCAAGTATTGATATTAAAGGATAGCGCCTTTCTTTGACAATAAAGATACTTGATAATTAAATCATTTTCTTCTGTTTATGACAATTACAGGATAGTATGGAAAATCCTTTCAACTGCTTGATATGTTAACACTATGCCCAGTCCAAAACCTTTAGAAACCATTCATGATTTATTTGCCACCACTCGGCGTCCAACTGCTATTGAGTCGGATACTGGTGAAGGTTTTCAGGGCGATGTCTATGAAGAGTTGGCGAAACTCGAATATATTTATGTCGATGAGCTGAGCGCCGAGACGGTGGACAACAGCTATAGCAAACCGCATCAGCCTATTACGTTGGTTGATTTTTTTGAAGGCTTGGCTCAGTTGGCAACGATGGGCGTGGTGGAAGTCACTGATATTGTAGAGGCTATCCATCGTGAGATCCTGCTACGTCCTTTAGGGCGGTTTAATAAAGGCAATATTGAGCACTGGCAGCACGGTATCACGGGGCGGATTTATGGCACGGTGCGTTATACGATGCAATTGGTGGGCAATAATCTTGCCTCAGGGCTGCGTCTTTATAACACTGTTTCTAAACCCAAAAACATTCAACCTTTACCCAAAAACTTACGGCGCTTGGTCAATATTCTAAATGGCGTCATGGGCGATCACCTTATCACTCATCACAATCCATTGGCAGTATCGATGGTGCTATACGATGAATACAATCGTGTACAAAGTGGTGCGCTGTCAGGGCGCGTTATTATCTTATGCCATGGGCTTTGTATGAGTCATTTGAGCTGGCAGGTATCTGGAGAAGGCAATTTGGGTGAAGTGTTGGTCAATCACTTGCCAAAAGCGACGGTGCTGTATTTAAACTATAATACGGGTCGGCGTATTTCTAGCAACGGACGTAGCTTTGCAAAAGTCTTGCAAGATTTGGTTGAGAATAATCCTGACGTCACTCAGATAGATTTAATCGGTCATAGTATGGGGGGATTATTAAGCCGTAGTGCGTTGTTTTACGGTAAAGAGCAAGGCTTTAGCTGGGTCAAACGCGTGGGCAATCTTGTCACCTTAGGCTCACCGCATCATGGCGCAAGCTTGGAGCAGATTGGACATTTTGTTCAAGATAAAATCGCTAAGCTGCCTTTTGCAGGATCATTGGCTAAATTGGGCGACTTGCGTAGCGCTGGTATTATAGATTTACGTTACGGCAGTATTCGCGATGCTGATTGGAAGTCTACCGAAGGGCGCAGTGTGCTGCCAGCAGAGTTTCGTCATCCCACGCGTTTGCCCCTGCATGTGAATACCTATTTAGTGGCGGCAGCTTTGATTGAAACTCATTATGAATCTAAGACCACAAGTTTGCTTGGGGACGGATTGGTCTCAGTAGAGTCAGCGCTCGGCGAATATACCGAAGAGCATACGCTAGCAGTACCAGAGGGACATAAGGCGATTTTTTATGGCGTCAATCACATGAATTTAATCTACAGCGATAGAGTACATGAGCAAGTTATTGCTTGGTTGTTGGATAATAGGCTAGGCGATGCCCATGATGCAAAGTATGGGCTTGATAGTCGTATCTATTCTTATCCAGAAGTGGATGAAGTGGCCAATTAAGCGTGCTCGAAACCAGTTATATCGTCAGTCATAAATTTCAAGCCCTGACATTAAAAACCCCCAAGCATCACACTTGAGGGTTTTTTTATTACTAAGCGAGCTGCACTAAATCCTAATTACTCAGAAAATATCGTGGTCACATCGTCTTTATTAAATTTATACATCTCGCCACAAAAGCCGCAATCCATCTCAAAATTACCGCCTTGCTCATCAATGATGTCTAAGGCTTCTGCTTCACCGATTTGCTCAATGGCCATCTCACATTTCTCACGTGAGCAGGTACAACCAAATGATAAGGCAACAGGGTCGGGCGCGACGACATTTTCTTCATGATACAAGCGATAAAGGATTTCGTTGGCATCAAGCGTGGTCAACTCTTCAGCTTTCACTGTCCGTGTCAAAACGCTCAGACGTGTCCACAAGTCATCGTCGATACCCGCATCTTGGTTTTGCTCGACTTCATAGGTTTCTTCAGCAGTACGAGGAAGCATCTGTACCAACATTCCACCCGCTTGCAGACCATCAGACGCCAAATTAATCAAGGTTGGAATCTGCGCCGATTGCTTTTGGTAGTGCGCTAAGCAGTCTGCCAAATTGTCATGGCTGCGCTCGACGATGCCTTGATAGGCTTCGCCGCCTTCAGGCTGAATGTTAATAAACAACACGCCTTGACCCATCGCACCCAATTCAGCAAATGCCTCTTTGGCATGAGTCATATTTTCCCAAGCCTGTACTTGCTCATCAGTCTCACCCTTCCAGCTAGCAAGGGCACGGATGATACCGTCTTGATTGCATTCTGCCATTGCCCAGTTTAGCAAGCTATCGCTGTCTGATGATTGCAACTGAATGGACAGATGACCATTGATTTTGACCGTGCCGATAAGCAAACTCGCTGCTGTCAGCATCTCACCCAATAAGCGCTTGATCGCTTCAGGATAAGGCTTTTGGGCTATCGTACTGGCATAGCTGCGTGATAGGCGCACCACATCACCGCGCACTGGCGAATCTTCAATAAAGAAACGTTGACGTACGTCATTGTCACTATGGTTGCCAGCATTCTGGCTGTCCGTATTAGGGACTTGAGTATCTTGTGTCATAGGTCATTTATAGTATTAAGAAGTTGTTAGCTTTATGGGGATTCATCGTGATTTATCAATTGGCCGTTAGATATTGTTTAACAGATTAAAGGCGTTTATTGGATAGTTATGGTGATACTAAACCCGATATCCTTAAAAAATAAGCCTCATTAAAAATTTTTTACCCACACCCGCTAATTTGTTGTACAGTAACATTAAGTTGCATTGTGATAAACAACAGCAACAACAACCGCATGGATGCGTGGCAATAAGGTCAATGAATAAGACCTATGTCGTCCAAGCACTCATTCAATCTTGTGATAATGTGATAAAAGGATGTATCTCATGAGCTATCTATCTTCTAGGTCTTTCTCTAAACCTTTAACTCTCGCTGCTTTTATGGCACTAGGTCTTGCAGGGTGTAATAACAGTAGCCAAACCAGCACTGATGCGCCAGCAGATGATGCAACAGCGACAGAAACCACTACCAACGGTACGCTACAAAAAATCAAAGACTCGGGTACTATCGTGGTCGGTCACCGTGATTCTTCTATTCCATTTTCTTATATCGCTGACGACCCAAATCAGCCGATTGGTTATGCGCACGATTTAGAGATGAAAGTCGTCGAAGCGGTTAAGCAAAAGCTAAACATGCCAGACCTTAACGTCCGTTATAACCTTATCACCTCACAAACCCGTATTCCCTTGGTACAAAACGGCACGGTCGACTTTGAATGTGGTTCGACCACCAACAACGAAGAGCGTCAAAAACAAGTGGCATTCTCTAACGGTTTCTTTGAAATCGGTACGCGTCTATTGACCAAAAAAGACTCAGGTATTCAAGATTTTGAAGACCTAAAAGGTAAGACCTTAGTCACCACCGCAGGCACAACTTCAGAGCGTTATATTCGTCAGTATAATGATGACAACAAAATGGACATGAATATCATCTCAGCAAAAGACCACGGCGAAGGCTTCCTTATGCTAGAAAATGGTCGCGCGGATGCCTTTATGATGGATGATGTACTACTTGCTGGCGAAAAAGCCAAAGCAAAAAATCCTGATGAATGGGTCATCGTCGGCACGCCGCAATCGTTTGAGATTTATGGTTGCATGATGCGTAAGGATGATCCTGAGTTCAAAGCAGTGGTCGATGAAGCGTTAGCGAATGTCTTTAAATCAGGGGAAATCAACAGCATTTATGACAAGTGGTTCTTAAACCCAATCCCACCAAAGAACGTCAATCTAAACTTTGAGATGTCTGACAACTTAAAAGCCTTGATTGCCAGTCCGCATGACAGCGCTCAGCCGAAAGTTGCGACGGCACAGTAATTATTGTCCTGCAACATAGCTTGCTTACGTGTTCAGACTGATGTTGATGTCAATCTGAACACGTAGGATTTTCAGTCGCTGCTCGGAGAGACAACCATGAATTATAGCTGGAACTGGGGTGTGCTCTTTGAGCAGACTGGCATCGGTAATGAGCTTTATATCCATTGGATGATTACTGGTCTTGGCTGGCTACTATTGATTGGTAGTATCGCATGGGCCATTGCTATGGTCGTAGGTACTATCTTTGGCATCATGCGTACTTTGCCTAATAAGACCGCTCGTGCCATTGGCACCGCTTATGTGACATTTTTTCGTAATATTCCACTGCTTGTCCAGTTGTTCTTTTGGTTTTATATTGCACCTGGCTGGCTCACGCCCACGATACAAGAGTGGTGGTATAAGGATTTATCTCCTAACACGTCAGCCATGCTCTCAGCGAGTATTGGTCTTGGCTTATTTACCGCCGCTCGTATCGTTGAACAGGTACGTACAGGTATTGAGTCGTTGCCCGAAGGTCAGATCAATGCTGCTTATGCACTAGGCTTTAGTATTCCACAAGTTTACAAAGAAGTACTGCTACCGCAGGCCTTTCGTATTATTTTGCCCCCGCTCAGCTCTGAGCTGACCAACTGCTTCAAAAACGCCTCCGTCGCCTCGCTCGTCGGGGTAATGGAGCTGATCAGTCAAACCAAAACCATCAGCGAATACACCCAAAACAGCATCGAGATTTATACCTACGCGACGATTATTTATTTAGTATTTAACTTATCGTTGATTGCTATTATGGGGTTAATTGAGCGCAAACTGCGTGTACCTGGGCTCATTGCAGGAGGTCAGAAATGAACATGATGACCGAATTGGCAACAGCCTATCCTGGTTTGATGGGCGGCATGATTACCACCTTAAAAGTGCTGTTTTTGGCGATTATTGGTGGTATTAGCTTAGGAACGGTATTGGCGTTGATGCGCTTGTCTGGTATCAAAGCGCTGGAGATTCCAGCAAAGCTATACGTCAATTATTTTCGTTCTGTACCGCTACTACTAGTGCTACTGTGGTTTTACTTTGCCGTACCGATGATTTATTTTTGGATAGCGGGTAAGTACTTACAACTTGATGCTGCTTTTGCCTCTTGTGTGGTTGCCTTTATGATGTTTGAAGCCGCTTACTTTTCAGAGGTGGTGCGTGCTGGTATTCAATCTATCGGTAGTGGTCAGGTTAATGCGGCTAAAGCGTTAGGCATGACTTATGGGCAGACCATGCGTCTGGTTATTTTGCCACAAGCCTTTCGCAAAATGCTGCCGCTAATCTTGCAGCAGTGTATTATTTTATTCCAAGATACAACGTTGGTTTTCGCTATTGGTTTGACAGATTTTTTCCGCGCCGCCTATGTACGCGGTGAGCTGATGGGTTTGCTGACGCCTTACATTTTGGGTGCTGGTGCGGTATATTTCATCATCAGTGTCAGTGCCTCCGTGGGCGTCCAACAATTGCAAAAGCGTTTGCGATTTTGATAGATATTTATCTTGGCTTGTGCTTTTTGAGTGTTGAGGCTTTGGTTGAGTAGTTGATTTAACTTTTCTTAAATGACGATTATTAAAAACAATGTGGTTAGGAGCCAGTGATGAGCAAAGCTGATACATACTTAAATGCCTTTGGCGGACTGGTCACCAATAATGGTCATGCTAGTGACGAGATGGTCATTCAAATGTCCGATGTCAGCAAATGGTATGGGGATTTTCAAGTATTGAGTGATTGTACGGCGCATGTACATAAAGGTGATGTCGTCGTCGTGTGCGGGCCATCAGGTAGTGGTAAGTCAACCTTGATTAAAACGGTCAATGGACTGGAGCCTTTTCAAGAAGGTGGGATCATGGTAAATGGTATCTCAGTTGGTGCGGCAAAAACCAATCTGCCGAAATTACGCAGCCGTGTCGGCATGGTCTTTCAGCATTTTGAGCTATTTCCGCATTTGACTATCATTGATAATTTGACGGTCGCTCAAATTAAAGTATTGGGTCGTAAAGAGAGCGAGGCCAAACAAAAAGCCATGGCATATTTAGATCGCGTCGGACTAACGGTGCAGGCCGCGAAATATCCCGCGGAGCTATCGGGTGGTCAGCAGCAGCGTGTTGCGATTGCACGAGCGCTAGCAATGGATCCTGTAGCGATGCTCTTTGATGAGCCGACCTCTGCGCTTGACCCTGAGATGATTCAAGAAGTACTTGATGTTATGGTTGAGTTGACTCGTGATGGCATGACCATGATGTGTGTGACCCATGAAATGGGCTTTGCTAGTCAAGTAGCCAACCGTATTATCTTTATGGACGAAGGTCATATTGTCGAGAATTGTAGTAAAGATGAGTTTTTTGAAGGGGCAAAAAGTGACCGCGCGCAACTTTTCTTATCGAAGATTTTGAATCACTAACCATTTATATATTTTTTCTCATGTAGCTCTAGGGTGATATCAAGCGTCTATTTATCAATAGGCGCTTTTTTGTGCGTGATAGCTTGATGTATTTAACAGTGATGTTGATATGATTGGTCTATAAGTGAGTAGATGAGTGCATGGCTGTTTACTGATACAATAGCGGTCAATATGCTAACAACTAAAATAATTGCTTATCTATATGGGAGCTAATATGAGCGCTGAAAACTCAGAAGTATCAAACAACGGTATCGTCATTATTGGTGCAGGTTTGGCAGGCTGGCATGTCATTGATGCCATTCGTGCGAAAGACAAAGACATTCCAATTACCTTAATTACTGCCGACAGTGGCGATCGTTATCACAAGCCAATGCTGACCATGGCTATTAGCCAAAAGAAAAGTGCAGCAGATTTGGTCAGAGCCACTGGCGTTGATGCCGCAGAAGCTGCAAATATTAAGCTACTTGCCAATACGCAAGTGACGGATGTTGACGCTAGTACTCAGCAGTTGCAGCTTATCTCTGCGCTGCGCTCAGATCCCGTCTATACCAATTACGCTACGATCGGCTATGATAAGCTGGTACTAGCGATGGGTGCGCATCCTATCTTCCCAAAAAGCTTGCCAGAGGAACTAGTCTGGCATGTCAATCATATTGAGCGCTTTGGACAGTTGCAAGAAAAGCTAGCAACTGGCAGTCAGCACGTTGCTATCGTCGGTGCTGGTATGGTTGGGACGGAGATTGCAGAGGACTTATTAAAAGCAGGTCATCAAGTGACACTCATTGATTTAAACGATGCGCCACTATCACAAATGCTACCGCCAAAAGCAACGGCTCGTATTGCCCAAGCAGTTAAGTCGCAAGGGATTAACTTTTTAGGAGGGTACCAGGTATCTGCTATTACTCGTATCAGTGATGGAAAACTGCAGGTCAGTTATGAGGCGCTAGCATCAGCGACAGAAAGCAGTACTGCTGAGCCAATCGAACCACTTATGGTCGATCATGTGATTGCCAGTACAGGTCTGACCGTCGATGATAAGCTACCAACTGCAGCTGGTGTCGAGTTTGACCGTCGCACTGGTATCGTGGTAGATGCACCAACCTTGCGTACCAGTACAGCCAATATTTATGCGATTGGTGACTGTATGTCTATCGATGGCGTGCCGTGTCGCTATGTCGCCCCATTACGCGCTCAGGCTGCTACCATTGCCGATGATGTGTTGGGTCTAGATCATAATGGCTACGATCATAAGCCACCCATGATTCGCCTAAAAAACAAAGCAATCTCCGTCATGGTGACAGGCGTGCCAAAAGCGACTGGTAATTGGCAGGTCAAGACAGAAAGTGATGAAGAGCTGGTCATGGACTTGCTAAATGATAGTGATGAAGTCAGCGCAACAGTAACGATTAAATCGCCTGTAGCACCTAAAGCATAATTATAAAAGCATTACAAACCATAGCCAGTGCTGCCATCTTTATGCAGCACTGGCTTTTTTATGTCTATCGCATCTTTTATATAAATAATCAACTTAATAAGATGGCGCAGCAATAATAATCGATACGTCCTGTATCAATATTATTGACAGGCTTTCATTTAAGAGGCTATATAGGTTAGGGCTTGATTTAATTATAGTCTATGGTGACAGAGAATATTCAAGGAAGAATATGACATTTACCTTTGTAGTCTATTACCGCTCTGATAACAAACATTAAACAGCAAAACGAAAGGACTCGTGATGACTCAGATTACCGATTTTGACAGCATTATTAATGAAAGCACGCCTAATAACAGTATTCTCAACAATATCCCTAAAGTTAATGTAGGCGTGCGTTCAGCAAATGCGCCACTCACCAAAAGCCATGATAAAGGTATTGATGTGCCGCTCATTGAAGCGACAATCGGTGATTTTTTTGATGCCATTGTCAATAAATATCCTGATCGTGAAGCTTTGGTTTCTCGCCATCAAAATATTCGCTGGACGTATCGCGAACTACAAGAGAAAGTTAATCAGTTAGCGAGTGCCATGATTGAAATGGGGCTAGAAATCGGTGATCGCATCGGTATCTGGTCACAAAATAATGCTGAATGGCTGTTGATGCAATTGGCAACCGCGAAAGTCGGCGTTATCCTCGTCAATATTAATCCTGCTTACCGTACCTTTGAGCTGCAATATGCACTGAATAAACTGGGCTGTTCGGCATTGGTATTGATGCGTCATTTCAAAAGCAGCGACTATACGCAAATGATTCGCGAGCTATGTCCTGAGATTTATCATAAAAACTATACGCAGCTTGATTTGGTTGAGATTCCGACGATTGAGCGCATTATTTGGATTGATGAGCCAAACTCTGATGAAGACTTTGATTTTATGCAAAAGTTCTCTACATGGATGGCAGAAGGTGATGCCAACGATTCACGTGTAGCAGAGCGCCAAGCCCAGCTGCAAAATACAGACTCTATCAGTGTGCAGTTTACCAGTGGGACGACAGGCACCCCAAAAGGTGCCACATTAAGCCATCGTAACATCCTCAATAATGGCTATTTTCTTGGCGAAGGCATGAAGCTGACCTGCGAGGATAGACTGTGTATTCCCTTACCGCTGTATCATTGCTTTGGCATGGTGGGTGGTAATCTAGCCATTTTGACCCATGGCGGTTGCGCCGTTTATCCTAATGACGGCTTTGATCCGCTTACCGTATTGCAAACGGTCGAAGCAGAAAAATGTACCGCTCTGCTTGGGGTACCGACGATGTTCATCGCAGAGCTCGATCATCCAGAATTCGACAGCTTTGATTTGTCTAGCTTGCGTACTGGTATCATGGGCGGCTCTAGCTGTCCAATTGAGGTTATGCGCCGCGTCATGGATAAAATGCACATGAGCGAGGTGACGATTGCTTATGGCATGACCGAGACCAGTCCAGCTTCTTGTCAAACCAGCTCGCAAACGCCACTCGAAAAAAGAGTCTCCACCGTAGGGATGGTGCTGCCCGCGCTTGAGGTCAAAATCGTCGACACTGAAACGGGTGATGTCGTCCCGATTGGAGAGACGGGCGAATTACTCACTTATGGCTACGCGGTGATGAAAGGCTATTGGGGCAGCCGCTTTAAAACACGCGCGGCGATTACTGATGGCTGGATGCATACGGGTGATTTGGCGGTAATGGACGAAGATGGCTACATCACTGTGGTGGGACGTAGCAAGGACATGGTCATTCGCGGCGGCGAAAACATCTATCCAGTAGAAGTCGAAAACTATCTCTATCGTCATCCGAAGATTCGCGATGTACAAATTGTTGGTGTTCCTGATAAAAAGTATGGTGAGGTACTCGCGGCGTGGATTATTACAAAAGAGCCAAATAGCTTAAGCGAAGAAGAGGTAAGGCAGTTTTGTTGTGACCATATTGCTCATTATAAAGTGCCGACCTACTTTCGTTTCGTTGATGAATATCCAATGACCATCACTGGTAAAATTCAGAAATTCAAAATCGTTGAGCAAATGATAAAAGAATTGGGTCTGGAGTGATTTGAGACTATTAATCACTGGAAAAGCTAGCTTTTTTCTATATATGATAAGGCTGGCTTTTTTGATTTAAGTCATTCAGAAAATTCGTCACTTAATCATGACTGATGAATTTATCTTATCTTATACTATCATTTTAAATGATACATATTGTATTACTATTATTGACAGCCTTCGATTTAAGACGGTATAGTAGCTAACGCTAGTTAAGACCTGTTCAAGGAAGAATGAATCGGTGATAGGCGACTAATAAGCACCATAAAAAGTAAAACGAAAGGACTCGTTATGACGCAAACTTCTGATTTTGATGCGACTCACATTAATTTTGATACTATTCTAAATAGCATTCCTAGTATTAATATGGGCGCACGCTCAGCAAATGCACCGCTTACCCAAAGCTATGATAAAGGCCCTGATGTGCCGCTCATTGAAGCGACCATTGGTGACTTTTTTGATGCTATCGTATCCAAGTATCCAGAGCGCGAAGCTTTGGTTTCTTGCCATCAAAATATCCGCTGGACATATCGCGAGCTACAACAGCAAGTCAATCAGTTAGCGAGTGCCATGATTGAGATGGGGCTGGAAATCGGCGATCGCATCGGTATCTGGTCACACAATAATGCTGAATGGCTGCTCATGCAATTAGCAACGGCAAAAGCCGGTATTATCCTTGTCAATATCAATCCTGCCTATCGTACCTTTGAGCTGCAATATGCCTTGAATAAATTGGGCTGCTCAGCGCTTGTGCTTATGCGTCATTTCAAAACCAGCGATTACGCCAGTTTAATCCGCGAACTGTGTCCTGAGATTTATCATAAAGACTATACCCAGCTTGATTTGGTCGAGATTCCAACGATTGAGCGCATTATTTGGATTGATGAGCCTGACAGTAAAGAAACATTTGGCTTTATGCAGAAATTCTCTGCATGGATGGCGGAAGGCGATGCCAACGATCCACGGGTGGCAGAGCGCCAAGCCCAGCTCAAGAACGCCGATGCCATCAATGTTCAGTTCACCAGTGGCACGACTGGTACGCCAAAAGGTGCAACATTAAGCCATCGTAATATTCTTAACAACGGTTACTTCATCGGTGAGGCTATGAATCTCACAGAAGAGGATAAACTGTGTATTCCGGTGCCACTCTACCATTGCTTTGGTATGGTGCTTGGTAACTTGGCGATTCTGACGCATGGCGGTTGTATCGTTTATCCGAACGATGGTTTTGAGCCTTTGACCGTATTACAAGCCGTTGAAGAAGAGAAGTGTACGGGTCTACATGGTGTGCCAACGATGTTTATCGCTGAGCTTGACCATCCGGAGTTTAAAAACTTTGATTTATCGACTTTGCGTACGGGCATCATGGCAGGCTCTAGTTGTCCGATCGAAGTCATGCGCCGCGTCATCGACGAGATGCATATGAGTGAAGTCACCATTGCATATGGCATGACAGAGACCAGTCCCGTATCTTGTCAGACCAATGAACATACGCCGCTTGATAAGCAAGTATCGACCGTTGGTTTAGTACAGCCTGCGCTTGAAGTCAAAGTCATCAATACTGAAACGGGTGAGACTGTAGCCTTGGGCGAGACAGGCGAACTACTCACACGTGGTTATTCAGTGATGAAAGGCTATTGGGGCAGTCGCTTCAAAACCCGCGCAGCCATCCAAGACGGTTGGATGCATACGGGTGATTTGGCTACGATGGATGAAGACGGTTATGTCAAAATCGTTGGTCGTAGTAAAGACATGGTGATTCGTGGCGGTGAGAATATTTATCCGGTCGAAATCGAAAACTATCTCTATCGTCATCCGAAGATTCGAGATGTGCAAATCGTCGGTATTCCTGATAAAAAGTATGGTGAAGTACTCGCGGCGTGGATTATTCCTAAAGAAGCAGACAGCTTGACGGAAGAAGACGTTCGCGAGTTCTGTAGCGAGCATATTGCCCATTATAAAGTACCGACTTATTATCGTTTCGTGACTGAATATCCAATGACCATCACTGGAAAAATTCAGAAATATAAAATTATTGAGCAGATGATAGAAGAGCTGAGTCTATAGAAATTTGACCACTCTTATCTGTTATTGTATGAATAAGATATATGAGTAAACGCTAAAATAAAGCAGAGAATAAAAAAAGCCACTTGCATCTACGTATTAAAGAAAAAGGGATATCATGAGCGCTATCATAACCAGTAAACTGAGTCCAAACGCCGCTGAATTCCAGCAGAACAGTGCCGCCATGCAAGCGGTGGTCGATGACTTATATGGTCACTTGCGTAAAGTCGTACAAGGCGGTTCAGAGCGTGCGCGTGCCAAGCATTTAGCCCGTGGCAAACTCTTGCCTCGCGAGCGTGTCGAGCGTTTGCTGGATGTGGGTACGCCATTTTTAGAAGTGGCACCGATGGCAGCGTACGATATGTATGGCGAAGAGATTCCAGCAGCTGGCGTGATTGCGGGTATCGGTCGTATCAATGGTATTGAGTGTATGATCGTCTGTAATGATGCCACGGTAAAGGGCGGCACTTATTATCCAATGACGGTCAAAAAACATCTGCGTGCGCAAGAAATCGCGCAAGAAAACAATTTGCCTTGTGTCTATTTGGTGGATTCAGGCGGTGCTAATTTACCCAATCAAGATGACGTGTTCCCCGATAAAGAGCACTTTGGTCGCATATTCTTTAATCAAGCAAATATGAGTGCCGCAGGTATTCCACAGATTGCCGTGGTCATGGGCAGCTGTACGGCTGGAGGGGCTTATGTGCCAGCGATGAGTGATGAGTCTATTATCGTAAAAGACCAAGGCACCATCTTTTTGGGTGGTCCACCACTGGTAAAAGCGGCGACAGGTGAAGAGGTCACAGCCGAAGATTTGGGCGGCGGCGATGTGCATACTCGTCTGTCGGGGGTCGTCGACCACTTAGCACAAAGCGATACGCATGCGTTGTCAATTGCGCGCAACATCGTTAGCCATCTAAATCGTCCTGCTAAGCAAATCCCAAATCAAATCAAGCCGCTTCCGCCGCGCTATGATGCCAAAGAGCTATATGGCGTCATTCCAACGGATAAGCGTAAGCCATTTGATATCAAAGAAATCATTGCTCGTATCGTCGATGACAGTGCTTTTGATGAATTTAAATCACGCTTTGGCACGACGCTAGTTTGTGGATTCGCTCATATCGAAGGGATGCCAGTCGGTATTATCGCCAACAATGGTATCTTGTTTAGTGAGTCAGCACAGAAAGGCACGCACTTTATTGAGCTATGTTGTAAACGCAAAATCCCACTAGTATTCCTCCAGAATATCACTGGCTTTATGGTCGGTCGCAAATATGAAAATGAAGGCATTGCGCGTCATGGTGCCAAGATGGTGATGGCAGTCGCCAATGCAAAAGTGCCAAAATTCACAGTCATCGTTGGCGGCTCATTTGGCGCTGGTAACTATGGCATGTGTGGCCGCGCTTATAGCCCGCGCTTTTTATGGATGTGGCCAAATGCGCGTATCTCTGTGATGGGTGGCGAGCAAGCAGCATCAGTATTGGCAACGGTCAAGCGTGACAATTTTGATCGTAAAGGCGAGGCATGGAGTGATGAGGATGAAGCGGCATTTAAAGCGCCGATTCTCGATATGTATGAAAAGCAAGGTCACCCATATTATGCCACCGCACGTCTATGGGACGATGGCGTAATTGACCCTGCTGATACACGTCATGTATTGGCATTAGGGTTGAGCGCCGCGTATAACGCTCCGATCGAAGAGACGACTTTTGGTGTTTTTAGGATGTAAGCATTTTCAGACCTTCCCATAATAAGCTACTACTGCGTCAACCTCATTTGAAGTACGATTTGTACATCTACATTCGGTTTCCTTGTATTAACATTATTATGGATTGACCGAGCGTTTGTTTAAATATTTACATAAAAATATAGAGAAAGTTATGCAAAAAGACAGTGATAAAAATTATAAAAGCTTATTGGTTAAAGTGGAACAGCACGTGGCGACGGTGACGATAAATCGTCCTGAGATACGTAATGCCTTTAACGATGAAATGATTGCTGAGCTAACCGATGCATTTAATACGCTTGGCGCTGATGATGACGTACGTGTCATTGTATTAGCAGCTGCTGGCAAGGCATTCTGTGCAGGTGCCGATTTGAACTGGATGCGTGCCATGGCGGATTATAGCTACGAGGAAAACCTAGCAGACGCGGACAAATTAGCACAGATGCTCAAAACTATTTATGAATGTCCTAAGCCAACAGTTGCGGCTATTCAAGGTGATGTTTATGCAGGCGGCATGGGATTAGTGGCTGTCTGTGATGTGGCCATCGCTGTTAAAATTGCAAACTTCTGCCTCAGCGAAGTGCGTTTAGGCTTAGCGCCTGCAACGATTAGCCCTTATGTCATCAGAGCACTGGGTGCTAGAGCGTCACAGCGTTACTTCTTAAGTGCTGAAGTATTTGATGCTAAAAAGGCACGGCAGCTTGGCTTTATCCATGAACGTGTTAGCGAAGAATGGCTAGCTGATGAGGTCGCTATATTTTGTAGCAAAGTCGTCAAAAACAGCCCTGATGCAGTCAAAACCTGCAAGCAGCTATTACACGATGTCGCTGATGCTCCCATCACTGATAAGCTGATTGCCGATACGGTAAAAGGCATCGCTGATATTCGCTCATCAGAGCAAGGTAAAGAGGGCGTGCAAGCCTTTCTGCAAAAACGTAAGCCGGATTGGTTGACGGCAGATTGATAATGCACGAGAGACAAATGAGTCAATAGACAAGATCTCAAATAAAAACGATAACACACAGGGATAGTTATGTTTTCTAAAATTCTAATTGCCAACCGTGGTGAAATTGCCTGCCGAGTAGCCGCGACTGCCAAGCGTCTGGGTGTCAGCACCGTCGCTGTTTACTCTGATGCGGATCGTGAGGCCAAGCATGTGGCTGTCTGTGATGAAGCCATCTATCTGGGCGGTTCGGCACCAAAAGACAGCTATCTAAAAGGTGATGCGATTATCGCGATAGCGCTTGAGACTGGCGCCCAAGCGATTCATCCGGGTTATGGATTTTTAAGTGAAAATGCTGACTTTGCGCAAGCTTGTCAGGATGCAGGACTGGTATTTATCGGTCCATCGGCTGATGCTATCCGCGCCATGGGCGGCAAATCTGAATCCAAGCGCTTGATGGAAATAGCGGGCGTACCACTGATACCGGGATATCATGGTGACAATCAAGACGCAGAATTTTTGCAGCAGCAAGCCGATAGTATTGGCTATCCTGTCTTGATCAAAGCCAGTGCAGGTGGCGGCGGTAAAGGCATGCGTATCGTTGAAAAAAGCAGCGATTTTGTAGATTTATTAGACTCATGTCGCCGTGAAGCCATTACCAGCTTTGGTGATGATAAAGTGTTGGTTGAAAAATACGCCTTAAAACCGCGCCATATCGAAATCCAAGTATTTGGCGATACGCATGGCAACTATGTGCATTTGTTTGAGCGTGATTGTTCCGTACAGCGCCGCCACCAAAAAGTATTAGAAGAAGCGCCTGCACCGGGTGTTGATATTGCGATGCGTGAGGCGATGGGCACCGCTGCCATCGAAGCGGCTCGTGCAGTCGATTATGTCGGCGCAGGCACGGTTGAATTCATCATTGAGCAGCGCGAAGATTCTATGAATTTTTATTTCATGGAGATGAATACACGCCTGCAAGTTGAGCATCCAGTCAGTGAAGCGATCACGGGTGTCGATTTGGTCGAGTGGCAGCTCTTAGTCGCGGCAGGTCAGCCATTGCCAAAAACCCAAGCTGATCTGACTATCAACGGTCATGCAATTGAAGCGCGCATCTGTGCTGAAAATCCTGACAATAGCTTCTTGCCCGCGACCGGTACGTTGTTTACGTATCAAAAACCTGAACACAGCACCTTTATGATTGATAAAGATGGTACTGGTGTGCGTATCGATGATGGCGTGCGCGAAGGCGATGTGATTAGTCCGTTCTATGACTCTATGATTGCCAAGCTCATCGTCCATGCACCAACGCGAGAGCAGGCATTAGCCAAGCTTGATCGGGCTCTGGCACAAACCCGTATCGTGGGTTTGCCGAATAACGCGGCATTTTTACGTTATATCTTAAATACAGAATCTTTTAGCAAAGCCAATCTTGATACGGCATTGATTGAGCACGAGCGTGATGCAATTTTTAATCAGCAGCCTTTGGCATTATCGACGCTGGTTGTGACTGCCATTACTCGTCAGCTTGCGAGCGAGATGGCGACGCAAGAGTCAGATATTGATCCATTTAGCAAACCTACTGGCTTCCGTGCTTATAACGATTACACTCGCTCATTTAGCTTGGTTTATGATGAGAATGCTTATACTGCCCGCATGAATAACTGGCACAATTCAAATTGTTCTGATAGTAAAAAAGGCAGCGATAACCTCAGTAGCTTTACGCTCGTTATTGAAAAAGAAGTCGCTAATACGCAGGATATTAGCAATATCAATGTCGCTGCTCAGACCGAAACGGTTTATGAAGGTCAAGTGAGCTATGCCAGTAGCGACGAGCACAATCATACGCTATGGTTAGATGGTGCACGTACTAGCGCGCAAAGCTGGATGCATAATGAGACCGTTTATGTGTTCACAGACAGTGGTCGTGACGAGATTACGCTTGTTGATATTATGGCGCACGTGGGCGAAGAGTCCGCAGCGGTTGGCAGTTTAAAATCACCGATGCCAGGGCAGGTGGTTGCCTTTAAAGTGGCGGTTGGTGATACTGTGAAAAAAGGCGAGCCGTTAGCGGTCATCGAAGCTATGAAAATTGAGCACACTATTACTGCGCCGACGGATGGCGTGGTGGCAGAATTGCTATTTGCAGCAGGTGATTTGGTCGCTGATGGTGACGAGTTATTACGCATAGATGCTGGCGAAAATACTGAGAGCGAATAGCTGACATAGCTTAATAATAGGTAAGTAATAAAAAGGACGACAAGCATGAGCCATTCGTATCTAAACCATTCATATCCAAGTCACGTCAGAATCGTTGATGTCAGTCCGCGTGATGGACTACAAAATGAGTCAACGACGGTACCGACTGAGGTTAAGCAAGCGCTTATCAATGATTTGATTGCAGCCGGTGTCAAAAAGCTAGAAGCAACCAGTTTTGTCTCGCCAAAGTGGGTGCCACAAATGGGCGATAATAGCGCGCTACTTGATGCGCTAGCGCCGACACGGCAGACAGATATTTGCTACTCGGTACTGGTACCTAATATGCGCGGCTTTGAAAACGCCATCATTCATCGTCCTGATGAAATCGTTATTTTTGGTTCAGCAAGTGAAACCTTTAGTCAAAAAAATATCAATTGTAGTATTGATGAGAGTATCGAGCGTTTTGCGCCAGTAGCTGCGGCTGCAAAAGCGCAAGGCATCAAAGTACGAGGCGTTATCTCTTGTACGGTTGGCTGTCCTTATGAAGGCGACATTGACCCAAGCCAAGTAGCGTACGTCACCAAACGATTGGTTGAGATTGGTGCTGAGCAGATTGGCATTGCCGATACCATTGGTGTTGGTACACCGCTCAAGGTACAGCGCGCCTTACAAGCCGCTTTAGAATATGCTGATATCTCTATGCTATCGGGTCATTTTCACGATACTTATGGTCAAGCATTGAGCAATACGCTAGCCGCATTACAAATAGGTGTCAGCGAATTTGATACCTCGGTGGCTGGACTGGGCGGCTGTCCTTATGCCAAAGGCGCAACAGGTAACGTGGCAACCGAAGATGTGGTGTATATGCTACACGGTATGGGTATCAGCACAGGTATCGATTTGGATAAATTGGTCGTGGCAGGCGAGCGTATCAGTGCGTTTTTAAAGCGTCCAAATGGCTCAAACGTGGCACGTGCCTTAATCAATAAACGCCATTAATAAACGTCAGTCTTAATTAGTATAGTGAATTGACTATGACCTCAAAAATGGCATTAGAAATATAGCGGCTTTCAAAAACAGATTAAAATCCGAAATTTAAAAAAATCAAAACACAAGGAATAGTTATGAGTTTACCTGGATTGAATTTTCAGCTTGGCGAAGATATTGATGCATTACGCGATATGGTACAGCAGTTTGCAACCAATGAAATCGCCCCACGTGCTGCCGAGATTGATAGCAGCGATGAATTCCCAATGGATCTATGGCAAAAGATGGGTGATATCGGTCTGCATGGCATTACCGTTCCTGAAGAATACGGCGGCTCTAACATGGGCTACGTCGCACACATGGTCGCGATGGAAGAAATCAGCCGTGCTTCGGCATCGGTCGCGCTAAGCTATGGTGCGCATTCGAACCTATGTATCAACCAAATCAAACGTAATGGCTCTGAGGCACAAAAACAAAAATATTTACCAAAACTGGTCAGCGGTGAGTTCATCGGTGCATTGGCTATGAGTGAGACAGGCGCTGGCTCAGACGTCGTTAGTATGAAGCTAAAAGCTGAAGAGAAAGACGGTAGCTATGTGTTGAATGGTAGCAAAATGTGGATCACCAATGGTCCTGATGCAGATGTGATGGTAGTCTACGCCAAGACCAATCCTGAGCTCGGCGGCAAAGGCATGACCGCTTTTATCGTTGAAAAAGGTATGGAAGGTTTCGGCACAGCGCAAAAGCTGGATAAGCTCGGCATGCGTGGTAGCCATACTGGTGAGATGACCTTTAACAATGTGACCGTACCGAGCGAAAATATCTTGGGCGGTCTCAATGAAGGCGTTAAGGTACTTATGAGTGGCCTAGATTACGAGCGTGCCGTATTGGCCGCAGGTCCTATCGGTATCATGCAAGCAGTGATGGACAATGTCGTGCCTTATATCCATGACCGTAAGCAGTTTGGTCAAGCGATTGGCGAGTTTCAGCTTATCCAAGGTAAAGTGGCGGATATGTATACGATACTGCAAGCAGGTCGTAGTTTCTTATATACCGTCGGCAAGAATTTGGACATGCTAGATCAGCGCGGTGCCGGTCATAGCCGAGAAGTACGTAAAGACTGCGCTAGTGTGATTTTATGGTGTGCCGAAAAAGCCACCTGGATGGCAGGCGAGGGCATTCAAATATTTGGTGGTAATGGCTACACCAATGAGTATCCACTTGGTCGCTACTGGCGCGATGCCAAGTTGTATGAGATTGGCGCAGGTACCAGTGAAATCCGCCGTATGCTGGTTGGTCGTGAGCTATTTAATGAGACTAAATAGTATAAAAATATAATACTATCATCAGCGACTTTCTAAATTTGGCATAACCAGACTAGCTTAGGACAACGGCTGGTTAATAACGAACAATTGTGCTAAGGTATATTTTATTTTTTGATTGACAATAATCGATTAATAGAGTTGCTTCTTAGCCTTTTTTATTCGCCATATTTATAAGATACCGTCTATGCTGCTGACTATTACCACACCTAAAACACGCTTCAAGATAAATCTGCGATTAACTATTATTTCTGTGCTGACAAAAGCGCTATTTCTACTGAGTGTATTTGCGGTACACTCAGCAAATGCTGAGTTAGCAGAAATGTCACCATCGCAACCCGTCATTCAGTTTTCAACTTCTGATGCGAAGTGGGTACATCAACCAAGGTTCGATAGTCGTCACATTCGCAACTTAGAGGGTAATTGTGATCCGGAAGAACCTTGCAAACTCAAACGTGCGGAAATGAAATTTTTATTAATTGTAAATCAGGAAGGTAAAGTTGCAAATATTACCGTATTGAAGAGTAGTGGCTCCGATAAAATTGATAGTGAGTTTATGAGAGAGTTACGCCGCAGTCTTTTGAAACCATTTAGAAAAGATAGTAAGACAGTAGTAGGCAAAGTAACCGTTCCAATAATATTTGAGTATTACTAAAGCTTAAACAATACTAAAAAGCAGTACGCCTTACACGTACTGCTTTTTTTATTTTCAATGTAAAAGTATCTATTGAGTATTACGACTGTTTGGTATGATCAAAATATCGTGCCAGACCGTTCAACAATAAATCATCACGCAAGCGTACTGGACGGTTGACGTGCTGCGAGATAATAGATGCATCACCACCCGTCATGATAACTTCAAAGTTGGGATGGCGATGGCTAATCTCATTGATGGCACCGACGATTGATAATAGTATGCCGCGATGTACCGCATCTTGTGTGGTCATGCCTTGACCCACACTATCAAAGGTGCCATTGGATATGGTGATTTGCTTAGTGCCTGAAAATAGTGATTCACGTTGCAGATAAATACTGGGGAAAATATAACCGCCCAAATGCTCAGCATGATCAATCAAGTCAATGGTCACTGCTGTGCCACAGCCAATCACGCATTGACGTTTTTTCTTATCTACGGCGCCCAGCATCTGTAGCCAACGATCACAGCCGAGCTGTTCGTCATTATAAGCACTCTTCATCAAAGCATGCGCTGCATCGACATGGACAAACTCAAACGGAATATTCAGACGACCTAACGTCTCTGACACTTTAACATTTAAATCGTCGCCCAGCACCGATGAGATACCAATGAAATCAGGCGCATAACGCTCGAAGCGATCGGTCAAACCCATCAGTAGTTCGGCAGGCGCTTGCAAATGTTGCTTGGCATCATGCGCGACTATTTGTCCGATATCATCGGTGAGCCAGTATTTTAGGCGGGTGTTGCCAAGATCTAACCAGAGCATAAAAATCCCTTTATATCGTGCCCATTGGGTCTTTGATTTAAGCTTTATCAATAACGTCGATGCGTCCGGTAAAAAGCGCAGAAATCTTACCGCTATCTTGACGCAATTGCAAACATCCATGTGTATCAAGACCACAAGCATAACCTGTGATACTATCTGTTTTACCGTTATGCTCTTGAGTAACGTGCAAGCGTAATCCTGCCAGTGCATCCATCGACTCAAACTGTTTTAAAAAGCTGTCCAAATTATAGCTTTGACCAGTGGGCTTCTCTAATCCTAAGTGCTCAAAGCGTGTCATCGCGGCTAGCAGGGCTTTACTCATTTGTTGGTAAAGTATTTTTAGGCTTGGCAGACTCACCATATCTGTATCTGGTTCTAGCATTTTACAAATATCCTGTAGGCTAATCGCCTCATAACTCATGCCTTCGCAGGTCTTTGCAGTGAGATTGGGCGTTGCCTGTACATTAAGTCCTACGCCCATCACCACGCCGACCAATTTGCCCGTTTGCGACACGGGTTCTATTAAAATTCCCGCAAGTTTATTAAAAGGTAGGGTCTGTGCTGTCAGTTTAGGCTCATTTGACACTGAGTCAGATGGCGGTTGATAAAAGCCCAAATCGTTTGCCCACTTCACGCCGATGGGCGTCAATTCTTGCGCGCGCAATTGCTCATTTAATATTTGAATAACGGGCATTTTTGCCAGTTCAACGCCGATAATCAGCGACAGTAAACCGCTAATCGGCAGATGAATAGGATGATATAACGACAGATAGACATTGCCGCGCGGTGATTGCCACGAGCGCCCGTGCTGCCCACGACCTGCACTTTGGGTTTCAGCGGTCAGTAGATGCATCTGCGCAGCATTTAACGTGCCATGTTGTACATCTGTTATCAGCTCGCTATTGGTAGAGGCACTGCTGACAAGGTGGCGATGGTTCAGCTGTGGTAAATGATGAAGCTCTAATGAGTCGTCAGAAAAATTGGAAAATAGCGGCATAAGTTTCGTCGATGTGGTTAATATAGCGTGGATAATCTTTGTTATACTGGGCGATTGTCATGAGATTGTCACGATTAGACAGTATCAAATAAACAGCATAAAGGTCGGATTATGATTTAGCAAATGCGATAGGCAAGTGATTATAAAACTAAAGAATTTTTATAAAAATAAGTGTGATAAAAGGCTGATTCGATGATGTTATATGTATGGTTTGTGATTGCAGGCGCATTTGCG
Source organism: Psychrobacter glacincola (assembly GCF_904846075.1). Taxonomy (GTDB): domain Bacteria; phylum Pseudomonadota; class Gammaproteobacteria; order Pseudomonadales; family Moraxellaceae; genus Psychrobacter; species Psychrobacter glacincola_C. Next base: position 630,144 of record NZ_CAJGZH010000001.1, read on the forward strand.
GGTGTCAGTGCTGGTTTATTTGGCGTTGGCGGCGGCATGATTATCGTACCAGCATTGGTATGGATTTTTACCGCTTATGATTTTTCACCAGAAGTGGTGACCCATTTGGCGATTGGTACGTCACTGGCGACCATCGTTGTGACCTCGATCAGCTCAATGACTGCGCACAATAAGCGCGGCGGCGTGCGCTGGGAAGTATGGCGCAAAATGGCACTCGGCTTGGTCATCGGTAGTCTGGTCGGTGCTGGTATTGCCGATATGATTGACGGTAAAGTATTGCAAGCCATCATCGGTGTCGGCGCGTTATTGGTCGCTTTAAAAATGCTGTTTTTGTCCAATAAAGAGCAGCTGGGCAAACCGCTACCGTCAGCTGGTCTACAGTTCGGCGCAGGTACAGGGATTGGCATGGCGTCGTCTATTTTTGGTATTGGCGGTGGCAGTTTAACCGTACCCTTTTTAAACTGGGCAGGGTTACCGATGAAGCAGTCGGTCGGCACGTCTGCCGCTTGTGGCTTGCCGATTGCATTGGCTGGTGCGGCAGGGTTTGCATGGTTCGGGCAAGATGTGGTCAATCTGCCTGAGGGCACGATAGGCTTTGTGCATATCACGGGTTTTCTATGTATTTCTGTCGCTAGCTTTGCGATGGCAAAAGTCGGTGCGAAGCTTGCGCACCAGTTGCCTGCGCTAACGCTTAAGCGTGCCTTTGGGGTGTTGTTATTATTTGCTGGTGGGCAGCTGTTGTTAAGTGGGATTGGGATTCTCTAGAAATTTATACTCTAACTTAGGCAGTGTTTTTAGGAAGGTGATGAATGGATGTAGTATTAGTGAGTCTTCTAAGTGTTGCTTTAGGGGGAGCAATTTCATTTGCAACGAGTTCTATATTAAATTGGCAAAACCACAAGCGTGATCTTCTAAAGTTAGGACTAGAATATAAAAAAGAAATACAAGTATTTAAACGAGAGAAATATGAGCAGTTGATTATCAAATTATATAAATTAACCTATATGGTTCACGAGGGTATCTACTTTCGCTCTAGAGGTGAAAGTTTAATCGTTCCCATAGAGACGTTTATGATGTTGATGACAGAAGTAGAAACATTGATTATGTTGCACTTCCCATTATTAGAGGAGGACTATGAAAAGTTCTCTAAGCAACTTATCGACTTATACACTGAACTATATGCTGGTAGTTTTGAGCAATGTGAGATCATTAAACAGGCACTTGATAGAGAGGCTGACAAACTATTAAAGGTTATCAAACAATATGCTAATGAATATACACAAATAGCCACTCCTTAGAAGTATCTTTATTTATTTACTATCTTTTATTAATTTTAAAGAAATCCTATTTCTTATCAATCGCATCCAGCCCCAAACGCATCCATTTTCTTGCTAGCTCATCATGGTCGCTGAGCATACTCCACAGCGCATCTTCACTAAAGATAGAGTATTCATCACCTGAATGTTCAATTGGCAGATCCGCTTCACGATCTGCCATCCATTGCGGGTTAAGATAGTAATCTTTCAACTCATTTTGCAAGGCTTCAGCTTGCAAAAACTGCTGCTGCGCTTCGAGTTGCTGGCGATGTAGTTTGCACCATTGCTCATATTTTTGCTGTAGTTCTTGCGGATTATAGTTAGGCATTTTTATACTCTTATTTTTTGATACTTAGACGAATGATTATTATTTTCAGCCCTATTATAGCACCCTTCACAAACCCTAAAAACTCACCACAATTTAAGGTAGAATAGCCGCCTGTTTTTGCTAAGTTTACTGATTATTCATGCGCCTAAAATCCCTAAAGCTGGCAGGCTTCAAATCCTTTGCCAATCCAACGACTTTTACCTTTCGTCATGGCATCACCGCCATTGTCGGGCCGAACGGCTGTGGCAAATCCAATGTGATTGATGCCATACGTTGGGTGCTAGGTGAAACCTCTGCCAAGCAGCTGCGTGGCGGCGCGATGAGTGATGTTATCTTTGCTGGTACGCAAGATAAATCTGCCAAAAGTGTTGCCAGTGTCGAGCTAACCTTTGAGCATACGCAAGATGAACAAAACGGTATTCGCCATGAGTTTAATCTGTATCAAGAACTGTCCGTTCGTCGTCAGGTAAATAAGGAAGGTCGCTCAGACTACTTTATCAATGGTACGCGCTGTCGTCGCCGTGATGTGGTCGATGTATTCTTGGGTACGGGACTTGGCGCGCGTAGTTATGCGGTGATTGAGCAAGGTATGATTGGGCGTATCGTTGAGTCTAGCCCGATGCAGCTGCGTGAGTTTATCGAAGAGGCAGCAGGGGTGTCGCGCTATCAAGCACGCCGTGAAGAAACGCAAAAGAAGTTAGAGAAAACTAGAGATAATTTGGCACGTCTGCATGATATGCAAAGTGAGCTGGTCAGCCAACAAAAGCGTCTGTTTAAACAAGCCGCCAGTGCTGAGCGTTATGAAGAGTTGGCGCTAACGCTTGCGGATATCAAACAGCAGCTTGCCATTCAGCAGCTCTATCAAGCCAAGCATACTCAGCAGCAGCAAAAAATAGCGCATGAGCGCAGCGCCACTGAAGTATCAACTTTACAAGCCAACTATGACACCCTAAAAGCCAAGCAAGATAAACTTGCCGCGCATATCAATCAAGAGCAATGGCTCAAAGACGATGCTCAAAGCGCTCATTATCAGCAGCAGCTAGGCTATCAACAAGCGGAGCACGCGCTGAGCGATGCCAAATCACAATTGACCGCAATTGAGCAGCAACTTGCCAATTTAGATCAGCAGCGTGCGCAAGCAGTGGGTGAGATTGATCGATTAAAAGCCGAGCAAACCGAGCAGCAGAATATATTAGAGGTGTTACGCCCACAGCTCACTGAGTTGACGGGTAGACGTGACACGCATAAACGCAATGAGCAACCGTTACAACGCGCATGGCATGACGCGCAAAACCAGCTATTACGCTTGCAAGATAATGCACGCATGCTTGAACAACAGCAAGCCATTAATAGCCAAGCACAAAAACGCCATCAGCAGAACCATGACAAATGGCAGCGCCGTCAGCAAAACTGGCAAAACCTATGGCAGCAATTACAGCAGTCGCTATCACCAGTTACAAGTGCTGGTTTGCAAGATAATTCTGATACGAATAATTTGCAGCAGACGTTAGCGGCGCAAGTTGCCGAGCTAAACAAACAATTGCAGCAAATTGAGCGTCAGCAAGACAGTGTGAATGAGCGCTTGTCTGAGCTACAACCGCAAGCGCAGGATTTACAACAGCAATTGCACACGCAGCAGCGCGAGTTAAGCGAGGATGAAAAACGTCACGCGGTTTTGGCAGGCGAGTACGATACTTTGCATCAGATATTGCATCCTAAGCCGACACCAAAATCTCAACCGCTTGTTCATGCAAAAACTGCTGATGTTAAAAGTGATTTAGAAAATGAAATAGCTAGCGACTATAGCCAATTGACCATTACCATCTTGCGTGACCAGATTGAGTTAAGCGCGAAAGGGCAGCAGCATGCAGAGCTACTTGATAGCGTATTGGCATTGTGGCTAGATAGCCATGTGCTGGTTTCTAACCAAACTTATCAACCAAATGTTAATAACGTGAGCGCTGACTCTGAGAAACCGCATAGCTTATGGCAGGTGCTTGAGCATGAGTTAAAAGATTTATTTATTTATCAAAATGCGCAAACCAATACAGTGGACAAGTCATCAATCAAAATAGAAACGGGTCATAGCTTGTGGCTATCCGCTAAGAAAAATGAGGTAAATACAAAGCCACTGGTTAGCGAATTGCCTGAGAGTTTGATTGATAAAATACTGCCTTTATCACAGCTGATTAGCGCACCAAACTTAGCGCTTTGGCGGCAATGCTATTTATATATTGCACAGCCTGAGACAGATAATAGGCAAACGTTAGAAGCGCTTGCTGAGATTTTAAAAGTATTGCCATCGTCAGCTATTTTACTAACGACTGACGGCTGGCTTATCAGTCGTCAGGGTACGATGAATCTAAGTAAATTTGCTGGTGCGCAAGATGGACAAAATGGTAGCAATAACAGCAACAGTCAATTTTTAACCCAGCGTTTGCAGCAGCGCAGCCGTTTGCAAGCGTTAGAAGACTTGCTCGATGAGTTTGAGAACAAAATAGAAGCGCAGAAAAAAGCGATTACAAAAGACCAGCGTAACTATGATGCATTAACAGTTAGCTTAGAGGAAACTCGAGCACAAGCTGAGCAATTAACCCGTGATAAGCATCAATACCAGCAACAGCTCACTACTCAGCGCGCCAACGCTGAACGTTTGCAAGCGGACAGCCAACGCCTCAATGCTGACAAAGTTACCCTTGAGCAAGAGCAACAAGAATTAGAGCAAGAACAACAAACGCTGAATCAAGAACAGCAGGATATCCAAAGCAAAATAGCAGCGCTAACGCCACAAATCGCCGATGCTCGTGCGGCAACTCAGCAATTACAAGCGGAGCGCAGTGAGCTAAGTCGTAACCGTCAAGCAGATGATGACGCTTGGCAAGCAATGCAGCTGCGTATTCAGCAGAGCGAGATGCGTCTAGAGCACAGCACTAGCAGTCTTGCTCGGGCAAGTGCGCAATTTGAAAAGTCATTACAAAGCGAGCAAAATCTAAAGACGCGTCATGAGCAGCAGCAAAGTACATTGCCAGCACTGCAAGCTGCATTGCAAACAGCACAGACCGCGCGCGATGAGCAGCAGGCAGTATTAACAGGGCGCGAGACCGCATTAACGGTGCTCAAGCAAGAATATAATCAGCAGCAAGTAGAGCTAGATACGCTACAAAATACCTTGCAAACGCAGCAATCTGAGCTTGCCCGTCTTGCCACTGATCTGGCATTAAGCGCTGCAAAATTAGAGGATGCTAGTAGCCATACGCAAGAAGCGCTAGATGCTTATTATAATGTGAGTCATAAATATAAAGCACAATCAGACATAGCGCAGCGTCCACAGCATCAGCAACAAGTGATGAGCGTCTCAAACTTATTAGCAGATTTTATCGCTCATGATCGCCGTGTGCGCCCAGATAAAATCACTGAGCTTGAGTCTGAGCGCGTGCAGCTTGAGCAGCAGCTAAGCAAAATTGGCGCAGTCAACTTGGCAGCCGTGGCAGAGTTGGCAGAAGTTAATGAGCGCCTACAAGCACTCTCGCAGCAGACCGCAGATATTGCTGCGAGTATGCAGACGTTAACGGAGGCGATTGCTTCGATTGATGAGACCACCAAGACGCTATTTATGCAGACGCTCGATGCCGTCAATATTGAGCTTGCCAATTTATTTGCCAAAGTGTTTGGTGGCGGGCAAGCCAGTTTAACGCTCAATACGGATGATATGCCTGTTAATGCGCCAAAATCAGAACAGTGGCGGGCAGGGCTAAACTTGATGGCACAGCCAAAAGGCAAACGTAATAGTCGCCTTGCTGTACTTTCAGGTGGTGAAAAAACCTTGACGGCACTGAGTTTGATTTTTGCCATATTCAAGCAGCATCCTGCGCCATTTTGCGTACTGGATGAAGTCGATGCGCCGCTTGATGACGCCAACGTCGCCCGCTTTACTAGTCTTATTCATGAATTAGCAGACGATTTGCAGTTTATCTTTATCAGCCATAATAAATTAACGATGCAGATTGCCGATGAGTTAAAGGGCGTTACCATGCCAAGCGCAGGGATTTCTACCTTAGTCAGCGTCTCACTCGATGAGGCGGCACGTTACCTTTCTGATTAAGAGCAGCGCTAAATAGCAAAAATAATTGATAACTGGTAGCAGTTGTCAGTGGTATAGTTAGAAATGATGTGACAATATTACAACGTCACGCAAGTGTGTCAGCCTCACGGTAAACGATGACTATATGGTGACGATATTCATTAGCCATGCTAGACTATTGCCATTTATTCCCTCTTATGTATTCCCTTTTGTCATATATTAGGATGTATCTCTTATGACCGCTATTCAGTTTATATTGATTGCCATTGCCGCATTTATCATGCTTGCAGGGCTATTTATGGTCATTCGTAGCTTTAAGCGCCGCAGCAATGCTGAAGCGGTAGCGGTCAATTATGATAAAAACGGTATTCCTATCATACCGCGCCATGAACGCAACATCGTCGATCAGCCAGACTTGGATGATACAGTTGCTGGCGAAACAAGTATCGCCCCTGATCGCAGTTATCTAAATGCGGTGGTCGAAGACGAGCCTTTGACCCAATCTCATACCCATGTTGATACGCAGCTGACAGCTGGGCATGCGGATGTTAATGACAGCGATACTGACACAATAGATGACGCCGACTATGTGCGCTGGCAAGCAGAGCAGCAGCGTGCTGACAACAGCGAGTTTGCAGAAGCCGCTGAGCAGATGCATATCGAGCAAGAGCAGGATGCGTTTTCAAGCTTGATGTCTGCAACTGACAGCTTGATGCCCTCTATTGATACCGCAGCCGAGCCAAGCTTCGATAATAACAGTCCGATACTCGATCAGCATCTCTCAGAGCCAGTGGATGAAGCGCAAAACGGTCCACTCATCAATGCCAAAGACAACATTAATATCACTATTTTGCCGCATCAATATCGCGACCGTCCAGCCGCAATTATCCGTGGTCGTGATTTATTGGCATTAATTGATAAGTATGGTCTGCGCTATGGCGCGATGAACATGTTCCATCGCTATGAGCAAAAAGATGGCACGGGTATGCTCTGGTTCAGCATGATGGGCATCACCGATAGTGGTATCGCGCCTTTTGATCCGCATAGCGTGGCGACCAATACTTATAGTGGCGTGGTAGTATTCTTATCGCTGCCGCATCCACAAGCGCTGCGTAGCTTCGATAGTATGATGAGTATTGCTTACATGATGGCAAGTGATTTGGATGCCATTATGCTCGATGAAGAGAACGAACCAATCACCCCTGAATACAAACAGCAATTGCGTAACCAAGTTCGCGATTATGAAGGTTAGTTTTAATGTATTAATACAGGTTGATTAATAAAAGCTGATTCATATTAGCAGTATTCTAAAAGGCAAATAGCGATTGACGTTATTTGCCTTTTTAATGGGCTTTAGTTTCTGCAAAATGCTAGAGTCGGTTCAAGATACTTTAGATACAAGGAAGGTGAGTGAAAGTGCTACACATAGTAGACTGAGCGAGCCTGACACAGTATCTAATTTATATAGGATCGACTATATCCGAGCATCCTACAAACTTGTTATCATATCGGCATCTTGAATTGCAAAGAAAAAGACGCCGACTATGACTGACCCTATCTCACCGCTTACTTCCAAAGACATTAATAAAGACATCAATACTGCCAATCCTATAAAAAATAATGATGCTATCGTCACCCAGATGCGCACGTTTATCGATGCGCTCAAGCAGCACAATTATGCCTATTATGTGCTTGATAATCCCATTTTAGAGGACAGCGAATACGATCAGTTGCGCCGCTCTTTATTGGCGCTTGAAGAACAATATCCAGATTTGATACAGCCAGACAGCCCAATCAACCAAGTTGGTGACATGCCGCTATCGGCTTTTACCCAAGTTACCCATGATATTCCCATGCTCTCGCTTGGCAATGTCTTTGATTATGATGAGTTACATGGATTTATGCGCCGCGTGAATGATCGTCTCAATGATGCGCAGAAAAACCCTGAGTATGAGATGGAGCTAAAGCTTGATGGCTTGGCGGTATCACTCAAATACGCTTATGGCAAATTTGTCCAAGCGGTGACACGCGGTGATGGGCAAACCGGGGAGGACATCACCCAAAATGCCAAAACCATTCGCAATTTGCCACTTTGGCTCGCGGCTGCAAGCGATATTCCATTATTAGAAGTGCGCGGTGAGGTGCTGATGCCGAAAGCGGGTTTTGAGCGTTTGAATCGCCTTGCTGAAGAAAAGGGCGACAAAACTTTTGCCAATCCACGCAATGCCGCTGCTGGGAGTTTGCGTCAGCTAGATCCCGCCATTGCCGCCAGCCGTCCGCTCGCATTTTACTGTTATTCAGTCAATCAAGGGTTACCTGAGCATATCAAAACCCAATCAGCAGCGCTTGCTTGGCTAAAGACCATTGGCTTTACCGTCAGTGCAGTCGAGGTGGTGCAAAATCCACGTGAGGCTCAAGCCTATTATGAATCGGTAAAGGAGACACGCGGCGAGCTACCGTTTGAGATTGATGGCATGGTCATCAAGGTAAATAGCTTGGCGTTGCAGCAGCAGCTTGGTTTTTTATCGCGAGAGCCGCGCTGGGCAACCGCTTATAAATTCCCTGCCGAAACGGTCATGACACGCTTGCATGCTATCGAGTGGCAAGTCGGACGCACTGGCGCGATTACGCCTGTTGGTAAATTAGAACCCGTGAAAGTCGGCGGCGTCACGGTCAGCAATGTCACCTTGCATAACTTTGGCGAGATTCAGCGCTTGGATGTGCGTGCAGGCGATATGGTCAGCGTCCACCGTGCAGGCGATGTGATTCCTAAAGTGACCCGTGTTTGGACAGATCAACGCCCAGAAAATTCTGAACCCGTTACATTACCATCGACCTGCCCAGTATGCGACTCACCTGTGGTGTTACCCAAAGATGAAGCGTTGGCGCGTTGCACTGGTGGGCTGTTTTGTCCCGCGCAGCAGGTCGAGGCGCTCATTCACTTTGTCTCGCGTCGGGCAATGGATATCGATGGCTTAGGCGCAAGTTGGTTGATTAGCTTTTTTGAGCATGGCTTGGTGAAGACAGTCGCTGATATCTATCAATTGCACAATCATCAAGACGAGCTGATTACGCTTGAGAAACTGGGCGAAAAATCAGTACAAAACATCCTCAGCGCTATCGAAGCCAGTAAGCATACGACATTGGCGCGCTTTATCTATGCGCTTGGTATTCGCGGTGTCGGTGAGACGACGGCGCAGAATTTGGCGCAGCAATTTGGCGACCTTGATAGCCTGATGGCTGCTGATATCGATAAGCTACTGCAAACGCCTGATGTCGGTGCGATCACCGCTGAACTCGCTTATAAATTCTTCCGCGCACCGCACAATATCGAAGTCATTACTGCACTACGTGAAGCTGGCGTCCACTGGGATAAGGTTGAACAAGTCGCATCAGAAGGATTGCCGCTCGATGGGCAAACGTGGGTCATCACCGGTGCGCTCGATAGCATGGCGCGTGATGAAGCCAAAGCCAAGCTGCAAGCACTAGGGGCAAAAGTCTCGGGGAGCATCTCAGCAAAAACGACTGCGCTACTGGCAGGGGATAAAGCTGGATCGAAGATGGCAAAGGCAGAAAAACTGGGTGTGAAAGTAGTGGGTGAGGATGAGTTTTTGGCGTTGGTTGGGGAGTAGGATAAAACATGAAATGTTATAGAAGTTTTAGTTATAATGACATTTGTTTGATAAAATAGAGCGACGTATAAATATGAATTTTTTAGAAGTTGATAAATTAATTATATTTATTTTGTTTATTGTGCCTGGGTTTATTGCAATAAAAACTTATAATTTTTTATATCCATCAAACATTAAATTTTCTGAGCAGGTAGTTGATGCTGTTTCTTATAGCTCAATAAATTATGCATTATGGATAGTACCTAGTTTTTACACGTACAAATATTACATGAATATAGGTAGTTTCTTTGTTCTTGGTGCACTAGCTGTCGTAGTATTGTTCATTTCGCCTGTTGGCTTGGCATTTTTCTGGAAATGGATAAGAGGGGTTAAGTATTTTCAGAAATTTGCTGTACATCCAATAGGAAAGCCATGGGATTACTACTTTGCCAAAAAGAAAACTGGCTGGGTAATAGTTAATATGAACAGTGGTAAAAAATTGGGTGGCTCTTATGGAGTTGATTCATTTTCGTCAAGCTACCTTCATGAAGAGCAAATTTATATAGATGAAGAATGGGTTATAAATGCAGATGGTGGTTTCGAAAGGATTGTAGAGCAAAGTGCAGGTATCATAATTTTCTTAAAAGATGCTGAGTCTGTATCATTCTATTATAGTGGAGATGAACTAAATGACGACTGAGATTAACAAAGATCGAGTTGTTAAACGTATTATCGATAAGGGTTATCAGCCGAGTGATGAGGGTTATAAACCTGAGCCTCATAGACCTGGGCATAGGCCTTCAACATCTGAAAGTAAGCCTAAAAATCCTCCTAAGAAGCGTTGATAATATATTAAATATTACATGCGCACTATTTAATAAGAATTACACTGTAGAAGCACAACGTAATAAGACATGACAGCAACTGTCCTAGTAAACTATTTTTTGTGAAATTAGAGGGTTCTCAAATGAGTAATAAAATTAACGATGATAAAATAAAAAGCTGTTTTATTGGGGATGGCTATCAACCAAGTGATATAGGTAATAAGCCTAATGGCAGGCCTCAAACTGGGCATACACCTGAGCGTTCTGAAGCTAAACCTGTAAATCCACCTAAAAAGCGCTGATTATATTATTGAGTTAGCGTAGGGTGCGCCCAGCGCACCTAGAAAAAACTACTCTAATTTATCTGAAAAACTCTCTGAAAAACCAATTGACTCATTACCCCAGTCTTCCGCATAAACACCTTGCTTCACATAACGATGAAAGCTCGAATATGGCCAGTCTACTACATTTTTAACTAACCCATGCTTAACAGGATTATAGTGCAAATAATCCATATGCCTTATGAAGTCTGCTTCGTCTTTTATTTCATGTTCATAAAATCGACGTTGCCAAATACCTCTTTCGCTTCTTTTAATTTTTGAACGGCTTAACACATCTATTGGTAAATGATATTGCGGACAGGCTTGGGTGGTTAATCGTTTTATCTGCGACCAACGCATACTATAATTAGCATCGTCAGTAGGCATTTTCCAAATACAGTGTAGATGGTCGGGTAGTTGTACCCATGCAATGATTTTAAAAGGATATTGTTGTTGAACTTGTTTGATGCTTTTTTTAAAGGCTTTTAAGAAGTCATCTTCACACAGTATTTTTCTTCGATCGTATGACACCAAAGTAAAAAAGTAGGTAGCACCTTTCGTGTATGAACGAATGTATTGTGACATTTATATTTACCGTATGAATTTTAATACTCTATAGGTGCGCAGGGCGCACCCTACAAATTAAATTACTCCACTACCTCTCCATGTGCCTTCGCTTCACCTTTTTTACCATCTGGCTGTATCACGATAGGCAATACCAACCCTTTCGCAAAGTCATCAGACAGCACATAATCATAGCTACTGGCAGCGATATCAGGCGTGGTATGAATGATGAGTTTCATCTCATTGCCATCGGTTAGCTCATGTGAGACATAGCTTTCACTGAGCTGATCCAAGGCTTTTGATAGTGCCTCATTACTTGCCATGCTCACCGTTAGGTTATGCTGAGCCGTCGCATTATCCACCTTGAAATACTCTGCATAATCACGGACATTTTGGCTATCAAGCGCAAACGGATATTGATAATTGGCAGGGTCAGCGGGCTTTTCACCGCTCGCCATGACAGACCAGTCGATAGTCTTAGTGGCTGTCGTTGACGAGTCTGCGGCCGCCACCACTGGCTCAGAAGCTTGAGCGGCAGTTTCAGCACTGTTGTCGCAGCCTGCCAGTGCCCACATGCTGGCAGTAGCGATTAGCATTATATTCATTAGGCGCTTAGCCATCGACGTATCCTCAGTATTATTAATCATAGACAATGTCCTATCAGCGCTATTTTGACAGGTTTCTTAGTGCTTCTCTAGACAAAAGCAACAAACCGTTTATTCTAATCAACGCTTTACCTAAATCTAGGGTTTTGATGTCAGTTTTGATGTCAGTTTTTATACAGATATTCAATGCAATATTGTTCAATCAACACGCAAAAAAAACAGCCATCCTATGATGACTGTTTTTTATAAGTAGCTAGTTTTTTACAACTGGCAGACTGTTTATAGCTAGCCAACTAGATTTGGCAGTTCACTTGATATTCTTTACCGTTTGCCCATTTGATGGCAAAAATACCTTTGTCGCCTTTCATGTGCCATGCATAGACAGCTTCTGGGTTTGACTCATTAACGTAGCTTGCGGTATCACCTTGCACATCACCATTTAAGATGATTGGTTGCTCAGCCCATTTTACTTTAGGCAAGGTTGCATTGAGCATCACTTGTTTTTTATTGATAGATTGTTTAGCCATGATGGTGCTGTCGTCAGTACAGGTATAAGGTGCTGGTGCCATACGATCATAAGCGGCATCGGTGACGCTTTCTGATGCAGGCGTGTTTGATGCATTTGGCGTAGTAGGAGCCGTGGTCGCACAAGCACTTAATAGGGCAAGGGTAGGTAAGGCAACAGCAAATTTAGTTAGGGTGTTCATGGCATTCTCCAAAGATATAAAAATCATAATGTATTTATTTTTAACAATGCGTTAAGCATATAGCGCATATGGTAACGAAAACAGCGCTTGAAGAATGTTAGAAATTGTTTGTTACGTGTTCATTAAGTTACGTAATCACTGACTAATGTAACGCATCATTTGGCGCGTTTTGGTCGGTATTTAAGCTTTGATTACGCATTTATTAAAAATAAACCGATTGAAGTGAAAAAGCGTCTATCGACCTTTTGACCGATAGACGCTTTTTTGATGAGCTTAAATAAGTGTTCGTCACTCATTTAAGCATCTGCATTTAGCAATGAGATACAGGGCTTTAACTACTTGGTTTTACGCGGTGGCAGACCAGTATGCTGGGTTTGGAAATTGCCTTTGCTCACGCGCTTTTTGGTATTTTTACTGACCGTGTTTTTACTCGCAGCGCCTTTAGCGGATGTGCCATTGGTTGACGAATTATTATTACGCTTCACCGAATCATTACCGAGGCGGCTGTTCTTTTTACGCGCTGATTGATAGCTGTCTTGTGCCGCATCGCGCCCTTCTAAACTGGCGTTGAATGGCGGGATTAAGCAACCACGGTTTTTACCAATCAAATCACCACGACCCATATCTTGCAGAGCTTTACGCAATAATACCCAGTTTTTTGGATCGTGATAGCGCAAGAACGCTTTATGCAATTTGCGCTGCTTACCAGATTTGACGATATCCATGTCACCTTCATCACGGCTGATCTTATGCAGTGGATCTTTGTGCGTGTGATACATGGTGGTCGCTGTCGCCATCGGGCTAGGATAAAACGCTTGCACTTGGTCAGCGCGGTAGCCGTGGCTTTTTAGCCACAGCGCAAGGTTCATCATATCCTCATCTTTCGTGCCCGGATGCGCGGCGATAAAGTAAGGAATCAGATATTGCTCTTTACCTGCTTCTTGGCTGTACTGCTCAAACATGGCTTTGAATTTATCATAGCTGCCCATGCCCGGCTTCATCATTTTCGATAAGACGTTTTCTTCTGAATGTTCAGGCGCAATTTTTAGATAACCACCGACATGATGGCTGACCAATTCTTTGACATACTCAGGGTCTTTTACCGCCAAGTCATAGCGTAAGCCAGAAGCGATAAGAATCTTTTTCACGCCCTTGATATCACGGGCTTTGCGATACAACTTAGTCAAATTACTGTGATCGGTAATCAAGTTTTCGCAGACGTCAGGATAGACACAAGATGGCTTACGGCAATTCTTTTCAATGGTCTCGTCTTTACAGCTCAGACGATACATATTGGCCGTTGGCCCGCCAAGGTCAGAGATAACGCCAGTGTAGTTAGGTGCGGTATCACGAATCGCTTCGACTTCTCGTAGGATAGATTCTTCCGAGCGGTTTTGGATAATGCGTCCTTCGTGCTCAGTGATCGAGCAAAAAGTACAACCACCAAAACAGCCGCGCATGATATTGACTGAGAATTTAATCATGTCATAAGCAGGGATGCGTGCATCGCCATAGCTTGGATGCGGCAAACGTGCGTACGGCAAGTCAAACACATAATCCATCTCTTCGGTCGAGAGCGGAATCGGTGGCGGATTGAGCCAGACATCGATGGAGGTGTGTGAGTTACCAGCGCCGCTACTATGACGTTGCACGAGGGCACGGGCATTACCCGGATTGGTCTCAAGATGTAAGATACGGCTGGCATGAGCATAGAGCACAGGGTCAGATTTGACGTGCTCATAATCAGGCAGACGAATGACCGTCTTTTCACGTGGTGGCATTTTTATTTTATGCTTACGCGCCGTCATTGGCTTATCAAAACCACGCATTTGCACCACTTGCGTTTCTTCGTCAACTTGCTCAGCATTTAGAATTTTATTGGCAACTGGTTCAGACACAAAGCCCGGATACTGTGAAGCCATTCCTGAGAGCGCTTGCCCAACTGGTGAATCGCTGGGTTTGTCTTGCTCGATTGAGCATTGATCCACGTCTTCGGTCATCACATAAGGGTTGATAATTGGGTCAACACGGCCAACGGTATCGACATCATTACTAGCGACTTCAGTCATATCGTCTTGCCAATGGCGGCGTGTTGGCGTCAACAGATATGAAGTACCGCGCAATTTGCTCATCTGCTCAAAGCTATAGCCTTTAGACAGACCATGTACCACATCGACGATGGCGCGCTCAGCATTACCGTACAATAAAACATCGGCACGGGCATCCATCAAGATACTACGGCGGACTTTATCCGACCAGTAATCATAATGAGCGATACGGCGTAGACTGCCTTCGATACCACCTAGGATAATTGGCACATCAGGATAAGCTTCACGGCAGCGCTGGCTATAGACGATAGCGGCGCGGTCAGGGCGTTTATTTGCCACGTTGCCCGGCGAGTACGCATCATCGCTACGAATCTTGCGATCGGCGGTATAGCGGTTGATCATGCTGTCCATGTTGCCTGCGGTCACGCCGTAAGCATAGACAGGTTTGCCCAATTCCATAAACGCGTCTTTGCTCTTCCAATCTGGCTGAGCAATGATACCCACACGAAAGCCTTGTGACTCTAGTAGACGACCGATAATCGCCATACCAAAGCTTGGATGATCGACATATGCATCGCCTGAAATGATGATGACATCACAGGCATCCCAGCCCAAATCGTCCATCTCTTTGCGGCTCATAGGCAAATAAGGCGCTGGCTCGTAGCAGCTTGCCCAATGTTTATCGTAGTCGTAAAGTGGTTTGGTACCTTGTTTAAAGGCGGTGCGGGCGATGGTATCGGCAGACATGAGCGGACCTGTTCATTAGAAAAATGGCACTAAAAAAAGCCGTTATTCATTAAAAATATTAACGGCTAATTTAAAAGCGCTCATTTTAACATGAATTACGCTCATTATGTGATAAACGATTAGCGATAAGTTATTGATAGTTTAAGTAATCTATGAATAAAAAGGCTTCTAGGAACTAATAATCTTTTTGTGCTAAATCATCGTTTATAGTAAGGATTTGCTACTCTAATAACTGAAATGGGAAAGTGACAACGTCAAAAGCTAAGGCAAAAGGCAATAAAACCAGCTTCTGAGCCGTATTTGCGCCACTACGAGACACTTGATTTTGCTGACTTTGGGTATAAAAGCTCACCGTATAAGGCTTAGTTAAAGGGCGATAATTGGATTGGATTAAGCTGAGATTACTCACTTGCGGATAAATAGCGCCTTTGACAGGAACGCTAAAGCAAAAGCGCTGAGCATTGATACGCTGGTCACTGGCTGAGGTACATTCTTTGCCGTTGTTTTGCAAAAAGAACTGATAGTCAGAACGTTTAAATTCATCTCTTAGTTTGGCATAAGACAGCTTCATTTCACCCTGAAAGTAGCCATCGTTATTGGGCACATAAAAGTTCATCTCATTATCGACTTGGATATTTTTTGGCGTCAAATTGGTCAGTAAACCCACCATCTCTGTCCCACCTTGGGTCAGCACATAGCTGTTCTTTTCGCCAACGATAACCATGGTCGCATTTGGCATTTTGGGTAATGCCTGTGCAGGGCGACCAAAAGCTACGATTTGATCTTCAGACAAAACGTGTTTAGTTGTCGTTTTGCTGACTCGATTGTCACTGTCTAATAATGAGCTAGTGGCACAGCCTGAGCTGGCGAGCAATGCCGCAAGGGACGCCACTGATATCACTGTCTTAAAGCTTAATGCTTTTAGTACTGGATTATTACTTTCTTCTTTTCTAATGGTACGGGTGTTTTTAGTCATGGTAAGGCTTCCTTGTCTACTAGGCGATGGACTACTGGTGCGGCATCTATTATTTACTGCCAAACTTTCGTTGATATCGTACCTTGTTTGACCGCGACTTATCTACTTTTAATTAAACAGCCAAGCAGTTTTCATAATCAAATTAATCGAGCAAAATCTTTGTGCCACTTTTAGTAAAGTTCATCACAAATTGGCTTTTAAAGTTGCGCACATTATTCTCATAGGTGAGCAAACCAGTCGTGAATCGATGGTAATCGCTCATATTTTTGGCATTGACCATCAACATAAAATCCGCATCACCAGACACCTCATAACAGCTCATCACCTGTGGCTGTGTATTCATCAAGCGCTCAAACCGATGTTGCATCGAGGTATTTGAGCGCGCCATCTCTATCATTACCACAGCAGTGAGTCCGTAACCCACCTTATTTGGGTCAACGATAGCGACTTGCTTGGTAATGACACCGTTGCTGATTAATGCTTGAATACGGCGCTGGGCAGTAGCGATAGACACATGCACTTGTTCTGCTATGGTTTTTAATGGCAAGGTCGCATCGTCCTGTAATAAATTTAAAATCGCTTTATCGATATCATCTAAAACTTGGCTCATGGTGTTCTCTCTTTTAGAAAGCGTTTTATTCACTGGATTTCTTATAATTATTATCACTATAAGTCAAAATTTAGGAAAATATTTATTTTTAAAGGTTCTAAAAGCTAAATTTATTCGTAAATAGATTTTTATAGGAATAATATCTCACCGACACTCAGTAAAATAGGTGCTATTAATCAAGGTCTAACAACCAAAACTTAGCAACCAAAGCTTAACCCTAACAAGTAAAAGCTCACAGCTGGTTTTCTAATATCTATGTAAACTTACGGTGCTTTTATGTCTACTTCAATGCTTTCTACTGTCTTTGTAAATACGCTAGCAACGACTGTCTCGCGCTTGCCATTGCCAGCGATTTGGACGGCGGGTAGCGCACAGCAACGCACATTAATATTGGGCGTCATACTAGCAATCTTGTCGAACCTTTTATTTGGCGTACTTTATGCTTACAGCAGCTTTTTGGCGCCATTGTCAGGTACGCAAGTCTTTATCTGGCGGATGCTGGCAATGTGGGCGGCATTGGTGGGATATTTGCTGATCAGTGGGCGCTTAGGTTTTCACATCGATAAACTCAAAGCGCTAGGCACAGTTAAACAATGGGCGTGGTTGTTATTGCCAACACCGATATTCTTAAGCCAGTTTTGGTTATTTATGTGGGCACCGGTCAATGGGCAGGGCGTACAAACCGCGATGGGTTATTTCTTATTCCCACTGATGATGGTGGTGTTTGGTTGCCTGCTATTTGGCGAAAAGTTAAGCCGTCTGCAATGGTTGGCGGTTGGCTTTGCCGTATTAGGAGTCGGCAGTGAAATTATCCGTACGCAAAGTGTCTCTTGGGCAACGCTTTGGGTCTGCGGCACGTATCCGCTGTATTATATTTTGCGCCGTTTGCAAGGTATCGGTGCGATTACTGGGTTATTGGTTGATTTGACGATATTTGCACCGTTTGCTTTGGCGTATTTATTTTTTATTGCACCGAGTAGTCTAAGCTTGGTTAGCGGTTCCGGCTTTTTTATTCTCATGCTGGCGGGACTTGGTGTCATGAGCGTGTTGGCCATGAAAACCAATGTGGATGCTAGCCAAATGCTGCCAGTGAATGTCTATGGCATGATGAGCTATTTAGAGCCTGCATTATTATTTATCTTAGCCATCACTGTACTGGGCAACCCTTTTGAATCAGCGATGATTTATAGCTATGGTTTGATTTGGCTCGGTATTGTCTTTTTAATTGCCCATGGGGTTAGGCAATTGCGCCGCGCTCATAAACAATCGCAAACGACAAAGATTGCGCCAGCTATTTGAAAATTAATAAGTAAGCTTGATTGAACAAATAAAAACGGACGATTCAGTATAAAGTTGAATCGTCCGTTTTTTTAAGATTAACACCAATCTGTTGAAAGATGGCTTTAATCTAAATCCTTCTTAAAGCCACGCTGCTTATCACGTTCCCAATCACGGTCTTTAAGCGTTTTACGTTTGTCGTGTTGTTTTTTACCCAGTGCCAAGCCAATTTGACATTTCACCAACGAGTTTTTCCAATAGCAGGATAACGGTACGCAGGCATAGCCTTTTTGGTTGACTGCACCCATTAACTTTTCGATTTCGCGGCGATTAAGCAGCAGTTTACGGGTACGGATACTATCAGGACTGACATGCGTCGAGCTTGAAAGCAGCGGTTGAATATGCGCGCCAAATAAGAATGCCTCATTATTACGAAAGATAATATAAGCTTCGGTAATGGTCATTTTGCCTGCGCGAATGGCTTTTACTTCCCAACCTTGTAACGACAGACCTGCTTCAAACGTTTCTTCAATAAAATACTCGTGTCGAGCTTTTTTATTGGCACAAATTTGATTCTCTGGTTTTTTTGATTTTTTTGACATAATTTCTCCATAAGGACTGCCTACAAATACAAAGTCCTTATCTGACTAGTCCTACTGATTCCTCATCCTAACTCAATAAATGGTATTGTCCTTTATTTGGTTTATAAAACGGATGAGTCGAACCGCCTATTGTAGCAAAGCCTCTAATAAAAATGTAAGTCGGCTATTAGGACAAATGTAGCCAATATAGTCGAAGTCATTTAAGGTGGTCACACAGCAATCGAGCGCAAACAGAAGACTGAGTACATTAAGTGAGGTTAAGGCGGTAACTATTTACAAATGCATCGACGATAAGTATTAAGTTTGAGAAAAATTTGCTAGCATATAGCCTACTATTACTGACCCTATTAGCCACGCTATGAGCCACTCTACTTCTGCTAACTCCTCAAAGCTGCACACCAGAATTTTATATCCTGGTACCTTTGATCCTATTACCAATGGTCATGTAGACTTGGTCACACGCGCCACCAAACTGTTTGATGAGGTCGTTATTGCGGTGGCCTCAGGACATCACAAAAAGCCTTTATTTAACTTTGAGGAGCGCGTCGCCTTAGTCGAGACAGTATTTGCTGACTTACCACAAGTATCGGTGGTGGGTTTTGAAGGTCTACTCGTTGACTTTATGCGTGAAAAAAACGCCACCGCTGTCTTACGAGGTCTGCGTGCGATGTCAGATTTCGAATATGAGTTTCAGCTGGCCAATATGAACCGTGAGCTTGATGAAAACTTTGAAGCGGTGTTTTTGACGCCATCGCAGAATTACTCATTCATCTCTTCGACGATGATTCGAGAAATCGCCAAACTCGGTGGTGATGTGACTAAATTTGTCCCGCCATGTGTCTCACAAGCTTTTGCTGAAAAACTCAATCTTAGATAGCAAAATACCCGCTGACAATGAAGATGTGTCGAACATTTAAACGCATCGAAATCGTCAAAGCCACCGATACAAGTGCTATAAGTAAAATATAAGGAGCAGTCTATGGCGTTATTAATTACTGATGAATGCATCAACTGTGATGTGTGTGAGCCTGCCTGCCCAAACGAAGCCATCTCAGAAGGCGATGACATTTATGTGATTGACCCTGATTTATGCACCGAATGCATTGGGCATTTCGATGAGCCGCAATGCGTAGTCATTTGCCCTGTGGATTGCATCCCTCATGATCCCAATCATGTCGAGACCGAAAGCGATTTGTTGTCAAAATATAAACGCATTACTGGTCAATAAAATATGACAACATCACTCTTATCTACGAAATCAACGAACGACTTTGACCAGCAACATCTCTGGCATCCGTACGCCAGCTTACCGCCCAGTTATCCCAATATTGTGATTAATCACGCTGATGGTATTTATATCGTTACTGAAGACGGCACGCGCTTGATTGATGGGATGTCATCGTGGTGGGCGAGCGTCCATGGCTATAATCATCCCAAACTAAACGCGGCAATTATTGAACAATTGGGTAAAATGGCGCATGTCATGTTTGGTGGTTTGACCCATCAACCCGCAATAGATTTGGGCAAAAAACTGCTGTCAATTGTGCCTGCTGGACTGGATGCCATATTTTATGCCGATAGCGGCAGCATTGCGGTAGAGGTGGCTTTAAAAATGGCATTGCAATATCAAATTGCCGCTAAGCGTCCGCAAAAGTGCCAATTTGCCTCGACCCATTCTGGCTATTATGGTGATACGTGGCATGCGATGAGTGTCTGCGACCCTATCAATGGCATGCACAGCTTGTATGGTAAACAGTTACCTATGCAGCATTTTGTGCCAGCTCCGCCACTAGGCTTTGAGCGTGATATTAGCCAGTCTGAATATGATGAATTAACGGATTTCTTTGATAAAAATAGCGATAAGTTGGCTGGATTTATTATCGAGCCGATTATTCAAGGCGCAGGCGGCATGCGCTTTTATAGTCCTCAATATTTACAATTGCTTCGCAAATTGTGTGATAAATACAAAGTGGTACTAATTACCGATGAAATTGCGACTGGTTTTGGGCGTAGTGGCAAGCTATTCGCTTGTGAGCATGCAGGTATCAGCCCTGATATCATGACGATTGGTAAAGCATTAACTGGCGGTTATATGACTTTTGCGGCGACTTTGTGCACTCGCAAAATTGCCGATACCATTAGCCAAAGTGATTATCCATCCCTTATGCATGGTCCGACCTTTATGGGCAATCCGCTAGCTTGTGCCGTCGCTTGTGCCTCAATTGATTTAATACTCTCCTATGATATTGAAGCACGTACAGCAAATATCCAAACAATAATGAAACAACAACTTGCGCCAGTTGCGAGTTTAAATGGCGTTGCAGAAGTACGTTGTTTGGGTGCAGTCGCCGTCATTGAGCTAAATGAAGCGGTTGATATGTCGACCTTTCAGTCTTTATTGATTGAAAACGGTATTTGGGTCAGACCCTTTGGCAAATTGGTGTATATCATGCCGCCATATGTGATTAGCGAATACGAACTTGTCACTCTTTGCGAAGCGTTATTAAAAGTGGTGAGCACGTATTTAAGCCAAGCTTATTTAACGTAAAAAGGTCAAGAATGAGCGTTCTCTTTATCTCCGGTATCGATACCGACATTGGCAAAACCTACGCCACTGGTATGATTGCAAAGGCACTCATGCAGCAAGGCGTCAACGTCATCACTCAAAAGCTGGTGCAAACGGGCGTGGCGATTAATCCACCCAATGGCGAGATGGGCATTGCTGACGATATCATAGCGCATCGTCAACTCATGGCTATTCCTCTACAGCCATGTGATCTTGATTTTACCACTTGCGTTCATCGCTATGAAAAGCCTGCATCACCGCACTTAGCGACTCGATTATCAGGAGAAGTGCTAGATCCTAAACTGATCACTAGTGCCACCAAACGATTGCAAGCTACGTATGACTTGGTATTACTAGAAGGTGCTGGTGGATTGCTCGTACCAATAACGGAGCAATTATTAATTTTAGATTATATTGCTGCTCAAGGTTATCCGATTGTTTTGGTCACTTCTGGTCGTTTAGGCAGTATCAATCACACATTACTGAGTTTGGAAGCAATAAAAGCCCGTGGATTATCTGTACATAGCGTTATTTATAATCATATCCATGACGATGCTGCTCAGACAGATGCTGAGATTGCAAATAGTACCATGGATTTTTTACAAAATTATTTAGCTGCAAATTACCCCAAAGCGCATTGGTTACAGATACCGTATATAGATGGCAGTCATCAAGCCAATTATGAGGCGTTATCAAAAAGCTATTCATTGTCTTTACCAGTCGATTTCGTCTAAAAGCTTTATGAGTGTGGTTTCTTTTCTATCGCAAAATAGGCTTTTATCTCAAGTCTGCAAATAAATAGAAAACTCATTCCCAATTAGTCGATATGTTTGCTATACTAGCGCGCTTGGTAGACTAGGCAATCGCCGCTGCACACTGGCAACAGACATGCAGGGGAGGAAAGTCCGGGCTACATAGGGCAGCGTGCCAGCTAACGGCTGGGCAGGGTAACTTGACGACCAGTGCAGCAGAGAGTAGACCGCCTTTGGCTTATATGAGTATCGCAAGATGTTCATGTCATCGGTAAGGGTGAAAGGGTGCGGTAAGAGCGCACCGCGTGGCTGGCAACAGTTCACGGCATGGTAAACTCCACGCGTAGCAAGACCAAATAGGCATCGGCATGGCGCGGCCCGCGTTCGATGCGGGTAGGTTGCTTGAGCGTACGAGCGATTGTACGCCTAGAGGAATGATTGTCCACGACAGAACCCGGCTTATCGGTTTACCAAACCTTTTTTATTGTTCGTGATAAAAATGCAGCTAATTTGAATAAATTTCATATTTTCTGCAAAAAATGCCCTTTAGGGGTTGACGACAGTCAGCAGCTTGGGTAAAATGTGCATCCTAAAATGGCGATGTAGCTCAGCTGGTTAGAGCGCATGACTCATAATCGTGAGGTCAAGAGTTCAAGTCTCTTCATCGCCACCATTTTTAGCAATACCTGTAATATTAAAAAAACCAATCACTATTTGATTGGTTTTTTTTTGTCTGAAATAAACTATTTCAGAATATGGTGAATGGCTCAATGCGCACCATAAAATTATAATTACCTACTGATTTCTTGCTAAATCATAGCTTTATCTGTTTAGGTACAGATTAATTGTTGTAACTTATGTCCCTCTTACTTATCATAGGGGCTGTTTTCGGTAAAGTCCTGTAACGCCATGTCTGTACAACTACCTCCTTATCGTCCTATCAAGCATCGCAGTGGTCTAAAAGTCATGGGTGCCGCATTTCATGCTTTGCTGATGCGTGAGCTGCAAACGCGCTTCGGTGGTTATCGCTTGGGCTATCTGTGGGCACCACTAGAGATACTGTTCCAAGTTGCTATTTATTTGATAGTATTTGGCGCTATTATGACCCGTGTGCTGCCAGGGATGGATTACATGTTATTTCTGGTGGCAGGCCTAGTGCCTTTTCGTATGATGAGTACCATAGCAACACGATCGTTAGGAGCAGTTGAGGCCAATCAAGGGCTTTTAATGTATCGATCAGTACGTCACATTGACGTCATTATTGCCCGCTCATTTTTAGAGTTAGTGATTTATTTTTTTACCTTTGTACTGTTGTTAGTCATACTTGCATTCATTGGTATTCCCATCAGCCTTGCACATTTGAATGTAGTATTGTTTTGTTGGTTAACCTTATTCTTATTTGGTTTTGGTCTAGCGATGATTATGATGGTTGTCGGTTATTATGGTGGTGAAATCAGCAAAATTATAGGTTTGATTTTTACTATTTTATATTTTGTATCTGGAATTATGTATTCTATTCATATTATTCCTGAACCATATCTGAGTTATTTATTATATATTCCATTTGTCCATAATATTGAACTAATGAGAAATGCACTATCTCCTACTTATCCTGCGTATCATATTGACATAACGTATTTTTTAAAATGGATGGTCGCAGTCAATTTCTTAGGTTTATTGATGTATAAAGCGGTCGAAAAAGACCTTATCCGTTCAAAGTAGTGACAGGTAAATGAATGATTGAGATTAAAAATGTTTCTAAGTCATTTATGACCAAGCAAGGTCGGCATTATCTATTTAAAGATCTAAATCTGACTATTGGTGATAAAAAAAGTGTGGGTTTACTCGGTCGTAATGGGGCGGGTAAATCAACTTTGCTGCGTATTATTTGCGGACTAGATAAGCCTGATCACGGAGAGATTATTACCGACTCGACGATTTCTTGGCCAGTAGGGGTAGCCGGCGGTTTCCAAGGTAGTTTGACGGGTCGTCAAAACGTCCGCTTTGTTTGCCGCCTTTATTCAAGCGGTTCCTATATTGACGAAAAAATTCGTTTTGTGGAAGAGTTTGCAGATATCGGAAACTATTTCGATATGCCGGTAAAAAGTTATTCATCAGGCATGAGAGCGCGATTAACCTTTGGGCTAAGTTTGGCCTTTGATTTTGATTATTATATGCTTGATGAAGCGGGTGCGGTTGGGGACGCGGCTTTTCGTAAGCGTAGTGAAGAGATATTGGCCGCGCGCCGTGAACAAGCAGGGTTTTTAATCGTATCGCATAACATCGGTGATATTAAGCGTAATTGTGATATTGGTATTGTGCTAATGGATCAAACAGCACACGTCTTTGAAGACACAACAGAAGCGATTGAGGTATATGAAGAGCATGTCCACAAAGCGAAAAAATAAGATAATTGACTTCTCGCTGTTTATTGGCTTGGTGGTCCTCCCTTGGGTATTGGTGATATTTTATGTCATGACCATTGCTCATCCGCGGTTTATTTCGACGGCTGATGTGGTGGTCAAACAAGTCAGTGATACCAGTGTGCCTTCTGGCGGTGGACTGTCGGCCTTGTTGGGTGTGAACAGTACCAGTAAAGAAGATGCGACTTATCTGACCGAGTATATTCTATCCAATGATATGGTGAAGCGCCTTGATAATAAGTTCAAGTTCCGCGAAGCGTATCATGTCGATGGCTCAGATCCACTTAATGAGATTGAGCCTGATGCCACACAAGAAGAGTTACTTGAGTACTTTAAAAAACGCGTGCACATCAATCTGGACGAGCAAAGCTATGTGCTGTCAGTATCGACAGAAGCCTTTGATCCAAAGTATGCTTTTGAGCTGAATAAAACGATCCTCAATGAGTCTGAGCAGTTCGTCAACCGTATTTCACAAGAGGTGGCTCGTGATCAGTTGTTATTTGCAGAGACGCAATTGGATGAATCACAAGATCGCTTGAATGATGCCAAAGAGAAATTGTTAAACTATCAGAACGAAAATGAGATTTACGATCCACAATCCAATGCTCAAATTGTGAATCAGCTGATTGGTAGTTTGCAAGCGCAATTAAGCTCATTACGTACCGAAGAGCGTCAATTACTCAGCTATCTAAATCCAGATGCTCCGCAAGTAGTGTCATTAAGAAGCCAGATCAAAGCAGTCGAAGAGCAAATCAACCAAGAGCAAACTAAGCTGACATCACCGAATACCACCAAGTTAAACCGTCAAGCGGTACAGTTTGAGACTATCAAGGCAGATGTTGATTTCGCTACTGAGCTCTATAAATTGTCGTTATCTTCACTTGAGAAGGCACGTTTAGAAGCTTTTAAAAAGATGAAGAATTTGATTGTTATCTCAACACCATATCAGGCTGAAGAAGCAACTTATCCACGCCGTGCTTATATTATTTGGACGTCGCTAGCATTACTTTTGATGCTTTATGGATTTGTGCGCCTAGTGATGGCGGTTGTCCGTGATCATCGTAGCTAGTTTTAACACACCAGATATCAGTAATGATCGATAGATCAGCAAAGGAATACCACTCATGAATATGAAACCACGTCCTCTTGTGACCGTGATAAAAGTGTTAAGTTTGGCCATGGCCGCCAGCAGTGTATCAGCACTAGCAGCAGGCAGTTATGCTGATCAAATCTCAGGATCTAGCTTTGGCACCAGCAATAACAGCATGAGTCAAGACCAAAACAGCAATAACATCAATGTCTCAACACAGGCATTTGCAGGTGGTGTATCAGGACAGGCGACCGCGCAAGAAGCGGTTAATGCCTCAAGCTTGCCAAGTCAGTCAGTCATCAATACCACGCGCCCCTATCAAGACATCAATACGCAAGACATGATGTTTGGTGAGCAGCTCTTCCGTGGAGCATTTTCGACCACCTCTGGCTCTACCTTTAATGACAGTTACGTGATCAACCCAGGTGATAACGTCCAAGTACGGATGTGGGGCGCTTATCAATATGCTGCTACCATGACCGTCGACCCACAAGGCAATATTTTCTTACCAAATATCGGTCCAGTACGTGTCTCAGGTGTGCAAAATGGCAGTCTACAAAATGTGGTAAAAAGTGCTGTCAGTCGTATTTATCGCTCGAACGTTGGCGTGTATGCTTCATTAGAACAAGCACAGCCAGTAAAAGTATTTGTAACAGGTTTCGTTAAACAACCTGGTTATTACGGCGGTTTAGCAGCAGACTCTGTATTGTCTTATTTGGATAGAGCAGGCGGCGTTGACCCAACACGTGGTAGTTATATTGATATTCAAATCAAACGTAATGGGCAAATGCTACAGCAAGTCAACCTGTATGATTTTTTACTAGCGGGTAAATTACAAGCATTCTCTTTTCGTGACGGCGATGTGATTACGGTCGCGCCGCAGAAAAAAACCTTTGAAGTAGGCGGTCAAGTCCAAAACGAATATACCTTTGAATTTGATGTGAACGATCTGACCATTGGTGATGTATTGCAAGTGGCCAATCCAGCAGCAAATGCGACCAACGTTAGTATCACTCGTAGTGCAGGACGCGCGCAGACGGCAGAATATTACTCGTTAGCAGAAGCTCAAAACGTGCCTGTTTATAATGGTGATCAGATGGTAGTTACCTCCGATCGCTATGCGGGCACAATTGCGGTGCAAGTAAAAGGTGCGCATACGGGTAATGGTGCCATGGTTGTACCATATGGTGCTCGCTTAAAGGACATCGTGCCACAGCTACAGCCAAGCCCACTCGCTAAACTGACTCATCTGACCATTTATCGTGAGTCTGTTGCTGAGCAACAAAAACGCATGATTAATGAGTCGCTCGATCGTCTAGAAGAGCTGACGCTTGCCACGCAGTCAACCACTCGTGAAGAAGCAGCACTGCGTCAAGACGATGCAGCGTTGGTTAAGCAGTTTGTTGCCAAAGCGCGTAATGTTAAAACGACGGGTCAAATTGTTGTCGTCCCGAATTCGTGGCAGGATATTATTCTGCAGCAAGGTGATATCATTGAGATACCTGCGCAAACGTCTGTCATTACCGTTAATGGTCAAGTACGAGCACAAGGCGCGCTGACCTTTAATCCAGATTATACCGTTGGTGATTATGTTGCCAATTCAGGCGGTTTCTCTGACAATGCTGATGTTAAAGAAATCTTGATTATCCATCAAAATGGCGCCAGTGAGGTGGTCAATACCGCTTACCGTATCCAGCAAGGCGATGAGATTATGGTATTACCAAAAGTCAAAACCAAGCGCGTAGAAATTGCTCGTGGCTTATCGCAAATTGTTTATCAGTTGGCCATTGCTGCTAAAGTGGTTCTCGATTTATAACCATTATTGAAAAGTTGTATAACAAGAGAACAAGTCATTTGCATAGATAGATGCAAAAGTAATGAATAAGGGTGTTAGAAATGGCAAAAAGCGCGGCAGATGATGTCAATGTGGCAGTGACCTCTCACTCTGATAATGCCTTGCTTTTGCCATCATCCGCATACCAATTGCCACAGCATTTGGCGGTCATTGGTAAGGGTATGCGTCAAAACAATGTACTTTTGTCTCAGGTATTGCAGGCAGATATTCAGCGCTGGTATCCGTGGTCAGGTATACAGCAACGTATCAATGCAGGTAAAACGCATTTACTGTCTGCATTGCCATTACCTAATGTTGTAAAAAATCAGATAACTCATTTGTCCAGCTCCTCTCTCTCTTTTCAGCAACCCGATGCCTTTATCGGTTGGGGTCGTAAAAAAAGTTATCAACGAGCTAATACAGTGGCTAAGCGGCAAAAGCTTGAGACATTGAGTGTTGAAGATGGCTTTTTGCGCTCATTAGATTCTGGTATTGGTAGCCGTCATGGCCTGAGTGTCGTCGTTGATGACCTTGGTATTTATTTTGATATGACGCATGACTCACGCCTTGAGCGGCTGATTATTGAGCGTACTAAAAATGCTACTACGCCTAATAATCACGAAATAGATGACGCGCACGCGAGGCAATTGATTGCACGTATTTGTAATGAGCAGCTCAGTAAATATAACACAGTGATCGATTGTCCGTCCTTGAATAAATTGATAAATGAAGACGGCGTTAATACAACAGCAGATCCATTGAAATCGCATGTTTTATTGATTGACCAAGTGGTTGGTGATGCTTCTATCACCGGTGCGGGCGCGGATAAACGTCAGTTTAAGAAGATGTTAACATCTGCGTGTCGTAATCATCCTCATGCCCATATTTGGATAAAGGCACATCCTGCATCAAAATCGGGATACCTGACTCGTTTAAAACTACCTAAGCAGGTTCGGTTATTAACTCAAGCGCTCAATCCTATCGAGCTATTAGAGCAAGTTGACCATGTTTATACGGTCAGCTCCCATATGGGCTTTGAAGGGTTGATG
Source organism: Psychrobacter glacincola (assembly GCF_904846075.1). Classification (GTDB taxonomy): domain Bacteria; phylum Pseudomonadota; class Gammaproteobacteria; order Pseudomonadales; family Moraxellaceae; genus Psychrobacter; species Psychrobacter glacincola_C. The sequence goes on from NZ_CAJGZH010000001.1 coordinate 658,475, forward strand.
TTAGGTAAAACAGTACATTGCTTCGGGGTCAACTGGTATAGTGGCTGGGGTCTAACTGATGACAGCGGCGCACCCAAAAATCTGCTTAAAGCGGTCGAAAAACGTCGTCAAAAACTTGTCAGCAAACAGCTAGAGTCTAGGGGACACTCAAATCCTGCGTTGTTTCCTACATCATTTGCTAAAAAAACATCTGCAACGTTAGAAACGTTATTTTATAGCGCCTATATAGATTATAGTCGTTATGTAGATCCAGCCACCAAGCAAGCCTGTGATATTGATACAGCGATAGAATGGCTAGTGACTAATCGATATTGGCAAGCGCGCCTTGAAGGGGATCTCACGATATATGAATTTAGTCGCTGGAAATTACCATTTGTAAAAGCTTTTACGAATCTACCGCGTACGACATTATTTATCAAACCCAAGCCACGTCTCAAGAATTTATTGCATCCTGATCATTTTCGTGTTGATTATCAGCAGCCTCTACTAGCGTGGGGTTTGGCTAAACGCCAGCAAGTACAAAATAAATTACAGCGTAAGCTTGAGAGACAGCCACATTTGTCCCTACCGTCTATATACTGTATGGAAGATGGATTTATCCGCTCAAATGGTTTGGGCGCGACGTTGTTAGCACCGTTGTCGGTCGTCATAGATAAGCAAGGCATTTATTATGATGCGACCCAGCCTTCAGATTTAGAGACGTTGCTATATCATTGCCAGGCACTGAACCCACAGCAAAGTGTCCGTGTACAACAGCTGCAAGATAAATTGCTGAATCAGCGGGTGAGTAAATACAATGTTGGGGCTGAGGTCGACAGTGCTAATAACCAGTATACTTCGTGGATGCATGAGGCTAGGGTATCTGGCAAGCGCCGTCTGCTTATCATCGGTCAAGTCGAAGATGATTTATCGGTGCAGTACTGCGGCTCGACGATCAAAACCAACAGCGGCTTGATTGAGCGTGTATGCAAAGACAATCCTGAGGCTTATCTTATTTATAAGCCGCATCCTGACGTTGAAGCAGGGCTAAGGACTGGTAAGGTTAGCGCAGAGTTTTTACAGCAGGTCAGTGCCGTCGCCTATGATACTGCGATGCCTGATTGCTTAGAATGTGTCGATGAAGTACATACGATTAGCTCATTGACTGGCTTTGAGGCGTTGCTGCGCGGTTTAGACGTTACTTGCTACGGCTTACCGTTTTATGCTGGTTGGGGGTTAACGGCAGATATTGATGCCCAATTACCACCGAAAGCTGACTATTTAGAGAGACGAAAACGCGACACTGCATTAACGCTTGAGCAATTATTATATTGTGCGCTTATTCGCTATCCCTTATATCGTTTGCCAAATGGCTACGGGCTTGCACAAGTAGAGCAAGTGATTGACTATTTATACCCTCCTAAAAGCGCTCCTTTGCTTAAAGATATTCATAATACAGCGTCTCAAGCGCAAATATCTAGCCCTATAAATAGCTCGATTAACCATGCGACTTCAGTTTTATCCACGCTATCTGCAAACTTTAAACGCCAATCGACGACTCGTTTTATGCAGCAGCGTCATCAATGGCAGCAGCGCCTGCGTAAACTATCTCGTTAGTTTATTCTAAACTTATGACGTAAATCCATTGCGACAAGTAGGGGCTTTTTCGGTATAATCAGTGATGATTAGTGTGTATTTACACGGCTTAACATTCAAATTGTTTAATAAATACTCCCGCTTTTATCCTTCATCTTCTCATTAATGGTAATTCAATACTATGGCAGCTTCGATGTCTCACTTGCTTACTCATCGACACGTCTTGCTGTTACAAGGAAAGATGGGCGGATTCTTCAACCGTTTTTCGACATTTCTGCAAACTCAAAATATTAAGGTTAGTAAGATTAACTTTAATGCAGGTGATGCATTTTTTTATCATCATGATAATACCTATGAATATACTGATACATTAGCGCAGTTCTCTTCTTGGTTGCAGGCTTTCATTGAAGAAAATAGCATTGATGCGATTGTCTGTTTTGGTGATTGTCGTCCGCATCACACCCAAGCTGCTTATATCAGTGAGCAGTTGGGCACCTCTTTTTTTGTATTTGAAGAAGGCTACTTGCGTCCCGATTACATTACATTGCAAGAATATGGCATTAATGGCTATTCGCGCTTAAATACGGCAGATATTAAAGCGCTCAAAAAAGCCAATGATAAACCACTGTATACTCACAATCGTTTTTATCGTTTGAGTATCGCTGCGATTGTCTACTATATTATCGTTTGGGTGTACAAAAGTCGCTATCCGCATTATTCGCATTATCGCGGGATGACGGCGTGGCAAGAAGCAATCGCTTGGCTCAAAGCACCATGGCGTAAATTGCGAGGGTATTTACCTGATAAGCGATTGCAAAATAAGCTGACCAAAGAACAAAGTAATAATTATTTTTTGATTAGTTTACAGGTGCATAATGACTCGCAGATTACCCATCATAGTGACTATCGTGATGTGGTGCAGTTTATTGATGAGTCTATTGCCAGCTTTGCAGAGTATGCTGATAAGCAGCAATTACTGGTATTTAAGCATCATCCGTTAGATCGTGGTCATCGAGATTATCGCGAGCTGGTATCTAGCTTGGCTAGACGCTATCAAGTGGCGGATCGTGTATTTTATGGTTGCGACATGCACCTGCCAACCTTGATGAAACACAGTATTGGGATGGTTACTATCAATAGCACGACAGGGTTGCAATCGGTATATCACAAAAAACCTACCAAAATCATGGGTCGCGCGATTTATGATACGCCGAAACTGATAGATCAAAAACCACTGAATGAGTTTTGGCAACAACCTAACCGCCCAGATAATGAGTTTTATCTTAGATTCCGTGAATACTTGATAGAGCAAACTCAAATCAACGGGGCTTTTTACGGTAAGTCACCATGGATGCATAAATATCTGCATAGCGCAGGATGTGAACCCATAGAGAGCGATCTGTCCAAAACCAATACCCCTCAGTAGATTATTGATTGTTCATATTTAGTTAGCATGAGTCTTGTCGAAGTGAATAAGGTGCTATCAAGCCGCTCGCTTTCTATCTGTACAGTTATCCGCTCGTAACTTCACTTGTAAATCATCCCTCTGCTAATAAAATCGCCTTACTTTATGGTAGAAAACTGCTAGAATACTCTTTCATGCCTGCGCGTAAGAGTTGACGTCCTGAGCGGTTGAGTGGAGATGATAATATTGGCAAATAAGCTGATTCTAATTATTTTCTCTTGTTATTTCTCCCTTAATGATGGACAGCTACTTTAGCGGTTGCGCCTGACAGCATTTATTTCTTAATTTTATTATTCTATCACCCTTAATTTAGTAGGCGCTTTGTGACTGCATTAGCAAATATTCGTAACTTTTCAATCATTGCCCACATTGATCATGGCAAGTCGACGCTTGCTGATCGTTTTATTCAAATGTGCGGTGCCTTGCAAGATCGCGAGATGCAGGCGCAAGTACTTGACTCCATGGATATTGAGCGTGAGCGCGGTATCACCATTAAAGCGCAGTCGGTAACTTTATTCTACGATCATCCTAATGGTGAGCGCTATCAGCTCAACTTTATTGATACCCCAGGACACGTTGACTTCTCATATGAGGTGTCGCGTTCACTAGCCGCTTGTGAAGGGGCGTTATTGGTCGTTGATGCCGCGCAAGGGGTGGAAGCTCAGTCCGTGGCCAACTGCTATACTGCCGTTGATCAGGGTCTAGAAGTCATGGCGGTACTAAATAAAATTGATTTGCCACAAGTCGAGCCAGAACGCGTTATTCAAGAGATTGAAGACATCATTGGGATTGACGCAGTTGATGCACCACGAGTTTCTGCTAAGTCGGGTTTGGGCGTCGATAAACTGCTAGAAGCATTGGTTGAATTTATCCCTGCACCGACTGGTGATCGTGAGGCGCCACTACAAGCATTGATTATTGACTCTTGGTTTGATAACTATTTGGGTGTGGTCTCATTGGTTCGGGTACGTGAAGGTACTATCCGAAAAGGTGATAAACTTTATATCAAATCAACCAAAGAATCGCATTTAGTCGGCTCGATCGGTGTCTTTACGCCCAAGCCTGTCGATACGGGTATCTTGGAAGCGGGTGAAGTCGGTTTTATTATTGCTGGTATCAAAGATATCGCTGGCGCGCCAGTGGGTGATACGATTACCCACGCCAAAACGCCAGACGTTGAGCGTATTCCAGGTTTTAAACAGATTACTCCGCAAGTCTATGCCGGTATGTTCCCTGTTGAATCTACAGATTTTGAAAAATTCCGTGAAGCGCTGCAAAAGCTACAAATCAACGATGCGTCTTTGTTCTTCGAGCCTGATACCTCCGATGCGCTAGGTTTCGGTTTCCGTTGTGGTTTCCTTGGCATGCTGCACATGGAGATTATCCAAGAGCGTTTAGAGCGCGAATATGACTTGGATTTGATTACTACTGCGCCATCCGTTATCTACGAGATCGTCAAGAAAAATGGCGATGTCATGTATGTTGATAATCCATCAAGACTCCCTGAGCCGAATAATATTGAAGAGTTCCGTGAGCCCATTGCCCGCTGTCAGATTTTAGTACCGCAAGATTACTTAGGTAATGTCATGACGCTTTGTATCGAGCGCCGCGGCGTACAGGTAGATATGCGTTTTATGGGTCGTCAAGTACAGCTGATCTTTGATATTCCGATGGGCGAAGTCGTCATGGACTTCTTTGACCGTCTAAAATCAGTTTCGCGCGGTTTTGCCTCACTTGACTATAATTTTGAGCGTTATCAAGTCGATAAGCTGGTCAAAGTGGATGTACTGATTAACGGCGAAAAAGTTGATGCTTTGGCTATGATTGTGCATGAAACCCAATCACGCTATCGTGGAAATGCGTTGGTGACTAAGATGAAAGAGTTGATTCCGCGTCAGATGTTTGATGTGGCAATTCAGGCCGCGATTGGTAGCCAAATTATTGGGCGTAGTACGGTGAAAGCCATGCGTAAAGACGTCTTGGCTAAGTGTTATGGCGGTGATGTGTCGCGTAAGAAAAAGCTATTGTCTAAGCAAAAAGCGGGTAAAAAACGTATGAAGCAAGTCGGTAATGTGGAGATTCCACAAGAAGCCTTCTTAGCGGTATTGCAGGTTGAGTAAGTCATTACTAATTGACTGGTCAACGATAGTTTTTTTGTGTAATTAGTGGCGCAGTTGATAGTATAGATAGCCAGATAAGTCGCTCGTTAATAGGCAATTGAGTATGGATTTTGATTTTAATTTAATTTTAGTACCATTAACCATTGGTTTGGGTATTATTTGGCTATTAGATAAGCTGACCCTGAAACAGCGTAAAACTCGCGGGCGTGGTCAAGAAAGTCTCTTGGTACGCTGGGCTTACGATTTTTTCCCCGTATTGGCAGTGGTGTTAATAGTACGCTCGTTTTTGATTGAGCCTTTTAATATTCCCTCATCTTCTATGGTGCCGACATTATATACGGGCGATTTTATTGCGGTTAATAAGTATGCCTACGGGGTGCGCCTACCGCTGACGTATAACAAAGTGCTGGATACGGGCGCGCCTGAGCATGGTGATGTGGCGGTATTCCGCTATCCTGAAAACCCAAGTATTTATTATATCAAGCGTGTCATTGGTTTGCCTGGTGATACTGTTAGTTATGATCAAGGGACACTTTCTATCAATGATATCCCAGTTGATACTAAGCCTGTCGATTTTGCGGCGAACCCTGAGTTGACCTCACAGCTTTATTTACCAGGACAAATCGGTCCAGGGCAAGTACTGACCGAAGACAGTGCGGCAGCGATGGGTGAGCAAGAAGAGGGTGAGGCGCAATACTTTCAGGAAACACAAGGTGAAAACAAGCATCTTGTTCGTTACTTGAATGGTATGAATAGTTCTCAATATGCACCATTTTTGCAGAAGCAATCGCCAGAGGTGGTTAGCTCAGCAGGTACCAAATGGCGTATTAGCGTTCCAGAAGGTCAGTATTTTGTGATGGGCGATAACCGTGATCGTAGTGCTGATGGTCGGTTTTGGGGATTTGTTCCTGATGAAAATTTAGCGGGTAAAGCGGTTTATATCTGGATGCATAAGCCACCCGGACTTAATTTGCCAACCTTTGAACGCAATGGCACTATTGATTAAGATTATGTCATTAAGATTATGAGACGCTCTATTGGTTGATTTATCGATAATAGTTTTATGCTAATATTGTTGCTATCTAATAAACGGCTACCTAGTATTTCGGTAGCTCCTAAAAATAGTTGTTTACCAGTAGAGGGATATCATAGTGCAGCAATTATCTGGAATCGCCACACAGCGTGGTGCTAGCGTAACGAGTATCGTTTTAATTATTCTTGTGTTAGGAGTTGCTGCCAAATTGATGGTTGCTATCATACCTGCTCAGATTGGTGATTATCAATTGACCAAGACCTTAAGCGCACAGCTTAAGGAAGCAAATAATAATAATGAGACGGCCAAGCAGTTTGTCGAGCGTGTTAATAGACAGCTATCTATTAATGCTGACTACGATACTCAGGCGGAAGACGTATTTACTTTTATTGATAAAAAGACGGGACAATTGGCTATTCGTAAACAATATGCAGTCACTAACAATTTCTTTGGTAATGTTGATATCGTCAATCGCTTCGAAGGTGATATCGATATGACAACAGCAGAGTAACTAAAAAGAGTGTTAGATCACTCTTAAACTTTTTAATATCTGAATGTCTTTATAATATTTATTAATCCATACTATTACTAACCAAATCAGTAAAACAGAAGGGATAACCACAAGCCACGCATGAAACCAACTTTGCAGCACTCCCAAGCGATTCCTACTCCTCAACAAAATAGCACGTCTGTCGACACGCTGATTGTTAGCTCAGAATTTATTCAGCAATTAGCCGTATTAACACGCAAGTTAGGCTATGTGTTTAAGGACTTGAGTCTTCCCAAACTTGCGTTGACACACCGCTCATTTGATAGCAAAAAAAATTATGAGCGTTTAGAGTTTTTAGGAGACGCTCTGTTAGGAATGATTGTGGGTGAGGCTTTATATCATCGCTATCCTAGCCAAAATGAGGGTCGCTTGACTCGTATGCGTGCCACTTTGGTACGTCAAGAATCATTGGTCATTATTGCGCAAAACTTAGAGCTCTCTAATCATTTGATATTAGGGATAGGTGAGCGTAAAGGTGGTGGGCGCAATCGCGCTTCTATATTGGCTGATGCCGTGGAGTCTTTGATTGGTGCTATTTATTTAGACAGCCAAAATTTGGATATTACTCGCGATTGTGTACTCTCATGGTATGGTGATTTGATTGACAACGTTAATGACCAAAAAGCCTTAAAAGATGCCAAGAGTCGATTGCAAGAGTGGCTACAATCTAAGCAGTTTGATCTGCCACATTATGAGCTGATGGAAACACGTGGTAACGCGCCGCATCAAATTTTTGTTGTACGTTGCCATGTTAATATCAATAACTGTGTTGATATTACTGAATCTGGTGAGAGCCGCCGTATCGCTGAACAAAAAGCAGCAGAACTAATGATTAACCAATTGCATAAACTGCCGAGCTCAGCTAAAAAGCGATCCTAACTAGGATTAACCTATGGATCGCACATACCACTTTTTTTGACAATATATGTTAAGTGACGTTTTAAGAGTCGTTTATTTGAATTAGCGTAAACGTCACACATTTCAAAACCTTAAATATTTCCCAGCCGATAATGGTTTTGCTTTTTTAGTGCTAATACAGCCAATACATCATTAAGCACCATTTAACTGGGTATAAATTCTATAGGATTAACCTATGAGCAATCGTACTGACTTGCCATCCAACGATGAAGATAATGCCAAAAATATGACCGAAAACACAGAATTGAATCAAAACCAAGATAATATCGATACTACTAACGATGGTATCAATCAAGCAGAAGATATTACTTTAGACAACGATATGGCAATTGAAGAATTCTTTGCCCCTAGTAGCCATGCAGGTATTGCTGATGATTTTAAAGCAGGTTATGTCGCGATCGTTGGACGTCCAAACGTTGGTAAATCGACTTTGATGAATCACTTATTGGGTCAAAAGCTGTCTATTACATCACGTAAGCCGCAAACGACTCGTCACCGTATCCACGGTATTTTGTCAAATCATGAGATGCAGGCAGTATTCGTTGACACGCCGGGTATTCATCGCAATGAAGTACGTGCTATTAATGAGCGTATGAATAAAGCTGCGGTATCTGCATTAGTAGATGTTGATTTAGTGTTATTCGTTGTTGATTCAGATCAATGGCGTGATGATGATTTGTTGGTTTTACAAAAGCTTGGCGACACCAATTTAAATGTGGTATTGGTTATTAATAAATCTGATACCTTAAAAGATAAAGGCAGCGTGTTGCCACTGATTGAGACGTTTAATGACAGTTTTGATTTTGCCGATATCGTACCAGTATCTGCCTTAAAAAACCAAAACCTAGATCGTCTACAAGAAGTGATTGCTTCACACCTGCCTATTGCTGCTCCTATCTATGATACCGAGCAAATTACTGACCGCTCAGAACGATTTTTGGCCAGTGAAATTATCCGCGAAAAAATCATGCGTAGCGCTGGTGACGAAGTGCCATATGACTTAACTGTACAGATTGATGGGTTCAAAGATGAGCCTGCGCACACCGATCCAAAGACAGGGCGTCCACGTAAGGCTTGTACTTTCATCGATGCGACTATTTATGTTGAACGTAGTGGTCAAAAAGCCATTGTAATTGGTGATAAAGGTCAGCGTATTAAGCAAGTGGGTATGGATGCTCGTAAAGATATGGAGCAGTTGTTTGATAAAAAAATCATGCTGACACTGTGGGTGAAAGTGAAACGTGGCTGGTCTGATGACGAACGTGCATTGACTAGCTTAGGATATTGATTGAAGAATAGCGCTTGAATCACTTTTCTATGGTTTTGATGCTGAGGTGATAAAAAATGCGCAATGAAGCGTTAGTCGGTTATTTATTGCATCAGCGTCCTTATCAAGAAAAGCGCGCCTTATATTATCTGTTTTCTCAGCAACATGGCGTGATTCATGGTATTGGGAAAAAAGGCGCGCCATTGTTCATGCCATTGCAGCTCTTTGCCACTGGTAAACGGGATTTAAAAACGTTTAGTCAGATCAATATTGCATCGCAACACACAACTCAAACAGGCATAGCAAAAGATTATGGCATTGCCACTGTTTTAGAAGCACTGCCCTACGAAAATATTACAGGTCAACATCAATATGCGGCGTTGTATTTAAACGAAATACTATGGCGGTTGTTGTCGACTGAAGATCCAATGCCGGTATTATGGCTACATTATCAGGACAGTCTGTCTCAGCTTAGGCGACCTTTGAGCGCCAACGAATTACGGTTGTGCTTGCGCCAATTTGAGCAGCATTTATTCAATGAGTTGGGTTTTATCTTAATGTTGACTCACGATAGTGTTGAAAACATCATTCAGCCTGACGATTCTTATCGCTTTTTACCTGATGTTGGTTTAGTGCCTGTCTTGCAGAATGATATAAAGACTGAGCATTTAGATAATACTATGGGGCAAATTTTTTTCAAAGGTACTGATATCATTGAGATGACGCAGTTAGGTATTACTGAAAAAACCTTAAATAATTGGTCAAAAATCCATCGACAGTTTATTGACCATTTACTGGATTATCAACCATTGCAAAGCCGCCTATTATGGCAGCAGCAACAGCGTTACCAATAAATAATAGCACTATCCTCAAAGTGCTATAACCAATCTGATTGGTGCTGAGACTGTCTAAAGTTTCATATTCTTGTACCGTTGATCAGTCAATTGGGTTTCGTTATCAAAAAAATTTCTTATGACCACTGCTTCATTACCTTCATCTAACAACGCTTTGCAAAAACCTTTATTAGGTGTAAACATTGATCACGTAGCAACTCTGCGTCAAGCGCGTGGGGTTAGTTATCCAAGCCCTTTAGCCGCCGCTCTTTGGTGCGAGAAGGCGGGAGCAGACGGTATTACTATCCATCTACGCGAAGATTGTCGTCATATTAAAAACGCAGATGTTTATGAGATAGCAGGGTAGTTGACGACTAGAATGAATTTAGAGATCGCCGCTACCAATGAGATGCTAGCGATTGCTTGTGACGTCAAACCATTTTGGGTATATCTAATACCTGAAAAACGAGCAGAGTTAACAACAGAAGGCAGTCTTGATGTCGTAGGGCAGATCACTTAGTTGACAGACTATATTGGCAAGTTACAAGCGGCAAGTCTAAAGGTTTCTTTATTCATTGACCCAGAAGAAAAGCAAATCGCTGCTGCTATAGAAGGCGGCGCTGATGCTATTATTTACATACAGGCGCTTATGCTGAGGCAAGCTTGGTAGCCGATATGGACATGCAAAAGGCTGAGCTGAAACGAATTAAGCAAGCTCTTGCTACTGCTTGACGCAGTGATAATAAGCTCTTAATTAACGCAGGTCATGATCTAACACGTGATAATGTGAGTGCTATCGCACAAATTGAGGGTATTTATAAGTTGAATATCAACCATGCATTCATTGCAGGCGCTGTACTTGTAGGACTCGAGCAGGCCGTCATTATGATGAAAGAAGCAATGTATACAGATCTATAAAGCTATCAAAAAAATGTGAGTGGTAATTTATGTCATTGGTAGTTTTTTATTCGTCACATTCGGTGGGATGATCTTCGTTAAGTTTTTGTTTAACAATACCTCCTTGGTTAAATGATATTAGATACATTGCTTCATTATAAGCAACGATGGGACAGTATTTTATATGACCAAAATGTCCTCGTGGTTTGCCACTATCACCCCAAAATTTGGTGTAGTGGCGTCGACTCCCAACTCTTAAACTTAACTTACTGTATTTAGGATTTAAAGACTGCTGAACGACTAATGAATCTACCTGAGCATCAAAGTGATTATTGTCATTTTTATCTATGAATAACAAAAGTGTCTTATCGCTGTCTCTATGGCAGCGCCCTCCAGTATCAGACAAGCAAACAATCACATTCTGTCTTCTGATGTAACTCTCAGCCTTGGCTAAGGCAAGAGAATTCTCTAACTGACTTTGAATCCGTTTGGCTTCCATACGTGCTAATTGCGTTCGTATGACTGGGGCTGCGATCGTCACTATAATTGCTAATACACATACAGTGACGATAAGTTCAACCAGCGTAAAACCCTTGTTATTTCTATTAACAGTGCTTGGGTCTGTTCTAGTGTTTGTATTAGGTGCTCTTTTATAGAGAGATACTATATATCTGTGATACACATAAAGAATCAATCGGCTTTGAGCTAGCCTGTGCTTATTTGAAGTAAAAACCCATAACATAAATGCTGAGAGCTTTTTATAACTTGATAATGTTTTATGCAGCAATGCCATGAGGCTTGTTACCTATAATAAGTAGTTTAGTTCAATAAAACAATCTCGCTTCTTTAAATGTTATTCAATCCAATCATTGCCTAAAATCGAGCCAATATGCGCGCGAAATTTTGGAGTAATGATCAAATTTATGATGTATGAAATAATGTTGAGTGCTATAATATAAACAGAATATATGTCTACTGTCAAAAAATGTTTCAATTAGTGAATGACTGGTTTTAATAATAGAGAAAAAATACTAACTGTACTAAAATACGCCCAGACAATAGATACTGTTAGGTTTACTATCTATTGTGAACTGACATACAAAAGATAAAAAGCGTAAGGTGTGTTAGTTCTAGGTAACTTAAGCTGGTTATTGTGTTTTAGTTACGACATTATCGTGTAATAATGTGTAGCTCGTTAACGAAAAAAGTTGTAAACTGAATTGATAATCGCTAAGCTACTCCTTAATTGGTTTTGCTTTGTCACTTAAAATTCGTAAAAGATGTCTATTTTAGAGCATCTTGAGAAGCGGTTTTGCTTAATGCATCACTCAAATTATCCTTTGGAGGAAGTCCATGAAATTGAATAAAATTGCTCTAGCTCTGGTTGCTGTAGCAGCTGCACCTTTAGCAGCTAATGCTGGCGTAACTATTAGCCCATTGTTACTAGGTTATCATTACACTGGCGAAGCTCATGACGAGCAACGCGAAATTTTGAAAACTGGTAAAAACTTGTACGTAAATGCTGATGGTAATAACATCGACGACGGTACTCCTTTTACTGGCGCTAATGGTCATCCTAATAATGGCGGCGTAGCTAAAGAAAGCAGCTTATACACTGGTGCTGCACTAGGTATTGAACTAACTCCTTCTACTCAGTTCCAAGTAGAGTACGGCGTGTCAAGTGCAAACGGCGAAGCTTCTGAAGATTCTGCTGATGCTGGCGTTAACCGTTTTGACGTAGAACAAACCATGCTTTCTGGTAACTTCTTAATCGGTACTGAAGAATTTACTGGTTATACTGATAGCGCATTCAAGCCATATGTATTGGTTGGTGCTGGTCAATCTAAGATCAAAGTAGAAAACCAAGAAACTTATACAGCTGCTGAAGGTTCTTCTGTAGGTACAGTTACTGCTGGTACTGAAGTTGCAGAGTCTAAAGATACTATTGGTAACCTAGGTCTAGGTGCTATGTATCGTATCAATGACGCTTTAAGCCTACGTGGTGAAGCTCGTGCGATTCATAACTTTGATAACAACTGGTGGGAAGGCATGGCTTTGGCCGGTCTAGAAGTTGTACTTGGTGGCCATTTAGCACCTACAGTAGCAGTACCACCAATGCAAGAGCCAGTTATCGATACTACTCCAGTAGTCGTAGTTGAATCTGATCTTGATTCTGATGGCGATGGCGTACCTGATAGCATCGATGCATGCCCAGGCACTCCTATGAATGTTGTAGTAGATGAGCGCGGTTGCCCAGTACCAGTAGATATTACTGATGAGCTGAAAATGGAACTACGTGTATTCTTTGATAACGATAAATCAACGATCAAATCACAGTATCAACCTGAAATCGCTAAAGTAGCAGAGAAGATGCGCGAGTATCCTAACTCTACAGCACGTATCGAAGGTCATGCTTCTAAAACTGGTCCTTCAGCACGTTATAACCAACGTTTATCTGAAGCCCGTGCCGTTGCTGTTAAATCTATGTTGACTAACGAATTCGGTATTGCTCCAAACCGTATATCAACAGTTGGCTATGGTTATGACCAACCAATCGCTCCAAACGACACTGAAGAAGGTCGTGCTATGAACCGTCGTGTTTATGCCATCATCACTGGTGACAAAACAATGACTGTTGAACAAACTAAAGATATGGTTGTTCAGTAAATAGTATTGGACCGATTGTTTTACTAAATATATAGTTACAAAAAAAGTCACCTAATGGGTGGCTTTTTTTTATTTATGGATTGAGAAAAGCAAGTTATTACATAAATTTGTGAAGCAATAATGTTATACTAGCTGCCCAAACATTCTGTAAATTGACAGAATGTACATTAGCATAGCTATCTGTATGATGAATTTATCAGTGTAGATACTTGATTATATTGAAATTATTTGATTAACCGCATCTATTGTGCAGTCTTCTAAAAGTAAGTACTCAATATCTATCTGGTTGATGATAAAAGTTTATCCAGCGGCGCTTATTGCTACTGCATTTTTTTAAGACGAAACGAGCATTTTATATGGCGAACGATATCAAACACCTGCGTAACATTGCAATTATTGCCCACGTTGACCACGGTAAAACAACTTTGGTTGATAAGTTATTACATCAGTCTGGTACTTTTGGCGACCGTGCAAACATTGCTGAACGTGCAATGGATTCAGGCGATATTGAGCAAGAACGTGGTATTACCATTTTGGCTAAAAATACAGCCATCCGCTGGACAGATAAGACTGATGATACTGAATATCGTATCAACATTGTTGACACCCCAGGTCACGCCGACTTTGGTGGTGAAGTTGAGCGTGTAATGTCTATGGTTGACTGCGTGCTTCTAGTCGTTGATGCGGTTGACGGCCCAATGCCACAGACCCGTTTTGTGACGCAAAAAGCGTTCGAGCAAGGTCTAAAACCTATCGTGGTCATCAATAAAATTGACCGTCCTGGCTCACGCCCTGACTGGGTAATGGATCAAATCTTTGATCTTTTTGATAACTTGGGTGCAACTGATGAACAGCTTGATTTCCCAGTTGTTTATGCCTCAGCATTGAATGGTATTGCAGGTTTGGAAGCTGACGATTTGGCTGATGACATGACACCGCTTTTCAAAACAATTGTTGATGTGGTTCAGCCTCCTCAAGTTGATGCTGACGCACCGTTCCGTATGCAAATCTCAAGCCTTGATTACAACAGTTTTGTTGGCGTTATCGGCATTGGTCGTATTCAGCGTGGTAAAGTTAAAACCAATACTCAAGTGACTGTAATCGACAAAAACGGCAATACCCGTAACGGCCGTATTTTGAAAATTATGGGTTATCATGGTCTTGATCGTATTGATGTTGAAGATGCACAAGCTGGTGACATCGTTTGTATTACTGGTATTGATTCGCTTAATATCTCAGATACGATTTGTGATCCTAGTGCTGTCGAAGCGTTACCAGCATTAACGGTTGATGAACCTACCGTTTCAATGAACTTCCAAGTAAATAACTCACCTTTTGCTGGTCGTGATGGTAAGTTTGTGACCTCGCGTAATATCCGTGAGCGTCTTGAGCGTGAATTGATTCATAACGTAGCATTACGTGTAGAAGATACGGAATCTCCTGATAAATTCAAAGTATCAGGTCGCGGTGAACTTCATCTATCTGTATTGATCGAAAACATGCGCCGTGAAGGTTTTGAGATGGGTGTTTCAGGCCCAGAAGTTATCGTCAAAGAAGTGGATGGTAAATTACAAGAGCCGTATGAAAACGTTGTTTTTGATATTGAAGATGAGCATCAAGGTTCTATCATGGAGCAGGTTGGCTTGCGTAAAGGCGAGATGACCAATATGGAACTTGATGGTAAAGGTCGTATGCGTATCGAAGCGACGATGCCTGCCCGTGGTTTGATTGGTTTCCGTTCTGAATTCTTAACCTTGACTTCAGGTACGGGTATCATGACGTCAAGCTTCTCACATTACGGTCCACAAAAGATCGGTGATGTTGGTGGTCGCTCGAACGGTGTCTTGGTTTCTATGGCGAAGGGTGTTTGCTTAGGTTTTGCGCTATTTAACTTGCAAAAACGCGGTAAGTTATTTGCTGAGCCACAGCTTGAAGTTTACGAAGGTATGATCGTTGGTCTTAACTCACGTAACGATGATATGGCTGTTAACCCAACGACTGCTAAGCAGTTAACCAACGTTCGTGCGAGTGGTACTGATGAAGCATTGACGTTGACTCCAGCAGTCAAGTTCACACTTGAGCAAGCGCTTGAATTCATTCAAGATGATGAATTGGTTGAAGTAACACCTAAGGCGATCCGTCTACGTAAGCGCTATTTGACTGAAAGTGAGCGTAAGCGTCACGGCCGTGGTAAAAAAGGTGCTTAATATTGAGCCATGAATTACTGAGTAATTTATTGGATTGATATTTTATAGAAGCATTTGATGCTGTTTTTATTTAATAATGGTCATCAAGATAGCTAAAAAATTAGCAGTATAGAGTGAACTAAATATGGTTCATTTTATGCTGCTTTTTTTTGTTGTAATTTCCATAGAATATAGACAGAATAACCGACAGTAGTAGTGTTTCTCACTATTACTCTTAAGGCTCAAGATTGGGTCGACTGTTGAGATACTTATTCGATTATAGATTGGTATTTTGAGGAGAAAATAATGAGTATGGTTTCTGAGTTTAAAGAATTCGCTTTAAAAGGTAATGTGATGGACTTAGCGGTCGGTGTCATTATCGGTGGAGCATTTGCTACTATCACAACGTCCTTAGTTGAAGACATTATTATGCCAATAGTGGCCTTCATAGCAGGTGGCGAAATCAATTTCAAAAACATGTTCTTAGTGTTGGGTGATGCGCCTGAAGGTGTTGCCATGACCTATGATGCTCTCAAAGCAGCTGGCGTTCCTGTATTAGCCTATGGCAGTTTCATTACTGTACTGATTAATTTCTTAATTTTAGCATTTATTATTTTTATGATGGTTAGAATGGTTAACAAAATGCGTCGTAAAGAAGAAGTACAAGAATTGGTAAAACAACCTTCAGAAGAGGTGCAATTGCTTCGTGAAATTAGTGCTAAATTAGGTAATACCGCTGTTTCAAAATAAAATATGATGATTTGATTAAAAACACAAAAAAGGCTAACGTCGTGTTAGCCTTTTTTATGGATAATTTATAAATGCATTGTCTTTAGCGCAGTTGTATCATTTAACCAGCTGTTAATATAAAGACTATGGCGTAACTACGACATAATCGTTGGTATTAATCAAAATCTCAGATGGTTGATCAACGACAATACGGACAACATTATCATTAGTCACTTGTGATTTGTAATAGTTGTCTTCAGCCACAGTACAACCTAAGCAGCGTCCCATCGCATCCCAAGGTTCAACAAAAAGTTTCTGCTGCGCCTGATCCGCATTACCACCGATAAGCGAGAAGGGTAGACTAACTAGGTAGGCGGCAGTACCAGCAACGGCACTGACCAGTTGTAGAGGTTTACCCACTACAGTATCAACCACCATTGTCTCATAAGAAGGCCCAAAGTCTGTCTCATCAATTTCTATGGCTGCCAAGGCAGGATGCATAGTAGCAGCCATTAAACTTAAGCTTGCGGCTATAGTAAAGGCTTTTTGCTTAACTGTGCGTTGGTTTTTGGCTTTAACAGTCATAACGATGTCCTAAAATTCATAATTGGTATGATTATTAGCTGCTGCTATTTCCACACAGAGACAATTTCCCTATATAAACAATGCGCAACGATAAGTAAGCTAAATATATTACAGATGTATAAACATTATGCACTATTTATGTAAGTGCTCATACTATTAAAGCAAGATGTGTGTCAATAAGCAACAAAAATGGCGCGCGATATAATAATCTTAGTGCAAAATAATAAGACACTTGGTAAAGAGTATTGTGCTGCCATATTCTACGACTTGATACCTAAGTTATTCTGGTACTTAAGGCGAAACAGATAGTGATAGTTTCAGATAATATTTAAAGGATTGGCTGACAGTTGGGGCAGAATACACTGGCGCGACCATTAATTTTGATATTCTCAAGTACGGCATCACAATGCGGACAAGTTTCCCCTTGTCTACCATAGACATTTAATGTCTGCTGGAAGTAACCGGTTTGGCCATCTGCTGCGGTGAAGTCTCGCAGTGTCGAGCCACCAAGTGCTATCGCCTTTTGTAAAATAACTTTAATATGATCGACCAAAATAATCATCTGAGCATGGGACAGTTGGTGAGCGGGGGTGGCTGGATGAATAGCTGATAAATATAGGCTTTCAGTCGCATAGATATTACCGACACCCACGACGACCTGTTGTTCCATGATGACTGATTTTATAGCGCGAGCAATGGGCTGCTTTTTTGATTTGGCGTTGCCAATTGCTACGGTATCAGCACTGTGATCAAGCAAGTTTGACCGTTGAATCAACTGATACAAATAGTCTGCAGTAAATTCATCTGATAATGGTTCAGGACCTAAATGATCTAATAGCTTAGCACTATAATCCTTGTGCCATAACACTGACCCAAAACGTCTTGGGTCATAATAATGTAGTTGGGATTTTGTATTATTAACGCCCTTAAAAACAATGATGATGAGATGATCATGCTTGCGCTTTTCAGTACCGTAGCTCTGCTGTTGCAGGCTGCCCGACATGCCTAAATGAACCAAAAGTTGACGCGGTACTAACGTAGCAGTTTGAGCTGCAGCGCTATCATCATTGGGTAATAAAGGTAAAAAGTTAAGAATTAAATATTTTGCGCGGCGCTCAACGCTATCTAGCGTGTAATCAATCAAGCTGTCTAAATCATCTGGCATCGCCCAGCGCAGCTTTGGCTGGAAAACTTTTATATCGATGATGCGTTGCCCTAATAGCGGTGCAAGGCTGGTTTTGGTTGTTTCTACTTCAGGCAGTTCAGGCATGATTTTTTTATAATAACCTTATGATTCAGTGGACGTATTTTGTGATTTTATATCTAAGCGACGGCGCGGCGAGCATGCAAGATACCATGCTGTTGCTCTAGTTTCGCCAAAAGCTTAGATAGGTGCGCCAATCCTGAGACTTCAATATGAAATTTCAAAAAGGCAATGTTATCATCATTACTAAGGGTTTCAACTTGACGGATATTGACATTTTCTTTATCAATAATTTGCGTCAAATCACGCAATAGTCCGCGTCTATCATAGGCTTCTACGTGAATATCAACGGGTTGATAACGACCAGCTTGTACCCGCCACGAAGCCTCTATTTCGCGCTCAGGATCGCGTTCAATCAAGCGCGAATATTCAGGGCAACCACGATTATGGACACTGACACCTCGTGATAAGGTGATGTAACCAGCAATTGGCTCGCCATGCACAGGGTGGCAACAGCCTGCTAGATTGATTTCTATATTATCCAGCCCATCGATACGAATTTTATAAGCATCGATTTTTCCTGCCTCTCTAGCATCTATACTTGGCGCAAAATGTTCTGGCGGTCTTTCAGGTTCTAGGTGTAGCTGACGAGAGATGTGGCTGGTGAGTTGGTTGAGACCAATGTCGCCTGTGACCAATCCAACGATAATATCATCAGTCGTATTGACATGGAAATGCTGAATATAGTCGTTTAAATCGATACTATTGGGATGTACCGATAGTCGTTCAAGCTCTTTACTGAGCATTTGACGACCAATTTCAATGTTCTTATCACGGTCTTGCTTATTGAACCATTGACGCAATTTTGAACGTGCACGGTTGGTATGAATGTATCCAAGTGAAGCAACTAGCCAATCACGGTTGGGCTCACGTGATGCTTTGGTGATAATTTCAACTTGTTCACCCGTTTTGAGTTGATAGGTTAATGGTACATAGCGCTGATTGACTCGCGCAGCTTGAGCACGATTACCAACTTGTGTATGTACATAATAAGCAAAATCAAGAACGGTCGCCCCTTTTGGCAGTTCAGTAATGTCACCATCACGGCTAAAGATATAGATGCGTTCGAGCTCGTCAAAATCAACGAGTTGCTCTTCTTCGTCAAACTCCATACCCTCTATTTCTTCACCTGTTAGTAAAGATGAGCGCGGTTGGTTACGAGTTTCATTATTGATCGATAACAGCTGACGCAGCGAGCTGATTCTTTGATTAAGATAATTGTCTTTTTTATTCTTTAGACCTTCTTTGTAGTTAACATGAGCACACATACCAAGCTCAGCTTCGAAATGCATTTCATGAGTACGAATTTGCACTTCCAGTGACTTGTTTTCAGCAATGACTGCCGTATGTAGTGAGCGATAACCATTGGACTTGGGGTTGGTAATATAGTCATCGAATTGTTCAGGAATATATCGCCACAAGCCATGTACCAATCCAAGCACGTGGTAACAGTCTGATGGGTTGGTGACCAATACTCGCAGCGCGCGAATGTCATAAAGCTGATCAAACGATAAGCCTTTGAGCTTCATTTTTCGGTAGATAGAGTAGATATGCTTGACTCGTCCAGAGACCTCACCTTCGATATTAGCCTCTGCTAGTGCTTCATTAAGCTTATCTTGTACACGCTGAATATAGGACTCGCGTTCGCTGCGTTTTTCGGAGAGCAGTTTGGCAATCTCTTTATAGCGTTCAGGCGCAAGGTAGCGAAAGGCTAAGTCTTCCAGCTCCCATTTAAGTTGCGCAATGCCCAAGCGATGCGCCAGTGGGGCATAAATAGTCATGACTTCACGCGCCACACGATTCTGACGCTCTTCATTAGAAAAGGTCAATTCGCGCATGGCGAAAGTACGCTCAGACAATTTGATAAGCACGACGCGTACATCATTGGTGACGGAAATTAGCATGCTATAAATATTAGATAGCTGGTCGCGCTGATTGTTTACGAAGTGATCTTCTAGACGCTTATTGCTTTCAATAATCTCAGACAGCTTACCCATTGCCAAGGTATCTTTGACTAGGGTCGATATGTCTGCACCGAATTTTTTCTCGATATCAGCGAGGCTTATGATTGATTTTCGCGCACTACGATAGAGCATTGCAGCCACAAGAGCGTCTTCGTCTTGGTAGAGATAGGTCAATATGTCTGTCATGCCAATACCAGTGACATAAGCGCCTGAACGCTCAGACTCGCTAGTATTCATATGACTGCGAATAAATTCACAAGCAGCATTCAAGTGAGGTACAGAATCTTGTCCGATACGTTTGGCGACATTGTCTAACCAAGTGGGAACATCAATATTGACTTGATCTAAATCAATCGCTTCGAGCTCTTTATCTGAGAGAGCATTATTTTTATCTAAAAGCGGGTTATCAGAATATTCGTTTTCAAGCTTTGGATCATGACTATGAAAAGCATGTAGTGCTGAGCGATCAAAAGTGGTGTGTAGTTTATGAGTGGACAGCTGGTATTTGATATCGAGGGGGATTTGGGCATAGCTATTGGCAGACTGGTGCGAGCGTTGGCTCGCGACCAGTTGAGCGGCAAGTGCTGCACTATCGGCTTGGGTGGTCTGTCCATCCACCAGCGGTAATCCTTCACGAATTTTTACCATAGCCGACTCCTCTTAGCTATTTTGAATTGATTATAACCTCATCTACTATGCACACACGTTGAACTTACGATTCATAAAGTATCAGCTATAAACCAATATAACTGCTAAAAAATCTGTTTTTTAGCAGTCATAAAATGCGCGTAAAATATATAAAGCTATGAGTGCAAACGTTCACAAGGATTGAAAAAACCAGCCTAGGAATATTGTTTACTATTATCTCACTTTAAAGAGACAAATCAAGCGAGGCTATGTAATGTCCGCGGTTAATCAGGATAAATAACCATCATTTTTTGCCACCGCTTGACTCAAATTTTGACTCAAATTTTGAATCAATGTCAGTGACCTTTAGCATGGTTATTTAACGCTCTGAACCGCTTACTTAACCGTAAATTGAATTACACCGCTACTTTTTCAAAACGAGCGATGGACTCAACATGACCGGTATGACAGAACATATCCATCACGCCAGCATGAGTCAGACGATAGCCTTGCTCTAACAATGCTTTTGTATCACGGGCGAGGGTTGCAGGGTTGCAAGAGACATAAACGATTCTCTCAGCGTTAAATTTCGGCAAGTACTGCATAATTTCCCAAGCACCAGAACGCGGCGGGTCGATCAATAGCGCATCAAAGCCCTGATTCGCCCAAGGTTTATCGGTACAGTCTTGCGTCAAATCTTGGCTATAAAATTCTGTATTATTGATGCCATTACGACGTGCGTTATCGGCTGCACGTGCGGTCATCGCTTCGCTGCCTTCAACACCAACCACAGAACCTGTCTCACCAACGAGGCGCGCGAGTGGCAAGCTAAAGTTGCCTAGACCACTGAATAAATCAAGTACGCGTTCACCTGCTTTTAAGTCTAGCAAATCGCAAGCAAGCTTGGTCATTTGACGATTAACGGACAGGTTCACTTGGGTAAAATCTGTCGGGATAAACTCGAAAGTCAAATCGTATTCTGGCAATTGGTAATACAAACGACCAAATTGCTGGCTCATGTCATCATTTTCAGTCAATGCAATACGCTGGATACTGTCCGCACCTTTAGACTGCAAATATAGCTGCCAGTTGCGTGCGGCAAAAAACACTTTTAGCTTTTCTATATCAGCGTCTGATAACGGCTCCAAGTTGCGTACGATAAGGGCAACGGGCTGATTGCCATCTGGCAGCTCAGGCATCTCCTCACCCATGGCCAACTCAAGCTGAGCAATTTTGTTACGACTCTCTAGCGTACTAATCAGTGTTTTTAAGTTTTCAATCTCAAAACCAATTCTTGGATCTAAAATATGACACTCATTTAATTCTGCCAAAAAGTTACTTGAGCGCTCACGAAAGCCAACAAGCGCGGTTTCTTTTTTGGTGACATAACGCACACCCAATCGTGCTTTGGTACGATAACCAAGACGATCACCAACCACTGGAGCAAGCCAGTTATCAGGCGTGACATTGGCTTGGTGTATCAGCATTTCAGCCAATACAGATTGCTTAAAGTTGATTTGACCGTCTGGCTGCCAGTGTTGCAAATTACAGCCGCCGCAGACGCCAAAATGTGGGCAGGGCGGTACGGCACGTTCAGAATTTGGGTTGGCAGTAATACTGACAGCCTCGCCTTCTTCAAAGCTGGCACGGCTATTGGTTATTTTGACCAAGGCACTTTCACCCGGCAATGCAAAGCTTACAAAGATTTTTTTGCCATGTTTGTCTTCGATATGGCCATCGTCTATACCAAAACCATTACCATAAACGGCAACGCCGCGACCATCATGCGACAAACCATCAATGGTGAAGGGCAGAGGTTCTGCATCCTTTAGACGGCGGCGTGTCTTTGATGAGGGTTTAGATTTTTTCTTATTAGGCGGAATAGTAATCGTTTGGGTCTCGCTCGTTGGTGGCGTAACATCAGAGGTTGTAGACGTTTTTGAATCGGTGGGTTGCATAAACCTGCCTTAATAATAAATGATAAATAACTAAAAAAATGAGGATAAACGCGATGTCTTATACCGCGCCTTCATATAACTTCATTTGTTATGATGTGGGCGCAGATGACCAATCAGCGATGAAGTCTTGATGGCGGGCATGACCATCTGCTTGGGTATATTTTACTAAATAGTCATAGCTCTGCTGCTGCCAAGCGTCAAAATCTTGTGAGGATAGTTGCCCAGTTAAACGCAACCAGCGCAAATAGATTAGCCATGTATTCATGACGTCAGACTCGCAATAAATAGACAGCGTTTGCCAGTCATTAGTGCTGACAAGCTCACCAACCATACTACCGTCGACAGCTGTTTTACCCGGTAGACCATATAAGCTTGCGACAATATCCATGGCTTCGCGGCGGCTGGCACCATACTGGCTAAATCTGTCCATCAAATCAAGGTGACGCGTGTGGAAGCGATTGACATAATTATCAAAGCGCATATTTTTGATGCGCTCGCCTTCTTCAAATAACCATGGCGCTGATAAATCGTATTGCATAGCCCGATATATCAGTACAGGAATATCAAAACCTGAGCCATTCCAACTAATAAGCTGTGGCAATTTTTCAAGGTCACTAAATGCCCGAAAAAATTTGGCAAGAATATCTTTTTCACTGAATTTATCAGCGGTCAATGAGAATAACGACAACTTGCCATCTTTGATATATAACGCTGAGATACAGATGATACGCTGCAGTGGCAAGCGCATAAAATCATGCCCAGCTTCTTGTATTCGAAGCGCTGTGAGTGCGCTCAATGCATCTGCATCATTCAAATCTGCCAATTGCGGATAGATACGGCGCGCCGCATCGGTATCAGCGACAGTTTCGATATCAAAGACCAGTATAGGGTCGGATGGTAGAGCTTGTGACATAAGAAATCCTGATTGAATCAACTAAACTGAGCAGCGTTGTCTGTGCGTTAAGTAGTTTATGTGCGGTTATCGACATTGCTGTTGTCAATATTGTCGTCGTTAATATTGTATAAACCCGTCGACAAATAACGATCGCCGCGATCACAGACAATAAAGGCGATGACGGCATCAGGGTTTTCTTTAGCGACTTGTACGGCAGCCCATGCTGCAGCACCTGATGAAACGCCCGCGAAAATACCTTCGGTTTTGGCCAGTTTGCGCATATAAACTTCTGCGATACGCTGATCCACATCCATGATTTCATCAACCAAATCTGCGTTAAAGATACTCGGCATGTAAGCTGCAGGCCAGCGGCGAATACCAGCAATCGAAGCTTCTTCATCAGGCTGTAGTCCGATAATTTTGATATCTGGATTTTGTTCTTTGAGGTATTGCGATACACCGGTAATAGTACCAGTGGTGCCCATTGAGCTAATAAAATGAGTGATTTTTCCTGCGGTTTGCGCCCACAGTTCAGGCCCTGTGGTCAGGTAATGGGCTTGACTGTTATCAGGGTTATTAAACTGATCCAATACGATGCCTTTGCCATCTGCTTGCATTTGCAGCGCCAAATCGCGTGCGGCTTCCATGCCTTCATCCACCTCGATTAACGTCGCACCATACGCAATCATGGCATCTTTGCGCTCTTGAGTTGAATTGGTTGGCATCAGTAGCGTTATCGGATAGCCACGCATCGCGGCGACCATGGCTAAAGCGATACCAGTGTTGCCACTCGTGGCTTCAATCAGCATGTCGCCCGCTTTGATGTCACCGCGCTGTTCTGCTTGATAAATCATATTAAAAGCAGGACGATCTTTAACAGAGCCCGCTGGATTGTTACCTTCAAGCTTGGCCAGTAATGCAGCACCATTGGTCAGCTGCTCTTGCTCAGGTAAGCGCTGCAATTTAACCAATGGCGTCTGACCGACACAATCAGCAAGTTTGGTGACTTGAGTAATGAAATTAGAGTTGGAGATAGCCGTTGCGGACATAAAGTATCCTTGTTAATTTTTAAAATTGATTTTTAATTACCGTTTATTTTTTAATTATCATTTTGATTTTTGAATAAATATCTTGATACGGCTGCTATTGAGTGAAGTAAGTAATTTGATCATTAATGATATTTCTACCGCTTTAACCAAATAGCAATAAATGAAAAGTTGCGTCATTATATCATTTTGTTTTTAGCTACGCTGAAGGCATCAAGAGATTTTGGTAAATGAGTGGTGTTTAAAAAGGGCTGGACAGTTAAAATGCCTTTGCGCCATAGCCACTCACCATGATCGATGAAATGCGTTATAGTTATGGCAATATATAGGTACGGCAATAACAAGAACCGCTAAATTTATCATGGGTAGGCAGTTATCATTTTTAAAATGACGATAGCTTTGAAATGAGGAGAGCTTTGAAATGAGCACAGCCCCTAAAAAAATTATGATTGGCTAACACCGCTTACCGCCGCTATTGATTCATAGTGCAATTTTCTGTAGAGAGTAAAGCTAGCATGGCATACAAAAAACGTTTTGATACCAGCAGTGCGTATGGCCAGTTGATTATATTGGTGTTCCTACCCATTTGTATCTTGGCAGCGGTGGGCGGTATTTTGGTCTTTTATGAGACCATGCGTGCCAGCAATTCCGAACAAGAAGTATTGGCGGAGGCGGTGCTGATTCGTTATACCCCAGCGATTGCAGAGCTAATCCCTGAGCTGTTAGCGCAAGATCGCCAGCAAGCAGACGGCGAACCCAATGCGGATGGCGGAGTGAGAGCAAATGATGCCACTCAAACGACCATCACAAAGCTTGAGGAAATTCAAGATAAGCTGGGTCGTATGCAGTCTGAGCAACATGTACAGCGTATTGCGATCATCAATGAAAGCAATCAAGTACTCGCCGCAGTCGGTTATGGACTGAACGAAGCATGGCCTGCAATAGACACAACAAAGAAGTTTTTATCGCAGCAACCAACGCCTATTGGAACCGCTTATGGCAGTGTATTAGGGGAGTTTGAAGGACAAAAACTGTGGCTGCTCGTCGATATGGACAATGAACCACTCTATATCGCCCGCTACCGTATCGCCATGGCGTTAGTGATTACTGGCTTGTTCACTATTTTAATTTTATTGCTGAGTTTAAATATTTATTCAAAGCGCTGGATAGCACCAATTTATGAGCTACGTTTGCAGTTGCAGCGCACCCATGTCGACAATCTGTATCAGCCTATTCCCGTTGAGTCAGATGGTGAGCTGAACTTATTGCAGCAAGATTTGGTCAAAACTTTGCGCCGCTTGCATAGGAGCTTTCAGGAATTAAAAGACCATGCCGAGCAAACTGAGGATGATTTGCGTCTTGCGTTTGATGAGATGGAAATGCAAAACATCTCTATTCGTAATGCACGTGATGCGGCAATTTCAACCAGCCAAGCAAAATCGGCATTTTTGGCCAATATTAGCCACGAGCTGCGCACGCCATTAAACAGTATCGATGGCTTTATCAATTTGCTGGCAAGGCATGGCGAACTAAATCCTGAACAAGATTTGTACGTGCAAACCATACGTAAGTCATCAGCACACTTGCTTGCCTTGGTTAACGATGTTTTGGACTTCTCTAAAATTGAAGCGGGCAAGTTAGTACTTGACCGTCATGAGTTTGACCTTTATGACACCATTTATGACGTGGTCGATATGCTTTCGCCGGTATCCGCAGAAAAAGGTCTGCGCATGGCGGTGCTGTTTTATAATGATGTACCGATGCGCATCAATGGCGACGCCCTGCGCCTCAAGCAAGTATTGACCAATATCGTCGGCAATGCGATTAAATTTACCGACAGTGGTGATGTGGTGGTGCGCGTCAGCTTAGATGATCATCGTGATAATTATCTCATGATCAGTGTGCAAGACAGCGGTAAGGGCATCTCTTTAGCCGATCAAAAGATGCTGTTCCAAAGCTTTAGCCAAGGCGACCCTTCAATCACTCGTCAGTATGGTGGCACAGGGTTAGGACTCGTCATCTCCAAGCAATTAACGCGGCTGATGGGCGGTGATATTGGCTTTCATGATAATGCTCAAGAGAATATTGCCAATCAGGGCGCAACGTTTTGGTTTCGGATGCCAGCACATGTCGATGTATTGGAAGCGGCTACAGGACAGACGATTGAGCTACCAGTCTTGGCGCCGCTGGCGAGTGAGACTGATGAATTTAACGTATTGGTCTGGATTAATCATACTGCGTCTATCCAAGTGCTCAAAGCCAGCTTGCAATATTTGCCGATTAAATTGACCCAAGCCAACTCCTTACCAGGCGTACTTGAGTCATTAAAAGAGCATGGTAATTATTGGGATTGGGTCATCGTCGATGATGATACCCAAGACGATATGATGGCGTTACTCAAACAAATTCGTCTGCATTATCAAGGCAAGCTTGCAGTATTTGGTTATCAAGTTGCCGCCGATCAAGCATTATTAAATCGTTATCATGCCAATATTTTGTATGAGCCTTTAGACAAAAGACAGCTTTATGCCATGCTCGACACCCAAAATCGCAGTACCAAAAAAAGCGTGCAAGAACCGCGCTGGACAGGGGTGACGGTACTGGCAGTCGACGATCATCTGCCCAATTTGTTGGTGCTCGATGCATTACTTAGTGAGCTTGGCATCCAAGTCATCACAGCGAGTAGTGGTTTTGACGCCATAGAAATTATCAGTAAACAACAAACCAAAAATATCAAAACCACAAAAAATGATAAGCAAAGTCTGTCGAATAAAACGCAAATCTCTAAAGCTGAAACGCGCGATGAGGTGAATAAAAAATCAAATAGTACGCTTTATGAAGAGATGAATACCGACGATAAAGTTGCTACTCAGGATAAAGGTCATATTGATCTAATATTCATGGATATTCAAATGCCGCGTATGTCAGGACATGAAGCCGCAAGACAAATTCGCAATATTGAAAATGATGATAGCCGTATCCCGATTATTGCGTTGACTGCCCATGGTTTGGCTGATGAGCGAGACAAACTGATCGCTAGTGGCATTAATGACTATGTGGGTAAGCCCATTAGCCAGCCTCAGTTATTACAAGTACTGCAAAAATGGCTTGGACGTACAACGACAATGCCGCAGTTAACAGCGTTGCCTGATACCAATCTGCATAGTACGGATGTGCACAATACTGATGTGCAGGTTATCGATTTATCAAAAGATAACTCACACTCTACCGACTCACAAAATAGGGAGGCTGAAACGTATTCAACGTGGCCATCAGACTCTACAACTATTGCCTATCCTATGGTGAAAGGGGATGAAAATAACCGTCATAGCGATTCTAATACAATCAATCAGCCAAAAATAACGCGTCCTTTATCATTGAAGAAAATTCGTGATAACTACTTGCGAGACAGCCAACCTCGTGAGGATTATAGACGCGAAACACCGCGAAACACCCAGCCACGCTATGAGAACTTGCGCTTACATAAACAAGGACAGTCGCCACTATTAAAGCCATCGGAAACACCGATAAATAGTGCTCATGATGGAGTGGCAATGCCTACAGATTCCCACACATATGCGCAAGGAACAAAGAGTTGGGACAGCAGTCACCACCATTTAAGCCATCACTCTTTGGGGGCTAACGAAAGTGATGGGTTTGCTATTTTAGATTGGCAAGACGCGTTGACCCGCTCAGCGAATAAGCCCGACTTGGCGGCCAAGCTTATCATTATGATGCTTGATACTATTAATGATGAAAAGCAGGCGCTGACGCAAGCGTGGGACGCCCGTGATCGCAGTATGCTAGCGCAAATTGCCCATCGCATCTTAGGCGGCAGTCGTTATACTGGTGTGCCGCAATTACGTCAGGCCAGTCAAGACCTAGAAGATAAGTGCTTGCTGAATGTCCAACACACCACCCCTGCGCAGTTTGCCATGCTTGAGCCATATTATGCCGCATTAATAACAGCGTTAAATAACTTGCAGGCGCTGGATTTATCAGCCTATCCTCAGCTCAATTATCATCGTTTGAGTGAAAATGATATGACGTGGAAAATGATTTAGAAGTGATGGTTTTATGACATTAACGATGAATCGAATCGTTGCAGTCAGTTATTGATGAGGTAGCGTCGTAACAAGGCTGTTAATATTGTTGCCGTCAGCTTTAGACGTATCGGCATCATATTTAGATGCCATTTCTATTTTATTCATGAATAAGGATTGTTATGAACGCGATTGCCACTTACCAATATGAAACCTTACAAGTTAGTATGACCGACAATATACTCACGGTAACCTTAAATCGCCCACACAAAAAAAATGCCATGAGCTTTAAAGTGGTGAAAGAATTGATTGCCGTCGCAGAACGCATTGGTAAAGATAAAACGACACGTGCGGTGATTCTAAATGGTGCTGAAGGCACGTTTTGTGCGGGCATCGACTTGGGTGATTTAAATCATCCAAAAAATCAAGCGTTCGCCGTTTGGGAGCTGATAAAGCCATGGCAGAGTTCATTCCAGCGTGTTTGTCTGGTATGGCGCGATGTGCCTGTACCGGTCATTGCCGTACTAGAAGGCTATTGTATTGGTGCAGGTCTTCAGCTAGCGCTGGCTTGCGATGTGCGTATCAGTCATCCAGATTGCAAACTGTCTATTATGGAAGCTAAGTGGGGTCTGGTACCAGACATGGGTTTGACGCAATCGGCGTTTGGCGTGGTACGTGAAGATGTGCTAAAAGAGCTTGCCATGAGTGCGCGTATCGTGATTGCCAGTGAGGGCAAAGCATTGGGTCTTGTCAGCCATTGCAGTGAAGCGCCACTTGAGCAGGCGCAAAAGCTCGCTGCTGAATTTGCAGAGCGCTCTCCTGATGCGGTGTTGGCGAGTAAGCGAGTGGTCAACGCTATGTTCCAGCAGCCAGCCACTACTTTATATAAAGAAAAAGTATGGCAGCTTAAAATGATGCTCGGTCGTAATCGCAAGCTTGCGTTAAGAAAAGCCAAGCAAGCCAGTACGGCATTTGGTAAGCGCCAGTTCCGCTAAATATCTTTTACTAATTATGCCGCTATGCTGACGCTCAGACCTGTTTTGACAAATTATTGTGATTGTTTTTAGTTGTTATTGTTTGTTTTATTCACGTCATACCTCTATTGAAATGTGAGCGGATAGTACGATATAACACTGTCCACTTGCGCCGCTGTATGCAAATGTGCACTAATGGTGGCAATGACCCTTGTTTTCAGTATTGAGTAAATACTAAATATTAAAGACAATGGAAGCCTGAATACTACAATAACAATCACTAGAGTGTATTGAACCTTTATAACGATTTAATACACTCTATATAAAATGGTCTGAATATGTCTGCTCCAAAATCCTCTCTACCCAATCGACCCATTGCTTCTGAGCGCGTACGTTCTGCTGATTTGCCTGTTGCATGGATTATGATGCTTGGACTTATCGTGGCAGTGGGGCCATTGTCTATTGATATGTATCTGCCTGCATTACCATCGATGGCAGATGACTTTGGTGTCTCCACAGCCTTTATGGCCAACTCTGTTCCTGCCTATTTTTTAGGCTTGGTATTTGGCCAGTTATTTTATGGACCATTTAGTGATCGTGTTGGTCGTGTTAAGCCTTTATATATCGGTATGACGCTATATGTCATCGCATCCATTGTTTGTGCGACTACTAATAACGAGTATGTATTGTTTGTTGGACGGACGATGCAAGCGCTTGGTGCGTGTGTCGGCGCGGTGGTCACTCGTGCTGCGATTCGCGATCGATTGACTGCTAAGCAAACCGCAAAAGCCTTTTCTATTATGATTTTAGTGATGGGTTTAGCGCCGATATTGGCCCCATCGCTTGGTGCACTATTTCTACAGTTTTTTAGCTGGCACTCTATTTTTTGGTTTTTGGCTGCTTTTGGCACGTTGAATTTATTACTCACAAAGTTTTTCTTCTTTGAAACGTTGACGGAAGAAAATCGTAATGTACGTCCTGCAAGAGAAGTACTGAGTCAATACTGGGACTTATTAAAAGACCCGACGTTCAATTATCCAGCGATTGGTGGCGGCCTGCTGATGGGGGCGATGTTTGTTTATATCAGTTCAGCCTCTGAGCTGATTATGGATACCTATGGGGTATCCGCCACCCACTTCGCTTGGCTATTTGGGATGAATGCTGCTGGTTTTGTGGGTTTGACTCAGCTGAATCAGTGGCTTACCAATCGCTTTCGTATTTTGAGTATTTTGCGCTTTGGTGCGATGATGCAGGTTATTTCTGCAGGCGTGCTATTTATCATAGGTCTATTTTTGGGTACTGATGCTTGGCTTCCACTGGTACTGGCTTGTATTTTCTTCTGTATCGCAGGCTTAGGTCTTACTCAGCCAAATGCTTCTGCTATTGCGCTGGCCTTTCAAAAACGCCGAGCGGGCATGGCAAGTGCGCTACAAGGCTCGCTCATGTTTTCAGTCGGTATCTTTGGTGGATTATTATTAAACCTATTTCCAGTTAATCCCGTGCTCAAAATTGGTATTGCGATGTTCGCTTTGATGAGTCTTGGCTGTTTTTTAATTTGGCAGATAGATCGTAATTTAAATCTGGACGATGCGGAGTAAGCCAGAGACTTTATAATTCTTGCACTAGCATCTTAAAAGGCATTCTTACATTGATTATGTAAGGATGCTTTTTTTGTGCTTTTTATTTTATTTTTTGCCTAAAAATGCTCATAAAACAAGACCATATTACAAGTCTTCAGTCATAAAGGTAGACTTATGTACGCCCTTAATATCCTTTATTTGCCATATATAACAAATTGTACGTAATAACTAAACATAATTATTGCAATCATAAAGTTAGGCAAGTATTATCAAACGTAACTTTCTGTAAGTAAGTATTGTGAAGATATTACCTAACCTTGCTAGATTGTCATTAATTAATATGTACAACCACGTGAAGCTTTAAGGGTAAATTATGATGCAGTTATATCGAGTGTTACCAATTGTATTGAGTGTTGGCCTGTTTGGCTGCGGTAACTCTTCCACTCAAGAAAATGCCAATTCGACTGGTACGCCAGTAACAGAAAATAAAGATAATTTTGTCAGTAATTTGCCTGATACGGCACCAACATTAAAGGTCGCTATGACGGGTGATTTACCGCCTTTCTCATTTCAAGATGACTATGGCAACATGCAAGGGACTGACGTTGATTCCATTAGAGCTATCGGCGAGGAGCAAGGCTTTAAAGTCGAGTTTTATAAAGAAACTTGGCAAGATATGTTCGATAGTGTGGAGTCAGGAAAACGTGATTTAGCTATTTCTGGTATCTCTTATAAAGATGATCGTGCGGTAAGATATGGTCTATCAACGCCTTACTTTTTTAACCCAGCTACCATCATGTACTTGGAAGGTAAGTTTGATATCAAAGGCTTAAACGATATAAAGGGTCTAAAAACTGGTACGTTGGCAGGTTCTAAAGAAGAAGATACTCTGAAACAGATGGGTAGCTCGGTTGAGTTGGTTTCAAGATCTACTGCATTTTTGGCTTATCAGGACTTAGTACAAGGTAAGACTGATGTTTTCTTATACGACATGCCAGTGCTGCAGTACATCATAAAAGGTTATCCAGAACATAAAGTGAAGATTGTACCTTATGAAGCGGCAGACGCACCTTCAGCGCAACAAGTCGTATTAATGGCAAAAGAAAATACTCAGTTGATTAATACGGTTAATGAGGGTATTGCTAAACTGAAAGAAAAAGGGACATTTAAAGAAATTGAAGAGCGCTGGTTAGGTGAGGCTGTACCTGCATCTGCTGATAAGAGCAATTCTGATACTAATACTACGCAATTGAACTAAGGAATTCTGAAGATGGCAACCACTCCCAATGTTGACAATAAGCGCTATCAAGGTCTAATCATTTCAATTGCACTATTTTTATCGCTCATCGGTGCTTTGTTAGCCTTTACGTTCTATACCTCAAACTTATTAGAAAGAAATACCGCTTTAATTGACCAAACCAACCAAGTCGCTAATAGCGCGCAGGCGGTAATTAAAGATTTATTTGACTTAGATAATAGCTATGGCGAAGATACGAACTCTCCGCATATTCAGCGCGTTTTGGAGCGTTTGAAGGAAAATACGGCGTTGATTACCAGCTCTATTGCTGCTATTGAGCAAGGTGCAACGATCACTGACGTTGATGGCAAAACTTATGATCTGCCAAAGATTGACAGTAACGCACAAGTAAACATTACCGCGGCTAATGAGCAGTGGAAAGCGTTAGAGCCTAAGATTCAAGCATATCTTAAAGATGCTGATAATATTATGGTTTCCTCTGAAGATGATCTGACCCAAGCCGTTGAACAAGCCAAGACGTCAAGTCTATTGATTAACGATTCGTTAGACAATTTGACCAAAGATGTTTTCAATAGTGCCGAACGCCAAGCGACGACCATTCGTCTTATTCAGGTACTTGGTGTTGCCGCCATCTTTACCTACTTTCTAATCTTTGTATTCTTTTTTGTACGTCGTTTACGTGAAACCGATGCTGAAGCATTTGCCGCTCGTCGCGAGACGCAAGAAATTATGGAAACGGTCAGTACCGGTCTATTTTTGCTTGATAAAGACTTAAATATTGGTCAACAGCATTCTCGTGCATTAAATGACATTGTCGGCTCAGACAGATTGGCAGGGGAAAACTTTACCAATGTCTTGCGCGGTCGTATTTCTGATAAAGATCTGAAAACTACACAGCAATTTATTGAGCAGCTTTACAATCCACGCGTTAAAGAAAAATTGGTAGATTCTCTGAATCCGCTACATAAAGTGATGCTGCATAATACGTCTGGAGACAAAGCCCAGAACAGTCGCTTCTTAGACTTCAAGTTCTCGCGCGTTTATGATAACAAAGATATTGCTCGTATTTTGGTCAACGTCAACGATGTATCAGATGCCGTATATTTAGAGCAGCGTCTAGAAAAAGAGCGCTCGCAAAATGATATGCAGATCGAGATGCTCACCACTATCTTGAATGTAAATCCTAAGATTATTAATGAGTTTATTGATAATACGCAGATGCACATTGAGAAGATGAACAATATCTTGAAAAATCCTGGTAGCTCTCAATACGAGCTTGAAGGCAAGCTAAAAGCCATCTATCGCGAAATGCATAGCTTAAAAGGTGAGGCATCTGCGCTAAAACTGCACAGCTTTACTAAAATTGCCTCAGATGCGGAAGACAAACTGCACGCATTGCAAAACCAAGGTCAATTATCTGGTAACGATTTCTTGCCATTGGCCGTACATTTGGATGACTTGTTAAGCTTATCAAATACCATTGCAACGTTAGGTGAGCGTATCAACCGCTCAGCACCAGCAGCCGCAAAATCTAGCGTATCAGCAGCAATTTCTGAAAGTCAGTCAATTGCCAGATCGGCTACCAGCTCAAGTAATGGCATGGCCACTGATGGTGGTTTGGACATCAATTTGGGTAGTGATGCAGACGATGCAAATAATGATCACTTGGTTTTTTATAAAGACTTTGCCGATGATATCGCAACTAGGCAAGGCAAACAGGTCACGCTCAAAAGCCTGACATTAACCCAAGCCAATATACCAGAGCATCTGGTAAAGCCGATTAAAGAGATTAGCATTCAGCTACTACGTAATGCTGTGGTACATGGTATTGAAGCGCCAAGTGTTCGTCAGACGACGGGTAAAGCAGTCGTCGGTACGATTGATTTAGAGGTGCAAGACAGTGGCGCAGATGTGACGCTGATTGTGCAAGATGATGGTCAAGGTATTGATTATGACAGCATTCGTGCCAAGTTAAGCAGTGATGGTCGTTTTAGTACGGAAGAAGCTAGCCAGCTCAGTCAGGGCGATTTGCTCAAGCAACTATTTGTATCGGGTTTCTCTACCCGAGACGACGCGGATGAAGATGGCGGACGCGGCGTTGGTCTCGATATTATCAAAGCAAAAGTAAAAGAGTATGGTGGCAAGCTGAATGTAAACAGCGAATTTGGTCAGATGACACGGTTTGTGGTTACTTTACCCAAAGCTTAATTAGAAACAGCAGGTATATTGTCAAGGATGACAAGCACTTCATTAAAGGTAATAGATCAGTTATGCATAAGTTAATGATTGTTGATGATTCAAATATTATTAGAAATCGTATTCAACGCGCGTACGATTCAGGGCAGTTTATGCTGGTTGCGACGGCAACCAGTGGTGTACAAGCCATTGAAAAGTTCAATGTCCATCGTCCTGATGTAATCACCATGGACTTGACCATGCCACAAATGGACGGGCTTGAATGCATTGAGAAAATCATTGCGATTGACCCTGAAGTACGCATTTTAGTGGTGTCAGCACTGTCTGATAAAGCCACTGGCATTGAAGCATTGTCGTTGGGTGCCAGCGGATTTTTGTGCAAGCCTTTTTCAGAAGAAGAGCTTGTAGAGTCTTTGTATGAGCTAATGCAAGACTAAACCATTCAACGACTTAAGTAGATGTCATTATGAAAGAACAAAAGCTACAGATTTTTTTAAGTATTATTAGTAACTATTTTAATCAGTTTGGGGGAGAGGAGCTTGTCGCTGACACCCCATATCTGTTAGAGAATAAACAGCCAAAAGTCCATGATTATACGGGTGTGATCGGTATATCGGGTGGACAAAAAGGCGTGGTGTATTTTTCGGCAACCCGTCAGTTATTGTCCGCTATACTGGATAGCATGGGTGAAACGGATAAAAGCGATGAGAATTATATCGATTTGGCTGGTGAAGTGGCCAATACAATCGCTGGTAACGCGCGTAAAGAGTTTGGCTCAGAGTTCCATATTTCTGTGCCGTTTGTATTTAAAGGCTCTCCACAAAGTATTGTGTTGCCGAATGATGAGCGTTCTTTTATCATTCCCATCACTTGGAACTCGCAGATAGGCGAGATTGTGGTCTGTTTGCAGGATTAACGTTGCTGCCACCGCGTCATAAAGATGGATATTAATATATTATGGTTAAAGTAGAAAAATTGGGTGTGTTTCTGAGCTCAATCAATGCATTTTTTGCACAAATTGATGGCTCGGAAGTGTCCATTGATACCCCTTATTTAAATCATAACAAGAGTGCTGTTGGTTATGATTATAGCGGCGTTATCGAGATATCAGGGCCTCTTGAAGGCTGTGTGTATGTGAGTGCGCCAAGCGTGATGTTACGAGAGGTCATAAAAGTGATGGGCGAGCCTGACTCATCGATCACGATGATGAAAGATCTGCTCGGTGAGATGGCCAACACTATCTCTGGTAATGCTCGTACTGAGTTTGGCTCAGAGTTTATTATCTCGCCGCCGCATATTGTTGAGAGCGCACCAAGCGTGTCTTATTTGCCAAAAGATCGCCAAAGTTACGTCACACCATTTACGTGGCGTGGGTATAAAGCGGTCATTGGTATCTGTATCGCTTAATCTACAGCTGCTCATTTATTCAGTATAAAGAACGACGTTAATGCGTCGTTTTTTTATGCGTTATCATCCACTTAAACAGCATAATAGCGCTAGCAGTCGCTAAGCATTATATGATAAAATATAGCCCAGCTATTTTTTATCACATCGTATTTTTACGTTCAAATGATAGCTCAATTTTTTAAACCAACCCATCAACCAATGACACACACATCATGGCAAAAAATTGCTGGGTGTTTGGCGACTTGATTAATTTGCAAAAAAGTTAGTGCTGCCACAATAAGCATTAACCGTTAGCAGATGCGTGTCGCTAGATAGGCAGTTTTTGTGATGTGGAGGCATAACCCAACCAATAGGAATTTCACATGTCTACAAAGAATCCAACCAAAATCGAAATGCGCGACTTACTACAAGCCGGCGCTCACTTTGGTCACCAAACACGTTTTTGGAATCCAAAAATGGGACCATACATCTTTGGTGCCCGTAACAAGATTCACATCATTAACCTTGAGCACACAGTAAAAGCGTTTAACGAAGCATTGACTTACGTTAACGGCTTAGCTGCCAAGAAAAACAAAGTATTGTTCGTAGGTACTAAACGCGCAGCAAGCGGTATCATCGCTGAGCAAGCAGCACGCGCTGGCATGCCATACGTTGACCATCGCTGGTTAGGTGGTATGTTGACTAACTGGAAAACACTTCGCCAGTCAATCAACCGTCTAAAAGAGCTAGAAAAGCAAGCAGAAGACGGTACTTTCGCCAAGCTTACTAAGCGTGAAGCGTTAGAGCGTACTCGTGATATGGAAAAACTTGAGCGTTCACTAGGCGGTATTAAAGATATGGGCGGCCTACCTGACGCAATCTTCGTTGTAGACGTAGATCATGAAGCGATTGCTATCAAAGAAGCTAAAAATCTAGGTATCCCAGTTATCGGTATCGTTGATACTAACTCTAGCCCAGATAACGTTGATTACATCATCCCAGCAAACGATGATGCTATCCGTGCTGTGACCTTGTATGTGACTTCTATGGCTGATGCGATTATCGCTGGTAAAGAATACGCACAGACTCAAGCGGGCGGCAAAGCTGAGCAAGAAGCACCTGCTACTGAAGAAGCACCAGTTGAAGCCAAAGCAGAAGAAGCAGCGACTCCAGCAGAATAATTGGCTGACCCAAAAGGTTTAACTTTGTAAGGATAGCTTGATAGTCACACTATCTGCATCCATATAAAGTTATTAACAGCGTATAAGCTCACACGTATAAGCTCACAATAGGCATGATGTAGTTTTACTCGTCATGCCTTATTGTTGATGGAACACTCGTTAATAAGCGAGTATTATCGCTTATATATGCCCTCGTGATGCATAATATCTGTCATTACAATGATGTCTATTATCACGATCAACCATGAGTGCCTCCATTACTATAAGAGCGATATAGTACCAATAGATAGCAAAGATATATCTCATAGAAATTAAGCACTCCCATACATAATAAAAGGTAACTCTTATGTCAGAAGTAAAAGTATCTGCCAAAATGGTAAAAGAATTGCGTGACCGTACTGGTCTTGGCATGATGGAATGTAAAAAAGCGTTAGAAGAGTCAAACGGCGATGTAGAAACTGCCATTGATAACCTACGTAAATCTGGTCAAGCTAAAGCAGCTAAAAAAGCGGGTAACATTGCAGCTGATGGCGCTATTATCATCGCTCAAGGCGACAACAAAGCATTCTTGTTAGAAGTAAACTGCCAAACTGACTTCGTTGCAAAAGACGAAAACTTTACGGCATTTGCAGAAGCAGTAGCGAACATTGCATTAGAAAACAATGTGACTGACGTAGCTGCTATCGCTGAATTGCCATATGGCAATGGTCAGACTGTTGAAGAAGCTCGTGTATCTTTGGTACAAAAAATCGGCGAAAATATCCAAGTACGCCGCGTTGAAGTATTAGAAGGTAGCAACCTTGCTTCATACCGTCATGGTCTACGTATCGGTGTTGTGGTATCTTTTGAAGGCGGCAACGCAGATACTGGCAAAAACCTTGCCATGCATATCGCTGCGTTTAACCCAGTTGCGGTTGATGACGAAAGTGTAGATGCTGATTTATTAGCACGCGAAAAAGACATCATCGAAGCAAAAGCTCGTGAGTCTGGCAAGCCTGATAACATCGTTGAAAAAATGATCGAAGGTGGCCTACGTAAGTACCTAGAAGAAGTGACTTTACTACGTCAGCCATATGTTATGGACAACGAGAAGAAAGTTGGTGATGTACTAAAAGCTGAAGGCGTAAAAGTACTTGCTTTCAAACGTCTAGAAGTTGGTGAAGGCATCGAGAAAAAGCAAGAAGATTTCGCTGCTGAAGTTGCTGCAACACAAGCACTGGCTAACAAGTAATTTTTAAATTTTGCTAAGAAGAAAGGTGAGTGCTAAGCTTTTTGGTCTGGTACTCACCGATCAGCTTTATTATTAATCTTGTATCGAACTCAAAAAATATGACAAGATAGATTATGAATGAATAGATAAAGCCTCTTAGCACAAAAAAAGCCCGTTAATTATATTAACGGGCTTTTTTACGTTTGGATTCTACTGTTCATGCAGTTTTCATTCTAGCGTAATGCGTCATACGCTGAGTTGGCATAGCTGGCACTATTGCTATTACTGCTGGTGCCATAGCTGACGTTTTGTAAGCCGCTACTGAGACTAGGATTGGCGATTTTATTGCTAGCGTTCATGGTACTGCCTGATAGCCCTGAATCGTTTTTATACAAGCTATGGTAACGGCTCATGACATTTTTGACATAGTTACGGGTTTCTTTAAAAGGCGGGATGCCGTTATATTTATCAACGTTACCTTCACCCGCATTGTAGCCCGCAACCGCAAATTCTACGTTGTTATTAAAACGCTTCATCAGCCATGCAATATATTTAGCAGAGCCTTCGATATTATCTGCAGGGTTCCAAGGATTGCTGACTTTGAAGCGTCGTGCAGTCGCTGGCATCAGCTGCATCAAACCTTGTGCGCCAACAGGTGAGCGTGCATTTGGGTTAAATGCGGATTCGCTATGCATCATTGCTTTTATAAGCCCAGGATCTACGCCATGACGCTGAGCTGAGGCAAGAACGTAGCTATCATATGAGTTGCGGCTTCCGCTACTGCTGGCAGAGCTACTACCATAGCTATCGCCACTGCCATCATACATTTTGGATTTTTTATAATGGGTAACTTTGACTGTTTTAGTAAACTTATTAAAGTTACCACTAGGTTCACTGCGATTGGTAAGTAGTATCTGACCGTCGTTACTTTTTTTAATATACATACTCTCCGCGTGAGCAGTAACAGAAAAGGCAAGTGAGCTAGTAATGACAGTTAATAGAAGAGGAGACAAGCAGCGAGTCACTAAGGTTGTAACATTTATCATAGGGTTATCACTTTTCATCGAGTAATAGCAAATTGCTTTGCCTATAGGCGCGTCGTTCTGCGCATTTAAGCGGTTATCGTGCTGGTAGGATTTTATCGCTGTAAACGATATAGCACCCTAGCAAAAACCACGTCTAACTAGAAACCACTC
This sequence comes from Psychrobacter glacincola, assembly GCF_904846075.1. Classification (GTDB taxonomy): domain Bacteria; phylum Pseudomonadota; class Gammaproteobacteria; order Pseudomonadales; family Moraxellaceae; genus Psychrobacter; species Psychrobacter glacincola_C. The sequence continues at coordinate 698,078 of NZ_CAJGZH010000001.1, forward strand.
GCATTGGATACAAAAAATAATAGTTGCTTACTATAACATATAATAACTTTTCGACGCATATGATTATCAGTACAAAGTATAAATGTCATTTTTAATTTGTAAAAAAATCAACACACTACCGTTTTTGAGTACGTTGATTGAGTATCGGCTTTATTATTTTTAGGCGTATGTAGTACGTGAATATTCTGGCTGTGGCAATGAATGAATCGTGAGAAATAAAAGCTGTTCAAAGCACTGAAAACTGCTTTGAACAGGGTTATATAGAAAGTGCACTGATAAAAATAGGCACCCAAACGGCGGTGACCAGCCCGTTTACTGCCAATCCAAATGCCGCATAACGCCCAGCAGTGTGGCTAATTTGCCATGCTTCGACGGTACCAAAAGCATGCGCTGCCAATCCAAGTGCTAAGCCCTTGGCGCGGTCATCATCGATACCGCGAAATAAAAAGCGCGCCAAAGTACCACCGATAAGCCCTGAGACAATAATAATTAAGTTCGCCATGGCTAGTGGTGCTTTAATTAGATCTGCGACACTCAGACCGATTGGGGTGGTTACTGAACGCGTTGCGAAAGCGAGTATGGTGTCGTGACTTAATGAAAATAAATAAGCCAATGACATCGGTAGCAATGCACCAACCACACTTGCAAGGATAACTATGAGAGTAAGCTTTTTGACTGGCAGACCTTTAAAGTTCATTGCTGCTAATGGTACTGCCAACAGTACGGTGACATATCCCAATAAGTGATCAAATACAGGCTTGGCAACATCGTAATAATCGTTGTAATCCCATTGTAGGATAAACAAAAATAAGAGAACAAGCGCCAACGCCGTAATCACCATCGGCAGCCATGAGAGCTTACGTGCCAATACACGAGCAGTCACATGAGCGATTAGCGTTAATAATATCGCCGCAAAGGTTGCCACAAACACGTTATCAAAAGTCATTGCATTTCCTTGTTCATACAGCTCATAGCTGTCCTTTGTGCTCTTCAACGGTGGTGCTATCGATGCTAACATCGTGATTGAGCGAACGGTTGGCAAGTATGGCAAGTCCCCAAAGCGGTATGAGTGTGCTAATAATCATCGTCAGCATAACGCCCCAAAGCTCATCACCTAAAGCAAATAGCAGTAAACCTGCACCTGCAGACACGGGCAAAAAAGCAAAACCGCTATCCACTAATAAAGTATTACTGGCTTGGGTGAGCCAACTGGGCAACCCTTTAAGTAATCGCCATGCCATCAAAATAAAGAACATGGCGACCAATCCAACGATGTTGGCAGCCTTTTCTATTCCTGCTAATTGACAGATGATAACGGCTGATTCACGAACCACGATGACCATCGTGAGTGTGAGGATTAATGCAAGCCATAGCGGCAAATGGGTGGAATGAGTAGATTTCATAAGAAATACTGGCCGATTTAGAAATAGATAGGATAGGAGCCACAAAATAGGTAACCGCACTCTAATAAGTGTGTTCTATCTATCAATGATATGAATATTGGTTGAACCTATAGCCGATGATTATATAGAGAGTAGGCAAACTAATAAAGCTTACTATAATGAGTGTATCATTTGCGCCAGGCTACCTTGTGCTCACTTTAAAAGACATCGACTATGGTAGCGCGTTTTCGTGATCGGGTAACCTATAAAATTTAATGCTATGTGCCAAAAAAAAGGATGATATCAATGGATATCATCCTTTTGTCTTTTATAAAGCTATTTTAAAGATTTAGTCATTTATATCTTTAAGTCAGAAGTTTCCACTTCTACTGCTTATTCCTCTGACTTAGCGGCTTCAGAATTGAGCGCATCAAACTCATCAAACGCTTTTTCTTCTGCCTCGGTCATCGTCGGCTCTTCAATCTCATCAGGCTTTTCGAACTCTTCAAGTACTGGCATCAATAATGTGGCTTGTGCTAATGGCAATACATCTAAAGGCTCTAAATTGGCCTGACCCAGTAGCTGTCTTAGCGTATCGCTTGGCAAGCGAATTGTTAAGCACTCATGACCACTGTCATCGTAGCTCTCTTCCTGAATAACACCCAGCTCATATAAGGCGTTTTTTAACTGACCTGCATGATAAGGTAAGGTCAACTCAAAGGTGGTGAGTGTGCCAGTCAGTAGCTGCTGGACGGCTAACGACAACTCTTCCATGCCTAGATTTTCTCTAGAAGAAACGTAGACGCGATTGGGTTGTCCTTCGCTAGCATAACCAATATGTGCAGGCTCATCTGTCAAATCAATCTTGTTGTAGACATTGAGCACTGGTACATCATTATCAATCTCTGCTAATACGTCTTTGACCGCTTGAATTTGCTCATGCATATCTTCACTAGAAGAATCGATAACGTGTAGCAATAAATCTGCTTCCAAGGTTTCTTCTAATGTTGCATGAAAGGATTCGACCAACTCATGCGGCAGATGACGGACAAAACCTACCGTATCGACTAAAACAACACGACCAACACCCTGCCAGTCTAAACGGCGTAAAGTGGGATCTAGCGTGGCAAATAATTTATCCGCTGCATAAATATTTTCGTCGACTAAGCGGTTAAATAGCGTAGATTTTCCCGCATTGGTATAACCGACAAGCGAAATCGTCGGCACATCTGATTTTTGGCGACGGGCTCGACCTTGCGCACGTGTCTGTCTGACTTTCTCGATTCTGCTTTTAAGCTGATTCACGCGCACTTGTAGCAAGCGACGATCGGTCTCAAGCTGGGTTTCGCCGGGTCCACGTAGACCAATACCGCCTTTTTGACGCTCCAAATGCGTCCAACCTCGTACCAAACGCGTCGATAAATGGTTGAGCTGCGCCAGCTCTACTTGTAGCTTACCTTCATAAGTACGGGCACGCTGCGCGAAAATGTCCAATATCAAACCCGTACGATCCAGTACGCGACATTTGACCAAGGCTTCAATATTACGCTCTTGTGATGGCGATAAGCTATGGTTAAATAAGACGATATCCGCATCATGTTCGCGTACCAATTCTGCTATTTCTTCTGCTTTGCCGCTACCAACGAAGTATCTGGCGTCGGGTCTTTGGCGTGAGCCTGTGACTAAAGCCAAACGATCAGCCCCTGCTGAGTCTGCTAACAGCTCAAATTCACCTAAATCATCAGGATCTTGAATTTGACGGATGTCTAAATGTACTATAATGGCGCGCTCGCCACCTTCGTGTCTTTCAAAATAATCCAAAGAGTATCACCTATTTAATAAAGTAAATATATCGCTATTATCCATTCAGTAAACGTCGATATAGCGTTCATATGACCATATATATGTGGTCTCATCAGTTAATATTAAAGCGTTATAGCACAATTAATGAGGGTTTTATGTTACAGCGTAAATGAAAGCCATAGGCAAATCAGTGAACGCAGCAGAACTGGTTGAATAAACAGCAACTCAGTGAACAAATCGTCACTGACTGAATAAATTTTGTTATACTCATGGCGCTTGTTTACGATATATAATCATATGTTTTTAACCACGAGGGACACAGATGAGCCAATCTAAGTCAGGCTTCTCACTCAGACAACAGTTGGGGCGCGGCAAACAAATTGCTGGCATGACCACTACTATCGCTGGTGGATTGCGCGCCGCCCAACGTATTGGCGCATTTAAACAGCCACCACGCGAAAAATTGCCACGCTATATTCAAGCCTTTTGCCGCAAAATGGCAGGCTCTTTTGGCGTCAAGGTTGTGGCAGTCGAGCGGGTAGAGCAGCACCACGGATTATGGGTATCCAATCATGTGTCATGGATGGATATCCCTGTGGTGGGGACATTGAGTCCTGCTTTTTTCTTATCCAAAGCCGAAATCGGTGAATGGCCTGTATTTGGTAAGCTGGCTCATGCAGCAGGCACGGTATTTATTGAGCGTGGTTCCGGTGATGCAGGGTCGGTCGCCGCCCAAATTGCCAGTTTTTTGACCAAAGGTTTCTCAGTCATATTCTTCCCTGAGGCGACCACCACTGATGGCAAAAAAATCAAGCGTATTCATGGCACGTTGCTACAAGCTGCCATAGATGCTGACGTACCCGTACGCCCACTGGTAATTGCTTACGTCAATAAAGACGGCACGTTAAGTGAAGAGTTGCCTTACTATGGCAAGCTTACGATGAAAGAGAGCCTAAAAAAGGTACTCGATACGAAAGATGTGACCGCCTATGTATTGCCACTGGAGCCAATAGATCCTAAAGGGTTGAGCAAAAGTGAATTGACGGACTTGTTACAAGCCCGTATGCAAGAAGGTTTGGCCGAATTACATTCGCGAGTCTTAACGAAAGTCGCTAAAATATAAAGCGGTGACAGCATAATAGTTGTGAATATTTAACACGCTCTAATAAAAAAGGCGCAAATCGCTCAGTTTATAACTGCGATTTGCGCCTTTTTTGTTTACTAAATACTCAAACATTAATTTATAAATGCTTTACCTATATCAAACTAAGGTGATGGATTGGGATGCTGGGTATGCACCGCTTCAATCGCTTCCAATACTTCTGAGCTTAAGGTTAAGTGTATACTATCGATGTTGGATTTTAGCTGCTCGATCGTAGTAGCGCCAATAATATTACTGGTGACAAATGAGCGTGAGTTAACGAAAGCTAGTGCCATCTGTGCCATATCTAAACCTGCATCTTCTGCTATTTTGGCGTATTGAGTAGTGGCTGATAGCGCTTCTTCGTTGGTATAGCGCGCAAAGCGATCATACATCGTCAGACGCGCACCCGCTGGACGTTTGCCATCGAGATATTTACCAGATAATACACCAAAGCCAAGCGGTGAATAAGCCAGTAGACCCACATTCTCACGGTGCGTAATCTCGGCCATAGCGACTTCATATAAGCGATTTAGCAAACTATAAGGATTTTGCACCGTGATAGGGGCGATCAAACCATTTTTATCGGCCTCCCATAGGTAGCGCATCAGTCCCCAAGCGGTGTCGTTCGATAGTCCATAAGCGCGAATACGCCCTTTTTTAATCTCATCATTTAACGCTTGAATGGTCTCTAGAAATGGTGTCAAATCATCTAATGGTTGCGCTGCCATCTCTTCGGTATAGCCAAGCTGACTAAAAAAATTCGCTTGGCGTTCAGGCCAATGGAGCTGGTAAATATCAATATAATCGGTCTGCAAACGCTGAAGATTGCCATCGATGGCGCTGCTAATATGTTCGGCATTAAAACGCGTTTGCCCATCACGCAAAAAATCCATCGGCGATATTTTGCTAGCAAGGATAACTTTATCGCGCTGTTTGGTTTTATTAAACCATGTACCCATAAAGCGTTCAGTATCGCCTTGCTTGTCCTTATCCGGCGGCGATGGATACATCTCCGCCGTATCCCAAAAATTCACCCCTTCGCTTAGCGCCATGTCCATTTGTTCATGTGCTTGGGTCTCGGTATTTTGCTGTCCCCATGTCATCGTGCCTAAACAAATCTTAGAAACTTTTTCATTGAGTTGTGGCAACATTTGATATTGCATATGAATGTCCTTTGTAAATGTATTTTTATAGCTGACAGTTTTTTAAGCGATTACATGAGCTTTATACCAGTGACACCAGGCGGGGTAACCTTAAAGATTTTTACTTTAAATAACAGGGATTGTCCGGCAAGGGGATGGTTAAAATCCACTTCGACTTGCTCGTCATCGAGTGCACTAATCGTACCCGGCAGCGTGTTTTTGCCTTTGTCTTCGAACTCTACCATCATGCCGATTTCTGGATTATCAGCGATTAACGCAAACTGAGTACGGCTGAAATGTTGGATGTTGTCAGGATTCCAATCGCCAAATGCCTGCTCCGGCTCAAGGTGGGCAGAGCGCGTATCACCAGCACGCAGGTTCATTAATACCTGCTCAAAGCCAGGTAACAAACTTTCATCACCAATGGTGAGCGTCACAGGCGCATCACGGCTAAAGGTAGAATCAATCATCGTACCGTTCTCTAGTGATACTTCAAAGTGCAGCTTTACAAGGCTGCCAAAAGTGATACGGGTGTCTTCATTGGGATTGATAAATTGTGAGTCGGTCATAGTCAACAGCCATTTATTACGGGATTAGGAATTGGTTTGGCAAATAATATAAGAAATGATAAGCCATCTTGGAGAGTATGTAAGCGTAAATAGTGTAACGCAAATAGTGTAATATATTTGGCAATTCTAAGAGTAGGCAGGGGTTTTTATGGTAAATAAACAACAAGGTCACATTAAAAAGTGGCAAGATGACAAAGGCTTTGGTTTTATCGAAACACAGAATGGTGATTCAATATTCTTTCATATCAATGAGTTTAAAGCGCGTCGTCGCCCTGAGGTCGGTGAGCCAGTTGTTTTTACGTTTGGGCAAGACAATCAAGGGCGTATGCAAGCAAAGGATGTGCAAGAACTTAGCTTTGTGCAGCAAAAAATGGCACAAAAGAATCAGAAAATCCGTCAGCGTAATCACAAACGTAGCATGCAAGCAGACTTTGAAGCGGGACAAAAGAAACGTTTGTTCCTTGGTGTGGGCTTTTATGGCGTATTAATCTTATTGGCTGCCATGAATAAGCTCAGCTGGCTGGTTGTGGGTTGGTATGTGGCTTTGGGTCTCATTACTTATATGATGTATGCCAAGGACAAAGCCGCTGCTCAGAATAATGATTGGCGCACACCTGAATCAACCTTGCATCTGCTAAGTGCGCTGGGCGGTTGGGTGGGCGCGATGGTTGCGCAGACGTATCTACGCCACAAGTCGCAAAAGCCTGAATTTCGAGTGGCGTATTATTTGACCGTCGTAATTAATATGGCGGGGTTATTGTTTCTGTTGGCAGGTGGCGGGCTAGAGACGTTAACTGATTTATCATCAGAGTTTCTGTAAATAAAACTAAAATATTAGGCATAAATAAAACATGAAATTTTCACAGGATTTGAAACAAATAAAGTCAAATTATCAATTTAAACTGAGAACGATCTTAGATTTCATCAATGAAATAGATGTTTATATAGAAAAAAATCTTAATGAAATTAAAGGAACTGTCCTTACTTCTGATGCCAATACTGAATCAGAAGGAAAAAAACTAAGAAATTTTTTAATTGAAGCTTTGGATGAAAATAGTAATTCAAAAGCCAATGAAAGGGTTGAAGTTGCATCACCAGTATTGTCTAAATTTATACTAGTCTTTATTAAATCAATGCGATATAGTGAGTTTTTGAATGAAATGACACTGTCATATCTCATTGCATGCCAAGAAGCAATGTTTAAAGACTATCTACACTCGATTTTAATAAATAATAATAATTGTCTTAAGACAGCGAAAGATAAAATTTCATATGATGAAATTTTAAGTTTTGATAATATGGAAGATTTAATTGAAAGTATAGTAAAGAAAGTAGTTGATAGTATCGGTTACGGTAGCGCGGAAGATATTTTTAAGTTTTATCTCGAAAAATTTAATATAGACTTCAAGAGTTTTCATGGTTGGGAGCTTATAATTGAATCAAGTTTGCGAAGGAACCTAGTAATCCATAATAAAAGTATAGCGAATGACAGTTACTGTAGAAAATTTAGCGAGATTAGTTTAAATGATAGAATTGATGTAGATAGCGAATATGTTAAGAGCGTTGCAGAAAACTTAATAGAATTTAATGAGTTTTGTCTTTCTGCCGTAAGTCAGAAATTTAGAATAGAAACGTAGAGTTCAGGATAAACAATAAAAAAGGTGGGTTACGAATACGTAAACCACCTTTTCTACTTATAAATTGAACTGTATTGATAATACGATTTGAAATTATGCCCGTGGCATTTCACGCTTTTTTTCTAAAAACAGCATGTCAATGACAATCAACGCCACACCGATACTAATGCCCATATCTGCAATATTAAAGATAGGGTAATGCCAGACATCAGCGTTGTGTACATGGATAAAGTCGATGACGTGACCATGTAGTAAGCGGTCAATGAGATTGCCAACCGCACCGCCGAGCACTAGCGCTAGACCTGTCGATAGTAGCTTGGCTTGGCGCGGGGCTTTTATCAGGTAGCCAATTAAAAATAGCGACATTATCAATGCCAATCCCGAAAAAAACCACTTCTGCCAACCACCAGCATCTGCCAAAAAGCTAAATGCCGCGCCATAGTTGTATGCCAATGTCCAATTCAGAAAAGGCTCAATCACAGGCACTGGCTCATGAAAAGTCAGCTTAGTTTCAGCCAGCCACTTCGTCCATTGATCGATAATTAGCACGACCAACGATAGGAGATACCACGTAAACGCACGACGGCCATTTGCAATCATTTTTGGCGTCTTATTCAGACGACTTTTCGGTGTCGTTGAGCTGCCTGTAGTTGCATGAGCTGGCTCAGGTGATTTATCGACTTCACTATATGGCGGCTTGTTGTCTGATGATTCTGTTGAGTTAGGCGTATGGTTAGGCATAGTGGCGCACCTCACCATCACCGCTGACGTTAGTCACGCAGCGTGCGCATAATTCTGGATGTGCACTATCGGTACCGATATCATCACGGATATGCCAGCAGCGTACGCACTTGGTGCCAGTTGCGGCGCTCACATTGACCACTAAGTCTACTGATTCATCCGTGCTGCCGTCAATTTGCTCATCTGTGCTTGTTTTATCGGCAGGAGCGTCGCTCATAGGTTTCAAAGTTGCGCTACTAGTGATTAGTACAAAGCGCAGCTCTTCACCCAGCTTGGCCAAGCTTTCATGCATTGCACCGTCAGCATACAGATTGACATCGGCAGACAAGTTAGCGTTGATGATTTTTTCACCACGTGCGGTCTCGATATGTTTATTGACCATATCCTTTGCCAGCATGATACGTTGCCAGTCATCGTTGCTGATCGCGCTTAGCTCAAATTCTGGAAATTTATACCATTCTTCAGTAAATACATAACTGTCAGCGCCATGCAATACTTCCCACGCTTCTTGTGCCGTGAATGACAAAATCGGCGTAATCCAGCGAATGAGTGCCTGAACGATATGGTAAATCGCCGTTTGCGCAGAGCGACGCGGCTGTCCATCAGTCTGAGTCGTATACTGACGATCTTTGATAATATCTAAATAGAAGCTACCCAAATCTTGCGAACAGAACGCAGTAATATGCTGGGTGACTTGGTGAAAATCCATCGCATCATAAGCACTGATGATTTGTGCTTGCACGGTTTGCGCGCGCTCAATGATGAATTTATCAAGGCTGACCAGCTCATTGATATCGATGCTGTTGACCGCAGGATCAAAGTCATCGGTATTGGCAAGTAAGAAACGCAAGGTATTACGGATGCGGCGATACTGATCTGTTGCGCCTTTAAAAGAGGCTTTACTTGCAGACATCTCGTAGCGATAGTCAACAGAGGCTACCCAAAGTCGCAAAAGATCAGCGCCTAGCGTGTTAAAGACATCTTGAGGCTCAAAGCCTTTTGTATTGCCTAATGATTTAGACAGTTTGCGACCGTTGGCATCAATCGTAAAACCATGCGTCAATACTTGCTTAAATGGAGGGCCACCGTACATGGCTTCAGATGTCAGTAATGACGTCTGGAACCAGCCACGATGCTGATCTGATCCTTCCAAGTAGATATCTGCTGGATTGGTTAATTCATCACGCTGCTCAAGTACGGTAAAATGGGTTGTACCTGAGTCGAACCATACGTCTAAGGTGTCGGTTGCTTTGTCATAATCAACAGCTTCCGCGCCTAAGAAGTCTTCACAGCTGGCATCAAACCACGCTTCAACGCCGCCTGCATCGATTTTTTGTGCAGCGACTTCCATCAGCTCAAGCGTGTTTGGATGCAGCTCACCTGTTTCTTTATGGGTAAAGAAAGTGATCGGTACGCCCCATGTACGCTGGCGTGAGATACACCAGTCTGGACGACCGTTCATCATGGCTTCAATGCGGTTTTGCCCCCATGCTGGCGTCCAGCTTACTGCTGGGATATCGGCAAGCGCACGCTCACGCAAACCTTTGGCTTCCATACTGATAAACCACTGCGGGGTCGCACGGAAAATAATCGGCGACTTATGACGCCAGCAATGTGGATAGCTATGCTCAATCTTGGTATGACTGATTAGATGTCCATTGTCATGCAGTGCGGCGATGATTTTTGGATTGGCCTTATAAATGTGCTCGCCCGCAAATACCGCCGCGCTGTCCAGATAAACGCCCGTACCACTGACTGGGTTTTCAACAGGTAAGTTATATTTAAGACCGACGATATAATCGTCAAGACCGTGACCGGGTGCTGTATGGACGAGGCCAGTACCACTATCTGTGGTTACGTGATCGCCTAGGATTAATGGCACTTGACGGTCTGCAATCAGTGGATGCTGGGCACGCAAGCCTTCAAGTTCTCGTCCTGATACGGTTGCCAATACACTCTGATTACTAAGTTTGAGTTCCGTTAATGCTGCTTCAACCAAATCCGCGGCTAGTAGCAAATTACCTTTTTCAGTCGCCACCACACTATAGTTGTGCTCAGGATGTACAGAGATGGCTTGGTTAGCAGGTAGCGTCCAAGGGGTCGTCGTCCAAATAACAGCGGCGATATTGCCTGCTACGCCAGCCAACGCCGCAACCTTATCGGTATCCAAAACATCGAAGCTCACATAGATAGCATCAGACACTTTATCTTGGTATTCCACTTCCGCCTCAGCCAGCGCAGAGCTACAGTCTAAGCACCAGTTGACGGGTTTCATGCCACGAGTCACATGACCATTGTCATGAATTTTGGCAAGCGCACGTACGGTATTGGCTTCTTGATGAAAGTTCATCGTTAGATATGGGTTGTCCCAATCGCCAAATACGCCTAGACGCTTAAAATCTGCCTTTTGCAATTCAATCTGGGTGCTCGCATATTCGCGGCAGAGACCACGGAATTCGGTCGCAGAGACTTTTTGACCCACTTTACCGACTTTTGCCTCGACCTTTTGCTCGATAGGCAGACCATGACAGTCCCAACCGGGTACATAAGGGGCATCAAAACCTGATAGCGTTTTTGACTTTACAATAATGTCTTTGAGTACTTTATTAACCGCGTGACCCAAGTGAATCTGACCGTTGGCGTATGGAGGGCCATCGTGCAAAATGTATTTGGTCGCCCCAGCACGTGCCTGACGAATTTTGCCGTACACATCATCCGCTTCCCAAGCAGCAAGCCAATCTGGCTCGCGCTTGGCAAGGTTGGCACGCATTGCAAAGGGCGTATCGGCAAGGTTTAGCGTGTCTTTATAATCCTGGCTTGGCGTATCAGTACTTTTATCAGTCATAGAAGGTGTCTTTTTAGAAAATGGATTAAAAATCGATGTAAAGTCAGATGTGACATTTAGGGTAATGCTTAGCTGGCTGCTTAACCGTTGATGATCGCTTTCTCACTTATAAGATATCGCTGTGCATCAACGTCATAAATATGCTCACGTCAATAATAAATGCTATCGAGACGAATGCAACATAAAATATGCTTATGGATAATAAAATACCGTGATAGCAATAAACTAAAAAGAGGCAATGAGATTGGCAGCTATTATATGACAAAAAGGCTATGGTAAAAAGAGCTGGTCAGTATTGTCCTTATTTTAGCCAAAACCAATCATTTATATGAGTGATACATCACCTATTGGATCATACGGATGGCAAGTGCCATTGTCTACCGACTGAACTCTAAATAATTGGACTCTAAGCAGCAGGCTAAGCGTTAAAAAACTGATGATAACCATAAGCGCAATTTCAGCGACCATAAGGGTTGAATGCCCGTCAAACCTTGAGTCATCTCGCCATTCTTTAATATGACATACGAAGGCGTCACTTGCCCTTGCCAATCAGCGAAGATGCTGCCTTCTTGATCATTTATCGTCGTAAAGCGATAGCTGTTTTCATTAAGGTAGCGATGCAGCTCTTGGTCAGTGCCTGATTTAATGGCAATCGTAATGACCGGATAATCATTTGCGGCGGCAAGTTTGTCTATGGTCGGCGAGGTGATACTACAAATGGGACACCACGTGCCCCAAAAATATACCAACGTTGGTTGTTCATTGCTCAGCGCCGCTAAGTCAACGACTTGCCCTTGATAATCGGTCAGTTGCAATTGCGGGTTGGCTGGCATGATAGGCTGTCGCCACCAATTGATAGCGGTATAAATAACAGCAAATACCAAGCCGTATATGAGTAGATTTTTAGCGATAGACAACCCCTTTTGCTTGGGTGTTTTCTTTGGCTTTTTAATGGATTTTTCAGTATCAGTCGTCATAATGGCTGCTTTTTTGCTATAGGTATTGTATAAATAGCTTTAATAAGTGGTTTTTGATAGATAAAAATAAACGGCTGAAATGTCAGCCGTATTATTCATAAATTTTATTAAACCGTGTTCAGTGTTGGTATTTTAAAGTGACTGATTAAGGTTTTTGCGCACGGTTTTGTAATGGGTCACCGAGCAGGACACTACCAGAATTTTCAAGGCGCTCATCATCGCTTAGCTTACTGGCTGATACTTTAGATTTTCTCTTCCATTTCAAACTATACAAGTCATCACGGCGATCAAGCAGATTATGTACCGAGCCTTCGTTACGGACATGAATAAGCTTGTCTAAGTTCACATCTGAGAAGAATACCATCTCAGTGTTGGCGGTGGTTTCTGCCATAATCGCATCATGCGGGAAAGCAAAATCTGATGGCGAGAAGATAGAAGACTGCGCGTATTGAATATCGAGACTTTCAACCTGTGGTAAGTTACCAACCGAACCACAAATCATCACATAGCATTCGTTTTCAATCGCACGTGCTTGGGCGCAGTGGCGCACGCGTAGATAGCCGTTTTGCGTATCGGTCCAAAAAGGCACGAATAAGATGTCCATATCATCAAGTGCCATGAGGCGGGCAAGCTCAGGGAATTCAACGTCATAACAGACCAAAATACCAATACGACCGGCATCGGTATCAAATACCTTAACCTCGTCACCGCCTTCGATGACCCAAGCGCTACGCTCATGCGGGGTAATATGGATTTTGCGCTGTTCTTCGACCGTACCATCGCGGCGGCACAAGTAACTGACATTATATAACGTATCGTCCTCGTCCAAGTACGGCATAGAGCCTGTAATGACGTTGACGTTGTAGCTGACCGCTAAATGCGATATTTCATTTTTAAACCATTCGGTATAACCGGCCAAAAATCGAATAGCGACGTTTTGATCCGTCGATTCACACAGACCCATCAACGGTGCGTTAAAGAACTCTGGTAAACAAGCAAAGTCAGAATTGTAATCAGCCATAATATCGACAAAGAATTCGACTTGCTGCAGCAGCTCTTCAGGTGACTCGACTTCACGCATTTGCCATTGGATACCACCAATACGCACCTCAGACTTACGAGTGTTTGGCTTATAGTCTTGTGGCTCGTAATAAATATTTGCCCACTCAAGTAGAGTAGCAAAACCTTTAGATTGTTTATCGTCAGGCAAATAAGCCGTTAAGATACGCTTGACGATAAAGCCATTTGAGAGTTGGAAAGACAATGCAGAATCATGAATTTCACGAGCCGCGACGGCTTCAATATATTCGCCAGGTGTGAGATCTTGATGGTTATGATAGTTCGGGATACGACCACCAGCCAAAATAGCTCGGAAATTTAACTGACGACACAGCTCTTTACGGGCATCATACAATCGACGTCCTAAGCGATAACCACGGTATTCAGGGTCGATCAGCGCATCTAAACCGTAAATAGCATCGCCTTCAGGGTTGTCTCTGATAATCTCTTTATGACCAATCAAGTCGTCGTAGGTGTGCGGGTTAGAAAATGTGGCATAATCAACACGCATAGATAACACGATACCAATCAATTGATCATGATCAAATAAAGCGATCTGACCTTCAGGGAAGGCATCGATTAAGGTATTAATAGTGTTCTTTGACCATGCACCGCCCAAGTTGACATAGACACGATCCATTAATGCTTTTAATTGTGGATAGTCTTTTTTCTTGATTTCAGCGATGGTTAGATGAAAGTCGTCTAGTTTTTCTATTTTGCTCATAATGTTCCTGTTTTGGATCTTTATTAATTTTAGTGATATCAAATAGCATGCGTTGCCACAATTCAGTTGGCAATTTTTTGTATAAAAAAAGTGATAAAAATATTCCAATCATAAAATATTACCGTTACAATCAATTATCACTGTATTTACAATAAGTTATGAAAATGATTTATCTTATAACTTCTGTCAGCTTTGGCGTTACTGATGTGTTTTTTGAACCTCATATCATTTTAAAGTAGCTACAAATTAGAGTGCCTGTAAATGAGAGTAGCTATGAATTAAAGTGACTATAAAATGAAGTAACTATAAAATTTTTCATAATGTTCACAAACAGTCGTTGGGGTTAATACAAGCCAAGTGTTTGGTGTAGATTCTAACCTAAGGATGTCAGTACAGATATTTTGTTAGCTTAACATTATTTTTAAATATCATATCTTAGAATGCTTAGTTTTGATCTATTTGGTTTTGGTCTATTTGTTTTGCTGGTTATCATAACAAGCTACTCAAGTAATGACAGTTTAACGTGGTAACTATTTGCTACGTTTTTGTGAGTCGATATCTTTTTTTATTGGGCATCGTTGTTTTTATTTTGTTTAGCTGTATTTAATCGGCTTTTTAGGATTGTTTTATTATGCCCTCAAGTCACAACAATAGAGTCAGTAGCTGGGATGAGATAGAAGACTCAGCGCTGGTTCAATTGGTGTATGTTAGTAGTTTGACACTTGTCTCACGTTTAAGTGCCTCTATATTTGATGAAGTAGAATGTCATGCGCGTAACTATAATCAACAGCATGGCATTACAGGTACTCTATGTTATGGTAGTGGTCATTTTTTGCAATGCATCGAGGGTGAGAAAGCGCACGTATTTGCCTTAAAGCAACGCATATTTGCGGATAAGCGCCATAAGAATACTGAAATATTGCTGTTACAGACGATAGAACATCGCCGTTTTGCGGATTGGCGTATGCGCTTATTATTTTTAGAGCGTTGGTTATGGTCACCAGCGAGCAAAAAGCAAGCCGCACAGTTATCGCTATATTTGCCATTTGCGCCGCATAATTGGTCGCCTGATCGTACCGAGAATTTTTTACAAATCATCAAAACTTTTGATACGCCGCCACATATTAAAGCGGCTGGTATTACCTATAATGCACTGGGCAACATGTTTCGTCATATCGCCGCCCCGCACCAAGCATTTTTAATCGTCCAAGGTGTTTTAAGTGTGTTATTAGTGGTAGCGCTAGTGTTGTTATTTTTATAAATAATCACTTTTATAAGACAAAAAAAGACGCTAAACCATCACGTTTAGCGTCTTTTCCATACTCGCTTATTTATTACTTTAATTATTAAATAAGCGCTTACATATCAAAAATCTTGCCACGGTTCATAATGTTATTTGGATCAAAGACTTTTTTTACCTCTCGTAAGTACTCAATCTCAGTCTCACTGCGGCTATATTGTAAATAAGGCTTTTTAGTCATACCGACGCCATGTTCAGCCGAAACCGAACCGCCATACTTTTGCACGGTTTCAAACACGTGTTTGTTGACGATTTGACACTCTGCAAAGAAATCGTCTTTACTCATGTTTTCAGGCTTTAAGATATTAAGATGCAAGTTGCCATCGCCAATATGACCGAACCAGCAAACCTCAAAGTCAGGGTAATTGCTGCTGACGATGTGATCAATCTCGGTGATAAACTCAGGGACATAGCTTATCAGTACGGATACATCGTTCTTATAAGGGGTAAATACTGAGATGGTCTCAGAAATGTATTCGCGCAATTTCCACAGCTCTTCAGCCTGTGCCAAGCTTTGGCTCATGACACCATCGACGACCCAACCTTGTTCCATACAATGCTCAAATATCGCCATGGCTTTATCCATGATCGGCTCGTACGGCGCTTCGAACTCTAATAGCGTATAGAACTTGGTGCGCGACTCAAATGGCTCTTGTACTTGACCGTGTGCCATCAATTTATCAATCGCCACATCATCAAAGAACTCAAAAGCGGTCAAATCAATCTCTGCTTGAAAGGCTGATAGCACATTCATGACATCATTAAAGCTGTCCATGCCCAGTACCATGACATTTAAGTCTTGCGGCTGACGCTCAAGCTTGATTTGCGCGTGGGTGACAAGCCCAAGTGTGCCTTCGCTACCGATAAATAATTGGCGCAAATCATAACCCGTGGCGTTCTTGACCATACCGCGATTGAGCTGCAAGATATCGCCTTTACCAGTGACCACTGTCAGCCCCATGATCCATTGACGAGTCATGCCGTAGCGTATGACTTTGATGCCGCCTGCATTGGTGCCAATATTGCCACCGACTTGACTTGAGCCAGCTGAGGCAAAGTCGACAGGGTAGTAGAGGTTTTTCGATTCAGCGAATTGCTGCAACTGCTGCGTGATGACGCCTGCTTCGACTTCAACTATTCGATCGGCCGGATAAAACTGTCCGATATGGTTCATCTTATCCATACTGACGACAATCTCGCCATTGGCGGCGACAGCACCAGCAGATAGACCAGTACGACCGCCACTTGGCGTTAACACCACATTGTGCTCATTGGCAAGCAATACGATGGCTTGTACTTGCTCAGTAGTCTTCGGAAAGACGATGGCAGCAGCAGCAGGGGCAAAGTGCTTGGTCCAGTCCTTGCCCCAATACTCTAAGCTCTCAGGGTCGGTCTTGATTTGGCTGGCGTCAAACTGATGAACATCCATCAAAGTGCTCAAAATAGTTTGAACCGCAGCTGTATGGGTTGCAGAGGTGCTTTGGCTAGATAAAGAAGTCATGGTCAAATCTCGGTATAAACGTAAGCGCTATGCCTAAAGGGGATTATTATATCGCTAAATGGATATAAACATAGCCACATAGGTATGTTTATATAGTACGTATTTATATGATTATAAGTGAGCCAGTAAAGCAATGATAGAAAGATGTCATGTTGCGTGCTTATATGGCGATAAATGGCAAAAAATAGTTTAATAAACGTTGAACAGCGTGATTTACTATAGCATAAAAAGTTTTCAGGCTTGATAACCAATAATTCATCTAATCTGCTAACATCGCCGCCCAATTTTGTGTAAGATATCCAGACTGTTTTCGTTTCACCCACCCTATAGTTAAAGCATTGGTAAGTGGTTACGACGTTAACCTCATTTAATGTACTCAGTGTATGGTTTGCGCTTGGTTACTTTGTACCTACTTTAAACGGCTTCGACTACAGATTATCCCTCAGATAATTTTACAAGACAATTATAGGACAGTTCTCATATGGCGTTATCACTACAAAAAGACAAAATCCGGTTTTTATTGCTTGAAGGTCTACATGACAATGCTTTAAAAGTATTGGAAGGGGCTGGTTATCATAATATCGAAAATATCAGTCACGCATTAGATCAAGATGAGCTGATCGAAAAAATTAAAGACGCTCACTTTATCGGTATCCGTTCGCGTACGCAATTGACACGTGAAGTACTTGAGCACGCGCACAAGCTCATCGGTATTGGCTGCTTTTGTATCGGTACCAACCAAGTAGACTTAGACGCCGCTCGTGATTTGGGTATTCCCGTCTTTAACGCGCCATACTCAAATACCCGTTCGGTGGCTGAACTGGTATTGGCCGAAGCCATCATGCTATATCGCGGAATTCCTGAAAAGAACGCCACAGTACATCGCGGTGGTTGGGGCAAGTCTGCGACCAACTCACATGAAGTACGTGGTAAGACTATCGGTATCGTCGGTTATGGTTCTATCGGTTCGCAACTGTCTGTCTTAGCAGAAAGCTTTGGTATGAAAGTCATTTATCATGATGCTGTGACCAAATTGCCACTAGGTAATGCGGTACAAGTAGGTAGCTTAGAAGAGCTACTATCAACGGCTGACATCGTGACTTTGCATGTGCCTGATGTACCAAGCACCCGCTACATGATGAAAGCTGAGCAGTTCGCGCATATGAAAGACGGCAGCTACTTTATCAATGCCGCTCGTGGTACTTGCGTAGAGATTGATGATTTAGCCGCTGTGCTTGAATCTGGTAAAATCTTGGGCGCAGCGATCGACGTATTCCCGAAAGAGCCAAAATCAGCTGATGAAGAGTTTGAATCACCACTGCGTAAATTTGATAACGTCATCTTGACGCCGCATATCGGTGGTTCAACCCAAGAAGCACAAGCTAATATCGGACTTGAAGTCGCTGATAAGTTTGTTAGATACTCTGACCAAGGTGACACAGCGACAGCCGTGAACTTCCCAGAAGTTTCTATTCCATTCAAAGAAAACTCGCATCGTCTATTACATATCCATAGAAACGTGCCAGGCGTGCTGTCTCAGATTAACCGTCTGTTTGCAGAAGCAGGAATTAATATCCTAGCACAAAGCCTGATGACAGAAGGTGATGTCGGTTATTTGGTCATGGATGTTGATTACAATGATTCAACTGCCGCGCTAGATCAGTTAAAAGACGTAGAAGAGACGATTCGCGTGCGTATTTTGTTTTAAATAGTATTTGCACGCAAACATAATTTTTAGCCTAGCAATAGCAGACCATCATTCAGATAGTCTGCTATTTTTTTGTCTTAAATCAAGCAATTGCGACGTTCAATCATGGCATTGATGCTTTTTATTTATGAGTAACACGAATTATAGCGAATGTAAGTTTTACATTCACTATACTCATTTTTATATAAGTTAACATTATCTTAATTATACGGTCTTATTAACAATCTAAACTACACCAGTACACTAAGCCTATAATGATGAATATATTTTTAATGAACAACATGATTGATTATGTTTTTGAGGTAAATCACGGTTATGTTCTGCGGACAGGCATACTTAAAAACAGTAAATAGCTTGCTGAAGAAGATAATTCATTTAACACATACAATTGACTGAATAGGATGATTCATGAAAAACAACTTACTCAAGGCAGCTGCATTTGGTAGCGTATTAGCTATGACTGCAACGGCTAGCCATGCTGCTGGTGATCAAGATAAATATCAATTATCTAGTCATATTTTAGATATTAGCACGGGTAAACCAGCACCAAACGTCAATGTAAAACTGATGATGCAAGAGAAAACTGGTAGCTGGAAATTGCTTAATGCGCAAAAGACTGATAATAATGGTCGTATCGGCAACTTCTTACCGAATCAAGACGGCGTTGAGCATGATGGTACTTATAAGTTGATTTTTGAGACGACTCCTTATTTCCGAAATCAAGGTCTAGAGTCTTTCTATCCATATGTTGAAGTCAATTTCAATATCGAAGGCGACAACCATTACCATGTGCCAATCACTTTATCTCCATACGGCTATAGCACTTACCGCGGTAGCTAAGCCATATTACTTACTAAGTAAGTAATAAGTTAGTACTAATAAAGCAAAAAAGGACGCCCCAATCAAATATTTGATTGGGGCGTCCTTTTTGCTTTTATCAACCTTAAATTTATTCAGCGTTAGCTTTATTAGCTTCTTCTGCTTGACGACGTGCTTCAATTTTAGCGGCTTTGCGTTTCTCAATCACATCAATCACATCGCTACCAATATGCGCTTCGCCACGTTTCTTCGCCAGCTGCATTTGATGCTCGCGCTCACGAAAGCGTGCTTTTTGCTCGTCGGTCGCTTTATCAATGCAGTGTGGGCATGACTCGCCTTTGATGTAAGCAAGGCTTTGCATGTCATCGACAGTAATGGGCATACGGCAGGCGAAGCATTGCTCATAGTTGCCTTTTTCTAAGTTATGATTGACCGACACGCGGTTATCAAAAACGAAGCAATCGCCTTGCCACATAGAGTCGCTGGCTGGGATTTCTTCTAGATACTTCAAGATGCCGCCCTCTAAATGATACACCTCTTCAAAGCCTTGCTCACGCATATAAGCAGTCGACTTCTCACAGCGTATACCACCAGTACAGAACATCGCGACTTTTTTATGTTTGGCTGGATCCATCTCTTTTGCGACGTATTCTGGGAACTCGCGGAACGTTTCGGTATTTGGATTGACGGCATTTTGGAACGTACCGATTTTAACTTCATAATCATTACGGGTGTCGATAAGAATGACGTCAGGGTCTGAGATTAACGCATTCCATTCGCTTGGTTTTACATAGCGTCCAACTGATTGCAATGGATCAATATTCTCTACGCCCATTGTAACGATTTCTTTTTTGAGCTTCACTTTGGTACGATAAAAAGGTTGAGCTTCGGTATAAGATTCTTTAAAGGTAAAGCTGCCAATCGCTTCGATACTGCGCAGATACTCAAGGACGTTATCGATACCTTGGCGTGTGCCAGAAATCGTACCATTAATGCCTTCACTGGCAATCAATAACGTGCCTTTGACATCATTATCGAGCATATTATTTAAAATTGGCTCGCGGTATTGCTCAAAGTCAGCAAAACGCGTGAACTTATATAGAGCGGCAACGACGATGTTATTGGTGACGCTATCGTAGGCTGGGGCTGATTTGTTGTCGGTGACAGTGCTGTTTTGGATATTGCTAGCTGTATTATGGTCTTGAATGGTACTCATGTTTTTCTCCTGCTGGCTAGGTCGCAAACCTAGTGCATTGGGTTTAAGGTGCTTTTTAAAATTAACGGTTAAAACTAATTGGTAAGATTCATAACACTAGCGCAATTGTGGAATTGACTAATGCGCGCGTAGTGTAGCAAATTTCAAGGAAGTTTTGGAGGTTTTATCATTCTTAAGAAAGATATAGGTGGTGATTATAATAATAAAGATAGACAACAAAAAGCCCAGTAAAATACTGAGCTTTTTTATATATTTACAATGCGTAAAGCAAAATTAGAGTTTACTTACTCTGGAACCAAGTATCCGCTTTGCTGCGGGCGCTAGCGATATCTGAGCTTGATAAGTTCAATGCCAATTGTCCGATTTTACCGCGTGCTTTGTTACGTACTTTTTCATCAAGCATACCATCACGGGCAGCCAAATCGTACCATTTATAAGCATCGACGAGATTTTTTTGCTTTTCATCGAGCAATGCAAGGGTATAGCTGGCACGGTTATCGCCACGCATAGCGGCTTTTTCTAACCAAACTTTCGCTTGTTGCAAGTTAGGCTGCACACCTTCACCGCGCAAGTACATGATGGCTAAGTTAAGCTGGGCAGGGGCAACGCCTTGCTGAGCCGCTTTGGTATACCACTGGATAGCTTGCTGGGTATTCTTTGCAATGCCTTCACCCTTCTGTAAGCGCTTGGCTAAATAAAACTGAGCGTGATCGTTACCTTGGGCAGCGCGGTTAGACAGTTCACTAACTGGCATTAGCTCAAAACGTGACGTATCAAGTGGTACGTTTGATATTAACTCAGCGTTTGCTAGACCTGCACAAGAAAATAAGGCAGTAAACAACGCAGCTTTTAATAATTTCATAGCAGCTCCAAAATTAGGCAGTTAATAAGCAAAAAAAGTTGCACCGCTAAAAGAATTTAGACGGCGATAACAATTAGGTGAAATCTTGCGATACCAACTTACCTAATCATTAGCAATATAATTAATCGATGTAGTGTGGCAAATTCCTTTAATCGAACCGATAAACGGTCAGAATCAGGGTGCGATTGACACTATTTTGCTAGCTTAACACCCAAACTTACGAAACTCAAATACTAATTACATGATTTAATGCGTATTCATACCTCATTGTCCTCAATAAAATCATAGAGTTACTTAAGCGTAAGAATAAATTAACCAGCTATTGAGGTTAAAATTTGTATTTATGAGCCGTGCTACCGCTTTCAACCAATGCTAGGGCGTGTCCTAAATTCAATCGATTATCTTCTAAATGGGCAAAAATGGTTAAATTTTGCCAAACATCGTCAAATAGCTTAGCAATATCTCAATATTATTTGCGCTACTATCCTTATTTGACAGCAATTTATCTCATTTTTATCACCATTTTTAAAATAAAGACACGCCCCAGGTAGATAAACCTATTATTCAGGTTTTTGTTTGGTGACACGATAGATAGCGACGTCTGCCAATAAGTTGGGTGCTTGGCGTATCAATGCTTTCATAAGTGGCGTATGACCTTTTTCAGAATCGCTGACGGCAAAGCGGTTGACGATATGAATATCATGCTGTGCACAAAGCTGCTCAAAATCTTTAAACGTACACAAATGAATATTTGGGGTGTTATACCACTCATAAGGCAATGCCTCTGAGACAGGCATCATCCCTTTAAGCCCTAAATGAATGCGGTTTTGCCAATGAGCAAAATTGGGAAAGGTGATGACGGCTTCGCGAGCAACACGTAGCATGTCAAGTAAGAGCACATCAGGCGATTTCACCGCTTGCAGCGCCCGTGCCATGACGACGGTGTCGAAACTGTTATCAGCGAAACGTGCCAGACCATCATTCAGGTCTTGCTCGATGATGGACAACCCTTTGGCGATGCCATCATTGATTTTTTCTTCGTCAATCTCAAGCCCATATCCCGTCACGCCGCGATTTTGTTGTAAATGCGCGAGTAACTCACCATTGCCGCAGCCCAAGTCCAGTACATGTGAGTGCGGCGCAATCCAGCGCTCAGCCAATTGATGATCCATTCTCATGAGCGCGCTCCTGATTTTTGCTGGCTGTTTTTATTTTTGATTTTTGCTGGCTGTTTTGATTTGCTGTCGGTGATAAATGGCGCAGTCAAAAATCCTCGGATGGCACCCATATAACGGGGAATATCAAATAAGAAGGAATCATGACCATGCGGCGCATCGACATTGATGTAGCTAACTGGTTTGCCAGTGGCCATCAGTGCATCGACAATCTCTTGTGAGCGCTCCGGTGCAAAGCGCCAATCCGTGGTAAATGAGACCACTAGGTATTGGCATTGCGTATGGGCAAAGGCGGCTTTGAGCGCAGACAGCTCTTGCTGACGATTCTGTTCACTTTCATCTATCGTTGCCACTGTATCTTCTAACGCAGGTTGCGTGCTTTGTTTACTAGATTCGACTGATGTGGCGATTGAGTTCTTAAGCTGCGCTGCTGATCCTGTCGCATCTGTTGCCATGGCTGATGGATAATCACGTGTTGGATCAAAATAATCTAAAGCTTTGGTCATGAGCAAATAAGTATTGGCATCGAAGTTTTCGCTAAAGCGCTCGCCTTGATAGCGTAAATAGCTCTCCACTTGGAACTCAACATCGTAGCCATACATAAATTTGCCAGACTTTAAATCACGACCAAATTTCGCCTTCATCGCGTCATCGGTTAAGTAAGTGATATGCCCAACCATCCGAGCCAATATTAGTCCGCGACGAGGGTAGGTGCCTGCTTGTAAATAGCGTCCGTCTTTAAAATCAGGGTCGGATAAAATGGACTGCCGTGCCACCTCATTAAAGGCGATATTCTGTGCTGAGAGCTTTGGCGTACTGGCAATGACCACGCAGCGTTTTAACCGATTTGGATAATCAACTGACCATTGCAGCGCCTGCATACCACCCATTGAGCCACCAACAATGGCATGCCAAACGTCAATACCGAGACGATCTGAGAGCATCGCTTGGGTTTTTACCCAGTCCTTAATAGTGACGAGCGGAAAGTCCGGACCATAAACTTGCGGCTCACTGGCTGGATTGTTTTTGTCTAAACTGTTTTTGTTTACATTATTCTGGTCTGAATCGATACTGTCAGGATTAATGGTCGTTGGACCAGTAGAGCCGAAACAGCTGCCGATGTTGTTGACACATACGACATAAAACCGATTGGTGTCGATGGCTTTATTAGGGCCAATCATATTGTCCCACCAGCCGGCTTTTTTATCATCATCGCTATGGAAACCTGCCGCGTGATGACTACCAGATAGGGCATGGCAAATGAGTACCGCGTTTGATTTATCACTATTTAGCGTGCCATAAGTTTCGATGATTAAATCAAACGATGGCAAAGTACGATTACATTCTAACGTCAACGGCTCAGCGAAATGAAAAATCTGAGGCGTGATAATGCCGACTGAACCGACTGTGCCCACAGGATTAACTAAGCTGGCCGAATGAAGCGTATCTGTTGGGGACTGGTCACTGGTATTATTAGGGCGTGCGTTCAAAGCTACCTCGCAAGACAACAATCATCAATAAAATAAAAAGGGCAAACTGTCGATAGGCAGTGTTGCCAATACTGCTTTGCCGACACTGTTTTCTAAATGTTTTTCTTACAATGTGCTTGCCTATTGTATGGTGATGCGCGTAGGAGTACAACCGTCGAGCGAGTCTTTTGAGCATAGTCTTTTAAGCATGGTTTTTAGGGGCGATGGGTGGTAGGCAGAGAAGGGTTAGGGTGAATCAATGATTGATGACTGTCCATAAATAGCAACTAAGTATCAAATTGTATAAGGGTGCTTTTACCATGCGTTATTAATGGATAAAATGCTACACTAACAAAGCATTCAATCAACCATGACTTAATAATCTTTTATCGCATATTCTTCTTTAATTAACCTAATAATAAAATAGTGCTGCTATGAAACCTGAACTGCCTCCCCGTATTGCCGTCCTATTAGTGAACCTAGGTACGCCAGATGAGCCAACAGCGCCAGCTGTCCGTCGTTACTTAAAACAGTTTTTGTCTGACCCACGAGTAATCGAGATTCCGAAATTCTTGTGGGCGATTATTCTCAATTTGTTTGTATTGCCAAGCCGCCCTAAACGTGTGGCAAAAGCCTATGCCAGTATTTGGGAAGGCGACTCACCGATTCGTAAGATACTAAAGAGCCAAGTGGAGCTATTGGAACCACGGCTTGCAAATAGTGCCGCGCCATTTCGGGTTTCTGTCCATCCGGCGATGAGCTATGGCAATCCTGGTTTGCCTGATGTGATGGATACCTTGCGCGGTGAAGGCGTTGATCACTTTGTTATCTTGCCATTATTTCCACAGTATTCAGCCTCTTCGGGCGGCGCGGTTTATGATGCGTTGACAAAGTGGACGCTCAAGCAGCGCAATTTGCCGAACTATACTATTGTCAAAGATTACTTTGCGCATCCGCTGTACATTCAAGCATTGGCTGATTCGATTCGCCGATTTCAAGCAGAGCATGGCAAGCCTGACAAGCTGATGTTTAGCTTCCACGGTATCCCGCAGCCTTATGCTGATAAAGGTGATCCGTATCCTAAGCGTTGTAAATGTACTGCCGCACAAGTGGCTCACGCGCTTGGTCTAAAAGATGACGAATGGATTATCAGTTTTCAATCACGCTTTGGCAAGCAAGAATGGGTCAAGCCCTATACCGACGTGGTATTAGAAGAGTGGGGCAAGTCAGGTGTGCGCTCGGTACAAGTCATTAGTCCGGCTTTTTCTGCTGATTGTCTGGAAACGCTAGAAGAGTTGGCCATCGAAAATCGTGAAAACTTTCTTCACGCGGGTGGACAAGAATATCACTATATTCCCGCATTGAACTTGGATGAGGCGCACATTGATTTGCTCGAAGCGCTTAGTGCGCCATTGGTCAAAGGCTGGGCGGGAACGCTAGATGGTTGGGCTTGATTAATTGAATTTGTAAATTATAAAAAAATACCGGACATCATGTTCGGTATTTTTTTCTCTAAAGAATTTCAATGCAATTAAATAAAATGGAATAAAGTTGGGATTTTTGGTGACTGATATGTAAAACTATGCCAAATAAACTTTTATTGTCATTGTTAATTTTACGTTTGCTTAACTTTATTTTTGAGGATAAACATGTCCAGCTCCAACTATTCACAACCCTCTGTGTCTCTACAAAAACCTAACGGTCAACCACCGAACTTACCGCCCACTGACGAGTATGGCGGCCTATTACCGCAGTTATTGGTAGAACCTCGAATGTGCCAAGCAGGATGGGGTATAAGTTGGATTACCAAAGCATTTGCAATATTTAAAGATCAATTTTTATTATGGTTAGCTATTGGTGTTGTTTATTTAATCATTGCTATGATTGGTAGTAGCGTACCCGTGATAAATTTCATTTTCCCCTTTCTTTCCTTTGTTTTTGTTGGTGGAATAATAAAAGGTTGTGCCGATCAAGCTGTAGGCAACGAGCTGAGATTTGACCATCTTTTTTCAGCCTTTTATACGCATCTCAAGCCATTAGTTATTTTATTCGTCTTGTATTTAGTGGCTGTTATTGTTGCAATGATACCTATGCTGATTATATTCGGTGGTATGGCTTTGTCTTTAGCTCAGGAGTCAAGTGACGTTGCGATTGCAGGTATGGTATTGAGTGTTTTATTGGTTTTTGTACTATTATTTCCTGTACTTATGGCTATCTGGTTTGCACCTGCTTTAATTGTGCTTCACAACATTGAGCCTGTTCAGGCAATGAAAATGAGTTTTAAAGGGTGTTTAAAAAATATCTTACCATTTTTCGTTTTTTGGTTGATTGCTCCTATAATAATGATATTGATGGTAGTTTTTACACTAGGACTAGGTATATTAGCACTGCTTCCAATAGGTATGATTACCTACTACACCAGTTACCGAGACGTTTGGACAGATCAGCCATTGTCAGCGCTATAGTTGGTTGTTTAACAGACCCTAGTATCAGAAGTACGGTAAGCACAATAAAAAAGCACGCTCGATATAACGGGCGTGCTTTTTTATTGTGCCAAAGCTTTTTTATCATGAAAGAGCGTGGTTAAAAATCGTCATCATTACTACGTTCCGCCGCGTCTCTATCAGCGATATCGATAATATCTGGATAATCGCTGTCATCCAAATTATCGTCCACTAATACTTCATCGATTCGCGATTCGTCTATATTTTGATGATGGATAGGGGTTAGCCCTTGAATTGCATCACTTCCGGCTTGCGAGTTGTCGAATCCTGCGCTATTGTCAATGACATCATCATTATCAATGGTATGCAACATAGGGTCAGCCAAATCAATTTCTTGGCTGTTATTATTGATGTCCGTATCACCTTCAATGTGATCCATGGCTTCTGGTAATGGGCTTTTTGAATGGTCCATTATGGTTTCCTTATTATTGATAGTTATTATTAATGGATGTGGCTGATTTTATTTATTAAGATTTATTTATTAAGATTTATTTATTAAAAGCATTGTGACTTTGTTAAAAACATTGTGACGCGTTATGACGCTTGCTAATAGTAGTAAGGTGTCACAGGATGTTCAAAAATGTAAGACGGTCAGTAAAATTAGTACCCCTCCTAATAAAATAATAAGACTTTATAAAATGAGAAGACTCTATATGTTATCTCCTAATAAATCACTACTGACTGCAACCTTGATAAGCAGTGCGCTAGGTCTTATCGCATGTGAACGTTTAACGTTTGCCAGCAATGATGTAGGACTGGATGAAGGCATAGCAAAGCCGCCGCTTGTGATTGATGCCAAACTGCCAAAAGCCACGACAATCATAGACTGCGCACAATTGACGCCGAAGCAAATGGTTAAGGTAAAAGGTCACAGCGTACTCAGTGCAAGCTGTGATTTGACAGCCAAGTCGATACGCTTTGAGTTGAATGATTCGCACAGCTCTCTCGACTGTCAGGGCGCACTATTCAGTACTAGCGCTGATGATGCGTCAACGGCCAGCGCAATTATGATTAAGCCCAAAACAGATAGCGCTATTGAAGATATCGTGGTTGCCAATTGTCATGTGGATGGCTATGGCCATGCGCTACATATTCGCCAATATAGCCAGCCCAATCAGCGTTATGCGCGCGGCTTGATAGACCCTGCTGCCAATCGTGCGCTTGCACCAAGCGATATTCGTGTGATTAATGTGAGTAGTCAAAACAGTATCAATAGTGGCATGTTCATCGGTGATCATGTGCATGGCGTGAGCTTTGATAAGGTACGTATTCAAAATGCAGGCACTGTTGGGTTATATCTGGAATTTGGTAGTCGCGATAATGTGATTAAAAATTCAGTGTTTGTCGGTAATGGTTTCCGTACCTTTAAGCCCAATCGTGAGGCTATTGCCGTGGATTCGTCGAGCAATAACCGTATCGAAAACAATCAATTTATCCATAATGGGGCAGGCAGTATTTTGCTGTATCGCAATTGCTTTGAGCATGCTGATGACAGTACGCGGGGCAATCATTTTAAGCGTACCGAGTCGAGCCGTGACAATATAATTCGTGGCAATATTTTTAACGACGAGCCAGTCGGGGTGTGGGTGGCGTCAAGACAGTCACGCAATCTCAAAGGTTTTGAATGCGGTGCTTATTTGCTGAAGCAAACGCCATTTGCCAGCTATCATTTAGACAGTGCTAAGGGCAATCAAATTATCGATAATCGTTTTCAGCAAGTCGAGCAGGGCATTATCGTAGAGGACGATGGCACGCTAATAGCTGGTAATCAATTCGCTGCTGATGTGAATTTACCGATTAGCGTTGGTTCTGAAATTCGGGAAGATAGCGTAGCAGGGGCGATAAAAAATACCGTTATTAAAAACAATATTTTTACTGGTAAAACTGTCGAGCAAGCCATAAAAATTCGTGAGGCAAGCAAAACGGCTACTCATATTGAGCAGCCGTAAGTGTGGTTTTATATTAAATAAGCGTTATCGGTAAACAACAGTATAACAAATAGGTGATGTTGCTATTAAGCACCAACCTTGGTATTGACCCAGCGGATTACAGAATCTGGCGTGACTTGCGAGACTGCTTGAAAGATTTTTGCTGGCATGCCCACAGAGTAATGCGTACTTTTGAGTTTACGATTGGGACTGGTCGTCAATTTACACAATGTTTTGGCGACATCGTTGACCGTTAGATGGATGCCCAAGCGATCCATACTGGTCACTTCGATATCGGCAGTCATGTCAGATTTGACCCACAGCGGCATCACATCGATCACCTTGATACCCAATTTTTCGTACTCAATATTAAGGCCTTCTGTGAGACCTCGCACAAAAAACTTACTGGCCGCATAAGTCGCAACTTCGGGTTGACCATAGATAGCAGAAGCAGAGGACACATTGATAATTTTGCCGTCTTTGCTATCAGCCAGATAAGGCGCCAGTTTATGACAGCCAATCAAAACACCTTTACAGTTGACGTCAATTAAAGCCAGTTGCTCATCTAGATTGGTCGTTGGTAATGCGCCACTGACCAGCACCCCAGCATTATTAATGAGTGCATCAATACCACCGAAATGTTCAATCATTTGCTTGATCGCATTGTCCCACGAGTCAGGCTGGGTGACATCCAGCTGACCTGTAATAATACGCTGTTGTTTGATGGGTTTTTTAAAGGTTTTGTCTTTAATGGCGCTTTCAAGTGTGGCAGTATTGGTCGCAAATAACCCAATATTGTGGCCTTTTTCCGCCAGCTTTTTGGCGGTGGCCAAGCCGATACCACGTGATGCGCCTGTAATCAATATATTCATAATAAGTGACTTAATCGTTATTAATCATGAGTAAATCGAGGTCGTATATTAGGATGCTTATCCCTCGGACTCATTATTATAGCCATTCCACTATAATAATATTACTGCATTAGCCTCGCTTGAGGTATTAAATATACATCTACACTCGGTTGCCTTGTACTATTTTTAAATTGAACCGACTGTAGTATAACAAATTCGTCTAAATATATTTTACTAGAGAGTATAACTATTGATGTAGAGCGCATGGTAATTAATATAACGAGTAGTTATCACTGTTAGCAGAAACACTCTGTGTTAGTGTGAAGCCGTTTGACAATGCAGCTCGTTCGTCTCTTCTGCTTGACAGTCGTACTCGTCTAAGTTTAAACGCCACAAATAAATCAAGGCAATGCCATAAATAGCAGTCTCTGATAGCTCTTCTGTAATGACGCCAAAAGCTTCGGGAATCATAATGGCGTTTTCGCCCATATATTCTAATAATGCCAAGGAAGCGACGCTAACATACAAAGAAACGGGTACTTTTTTTAATATTGCCCAAAGATAACGCCATGAATAAGCCAATAAACCAACGATCAGCACATAAACGATGGTCAGGACGAGGTCTTCCCACCAGTCATAAGAATGGCTGAACAACACAAAGTCAGTGGGAACCAATAAGTCTGGTAGATAATTTAACTCACGGCGTATCACAGCAAAGAATACTAGCACCGCTGCCAACCAAAAAGCTCGAATCTGTTTAAATGTATTTGTGGCAGAGCTCTGTAGTAAATACTGCACGCAACGTAGCAGACAGGCGAATAAAATAATAATGCCAGGGATTTCGATGATGCCATCTGAACTCAAAATAAAAACCTCCTGATTTTTTAAAATAAAAAAAGTGAGCACAAAGGCTCACTTTAGACCGAAACTTATTTAATTAAAGGTAACGTAATAGACCGCTATTATAACGCCAATGTCAGTGCTATAACGTTATTTAATATAACTAATGAGTCACATGTCATTGTTAATATAAGCAAACAAATGCTCTTTTTTGTGCACATTGTTATCGGCTATTTATACCTATGACGATACAATCAATTCAATAGATGGCAGGGTTAAAATAAGGCTTCCATCCGCAATAATGCCGACGGATAGTGGTCCTTATCCGCTGTTTTATCATTATAATAATTTAGCTCTGTTTGTACATAAAGCCACTCTCGCCAGACAGGTTGGCGGTAGCTTATATCAGGGCCATAGCTGTTTAATGTTGATTTATCATGGTCAAAGTAACCGCCAGTAGAGACACCATAAGCCAACTGTTTTTCATTGCCCAAATAGTGCACTTGTCTGAGGTCGTTGCTCCAGTCTGTGCTTTTTTCATTGTCTCGATTGCGATAACGGATGGCGGTGCTATTATTGATGAACTGGTCAGCATTTGTCCCGTATTGCAGATTTAGCCCGCCTTTTGCATAGTGCTCACTATCGAGTCCATAACGATAGTAACTATCACTAGTGACAGTCCATTTTTTGTTGTCATACCAGTCTTTATCGACGCTTACTTTTACGTATAAGTCATCGAGCGAGCGAACCCCGACATCGATATCTGTTTTGACCCCTAACTGCTGCTCAACCTCATGACTAAAACGTGACCAACGTAGGGCGATAGAACCATTGTCTTCCCGCGTTTTTCTTCTGTTGACGAGTCCATCTTGGTTACTGGTACTTGCTTGGTAAGTATCGCCTGTCACATTCTGTTTTAAGAAGGTATCTTCATCCAAATCCTCATCACCGATAATCAGACTTAATCTTTTTTCTAACACTGGCAATCTTAAGCGACCACGAATCCTAGGTTCAACGCTCACGTCACTGCCTGATTGTGGATCGTTGACCCAGCGGGTATCTAGTACAACTCGTAAACTGGCTTTGGCGGGTTTTTTGGGATCCGGTTCGCCGAACCAACCGTCCATTTTGTGTGCCCATTCATGCAGTTGCTCTTGGACCTCTTCACGGCGTTCGTCCGTCCAATTTTGTGCTCCTTGTACTGATGGAGCAGGCTGCTCGGCAGTTGTTTCGGCAGTTGTTTCGGTAGGTTGAGATCGATAACCAAATTGATTGAGGTTTTCATCTCGATTAGAGTTAGCATCATGAGATAACGAAGCCGTGTCAGATTTTGGCAGTTCGACTTTCGGCTCTGTGGTGGACGTAGTATCCGCCCATACTTGCGTGCATAAACTTAAGCTGGCAAGTGTGTAAAGGGTAATGGTGTTGAGATTTGTTGGTTTAATCATGGAGAGCTTCAATTACTTTGGGTAGCTAAAAAGGACAAACAAAAGTATTATGCCATAGGTCGTTAAGCACATACATATAGAGGCGCTGTTATATGAAAGTTTTAATCATTGTAAGCTTGTTTCTGATGGTCTCGCCTTCAGCACGTGCTGAAATATCTCTTGATGCCAGGCAAGCTGTTGAAAAAATTATGAGCGTTTATTACAGTTCAAGCTATGATAAGTTGCGTGGTTGTACCTTGTATGATGATGGCTCAGAAACCTATTGCCTCGCTCCTAAGCATTATGAATTTAAAAACATCGAGGGAGTAGATACTTTATATGTATTGGTTTCTGGTGATACGGTGGAAGATGGTGCGCGAGTGACACCAGGACTTGGCGGTTTATTCATACTTTATAAATTAGGCAATTCTTGGGTCGTCTCTGCAAGCAGTCCTTATATAAAAAATGGCGGAGCGGGTAGAAGTCAGCTCAAAGATTTTGATTTAAGAGAAGTGGGTGATGATAAATACGGGTGGGTAGGGAGTCATTGTGGATCAGGGGCAGGAGGGCAAACTAATTGTTTTTGGGAAATGTACGCGCCTGTAGCTAGCGGAGAGATTGAACAAGTCGCACAGCTGCCTTCAGATTACTCATATGAATTTATGAGTGCTCCGGGATATACTAAAATCGAAGGTAGTGTCCATATCGAGAGTTATCAGCCGATGACCGCAGGATTTTATCCATTGACCATGACGCATGATAGTGAAAGCGGAGAGTATGATGAAGACTATGAGTTAATACCTAACAGCGTAAAAAAGAGCGAAGAGCGTTATACCGTCAGCTTTGACCAAAAACACACACTTTTATCGCGCCTAAAGATTTTTAGAGTTTTTTAAAAGATTTAATATATTAACATCAAAATTTAATATTCTATACAACCGTAATGGATGCTAGGTCTATGACTGACTACACTTTTGAAACTCTTAACGATAAAGAGTTTGAAGTTCTAACGGTTGATTTGCTATCTAAAGAATTTAACACTCATATAGAACGGTTTAAATCAGGTAGGGATGGTGGAATCGATGGACGTTTTTTTGAGGGAAGTGTTGAAAACGGTGTTGTCATCATTCAATGCAAACATTGGCTAAAATCAGGTATCAAAGCATTAGTAGCAGAATGTCAAAAGCATGAAGCCAAAAAAGTTATAAAATTGAATCCTAGTAGATATATTTTTGTCACTTCATTAGCACTATCCGCTCAAAACAAAAAAGACATTTCAGATGCTTTTAGCCCTTATATTAAAAATGAATCTGACATCATTGGTAATGAAGATATAAACGTTTTATTAGCTAAACATCCTGATGTGGAGCGCCAACATTACAAGCTATGGCTAGCAGGTACTAACGTTTTACAGTCAATTTTATCTAACGATGTACTGGGAAGAAGTAGTTTTCAGTTGGAAGAGATTCAAGAGTTTCTACCTAAGTATGTGCGAACCGAGAATCATAAAAAAGCGTTCGAAAAGTTAGAAGAACTTGGCAGTATCATTATCAATGGCGAGCCTGGTATTGGCAAAACCACTTTAGCGGAACAGATGTGCTTTGAGTATGCTGCTCAGGGTTATCAGTTAGTTGTAGTGCATGAGTCCATTATAGAAGCGGAAAAAATATATAACCCTGAATGGCAACAAATCTTTTATTTTGATGATTTTTTAGGAAGTAACTTCCTATCTGCAATAGATGCAAAGCAGGACTCACATATTGTGAGCTTTATGAAGAGAGTCAATAAGGACAGCTCAAAACGATTTATTCTAACAACTCGCTCGAACATATTGAATCAAGGAAAAAGACTATCAGAAAAGTTCGAACAAGGTAACCTTGATAGGAATGAATATGAGATAAGGATTCAGTCTCTGACAGAGTTTGATAGAGCGCAAATTCTTTATAACCACATCTATTTTAGTGATTTATCGGAAGACTTTATTCAGCAAATATATATTGATAAGCGCTATAGAAGTATTATCTCACACAAAAATTTCAATCCGCGGTTGATTGAGTTTATTACTGATGCTATCAAATTTGAGAAGGAAGCCAGTCCTGAGGATTATTGGGATTATATTCAAAAATCTCTTAATAACCCAAAGGATATTTGGCGTGGCATGATACAGACGCAGATAAGTGATCTAGATAGGCACATAGTTATAGCTATTGTCTTAAACGGCAGTCCAATTAGCGAAGAGCAAATAGTTGCATTATTAATAAACCTGAAGGAGTCAGGATTAGATCTAACATCCGAGTATCCTACCATTGACAATACCATGCGGGGGTTAGTAGGGTCAGTTTTAAACAGGAATATCAATAAAGATGGTCAGGTGAACTATAGTTTATTTAATCCTTCGATTGCTGACTTTGTGATTTCTGAATATCTTAATAGAGCTGATTATGTAGCGAAGTTGATAAGCTGTTTGAGAAGTTTTCATGCTTTATCAAATATTGAAACGCTATCTAACTTAAAGGATCAAAAATTTAATTATAAAGGAATACTTGAAAGTTTATTGAATTTTGAGGTATCTTCTAAACTAAATATCGATCAATACACACTTAAATTGGTAGAAATATCTCGCAATACTTCGATCGAACTTAAAGATATAATCAAAAAAATAATAAGAGCCGATCCTATTGATTTGTTTGATGAGTTTGGAATGCGCTCTTTAGTTGTTTTTCAACTTGCTGTGACTCACAACTTGCTTGACAAAGATGATATATATTTTTTATTAATAATATTCAAAGCACTACAGAATGCTGATTTTGATGACTTTAAAGAAATTTCAAAATTGATTAACCTTCTAGATTGCAAACCTGATTTAGTTGAGCCATTTAAAGAAAGCTTCATCTGTTTTTTATGTGAGGAAATCACTTTCTGGGCGTCCGAAGGGTATGATTTTGAAGATATATATTATGAATCTGATATAGAAGATCAGTATATTTATGACTACGTTGAAAATTTGATAGGTGCGTTAAATTGTGATTTCGATTTCGATGATAAAGAGATTGAGCAAATTTCAAGTTCATTAGATATCGAAAGTATAATAACTCACAATATGGAAAGAGAAGCAGAAAATGAAAGAGGCGCTGAATCATATAGAGAAAATCGAGATCTTGACAGTATCTTTAATTCTACGATTGACCCAATTGATGACTTATTCAATAGAGAATAATGACAAGTGCTAACGAAAGTATTATCAAATATGTAAGTTTAGATATTAAAAAAGATGGGTTGCTTTATCGCTAACCCATCTTATGTCAAAACCTAATCTAAATCAGCACTTAATGCGCCTCATCCCAGTTCTCGCCAGCACCCGTCTCAACCAATAACGGCACAGCAAAGTCCACATTCCAGCCTTTTTCAACGGCAGTGGTCGTCAAGACGTCTTGCATTGCATTAGTAATAAGTTGGCTAATCTCATCTACCTTGTCACTATCCACTTCAAACACCAATTCATCATGGACTTGTAGCAGCATTTTGGCTTGCGCTTTTGGCAGTACTTTATCGACGGCAATCATAGCCAGCTTGATTAAATCTGCCGCTGAGCCTTGGAGTGGCGCATTAATCGCAGCGCGTTCAGCGCCTTGCTTGACCATACGGTTGCTATGAGTGATATCAGGCGTGTAGAGCTTACGACCCAATATCGTCTCGACATAGCCTTGCTCGTGAGCACTGGCGCGAGTATTAATCATATAGTTTTTGACACCCGGATAGCGATCAAAGTACATATCGATATAATCTTGTGCCTCATTGCGGCTCATTTGCAATTGCTTGGCAAGTCCAAAGGCGCTCATACCGTATAGCAGACCAAAATTAATGGCTTTGGCATTACGGCGCTCGGTCGAGGTTACGTCGGCGACATCTTTGCCCAATACTTCGGCAGCAGTGGCAGCATGAATATCCAAACCTTTATTAAAGGCATCTGTCAGGTTTTTATCGCCTGAAAAATGCGCCATCAAACGCAGTTCAATTTGTGAATAATCGGCTGCGAGAATTACACGACCTTCTGGGGCGATAAAGGCCTGACGAATCAAGCGCCCAGTCGCGGTACGAATCGGAATATTTTGTAAATTGGGATCAGTCGAAGACAAACGCCCAGTACTGGTCAGTGCTTGATGATAGCTGGTATGGACGCGATCAGTTTCGCTATCTGCGACATTATCAAGGGCATCGGTATAAGTGCTTTTGAGCTTAGATAGACCGCGATATTCTAAGGTAATATCGACCAATGGATGATCGATTTTTGACAGTACGGCTTCACCAGTAGAGTATTGACCTGATTTGGTCTTTTTGCCACCCGGAACGCCGAGTTTTTCAAATAGCATCTCACCAAGCTGCTTCGGTGAGCCGAGGTTAAACTCTTCTCCTGCCACTTCATAAGCGCGTTTTTCTAGCGCGATAATTTCTTCATCGAAGCGTTTCGATAGCTCGTTTAAAAATGGGCGTTTGATTAAAATTCCGTTTGCTTCCATCTGGCAGAGTATCTCCGCCGTTGGAATCTCTAGCTCGTGTAGCAATTTGGCATTATTGGCATCGTTCGCTAGCTCAACGCTGAACACCTCAAATAGCTGATAAGTAATGTCAGCATCTTCACAAGCATAGTCGCTAGCGATATCGATGGCGACTTGGTCAAAGGTAACTTGCTTAGCGCCTTTACCAGCGACATCTTCATAACTGATAGTTTGCGTTTGTAGATAGTGACGTGCCAAATCATCCATACCATGACGAGTGATAGCGGCATTAATCACGTAGCTGGCAAGCATGGTATCCATCGCCCAATTATTGGGACGAGCATGAATGCTACCCAATAAATCGATATCATAATGGCTGAGAATATGCGCATCGTATTTTAAATGCTGACCGATTTTACCGATATTTGGGTTTTCTAAAATAGGTTTTAGACGTGTTAAAACGCTATCGCGGTCGAGCTGTTTAGCCGTCAGCTCGTCACCCTCTAGCGCATGTGTCAGTGGTATGTAATAGGCTTCATGCGCTTGTACCGCAAAAGACAAACCGACGATTTGTGCTTGACGCCAATGGACGCTAGTGGTTTCGGTATCGATGACAAAATGCGGTGCAGACTCGAGTAAATGAACCAGACTCTCAAAAGCTGGTTCGTCGAGCACAGTATGCCACGCTCTATCATGCTGTTTACCGTTTTGGACATTCTCAATACTGCTTGATTGTAGCGATTTAGCGATTTGTGCTTGTGATTCAGCATCTGCTTGGCTACTTGCAACACTTTGTACGCCGTTCCCATTAGCATTGGCTGGATGGTTTGGGTGGTCAAGAGAAGCAAGCTCATTTCTAAACTCAAGCTCGCTATACAGCTCGCGCAATTCATCTATATGAGCACAAGGATTGGTATCGATTTTCAAATCATTCCAGTCTTGACCGATATCTAAGTCTGTGACGATAGTGGCCAGTTTGGCATTGAATGGAATTTCCTCTGCATGCTCAATCAAGCCTTTAGCGCCGCGTCCTTTAATAAAGCCAATATGCTTTAACATATTGTCGATATCACCGTACTCAACGAGTAGGTCTTTGGCGGTTTTTTTGCCGATACCGGGCACGCCTTTAATACCGTCAGAGGCGTCACCCATCAAGGTCAAAAAATCAATCATTTGGTTTGGATTAATACCGAATTTTTCGATGACCGCTTGGGTGTCTGTCACTTTGCCCGTGAAGCTGTCTTCCAATATGACGCAGTCATTGACCAGTTGCATCATGTCTTTATCGCCGGTTGAGATAACCACATGATGACCTTGCTCGACCGCACGGTGCGCCAGTGTGCCGATAATATCATCTGCTTCTGCACCTTCGATGCGTAACAGTGGAATGCCCAAAGCGGTTACCAAGCGATGGATATAAGGAATTTGCTCCACCAGCTCTATGTCGATGGGCGGACGAGCCGCCTTGTAATCAGCAGACATATGATGGCGAAAAGTTGGTGACTTGGTATCAAAACAGACCGCCATGTGAGTAGGATGATATCGACGCATCAATTTTAACAGCGCATTGAGCGTGCCACGGATGGCATTCGTTATCAGCCCTTGCGAGTTTTGCATGGTTTTTGGCAAGGCGTGATACGTGCGAAACAGATAATAAGAGCCATCAACCAAAATAAAAGGTGGCTGATTTTTGTCCACGTGACTGGTGTCCATAGTCGCTACGTTGGGCATGGTATCAAAATTTGGTAAGGCTTTAGGGTCAAGCGCTTGATGCGAGTTGTGGTTATTGTCTGCGGAGGATTCGGTCATATGGTCAGTCATAAAGGTCACTTATTATTAGGTATCAGATAGAGTCAATATCAGATAAAACGATGCTTCCATTATAACGATAAAATCAGACCTTGCCGAACTTCTCGATAGTTATGATATTTCTACTGCTGACAGACGCTCATAAAAAAAGAACCCAGTATTCACTGAGTTCTCTTATAGATAAAGCCGACATTGTTATTATTAAAAATCTATCTCACTTCTGAAGTCACTTCACTATCGATATTACCGTGAGTCGCTTTAGAATATGGGCAAACTTTATTGGCTTTTTCGACCAGCTTTTGGAACTCATCCGCTGATAGCTCTGTGTTTTCAGCAGTGACATGAATTTTCACAGCTAATTGAAAATCTAAGCCTTCACCTTTCATTAAATCTACTGATACTTCAGTAGTAGAATCAAACTTTGCTTTTTCTGCCCCTTTGACCGCAGCAAGTGCGCCATCAAAGCAAGCTGCATAGCCCATCGCAAATAACTGCTCTGGATTATTACCGTCTTTATCAGAGCCGGGTGCGACCATATTAATCGTCAAATCACTGTCTTGCAGACTGGCATTACCTGTACGGCCGCCAGTAACTGTTGCTTTGGTGGAATATAGTGTTTTCATAACATATCCTTTGTTGTGAGTTTTTATGTTTAAGCATTAAATTTTGATAGGGGATTCAGCATAACAAACCAGTGCATGAGCAATATAGGTCAGTCGTAAGTATATACTGTGGATTTGTAAGTGAACTGTTAGTAGAATCTTTAGCTGCATTTAACTATCGCAAGAAAAGCTTAATCGCTATAAGTAACAGAAGTATTAATGTAATATAGGAATATAGCTGTAAAAAATAAAGTTATCAAAATAGATGATAAAAAATCTAACCAATAAAGGTCTTATTCGATGAATAAATCAATGGTGTTACCTATTGCACTTTCTTTGCTAACATTTACCCTTGCTGGCTGCGGCGGGGAGGATGATGGTATTTATGGTTCGGGTAGCAGTAAGATTACGCTGACCAGCTTTGACAATAGCTATGATAAGCAAGCGAAAGATAGCGCCATTGCACGCATTGATGAGACCTACCGTACTGGTGAGCGTGAAATCAAGATAAAAAATATCGTTAATAATTATAGTAATCAAGGTTTGAATACTTTGGACAGAACGGTATTGGCAGACAACTTCGAAGGGCGACTGGATAATAAAGATATTGAAGTTGATAACCGCACTGTCAAACGTCCTATCTATGAAAAAGACAGTAATAACAAGCTAGACTACGAAACCAATTATAAGACGCTTAACTTATCAGGCTTGCAGGCAAACAGTTATAGCGCTGGTACAAACATAAATAACAGTCGCGGTATTCTCACCGACTTAAATAATTATCCTAAGATTCCAGCCAATGCAGAGTTTCCGATAGGCTCTGTTTGCTATATTCCAGTAGTCGAGAGCGAAAGCTCGTTTTTAGCCTTTAACGACAAAAACAAGACGGGATATACATCGCTCGATAAGTGGATTGATGCAGCTGAAAACCGTTTTAGCGATGATAGAGGCTACAGAACCTCTGAGTTTGGTGTAGGCATCGGCAATAAGCAAAAAGCGGCACAAGTGACGTTCTTTGAATACCGGAATCAGCCTGCTTATCAGTACAATGGTGTCGAATATAACGATGACACTGATGATAAAAATGCTATTTATGAAGCAAATTATGTTGCCAAAGGTGTGATGAATCCGAATACCAACAGTATTCGCGGTGTGGTGGATTGTACGATAGTCAATGAAGTCGCAGGAGATTTCTTGGCTGCACAAATCAAACGCTACTATTAATCTTAAAAACGCATCATGTTAAAAAATTGACCAACACTCTCTATTTGACTATCTAGGGAGTGTTTTTTTATGCGCTAATTCTGCACCTTGACGCTAAATCCGCTACAATACGCTCATTATTTATTCTATTTAGTTAGATTACTGTCTAAAAGACAGCCTTTTTGAAGTTAAGGTTGAAGCCAAAAATTATGAGCGTAGATCCAAAGAAATTAAACAAAGAAGTGGCTAAACGCCGTACTTTCGCCATTATCTCGCATCCCGATGCAGGTAAGACCACCATGACTGAAAAGTTACTATTATGGGGTCAGGCAATTCAGGTAGTAGGCGAGGTCAAAGGCCGCAAGACTGATCGCCATGCGACATCAGATTGGATGAGTATGGAGCAAGAGCGTGGTATCTCGATCACCACTTCTGTCATGCAGTTTCCTTATCAAGACCATGTGGTCAATCTATTGGATACACCGGGTCACGCCGATTTTAGTGAAGATACCTATCGCACCTTGACCGCTGTGGATAGCGCGCTGATGATGGTCGATGGTGCTAAAGGGGTCGAAGAGCGAACCATCAAGCTGATGGAAGTCTGCCGCATGCGCGACACGCCAATCATCTCATTTGTTAACAAACTGGATCGTCAAATTCGTGAGCCGCTTGAGCTGCTTAGCGAGATTGAGGCAGTGTTAAAAATTAAATGTATTCCAGTGACTTGGCCGATTGGTATGGGACAAGATTTCGTTGGTGTCTATCATCTGACCGAAAATAAGACCTACCTTTATGAAAAAGGTAATGGCGGCAAGATGACAGTCTCTGAGACCCGCGCGGGCTATGATTATCCAGATATCCGTGAGCGTTTGGGTCAATTGATGTTTGATGCCTTCGAAGAGTCACTTGAGCTGGTACAAATGGCGTTAGAAGAATTTAGCGTTGAGGCGTTCTTAGCGGGCGAGATGACGCCAGTATTGTTCGGTACAGCATTGGGCAACTTTGGCGTAAACATGGTACTTGATACCTTGATCAAATATGCACCGCCACCCAAGTCGCATCCAACCAATGAGCGTGAAGTAGCGGCAATAGAGACGGATTTTAGTGGTTTTGTCTTTAAAATTCAGGCCAATATGGACCCACGCCATCGTGATCGCATTGCATTTTTACGCGTGTGTTCAGGCAAGTATGAAAAAGGCATGAAGCTAAAGCATGTACGTTTGGGTAAAGACGTACGTATTGCCGATGCACTGACCTTTTTGGCAGGGGACCGCGAAGCGTTAGAAGAAGCGTATCCGGGTGATATCATCGGTTTGCATAATCACGGCACCATCTCTATCGGTGACAGTTTTACGGAAGGCGAAGAGCTGAACTTTACGGGTATTCCGCATTTCGCGCCCGAATTGTTCCGTCGTGTCATTCTAAAAGATCCGCTCAAATCAAAAGCCTTGCAAAAAGGGCTACAGCAGCTAAGCGAAGAGGGCGCGACACAGGTCTTTATGCCGCAGATTAACAACGATTTAATCTTAGGTGCGGTTGGTGTACTACAGTTTGAAGTGGTCGCGCATCGTCTCAAAGAAGAGTACAAAGTACAGTGTATCTTTGAGCCGGTATCGATTGCCACCGTACGCTGGATTCATTGTGATGATGAAGTGGCATTAGCGAAATTCAAACGTAAAGCTCATGACCAGTTGTCGCTAGATGGTGGTGGTTATTTAACGTATCTTGCCCCATCACGGGTCAACTTACAGCTGATGCAAGATCGCTATCCAGAAGTCACTTTTAGTAATACTCGTGAGCATTAAAATCCATCATTTCACGAGTTAGTTTATCTTTTAAGACACGCCAGCCGTGTCTTTTTTATTAGCTTAGATTTAGGCATTAAACGAGAGAGGGTAGGTAGCTATTCGTTAGCAGGAGACAGCAAAACCCTAAAAACACAAACAGTGTTCCTACAATACATCGTCATTGTTACGGTAGAATATCAAGTAACATCTTATGTTTATAAAAGAGGATATATGAACGCTGCGAATCAAATTGATATCAATCAGCCAACAATGAATCCGCATTTATCGATGACAGCAAGTCGTAGTCGTCTGCTGAGACTGCTTGCCGGCAGTTTACTGCTAGGTAGCATCGCCATGCCTGCAAATGCAGGTAATCTCATCAGTAGTACGGATTATCTAGAATATGAGCTGCCTAAAAAAGTGCAAGCACAGTGTATTGAGCGCGATAATTGTCCAGAGATTGACATCAAATATCTGAAGACCAATCACGGTTGGATCAATGATATCGCCAATGCGCGTATTAATAATTTAGTCGTCAATAGTAAACCGACTGAATCTGCGCCTATCAAAACGAACGTCAATCAGACAATGGTGAAAGCCGCCATTGATGACTTTGCCAGCTCACAGTTCATAGATATGCCAGAGGGCAGTTCATGGGCTTATAGCCTAATGGTAACGCCTGAGTATTTAGGTCATGTCAGTGATTTTGAATTGTTTGAAATCAATACTTATGTCTTTACTGGTGGCGCTCATGGCATGCCTTATAGCGAATACTTGATATTTGACCTTGGCACCAAAAAACAAGTCACGCTTGAGGATATGCTTCAATCAGGCAAGGAATCACGTTTTAAAGCGCTTGCTTATGATGCTTATAAAACTTGGGTCAAAACGGTTGACGACGATGTCAGCAGTTATGAGAAAAACTGGCCATTTACCTTAAGTGACAATGTGACACTGACGGATAAAGGCATCGATATTCGTTATCAGCATTACGCTATCGGCCCATATGCCTACGGTATGCCGGTACTTAGTATTCCGTACAGTAAGCTCGACGGTGTCATAAAGCCGCACTTTATACCTAAATAGTTCGGATGGTCATTGCATAACTTATTACGGTTTATATTAAAAAAATCGTAAAATCTCTTAAAAAATTGGCAATGATTTATCTAAAACCATTTGAAATTTAATAAAAGAATAAGGAGTTACCGCATGACGAACAATACAGATAGTATGAAGGCGACAGTCGACACAGAGACTTGGCAACTTAATGCATTAACAGAAGCGCTTGGTGACCTAACGTTGACGGTCAATGACAGCCTGTCTGTTGGTCGTGGCAGCGACAATGACGTGGTACTTGGTAGCAAGCAAGTATCGCGTAATCATGCGGTGTTAAGCGTCTTAGATGGTCGATTGTATGTCAAAGATTTAGACTCGTCGAACGGTACATTTATCAACGAGCAGCGTATCGACGGTAATACATCGAGCCTTTTACAAGTAGATGATACCATTGGATTTGCCAGTTTCAGCTTTCAGGTAAACGCGCCACTTGCTGCCACAGATACTGATGTATTAGCGCCCGTAGCAGTACAGGATTCAGTGGCTAA
Source organism: Psychrobacter glacincola (assembly GCF_904846075.1). Taxonomy (GTDB): domain Bacteria; phylum Pseudomonadota; class Gammaproteobacteria; order Pseudomonadales; family Moraxellaceae; genus Psychrobacter; species Psychrobacter glacincola_C. The sequence continues at coordinate 741,202 of NZ_CAJGZH010000001.1, forward strand.
GACTGAGACCGTGGTTGCTGAAACGACTGCCGAAACACAGGCTGTCGAAGACTTGACGGTGAGTGAACCTGTTATTCATGAATCAGTGGCAAAAGAGCCGATTGTGAAACAAACGGGCATCGAATATATTCTGCCTGTGATAGCTGATGTGAAGACAGTACCTGTTGATACCGCCTCGGATAGAGTAGCAGACTCAGTAGGGGTAACTGAGACCAGTGTTAATGAAACAGTTGAACCAGTCTTACAGGAGCCGATTGTCAAACAAACGGGCATCGATGAAGTCTTAACGGCTATAGATAATACCGTGTCTAACACAACTGAAGCGGCACCAGTCGCTGCTGCAACTGTAGCAGATGCACAACCTGCTGTAAGTCAGCCAGAAGTCGTCGCAGCGACAGAGGCGGCACCGACAGCACCTGCTCATGATACGTCATTAGTAGAGCAGTCAGCTGTACATGAAAAGCCAGCAGTTGAATCAGAGCATGACAAAACGACTAAAACTGCTCTACAAGAAGAAGCAGATCCCGATATTCTACGAGCCAAGCAGGCGGCAACAGCACAATTTTCTGGCACTGCCAATCTAGGTCAATCTCGTGATCTTGGGACAGAAGGTAATAATGCGATGGATCAGACTATCAGTAATCCAGCCAATGCAAGACAGGCAGAGAAAAAACCAAGCGGTGGTTGGTTTATTTGGGTGTTTATTGCCATTCTAATTATCGGATTGGCGCTATGGCTATTTAATATGGGCGGCGTATAATTGACGCATGTAAACGATGATGGCACGCATCTAGCCATCGACTAATGAGTCCGTTGTATGACAGTGAATTAATGTTAGAGAGCTTTGATATTAGCCTTTGAACATTGCCGCCTAGTCAGTCGTCAAATATTAGCTGACTAAGAACATTGCTAATTACAATACGTCATTTTATAGCGTCAACATTCGATAGAGTGTTGACGCTATATTGCATTTATATGCTTATTATCATTTTTACTGTTCCTATCTTTTGCCAATATTTTGCTAAGAGAGCTTCACTATGATGACTTTTGAAGAATACCAAGCTTTTAAAGACCGTGGCTTTAGTCATGCCCCACTGATAAAAAAACGTCTAATGGACGCACAGACACCAGTATCTGTATTTTCTAAAGTACGTGATTTAAGCGGCTCTGCATATTTATTTGAGTCTGTCGTAGGCGGGGAGCGTTGGGCACGATATTCGATGATTGGTTTAGGTAGTGATCTCATTTTGCAGTATGCCGATGGTAATATGACCGTCAAAAAAAATGACCATACCGATGTCGATGCAGTCGCTGACCCGTTTGACTATATTCGTCAGCTAATGGCGCAGTATAAGATGCCAACAGTCGAGGATATTGCAACGCTACCGAGCTTTAGCGGCGGCTTAGTAGGTTACTTTGGCTATGACATGGTGAGGGTTATCGAGCCAAGCGTGGGTTTGTCAGACGCCCCCAATCCGATGACAATGCCGGATATGTGGCTGATGCTGTCAATGAGCGTGATTGTTTTTGACAGTTTAGAAAATACGTTATCTATCATCGTTTATGCTGATTGTCACACTGAAGATGGCTATAGCAATGCCATCCGCGAACTAGAAAAAATTGAAGAAAAACTGGCAGAAATGCCAAATCTGAGCGCACCCGTAATGCCAACGCCGACATTTACCTCACAAACAGGCGCGCAGAAATATTGTCATGATGTCAATAAAATAAAGGATTACATTTTAGCAGGCGATGTCATGCAAGTCGTTCCTGCGCAGCGTTTGACGGCCAATTATACTGGCGACTCATTAGCAGTTTATCGTGCCCTACGATTCTTAAATCCATCGCCTTATCTGTTTCTGGTGCATGGTTACACCCTCGATGATCACAAGCGTTTCGACATTATTGGAGCATCCCCTGAGATATTATCACGTATCGAAAATGGCAAAGTGACGGTACGACCATTGGCGGGTACTCGTAGACGCGGACAAAATGAAGCGGAAGATTTAGCGCTTGAAAAAGAGCTGCTGAGTGATAAAAAAGAGATCGCCGAGCACTTGATGCTTATCGATTTGGGTCGTAATGATATTGGCCGCGTTTGTGAATATGGCAGTGTCAAAGTCACCGAAAAAATGTTTGTCGAGCGTTACTCGCAAGTGATGCACATTGCTTCTAATGTTGAAGGGACGATATTGCCCAATAAGGATGCGTTGGATGTTTTTTGTGCGACGTTCCCCGCTGGTACGCTATCAGGTGCACCCAAAATACGCGCCATGCAAATCATTGACGAGATAGAGCCAGTCCGCCGAACGGTATTTGGCGGCTCAGTCGGTTATCTGGGCTGGCATGGCAACATGGATACCGCCATTGCTATTCGTACTGCCGTGATGCGCCGTGGTAAAATTCATATCCAAGCGGGCGCTGGGGTGGTCGCTGACTCTATTCCAGAAGCAGAGTGGGAAGAGACCAACAAAAAAGCATTGGCGTTGGTCAAAGCGGTAAAAATGGCGTGTAATGGTTTACGGATTCGCTAGGGACTCCAGTCATAAAAACACAGTATGCGGTTATTGTGGAAAAATAGCCTATTTTTTTTATTTAAAAAAACATCATTACAATCAATTAGTTATATTTTTTTATTGAAATAATCATAAAAAAGGCAAAAAAGGGCTTGCGTCTTTCAAAAAATTTGATAGAATAGCCACCACTTTAAGAGAACAAGCCGACTTAGCTCAGTTGGTAGAGCAACTGACTTGTAATCAGTAGGTCGCCAGTTCGATCCCGGCAGTCGGCACCATCTCTCTTAAAGTAGCTTTTTATGAATCTGTCTTAAACTAAAGTCATTTTTGTTTAAAGCAATCTAAGGTGGGATTGGGGAGCGGTCAAACCCAACAGACTGTAAATCTGTCGCGAAAGCTTCGAAGGTTCGAATCCTTCTCCCACCACCATATTTTTTAAAGTTTGTCATAGCGCCAAGCATACTCTTTATACTTAATGACTCTCGATTAGAGTCTTCTTGAATAAGAGTAATTGCGGGTGTGGTATAATGGTAACACCTTAGCCTTCCAAGCTAATGACGCGGGTTCGATTCCCGCCACCCGCTCCATATATACAACATCGCAAAGATTATCAATAAATCATCACGACAGTCAGTTTTAGTATTGCTGTATCGTGATATTTTTTTTAGTAAATCCATAAGTTGTTTTTTGTGGTTATTAAAAACATGCTCATATAGCTCAGCGGTAGAGCACTCCCTTGGTAAGGGAGAGGTCTTGAGTTCAATTCTCAATATGAGCTCCATTTATTGTTTAAACCTCTTGTGTTTGCTTTGCCATCTTTAAACAGTTCGTATCGATATCGAAATTACAAAATATTGAAAATTATAAATTACAGTGTAGCAAATAATATTTAAGGGTGACACTGAGGTGTTGCCTTTTAGTGCTGTCAATTTATCAAGCTATCAATACATGAGTAATTATCTAAAAGTATCTAAGACAAAATTATTTAAGATAAAAGTATCTAGGTTCGGCAGGCTCCAATATTATTAATGATTTACACTAAGATAAAGTAGTGCAACAGCGATAATGTATAATATCTTGCAATGTTCACTAGATTAAAAAATACGTATAGTGCTTAAACTTATGTGTGCAGCATTGAAATGCATGATTTGAGCACATATATACAGTCGTAAAATGATCAAACAGTTTTAGTAGATAAGCCATAGCGTCAACGGTTTGATGGTTCTGTATGCATCATGAGCCGTCAAACAGCTATTCACCGATCTTTGATTGATAAAGATTCACCAAAAAAAGAGGAAATACCCATGGCAAAGGCCAAGTTTGAACGCGTAAAGCCACACGTCAACGTCGGTACAATCGGACACGTTGACCACGGTAAAACAACCCTAACAGCTGCCATCGCAACTGTAGCAGCAATCACCTCTGGTGGCGAAGCCAAAGACTACGCGTCTATTGACTCAGCACCAGAAGAAAAAGCACGTGGCATCACCATCAACACCTCACACGTAGAATATGACACCCCAGCACGTCACTACGCTCACGTCGATTGCCCAGGTCACGCCGATTATGTTAAAAACATGATCACCGGTGCCGCTCAAATGGACGGCGCAATCCTAGTCGTATCAGCAACTGACGGCCCAATGCCACAAACCCGTGAGCACATCCTGCTTTCACGTCAGGTTGGCGTACCGTACATCATCGTATTCATGAACAAATGTGATGTTGTTGATGACGAAGAATTGCTAGAACTCGTAGAAATGGAAGTTCGTGAACTTCTTAATGACTACGACTTCCCAGGTGATGACACCCCAATCATCCATGGTTCAGCGACTGAAGCCCTAAAAGGCTCACAAGAAAAATACGGCCAACCAGCGGTTGTAGAACTTCTTAACGTTCTTGACACCTACATCCCAGAGCCAGAGCGTGACGTTGATAAAGCATTCCTAATGCCAATCGAAGACGTATTCTCAATCTCAGGCCGTGGTACTGTTGTAACAGGTCGTGTTGAATCTGGTATCGTACGCGTAGGCGACGAAATCGAAATCGTCGGTATCCGTGACACTCAAAAAACCACCTGTACTGGTGTAGAGATGTTCCGTAAACTGCTTGACGAAGGTCGTGCAGGCGAAAACTGTGGCGTACTACTACGTGGTACTAAGCGTGAAGACGTACAACGTGGCCAAGTACTAGCTAAGCCAGGTTCAATCACTCCTCACACCAAGTTTGACGCTGAAGTATATGTATTGTCAAAAGAAGAGGGTGGTCGTCATACTCCATTCCTAAACGGCTATCGTCCACAGTTCTACTTCCGTACCACTGACGTAACTGGCGCAATCCAATTACAAGACGGTACTGAAATGGTCATGCCTGGTGATAACGTTGAGATGGGCGTAGAGCTTATCCACCCAATCGCTATGGACAAAGGTCTTCGCTTCGCTATTCGTGAAGGCGGCCGTACTGTAGGCGCTGGTGTTGTTGCTAACGTACTAAACTAATCTATCAGTCTCAGTAATGAGATTGTAAGTTAGTCATAAAAAAGCCATCCTTGTTTAAGGGTGGCTTTTTTTTAGCTATAAAAAGGTAATGGTATAATCAATATTATAATGATAAATATTTGAAATACAGTAAGTACTATGGTATTTGGGTTTGTATAAATAATAATAAGAGGATACATAATGTTGATGATAAAGGTTTTATCAACCCATAGTGCAGATTTTGAGCAAGTGCTGCAAGCAGTAGCGGATATTGAAGCCATCGTTCAACCGCAAGATGCTTGGGGCTATCAGACATTGGTGGAATCACTCAAACAAGATAGCATGCATCTGCTGATCGTTTATGAGCAAAAAGACAATATTATTATTAATACTACTGTGACAGGCTATTGTTTATATCAAGTGATTTTTGAACAAGCGGAGATTTTACGTATTGGCACTCATCCTGATTATCAACGTCAAGGTATTGCCTCACAAATTTTTGCCAGATTGAATACAGAATTGAGAAAGCATCAGGTGGAGAGCCTTTTATTAGAGGTGCGCGCAGATAATACGCCTGCGATAGCCTTATATGAGCAGCAAGAATTTGCTCTCATTCATAAGCGTAAAGGGTATTACCAAACTCCCCATCAACCAGCTATTGATGCCCTGATTATGCAGCGCCTGTACGTCCGAGAATAATGAATGGTATCGAATGGAGCCAAATAAACCCGCAGAATAGTAGATGGGTCGGCACTTTTATCATTATTGGGTGGGTATTTTCTTTTTACAGATTTCAATATTGAGTTTATAGTCATTATCTACTTTCATACGCTCAAGAACGTCGATGCGTTCGCTTAATAGTTCTACCATGAGGCTGATATTGGCTTGCTGTTTTTGTATTTGCGCCAATTTTTGCTGAGTAAGCATCAGTTGTAAATCAACATCCAATTGACCATCGTAATAATCATTCAAGCTGTCTCTGATTTCAGTGAGTGTAAAGCCAATCGCTTGCGCACTTTTGATTAGCTCAATACGTTCGATACATTCTGGATGAAACTCGGTATATAAACGGGAGCCTGCCTGACGCTTACGAGATTTTAGCAAGCCCAGTTGGTCATAATGACGAACGGTATCTTTGGTTGTTTGAGCTTTTGTTGCCAGTGTTCCAATCAGTAAGAACGATGTGTCGGGTGCCATGATAACCTCGTCGGTAGGTAGCAGTTGATAAGGTACGAGTTAATAAAGTAGCGATTAACAAACAGACATAAGCTATCCATCACTTAGTCATCGTATTTATTTTAAGATAAGCTGCCAAGGTTCTATGGTATCAAGTAACGATACGGCGAGTGGTTTATGAGAGTTATTTTGCCATTTGACAGTGCTATTAGCCGTTAACAGATCCAATTGAGTCAAAAAGTCAGCACGCGGTAGCGTGGTTGCACCCAAGCTCATCAAATGCTCATTTGGTAGCTGACAGTCGACCAGCGCCACATGGCTTTGTTCACATAAGCGCATTAAACCCCAAAATGCGAACTTTGAGGCGTTAGAGGCGATATGAAACATCGATTCGCCAAAGTAAATGCTACCTATTTTTAGACCATAAAGCCCGCCAATGAGTTGCCCTTTATCATTCCAAACTTCAATGCTATGTGCAAATCCTTGTGCATGCAGTTCGGTATAAGCCTCAATCATTTCTTCATGAATCCAAGTATGTTCGCCCTCGGGCTGTTCATTATTGAGGCGATCACTGCGCGGTAAACTACAGGCATGAATAACGTCATCAAAAGCTTGATTCAGGGTTAATTGCCAACGCTCGCGGATGGCTTGCTTACGCAGCGACTTGCTTGGCTTATAATTGGTTGGCACCATCACACAGCGCGGCTCTGGGCACCACCATGCAATTGGTTCATCTTCATTAAACCAAGGAAACAGACCTTGCGCGTAAGCAGAAATTAATGTTTCGGCTGCCAAATCTCCTCCGACAGCGACGATGCCAATGCCGTCAGGATCAACCATCAAAGGGTCAGGAAAGTCATAACGCCCAAGACTTTTTAAGGTCTCAGGCGTGATATGCTCATTATTGTATTGAGAGAAATTACCCATTTAGGCTTCTTTATCAGCAGTCAATGTTGACGCATAAGTATGGTCAGCGGCTGTGGCTTCGCCAATCGCATCCAAGTATTTTTCAGCATCTAGCGCGGCCATACAGCCCGTACCAGCAGAAGTGATAGCTTGACGATAGACATGGTCTGCGACATCACCTGCGGCAAATACGCCTTCGATACTGGTTTGTGTGGCATTGCCGTCTAAGCCGCTTTTGACAATAAGATAGCCGTCTTTCATATCCAGCTGACCTTTAAATAAGTCTGTATTCGGTTTATGACCAATCGCGACAAACATACCAAACACGTCTAACTGTTTGGTGCTGCCATCAATCATAGATTCGATGATTACGCCATTGACGCCCATGTCATCGCCGACGACTTCTTTGACTTTATGATTCCACTCGATTTTAATATTACCGTTTTTGACCTTTTCAAACAATTTATCTTGGAGGATTTTTTCAGAGCGTAAGCTATCACGGCGATGCACCAAGGTCACTTCAGCAGCGATATTTGATAAATACAATGCTTCTTCGACAGCCGTATTACCACCACCAATCACCGCGACTTTCTGATCTTTATAAAAGAAACCATCACAAGTTGCACACGCTGATACGCCTAGGCCACGAAATTTGGTTTCTGACTCCAACCCCAAATACTGTGCTGATGCGCCAGTCGAGATAATAAGCGCATCACAAGTGTAGCTACCATTATTACCCGTCAGCTCAAAAGGGCGCACGTTTAAATTGACTTCATTGATATGGTCATAAACCAGTTCAGTACCGAAGCGCTCGGCATGGGCTTTCATGCGATCCATCAATGCAGGACCCGTTAAGTCATGCGCATCGCCCGGCCAGTTATCGACTTCAGTGGTGGTAGTTAGCTGTCCACCTACTTCCATGCCCGTGACCATGACAGGTTTGAGGTTGGCACGTGCGGCATACACAGCCGCTGCATAACCAGCAGGGCCTGAGCCTAGGATAATGAGTTTTTCGTGACGTGGAGCAGTATTGTCAGTTGCCATGAGTTATTCCTTGCTAAATATAAATGTTAAAAATATGAGTGAGCAATATGATAAAAAACAGTCTTCAAAATTGATGCTAATGGGATTTTCTAATCGCTGCGTGATAATAACATAAGGGCATTGGACGAAAAGTACAAGTTTGCTAAAACAAACACAGGTATGATTACAATCAAAGTATATTTTTCTTGAAATATTATGGTTAGAAACCGCTGGTATTTTATAGGGCTTACCTAATATGACTGTCCTTGTTCTGTTCGTTATATTTTGCAAGTGACATAGGTTTTTGCTTAAACCGTATACAGACTGATTTTATTGCACGCTTTCTTTGTAAGACGGTCGCCACTATCCCTATGTATTTGTTATTATAAGAAGTTATGCCAAGTGTGCCAAAGGCAAAAAGAAGGCTGTTGTATATCGCTTTTATAATAGACAATGTTTTCTGTACACTTCGCTAAGTGCGTTTGTATCAGCACTTTATATCCATCCCTTTATCAGCGCTTTATGTCAGCATGATTAGGCTTAGTCATGCATTGGCAACCATTTAGTATTAATAACAAGGCAGATCTTACGTGATATCAGCACCGCTTATTGAGTATTTAAAAAAGGGAATATTTACCCTCCTTGGGTTAATACTGGCCGTTTATCTATTTGTCATTTTGATGACATATACCAGTAACGATCCTAGTTGGTCGCATATCAGTAGCGATATGACCACGATTAATAATGTAGGCGGCGAATCGGGTGCTTGGTTATCTGACTTGCTTTATAGCTTCTTTGGTTTTGGTGCATGGTGGCTGCTGGCGTTTGTGGTTTATGAGTCTATCATTATTTGGTGGGACAACAAGCCAACGTTTTGGCTGATGCGAGTGGTTGCTTATGTGTTTTTATTATTAAGTGCCAGCGCTTTGTTTGCACAATTGGTGGCGTTAGTACAGCAATTGACCAATTCAGGAACGCTAGGGCTGGAAAGCGTGGCTGGTGGCATTATTGGATTTGAATTACAGGCGCGTTTGGCACAGCTTTTATCGCAGTGGGGGAGTGTGATTTTCTTGACGGCATTTGTCATTATTACCGCGACTTTTGCCTTTAATATTCATTGGCTAGCGATTTATGAGAAGGTTAAGGCGCTATCGTGGCTTGGCTCAGGGGTGAAGCGTCAGGGTAGAATGCACGATAGCGTATCAACCACGCCAGAAAATATCAATGCCAAGCAAAATGATGAAAGTATAGCCAACAGTAATGCGAAACAAGACGCAGCCGATCACGAGCAGCTGCCACTTGAGTTACAAGTTGCTGGCAATGCTCAAGCCGTAGACAACAGTGGTCGGTTCAGCAATGTGTTGTCAGAGTTTTTGGCAACGTCAGGGTTGGCTGAGAGCGTTAAAGCTTCTGTAGTTGCCGCAACACAAGCGGCGATGCCTAATTCAGCTGCTAAATCTAGTCGTGAGAATAGTGAGCCTGTCCCTGTCTCAGTAGAAACACCTAGCAGTACTGTTCAAAATCTAGCAAGTCATACGAATACATCGACGCCGTCAAGTCCTGCCATGACTGCTATCCGTAAAGTCGAGCCAAGCTTTGCTTGGAATGACGCCAATACTGTCGATGACTTATTAGCCAGTGAGCAAATGGCTTATCACGCTAATGATATGAACACTTCTGATTCAGCTGCTACTACTTCTGTATCTGCTGATAGCAATACTGAGTCGTTAGAGACTGTGGTATCAGACTCTACAGCGATATCAGCCGTAGAGATGTCCGAAGCTCAATCAACAGAGAACTTGCCGTCAACAGCTCAGCCATCAATAAATGAGCTGGTATACGGTGAGACGGTTGACGAAACAAATAATGAGCTTGAATCGTTTGAGTTAGAGGATAAAGTGGAGGCCGTTGATATACTGGCTGATGCATGGTTGGCAGAGCATGCGGATGTCTCAACATCTACAGCTATGCAGCCTGCAGAAACAGGGCAACCTTCAGGAACAGTGCAAGCAGCCAATATGACTGAGCTGCCCAAACAAGCAGCAGTCACAGCGCCTGCGACAGACTCATATAATAGCGAAATGAACGACTTTACTGATAAATGGTTTGATGAAGAGCCTGAACTGTCAGAGGATTTCGAACCTTCTTATATATCTAATGAAGCGAGTGTCGCCAAAGCAGTAGACGTGGTTGTACCAGTTGCGTCAGTTACTGATATGACACCGACCAATACGCCGCCTGCCAATCCTAAACTCGCGCCGACAGCAGCAACTGGTATTACAGAAACAAATGCTTCGCCCGTAACAGCGGCTAAACCTACGGTAAGCTTTGCGGTGCCAGAAGGCGATAGCAGCAATCATATTGCTGACATGATGCCAGAAGATGACAGTCGAGCTGACGACACTGACCTGCCGGTGATGCCGCATATTAGCGATGATGCCGCCTTCAGTCAAAAATCACGCTCGATGCAAACGGCTGCCTATCGCAGTAGCCTTACACCTATCCCTGAGATTTCTATTTTAGATAAGCCTGACCCTGACCGTAAGCCGAGCTATACATTGGCCGAGCTTGAGCAGTTGTCCGAGCTATTAGAAATCAAATTGCAAGAGTTTAATGTCAAGGCTGCTGTGGTTAATGCCATCCCAGGTCCCGTAGTAACGCGCTTTGAAGTAGAGCTTGCTGCTGGGGTAAAAGCCAGTAAAGTGACGGGTATTTCACGCGATTTGGCGCGTTCGTTATCGATGGCGTCCTTGCGTGTGGTCGAGGTCATTCCGGGTAAGCCGTATATTGGTATTGAGGTGCCAAACAAGCAGCGCGAAATGGTACGTTTGATTGAGCTGTTAAATACGGAAAAATTTATCGACCCTAAAGCCCAAATCAGTATGGCGATGGGTAAAGACATCGGCGGTAATCCGATTATTACTGACCTTGCTCGCGCGCCGCATATGCTCGTTGCCGGCACCACAGGCTCTGGTAAATCGGTCTTGGTCAACTCGATGCTACTGTCGATGCTGCTAAAATATACGCCGAATGAGCTGCGCCTTATTTTGATCGATCCAAAGCAGCTTGAGCTTGCCAACTACAACGATATTCCGCATCTGCTAACGCCAGTGGTCACTGATATGACGGAAGCGGCCAGTGCCTTGTCATGGTGCGTGGCAGAAATGGAACGCCGTTATCAGCTTATGAGCTTATTAAAGGTGCGTAAGCTTAATGAGTTTAATAAAAAGGTCATTGCTGCTGAAAAATCGGGCAATCCGATGCTTGATCCTTTGTGGCGACCTAATGACAGCGTGAGTATCAGCCAAGCACCGAAGCTAAAAACCTTGCCGATGATTGTCATTGTCGCGGATGAGTTTGCCGATATGATTATGCAGGTTGGTAAACAAGCCGAAGAGCTTATCACCCGCTTGGCACAAAAATCACGCGCAGCAGGGATTCATTTAATGCTTGCTACCCAGCGTCCGTCGGTCGATGTCATTACTGGTCTGATTAAAGCCAATATTCCCGTGCGGGCAGCGTTACGAGTGAACTCAAAAGTAGATTCGCGGACGATTCTGGACAGTGGCGGTGCCGAAGACATGCTGGGTAATGGTGACATGCTATTTTTAGGACCTGGGCAAATTGAGCCGGACCGTGTGCATGGTGCCTATGTCAGCGATGAAGAGGTCAACCGTGTTTGTGATGCGTGGCGTGAACGCGGTGCGCCTGATTATATTGATAATATGGCAGGCAACTTTGAACTGTCTAGTCCTAGTGGCGGTGGTAGTACGGCGAATGCCTCTGGTGAGGATGACGACCTTTATAACGATGCTGTGGCCTTTATTATGGAGACGCGGAAAGTTTCTGCTTCTAGTATCCAGCGTAAATTTAGTATCGGCTATAACCGTGCCGCACGTATCGTAGATTCTATGGAGGACGCGGGGTTGGTCAGCTCAATGGGCAAAAGCGGTAAGCGTGAGCTATTAATGTAGATAAATGTTGAGCTTAAAAGTAGTTATCGTTGGTTATCTATATTAGAATAAATATAAAGAGTAATAATTGCATCTGCTCAATATATAGGGAAGTTTTATGAAAAAGATAGTATTTACTATTATCGTTGCAACTTTAGGTATTTCCAACATTACGCTTGCTGATACGTTTCAAAAGCATATGTACTGTTCTAAGCCTAGTAAACCCTATAACTTTACATCTGAGGCTCAATACAATCGATTTGTGGATGATGTTAATAAGTATCAAAGTTGTATTAACGACTTTGTTGAGGAACAGAACCGTGGAATTAAAAACCATCAAAAATCAATAAATAATGCGATTGAAGAATGGAATAGGTTTGTTCAGTTTGAACTAAAATAAAGCTTTCAAAAACAGAAAAGTCAAACATAACTGTTTGGCTTTTTTTATGAGTAGACATTATTAAGAAAACAACACTATATTAGTTTAACTTAACTCAATACTTATAAACCAAGGAAGGTCAGTTATGTTTAAAGAATATACCCAATATGATGCCATAGCATTGGCGGCATTGGTCAATGCAGGTGAAGTCAGCGCTAAAGAGTTATTGGATGCTGCCGTCTATCAAGCCAATACACTCAATCCCAAATTAAACGCCATCATCCATCGTTTTGATGAGCGTGCTTATCATGCTGCACAGGCGGGATTACCCTCAGGTATATTCAATGGTGTGCCTTATTTGCTCAAAGATTTGTCATTTAGCTTTGCCGATGAGCCAATCACGATGGGCAGTCGTAGTGTTAATATCATCTCTGAGAGCGACAGTGAAATCGTCAAGCGCATGAAAGCCACAGGTGTGAATACCTTTGGCAAAACCAATACGCCAGAATTTGGTTTGATCATTACCACTGAACCAAAAGCCCATGGTGCGACTCATAACCCTTTCAAAAAAGGTTACAGCTCTGGTGGTTCATCGGGCGGTAGTGCCGCGTCAGTAGCAAGTGGTATCGTATCGATGGCGGGTGCGGGTGATGGTGGTGGCTCAATACGCTTCCCTGCTGCTTGGTGCGGCGCGTTTGGACTTAAACCCAGCCGTGGTCGTAATCCGATAGGCCCTAAATTCGGGGAAGGCTGGGAAGGTGCAGTCGCAGATCACGTGATTACCCGCAGCGTACGTGACAGTGCCGCGATGCTCGACGCTACAAATGGCGCAGAGATTGGTGCGCCTTATGTCATTGCGCCACCTGATGGCACATTTTTGCAAGCAGCGATGCGCGCACCAAGACAATTAACCATTGCCTTACATCAACAGCCATTGATTGCCAATACTGTGGTGGATAAAGAAGTGTTAGCCGTATTAGAACAAACGGCTAAGCAGCTAGAAGCCATGGGTCATCGCGTCATACCTGCCGAGCCGAATATTAATATCGAGCAGTTTTGGCATGACTTTATGGTGGTGGTCTGCACCCATACCGCTTTTACCATTGATAATATCGAGCGTGACTTTGGGGTAGAACATATCAAAAACCTAGAGCCGCAAACCTATAATATGGCATTGCTGGGTCGCTCGTTATCAGCCGTTGATTTGGCGCATGCTAAGCATGGTTGGCATCACAGTCAGTATCAAACTGGCTTGTTACTTGAAACCTATGACATGATTTTATGTCCGACCGTGCCGACACCTGCAGTTAAGCATGGTGTATTGACACCAAGTCGTATGGATGAAATGCTCATGCGTAGCGCAGGAGTGCTCAATAAGGGCATCGATATGGGTAAGTATGCCTTTAGCTCAGGTATGATCGAAAAGCTTAGTCAGCCTGTGCTGGGCAAAATGGCCTTTACACTACTGGGTAATATCACGGGATTGCCAGCGATGTCATTACCGGTAGGAATGAGTAAAAAAGGTTTGCCAATTGGGATGCAGCTGATTGGGCGTATGAATGATGAAGCGACATTATTCAGTGTAGCAGGGGAGATGGAGCGAGCAGGGTTGTTTACCGAGGCAGCCTTTGAGAAGTAAGTTTGCATTCTATCGATTAAGTAATGATTACTCAATCAAATCGATAAATATCCATGCCCAAGCTATGATGCGCCATGCTTTGATGGACAACTGAGACACGCTGACCTGTACCTAAGGCAAAAAACAATGGCAACAGATGCTCGTCACTCGGATGAATGTCTTTATAGTCAGGATATTGCTGCCAATCTAAAGCACTAGGAATGTCTGTTTTGAGCTGTTGTAGCAGCCATTGCTTAAATGCTTTAGCCGTTTGGTCAACACTATCTGCTTGCCAGCGTAATGCTTGCAGATTATGGGTAATGTTACCTGAACCGATGATCAGTATTTGCTCTTCACGTAGGCGCGCCAGCTGCGCACCCAATTGATAACAGGCGATACTGTCATAATGCTGCGGTAGAGAAACCTGTACGATAGGTATCTCAGCCTCTGGATATAAGTGCCTGAGCGGTGCCCATACCCCATGATCGCAAGCCCGCACCGGATTGACGCTACAAGTAATACCGCGTGCAGTGAGCTGCTGGGCAAGGGATTCAGCAAGTGCTGGCTGACCAGATGCAGGGTATTGAAGCTCATATAGCTCAGGCGGAAAACCTGAAAAGTCGTGCCAAGTCTTGGGTTGAGGATTACTGCTTATTTCGAGTTTGGCGGATTGCCAATGCGCTGACATAATCAGGATGGCACGTGGCTTTGGTAAGTTTTGCCCGATACGTGCCAGTGCACTGGTCGTGGCAGATTGTTCAATGGCAAGCGTGGGTGCACCATGCGAGATAAACAATGCTGGTAGCTTAGCTACATTTGACCCTGAAGCAGATACATCTGTCCAAACACCAGTCGCCGTAATAGGCGTTGGCGAATGAGAGTACGAGTCATCAGGCTGATGAATTGAATGAGGGACGTTAGGTGTCGCATGTTTTGGATATTTCATGTAGCGTTTATTAGGGCGCACAGCGATTTTTCAATCTTTTCTATCATTGATATTGTTGCTCATAAACTATCAGCACAGAATATCGGCACAAAATATTAGCACAGAGTATGGCAGTGTTTAACGATTGCTTAATTGCCACGATGATAAGGATGATTGTTGTTGATACTCATCGCGCGATACAATTGTTCCATTAGCACAACACGTACCAGCGGATGCGGTAATGTCAGCGCTGATAGTGACAATTTTACATCAGCTTTGACTAATACTTCTGGCGATACGCCGTCTGCACCGCCGATCACCAGTGCAATATCATCGCCTTGCTGCATGCCATTAGCTAATTTATCAGCCAGCCCTTCTGTCGAAATCATTTTACCTTTGACATCCAATACCCATAGTTGCTCACGCCCTGAAGCATTATGAGCGGCTAATATTGCCTGTCCTTCTTGCTCACGGTATTGTGCCAAATTGGCATCAGAAGGGTTTTTTGCACGCTTTGCGGCAGCAATTTCCACGATTTCTGTACTGAGCATAGGTTGGATACGCTTAAAATACTCATCGAACCCCGTCTGTACCCATTTAGGCATTTTATTACCGACGGTTAAAATCCTTACTTTCATAGCCAGTACCACTTTAATTTTAGTCATTAGTAAAATGTAACAAAAGAATTCTACGCTGAAGTGAACGTAACAAACAAGATTTTACGAAGCTTTTTTATGATTTACTAATCTTCGATAAACAATAGGTCTTACATCAAAGCCTGTATGGTTTGCGAGACAGTATCTTCTGTATTTTGGTAATTATCGCTTACATCAGTTGGGCTAGGTTTTGGAATAATAGTAAGCTTGGCATCAGATTCAAAAACGATGGCTTCCACATCATCGAAACGATGCACTCCTTCAGAGCGCATCGCACATTCAATCTCTTGACGAGTCAGCCGCTCAGCGCGCATGGCATCTGGCAAAAACTGCCCTTGATAGAAAACAATACGCGGCTCTGACAAAATAAAACTGCTAAATTGCGGTGAGATAGAGGCGTATTTCGTAACTAAAAACTGCAATAGATAAAGTACTAAAATCGATGAAACCCCTTCGACAAAAGGAATGTCTTTGAGCAGAATAGTACTGGCACCAAGTGAACCGATCATCACGGTGACGATCCAATCAAAATTATTAAGCTGCGAAGTGGAGCGTTTACCTGAGATTTTGGTCACCAGTACGATCAACACATAAACCATGACAGTCGTCAAAACGATGCGTCCAAGCTTGTCTATATTGTCAAAAAAAATCATGTCCATGATAAATGCTCCTATTAAAATATAAAACCGTTAATCACCCACAATCATTCAAGAGGTTACTCATTAAAGTTAGCCTAACGGATTTTATGTATTAATAGGGAGAAAAATTTGTAGCACCTTGTAGAGGTTCGGCTGAGATTTCCTCGCTCACATAGTTTTGCGTTTAGGGTCAAGCAGGCGATTAATCGCCCAAAGACTGATGCGGGCACTGACCAGTGTCAGCACCAATATCATCACCAGCGATGAAACCAATGGCAGTGGTTGCTGGACGGTCATCTCTAGTAGGACTTCGCGATTTACCGCATCAAACAACCAAAACCATATGGCTAAGAAGTAAATGACAGTCAGTAGCCAGACCACCGCGACGCCGCCAAACATTAAGCGATTGATTTCACCGCTATTCAATGCGCGCTGCTGATGTTTGACAAATTTATGAACCGCGATATAAGCCCCGATAATGATAGACAATACCGTTACCAGTTGCGAATTCAACGCAAGCTTGGTTTGAATTATCATAAATATTGCGCTGGCAAGCGTATAGCCTATCGCGAAATATCCTACATATTGTGCCAATTTAGGCTGCGCTGACTCATGGTTTTTCGGCAGCGGCTCGCCACCTGAATGAGTCTTGGATTTATTGAGATTGGTTGTCTTGCGTGACATAAGTGAACCTTTATAAAGGTGAAAAATAGGATGTGAAAAACACTTAATGCTGCGCCGTCCAATCAAGCATCGCATCTAGCACGGGTCTGGCTGTATAAGCGTTATGTGCTTGCTCACTATTGATGAGTCCAACCACGACATAATCCTGTCCCGACAATCCTTTGACATAGCCTGCCATCGAGGTGACGTTGTTTAAGGTACCTGTTTTTATCCACGCACGACCAATGGCTGCTGATTCTGGTAGGCGTTCACTATGAGCGGTAATGGTGCCACTGACGCCAGCGATACCTAACGAGTTGACGTAAACGTCAAAACTTGGATGGCTATAAGCATAAGTTAATAGTTCGCTTAGGTTTGCAGCTGTGATGGTACAGTCGCGGCAGAGTCCTGAACCATTGGTCAAATGCGGCGGCGGTGTGCTTAGATTGGTCTGCCACCATTGATTAATAGTCTGCAATGCGACAGGATAGCTCGTCGCAGTCGGCGTGCCAAATTGATACAAGCTATGTGAATTACTAATAGCTTTATCGAGTGTTTTATTATCAACTTTGTCATAAACACCAATCGATAGCGCCACTTGCTCAGTCATCACATTGTTTGAAAAGTGATTGATATCGTAAATCTGCTGCGTCAAATTCAACGATGGGTAGCTGACAATAGGCAGCGGTGACATAGGAAGTGCTGCCAGACCATGCGTTGATTTGGTGTTTTTCATGGTAGTGTAAGGTGCTTCTTGAGTGATGACATGACCACTCAGCGTATTGCCTAGCTCTTGCCATTTTGCGGCAATAACGCGTGCGGCAAAATCTTTGGCATCAGGATAAGCCACATAAAAAGCATGCTCTTGGCAGCTGTTTGGCAACTGAGTATTTAATACCAATTGTTTTGCTTGCCACTCGGGTGCGAGACTATAACGCGCTTGTCCACAGGCCGCCGAACGCGTATTTATTATGCTGGGCAAAGCATAATTTGCTAATTTTGGTGTATAAGTTAGATTTGCTTGGTCATCGTTTAACGGATAGCTTTTGATACCGATGGTACTAAAATTCACCAAAAAACCATCGGGACTGGCGTTATAAGGACGCAGTGGCGAGTTGTCAAAGGCGGCAGGGTCTTTACTGACATTTTTAAAGACGCCACTGTCAATGATAATATCACCGTCGATATGACGGATACCGGATGACTGTACTTTATAAAGGAGCTGTTTTAAACGCTCGTGAGTCATTTTTGGATCGCCGCTGCCTTGGATAATCAAATCGCCATGCAGACGGTCACCGATGACAAGGCCTGTATGATAGACACGGGTATGCCAGACAAAATCAGCGCCTAGGGTATCTAACGCAATAAAGCTGGGAACGAGTTTCATGGTGCTGGCAGGCGTGCGAGCGATATCGGCTTGATGGTTCAGCAACGGCGAAAATGAAATTTTTATGGAGGCGTTATCAGTACTGATGTCATCAGTTTTATTGTTATTAGCATTGTTATTAATGACAGCTGTTTTTGCCTTATCACCCAATATCGTTGGGATGCTTTCTAAGCTTTGATAAGTATAAGGATCATCGGTGTAAGCATGCAGTTTTTTCTCATGCTTTTCAATGGTACGCTGCTCAATAGTAATCAGCGTACTCTGTTGGCGTACATGGTTATTATTGTTTTTGTCATTATTATTTTGCGTGGCTTTTTGAGAATTACTTTTTATATCAGTATTTATATTGGCAGTCGGTTTTGGCTGAAGAGCGGGGTTAGGTGAGCGGTGTGTGCTGCTATCAATAACCTGAATGGGAGCGGGCAGGTGACTGGCATTTTTATCACCGACTGGTGTGACGATAATACTAATATCAGCTTCTGTTAAATCGGCTCGTGATAATGCTGCTTCGATGGCTTTTGGTAGTGCTGCTTGCGCATGGATGGGCAGTATTGTCGCCGTTGCTAATAACGCTATGATAGGTACGTATTTAGCAGGCGGCTTCGACGGTCGCAGATAACGACAGAAAGGAAATAATTTGGCAGTAAAAGCAGAGGAATGACGGAGTTTATAGGTGGGTCGCATGAGCATCTTTCATCAGGTGGCAAAAACAGCCTATGGTAACATGAGTTGCCGTTTTCGCGTAGATGGCAGGCGTAGATGAAAACCTGTTTTTATCTGAATTTGCAAAATGCGAACGCACGTTAGCGCACATGTAAAAATGCCATGGCGGTCATGATTGCGTCGTTATAAGCATCGTGAGCGCCTAGATCGGGTATATTATAATGCGCTAAAATATTGGTCAGATGCTGCGCTTGGCTAGATAGTCCTTGGGTTTGACCACTCATGCGTCGACTATATAAATGGCGCAAATCGATGATTTCGTTGGGCAGTGCTGTGCCCATATAGCGTTTGACCAGAGGGTTTAAAAACGCTGTGTCTAAACTCGTACAAAACCCCACAATTGGGCGATTGCCTATAAATGGCAACAACAGCGCTAGCATCTCATCGTAGCCATACCATGCTCAACGTCGGCAGTACGTAGACCGTGAATCACAATGGTGTCACGGTCTGGCATCACAGGTGGTCTGCATACGATATGCATGCCATTGCCAGTGTCGATTGTATTGTCATTGATATGAATCGCGGCGACAGACAATAAATGGTGGTTTTTTGGATTGAGTCCCGTCATTTCGCAGTCAATCGCTACCCACTGCTTAGCCACAGGTTTGGTAAACATCGATACCAATTCTGGGCGCTGTAGCTGCGTTTTTTGCCAAGCGCAGGATAACTGTGTTAGCCAACTCATAGTTGTCGCTCATCCATTTATGCGATTGTTGTACTTATGCGAGCTCTAGTTGATAATGCTGACGTAGCTGGTTTTTAAAGCTTTTAACAACGGCCAAACATTCTTTTAATAAGTCGCGCTCAAGCGCGGTCAAGGTCATTGGGTTGACTTGCCGTGCATGTTTATCGTCGGTTGATAGGGCGACTGATAGGCGCTGTGCCATAAAAAACTCCAAGGCTTCTAGTAAAGTATCCGCTCGCTCTTGGGTCAAGGCGCGCGCTTGTACCAAAGCTTTCAGACGATTTTTACTACTGGGCAGCTCTAAGATATCGTTTTCTAATGCCAAGGTACGAATGCCATGAACCAGTGGAAAGATACCGGCTTTCTTTAGGTCAATGTCTTCTGACCCGGATTTACCACCAAGCAAAGGCACGAACTTTTGCCACCACTGATTGACATCACCGAACTGTAGCGCGGCGCGCGCGAACTGGCGTACAAACATAGGGTCTGACTGCCTGTGGGCAACCTTTAAATGTTGACGCACCTGAGTCAATAATGACTCATCTCCGCAGACATATTCGCCATCGAGTATGGCGGACAAATAAATACCATGCATGGGATCCGTATTTCGAAACCATAAACCAATCTGGGCATTAAACTGTTTTAGCGGCTGTCGCCACATAGGGTTGGTCATCATGATATTACCATCGCACAGTGGATAACCGAGGTCTGCTAAATGCTGATTAAAAGTATCCGCAAATTCTGGCAGATCAGGGTGAGTATAGCCGTCACGTAAGATGAGCGCATTGTCTTGGTCAGTACGCATGATTTGCTCACCGCGCCCCTCGGAGCCCATCACGATCAGGCAGGTATTTGTCATGACCTCATCAGGCACGATAAGTTGCCAGAGCTTAGTAAACACCTGTGCATTTAAGGTCTGTACCATGCGGCTGATATTACCGATTTTGACACCGTTTTGATGTTGGGCGCGAATATAACGACCGATAAGCTCGACGGCAGTATCTAAGCTCGATAAATCTTTTGCTTGCTCGATTTGGATACTAATGAGCTGTGAATGATGACCAATATGCGCAAGCATATCGCTTTGTCCTAATATACCGACGACATCCCCATTTTGATCCATCACTGGTAGCCGATGGATGCGATAGCGGGTCATGGTCAATAATGCATCGCCAATCTCATCACTGGCTTTGATGGTACGCAGGTTAAAATTAGCATAGTGCTGGCAGGGGGTAGTGGCTGGATCTTGCTGGTCACTCACGGCGCGGCAAATGTCGGTATCGGTCAAAATACCCAATAGATGACCAGTACCATATTGCACCTCTCCCTCGTTTTTTAGGTGGTCTAAGGGTTGCACCAGTACATGTTTTAGCCCCGCTTTCGTCATGATAGACGCGGCTTCGTACAAGCTGTTATTGGCGTTGACGATATGGACGGGCAATAGATTGACATCAATGACGGGCTGCAACATGATTTGCTGCACTTCTTGTTGGTCATTGTAGCTGGCAGAGACTATGGATTTATTATTGCGGCGCTGCTGTAATGCCTTTAGCCGTTCGGGCAATTTGTCTGACAGCATTTGGCGCACTAGGTGATTTTGGGCGCTGATTTTATCGACTGCGCTACCAGCGACTTGGAGCAACAAGGTATCCTCAGCGGCTCGAAACTGATAGGTCTGCAGCGCTTCAGTATTAAGGTTATTTTCAGTCAATGATTCAGGCAGACGACGGCTGTCGAACCAGTCGTTATTATTGAGATGGTCGGAGTGATTACTACCCAAGTAAGAGGCAACAAACTCACCATCAAGCAATTGCTCAATCTGCCCTTTAATGACCACATACAGATATTGCAACTCTTCGGCAGTTAGATTCTCATTTTTGGCAAGGTAGCGGATTTGAGTATTTTTTCTGATACTTTGGCGTTCAGCCAGACTCAATACATCAAAGGGCGGCTGGGTAAAATCAAGATGGGGCATGGCATCATCCTTGATGGCATATTGAGTAAAAGATAATCGATGATAAAAGACACTTTACTATAGCATTATTAAAGCAAAAAACCTCTAATAACCACAGTAATATTGTGGCTATTAGAGGTTGCTGTTTTTTTTGAAACTTTTATATATAAAGCGACTGCTTATGCGCCTAGTAATTTTCGAATACGGTTTATCGCTTCGCGGCTCTCATCAACACTCGCAACGAGCGCAATGCGCACATAGCCTTGCCCAGGGTTTTTGCCATCAATATCACGTGACAGATAGCGCCCTGCTAGTGCGTGAATATTGGCCTGCTCGTACAGTGCTTTGACAAACTGCTCATCATCCCCATCGAACGGCTCAGGGACCTTTATCCAAAAGTAAAATCCAGCCTCAGGCATTCGTAACTCTAGTAACTCACCAAGCTCAGACATCCACAAGGCAAATTTTTCTTGATACAGAGCGCGATTGTGTGCCACATGCTTTTCATCTTGCCATGCAGCGATCGAGGCGAGCTGATGTGGTATCGGCATCGCACAGCCTTGATAGGTACGATATTGCAGATAAGCTTGCAAAATATTGGCATCACCTGCCACAAACCCTGAGCGTAAACCAGGCAGATTTGAACGCTTAGATAAAGAGTGAAAGACAATACAGTTTTTGAAATCATGACGACCGAGGGCAGCGCAGGCTTGCAATAGTCCAATCGGTGCCGTATCAAAATACAGCTCGCTATAGCACTCGTCACTGGCAATAATAAAATCGTACTGATCTGACAGACGAATGAGATATTCCCAATCCTCCATCGTCATGACCGAGCCCGTCGGATTGTTAGGACTACAAACAAACAGCAACTGCGTGCGCGCCCAAACATCTTTTGGTACGGCGCGATAGTTACCTTTAAAGTCATCGTCCAGTGTGCAAGGCACGAAATAAGGCTCGGCTTGCGCCAGTATCGCTGCACCCTCATATATTTGGTAAAAAGGGTTGGGCATGACTATTGTAGGAGCAGTCATAGGAGAAACGGCAGATAATGGGTCAGAGACAGACAGCGGACTACTCTCTGTATCGCTTACTTTATGATCCACGACTGCTTGTACCAGACTAAAAATAGCCTCGCGTGTGCCCATTACTGGTAATACTTGCGTATTGGCATCGACATGGTTCAAAAAGAAGCGTTTTTCTAGCCAATGCGCGATGGTTTGGCGCAGCTCAAACATGCCATTAGTCGTTGGATAACGACTTATTTTGTCCAAATTTTCACGTAGTACGTCCAGCACGAACGCTGGCGGCTCATGTTTTGGTTCACCAATACCGAGCTTGATTTCACTGTAGTCATGGGCTGGCACACTGTTAGCAAGCAATGTTGCCATTTTTGCAAAAGGGTAAGGATGCAGGTACGTTAAGTTGTGATTCATAAGTAGGGTAACTATAATAGACAATTAATAATAAAGTTATAAAGAAAAATTACATTTAAGCAGTGTAGCACTTCTCTTATTTTTTGTCTTTTACTTCTCATGCTCAAGCTGCTTAGCTATTTAACCATAAATTATAATAACTAATGAAGCCGTCACAGATTTAAAAATCCTAAAAAAAGCTTATCAATTGATAACTTATAACAATACAAAAAACTGCTGTCAGCCCTAATGATAGATTATGGTGAGGATAATTTGATATGCCTAGTATCTCAAAAACTAATGATCTTAACGCGACAGATATTCAAGATGAAAATTTTGATGATGCGCAACAGCGAACCAAATTGTACGAGCTATTAAAACAGCGGGAGCAAAGCTGGTGGCAAGCTCGCCAGCAATTAATTAGCCATAAAGAACGAAAAATGTTTTGGTACGGTGAAAATAGCTTGATGATGTGGTTACTGTGGCAACTGGTCAGTTACGTGATCGTTGCGATGGTGCTGATGTTGCTTAGCAATCAGCTCGGTATTTTACTGCCCTTATGGCAATATATTGCCTTATTTGTCTTACAGACAGTGATTTTTGTGGCCATGCTCGCGTCCAAAAGTCGAATGGCAGACAGCTTGCAGCGTAAAATCGATAAAGATGAGTTGATGCGTGAAGAGGCACTGAATGAGATGATTATCTTAGCAGAGGACAGCCTTTATCCCGATGTGCATGCCAAATCGCCTATTTCTCTAAGACAAATCTATGAGTGTTTTGAGGGGGATTTTCATTTAGCAAGTTTACATTGTTTGCTGCAAAAAGAGGTCAACGCTGGGCGCTTAATACTGACGCAAAGACAGATTGAAGCAGAGATTCTGCCACCAGATCTTGCGGATGATGAGCTCAATGAGCACGCTAGCGAAATGATATATAAAAGCACCTTATAAAAGGTGCTTTTGATATTAACGGGTTAAAAAATACAAAGCATGCCATCAATGAATGGATGATACACGCCGAGTATTTATCTTAGACTTATCTTGTAAGCCCATTTGTTCAATCACATTTACTGTAAGCAGCAGGCTGCTCTCTTTGCATACTGAGACTGGCCATCAAGGCGGATCGTAGTGCGTCAAGTCTAGCAGCAGATAGCGGTTCATCATTTTGATCGCTGATATAAAACATATCTTCTGCACGTTCACCCAAAGTGGTGATACGCGCCGCATGCACCTCAATTTTCTCCTGCAAAAACACCTGTCCTACTCTTGCCAGTAGCCCCGGCTGATCAAGGGTTTCTAAGCTCATAATATGCTGATCAGAAGCCTCATTAAACTCAAAATTAATCACCGTGGTTACTTCAAAATGTCTAAGCTGACGCGGTATGCGCTTATTGGTAAGTTTCAGTAGTGTCGGGTCTTTAAAGGCATTGATTAGGCGCTGTTTGAGCTCTTGTTGACTGTCCTCATCGACCAATAATGTGCCACTGGGATCAAGCAGTACATAGGAGTCCAAAGCAAAATCGCGGGTAGCAGTAATGATACGGGCGTCTAAAACATCCAAGTTCATTTGATCAAATACAGCCATGGTGACTGCAAACAGGTTCGTCTGATCTTGGGTATAAACAAAGACCTGTACCGCATCAAGGGCCAACTCACGATGCTCACGTAATACCACCAATGGCGGGCTATCTGCATTAGAAGCAAGACCAATCGGCGGATGGTTCAAAATGGCCTCGGTATGCCATAAGATGTCTTCAGGAATTTCTCTCAAGAAATATTCATCACCCAGATCATCCCATAGCCTCAAGACTTCATCACGATTCATATGTTGATTGTTGACATTATCGAGCATCGCTAAGGCTTGGGTACGTGTGGCACTGATCATATCTTGGCGATTAGTAGGTGCATCGATATCAGCGCGCAAAATGCGCCGAGTTTGTGAGTATAACTGTTTCATTAATGTGGCACGCCAGCTGTTCCACAACTGTGGATTGGTCGCATTCATATCCGCAACAGTGAGCACATATAAATGATTGAGGTGGGTGACATTACCGACTAAATTGGCAAAAATAGTGACCACTTCTGGATCTGAGATGTCTTTTTTCTGAGCAGTCATCGACATTAATAAATGATAGCGAGTGAGCCAACCAACCAAGTTGGCATCTGCCAGACTCATACCATGCGCCAAACAAAATTCAGTCGACTCGGTTTGACCCAGCTCACTATGGTTGCCACCGCGACCTTTGGCAATATCATGGAACATGGCGGCCAGTACCAAGATTTCCTTGCGCTCGATACGCTGAAAGATAGAGCTGACCAGTGGGAAATCTTCATAAAACCGTGGGTCGGTGAAGCGATGCAAAATCCGAATCAAAAATAAGGTATGCGCATCAACCGTATAACGGTGAAATAAATCATATTGCATCAGACCGGTCACTTGGGCGAACGCAGGAATGTAGCTGCCTAAGACGCCGTAGCGATTCATGGCACGCAGGCGATGAAACAGATAATTCTGCTCTTTTAAATTGGCTAAGAAGAGCGCTTGGTGAGCGGGGTTATCACGGTAGACTTGATCGATGCCACGCGCGGCGATTTTTAGCGCACGCAAGGTATGAGTGCGCACGTTTTTGATACCGTACTGACCCATCAGTAAAAACATCTCTAAGATAGAGTCAGGATGCTGAGCAAAAACCCGATGATGCGCCATGGCGATTTGGTCACCAACTTGGTTAAAGCGCGCATTGATTGGCTGCTTTTTTGGACGCTCATCATCAGGCAACTGCGGCTCTATAATCGTCTCGTAGTAGTGATTGGTCAGCATCTCAGACAGCGTCGATATCTGCATGGCACAGCGATAATAGTCGCGCATAAAACGCTCGACGGCGGCATTTGGCTGATCGTCTGGCTGCGTCTCATAACCCATCAACTGGGCAATTTCACGCTGATAATCAAACAGCAGCTTGTTTTCGTTGCGACCAGTCAATACATGCAGATAATGACGTATTTGCCATAAATAACCTTCTGCAAAGTTCAGCTCATCGAACTCTTTTTCAGTCAAAAAGTTTTGTTGTACTAAATCATACAGCTTACCCACTCGAAAATAGCGTTTGGTTACCCAGCCGATGATATGAATGTCGCGTAGACCACCAGGGGCGGTTTTTATATTGGGTTCAAGATTGTACTCGGTGGCATTGTGCTGTAAATATCGCGCTTTAGCTTCTGCGATTTTTACTTCAAAAAACTCACGCGGCGACCACTGTTTATTGACAATTTGAACGGGCACATCCTGTAAAGCCTCATTACCAATTAATAGCCGAGCTTCTAGCTGTGCACTGGCAATGGTGTGATCGAGCGACGCTTCTAAAGCGTCATTAACACTACGTACCGAGAGAGCAGGCTCTAATCCGATATCCCACAATAGCGCCACCAACCGATCTATTTTCCCACTGGCATCAGCACCAATCTCATCAGGAGAAAGCAATAAAATGTCGATGTCTGAATAAAGCGACAGCTCGCCACGACCATAACCGCCTGTGGCAAATAAAGCCAAATCTGTCTTATCCAGCTCAAACCAGTTGAACAAGGCAATCAGCAATTCGTCAATCGCACCAGAGCGTGCCGCGACCAATTGACGAATATTGACACCGCGCTCAAGTGCACGGTTAATATCCTGATTAATTTGAGTCAACCAGTGAGGAATACCCAGTAGCGACTTTTCAGTGACAGGAGTGTCCGCTAGCAGTGATGCGTTTGTCGCTATATCATTTGATAATAGAGGTAAAGGTGTCAGATCGATAGAAGCGACATCACAAGTAAACATGAGTGTTATCCCGTTAAGAGTTTAAAAATAAAACGTTTCAGCTGAAAAGCGTAGAATCACCAGTGTGCTGGTAGCTGACAAAATTCACAAATAGAAGTTACCAATATAATTTATTAAGTCATCAGAGTATAAAGATAAAAAGCGGGTGAGCACAATACTCAATATGACCTAATTATTGGCCAAAAAAAAGACCGCCTAGGCGATCTTTTTTGATATTACTGGGTCAAAAAACTTAAATCTTCTTCAGGGCGAGTGGTAAACACCTCACAGCCATTATCGGTCACGACCATCGTATGCTCCCACTGTGCTGACAGCTTACGGTCTTTAGTAATCGCCGTCCATTCGTCAGGCAAAATCTTGGTTTGCCATGTACCTTGGTTAATCATCGGCTCGATGGTAAAGGTCATGCCTGTTTTTAGCTCAAAGCCTGTACCTTTTTTGCCATAGTGCATGACTTGTGGCTCATGGTGAAACTCATTGCTAATGCCGTGACCACAGAACTCGCGGACGATACTGAAACGTTCAGGTTCGACCACTGCTTGGATAGCAGCACCGACATCACCTAGACGCGCACCGTTTTTGACGACACTCATACCGGCATATAACGCATCTTGTGCGACTTTGCAGATACGCTGTGCCATGATAGAGCCGTTACCAACGATCCACATTTTTGAGGTATCGCCATAGTAGCCATCTTTTATCACGGTCACATCGATATTGATGATATCGCCATCTTTGAGTAGCTTGTTTTCGGCTGGAATACCATGACAAACCACATGGTTAATCGAGGTGCAAATTGATTTTGGGAAGCCATTGTAGTTAAGCGGTGCAGGAATAGCCTGTTGCACATTAACGATATAGTCATGGGCGATTTGGTTAAGTGCCTCGGTACTGATGCCAACTCGAACGTGCTCATCGAGCATGACAAGGACATCACTGGCAAGTTTACCGGCCACGCGCATTTTTTCTATGGCTTCTGGGGACTGGATAAGAGATTTTTTAGTCATCATTATATTACTTATAGTTATGGAATTAATGGCTTGAATTATAACATAAATGAAGACGCCGCTGTTTTACGTTAAGTGATAGTGAACCTATCATTATTATTGATAATAATTGCTTTACAGCGAAGTAAGGGCAATTGTGACCCTATAGTCACGATAATATATTCATATTTTGACAATTTAGTTGAATGTTACAGAAGATATAAGTAATGTAATTTTGCATGCTAAAGGAATTAGCAGCAATCTTTGCCGCTTCTGCTGTCGTATTTGAGAGGTAAAGATAATCAAAATTAATGATAACAAGGACGTTATTATGACGCTAAAATCTTCTCTAGCTTCGGCTTTCACGCCCAGCGCATTTCTCCCTTCACTTGGTGTTATCGGTGCCGGTGTACTTTTAATGGCTTTACAAACCACCTCGGCTCAAGCTGCTGGTCAATACTATAATTGTGCCAATTCAACCGGATGCAAGCTGGTCAGCAACAAATACTGGACGTCAAATCATACTGATACAAAATACCCAATTGTTATGGCACATGGTCTTGGCGGCTTCACTAACTTGTTTGGGATTATCGACTACTTCAATGGCATTCCTCAAGAGTTGATGAAAGGCGGCTCAGAGGTATATACCACCAAAACGTCAGCCGTCAATAACAGTGAGATTCGCGGAGAGCAGCTGCTGCAACAAGTCAAAACCATCACTGCCATTTCAGGTGAACCAAAAGTCAATTTATTTGGACACAGTCAAGGCGGTATAGATATCCGCTATGTCGCTGGCGTCGCGCCAAAATATGTCGCATCAGTTACGGCAGTATCAAGCCCAGAACAAGGGTCAAAAACGGCAGATTTTGTCAAAAATACCCTCGAGCCAAACAACACTACAGGTAATCCATCCAATGTCACAACACAGCTAGTCTCAGGCGTGTTCAATTTGATTGGTGGCTTTACAGACGTGGGTTCAGGTATCAGTTTTAAAGAGATACAAGAGCAAGATGGCTGGCAAGCGCTCGTGGCTCTATCAACCGATGGTGCGGCTAAGTTCAATGCCAAATTTCCCGCGGCAATGCCAAAAAATTATTGTGGTCAGCCGACCAGTACTGCCGTCAATGGTATCAAATACTATTCGTTCAGCGGGGTTGGACAAATAACAAGCGCACTTGATCCTAGTGATTATTTATTGGCAGCAACGAGCGTGCCGTTTGCAGGCGAGTCTAATGATGGGTTGGTATCTGCTTGCTCAAGTCGTCTTGGTTATGTGATTCGGGATAATTATAGAATGAATCATTTGGATTCAGCCGATCAAGTATTGGGTCTGACGGCATGGGGCGATTCTGAGCCAAAATCTATCTATCGTACTCAGGTCAATCGTCTTAAAAACGCTAACCTTTAATAAAGTAAGTTTTTAAGAACATACGCTTTTAAAAACATAAGCCTTTAAGCTGACTTATAAAAGAATCCTCATTTATGTCGAATAATCGCCGCCCAGCCTATCTACCAATAGTTATAATCGCCGTGGTTAGCATAGCCATAACGGCGGCGGTGATTATGTGGTTCAAACCTGATAATACACGTATGGCTACAGCGCAACCAGTATCCAATGCCCTCACTAGTGAGGCTGATGCTACTCTATCAACTGCGCTGGATAATGGCCAATTAGTGCAAACAACAGCCGCCCAAAACCAGGCTCTATTTGTCACTGGATTGGAGCGTTTGCCGCGCTCATTACAAGGCACGCAAATCGACGGCGAAATCATCATTGATGAAAATAAGCAGTTGGTCGTTACTGAAGGTCTACGGCGTTTATTCGATTATTTTTTGTCGGCGCTGGGTGAAGAAGATGAAGCGGTTATTTATACCCGTGTCGAAAGCTATATTCGTCATCACACGCCAGAGCCTGCCGCTAGTCAAGCGGTCACTATATTTGACCAATATATTACCTATCTTAAAGCCATTCCTGAAATAGAACAACGTTACGGTAATCTGCAATTACAAGCGGCAAAAAGCGGTGAGCTGGATCTAAATGTCGTCGCCCAGCAAAAGCAAGATGTAACCAAGTTGCGTCAGCAGTATTTTACTAAAGAAACCATTACCGCCTTCTTTGGTGCAGAAGAGGAGTATGATAATTATAGTATGGAGATGGTCAGAATTAACCAAAACCAGCAGCTAAACGATGTGCAAAAAGAGGCAGCGCGGCAGAACTACATTAGCCGTATGCCAGATAATGCGCTCAAAGCCGGTATCACCCAGCAAGCCAATCTGAACGAGCTGATGAATCGCACAAAACAGATGCAAGCAAAAGGGGCAACGGCTCAGGAATTGTATAACATGCGTCGTGATCTGGTAGGTGCTCCAGCCGCCGCACGCCTCGCGCAAGTCGATGCAGAAGATGCTAATTTTGCTCAACGTTTCGACCAATATCAAGCTCAAAAACAGCGCTTATTGAGTCAAAGTGCAGATAAAACGCAAGCACAAACCCAAATCAATCAAATCGAACAGCAGCTATTTAGTGAGGCTGAACGCAAACGTTTGGTAGGCTATGCTGCTTTGCAACAACAGAACCTCGCCAATCTAGAGTAATGCCTAACATAAATAAGTAAAACAATGATTTTAATGAGAAATTGTCGGCTTTTAGAGTATATTCGAGAAGTTATATAAAAAGTGTTAGCAGTTAATGTACTGTCTAACAATAGAGGTTAGCAAAAAGACTATAGATCGCAACAAATAACAGGGTAATCATACACTCAATCTATAATGACAGTTAAGCTGCAGTTGTGCATAATAACCGCATTATTGAGAGTAATGAATAAAACAGTAAATTAATCATAATAAAAACGAATGTTTAGGATAAGAGCTATTTTTTATTCTAAAAAAACCACTATAGGAGTTTATATGAAAAACATGACTAAAATGATGATGGTAGCGACACTTGCGGTAGGTACGTTGGCTGCTGGTTGCCAAACCACCCCTAGCGTAACAGCGCCAGTGACTCAACCAATTACTTCTAATACGCTACAAGCATATGATTGGCAGCTAGTTGACGCAAAACGCAGCAATGGTGATAAGGTTAGCCAATTGTTCTTTGATCCAGCGAAGCCATTGACGCTAAAGTTTTTCAAAGATAGCGGCAGTGACCGTGTGACCTTTATGAACACCTGTAATAACATGGGCGCTGACTACAAGGTTGTGAACGGCAATGTCGTATTAGGCAACGTTTTATCTACTATGATGGCATGCCCTGAGCCACAAGCAAGTTTTGATACTGCGACTTTAGCGACCGTACAAGGTAAATATAGCATCAGTAAAAATGCCAATAACACGCCTATCTTGACCATTACCAATAGCAATCAAGTTGCCCATTTCAAAGCCGTTTCTAAATAATTCAAGCATTACAGATGGTTTTTAAATAGTATTTGCTAAAAGCAATATTCGGTAAAAGTAATGTTGAATAAAAGCAATGTTCTATAAAAGTCAGATGTAGTTTTAAAAATGCCTCACTATCTAGTGGGGTATTTTTTTGTCCAAAATTTGGCATGGTTTACGCTACACTGTCATTTGCTATTAAGTAAAGTATGTAGGCTAGGATGCTTTAATGCACTCAATCTTTTAGCCTTAATTGTCAAGATTCTCAGTACGCAATAATCAACACTTTATTGGACGTTATTTTATGTCAAAAATGCTTGTATCAAAATCATCTGTCAATATAAGAACGATAAGTAATATCACCGCACTAACGACTTTTATTCTGTTGACAGGTTGTCAGACCTTGCCTAGTACGATGTCTAAAACGATGCAAGCACCTGCTAATAATATGAGTGCGAGCAATCCACTAACGGCGCAAATGTCAGCGGTAGATCGGCAAGGGCGCATTGCCTATGTCGAGGAGCAAGGAATCGGAGCTGCAAAGATGTCGACGCTTTATAGCATTCGTCCTGATGGTAGTGATCGTCAGTTAATCGATCAGCTTAATGGTTATATTTATGCGCCAGCGTGGTCAGCTGATGGGCAACTGCTGGCATATAGTAAACAAGCGCCGCGCCAACACCCTAAGATTTATATCTATGATCGCAAAAGCAACATCCGCAACCTTGCGGTAAATGCTGAAGGCAGCAATATGTCAGCGTCGTTCTCACCTGATGGGCAAAAACTCCTCTATAGCTCAACGGTCGGCGGCAATGCTGATATCTATGAGATACGTCTGAGCGATGGTAAGACCACACAGCTCACTACGTTACCGAGCACGGAAGTACAGCCAAGCTACGCCAGTGATGGGCAAAGTTTTGTCTATACCAGTGATAAAGTCCGCGCTGGACGCCCACGTATCTATCGCTACCACTTCGAGACTGCTAGTGCCACGCCTGTACCAACAAGTGGCTATGTCGCCAGTCCGCAACTGAGCTTGGACGGTCAGCGCATGGCCTATCTCAATGGTCGTAAGGCTGCGGTGATGACGCTGAGTACTGGGCAAATCACCAATCTAGCAGAGACGGGACTGGATGAACCAGCACGTCTGTCACCATCTGCACAGTATGCTGTCTATCCGACAAAGCTTTCACAAGTGGGCGGTCAAAATAGCGGAAGTTTGGTCATTCACTCATTATCTGGTAATACAAGTTATGCCATTGGCAGTAAGGTGGGCGGAGTCGTGCGCTCGCCGATATGGGGACGCTAAAGGCAAAACCTATGTATTATGTAATGGAATGTATATATAATCCTTGATAAAGCAACATAAGTTGATTTAAAAAATGTAAACTTGGCAGCATTAATTCGAGTGAGCATCATCCACATAATACCAATTTGCATAACCAAGTCATTGAGCTAATAGATTGGGTGAGCAAAAGGAGAATACGCGCAATGCAAGAAGCTTTTTTAGTCTTTATCACTAAAATCAGTTTATATCCCACGATTATTTTTACGGGGCTTGTGATGTTCGTCACTTTATATTGGGTTGTGTCTTTACTCGGCATGGCAGATATGGATAGCGTAGACCTTGGTGAGTCAGGCGGTGATGCTGATGTCTCTACCTTATCATCGACTGGTTTTTTCACCGGTCTCATGCTCAAATTTGGTCTTTACGGTGTCCCTTTAATCATCATACTAAGCTTAATTAGCTTGATCGGTTGGTTGCTTAGCTATTTATATACCAGCTTTTTACACCAATATTTCGATTCTGGCGTTCTGTATTATTTATTCGGTACAGGGGCACTCATTTTCGTATTGGTAGTTTCCATGTGGTTGACAGGTATTATTATTTCGCCGATTCGCAAAAATATCGCAAAAATTCCCAAACGCAATTCGTCTAATAATGTGGGTAAGATTGCTGTTGTGCGTACGCTTAGTGTCACAGATAAGCATGGCGAAGCAGAGCTAAATGATGGCGGCGCAGGATTGATACTCAAAATTCGTTCAGACAGCAATGATGGTTTGCTAAAACAAGGCGATAGAGTGATGTTGATAGAGTATTTAGACGAAGCCAATACCTACCGAGTTGCTGTCGTCGAAGATAAAAAAATATTGTAAAAGTATGAATACAACTAATTGTTTTTAGAAGTGATTGATTGTCAGAAATAGCGAGTTTTTAGAAATAGCACGAATCGTTTTAAATTTGGTGATAGTCGGTTCAATGTAGTTCAGATATCAGAATGGTGCGTGACAGGGCTATAAAGCACACATACTATAAACAGTGCTATAAATTGTAGATTTAGCAGGCTTGATAGCGTATCTGATTTATATTGAAGGGATTATGGAATGTTTTAATTAAAGGAATGGATATGGACACACTCATTATCGTCGGCGTGGTTGTAGTGCTGGCGTTTGTCTTTATGATGGTCGCACTATTAATGCTCAAAGCCTTTTACTTTAAGGTCGAGCAGGGCAAAGCACTCATTATTAACGGTGTGAGTAAAATTGCCGTACGTTTTGATGGTGGTTTTGTTTGGCCAGTCATCAACAAAAAAGAATTGATGCGCATATCGCTCATCACGTTAGAAGTGGACAGACGCGGTAAAGAAGGTTTGATTTGCGCAGACAACATGCGTGCTGATATCACCGTGGCATTTTATTTACGCGTCAATGAAACCGAAGAGGATGTGCTAAAAGTCGCCAAATCGGTTGGGGTAGAGCGTGCGTCAGATAAAGTCGCTGTCAACGAGCTGTTTAATGCCAAGTTCTCAGAAGCCTTAAAAACGGTTGGTAAGCAGATTGATTTCGTCAAACTATTTGAAAACCGCAGCGAGTTTCGTGACAGCATCGTTCAAGAAATTGGTAACGATCTGAATGGTTATGTCTTAGAAGATGTGGCGATTGATTATTTAGAGCAAACGCCAAAATCTTCATTAGACTCAAGTAATATCTTAGATGCTGAAGGTATCAAAAAGATTACTCAATTAACGGCTTTTCAGAACGTCATTACCAACGAGCTCGAGCGTGATGAAGAGCTGGCCGTTAAGAAAAAGAATGTCGAAACCAGAGAGGCGATGCTAGAGCTAGAGCGTCAGCAAGCCGATGCCGAAGCCAAACAGCAACGTGAAATCTCGTCAGTGATTGCACGCGAGACTGCTGAAACTCGCAAAATTGAAGAAGAAGAGCGTAAAAAGTCTGAAACTGCCGTTATCTCGGTTGAGCAGGATTTGGCCATTCAACGTGAGAATCAGCAGCGTGAAATCGAAGTAGCAGGTCAAAATCGTTTGCGTGCGGTCGTCATCGAAGAAGAAAAAGTCACACGTGCCCGTGATTTAGAGATTGTCTCTCGTGAGCGTGAAGTTGATCTGCAACGTATCGAAGCCGAACGTGCAATTGAGCTTGAGAAAAAAGAAATCGCCAACGTCATTCGTGAACGTATCGCAGTGGACAAAACCGTTGCGCAAGAAGAAGAGCGTATCAAAGAAGTTCGCGAAATTAGCGAAGCTCAGCGTTCTAAGCAAACACGTGTGCTAGCAGCAGAAGCCGATGCGGAAGAAATCAAAGTACGTCAGGTGAAAAAAGCCGAAGCAGAAGAGCTGTCTGCCAAGCATAAAGCCGTCGAAATCACTACGCTTGCCGCTGCGAATCTTGAAGCATCCGCCAAAGATGCAGAAGCCAAAATTAAAATGGCCGAAGGTACCAAAGCAGAAGAGTCAGCACATGGCTTCGCTGAAGCGGCTATCCAAGAAGTCAAAGCGGCGTCTTTGGAAAAAGAAGGCATTGCGAAAGCCAATATTATTAGAGCGACTGGACAAGCTGAAGCGCAATCAGATCGTGAAAAAGGCATGGCAGATGCTGAGGTTATCGCGGCTCGCGGCGAATCTAAGGCAAAAGCTGAACGTGATATCGGTATGGTCGATGCAGAAATCATCGCCGCTCGTGGTGAATCTACCGCCAGAGCTGAGCGTGAAAAAGGCATGGCAGATGCTCAAGTCATCGCAGCTCGCGGTGAGTCAAATGCCAAAGCAGAACGTGAAGTTGGATTGGCAAAAGCCGAAGTTACTCGTGCACATTTCCAAGCTGAAGCAGATGGTCTGGTCGAGAAATTCAATGCCATGGGTAGCATGAGCAAAGAGGCACGTGAGCACGAAGAGTTCCGCATGAGTCTTGAGACAGCCTTGCAAGAAGCGCTTGCCTCAATTGACGCTGGTAAAGAGATTGCGAAAGAAAATGCTGAAGTATTGGCAGTTGCGTTACAGAAAGCCAAAATCGATATTGTTGGCGGCGAAGCGCATTTCTTTGACAACTTTGCCAAGTCACTGTCTATCGGTAAAGCCATCGATGGCCTAGCGGGTAAGTCAGACACATTGAGCGGTATCATCAATGGTGTGATGGCCAGTCAAGCCATGAAATCAAACCAGAAAAATGATGATCAAGCGGTTTAATGCTATATCAGGTCGAATTGACAGATATTTATATATCCAGCATTAGTAAGCAACATTAATATCAATAAATTATCTGTCGTCTAGGCGGCAGATTTTTTTGGCTAACTCAGGGTGATTCAGAACGACGAATCATGATGAGTTGGTTAATCTAAAAAAATAGCAGTGACCACTCGTTTTTTTAGATTAGCTAAGTGCTTCTTTACTTTCAATGATTCTTTATTGCCCAAAACTCTCTTATAGTGGATTCAGTTTAAAAGAGATACAAGGCAACCGAGTGCAGATGTATATGTGATACTTCAAGCGAGGTTAACGCTGTAGCTCTTTTATAAAGGATTGACTATATTATGTAAAAACAGAAACGGACGAGCAACGATGGCGGACACGCAAAACTCAACAAATTCAGACAGCAACGATAACGCTAATCAAGCCAACCAAACCGATCAGGCAGTTGCTTCAGGCAATGCTTATGAGCTCATCAAAAAACGTCTGACGGAACAAGGCGGCCGTTTAGAGACGCAAACGCAGACGCTCAATAATGCGCGTCTCGAAGAGTTTGGCAGCACCCAAATGCAAGTCATCGCCCGTACTCGTATTCGTACCGAATACAACTGTGTGGCACAAGACATGGTGCAGGTTGGTGATTATCTGCTATTTGGCTACAACGTTTTTATGGGGCTCAAACGCGCGAGCAATATTAAGGATGTATTGTCGTTATATCGTCTGAACGAGCCAGTTGGTAATGAAGAAGAGTATCAGCTCGAAGAGGTCGATTTAAAAGGGACGTTTTTGGCTCAAGACGCCTTTGTCCAAGACTTCAATGAGCTGTATCGATATTACAAGCAAACGCGCCTGATTCAAATAACGGTGAAAGACAGCAAATTGCTGTTGGCATTTCAGATTGGTGAGCGCATCACCGATATTCGAGTGTTCCGTTTTGCGTTAGATTTTAGCCAAGGCACACCAGAGTCGGCGCAAGTCGCTTATGTGGACAACCGAGGCGAGCGTGATATTGAACTGCCGCCTGCTTATGATTTTGACTGGATTGATACCACCCGCGATCAAATGGTGAATGGCAAATATCCGCATATGAATATCTTAGACACGATATTCGTGGAAACGGTCGGTGGCGATTTGACCATTAAGATTGAGGACAATACGCAGTCCGGTCAAGGTATTTATAGCGAACCAGTCAATGACCGTACCCAGTCGCTTACCGATGCCGAGATTGCGTATGCCAAAGTCGGCAGTCTAATACTGCTTAAAATATTGCCTTATCGTGAAGAGGACTACCGTTATTTCGTTTATAACACCTTGACCGAAGCGGTACTGCGATTGGACGCGATTGGACAGTCGTGTGTTCAGCTACCAGAAGACCATGGCATCATGTTTCCGGGTGGCTACTATCTACAGACAGGCGAGTATAAGCTGTTCGAGGCCAATAATGTTGGTGCTACTGACTTACGGTTTAAGCGTAAAATTGTATCGCCAAATGGGGAAGATGTTCTATTCTTATTTTACGATAGAGACTTGGGCGTCACGGGGCTGTTTCCTTATAATTTGATTAAAAAGCAATTGGCAAATCCTATCTATTGCAACGGTATGGCTTTGGCTGAGAATGGCCGTTTGGTGCTGTTTAGTGACCAAAGTGAGCCATCTCGTATTCATCCGATGCAGATATGGCACACACCTTACGCCTCACACGAGTATATCAGTGAGTTGCCAGAGAGCACGAGTTTTTATGGCAAGATCGGCAATAAAGAGTTGGTACGTGGTATCTCAGACCTGTATAGCATTACTCGCCTGATTGATAATCAAAGCGTATCACAGAAGCTCTATGAAGAGCTTACCAATAATACCAGCCGACTCTTCGACAGCTATTATTGGTTGTCTGAGCCTGAGCTGAGCGAAGTCGCCAGTAGTATTAAAGAAGTGACGGCGACAGCAGAGCTGGTCATTGATGAGTTCGCCAAAGTACAAAGTATCCAAAAGCAAACCCAAACCGCGTTAGCCGATGCCGATACCCAGCAAAGTGAGATTTTGCGGCAGATACGCGTCACTAGCTTTGAGTCTGCTAGTGATTATGTCGATCAGTTGTCAGCGTTAAGACGTCAAAAAGGCCGTTTGGTCAGCTTAGAAGATTTGCGTTATTTAGATGCTGATAAGCTACAAGCATTACAGACGCAGTTAGAAGAAGCAGAGGGCGAGCTGGCTGAAAAAACGGTGCTGTTTTTAAGTGGCGAAGAGGCGCTATCAAGTTACGAAGATATATTGGTCGATGTCAGTGAGCGTTTAAATACGGCTGAAACCAATGCCGAGCTAAAACCCGTACTAGAAAAAATCGATGAGACAGCGCAAGGGTTAGATTTATTAACCGAGCTACTAGGTACGTTAGATGTGGCTGATGCCACCGTACGCACACAAATTATCGATGATATATCGACTATCTATGCGAGCCTAAATCAGAGCAAAGCCAAACTCAATCATAAACGCAAAAATCTAGGCTCAGCGGAGGCCGTGGCGCAATTTGGCGCGCAATTTAAGCTATTTGGTCAATCGATTGCCAATGCCTTATCCATTGCCAATACCCCTGAGAAATCAGATGAGCAAATGGCTAAGCTATTGGTGCAGCTAGAAGAATTAGAAAGTCAGTTCGCTGATCCAGAGACCAATAGTGGCGATCAGTTTTTAGCCGATATCATCAGTAAACGTGAAGAGATTTACGAGACCTTCGAAAATCATAAGCAGCAATTACTCGATGCCCGTAACCGTAAAGCGCAAAACTTAGGTGATGGCGCGCTACGAATGCTTGAGAGTATTAAAAAACGCACGCAAAGCACTGGCGTCACAGGCTTTACAGAGGAAGAGGCGTTAAATACGTATTTTGCGGCTGATGGTCTGGTGCAAAAAGTCCGCAACATCGCAAAAGAGCTGCAAGCGATGGGCTTTAGCGTCAAAGCCGATGACATCGACGCTCGCCTAAAAGCCATTCAAATCGAGAGTTATAAGAGCTTAAAAGACAAGTCGGACTTGTTTGAAGATGGTGGTCAGATCATCAAGTTGGGTAAGCACCGTTTTTCGGTCAATACTCAGCCACTTGATTTGACCTTATTGAGCCGTCAGCAGTCAGATGGCAAGCGTGTGTTGAACTTGCATCTAACGGGTACAGATTATTATGAAGTGCTTAATAATATTGAGCTAAACGCCTTGCGCCCGTATTGGGACATGAATATCGCCTCTGAGTCCGATACCGTTTACCGCGCCGAGTACTTAGCATATAGCATTATCGAAAGTGCCAAAAACAGCCAAGAGGGTTTGACCGAAGCGCGTCTATATCAAGCATACGATGCGACTGTCATTACCCTCGATGTGAATGGCGATATTGATAATGACAGTCCATTGTCCAAACTGGTCAAAGCTTACGCCACCCCTCGCTATCAGCTCGGCTATGACAAAGGTATTCATGATCATGATGCCACGCTATTACTGATGCAAATATTACCGACGCTGCGTGAAGCAGGTTTGCTCATTTATACCCCGCAAGTACGTGCCTTGGCGCAGTTATTTTACTGGCAGCTGAATATCGTACAAGCGCTGGGCTTAGACAGCTTACGCCAGTTCGGTTATGACGCTTGGTTAAATGAATCCGTGCTGACGCGCGCGAGCAACTGGACGGACAGAGCCGCGACCGCCGAGCAACTGCGCCGTGCCTTGGGCAGTGATACGGCTAAGTCTTTACTAGTCGAAGATATGAGCGAAGTGATGCGTGACTTTGTCGCCGCTCATAATGATGACAGTCTTAGCGCTGATAAAGATGGTAGCGTTGATAACGGTGCCGGCAAGCAGTCCACATCTAAATCAGGGTCAGAACTGGATTCAAATACCAGTGATGTTCATAACGCCAATATCTTCAAACCAAGCTATGTCCAGCTTGCCTGCGAATATTTGGTTAGCGTGATGGGGCAGTCGGTTGAAACCAGTGCAGGCGCAAACAGCACAATAAATTGGCAAACCAGTCAACAAGCGCAGCAGTTGTGCGAGCAGCTAAGCCAAACGCTAAATAGTGCCTCAGGTAGCATGCAAGCGACGGCCAGTTTTGATCAACTACAGTCTTCAATTGGCAAGCTTGGATTCCAGCCTAAATCAGCTTATGAGCTATTGGCAACCTGGTTCCATGCATTACTTGATAAAACCTACGCTAGTATAGCATTGGCTAATGCAGCTGATGATGGCACCAATGAAGACGGCGAACTCAGTGAAGCACAGCTTGCTGAAATTGAAGAAAAAGATGCGTTACGCAAGCAGCAATTAGAAAGTGGCCGTCATTATGTGCCGGAGGCGATTGCGGTTTTACTCACTCAATTGAACGGTGCTCAACGTGAAGCTTTGGTGCAGCGATTGATTGATTCAGGCGCGAGCTTCAATAAAGGGCTAAGTGCTAAAGGATTGAGCAATCAAGGTTTAAACAGTACAAGCGCAAGTACCACGCCATCTGCTTTATCATTTTCCTCAATCACCTCGTCGCCAGTTTCATCGACGACATCATTGACCAGTATTAATAATCCGCTCAATCAAGTGCAAAGCTTTGAGCGTAGCACGGGTAAAGTATCGCTTGAAATACAAGTGAATCATCTACTAGGTGAGCATCCGCGTATTCATCAGCAGACCTTAACCTTTGCCGTCGATGATTTCTTAAATCGTCTGCATCATCATGATACCCAAGTCATCCCTGCCTATAGACGTTATCTGGCCATGCGCTCAGAGATTTTGCATGATTCAAAAGAGACGTTGCGATTGGACGAGTTTATGCCGCGTCCACTATCCTCATTTGTGCGTAACCGTCTGATTAACGAGAGCTATCTACCTCTCATTGGTGATAACCTCGCCAAACAGATGGGTACGGTCGGTGAAGATAAGCGTACCGATTTGATGGGTATTCTCATGATGATATCGCCACCAGGGTATGGTAAAACCACCTTGATGGAGTACGTGGCAAACCGTCTCGGCTTAATCTTTATGAAGATTAACTGTCCGTCACTCGGTCATGACGTGACCTCATTAGATCCTGAAAAAGCGCCCAATGCTACCGCACGAGAAGAGCTGAATAAAATTAACTTGGCCTTTGAGATGGGCAATAATGTCATGCTTTATCTCGATGATATTCAGCATACGCATGCGGAATTTTTGCAGAAGTTTATCTCACTCGGCGATGGTACACGGCGTATTGATGGTGTCTGGCAAGGCAAAACCAAGACTTATGACATGCGTGGCAAAAAGTTCTGCGTGGTCATGGCTGGTAACCCGTATACCGAGAGCGGCGAGGCATTTAAAGTGCCAGACATGCTTGCCAACCGTGCCGATATCTATAACTTAGGCGATATCATGAGCGGTATGGAAGAAGTGTTTGCGCTCAGTTATATAGAGAACTCGCTCACTTCTAACACCGTTCTCGCGCCACTAGCCAACCGTGACCTAGCGGATGTTCATCGTCTCATCAAAATGGCGAAAGCGGACAATGCCAATCTTGCCCAAGCCCAAAGCGGTGATTTGACGTATCCGTATAGCACTTCAGAGATTAATGAGATTGTCGCGATCTTGCGTCATATGTTTAGGGTGCAAGAAGTCATTCTAGACGTCAACCAAGCGTATATTGCTTCTGCATCGCAAGATGACAAGTACCGCGTTGAGCCGATATTTAAGCTGCAAGGCAGTTATCGTAATATGAATAAGATGACCGAAAAGCTGTCGGCGGTCATGAATAAGAGTGAGCTAAATCAGCTGATAGACGATCACTATCTGGGCGAGTCGCAGCTATTGACCCAAGGCGCAGAGAGTAATCTGCTCAAGCTTGGTGAGATGCGCGGTGTCTTGACCGAAGCAGAAATGCAGCGCTGGGCGCAAATTAAAGCCGACTTCCTACGTAACAAAGCCATGGGCGGAGAAGACGGGGATACGGGCGCGCGTATCGTTGCCCAGTTGGTCGACTTGGCCAGTGGCTTCAATGCCATCAGTAGCCAGTTTGAAAAATACTTAACGAAAAATGATCCTGAACAAATTGCTCGTTTACGAGAAGCAGGACAACAAGCGCAACTCGATGCCCAGCTAAACGCTCAATTAGAAGCACAGAAAATCCTTGCTGATAGCGTGCTCAACAATGCCAAAGCCGTCAGCGATAGTATCGATAATGGCTTTGAGAAAAGTCTGAATCAGCTGATGCAAATATATAAGCATGATCACAATACTGAGAAGGCAGAAGGTGAGTATCACAAGCAAAACCAAGAGGTGCAAAAAGCACTGATGGTGCAGCTGGTCAATGCCGTTGAAGAGCTGGCACAGAAAATGGCGAATAGCTTGTCTAATAGTTTAACTGAGACTCTAGCTAAGAATGGAGAGAATCAAACTGCAGATAGCGATGCGACTGACATCACTCAGCAGACCGCACTTATGGCAACTGCCCTCAAGCAAGCATTAGAGCCATTGACGATGCGGATGGATGAGAAGCTGGCGATTGATACCAGTACCGATCAATCAGGTAAGTTAATCGTCAATAGTCTCAACAGACTTAATAAAATCTTTGATGACTATGATTGATAGCTGATGATTAATAACTACTGATTAATAGCTGACGATTAGTCACTACTGGTTAACAGCTATGATTGATGGCTAACGATTAAGCGTTAATGCTTAATTATTAAGGCTTATGAGCAATGCTGATGACTTGCACTTATGAATATCACTTATGAATAGCACTATAAATAGGGCTTA
This sequence comes from Psychrobacter glacincola, assembly GCF_904846075.1. Taxonomy (GTDB): domain Bacteria; phylum Pseudomonadota; class Gammaproteobacteria; order Pseudomonadales; family Moraxellaceae; genus Psychrobacter; species Psychrobacter glacincola_C. The sequence continues at coordinate 783,722 of NZ_CAJGZH010000001.1, forward strand.
TGATTAAGAGACAGTGGTAATATAGTCGGCAATAGCTACTTTGGGTACGATGACGGCGAGTGAAGTCACTATAATAAATAGTAGATCAAGCAAGCCTGACACCGTATCCGATGATAGTGAATCGACTATATCAAACCAATGAGAAAATTATGGCGCACAAAAAAAAGAACGTCCGCAAAAAGCTTTGCCCTGTCTGCGAGCGCGAGTTTAGTTGGACTAAGAAGCTAGATAAAAACTGGGAGAGCATGGTCTATTGCTCAGACCAATGCCGCCGCGTTAAAAAGTATGAAGGGCTAGATCATCAAAAAGAAGATAAGTAGGCGTTAGTATTCAGTTAGAGGTGTACGGGAAAAGGGAGCAGAAGATGGCACATAAAAAGGTAAACCTACCGCAAAAAACCTGCCCTGTCTGCCAGCGTCCATTTATGTGGCGTAAGAAATGGGAGAAAGACTGGGAGCAGGTGATTTATTGTTCTGAGCGGTGTCGGCGGAGTAAAGGTGAAAAAGAATATACACCATAGAGATTGATACTAAGGTGTACATACGATTATATTTTTATAGATTATAAATTTAAGAGTAATTATATCAAAAAGTCTAATTTTTTATATAACTATAGATTTCTTGGTCTTTTTCTAAAGGAAAAGCATATTGGGCATTGAGTATTTCCTCTGCATCATATTGTCTGATAACTAAATTATGAATCTCAACTTTAAAGTCAAATATTTCTGTAGGTATATGTGATATATTATAAACTATATGATTTTTATTCAGAGCGAGTTGTGGAGGATTATATAAATATTTTTTAAAATTATGTTCAGCTTCTTTTTGATTTCTATAAGCTATAAACCAAGCAAGATGGTTTTCTTTGTCTTTACTTAAAAGAGGTATTATTTCACTTTCAAAATATCTAGAAAGTATCAGATCATCAGAAATTATTACATCATCAATTATATGACCTGTGAAAACTTTATTGCTGTTAATGACTATGGGGATTAAGCTGTATTCCTTTTCGCAGTCATAAGACCAACCAAGATTTTTGAATGACTCTTCTATATTATCTTTTATAAAATTAAGCTTTCTTTTTACTTGCTCCGCCCCTTTTTTTAGATGTTTTTTAGTATTGTGACTAGATATCTCAGAGTCTACAGTTACAATACATTTTGCTTCGCAAATAACTATATTTTTTCCAAATCTAAAAATGCAATCAATTTGCTCAGATTTTTTATTTATCTTTATTGTCTTGGATTTTGCAAGATTAAATTCAAAAAAATCGGATCTTGATTTTAAAATATTATTTATCTTATTAACTAAAATTTTTTCGTATTCATGCCCTTTGTTTTCTATATTTTTTGGAAGTGAGTCTCTTAGCCAATACTCCACAGTTCTGAATAAGTTTGGTGTAATAAAAGAACTCAAAAGCAGTGTTATATTGTTATTGCTGTTTTTTATTATAGGATAGCTCCACAAATTACTTTTATTGGGAGTGAAAGATAAAAAATTAATAATACCAATTATTTTATTTTTATTGTAACCTGTTATTTGTTCTAATATATTTTTATAATATGGTTAAGTTTAAAATTTGGAGAATAGTGTTCTTTTTTAGAAGATATTCATAGTCATTATATAAAATATCGTATACTTCTCTAGAAAAAAACACCAGATGGGTAAATATATCTAAGATCTCTAATATGTTAAACTTATTTAAACCTATTTTTCTTTCCATTAAACTTTTAGGAAAGAATTCTTTGATTTTTTCTACTGTAGCCATATTTTGATAAAAATGTGCTTGATTTATATCAGTAGAATCCTTGGTGTTTCCTGATACGGGTTTACCGTCTTTCAATAAGATAGTTGGAAAATTTATACCTAGACTTAATATGTAACTTATAGTGCTAATGTCGGGTAGTTCTAACTTCATTTTTCTATTAAGCGATAACCTATAATTTATATTTTCACTAGAATAGTTTTGTCTTATAATGTATTTGTCTTTATCTATTTCTAGTGTATAGCTTCCCCATAATAGACCTTGCCAGTATAGTTCAAATGCATAATAGATTTGAGAGTACATCATATCTTTTTCTATAAAATCCATAATTTCTAATGGATTGTTAGAATTATTTTTAGTTTTTATATTTTTTAATCTTTTTTTTAAAGCAAGCTCTATTGAGTCTACTGCTGAGTCAGCTAGATCTTGAGGTGGTATGTCTACATCTCCTATATTTGTTTTTATATTTAACGGTATATTGAGATTTAAAGTCTTAGGTTTTAATTGCCGAACTTGGTTGCTTAGAATTATTCTGTTTATGTTAGATCCTGCACAATGCAATGTAATTATTTCTTCATTTGTACATTCTGGAATTTTTGCATCTAAACGATAAATATTTTCTCTTATTTTCTCAAATATTTTGTAGAAAAGTATTCCTGCTTCATAAAATGAAGTGTCTTCAAGTTTTGGGTTTTCTAGATTTTTGAATGTCTCTCTCCAGTTATCTACACTGAATTTTTGAGAGTTTGGCGCTGCGACTTTTTTACCTTGTACTAACTTTATAAAACTCATAAAAATATAGCCTTGTGAATTTAATTCTGGATAAATATTGCATTAAATAAACTATATTTCATAAATAATTAAATTTATGAAAATTTACAATGATTCAAGTAAAATATAGAACATTAATAGTAGTGGCGCAAGTAATAAAACTACTATCTAACATCTCTCTTAGAAGGGTTTTCTCTACTAGCGCACCGCTAAAGTTATGCTATACACTAAATATTCCACTCGGTAACGCAGTGGCAGAGTTAAATTAAGGTAATTTCCAGTATTTTATAAAAATGGCTTACCCATATTAAATGAGTAAGCCAAAAAATAACTATTAAGTTTCTATAACTGCATTAGCTAATCGACTACAAATTCGGATTTAACCACTTCTCAGCAGTCTTCATATCCCAGCCTTTACGCTCAGCATAACTCTCTAACTGATCACGACTGATTTTACCGACGTTGAAGTACTCACTATCAGGATGCGAGTAATAGAATCCGCTGACCGATGACGCAGGCCACATTGCATAGCTTTCGGTCAAGGTTGTACCAATAGCATCTACCGTACCGAGCCAATCAAACAATTTGCCTTTTTCTGTATGCTCAGGGCAGGCAGGGTAGCCAGGCGCAGGGCGGATACCCACGTATTTCTCTTTAATCATCTCATCATTGGTGAGTGATTCAGTTGGTTGATAGCCCCAGTATTCTTTACGGATGAGCTCATGTAAATGCTCGGCAAACGCTTCAGCTAAGCGATCAGACAATGCCTGCACCATGATGGCATTATAGTCATCACCTGCTGCTTTGTACTTTTCAGCCAGTGCTTCTGTACCGACGATAGAGACGGTAAAGCCGCCCAAGTGGTCAGTGTGGGTGTTAGATGGCGAGATAAAGTCCGCCAAGCTAAAGTTAGGCTTGCCACTGGCTTTATCGCTTTGCTGACGTAAGTGTTCGAATTGATATTCTGCTGCGCCGCCTCTAGTAGCATGGTCATAGACAGTAACGGTATCGGCACCAGTACGGCGAGCAGGCATGAGTTTAAACACCCCTTTAGCGACGATTAATTTTTCATCAATCATCTTTTGCATCAGCTCATTGGCATTATCGAACAAATCGCGTGCCGCCTCGCCGACCACATCGTCTTGTAATATTTTCGGATACTTACCGACCAGTCCCCAAGAGATAAAGAATGGTGTCCAGTCGATATAAGGTAGTAGGTTAGCGATTGGATAGTCGTCAAATATCACTTGCCCCAGCTTATTGGGGACTGGTGGTACATAGTTTTCCCAATCATACTGAAAGCCAATCTTGACCGATTCGGCATACGTGACCTTCGCCGCCTTTGGCTGACGCTTGGCAAGGCGTTCACGTACTTTGGCATACTCTTCGCGGGTTTCATCGATAAGCGCTTGACGGTGTTCTTTGGAGAGCAGTTTGGTGACTACACCGACTGAGCGTGAGGCATCAGATACATAGATGACGGCATCATTTTGGTATTGTGGCTCGACTTTGACCGCGGTATGCGCTTTGGAGGTCGTTGCACCGCCAATCATCAAGGGTAACGTCATGCCGCGCTCTTGCATTTGCTTGGCGACATAGACCATCTCATCGAGACTTGGGGTAATCAGACCTGATAAGCCAATGATATCGACTTCTTCTGCGATAGCGGTATCGAGTATTTTTTCACACGGCACCATGACGCCCAGATCAACGATATCATAGCCGTTACAGCCTAGCACCACGCCGACGATATTTTTACCGATATCATGGACGTCACCTTTGACCGTTGCCATGAGGATTTTGCCTTTCTTTTCACCCTCGACTTTTTCCGCTTCGATATACGGATTTAGCCATGCAACGGATTGTTTCATCACGCGAGCTGATTTGACCACTTGTGGTAAGAACATTTTACCGGCACCAAATAAGTCACCGACGATATTCATCCCGTCCATGAGTGGCCCTTCGATGACTTCTAGCGGCTTGGGGTATTTCTCCCATGCTTCTTTGGTATCGGCTTCGATAAAGGTAGTGATGCCTTTGACCAGTGCATGGGCGATGCGTTCTTCTACTGTGCCTTCGCGCCAGCTCATATCAACGGTGCTGTCTTTTTTCTTGCCACCGTTTTGGTAGTTCTCAGCCACAGTCATCAGACGTTCGGTGGCATCTTGACCGCTCTCACCTTGGTTGCGGTTGAGCATGACGTCTTCGATAGCGTCACGAGCTTCTTTTGGAATATCGTCATATAACTCAAGCATGGCAGGGTTGACGATACCCATGGTTAAGCCATTTTGAATCGCATGATAAAGGAATACGGAGTTGATGGCTTCACGAATTGGGTTACCACGGAAACTGAACGAGACGTTAGAGACACCACCGGATATCATCGCATTGGGCAAGTTATCGGTAATCCATTTGGTGGCGTTGATAAAGTCCGCACCATAATTATTGTGCTCAGTGATACCAGTGGCGACGGCAAAAATGTTCGGGTCAAAAATAATGTCTTCTGATGGGAAACCAACTTCGTTGACCAACACATCATAGCTGCGCTGACAAATCTGAATCTTACGCTCGTAAGTATCGGCTTGCCCGTCTTCATCAAATGCCATGACGATAACGGCGGCACCGTAGCGCATACAAAGCTTGGCACGCTCAACGAACTCAGCATGACCTTCTTTTAATGAGATAGAGTTGACGACGGACTTGCCTTGGATACGCTTAAGACCTTCTTCGATGATGTCCCATTTAGACGAGTCAATCATCAGCGGTACACGGCTGATATCAGGCTCACCAGACACGAGGTTGACGAAATGAATCATCGCTTGCTTAGAGTCGAGCATGCCTTCGTCCATGTTGATATCGACGATTTGCGCACCGCCTTCGACCTGATCTCGCGCCACATCGAGTGCTTCGGTGTAGGCTTCGGTTTTAATCAAGCGTAAAAACTTTTTAGAGCCTGTGACGTTGGTACGTTCACCGACGTTGACGAACAGGCTTTCAGGTGTAATCGTAAATGGCTCAAGACCTGACAAACGGCAGGCAGGAGCGATTTCAGGAATCACGCGCGGTGGATAATTTGCTACCATATTCGCGATTTGACGGATATGCTCAGGCGTCGTACCACAGCAGCCACCAACGATGTTTAAGATACCTGCTTTGGCAAAGCCTTCGAGTAGGGCAGCGGTTTGTTCAGCTGTTTCATCATATTCACCAAACTCGTTGGGCAGACCTGCGTTCGGATGCGCTGACACATAGGTATTAGCAATGTTCGACAGTGTTTGAATGTGTGGACGCAGCGCATCGGCGCCTAATGCGCAGTTAAAGCCAACCGATAATGGCTTGGCATGGCGAATTGAGTTATAAAAGGCTTCGGCGGTTTGACCTGATAGCGTTCGACCTGAGGCATCGGTAATGGTGCCCGAAATCATAATTGGTAATTCAAAACCAATGTCATCAAACACGCCCGTAATGGCAAAGATTGCAGCTTTGGCATTGAGCGTATCAAATATTGTTTCGATGAGGATGAGATCAACACCACCTTCTATCAGGCATAAAGTCGCTTCACGGTAATTTAGTACCAATTCGTCAAAGGTAATGTTACGAAAAGCTGGGTCATTGACGTCCGGTGATAGCGAGCACGTGCGTGAAGTTGGCCCTACAACACCAGCGACAAAACGCGGTTTCTCAGGTGTTTTTGCCGTAAATTCATCCGCCGCTTGACGGGCAATCTTGGCTGCTGTCTTATTCAGCTCAGGCACTAGATACTGCATATCGTAGTCAGCCATCGACAGACGCGTACCGTTAAAGGTATTGGTCTCGATGATATCGGCACCAGCTAGCAGATGATCGTGATGAATGTCTTTAATCATGTGCGGCTGTGTCAGTACCAATAAATCATTGTTACCGCGTACGTCTTGATTGATATCGGCAAAACGCTCACCACGATAATCCGCTTCTTCTAATTTATAGGTCTGAATCTGTGTACCCATCGCCCCATCTAACATCAAGATGCGTGATGCCATTTGCTCGGTGATACGTGCACGTGCCGTCAGTTGCTGCTCTTTATAAGGAAACACGGCAGGTGGCGTTAAAATAAAGTCATCAGCGGATGATGGACTAGAAGTAGGAGCAGATTGAGAAGTCATCGTTTGAGTCATAGGAGCGCTGCTTATATCGTCAATGTTATAAAAGGGGAAGTAATAAGAATAATAAATAGCGTGCAACATTCATAAAAGGCGTGGGCAAATCCGCATTATTCTAGCATGAAAACCATACCTCACGTGGGACAGTACTTATTCCTCTTTGGCAATATGCTAGACAAAAAATCTGCCTGTTGATTGAGTGAGCATGATGTTCAAAGTTTATGCCATTAAGCGATTAGGAACAAATGAATATCATTTCGTTTAAAGATTACATAAAGCTTTGTATCTATAAATGAAAGCACAACGATTGTGCTTAAAAGTCAGACAGAGTTTACACCTGTACTACAAAAAGTTGCGTAAAGAGGAATTGATAAAGCTTGGTTATATGTTAATTTAATTTCAGAAGGATTGATGTTTCATAAGCAGTACTTACTAGTAAATGTTAATAGTTGTATTGGTGACATCTAACATTTACCACTATTATTAGCGCTAGTATTTGCTATAAGGGAAGACGATCTAATCTGCAAGACAGTTATAGAACAGTCAATAAATACTCAATCATTAAGGATAATGTTATGAAGCTTACTAAAATTGCTACCATCGGTACATTAGCACTCTCAATCGCTGGTTTAAGCGCTTGTAATAATATGATGCCAAGCAAAAGCGCAGCCATGAAAGCGCCTATGCACAGTCAATCTATGGCGAAAATGAACGTGGTACAAGTTGCCCAAAGTAATCCTGATTTCTCGCTACTGGTCGAAGCCGTCGTAGCGGCAGATTTGGCGGGTGCTTTGTCTAACCCGAATGCAAACTATACAATATTTGCGCCGACCAATGCCGCATTTGTACAAGCCCTGCAAGAAACAGGCATGAGCAAAGCACAACTATTTGCCAACAAGCCACTATTGACTAAGATTTTAGGCTATCACGTGATTAACGGTGCTGCGCCAGTATATGCGAAAGACGTTAAACCGGGCAATATTACTATGTTCAGTAAAGATACTCTGATGGTCACCAATCAGGGCAAATTGATGGACGGAAATGGTCGTACTACCAATATTATAAAAACCGATATTGCTGCTAATAACGGCGTAGTACATGTTATCGATAGAGTATTACTGCCCAAATAAGATTAATTTCAAAATTTCAGTTAAAGAATTATATCCCTATTACTTTGTATGATGAAGCTGGTATGAGTACCAGCTACCGTCTTTGATGACATGATTGTTAAATACACGCTATTTTGATTGCTAACGGTTTTAGATGAAGCTCCTTTAGATGATACTGCTGGCATTTAGAATGTTTGAGATATTTTTTAAGCGTGTCATCATTATTGTTTAACACTACGACAATAAACGACAGTCATCTTTGTTTCTTGTTGAAAGCTTTGATCATTTAACAGTTTCAATCATTCGACGGATGCTACTGACAAAGTAGATGGTTCATCTGAACTCATACATAAGGATATAATCATGCTAAAAAGAACCCTATTATCTCTGGCGCTTGCCATGACCGTTTTGCCGCTAGCCGCTTGTAATGACGACGACAATGATTTTTCAGTTGTTGTAGAAGCGCCAACACAAAATATTGCAGAAATTGCTGCTGAAAATAAAGGTTTAACCATTCTTAATGCTGCGTTAAAGGCATCTGGACTTGATAAAGTTTTGATGTCATCAGAGGACGAATTTACTGTATTTGCACCTACTGATGCTGCATTCGCTGAATTATTGGAAGAGCTTGATGTGACGTCAGAAGAGTTATTGGCTAACAAAGAGCTATTAACCATGGTCTTAACTTATCATGTTATCCCCAATATGACAGTCAAAGCTGCTGACATTCCTTATGGCGACAGTATCGAAACAGTCAATGGTCAAGCGTTCTCTATTAGTGATGCCAATATCATTATGGATGCAAGTGGGGATACCTCTAAAATTATCAAAACAGATGTATTGGCCACTAATGGCGTCATTCACCTCATTGACGACGTACTGTTACCTACTGACAAGTCTATAGTGGATCTAGCCGTTGCCACAGAGGATCTTAGTATCCTCAAAGAAGCAGTGGTAGCAGCAGGATTGGCCGATGCCCTCGCTGATGAAGACGCTGACTTTACCGTCTTTGCACCAAACAATGCCGCTTTTGCTAAATTATTAGCTGAACTTGATATAAGTAAAGAACAGTTATTACAAGATAAGCCGCTGTTGACGAAAGTGCTCACCTATCATGTGATTGAAGACGACCGCGTCTTTGCCTCTGAAATTATGGCAGGCAGTCAAGAGATGCTTGAAGGTAGCAGCATCACATTTGACGCTAAAAAACAAATTACTGATGAGAGAGATCGTACCTCTAATATCGTGACCGCGAATATACAAGCGAACAATGGAGTTGTACACGTGATCGATACAGTGTTGCTACCTAAGTAAGCATTAATCCGAAATTAATCAGTTAAAATTATAGTTATTGGTATAGCAGAGGCGACATTATTACTATTGTTTAGTTGCTATCATTTGCAACAGATAAGTGGTTCGCTGTTATATACATTAACTGGGTTAAGTTATTTGTCAAACAAGTCACTTAACAGACCATCCCTTTATAAGGAAATACTTATGTTGAAGAAAAACTTACTTTCTATTGCTGTCGTTACAGCTGCCATGTCATTAGCCGCTTGTAATGATAAAGAAGCAGCTACTGATCCTGTTGAGCCTGAAGTGACTACTGAAGAAGTGGTTGTAGAGCCCGTTGCCGAAGTTGAGCCAATGACTGAAGCTGATCCCATGGCCGATACTGCTGCGACGCAAAGCATTGCCGAAATAGCAGCTGGCAACGAAAATCTAACGATTCTAACGGCTGCATTACAAGCTGCTGGCTTAGATACAATGATGATGGATGCTGGGACTTATACGGTATTTGCACCAACTGATGATGCATTTGCTCCTGTGTTAGAGAAGCTAGGCGTTACTAAAGAAGAGCTATTAGCCGATACAGATCTACTGAAAAAAGTACTTCCGTATCACGTAGTGCCTATGGTTGTTATGGCAGCTGACATTCCTTATGGTACTGATGTTGCTACTGTAAATGGTGCTACTATCAATATTAGTGATGCTAATGTTATCACTGATGCGACTGGTAACACGGCTAATATTACTGGTACAGATATCATGGCAACGAACGGTGTGGTTCACACTATCGATGCAGTATTGATGCCTGAGTAAGTTGTTTCTATAGCCTCTTTATTTATGATGAATTAATTATTTAAATAATGACGTCGAAGAAGCCTAGCTATTGAGCTGGGCTTTTTTGCGTTTGGGGGATACCTAATGTTTACCATAGCATTGATATAATTCAGTCGCATGAAAACGGTTCAATGTAGTGGAGAGTAAGATAAATGAGCCTCTCATTGGTTCACACGAATGCAAGTTTAAAGAGTAATGATGACTTATGTAAGATATCTATTGAAGGCTTATGAATGCAAAGGTTTGAAATAAAAAAGCCCGAAACGATTGTTTCGGGCTTTTGTTTTAGAAGTTTGAATAACAATTATGTTAAATAATAGCTACGTTATAGAATATTACTTATGCTCTTTACGTAGTGGATCTGCTGCCATTCTTTGTTGCTCTTTTAGATGACGCTCTTCCCAATAAGGGGCGTTTTTGATGCCGAATTTTGCAGGATCAAAACTGTAGCGCTCAACACCTGCTTTACGCTGTGCTTCATAGTCTTTTAGCATAGTAAGCGTTGGACGAGCCACAATGAAGATGACCAAAATACCAACGATGTTCAACCAAGCCATAAGCCCAACACCAATATCACCAATAGCCCAAATGTAGCCAGCTGAGTTTAGGCCGCCATAAGCAACCATCACCATGATTAAGATTTTGACTAAGAATAGACCAGTCTTGTTGGCACTGCGACCGACAAAGCGCGTTAGATAAGCAACGTTCACTTCGGCGATGTAGTAGTAAGCCAAGATAGTGGTAAAGGCAAAGAAGAAGACAGCAATAGCGATAAAGGTATTACCAAAACCACCATAAACAGATTCCATCGCCATTTGCGTGAATGCAGGGGCGTTGATTTCAGTGGTAGCAGCGACGTTCTGTACGATGAATTGACCGTCTGGTAATGTCCCTTGAATGTTATAAGTACCCATGGTTAGGATCATGAAGGCAGTAGCAGAACATACTAATAGGGTATCGACATATACTGAGAATGCCTGAACCAAACCCTGCTGTGATGGATGCTCAACTTCAGCAGCAGCAGCAGCATGAGGACCTGTACCTTGACCTGCTTCATTTGAGTAAATACCACGTTTTACGCCCCAACCAATCGCTGCACCAAAACCTGCTTGAGCAGTAAAGGCATCGCTAACGATTAGACCGAATACTTGTGGAATCATATCAAAGTTAGTAAACATGATGATCAGTGCAAGAACGATATAGCCCAATGCCATAAAAGGAACGGCATACTCGGTAAACGTTGCGATACGCTTGATACCACCAAAAATGATAATACCTAATACCACAAGGATAATGGCTAAGGCTACTAGACGCATTGAGCCAACTTCTAAGGCGCCAATGCTCATAACAGACCCTTCGCCCATTACCTGTGCGAAAGCATTGATAACGCCGTTTGCCTGTACACCTGGTAAAAATATACCACAAGCGAGGATAGATGAGATTGCAAAGAGGATGCCATACCATTTTTGGCCAAGTGCGCGCTCAAAATAGTAAGCTGGGCCACCGCGATATTCGCCAGTGATGACATCTTTTTCTTTATAAATCTGTGCGAGCGTAGACTCAACATAAGCAGTAGATGCACCTAAGAAGGCCACGACCCACATCCAAAATACGGCACCTGGGCCACCGAAGCCGATAGCCGCAGCTACCCCAGCGATGTTACCCATACCCACGCGTCCTGCGAGTGATACGGCAAGTGCCTGAAATGATGAAATACCTTGATCACTAGATTTACCAGTAAAAAGTAACTTGATCATTTCACCGAACAGACGCACTTGTACGAAGCGCGTCATAATGGAATAAAATAGGCCCGCGCCCAAGCACAGATAGATCAGTGCGGGGCTCCAGATAATTCCGTTTACTAAGTTAACTAAACCTTCCATATGTATATTCCTAGTACTGTCTCAAAGTGGCTCTGTATGCTAGGAGTAAGCTAACTGGTTAACTTACTTATTTAAGTTAAGCAGTTAAATTATCTACATCGACTCATGTATATCCGTTAAGTCTCATACGCGCTTAGCCACTAAGAATGGACTGTAGTTGTCTGTCGTTATCCGCTTGGTTTATCAGTAATATTGACGGTTTGCTTATGCTTATTACCGATGATATGTGTATCAGCATAGTTGCAAGGCGTAAGCTGTCTCAATTACTGCGACATTTATCTTATCAATTAATATCTGAGATGAATGTTCAGTAGACCGGTGGATAAAACAGGCGGTTATAATATTAAATACTTATCATGCCGATAGCATTCAACTTTTTGTGAGCGGTATCGATTGACTACAGGGTTGGTGTGGCTGATTGAAACGATTAAGCGAATCTCTAATAATTGAGTAATATTTTACATAGAAATCAACAACTCGCTAATACTAATCAAGCCATAAGTCCACTACCAAATGTATTCAAACCGTACGGCTACGTAACTGCAATTTGCCATATTTTTGTAGTAATTACTAGAATTTTCTTTGTACAGAAGCATATATATTCATATTGAGTCAGGCAGATATGACTACAAATAACGATAAAATATCGCATGTTTTGCCCTTTCTTAGATATCAGACCAATATATAAAGGCACATCGACTACACAAAAACAAAGCGATCATTAACCGCTTATCTGTCACTTCTCTATACTGGACAAGCTATGCACTAAAGATAATGCCAGTGGTTCGATGATATTTGTGAGGTAGATATTATCAATGATAGGTAATAAAAACGAGCAATAGTCATGGGATAGCAGTGTGGTTTTGCGGTTGTGTTTTGGTAACGGCTAATTGTAAAAATAATGAGATAGCGCCATCATTGTGTAAGATATCTTATCCTATAGTTTTGTTTCGTTGATAAGACGAGAGCATAGGGCGGTATACGATTGCTATCGTACTCATTAACTACTGTTTTTATGTTTAGTGTGGCTTTAATATAAGTGATGTGCTTTTATTATAAAAAATATACGGCTTCAATATAAGTAGACATACATTTGCATGACCTCATTTATCAGCTTCAAAACACAAGCTTTAAAAAATTATCAAAAAAGTGTTACTGGCTATTTATTATTTACCATTATTAGGAGAAACAATGATGACGCGTCAATCAATTGTAAAACCGATATTGCTCGCAGCCGTGTTAGCGACGTCTACCGTCGGTCTGAGCGGTTGTGGCTACAACAACCTGCAAGCTCAAGATGAGCAAGTTACCGCGTCGTGGTCAGAAGTGGTGAACCAATATCAACGCCGCGCTGATTTGGTACCAAACTTAGTCAAAGTCGTGCAGCAGTATGCTGAGCAAGAACAAGAAGTGTTTACTCAAGTAGCTGAGGCACGCTCTCGTGCTGGTAGCATTACTGTGACGCCAGAAGTACTGAATGATCCAGAAGCGATGGAGCGTTATGCAGCTGCACAGGAACAGATGACAGGTGCATTATCACGTTTGATGGCTGTCTCTGAACGTTATCCTGAGTTAAAGTCAGATGCTTTGTTCCAAGACTTACAAGCCCAGCTCGAAGGCACTGAAAACCGTATTGCCGTCGCTCGTAACCGTTATATTCAAGAAGTGCAAAGCTATAATACGACGGTGCGCCAATTCCCAACCAACATTACAGCAAAAGTATTTGGTATGAATGCCAAGCCAAACTTTAGCGTGGCGAATGAAGACGCTATTTCAACCGCACCAAGTGTTGACTTCGGTGATGATAAGTCAGCGACAGCTGAGTAGTGATGATTAAATAGAGATGAAAACAGAGCGGGATTTGCCGCTCTGTTTGTTTACATTTTTATCGTTTAGCTCAGTTAGCCACTAGTTTGCTTAGCCACATTTTTAAAGGTATTGATGGATATGAATGCCTATTAAATGAATACCAAATCCAAAAAGTACGATTAGCTGTGTCAAATTTGGTTTCTTTGCTATGCTAATTTTTGTGAATGGTATCACGTAGATTCACTCAGTACAGATGTCACTTGAGGTGGTATAGATTAGATGAACAATTCAAAAGCAATCCTATCAGTATTACTGTTCACACTCAGCATCAGTAGTGCGCCTGTGTTGTATGCTGCGCCTAATGAAGCCATTGATAGCACCTCAGACATGCAAAGTCGTAGTGTTGAGGACTTGGTAGCGATTGCCAAAGCGGGCGAGTCTAATGAAGCGATCAATGACGCTGTATTGGGTAATGATGCAATCAATGATGCCATTTTAGGTAATGAGGCGATCAACCCTAATGCGGCTAATAATGAGGCAGCAGTTGGGTCAACAGCCGCAAATCCTTCTCCTATACAGTCAAATGCACCCAGTGTCGATGCCGATAAGCTCATATTAAATAATCCTGTCGTTGATCAGGCCAATATCCTAAATCCGCAAGAAAAACAGCGTCTAGAGGCGCAGCTTAGAAATATTTATCAGCAAGGGCTTGCCCAAGCAGCAGTTGTTATCGTGCCTACGACCAATGGTGTTCCTATCTTTGACTATGCTCTACAAGTAGCTGAGACGTGGCAGCTGGGCAACAAAGACATCGATGATGGCTTACTCATGGTAGTCGCCGTCAATGACCGTGATATGTACATTTTGACGGGTTATGGACTAGAGGGTGTCTTACCAGATGCTGCCGTCAATCGTATTATTCGTGAAGATATCACGCCGTTATTTAAGCAAAATAACTATGGCGCTGGGATAATAGCTGGCGTTGACGCGCTCAAAACGCGGCTGACTGCTGATCCTGAGGTATTGGCTCGTGCTGATGCGCAAGCAGCTGAGCGTAGTGTACAACAAGGTTCAGACGAGCTACCATCGCCCATATTTTTATTCATTATGGCAATGATATTTGGAAGCTTTATTACCAGTATTTTTGGTCGTGTATTTGGTTCTATTATTACTGCTGGTGGGTTTTTTGCGGGATCGTTAGCCTTAGGCGGTGGTTTTTTTATGACCGTTATTATGGCTATATTCTTATGGCTATTTTTGATTTCACGTGGTGGCGGTGGTGGTAAAGGTGGATCTGGCGGCGGTCGTAGAGGCGGCGGTATGATATTCCTACCTGGTATGGGCGGTGGCGGCGGCTCTGGCGGTGGTGGTTTTGGCGGCGGCGGCTTCGGTGGTGGTGGCGGCGGTTTTGGCGGCGGCGGTGCTGGTGGCTCGTGGTAGACGCTTGGTAGATGCTTAAGTAAAAACGGATACTAAACGACCGTCAGCAATGACGTATTTGAGGAAATAGTAAAATGTCAGAAAACAACGCGTCAAATCCCAGTTTTGCCCGCTGGTGGCGTCAAGTCTTATTTATTCCTATATTGCATAGTAAATGGTTAACAGCAGCAGCCAAAGCACGTTTAACAGACGAGGTGACCCGTGCAGAGCGAGGGCATCGGGGTGAGGTGTTTTTGATTGTAGAAAACCATCTGCCGATTCAAGAGGCGTACTATATTGGCTGTCGCGAACGTGCGATTGAGCTGTTTAGTGAGTATCGAGTTTGGGATACTGAAGAGAATACGGGCGTCTTGGTGTATGTCAATATTTGCGAGCACCAGTTAGAGATCGTAGCTGATCGTGGTATCAGTGCTCATGTCAGCCCCACCGTTTGGCGGGCGATGTGTGATAAGGCTGTGTCAGGTATTGCCAATCAAAAAACCGAAGAAAGCTTGGCTGAATTGTTAGATGAAGTTGGGCAAGTGCTGCGTCAGTATTATCATTTGGAGCAGGATCCAGCGGGTAACGAGTTGTCTGATACTGTGGTGTTTTTGAAGTAACGTTGATGAGGCAGTCTGATGGCTTGTTATTTTGCTAGCATCATGTTCTTTTATAGGGTTTCGGCATCAATTACAATATAATAGCGCCTCTAGAAATCGAGGGTGACTGATATATTGCTCAAGCGTATATACAGGCTTTGCATTTATAAAGGCACTTCTCAAAAGCACTTCTCAAAAGTACTCTACTACAAAAGGCCGTCACTGGAATCCTATGATTGATTTAATAAAGAAATTACCAAAAGCTGAGCTGCATTTACATATTGAAGGCTCACTAGAACCTGAGCTGATGTTTAGATTGGCCAAAAAGAACCAGATAGAGATTCCTTATAAAAATATAGAAGATGTGCGCAACGCCTACAACTTCACCAACTTGCAAACCTTTTTAGATATCTACTATGCAGGCGCAAATGTCCTGATCACTAAAGACGATTTTTATGATTTAACGTGGGAATATATACTTAAGTGTGTTGAAGATAACGTCATTCACACAGAGATATTTTTTGACCCGCAGACGCATACTGAACGAGGCATACCTTTTGAAGTGGTGATAACAGGTATCAAAGACGCGCTTGCAGATGCCAAAGAAAAATATGGTATCACCTCTTGTATCATCATGTGTTTCCTAAGGCATTTATCACAAGAAGAAGCGTTTGAGACCTTAGAGCAAGCATTGGTATTCAAAGATGACATCATCGGTGTCGGTCTTGATTCGTCAGAGCTGGGCAATCCACCATCGAAATTCAAAGATGTCTTCAAAAAAGCTAAAGAAGCAGGTTTTAAGCTGGTCGCCCATGCTGGTGAAGAAGCAGATTTTTCGTACATTTACGAAGCACTGGACTTATTAAATATCAATAGAATCGATCATGGTGTGCAATCGATAACAAGCCCAGAGTTGATGCAAAGACTAAAAGATGAGCAAATGCCGCTGACCGTTTGCCCGAACTCAAATATTGAGCTGAAAGTCTTTGATAATTACAAAGAACACAATATCAAGGAGCTGCTAGATTATGGTCTAAATATCACCATAAACTCAGACGACCCAGCCTATTTCAAAGGTTATATGAATCAGAACTTTATAAATATATGCGAAAATTTACCGCTAACAGAAGATGATGTTGTTACTTTGGTAAAGAACTCCTTTAATGCCTCATTTATTAGTGATGAATTAAAAGCAGCATATTTGGCGAAAGTTGATCTGGCACTAAAGTAAATCAACTATGATTAGGTTTTAGTACCCGAGGCTTAACGGTTGATATCAATCGTTAAGCCTTTTCTTTTTTACACGGTATGCTTTTTAGGTTCAAGTGACTTAAGTTCAGGCGACTTAAGTTCAAGCGACTAGAGCGCAGTGATTTTCTGGATTAATAACGGCATAATCACCCCAGCTTTTTCCGCTAAGGTGATATCCACAATAGTATTCGGCGTTGGATTGGGATTTATCTCAATAATTTTGGCACCATTTTGCTTCGCTAACTGTGCGAGTCCAGCGGCAGGATAGACGAGACTGGAGGTGCCAATACTGATAAATACCTCGCAGTTCGCCGCCGCATCTTCTGCCGTTTGCCATGCTTGTACTGGTAATGCTTCGCCAAACCAAACGATATCTGGTCTGATATAGCCATCGCAATGGCGACAGGTCATCAGTGTGTCATCAAAATTGATTGTATCCTCGCTATGATACGAACCCCTCGATTGACTTTGGCAGACTGTCTCACATTGACTACAGCGGTTATGCCACAGATTACCATGCAAATGAGTTACCGTACTGCCAGCTTGCTCATGTAAATCATCAACATTTTGAGTGATAAGCGTTAATGATTGATTGGACGACTGAGTATGGTATTGCCACTGCGCTAAGGCAAAATGTGCAGGATTCGGTTTTTTATCTGCGACCAATTGCCTGCGCCATTGATACCATGACCACACCAGTTTTGGATCACGAGTGAAAGCCTCAGGTGTCGCTAAGTCTTCCACACCATAGTTTTCCCACAAGCCTGTTTGCTTATCTCGGAAAGTTGGAATGCCACTTTCTGCTGAAATCCCTGCACCCGTTAAGATACAAATATGCTGTTTGGATGTCAATAATTTAGCAGCAAGTTCTACTTCTGCTATTAACGCTGGTGATAATTCTGCTAACATGAGCCAACCCTTGCTAATAATGGATATCTCTTCTAATGATAGATGGAATTTGGTGGCTTGTCATATTGTTTGCTGTTATTGCCGCTTTATGGTTGTTGGCAAAGTCACGCGGCGTAAAAGTGGGTGAGACAATTCATAATAAATCGTCTAAAAGCGTGAAAAAACCTATTAATGACGACCTGCAAAAAACATCCGTGCTTATCAAACAGTATTTTCCTGATTATCGAGTCACACGCAAGACCAATCATTTATTGCTCAGTAAACAAGATAAAAAAATTGCAATGATTACGATGGATAAGAAAATTGCTTCAGGTCAGCGCCTGTTGGGTAACGTGCCCGTGATTAATTATCATCGTGTGCCTAACCGTGCCCAGCTAGCGGCTAATTTGCAGCAAGCAGAATAGGCGAGTGTTATAAGCAAAATGCCTATCATATAAGAGAACTGTTTATCAATAGACGAGCACGCACGGCGAAATCCGCAAATATTTTGAGCGCGGGGTTGATGTATATTTGAGATTTAGGGTGCTACTAGGGAAGGATGAAACAAATATTATAAATACGATGATTGGTGCGCTCGGCGGGAATCGAACCCACGACCCTCGGCTTCGGAGACCGATACTCTATCCAACTGAGCTACGAGCGCATAACAACAATGGCGTACGGTATTATCAACATCATGCCTAAACGAGCGTTATGAGCAGTAAAGATGTCGAAAAATAAAGACCGCTTAGTCTAACAAATAAAATCCATAAAGCCAATGAATGAAGACAGTGATTGATGTTTTTTAAGAAAAAACAGGATAGTCATTAAACAGGCATGGCAATCTACCTGCCTTTTCCCTTATAATGACAGGGAGAATTCATATTTATAATCACCGATTACAAGTGTGCTGGTACGCGGGATGGCTGTTTGCTATTGATAACTATTTGGTTGTCAAAGGAGGACAAGCAGAATGTCTGAGCCGTATAAGCCTTTGTATATGTAATAAGAGAACGTGACGAATGAGAAAAGTAGTTATGTTATCGGCAGCTGCCATTCTAGGAATCGCTAGTATCGCGGTGAGCCAAGCTGAAAGTGTTGTAGATACTCCTGTAACTGTTTCTGATGTAGCAGCAGCGCAGGAAGTGGTAGCAAATGCGCCTGAGCAGTTGGGTGATGATACCCAAGCTGCTGCAGATACGACTGATGGCGAGGCACCTGCCGCAGAAACTGCCGCTGCCGCACCTGCGGTTGATGAAGAGCCTATTCCGCAAGATACGCCGCAAGTGCAAAAGCTGATTGCTTTGTATCCTAACTTAATTGCTCGCATTCAGCCAGTTGCTAAAGTGTGCTTTGAAGACGATGAAGTTTGTGATGTGACGGCACGTGCCGCTGGCCCGGCAGCGGGTGACGGCCCTCGTGATGGCAAAGCAGTATACAATGCCGTATGTCAGACTTGTCATGCGGCAGGTCTACTTGGCTCACCAATCTTAGGTGACGCTGGTGCATGGGGACCACGTATCTCCAAAGGTAAAGAAACATTATACACTCATGCTATCAATGGTTTTAACGCCATGCCTGCTAAAGGTGGTGCTGATATCCCTGATGAGGAAGTTCAAAACGCTGTCGATTATATGGTTGGTGAAGCAAGCTAATTGTATTGAATATCTGGCTAAGCCTTTTACCATATATATCAGTGGAGCGCCTATTTCATTAAATGAGATAGGCGCTTTTTTAATGATGAGTATTATCAATACAGTACTTCTAAGGCATTACAGTTGAAATTCATCGACACTAGCCTCACTTTATGACACTACACAGTCTCTTCTGTCTGTTTATATTCTAAAAACTATTTTACATAAATTTATAACCAATAAAGAGGTTTTTATGTCTGAGGTACCAGCACTTGCTATCCAGAATTTATCCAAAACCTATAGCAATGGGTTTTCGGCACTCAAAGATGTCAGTTTAACCGTCCCGCAAGGGGGGTTTTTTGCGTTGCTGGGGCCAAATGGTGCTGGTAAATCAACCATGATTGGTATTATTAGCTCGCTTTTTAAACCAACAACTGGCAGCGTAAAGATCTTTGGCACAGACTTACTAGAGAATCCGTCTGTCGCTAAACAGTATCTTGGTATCGTCCCACAAGAGTTTAATTTTAATATGTTCGAAAAAGTCGAAGATATTTTGATTACACAGGCTGGTTACTTTGGCATTCCTGCCAAAGAAGCACGCCCACGGGCAAAACGATTATTAATGGCGCTAGGTCTGTGGGACAAGCGCAATAGCAAATCACGTGAGCTATCAGGTGGTATGAAGCGCCGGTTGATGATTGCAAGGGCGCTGATTCATAAGCCAAAATTATTGATTTTGGATGAGCCAACCGCTGGGGTAGATATCGAGTTACGCCGCTCTATGTGGGAGTTTATGCAGCAGATTAATATCGAAGAAAACACCACGATTATTCTGACGACTCATTATCTTGAAGAAGCGGAGCAGCTGTGCAAACGCATTGCAATTTTGGATCATGGTGAGATTCGTATTAATACTGAGATGAAGGACTTGCTAGCGCAGCTATCGGTTGAGACCTTTGTTTTTGATTTGGAGACACCGCTTACGCGTCAATTGGTTTTGGCAGGAGTGACAGACACATCGCAGCCTGATGATCAGACGCTTGAAGTCACACTGACTGAAGGCGAATCGTTAAATGGTGTTTTTGACCAGTTATCTGAGCAAGGTATCACGGTAGCCAGTATGCGTAATAAAGCCAATCGACTAGAAGAGCTATTTATGCGTTTAGTAGACAAAAATATCCAAAGTGCAGACAGCATGAAGGAGGCAGGATTGTGAGTCAAGAAATGATAGATCCTAATAAAACCATGTCATGGAATAAAAAGTGGATTGCTTTTCGCACCATTTTGTTAAAAGAGGTTCGCCGAATTCTGCGTATTTGGCCACAGACCTTGCTGCCACCAGTGATTACGATGAGTCTCTATTTTGTCATCTTCGGTAAGATGATCGGCTCACGTGTGGGTGAAATGGGCGGTGTGCCGTACATGCAGTTTATCGTGCCTGGCCTCATTATGATGTCGATTATTACCAACAGTTACTCTAATGTGGTATCGAGCTTCTTTAGTGCCAAATTCACCTCCAGTATCGAGGAGCTGTTGGTTTCGCCAGTTTCCAAACATGCGATTTTGATGGGTTATATTAGTGGTGGTATCTTTCGTGGACTGGCCATTGGTATCATCGTTTCGATAGTTGCACTATTCTTTACCGATCTTGGCATTGAGCATTTATTTGTGACGGTATTTACGGTACTGGGTACGTCTATCTTATTTTCACTTGGTGGCTTTATAAACGCCGTGTTTGCTCGCTCATTTGATGATATCTCTATCATTCCAAGTTTTGTGCTTACGCCATTGACATATCTTGGCGGTGTGTTTTACTCGATGGAAAACTTGTCACCATTTTGGCAAAATATCTCGCTATTAAATCCTATCGTTTATATGGTGAACTCATTCCGTTACGGTATTCTTGGTTATTCTGATGTGAATGTCTGGTATTCGATGGCTGCTATTTTTGTCTTCTGTGCGGTATTCTATACCATCGCTTATCGTTTACTCAGTAATGGCTCACGTGTGCGCTTGTAGATTAGTTTGTAAAATGTAGCTTGTCACCTTATTATAAGAGTCCAACATTGTTGGGCTTTTTTTATGAAAATTTTTTTTGTCAGAAGTATGAGTAAGGCTTTTACAGCCACTTTATTGAGTACAATCACGAGCATTGCCATCGCAGCGCCACTTGCGGCAATGGATGATTATGATTGGGTTGTCATGGAGACGCCTGTAGATCCTGCAACGTATAAGTATGATTGCCATAACGACTACAAATATGAAACTTATGATGCGCTACAAAACTGTCTGTATAACTTGAGGGAAGATGCAGATAATGCGCTTAGTAAGCAATGGAATATCAGCGATAAAGTCTTTAGAGAGAGAAATGCCATTTATATCAAAGTCGCTAATCGGAAAAACCCACTAGTATTTGTTGATTACTCCAGTCCTTATGAGGAGGATTTTAATCCTTATTATTCGCTACAAGACTACGATAAATCACGGAAATTACTGACAATACATCAAAGCTTTTATGAAGGAGAGAGCTTGACGGTAGTTAATTTGGTTACTGGGTTTTGGCAAGATTTTAGTCTCAGAAAGCTAAGTATCTCTCCTGATATGAGATATATAGTCGGTTTTGAAAGTGAAATGGGGGCGACGGAACACGTCAATATTTTGGAGCGACAAGATAGCGGTTACTATGAAGGCTACTATAAACAAGTCTATAGCAGTAGTGACGATTCAAAAAACTACGACAATCATAAAAAGTTTTATCAAGCAGATAAAGCACAGCAGGTTTATGATAGCGAAACCTTTACTTGGGTAAATGATGATAAGTTTTATGCAGATTCTTTTTATAAGTTGAATCAAGCGGATTCAGCGGCTTTTAGAGTACGATATACCTTTATTAAAAATACCTCAACGAATAAGTGGCAACTGTATGAAGGTAGTAGGTAAATGATTACTATCTCTCATCACATAAAAGCAGCGTTGACTGTCGCAGGACTATTTATATTGACCACAATAGCATCCTTAGATGCACAGGCAGCGCCTTTAGCTTTAGAGCCATCGACAAATGAAGAGGTATGGATAAAAGTCCCTGCGCCTGTAGCGATAGACTGGTATGAAGACAGCTGTCGATACGATCATACTGAATATCGAACGTTTAAAGATTATGAAAACTGTATCTTTAAATCGTTAGCCCAAGCTGATAATGCACAAAGCCGAAAGTGGGGCTTGAGTGACCGCGTTATTCGAGAAAAAGATACCATTTATATTAATACACCCAACCATAAGCAACCATTGGTATTTAAGGATTATCTTGAACCGTTTGAAGAAGAGTATAGGGCTCATTATCAATTGCAGGATTATGATAAATCACATCATCTGTTGCAGTTACTACGTACGATGTATGAGACTCAAGCGACTGTCATTGTCGATTTAAACACAGGGCGCTGGCAAGAGCTGTATGCGACCAATCTTAAGTTTTCTAGCGATATGAATCAAGTGGTAGGGTTTAATGGTAGGCAAGGTGTGACCAGAGATATCATAATATGGGAGCGTCAAAAAGCTGACAATGACGGACGCTATGCAACGATATTTGCTAGTAATGAATTATATGAACAAGATTATGATAATGACAAAAAACATGAGGTGTACGAAGCGCGAGATATCAGTTGGACAAGCAATAATAAAGTTAACGTTGATTTTTATTACAGAGTCAATCCCACTGACACGGTAGCATTTCGCGTGCGCTATATTTATGCGGCTGATAATAAAGAGGGTAAATGGCAGAGAGTTTTACCTGATGTTAATACCAACGATTAAAAAACAATAAAAAGGTCTAGCTCTCATATGCAAATAACTCTATCAGTAGCCACTGAAATTCGCATCTGTATGACGAGTGCAATACTGCTAATGCTGTCAATGCCAGCACAAGCAGACCTGCCCAAAGCGACGATGGATGACTATGTTTGGAAAGTACTAGACCCAGCCAGAAAATCAGATTACTTTGATGATAAGTGTGAATACGATAGTCTGGTCTTTTATAGGAAATGCCTTGAGACAAGCTTAGAGAAACATGATAACAAGCTTAGCAAAAAGTGGGGATTGGGCAACCGTGTTTCGAGAGAAAAAGATACGATATATATCCAAGTAACCAGTCGAAGCTTACCGTTAGTTTTTCGTGATGAGCTGTTTGCTCCTGACGGCCAATCTCACTCTTATTTTTCACTATATGATTATGACGAAAAGAGACAACTGCTGTACTTGTTGAGAAGTTTTCCCGAAATAGAAAGTACTGTACTTGTTAATCTCAAAACTGGATTTAGTCAAGAATTTGATGGTATCGATTTAAGTGTATCACCCAATAAAGAACGTATTACTACAGTAGAGCGTTATATAGATGAAGAAAATATTACGATTTGGCAAAAGCAGAAGGAGGGCGACTATCAGATTGTTTACGAGAGTGACCCCAGCGAATTAAAAGCGCATTTGGATTCTTATCAAAATCGAGAACAGAGACATAGTTTTGAGAATGTAGATATTGAATGGCGAAGTAAGAATAGTGTTTTAATCGATTTTTATTATCTTATCAATGAAACCGATGATGTCGGCTATCGAGTACGTTTTAGCTTGGTCAAAAATGCTAGTTCATCAGAGTGGCAAATGATTCCCATAAAATAGCCCATTGCTGTAAAATGACTGGTTTTTATTTCATTATATTTAAGCATGAAAGGTAAGTAACTTATGAGTATTCACGGTATCTTGGGTGAGCAAACCACTGACTATCCAACCGAGTATAGTCCAGAGACCTTGTATCCTATCGCTCGCAGTATGGGTCGCGATGTCATTGGCTGGCAAGACGATAAGTTAATGGTTGGTATCGATTGGTGGCAGGCATTTGAGATGTCTTGGTTAAATCAACAGGGTATCTCGCAGGTTGCGATAGCACGCTTTGGTATTCCGGCCAGCTCGCCATTTATCGTTGAGTCAAAGTCACTTAAGCTCTATCTAAACAGTATCAACTTTACCGAATTCGATAGTTGGTCAGAAGTACAAACGCTGATTGCTAAAGACTTATCAGCCTGTGTACAAGCAGACGTGCAAGTTGAGTTGTTTTGCTTAAATGACGACTTGAATAATAAGACAACAGGGTTATTGGTGGCTCAACCTGAGGGTGTTTGTATTGATGACGCACTTGCCAATAGTAGCGAAAAAGTCGCATTGTGCGAGCATCCTGACGCGTCGCTATTGAATGATGACAAAATGGCTGCTCATTCAGAAATCGACAGCGTGCAGCCCTATACTTTTTATTCTAATTTGCTACGCAGTAATTGTCCGGTAACCAATCAGCCAGATTGGGGGACGTTGGCGGTTTCGATGACCAGTAATAAAAAAATCGATGAGGCTGGAATGCTGCGTTATATCTTAAGCTTCCGTCAGCATAATGGTTTTCATGAGCAATGTGTGGAGCAGATATTTGCTGATCTGAGTCGATATTATGAGCCAAGTGAGCTGATGGTTCGCGCTTGGTATACACGCCGAGGCGGTATCGATATCAACCCTTGTCGCGTCAGTGATATCCGCTTAATGCCACAGCCAAGCCGCTTGATTCGGCAATAAATATTAATTTTTAGCTTTCATTGATGCGCGTTCTTTTCTATACTTAATAAACCTTATTTTATGAATATTGAGATGCAGTTATGAAGTTAAAAACCAGCTTTTTAACCGCTCTAGGGACTGCTACTTTGTCTCTAGCTACCTTGCAGTTGGCACAGGCTGCATTTGTGAAAAATCAATATAACTGTGAAGACGCTTATATGGAAGTGGCTTATGATTGTGGTAACGATGCGATTGTAGTCGAAAAAAATCGCCTTAATAAAATCTATATGAGCGCTTATCGTACTTTGAATGCGACACAACAACAGCAGTTGGATAAAGAACAGCGTATATGGTTAAAGGATCGTAATGATAAGTGTGACTTTGAATACGAAGG
Organism: Psychrobacter glacincola; assembly: GCF_904846075.1. GTDB lineage: Bacteria > Pseudomonadota > Gammaproteobacteria > Pseudomonadales > Moraxellaceae > Psychrobacter > Psychrobacter glacincola_C. The sequence goes on from NZ_CAJGZH010000001.1 coordinate 809,092, forward strand.
TCCAATGAATAATTCTGTGGTGTACGCTCAGATTAGCGCTAATGTTTGCACCGCTAATGAAACACAGAAACGCAGTAAGGTCATTGCTAAAAGATATAATGTTAAGTAGTTTTTTTTAGCTATATTACACGCGAAAAAGCGCCTATCTCATTTAATGAGATAGGCGCTTTTTATGGCACAGTTTTATGAATAAAACTATTTGCCGCTTACTTTTGCCATGACTTCTTCACGGCTGAGCATTTGCTTTTCTGCTTCACGGCGATTGACGTATTCGTACTTACCTTCAGCAAGGTTGCGGTCAGAAACCACGATACGATGAGGAATACCAATCAATTCAAGATCAGCAAACTTAACACCTGGACGCTCGTTACGATCATCAAGAAGCACATTGATGCCTTGTGCTTTTAACTCTTCATAGAGTGCCGTCGCTGTCTGCATGACGGTATCTTCTTTTGACTTCATCGGTATGATAGCGACTTCAAAAGGAGCGATTGAATCATTAACCGTTGGCGTCTGTGGCCACATGATACCGTTTTCGTCGTTGTTCTGTTCGATAGCAGCGGCAATGATACGGCTCACACCAATACCGTAGCAGCCCATCATTAGGGTCACAGGCTTACCATCTTCACCAGATACGGTAGCATTTAACGCTTGCGAGTACTTATCACCCAACTGGAAGATATGACCGACCTCGATACCACGTTTGATTTTTAGGCTGCCTTTACCATCAGGAGAAGGGTCGCCTTCCTGCACATTGCGTACATCAACGACACGAGTAATGCTCGCATCACGTGCCCAGTTCATACCAGTGGTGTGTTTATTGACTTCATTGGCACCGCACACAAAGTCTGACAAAGTTGCTGCCGAACGATCAACAAAGACAGGCATATCCAAATTAACGCCAATATAGCCTTTATGCAGACCAGCAGCTTTCAGTTCTTCATCAGAAGCCATTGTCAGCGGCACATTGGCCTCTTCGATTTTCTCAGCTTTGATCGTATTTAGCTGATGATCACCGCGTAATACGATAGCGATAAGCTGTGGCTCATCATTTTCGGTATGACCATGGACGATTAATGTTTTGACCGTCGTTTCTAATGGTAAGCCTAAATGTTCAGCAACCATTTTACAGCTGGTCATATTTTCTGTCAGGACGTCTTCGCGTTCCATTTTCGGTGGCTGACGCTCAGCGGTGCTCACTGATTCGGAAAGCTCAACGTTGGCCGCATAATCAGAAGAATCAGAGAAGGCAATATCATCTTCGCCGCTGTCTGCCAATACATGAAATTCGTGTGAAGCAAAACCACCAATAGAACCAGTATCCGCTTGTACTGCACGGAAATCTAGGCCCAAACGGGTAAAGATACGCGTATAAGCGTCATACATGTCATGGTAAGTTTTTGCCAACGATGCTTGATCAACGTGGAACGAATAAGCATCTTTCATGGTAAATTCGCGTGCGCGCATCACACCAAAACGTGGACGAATCTCATCACGGAATTTGTTCTGAATTTGGAAAAAGGTGATTGGTAATTGTTTATAACTACGCAGCTCGCCTTGCGCCAGATTGGTGATGACTTCTTCATGTGTCGGACCCAATACAAAGTCGCGATCATGACGGTCTTTGAAGCGCAACAGCTCAGGACCGTAATCGTTAAAGCGTCCGGTCGTTTGCCAAAGCTCGGCGGGTTGGGTCATTGGCATCAGCACTTCTTGTGCACCAACTTCTTGCATCTCTTCACGAACAATGCGTTCGACTTTTTGCAAGATGCGTAGCCCCATGGGCAACCAAATATATAACCCAGAAGCAATTTTACGAATAAGACCGGCACGCACCATCAATTGGCTTGAGGCGATATCGGCATCACTTGGGGTTTCTTTTAGAGTGGCAAATAAAAATTGACTGGCTTTCATAAATAAAGCGTAACCTTATCAACGATAAAATAAATAAGAAATAGTAGGATATTGAGCGTGTGCTTTGATGGCCGACGCAAGCTTACCTTTGTATCACTTGGTAATAGTCTAGGACATGCCTAGCTAAAAAGTACTGCGACAAACAGTACATGAATAGAAAGTGCGTTCATAAAACGCCTTACAAAAAGGCTGGAACTTTTCATTTTGTATTAAAACGTTGATGTTGGCAGCGTCATACTTTACGCATAAAGACCAGAAAAATAGATGTACGCCAACATTTTGCTTATACAATCTGACTATGTTAGGTAAAGTTAGCCTAAGACGCAATGACTTTTTGTTTTTTCAGACAGAACGTGACTTAAACGTGACTTAAACGAGCAAATGAGGTCACTACAACTCGATTATTTACCAGTTTTTAGGGTATTTATAGTAAATGGTAGTGCTAGTCATTATGTAGCGTATTGGTAGTCATTACTTGAAGTTGCTGCTCAAAAGTAGCATTTATCATTTAGACAGTTATTTGTTATACGTTTAATAAAAATAAATGATAAAACTCTGAGGGTGTTTATATGAATAATCCTGACAATCGATCTCCTGTTAATAATGATGCGCCTAACTCACAAGCGAAAAAACCCATTGCGATGATGTCGTGGATGATATTGCTCATCGGTTTAGCAGCTATCGTCTTTGCTATTTATAGTGTGCAGAATATAACCAAGGAAGAGCCGATAGAAACCATTACTCGTGAAGGCGTGGTCACACAAATCCAAAAATTGAATCGTTTGGAAACGGTGGCGTTCAGTGTCGATACCGTCATTACCAGTCAACGTCCTGGCAGTTGGATGAAGCTGTGGCAAGACGAGCAAAAGGGTTTGTTTATCGCGCGCGGACGAGTGGAGGCGGGGATTGATTTAAGTGCACTTACCCCTGAGATGGTACAAGTGGTGCAGCCTGAAATTAGCGTCGATGAGGTACAAGAAGCGGGTGCTAATATGCCAGTTTCAATGATGCCGCAAATCAATATTACCATCCCACCATCAGAGATATTTTCAGTTTATCTAGACGATATAGAGATTTATGATTGGCAGACTGGTGCTTTTGGCATGATGCAAGTCGATCCAAAAATATTGCAACAAGCGCAAAGTATGGCAAAAAAAGAAGTACTCGAACGCGCTTGTCGCGGTGATGTCATGAATATGGCACTAGAAAATGCGCAAACCCAACTGCAACAGCTATTTTCGTTAACTGGTGCAGTTGTGACAGTAACGACTCAAGGTGCAGGCGCGTGCCAGATGCCAGTAAAATAATGCATACATAATTTTATTAGAGCCATAGACTAGATAATCATACGTTAGCTTATTAATTGGAAACACTTAAAGTAACGCCATTTATATTGTATAGTAGAGCTTATCTATTATTCATAATCAACTTATGAATTTCGTTGGTAATATAACCCTATATAAAAGGTGGCGTATATGACAACTCTTAATAATAAACCGTCTTCTAAGCCTGAACGTCAGCTTAATAAGCGCCCTAAAGCGAAAGAATCGCTTTCTTTTGCGACATGGGTACTGTTAATTATAAGCTTCACTTTATTAGCCTATGCCTTATACATTATCCAAACTCGTATCTTGTAAACTCTAGCTGATACTAGGGCGTGTCCTCAATTCAATCGATTACTTTCTAAATGGGCTAAAAATAGATAAATTTTGCCAAACATCGTCAAATAGCTTCTTAGTATCTCGATATTATGTGCGCTACTTTCCTTGTTTGACGGTAATTTATCTCATTTTTAAAATGAGGACACGCCCTAGGAAGGGTAGATAATGTGAGTAAGCTGCAATAGCTGAAACTCTTAGTAAATTGAGGTTTTAGTGTTGATGTAATGCGTCGCTATTTTTTAAATTCAGCAATCGCTAATTGGCGAGCCGCTTTATGTTCGACCATCGGTAATGGGTAATCAATGTCAGCAAACTTACCGCCCTTTGCCAGTGCTTGACGCATTTTATCCTCGCTATGCAAGATGGTGGCAGGAATAGCTTTTAGCTCAGGCAGCCACGTCTTGATAAATTCGCCATCGGTATCGTGGGTTTTGGCTTGGCTAAAAGGGTTCATAATGCGAAAGTAAGGTGCAGAGTCGGTGCCAGTCGACGCACTCCATTGCCAACCCCCATTATTGGACGCAAAGTCACCATCTATCAGCTGCTGCATAAAATAACGCTCCCCTAAGCGCCAATCGATCAATAAATCCTTAGTCAAAAACATCGCCGTGACCATCCGCAAGCGATTGTGCATAAAGCCTGTCGCATTCAGGCAGCGCATTGCCGCATCGACTAACGGCACGCCAGTTTTGCCTGAGCACCACGCATCAAGGTCATTTTGATTATATGACCAGTTAATTTTGACATCAGTCTCATGTTTATACGCTTGATGGCGTATTAATTCGGGCTTATAGTCTAAAACATGACGATAGAAATCTCGCCAAGCCAGCTCACTTATCCAGCGGTTAATGTCGTTATTATCAGTGTTGTTAAAGCTATCCCCGCTGTCTAAGTTGTCACCGTTATTCCCATGTAATTCTCCCAGTGCTTTGCTTAATTGTAGGGTAGCTTGTAAGTAGCAAAGTCTGGGGCTGATTGCGCCAATAGTCAGGTAGGCAGATAGCTGACTGGTGGCATTTAAACTGGGTACATCGCGACTGATATCGTAGTTATCAATATCCTCAGCGATGAAGTCCTCTAAACGCTGGCAAGCTGCATCTTCGCCAGCAGGGTAGGCTGCCCGAGCGTGCTCAAGCTGTACGTCTATATCAATGTGCTCTAATAAACCAGCATTTTGCAGTGCCTTTTGATAATCTTCGACTACTTCTTTACTTACTCTTTCTATATCTTCGATAGTAGCATTGGCGTTCGAGACTTCTAGTTTGACTTTAGTGTTGCCATTTATGGCGGATGCCTCATGCATTTGTATGGTGCTGATATCCAAGGTATGCCGCCATTTTTTATAAAATGGGGTAAACACCTGATACATGCTGTCATCGTTCGTGGTGATGGTTTGTGGTGGCAAGATACATTGATCATGCCAGCGGACAAATTCTATATCGTTGTTTGCAAGCTGTTTGGTTAATTGCTCATCACGCTTAATCTCATTGCCTTCGTACTCGTGATTTGCCATCACAGTGCTGATCTGGTTCGCGCTACAGATATCTAGCATCGCCTCAACACAGTCAGAAAAGCTTGGACAGAGCTGTACTGTTAAGTGGATATTTAATTGCGTTTGTAGGTCTTTTGCGAGAATAGGCAAGGTGCGAGCGATATGGTCGAGCTGTGTCAGCGACATGTCATGTGCTTGCCATTGTTCAGGCGTCATGAAATAAATAGCGCTTACTGAGGCGTTATCCGCATTTGCCTGCTCGCAAAGCGCAGCTAGCGCGGTATTATCATGAACTCGCAGGTCACGACGAAACCACATTAAATAATGCGCTGGGTTTACGCTAGTGGCATCGTCGCTATTGTTGACATTGCTTGTTTCGGTGCTATCGGTGTTATGAGACGTTTCCGCCGCCGTTTTAGACATTCAACTATCCCTCTATTAATCAATCGCAATCATAAACAAAACTGGTAATAAAAGTATGCTAGGATAAGTTTTTGGATGCAATGGATTTACCATTCAATTAACAAATCCTCATATTTACGCTTTAGCGTTGGCAATTGACGTTTACTTGCCGTCAATGTAGCGAAGACAGTCTAATAATGTCGCACTAAGTGTTATATCTAAGGTCACATCATGCACGTTAAGTTTTGCGGATTTACCCAGCCTAATGATATTAAACTTGCCGCCCAGTTGGGTGTTGATGCGGTTGGCTTGGTATTTTATCCGCCCAGTCCGCGCGCTGTCACTATCGAGCAGGCGCAATCGTTAAGTGCTTCTTTGCCAGCTTTTATAAGTATAGTGGCTCTAGTGGTGAATATGCCGCGCGCAGAGCTGATAGAATTAGCGAATCAGGTATCGTTTGATATCATTCAATTCCATGGTGATGAAACACCAGAGCAATGTGCGCAGCTGGCCAGTGCAGTCAATAAACGCTGGATAAAAGCGCTGCGTATCAATGCTGACCAACACACTGCCGCTAGCGTAAGCGCCGAGATTAATGAGTTTGCCGCCGCTGGCGCGAACAGTATCTTATTGGATGCTTACCATCCCCATAAATATGGCGGCACAGGGGCACGTTTTGATTGGAGTCTGCTACCGCAAGACAGCTCGCTACCTATTATTTTAGCGGGCGGACTGGCTGCCGATAATGTCGCTGCCACTTTAGATTTGCCTATTTATGCGGTCGATGTCAGCGGTGGGATTGAGTCTGACAAAGGCAAAAAAGACGCTGCCAAAATGCGTGCCTTTATGAAAGCGGTAAAACGCGACCGATGGCAAAATGAGACGCTTGGCGAACCTTCGAATATCAGTAACTAGTGTTTTAGCCGTGAATTTTTATCCGTTAAATAGCTAATTACTTGGAAAAATTTCCCCCTTATTTATCTTAAAAAATACCACTTATTAGAGTAGGAATTATCATGAGTCATGTCGCGAGCAAAGATTTATCTACCACTGCTAAAGCTATCAATACCTTCACCAATCCAGAGAACGTGCAAGATTTCAATCAATATCCTGATGCCCGTGGACATTTCGGCGTGCATGGCGGTCGCTTTGTCTCTGAAACCTTGATGGCAGCACTAGAAGAGCTCGAAACGTTATATAACACAGTCAAGAAAGACCCTGCGTTTTGGGAAGAATATCACAATGATTTGGTCAACTATGTCGGCCGCCCAACGCCTTTATATCATGCCAAACGTTTAAGTGATGAGATTGGCGGTGCGCAAATTTATTTTAAACGTGAAGACTTAAATCATACTGGCGCACATAAAGTTAATAACACCATTGGACAAGCGCTACTTGCCAAAATGTGTGGTAAAAAACGCATTATTGCTGAAACGGGTGCAGGTCAGCATGGCGTAGCGACGGCGACAATCGCTGCGCGCTTAGGGCTAGAATGTATCGTTTATATGGGTGCGGATGATGTCGAGCGCCAAAAGATGAACGTTTATCGTATGCGCTTGCTCGGTGCGACAGTGGTACCAGTAACTTCAGGTTCACGGACACTGAAAGATGCAATGAATGAAGCGATGCGTGATTGGGTTACTAATGTAGATAGCACCTATTACATTATCGGTACGGTCGCTGGCCCGCATCCTTATCCGTTATTGGTACGCGATTTTCAAGCAATTATCGGCAAAGAAGCACGTATTCAGCATCTGCAAATGACGGGTAAATTACCAGATGCATTAGTCGCTTGTGTGGGTGGTGGCTCAAACGCTATTGGCTTGTTCTTTGATTTCTTAAACGATACTGACGTTAAAATGTATGGCGTTGAAGCGACAGGTGATGGCATAGAAACCGGTCGCCATTCCGCGCCATTGGCTGCTGGCCGTATCGGCGTGCTACATGGCAATCGTACTTATCTGATGGCGGATGATGAAGGTCAAATTCAAGAAACGCATTCTATCTCGGCAGGTCTTGATTATCCTGGTGTAGGTCCTGAGCATAGCTTCTTAAAAGACATGAAGCGCGTTGAATATGTGGGCTGTACGGATAAAGAGTCGCTAGAAGGCTTTCATGAAGTCACGCGTAAAGAAGGTATTATCCCTGCGCTCGAATCTGCGCATGCCGTCGCTTATGCATTGAAGCTAGCTAAAACGATGACGCCTGATCAAACGATTATTGTGAACATGTCGGGTCGTGGCGACAAAGATTTGCATTCAGTGATGAAGGCGGAAGGGATTGAGCTTTAAATTACTACAATTTTAGAGTTCCTATCATTCGAATCTACTTTAGATCTATTATTAACTTGAGAGTTATCTAATATTGAGGGTACGGTGAGTCATAATTTATTTGAGCTAAATAGTTTTCCAGATAAGCTAACACTTAGCCTGCCCTTGAACATTAATTCGCTACTGCCTAAAAAAGAACTAAAGTTTTTTCAAAGTGAAAAGTTTGTTGATAGTATGCAACTAGCTTTGCTCTCGGTAGTGATCGGCTTTCTTTTATATCTAGCAGAGAGGTTTTTAGGTAGTAATGATCTATTAAAGGTTAAATCCATTTTTGTTATATGTAGTATGTTCATGTTATGGCACATATTTTCTCATTACTTAGCATTTCGTAAAGAAAAAGGCCAAAACCTACCTAGTAAACATATGGCAAAAAATATTGATTGGCATTTAGAACCTATCCTGTCTATTACTTCTGATGAACTAAGAATCCTCTCAAATAGTCGTTGTAAAGAGAGAGTGATATGTTTTGATAATATAGATGAAATTGTTTATAACATTGAAAAAGATGATAGTGGTATTTCAATACTCTACAAGCCTAATGCCAGTGAAAGATTCGAGGAAAATATTATTCCTGACTCACTTGATGGAAATGGGTTATCAGAATTTGTACTATTAAAGTCAACGCTTGACAGTTATGTTTTAAACGATAATTCAGACAATCATTATCAGATTCATAGAATGCAAGTAGCTTTATTATTAACTCATATACTCTATAACCGTACCGAACAGCTAGATATCGACTGGCAAGGTCATTAGTAGAGGGAATATGTGCCTTATACGATTCAATGACAATAAATTAATTTTAAAATTATAAGAGACCACTATGACCAGAATTGAAAGCACTTTTGAAACCTTAAAAGCACAAAATAAAAAAGCCCTGATTCCTTACGTGATGGCAGGCGATCCAAACCCAGAGACTACCGTCGGTTTATTGCACGACTTGGTCAAGCATGGCGCAGATATGATCGAAGTCGGCTTGCCGTTCTCTGATCCAATGGCAGATGGTCCTGTGGTTGCATTGGCTGGAGAACGTGCATTAGCCGCAGGTACTAGTACGCGTGATGCGTTAAAAATGGTTGCTGAGTTTCGTCAGCAAGACACGCAAACGCCAATTATCCTGATGGGATACCTCAATCCTGTTGAAATCATCGGTTATGATAACTTTGTGGCGCTATGTGAGCAGTCTGGCGTCGATGGCATATTGATGGTTGATTTGCCGCCAGCAGAGGCGGGCAGCTTTACCCAGCATTTGACTGACAACTCGATGAATGAGATTTTCTTATTGTCACCAACCACTTTACCTGAGCGCCGTGAGCAAGTATTGACCCATTGCGGTGGTTATATTTATTATGTGTCATTAAAAGGCGTGACGGGTTCGGCAACGCTCGATACCGATGATGTGGCAACGCAAGTACAAGCGATTAAAGCCGAGACCGATTTACCAGTATGCGTGGGTTTTGGTATTCGTGATGCCGTATCAGCCAAAGCAATCGGTGAGCATGCCGATGGTATTATTGTCGGTAGTGCGTTGGTGCAAAACTTTGCCGATATAAATGCAAGTGATGCGACTGCTGTTGCCGCCGCTCAGCAAAAAATCATGGCAAAAATGGATGAGCTACGCGGTGCACTTGATAGTTTGAGTGCCTGAGTGAAATAAAGTTAAATTATCGTCACTTAAATCGTCATGGCAATATGAATAACAATGTTTATAAAGACAGGGTTAAATGACTTTGCTAAAGTTAGTTTACGTGTGTAAACTAACATCATATATAAATTGTTACAGTTTCACGTAAGCGTGCCTTATAACTGCGCTTTATAACTGCGAAAGTTATGAGAATATGTGACGATTAAACTGATCCTTATAAATCGATTCTTAGGGACAAGCGCATGAGCCAGCTTGTCGATAAGCCTTTGATAATGGCGAATAATATGACTGATACGATAATAAAACCTGATATGACGACTCCGAACCATACTGAAAAAAGCAACGCTGAGCCAAACGGTAATACTGCTGGGCAATCGTGGTTTAATCGCCCGATACCGGGTATTAAACAGCAATTGACAGCGCCTTTGACAGCAGTAGAGACTGAACCGTCAACCAAGTGCAGTAATTGTCATTCGATGATTACCAATACGGCACTGATTTTTAACTGCTATGTTTGTCCGCATTGTGATCATCATTTACCGATGAGTGCTCGTGAGCGTTTAAACTGGCTACTCGATCAAGTAGAAGGTGAGCTTGGACAACAATTTACTGCCAAAGATCCATTGAGCTTTGTGGATAGTAAGCCGTATCCGCAGCGCATGACTGAAGCACAAGATAAGACAGGCGAGTCTGAGGCGCTGATTGTGCTGTATGGTAAGCTGCGCAATCTTGATATCGTTACTTGTGCCTTTGATTTCCGCTTTATGGGCGGTTCTATGGGGTCAGTGGTTGGCGATCGTTTTGTCCAAGCAGCTGAGAAAGCGCTGGCAGACAAAGTGCCCTTAGTCTGCTTTGCTGCCTCTGGCGGCGCACGTATGCAAGAAGGCTTACTGTCTTTGATGCAGATGGCACGAACGGCTGCTGCAATTGAGCGTTTGAGAATTGCTGGCGTGCCGTATATCGTGATATTGACCAATCCTGTTTATGGCGGTGTGACTGCGTCGCTCGCTATGTTAGGTGATATTCATTTGGCAGAACCAAAAGCCATGATCGGCTTTGCTGGTAAGCGCGTGATTGAGCAAACGGTTCGGGAGACGCTAGAAGAGCCGTTCCAGCGTGCCGAGTTCTTGTTAGAGCACGGTGTGGTCGATGAAGTGGTGCATCGTCATCAAATGATTGATACTATTTATCGTTTGCTGGCAAAGTTAAGCCGCATGCCTAATGTTGATGCTTAACTTGCTCATCAGCTTGACTAATGGATAACTGAGTTTAATATTCCGCATGACTTATGCTTAGTAGCATGATCAATTTTGCTGACTAAGTAAGATCAATCAATAGCATTTATCGTCAACAGCGGTAAATGCTATTTTTGCTTTTTGGGCAGGTAGTTATATACTGTCTCTACTTTCTTAATGAATGCTTTCTCATTGACCATTTTTTTATTCAAAAAATTATATATAGGCTGTGTCCATGTCCGACTCTCTACTTTTTAACCCTAACACTCCTAACAAGCATTCTAGCTTGACCGAATGGCTCGATTATATGCAGCAGATTCATGTATCGGCAATAGACATGGGGTTGTCGCGAGTTTTGCCAGTTGCCGAGGCGTTAGGCGTGGTACAGTCAGCCAAAGACGATGCTTATGTATTTACAGTGGCGGGCACCAATGGTAAAGGCTCAACGACGGCTGTCATCGCGCAGATGTGCCAAGCAGCAGGTTATAAAACGGCTCTGTATCAATCACCGCATCTAAGTGTATTCAATGAGCGCGTGCGTATCAATGGCGAGATGGTGAGTGACGAGACGTTAATTGAAGCCTTTAGCAAGGTAGAAGCAGCGCGATTAGCGTGTGAGCTGACCTTGTCATTTTTTGAGATGACCACACTTGCCGCATTATTAATATTTGCCGAAGCGGACTGCGATGTTTGGGTGTTAGAAGTAGGGCTGGGTGGGCGCTTAGATGTGGTCAATATCATTGATCCTGATATGGCAGTGATTACCAATATCGCCATCGATCATGTCGATTGGCTGGGTGACAATGTTGAAGATATTGGCCGTGAGAAAGCAGGTATCTTACGTGATGGTATCAGCGTAGTTTATGGTGCTACAGCAATGCCAGTCAGTGTGCAGCAAGCGATTGATAAGCATCAAGCAACTTGTTATCAAGTTGGGCAAGATTTTGATTATCGTGAAGTGGATGCAAGCGCTTGGCAATATAGCAATGCTGCGGTCACCATGCAATTACCGCGCCCATCACTATCATTGACCAATACTGCCACTGCGTTATCAGCAGTGCTCGCAAGTTCGTTAAATGTCGATAGCACTGCTATCGAGCAAGCATTACAAACGGTCAGGCTCGCTGGTCGCTTTGATTATCGTGAGACCCACAATCGCCATTGGCTGTTTGATGTCGCGCATAACGAGCAAGGCGTCGAGTTTTTATTGGCGCAACTATTACCGCTTTGGCAACAGCATTTAGCCAATCAAAATAGTTCTGATGCTCTCAATCAAAGCAGTAATCCAAATAGTAATCATATCAGTCAAGCTATAGGAAAACCTGCCAGCATTAAAATGCTGTTTTCTATGTTGGGTGATAAAGATATCAATAAAGTCGTGCAGCATTTGACGATAGCGGGCTTACCGATTAGCGATTGGTATATCGCTGAGATTGATTATCCACGCGCCGCGAGCACTGAGCACTTGCAAGGTATCCTATCGAGCTATGTCGACAATGCTCAAATACACGAATTTAAACGTTTAGCAGAAGCGACCGATGCGGTTATCAATGGCAGTCAGCCGCAAGACCTTATCGTGGTATGTGGCTCCTTTCATACGATCGGCGAGGCACTGGCAGCACTGGCGGTTGATAATTAACATTAAAATAGTGCTTATTTAATGTTAATCTTAGCAGTAGCATGATGGCAGACAGTATGAAAAATATGCTTTATAATCAAAGTGATTTGGCAAGCTGCTCTATAATGGCATTAAACGCTTGGCATAACATTTAAAAACGGATGGACGCAACTGGTGGCAATGACACCTATCAAGGCTATTAAAACTATCTAAACACAGTTTTGAGACGACAGTTGCGCCGCTCAATCAACCTTATTACCAACTAAGAGACGTAAACGGATGAACTTTTCGAGACAAGCCTTATTGGGCATTGGGATGATTATCGGCGGTAGCGTGATGCTATACGCCATGGTGCAACAGATTGATGATAGTAATGAACCACAACCAGCGTCAGCAATGGTAGATAAGCCAAGCCCTGAGCAAGAGTCTCCTCAACCGCTGACGACGGATATCGAGACTGAAAAACGTATTCTGGCAGAAAAACAAAAAGAGCGCGCTGCTCGTGTGGCTGAACAAGAAAAACGTGCCCAGCAGTTCTTAACTGAACAGGAAGCCGCTGAGGCGGAAGCATTGGCAAAAGCCCGTGCAGAAAGTCAGCAGTACATGGCCAGTAGTGCGGCAGCTGCTGAAGAGAGTGATAAATCCAAATCCGATGCGGAAAAAAATGACGCTACAACGCCAATAAAAAAGACTAGCGCTGCTGCGTCAGCTGAAAGTGAGACAAACACTGGCGACCAGCAAAAAGCTGCCCAAGCGCAACAAGAAGCTCAAAGACAAGCGGCGATTAAAGAGCAGGCTGCCGCAAAGAAACTAGCAGACAGTAAAAAAGAAGCGGAAGCAAAAAGACAAGCGGAAGTTAAGAAACAAGCGGATGCTGCGGCTGAGAAAAAACAAGCGGCAGCAGAAGAGGCTAAGAATGAGCCACCAAAATCGCCTTCTGATTATCAAGTTAAAAGAGGAGATGGGCTGATTAAACTGGCACGGCAATACAATATGCCAGTAGAAGTATTGGCACAAGCGAATAATCTGTCACCATCGACATCGCTACAACTGGGTCAAAACATCACCATTCCATCACGTAAGCAGGTCGAGCGATTAGCACGTGAAGCGGCAGCGGCTGAGCAGGCACGTGAAGACAAGCGTCAGAAAGAAGAGGCTTTAGCCAAAAAATCGGCGGATGCTAAACGTGAAGCACAGCAGAAGCTCAGCGAAGCCCGTAAAGAAGTCAAAGAAACCGACGCCAAAGGCAGCTTTGGGGTGCAAGTAGCATTGGCAAACGATCAAGCCAAAGCTGACGAACTAGCAAAGAAATTTAAATCCGCAGGCTACCAAGTTAAGACCAGTCCTACCAGCCGCGGGGTTCGCGTCATCGTCGGTCCTGAGCGAGGTAAAGTGGCGGCGTTAGCGTTAAAAGATAAAATTAATAGCGATCCCAAGGTCAATACGACCAGTGCTTGGGTTTTATACTGGCGCTAAAATAGCATTAAAATCACTATAATCGGATGACTGTTATTGCTAAATAAACAGCAGAGTCTTGGTTAGATTTTATTGTTTTATCTGAGTTTTATTCAAACACGACATTTATTGTCGTGTTTTTTGTTTTAGTGTTTGCTGATTGGCGCAAGCTTAGCTACGATGTGCGCCGATTGCCCCTGATTTTTTCTGTATAACGGGTCAGCCTATAAGGGCTGCCCTGTCGCAGTTGAGTATATATGTCACTTTATGGAAGTCGTCATACATATTTGGCTGCCTTAATCATGTATAAGGTAAAACCATGTCATTTGGTGTTATATTTTTAATATTGGCCGTTGGGTTTTTAGGGCTGATTACCGTACCAAAGCTGTTGAAAAAACCCTCAGTTGTTGAGCCTGATCCAAAGCCAGTACGCGGTGATGAGTTGGCTATTTGGCCGTTTGCGCCGATGCCGATTATGACGGATACGGAAGTCATTTTCTTTAATAAGCTAAAAAGTGCGTTGCCGGAATATCATATTTTCGTTCAAGTTCAACTGTCACGTATTATCGAAGGCAATAGCAGTGAGGCGTCCGAGCGTAGCTTTTGGTTCAATCGTATCTGTCGTCAAAGCGTCGATTATGTGATTGTGGATATTGATGCGCAGACCACGCTGGTTGCTATCGAGCTTGATGATTGGACACATACGAGTAAAGCGCGTCAAAAGGCGGATGACAAAAAAGACAAAGCCCTTGCTAGTGCCGGTATTGCTATTGTGCGCTTTCACGCTGAGCGCATGCCAAGCGCAGATATGCTCAGGTACGAGCTGATGCAAGTGATTGAAAATTATTGATAAAGTATCTTTGGCAGGCAGTCAAGATTAGTCGCAACAACGGCATTTATTTTTTTGTGTAACATTGCTGTTATATCCGTTTACTTTATAGATAAGTTGTTTAAATAAGAGTATTATTATTTTATTTTAAAGCAAACTTAAGTTTTCTAAATTAAGCGGCGCTTTTGTGAATTAAGGCATTATTTGCTTAATTAGATAAAAATTTTGATGCTTCTAGTTTTTGAAATTACTCTATAAAGGACTGTGTTATGAAATTTTTTAAATTGAGCGCATTAGCGTTAGCTAGCACGTTAGCGTTAGCAGGCTGTGGTGATGACAATAATAATAGCTCTTCTGGTAATGGTACTAATACGCCAGATGTGCCAGTTAAGCCGCCTGTCGATAATAGTTTGTCTGAAATCGAGCAAGCGAAAGAGATGATTCGTACCGCCAAGTTATTTGTCAGTGACAATAAAGCGGTTACAGATGCTTACGAAGATGTAAGTGATATCCTTACAGAAAAGCAAGATACACGTCTGGGTTATACCTTCGATATCCCAAGTGATCTAAAATACTATATGGAAGAGAATGATGTATCACAGCTCACGGCAGCTAATATCTTAGCATTAGCCAATGATGCAAAATTTGAGGTCGCATTAGGCAATATCACTTTAACGCCCGAAAATGGTTTTGTCGCAACGCTAAGTACTGACGGTAAGTTTACGTTAACTGGTAGCACCAAGGTTGATATTGAAGAATACGATTATGTGTATAACCCGCAAACAGGTTTGTATGGACCTGTTGTCGTTAATCAAGATAGTTTTAAGGTAGCATTTGATGATTTTGAAGATGCGCTAAGCTCAAACACCAGTACAGATAACTTTAACGGCAGCTTGGGTTTCAAGAGTATTAACATTGGCACTGGCAATGATACCATTACCCTCAACTCAAGTACTAAAGGCGCAACAGTCAGTGGTCAATTCAGTGATAAAGTTGTGGTCAATGATGAGTTTGATATCAATGATGCAAATAGAGAAGGCATCACGCTAGAAAAGGCAGTCATCAAATTAAGCAGCCTGAAGTTGACGGCTAATGATAGCGTGATTGAAGCAAAAGATTTTGAATTTGCCGCACTGGATGTCAGCAGAAAGCTGGCAGATAACAGTCTGGTGGTTAGAACAATCCCTTATAAGTTTGCTATAACGGGCAAGATGACCAAGCAAAAACCGATGACTGATGTAGAGATTACACTGAACGCGACTGCCAATGACGCTGATATAAAGAAATTTATCATAATCGATGAAGTCGGTGATATCGAAGAGGCCGCCAATAAATACGTAGGTATGGAAATAGTATTGGCGATTAAAGGCAAGGTAACGAAAGAGAGTACAACGACGATTCCGCTTGATTTCCAAGCCAATCTTAAGCGTACTGCTCGTAATGTTATTGAGCTACAAGGTCTGACTGCTAGCGTAGAGGGTAAGAAGCTATTCGTAACCGGTAAGTCAAGCTTAGATAATAACTATGATGTGGTTAGCACCCAGTTTACCGTTGAGCAAAATAAAGCGTCGATCAAGTTAAATGTCGATGCCAATGGTGATTTTATTAAAGATAAAATGGGCAAGCTTGGCGATATCATGGTTAACGGTAAAGACTACGGTGATTTAATGGATAATGATGGCAAAGTTACTGCCAAGTTTACTGATAATAGTTTAATTATTTTATAATCAAATCATGTGTCACATCGACTCTCAAACGTTGTTAGTAGCGATTGAGGTATAGCAACAAAAAAAAGAGACAGATTTCTGTCTCTTTTTTATGCTCTCTAATAAACGTGAGAAATTTATGCCATATAACGTTTCAAGTCTCTATGGTTTTTTACCTAAAAGCTTAGCATCACATTTATACAGCCGTATCAAGTTAATCACTACGCCAGCGATTGCCGCTATGATGATATCCAGCGCTGCGGTTGCTGATAGTGCAGATATACCAGCTGCTGATACGAATTTTTACTTCCATCCCCAAGCGACAGGCTTGCTAGACAGTCAGACCAAACAATCAGACGCACAGATAGAGTGGAGTGTGATGGCAACGGCTCATAGCCCAACGCAGCCTATCTCAGCATTTCTAGACGATTGGAGTGCCCCTTTGGACTCGGGTGATCATGCTTATGCCCAAGGTCGAACATCGCTTGAGATTCGTCCTGCGGGCAGTGCGATTAGCTATGGGTTAGGTTGGCGTTATGATTATTTAATGACGTTTAGCAAAGAGACTGCCGAAGTTTATTGGCAGTATGAAAATAAACAGCCCTCAAGTACCAGTCAAACTTATCCGTTATTTTTGGAAGCCAAGCACAATGAAAGATTCGGTGCTAATATTGGTCTGACGCAGCAGCTCCTGCCTAACTGGCAATTGACGACTCGTGCCAATCTCTGGCAAGGACTGCATGCATTAGAAGGTAAGATAGTTGGCGATTTTAGCACCAGAGTGTTGCCAAATAATGAGGCGACAGACATACGAGACAGTTTGGATAAAACCAACGCTTACATCGATTATTACTATGATGAACCCGCCTTAGGGGAAGAAAATTTAGACTGGAACCCCGCGAAACCTTCGGGATATGGTTATTCGCTCGATTTGCAGCTCACAGGTCAGTTGTCTGATAGTACGCAGTTGTCTCTGAGTGGCTACGATATCCTTGGACGCATGCGCTGGAAAGACATGCCGAGCACTCGTTATGCATTGGATTATGACGTCAACGGCAGACCTCTCTACACGATTGAAGGGCAGCTTAGCACTGACGATGTCACACAGACATTGCCATGGAGAGTGGAAGGTAGCCTTCAGCATCAGCTAGACAGTCAATGGCAGCTCGGTCTACATGGTCAAGTGAATGACATTCAAGACTTATATCAATTATCCGCAGGCTACCAAACGTCCAATGATGCTTTCCCCATTACGGTGACGGGTTTGATAGAGCCGCAAACGCAAGCATTGGGTCTCGCTGTAGACAGTCGCTATGCTGGCATCAAATTGCTGACTGACAGTCTCGATTCAGAAAAAGCCAAACGCAGTGAGATTAGCTTGTATGGACGCTATGCTTGGTAGCTTCATTACATTGCATTAATAAACCACATGGCTAAAGCGTCCATGGCCATGTATTACAGTGGATATTACTAAAATTTATCATGCGTTCTGTCGCGCTGTTCAGGATAAATGACGATCGGACTATTACCTTCGAAATATAGTCCCGTCGTAGGCAGTGCGTCGTTTGACCAAGCTACCTGTGGCTGTCGTCCATCATAGCAGTCGCGCCTAGTAAACCATTCGATATAATGGGCGGCTCGTAATGCTCTTATATCAATCGTCGCAAGACTAGTCATGTCATTGCTATCACACCATTTATGTATAGGAAAGCTTGGTACTAACCAAGACGGATAAGTAAAATTGTGGGTATTGATTGGCAAAAAGAATCGCCCTTTTATCACGCCATAACGCTTATCAATTTTAACCTGACCATGGTTCTTAGTATCTATCCATACGGTGCGAAACTGCTTGGTTTGCATATGGGTCATTTTACGTTGTAGATTATCATTGGAGTTGATGCCAACCCAGTTCTCAGGGGCAAAAGGTGCTGATCCCATAAAAAACTTAATAGCCAGCTCCCAATGCTCGACCAGATTTTCTCCATGATTATATAAGATTAAATCCAGCTCACCAGTTGTCTGCTTACCGTTATATAACTGGACGTTACTGGCTAGGGTTTCATACGGATGTAGCTTGTGTGCAAATCCATCCTCTAACCAAAACGATAGCAATCCTTCAAAATGAAATCCTAATCGATTAGGACTAGGACGCTTGAGTAAATAGCGAGTCAGCGCCTGATAAGCATTGGTGCTATCTAGCTCTTCCAAACGCTGCTGATACGCCTCAAACTGCTGTTGCCAAAAGTGCGCGCTATGTACCGATACGGTATGTGTATTCTGATGCGGCGCAAAGTCCAACCATTCCGTTAAGACGTTAGGGCAGGCAAGCACATACGCCAAATCACGCACATAAGGTCGCTGGTATGCTTCCCAAGGTGCGTCATCTATGAGGTAATTAGATGTGGGCTGATCGATAGACTCAGACATGGGTTGAACCTTCATAAAGTGGTGGCATTTACCCTAGCTGCTCACTTGCCAAAAGTCTATAGATGACAAGTATCCGCTAGGACGTTGCTCAGTTTTTAGACTTTAAAACATGATATTAATGTGATGGATATGAATGTTGATATCAGGCGACGATAGCAAGTAAGGTAATAGGATACTGAGTATCGTTTTAAGTATCGGAAGTTGCCATTTAGGCTGATATTGAGATGGCTTTTGTGTTGGATTAGTTGAGATATAATTTTTCTGTTTCATGTATCTAGCTCCATAATTTACCGTAACTTGATTGCTACGGTTTATGGTTGCTAGTTTAAGAGGTAAGGTTGTTCGATAGTTCTATATAGAAAATGGCAGAGTTCTATAGTTCTATATAGAAAATGGCAGAGTTCTATAGAACTTCATCAGCCTTCTTTAACCATTTTGCAATAAAGTCCTTTTTAACAGACAGTCCTAATACCTCAGCTTTGGCTTGAATAAGCTTATTAAGTTCTCCATAAGGATCGGCTAGGTCTGCTTTGTCATATTCAGCCATTTTAATAAGCGTAGTCACTAAAGCTTGCATAGAACCTACACTTTTATGGTGTGTCGGCTCATCATCGGCATGTTGGTTTGGCGTGATTGACGCATTATCAAACTGTTTAACTATTTTGCTATGCGGTTCTTTATTTGCTATTGAGTTAACAGAAGTTAGATGATAGGCAGAAGGTTCTAGGTTTAACACTTTGCTCAATTCGTTAATACTGATATAAACATTAGCCCTATCAATTATTAAAGTATCTTTTACATCTTCATGACCAAAATGGCCTTCGTAAACTGGTTTTTTATTAAATAGATCAGCGCCTTTGTTTAGTATAGTAACTTTACCATCAGTATCAATATCATTAAGGTCTTCTTCTGTGTGACTACCTATGTATTCACAATAATCTAAATTAATAATATATCCGGCATTAGAATGTAGAATAAACCTATCATTTTCCAAGTTTCTAAATGGTGATTTTAGTTTCTCTTTAGGCATTCTATGATAGTAGAAATTATTAGAATGTTTGTTACGAAAGTAACCACCAAGACGCCACATATTTTGAATGTTTTCGTTTTCGCTGTAAAACTTGTTTTCAACAAACGCCTGCAAAACTCCATAACCTGAGAAATAAAAAACTGGCTCAATTTCTGCATTATCTAAAACTCTTTGCAAAAATTTCTCAGTTCCTAAAATCTCAAATATAGATCCTCTGATTTTTGACTCAGCTATTGTAATCATTTCATCTATTGACACATAATCTTTCATAATTCACACCTCTACACACCATTAAATAAAAGTAGATATAAGACAAGCCAGCCTAAAGCTATATGAACGAATGGCTTTCGATTGTTCATCATGCCTTGCAAGATTTTTATTATTGTTTGCTCAATGAAGTATCATACAATTACCAATCAAATTTAGCACAAAAAAAAGCCAACCATTGAAAACAATGATTGGCTTTTCTCTATTACTACTATGTTTGGTCGGAACGGCAGGATTTGAACCTGCGACCACTACACCCCCAGTGTAGTGCGCTACCAGACTGCGCTACGCCCCGAATGACTGACTATTTTACGCAAAATTATGCATATTGCAAGAGCTATTTATTTTAGCCAAAATCTATAACCCTAATTTACATATCATAGTCAGCATAACCAATCAGCAATTATCCTTAACCGAGTAGCTCTTTTAGGATTTGGTTCACTTGCTGCGGGTTGGCACTACCACGACTGGCTTTCATCACTTGCCCAACCAGACCGTTAAAGGCTTTTTCTTTACCGCCGCGATATTCTTCGACCATCGCTTGGTTTTTTGCAATGACGTCTTCAACGATGGCTTTAATAGCGCCCGTATCGGTTTCTTGCTTAAGCCCTTTTTCTTCAATGATTTTGTCAGCGGCATCATCAGCATCGCCGCCTTCACGCTCATACAGGGCGCTAAAGACTTTCTTAGCCAGTTTGCCAGATAGAGTGTCATCTTTGATACGTTTTAGCATACCAGCCAATTGCTTGGCGCTGATAGGGGAGTCAGTAATTTCTTTATCATCTTTGTTTAGCGCACCGAGTAGGTCACCCATCACCCAGTTGCCAGCCATTTTGGCATCTGCTTGCCCAACCTCTGCGACCACAGCTTCGAAATAATCGGCAATTTGACGGCTGCCAGTCAAGATACGAGCATCATATTCTGATAGACCAAGCGCTTCTTCAAAACGGGCACGACGAGCAACGGGTAGCTCCGGCATTGCTGCACGAATGCTATCGACAGTATGCTGTTCGATACGCACAGGTAGCAAGTCAGGATCAGGGAAGTAACGATAATCGTTGGCATCTTCTTTGGTACGCATTACACGAGTTTCGTCGCGCTCTGGATCATAAAGCATCGTCGCCTGCAGTACTTTGCCACCATCTTCTAAGATATCAATTTGACGCTCGATTTCACGATTGATAGCGCGCTCGATAAAGCGGAATGAGTTTAAGTTTTTCAGCTCAGTTCGTGTACCAAGCTCAGCACCAGGCTTACGGATAGAGACGTTACAATCACAGCGGAATGAGCCTTCAGCCATAATCGCGTCTGAGATACCTAACCATGTGACTAGCTGATGAATGGCTTTGATATAGGCAAGCGCTTCGTGAGCAGAGCGCATATCAGGTTCAGAGACAATTTCGATCAAAGGCGTACCAGCACGGTTCAAATCCACACCAGTCATACCATCGACGGCATCGTGAACTGATTTACCCGCATCTTCTTCTAAATGCGCGCGGGTGATACCCATACGTTTTGGATATTCGTTCTTATCCCCTTCATTGACCACCACATCGATATAGCCTTCACCCACGATAGGGTTTGCCATCTGAGTGATTTGATAGCCTTTCGGTAAGTCAGGGTAGAAGTAGTTTTTACGGTCAAAGGTATTGAATAGACCCAATTCAGCGTTGACACCGATACCGAATTTTAAGGCACGATCGACCACGCCAGCATTGAGAACTGGTAATACGCCCGGTAGACCCAAATCTACGATGCTAGCTTGGCTGTTTGGCTCATGGCCGAAGTCAGTCGGGGCGCTGGAGAATATTTTACTTTCTGTATTGAGCTGGCAGTGAATCTCAATGCCGATGACCACTTCATAACCATCGACGAAAAGCTCTTTACGCACGGCATGCTCGCGCACGGCATTGTTATCAGTAGTAGCTGTACTCATTATACCGTCTCCTTTGCGATGGCAGAGTGTTGTAGATGATGGTCAGTATGCTGCTGGAATAAATGAGCAGTCGTGAGCAATTGGCTCTCTTGCCAATGCTTACCGATTAATTGTAAGCCAATAGGCAAACCTTCTGAGGTTAGACCAACTGGCTGACTGAGTGCAGGTAGACCCGCTAAGTTGACAGCGATGGTATAAACGTCACCCAAGTACATGGTCGCAGGATCAAGGTTGTCAGTAAGCTTGTAAGCAGCGGTTGGTGCTGTTGGGCTAGCAATCACATCACAGCTAGCAAAGGCTTCATCGAAGTCTTTGACGATTAAGCGGCGAATTTTTTGGGCTTTGGCATAGTACGCATCAAAGTAACCTGCCGAAAGTGCATAAGTGCCGGTCAAGATACGGCGCTGTACTTCAGGACCAAAGCCTTCAGAGCGTGAACGCGTGTATAGATCTAGCAGATCGGTTGGATTCTCACAGCGATAGCCAAAGCGTACGCCATCGAAGCGTGACAGGTTTGATGAGGCTTCGGCAGGGGCTAGCATGTAGTAAGTGGCAAGGGTAATCTCAGGGTCAGTGATATTCACCTCTACAATCGTCGCACCTAGCTCTTCATACTTGTTCAGAGCAGCACGTACGGCCGTTTCTACTTCAGCGTCTAGTCCAGCACTAAAGTATTCTTTGGCAACACCAATACGTAGACCGTTAAATGGCTTATCGCCAGCCGCAGCTTCTGCATCGCTGATATCTTGTACGTAGTCAGGCATATCATACTTGATGGACGTTGCATCGCGTGGATCGTGACCAATCATTGGCTGTAGCAGATAGGCACAATCTTTAGCGTTGCGTCCCATGCTACCAGCTTGATCCAGACTTGAGGCATAGGCAATCATACCAAAGCGAGAGACGCGACCATAGGTAGGCTTGATACCCGTTAAGCCGCAGAATGAGGCAGGCTGACGAATAGAGCCACCAGTATCACTACCTGTAGCAACTGGGACAAAACCTGCGGCAACGGCGGCAGCACTACCACCTGATGAACCACCAGGGACGCGCTCTAGGTTCCAAGGGTTCTGCACAGTGCCATAGTAAGAGCTGCTGTTGTCTGAGCCCATCGCAAACTCATCCATATTGAGCTTACCTAAACTAATCATGCCTGCTTTGTCAATATTAGAAACGATGGTAGCGTCATAAGGCGAGACAAAGTTATGCAGCATCTTAGAGCCACAAGTCGTCAGTACACCTTGGGTACAAAAGATGTCTTTGTGCGCCATTGGTACGCCAAGTAATGGACGCTGATCGCCCTGTGCGCGCATCTCGTCAGCTGCCTTTGCTTGCGCGCGTGCTGTCTCAGAAGTATGAGTGATAAAGCTGTTAATCTTGCCATCTAACGCATTGATGCGCTTGATATAGTGTTCGGTTAATTCCGCGCTGCTAAATTGTTTGTCTTGCAAGCCCGTAATAAGCTGCTGGGTACTTAATAAATGAAGTTCTGACATAAGGTGTCGTCCGTCAAAATGTGAATAGCATAAAGTAAAATAGAGTAGCGATTAAAGCAGCGCGCTGCTTATTCAATCACTTGTGGAACCAAATATAAGCCATCTTCAACAGCTGGGGCGACTGACTGATTGCGCGCGCGGTTGATATCGTGTTTGGCCACATCAGCCCGCAATTCTTGGCAAGCTTCATGAATGTTTGCTAAGGGTTTGATGCCTGTGGTATCCACGTTAGATAGCGTATTCATCAGTTTTAATACTTTACTAATATCGTCGGCATAGCTATCGGCTGTGCTTTCATCGACACCCAAACGTGCAAGGTTGGCAACTTCTAGGATTTCTTCACGGCTGACGTTGCTGTCAGACGTTGCTGGTTGCTGTGACATAGTTTCTCCAGTGAAGGACAGTTTTTGTTAGAGTAGAATGCGGCTAAAATAGACAAGCATTAGATATAGATAATTATTAACACAAACTAAAACAAGGGGTTTATCTTAAGATGTATATATAGTGGCTTTATTATAAAGCATCTGGCTTAAGTTTACAGAGCATGACGCTTGATTGATGCACAATATCAACCAAGATGGCGTGATTTGCAAAATTGACCATATAATTCACGATTGATTCTCAATTGCTTACCCATTACGTTCTGAAATACGTTACAGTATGCACCTGTGCTGCTAAGCAAAATTATCATTTGCCTGTAGAGCCTTGTTAGTTATTGAATTAAATGATGTTTCATTAAGTCGAATGGTATTTACTGCTATTTTAAACTTTGTAACAACTTTTAGCGTTTAAGACCGAAATCCTGACTTACTGATGCAAATATCTGTGTTTTTTTTGAGCCAAATCGGTATAATTTAGCTCAGTTTTTCCATTGCATCATTATTGCTTAGGTTTGACTTGTTGCGAGGTTCAAATTTCGCCATAAGTAATGTCTAACGACGACCTGCTCAACGCTGACGAGTAACGCCTCAGTCAATCTCAGTCAATCTCATTCGCCTCATTTGTAATACGCTGGAAATATTAGTCATGAACCTGTTTGGATTTTTATCAAATAATATCGCTATCGACCTCGGTACTGCGAACACTCTCATTTTTATTCCTAATAAAGGCGTCGTACTTGACGAGCCTACGGTGGTTGCGTTACGAAGTAATCGTACCCAAAACCCTACCGTTGCGGCTGTTGGTATTGATGCCAAGCAGATGCTTGGTCGTACACCTGCCAACATTACAGCGATTCGCCCATTAAAAGACGGCGTGATTGCTGACTTTGAAGTGACGCAAAAAATGCTCAAGCATTTCATTATGAAGGTAAAAGCCAAGCGTTTTATGGCGCAGCCTAACGTGGTGGTTTGTGTGCCTTGTAAGTCTACTCTGGTTGAGCGTAAAGCGATTCGTGAAGCGGTCTCATCAGCGGGCGCAAGTAAAGTGCTGCTATTAGAAGAACCAATGGCAGCTGCCATCGGTGCTGGCTTGCCAGTTCATGAAGCCAGCGGTTCGATGGTGGTTGATATTGGTGGCGGCACGACGGAGATAGCCGTTATCGCGTTATCTGGTTGCGTTTATGCTGAGTCGATTCGTATCGGTGGCGATATGTTTGATGACGCGATTATCACCCACGTACGCCGTACCCATGGTTGCGTGATTGGTGAGACGACAGCTGAGCGTATCAAGCATGAAGTTGGCTCTGCTTTGAATGAAGACAGTCAGTTAGAAGTCGAAGTTCGCGGTCGTAGCATGGCAGAAGGCGTGCCAAAAACCTTTACTGTCAACTCAGAAGAAGTACAAAAAGCCCTGAGTGATCCGCTGAGCGGTATCGTTAGCGCGGTGAAAGCGGCACTTGAGCAGACGCCACCTGAGCTGTCATCAGACATCGCAGAGCGTGGTATTGTTTTGACGGGCGGCGGTGCGCTGTTACGTGATTTGGACAAATTGATTTCAAGAGAGACAGGTCTACCTGTGACCGTTGCTGAAGATCCATTGACTTGCGTTAGCCGCGGCGGTGGTATTGCACTTGATTTTATCAATAACAAAAGCTTGAACATGATTTTTGTTTAGATTGCTTTAGTTAAGCACTGCGGTATTGATAAATCATCTTCGTCGTGCTTGATGAGAGCTTGCGTAAAAATAGTGGGTTAAAACAGTATAAAATTAAAGGTAGCCAGTTGCGCTGCCTTTAATTGCATTAATCAACTAGAACCCAGTACTGGCTACTGCTTATTTTATAACTCCTGAGTTAGACGACTTATGACCCCAAGTATTTTTGCGCGCCAGCCGTTAGCACTTCGTAAGACTGCCATTGTATTAATAGCAGCTCTAATACTGATGTGGTTCGATAGCAAAAATTCAGAATGGTTTAATCCAGTACGTAGTACCAGTCATGCCGCGATGCAGCCTATTTATGAGCTATCACTGTTACCGAGTTATGCCAAGCATTGGGCAGGTGGCAGCTTACAATCTAAAGAAGCGCTGCGCCGCGAAAATATGCAATTGAAGTCTCAGCTTATCCATGCGCAAGCCAAGTTGCAGCAGCAGGATTATATTTTGGCACAAAATGCGCGGCTGCAAGGTATTTTATCAACGACCAAGCCTGAACAATTTGATCTTAATTTGGCACAGGTAATCGGTACAGACACCAACTTACTCAGACAAATCGTGGTGCTCAATAAAGGCGTTCAAGACGGGGTTCAAGTTGGACAGACAGTGATTGATGAAGACGGTATTTTAGGGCAGATTATTAATGTCTATCCCAATACCAGTCGCCTACTATTGATTACTGATGAACAGCAATCGGTTGCAGTTACAGTCAAGCGCACAGGTCAACGCGCTATCGTGACAGGGCAAGGTATACCAACCTCATTAAGCCTTGATTATGTGTTCAAAACCTCAGACGTGCGTGTGGGTGATGAGCTGGTGTCATCAGGATTGGGTGGGCGTATTCCAGCAGGGTATCGTGTCGGGCGTATCGCCCATATTAAAGATACTCAAGCCGATAACTTTAGAAGTATAGAAGTGACCCCAGCGGCGAACTTTATCGATAATGCATATGTATTAGTCCTGCAAGATAAGCTGGTGAATAAAAATAATATTACCCTTAATGAGCGCTAAGAAGTTAGGCGCTCAATACGTAAGCACCAATCAGATAATGGCTGGCATCTATTTATTAACTGGTCTGTTTGTCGATACATTTTTAGCCAGGGTTTTTACCCCATCAATGCTCACTCATGCTTTAACAGCAGCCATCAATACATTCGTTAAGGTAAGTACCCATGTCGTATCCTGATTCTGAGAATGCAACGGTACTACTGATTGCTACCATCATTCTAAGTTTTGTTATTGCGTCATCGCTTAATGTCTATCCGTTAAGTCCTAGTATGGCTACCTTACGCCCTATGGTCATGATCATGGTGCTGATTTTTTGGTTATTATTTCAGCCACGCTATGTTGGTATTTTTACAGCATTTACCATCGGCCTCATTGCTGACTTACTCATGGATACCCATTTGGGACAGCAAGCCTTTGCCGCCGTGGCAGTCGCCTTCTTCATAAAAATAACCAGTATTTATATTAGGCAACTAAATACCATCAGTGCATGGTTATTAGCGAGCTTAGGATTGGTTGTTTTTCAATCATGTTTATGGATATTGCAGATGTTTATCCAGAATGTCTTTGTCGCACAATCTGCCTTATCACTGTTGATGAGTATCATCAGCTGGCCATTGGTACTACTGGCTTTGCGTAAATTTGCGTCATAAGAAAAATTCTGCTGATAACCAATAAAATTATAGCGCTGGCGTTTATTAATCATGACTACCTAATGTTAATGCACTAACAGGCAGCAGTTTTCGGTAGTAGGCAGATAAATTCAGATATAAAGAGAGTAGCGATGGATATTATTTTAGCTTCTGGTTCGCCGCGCCGTCGTGAGCTGTTAGAAAGAGCACAACTAGAATTTAGCACATTGAGTGTAGATGTCGATGAAACAAAGCATGATGATGAGTCACCCACAGACTATATCGAGCGCATGGTCGCCACTAAAGCTGAGGCTGCCATACAGCAACTAGCATCACGCTTGAAAACGGATAAAAGCTGTTTTTCTGACTCATTTATCATTCTAACGTCTGATACCATCGGCGTGCTGGCAGATGGTCAAACAGTGCTGGTCAAGCCAGTCGATCGTGAGCACGCTTATAGTATGTGGCAACAGATGTCTAATAGTGTCCATGAAGTATGGACAGCAGTTCAAGCAACTCATATATCATTATCTTCTAAAGCGGCTAACAGCCCAACTCATGAGCCAGTATTTCAAATCATTAATCAGCAACGAATCACTGAGCGTACCGAAGTGACCTTTATAGCGCTCACTGCAGAGATGATGAGTAACTATTGGGAAAGTGGCGAGCCTGCTGATAAAGCGGGTGGTTATGGTATACAAGGTTTGGGTGCTATTTGGGTCAGCCGTATCAATGGGAGCTATACCAATGTCGTGGGTTTACCGCTTCCACAAACGCTGGCGTTAATTAAAAACGTCACAGATATTAGTGTCAAGTAAAATACGAGACAGAACCTGATGGAGATTATTGGTCTCTCAGAGATTGGTTGTCACTCTAACCTGCTGCACATAATAACACGCGAGAGTAATGGGCGAGAGCCAGCTGCATTTGTTACACTATAAAGATAATAGACGATGAACGTCTAACAAGAAAGCTGAGAGATAAGAGAAAAACATTATGTCCGAAGAGCTGCTGATTAATATTAGTCCAATGGAATCCCGTGTCGCAGTCTTAGACAATGGCATCTTGGGCGAAATTTATATTGAACGTCATCATAAATTGGGTCTGGTCGGCAATATCTATCTGGGTACAGTCGTACGCGTTTTACCTGGTATGCAGGCAGCATTCGTTGATATCGGGCAGTCGCGGACAGCATTTTTACACGTCAATGATATGCAGCGTGAGCCGCGTCCAGTAGCAGAAAATAAAAGTAAAGCGGCTGACAATAGCGATAAAAACTCGGATAGCAATATAGAAGATGCTGTGGTAGAAAATAGTACTGATAACTTGGCTGTCACGCCACCAGTGATTAGTATACAAAATACCGAAATCATCCCTGTTTCTAAAACGTTGATTCAACATCGCTTGCATGAAAGCCAACGTATTTTAGTGCAAGTGACCAAAGATCAGTTGGGCAGTAAAGGCGCTCGCTTGACCACCAATATATCCTTGCCATCTCGCTATTTGGTGTATCTGCCCTCAAGCGAACACATTGGTATCTCTCAGCGCATTGATGGCGAAGAAGAGCGCACTCGTCTGAAGACTGAGCTTAGTAGCCTGATGCAAACGGTCAATCTAAAAGGCGGTCTCATCGCTCGTACCGCTGCTGAACGTGTCCCTGTCGATAAGCTTGAAGAAGACATTTATTATTTACTGCAGCTGTGGCGTACCATCTGCGCGCGTCGCCAAGAGATGAAACAACATCAAAGTTCTGAGCTTATTTATCAAGAGCTATCATTACCGCTGCGATCTATCCGTGATTTGGTACACGCGGATACCGAGAAAGTCATCATTGATAATGCACAAATTTATGAACAAGTCAGATCCTTTGCCAAAGAGTTTGTGCCTTTTGTCTATGACCGCATTGTACATTATAGCGCTGAGCCATCTTTGTTTGATGTCCATCGTGTCGAAGATGATTTGCGTGATGCTTTAAAACGCCGCGTAGATTTAAAATCAGGTGGCTATCTGATTATCGACCAAACAGAAGCGATGACCACGATCGATGTCAATACGGGATCATTCGTAGGCGGGCGTTCGTTAGAAGATACGGTTTATAAAACCAATCTTGAGGCAACTCATGCAATCGCCCGTCAGCTGCGTTTGCGTAATCTAGGCGGTATTATCATCCTAGACTTTATTGACATGCTTGAACAGCAGCATAAAGATGATGTGTTAGAGAGCCTGCAATCACAGCTAGTACAAGACTATGCCAAAACTAAGATTACTCAGGTCAGTGAGCTTGGGTTGGTAGAGATGACGCGTAAACGTACGCGTGAGTCGCTTGGACAGCAGCTATGTGAGCCGTGCTCGACCTGTCAAGGACGCGGCTTTGTCAAAACGGCTGAGACAGTGTGCTTTGAGATATTCCGTGAAATCATGCGTTGTGCTCGTACTTATAACTCTCCCAAGAAATTTACGGTCGTTGCCCATGCCGCAGTCATTGATTTACTTCTCACTTCAGAGTCAGACACGGTGGCAGATTTAGAGTATTTACTTGGTAGAGTGATTACCTTTGATGTCGAAAATCTCTATACTCAAGAGCAATACGACATTGTTTTGGATTGATGTTTCATAGCTTTAGATTAACAGTGTATAGTTATTGATTCATATAAGCGTGATTATTAAGCACAGATACTGTTGTTTACATATTACTGTTTATAAAGGGTAATATCCTAATTCGCTACAGATATTATCCTTGCAATGACTGAAATACTATGTATAATATACACCACTGAATTATATATGCGCCGCCAATCAAACAGCGGGCGCTATGACAGCTAGAGCATCGTTTCTAGCACTATTTCATTATGCCTTTGCTGACATCCTATAATGGAAGGGTCGGCGGGGCTTTAAACTATTTTGCTTTTGGCACGCTACAAGTTCGGATAAAGAACTCATTCTGGTTAAGAACAGAAGGCCGCTTGAAGTGAATATTTAACCAAACGGCTTTTGATCATATCTTTGCAAAGCAAAAATGACAAAAGCACATATTAGGAGCTTGCTGGCATGGCTAACCAGAGAATCCGTATCCGTCTTAAGTCTTTTGATCATCGTCTGATTGATCAATCTGCACAAGAGATTGTTGATACTGCAAAGCGCACCGGTGCGCAAGTTTGTGGTCCTGTACCGTTGCCGACTCGCATTGAGCGCTTCAACGTTCTAACTTCACCACACGTAAACAAAGACGCTCGTGATCAGTACGAAATCCGTACTCATAAGCGTATGGTTGACATCGTTCAACCTACCGACAAAACTGTGGATGCGCTAATGAAGCTTGACTTGGCGGCGGGTGTTGACGTTCAAATTGCTTTGGGTTAATGCACATAAACACCCAACCCATTAATATAAGATATAAAGAGGTCTAAAATGGCGATCGGTTTAGTCGGTAAAAAATGCGGCATGACCCGTGTCTTCACTGAAGCAGGCGCATCTATCCCTGTAACAGTGGTTGAGATCAGTGCTAATCGCATTACTCAAGTAAAAAATACTGATGTAGATGGCTATCAAGCCATCCAAGTTACCACAGGTACCCGTCGTGACAGCCGCGTAGCAGCAGCTCAAAAAGGTCACTTCGCTAAAGCTGGCGTTGCCGCTGGTCGTGGTGTTTGGGAATTTCGTGCCAATGATAGCGATCTTGAAGGTCGTGAAATTGGTGGTGAGATCCTAGCTGACTTGTTCGAACAAGGTCAGATGGTTGATGTCACAGGTAACAGTAAAGGTAAAGGCTTTCAAGGCGGCGTGAAGCGTCACAACTTCAGCATGCAAGATGCCACTCATGGTAACTCAGTATCTCACCGTGCCATTGGTTCAACTGGTCAAAACCAGTCACCAGGTAAAGTCTTCAAAGGCAAAAAAATGCCAGGTCAGATGGGTAACAAACGCGTTACCGTTCAGGGCCTAGAAGTGATATCGGTTGATGTTGAAAAAGGGTTACTTGTCATCAAGGGTGCTATCCCAGGTGCCACCGGTGGCGATGTCATCGTACGTCCGTCAGTCAAAGCCTAAGCAAGGGGATTAACGTGGATTTAAAAACAGTTACAGGGGCGGCAGTTGAGCTTTCTGATACGGCTTTCGGTCGTGAATTCAACGAAGCACTAGTGCATCAAGTCGTCACCGCATATCTTGCTGGTGCTCGTCAAGGTACACGCGCTCAAAAAACCCGTGCCGAAGTTTCTGGTGGTGGCATTAAGCCATGGCGCCAAAAAGGTACTGGTCGCGCTCGTGCAGGTTCTATTCGTAGCCCAATCTGGCGTGGGGGCGGTCGTGCATTCGCGGCTAAACCACAAGATTGGTCACAGAAAGTTAACCGTAAAATGTATCGCGGTGCTATGCAGTGTATCTTAGCCGAATTGATTCGCCAAGAGCGTTTGATTTTGGTCGAAGAGCTAAGCGTTTCTGGACCTAAGACTAAAGAGTTGATTGCAAAGTTAGGTGAGTTAAATGCATCACGTGCATTAATCGTCACTAAAGAAGTTGACGAAAACTTATACTTAGCTGCTCGCAACATCCCACATGTCAATGTACTTGATACAAGTGAAGTGGATCCAGTGAGCTTGATCGCTTTTGATAAAGTGATCATGACAGTCGAAGCTGCGAAACAATTTGAGGAAGCACTAGCATGAATAACGCAAGACTTTATCAGATCCTAAGAGGACCTGTATTCTCAGAGAAATCTCAAATGCTTGGCGACTCACTTGGTGTGCAGGTATTTAAAATTGACTCTAACGCTACTAAGCTTGAAGTCAAAAAAGCGGTTGAGATGATGTTTGAAGGTGTTGAAGTTTTAAAAGTAAACACTTTGAATGTTAAAGGTAAGACAAAGCGTTTTGGTAAAAGTATCGGCCGTCGTAATGACTACAAAAAAGCCTACGTTACCTTAAAAGCTGGTCAAGATGTACAAATGGCTGATGCTGGTGAAGAGGTCGCGAATACGACTGCTTCTACTAGTGAAACAGCGAACAACGAATAAGGATTACACTCATGCCTATCGTAAAAGCAAAGCCAACATCACCAGGCCGTCGTTTTGTTGAAAAAGTGGTGCATCCACACCTTTATAAAGGTCGTCCGTTTGCAGCGCTTCTCGAATCAAAAAGTAAAACTGGTGGTCGTAACAATAATGGTCGCATAACGACTCGTCATATTGGC
Source organism: Psychrobacter glacincola (assembly GCF_904846075.1). GTDB lineage: Bacteria > Pseudomonadota > Gammaproteobacteria > Pseudomonadales > Moraxellaceae > Psychrobacter > Psychrobacter glacincola_C. Next base: position 841,453 of record NZ_CAJGZH010000001.1, read on the forward strand.
GGTGGTCATAAGCAGCATTATCGTATTATCGATTTCAAACGTACGAAAGACAATATCCCAGCAACGGTAGAGCGTATTGAATACGATCCTAACCGTACTGCACACATTGCTTTACTTAAGTACGCTGATGGCGAACGTCGCTATATCATTGCTGCTAAAAAACAAGCAGTTGGCGATACAGTAATGTCAGGTGAGCTATCACCAATTCGTCCAGGTAACTGTTTACCGCTGAAAAACATCCCATTGGGTACTGTGATCCATAATATCGAACTTAAAATCGGTAAAGGCGCACAGATGGCTCGTTCTGCGGGTGCTAGCGTTCAGTTGTTAGGTCGTGAAGGTATTTATGCTATTCTACGTATGCGCTCTGGCGAAACTCGCCGTGTACACGTGAACTGCCGTGCCGTTATTGGTGAAGTTTCTAACACTGAAAACAACTTGAAATCACTTGGTAAAGCCGGTGCTTCACGTTGGCGTGGTGTTCGTCCTTCTGTTCGTGGTGTTGCTATGAACCCGGTTGATCACCCACATGGTGGTGGTGAAGGTCGTAATAAAGGTCGCCATCCAACCAGCCCTTGGGGTCAGAAGTCTAAAGGACTTAAAACGCGTAGTAATAAGCGTACTGACAATATGATCATCCGCCGTCGCGCCAAGAAGAAATAAAGGAAGAATTTCATGCCTCGTTCATTGAAAAAAGGTCCATTCATAGACGCGCATTTGTTTGCCAAAGTTGAGAATGCATTAGACACCAACTCACGCAAGCCAATTAAGACTTGGTCGCGCCGCTCGATGATCCTACCACAAATGGTTGGCTTAACCTTGTCTGTTCACAATGGCCGTACTCATGTACCGGTTATCGTGAGTGAACAGATGGTTGGTCATAAACTAGGTGAATTTGCCCCGACTCGTACGTATCGTGGTCATGGCATTGACAAAAAAGCTAAGAGATAAGGTGCTTACCATGGAAGTAACTGCAAAATTACGCGGTGCCGCCATATCGGCACAAAAAGTTAGACTCGTTGCCGATGAAGTTCGTGGCAAATCTATCGAGCGTGCTTTGGATATCCTAACGTATAGTAATAAAAAAGGCGCTGTATTTGTTAAGAAATGTCTTAACTCAGCCATCGCCAATGCCGAACATAACAACGGTCTAGATATTGATACCCTTAAAGTATCAACCATCTACGTTGATGAAGGCATTACGCTAAAACGTATCCTACCACGTGCTAAAGGTCGCGCTGATCGTATCAGTAAGCGTACCTGTCACATCACTATAAAGGTAGGAGAATAAGTTATGGGTCAAAAAGTACATCCAATCGGAATTCGTCTTGGTGTTGTAAAGAAGCATAATGCAAACTGGTATGCTAACCCTAAACAATACTCAGAATACCTAATCAACGACATTCAAGTTCGTGAATATCTGCGCAAAAAGCTTGATAGTGCTATGATTAGCAAAATCATGATTGAGCGTCCTACCGGTGCTGCTAAGATTACCATCGCCACTGCGCGTCCTGGTATCGTTATCGGTAAGAAAGGCGAAGACATTGAAAGACTTCAAAAAGAATTGACCAAAATTATGGGCGTACCTGCTCAGGTCAACATTGAAGAAATCACCTCGCCTGATCTTGATGCTCATTTAGTAGCGGAAGGTATCGCAAGTCAGCTTGAGCGTCGTGTTATGTTCCGCCGTGCTATGAAGCGCGCCGTACAGAACAGCATGCGTTCTGGTGCTAAAGGTATTAAAGTTGAGCTGTCTGGCCGTCTTGGCGGTGCTGAGATTGCTCGTACTGAATGGTACCGTGAAGGTCGTGTGCCATTGCATACACTACGCGCTGATATCGACTATTCGTCAGTACGTGCGGAAACTACTTACGGCACCATCGGTGTAAAAGTTTGGATCTTCCGTGGCGAAATCCTTGACGGTATGAACAGTGTATACAATCCCGTTAAAGAAGAGCAGACTCGTGCGCCAAAACGCCGTGGTCGTGGAAACGGAAACCGTCGAAACACAGACAGAGGTTAAACTATGTTACAGCCAAAACGTACCAAGTTTCGTAAAATGCACAAAGGTCGTAACACTGGGCTAGCTCATCGTGGAAGCACCGTTGCATTCGGACAAATTGGTCTAAAATCGTTGACTCGTGGTCGTATGACTGCCCGTCAAATTGAAGCAGCACGTCGTACCATCACTCGTAAAATTAAGCGTGGTGGTAAGATTTGGATTCGTGTATTCCCAGACAAACCAATTACCAATAAACCACTAGAAGTACGTATGGGTAAAGGTAAAGGTCCTGTAGAATATTGGGTATGCGAAATCAAACCTGGTAAAGTGCTATATGAACTCGAAGGGGTTTCAGAAGAACTTGCTCGCGAAGCGTTTACGCTTGCTGCAGCAAAACTGCCCTTTAAAACTACCATTGTTAAGCGGACGATAATGTAATGAAGATCAGTGAATTACGTGATAAATCATTAGAAGAACTGACTCAGTTACTTGATGAAAAGCAACTTGATGCTTTCCGTATTCGTATGGCTAAAGCAACTGGTCAGTTGGGTAATACCCATGAAGTACGTGTTAATCGTCGTGCGATTGCTCAGCTTCAGACTTTGATTAACGAGAAACAACGAGGCGACTCATGAGCGATAACAATCAAACAGCTAATGCTAGCGTATTGACAGGACGAGTTGTCAGTGACAAGATGGACAAGTCCATCACAGTTTTGATTGAGCGTCTGGTTCGTCATCCTTTGTATGGCAAGCAGCTTCGTCGTTCTACAAAAATCAAAGCCCATGATGAGAATAATGTTTGCCAACAAGGCGACCTTGTCCGCATCAAAGAAACGCGTCCAATCTCTAAAACCAAGTCTTGGACTTTGGTTGAAGTGGTTGAAAAAGTAGAAAAAATCTAAGTAAATTGCATTAAAAGCCAGAAGCTGTTAAAATAGCCGCCTTTTTAAGGATGCTGATTGCGCCGAGCGTATATCACTCACATTAAGAGTAGCAGCGGTTATTATTATTAAAATGCCGACTACTCATACTGTGCTAGCGGCAGCAACTGGTTTTTATTGCTCATACGTGTGGAGTAACGCTATGATTCAGGTTGAATCGATGCTGGAAGTTGCAGATAATAGCGGTGCAAGACGAGTTCAGTGCATTAAAGTACTGGGTGGCTCTCATCGTCGTTATGCATCAGTTGGCGACATTATTAAAGTAACGGTTAAAGAAGCCATTCCTCGCGGTCGTGTTAAAAAAGGCGACGTGATGAATGCTGTAGTTGTACGTACCAAAAAAGGCGTTCGTCGTCCTGATGGTTCTGTTCTGCGTTTTGACGACAATGCTGCGGTATTGTTGAACCAAAATAAAGCACCGATTGCAACTCGTATTTTTGGACCGGTAACTCGTGAACTACGTGGTGATCAGTTTATGAAAATTGTATCACTAGCACCAGAAGTATTGTGAGGTAATCCATGTCAAAATTACGTAAAGGCGATACAGTTATCGTGATTGCTGGGAAAGACAAAGGCAAGCAAGGTACTGTACAAGCTGTAAAAAATGATCGTATTAAAGTTGAAGGCATTAATATTGTCACTAAACATCAGAAGCCAAATCAGGCAACTGGTGTTGAAGGTGGCATTCTTAAGAAAGAAGCTTTTCTACATATCTCAAATGTCGCAATATTAAATGCGCAAACCCAAAAAGCTGATCGTATTACTTATCAGTTCGGCGAAGACGGCAAGAAACAACGCGTCTATCGTTCGAACGGTGAAGTAGTGGCGACTGCGTAAGACACTAAGGGTGTAATGGTAATGGCAAGATTAAAATCTTTATATAACGAAGAATTAAAGCAGCAAATCAAAGAAGAGCTTGGTTTGGCTAATGTGATGCAAGTGCCTAAAATCACTAAAATCACACTTAACATGGGTGTAGGCGGCGCGTCTCAAGACAAGAAATTGCTTGAAGGTGCAGTAGCTGACATGACCGCTATCGCTGGTCAAAAACCTGTCGTCACCAAAGCGCGTAAATCAGTTGCTGGCTTTAAAATTCGTGAAGAATGGCCAATTGGCTGCAAAGTAACGCTACGCGGTGAGCAAATGTACGAATTTTTAGATCGTCTCATTGCCATTGCAATTCCTCGTATTCGTGATTTCCGCGGTTTTTCACCTAAAGCCTTTGACGGACGTGGTAACTACTCATTGGGTATCAAAGAACAGATCGTATTCCCAGAAGTAGATTTTGACAAGATTGATCGTATCCGCGGTATGGATGTGACAATCACCACGTCAGCTCAATCTGATGAAGAAGGTCGCGCGTTGCTTAAAGCATTCGGCTTCCCATTTAAATAAGGTAAAGACGTTATGGCAAAGAAGAGCATGATTAACCGCGAATTAAAGCGCGAAAAAATGGTTGCTAAGTACGCTGATCAGCGTATCAAGCTAAAAGAAACTATCAGTGATATGACTGCAAGTGACGAAACTCGTATGGAAGCGATGCTAGAGCTACAAGCTCTTCCACGCAATTCATCGCCAGTACGTCTGCGCAATCGTTGTGCTATCACCGGTCGTCCTCACGGTTACTTCCGCAAGTTTGGCTTATCACGCAATATGCTGCGTGAGCGTGTCATGCAAGGCGATGTGCCTGGTGTTCGTAAAGCAAGCTGGTAAGGGGTAACTATATGAGTATGCAAGATACCGTTGGGGATATGCTAACCCGTATTCGTAACGCACAAATGGCTAACAAAGTATCGGTAGCAATGCCGAGCTCTAAATTACGTAAATCAATTGCTGATTTGCTAGTTAGCGAAGGTTATGTGGCGAGCGCTGTTGTTACTGAAGAAGCAAACAATAAAGCAACCCTATCTATCGAATTGAAATACTTCGAAGGACGCGCTGTCATCGAAACGATTCAACGTTTTAGCCGTCCTGGTTTACGCCAGTTCCGCGGTAAAGACGCTATCCCTACTGTTAAGCAAGGTATGGGTGTTGCTATCGTATCAACTAGCCAAGGCATCATGAGTGATCGTGCTGCACGCGCTGCTGGTATCGGTGGTGAAATCGTCGCATTTGTAGCGTAAGCTACACGACGATAAAGTCTATTTGATGGTTGTTAGACTTCTATTGATTGAGTAATAATGAATTATTTCAAATTGATAGGTGTCTAACGCAGTCAACTATGCTAAACTAACACGCTTTTTAGCCTGTTAGTTTTTTCGCTAATATAAAGAAGTTAATTTTTTAAGGAATATTCCTATGTCTCGTGTGGCTAAAGCCCCAGTGACACTGCCAAACGGCGTAAGTGTTACTTTGAACGATCGGCAGGTCGAAGTGAAAGGCAAGAACGGCATTTTGTCTTTACGCCTGCATGAATTGGTCGAGCTGAAACAGGAAGATGATGCGATCATTTTCTCACCTACAGTCGATTCAAAAGAAGCTATGATGCACACTGGCACCATGCGCGCTCTTGTTAACAACTATGTTAAAGGCGTGAATGAAGGCTTTGAAAAGCGTCTTCAGTTAATTGGTGTTGGTTATCGCGCACAAGTTGCTGGTAACAAGGTAACTTTGAACGTTGGTTACTCTCATCCAGTAGAATATACGTTGCCTGAAGGTGTGTCAGCTGAAACCCCAACGCAAACTGAAATTGTTTTGAAATCAAACAATAAACAGCAGCTTGGTCAAGCGGCGGCTAATATCCGCGGTTTCCGCCCACCTGAGCCTTATAAAGGTAAAGGTATTCGTTATAGTGACGAGCATGTGATTCGCAAAGAAGCCAAGAAAAAATAAGGTGAGTTGAAATGTTTGATAAAAAAGCAGCTCGTCTGCGTCGAGCTAAGAAAACCCGCGCGCATATCCGTTTCTTAGGCGTTCATCGCTTAACGGTTACTCGCACGCCAAAACATATTTATGCCCAGATTATCTCTCCTACCGGTGGTGAAGTGATTGCTCAGGCATCTACCTTAGACGGCAGCTTGCGCTCAGGCGCGACTGGCAATGCTGATGCAGCAACGTCTGTGGGCCAAATGATCGCAGAACGCGCAAAAGCAGCTGGTATCACTAAAGTTGCCTTTGACCGTAGTGGTTTTAAATATCATGGTCGAGTTAAAGCTTTAGCAGAAGCAGCTCGCGAAAACGGATTGGAGTTTTAATCATGGCTAGAAATGATAAAAATGATAAAAATGAACAGACTGACGGTCTAGTAGAACGCTTAGTTACCGTTGATCGCGTTGCAAAAGTTGTTAAAGGTGGTCGTATTTTCTCTTTCACTGCATTGACTGTAGTGGGCGATGGCAATGGTCGTGTTGGTTTTGGTCGCGGTAAAGCACGTGAAGTGCCAGCTGCTATCCAAAAAGCACTAGAAGCTGCCAAACGTAATATGATTACTGTTGAGCTTAATGATGCAACTTTGTATCATCCGATCAAAGCACGTCATGGTGCTAGTAAAGTTTATATGCAGCCTGCATCTGAAGGTACTGGCGTAATCGCTGGTGGCGCAATGCGTGCTGTATTAGAAGTTGCTGGTGTCAAAGATGTTTTGACTAAATGTTATGGTTCTACCAATACTGCTAACGTTGTTCGCGCAACGTTTAACGGTTTACGTGATATGTCAACTCCAGAGAAGATGGCAGCAAAACGTGGTAAATCTGTAGACGAAATCTTGGGTTAACTTAGACTAGGTGAGTTACGATGAAAAAAATGAAAGTCACTCAATTTAAATCGGGTGCCCATCGCCTAAAGAGCCACAAAGCGAGCTTGAAAGGATTGGGTTTACGCCGTATTAATCATACTGTTGAAGTAGAAGATACACCTTCAACACGTGGTATGGTCAATCGCGTTAACTACATGGTAAAAGTGGAGGAAGCGTAATGGGTCTTAGATTAAATGAATTATCACCAGGTGTTGGCGCAAAGAAAACTGCCCAACGTCGTGGTCGTGGTATCGGTTCAGGTCTTGGTAAGACTGGTGGTCGTGGTGTAAAAGGTCAGAAATCTCGTTCAGGTTCTAGCATACGCTCAGGATTTGAAGGTGGTCAAATGCCTTTATATCGTCGTCTACCGAAATTTGGTTTTACCAGTAAAATGGCAATGAAGACGGCTGAAGTACGTCTTTCTGAACTGAATAAAATTGATGGCGATGTGGTTAGCCTTGAAACACTTAAAGCTGCTAACCTAATCCGTCACGACATGAAGCGTGCCCGTATTATGTTGTCAGGCGAAGTCACTAAGGCTTATACTTTTAAAGGTATCAAAGTGACTAAAGGCGCTAAGCTAGCAATCGAAGCTGCTGGTGGTAGCATCGAGGAGTAGTAACGTGTCAAAACAATCAATGTCATCGACTGGTATACCGCTCAATCCATTTGCATTCATACGCAAGTATGATGAATTATGGACGCGTTTATTATTCTTAATCGGCGCATTGGTTGTTTATCGTTTAGGGTCACATATTCCAGTACCGGGTATCAATCCGGTCAACTTGGCTGATCTGTTTTCGCGCAACGAAAACACCATTTTGAGTATGTTTAACATGTTCTCAGGTGGTGCACTAGAGCGTATGTCCATTATGGCGCTCGGCATTATGCCATATATTTCAGCATCGATTATTGTACAGATGATGTCTGCAGTATTGCCATCGCTTGAAGCCCTCAAAAAAGAAGGTGAAGCGGGACGACGTAAGTTGAACAAGTATACCCGTCAAGGGACACTTGCTTTAGCCCTAGTACAGTCATTAGGAATGTGTGCTGGCTTAATCAGTCAAAATCTTACTTTATCTTCTGGTCTGACCTTTTATATTCCAGCCGTTACCTCATTGGTAGCGGGCGCTATGTTCTTGATGTGGCTTGGTGAGCAGATTACAGAGCGCGGCGTAGGTAATGGTATTTCAATGCTCATTTTTGCGAGTATTGTGGCTGGTACGCCAGGTATGATTTCGCAGTCTATTGAACAGGTCAATCAAGGACAAATGAACTTGATTGTACTGTTTATTTTTGTGCTACTAGGCATCGCGGTTACTGCTGGTATCGTTTATATTGAACGTGCTCAGCGCCGTGTTCCAGTGAACTATGCACAGAAGCAGCAACAAGGTCGCAAAATATATGCTCAGCAGCAGTCACATTTGCCGCTGAAGCTTAATATGGCAGGGGTTATCCCAGCCATTTTTGCCAGCTCGTTGTTGTTGTTTCCAGCAAGTTTAGGGCAGTGGGTCGGTCAATCAACTGATCCTACCCTTACACAAAAGATACTACAGAATATGGCATTGGTGTTGTCTCCAGGACAGCCGCTATATTTGGTTCTGTTTGGCGCGATGATTATTTTCTTCTGTTACTTCTATACGGCATTGGTATTTAGCCCACGTGAAGTAGCTGAAAACCTTAAACGTAGTGGTGCGTATATCCCAGGTATTCGCCCCGGACAACAAACTCAGCGTTACCTAGATCATGTATTAAACCGACTGACCTTTATTGGCGCGATGTATATGACGGTTATTTGTTTAATGCCAATGGTCGTCCAGTCATCGTTTGGTGTACCGTTTCAACTCGGTGGTACGTCTTTACTGATTATGGTGGTTGTGGTAATGGACTTCATTTCGCAAATCCAAGCGCATTTGATGACCCATCAATATCATGATCAGACGTTAATTCAATCGCCCACTCAACCTTAAATGAGCGGTACGATATCTCAAAGGAGCATGCTATGAAAGTTCAAGCATCAGTTAAAAAGATTTGTGGTAGCTGTAAAGTTGTGCGCCGTAAAGGCCGTGTACATATCATCTGTACAGCAGAACCTCGCCACAAGCAACGTCAAGGTTAATATTTAGTATTATAAAGTCTTAGACTTTTGTTACTATTTAAATTAATACTTGAAAAATGACGGCGGATGGGATATCATCCGCCACTTGCCGTAGTTTATGCAAAAACTTTTATAAGACCGTCAATGAATAGGCTTGTAACCAAGTCAAAGCAGCGATAATAATTATAAAAGCTTTAGTATTGACAGCAACAAATCTGAAAAATAAAGCCTTATTGATAAATAACGCTTATTTTTCTTTAATGGAGAGAAATCAATGGCTCGTATTGCCGGCGTAAACATTCCGGATAATAAGCATGCTGTTATTTCACTAACTTACATCTTTGGTGTAGGTCGTACCACTGCTCAGAAAATCTTAGAAGCAGTTGGCATTGCCCCTACTACTAAAGTTAGTCAGTTAGATGATACACAGTTAGATGCTATCCGTGCACAAGTTGCAAATTACATGACTGAAGGTGATCTTCGTCGTGAAGTGTCAATGAATATCAAGCGTTTAGTTGATCTTGGTTGTTACCGTGGCATCCGTCATCGTCGTAACCTACCAGTTAGAGGTCAGAATACTAAGAACAACGCTCGTACTCGTAAGGGTCCGACACGCCCTCTCAAAAGATAATTAACTTAGGAAGCTAAAAGATGGCTAAAGACACTCGTAGTCGCAAGAAAGTGACTCGTCGTTCAGTATCGGAGGGCATTGCCCATATCCATGCGTCTTTTAATAACACCATTGTTACGATTACCGATCGTCAAGGTAATGCACTGGCTTGGGCCACTTCAGGTGGACAAGGCTTCCGTGGTTCACGTAAATCTACACCATTTGCAGCTCAGGTTGCAGCTGAAGTCGCTGGTAAAGCGGCTCAAGAATATGGTGTTAAGAATATCGACGTTTTGGTCAAAGGACCAGGACCGGGTCGTGAGTCTGCGGTAAGAGCACTAGGTGCATTGGGTTATAAAGTTAACAGCATCTCTGATGTAACCCCAATCCCACACAATGGTTGCCGTGCGCCGAAAAAGCGCCGCGTCTAATATTAAAGACGAAGCTTTTTATCCCAAAAGCTTATAGGAGACATAACAATGGCCCGCTATATTGGACCAAAACTCAAATTATCACGTCGTGAAGGCACGGACTTAGGTCTTAAGTCTGGCGTTAAACCATACGACGTAAAAACGAAAAAAGCTGGTCGTCCACCAGGTCAGCACGGTGTAAGCCGTAATAAGACCTCAGAATATGCTTTACAGCTGCGTGAAAAGCAGAAAGTTAAGCGTATCTATGGTGTATTAGAGCGTCAGTTTGCTAATTACTATAAAGAAGCTGCTCGTAAGCGCGGTGCTACTGGTGAAAACCTGTTAGCCATGCTTGAGAGCCGTCTAGATAACGTTGTTTATCGCATGGGCTTTGGCTCAACTCGCGCCGAAGCACGTCAGCTAGTCAGTCATCGTACTGTGATGGTAAAAAAAGCTGGCCGTGATGAGTTTGTTCGTGTGAACATTCCATCAATTCAGTTGCAAGATGGTGATGTCATCGCTATCCAAGAGAAGTCTCGCGAGCAATTACGTATTAAAAACGCAATTGAGCTGGCTACCCAACGTGGTATTCCAGAATGGCTAGATGTTGACCACAGCAAATTACAAGGCACCTTCAAACAAGCGCCTGATCGTATTGATCTACCTGCTGAAATCAACGAAAGCTTGATCGTTGAGCTATACTCTAAGTAATGACGTACTGCTCGATGTCGTGAAAACGGCATTGAGCAATCAACGTTAATTAAACCAGTTTAATAAATCGAGGTGACATCATGATGCTAAATGCAACTGAGTTTCTAACGCCGAATGCCATTAATGTGGATACGGTTAATGAAACGATTGCGAAAGTCACGCTCGAACCGTTAGAACGCGGCTTTGGGCATACCCTTGGTAATGCCTTACGTCGCATCTTGTTATCTTCATTACCTGGTGCTGCAGTCATTGAGGCTGAGATTGATGGTGTTGACCATGAATACTCAACGCTTGAAGGGCTACAAGAAGATGTACTTGACTTGCTTTTGAACCTAAAAGGCTTGGCCATTACGCTTCATGACCAAAATGAAGTATTTTTGACCTTGGATAAACAAGGTCCAGGCACTATTACTGCTGCAGACATCGCGTTACCGCATAATGTAGACATCGTCAATCCAGAATTGGTGTTGGGTACATTGAGTGATCGTGGTCATCTTAAGATGCGTTTGCGTGTAGTAATGGGTCGTGGATATGAGCCAGCAAACCAGCGCCGTGAAGATGGTGATACTAAAGCAATCGGACGTTTAAAGCTTGATGCAAGTTTTAGTCCTGTGCTTCGTGTTGCTTATCAGGTTGAGAACGCTCGTGTAGAGCAGCGTACTGATCTTGATCGTCTTATCATTGAGCTTGAAACTAATGGCACTATAGATCCAGAAGAAGCAATTCGTAAAGCAGCCACTATTTTACAACAACAGATTTCTATCTTTGTTGACCTAGAAGCTGAAGAAGCGCCTGAGCCTGTGAAAGAGAAAGAAGAGGTTGATCCGGTGCTATTACGCCCTGTGGACGATCTTGAACTAACGGTTCGCTCAGCCAACTGCTTGAAAGCTGAAAACATTTACTATATCGGTGATTTGGTACAACGTTCAGAGACTGAACTTCTAAAAACCCCAAATCTTGGTAAGAAATCATTAACGGAAATCAAAGACGTACTAGCGTCTAAAGATTTAGAGCTCGGTATGCGCCTAGATAACTGGCCACCAGCTGACCTTCGTGTTGATGATCGCTTTTCTTATCGTAGCCGTTAAACTTTAAGGATTTTTGACTATGCGCCATCGTAAGAGTGGAGTCAAGCTGGGTCGTACCGGCAGTCATCGTAAGGCAATGTTTCAGAACATGACTAACTCATTATTTGAGCATGAACTGATCAAAACAACTTTACCAAAAGCAAAAGAGTTACGTCGCGTTGCCGAGCCATTAATCACTATGGCTAAAAAAGACAGCGTTGCTAACCGTCGCTTGGCATTTAGCCGTATGCGTAGCAAAGCTATGGTAGGCAAACTATTTGGCACGTTAGGTCCTCGTTACCAGACCCGCCCAGGTGGATATTTGCGTATCGTAAAATGTGGTTACCGTGATGGTGACAATGCGCCAATGGCATATGTAGAATTGGTTGATCGCGACTAATTTTATAATAAGCAAAAAATGTATATAAAAAAGCTCCAATTCAATTGGAGCTTTTTTTGTGTCTGATGCTTTAGTCTATTAGCGTAGTAGTGAATCTACATCCGCGGCACCTTGTCTGATAATTTCAGGCTGGCTACCAGTCATATCAACGATAGTAGTTAGTTTAGTGGTCTTTACACCTGCATTTATCAAACCGTCGATTTGATTGCCTAATAAATCCTCAATCTCAAAGGGATCATCTAGTATGTCATCACGGTTAGGCAGTATTAATGAACTGGTTAAGATAGGTTCATCCATGGCCTCTAAAAGCGCTTGCGCAATGGGGTTGCTCGGTACGCGGATACCGATGGTTTTTTTCTTCGCATGTGCCAATTTTTTTGGTACGTCTTTTGTGGCATTGAGGATAAAGGTGATGGGCGCAGGAGTAAGTGCTTTAAGCTGTTTAAATTGTACATTGTCTACTGCGGCATAGTTGGCAATTTCGCTTAAGTCACGGCATAGCAAGGTAAACTGGTGCTTGTCATCAAGCTCACGAATTTGTTTGAGCTTATCGAGTGCATCCTTTGCCCCTAAGCGACAACCAAAAGCATAGCTGGTATCGGTAGGGTAGATAATGAGTTGGTCTTTGCGTAACAAATCCGCCACTTGCTCAATAAGACGTGGCTGTGGATTTTCTGGATGAATATAAAATACTTGCATAGCAATTCCTTATTTTATAATTATGGGTTTTTAAATGTGGGGTTTTTGACTAAGTAGAATATTGGTAGCGCGCATGCTTCTTTCACTAAGTTTACTAAAAAAGCATCACTGCCTTCCTAGTATAGCGCAAAGCCAATATAAGTTTGATTGCAAGCCGTTACTATGCGTAGACAATCGTTAACGCAAAAATGCCACACCTTTACGTTGATATACTGCTGTTACTCTGGATCAGCTATAGAGACACTGAGTAAGGCGTGTAATAAAGTCTTAGCATCAGGTGGCAATATATTGGGCTTAGCGATGTATTGTTGCACTTGTCGGTAGACGTCATTTGCGAATGTACTATTGCTCGTATCAAAGTCAGCAAACAGGTTGTCTTGTGAGACTTGAAACTGCCGTTCACAAGCGAGAGTAAATAAACACTCTAATGCTTGAGGCTTAATCTCTACACGTTCAAATGCTTGCTGCTGAGCGGCAGTACGCCCATCTGGTGCGTACCAGTAGCCAAAGTCAGCCAAACGTCTACGAGCCTCTCCAGCCACACACCAATGGCTCATTTCATGCAACGCACTAGCAAAAAATCCATGAGCGAATGCAATTTTTGCGGGTTCGTTATTTTGTGCCGGAAAGTACTCTGGTTCTCCTTGTCCACGAACCAATGTCACATTTTGATGAGCGAATAAATTATTGAATAATTGGATGAGCCAATCAGTAGCCGCTTGCTCGTATTTATTAACCAATGATGGAGTGCCATCTAAGCCTTTGATAGTAGCTAACCTTTCTAACCTTTGCCATTCACTTTTTACATCCTCTAAGCACTGATTGTTTTTAAGGTTCCACGAGTCAGTGGAAGAGGCATTCACATTACTGGTTAACGTAGTGAGACGTTGTAATAGTATCTTTGCTTCAAGTGGAGAAAGTAGGTTCGAGAAGTCAGGTTTATCATTAAACACATTCATAGGTAAAGCACTGGTCAAATAAAAGATAAAAACAAGAACTATCTTTGAATATAAATAGGAGAAATAAAGAGATAAAAATAGAGCTTATATCAAATAAATTTAACATACTAGCGCTAGCGTCGCTCAATGCTTTCCGTTAGTATGGCAGGCAATATTATACACCGTTTTGATGAATGAGGTCGCGCATGTCAAGCACTCCAGAAAGTAAACCGTCAGCAGGTTATGCTGATAATAAAAAAGCGCCTTTATCTACTAGTATGCCTGAATCTATTTCTTTGGATAAATGGGCAGATACTGGTTATGAATGGACAGGAGAGGTAGAGCCAAGCGCTTTCAAACGTCTTGCTGCTACCTTAGCCACCGAACATGAACAAGCAAACATCTCGCTTAATGCCAATCTGTATCGCCGCAATAATGTCTTACATTTGGCATTCACACTGACGGGTGAAGTTTGGTTAACCTGTCAGCGTTGCCTACAGCCAGTGGCTATCGATTTGTCTGATGATTATAATATTGCGCTACTAGAAGATGAGAGCCAAGCACGTTCAATCAATGATGAACAAGACTATTTATTACTTGATGAAATTATTACTGAGCCTGCACCAGAGCTTTTATTGCCATTCAAAAAATTGGTAGAAGATGAGATATTACTGAAGACGCCAATGTCGCCAAAACATGACGACTGTGAAATGACGGTAGAGCAATTTGGTGAGATTCCAGAAGAGGAAGAAAGCGAAAATCCTTTTGCTGCTTTAGCCTCGCTAAAAGGCAAGTTGTAATCTTATTAAGAGACAAGTCATATATCAATGTACTACTTAATAAATTTATGATACCTTTCATCAGCTTTCTACCAAAGAGTGAGAAGCAGGGCTTTATTAATCCGCTAAACATGCGTATAATGTCCCGTTTATTGCATTCTAGCAATCTGCTACTGGCAGATAGATGCTGATCTTGCAGACTAACTATAGATTTTAGACGTAATCAACACTTTAATACGTGGCAATCTATTTAACTAATGATGCGTAAGACTTAGGTTGTTGTGATTATATAGCCTCTGTCAGTGTCGATTAAAGCTGAATTTCAAGCTTATCCCCTTTTAAGTATAGGAGCTATATCATGGCCGTTCAAAAAAGTCGTAAAAGTCGTTCTCGTCGTGACATGCGCCGTTCACATCATCGTATGGAAATCGCTGAGATAAGCGTAGATGCTACCACTGGTGAAAAACATCGTCGTCATCACATGACTAAAGATGGTTTCTACCGTGGTCGCCAGTTGTTTAAAGTTAGTCAAGACGCTTAAATTATTGGCTATTCAATAGCTAATTGCAAAAATAATGATAGTACTGGTGACTGTCATTATTTTTGCAACGCTGTTATTAGGTAATATGCTTTGAGCTGAAGAAAGCCAAGTTATTTCGCTATCATATATTATGTGGCTAGATAACTTGGCTTTTTGCTATTGGCTTTTATGGTAGGTATTTGAACAATCTTTTACCATGTGCCTTTAGAAAATATGAAAATGAACCGATATACTCTACCATTTTAATTTGAGTGGTATCTTTTACTATACGTGTTTCAGTAGCATCCGCTATGATAATAGTGTGCGTCAGTGTATAGTTTATCGATAATCCGTTTTTTTAGACAAATACTAAAGCAACGGCTTTATATCGCCTCTAATAATATAATAAACCCCAATTGTTTTTAGGGATATTTCCAATTAAATAAGGAATATTGGTTATGGCCTCTGTACCCGATATGGTAAAAAAGCCGCCGACACGTATTGCGGTAATTTTTCCTGGTCAAGGATCGCAAGTAGTCGGGATGACTAGTGAGCTTGCTGAAATCTATCCAGAGATTCTCGATACCTTTACTGAAGCTAGCGCCGCGCTTGGTGAAGACTTATGGGCAATCTGTCAAAATGAAGAAAAACTCAATCAAACACAATATACTCAGCCAGCATTACTGACGGCCAGTATCGCCATTTGGCGTATCTTAAAACAAAAAATAACCACAGCGCCTTGTTATTTAGCGGGTCATTCTCTAGGTGAGTACAGTGCGCTTTGTGCGGCTGAAGTCATATCGCTTGCTGATGCGGTTAAATTGGTACATAAGCGCGGTCAGTTGATGCAAGAAGCCGTTGTAGGTGTCGATACTGCCATGGCAGCAGTGTTAGGGCTTGAGGATAATCGAGTAGAAAATTTGTGTGAGCAAGCGACTGAACATGTCGAAGGTGCCATTGTAGGTGCAGCCAACTTTAATAGTCCAGGACAAGTGGTGATATCGGGTAATGCTGCTGGTGTGAATGCAGTTATTGATAAAGTGCAAAACACTGGCAAAAAATCTATCCCGCTAAAGGTCAGCGTACCATCACATTGCGCGCTTATGGAGCCAGCCAGTAGTGCATTGGCTGAGATTCTGGCAGAAATAAAATTTGATCAAGCGACGATTCCTGTTATCCAAAATCGACATGCGCGTGTTGAGAGCAGTGCGGTAGGTATCAAGCAGGCACTAACAGAGCAATTAAGCCAACCAGTATTATGGTCAAAAACCATGCAAGAGCTGGCTGACAAGCAAATTAATATTTTAATCGAATGTGGCAGTGGTAATGTGTTGAGCAACTTGGCGAAGCGCCAAGCACAGCCAATTACGAGCTATCCTACTGACAAGCCCGCTCGTCTTGATAAATTAATGGAGGTGTTATCATGAGTCGTACGATTACTCTAGTGACAGGTGCTAGCCGTGGTATTGGTAAAGCCGTTGCCAAACGCTTCGCCAAAGAAGGACATTTTGTTATTGGTACAGCGACTACGGAAAAAGGTGCTGAGCTGATTGATGGTTATCTCCACGATAGTGGCGGTATTGGACGTGTTTTAGACGTGCGCGATACCGCACAAATTGATAAGCTGTTTGAAGAGATTGAGAGCGTCTATGGCGCAGTACAAGTCTTGGTCAATAATGCAGGTATCACCCAAGATGGTCTGCTGATGCGTATGAAAGATGACGATTGGGAAAATGTTATCGATACCAATTTGACGTCGGTATACCGTATGAGTAAACGTGCCGTACGCGGTATGATGAAAGCACGCCGTGGCCGTATTATTAATATCACCTCTGTAGTCGCTCAAATGGGCAATGCAGGCCAATCTAACTATGCGGCGACCAAGGCTGGCGTAGAAGGGTTTAGCCGTACGCTTGCACGTGAGATTGGTTCACGCCAAGTGACCATCAACTGCGTGGCACCAGGCTTGATCGAAACGGATATGACAGATGAGCTTGATGAGCGTCTATTGAACTCTATGTTAGATGCTGTACCTATTAGTCGTCTTGGTCAGCCAGAAGACATCGCTGCAGCGGTACATTTCTTAGCTAGCGATGAGGCCAGCTATATCACAGGTGCTGTCATTCCTGTCAATGGTGGCATGTATATGTAGTCAATATACGAGCGTTACATAGTTATAATAAAAAACTGTGTGAACGAGTGTAAACTATAATAAAGGGTGCTATAATGACGGATACTTTTGAGTCAAAGCCCTGTATGATAACAGGGCTTTATTAGACATCAGACAAACTGTATAACATGTAATAGAGTACTCAGACAGCATTGCTGGTCTGGCAAACGCATTTTATATACCATGCTATAGCGTTAAATAAGGCGATATAGCAGTTTATTAAAAATAATAGATGATAACGGAGTGATCTACATGAGTAATGATATCGAGCTAAGAGTAAAAGCAGCAGTAGCTGAGCAACTAGGTATGAATGTTGAAGACATCAACAACGATGCTTCATTCATGGAAGACCTAGGTGCAGATTCTTTAGATCTAGTTGAATTGGTTATGTCATTTGAAAGTGATTTTGGTATCACTATTCCTGATGAAGATTCTGCAGAATTGACTACTGTTCAAAAAGCAATCGATTACGTACAAGCCCAACTATAATTTGCTACTTATTTAGCAGATTTATAATGCCGCTTATCTGATTAGATAGGCGGTTTTTTTATGGGTGCGTGATTGTTATTTTCAAATGCAGCAATCAAATTTAACATTGACTACGTCAATTCAACATTATTCAACATACTATTACTATCTACATCGACTCACTTTATCTATACTCATAATAGTAAGTCGCAGCAAAAGATGCCAGTTAGACATTTAAAATATTGTTTGATTGCGTGTTTTATTAAAAGAATGACAAATAATAATATTTCAAGGAGTAGATATATGGGTATGTTTAGCTTTGCAAAAGATATCGGTGATAAGATTTTTAACCGTGATGACGAAAAGCATGATGCTAAGACAGAAACGAAAGCAGATGCTAATACACCAGTACAAAGCAGTGAGCCGAGTGCACAATCAGTTGCCAATATTCTGTTGCGTCGTATCCAACAGCAGAACCTCAATATCAGTAACCTAAAAATTAAATATAATGGTTCTACAGATACTGCAGAAATCAGCGGTAATGCTAAAACTCAAGCTGACCGTGAAAAAGCAATTATCGCTATCGGTAACGTGCAAAACGTTGCAAAAGTTATTGATAATATCGATATCGAAGAAGATGCGCCTGAGTCAACGATGTATACAGTGAAATCTGGTGATAGCTTGTCTAAGATCGCAAAAGAGGTTTATGGTTCAGCGGATGATTATATGAAAATCTTTGAAGCCAATAAGCCGATGCTATCTAGCCCTGATAAGATTTATCCTGGTCAAGTACTACGCATTCCTAAGCCATAATATGGTTTTGAACTGTCAGAGATATGTTTGAATAAAATAAAGAATGCCTCTTACTATAATAAGAGGCATTTTTTTGGCGTATAGAAATATAAACTTAAGATTTAGAGCTTTTTTAACTTCTCATACTGTTCAGTTATGGCCCAATTGATATGTACATCGAGCATTTCGTTATGTACGCCCAACTTTGATTGTAACTGAGTAATGGTTTCTTCATTACCATTAGCATTTCCAAGACCAATCGCGATATTACGCAAAAAGTTCACATAGCCTGTGCGTCTAAGCGGGCTGCCTTCAGTTTTTTTCATAAATTCAGCTTCTTGCCATTGCCACAGCTCAAGCAGACTGCTGCTATCAAGGTTATGCCGTGGTGCGAAGTCCTCTACAGGTGTAAGATTGGCGTAGCGATTCCAAGGACAGATAAGTTGACAGTCGTCACAGCCAAAGATGCGATTACCAATCGCGCGGCGGTATTTTGTATCAATAATACCGTCGTGCTCGATAGTGAGGTAGGAGATACAAGCTGCAGCATTGAGCTTATAGGGCGCGACAATCGCTTGAGTGGGACAGATATTGATACAAGCGCTACAACTGCCGCAATGCTCTTTGACGGGTTTGTCATCAGGTAACTCAAGGCTAATAAATAGCTCACCCAATACAAAAAATGAACCTGCTTGCTTGTTGATTAATAAGGTGTGCTTTCCTGTCCAGCCAAGACCAGCAGCATCGGCAATGGGTCGCTCGAAAATAGGAGCAGAGTCGCTAAAAGGCCTAAAAATAAAATCTTGCTCTGAACCTATATTGAGGTGTTGCCACTTAGGAAGCATGGCTTCTATCTTTAGTGCCAATTGCTTCAAACGACTGCGCATCGTTTTATGATAGTCGCGTCCTCTGGCATAACGAGCGATGATACCTTGATTGGGGTAGTCATTGTCAGTAATCGTACGTGGGGTTGGTGCTTGAGTCAGGTAATCCATACGGACACTGATGATGGTTTTTGCCCCTTCTACCAGTTGGTCAGGATTTGCCCGCAGTTCATGGTTGTTATGCATAAACTGCAGTTGCCCCTCATAACCTTTTTCGAGCCATTGTTGCAATTGTACAATCTGCTTAGCAAATAAAGGGTGATGCACCGATAAAAAACCGCAGTCGGCAAACCCTAAAGCCTGTGCTTGGTCTTTAATCCATTGTTTGACATCTGCTGTGGTGGTAAATGTTGGGCTATTATTTACCTTAATCTTTTTTTCGGACGCAGGCTTAGGTTCAGCAGAGATTTGCTTAGCTGATTTCTGCTGGGTTGAAGAGATAGACAAGTTTACTTTAGGAAGATTATTCATGTGTGACAGTAGGCGATAGAGTGAATATCGATATAATAA
This sequence comes from Psychrobacter glacincola, assembly GCF_904846075.1. Classification (GTDB taxonomy): domain Bacteria; phylum Pseudomonadota; class Gammaproteobacteria; order Pseudomonadales; family Moraxellaceae; genus Psychrobacter; species Psychrobacter glacincola_C. The sequence goes on from NZ_CAJGZH010000001.1 coordinate 861,187, forward strand.
GCCAGTGAGCTAAGAGCGCAAGTATAAAAGCAAATAATTTTACATTCATATCGATACATACGTTGATGTAAGCGTTTGCTAAGCTGATGCTAAATGATAGTAATCATATCTCAATAAAATAAAAATCAGCAAAAAATACTCAAGGATTAGTTATGAAAAATCAGATCAATTTATCACCTATAAAAAGTACAAAACCTATCCCGTTATATAGCAGTGAACAACTCTATGCGATGGAGCAAGCATGGTTTGTAGAGGGTCATGATAGTTTTGGGTTGATGAAACAAGCAGCTTGGCAAATGGTGCAACACATAGAGCAATTATATGAACAAAGACAATTAAACATATATCCATCAGCCACTACTTATGTGCCTCGTCGTCATATGCGTCAGCATCGAGTGAGCATTTGGGTTGGAAAGGGTAATAATGGTGGCGACGGTTGGCTCATTGCTTATTACTTACAGCAAATGGGTTGGCAGGTACAAGTGGTAACAGTGGGTTTTGAGAGTGATGATTTTGATACCAGTAACACAACAGCATTTTCCGACGCACAAAAAGCCCTAAAAGAGTCACTATTGGCTAATTGCCCTTATCAACGCTTTGAAAATAGTGCTTGTGATCTAGAAGAAGGAATAGATGGTAACCTGCAAGCCGATGTCTATATTGATGCGCTGTTTGGTATTGGACTGGATCGTGCGCCTACAGGTATTTATAAAACAGCCATTAGCACTTTTAATGAGTTATCTGAACGAAATAGTACCTTGGTCATTGCGGTTGATATTCCAAGTGGTTTGGTGGCTTCGACTGGCGAAGTATTTGAGCATGTGGCTATACAAGCTGATATAACGCTATGTTTAATTGCACGGAAATTCGGTTTGCATACCAAAGATGGTATGGATTGTAGCGGAAAGGTAATTGATATACCGCTGATACCTTATTCAATAAATGATAAAATTTTCATGCCAGTAGCAACACTGATTACTACTGCATATGGTCTAAGTCCTCGCCGTCAAAATAGCTACAAAGGTAGCTATGGTCATGTAATTATTATTGGCGGTAATCGTATCGATAGCTCACAAGGTATGGGCGGCGCTGCGATACTGTCTGCTTCGAGCTCGATGGCGGCAGGAGCAGGTAAAATTACAGTTGCTTGCCATGAGGCTTTTCATAGCGCCCTATTAACTTCGCTACCAGATGCAATGACGATCAATTTGCATGATGTGAATGGAGTGCAGGAGTTAATCAAGTCAGCCACTGTGATTGCGATTGGTATGGGGCTTGGTCGTGATGAAAAAGCAAAAGTGTTATTTATAAAGTATCTACAAACTGCGATGACAGCTAAAAAGGCAATAGTGATTGATGCTGATGGACTTTATCATTTGGCATCATTGCAATTAGAGCATCATGAATTGGTCAGTCAGCTGCGAGAATATAGCGTTAATCATCAAGTTTGTTTGACACCGCACAGTGGCGAAACTGCTAGATTACTGAATAAGAGAATCAGTGAAGTGGAAAGCGATAGACTACAAGCGATAAAACAGTGCGCTACAACTTATGGTGGTGAATGGGTGCTAAAAGGCGCAGGTTCTTTGATATTAGAGCAGGGCTTAGATGAGCACCACGTTTATGTTTGTGCTGTCGGTAATGCAGGTATGGCGACGGCTGGCATGGGTGACGTGTTATCCGGTGTCATTGCTGGTTTGCTAGCACAACAAGATTTATCGTCAGGAATGCAAAGCTTGCATCAGGCGGTTGTTATACATGGATTAGCAGGGGATACGCTGGTCAATCAAAGTAATAATACGTTATTAGTTGGACAGCGAGGGCTACAAGCTCAGGATATGCCAGCAGCCATTCGTCATGTGATGCAGTTATTGATTAACGTCTATAATTAGCATTAAGCCTAGGTAGTTGAATTGCCACAATACTGATCAATTGCCTGCTGTACGCGTTCACGTTTGAGCTCAATTTCACGACCGTCTAAATATTGACGCTTGCCATTTGCATCCATCTCATAAATACGTCCGCCTACATTCAAGTTGGTCAAATTATTGCGGAGTGACTGGCAACGCTGTGCATTGGCTTGTGCTTCTTGTTCTTTAATCCGTGCTTCAAGCGCTGCAACTCTTTGTTCTTCTACGCTTTGAGTATTAGTACTTTGATTGGCATCTGTTTTGCCAGCCAATTGTCCTGCATTGCTTTGTCTGCCATCACTACGAAATTCAATCAGCTCAATGTTTTTACCATTTTGCGGCGCATGTTGGCTGTATTTGACTTCACCATGTGCACCGACAGATTTATAAACTTGAATAGCATGACTGGCATTCATCGACAGCATTAGCACATACGCAGTACTCATAAGCAGTTTGGTAGCAGTATTTATTTTAGACGCATATGCCATAGTAGCAATCCTCTCAAGGGGTAAAAAACAGATGTGTATATATGTGTCAATATAACATCTAAGTGTTGGAATGGTACTAAAAATGTACCAGCTTTCGATTCTAACAAATAATCCTTATGAATGTATATTATTTAATAACTAATAGTTAGGGATGGGCTTTAGAAGTTTTTCTTGACAATAGCTCACAAACCATCGAATATAATAGCAGTTGATTGGTCAGTGAGCGGCTTTTATGATATTGCCGTGGCACTTGAAAATGAGGACGATAGGTTACTTATCAGTGGCTTACGCAGTTTTCGTTTCTTTGTGACAATGATATTGCAAAGATAGTAATCATAACGATTGTTATCGATGACTTTATGTATTGTCTCCGGACTTATCTGTCTACAATGACTAAGATAAACTTATTATTTGAAATGCGCTAAGCGTGACTCTAGCGGTTGTATTAAACATGGAAAAATATTCAGCAATTAAATCTTTTTAATAAGCCTGTCGTAAAATCTAACCATTTTACAAATTAGTATTGGTTGTGAGAGTGATTTAAATTGTGAATATCGATGCCTCTGTATAAATCAATCTGTTGTAAGTGCTGTCTGCTATTTATCAATAATAAGCTTCTTTTATAGATGCACACGCATCTTGTCACTGTACATCGATAGACTCCTGCCATAAAACTGACCCTACATATATTGCTGTGTTTGAGTAGCCTGCTGTCTTATAAAACAGCGTTACTTAGAGATAGTGGGCACACATTCTTGATATGGATAAGGATTTGCAGCCATTTCTATAAGACGAACCATCTTGTGTAAATAGCGTGGTTTTCTCTTATAAATGAACGCCAATTCTTGACAAAAAAAAGGTGATGACAGTGACGCAAACCACGCAAAGTCCGAATATGACGGGACATACCCAAACGGGGAATGCCGCCAAAAATTTTGAAGAAAAGCAACAACGCCTCGCTGAAGGTAGTGAGCAACCTATCATGCTATCTGGTGCTGAGATGTTGGTGCAATCACTGACTGATGAGGGCGTCAAATATATTTTTGGCTATCCAGGTGGTGCGGTTCTTCATATCTATGATGCTTTGTTTCAACAAGAAAATATCGAGCATATCTTAGTACGTCATGAGCAAGCAGCCGGTCACATGGCAGATGCTTATTCGCGAGTCACAGGGCAGACAGGTGTAGTATTAGCGACGTCAGGTCCGGGTGCTACTAATACCGTAACGGCTATCGCAACAGCGTTTATGGATTCTGTGCCGATGGTGGTTATCGCAGGACAGGTACCTAGCAGCCTAATTGGGGAAGATGCCTTCCAAGAAACAGATATGGTCGGTGTATCACGTCCTATCGTGAAGCACAGCTTTCAAGTGCGCCACGCTAGCGAAATCCCAATGATTGTCAAAAAAGCCTTTTATATTGCTCAGTCTGGACGCCCAGGTCCTGTAGTGATTGATGTACCAAAAGATATGACCGCGCCAAGTGAAAAGTTTGCTTACGCTTATCCAGAAGAAGTGTTTATACGTTCGTATCAGCCGTCATTAAAAGGCCATAGTGGTCAGATTAAAAAAGCGGTTGAAACACTGCTTGCTGCAAAGCGTCCGATTATTTACTCTGGTGGCGGTGTTGTTTTAGGCAATGCGCATAAAGAGCTTACTAATCTTGCGCACCGTTTAAATTTACCAGTAACCAATACCTTAATGGGCTTGGGTGCGTTCCCTGGATCGGATCGTCAGTTCTTAGGTATGCTCGGCATGCATGGCACTTATGAAGCCAATATGACCATGCATCACGCCGACGTAATCTTGGCAATAGGTGCACGTTTTGATGACCGCGTAACCAATAATGTCAAAAAATTCTGTCCGAATGCGACGATTATTCATATTGATATTGATCCTACGTCCATTTCAAAAACCATTAATGCGCATATCCCAATCGTGGGCGATGTCAAATCTGTCCTGACCGATATACTAGAGATTATCGGTGAGGATAAAGAACTAGACCAACCAGCATTGTTGGATTGGTGGTCACAAATTAATGAGTGGCGTAAGCGTCATGGTCTGCGTTATGACACTAGCACTGATAATGGTATTAAGCCACAAGCGGTCGTGCAAGCTTTAGATAAAGTGACTAATAGTAACGCGATTATTACCAGTGACGTCGGTCAGCATCAGATGTTTGCTGCGCTTTATTATACCTATAATGAGCCTCGTCAATGGCTAAACTCAGGCGGTCTTGGTACGATGGGTGTTGGATTGCCGTACGCGATGGCAGCCAAACTTGCTAACCCTGAGCGTGACGTGGTTTGTATCACGGGTGAAGGCTCTATTCAGATGAATATTCAAGAGCTTTCAACCTGCTTACAATATAATTTGCCAGTTAAAATCTTGAATCTAAACAACGCCCAATTAGGTATGGTGAAGCAGTGGCAAGATATGCTGTATGAAGGTCGTCATGCGCATTCTTATATGAATTCACTACCAGACTTTGTCAAACTCGCTGAAAGCTATGGTCACGTCGGCATCAAGATTACTGATCCTGCGACCATGGAAGCACAGTTGGCGGAAGCCATGGCAATAACAGATAGATTGGTATTTATTGACGTTTATGTCGATCGTAACGAGCATGTATATCCGATGCAAATCGCTGGGCAAGCAATGCGTGATATGTGGTTAACAAAAGGGGAGCGTACCTAATGCAACAACAACATCTGATTTCGGTATTGATGGAAAACGAAGCGGGTTCGTTGTCGCGAGTGGTTGGTTTGTTCTCTCAACGTGGCTACAACATCGAAACTTTGAACGTTGCGCCAACAGACGACTCGAGTATTTCTCGCTTAACATTGACCACTATTACGTCACCTGAAAAAATAGAACAAATCACCAAGCAATTGCATAAATTGATTGAAGTGGTTAAAGTGCTTAATCTATCAGATACCGTACACGTCGAACGCGAGTTGATGCTCATAAAAGTACGGGCGACGGGTGGCGTACGTGAAGAGATTAAACGCAGTGCCGATATTTTTCGTGCACAAATCGTTGATGTGAACGCCAATCTATATACCATTCAAATCGTCGGTGACAAAGCCAAACTTGACGGCTTTATTGATGTGATTGGTCGTGAACGTATTATGGAAGTGGTGCGTTCGGGTGTGATTGGTATTGCACGCGGCGAAAAAACGCTCAGTTTATAATGGGTACCCACCGTACCTATTGTAGGTCAAATTATTTATTCAAACATTAACATAGCGCTTATCTCACCCATCACTTCGATAAGGTGATTATAATTTAAGTGTTTATTTATCCATGGCAAGCCATGATTTAGGAAAAGGACTCTGTTTATGAACGTTTATTATGATAAAGATTGTGATCTATCAATCATCCAAGGCAAAAAAGTTGCCATCATTGGTTACGGTTCACAAGGCCATGCACACGCGCTTAACCTACAAGATTCAGACGTTGATGTGACCGTTGGTTTACGTGCTAACTCTGGCTCATGGAAAAAAGCAGAAAACGCAGGCTTGAAAGTCGCTGAAGTAGAAGAAGCGGTAAAAGCCGCTGATGTCATCATGATTTTGACGCCTGATGAGTTTCAAAAAGAGTTATATAATGATGTAATCGAACCGAACATCAAAGAGGGCGCGACCCTAGCCTTTGCTCATGGTTTTGCGATTCATTATAACCAAGTCGTACCACGTGGTGATCTTGATGTCATTATGGTTGCACCAAAAGCACCCGGTCATACGGTACGTTCAGAGTTTGCAAAAGGCGGCGGTATCCCTGATCTTATCGCTATCTACCAAGATGCCTCAGGTCAAGCCAAACAATTGGCATTGTCATATGCTGCTGGCGTTGGTGGTGGTCGTTCAGGTATTATCGAAACAACCTTTAAAGATGAAACTGAAACTGACCTATTTGGTGAGCAAGCGGTACTTTGCGGCGGTGCAGTAGAGCTAGTGAAAATGGGCTTTGAAACTCTAACTGAAGCTGGCTATGCCCCAGAAATGGCTTACTTTGAGTGCTTACATGAGTTAAAGCTTATTGTAGACCTCATGTATGAAGGCGGTATCGCTGACATGAACTATTCAATCAGTAACAATGCTGAATATGGCGAATACGTAACTGGTCCTGAAGTCATCAATGAGCAATCACGTGAAGCCATGCGTAATGCCCTAAAACGCATTCAGTCTGGTGAGTACGCGAAGATGTTTATCTCTGAAGGCGCAACCAACTATCCATCAATGACTGCTCGTCGTCGTAACAATGCAGAGCATCAAATCGAAATCACTGGCGCTAAGCTACGTGGCATGATGCCTTGGATCGGTGGTAACAAAATCATCGATAAAGAAAAAAACTAATTCAGTATTAAGCTATTAAGAGATTAATCGCTGATATAGAACTAAGAGCTCATGCTATTACTTAATAGTGTGGGCTTTTTTAGTTTGCACTACTTTAGTGAAATTTTAACCACAATCGCTTTGGTGTTGGTTGAAAACGACCAATCGATGCCTCATATATCCAGCCTTCATTGATTTTTTTGAATATTCTTAGTGCAACCAATTGCTGGTTAATTATCAAGACGATTGAGTTGCGCGTTCTTATTTTTTATAGATTATAGGTTGTGTGTTGTGCAAATATCTTATCCAGACTGGCTAACGCCGCAATTCGTATATATTACTCTTAGCGCTGTGGTAGCTGTTTTAATATGGATAGAAGGGGAGATGCTCAAAAAAACCGATGGCAAATTGCCGAAGTCTAAGTTTTTTCAAATCAGCTCACTCTTGGATACTTTGTGGTTCTTTATTTCCGTTGTTATGTTATATGTGATTGACTTGACGCCACTAGCCATTACGGTACCTGCGGCTTATGGCATCTATACTACCTTTGGATGGATATACGGGACGCGTTTACTAAAGCGTAAAGGTATTCCTGATTCTCCTAAAGACTTGGTGATACCTGCTAAATACATCGCCTATAGTCAGTCATTTTCGCTAATATTTTTTGCGCTTTGTTTGTTAGCATTAAGTTCACCGTGGCTACCGATATCTCAATGAAGTATATGCTGACTTATCACCTATTTATTATTTGAGATAATGCTGTCACCAACTTAAATGACACCTTTACGTTAGAATGATAGATAGTAAATGATATAAAATATCTTTCTTATCAATGTATTAGATAGTATTTAATTGGCTTTCGTGACTTTTCAAAACGGATTATCGTTATTTACAAAAATCATCAATTTAACCTGTTGCGATTATAAAAAGCTGCTATAATCAGGCTGTACTCAAAAGATTTTAGGTCGTAATTTCAAGCTATCTAACGATATTTTGATCGTATTGACTGTTGCATTTAGCAGAAAATAGTTTGGGTATATATCAATTAATCGGTGATGACACACGTCTCGCCAACAGTTAAAGAGTTAGGAAAATTTATGTCAGATAAAGTTGAAGGCACTGTAAAGTGGTTTAATGAAGCTAAAGGTTTTGGTTTTATCGCTCAAGACAATGGCGGACAAGACGTATTCGCTCACTACAGCGCTATCCAAGGTGGTGGTTTCAAAACTCTAGCCGAAGGCCAAAAAGTGTCTTTCATCTTAGGTGATGGCAAAAAAGGCCCACAAGCCGAGCAAATCGAAGCTATCTAATCTCATTTGACATCTGGTAAGCTGATTAGTCGGTAAGCTTGATGACAGTAAGATTATCAATATGCATTGATGCCTTTGTTTGTTAAAACAATAAAAATACTGTTTCAACTCTAAAAAAAAGCAACCTCTTATCAGGTTGCTTTTTTTATGCCATTTTTCTCGCTAAAAACGTAACATCATCAAAAGCATACTGATATTAGCTGTCAGTCATCAGCACTGACTCAAAAAAGATCTAAAAAAATGAGGTTGTTTTATGAAGTGGGAGGCATGGTTTTCAATCGATTGGCAGCAAGTGCTGGGTATTTCTCTATCTGCAATCGGTTTTTATTTAGGGTTAATGTTGTTTACAAGATTGATGGGGTTGCGAAGTTTCTCCAAGCTCTCAAGCCATGATTTTGCGATGACTGTCGGTATTGGCAGTATACTCGCTTCAACGGTGCTATCAGACACACCGTCATTAACGCAAGGGCTGTTTGCTGTCGCAGTATTGTTTGTGATTCAAGGGGTTATCTCATTTATCAGGCGTAAATTCAAACCGTTAAAATCTCTGATAGACAATCGAGCCATTATATTAATGGCGCATGGCGAGTATTTTAGTGGAAATTTAAAAGAGGCTAATCTTAGTACCAGTGATGTTCAACAGGTTTTACGCAAGAATGGGATCAAGTCTAAAACGGAAGTATTTGCTGTCATTATGGAAACCACAGGGGATATGAGTGTCATCAAAAACAATGCAGTTACGCCTGACTGGTCATTATTCGATGATATACGCGACAGTGAGTTGCTGATTGGTTCCAGTAAAAACAGCAAAGCGTAGATTTTGAGTTTTTGAGTATTGTTGTCGATTGTTGTTCTCGATTGATGCCAACGAAATAGATCACACCAATCCATTAAGTAACTATCGTGTTGACAGTGCTGAAAACAGGTGAAATATTGAGAATGTAGGTTAAAGAAGACTGTAAAATTGTGCACTTATAAACTATTTATTATAGAATGGTGACAAATTTATGACGCATTATTCACGGCGTTGTCTTGACCTTATGCCTGTGGTCACGCAAGATACAGGGGTCTGATAATAATGGTTGGCTTAGCTTTAGCAGATTTTATCAATGAGTAGTGTGATACTAATACCATTTTCGGTATTGTTTCTTCTTGCTTAATTAACTACTATCTGTTGACGCAGTAATAACCCTAAGTAGTATTTTGAATGACAGTTTAAAAAAATGAACCTTTGGTTCTTAACTGACAATTTTTAATTCATAACATTAATAAACGAGGAACGTATGAAAGCATTAGTAGCGGTCAAGCGTGTCATTGATTACAACGTAAAAGTTCGTGTAAAAGCTGACAACTCTGGCGTTGATTTATCAAACACTAAGATGTCAATCAACCCTTTTGATGAGATTGCAGTAGAAGAAGCGGTTCGTCTAAAAGAAGCGGGTGTGATTGACGAAATCATTGTTGCTTCAATCGGTCCAAAAGAATCACAAGAGCAAATTCGTGCAGCTTTAGCATTGGGCGCTGATCGTGGTGTTTTAGTGTTGACTGACGACAAGCCGTATCCATTACAAATTGCTAAGATCCTCAAAAATATCGCCGAGAGTGAAGCCACTGATATTATCTTATTGGGTAAGCAAGCCATTGATGATGATAACAACCAGACTGGTCAGATGCTAGCGGCATTGATGGGTATCGGTCAGGGTACGTTTGCATCAGAAGTGAAAGTAGAAGGCGATAAAGTAAACGTGACTCGTGAAATCGATGGCGGCTTGCAAACGGTTGCACTTGATTTGCCAGCAGTTAATACCACTGACTTGCGCTTGAATGAGCCACGTTATGCTAAATTGCCTAACATCATGAAAGCGAAGAAAAAGCAGCTCGATGAAAAAACACCTGCTGATTTCGGTGTTGATATGGCTTCTAAGCAAGAGATCACTAAAGTTGTGCCACCTGCTGAACGTAAAGCTGGTATTACAGTAGGTTCAGTAGATGAGTTGGTTGATAAGCTAAAAAATGAAGCAAAAGTCATTTAATGTTTCAATGATTGGATACTTCGCTACGGCATATCCTGTACAAGGCTATAGATCTGGCTGATTTATTTTATATTAAATAAGAGTTGCTCAAACAGCTTTGTACACAAACAACCGCATGAATAGATGATACGAACAAAAAAGGATTAAAATCATGGCAATTTTGGTATATGCAGAACATGACAATGCCAGTCTAAAAAAGGCAACTTTGAACACCATCGCTGCAGCTCAGCAAATTGGCGGTGACATCCATGTATTGGTCGCTGGTAGTGGCAGCCAAGCTGTCGCTGACCAAGCAGCTAAAGCAGTAGGCGTGGCTAAAGTACTATTAGCAGACAATGCGGCTTATGAGCATCAATTGGCAGGTAACGTGGCCTTATTGGTTGCTGATATCGCTGGTGATTACAGCCATATCCTCGCACCAGCAACTACCACTGGCAAAAACTTCATGCCACGCGTTGCTGCTTTACTTGACGTTAGCATGTTGTCAGAAATATCAGCAGTGGTAGATGCGCAAACGTTTGAACGTCCTATCTATGCTGGTAACGCAACAGCCACCGTTAAAACCTCAGAAGACAAAGTCGTATTGACTGTACGTACGACAGCTTTTGATCCTGTTGCAAGCGAAGGCGGTTCAGCCACTGTTGAAGCCATTGACAATGTGCAAGAACTCGGTAAAGCAAGTTTTGTTAATGAAGAGATGGCGAAATCTGACCGTCCTGAGCTAACATCAGCAAGCATTGTGGTATCTGGTGGTCGTGCGTTAGCAAACGGCGAAAACTTCACCAAATATATCGAGCCATTGGCTGATAAACTTGGCGCTGCTGTTGGCGCATCACGTGCCGCTGTTGACGCAGGTTACGTACCAAACGATATGCAGGTCGGTCAAACGGGTAAAATCGTTGCGCCAGATTTATATATCGCTGCGGGTATTTCAGGTGCGATTCAGCATTTAGCGGGTATGAAAGATTCTAAAGTCATCGTTGCGATTAATAATGACCCAGAAGCGCCTATCGCTAGCGTTGCAGATTACTTCTTGGAAGCGGATTTATTTACAGCATTGCCTGAGCTGACTAGCAAAATCTAAGTAATTGTTTGTAAAACTGAAATAAAAAACCCGCTATTATTGATAGCGGGTTTTTCGTATTTGATAGGTATGTTTTTGATTCAGTCAAATAACATTAGTTATAATTTCTTTGACGTAGTGTTTCATACAAGCATAATGAGCCTGCAATGGCGACATTCAGACTTTCTTGACCATTAGGCTGTGGTAGAGCGATAGGGGTGGCGCACTGCATCAGCTCATCACAAACGCCTTGACCTTCATGACCCATAATCCAAGCAATAGGTTGCTTTAAGTCATGTTGATAAATGACTGTATCAGTATGGGAGCTGGTGGCAAATAGCGGTGTTTGTACATGTTTCAAAACATCTTGCGCACTTAGACCTTCATAAATAGTCAGAGCAAACTGAGCGCCCATGCCTGCTCGTAATGTCTTAGGGGACCACGCTTGTGCCGTAGCGCTGGTACAGAGTATGTTCTTGATGCCAACCGCTGCTGCGGTGCGTAATAGCGTGCCCACATTGCCGCTGTCTTGTACATCATTTAAAATCAAGCAGTCATTATCAATCATCGATAAACGAGGCGTTGGTACTTTAATGATTGCCATGATATCGATACCAGTACCTAAGCTACGAATGCTCTCATACAGCGAATTTGATAACGTTAAAATAGGCGTATAAGTAGGCAAGCGCGTCAAAATTTGCTGAACCTCAGGATGGTTGTGCGCAGACTCTGCGAGTAGGATTTGGGCAAACGGGTAGTCACTACGCAGCGCCGCATCGATGAGATGCACGCCCTCAATTACCGTTTGCCCTTGCTTCTTCCGCTGCCGCGCTTGCGTTAACAAGGATTTGACAAGTTTAACGGTCGTATTTTTATCTGAGGTAATAAGCTCGGTGGGATTTGCTACCATAGTGGATCGCTTAGAGAAAAATATAAAAAAATTAAACGATCAGTATAAAGCTTATAAATGCTCTGTCTTTATACTGATTGTTATCAAAGTAAAGGCAAAGTGCTTATTTATCAGCGTAAGTTACATGCAGATTTTTAACATAATCAACTTCATTTTTGCTGCCTAGTACCACTGGGACGCGTTGGTGAATATCGGTTGGCTCTATGTCTAAAATGCGATTGACTGCATCAGTAGCAGCGCCACCCGCACGCTCAATCAATAAGCTCATTGGATTGGCTTCATACATCAAGCGTAATTTGCCCGCTTTATTGGCATATTTGGTATCGAACGGATAAGTGAAGAGACCACCACGACATAAAATACGATGCACATCACCGACCATGGCCGCCACCCAGCGTGTATTGAAATCGCGACCACGGACACCCGTTTCGCCAGCAATTAACTCATCGATATACTGCTGCATGGGTGCGCGCCAGTAGCGGTAGTTTGAAGCATTGATGGCATATTCGCTGGTATCGATATCGATTTGCACGTTTTCTTGTATTAATACATAATCGTTAGTGTCAGGGTCTAGGCTAAACATCACGACATGATCGGCGATAGTTAGCGCTAGTACGGTAGAGGTGCCATAAAGCAAATAACCGGCTGCTAGCTGTTGATTACCAGCTTGCAAGAAGTCGCTATTTTCACTGATTTGACCTTGGCGCTGGTACGGTAAAATAGAAAAGATAGTGCCAACGGCCATATTAATATCGATGTTTGATGAACCATCAAGCGGATCGAACAATACCAACAAACTGCCATCTGCATTAGCAGGGGTAGCATCGTCAAGCTCTTCTGAAGCAACGCCTGCACAATGGGTATTTTTCGCCAAAGCATCTAATAATAAGTCATTGGCCAGTACGTCCAGTTTCTTTTGCTCTTCACCTTGGACGTTTTGGTTGCCAGCTTCGCCTAGAATGTCGGCTAGCGCCCCTTTTCTCAATAATTGTGAGATGGTTTTACCCACGTCAGTGACAGTCGTAATAACGTCACTTAGTGCAGGATTGGGTGAATAATCATTGAGATAGTCTGTAAGGGTTGTCATAAGGCTTCCTAATAAATGCTGTTAAAATAAAGGCTACTGAAACTAAGGATTAAATAAGGGGTTGGAAAATCGGTTGGGTCGCACGTTACAGACCTAAATCTGGCAAATTTTTAAATACCTCGCACGGCATCTTTGTCCTGACCACAAAATCAGCTACACTATCACTATTATTATTTATTTATCGTTTGGCTAAGCGGATTTTTGATGATGGTTTTGACAGGTCTATGGCTACTGCCCAAGAGGATAACAATGGCTGTTTTTTACGGCGCTATGTCTCTCACTGCCACTGGGGTAAATTGTAGCAAATAAGTGCCAAAATGTCCTTGTCTCTGTGCTTATCGTCGACTATAAATCGCCAAAAAACGCATAAATAATGATTATTAAATCATATAAACCAACAATAAAGACCTGCCATTATGCCAAATTCTACCGATAGCCGCTCAACTCAGACAGTCTCGCCAACGGATTATGCCAAATTCGACCCTGATACCATTCATGAGAAACTTGATGCGTCGTTAAGTCGTCCGCAGCTTAATAGCGATGGCAGTATTCGCCATTTTTTGGGGGTGGAAGGTCTTAATAAAGCGCAGTTGCAAGCGATTATTGCCAAAGCAGAGACGTTTTTTGATGATAATGGACAGCTCATTAACCGTCCTGAGCTCGAAGGCTATACGGTAATGAATTTGTTTTTTGAACCGTCAACGCGTACCCGTACGACCTTTGAAGTAGCCGAAAAGCGTCTCGGTGCCAATGTGCTCAATATCGATATCGAGCGCTCTAGTACCAAAAAAGGTGAAAGCTTGCGCGATACGCTGTGGAATCTACAAGCCATGACGGCAGATATTTTTGTGGTACGGCATTCAGCGTCGGGCGCTGCTCATTTTATGGCAACAGAGGTCACACCCGATATTGCTATTATTAATGGCGGTGATGGCTGGCATGCGCATCCCACGCAAGGGATGCTTGATATGCTCACTATTCATCGTGAAGCGCCGCGCCCATTCGAGGAGTTGTCAGTGGCTATCGTTGGCGATATCAAGCATTCGCGAGTGGCGCGCTCAGATATCAGTGCACTACAGACCTTGGGCGTAAAAGACATTCGCGTCTGTGCGCCGCGCACCTTATTACCGAAAGGTATTGAGCGTTTCGGCGTACAAGTCTATGAAGATATGAATGAATGTGTCACGGACTGTGATGTCATTATGGGATTAAGAATTCAAAACGAACGTATCGGCTCGCCACTATTGGCATCATCGAGTGAATATTATAAACACTACGGTATTACACCAGAGCGCATGGCGTTGGCTAAGCCCGATGCGTTGGTCATGCATCCAGGGCCGATGAACCGCGGTGTTGAGATTGCATCAAGCGTTGCCGATGGCGACCAGTCAGTGATTTTAAAACAGGTGAATAACGGCATCGCTATTCGTATGGCAGTACTGTCGCTAGCTATGGAAGGTCAGCGCGCTCACCAAGCCGCGAGTAAATAATCCTCTGCCTCGCTGTTTTATATTTATTTATCCCATTTTATTGATACGGTAATAACGCTCATGACAACTATGTTAAATACGGATGCAACGATACTTAACCATCTTCCTCAATCATTTAAAGACTCACTATCAAGTGCTACAGCAGATAAGTTGGCTTCACTCGAAGCTGGGCGTGAAATGTGGCTACTGCCGCCTTTGGTTGATCTGTGCGCCCGCTTGCGTGAACCGGGTCAACAACAACATGGCACTTTGGAGTCAGAAGGGCGCGCTGCTCGTGGCAATGGTTTTCTGCATGTGGTCATTCCTCCTGATAGCAATCCTATCTTAGAGAACGGTTCATTATTAAAAGGCTTACGTGAGCGCGCGCTTGGTGATGGCGGCATATATTTGCATATTTTGGGTGCATTGACTGCTGGTTTAGAAGGTGAGCGCCCATCAAATATCGCTGGGCTTAAAAAAGGCGGTTGTATAGCCGTTTCTAATGCGCGCCGCCCTTTTCGCAATGATTTAGTATTACTGCGTACACTGGAATACGCCGCGACTTTTAATATGAAAGTATTTTTTTATCCTGATGAGCCAAGTCTATCTGGTGATGGCGTGGCGCATGAAGGTTATATCGCGTCATATCACGGCTTGCAAGGGATTCCTTGGATCGCTGAAACGGTTGCCTTGTCAACGCAGTTGCTGATGGTTGAAGAAACAGGCATCGCTGCTCACTTTAGTCAATTATCCTGTAAATCTTCAATCGAATTGATGCGCTGGGCAAAAGATAAAGGTCTGCCCGTGACTTGTGATGTGGCGATGCATCAGTTGTATTTGACCGATGATAATTTAGAGGGTTTTAACGCCCAAGCCTATGTATTACCACCCCTGCGTAGTAATACCGATCAGCAAGCCATCCGCCGTGGTCTAAAAGATGGCACCATTGATGCGATATGTAGCCATCATGAACCATTGAACAGTACCGCTAAAAAAGCCCCATTTGCTGAGAGCACACCAGGCATCTCAAATTTTGATACCTTTATGGCGCTGGCTTGTCAGCTAGTCAATGATGAGGTGTTAACCTTAGAGCAACTTGTCGATAAAATCTGTCTCAATCCGGCGAAAATCGCTGGTATTAGTGAGCAATATGAAAAAATCGGCGGCGCAGTACTGGTGGATCCTAAGTTAGAGTGGCAAGTGACCGCACAATCCATGCTGTCCAATGGTAAAAACACGCCATTCTTTAATCAGCAGTTACAAGGCTGCGTTGTGGAGACTTTCTTTGGCTAATTTGCCTAGGCAGGATGATAGTCTGCAACCATCCTCGAAGGATAGCGATCATCACTTGCGCAATAAGACCATCAAGTCGCACAGTACTGCTAGTGAATCTATCAAAGCGGTGGCAATCTATGAGGTGGTTAAAGGGGTCGGTGCACTATTAGGGGCAGGGGCTTTATGGTCATGGCATACTGACCTTGAGCATTGGCTGACGACGGCGACTGCTTCTTGGCAACAGACTTTTGGACAGCTACTGGCACCGCAAGTTGACAGTGCAGTACGGATTGCCCAGCAGGCAAGTAAAAACTGGTCATTATTCTTGTTATTAATCTTTGCTTACGCCAGTCTACGTTTTCTTGAGGCTTATGGCTTATGGCAAGATAAAACATGGGCGTATTGGTTTGGTGTGCTGGGTTATGGGGTGTTTATTCCTATTGAGCTTTACTATCTAATCGTTAGCCCATTTGATTGGTTTAAGCTTGGGATATTAGTCTCGAATCTTCTTATTGTGGTCGTGGTCTATCGTAATATGAAGCGTAAAGGCTTGATATAAAAAGGGCTTATTATAGTGCCTATCAAAAAAACTGAATGTGTATGAAAAAGCCAGCGTAAGATAGTATCTTATGCTGGCTTTTTTTTGCTAAAACGATTGGCTTAAAACTGGTTACAAATTATGGCTTTGCTGTACTCTTATCAGTGCGAATGCTTTTGGCGACTTTGCCAATACTCAAACCTTGCACCAAGATAGAGAATATCACCACTGCATAAGTGAGTGCCAACAAGATATCGCGTTCGGTTCCCAGCGGCAGCTGCAATACTAAAGCAACCGAAATACCACCACGTAATCCGCCCCATGTCAGCACTTTCCATGCACCAGTCGGTAAATCGAGCTGACGATGAAAGGTTTTGGTCGTCATACCTACAACGATAAAACGCGCAACTAGGGCAATGACAATCGTCAAGCCAGCGGCGATAAATAAATTACCCGAATAAGCAATCATCACTACTTCTAAACCAATGAGTACGAATAAAATAGCATTGAGAATTTCATCGATTAATTCCCAAAATAAATCAATATAATGCCGCGTTTTATCGCTCATCGCCAATGCTCGTCCGCGATTACCAACCATTAATCCCATCATCACCATGGCGAGTGGTCCTGATAAATGCCAATGGCTGGCGAGTGCATAACCACCTATCACACCAGCAAGCGTTAATAACACTTCTTCTTGATAGCTATCGATACTTTTCAGCATGTAATACAAAATCGCCCCAAGTACTAAGCCAAAAATAATGCCGCCACCAGCTTCAACCGCTAGAGTATGCGCCACATAATTGGCGGTTGGGATATCACCACTGGATAAAATCCCTAGCAGCAATACAAAGATGACAACGCCGATACCATCATTAAATAAAGACTCGCCCGCGATGACCGTTTCTATACTTTTTGGCGCGCCAGCCGATGCCAAAATACCCATTACGGCAATGGGATCGGTCGGTGATATTAGAGCACCGAATAGCAAACACCAAAGAAACGGCAAACCGAAACCAAGCAGCGGCAGCATAAAATAAAGCGCCGTGGCGATAAGCATCGCAGAGACGATGGTGCCGACGCAAGCAAGGATACCAATAGGCAGTTTATAACGTTTTAAATCGCTGATATTGACGTGCAGCGCCCCTGCAAATAACAGCATAGAGAGCATGCCATCTAATAAGACTTCGGTAAAATCAAGCTGCTCTAATAAGCTTACTTCATAATCAATGAGCTGATCAAAGCCCAAAAAGCCCAAAAATATGGCGCCAATAGATAATAAAATGGAGATAACCATCACGCCAATCGTGGTCGGTAGACCAATAAAACGATGGTTAACGTAAGTTAATAGGGCTGTGATTGATAAGAATATCGCGCTGATTTCAAGTATGGTTAGGCTACTGGTAGGGGCCATGAAAAAATTCTCAAGTGAGTTTAAAATTGTCATAAGCTTAGCGCTTACAAACACTAAATAGGTTTGATTTTAGTTTAGTTATCGTTTGTCTTTTTATTTTGATTGCGTTTGTAATGCTTGGCGAATATGGGCATCAAACGCGCTAACATAGTTAAAATACTGATGACGAGCATCGTTGCTAAGTATAAATTGTTGGGCTTGTTGGCACATCGCGCTCAAGTCATCTACCAGCTCTTGATAGCTTAGGTTTTCTTCTCCTGCGCGCTCAATCAGTTTTATCTCATGCAATAGGGTTTGCTGCTGTGCGTTATTTACGCGAGCATAACTTAGATTGACCATCGCCTGACATAGCGCTTTTAAGACCATCAAATCTGCTGCTGCATACCGACGTATCTCGCCTAGTGATGTATTGATAAAATCAGATATTTTGGGAGTATGAGTAACTATGGCTAATATCGCCAAGCGTCGCTGTTTAACTTCGGCTTTCGATGAATCATCCTTTTGTGCCGGTGTATAAAAATGATAGGGGCTGGGTGGCTGACGACGCATCATAATACTTAAGCAACTGGTCAGTGACTGTACGCAGTTGACCGCTGTTTTTGGATCATTGATACCAGGCGATAAGGCACGGACGGCGATTTCAGTCATTTGTCCCAAGCTATAAGCAATATCGTTAGAATGAGTCAATCGTTGTTCGATACGTATACAGCCTGCAAAGCGTTGCCAAAAAATTCCGTCAGGGGCACGCGGTACAACAGCTAAAGATGGCGTCGCTGTTTTCTGTTGATTGTTTGGATGATCTGCTGGACGCTGGTAAAAGTAGCCGATGACGTTTTTGTCAGTGACATAATCACCAAGATTAATACGCATTTGCACCACGCCGCCATAGTCTTGTGTCAGTGTAATCAGTGACTCAAGGTAAAATTGTTGGACATAACCTGAGCTTGGTGGATAAATAGGCATCGCTGACCAATGATGAAACTGTTCAATATCATGATGTTCTATATCGCGTTGATGCTGGATATCGCAATGATCACGATACCAATAGTGAATATTATTAATCGCATCATTGCTGGCGTTTTGAATCACATGGGAAGCTTGAATGGCATGTACCATATGCTGTACAAAGTACACCAGCAACAGCGCACATATAATTGCCATGATAATCGCAAAAGTCACTGCAAGCTGTGGCACACCAAAAGCCACGTCATATTTATGGATGGATTTTAACACCAATAAACTATAACTAAACGTGCCAATGAACGCCCCCAATACAAACTGGTTAGGCGTATCTGTCAAAAAATTGCGCAATAGCCGTGGGCCAAATTGCGAAGAGGCCATCGACAGCACGGCGATTGTAATGGAAAAGGTCGTGCCTGCTACGCCTAATACTGCACCTGCAATCGCTGTCATGATAGCGCGCGCCGCATCGTCGTCACCGGTAAAAGCAAAGATAATCTCTCGGACTGTTTCGCGGTCAAAGTGTTGATCGATAGTGACCAATAAAGGCGCAAGCAATATACCTACAATGACGCACGCCGTTGGGATAAACCAATAAGAGCCAATAAGCTGCTGCCATAGGTTTCTTAGTCGATCAGGCATATCGGTCAGTGTCTGTAGCGACCATAACTGGGCAAACTGCTTTAGTCTGTGCGTTATTGTCAGCAATGCAGAGTTAAACCAGCCACTTTCAGGGTGTCTATTCAATATTATATGCTCCACAAATGACCTAAAAAGCGACCCATTTTTTATTACTAAGCCAGGATTTTATTTGGCTAATAAAACCTCTTAAGAGTAAATTACCTTACCATATAAGCCACAAAGATTAAAAATTTAGTAAAAAATAAGCCCCTATCATAGGAGCTTATTTTTAGCATGATGGATTGTTTTGTTAATTGACTAGATTGTCAATCCAAGTGCTTACCGCAGTGCTTAGTTTTGCTAATACTGAAGGCTCTTCTTTACTGTCCATACTTAATGAGCGCGTTTGCATATCATCCGTCGATACTGGCTGTTTTTGCAGACTATCTACGATTAACGGTAGATTGTTACCAGCGGTTGCTAAGATAAAGCTTGGGTTTTTAGTCAGCGTCGCCCACTTTTGATTCCAGCCACCACTACAATTGTAAGTAATTAAGCTTCCGCGATTATCTACTAAATTACCAGTACGCAAATCAAAGCATTTGCCACCTTGTTTGATTTGGTCGGCACCGTTCATCTCCCAAACTTGCGCTGGCGAGTCCAAGCTACAAGCGCCTAAAACCACCCAAGAACCTTGTTCCGTTAAACACTGATCTAATGCCATTTTGCTATGAATTTTACCTTTAAGATCGTAAATCCACTGTTCAGAGTCGTCACCAGTACAGCCACTTGGACCACTAATAAAGCTATTTAACTTACCACCTTCTAGAGTTTCAACTTTAAGGCAGTTGTTGCCATTACGGATAGTAGTCATATTATCTAAAGGTTTGTCATCTTGTAGCTCTAAATCTACAACAAACTTTTGAAATTCGGTAAGTGCTTCAGGCTCTTTTTTGATTAAATCCGTACGATAGACATTGACCCAACGGTTTAGACGATTTAGAGTTTCTTGCTGCTTCTCATAACGCTCTAATGTTTGGAGTGCTAAAGGGCTAAGCTCATCACGATACTCTTTGTAAGAATCATATAATAACTGACCGTTGGCGTCTAAACTAATAGTCGAATTTTCTGTTTGAGCAAGAAGTTTCTGCTCTAAGGTTGGCAATTCTACCTTTCTTAGTGCCGTATAGCCCTGTTCTTTACCAAAGGTAACCGCGGGTTTAATCGCATCACTATATTGACGAATATCAATGGTTGAGAGCTGTACTTGTGCTTCATTGACCTTTTTACAGTACAAATCTACTTTTTTCGGGTTGTCTGCAATCGCTAAATTAACATGGAACTTATTGGCGTTACTGGTCATTCGATTAGGAGCCAACGCAATATCATTAATCGTGTTATTACTATAAGTAACGCTTAACCAGCAGCTTGTTGATTCAAGTGAGTTATTCGGTGTCGGTAACTCAAAGACGTTGCCCCAGTTACCACGTGCTTCTGGATAAATAATACCCTTTTGCGCGACAGGGTCATAACCGCCTAAAATGGTAAATACTGGCACGCCCTGCAAACGTGGTTTTAAGTAATTACCGTCGGTACTGTTGTACCAAACGTTTTTGGATTCTTTCCACACTTTAGGTTGGATGACTTCCATCTTTCTAAGCTCAGCATTCCATTTCTTATAGCCAGTTGGTGAGTCAGCGTCAAATACTGCTTTATCAAATGCTGGCTGGATCTTAATTTTTGTACTATAACCCGTATAGTGAGTATAGTTTGAATAAGCGCCACTCTGTGATCCACCAGACATCGCATCGCGACCATAGCCATAGGTGGCTAAGAAAAGAGGTTTACCAGTGAGACCATCACCCTCGACCTGTCGTGGCCAGTCTAAGTTGCTGCGCATTTTGTTTCTGACGCCATTATAGCCCCAGCCACTATTGGCATGATGCTCGGCCCAAAAGAAATCGCCGTTCTGTTCACCAGGATAATGACCCAAGCCATAATGATGACCGATTTCGTGGCTGAACTCATTACCTTGAGAGTCGATTAGGGTCAACATACCATTACCGCCGCTTAAGCCGTGGTTATATTCACCATTCTTATATTTACCGCGAGCGTGATGCGCATTGACGTTCTGGGTCAATTGCGGTTGCTCTTGACTTTGCATTGACGCACTGGTGACGCCCCAATTGGCTAAATTAATGCCAACACCAAAGGTTGATTTCGCGGTGTTTTCGCGCATATCACCAGCATAAACGCCAGCATCATTTGAGTCACTGACTGAGTCATAAATAGTGCCATTGGCGACCATTACTCGTTCGAGCTTCATGTCATCATAGCTAGCAACGGTCATTTGTGCTGCTGGAATGGTCTGGAAGTAGTCTGAACCTGCTCTTTCTGGATCGCGTAGCATATAATGACCCCAAGATTGAGGTGCATCCGTTAACATGCCCAGACGGATATTGGTCAATACCAACTCACCAGGGGCGGCAAAATCTATGTTATCTTCTGACAATTCACCGCTACGATTTTGGTCATCCACAATGCGAATTTTGAGACCACCTTGTACCTCATCCCAGTTGAGTTTGGTTGACCATGCGCGCTTACTGTAAGCAACGCGAGGACGTTGGTCAGTGTTAGTCTGATCCGTGTCTGGGATTTGAGTCGGATCGGCTAAATTGATAGTTCGTAATAAAACCCCGTCTTTGTAAATTTCAGCCGCTAATTTATTAATATCACCCATTTCAAGCGTAGGCGTCACCAATAATAGCGCCTCTTTTTCTGCCGTCAGGCGCGGCATGTTTTTTGCTTCGTTACCCTGTGGATCAACGGTATGATTCTGCCCAAACTGTATCATCGCTTGAAAATCGCCAACCAAGTCTGGACGAATAGCACGAATTTCTCCCGCTCTACCATCGTGGTCAAAAAACCCTAATAAATAAAAATCAGCAATATCCTTTTTTGGTTCTGGATATTTAATAGGCGTACTTGGTTCAAGTGGCGTAGCAGGAATACTCGTTACTGGTGGTTTAACAGGCGTGCTAGGCTCAAGCGGCGTAGCAGGAATACTCGTTACCGGTGGTTTAACAGGCGTACTTGGCTCAAGCGGCGTAGCAGGAATACTCGTTACTGGCGGCTTAATAGGCGTAGCAGGAATACTCGTTGCTGGTGGCTTAATAGGCGTAGCTGGCACAAGTGGCGTAGCAGGAATACTCGTTGTTGGTGGCTTAATAGGCGTACTTGGTTCAAGTGGCGTAGCAGGAATACTCGTTATTGGTGGCTTAATAGGCGTACTTGGTTCGAGTGGCGTAGCAGGAATACTCGTTATTGGTGGCTTAATAGGCGTACTTGGTTCAAGTGGCGTAGCAGGAATGCTCGTTGCTGGCGGCTTAATAGGAGTACTTGGCCCAATTGGCGTAGCAGGAAGACTCGTTGCTGGTGGTTTAACAGGCGGCGTTTCTACTGGTAGATTAATGGTTGGTGGTACAAGTGATGATGTGCTGCCATCACCTTCACCACAAGCAGAAAGCATAATGGATACGACACAAATGCTTAGCGCTGTTACTGGGAATGCTATTGTATTTTTCAAGTTATTGCCCTAATAAAGTTTAAGGCAATATAACAGCTGTGTTAGCATCTCGTACGACTTTTGTTCGATGTATAATAATAAGTTCTATTATAACCTCTAGTGAAAACTAATTTTTATTATTCAATATACTTCATTCATTACTAATGCTTTTCTTAATTCGTCTTTGGATTATCTGATTCAGTAATGATATCGCCTTTATAATTAAAGAGATTACCATTGGTTTTAATTTGAGAGTCATTCAAATCTTTAGGGATAAGAATCTCATTATCCTGCTCATCGCATTCAATATCACTGTCTTTATCATAAGCTATTGGGTCAAAGTGTGGGGTGTCTTTGATCGGTGCATTCTTGTCTAATGCTGCAGTGGTCGCCGAGGTTTTTCTAAATAAATTTGATTGACCGCCTTTGATGCCTTTTCCATTAGAATCAGCTTTTTTACGTGGCTCACTATTGGCAAAAATAGCATTTAACGGTAGATCTAACTGTTGCTTGGCATAAGCTTCCGTATTCTCAAAACGGTTGACTAGCAAGCTAAGCCAAGGTTTTTGATCCTCTGGCCCCATCTCATCTAGCTCATCTTTGATAGGCAAGGGGTAAGGTAGGGTGCGATAAAAATCCCATAACGTCATTTTGCTCAAATCTCTCTTGAGCACATAATCATTATCTTCAGTCATGGTGATTAAATTGCTGTCTTGCAGATAATTAATATAGGTATACCATTTCGGTAGCTCTTTGCGTCCTAGCACATTACGTAGCGCTTGTTCGCTTACCGCTTCGCCTTTTAAATGGTGGGTATAAACGAGGTTTAGCATATCGAGCAAACTTAGGAGAGGGTGGCGTGGATAGACCTCTTCAGTCTCAAAAATCGTCAAGGTATAGCTAATCTCAACACCTAATAGAATTAAATTCCAAGACAAATATATCCATAATAAGAAGATGGGCAGTGCCGCAAAAGCCCCGTAAATCGCTTCATAACTGGTGAAGTTTGCCATTACTGTACCAAACAGGTGCTTCATCAGCTCGAATACGATAGCGACGAAGAGACCAGCAATGGCTGCATTTTTTGCGGGTACGCGGGCTTTTGGAATGAACCAGTACATACCAATAAAGCCTGCGACAGTGATACCAATGGATACGGCTTGTACCCAAAAAGACCAGTCAATGCCATAACCAGCAATTTGTCGATTTAAAAAACTCAAACTTTGTACCGCGCTTGAAGCAAGAAATGCCGTACCCAGTACTAACGGTCCTAACGTGACGATGGTCCAGTAGCGCAGCATACTTTTCATACCGCCAGAGCGATTTTCTACCCGCCAGATTTGGTTAAATGCGCGCTCGATGGTTGTTAACGTCATAATGGTCGTAAAAAATAACACCATCGCCCCAATGATGGTTAGATTTGAGGATTTTTCAGCAAAGCTATTGATGTACTCACTGACCTGCATGCTTGATTGTGGTAGCAAGTTACTATAAATCACTTCATATATCTGTGCTCTAACGGATGCAAGTGCTGGTACAGAAGATAGGATCATCAATAAGACGGTTAGGACGGGTACAATTGACAACATAGTCGTGTAGGTCAGCGATGCCGCTTTTTGCTGGCAATTGTCTTCAAAAAAGTGCCGAGTCAAGAATCGTAAAAATTGAAACCAGCGTTGATGTAAAAACGGGATTTTTTTTGATAAATTTTCCATATCGACCATTTAGCAGGTGTTTGAGTGACAGTAGTGTAACAAAGATATGCTGTTACCATCTGCGGTTTAATTGTGTCAAAATGCACAGCAGCAACCTCTCTAGCAGGTTATTAGCGACAATGTGTACCAAGGCTGTTTGCATGTCAGTGAATGACTGGGGCATAATATATACCTGCATTTAGGCTATCTGTCACAGGTTGCGTATAGCTATGTAATAAGCAAAGCTTTATGCTTAAGATGTGGCTATATAGAAGCTGTTGTAGGTGATTAGAATCAACAATAACATTAATGGTTTTATGAGGAAGTATTGCTAATGAGTCAGACCGCCCCTTATGTTTTGGTGCTCTATTATTCAAATTACGGTACGACTAAGACATTGGCTTATGCTATCGCTCAAGGTATTGAGGATGCTGGTATGACAGCCCGTATCCGTACTGTACCAACGGTTGCACCCGAGACCACATCGAGCAAGCCTGCGATACCTGATGAAGGTGACTTGTATTGCACTATGGACGATCTAAAAGACTGTATGGGTTTGGCGCTTGGTAGCCCGACGCACTTCGGTAATATGGCTGCACCCATGAAATATTTTTGGGACAATACGGTCACTATTTGGCTGGCAGGTAATTTACAGAACAAACCTGCTGCTGTATTTACTGCGACCGGCTCGATGCACGGCGGTCAAGAGACGACATTGCTGACCATGATGTTGCCGTTGATGCATCACGGCATGATCCTTGTTGGTGTGCCTTATGCTGAGCCTGCGCTTAATCGTACTCATCGTGGTGGCTCGCCTTATGGTGCCAGCCACGTGAGTGGGGCGTTGCATGATCAACCTGTCTCAGCTGATGAGCGCGAGTTGGCTATCGCCCAAGGTCGCCGCTTGGCTATTAGTGCTACTGCATTGGCGCAAGCTAACTGGACTCGCTAAGCGGATTTTTATAGCATGCAAGGTCTTATATAACGCTATTAATTAGGAAGTAAATATATCTAATGGTCACAAACCGCTCCGATAGTGAGATAAGCGCACCAGCCAAAAAATCTGCCAAACCTGCTAAGCTTAAAAAGCCGATTACGCCCATTCGTCAGCGCTTGATGGTGACTTGGCTGATTTGGTTGGTTTATAGACTGCTTGGGCTACCTGTTTTTATCAATGTTTTTAATCCCAGTAGTCCTGATATCATTGGCGGTATCGCCTGGCAAGCATTATGGCTAGTGCCAGCATTTATTTTGACGCCCGCGATACTACGTGGTCGTTCGCCATATGTGCTATTGATAGGCAGTATGCTTACCTTGGTTTATTTGGGGGCGAGTGGTGTGGTGCTGTTTACCCGCGTTTACGGCAGCAGCTGGGCAGAGATAGTGGTTTATCTGCTTGATTTTGTTTTATTACTGGCCATCAATATTTGGTTATTTATTCTACTAAAGCGTCTTCCTTCAATGAACAACGTCGTTAAGCAGCCGCGTTAGTTGATTTAGCGAAGTTTAAGACAAAAAAAGCGGCGCTCTATTTAGAGCGCCGCTTTTTCTATGTTATTTCTGCTTATTTAATAAAAAGCTTAATTTACTTTGGTTAATTCTAAATCCATCTTTTTGCCATCATTAATTTGGCTAACTTTTACTGGTAGGTAATCTAAGCTTGGTGCGAGCCAAAAACTGGTAGAACGACTATTGTCATCGTGGATACGGTCGACACGTACGGTATCAAATGTGCCAGCTGGAACGGTAATCTTGGTGTTACCAGATTTTTTGAAAGGGGTTTTCTCTATTTTGTCTTTTTTCGCCATGTAATAGTTACCAGAGAATTTACCGTTCAATAAATCTTGGCGAATTTGCACTTCCAAACTTAAATCATCAAAAGCTTGTTGTGCCATGTTCATGGTCGTCGATTTGCCTTTATAGTTACTCACCACCTTTTTACTGCTTGGATTAAAGTCTAATTTGTGCGTACGACCAACGCCTAATAGCTTATAAGTGGTGCTGGCTTGAGTCGGAATGACATTATTACCGTTGATGGTAAAAGTGCTGTTTTGCGAAGCACTTGCAACACCTGCCACCCGAGCATTGACATTATATTTCCAAGTATTACCTGATTTGTTAAGCGTGCGAGTAGCCGTGCCTTTATATTTGTCCTCAACGGTAAAGCTGTAGTTGGCGCTTGAAGGTTCGATATTCTTTGCGCTGGCAAGGGTTGGTGCAGTCATACTTATCGTTCCAATCGTAGCAATACTGGCCCCAGTGGTTAGGGCGGTTAAAAACTTAGACTTGCTACGTTTAGTATTATTAGTATCGGTTGTTAATGACTTTTGATCGTTTGATAAAAAACTCATGGACATTCCTTAATCGCTATTTATGGCATTGCTTATAACTATTGTTATTTTCTCAAGGACTATAATGGTCATGTCCTGCTATCTTTTCAAGAGTGCCAGCTGTCCCTGTGGTGTTGCTATTGTAGTCAAGGTTGCTGACTTCGAGCGCGATATCATCAGGCGTCACTTGCTGTAACTTGAGTAAGCAGGAGTAAGTTAATCGGTCAGTTGTAAATGATATGCGGTAACTTATCGGTACTGAAATTTAGCATTCATATGGCTGCTTTTAAAATCTTGCTAAGGCCTTTAACACGGTGCAATCCAATCAAATGACTTTTCATAAACGTCCTTACCAACTAAATAATCCACGATATGCAAAATTCTTGTAAATTTTTGGGCTTTACACTTGAAGCTAACTCACTTTGCCCCCACTTTTTGATACAAGCTCAAAGCTTATCTTTAGAATGCTGTTTTAGGCAGTAACGCCTATAGATATTGGTATTGAGACCATTAATTCAAATAAACCCTTACTGCAAATAACCAAATTATTGGAGACATATTGATGAATATTCGTCCTTTACATGATCGCATCGTTGTCCGCCGCATAGAAGAAGAAACAAAAACGGCTGGTGGTATCTTGCTTCCTGGTTCTGCTCAAGAAAAACCTTCACAAGGTGAAGTGCTAGCAACTGGTAACGGTCAGATTCGTGACAACGGCGAAACTCGCGCGTTAGATGTAAAAACTGGCGACAAAGTCTTGTTCGGTCAATATGCTGGTCAAACCGTGAAAGTTGACGGCGAAGAACTATTGATTATGAAAGAATCTGATGTATTGGGTGTGTTAGAAGGCTAGTCCTTTTTGAGTATTTTTATACTCAGCGCATTTTGACAACATTATTTAAAAATAATTGAAACATTTAATAGCATTCTCATACTTATAATAGTGGAGTAATTTAACATGGCAAAAGACGTAAAATTCGGCATTGATGCCCGTAAACAAATGATGGACGGTGTAAACGTTCTAGCAAACGCCGTACGCGTAACCCTAGGCCCTAAAGGTCGTAACGTAGTTATCGATAAATCATTTGGCGCGCCTACCATCACTAAAGATGGTGTTTCGGTTGCCAAAGAAATCGAGCTTGAAAACAAATTCGAAAACATGGGCGCTCAGTTAGTCCGTGAAGTGGCTAGCCGCACAAATGATGTTGCTGGTGATGGTACGACGACTGCGACCGTATTGGCGCAATCTATCTTGCAAGAAGGCATGAAGTCAGTTGCTGCTGGCATGAACCCAATGGATCTAAAACGCGGTATCGATAAAGCGGTTCGCGCAGCGGTTGAGCAAATTCATTTGTTGGCTACACCAGCTGACGATTCAAAAGCGATTGCTCAAGTGGGTTCTATCTCTGCCAACTCAGACACCAAAATCGGTGAGCTAATTGCTCAAGCGATGGAAAAAGTCGGTAAGCAAGGCGTTATCACCGTTGAAGAAGGTTCAAGCTTCGAAGATACCTTAGAAGTTGTCGAAGGTATGCAGTTTGACCGTGGTTATATCAGCCCGTACTTTGCAAACAAGCAAGACAGCTTAACTGCTGAATTTGAAAACCCATATATCTTGTTGGTTGATAAAAAAATCAGCAATATTCGTGAAATCGTACCATTACTTGAGCAAGTCATGCAGCAAAGCAAACCATTGCTTATCATCGCTGAAGACGTAGAAAACGAAGCATTGGCAACATTGGTTGTCAACAACATGCGTGGCGGCTTGAAAACTTGTGCCGTAAAAGCACCAGGTTTCGGCGATCGTCGTAAAGCTATGTTAGAAGACATCGCTACCCTAACTGGCGGTACAGTAATCTCTGAAGAGATTGGTCTAAGTTTAGAGACTGCTACTCTTGAGCAACTTGGTACAGCTAAGAAAGTCACTGTCGGTAAAGAAAATACCGTGATCGTTGATGGCGCTGGTAACTCTGCTGATATCGAAAACCGTGTTGAATCTATCAAACGTCAAGTTGAAGAATCAACGTCTGACTACGACAAAGAAAAGCTTCAAGAGCGTATGGCTAAACTTGCTGGCGGCGTTGCCGTTATCAAAGTTGGCGCTGCGACTGAAACTGAAATGAAAGAGAAGAAAGATCGTGTTGACGATGCGCTACATGCGACTCGTGCAGCGGTTGAAGAAGGCGTTGTACCTGGCGGCGGTGTTGCCTTAGTTCGTGCAATGAATGCATTGTCTGAGCTACGTGGCGATAACGATGACCAAAACGCGGGTATCAATATCTTACGTCGCGCAATGGAAGCACCATTACGTCAAATCGTTACCAACGCTGGCGAAGAAGCATCAGTGGTAGTCAACGAAGTGAAGAGTGGCAGCGGTAACTACGGTTACAACGCAGCTTCTAGCGAATACGGCGATATGCTAGAGATGGGTATTCTTGATCCAGCTAAAGTAGCTCGTTCAGCGCTAGAAAATGCAGCATCTGTAGCTGGCTTAATGCTAACGACCGAAGTCATGATTACTGATTTGCCACAAGGTGATGACGGTATGGCTGGCATGGGCGGTGCTGGTGGAATGGGCGGTATGGGTGGAATGGGCGGCATGATGTAATTTATGCCTCGACTAAATTTGTACGACGTTGTTAACCTCGCTCGATGTACTATTAGTACAATCTTCACTTGGTCGCCTAGTCGTACTGCTTTAGTCAATCCATAAAGCGCTTTTCGCTAGAAGTATGATTTTGTTATAAAGTTTATTTAATCATTAGAAGCTCTGTTATCGGAAGATAGCAGGGCTTTTTTTTGCCTAATTTTTATAGCGCTACTCATTGGTATATGAGGTAATCACGGTTTTATATACATTCATTCGATAGTGCTGGATAAGTGTTTTATGCTTGGGAAGGTTGCCAATTGACAGACATAGTGAGAGCGTTGCTATTTCCCAGACTCAGTGGTGACACTCTATCTATTATTTACTCATGATCTTTGATGTATTTCTAAAAACTTCAACAAGTAAAATACCAATTAGATCAACAAAATCGATCTGACATTATCAAAAGTATTGAATATATAAAGTTTTTTTATATATGTTATTATTTAAATGTAATTAATAAATATAATCAATGGACTGATACTTTATCAAAGGACAATTGAGCACGTGTTATGGCTGGCCCAGCCAAAAACTCTTGTGCAATTCAAGGTGATGATGATGAAAAAAATTAGGCTTGGGATTCTGGTAGAAGAGGAAACATTGCCATGGTATAAGTTCAAACCATTAAAATCTCTCGTCGATGAAGGCAAGGTTGAGGTTTGTATTGCTGTCCAACGAGATAAAAAACAAGCGTCTCACATGTCTCGTCTATCCAAAGTTATTCCTTCCATTAATCAAAAGTTATTTTCTTTTCTTTCTCGAAATAAGAGTAATACCAAGCGTTATTCTATTCATGACTTGGTGGCTAATGGTACGATGCCCATCGTAATATCAATAGTAAATCAGGATAAAATTTATGATGAGATTGAGGATTCAGTGATTGAGAAACTTGAAGCCGCCAATCTAGATTATCTGGTCAAATTTGGTTTTCGAACCTTAGCAGGGAGAATTCTGAGTGTTTCAAAAAAAGGTATTCTCTTATTTCGTTACGGCGATGAAACCAAACAAAGACGCGGATCAGCATTGTATTGGCAGTTTGCCGAACAATGGGAGAATAGCGTAGTCACGCTACATCTGTTAAATGAGCGTCTTAATGGTGATAAAGTCGTTGGGAGAGGGTATGGCTCTTTATTTTACTGGGACTATAATTTAACCGAGCATAAATTAAATAGTGTCGCAGCATCGATATTGTATTGGTATTTCCATAAAAATAAAATTGGCGTCAAAAGTGGAGATTCGACGAATTTAATGCTTAACGATGCAATTTATGAAGAACCCCAACAACTGACTGCCATACGGCATTTGATGAGTTTTTTTAAAAACTATACGATAAAGACTTTCTATAAGAGTCTTTATCACAATAACTGGAGTATTTTGATTGGTTCTATTGATCAGTCGATGCAAACATACACTGAGCTATTGCCTGAAAAAGGATGTTTTTGGGCTGACCCTTTTTATATTGAGCGAGATTCAAGGCGTTATATATTTTTTGAGAGCTTAAATTATAAAGAAGGTATCGGCCGCATAGAGTGGATAGAACTGGATGAGCACTATCAAGTTATCAATTCTGGAACAGTCGATTTAGGTATTAGCTCTCATTTAAGCTTTCCTAATGTATTCGAGCATGAAAACGCTGTATATATGATTCCAGAAGCCGCCAAGACCAATTGTATTAACCTATTAAAAGCGACGGATTTTCCGCAGAAGTGGGAAAAAGTTCATGAGTTGGTGTCTGGGGTTCAGGCAGCAGATAGTGCCGTTATTGAGCACAATGGCTTATGGTATCTTTTTACCACGCATGGTTCAATTTCAGTCCTTACGATGGATTTAGAATTGCATATTTATACGTCTGATAAGTTGGAGTCAGATAACTGGAGCATTCATCCCTCGGCGCCTTTAAAAATTGATGTGCGTGGATCACGATTAGCAGGTGCATTATTCCGAAAAAATGGTCAGCTGTTTCGTACGGCTCAAGATGGCACTATTAGGTATGGACGTAGAGTGGCTTTGTATCTGGTAGAAGAGTTGACACCGACATCTTACAAAGAAACCTTTGTGCGTTATATCGAACCCAATTGGGAAAACGATATCGATCGTCTCCATACCTATAACGTATATGATCAAACTGTCGTGCTTGATGTTTCAAGAGATAAATTGCGTTTTACCGTATAATCATTAAGAATCTTTACGGCAACTGGTGATAATATTCTGTCGAAAAACCCCGATAGGCTCAGCTTATCGGGGTTTATTTATACAAATTAGATATTTTTTTAAAACTACTGACTGGCTGCATCCCGTCTAAACGTCCACGTTTTATCATCAGAAGCCTCTTCACAGTAATAATATCCCGCCAAATCAAACTGCTTTAGCTGCTCAGCATTGGTTAGCTTATTATCAGCAGCATACTTCACCATCAGTCCGCGTGCTTTTTTGGCATAGAAGCTAATCACTTTGTATTGACCATTCTTTTCATCTTCAAATCGTGGTGTGATAACTTCCGCATTCAGCGCTTTCTTCTTGACCACTTTGAAATATTCATTTGACGCCAGATTAATCAAAATCTTATCATCACTATCTGCCATACGTGCATTAATAATGACAGTTACTTCCTCGCCCCAAAACTCATAAAGGTTATCGCCACGTTCATTTTTCAGTTTGGTACCCATCTCTAAACGATAGGGTTGGATTAAATCGAGCGGTTTCAATACGCCATATAATCCAGACAAGATACCCAGATGCTTATTGACATAAATGGCGGTGTCTTTATCCATATGATACATATCAAGTCCAGTGTAAACATCGCCATCGAATAAATAACCTGCAGGTTTGGCATTGTCTAAAGTAAATGGCTTATCGTTGCTCCAACGCCACTCTTGATTGCGCTTGGCATTGAGCTGTGCCAAATCATCAGAGATGCCCATCAGTTCTTGTAAATCAATCGGTTCTTTCGATTTTAAGTTTTTCATCAATGCTTGCGCATGTTCGATGAGCTCTGGCTGACTATAATATTTGTCTAAGTTCACTGGCACCGCGTCTTTCTCATTTAAAGATTTGGCAGGGGAAAGTAAAAAATACATCGTCATTCCTTATTATAGTGAGTCAATGGGTAGTCTATTTATGTATTAAGTTTTCTTATTATACGATAAGCAGCAATGTATCTTGACCTACCCGTTGTTATTTCGTGTTTTTTAACGTTATCCTTAAAAAGGACAGATATTTGATTGACATAAGCCGATAGTTTGTCAAGTCTAGCGTTTAATTGAAAAGGAAAAATTTTTAATATAACAATAAAAGTTATGCAGATGGTGTAAATGCCTAACTTTTTATTTTACTTGTGGGTCATCATTAGGCAATGAAAGTTGGCAGATGATGTCTCTATAATAAAAAGGTATGATGGCAAAGACGCTATCATTTATTAAATTGATAATCTTTGGTCATGATGTTGAACCAACCATGACCAAAGGTTTTTTTGTCCCCTGTGCTTTTTAAATGTGCGTTGAGGGTGTTAAAGGTAGTCGTGAGACGTAAGTATAGTCATTAGACGTAAGTAAGGAGACGGTATGAAAATCGGTGTAATCAGTGCAGATATCGCGAGCGAGAGCCGTGTAGCGATAACCCCAGACGCAGTCAAAAAATTGCGTAAGCTTGGGTTTGAAGTCGTCATACAGTCAGGTGCAGGTCAAGCAGCATATTATGCTGATGAGTTGTATCAAGCGGCGGGTGCCGACATTGCCAGCAGCAGCGCCGAGGTAATCACACAGTCTCGAATTATTACTACCGTCAATGACTTACCTGCTGCAGCTATTGAAGGCTTAACGTCAGGTCAGATTGTCATTGGCATGCTTGACCCATATCGTAATACTCAGCTTGACACTTATGCGACCAAAGGTGTCACTGCCTTTGCAATGGAGTTATTGCCACGTACCTTGTCACGCGCACAGAATATGGATGTCTTGTCATCGCAAGCCAACCTTGCCGGTTATAAAGCAGTATTGCTAGCGGCCAATGAATACTCGCGTCCTTTCCCAATGTTTATGACCTCAGCTGGTACGGTTAAGCCTGCTAAAGTGGTCATCTTAGGCGTTGGGGTTGCTGGCTTGCAAGCGATTGCGACAGCCAAGCGTTTGGGCGCAGTGGTAGAAGCCAGTGATTTACGTCCGACCGCTCGCGAGCAAGTAGAGTCACTCGGTGGTAAATGGCTGGATGTACCGATGAGTGCAGAGGAGGCCGAAACAGCCAAATCTACAGGTGGCTATGCGTGGACACCATCTGAGCAATATGTCAAAGATCAAGCTGCTGTTGTAGATAAAGCCTTGAGCAACGCGGATATCGTGATTACTACTGCGCAGATTCCTGGTCGTAACGCTCCTCGTCTGGTGCACGGCGCAACCCTTGCTAAAATGAAGGCGGGTTCCGTATTGATCGATATGGCTGCTGGTACAGGTGGCAACGTCGAAGGCAGCGTGCCTAACGAAACCATCACTACAGACAACGGTGTACGTATCGTTGGTGCTGCCAATATCCCATCGATGCTCGCCGCGCAGTCTTCAGATTTGTATGCCAACAATTTGGTTAACTTTATCACCACATTAATTGCGCCTGCTAGCGATAACGCATCAGCTAATTTGGCACTTAAATTAGACATGGAAGACGAGATTCAAGGCGCACTGGCAGTGACACATGACAGTCAGGTACGACTAGCCAAACGCTAAGTTTTAACTGCCTTTCACTACACATTTGCCAGTAACGAATAAATTTTTAGGAGGATTAGATGATTGCCACTATTTTAGCGGCAGCGCCAGCTGGTGCGGCCATGAGTAGCACCCCATTTGTAGCGATTTTTACCGTATTTGTACTCGCTATTTTTGTCGGATATTACGTCGTTTGGGGCGTCACGCCTGCATTGCACACACCATTAATGGCTGTCACCAACGCACTATCGAGTATCGTCATCGTCGGTGCCATGCTACAGACCGTCACTATTGACGGCTCTGTCTTTACACCGACCAGTATCCTTGGCGCTTTTGCCGTATTCTTAGCCAGTATCAATATCTTCGGTGGCTTTGCCGTGACTGAGCGTATGCTTGCGATGTTTAAACCGAAAGTAAAAAAAGCACCAGTAGCAACCACTGATGTTGGAGGTGACGCATGAATGATTTCTCAACAATGATTGCGGCAAATGCAGACTGGTTTTACCTAGTCGGCGCTATCCTTTTCGTTTTAACCTTACGTGGTTTATCCAGCCCAAAGACGGCTATCCGTGGTAACCGCTTTGGTATGGTGGCGATGGCGATTGCGGTCGTCACGACATTCTTCTTAGCAGAAGGCCCTGTCCTTTGGTTAATTATCGGTGCGATGATTTTGGGTGCGCTCGTCGGCATGTGGAAGGCAAAGACGGTTGCAATGACTCAAATGCCGGAAACCGTTGCTTTAATGCATTCCTTTGTCGGTTTAGCTGCGGTCGCCATTGCATTGGCAACGGTACTGCATACGGAACAACAGCATGGCGCGGTTGCGCGAGTTGAGCTGTTTATTGGTTGTTTCATCGGTGCGATTACCTTTTCAGCCTCGGTCTTTGCCTTTGGTAAATTGGCAGCGAAAAGCTGGGCGAAGACCTTGGTCGGCGGCTGGGTAAAACCTGTCCAAGCGCTACTATTCATTGCGATGATTGCTTTCGGTGGCGTGTATTTCGTCACTGACTCATTACCAGCGTTTTATGCGATGGCAGTGATTGCCGTGATATTTGGTTGGATGTGGATTGCGCCGATCGGTGGCGGTGATATGCCAGTAGTTGTTTCGCTATTGAACTCTTTCTCAGGTTGGGCGGCGGCAGGCATTGGTTTTACCCTCGGCAACTCAATGCTCATTATCGCAGGGTCGCTCGTCGGTTCATCAGGCGCGATTTTATCTTATATCATGTGTAAAGCCATGAACCGCTCATTACTCAACGTCTTATTTGGCGGAATGGGTACAGGAGCTGTGGCAGCAGGCGCTGATGATGGCGCACCGAAGAACTACAAGGCTGGTTCAGCAGAAGATGCCGGCTTCTTGATGGCCAATGCCAGTAGTGTGGTTATTGTCCCGGGTTACGGCATGGCGCAAGGTCGTGCACAGAACGCGGTAAAAGAGCTAT
Organism: Psychrobacter glacincola; assembly: GCF_904846075.1. Taxonomy (GTDB): domain Bacteria; phylum Pseudomonadota; class Gammaproteobacteria; order Pseudomonadales; family Moraxellaceae; genus Psychrobacter; species Psychrobacter glacincola_C. The sequence continues at coordinate 896,969 of NZ_CAJGZH010000001.1, forward strand.
ATGAGTTGCTAAAAGAAGAAGGCGTGAACGTGCGTTTTGCCATTCATCCAGTCGCTGGTCGTATGCCAGGTCACATGAACGTACTGTTGGCTGAAGCGGACGTACCTTATGATGATATTTTAGAGATGGATGAGATCAACTCAGACTTCGCGAGTACAGATGTCGTCTTGGTAATCGGTGCAAATGATGTGGTCAACCCCTCTGCAAAAGATGATCCAACCTCACCAATCTTTGGTATGCCGATTCTAGAAGTGACCAAAGCTCAAACCGTTATGGTCATCAAGCGCTCGATGAACACGGGTTATGCAGGGCTTGATAACAGTCTGTTCTATATGGATAAGACGATGATGATCTTTGGCGATGCTAAGAAAATGGTGGAAGAGATGGTTCGCAGTATCAATGGTGCAGGTCATTAATCTTTAAAGTTAGTTTTTAAATATAAGTTTCTAAATATAAGCTTTTAAATATCCGCTTTTAAATAAAAAAGTCACTTAGGTGGCTTTTTTGCGTTAAGGTACGCTGCATTTATAGCCCGTCACTGTTTATATATTATATACACTAATTTATACCCAATAAGTTTACACAAAATAAGCGTTAAGAGAGTTATTTATGAATATGTTGGTACGTTTTTTTATTATGGTCAGTTTGCTAAAACAACAACTTAAGCAGCAATCAATAAGCGAGCGCCTTAGTACTGAGCTCTTGATTGCACCGACGGTTCGTCATTATCGAGTGTTGCCGCATGATATGGGCTTTCGGAACCATCTGCCTAATTATCGTTATTTGTCTTTTATTGAGCTAAACATTACTCGCTGGCTGATGGCATGCTGTCATCAAAAAGGTATTAAGCCCTTGAATTGGGTTATCGCCATGCAAGAAATGGTTTATCTGAAAGAAGTTAAATTTTTAGATAAAATGACGGTAAATAGCACGCTTGCTGGCTGGGATAAAAAATACGTTTATTTTGAAACGCGCTTTTTTGTAAAAAACCAGTTGATGGGCGTTGGTATGACTAAGTTTGTATTGACCAATAAAAAAGGCAAATGTGCGCCAGAGATATTGGATATGATAGGTGAGCGGTTGAATGAGGTCATTGATTCTTGGAATCAGCATCAAGTGGCGATTAAATCTGCCAAGTCTGCTGAAACGAGTAAAACAACAAGTGCGGCATAACGAACTTGTCTATAATCAGCGGGCGAATTTTGGTAGGATAGCGGTTATTAAGTTGCCAATCAAATCACCAGTCAAATTGACCACTGATTTGATGACGTGTCTAAAAATGATTAAAAGTTAAGGAGCTACCATGACCCCGCAAAAATTAAAATGGACAGACAGCTTAGATATCGCTATTGAGCTGTATGAGAAGTTTCCAGAGACCGATCCGCAGTACATTCGTTTTACTGATTTACATCGCTGGGTGACTGAGCTTGAAGGTTTTGATGATGATCCACAAAAATCAAACGAAGGCATCTTAGAAGCGATTCAGATGAATTGGATTGATGAAGCAGATTAGATTTATACCCTGAAGCGCTATTTTTAATACTATCTCAAATAGAAAACTGAATAAATATATAGGACTTACAGATCATGACGTCACAAATTAAAGAGTTGCCTGAAGCTATAACTTGTAAAGGTATTAGCGTTCGTACGACCAATAACGCTGAGATTAGCGAAGACACGGCGAAACTGGGTCGTTTATGGCAAAAATTTTATCAAAACCATGCCAGTGATCTGCCTAAAGGTGAAGACATCTATGGTGTCTATCATAACTATGAGAGCGATGATTTGGTCGGCGCTTTTGATGTGGTTGCCAGTTGGAAAGTAGCCAGCGAGCAAGAGCCATCAGACAGTGAAAATATGTCTAAGGCTGCAAACCTAGTAACAGTAGATATTCCTGCAGGAAAGTATTTGGTATTCTCTGAGCAGGGTAGAATGCCATACACGGTGATGAATGCTTGGGAAAAGGCTTGGACCTATTTTAATGATCGCAGCTGTGAGCATACCCGAACTTTTGATGTCGATTTTGAGCATTATATCGGTGGTAATCTAGAGAATGGTCAAGTTGATCTCTATATTGGTATTGAGTAAAATTAGTATTGAATAAATTAGTCAAAATAATAAAAAAGCGCCAAGTCTGCTATCAGACTTGGCGCTTTTTTGACTCCATCAATGATAATTAATCTAACAATAGATTTTCCAATATCTCTTCATAAATCTGTGCAAGCTTGCCTAAGTCATCGACTTCTACCTTTTCATCAACTTGGTGAATCGTCGCATTTCTTACACCAAGCTCAACGACTTGTGCACCCGTTGGCGCAATAAAGCGTCCGTCAGAAGTACCACCTGATGTAGATAGTGTCGTATCAGTATCGGTTACCTTTTTGATCGCTTTTTGACAGGCAGAAACCAACTTACCTTCAGGGGTCAAAAACGGCTGACCAGATAATTTCCAATGGATATCATAACTGGCCTTACTATTAGTAAAGTGTTTGTCAAAGATAGCATGCGTTTTTGCCTTCAGCTCATCTTCAGTCGTTTCCGTAGAAAAGCGGAAGTTGAAGATAACTTTTAACGTCTCAGGAATAACGTTGGTGGCGCCTGTACCGCTATTGATATTAGAGATTTGCAGTGAAGTCGCAGGGAAGTAGTCATTGCCACTATCCCAAGTAGCGGCAGTCAGTTCCGCCAAAGCTGCCATCGTTGCATGAATAGGGTTGCAAGCTAAATGCGGGTAAGCAACATGACCTTGTTTGCCAGTGACCGTAAGTTCCGCACCCAATGAGCCGCGGCGACCGTTTTTAATGATATCGCCGAGCGTATCCGTGCTCGATGGTTCGCCAACAAGACAATAAGTGATTTTTTCTTGACGTGCTTCTAAGGTTTCAATGACTTTGACTGTGCCATTAATAGACGGGCCTTCTTCATCTGAGGTGATTAAAAAAGCAATCGAACCATTGTGCTCAGGATAATTCGCGACGAAACGCTCGGCAGCGACGGTAAAAGCCGCAATGCCCGTTTTCATGTCAGCCGCACCGCGAGCCCATAGGTAGCCGTCTGCAATGGTTGGCGTAAATGGCGGATAAGTCCAATTGTTTTCATCACCTGTTGGCACGACGTCGGTATGACCAGCAAAACAAATGACTGGATCAGTGGTGCCACGGCGCGCCCATAGATTTTTGACTTCTGCATGTTCGCCGCTTTGATCTCTATCGCCAAAATACATAAACTCACAGTCAAACCCAGCTTGTGATAATCGTTCTGACAATATATCTTGACAGCCGTCATCATCTGGGGTGACGGAGGGACGTTCAAGTAGCGCAATACTTAAATCTAGTGTTTGCTGCTGATGGTTTTCTTGTTGATGGATGGTTTGTTTATTAAAGTCCGACATGAATAAACCTTTTTATTATAAATTAAAATGATAAATTTTTAAGATTGGCAGCCACGATACAATACAATCAGTCGTTGCTTGCAGTCGTTGCTCGTTACTTGCTAATGCGTTTTAAATATTGTCTTCAACAAAAGGCACCAAACCATCACGGCGCATCCACGTAGCGATAGAGTAACGCTGCCGCTGGGCAATTTGCACTTGATGTTTTAGGTCACTGTCAAATATCACCAATCTATTGGCGACAGGCATGACGTTATGATGAACGCCATGTTTATCAATGACTTCTAGTGCGCCGCCGTCAGTTGGTTCCCATTCATCATTGAGATAAAACACCGCAGAGATAACGCGTTCATCACGCCCAGCTGGATTGTCACTATGCCATTGGTAGCCAAACCCCACTGGATAGCAAGCATAATGCGCTTCACTGTGGCGAATACCGGCAAATAAACTGCGATTGAATAAGGCAGCAAGCGCATTGATACTTTGCAAATAATAATACCCAGCAAAGAAGTTTTCTGTAATCCAGCGGATGCGATCACCGCGAATATCACTGACACGAATCCCAGCCGTCAGCTCTGCGTCACGATAGTCAATAAAACCACTCTCTGCTTGCAAGGCTAACAGCGCTTTCGTTTCAAAAACCTCATCAATAATGATCCAACCATCATCAACGAATATATCCAGTTGTGTATCAGTCAGCTTATCTTGCCAACTGATATCGAAATCAGACTGTTGTAATAGGCGCTGAGTCAGTGGTTTTTGGCTTGGGTCGTCGCTATGAGGAAATAATAATGGTGGATTATCTTCTCCTATTGGATGATCGATCACCAACTTTGTCACATCAAGATTGCTAATAATCTCTGTCATTTCGTCTCACTATGGTCAGTTAGCTGGCAATACATAGCCAATCAATGCCTTTTTACCAAAACCATCGTTATCTTTTACTCTGCCTATGCTACCATAGATGTAATTTTTCTTATTTAAACTTTTGAGATTATGAACTATAAACACGCCTACCACGCTGGTAACTTTGCTGATGTGGTTAAACACATTTTATTGGTACAACTCCTTAATCAATTGGGGCAAAAAAACAAACCTTTTTATGTGCTTGATGCTTATGGTGGTCGCGGACTGTATTCACTGAGCAGTGAAGAAGCGCGCAAGACAGGTGAGGCCAAAGGTGGTATCCAAGCGTTACTAAATGCCAATACCGACAAGGCACCTGCTGCTGTCAAAGATTATATGGAAGGCATTAAGCAAGCCCGTTTCACTTATGACAATAAAGTCTATCCTGGTTCTCCTTGGTGGGTTGCCCATCATATCGAGAAAAATCCAGATGCAGGTGTGCGCGGTGAAGCTTTTGAAGCCAAAGCTAGCGAATATGATGCGCTAAACTATCAGTTGCACAAGTTACCCATTGGTATACAGCATCGTGATGCCTTTGAAGGGATTACCGCCGTTATTCCACCAAAAGAAAAGCGCGGTCTGATTTTTCTTGATCCGCCTTATGAGCAAGAGCACAAAGATTTTACACGCCTTATAAACTTACTCGTTGCTGCTTATAATAAATGGCCACAAGGCACTTATGCGCTTTGGTTCCCTATTAAGAACGTTGAAGCCGTTGAATTGTTTTACAAAAAACTGAAGCGTACTGAAATGCGCCGCCAGCTGGTTTGTGAGCTGAATATTTATCCAAATGATGTGGCGGTTGGTCTTAACGGTACAGGTTTACTGGTCATCAATCCACCTTGGCAATTTGATAATCATGCACGTGAGATATTACGCTTCTTACAGCCTGCATTAAAAGTGGCTGATGCTCCAGACTTAACGCCTGATAGCGCAACCAATGTACGCTGGCTAGTCGGCGAATAACCATGTTAGTGAATAACTATGCCGGCAAATAAGGATATTGAGATGACTAACGTGCAATCACCTAAAGACGAATCAAATCATCCGCCTCTAAATGATGAATTGTTACAAGACAGCGCAGCCGCCCAGCCGCCCTTTGTTGATGAGCATGATTTCAATATTCGCTTAGCGGATAATGAGAGTTATGATGGCTTGACCTTTGAAGTGATTGAAGCAGAAGTTGCTGAAGGGCAGCGAGTAGTCAGTCGCGGTGTCTATCTAGCACCAAATCTAATTACAACCTTGTCACTGCTATCTGGTTTTTACTCGATTTTGGCCAGTACGCAAGGCGAGTTCTACAAAGCTTCTTTAGCCATCTTTTTGTCCGCTATTCTCGACGGTGCAGATGGGCGAGTGGCGCGTATGCTTAATGCGCAAAGCCCCTTTGGCGAGCAATATGATTCGCTTGCCGATATGTTGGCTTTTGGTGTTGCACCAGCGATCTTAGTTTATAGTTTTGCGCTGCAGCCGTTAGGTCGCATTGGCTTGGGCTGTGCGTTTGTCTTTACTGCCTGTGCTGCCTTCCGTTTGGCACGTTTTAACGTTCAGGTCGGTATTGTTGATAAAAAATACTTTGTCGGTTTGGCGAGTCCACTTGCTGCTATATTAGTAACGGCAGCGGTTATGGTCGCTGTCGACCATAATGAATGGGTTGGGCAGTACGATACGGCAGTCATGTTCTTATTTGCTGCTTGGGTGGTCATTTGTGGTTTACTGATGGTCAGCAACGTCAAATACTATAGCTTTAAAGAGTTTGATAAAAAGAAAGTACCTTTTGTGGTTTTAATAATCGGTGTGCTGGTCATGAGTATTGTGCTCTATGACATACCTGTCGGTATTTTAGCCATTGGTATTATCTATGCATTGTCGGGTATTGTTACGACGATTAAAGCAAAAGCAAATTTTTAGAATTGACTGTTCGTGTCATATTAAGGAATTTACCGTAGGGTAAGTTCCTTTTTTTATACGCTTTATATATCAAACCGGCTATCAGTGTATTCATCACGATAAGATAAAGAAGGACCAACTCATTTTTTAGCTAATGATCATTGATAACGGCTCGTTAAAGAAACCCACATGATTGAGATGAAATAAGCATGCTTATTTAAGAGCTTACCTCAGCCCAGCGCAAATAAACATACACTACTACCCAGTTAAAGCAAAAGTAGCGTCGCCATTCTGCCAATTTAGTCTAATATCCAAGATTATTCAATATTAAGCTAAAATAGCCCTTGACTAAAGATTCAAACCCTCTATAATACGCCCTCATCAAGACGAGCTGGAAGCTTATATGTAAGATACATATAAATAACCCAATTAACTTGAAGAAACAAAACATAAAAAAGCTTGACAATTCAAATCATTATGATAAGATAGTCGGCTCGCTAGATAGCTTGACCCGTAAGGGATTAAAGCTAAATAGCAATAGAATTACCCTATATATCAGTTACTGGACGACAGTGATTGAGCACTATTTAAAAGCATAACTAAAGAACAACTTGTGTGGATTTTTGCTGATTCAGAATGCTAAAAATAAAGTTGGTTTTAACTCCTTTTCGGAGTTCATTCTAACTATAAAAATTATCATTTAAGACAGCAGAAAAACTCAAAGTTAATTCATTACGAACATAATTTTTAGCGATTTTGCCAGATTAGATGAGCCAAGTTTAGAAGCTTCTTTAAAGAGCTTCATAGCAAGATTAAACTGAAGAGTTTGATCATGGCTCAGATTGAACGCTGGCGGCAGGCTTAACACATGCAAGTCGAGCGGTAACATTTCTAGCTTGCTAGAAGATGACGAGCGGCGGACGGGTGAGTAATACTTAGGAATCTACCTAGTAGTGGGGGATAGCACGGGGAAACTCGTATTAATACCGCATACGACCTACGGGAGAAAGGGGGCAGTTTACTGCTCTCGCTATTAGATGAGCCTAAGTCGGATTAGCTAGATGGTGGGGTAAAGGCCTACCATGGCGACGATCTGTAGCTGGTCTGAGAGGATGATCAGCCACACCGGGACTGAGACACGGCCCGGACTCCTACGGGAGGCAGCAGTGGGGAATATTGGACAATGGGGGAAACCCTGATCCAGCCATGCCGCGTGTGTGAAGAAGGCCTTTTGGTTGTAAAGCACTTTAAGCAGTGAAGAAGACTCCATGGTTAATACCCATGGACGATGACATTAGCTGCAGAATAAGCACCGGCTAACTCTGTGCCAGCAGCCGCGGTAATACAGAGGGTGCAAGCGTTAATCGGAATTACTGGGCGTAAAGGGAGCGTAGGTGGCTCTATAAGTCAGATGTGAAATCCCCGGGCTTAACCTGGGAACTGCATCTGAAACTGTAGAGCTAGAGTATGTGAGAGGAAGGTAGAATTCCAGGTGTAGCGGTGAAATGCGTAGAGATCTGGAGGAATACCGATGGCGAAGGCAGCCTTCTGGCATAATACTGACACTGAGGCTCGAAAGCGTGGGTAGCAAACAGGATTAGATACCCTGGTAGTCCACGCCGTAAACGATGTCTACTAGTCGTTGGGTCCCTTGAGGACTTAGTGACGCAGCTAACGCAATAAGTAGACCGCCTGGGGAGTACGGCCGCAAGGTTAAAACTCAAATGAATTGACGGGGCCCGCACAAGCGGTGGAGCATGTGGTTTAATTCGATGCAACGCGAAGAACCTTACCTGGTCTTGACATATCTAGAATCCTGCAGAGATGCGGGAGTGCCTTCGGGAATTAGAATACAGGTGCTGCATGGCTGTCGTCAGCTCGTGTCGTGAGATGTTGGGTTAAGTCCCGCAACGAGCGCAACCCTTGTCCTTAGTTACCAGCGGGTTAAGCCGGGAACTCTAAGGATACTGCCAGTGACAAACTGGAGGAAGGCGGGGACGACGTCAAGTCATCATGGCCCTTACGACCAGGGCTACACACGTGCTACAATGGTAGGTACAGAGGGCAGCTACACAGCGATGTGATGCGAATCTCAAAAAGCCTATCGTAGTCCAGATTGAGTCTGCAACTCGACTCCATGAAGTAGGAATCGCTAGTAATCGCGGATCAGAATGCCGCGGTGAATACGTTCCCGGGCCTTGTACACACCGCCCGTCACACCATGGGAGTTGATTGCACCAGAAGTGGATAGCTTAACCTTCGGGGAGCGTTCACCACGGTGTGGTTGATGACTGGGGTGAAGTCGTAACAAGGTAGCCGTAGGGGAACCTGCGGCTGGATCACCTCCTTATAGATGGCATTCGGTCAGCAAGAATTCACAACAAGTTGTTCTTTAGTTTAAGCTTACGTTTTAACAAGCGTAATTGGGTCTGTAGCTCAGCTGGTTAGAGCACCGTGTTGATAACGCGGGGGTCAGTGGTTCAAGTCCACTTAGACCCACCATTTTATAATGGGGCCATAGCTCAGTTGGTAGAGCGCCTGCCTTGCACGCAGGAGGTCAACGGTTCGACTCCGTTTGGCTCCACCACTAGACGAATAAGCTTTTAGTGCTAATAGTATAAATAGAAACAAGTGATTTATCTTTGAATAAAGACACGATTACTTCTTTCTGTTTTATACAGAATCTGTGACTCGACGAGAGCATAGAGACTATTTAAAAACATAGATATGAGTCTGGGTTAGGAGGGGCGTGTTCACGCGCACTTCCTAACCTTAATCACTCACCTCTTAACGACATCAGTTGTTATCCCAGGGGTGAGTGATTAAAAAAAGTAAAGAGAACTGAATCAAGCGTATAAACATAGGTGATATCGTTATCATAATTAGATCTTATGACACTTTGAAGTCAACACTTATTTAAAGTCGAGACTACTTGGGGTTGTATGGTCAAGTAATGAAGCGCACATGGTGGATGCCTTGGCAGTCAGAGGCGATGAAAGACGTGACAGCCTGCGATAAGCTTCGGGGAGGCGGCAATATCCTGTGATCCGGAGATTTCTGAATGGGGAAACCCACCTACCATAAGGTAGGTATCTTGTACTTGTACAAGAAGCGAACGAGGGGAAGTGAAACATCTCAGTACCCTTAGGAATAGACATCAAATGAGATTCCCCTAGTAGCGGCGAGCGAACGGGGAGAAGCCGATTAATGCTAATGTAGAAGAACAGCGTGGGAAAGCTGACCGTAGTAGGTGATAGTCCTGTATTCGAAACATTAGCGTTAACATATTAAGTAGAGCGGGGCACGAGAAATCCTGTTTGAAGATGGGGGGACCATCCTCCAAGGCTAAATACTCCTGACTGACCGATAGTGAACCAGTACCGTGAGGGAAAGGCGAAAAGAACCCCTGTGAGGGGAGTGAAATAGAACCTGAAACCGTGTGCGTACAAGCAGTGGGAGCCTTAATTTATTAGGGTGACCGCGTACCTTTTGTATAATGGGTCAGCGACTTATATTCTGTAGCAAGGTTAACCGTTTAGGGGAGCCGTAGGGAAACCGAGTCTTAATAGGGCGTTTAGTTGCAGGGTATAGACCCGAAACCGAGTGATTCTATCCATGAGCAGGTTGAAAGTGCCGTAACAGGCACCGGAGGACCGAACCCACTGTCGTTGAAAAGCCAGGGGATGACTTGTGGATAGGGGTGAAAGGCTAATCAAACTCGGTGATAGCTGGTTCTCCCCGAAAGCTATTTAGGTAGCGCCTCGGACGAACACCATTGGGGGTAGAGCACTGTTTCGGCTAGGGGGTCATACCGACTTACCAAACCGATGCAAACTCCGAATACCGATGAGTGATATCCGGGAGACACACAGTGGGTGCTAACGTCCATTGTGGAGAGGGAAACAACCCAGACCGCCAGCTAAGGCCCCAAATTCCTAGTTAAGTGGGAAACGAGGTGGGAAGGCATAGACAGCTAGGAGGTTGGCTTAGAAGCAGCCATCCTTTAAAGAAAGCGTAATAGCTCACTAGTCGAGTCGGCCCGCGCGGAAGATGTAACGGGGCTCAAACTAGGAGCCGAAGCTGCGGATTTGAATTTGTTTTCAAGTGGTAGGGGAGCGTTGTGTAAGCCTGTGAAGGTGTGTCGTAAGGCATGCTGGAGGTATCACAAGAGCGAATGCTGACGTGAGTAACGATAATGCGAGTGAAAAGCTCGCACGCCGGAAGATCAAGGGTTCCAGTCCAACGTTAATCGGGGCTGGGTGAGTCGACCCTAAGGCGAGGCCGAAAGGCGTAGTCGATGGGAAATCGGTTAATATTCCGATACTTGTTTATAATGCGATGGAGGGACGGAGAAGGTTATGTCAGCCTGGCGTTGGTTGTCCAGGTGAAAGGATGTAGGCTTGTGGCTTAGGTAAATCCGGGCTACAACATGGCTGAGATCTGATAGCAAGCTGTACTTGTACAGTGAAGTGGCAAATACCATGCTTCCCAGGAAAAGCTTCTAAGCAATAGTTATAAACGAATCGTACCCTAAACCGACACAGGTGATCAGGTAGAGAATACCAAGGCGCTTGAGAGAACTCTGCTGAAGGAACTAGGCAAAATGGTACCGTAACTTCGGGAGAAGGTACGCTGCTGATGGTGATAGGACACGCTCCTTGAGCTGTTGGCAGTCGCAGATACCAGGCTGCTGCAACTGTTTATTAAAAACACAGCACTCTGCAAACACGAAAGTGGACGTATAGGGTGTGATGTCTGCCCGGTGCTGGAAGGTTAATTGATGGGGTTAGCGTAAGCGAAGCTCTTGATCGAAGCCCCAGTAAACGGCGGCCGTAACTATAACGGTCCTAAGGTAGCGAAATTCCTTGTCGGGTAAGTTCCGACCTGCACGAATGACATAATGATGGCAGCGCTGTCTCCAGCAGAGACTCAGTGAAATCGAAATCGCAGTGAAGATGCTGTGTACCCGCGGCTAGACGGAAAGACCCCGTGAACCTTTACTACAGCTTTACATTGAACTTTGACCTGACTTGTGCAGGATAGGTGGGAGGCTTTGAAGCCGAGACGCTAGTCTCGGTGGAGCCAATCTTGAAATACCACCCTGGTCATGTTGGGGTTCTAACTCAGGTATAACAATACCGAGGACAATGTATGGTGGGTAGTTTGACTGGGGCGGTCTCCTCCTAAAGAGTAACGGAGGAGTACGAAGGTGCGCTCAGACCGGTCGGAAATCGGTCGTAGAGTATAAAGGCAAAAGCGCGCTTAACTGCGAGACCCACAAGTCGAGCAGGTACGAAAGTAGGTCTTAGTGATCCGGTGGTTCTGTATGGAAGGGCCATCGCTCAACGGATAAAAGGTACTCTGGGGATAACAGGCTGATACCGCCCAAGAGTTCATATCGACGGCGGTGTTTGGCACCTCGATGTCGGCTCATCTCATCCTAGGGCTGAAGCAGGTCCTAAGGGTATGGCTGTTCGCCATTTAAAGAGGTACGCGAGCTGGGTTTAGAACGTCGTGAGACAGTTCGGTCCCTATCTACCGTGGGCGTTGGAAATTTGAGAGGATCTGCTCCTAGTACGAGAGGACCAGAGTGGACGAACCTCTGGTGTTCGGGTTGTCACGCCAGTGGCATTGCCCGGTAGCTACGTTCGGATGGGATAACCGCTGAAAGCATCTAAGCGGGAAGCCCACCTCAAGATTAGATTTCCTAAAGAGCCGTTGAAGACTACGACGTTGATAGGCAGGGTGTGGAAGTGCAGCGATGCATGTAGCTAACCTGTACTAATTGCTCGTTTGGCTTGACCATACAACACCCAAGTAGTTTGTATGAAAGCTCTAATTAATCTATCTTGTATAAGCGAAAGCTTATAGAATAAAAGAAAGAATATTTCGATATCACCTTTAACCTTGATTCAGTTAGGTTGCAAGTTGATCGACCATAAACTAAACACTTATAGTCAAACAATAAAAATAACAGACTCATATCTAACCCCCTTTGCTGACGACAATAGCATGATGGCACCACCTGATCCCTTCCCGAACTCAGAAGTGAAACATCATTGCGCCAATGGTAGTGTGGGTTCGCCCATGTGAGAGTAGGTCATCGTCAGCTCTCTATTCAAAGTAAAACCCCCTTCTGCATAAGCAGAAGGGGGTTTTCTTTGTGCACGAGAAAAATGCAGTATAGTATTCTCTCTGATATCGGTTTAAAGTAGATAAGGAAAACAATGTTAGGCTTATGAGCAAGTAACTGAGATTATTAATCTTTTAGCATTTTTAAAGGTTAGTTTTTTAATAAAATTAAGCTAGAAAGTAAATTAGGACATAAACCGATGTTAATTATTAAACTGACTGATAGAAGAGAAACCTTAGATGATATTGAGAAAATATGTCTATATTTAACAACGCACAAAGAGTTGTTGCCTTTGATAACCAAAGAAGCAGGTAAAGATATTTCTTATATTTTAAAGCCAACATTTAAAGCTGATCATAACGAAGCTGAAAAGAAATCGCACTGGGAAAAAGTGTTTAATGAATTTACGTTAACTGACAACAAGGGCGATGAACTTCGTTTTCATAGAGAGAAGCAAACAGACGCGCTATACTTTGGTACTAAGAAAGGATTTGAGACCCTAACAAGTATCAATAATGATGAACCTGCTATTAAAAGTATATTTAATAGCTAAAGCGATTAGTGATTTTCTACTAATTGATTGAGCTTTGATCTAAGATATATTTTGGTCGGATAGTAAATTACTATCAATCTCTGTCAACTTTAGAACGGAGTCTGTTTTGTTTAAACTTTACTATTACCCAAACAATGCGAGTTTAGCACCACATTTTTTGCTCTATCATGTGAAAGCGGATTATGAGTTAGTGTTGGTTGAAAGAGAGAGTAACCGTCACAAATCAGCTGACTATCTGAAGCTAAATCCAGCTGGACGTATTCCAACTCTGGATGATGATGAGCAGCCAATTTTCGAAAGCCTCGCCATCTGCGTTCATATTTGTGAATCATACCCAGAGTATGAGTTAATACCAGCAATTGGCGACCCTAAACGACCATTGTTTTTTCAGTGGCTCGCATTTTTAAACAACACACTGCAAGCGGAACTGATGGTTCGTTATTATCCACATCGCCATACTAATAACGAGAGCAATATACCCAATATTATATCTGCTCAAAATGATCGTATTGGAGAGGCATTGTCGATAATAGACAATCAGCTTGATTCTAAGGAGTTCTTGCTTGGTGAAAAGCTATCAGCATGTGATTATTTCTTATTTATATGTTGGCGGAGTGGTCATTGGTATTAGAAAAATCACCTATGACGTATAAAAATTTGGCAGTGTATCTAAGTCGATTAAGTGCAAACCCTAGTATAAAAGCAGTATGTAAGTTTGAAGAGATAGATCTGACTCCATTCAAAATATAATAATACGCAGTTATTAAAGCTATAATCCAGAACTTCTAAGAAAGCGTTAATCCACTAAAGGAGAATTCATGTCGATTTGGTCACTGGTTCTAATATCATTTTTGCATATTACGATTGGTGAGGCGTTTTCACTTGGTTTTCTCTTTTACATTTGTGCAGAAAATAGTCTTGTGTTATCCAAATTTGAAAATAAAGCTCTGTTTATTTTACTCATCGTATATACAGCTTCTTTGTTAGTGAGTATCGGACTGGCTATTTACTTTTATATCGTACTTAATAGTGAGTCATACTATTTGTGCTTTTCATTATCTTGGGGATTGCTCATACTGCTCTTAGGTTATTGGACATATATTTCAGCGAGGTTTAGCTAATAGTTTGTTTAAGATAATTTGGCTATGAAGGATGTTTCTACTATAGATTAGGTTGAGGTAAAGGGAATTGATTAAAGCTAAATTTGCAGGTATTCAATATTTAGGCGAAAGTGGTATTACGCAAATATGTAAAAATGCAGTCATACAGCTCATACATGCTGATGAGAAAATACAAGACGTAAAAATACTTACCTTTGAAGAAACCTATTCAAAAGTCCATGCATTGTTGTTAACCATTGAATATGATATTCAAATAATAATTAAGAGTGGCTTTGCTTCTGGTTACAATGGAGAAGCACCAAAAGGATATGCATATGTCTTAAATTTGTTGAAGCAATATACAGATAATATAAACGAATATATTATTCCTAAATCAATTTTTGAACGTATATCTAGCTCAAGTCTAACAATGAAAGATTTAGAATATATCAATAATATTGATCAAGTTCGTCCTGCTAGGTGGCATGATTCTGCTTACCTTGATAAGGAACGTGAATACAATGTTTTTAGTGAGTTTCCTCTCACTATTCCTATGGCTTTACTGGACACACGCCTTATTGAGTTGGCGTCAGATTTCAATGAAAATCCGGATAATGCAATTATGGGTGCATACCGAAAGCTGGAATCTATTGTCAGAGACCGTACAGGCTTACATAATGAAAGTAGTGTCAAGCTATTTGCAAAAGCATTCCAAGGCGACGATTCGATTTTGTGTTGGAAAAACTTAGATTCAGGTGAATGTAGAGGTAGAGCATCGCTGTTTTCCAGTGTCTTCATGGCTTATCGTAACAATCGGGCACATCAAGAACCTCGTCATAATCTAGGCGATGATATTCGAGAGTTTATGCTAATAAATCAGTTATTCATTTTAGAAAGTGCAGCAGTAATAAGATACGCGTAATGGCGAGAGGAGGAAGATTTGGGATATTACTCAGACTTGTCGATTACTATGCATGAGTCGCCTCAGCTTAGTGGGCTTAATAAATCGATATGTGTAGATTGTGTTTTAGACGATGAACTCGTTAGTCTAGTTGCTAATAATCTTAGTTCAAATTCATGTTCATATTGTGGAGAAGAAAATGAAGAAGGTGATTTGATTGCCGCTCCATATAATGTAGTGATGAAACGAGTATATGACTCAATATTTCAGTATTACGAAGATGCGCAAAAGGTAGGTATGCCGTGGGTTGAGAAAGAATGGTTGATACCAGAAACCAATATATCGGAAATTATTTGGGATTTTGACCCTGGTTGGTGCGGAGAGTTTTGCGAAGATTTGATAAGCAGCGCTGATTCAAGTCTGTATTTAGTAGAGCATGTCAAAAATGACTGGTCTATTGAAAGTTCGTCTTCAGCATTATCATATGGTTGGTCATCTTTTAAAAATCAAGTTCTATACAAAACGCGCTATTTATTTTTGTCTGAACCCGAAGATGAATACTCCTTTGGTAGACCTGATTATATTTCTATTTCAAGTATGCTCAATGCTCTTGGAAAACTTTGTAATAAAGAAAAACTTGTTACTACTATTCCTGCTGGAACTGAGTTTTATCGGGTCAGAGTCAACCGAGAAAAGGAGGAGTTCACGGAGTTTTGTGATATCGGCGTACCTCCAGAAGGAAAAGCTAGTGCTGGTCGTATGAATCCAGCTGGTATTTCTTATTTCTATGTGGCTTATGATCAAAGTACAGCTGAAAAAGAAGTAATCACAGATGCGACAGAATGGTCAATTGCTAAGTTTAAGCTAATAAAAGATATTCAAGTTATAGATTTCGTTGATATACCAAAAATACCAAGTATTTTCGAGCCTGAAAAGTATGATGCTAGGCAAAATATGTCGTTTCTTCATTCGTTTGTAAATGAGTTGACTTTACCTGTTACAAAGGATGGTAGAAAGCATGTCGAATATGTACCGACACAAATTGTGTCTGAGTATTTTAGATTTAGATTCCAAACTGAAAATGCGCAGCCTATTTTAGGATTGCGTTATAGCAGTGTGAAGAATGCTAATGGTATCAATATTGCGGTATTTGATTCAGAGAATGAGTCACTAGAAAAGAGTTTTGAGTTAGTATCTATCAAAAAGAATTGCTAACAAACTACTTATGAATGCTTTGCAATTCATGGCATTGCACTTGAGTATAAGAGCGGTGATATCACACAATCTATGATAAGAGTTGTGTACAACGATACTATTGATATTTTCTCCATGCTTACTATATTTTAATAGTTAACTCCATTTACCAGAGAAACCTATGACCACATCAAAAGTGACCTACCAAGGTGATTTGCGCACCACCGCCATTCACTTGCAATCAAACAATGAAATCATCACCGATGCGCCAACGGACAATCAAGGCAAAGGCGAGGCATTTTCACCGACTGACTTGCTAGCCACCAGTTTGGCCAGTTGTATGTTGACCATCATGGGTATCAAAGCCCGTGACATGGATATTGATCTTGCAGGAACCACGGCTGAAGTGACCAAAGTCATGGCTGCTGATCCAAGACGCGTGAGTGAGATCCATATCATCGTGACGTTCAACAGTGCGCTTGATGATAGAACGCAAACAATCTTTTATAACACCGCATTGACTTGTCCAGTCGCCAACAGCATCCACGCTGATATCACGCAGAACTTAACGTTCCGCACGGCTCGTGGCCTTTAACGCTATGGCAAAAACGTTATTGATTGTCGCTCATGCGCCGTCGCCCAACACTGAAAATTTGGCGCAAGCGGCGTATGCTGGTGCCAATCATCCTGATATAGATATCAATGTTATTTTGAAGTCGCCGCAGGACACGCAGCCTGAAGATGTATTGGCTGCTGATGCGCTACTGATCGGTACCACTGAAAATCTAGCATATATGGCAGGGCTGACCAAAGACTTCTTTGATCGTTGTTATTATCCTGTGCTAGAAGAGAAGCAAGGCATGCCATTTGCGTTATATATACGCGCAGGACATGATGGTACGGGCACTAAGCTTGCAATGAAGACGATTACGACGGGGCTGCGTTGGTCATGGATTCAAGAGGCGCTGATACTACAAGGTGATTGGCAGGACGACTTTACCGAGCAAGTAGAAGAGCTTGCCATGACTTTAGCTGCTGGCGTTGAGGCGGGTATTTATTAATAGCATATTATTGCCAATAATTCGCGAAATATGCTACAAACGTAACGGGCAGTCTGAGGAGAGTTTCAATGCAAAACGATCATCTAAACAGTGAAGTGGATATCGACGCGTTGCCATTCTCTCAAGCGTGTGAGAATAATAAACAGCCCATTCTAGAAGTACTCCAAAACGAGCTAAAAGGCTTCACGCACGTGCTAGAGATTGGCTCTGGAACGGGTCAGCATAGTGTTTACTTTGCACCGCGTTTACCTGAGATACAGTGGCAAACCAGCGATGTCATTAGTAATCACCGTCATATAGCTGCTTGGCATCACGCCTATCCTGCGCCCAATTTATCTCTGCCATTAGCGTTTGATTTGGCTCACGACACAGTACCTATCAATAGTCAGTCAGCAAATAGCAATATAGCCAAGCCTTATGATGTGATATTTACGGCAAATACGCTGCATATCATCAGTTGGGCTTTGATTGAACGGTTATTTGTACTGGCCAGTGATGCGCTACCTGTGGATGGTAAGCTGATTGTTTATGGCCCATTTAACGAAAATGGCAACTATACCAGTGAGGGTAATCGTCAGTTTGATCATAGCTTGCGCCAGCGTGATGCTAACAGTGGCATCCGTCATTTAGAAGACGTTATAGATTTGGCAAATACACATCATTTAACATTAAGTAAGCGTCATGCGATGCCATCTAACAATCAAATATTAGTATTTATAAAACTTTATTAACGTAAAAAGCTGAGTGGATTCACTGTGATAACACCATGAATCCACTCAGCTTTGATATAAGTTTGAATCAGTAAAGACCAACCTATTTATAAATACTAACCTGTATTGCGTAGCCCTGCTGCCAAGGCGTTGATACTACGAATTAATGCATCTTCGACAGCAAGTCTATCGTTATTTTCTAGATTGTCATTATCAGTGTTATCGGATTGGCGCATACGTTTGAGTAGCTCAATCTGGATATAGTTGATGGGGTCTAAATAGGCGTTACGCCATTCTAATGACTGAGCCAAGTCTTGTTGGTTTGAGAGTAAAGACGCTTGTTCTAGCAAGGAGTTGAGACCTGCGTGAGTCAGTTCATGCTCATCAATCACTGCCTGCATTACTTGCTCACGTAAGCTTTCGTCTTTACATAGTTGACTGTATGCACGGGCGATATTCATCTCAGATTTTGTGAAGGCCATTTCGATATTGCTGATAAAAACATTGAAAAACGGCCAGTTTTTATTCATCTCTTTCATTAATGCTTCGTCTTTTTTGACGCTATCTAATGCACTGCCCACGCCATACCAAGCGGGAAGGGTAAAGCGTGCCAACGACCAGCCAAATACCCACGGTATCGCTCGAATCGTCGATTTGCTCGGCAGTCCTTTTTTACGGTGAGCAGGACGCGAGCCAATATTGAGTAATGAAATCTCTTGTACTGGCGTGGCTTCAGAATAAAACTGATAGAAGCCTTCTGTATTATCCGTTAACTCTCGATATTGCTGTTCGCCTGCATCTGCTAAATCAGCAAACAAGGCTTCATAGCTATCAAGCTGTTTAGGTTGTTCAACAAACCGTGACGAGCTGGCTTTTAGGGCACCAGTGATTCCCATGGTTAATTCAAACACGGCGGTATCTGGATTGGCATACTTGGCGTAGAGCACTTCGCCTTGTTCAGTGAACTTGATTTGTCCATTTAAGGTGCCAGCAGGCTGCGCGGCAATGGCTTGATGGGTTGAGCCACCACCACGACTGACGGAACCGCCACGACCATGGAACAGGCGGGTGGTGATACCATATTGATTGGCGATATCGGTGATGGTTTGCTGGGCGCTATACAGCTGCCAAGCGGAGGTAATAATGCCGCCATCTTTAGAGGAGTCTGAGTAGCCGAGCATAATCTCTTGAATGTTTCCTGAATGCTCAAGTAGCTCACGATATAGCCGATTGTCCAACACCATTGGCATAATCTTATCGATATTTTTTAAATCTTCGATGGTTTCAAACAGCGGCGCAACCGGTAGGGCAGAAAATAAATGTCCGTTCTCATCAATACCCGATAAGCCTGCAAAACGCATCAGTAGCAGCACCTCTAATAGCTGACTGGCGTTATTGGTCATCGAGATCACATAGCTACCAAAAGTGTCGTCGCCAACCAGTTTACGCAGTTTAGCGACAGAATTCATCAGAGCAAGCTGTTCGTGTGTTTGCGCGCTCAAGTTGTCGGTATAAATCAGCGGTGCACCTGGCTTTTCTAGCAAACGGGTTAGCCATTCTTGACGCTCTGTTTCGCTGAGTGTTCGATAGTCGGGCAGATTCGAGGCGCTAGCAAAAATATCTGCAATGACTTCGCCGTGATATCCTGAATCTTGGCGAATATCCAGCGAGGCCAAATGGAATCCACAGGTTTTGACTAGGCGAATGGTATCAAGCAGTAAGCCTTCGCCATGCGCCTTGTCATGGGTATTGACACTTTTGCGAATGAGTCGTAAATCATCTAGCAAGGCCGTCGGTGTTGAGTAAGCATCTTGTGCAGCCTCACCATCTGTGCCTTGGCTTTGGATATGCTGGTTGGTCGCTTTTATTTTAGCCAGAATAATGGATAGTAATCTTCGGTACGGCTCATTATTGTAATCATCAGGATTGTAGCAAAAGACTTTTTGATCGAGTGTGCTGTAGTCTTTGATACGGGTATAAATCTCTGGAGCGATATCGACGATAGTATCGCTATGAATCAGCTCACGACGCAATTTTCTGACCAATACTTGGTAATGGCGTAGCACGGTATTAGCATGCATCAATATCGCCATTTCAGTGGTTTCATGGGTGACGAATGGATTACCATCTCTATCGCCGCCAATCCAAGAGCCAAAACTGACAAAGGCGGGTAAAGGGTAGTCGATTAACTCAGGATAGATATCGATAATAGCATCTTTGATATTACGATAAACTTTGGGAATGGCAGTGAATAAGCTGGCGTCAAAATAGTGTAAGCCGTTGTTTATTTCATCATAAACCAGAGGTTTTCGGCTGCGAACTTCGTCTGATGACCACAGCAAGTCAATGGTTTCTGCCGTCTTTTGCTTAGCTTGCATAAAGGCCAGACTGCCTTCGGGATAGTCGCTCATAGCATCGGTATGCTCATAGAGGGTCTGCAAGATATTCATGGTGGTGCGTCTACGGGCTTCGGTAGGATGAGCCGTAAAAACAGGAATAAATTTAAGGTGATCAATAAGCTCTTTTATTTGCGCAGGTTCGATTTGCCGCTCACGGCACTCTAACAAGGTACGGCGAAAGGAGCCTTCCCAGCTTTGATTGGACTGGGCACGCATAGTACGGCGCTGCTCACGTAGATAATTTTCTTCGGTTAAATTGGCTAGGAAAAAGTAAATAGAGAATGCTCGAATGACGTTTTTTAATGTTTGATTGTCCAACGAAGTGATGAGGTCAATAAGTTGTTGCTTATTTGCTTCATTATGCTCGCGGCGCTCCTGAATAAAGCCTTTGCGCAATGTTTCGATAGTACGTAGGGTATCCTCCCCAGATTGGCGAGAAATGGCCTCACCTAAAAATGCGCCTAACAATCTAACACGCGCACGCAATACGTCGTTCTTCAATAACATAATTGGCTTCCTTGGCTTTTAATCGACTCATTTATCAATGAGATAGGCTGGTTAATAATTAAGGGTCGCTGTTCTTATAGGATATAAATTAAAGTTATTTATATTCATTTGCTAAAAAATCCAAATAGCGTTTCCACGAGCGCTCATCTGCACGTGCATCATATCTATCACTGCCGAACACGCTAAAGGCATGTGGTGCACTACTATATGTCACCATCTCATGCGGTACTTTGGCGGCTTCTAGCGTCTTACCCAAAGTTGCGAAGCTCTCTAAAGAGACAGATTCATCAGCAGAGCCATGGAATACTAAGATTTCTCCAGTTGTCTTGTCATAACTTTGACCCGTTGGAATATCAAAGGCACCATGGAAGGGTACAAATGCTTTTTGCTCAAATCCTGAGCGCGCCAGCTCCAGAGCAACGGTACCGCCAAAACAATATCCCATGGTAGTGCCTTTACGCACATCATTACCTTGTAGTCTTCCAGCATTCAACGCACCTTGAAGTATGCGGCGCATTTTATTACGATCATCGTATAACTCCCCAGTTAAGCGTTTGTTTTCTTCAATGGAAGTAGGGCGAACGCCTTGCCCGAACATGTCTGCCGCCAATACGTTGTAGCCCTCAGTAGCTAACATATCAGCACGTTTGCGCTCATAGTCTGTCAATCCATCCCAATCATGAATGAGTAGGATAAAAGGCGCATTAGCTTTGTCGGCTTTGGCGTAATAGCCTTCGTATGCTTGATCATCCACGGTATAGGTAATATTTTTGGTCGTAATAGCGGCAGCTGTTTGGCTAAAAGTGAGTGCCATTAGTCCGATTGACGCACCCATCAGCAATGAGTGATAAGGTTTTTTGGACGTAGTCTTTGAAGTTGATAACATGGTAGGTCGCCTTATAATCGTATAAAAAAGATAAATAGTTGGCTAAAACCATGCCCATTTTATTTATCAACTGTTTTAATGCTTCCTAAGAGCATACCTTAAAAAATCACCACATGACAAGAATCTATCGTCAACGTTGAGGCTCTCTTTAAATACGCTGAAATTACGGTTTTATCACGGCTGCAAACTTTAACCAAATATCAACAAGGAGTGCCATGAATTAGTCATATTTTTTGGCTAACATTAAAGGTAGCTCTATACAAAAGTTCTAAAGAAATAGAGCCTACTTTTAATTACTAGCTAGGATGCATAATGAAAAATAATATTGATCATACTGACCCCGCTAAAGATATGAATACGGAACGTGGCAATGGCGGTGAGACTCACCAGCGCGCAGGGGATGACACTAAAGTGCTAACGACCCAACAAGGTGTCGTCATCTCTGACAATCAAAACTCTCTAAAAGCAGGCGCACGTGGCCCCACATTGCTAGAGGATTTTGTATTACGGGAAAAAATTCATCATTTTGACCATGAGCGTATTCCTGAGCGTATCGTTCATGCGCGTGGTAGTGCTGCTCACGGTTATTTTGAACTCACTGAGTCGCTCGAAAAATACACCACGGCGAAAATTTTGACTGAAACAGGTAAACAGACGCCTTTATTTACCCGTTTTTCTACGGTTGCAGGTAACAAAGGCTCAAAAGATACGCCACGTGATGTGCGTGGTTTTGCCGTAAAAATTTATACCGAAGAAGGCAATTGGGACATCGTTGGTAACAACATGCCGATTTTCTTTATTCAAGATGCGATGAAGTTCCCAGATCTTATTCACGCGGTTAAACCAGAGCCAGATCGTGGATTTCCGCAAGCCGCTTCGGCGCATGATACTTTTTGGGACTTTGTGTCATTAAGTCCTGAGACCATGCATAATTTAATTTGGTTGATGAGTGATCGTGCATTACCACGCAGTTTACGCATGATGGAAGGCTTTGGTATTCACAGCTATCGCTTAATCAACAAAGAAGGCAAGAGCACCTTTGTCCGTTTCCATTGGAAACCTGTACTCGGTGTACAGTCAACCACGTGGGATGAGGCGGTAAAAATCTCAGGCGCTGACCCTGATTATCATCGCCGTGATTTGTTTGAAGCCATTAATAATGGCGACTATCCTGAATGGGAGTTTGGCGTCCAGCTATTTACTGAAGAAGAGGCTGATAAATTCCCGTTTGATCATCTAGATGCCACCAAATTGATTCCAGAAGAGATGGTGCCCGTTAAAATCATTGGTAAAATGGTGCTGAACCGTTATCCGGATAATTTCTTTGCAGAAACGGAGCAAGTGGCGTTCTGTCCATCGCATCTGCCACCAGGTATCGACTTTAGTAATGACCCATTATTACAAGGTCGTCTGTTCAGTTATCTAGACACGCAATTATCACGTTTAGGTTCGCCTAACTTTGCCCAAATTCCAATCAATGCGCCGAAATGCCCGTTTGCCAATAATCAGCAAGATGGTCATATGCAGATGCAAGTACCTAAGACTCGTGTGCTCTATGAACCGCAAAGCTTAGATCCGACTAGACCGCGCGAAAGTGCCAAACGTGGCTTTGAATCGTTCCATGAGCAGTTGGATGATGGTGTGAAAGGTCGCGTGCGCGCAGAGAGCTTTGCCGATCATTATAGTCAACCGCGGATGTTCTATCGTAGCCAGACGCCAGCTGAGCAAGCGCACATTGCTTCTGCTTATGCCTTTGAGCTAGGTAAAGTAGATACGGCGCATGTACGTACGCGTATGCTGAGCCATCTGCCGCATATCGATGAAGACTTGGCAAATCGTGTGGCAACAGCGCTAGGTATGGAACTGCCAGAGCCTGCTGATGCCGCTGCTCCTGTACAGGATATGGCAACATCGAAAGCAGTACAAACGATTGGTCTAACGCCGAAAAGTTTACAAGGGCGTTTGATTGGTATCTTGGTCGCTAAAGGCTCCAAGCATAGTGAAATTAAAAAGTTCGAAGAGGCGGCAAAAGCGCAGGGTGCTAGCGTGAAAATCGTTGCGCCCAATAAAGAAGTTGTCTTAGATGACGACACTCGTATACAGGCTGATGAGCGTCTCGCTGGCGGTCCATCAGTGATGTTTGATGCGGTCGTTAGTATTATTATGCCAGAGCAGGCTAAGAAGTTAGCAAAAGACAGCTCAGCACTAGATTGGTTCAATGATGCTTATGGACATTGCAAAGCGATTGCTTATTGCGGGGCGACAGACGAATTTATCTTGAGTAAGTTACCTATCGAAAAAGACAGTTTCGTGACGCCACTGGCTGAATTGGATACTTTTATTGAGAATGCCAAATCTCGTCTGTGGGAACGTGAGCCAAAGGTTCGTGGTTTGGCATAAGGTAGTATTAAGTTTAAACTTCTGATACTTTCAAAATTTTACCGATTTAACGAAAACTCAGCCTTAGCGCTGGGTTTTTTTGATGGCAAGTTTTATAAAAAAGCAATTTATAGTCACAAGCGTTCACTCAAAGTCATTACAAGTTGAATGGTGGGCGTTATACTAAATCCTATTAAGGCGTGTTAAAAGCGTCTCCTATAGTAGGGATGCTATAACAGTGAGCAATCATGTAGCAGGGAATGCAAATGAGTTTATGTGAAATTGTACGTTTAGAAGGATATATCCAAAGTACTTATCTTGCGGTATATCCAGATAAAATCATGCTGCTGGACGGTGGTTGCCGCCCTGATGTAGCGATGGTATTAGATTATATTAGAACGACGTTACAGCGACCAATCAGCGATCTAAAAGTCGTCGTGGTGACCCATATGCATCCTGATCATGCAGGCGGCGCTCATCAATTTAGAAAAGAGACGGGCTGTATCATTGTTTCGGCAGAAAAAAAGCGTCAATGGTATCGCGGTATCGGTGGGCATGCCATGCATTTTGTGGACATAAATCTTGCGCATTATGTGGCGAGACGTCAAGGTCGCTCCCTTAAAAACCTGTATTATCCCGCCCGTCTCACGCCTGATATGACCGTTAAAGATGGGGATAGTGTGCCAAAATTTGATGAATGGCAAGTGCTGGAAACACCCGGACATACAGATCGTGACTTGTCTCTATTTCATGTACCAAGTCGGCAAGTCTATACGGCCGACCTTATTATCAAACTGCGTCATAAGTTTGTGGCACCTTTTCCTATTTATGATCCTAAAGTCTATATTCAGTCACTACAAAGAATAAAGGCGTTAAAACCTTCTATGGTCATGATGGCACATGGGCGCGAGCTGGCAATAGATGCAGCAACTTTTGATATGCTGATTACGCAAGCACCCAAGCATCCACGGACGATCAAAGACACGATTAAGCATAAGCTACTATGGCGAAAAGACACTGACTTCACTATTTTTAAACGAAACCATAAAAAATAAAGTGAAATTTTAAACAAAAAAAAGCCCAGTCATTATTAATGTAATGACTGGGTTTTCTAAATATGGTGGGCCGACCGCGACTCGAACGCGGGACCAATTGATTAAAAGTCAACTGCTCTACCAACTGAGCTATCGGCCCTGAGCGAAGATAAAATGAAGTATTACTTCATGTGAGTGCAAGAGGATTTACATTTTCGTAAATTCTAAAAACTCTATACCTTTACTAGGTTTATATCTACTACAAGATAAGCTTCCTTTAAGGCAAACTTATTAAAACTAGACATCTAAAAAATGTCTTTAAACTTAATTTTTAATATTAGGTCAATCAACATTAAAAGAGGCATTAAGTTTGTTTCAACGTTTAAAGAATTTCTATCCCTAAACGTGAGAGCACATTATATACACTATCAGGACAATTACAACCCCGTAATATAAAAAAAGTGCAATTAATGCGAAAAAATGCGTTTTTTTATATAATTTGGCTTATTGGTGGCTGTTTCATGGCAGTAAATGCCTATTTAAAACGTCAGTCGCGACGTTTTAGTCCCTAGACAGTGCTTCAACAGGATCTAACTTGGCTGCATTACGTGCTGGTAAAAAGCCGAAGACAACGCCAATCAAGGTTGAACAAATAAAGGCAGCAATGATAGAGGTTGGTGAGTAAATCACTTTAAAGCTATCACCAGCAAAATTATTAATGATTTCACCGATAGCAAAGGCCAGTCCAATACCTAATAAGCCGCCCAAAATACAGACGAGTACGGCTTCTATCAAAAACTGCTGCATGATATCGTTTTGACGAGCCCCAACTGCCATACGTACACCAATTTCATTAGTACGTTCCGTGACCGATACTAGCATAATATTCATCACACCAATACCACCAACGATCAATGAGATAACAGCAACCGATGAGATGAGCAGTGTCATAGTACCTGTCGTTGATTCAATGGTCTGACGAATAGAATCTGAGTTAATAATATTAAAATCATCTTTACCATGGCGACCTTCTATTATGTCGGAAATAGCTGACTCAGCTACACTAGATGAGACACTATCATCTAACAGTGCTATAAAACTATCAATATTTGCACTACCAGTTATACGTGACATCACAGTGGTATAAGGCATATATATGACGGGTGTCGTGCTACTTGGTCCAAAGCCACTGTCGCTTGCCTCAAGGACGCCAACCACTCGTCCAGGCACACTACCGATGAGTATGACTTCTCCGATAGGGTTATCTATATTTGCAAAAAAAGCACTCTTGGCATTGTCATCGATAATAATATCTTGACTGCGAAGGTCGATACTTTGCGAATCGAAACCTTGACCTAATGCCAGCGTCTCACCAGTGACCTCTAGATAATACTCACCAACACCATTGATGGTCGAGTCTTCCTGCACGCTGCGATAGCGTACACTAGAGCTGGTATTGACTTGAGGGCTCACATTGATAACATACGGTTGACTGCTGACCGCTTCTGCATCTTCTGGTGTGAGGTTGTCGTCATTATATTTACGTCGCGGGTCGCCTCTAGGGTAGCCGTCATTCACTGTTATAGTATTGGTTCCTAGCGAGCTAATATTTGCGAGAATTTGCTGCTGAGAGCCTTGACCAAGACCAACGATAGACACAACCGCAGCGATACCGATGATAATGCCTAACATGGTCAGCAAGGTGCGCATCTTGTGTGCACGCATGGCAAGTAAGGACATTTTAAAAGCTTCGAGCAAACGATCCACAAAGCTTCCGAAGGCACTTTTACGATGTCCACCGAGGATAGATTCTGGGTGTTGAGTTGTCTGTTTATAATGCTCAGTTTTATAATCAGCAATGACGTAGCCATCTTTTAACTCAATAACCCGTTCGGCTTGAGCCGCAAGTTTGGGATCATGAGTGACCATGATAATGGTATGACCTTTAGCATTTAGATCATGTAAGATCGCCATCACATCTTCGCCAGATTTACTATCTAGTGCGCCAGTTGGCTCATCAGCTAAGATGACATCGCCACCATTCATCAGAGCGCGAGCAACAGAAACACGCTGCTGTTGGCCGCCTGAGAGCTGGCTAGGACGATTATTTACCTTTTCACCAAGACCTAGATCGGTCAAGAGCTTTTCGGCGCGATTGATTCGTGCCTCAGTGTTCATACCAGCATATACGGCAGGGACGGCAACGTTATCTTTAGCGCTAATGTCGCCAAGCAGGTGGTAGCGCTGAAAGATAAAGCCAAAATGCTCTCGGCGTAACTCAGCCAGTTCATCTGCCTCTAGCTTGTTTGCTGATTGACCATAAATCTTATAGTCACCTGCTGTCGCCTGATCTAAGCAACCCAAGATATTCATTAGTGTAGACTTACCAGAGCCAGATTGCCCGATAATCGCGACCATTTCACCTTGATTAATCGTTAAATTAACCTCGTGCAATACGCGAATGGTTTGCTCGCCGGCAGCAAACTCTCGAATAATACCCGACAGCTCCATAATGGGCTTGTCAGCGGTAGCTGCAGTATCATTCGATGAGTCGTTTTCTATCGAAGCGCTAGTGCTGTCGGTCGGCTGTTTAGCAGATTGAGATATAGTCATAGCAATGTCTTTAATCAAAGATAGTGAGTGTCGTGAGAAAAGGGCTAAGTTGCTCAAGCCCTTTCATCGTTAACATAGTCAAAGAATTAATTACATCCTTGGAGTACCACCAGGTATACGAGTACGACCACCACCTTTACCTGAAGCATTGGCACTACCTTCGCCGATGATAACCTGCTCACCTTCTTTTAAACCACTTAAAATCTGCGCATTTACTCGGTTATCAATGCCTACTTCTACTGTGCGAGGTTCTACTGTGCCGTCATCACTTAGTACGCGTACAACCTTGCTGGTTTTTGCTTGACCTTCAGTTTGATTTCTCGCGGGTCTTTCTTGTATGGCTGCTGATGGCACAAGCAACGCGTCTTTGGCTTGATCGATGATGATATAAATCTGGGCGGTCATATCAATACGAAATAATCGCTCAGGGTTAGCTACTTCAACATAGCCAACATAGTAGATCGCAGAATCGGTTGAGCTGGTCTTGCTAATTTCCTCAGGTGCCGGCTCAATAGCTGTCAGTGTCGCATCATACTGCTTGTCTGGATTACCGATGATATTAAAGTAGGCGGGCATACCAGCATTGACATTGATAACATCGGCTTCGGAGATTTGTGCGTTGATTCTAACAGTAGACAAATCTGCTAAAGTTACGATGGTCGGGGCTGTTTGATTGGCATTGACCGTCGTGCCTTGCTCTGTGGTCACTGAGACGACAGTACCTGATATTGGTGCGCGAATCGTTGTATAGCTAAGGTCTTCTTGAGCCGTTGCGACATTGGTTTGAGACTTTCGTAATGCTGCTTGTTGGCTATTAATGTTTGCAGTGGCTGTTGCAATGGCGGCTTTTGCCGTATCAATAGCAGCGCGTGCATTGGCGACCGCTGCCTGCGCTGTTTGAACTTTTGTTGCCTGTGTATCGTAATCCTGTTGTGATATCGCATCGATAGCGAGTAGTCCTTGCAGGCGTGCAAAATCAGACTGTGCTTGTTTAAGCTCAGACTGACGGCTGGCAAGATCAGCATAAGCACTTTTTAGACTAGCTTGTTTGCTTAACGATTCTGCTTGCGCACTTTGTAGCGCGGCTTCGCTTTGCTCAAGGCTGGCTTGTTCATTGCTCAGGCTGTTCTTCTGAGTCACTTGATCAATCTGTGCAATCAAATCGCCTTGTTTCACCTCGTCACCCACTTCTACATAGAGGTTTGTGACCTCACCAGAAACCTGTGCACCGACATCAACGGTATTAAGTGCTTTAACTTTACCTGATGCCATGACATTGTTTTCGATATCACCAACCTCAACAGGTGCGGTTAAATAACTGGGTTTTTCTTCTTCTGGTTTTAAAAAAGTATAGGCCAAAGCCCCTAATGCTACGATGATTAAGGCGATGACACCCCATTTGATAGCAGACTTTTTGCTTATTTTGCGCATGACAACAATCCAATTACAATTAAATCAAGTGTAGATATAGTAGAGACTTCACCTGCAAAAGGGAACGGAAATTAGTTTACGAAAGGTTAAGGTGGTTTTTATGGAAGGAGACCAAGCACTGCGCTGAAAGTTATCAAAATTAAATTTTAGATAGGATGCCATCATAATAGGAGGGGATTAAAAATCGACTACGCAAGTAATGAAGACGTTGACGTATACTAAGAAAAATTGCTATTTATCGTGCAGTAAATAGCCGCTTACCTGATAACTCAAGCGCTGCTTGCAATAATAACTCCCACGCTGGCTGACGCACGAGGCCTTTGATGGCTTGGTCACATTTATAAAGCAGGGCAGGCCATTCAGCCGTTTGCGCTTTTGACTGGCGACGGCAAGCTTGCTGGTACAACCCTTGTTTGCTACGCCAAATACCAAGCGCTTGCGGATCTTGCCCATCCATTAACTGCATAATTTGTCGCATGTCTTTACTAACCGCCCATAATACCAAGGTGGTTGGCTCGTCGGTGGCTTTCAGCTGAAACATGATTTTAGCGACTTGCGCGCTGTTACCGGCAAGCATGGCATCCGATAAATCAAAGACGCTAAATTGTGCATCACTGACCAACGCGGCTTGTAGATCCTTAATGTCTAAGGCAACATTGTTCGGGAGTTGTGTAGAGTGATCAGCCTGTTGACTAGCCTCAATATTCTTAGCGACTAACTGCGGCGCAAATAAGTAGGAGAGCCGCCATAAGGTCTGATAAGCGCTTAGCAGATGGTGCTCAGTATGCGACATAAGCAGCTGCCACGCCTCTTGAGACAGCCGTAAACCAAACTGCTGAGCTTGTATTTGCAGTAGCTGCTGTCGTTGCTGCTCATTATATAAATTGCAATCAATGACATGACCATATTGAGCAAATGGCGTAAACCACTTGCTGCTTTGCGCTCGTTTGTCTTGCTTGGGCGTGAGCCATAATAAGCTATGACTGTGCGTCCCTGTTTGAGCTTCAACGGCAAAGCGCTCAAGCTCAGTGATGACCGCCTTGTCAGGCTTATGGTTACCCGTCACGATGAGTGCACTGGCATCATCAAATAAAGACTGGCTACCAAGCTCTGACAATACTTCTTGCCAGCTTTTGACCGATATCAGCTCAATACGCTTAATCGCGTAATTCTGCGCGCGCCAATGTGGGCGCAGTGCATCGATGAGCCATTGACTGAGTAGTGGCTCATCACCATGCGCCAGCCACAAGCCCGCGACTGCAACGGAAGGCTGTAGTAGCTTTGGATAGGCTTGTATAAAGGTATCTTGCATAGGGTAATAAGTACACAGATTGATGAAAATAAACGTGGAATGTGTTACGCATTATAAGTTATGGGTTTGGCACTACCACCGCGATCGATGTTGAGCCATTACCGCTTTGCACAGATTGTCTGACTCCAGAAGAGCTGACCTTTGGTAGGGAGATGGCGACATATTGATCAGTAATTCGGCGTGCTAAACTGTCATAGAGCCAGTCACGAATTTGATCGCCTTGCTGATCATCAGTGCTCACCGACGCTTCATTATATTGATAGCTACGCTCGACTTGGATAGGGTTGCTTAGCGTAATTGGTTTGCCATTTTCCATGGTCTGATAGCTGACATCTGCTGAAAGTACCAAGCGTATCTCTGTCAAGACACCGACCAGCTCATAACGCTTAAAACGGACGTTACTGATGGTGATAGCGGCAATGGGTGCAGCACTTGCTTGTTTGTTATTGTTCGCAACATCAGCTGCTGTCATGTTGTCAATGACATCAACACCTAAAGTTTTTAGGCGTCTTGTCAATGGCAGCTTAAGCGGAAATGAGGTGCGATTGTCTTCGAGAATCACGGCTGTTTTGGCGACATCAAGCAGCATCGGCGCATCATAGCCACGCAGTTGAAAGCCGCAGCCACTAATAGCTGCCGTTGCACCTAGTAGCGCAAACATTGGCAGGGCAGTCAGAAAAGCCGCCGCCAGTTTTTGTCCGCTTGATTTTTTAGCAAAAGCGTCTTTTTTGCTTAAGCTGGCTTTGGGTGACTGACCTGCTCGATATTTATACGACATAATCGCTATCCTAATATTATAAAAAGGCTCAGACTAATCATTAAACTAATAAAAAGTACTGAGCCTAAAAAATCTAGCCTACCACCACGATGTTTACCAGCTTATTAGGGACGACGATTTCTTTTTTGATGTCGCCAGTCAAGAATTTTGCCACACTTTCTATTGAACGTGCTTGTGCTTTTAGCTGTTCTGGATCGCTATTTGGGGCTACGTCCATTTTACCGCGCATTTTACCATTGACCTGTACCACCATCGTGATCATATCTTGTACCAGAGCATTTTTATCAACTTCTGGATAATTCAAGGTAATGGTATCTAAACCCAATTGCTCAAGTAAATGTTCACCAATGTGCGGCGCATATACGGATAGCATAATCAGCAGATCCGTCAATGCCTCATGCTGTACCTGTAGGTCTTGCTTGCTATTGCCCTTAAAGCCAGTCAGCTCGTTGGCAAGCTCCATCAAACTTGATACAGGCGTGTTCAATGCCAAACGATCACCCAAATCACTATCAATTTTAGCAATGGTTTCATGAGTTTTACGGCGTAAGTTTTTGGCTTCTTTGCTTAAGCCATCAGTGCTCAAAGCTTCATTGTTCAGCGTCTCGATACTTAGGTTCGCGGCAGTAAGCGCATGCATGTGTTCAGTAGCAATACGCCATACTTTTTTGACGAAGTTATAAGGGCCTTTGAGCGCATCATCTGACCATTCTAGCGTTTGATCCGCAGGCGCGGTGAAGAGCGTATAGAGACGAACGGTATCAGCGCCGTATTTATCGATGGTAATTTGCGGATCGACACCGTTATTTTTTGACTTAGACATTTTTTCGATTTTGCCAATGGTCACCGGCTGCCCATCAGATTTTAAGATGGCTTTAATCGGTTGACCACGTTCGTCATAGTCGATATCAATGTCTTCTGCAAAATAGTACGTGGTACTGCCATCCGCATTTAGGCGATAGAATGTCCCTGCCAATACCATGCCTTGCGTCATCAAATTAGCAAATGGCTCATTTCCTGACACCAAGTCTTCATCACGCATCAGTTTATGGAAGAAGCGTGCATAAAGTAGATGCATTACCGCATGCTCAACACCGCCGATGTATTGATCGACAGGCAGCCACTTATTGGCGGCAGATTTGTTGACCATGCTTTGCGCATCATTTGGGCTTGCAAAGCGTGCATAGTACCAGCTTGATTCCACAAAGGTATCAAAGGTATCAGTCTCGCGCTCAGCAGGATTACCGCATTTAGGACATGTCGTATTGACAAACTCTGGAATGTTTTTTAACGGATTTCCGCGACCATCAGGAACGACATCAGTCGGTAAGACAACGGGCAAATCTTGCTCTTCGACAGGTACGGTACCGCAATGCTCACAGTTTACCATTGGGATAGGACAGCCCCAATAACGCTGGCGAGAAACCCCCCAATCACGGAGACGGTATTGGATTTTTTTCTTAGCAAGCTCTTGTGGTTCTAGTTTGGTCAGCATCGCTTCAAATGCTTGCTCAAAGTCTAGCCCGTCAAATTCGCCTGAATTGATTAGAGTATTGCGTTCAGTATAAGCACGATTAATCTCAGTATCGTTCGCCTTTGCATCTGCTTCTAACGCATCGAAATAGCCGACAGGGATATCGATGACTTGTTTAATCGGTAAGCTGTATTTAATCGCAAACTCATAATCACGCTCATCATGAGCAGGGACAGCCATCACCGCACCTGAGCCGTAGCTCATGAGTACATAGTTGGCAACCCATACTGGCACTTCTTCGCCAGTAAGTGGGTGCGTGACCGTAAGACCAGTAGCCATGCCGATTTTTTCAGCTTTAGCTAGGTCTGCTTCTGCAACTGAGCCTTTTTTGCAAAGCGCACAGAATTGCGCAATTGCTTCATCATGCTCAGCCGCATACTGCGCTAGCGGATGTTCGGCTGCGACCGCCACATAAGTCACACCCATCAAAGTATCAGGGCGAGTAGTGAACACATCTAACGTATTGGTCTCGCCAGCAAGCTCATAAGGGAAGTGTGCTTCCATGCCTGCGCTACGACCAATCCAGTTGCGCTGCATGGTCAATACTTCTGATGGCCAGTGACCTTCTAATTGGTCTAAGTCATCAAGTAATTCGTCAGCATAATCAGTGATATTAAAGTAATACATCGGAATGTCGCGCTTTTCGACCGCAGCGCCACTACGCCAGCCTTTACCATCGATGACTTGCTCGTTGGCTAAGACGGTATTATCAACAGGATCCCAGTTGACGGTCGACAGTTTTTTGTAGACCAAGCCTTTTTTGTATAGCTGTAAAAACAACCACTGTTCCCACTGATAATACTCTGGGCTGCAAGTAGCAAATTCACGTGACCAGTCGATAGATAGCCCTAGCAATTTAAGCTGCGCGCGCATGCTGTCAATATTGGCAAACGTCCATTTGGCAGGTGGAGTCTGGTTGGCAATCGCCGCGTTTTCTGCTGGCAAGCCAAAACCATCCCAGCCCATAGGCTGCATGACTTCATAGCCCTTGAGGCGATAGTAACGGCTCAATACATCAGAAATCGTATAGTTACGCACGTGACCCATATGCAGCTTACCGCTTGGGTAAGGGAACATCGACAGCATATAGCGACTTGGCTTATCGCTTGGCTCATTGCTCACTTCAAAGCGTTTGTCAGTTGCCCATTTGGCTTGCTGCGCCGCTTCTATCGCTTGTGGGTTATAATGATTGTTTTCAGCTTGGTCAGATGTCACAGTATTGCTCATAGTTGGCTCGAGATTGATTAATACGAATAAATTGGGTGAAATTTCACAATGCCATAGCATAGCGTAATTTGGCGAAAATTGCGACGATATGATAGGGCGTTTGCGCATGACGAAGAATACAAATTTGAAAATTTGAGCGGGTTTTTAATGTTTTGGTTATCATAAACCAAATACCCATAGGCTTAGGTATAATAAACAGAATAATGATCATTGATTTGGAGTTTTTATGACCATCACTATTTACGGTATCAAATCGTGCAGCACCATGAAAAAAGCCTTTACCAAACTAGACGAGCTAGGTGTCAGCTATGATTTTCATGATTATAAAAAACGTGGTATCGATAAAGAAGCAGTACAGCGCTGGGTAAATGAGCTAGGTATTGATAAAGTACTGAACAAGCGTGGCACCACATGGCGCAAGCTGACCGACGAGCAAAAGCAATCAGCAGATGCCAATATAGATAACGCGATTGACCTGCTAGTAGAGAATACCAGTATGATTAAGCGTCCGATAGTTGAAGGTGAGCTGACTGATAAAAATAAGATTATATTACTATGCGGTTATGATGAAGCTGAGTTTGATAAAGTTTTTTCGTAAAAGAATACGGCTATCATCAATAAAGCCCGAGCTAAGAACCTCTTAGCTCGGGCTTTATAACACCTAAAAGAAACCAAATCACACTTGCGAGCCATATAAGCAAGACGTAAAAGCGAATTTGTTCAGCATTCCAATCTAGTGCAAACCAATCAATGAGGAAAAATGACTTCCACCCTTCTATCCATTTTGCGCCACCATAGCCAATAATCCACCAGCAGTACAAGCTTTCTAAGATAAAAAGTAGACACCAGAGCCACAATGCCATGATTTACTCCTGCTACTCGGCCAATGATGAGCCTAAATCACGACTGATTAATGTACCAACCCCTTCATTGGTGAAAATCTCTAACAGCGTGGCATGAGGCACGCGACCATCGACGATCACCGCGCTTTTTACGCCGCTACGTACCGCATCAAGTGCACATTGGATTTTGGGAATCATACCGCCTGAGATAGTGCCGTCTTCAATGAGGCTGTCGACTTTCTTTGGCGTGAGTCCAGTCACGACTTCGCCGTCACGACCCAGCACACCTTTGATATTGGTTAGAAGCATTAATTTCTCAGCTTGTAAAAATTCCGCTACTTTACCTGCAACCAAGTCGGCATTGATATTGTACGTATTGCCTTCGCTATCGACCCCAAGTGGCGCGATGACGGGAATAAAGTCAGAGGCAATGAGCATGTTAATCACATCTTTATTGACACTGACCACATCACCGACAAACCCTAAATCGACGGGCACAGCAATCCCATCTGCGCCAATTTTTTCCATCATCAGTTTTTTGGCTAGGATTAAATTGGCATCTTTACCCGTCAAACCGATAGCGCGGCCACCGTGCTTGTTGATTAAGCTAACAATAGATTTGTTGACACTACCACCTAAGACCATCTCGACGATATCCATGGTGCTTTTATCGGTGACGCGCATACCATCGATACGGTCTGACTGACGCCCCAACTCTTTTAATAAATTATCCACTTGTGGACCACCGCCATGCACGACCACGGGATGAATGCCAACGGTTTTTAACAAAACGATGTCGCGGGCAAATGAGCTCTCAAGCGCAGGATCCGTCATCGCATTGCCGCCGTATTTGACCACGATAAGCTTATCGACAAAGCGCTGGATATAAGGCAGCGCTGTGGTCAATACTTCAGCAGTGTTTTTGGCATCATCTAAATTAAGCGTCATTATAAACTCCTAAGTTATGGTATTAAAAAGTCATATTTTTATTTGACAGCAACTACTTTGACGGTAACTATTTTGCTCAAAACTATTCGGCAGGAATAGCGACAATTTGTTCCGCCAGTTTTTTATCAAATGGGCGACATAAAGCGGCAAATTTTGCTTGAATGTCGCGTAAGTCTTCTATGCTATCACCAGCAAAGCGTGCGGTAAGATTGTGACTGGTATTTGATTGGCGGAGCACCCCAAAACCATGGGCGAAATCCAAACGTACGCCATCAATACAGCTCAGCTTCGTCCCCACTGGCAATAAGCATTTGGCTTGCTTGGACGTCATATATTGCCGACTCATCGAACAACGGCAAAGCGATGGCTGGCTAGTAGCTATCCAATGATCACCAGAATCTTCTGCCATGGTCGCTTCCACGAGCTGGCGTAAATACTGACAAAATTTTGTCAGCTGTACGACGAGAGCATCGTCTTTCTTAAGGGTTTTAGGCATCGGCAAATAATGATCCGCTGTACTGACCATAGCAGGCAATTGCTCTGTAATATCAGTCAGAGATTTTTTACCGTGAGCATCGTAAGCCGCTAGCCAATGCAGCAATCGCAAGGCCGCGTACATGGCGTCATCATAAATAATAAAGCGGCTATCGTTAAATATGAAATGCCCTGACAATTCACCCGCAAAGACAATTTGACCAGCAGAATGCTGCATCTGTCGGCGCATAAAGCTGCTGCCCGTTTTACTGAGCACAGGTGTTGCGCCAAGCTCAGACAAGAGATTCGGTAGATGATGGGAGCATTTAATATCAAAAAGGATTTGAAAAGGCAGTTGTGAATGGCCTGGGCTTTTAGAACAAAGCGTTTCAGGGTGTTCGGTCAGCGCCACTTGCGCTAATAAATATAGCAAGTGATCGGGCGTGACAACTTTACCGCTATTATCGACGATCATTAAGCGGTCGCCATCGCCATCAAAAGCGATACCTATATCTGCTTGATGTTGACGCACACTTCGCTGTAATTGTTTGAGACGGTGTGGTTCAGTAGGATCAGGATTGCCAGAGGGAAAACTGCCATCTGCGAGGTCATTAATCATGATGACCTGCTGGCAAAAATGCTCAAATAAACGCTGGGCGATATTACTGGTCGCCCCATGCATGCAGTCTATGACCACCACCACATCAAGGGTGTCAGATGGTTGTTGGTTATCTTTGGAGTGTTGTGTATTACAGGGATGGATTTGCTTAAAAACTTGCGCGATAGCCTCAATATAAGTCGTCGCGACTTGTGTATCAGATAAGTTGAACGGCTGATTACAAATAGATTTAGCAATTGTATTCGTCAGCGTATTTTGAGCATCAACCTGTGCTTGAGCGTGATTGAGGTGGCAAGCATAGGTAGACCGTGTTTTTTGCCAAAGCAACTGAATCTCTGCATGACTTGGAGATTGATGATTGACCAGCCATTTGATACCTAAAATATCTTTAGCAGAATGACTGGCGGTGACGATAATGCCATGACCCGAGTATTGCTCTGCCCAAAAAACCATCATGGGGGTAGTAATTAACCCCAGCTGGATAACTTGTAAGCCAGATTCAGTCAGTATGTTAGCCAATCTCTGAGCGATAATATCACTACCGAGACGCACATCATAACCAAGCACAATGACGGTTCTTTTAAGGTCAATACTTGATTTTGGCAGGGAGGCTTTGACAGGAGCTGCGGTTGAGTTGCAATCTGCGACACTATAAAGCTGAGCAAATGCCTTGCCCAATGCTTGAATAAAATCAGTGGTAAAATGCTGGCGTGAACCACGAATATCATAAGCACGAAATAAGCATTGCTGCGCAGCAAAAGACGGCATCGCTTACTCTCCTTATGGCGTGATTCACGTGATGGTGATTTTGTGATGACTAAAGTACAATTAAAATGGCAAATCAGTAATGATAACTAATTACTGGCGGCCTGAATGTCCAAAGCCGCCTGCACCACGTGCATTACTGGCGGCCTGAATGTCCAAAGCCGCCTGCACCACGTGCACTGGTATCACTAAACTCTGACACCACTTCAAACTCAGGGCGGGCAACGGGTACGACGACATATTGTGCCATACGTTCCGCAGGATTCAACACAAAGTCTTCATTACTACGATTCCAAATACTGACCATCAGCTCACCTTGATAATCGGCATCAATCAAGCCAACCAAATTACCCAAGACGATACCGTGCTTATGACCAAGACCTGAGCGCGGTAAAATCATCCCTGCAAAGTTAGGATCTTGGATATAAACCGCCAAACCAGTACCAATTAAATGTGTGGCACCTGCTTTAATCGTCAATGGCTCATCAATACAAGCGCGCAAGTCGATACCAGCGCTGCCATCAGTGGCGCGTGTCGGTAACGAGAACGCTTTATCTTCAGTAATTTTAGGGTTTAATACTTTAACTTGTACAGCTTGCATAACGCACTCACTTAACGGTTGGATAGTTTCTAAATAATATTGTTTCTAAATAAGATAATTTCTAAACTATATGATTTCTAAATAATATAGTTTTAACGTTGGCTATGTGATTATAGTATCAACACACTCGCCAAACCCAAGAATGACATAAAGCCGACGATATCTGTCACGGTGGTTAAAATAACCGAGGCGGATAGGGCAGGGTCAATATTCATGCGTTTTAGGAGCAGTGGAATACTAATGCCTGACACATTGGCGGCGGTCATATTAATGGCAATGGCAAAACCAATGACGGCACTGATTTTAATGTCATGAAACCATAGTTGGGCAATAATCGCCATGATTATCGCCCATATGATACCGTTTATCGCGCCAACCCACAGCTCTTTATTTAATAACCACAAACGGTTGGAACCACCGATTTGACCCATCGCCATACCACGAATAACCACTGTCAGAGTTTGTGACCCAGCAATACCGCCCATACTCGCGACCACAGGCATGAGTATCGCCAGCGCCACCACTTTTGCCAGTACCGCCTCGAACTGACCAATCACAGCCGCAGCCAATAAGGCGGTACACAGGTTAATACCTAGCCAAATACTGCGGCTTTTAGCACTGGTTAAAATAGGCGCAAACAGTTCTTCATCTTGGCTGACACCCGCGAGGTTTTTCATGGTGCTATCGACATCATCTTGGATAATTTCCATGATGTCCTCGCCATTTAACTGACCGACCAACTCACCATGGCTATTAATAACGGGGGCAAAACGAATGTCCTCTGAGCGGAAAATCGCTGCGGCATCTTGGATGTCTAAGCGATCATTAATGGTGATGGCGTTATCAATCAATTCTGAGACTAAGGTAGTTTGATCATGTTTAATCAAATCGACCAGACTGAGCAGCCCGAGTAATTGTTGGCTTTGATCGACAACCAGCAGCTCTTGGCTTTCATCATCGAGCAAATCGTCATTTTCTCGTAGCCAGTTCTGTACTTCTGCAAGGCTGATATCATCCCTGATCTGAATGAGGTCAGGATCCATGTAACGACCGACTTCCCAGTCAGCATAGGTATCGAGCTTATTGACCTGTACTCGGATGTCTTCATCCAAGGTTGCCATGACCGAGGTACGCACACTTTCGGTGACGGTGTCTAAAATCTCAGAGATGTCTTGCGCATCAAGGTCTTGGGTAAATAAGGAAATGTCTTTCGATGAGACGTTTTCTAATAGCGGCTGGCGTGTATCAAACTCTAACTCGGCAAGCACTTCGCCTTTGATGTTTTCTGGTACTTGTGCCCAAATCAATAAGCGATTTTGGCTAGGGAACGATTCTAATAGGCTCGCAATCTCATATTTGGACTGCTTTTCTAAAAACTCAGTAATCGCCTCGTATGCCTTGTCAGCAACCAAACTTTGCAGGTATAGAAGCTTATATTCGCCGCTATACTCTGCTGGATTATAATCTCCCTGTAGCGTAGATGGTCGTTCCTGATCAGGCATAGGGGTAGGCATAAAGGTTCCAAAGTTTTTAGAAAGTATAAATAATAACAAACACTAAAATGTCGAATAAGTGCTAATTTCTCATGTCGCTAACTGGTGATGCTCTCAAGCTTTGGGCCTAACGCTAACGATTACCCAATAAAGCGCGAATGTTAGCCAAGTATTCATCAGCAACGGCTTCTGGGTCTTTAGTCGCTTTTTTCTTTTTCGCCTTGGCTGGCCAGTCGATATGCTCTTCTGGTAACTCATCTAAAAAGCGCGATTCAGAAGTGACACGCATCTGACCGCCCGCACGGCGCTGAGTCGCTAGCGTCAATGTCAGCTCTCGACGCGCACGAGTAATGCCGACATACATCAAGCGCCGTTCTTCTTCGACCGTCTCGCTTAGGATAGAGTTGCGGTGCGGTAGCATTTCTTCTTCAAGCCCCATGATATACACAAAATCAAATTCCAAACCTTTTGCTGCATGCAAGGTCATCAAGTTAACCTTGTTGGTGTTTTCTTCTTCTTGCTGTTGCTCGAGCATATCCAGCAACACCAGCTTACGAATGATGGTATCAATGGTGCGATCTTCGTCTTCTTCGGCGCGATTAATCAGTGATTGAATACTAGTGTAGAGCATATCAATATTATCGATACGGTTTTTTTCTTGTTGCGGGGTTTTGGCGTCGCTACGCACAAAGTCGATATAACCTGTTTCATCAATCATTTGGCGGACGATAGGTACAGGGTCAGGATGCTGATCGAGCTCACGCGTATAATGTTCAATAAACTCACCGAACTCTTTTATCGTACCATAAGCCTTCGACGGTAAAACATGCGCGAGCCCTGCGTGTGTACAAGAAGCGAGTAGCGAGATGCTATGCTCTTGTGAAAATAAGCCTAACTTCTCTAGCGTTGCTGGCCCCATTCCACGCTTAGGCGTATTGATAATACGTAAA
Source organism: Psychrobacter glacincola (assembly GCF_904846075.1). Lineage (GTDB taxonomy): Bacteria > Pseudomonadota > Gammaproteobacteria > Pseudomonadales > Moraxellaceae > Psychrobacter > Psychrobacter glacincola_C. The sequence goes on from NZ_CAJGZH010000001.1 coordinate 937,600, forward strand.
AACGCACTGTCATCTTCGGGGTTCAGAATCAAACGTAGATAGCCCATGATGTCTTTGATTTCACTACGCGCAAAGAACGACTGACCACCCGACAACTTATAAGGCACTTGCAATTGACGCAACTGCGCCTCCAGCATGCGCGCCTGAAAGTTACTACGATATAGAACCGCATACTGCTCCCACTCATTACCGAAACGCAGTTTATGAGTGACAATCTCTTTTGCCACACGCTCAGACTCATCATCATCGTTACGACAGTTAATAATGCGAATTTTTTCGCCTTGACCTTTATCTGACCAGAGTTTCTTTTCAAATAAATGCTCGTTATTGGTAATAACGGCATTGGCAGAGGTCAAAATACGCGTGGTCGAGCGATAGTTTTGCTCAAGCATGACGATTTTGAGTTTTGGGAAATCTTCTTTGAGTAGCGCCATGTTTTCCGGTTTTGCACCGCGCCACGCATAGATAGATTGATCGTCATCGCCCACGACGGTAAAACGCCCTTGCGGTCCGACTAAGTATTTGATCATCTCATACTGGGCGGTATTGGTGTCTTGATATTCATCGACTAGCAAGTAACGAATACGGTTTTGCCATTTATCGCGCAGCTCTCTGTTTTCACGCAATATCTTGGTCGGCAGGACAATTAAATCATCGAAATCAACGGCGTTATAAGCACGCAAATTGCGCTCATATAAAGCATAGAGGGTGGCAAAAATCATATCTTCTGGATCGTCTAAGGTTTCCATCGCCTTGTCCGGCTCGATCAGATCGTTTTTCCAATCAGAAATCATTTTTATCGCTTTACCAACCAACTCGCGACTTTCAGCGCCGCTTAAATTGTCACGCATCATCAGCTCCATCAGCAAACGCTTACTGTCGTCGCTGTCCATGATGGAGAAGTTACCCTTGAGCGGGGTATGAATCAGCTCATAGCGCAAAAACTGTAGCCCAAATTGGTGAAAGGTAGACACCGTCAGCCCGCGAGTTTTTTCACTCGGCAGCAATTTACTGACACGGGCTTTCATCTCGCGCGCCGCTTTATTGGTAAAGGTCACCGCGGTGATACGCTCGGCTGGCATGTTGCATTCTTCGATTAGATACGCAATCTTGCGGGTAATCACCGATGTCTTACCGGAGCCGGCACCTGCTAGCACAAGCAATGGACCGGATACGTAAAGCATCGCTTCTTGTTGTTTGGGATTAAGTTGACTCATAAGGTGACCTGTAAGACAAAAGCAAAAAGAAAGCAAAAAAGGCGAGTGTTGATATCAAGCGTTGCTCAGTGAGATAAAAACAGCACGTATGAGGCAGATCGATAGCGCAAAATGGCAACATAGCATTATAGTTGGTTGCATCATTTCGATATCAAAACATGGCGTCGATAAGGTTAATCAACCTATCCGCTAATCACGCTCATGACCATTAATATTTTGTGACAATTAATCAAGAGAGCCATCGTTAAAACAGCCGCTGATACTACCATGCAATTAGGCGGGTTATTATAAAGCAAAAACCGTCACATTGGGGAGGAGTTCAAGGATCGGCACCCAGTAAAAAAGCGTTAATTTTTCGTGACTTATACTATATATACTAGCGTCCATTCAAAAATGTGGATTTGGGCTTAATATAAGGTAACGTCTATATCATAATTCATGGCAAAAAAAACATGTTTCTTTCACCTATAAAGTGACCGTTCAATACAGTTAAAAACTAGCTTTTAGGCACTGATATGCGTATAGTACGTAAATAATTTATGCCAGTTGTCTCGTCATTGTTGACCACGTGTAATGAGCTATTAAATCAATTAAATAAACTATCGAATATGATATTGATTTAATACGTTGATCTTACGTTGTTAGAAGATGCGTTAGGCGACCAGCCTTTCTCCGTTATATATCGGAGTATCTATAGTTGGTCATGTCTGACATCGTCGTCAATAAGCTTGATAATTGGTTATTACCAGCACAGTATCTATATGAGCCATTGAGTTATTAAGACCCAATGGCAGTTACTTTGTGTTTTCGTCTGCGTTATGCCAGTCGCTATTACCACTCTATAGTTTGTGAGTATGCGCGCTGCGCTTGACACTCGATTGGGTGAGGAGCACGTATTATCATGTCTGCTTTTAATTGGTCAGCCATTGCTTTTATCTTAGCCGCCATTGGGCTAGTGGTCTTTATGCTGGTTGTGCCGCGTTTGCTTGGCGGTCGCTCTCAGGGCTCACAAAAAGAAGAAGTATTTGAAGCGGGTGTTGTCGGAGCTGGCAACGCCCGTATTCGTTTGTCTGCCAAATTCTATTTGGTGGCAATCTTCTTCGTTATCTTTGATTTAGAAGCGCTATATTTGTACGCTTATGCTGTTTCAGTACGTGAAGCAGGCTGGCTGGGCTTCGCCGCTGCCGCGATATTCATTACCATCTTGATCATAGGCTTGGTATACGAGCTCAGTCTGGGTGCGATGAATTGGGCACCATCGGACAAGCGTCGCAAGCAACCACGTCTATATGCAGCTCCGGCAGGTTTTAATTTGGCAGATATTACGCAGTTTGATGGCGTCGATGAGCTGATGGTCGATCCAACTGGCAAGATACCAGCCCAGTCTTCAGGGCAGATTAATGTCTCGAACAATATCGAGACCAACCGTCGTCACTTGCAAAATATCGATCATATTAATACTACTGGTAATGTGACTTCCATGGATTTTGCTACATCTGCGCAACAAGACAAAGTCAAACGCTAATCGCTTTTGACGGTCTTGTGGCACATTACTGCAAAATGGTCGCTTATTAATAATAGAAGTTAAGGGGATAGCGGAAGCAAGATGATTGCTGCGCTTCGCCTAATATAAAGGTTGTATGTTATGAAATACACATTAACAAAAGCCAACCCTGATGCAGATGTCTATCCTGCACAGACCAGTCAAACGGTCAATGATCCAATCGAAGACGAAGTGAATAAAAACGTCTTTATGGGTCGTCTCGAAGACCTCGTCCATTCAACAGCAAACTGGGGGCGCAAGCACTCACTTTGGCCATTTAACTTTGGCACCTCTTGCTGTTATGTCGAATATGCCACCACCCTAACCGCCGTTCATGATTTGTCACGCTTTGGTGCCGAAGTCATTCGCGCGTCGCCCCGTCAGGCGGATGTGATGATCGTCGCTGGTACTTGTTTTGTCAAAATGGCACCGGTTATTCAGCGCCTTTATGAGCAAATGCTTGAGCCAAAATGGGTTATCTCGATGGGCGCCTGTGCCAACTCTGGCGGTATGTATGATATCTATTCGGTCGTGCAAGGCGTGGATAAAATTATTCCTGTTGATGTCTATGTGCCCGGTTGTCCGCCGCGTCCAGAAGCGTTGATCCAAGGCTTAATGTTGCTGCAAGAGTCGATTACTAAAGAGCGTCGCCCGCTAGGTATTCATGTCAATGATCAGGGTATCTATCAGCCACAAATGACGCCTGAGCGTGACCGTAAGCAAGCAGATCGTATCGCTGTGAAAAACTTGCGTAGCCCAGACAGTATTTAATCAGCGAGCCTGTAGCCAAACTGCATGTGAGAAACAGCATTTAGGCATAAATTATTTGGCTATATGATGTTTTAGTTTGGCTCAATCATACACAATCCGTAAAAGTGCTCAGTACGCATATATTCATCGTAGTTCGCTTATGTTTAGCGTAGTTCAGTTATGATTAACATGGTTCAGTTATGATTAATATAGCTCGGTTAGGCTCAACATAGCTCAATGATGATTAATGAAGGAATACATCATTCATGGTCACGGTAGTCGAAAACATAGATCCTAACATTAAGCCTGTTCCAGCGGTTATCACCGAGCTGGAGCAGAAGTATGCCGGTAAGTTTGTCGTGCAGCACACTGTGGATGAGATTCCAACGGTTTGGGTGGCACGTGCTGATTTGCTGGATATTCTTCTATACCTGCGTAAATTACCCCAGCCATACGTCATGCTATTTGACTTGTCAGCGATAGATGAGCGTCTGCGCCAACATCGCCAAGGTTTGCCTGACAGTGACTTTACGGTGTTTTATCACCTGATGTCGCTTGAGCGTAATAGTGACGTACGTGTCAAGGTCGCTCTGAGCGAAGACGATGTCAATGTACCGAGCGCCACCAACATTTGGCCAAATGCCAACTGGTATGAGCGTGAAGTATGGGACATGTTCGGTATTGTCTTTACAGGTCATCCGCATTTGACCCGTATCTTATTACCAAAGTACTGGGAAGGTCATCCACTGCGTAAAGAGTATCATGCGCGTGCGACTGAATTTACCCCATATTTCTTGAACACCGCCAAGCAGCAATACGAGCAAGAAAACCTGCGTTTTGTCCCAGAAGAATGGGGCATGAAGCGTTCAGGTCGTGATGAAGACTTTATGTTCTTGAACATCGGTCCTAACCATCCCTCTGCTCACGGTGCATTCCGTTTGGTGCTACAGCTCGATGGTGAGGAAGTCGTCGATTGTATCCCTGATATCGGTTATCACCATCGCGGTGCAGAAAAAATGGCTGAGCGTCAAACGTGGCATTCATTTATTCCTTATACCGACCGTATCGATTATCTCGGCGGTGTGATGAATGAGCTGCCGTACATCATGTCGGTTGAAAAACTGGCTGGGATTACGATTCCACCGCGCGCTGAGACCATTCGCGTGATGATGAGCGAGTTTTTCCGTATCACCAATAACTTACTGTTCGTTGGTACGTTCATTCAGGATGCGGGCGGCATGACCCCTGTATTCTATATGTTTACCGATCGCCAAAAGGCCTATGACGTTATCGAAGCCGTAACTGGCTATCGTATGCACCCCGCTTGGTTCCGTATCGGCGGTACTGCTGCTGACCTACCACGTGGCTGGCAGCGTTTGGTTCGTGAGTTCTTGGATTGGATGCCAAAACGCTTGGACGAATATGTCAAAGCAGCATTGCAAAACAGCGTGCTCAAAGGTCGTACCCAAGGTGTTGCTCAGTACAATGCTAAGCAAGCACTTGCTTGGGGCGTGACGGGCGCTGGTCTGCGAGCGACAGGCGTTGACTTTGATTTGCGTAAAGCACGTCCATACATGGGCTATGAAAATTACGATTTTGAAGTGCCAGTCGGTTACAACGGTGATGCGTATGATCGCTGTATGGTCAAAGTCGAAGAGATGCGTCAGTCATTGCGTATTATCCGCCAGTGCATGGACAATATGCCGCAAGGCCCTTACAAAGCGGATCATCCACTAGCGGTACCACCGCCAAAAGACCGTACCTTGAACGATATTGAAACCTTGATTAACCACTTTATCTCAGTATCTTGGGGTCCTGTGATGCCAGCGGGCGAGTGTACGACAATTGTAGAAGCGACCAAAGGTTTGAACAGCTATTACATCACCTCAGATAAGGCGACGATGAGCTATCGTACCCGTATCCGTACGCCGACGTTTGCACATTTACAGCAGATGCCATCGGTGATTAATGGTTCGCTCGTTTCTGATGCCATCATGTATTTGGCATCGATTGATATCGTAATGGCCGACTGTGATCGTTAGTACCGTGATCGCTAATACTTTAGTCTAATGCTTTGATCAGAAAATTATCGTTATTAAAGAAATATGTTTATCAATATATCATTGCCAAATGGCACACCAAAATGCTGATATCTTGCCATATAGCGACACTCGTAAGACTGTCGCTATTAGCTGATAAAGCGTGATGAGTGAGGACAGATAGAAGACTATGAAAATTGTTTCCGACAAAATGCCAAAAGTAGATGTGGCAAGCATCCTCACTAGCGAGGAAATTGCAGCCATTCATGAGTTTATGCATCATTATCCACAAGCACGTGCTGCTTCGCTCGATGCGCTAAAAATTGTGCAAAAGCGCAACGGTTGGGTCGATGACGCACAAGTGAATGCCATTGCCAATATTTTAGACATTCCGATGTCAGATATGGACGGGGTTGCTACTTTCTTTAACCGTATTTATCGTCAGCCTGTCGGTCGCCACGTCATCCTTATTTGTGATTCAGTGGCTTGCTTTTTGACAGGCTATGAGGCGTTATCGTCTGAAATCAGATCGCAGCTGGGTATTGAGTATGGTCAGACAACGGCTGATGGTCGTTTTACGCTATTGCCAATTTGCTGCTTAGGTAACTGTGACAAAGGCCCTGCTGTGTTGATTGACGAAGACACCTATGGTCCAGTCCAGCCTGAAGAAGTCACGCAATTATTGGAGCTATACGCATGAGATTAACGCTTTCAGAGCAGATTGCTCAACGTAGTCAAGGCAAAGCGCCAAGCCAGCTCAATGAGCAGCGCATTCCAATTTATGGTGATAAAGCCACCGCGACTAGTGAAACCAAGCCATTAACATGGCGTCTAGCACATCATGATGCCGTACTCGATCTGGCCACTTATGAGTCGTTAAAAGGCTTTGATGGCTTAAAGCAAGCTTTGGGTCAATCGCCTAAAGAAGTTGGCAATATGATTAAAGCTGCCAACGTCAGAGGTCGCGGCGGTGCAGGTTTTAATGCTGGCCTGAAGTGGACATTTATGTCACCGCCAGATGGCTTGCCACGTTACCTCATCTGTAATGCCGATGAGATGGAGCCGGGCACTTTTAAAGACCGTCTATTGATGGAGCGTCTACCGTTTCAGCTGATTGAAGGTATGTTGATTACGGCGCATGCAATTGGCGCAACGGACGGTTATATCTTTATCCGTGGTGAGTACATCTTAGCCGCTCAGCGTTTGGTCGCTGCCATCGAAGAATGCTTGGCCAATAATCTAATGGGCAAAAACATTCTAGGCTCAGACTTTAGCTTTAATCTGCACGTGCATACGGGCGCTGGACGCTATATCTGTGGTGAAGAAACGGCACTGATTAATTGCTTGGAAGGTCGCCGTGCTAATCCACGTACCAAACCACCTTTCCCGCAAATTTCTGGTGCATGGGGTCGTCCAACCGTCGTCAACAACGTTGAAACCTTGTGTAACATGCCAGCCATCCTAAACCATGGTGTTGAATGGTATCAGTCATTATCTAACATCAAAGGCAAGAGCCAGACACCGGGTACCAAACTGTTTGGCTGCTCAGGTTTAGTCAATGACCCAGGTCTGTGGGAGTTACCGTTTGGTTATACGGCACGCGAAATCATTGAAGATTTAGCGGGTGGTATGCAAGCAGGTAAAACACTGAAAGCTTGGCTACCGGGCGGTGCCTCTACTGACTTTTTAACCACTGAACATTTAGATGTGGTGGTGGATTTTGACACCATTCAAAAAGCAGGTAGCCGTATGGGTACTGGGCTAATTATGGTGGTGGATGAAGCACAAGATATGGTGCCACTCGTTCGTAATCTCGAGATTTTCTTCCAACGCGAATCCTGCGGTTGGTGTACGCCATGCCGTGACGGTCTGCCTTGGGGTGTCAAATTGCTTACCGCTATCAATGATGGTGAAGGGCAAGTCGGCGATGTCGAAAAACTAGAAGGCCTTACGCGTGACTTATGGATTGGTAAAACATTCTGTGCACATGCGCCGGGTGCGATGGAACCACTGATGAGTGCGATTAAATATTTCCGTCCAGAGTTTGATCAAAAAATCGCGCAGGCGGTTGGTGTCGATGTCATTGATGCGGCAGCCAATCAACAGCCAGAAGTGAAATAAGGAGAGCGGCATGGCAGTCATACATATTGATGGAACCACTGTCGAAGTAGATAGCGCAGATAACTTACTACAAGCCTGCTTATCACTCGGCATTGATGTGCCGTATTTTTGTTATCATCCAGCCCTTGGCTCAGTAGGCTCGTGCCGTCAGTGCGCGGTCAAGCAATTCCAAAACAAAGAAGATATGGAAGCAGGTCGTGGTCGTCTTGTGATGTCATGTATGGTCGCTCCGGGCGATGACATGTATATCTCTGTCACTGACGATGAAGCCAAAGCATTCCGCAAGTCGATGGTTGAGCTACTCATGACCAACCATCCACATGACTGTCCAACTTGCGAAGAGGGTGGACATTGTCATCTGCAAGATATGACATACATGTCAGGTCATAGCCGTCGTCGTTATCGCTTTACCAAACGCACGCATCATAACCAAGAGCTTGGCCCATTCATCGCGCATGAGATGAACCGCTGTATCGCTTGCTATCGCTGTGTCCGTTTTTATAAAGACTACGCAGGCGGCGAAGATTTGGGTGTTTACGGCTCAAACAATCGCGTCTACTTTGGTCGTGATAAAGATGGCCAGTTCGAAAGCGAATTCTCAGGTAACTTAACGGAAGTATGCCCAACGGGTGTCTTTACCGATAAAACGCATTCTGAGCGCTACAACCGTAAATGGGACATGCAGTATGCGCCAAGCATCTGTCATGGTTGCTCAGCAGGTTGTAATATCTCACCGGGTGAGCGTTATGGTGAATTGCGCCGTATCGAAAACCGCTATAACGGTGAAGTAAACCGCTATTTCTTATGTGACCGTGGTCGCTTTGGTTACGGCTATGTCAATCGTGACGATCGTCCAACCCAAGCGCTTGAGCGTATCAACGATAAGCATGTCAAAATCAATATTGACTATGCACTTGATGAAACCATCAAGCGTATCAAAGATAAAAAAGTCATTGGTATTGGCTCACCGCGCGCTAGTCTAGAGACTAACTTTGCGCTAAAAAACCTCGTTGGCTTTGATAAGTTTTCAACGGGTCTCAATCATCAGCAGCAAGCACTGGTCAATAAATGCATTGAAGTATTGAGTACTGATGGTATTTATAACCCAAGCATGACTGATATCGAAAGCTATGATGCGGTATTAGTATTGGGTGAAGATATCACGCAAACCTCATCGCGTGTCGCGTTGTCAGTACGCCAAGCGGCAAAAAACGAAGGCCTAAAAATGGCAGCGGCGCTACAAACGCAGCCGTGGCTTGCAGAGCCTGTTAAACGTATTGCTCAAGATGCGTTAAGCCCAGTTTATGTCGTCGATGTGGTGCAAACTAAGCTAGAAGACATCAGTAAAGTCAGTGTCGTAGCAACGCCTGAAGACATCACTAAACTTGGCTTTAAAGTGGCTGATGAAATTGCCAATTTCGCTGATGATTTAGCAGAAATCGCAGATCCACAAGCAGCTGAGCAAGATGTCAATATTGATACTAGTACTAATGCCAGTACTGAGACTGATGGTATGCAAGCATTAGCGAAGCAAATCGCTTATGACTTGATTCAAGCGGATAAGCCATTGGTTATCTCGGGTAGCAGCTTGTCTTCTACGGCTTTGATTGAAGCAGCGGCGCAGATCACTCAAGCATTGACGCAAAAACGTTCAGCCATTAAAGCGACTGAACAGCAGCAAGTGGACACGTATAATGCTCAAGTCCGTGATGAGCAAGCGCAAATAGAAGATAAAGAGCTATCTGCTAAACCAAACAAACCTGAAACTGGTGTTGATACAGAAACGCAAGACAATGTAGAACGCGCTCCTGCTAAAAAACTTGAGCTGAAAGAAGTAAACAATAAATATCAGGCACAAGCAGGTATTTACCTAACGGTTACCGATGCCAATAGTATGGGTGTTTGCATGCTTGGCGGTCAGTCAGTCGAAGAATTGTTAGCGACTGATTTCGATGTGGTCATCGTCGCTGAAAATCAGCTGACTGATGCCATTGATGCCAGTAAGTTGACGCAGCTATTAGCCGATAAGACTGTCATTGCCTTAGATCACCAGCTGCTTGATTGGCATAAAGATGTCGATATCGTATTGCCAGCAGCAAGCTTTGCTGAAGCGGACGGTACGTTGATATCGGCTGAAGGTCGTGCACAGCGCTTCTTCCAAGTTTACGACAACGAATACTACCATCCAATGAGCAGTATTAAAGAAGGCTGGCGCTGGTTACATGCCGTGCATAGCAGCATCGAAGGTCGTGATGTCGATTGGACGCAGCTAGATGACGTCATCAATGCATTAATTGCTACACATCCTAAGCTTGCGGGTATTAAAAATGCTGCTCCTGATGCCGATTACCGTATGACTGGTCTGAAGATTGCTCGTCAGCCGCGTCGCTATTCAGGTCGTACCGCTATGCGTGCACCGATATCTGTGCATGAGCCGATGCAGCCAAAAGATTTGGATACTGGCTTAACCTTCTCAATGGAAGGTTATAGTGGTAAAGAAACGCCAAGCTCGATGATTCCTTTTGCCAATGCGGCAGGTTGGAACTCACCACAAGCGTGGAACAAGTATCAAGACAAGGTCGGTGGTCATCTAAAAAATGGCGACCCAGGTGTGCGCATGTTCGATCAGCTAGCACGTTTAGAAACACGTCAATATGTTGCACCAGATGCTATGTCTGCGAAGACGACGGATATGCAGCAAGGACAAGCCAAACTGGTGCCTATCCATAATATCTATGCCAGCTCTATGATGGCGTCACGTAGCCCAGTGGTTGCGGAGCAACTGCCTGTTGCTGCATGGCGTATCGGGATGGATGATGCTAAGGACTGGAACATCGCTAATGGCGATTACTTAGCGATTGAAATCGATAAGCAACAAATCACCTTGCCAGTACAGATTGTCGGTTATTTAGCAGAAGGCTGTATCGGTTACCCAGTTGGGCAGGTGAGTATCATTCATCCATCAATGCCAGCGTCGGTTCGCAAAGTGGATGCACCAGTGACGATGATGGGTAGCATGGCTAACGATATGATGAACAATAACGATGCTGCGCAAATGAACACAGCACCGACCACCACACAGGAGGTGTAATATGCAAGTTACCCGTATTATCCCTGATGTGCCAAGCTTATTGGCTGATAGCATGAGCTTTGATGCTTGGTCCATTTTATTTATGGTCGGGCAATCACTGGTCATCTTCTTGGTCGTGGTTATGGTTGCCGCTATGATGATTGTCTATGAGCGCCGTATGCTAGCTTTATGGCAGGATCGTTACGGTCCAAACCGCGTCGGACCCTTTGGTTCGTTGCAGCTGGTTGCTGATATGCTCAAAATCTTCTTTAAAGAAGATTGGACGCCGAACTTTACCGATAAGTTCATGTTTACCTTGGCACCTGCGGTCGCGATGTTTACCGCATTGGCCTCATTTGCCATTATTCCTATCTCGCCAACGCTTGGTGTTGCTGACTGGGATATCGGTATTCTGTTCTTCTTTGCGATGGCAGGTATTGCCGTCTATGCAGTCATGTTCGGTGGCTGGGCATCAGCGAATAAATTCTCACTACTCGGCGGGCTACGTTCAGCAGCACAAACGATCAGTTATGAAGTCTTCTTGGGCTTATCGCTAATGGGTGTGGTCGCATTAACCGGCTCATTTAACCTACGCGAAATTGTTGAATCACAAATTGACGGCTGGTATATCATTCCGCAGTTTTTTGGCTTTTTGACCTTTGTCGTTGCTGGTGTTGCAGTCACCCATAGACATCCATTTGATCAACCAGAAGCAGAACAAGAGCTGGCTGAAGGCTATCATGTTGAATATTCTGGCATGAAGTTCGGTATGTTCTTTATTGGCGAATATGTCAACGTTGTACTGATTTCTGCCTTGATGACGTGCTTGTTCTTTGGTGGTTGGCTTGCGCCTTTTAACTTAGATATTCCATTTATTCCACCAGCTTTTTGGTTCATGATTAAAACGCTGTTCTTTATGACCATGTTTATTTTGGCTCGAGGCTCACTCATGCGTCCGCGTTATGATCAAGTGATGAACTTTGGCTGGAAAATTTGTCTGCCAGTAACGCTGATTAATCTGTTGGTTACTGCTGCGGTCATTTTGATCTTTTCCCCAACGTTGTAATCATCACTAGTAGCCATCACTAGCCATCATTGATGAACTAGGGTAAAGCTGATAAGGATAATAATCCCATGTTTACTACCATAAAAAAGACCGTCATTGGACTATTTACCATTGTCCGCAGCATGTGGATGGTCAATAGTCATGCGCTCAGACCGCGTGACACCATCCTTTATCCTGAGGTGCCGGTACCTGTGCCGCCGCGTTTTCGTGGACGTATTGTCCTAACGCGTGACCCTGATGGAGACGAGCGCTGTGTGGCTTGTAACTTGTGTGCGGTGGCATGCCCGGTAGGGTGTATCTCCTTACAAAAAGCGGAACGTGAAGACGGTCGTTGGTATCCAGAGTTTTTTCGAATTAACTTTTCGCGCTGTATTTTTTGTGGCTTGTGTGAAGAGGCGTGTCCAACGACAGCCATTCAAATGACGCCTGACTTTGAGTTGGGTGAATATAAGCGCCAAGACTTGGTCTATGAAAAAGAGCATTTGCTCATTTCAGGGCCGGGTAAATATCCTGATTATAACTATTATCGTGTGACGGGTATGGCGGTAGCGGACAAACCAAAAGGCGCAGCACAAAACGAAGCTGCACCGATTGATCTAAGGAGCTTGCTACCATGATGAATATTTTGAACCATCCTGAACTGGCTGGGTTTTATTCGCTTGCAGCAGTGGCCATATTTGCCAGTCTGCGCGTCGTGACTCAAGCCAATCCAGTGCATGCTATCTTATCGATGATTGTGTCATTACTGGCAATCGCTGGGATATTTTTTGTACTAGGCGCGCCATTTGCTGGTGCGTTAGAGATTGTCGTCTATGCTGGTGCTATTATGGTGCTGTTTGTTTTTGTCATCATGATGCTTAATTTAGGCATGAGCAATGATGAGCGTGAAGAGCGCTGGCTTGATGCGGGCACTTGGGCGCTACCGACAGGGTTAACGATTATTATCGCGGTTGTGCTGTATGCGATGATTGGTATGGGTCATGACGAAGCGGCAATGATTGGTGGCTCGACAATATCTGCCAAAGCAGTCGGTACGGTGCTATTTACTAAATATGTGATGTTGATAGAAGTGGCTGCATTGCTACTATTGGCAGCCTTGGTCGCCGCGTATCATTTGGGTAAAGAGTCTATCGCTGATGAGGTTACTGTTAATGCAAACCACAGTAATGATAATCAGGCATCTAATGCTAATGTCGCAAGTATCAAACACTACGATGATCACGGCATGCCTATAGATGCTGACGCGGCGAAAATGGCAGAATCTTACGAATATAAAGATGTTAACCCGCATGACTATGTAAGTATGAATGCAGGTACGCAGCTGGGTGTGAATAAAGTCACGCGCAAGGAGTCAGACTAATGGTACTAGCAGCGAGTGTGGCACAAGATGTGTCAAACGTGCCGTTTGCCCACGAGGTAGCGGGCTTAGTACAGCCAGTTGCTGAGGCGCAGAATGTACTGGGCATGATACCCATGAGCCATGGACTGATTTTGGCAGGTATCTTATTTGCCATTGGTCTGTGCGGCGTCATGGTACGACGTAATTTCCTATTTATGCTAATGAGCCTTGAGATCATGATGAATGCAACAGCATTAGCATTTGTGGTGGCAGGCAGTCGTTGGGTCGATCCAGATGGACAGATTATGTTTATCTTTATTTTGACCTTGGCAGCAGCAGAGGCCGCCATTGGTTTGGCAATATTATTGCGGTTTTATCATCAGCGTGGGCATCTCGATGTCGACAGCGCCAATGAGATGAAAGGATGATGTCATGAGTTTATTACCATTAACCTTTATATTCCCGCTCGTTGGCTTTTTGATTTTAGCCTTTATGCGCGACAAGCTAACAGAGCAGGTGGCAGCGATTGTCGGTGTCGGTAGTATGCTGTTATCAGCACTATGCACGTTAGTCGTTAGTTATACTTTTTTGACCAATAATCAAGCAGGAACGGTCATAGAGATTCCGCTTTGGACATGGTTCCAAGTCGGAGATTTTGCCCCAAGTTTCGGTCTGAGCTTTGATGGTTTGGCTCTAACAATGACTGGCGTCATTACAGGTATTGGCTTTTTAATCCATTTGTTTGCTGCTTGGTATATGAAAGGCGACACTGGATTTGCCCGTTTCTTTAGTTATATGAATTTGTTCGTCGCCAGCATGTTATTGCTAGTCTTGGCAGATAACTTGTTCTTGCTTTATCTTGGCTGGGAAGGCGTTGGTATCTGTTCGTACTTACTGATCGGTTTTTATTACCATGACCGCGCCAATGGTCTTGCAGCGATGAAAGCCTTTACGGTGACGCGCGTAGGTGATGTATTCTTAGCCTTCGGTCTGTTTTTATTATTCCGTGAATTTGGTACGCTTAATATTCAAGAAATTATTACTCGTGCACCAGAAGTGTTTGATATCAACAATCCAACGATGATGTTGACCACCATGATGTTGGTTGGCGGCGCGATGGGTAAATCAGCGCAGCTGCCATTACATACATGGCTTGCTGATGCGATGGCAGGTCCGACGCCAGTATCAGCGCTTATTCACGCGGCAACGATGGTCACGGCAGGTGTTTATTTAATCGCTCGTCTACATCCATTGTTTGAGCTGACGCCTGGTATTTTATTATATTGGGTCGGTGGCGTCGGTGCATTGACGTTGGTCGTTGCTGGATTCTGTGCACTGGCACAGACCGACATCAAGCGTATCTTGGCTTATTCAACCATGAGCCAAATTGGCTATATGTTCTTAGCACTCGGCGTTGGCGCGTGGCAAGGCGCAATCTTCCATTTGATGACCCATGCTTTCTTTAAAGCCCTGTTATTCTTATCATCAGGTGCCGTCATCCTTGCGGTACACCATGAGCAAAACATCTTTAAGATGGGCGGTCTACGTAAAAAGATACCGTTGGTCTTTTGGTGCTATATTGTTGGTGGCGGTGCATTGGCGGCAATACCTTGGGTTACCGTTGGCTTTTATTCTAAAGAAGCGATTCTTTGGGAGAGTTATGCCACCGGTCACATGGTTTTATTCTATATGGGTGTATTCGGTGCTTTCTTAACCGCACTTTATACTTTCCGTATGATTTGGATTATCTTCTTTGGTGAAGAAAAGACGCATGCACACAAATTATCTGGTGTGTCATATTGGCTGCCACTTAGTGTGTTGCTCGTATTATCAACGGCAGTGGGTGCATTTATCACTCCGCCATTACAAGGCGTCTTGCCAGAGAGTGTTGGGCATTTATTGGAAGTCGCTGGTCAAGCGCATGGTAAGCATACGGCTGAGTTTATCGCCATGGGTGCGATGCTGGCTGGTCTAATAATAGCGGCGCTATTATATGTGGTGGATAAAGGTCGCATGCTCACCCGCTTTAAGCGCTCACGTGTTGGTGGGGCGCTATATCACTGGTGTTATCATGGTCTAGGTTTTGATGCGCTATACGATGTAATTTTTGTAAAACCCTTTTTGTTCATCGGCCGCTTATTTAAAGCCGACCCTATCGATAAAGCGTGGCTCGTCTTGCCTAAGCTGGCATCTGCTGGTAATAAGGTATTGTCTGCGACGCAAACTGGGTCACTTCGAGGTTACGCTGCAAGCTTTGGCTTGGGCATGGCTGTATTACTAGTGCTGGTAATGATGACGGTGGTATAAGATGATTGAGTTACAACAAACGTGGATGCTACCAGCATTAATTGCAATTCCCTTTATTGCTGGGTTGTTATGTTGGTTGGTCGAGCGCTTTAATAAACGTCTGCCGCGATGGATTGCTCTAATCGGTATGACGTTGACCTTTGTATTGTCGCTAGTGCTGTGGCAATACGGTGACTTTAGTGGCATGAGTAAACAAGTCATTGCGCCAGACGCTGCTGTGCCTTGGGTCGCTGAATTTAGTGTGCCATGGATACCGAGCTTTGGTATTAGCTTCCATTTAGCGATGGATGGCTTGTCACTGATGATGGTGGCGTTAACAGGGTTGCTTGGTATTGCTGCAGTGGCTTGTTCGTGGAATGAGATTCAGCGTCGAGTCGGCTTTTTCCATCTCAACCTTTTGTGGAGCTTGGGCGGCGTCATTGGGGTGTTCTTAGCCATTGATCTGTTCCTATTCTTCTTCTTTTGGGAGATGATGCTGGTTCCTATCTACTTCTTGATCGCGATTTGGGGTCATGATGTGGTTGGCAAAACCAAGGAATATGCAGCGACTAAGTTCTTTATTTATACCCAAGCTTCTGGGCTTATTATGCTGGTCGGCATTTTGATATTGGTCATTATCAGCTACGCCCAAAAAGGGGTGGTGAGCTTTAATTATAATGATTTGCTCGGTACGTCACTTGGCGGCTGGGAATATCCGATCATGCTGTGCTTCTTTATTGGCTTTGCTGTTAAGCTGCCTATTATTCCGTTCCACGGTTGGTTGCCAGATGCGCATGCACAAGCACCAACGGCAGGTTCGGTGGATTTGGCAGGGGTTTTGATTAAAACCGCCGCTTATGGTTTGATTCGTTTCGTCTTGCCATTATTTCCAGCAGCATCACAAGATTTTGCGCCGATTGCGATGACCTTGGGTACGATTGGTATCTTCTATGGTGCATGGCTCGCCTTTATGCAGACCGATATGAAGCGTCTACTGGCTTATACCAGTATCTCGCACATGGGCTTTGTGGTATTAGCAATTTATGCTGGAACCTTACTCAGCTTACAAGGTCTGATGATTCAGATGCTGGCACATGGCTTAAGCTCAGCAGCGCTATTCATCATGGCAGGGCAGTTATATGAGCGTCTACATACGCGCGATCTAACCTTGATGGGTGGTATGTGGGGTCAGTTCCGTTACTACGCACCGATACTGATGTTCTTCTGTGCCGCGTTGCTCGGTATTCCGGGGACAGGTAACTTCATCGGCGAGTTCATGATTTTATTTGGTGCCTTTGCTCAGTATCCAGTATTTGTGGTCTTTGCAACATTCAGTCTGGTACTAGCAGGGCTATACTCGCTTATTTTGATTCACCGTGCATTATTTGGCAAAAACAACATCGAAGCAGTCGCCATGCAAGAAACCAAAGCACATGGTTTGCCTACGCGTCCATTAAAAGATTTGGGCAAGCGTGAGTTGTCATTGTTATTAATGCTCGCTGCAGGTTTGGTCTGGCTTGGTCTATATCCACAGCCGTTCCTTGATACGTCAAATCATGCGATGCAGTGGATCAATAACGCTTATATATACAGTCAAGTCACACAAGTAGATGCGTCGCAACTGCTTGATGCAATGGAGGCACGTTAAGTCATGAATGATATTACGATGAATGATTTGATGGGGTTATTGCCTTATGCGCCAATCATTGCCGTCGTTATTACGGTATTGGTGGTCATGATTGCCATCGCAATTAAACGCTCACATATGGTGACTGGTACGATAACGGTCGTCGGCTTAAATATTGGTCTATTCACCCTCATTGGGCAAATGACAGGTATGGTGAATAGCGGTAATCTCATGCCAAATGCTGAGCAGTTATTCGTGATCGATAACTTTGCTCAGTTTAATATGGTGATTATTTTTATCTGTGCATTGGCTTGCTGTACGTTATCTTATGCGTATCTCGCCAATCTCAAGGATAATAAAGAAGAGCTATATTTGCTCATGTTGCTATCGACGATTGGTGCTTTACTGATGGTCAGTGCTCAGCATTTAGCGTCATTCTTTATGAGCTTAGAGATGCTGTCTATACCGCTATACGGTATGCTGTCATATACCTATATGCGCAACCGCTCGCTAGAGTCAGGGCTGAAATACTTGGTGCTGTCAGCGACGGCATCGGCGACATTGCTCATGGGTATGGCATTTATCTATGCCGAAGTAGGCTCGCTCGCCTTTAAGCCAATCAGTATGGTATTAGGTGATGTTTTTGAGTCGCCACTACTGATACTTGGTGCGGCGATGATGATGTTTGGTATCGCCTTCAAACTCTCTGCTGCGCCGTTTCATATGTGGACACCAGATGTTTACGAAGGCGCTCCAGCACCAATCGCTACCTTTTTAGCATCGGTATCAAAAGTAGCTATGATGGGCTTGGCGGTTCGTTTCTTAATCGATACGTCTTTATTGGCCTTACCATCGGTGCAAATGCTGTTAATGGTCATGGCAACTTTATCTATCTTAGTCGGTAACTTATTAGCAGTACGTCAAACCAGCCTCAAACGCCTATTGGGTTATTCATCCATTGCCCATATGGGTTACGTGTTGATTGTCATCGTCAGTATCGGCGCGGCAGCGGATAGTATCTCTAGTATGTATATGGCTGTTTATGCATTAACCTCTATCGGTGCCTTTGGTGTTGTGACCTTGATGTCGAGCCCTTATCGCTTATCTGGTGAGGCTGATGAATTGACCCATTATCAAGGGCTATTCTGGCGTCGTCCCGTATTGACTGCGGTTATGACTATTATGATGTTGTCATTGGCTGGTATTCCGTTGACGGCAGGCTTTATTACCAAGCTATTTGCGATATTGGCAGCGGTACAAGGAACCAACTGGTTCTTGGCAGCGATGATTATCTTGGGTAGTGCGATAGGCTTATTCTATTATTTACGTGTGATGCTCACCCTCTTTAAACGTCCGAAACAGTTCATTGAGTTTGACGTTTCTAGCCAATGGGCGATGCGTACTGGCGGGATTATGGTTATTGCGGTGACCGCGATGATTATCTTCTTTGGTATCTTGCCAAACAGCATGATTGAATGGGCAAGTCTGGCACGTATTTGGTAAATAGAAAAAGGGTAAGTAGGGGTATGCTGATACCGCTGCTTATCTGTTATTACGGTCAGAAACCCAAGATGCGCCAGCTTTGTGATAAGCTTGGCGCATCTTTTATTTTGTGTCGTTCAAAGTCTTGATAAAAATAATGATTACTAAAAAGTGAGTCGATAATTCTTATGAGTGATAATATTCAGACAGTAACCGTGCTTAGTAAGACCACGTGGACGCCAAACCTATTTAGCTTCACTGTCAGCCGTCCTGATAGCTTTAAGTTTACTGCGGGTCAATTTGTGCGTTTGGGCGTCAATCCCAGTCAATTAAAATATTATAAACAGCAGCGTGCAGCAGGTAATGCCGCCGCTAATGAAGAACAGAATGAAAAACTAAACGAAGACATCTTTCGGGCTTATTCCATCGTTTCTTCGCCGTTTGATGAGGTGTTAGAGTTCTTCTCTATCGTAATTCCTGATGGCGCATTTACGTCGCAGTTGCAGCATTTAGAAGTGGGTGATGAGCTGCTGCTTAATACTATACCATTTGGCTTTTTAACCTTAGCGCGTTATCAAAAGCCCATGCCAAAGGATTTGTGGCTGCTCGCAACAGGCACTGGTCTCGCACCATTTTTATCGATGCTACAAGATTTAAAAACATGGGAAGACTACGAGCATATCGTATTGGCTTATAGCGCACGCTCGACACAAGAGCTGGCTTACGTGGATAAGATTACAAGCCTGCAAGAAGATTTTGGCTCGCTGGTTGAAAATCCTGCAAAACTAATCTTTATTCCCATCGTTACCCGTGAACCTGTCGAAGGCGCCCTGACAGAGCGTCTGCCCAAGCTGCTGCTAGATGGTACGCTGCAAGAGCGAGCGGGCATCGCCTTAGATATTGATAGCACGCACGTCATGTTATGTGGCAATCCAGACATGGTGGAAGATACCAAAGAAGCGCTCAAGACTTTAGGTTTGGTGATGAATCGTCGCGGCGAGGGCAATATTGCGGTAGAAAATTACTGGTAGTTGCATGATTGATGACGGCACGCTTTAGAAGCCATTGAAAATTTGCTTGATAAAAAAGCGCTGACCCTAAAAGACAATAATAGTCTCTAAGTGTCAGCGCTTTTTTGCTAAGTAAAAAACGTCATTTGTATACTGAGGGGTTTATACCTGACTCGGTTCGGTAGCATCATCTATGGGGTTAATAGGGCCTTGCATCAGCTCAGGCTCATCATCATCGCCGATAATATCTTCGTTACTGCTGGCAGCCAATAAATCACGATAATTGATTTGAGTTTTTAAAATCATTTGCTCTTCTTCAAGTTCGCCATAGTTGACTTGAACTTTATGCAAAGTGCTCATGATTTTTTTGTTCTTTTTTAACCAACGATTGATATCAAGGTAGATAACCTCGTCTTTTGCACGGGCGATATTGATATAAGAGAGAATAAAGCCTAATGGGTCTTTTTTCAGAATAGTGTGATAAAACCAAATAAACAGTTTGATACCTTGGCGCTTACTAAACGACTCACAACGTAGATTTAGCACATCAGTATAAGTCTGTTGACCAAAGACAAATCGCTGGACGTTACGATCGAGCTGTACATGAATCAAACTAAAATTACTCGCCACCTCTGCATAAATGCCACCAGCATCGACCGTACAGTATAAGCGGAACCAGTCATCATGCATCTCAACACGTAACTCTAAGATGGCTTTTACATTATCAGTGACGAACTTCTGCAGCGCATCATTGACATAAATCTGTGCCACTGGCAGCGACAACTCATCTTCGAATTTATCAGTCGTTCTATGGTATATCTGTTTGATTGATTGGGTAAGGCGCTCCCAACCATCGCTAAATGATTCGTCGAAACGATAGCCCATATTTTCAAAGAATTCATCAAAATTGTCTGAATTATCCCTGTTATCAAAATCACTCAAACTTATTATCCTTATAATTATAGGGGAGGTAGCTGACTCAATGGCATAAAGAGCGACTGATTAAAAAATGACAGACTGTTCTGTAATGAAAGCTGGCGAGTGATCATTACATGCGTTTTTGCTTAATCAGCAATAATCAGCTCTGTCTATTTACGCCTATTTAACCCGCCCTAATGACACAAAAATTATAAAACAGTATATAACAAATATGATGGCTTCAAAATGGACACATGGGTTTTGTCGCAAATCATTTAATTGGCAATGCTTATATGTTCAAAATACGGTCTAGCGATGACATAGCCGCATTGGTTTTATATCATTTTTGCTGGTTCCGCTCGTCAATAAATTGACCAAAGGAGATAAATAATGTGTGAGTGGATTAAAATGAGTCGGCAACGGTTGTGCTAGCGACAGAATTCTATGTCATGTTATGATAGCGCCAGCATAAATCCTGCCCATTATCATAACGCTTATTACTTGCTGTCTTGTATTTATAAGCTCATATTCATAAGCTGAGACCCATTGTGGCCTATATCAAAGATTCACAAAGCTATCATTTTTCCGCGCAAGCACCTAAGCGGGATGTTAGTTTACCAGTGGCCATCGTTATCGCTGTGGCCGTACACGCCATTATTATTTTTGGTATTGGCTTTTCGATGGGCAAAGATCCTGCAGCAATGATGCAAGATGTGGCAAAAGCGCTAACTGACAATATGCAGCCAAATGAAGACGCTCACTTTATTGCTAATGCTTCCCAAGAAGGTGGCGGTACAGTGGAGGAGCAATTAAGACAAGAGAACGACCAAATCAGCCCATTGTCTGCTGAGCAAATAAGTGAGACGCAAGATGTGATTAGCCTGCAGCGTCAAGTCCGCCAGCAGCATTACCAAGAAAGCTATCTGCGTACCACCTTAAGCTGGCGTCAAGCGAGCGTGGAGTCTGATAATGATAGTAAGCAAGCACAAGATGATATGATGGCGCAAGAAGAGCGTCTGCGTAAACAAATTGCTACTTTAGAGACACAGCTGTCTCAACGTCAGCAAGTTTATGCAACCAAATCAAAAGTCGTGACGGTCGATAGCAACTCGACGACGCGTGGTGCCGCGGCTGATTATATTAACACCTTCCGTGAGCATGTCGAACGCATTGGGAATTTGCATTATCCAATGCAGGCACGGGCACAAGGTATCACGGGCGAAGTGCGCCTTATGGTCATCATTAGTAGTGATGGTAATATTAAAGCCATACGTCTGCTTGAAAGCTCCAACTCCACATTACTAGATGAAGCAGCAAAGCAATCGGTACGCCAAGCAGCGCCCTTTGGTAAATTCACTAAAGACATGGAAGATATTGTTGAGCTGCGTTTGATACGTACCTATCGTTACAGCGACAAAGTGGATGTTACTTATTAGGGCGTGTTGAATATATAGATGATGAGCGTTAGCTACGCTGCAAACAGATAAGATACCAATATTTATAACAAACGAATACCACACACCGCTATAAAATAAAGAGTCAGTATGGAATTTTTAGGTTTTACAATAGATGTTGCCAACTTAACCAGTAACGCATTAAGCTTGGTCATTAAAGTTGCGTTAGCGATATTAATATTCGTCGTAGGTCGCTGGCTTGCCAAAAAGGCAGTCACCGTTGCTCACAAAATGATGTTGCGTAGTCGCTTAGATGACACCGTTGCGAACTTTTTAGGTCGTCTAATCTATGGAGTGTTACTGGTCGTGGTTGCATTAGCTGCCTTGAGCAAGGTTGGCGTACAGACCACCTCAGTCGTCGCTATATTGGGCGGTGCTGCAGTAGCCATTGGTCTGTCACTAAAAGATCAGTTGTCTAATTTTGCCGCTGGCATCATGATTGTGACCTTTCGTCCCTTTGTGCGCGGTGATTATGTGCAAATCAGCAGCTACACAGGGACCGTAACAGAAATTACTTTGGTCAATACCCACCTAACGACGATAAACAATCACGATATCATTATCCCAAATAGTGATATTACGACTTCAGCCGTGACGAACTATACCGCGCTACCCAACCGCCGTGTCGATATCACGGTCGGTATTGGCTATGATGCCGATATCAAAACTGCCAAAAACGTGATGCTGAATTTGGCAAAAAATAATCCGTTGGCCTTTACTGACCCTGAACCTATCGTACGCGTCACCAATTTGGGTGATAACTCAGTAGACTTGACGCTGAATATTTGGACAACCAATGCTGACTGGTGGACCATGCAGTGTGATTTGCTGGAGCAATTCAAATACGCCTTGGATGATGAAAAAATCGACATTCCATTCCCGCAGCGTAATGTCCATGTCAAAGGATTGGATCAGATGATTAATCAGATGAGTCAAGCACAAAAGCTACCGATGACCAAAGACTAGTCGCTAAAAATTCGAACTAAGTATAAGGGTTTGGAAGGCTGAGACCTGCTAAAATCTCAATTTCAAACCGTTCCATCTCATCTTGCTCGGCTTGTCCAAGCTCATGATCAAAACCCAATAAGTGCAGCACACCATGTATCAGTAAATGGCTAATGTGCTGTGCGGTTGTCTTTTCTTGTTCTGCGGCTTCACGTACTATGACACCATGACAGATGACCAGCTCACCGAGGGGTAGCGTTGGCATCAGCTCAATAATTGCGGCTGGCAGATCATTTGGATAAGATAAAATATTGGTCGCATAATCCTTACCGCGTGCTTCCAAATTTAATGCCTGACCCTCAATTTCATCGGTAATGTATATGTCTAATACTTTAGATTTTTCTTGCCATAACTCAGGGTCGATATCTAAAAAATAGGGTAGCGTTAGACCTTCTTTAATGCGCCCATCGATATAATCCAACGCTGCCATCATCACAGACTGTAAGTGCTTACGATCATAAAAAGTGTCTAGTATGTCATCATCAATACTATTGGTGGCACTGATATCCAGTGCTGCCAAACTGGTATCATCGCCAGCACGCTCATTTGTATCATGGTTGTCAAAGCTGTTGTTACCCTTCTCTTGGCTCATGCCATTATCCTTTTACTTTATTGTAAGATGGTGTGCTTTATCATCTGATAGAACTTATGACTAAATCTAAAAAGCTCTCGTCGTAAAAAGCCGGATTACTGACAGTAATCCGGCTTTGCATTTTTATAACATTAAGTAGCAGGCTAGACCGTTTATAGCTTGGCTGCAGCATTAGCAATAACTTGTTTACGCTCTTGCTCTTTTCTGCGCTCAAACTTACGCTTTTCTTCTAACGCTACTTGTTCTTCATCATAAACATCGTAGGCTTCTACAATTTTCTGTACCAATTGATGACGTACCACATCTTTTGAATCAAACTTGGTGATATGAATTTCTTCAATACCACTTAAGATTTCCATTGCTTGCGCTAAGCCTGACTTATGACCACGTGGCAAATCGACCTGTGTAATATCACCTGTAATTACTGCTCGTGAACCGAAACCCAAACGGGTCAAAAACATTTTCATCTGTTCAGGCGTGGTGTTTTGCGCTTCATCTAAGATGACAAACGAGTTGTTTAACGTACGACCGCGCATATAGGCAAGGGGTGCGATTTCGATGACTTGTTTTTCAATCAGCTTGCCCACTTTTTCAACGCCGATCATCTCATATAGCGCATCATATAATGGACGCAAGTAGGGATCGATTTTTTGCGTCAAGTCACCTGGCAGAAAGCCCAGTTTTTCACCAGCTTCTACCGCCGGACGCACCAATAAAATACGCTCGATTTCGTTACGCTCAAGCATATCGACCGCGCAAGCCACGGCTAAATAGGTTTTACCTGTACCGGCAGGACCAATACCAAATGACACATCAGACGATAAAATATCTTTAACATAGCGCTGCTGATTGCCACCGCGCGGTACAATTTTACCATTCCGAGTACGCAGGCTAGTAGGCGTAAAGTCGCTGGCTGGGCTTAAGTTATCTTCGTCATCTGCCAATTGCTCATCGCCTTCTATATCCTCATCGCGTGCGATGCTGGATTGGATAATAAGATGTAGCTCCGCTGCACTAATGTCCTTGGTATTCTGTGCCTCATCTACCAGTTTATAAATAATACGTTCACCGCGCTCGACATTCGATATGTCGCCACTCAAACAGAAGTCACCTTGACGCTGCATGATTTTGATATCGAGGCGTTGTTGGATATATTTCATGTGGTTGTTGTATTCACCAAGCACGGTTTTGAGCTGTGCGGGTGTCAATGATTCAAACTTTATACGGCGGCTCATGGAATCAGTCAAGCGATTATCCTTTTATTATGTACCCCAATGCTATGATTTGGTTTTGATGGCATTGCGGGTTTAAGAGATAAAATGGTCGGTCGTTATGGTCTTGGCTTTACGTTATAGAGATAGAAATGACGTAGAATTATTATTCGTTTTAGGAGTGGTGATAAGTAACGGTCTTGCCTTTATTATGGTCGATAGATTTTAAATTTCAAGCCATACGTCGAACAGATGCCACTGTTTTTGTACGACGATTGCAACCGCTTTTCGACTTTGATATTTTTATGTCCATTTTTGAGCGGGTTATGACATTACAAATAACATTTAGAGCGTGACGAAATCAAGCGTTTCAGGTATACGTTTTGGCTACTGTTAAGGCGACAGAGTTGGAGGCGATTTGTGGTAATCTATGGGTGATGTCATAGTGCTTTATCGCTGAGTTTAAAATATGAATAAAATGATGAAGGCTGATGAAAGCTGACGAAGGTTAGGACCTATTACGCATTCGACTAAGGCTATGCCGATGTGTGAATGTTAAATATTCCCTAAAAAATTAAAAGAATTCTAGCGATCATTCATCGCTTATAGTGCGTGCGCCCAACAGCGTAAAATAGACATGAAAATTAGGAATGATAATGCAGAATACTGATGTAAATTTATCGAATGCTAAAAAAAAGTGTGAACATAAACAGGCAGCTACTGAGCAGCAAGTCCTCATCGCTGGCGGTGGTCATGTGGGATTGTCATTTGCACTGTTACTAGCGCATCATGGTATTGCTAGCACGTTATTAGAAAAAAACAGTTATCCAACCATCAGTCCAAATGATGACAGCAATCGCAGCCATTATTTAGATAGCCGCAATACAGCACTGTCACGTCGTACGGTACAGATCTATCAAGAGATTGGGTTATGGGATGAGTTGCAAAGTCATGCTTGTCGTATCGATGCGGTGCAAATTAGTGAGCAAGGCAGCTTTGGGCGTGCACAATTAAACAAAGCTGAAGAGCGGGTCGAGTCATTTGGACAAGTGATGGAAAATGCGTGGCTCGGACGTAAGCTTTTATTAGCTGCGCAGCAAGAGCCATTAATCACTTTGATCGATAATGCCAGTGTCAGCGCCGTGACCCAACAAGCGGATGGGGTGACGCTCAGCTTTAACTATTATGGTGAAGAAGAACATGAGCAGCAATTGCAGGCCAGTGTTTTAGTCGCTTGTGATGGTCGCGATTCGACGGTACGCCAATTATTAAATATTGGCACGACAACTTATGATTATCAGCAAACCGCTATCGTCGGTGTGGTAGAAACGGACAAGCCACACGAACATGTAGCGATTGAGCGTTTTAGTCCAGCAGGGCCATTGGCGGTGTTGCCACTGACCGATCCAGACGGCGATGGCAATGATGACTATCAGACAGGCTATAGACGCTCGGTAGTTTGGGTCTGCCCAAAAGGGGAAGAAAATAAATACTTAGCAGACGATGCGCATTTCTTAGCGACCTTGCAGCAAGCCTTTGGTGAGCGTGCGGGCACGTTTGTCGCTGCTGGTCGCCGCGGCGCTTATCCACTGACACGCGTGCTGGCAGATAAGCAAGTAGAGGGTCGCTGTGTCATCATGGGCAATGCTGCTCATACCTTGCATCCTGTCGCTGGTCAAGGTTTTAACCTTTGTATGCGCGATGCCCATGTGCTGGCACAAATGATGAGCGCGCAAGTACTAAAGGGCGAAGACATCGGCGATACGCAACTGTTAAAACGCTATGAGAAAGCACGGCTAAGCGATCAAAAACGCGTCATTCGCTTCTGTGATGCCGTGGTACATGGTTTTACCCATTCTAACCCAGCCATCAAGTTGGCAAGGAATGTGGCCTTGGTTGCCTTTGATAAACTGCCAAATATTAAGCCACTAGTCGCTAACTACGCGATGGGGTTAAAGTCCTAGTTTGCCATATCACGGTATATTAATGGTCTAGACCAATGTTCTATACGATTGCACTTAACTGTAGGAATAACTTATGAAAAATAATCATACGCTGATTATCGGTAGCGGTATTGTTGGGGCAACGCTTGCTTTAAAGTTGGCGCAAGCAAAAATGCCTGTGACGTTAATTGATGCCCGTCCTGCACGTGATGACTCAGAATGGCAACAGGTGCTTGGCAAGCGGGATGCGCGCGTTTACGCCTTGAGTCTTGCCAGTATTAACTTACTTAAAGACGTGGGCGTATGGCAAAAGATAGCAGCATCAGAGCGCAAAGCGGACTACTCGCAAATGCAGGTGTGGCAACTAAACGGCATGGGTGAGCTATTATTTGGCGATAGCGGCGATAATCATCCTAAAAGTCATTTACCGCAAATGCTCGGTAGCATGGTCGAGCCTGCTGTCATTGAACATGCGTTATGGCAACGCCTGTATGAAGATGATGTCAGTAATTATCTAACCATTATCGCGGGGCAAAAAGTCACAAACATGGATTGGTTAGGTGCAGAGCAAGGCTACCGTGTGACTTTAGATGATCATACTGCTATCGATGCGACGCTGCTGGTTGGTGCTGATGGTCGTGGCTCATTTGTGCGCCAGCAAGCAGCCATTGGAGTGGATACACTTGATTATAATCAAACCGCTATTTGCTGTGCGATTCACACCGAAAAACCGCATCAAGCAACTGCCCGTCAGGCGATGCTGCCCACAGGTACGCTGGCGTTATTGCCACTTGCTGATATTACTGATGCAGATAAAGCCAACCCACAACATTGGCAGTCGATCGTGTGGACATTGCCGCGTAATCAAGCATTGGCGTTGATAGAGGAGGACGCGCGCATCATTGCTGATAAATTGGCGGCTGCCAGTAACTATGAGCTAGGTGCTATCACTCAGATTGAGTCAATCGCTAGCTTTCCACTGACCGCGCAACAAGCGAAAAGCTACGTCGCGGACAACCTAGTCTTGATCGGTGATGCAGCGCATGGCGTCCATCCGCTGGCGGGTCAAGGGTTGAATTTAGGCATGCTCGATGTACAGGCTTTAAGCGAGCAATTGGCACATGATTTTGAACGTAGTGGTGGAACCAGTTGGGGCAGCAATCAAACGTTGCGTAGCTACGAGCGTTTGCGTCGTCCGCATAACAGTCTAATGATGCACAGCTTCTCGGCGCTTAACTGGCTATTTGCAGGGTCACTTGCACAGATGCGTCCTATTCAACAAATTCGTAATGAAGGTATGTATCGCGTTGGCAAAATCAAGCCATTGATGCGTTTGTTTGCTAAACAGGCGAGTGGGGTTTAGAGGTTTGAATGAAGTTATTAACTAAACTAAGGATGGCGTATGAAGACTCAGTCATGGATGGCGATAGCTGTCGTAATAGCTAGTTTTATTTTAGCCTCCTGCCAATCTACACCTAAAAATAATACAATAGATAAAAAGGCAGACAACACACCTAAAGTATTGATAGAACCACTTGCAGATACAGACAATGACGGCGTGCCCGATGAAATTGATAACTGTCCTAACACTGCTGAAGGGGTCAAGGTTGATCCCTATGGTTGTCCAGTGGCGGTCAATTTGATTGGGTCACTAGTAATGGATATTCGAGTCTATTTCACCTCAGATAGCCTTACCCTAACCAACGAAGCTTATTTAACTGAAGTACAAAAGGTCGCTGAAAAAACGCGTAACAACCTTAATTTAATTACCATTTTATCAGGCCATATCTCCAAAGCTGAAGCTGAAAACCGTCAATCCACTAACGCCACGCCTAATAATAGGCGCTTAGCGAGTAATCGCGTGAAATTAGTCAAAGATTATTTAGTAGAGCAAGGGATTGTTGCTGATAAAATTTTAGCGTTTGATTGCAGGGATAAAATTCAGCTTGGTGTTAATAATGAAGGTGCTAATATTGAAACTGAAAAGCATGCTGCTGAAATGTCATTGTTGAATCAAAGAGTTTTTGGGGCGGTAATAGAAGCTGATAAAGCATATTCTAGGAATTACCCTGATGAGCAGCATTCTTTGAAGCATTATAAAGAAGTCTGTCAGCAGCTTTAGAAGAAATAATTTATGAATACGCTATTGAGAAGTATGCTTGTTGTTTTAATCAGCGTCTTAACGCTATCTGCATGTCAAACGCATGACTTGTCTAACCAAAAAGCTCAAACTATTAATTTGCCAATTATTCTGATGAATTTAGATAGCGACGGCGACGGCGTGCCTGATGATTTAGATCAATGTCCAAATACGACAGAAAACGTGGTAGTGGACGAAAGAGGTTGTCCTGAGATTACAAGTCTTATTGGTATGCCTCCAATGATGGAGTATCGTGCTTTTTTTACCAAGGATAGCAGTGAATTACTGCCACAGTATCATGATGAGCTTGATAGAGTAGCAGAACAGATGAATAACTATGATACGGCTACTATAAAAACTGAAGCTCATGTCTCGAAGGATGAGGTCAATAAAGCTTCTACCTCAATGTTGCAATCAAACTCACTGGCTAAGAATAGAGCACTCATTGTCAAAAATTACCTAATTTTAAATCACAGAATTGAGCCTAGTCGTCTAACTACTCTTGATTGCGGTATTAAAGGTTCTATTGCACCTTCTGATACCGAGGAAGGCAGATCTATGAATCGTAGAGTTTATAGCTTAGTAACTGATTTAAAAAACCACAAAGCTAATTATCATCAAAATGACCTAGGCTCAAACAGGTGTATCGAGTTTTAGTTTTTGTCATTTATTAATAAATAACCATAAGATAAAAATAACTACTCGAAGGCAAATCTCATGCTTATCCCTAAATACTGGGCGCAACACAAACAGCGCTTTGAATCGCTAGAAACGTCTAGTAAACCTTCCAAGCAAGCTACTATCAAACGTTATGGTTGGTCGGACGTCAGTCAAAGTGCAGCGTTAACTCATGCTAAATCACGAGTCAATGAGGCGCATAATCGCTGGCTGGCAGGTGAAGATATCTTACGCCGTGAGCGCAGGGAAGAGTATAACGAAGGCAATAGCATTCCTATTCGTGAAAAGATTATTGATAAGCATGATTTTCCAGAAAATGAACCATCTAATAATAGTGCAGCAGTAACGAAGCTTATCGTTACGCGCAACAGCTATGGCGCACAAGTCGCTAACGTCGATAATATCGCCATTATCGATGTCGATAATGATGATTTATTGCGTCATAACTATCCTGATGATTATAACCATCATGGCTTTATGCATGCCTTTCTCGTTAATCAAAGCAATCCCGCCAGCAAAATTAAAATTTGGTTTTTTGTTGTTGTTTTTATACTCATCGCCAGTGTTATCGCTTGGTTGGGGTTGTCATGGTTATGGCTGTTAGTAGTTATGTTTGTTGCCACTGCTTATTTGTGGCAACAAGCCAGTGCCAGAGACAAGACCCGAGCGCAAAAATATGCCGATGACGCCGCCTCGTTACTGCCCTATATGACGGATTTGATCAAAAAACGTATTGTTAATCATCCTACCGAATGCTTTCGTTTATATCAAACACCTGCAGGCTTTCGTATTATTGCGACTCACGATGTTGTATCGCCAAGTGATAACGTGGTAGAAGATTGGTTTGCGTATTTCCATGCGGATACCAATTATTTCCGTCTGTGTCAGGTGCAACAGTGCTTTCGAGCGCGGATTACTGCCAAGCCGTGGCGTATGAGTGAGGTTGAAAATAAGAAGTTAGCTAAAGATATCCCTGCTAAGGACTTTTGGTTTGGCTCTGAGAACACAGATATAGATAGTAGCATTGAGCATCGTCAAGATGAGTTAAAAGCGCGTAAACAATGGATGGCTGATTATGATAAGTATGCCAAAAACTATCGAGCATGCAGTTATATTGAGGGTTTTTCTGGCAAGGAAACTGTTGATAGAAATACAGCAGCTACGCAAGCTATTGATGCTTTTATCGAGTGGCATGATAGAGTTTGTCAGGTGGAAAAAAATCTAGAGATGGCTTAGGTTATACTTTTTTTAATTAATTTTTTACGAATGCTAAAGTAGTATTTAATTGTATAGAGGAAATCTACTGATGAGACGTTATAGCGTTTTATTATTAACAGCGTCTATTGCTTTAGCTGGCTGCCAAACCACTACAGCTGTGCCGGCTAAAGAGTTACCTCAATATGAAAATATCAGGACGATGCAAGCAGAGATTGATTCAGATAGCGATGGTGTTTCGGACAAGTCGGATTATTGCCCAAACACACCTCCAAACGTTATGATAGATGAGAACGGCTGCCCACCTTCATTAGAAATTACTGACAAGAATTTCATAAAAGGAGAAGTTAGAGTCTATTATGATGAAAATAGTAGTGAGATAGATAGCAAGTATTTTGAAGAGTTAGATAGAGTAGGTGCGCTAATGCAAAAGCGCTTAGATATAGTGATAGTTATTGAGGCTCATATAAGTACACGCGAAGAAAGAAAGGGCTATCAAACCCTTGCGAACAATCGTGCCGAAAAGCTTAAAAACTTTTTGATTTCTAAATATCAAGTCAATTGTAATCGCATTAAAACTCATGGTTATGGGGCAGAGCAACCTGTTGCTTCTTCTGATACTGAAGAAGCAGACCAGTACAACCGTCGCCTATATGCAGTATTCATTGATACCAAAAATAATATTGAAAACTTCAATAATAGTAATGGAAAAAGCTGTCAGATATTTTGACTTTAATAGTTTTTGAAAGTAATGAAAACTACCCCAACGCCGAAAACACCACCATCAAAACTGGCGAGACAATATTAATAATAAAGCCAAAACTAATCGCCAATGGCACAACTTTTAGACCGCCAGATTGCTGAATAATTGGTAAGGTAAAGTCTAAGCTCGTCGCGCCGCCAAGCCCGACTGCTGCTGATGGATATTTACGCATAAACACGGGAATAAATATCAATGCAAAGAACTCACGCACCAAGTCATTAAATAGCGCGACACTGCCCCAAACCGCGCCATAAGCATCAGTCATCACAATCGCTGATAGCGAGTACCAACCAAATCCTGACGCCAGTGCCAAGCCTTTGGTCCACGATACCTCACTGAACATCAGCGCAAATATCAAGCCACCAACCAATACAGCTAGTGTAAAGATGACACTCATCTCAACGCCGCGCTTATTCAGCAGCACTTCTTTTAGCGTAATACCTGAGCCTTTTAAGCCAATGCCGACCAACAAAATTAATATCATCAGCATCACCGTCATGGTATTTTCAGGCGGCATATAATTGTCTGGTAAGAAATAACCAATCACCATACCAATGACCACACAAACGACTTGAGCGAGGCTACCACGGATACTCACGCGATGTTCTTTAGATTTTACGCTGGGTTTTTTGGCATGCCACGGGCGCAAATGATCGAATAACATCAGGGCAAACAAACCACTGCCAATTGTCAAAATCGATAGTATGGTCACATACAGCGCAATTTCGCCTATCTGACTGCCAAGTCCTTCAACTTGTGACAGCTCGATACCAATCAGCGCTAAGATGATAAATACCAGATAAGATAAGCCTTTATCTGCAAGCTTTGTCATGGTTGGATGAGAAGGAATGGCAAAGCCAATAAACATTGGCATTAATACCAGAACAAGGGTAACTAGGCTTTGCATGGTGATTGGCTCGCGGCATTTTCAAAGGCGTTTTTAAGAAGCTGGAAATTGTATCACATGAAACGATCAATGCTGACATGAGCGGCTAAGATTCCGTGTAAAAGCCGACTGTTTAACGACCAACTATTGAGCGTTAAGATAAAATCGTGAATCACTAAGCCGTAAGTCAGGATTTCATTCATGATAATTTGACTGCTAACAACGCTTAAGTATTTACCTGACCAACTTTTGTTGCTACATTAATAGACTTACTATATTTGGCTTGCCTCATGTCGCTATATCAGCTCAAGTCTCAGTTTCAAGATCAGCTGCGTCCAATAAGTGATGTGTTGGTCGAGCAAAAGGTGACAGCAAATCAAGTGACGGTGTCGGCCGTATTATTGAGCCTTGGTACGGCCTATATGATTGCCAAACCCGCAACTGAGCAGCAGGCATTATGGTTGCTGTTACCTTCATCATTGTTTGTGCGTATGGCGCTCAATGCTATCGATGGCATGATGGCGCGTGAGCATGGGCAAGCCTCAAGGCTTGGGGCAGTGCTTAATGAAGTGGGTGATATCGTAGCTGATACGGCGCTTATCGCAAGTTTAGCTCCGCATATTGCTAATGGTAATTTACAAGCGTCGACAGTCAATTTACCAAACCGTATATCAATCCATCAGCGTCATATTATCGGTCTGATTGCGCTTAGTATCAGCACTGAGTTACTAGGTATCACTAGTAATACGATGTTAGACATTAGAGCAAACCAAGGGCCTTTAGGCAAAAGCGATCGTGCTTTTTTACTAGGTTTGCTTGGCGCTTTCATGGCGACTAAAATGCCGATCATGCTATCGCATATCAAAGCGGGTCCACTATTGATACTGACAGAGGCGCTGCTACTAAAAACCTGCTTGAATCGCCTGCGTTATATGGCAGATTTATACTTGATACGTAAACCACCCGCGCTTCGTTCAAATTACTCAGAAACTCTTGAGTTAATACCAGAGTCATCGCATAAATCAGTTTTTCTTCTTGGTTGCCAAGAGAATGTTGGTCAACCCAATACGCTATTTTTCGATGCTGTTTCATCAAATTATTCTTTATTAAGCTATCCTCTATCAAATTTTTCTTCATTAAATGCCCCCTTATCAAATTCTGCTATTAAAACTTCCTTTTTGGAGCCTAAGATAATGCCGACCACCCCTCTCAATAATCATGAAAAAGTGGAGCAGGTTAGCGATACACTCAATTTATCGTCTTCCAAATTGATAAGCGGTGAAAATTGCTACAATGCTTACGATGGCACGGCGATTTATTATCGCTATTGGCTGACGATGCCTTTAGAAGGTATCAAACAAACCAGTCAGCCTCTGCGTCAAGTCATTTTATTACATCGTGGTCACGAGCATTCGGGACGACTAGCAGAACTTGGGCAACAGTTTGCGGCAGCAGGCTATCAAGTATTTGCTTGGGATGCGCGTGGTAATGGGCGCTCAGGTGGTATCAAGGATCATGCCGAAAGTGTTACCGGGCTTGAGCGCGATTTAGATGGTTTTGTGCAATTGGTTATCGGGCAAACGGGCATTGCTATCGAGGATACCTTAATCGTCGCCAGTAGTATTGGTGCAGTACTCGCCGCAGCATGGGTACATGATTACGCACCCAACATTCGCGGGATGATATTGGGTACACCAGCGTTGAGTATTCGCTTGTATATGCCATTTGCGATACCATCGCTAAAGGTAGCTCGCGCGCTTGGACTGATGTCACGCGTGAGCAGTTACGTCAAAGCGCAAGTATTGACTCATGATAAAGACGCACAGCAAGCTTATAATGCCGACCCGCTGATATCTAATAGCATTTCAACTGATCTGCTTATCGATACTCATGCAGCCGGTCAACGCTTGCTCGATGATGCTAGCGCTATTACTGTACCGACGTTTATATTATGTGCAGGTAAAGATTACGTGGTCGATAAACAGGCAGAGCGCGATTTTTATGAGGCGATTAATACGACCAATAAACGCTGGCAATTATATCCAGACAGCTATCATGCAATCTTTCATGAGACCAATAAAGCGGATGTCTTCGCCGATTGTATTAATTTCGCTGAGCAAGTATTCAGTAAGGACATTGAAGCGCCTGATTTGAGCTTGGCGCATATGAATAGTGCCAGTAAAGATAAGGTTGACCGTTTAGCGATTAAACCCTTTAACCCAAGCTTTGCCATTACTCGATTTGCCATGCAAAAATTTGGTCATGTCAGCGACGCGATTGCCACAGGACTGGAGCATGGCTTTGATTCGGGGCATTCGCTCGATCACGTTTATTATAATCAACCGAGTGGGCAGAATAAATTTGGTCAGGCGGTTGATAAGTTTTACTTGAGCAATATTGGTTGGCAAGGAATTCGTATTCGCCGCGAGCATATATTAGAACTCGCATGCGAGGCTCTGGCATATATTGAAGACAAAAACCAGAGCAGTACTAAACCATACCAACCAAAACTACTCGATATCGCTAGTGGACATGGCTTTTACGCCTTTGATTTACTGACAGAGTTTACCAAATTGCACGCTGAGCTACGCGATTATGAGCAGCATAATATCCAAGCGTTACAGGCAAAGGCGGAGCAGTTAGAGATTGCTGATCGCGTGATGACTTGTCAAAAAGATGCGTTTGACCCTGCCAGTTATTCTTATTTACAGAAGGGAAGTGACAATACCAAAGGCCTTGATGATAAAAAATTTGATATCGCTATTGCTTCTGGCGTGTTTGAATTATTTTCTGACAATACACTACCAGCGACGGCATTAGCAGGCATTTATGACAGCTTACAATCGGATGGTTATTTACTTTATACCAATCAGCCTTGGCATCCTGAGCAGGAGTTTATCAGCAAAACCTTAAACAATCATCGCGGCAGTAGTTGGGTGATGCGCTGTCGCTCACAAGCGGAAATGGATCAATTGGTTGAGAATGCTGGCTTTAAGAAAGTCGCCATGCGTATCGATCGTTTTGGTATCTTTACCGTGTCATTGGCAATTAAAATAACCTCAACCAATAATGAATAATACGCATGCCAAGCCCTATGAGCGTGTGCAAATTTTTTCAGGGGGCGGTTCACGTTTCGCCTATTATCTGGGCAGCTATGCGGCATTGGTTGCTCATGATTTGAAGCCAGATGTCATCGTCGGCACTTGCGGTGGCAGTCTGTCGGCTTATTTGGTCAATCTAGCGCCTGATCCTAAGGATTTGCAGGCGCTTATGTGCAGTCGTGAGTTGTATCGTGTCATTACAGCGATCAGACATGTTGCGCCAGACGAAGCCAATAGGCGATTAAAGATACGTTATATGACGCAGGCGCTTAAACGCTGGCGCTTGTCACGGCAGGTTTCTAACCGCCAAAAACAGCAGCAAGCAGATAGCTACGATCGACTATTAAGTGAGTTGCAGCATTTAGCGATGTTTCGGATAAATAACGAAGGGCAGTGGCTTGATGAGTTGTCTCATTTTTCTCCCAAGCAGAATAACAATTCGTTTAATACCGCCGCGCCAGAGATAGCCATTATCGCTAGCCGACTTTATCAATCACCCAATCAAACACTTAATCAAATGCCTACTGCTGATAGTTCTGTTTACGATGAGTTTAAGCTGCAAGAGTTGTTATTTGCACCACTGCGTTTGGCAGCATCAGAGCACTTTGATGAAATACTTAACGCGGGTGCGCATACGTTTGCTAATGGGCGTATTCATCAGTCAGTAAATGTCGTAAAGCAGTGGGACTTTGGTTCAGCGGTTCGTGCTTCTATGGCAGATATGTATTATCTACCGCCCATGCATATTGCAACGCGCGGCTGGTGCTTAGGCGGGGTGATTAATCTCACGCCGATTGAGCTGGCGTGTCAATTGGGGCAGACGGTATTTGCAGAGACCAAGGCAGGTTATGATTCATGGCTGGCGGCACCAGCGATTCAGCGCGTTTTTGGTTTTGACCCAAATGAGCGCTTGGCACAAGTGCATGGTTATCAGCCAATGGAAACGTCATCACTTATGAAGTCAGAAAGAAATAGCCATCAATTGCACTGGTTGCCCTTTGCAGATAATGGTCAGAAGTTGGCAGGACAGCATGTACAAAAACGTTTTAATGTTAAGCAAATGACGGTTGAACTCATTCACAGTGACTATGATGGCTTTTTGCAGCAAATGCAGGCGCAATGGCAGTATGGCTATCAGCGTACGGCTGACTATATACAGCAGCATGAGCTATGAACTCTAAAATGAAAAATATTACACAGTCGACTTCAGCTTATAAGCCATCGCATCTTATCGTTTTTGGCGGTACGAGTGGACTTGGCTTGGCGTTGGCGCTGCATCATCAGGCACTTGGCTGGCAAGTGAGCGTGGTTGGTCATAGCGTAGAGAAGATAGCCCATATTAATAGTCAGCATCCTGACATTGTTACTCACTGCTGTGATTTAACCGATAGCGCGCAAACACAAACGTTGGTAGATAACTTGTCAGATATTAGTTTTCAAAGAGTAATTTATAGCGCGGGTAGTTACACCAATGAGCGTATTCATCAGCTAAACCAGGCAGACAGCGATAAAATGCTAGCAATTAATCTGCAAGCATTTGAGCAGGTTTTTAGATGGGCAAGTGAGCAATTAAAACAGCAAAGTTATTCAATGGATTTTAATAAAAGCAACAAACTAAGTCTGATTTGTATCGCTTCTATTGCCGGTACCATGAATTATCCTTATGCCAGTCTTTACGCCAAAAGCAAACGCGCGATGATTGCGACTGCCAGCGCTTATCGAGCGGCACTTGCGCCGTATCATATTCAAGTCAACTGCATCGCCTCAGGTTATATCGATACTCAAGCATTACGCGATTTGAATGACGGCGATGCCAGTCATAAGCCATTCGTCATCAGTACGCAAACGGCGGTTGAGAATGTTATGCAAGCGATTGATGGTGATATTGAGCTGGCCATATTTCCACGCTCCATGCGCTATATTACTCGGGCGCTCAATCATTTGCCTAAGCCTGTGATTAGCTGGATATTACGCAGTAAATTGGATAAAACGACTTGATAAAAGGTTATCCAAGCAGCCAATAAAACAAGGTAAATAGCGGCACGCCAATGAGCAAGCTATCTACTCTGTCTAATACGCCGCCATGTCCGGCGAGCATCGTACCCGTGTCTTTCACCCCATGCTGACGTTTAAAGGCGGATTCTAATAAATCTCCAGCGATACCACTGACCGCTAAGCCGTAAGCGGCTAATAAGCAAATCCACCAATTAAAAGGCATGAGCCAAATGCCTAATAGCGTTGCCAATATCGCCGCTAGCATACTGCCGAAAAGAGCGCCTTCGATACTTTTATTCGGGCTAATGGTTGGGGCAAGACCACGCGTAAACAGCTTGTGACCAAGCAATCGTCCACATAAATACTGGGCAATATCATTAAATTGACTGGCGAATAACACAAAAAATAAAACGCCATACTGCTCGCGCTGCCAGATTAATTGTTGTAAGGCAATGAGACTGACAATCATTGTGATAAAAGCAGAGCTAAAGATTAGGTCTAACAGATTTAGACGCGTATAAGCTTGAGTAGAATGGGAAGAGGTTTGGCTAAAAGGCAATATCTTGGGTTGTAAACCGCGCGCTTGCAGTTTCTCAATCAGCACAGCTTTGTTGCGCAGACACCATAAGCGTTTAATCTCGTAGCAGCCACGCAGACCAATTAAAACGAAAAAGGCGATGAGCAGCCACTGGTAGGGGTAGTTAGGAGGCTGTGAGGGTTGGCTATTATCCGTTACCTTAGCGATAACATAACAAAGGCAAAGCGCCGCTAACATGAGCCACCATGAGCGGGCGATTAAATAGATTTTCGGTAAGCGCTGACGTAAGCGAGGTAGGGCAAGTATCGCCCAAACCGAACTGACGACTAATATTAGAACGATCACAAATAGCGTATCAGCAGCCATGTTTTTAGCACTTTGAGGTCAATAGAAAACGGTGGATTACCGTTTTTCATGGCTAAAGTGGTAGCCTCCAATTGCTGTTAGATGTTAGCAACTGTATTTACCACTCTAGCCTCTGTGTCATCGATTATAGGCTGAAGCAGCCAATCAATGCCACCCTCTCTGCTGCCTGTTTTGTCAGCTTCTCTCAACTTCGATAAGGGCGCAATCACACTGGTCCGAGGTGTGGATGCCAAATGCGGATAGTCTTGACGATAGTGACCACCGCGACTCTCATAACGCTGATAAGCTGACTGAATAACCAACGTGGCTAATTGTAATTGTCGTGATAATTGAAATAGTGTCAGCTCATTAGCAGTGATAGTGCCATCTAAAGTACTCATACTGGACTGATTTAACCTGGTTTTTTCAAGCCACTGTTGCCATTGCTGTATCTGTATCAGTATTTGCTCTAATGATTCGGCAGTTCGAGTGATACCCATATAAGAGGTCATTAAAACTTTTAATTCTGTGACTATTTTGCCAGCATAATCATGGGTAATGATATCAGTGTCATCACAATGAGATAAATTAAATAGAATGGTAGGAGAAGAAGGAAGCTTAATAGCTTGAATATCTTTAAGCGTTGGTGCTGTCCAAATGGCAGTTGCTAATAAATCTGAGTGATCATAACTGGTAACGTGATTTAGATTTTCTAATGCTTTTAAATATC
Organism: Psychrobacter glacincola; assembly: GCF_904846075.1. GTDB lineage: Bacteria > Pseudomonadota > Gammaproteobacteria > Pseudomonadales > Moraxellaceae > Psychrobacter > Psychrobacter glacincola_C. The sequence continues at coordinate 976,664 of NZ_CAJGZH010000001.1, forward strand.
GCGGTAAGTCAGCAGCGATATTGCGCCCAACGACTACGCATTCTAAAAGTGAATTACTTGCTAAGCGATTCGCACCATGCAAACCTGTATAAGCAACCTCACCAGCAGCATAAAGCCCTGCCACATCGGTTACACCATTGGCACACGTTACCACACCGCCACAACTGTAATGAGCGGTAGGGGCAACGGGGATAGGTTGTTTCGTGATATCAATACCAAGCTCTAATAGCGTTTTATAAATCTGCGGAAAATGCTCCCGTAAAAATTGCTCTGGCAAATGACTGACATCTAAATGTACGTAGCCAAGTCCGTTATTACTGATCTGCTCAGCGATGGCGCGAGCGACGATATCGCGTGGTGCCAATTCTGCCCGCTCATCAATTTCCAGCATAAAGCGCGCATCGGTTTGTGGACAGGTCAGCCGCCCACCTTCGCCGCGTAGTGCTTCCGATATCAAAAAGCTGCTGTCTGCTACTGCTAAGCCCGTCGGATGAAATTGGATAAATTCTAAATTTGCTAAGCGGCAGCCTGCTTGCCATGCCATCATCACACCATCGCCGACACAGACGTTGGGTGCACTGGCACGCTTAAATAATTGACCCATGCCACCACTAGCCAGTACGACTGCGCGACTAAAAAAAGTCAGTTGTCGTTGATTATTATGATCAAAAACTTGCGCCCCTTGGCATTGCTTATTTGGATTGGTACTGTCTGTTAAAAGGCTCAGCGCTTCATGATAAGGCAAAATAGCGATATTGGCAGCGTTTTGCGCCTTTATAGTCAAGGCTTCCATAATGTGTCGACCAGTCGCATCATCCGCATGTGCGACCCGCCTGCAACCATGCCCGCCTTCTTTGGTTAAATGTAAGTCGGCAGTTTGTAGTTCAGTCTGTAGTTTGGTGACAGGTTCAGCATTATCTTCTTGCGGTATCTGCGTAAAAGGCACACCTTGCTCACACAGCCATTGCACTGCCTGCTGTCCAGTACTTAAAATGCTAGTGGTATTATTGGCATCGCATAACCCTGCGCCAGCGATTAGGGTATCAGTGATATGGTCAGCGACAGAGTCCTCTTTATCCAAGCTTGCCGCGATGCCACCTTGGGCATAATGACTGGAGCAGACTTCCAAGGCGGCTTTGCTCAATACAGTAATATTCAGCGATTTTGGTAATGCTAGAGCTGTGCTTAAGCCTGCTAATCCCGCGCCAATGATAAGTACGTCAGTTTGCACCATAGCAGCAGGGCTATCGAGACCTAATGATTCCGCTGTCAATGCCGCGCTCATATTAGGCAGCCCCGACATTGGCGAATAGCTCGCGGTCTTTGACAATATCACCGCTCGATGTCACACGTTGCTTTTGCGCTTCGGCAAAATCAAGCATACGTTGCAAAGGCTTTTTAGCCGCGACTGCCAGCTCAGGCGTCATCAAAACTTCACCGCTGCGCTGCGTCAAGCACTGTTCAATACCTTTTAGACCATTCATTGCCATCCATGGGCAAAAGGCGCAACTCTTACAACTGGCGCTTTCACCTGCAGTAGGTGCAGCCAAAAACCGCTTGGTTGGTGAGCGTTTTTGCATTTCGTGCAAAATACCCAAATCGGTGGCGACGATAAAGGTATCGGCATCCATCTCATAAGTCGATTGCAACAGCTTACTGGTCGAGCCGACCACATCGGCGAGCGCCACCACGCTATCAGGGGATTCAGGATGCACCAATACTTTGGCGTTTGGATGCTCCTCTTTTAATTGCATCAGCTCGGTCGCTTTAAACTCATTATGTACGAGGCACGAGCCTTGCCAAAGCAGCATATCTGCGCCAGTCTCAGCAGCAATATATTTACCTAAATGGCGATCAGGCCCCCAAATAATTTTTTCACCATTCGCATGTAAATGGCGAATGATATCGATGCCAACCGATGACGTCACCACCCAGTCGGCACGGGCTTTCACAGCGGCGCTGGTATTGGCGTAAACGACAATTGTACGCTCAGGGTGAGCATCACAAAATGCGGAAAACTCGTCAGCAGGGCAGCCCAAATCCAGCGAACACTCGGCTTCTAGGTCTGGCATCAGTACTGTTTTTTCCATACTTAAGATTTTCGCCGACTCACCCATAAAGCGGACGCCAGCGACCACTAAGGTCTGGGCGCTATGCGCTTGCCCAAAGCGTGCCATCTCCAGCGAATCACCCACACAGCCGCCCGTTGCCAATGCCAAATCCTGAATAAAGGGGTCGACATAATAATGGGCGACCAATACTGCATTATGCGCTTTTAATAGCTGTTTAATGTTTTCCTCGACTGTGAGACGTTCAGCACGCGGCAAGTCTGCTGGCATTTTAGCTTTGGCATATTCGATATTCATTTGTGTTGCAATGCGATTGTCATTACTCATGATGGGCGCGTCGTAAGGATAAGTTTTCATAGATGCAAACCTTTTAGGCAGTAACGACAAGCAATATGCCGCTAAAAATAAGTCAATTAATATCGCTGGCTAGTCAGATGTTTTAATTATGCTCATTTTGAGCATAAACACAAGTATTTTTTATACATTTATGATTTGTACATTTATGATTTATAAAGACTCATTTTATATAATTACAACCACGAACTATGATAATCGTTGATTCAAGCTATACTGAGCAAATGGTCAACAGCTTAGCAGTTGAGCTTTATTTAATAATTAAAATAAAAGGTAATCACTAAAGTCATGACGTTGTCCTATTCACACGCGCATCAGCAAGGTAGTGGCACCACAGAAGTCGTGGCCGTGCTAGTCGCCATTACTGAGCATACCGCTCGGGTCTTAACCGTTGATCAAGGGAAGCTGTTACCCAATGGTCCATTGATGCCGTTGCATCGTTCCTTGCAAGCAGGTGTGCGCCAATGGGTTGAGGAGCAAACACAGCAACCACTTGGTTATTTGGAGCAGCTATACACCTTTGTCGATACCAATAGGCGCAACGTTGATGGTCATGCACTGGTCTACGTGAGCTATTTGGGACTGGTGCAAGAGACACAAACGCCGCAGCTACAAAGCCAAGCATTGTGGCGCGATTGGTATGATTACTTTCCTTGGGAAAATCATTTGGATGGCATACCTAGCATCATTATGAACAATATTGTGCCAGCATTATTGAGCTGGGCAGATAGCTCTAAAGATTCAGGCATCCAGCAGCGCCGCCGTCAGCGTATTGGTTTATGTTGGGGTGTAAGTGAAGCGCTCTTAGTGGGTGATATGCCCACAAGTGAAAATGCGGATAATGAATACACAGCATATGAGCATTATGAAAATAGAGAGTGGGTCGCTGAGCATGTGTTACTGCGCTATGAGATGCTGTATGAAGCGGGACTAATACCGGAAGCACCGAACTATCCACCCAGCTATTCAATGAATCATCGAAGCGTTCATCAAAGTGCTCACCAACCGAGCCATCAGAATAAGCTACCTGAAAACTGGTCACAGCTCATCGGTGTACCGATGTATTATGATCATCGCCGAGTGATTGCAACGGCTATTTCACGGCTGCGTGCCAAAATTGAATACCGACCGCTTATTTTTGGCTTGATGCCAGATGTATTTACCTTGTCACAATTACAACAAAGCGTAGAAGCGCTCTCAGGAGTGCGCTTGCACAAGCAAAATTTCCGTCGTTTGCTAGATTCACAAAAACTTGTGATGGAGACAGGGCAGAGTAGTAGTGCCCAACGTGGTCGCCCTGCCAAGCTTTATCGCTTTCGTCATGATATTGAACTACAAAGCTTATTGATGGATAGTAAGTTGCCTAAGCGTAAATAGGAGTTAATAGACTACCTTGCTATCTTTATTTTTATGACTATAAAACCCTGTCGGCTGCACAAAATGATGACGGTTCCTTGCGAGGCTGTTAACTTTACGCTATATTTATGCTCATTTTGAGTTTAATTGCAGAAGCATATATGAACGCCACGTTTATTTAAGGGTTAAAAATGACAGTTAAAAAAGAACCAGCATTGGATGAGGTATTGCTTAGACCTTTGGTTGAAGCTGCGCTAACTGAGGATTTGGGCAGACGCGGAGATGTCACATCACAAGCCACCATTCCAGCCGATATGCAAGCAAAGCTAGAGATTAAAGCGCGGCAAGCAGGCGTGATATGTGGTATGGATTTGGCACGTTTATCGTTTGCGATGGTTGATCCTCAGATTGAGTTTGTGGCTCAAGTTGCTGATGGTGAATGGGTCGACGCGGGTACAGTCTTGGCTAGTGTGCGTGGTAATGCCCGCCATTTACTGACAGCAGAACGTACCGCGCTCAATTTTATGACCCACTTGAGTGGTATTGCGACAGATACCAGAAAAATTGTAGATAGTGTGGCAGAGTATCCTGCGCAAATTACTTGTACACGTAAGACCATTCCAGGCTTGCGCATTGTACAAAAGTACGCGGTACGCTGCGGCGGCGGACGCAACCATCGTTTGGGACTGGATGATGCTATTTTAATCAAAGACAATCATATTGCCATCGCTGGTGATATAAAGACTGCGATTAAACAAGCCCAAGATTTTGCTGGGCATTTAATTCCCATCGAAGTAGAAGTCGATACTTTAGCGCAATTAGCGCAGGCACTAGACGCTGGCGTGAGCTTGGTGCTATTAGATAATATGTCCCCTGAAATACTAGCGCAGGCAGTAACGATGTGTAAAGGTCGCGCGAGAACAGAAGCTTCAGGTGGTATTACTCCTGAAACGGTACAAGCATCAGCAAAAACGGGTGTTGATTTTATTGCCATGGGTTATTTGACGCACAGTACCACAGCATTAGATATCGGTCTTGATTTTAGCGCATAATTTTCAATATGGCTGTCTTTACATACCTGTTTTAGCGATTAAGCTTTATGAGGTTATTTACCCGCAAATGGTGGCTGATAGGTCAATGTTTAGCCTCTATTTTCGTTGATAGTCTGCTGCCAGAAAGGTAAGCAAAGTTAATGATTTAATTAGCTTATCTGCCTATGATACAATATAAGCTACAAAGTTATTGTTAACCATCTATTGGGTCATCGTTGCACTTGCACGATGACCTTATCTTTTTGCCCGATTTGACTAATAGACAAGCGAGCGCTCAGTGAATACTGAAATCATCAAGATAATCTTAGCCTTTATGGTACTGATTAATCCCTTTAGCGCTTTGACGTTATTTTTGGATTTGACCCGTGGTTATTCGATGAATAATCGACGCAAAGTGGCGCGTGTTGCTTGTTTGACGATTTTTATCACTATTAGTTTCTTTACGGTAGCAGGCGAGACATTATTAAAAGCACTTGGTATTTCTATCGGCTCGTTTCAGCTGGCAGGTGGTATCTTGGTGTTCTTGATTGCTCTTAATATGATGAATGGCGACGGTAATCCCGTGAAGCCCGATCAAGAAAACTTCGATGTTGACCATGTACAAGACGCACCGCCCACTATGGCAGCAGCAGTTGTGCCAATCGCTATTCCAATGATGATTGGACCGGGTGGTATCTCGACGGTGATTATTTATTCTTCACAAGTCTCTGGTATTTTGCAAGTATCTGCCATATTGATTGCTGGTTTATTTATCAGTCTGTTTTGCTATCTAGCATTGATGGCGGCAGGTCGTATCAGTCGCTTGCTGGGTGATACTGGATTGAACATCATGAGCCGAATTATGGGGATGTTATTGGCGGCAGTTTCTATCGAAATTATCGTTAATGGCTTACGCACTTTATTTCCTGATTTAGTGTAATGACTCTGCTACCTTATGTTTGTCCGTCAATTTTTTGATTTATTCCTCAAAGGACGTGTTGAGTATTCAACCCTAGCACTGACAGTGCCGATTTATGCATGTTTAATACGCCCTAATGAAAAGCATGTGCCAACTCATATCAAATTTAAAAACCAAAGATTCGGTTAGAAGCCATTTTTGAGAATAGTCATGTCTTAAGCTATGGCTAATTAATCACCAAAAGTATTCGAAAAAACACCATTCATAAAAATATGTTACAGTGGACAGACAACTATTATCATAGGAGTTAGTCTTGAGTAATAAAAGAATTGCTATTTTAGGTGCAGGTCCAAGTGGTTTAGCACAATTACGCGCTTTTGAAGCAGCTCGTTTGGCTGGCGCAAAAAACTTACCTGAGATAGTTTGTTATGAAAAGCAAAACGCTATTGGTGGTATGTGGAACTATAGCTGGCGCACAGGATTAGACAGAAATGGTGAGCCTGTTCACGGTAGTATGTACCGTTATTTGTGGTCCAATGGTCCCAAAGAGTGCTTAGAATTTGCTGATTATTCGTTTGACGAGCATTTTGGTGAAGCGATCCCCTCATACCCACCGCGTGAAGTCCTAAAAGACTACATTATGGGGCGTATCGATAAACAAGATATCCAAAAATACATCCGCTTTGAATGCCCAGTACGTTGGGTATCATTTGATGATGAGACGCAAAAATTCACCGTGACGGTGATGAATCATAAAACCAATGAGCAAGAAGTGGAAGAGTTTGATTATGTCGTCGTGGCGACGGGTCATTTTTCCACGCCCAACATGCCTTACTTTGAAGGGTTAGAAGCTTTCCCCGGTCGCATTCTGCACGCGCATGATTTTCGTGACGCCTTAGAGTTCAAAGACGAAGATATTTTGCTCATCGGCAGTAGTTATTCAGCCGAAGACATTGGCACGCAGTGCTATAAGTATGGCACCAAATCAGTCACTATCAGCTATCGCACGCAAGCACTCGGCTATGATTGGCCAGAGGGCATCAAAGAAGTACCTTTGGTCACCCATTTTGAAGAAGATGTGGCGCATTTTGCCGATGGTAGCAGCCAAAAATTTGATGCCATTATTATGTGTACCGGTTATCTGTTTCATTTCCCCTTTATGCCCGATGAGTTACGTCTGCAAACGCATAACTGCTTATATCCAGCCAACTTGCACAAAGGGATTTTCTGGCAGCCAAACCCAAAGCTCATTTATTTAGGTATGCAGGATCAGTATTTCACCTTTAATATGTTTGACGCTCAAGCATGGTATGCACGCGATGTGATGATGGGCGATATCGAACTGCCTGAATTGGTACACCGTGAAGCAGATGAGAAAAAGTGGTTGGCAACTTATGCGAAGTGCGTGACGGTCAGTGATTCAATCGACTTTCAAGCCGCTTATATTCGTGATTTAACCAATGTGACCGATTATCCAGAATTTGCAGTTGAAAAACAGGGTGAAATCTTAAAAGAATGGCAAAAAGACAAAGCCGATAATATTATGACCTTTAGAGAAAAGGCGTATCGCTCTACGTTAACAGGCACGCTATCGCCTGAGTTGCCCGAGCCTTGGTTGGACGTCCTTGATGACTCGCTTGAGCATTTTTTGAACTTAACCTTTGTTAAACCTAAAAAGCGTAAAAAAGTATCGTAAATAGTAAAAGTGTCAGATTTTAAAAAGCCAAACGCATTTATACAAGGTGTTTGGCTTTTTTATACTTATACTTATATGTAGAAGCTGTGTTAATGGTTTAGCCTATCACCTATTTTTGCCTTTATCGTTGTTTTTAACTTTGGTACAGATGCCACGCCAAATACAACATGAGTATCCCTACCAAAGCATCGAGTATATTCCACGCTTTTGGTTTGGCAAATAATGGTTTGAGTAATCGTGCCCCATAACCCAACGCAAAAAAGAAAAAGAATGAGGCGCTGACTGCACCGACTGCAAATGCCAGCTTACTACTAGCACCCGTTGAAACCATGCCAACGAGTACCAATGTATCTAAGTAGACGTGTGGGTTGAGCCAAGTAAAGCCAAAACATAATAACAGGGCTTTTTTTAAGCTGGTGACGACTTGTCCCTCGACGGTGAGTGCATGTGTGACGCGCACACTGGCATATAAGCTCTGCAATCCATAGCCTAGCAAGAATATGACGCCAGCGAATTTTGCGATATTGACCACTTGCGGATATTGCGCCGTAACCGCGCCAAAACCGCCAACGCCAGCAGAGATTAACAGCGCATCACTGACCGCGCAAAATAAGCAGACAAAAAATATGTGCTCGCGTTTGAGTCCTTGTTTGAGTACAAAGGCGTTTTGTGAGCCAATCGCGATGATGAGCGATAGCCCAAGTAAGAATCCAGAGGTGTAGTCGGTCGCATTCATAATAGTGTGCTTAGCAGGGGGCGGATGAGAGGTGTTGACATTTTGCTTACTGGCAGCGTGGTAAAAAGCTGTTAAGATACGCTATTGGATAAATCTATGCAATACGAGCGCAATAAGCGTGCACGGGACGAGGGGCAAGGTAGGTCATGGTGGTAAGTCTGACAAGAATGCTAAAGTCATTTGGGCAAGCTCAAGATGACCTGCCAACGCTAGCAGCCAAAAATGCTCAGGAGATGGCTATCAGTCAAGATATAGAGGTGACTGATAATAATAGTACAAACAATGATAAAAACGATCAAGCGGTCAGTCAGCGTTCTGTACTGACGCCGCCTGAGCGCACCGAACGTATTTGTGATGCTTTGGCGCAAGTGAGTGATATCAGAACGCCGACACCTTTGACCGATCGCTATATATCCAATCGCGCTCAGATGCGCCCGACCAATAGACCGCCTTTTGACCCCGATACCTTGTGGTATCTCAAACATGGACGCTGCCCGATTATGACTGAGCTTATTGATGTGGTCGATGAAGCCACCCTAAACGCCATGCCCATCGAGGCGGTTGCGATACTAGACCGTATCAATGGTAAGTTAAAACGCTATCGTGAGTGGAGCAGTGAGCTCAATGAGCAGCAACAACAGCAGCATAATGAACGCCAATTTGTCATCGATAAGCTGGTGTCAGAGAGCATTCCAGAAGCCCTACATCATTACGAGCAATTACAGCGTTTTAGCCCGCACCGTACCAAAAACAATATGGTACAAGGAAAAATGACGGCAGGTGACATGCTGACGGATTTGTTTTTAGAGATTGATTATGAGCTTGATGAATTGTTAGATGAGCTGCATCAAACGGTGATGAATCGTTTGGCTTCAACGCACCGTTATGTCAAAAGCCGGACAAAAAGTTAATGGCTAATAGTTAATGGCTGTTAATTGGCATTATAAAATTAACATAATTCAGAGCTGTGATTAAATTGGGGACACGCCCTAACATGGTTTTCACACAAGCGATGCAATGCATAACAATATAGGGCTTTAATAGAGCCTTATTTTTTTGTTTAATAATAACTATCTATCTTATTTAAAATAATAAGAAGGTTACCAAGCCATTTAGCCAAGCCATTTTATTCAACAATTAGGATACTCTAATGACTCAAGTTACTGCGATGTTTGTCATGTTCATTTTATATGGAGTGTTACCAGTCGCTGGGTTATATCTGGGGTATCGTGGTATCAAAAAAATGACTGCGCCTAAAATGCTTGAGTACAAATCGATGCCGCAATTGGGTTACATCCCAGAAAAAAGCTTGCCTGTTGAAGTCAAAACAGCACTCGACCAAATCAATGAAAAAGGGGAGAAGCTACGGGTCATTTATGGCGATACCAATAATGATGGCAAGATAGACGATAAGGACACGGTCAATGAAACCTACATTATGATTCAAAATTTAATGGACAGACATGTGCCACTTGCTGTGACTGACTATCGCCGCTTGCACGACTTAGATGTGGGGGATGGCGCGCGCGCTGACACGACCAAAATCAAGCACTCTAATGTGACTGGAAAAGAAGCGCTATTAGATGTATTACGTACCATTAATACTCAGTTTGATGATTTATTGAATGCCTCTTATCACCAAGATGGTCAAAAGCTGCTGGCGACTAACCGCTATCTACAAAAACGCTTTAATAATCCTGCTACTACGACAGATATTCAAAAGCTCGATAGCAATGTTAGTAGTGTCAGTAGTGCTAATACCGATATAGAAATTAAAGCGATTGAAAATCCAACTGGCGCAACTGGTAAGAATGTGAGTGCTGAGAATATTAAACTGTAAAGGCAAAGTGGTGTGATTAAACGATGAAGAGTAAGGGTATATGAGCATCTTAATAGGCATTGGCATTGTAACGACCGTCACCACCTTTTATTTGGGTAAAAAAGGCTGGCATGCGCTGCATAAAGCGGTCGGTATTTCGCCAGATGTACTCACTTATCAGGATTATGATGCACCGTTGTCATTGTCCAAACTTAGTTGGCAGCAACTAAATTTAAATAAAAAACACCTGAAAAATTTGTCAGAGCCACAGCTGCGCCAATTAAAACGTATCGATGAAAAAGTAACCCGCTATCAAGTGTATCAAAAATCACTACAAGCTCAGCATAAAACGCCTGCCGTAACCGAGCAGCAATTTGTATTGAATAAGATGTTGCACACTAGGCTGCCTGAAATGCTTGCCAGTCATCATCATCTATCGAATATTAATATAAGCAGTGACAATACAGATAATAAAAAAAAGGCGGAAGCCAATCAGTTATTACAGCAGGTATTTAATAATATTGAGCAGCGTCTAGATAGATTATTAGAACAAATGGAAAGTCAGCAGTTACAAGAGCTACGAGTAATGAGGAATTATATTAATAGCCACGATAGTTAAGCCTATAGTCATTCCACTATAAAAGTGTTACTGCGTTAACCTCTCTTGAAGTATTGAATATATATCTACACTCGGTTGCTTCGTACTACTTTTAAATTGAATCGACTATACATCGTCAGACTTACAATGAATTGCTATAAATGACTCATAAAAAAGCAGCCAATGATTATTCATCATTGGCTGCTTTTTTGTTGTCTACTTTAAAGCGATAACTTTAAAACGATACCATTCACAAAAATTAGAGTAGCAAGGAAACCGAGTGCAAGTACTACACATTGTAGACTAAACGAGTTTGACGCAGCTAATCGTATTTTTTGGGTTTGGTATCACTTAACGCTTGTCATTACGGTCACGAGTATTGCGCGTACCACGGCTGGCAGGGCTAGCACTACTTTTAGGCTTCGCGCTGCTGTTACGATTGTCGCTACCACTGCGGCTATCGCTACGACTGTCAGTAGCGCGACGCGCTTTAAGCGGCTTGCTTCTGATACGCTCTTGTTTCTCTTTTGCTGCGCCATGCAGACCCGTACCATAACGAGGACGCAAGCTCACTAAATCAGTCAACGTATTGATGTCTTTTCTGTCGAGTTCTAAGAAACGACCAGTACGTAGCTCTTTTGGTAGAGCAATCGTGCCATAGCGCGTGCGTAGTAGACGGCTTACTTTCAGGCCTTGTGATTCAAACAAACGACGTACTTCGCGATTACGACCTTCTTTTAGTTGGACGTGATACCACTTGTTGACGCCTTCACCACCGCCTTCTTTGATATCTTCGAACTTTGCAAGGCCATCTTCTAGCATAACGCCAGCCGTTAGCGCACGAGCGATCTCAGGCGTGACTTCACCCAATACACGTACCGCATATTCACGAGTGACTTCGCCAGACGGATGCATCAAGCGATGCGCCATCTCACCATCATTGGTAAACAATAATAGCCCAGTTGAATTGATGTCCAAGCGACCAACCATCACCCAGCGATCATGAGTCAGTTTTGGTAAACGCTCAAAAACGGTTGGACGACCTTCTGGATCTTTAGCAGAGCAGACTTCGCCTTCAGGCTTGTAGTAAGCGATAACACGGCGACGCTTCTCGTTTTCAGAGGTGTATTTAATCTGACGACCATCAACGCGAATCTCATCGCCTTGCTCGACGCGATCACCAATGGTCGCAGGTCCGTTATTAACAGTAACACGCCCTGATTTTATGACTTCTTCCATTTGACGGCGTGAGCCAAGACCCATACGGGCGAGGGCTTTCTGTAATTTTTCATCTTTCATAATCATGTCCTTGAGTCGGTGGGTTTACATTTCTCAATGTAAAAAATGGGATTGACTATTCTACGCTATTTTGATGACTTTAGCACGCAAACCAGTATCTACAAACGGTATCAATTTATAGCTTTACATTAATAAAAGAAAGTTTGCTAAATTAAAAGAGATTTCTAAAATAAAAGTTGATTAGGTTGTTATAAAAGTAAGATATTTGCACACAAATGCTTATATTTATTTTTTAATAAAACAGTAAGTTCTCTAAGTATTATTAAGACAAGTTAAGCAACATCACCAATACTAAATTTCTATTTTCGGCAGCATGAACCCTAAAAAATACTGCTAACACCTTTTAATATGTCCTCCTATTTAGATTTTTCTGTCTTTTTGTTTTTATCGATATGCGCTATACACCTTTTTTGAAAAGGGTTTACATAAAATAAATTAACTAAAAAAATGTTCTTACATCAATGTTTATAAATATTGCGTTATGTATAGTTTAGGTGTATATTCAATAAATACATCCTTTTTTATGAATATATTGATAGCAGCAAGGCACTTATTTTTGATTCACGAATATAAATATGAGTAACTGTTATGGTTTATAAATATTTCATTTCTGTACAAAAGCGCTCCTTAATAGCAAGTGCGTCTTGCTTATTGCTGACAGTATTGCTCAGCAGTTGCACAATAAATTCAGGACTTCAGTCTGGAAAATTACCCGAGTCAGGAACATTTACTGCAGAAAACGGTCTACAATTCTATATTCAACCTTTGAGTTTGGCTAATCTACCAGCTAAAGAAGCCGTCATCCTTGATCGAGATTTATATCATTTAGTAAAAACATCTGGGCGTGTCAGCTATGGCATTGCTAAAGGGGATGTTCTCAATATTATCCTGACCAATTATCCAGATATTAATGCCTCAACGTCTAGTCTGACCGTTGACCAGCAAGGGTTTATACAATTCCCCTTAGTAGGGAGAGTCAAAGCCAGCGGTCTCAGTGTGCCGCAGTTCACCGCCACTTTGCAAAGCAAGCTTCAACGCTATCTCAAATACTCAGATCCTCAGGTCAAAATCATCAACTACCGTGGTAGTAAGTTTTTCGTGGATGGTGAGGTCAAGCAGTCTGGTGAGTTTGTTATCGCAGATGTGCCCATCTCAGTATATGGCGCTATTTCTATGGCGGGTGGTACGACTGATACGGGTGATTCAAACCATATCGTATTAAACCGTCAAGGCAAAAGTTACAAGCTCGGTATCCAATCATTAAATCAAATGGGGCTGTCTGCCAATCAAATATACTTACAAGACGGCGATGCTATTCATGTCAATAGCCAAAGCCGCAATAAGGTCTATGTATTGGGAGAATTTGGCAAAATTGAGCCCGTTGCTATTCCTGAGCAAGGGCTGAGCCTAGCGCATGTATTAGGTGAGTCAAATGGATTGAATTCTAATACAGCCAATGCGGCCAAAGTATATATCGTTCGGGATAATCCAAAGTATCAATACACCAATATTTATTATGTCGACATGCAGAGCATTACCAGTTTTGCCTTGGCCAGTCGTTTTGACATGCAAGCCAATGACATCCTTTATGTTGATCCAACTGGCTTGGCGCGCTGGAATCGTATTATTAGCGCCATACTGCCTTCAACATCAGCAATCAATGTGATTTCAGGGATATAGGAGTCAGTCATGGGAGCGTTTGATCAGATATTGGTTGTTTGTGTTGGCAATATATGCCGTAGCCCGATGGCCGCTGCCATATTAACGGCATATTATCCAGAAAAGCACATCGACTCTGCTGGTCTGTCAGCGCTCGTAGGTCACGCAGCTGATGCCAAAGCGGTTGCATTGATGGCTACTCATAATATAGACATCAGTGCTCATATCGCCAAGCAAATTGATGAAGCATTAGTCAGTCAGTCAGATTTAATTTTGACGATGACAACCAACCAAACCAAATGGATTGAAAGTCAGTGGCCGCACTGTCGCGGAAAAACCTTTCGAATAGGGCATTGGCTTGATAAAGATATTGCTGACCCTTATCAGCAGGATGACTCAGCATTTGAGAAGAGTAGACAAGATATTATCGATAGTCTTGAACAATGGACTGACAAGATTAGCGACGCGCCATCGATTAGAGCGTTGAAGTTCAGCGAATGCTATTAAACGATCAACATTGAGCGATGAGTATATGGTTATGAATAATATGGATTCAAAAGACCTATCAACGTCTACGGGCGAAAAAAACAATGACGACATCGATTTAATGGCGCTGGTTTTAGTATTGTTACGTGGTTGGAAAATCATTGCTCTCATGGCGATATTGGGGCTTTTACTAGGGCTTTTGTATACCCGCTATGTGAATCCCATCTATAAATCAGATGCGCTGATACAGATTGAAGAAAATACTCAAGGAATAGAGGCGCTTGGCGAGAGTATCTCAGAGTTGGTTGGTGCAGAAGTCAGCAAAGCGGAGACAGAAGCAGAGCTGATACGATCACGTATGATATTGGAGCCAGTGGTTGAGCTATTGCACCTGCGCATTAAGCTAACAGATCCCAATATTGGTCATCTTGATAGAATAAAAAGCAATCGTACTTACACGCAATTAAACACACCAGATGATGTATCACTTGATACCGAAAATGGCATAGTAAAAGTCCGCCAATTTGATGTATCACCAGCGTACTTAAACCAACCTTTCATACTAACAAAATCTGCTACAGGGTTTGTTTTGAGCAATGGGTTTGATGAATTCAAAGGTCAGCTTGGTCAGGCGCATCAGTTCAAAGGGTTGGACGGTCAGATTAATATTACTGTCACAGAGTTACCTGCTGATGGTTACCCAATTAATATTAGTAAGCAGACGATAAAGGCTGCGACTGACGCTATCAACGGCGCCTTATCCGTTGAAGAAAAAGGTCAAAAAACGGGGATTATTCAGCTGTCGATGACGGGTCCCAACCAAGAGCAAATCACTACTATACTCAATCAGATCGTCCGATCTTACGTCGATCAAAACCAATCTCGCGGTTCTGAAGAAACGACCAAAACACTTGCCTTTATGGAAACGCAGATCCCTCTATTAAAAGAAAAATTAGAGACTTCTGAAGCACTGTTTAATGACTTTCGTAAAAAATATGGCACGATTGATGTGGGTAAAGAAGCCGAGTTGTTATTGAATGAGAAGTCTCGCATCGATGAGCAGCTCAATGAGCTGAAACTCAAAAAAGCAGACCTAACTACTTATTACACCGAAGAACATCCACTGGTCATTCAAATTAATGAACAGCTCAAAGTGCTTAATAATAGAACAAGAGAGATAGATAATACCATTGCAGGTCTACCTGAAATACAGCGAGAGTTTCTAAAGCTATCAGAAGATACTGCAATCAATCGAGAAATCTATCTGACGCTGCTCAAAAATTATGAGCAACTTAAAATCGTCAAGGCTGGTCAAATCGGCTATGCCCGTATTATCGATTCACCGACCAGTACCTTTAATGCCATTGCACCAAATAAACTACAAATCCTGATGCTGACCACATTGATAGGCATGATGTTTGGGGTGATGCTGGTGCTCTTGAAGAACCTTGTTAGAAATGTCGTAAAAGATCCAGAGCATTTAGAGGTCACAACGGGCATCCCTGTCATCGCAACGATTCCACGCTCACCCTTACTGTCGAGGTTGAGTAAAAAGAAGAATACCACCCCTCGCATACTCGCTCATGTTGATCACAGTAGTTTGAGTTATGAGGCGATCAAAAGCTTAAGAACCAATTTGATGTTTGGTATGCCAATGGGGACAGCGGTCGGGCAGCCCGCGCAAGTCATATTGATTACTGGGGAGAGCCCTGGTGTCGGCAAGTCGTTTATCGCTGCCAATTTATCAGAGGTATTTGCCCAGCTCAACAAAAAAGTCTTGGTCATCGATGGTGACATGCGTTTAGGTGAGCTGCATAAAATGTTTAATATGAGCCAACATGATGGTCTTGCCGATTATTTGTTGCAGGATAAAAAGCATTTTTCTCCGATTGATGGTACTCGATCAGACAGTGAGGTTCCTAGCTTAGGGGTCGAAAGCTTTATTCATCCCACTGGTATGGAGTTGATTGATTTCATACCGCGCGGACGGCAGCCGCATAACCCCACCTCCTTATTGATGGGCGAAAAATTCAATCATTTGATGGCAGAATTAAAAACTCAATACGATTATATTGTCATCGACTCACCCCCGATATTGGCGGCGTCAGATGCTATGGTACTTGCGCAACATGCAGACAAAGTGCTTATCGTCACGAAGTTTAATCATTCAATAGAAGGGCAACTGGTTTATGCGATCAAGCAAATGAATAAAGCCAATGTACAAGTAGATGGCATTATTCTCAATGATGTACAGCAGGGTCTTATGGATAAATATAGCTATCATTATCATTATGCCTATGGAGATAACCACTAGTTTGCGTGGTAGTCGCTTATAAGCAAACCAACTTAATTGGGTGGATATTATGTTGATAAAAACAGAGTCAAACAATGCTTATCAATCGTCCAGTGGTTTTAATCAATGGTCGAAGCGTGTGGCTCTGTATTTATTGTCATTACCACGCCTGACTAAAAGCACCCTCTTATTTAGTATAGATTTTGCTATGTCGATCTTTTGCCTATTATTGGCATTGATGCTACGACAAGGGTATGTGGCCTCTCATATCAGTCTTGCAGCGTTGGCTTTTTATGCATTCGTGCCGGTTGCTAGCTTATATCTTATTGGTTTTTATCGAAGCGCCTCTCGAGGGTTTTTTGATGCAGTGATGGGTCGTGTGCTGCAACTGTTTTTTTTACTTATTATTGTTTATCAAGTCATCATTTATTTGAGTCCATCAGCGACGATACCGCGCTCAGCCCCCGTTATATTTTTATTTCTATTTTTTATTTGGCTGTGGAATAGTAGGCTCATGATACGCGCGTTACTGAAACGTCTACAGGGTGCAGGTCAAAGCCGTCGTCCAGATGCCTGTTGTGACAACGTGATTATTTATGGTGCAGGAGAAGCTGGTAGAGAGTTGCTAGAAAGTTTGAGACATTCTTATCAGTACAATGTAGTGGCGTATATCGATGATGACCCGCAGCTTACTGGGGCTTATTTACATGGCAAACAAATATATGCAGCTCACGCTTCCGTGGTTGATAGAAAAACTCAATGTGGCGCAGGTGATTTTAGCCATGCCCTCTATGAGCCGTGCTCGTAAAAAACAGATTATGGACAGTCTGTCAGGTATATCCGTTAAGATAAAAGACTTGCCAAGCTTACGTGAGCTTGCTGATGAGATAGTAACCGTCAGTCATATACGACCCGTTGACATACTAGATGTGCTCGAACGAGAAACGGTCGAACCTGTTGCGGAGTTGCTACAAAAAAACATCACGGGCAAAAACGTTCTCGTTACTGGGGCAGGTGGTTCAATCGGTAGTGAGCTGTGTCGGCAAATCATCAAAAATAAGCCTAAATGCTTGGTGCTATATGAACAGTCTGAGTATGCTTTATACACCATAGATCAAGAACTTGGTAATCTAAAAACAGCGAATGCTGATTATCAACATATTGAGATTATTAGCATTATCGGCAGTGTCAGTAACGAAAAAAAATTAATCAATATATTCGAAAAAAACCATATAAAAACGATTTATCACGCTGCAGCCTATAAGCATGTGCCTATTGTTGAGTCCAATCCCTTTGAGGGCACCATCAATAATACCAAAGGCACCTACCATTGTGCCCGTGCTGCGATACAGGCTCGCGTTGAGACTTTTGTGCTGATTTCTACTGACAAAGCTGTGCGACCTACCAATGTCATGGGGGCGTCCAAACGCTTGGCTGAGCTGGTCTGCCAAGGATTGAGCCAAAGTAATAGTCAGACTTGTTTTAGCATGGTGCGTTTTGGCAATGTTTTAGGGTCATCAGGCTCTGTGGTGCCGTTATTTACCAAACAGATTGAGCAAGGCGGTCCGATCACCATCACCCATCCAGACATCACGCGCTATTTTATGACGATTCCAGAAGCGGCCAGTTTGGTTATTCAGGCAGGTGCGATGGCATTCGGTGGTGAAGTATTTGTACTTGATATGGGCGCGCCCGTCAAAATTGTTGATCTGGCAAAACGTATGATTCGTTTGACAGGTTGTGAGCTAAAAGATGATAGCAATCCCAATGGCGATATCGAAATCGTATTTACTGGCTTGAGACCGGGTGAAAAGCTATACGAGGAGTTAATCATTGGTGAAGACAATATCGAACCTACTTTTCATCCATTGATTATGCAAGCAATGGAGCACAGCTTTCCTTTGCAAGATATCGAAAATATTTTATTTGAATTTGCAGAAAAAGCAAAGCAGCAGGATGTGGTCTGGCTGAAAACACAGTTTAAGTTTTTTGTCGAAGGTTACCGAGAAGGATCTGATAAAGATGTCGAGGTAGAGAAAGTAGATACCACATTGACCAATGAAATGGGTTAATAGAGAGAGGCGCGCTATCATAAATTCCTTACAAGTTCTGTGAGTCACTAAATTGGACAATATGTCATGAGCTCTGGAGTATTTTCATCGATACAGAGCACAATAAACAGGTTGAAAACCAGTCACTTTGTGCGAGATGTGGTCATGGTCGGTGGCGGGATTGCTGCTGGACAGGCCATCGCCATGATTTTTATGCCATTTCTCACCAGACTGTACAGGCCTGAGGATTTCGGTATTGCTGCTGCCTTTACTGCTATCGTCAGCATTATTACGCCGATTGCCACTATGGGCTATGCAAATGCAATCGTGATGCCAGACAGTGACGAGGATGCTGCGGCAATTGCTCGATTGTCTATATTGCTCAGTGTGGTTATAGCTGTCCTCTCATTCATTGTTGTCTATGTCGGCAAGTTTCATTTGGCAAGTTGGATGGGTATGGAAAGCACGCCAAACATGCTATATCTCATACCATTAACGCTATTAGTCGGTGCTTTTCTTTCTGTCGCTGATCAGTCTGCTATTAGGGTGGGCTTATTTAAAGCGAAAGCTCGGGCTTATGTGGAAAGCAAGTTTTTAACAGATAGCAGTAAGCTGATAGGCGGTATGCTAGCACCTTCAGGGATGTTACTTATTTTATTGACGATAGCAGGGCAGCTCACAAACTTTATCATGCAGATGCTTCGTGTACCTAGAGTAGGTGTATTAAATGTCCGTCATTGGTTTGGCACTGAGGGTATTCGACATGCCGCCAGATCGCAGCGTGATTTTGCGATATATCGTATGCCACAAAGTATCCTGAATGCGGCTTCAGTAGGGTTGCCAACTATCTTGTTAGCGTCATTATTTAGTGCCTCTTCTGCAGGGCAGTATTCGTTGGCTGTTCTTGTGCTTGGTGCACCCGCGATGCTGTTAGGTCAGGCGGTTGGAGAGGTCTTCTATCCTAAAATTACGCGTGCCATCATAGCAAATTCACCTGAGGCTTATCAATTTTTATTAAAAGTAACGTTGATTTTATTAGTGGTTGGTATTGTGCCATTCGGTACGGTGTTCGTTTTTGGCGATTATCTTTTTTCTTTAGTGTTCGGTGCAGAGTGGGCATTAGCAGGTAGTTATTCGCAGTGGCTGTCTATTTGGCTTTTGACCAGCTTAGTGTCTGGTGCGAGTACTGCGGCATTGCCAGCATTACGTTTACAGCGATTCCTTTTGATTCGAGAAGTGTTTGCAGTGGTATTTCGTGCTGCAGCGCTGTATGTAGGTTTTTACGTTTTTGAGTCAGATATGATAGCCATTGCCCTTTTCTCATTTGTTGGGGTTTTGCTCAGTTTATCTATCATTTATGTCGCTTTTCGGCGTCTTGTTCATATCGATGAAGTGGAGCAGTAGGTACATTTTTTGACTGCTTTGAATGTCACAAAGGATATGTATAAGAAGTCTCAACTTGAGAGGCTCACTATGATTTCAGTTATTATCGCCGCAT
The DNA here is from genome assembly GCF_904846075.1 of Psychrobacter glacincola. Classification (GTDB taxonomy): domain Bacteria; phylum Pseudomonadota; class Gammaproteobacteria; order Pseudomonadales; family Moraxellaceae; genus Psychrobacter; species Psychrobacter glacincola_C. Next base: position 996,528 of record NZ_CAJGZH010000001.1, read on the forward strand.
TCAATGCCGCTGCTACTATTGATCGTTGTATTAATAGTATTGACGTTGCGAAAAAGAATCACGACATTGAGCTGATAGTCATTGACGATGGCTCTAAAGATCATACTGCTAGCCTATTGCATAGCTGGGCGAGTGCTAGGTCATGGATTACGGTGAAATCTCAAAAAAATGGTGGCGTGGCAGAGGCTCGTAATACTGGGCTCGATATCGCAACCGGCAATTACATCGTTTTTATAGATGCGGATGACACCATTGATGATTGGTATTTTGATTTTGTCTTTGAAAAAGCTGTAGATCGAGATGTCGAGATGTTGGCATTTGGTCATAAACGCATGATGCTGGATGGCTCTGTTATTGAGCGTCCTAATAGTGCGGCAGAGTACTCACGGCAAGATATCGAAATGCTACAACTGAGAGTGACAGAGAATAGACATATATATTGGTACGCCTGCACCAAGGTGTATAGCAAAAATTTAATTGCAGAGCTGCGTTTCGATAGCGACGTCAAATTTGGTGAGGATGGTATTTTTAATATCGCATGTCTAAGCAAAGCGAATCGTTTATCGGTGCTGCCAGACTGTCCATACAACTACTATGAAAATGCGACCTCTATAACAAGCTCACAATATAAATCAGGGCTTTTGGAATCCATTGAAGCGGACTATACAGCCAGAGTCAGGATACATGATTGGTCGATCAGTGCTACTGAGAAGCAAGTGCTATTATCGGACTTTGCTCGTAGTTATGTTGAGCATATGCTGCCATATTTACTCAATAATTTAGCGCATATAGATATGAAAAAGCGTCGTGCAGAGCTGGTTAAAATACGCCAGTCTTTCGTTTATCAGAACTGTTTGCCGCATTATTATCAACGGCATCCTGCACGTGGCATTCGTGTATTGATTTTATGTTTTTCACGGCGTTGGTATGTTATGACGCTGGTTTTTCTTCAACTGTCTTGGTCTAAAGAAAAGGTGAAAAAATATGCTTAATATTGATTTGTTGCCTCAGCCTTTACGCAGTGATGAAAAGGGTCAAAAGCGCTGTTGTTTGCTGCAACAGACAACAGCTAGCGGGCAAATGACTGAGAAGGCATTGTGGTTTGTATATCCAGCGAACTTGCCAATGCCAGAAGACGATGATTGTGATGCTTATTTACTGGCCACATTGTTGCCCGCGATGCAGATGCGAGCAGCCATTCATGTGCATGGTAGCGTGTCGCATGAGCTATTAGCCAACCTGACAGAGCTACAGTATGTTTGGAATAAGTGGTTGCCAGAGCGTTATTTTTTGATTGATATAGAAGTGGATCGTATAAGAGAACAAGACTGCCATATAGATGGTGCGATTGCTGCATTTTCTGGTGGCGTTGATGCTCAGTTTACCGCTTATCGTCATGCGACAGGCAGAGCAGGATACGCCACACGAAATATTAAAGCAGGGGTTTTTGTGCATGGCTTTGATATACCATTAGATGATACGGAAGGATTTGCTGGCGCGGCAAAAACAGCGACAAAAGTACTTGCAGATATCAATATCGATTTGATCATTGTGAAAACAAATATTCGGGGACTTTGGGACATCAACTGGGAAGACTATCATGCTGCTGCTATCGCTTCAGTATTATGCGGATTGAAACGATATGCAGGAATTGGGCTCATTGGTAGTGGTGATTCTTATGATGTATTAATTAGTCCTTGGGGCTCACACCCCATCACTGACCCGCTGCTAAGTTCTGGCGACTTTAGACTCATTCATGATGGCGCAGGGTTTAGTCGGTCAGAGAAGCTTCAAGCGCTTGCAGAATGGCCATTGGGTATAGAGAATTTACGTGTCTGTTGGGCTGGAGATAAGCATGATAGTAACTGCGGTCGCTGTGAGAAATGTGTTAGGACGCGTCTCAACTTTTTGGTTGCAGGTATAGATAACCCTCAATGTTTTAGCGAGCCCATGGACTCATCACTTTTTAAATCAATGGCTCTAAAGGGCAGGGCTGTTAGCATAGATTGGAAGTTAATTCGTCATGAGATGATTAAAACAGGTAGAGGTCTTGAATGGCTGCCATACATTGAAAAAGCACTCAAACGTAAACCGCCTCCTAACTTGAATAGATTGTTTCCTGTTGGCTCAAGGCGTCGTATGTGGGTGAAAAAGCTGTTAATGAGAAACGAATAAGGGAGCATTAAAAATGAATATTGCTGCTATAAAAAAGCTCATTCCGCTCAGATTAAAAAAACACTTGGCCGCTTATATGGGGGCGAGAGGTTTACCGTTACCAACTGGTAAACGGTGCTTTATTTTTCTTGCTGCTGACTATGGCAATATTGGTGATATTGCTATTTCTCACGCGCAAAAGCAGTATTTGCAACGTGTGCTGACGGATTATGACGTTGTTAGTGTTGCTATCAGTCAAACCAGATTTGTGCTCAATTCAATTAAACAGCAAATAAAAGAGACGGATATCGTCACTATCATCGGCGGCGGTAATATGGGTGGCACGTATCCTGATATTGAGGAGCTGCGCCAATTAGTCATCAAGTCATTTCCTGCCAATCGAATCGTTTGTTTTCCTCAGACACTAGATTGGAATGATTCTATTCAATCTAAACGTGCCTTGCAGCGTATTGTAAACGTCTACGCCAAGCATCCAGATATACATGTTTTTGCCAGAGAGTCGATAACAGCGGCAAAACTCATCGAGCTTTTTGCTGAGTACAGTAATGTGCATATTGGTCTCGTACCAGATATTGTGATGAGCGCGAATGCAACAGTGCTGGGTACGACAGATTGCTTAGCGCCTTCAGGTATTTTGCGCTGCTTACGAGATGACAAAGAAGCCGCACTATCAGCTGAGCAATACGCCATGATAGACAAAGCCTTGGCAGATACTGGCTATCAGATTGAAAAGACCGATACACATGCTGGTGGTTCGCAACTCGATGAAGCACATTGCACAAAATTACTGACTGACAAGCTTAGTCAGTTTCGTGCTGCAAAATTGGTCGTGACTGACCGGCTGCACGGCATGATTTTATGTTTGCTATCGGGTACGCCGTGCTTGGTACTCCCGAACTCCAATCATAAGATAAGACAGACGCAGTTGGACTGCTTAGGCGGTCATCCAAGGCTGGTGTTTTTAGAGTTGGATGAGATTGCTGATATTGCAACATTCATCGATAGCCTCCTGTCCCTGCCTCACGGTACGATGGATGAGTCTCCAGTTGATATAGCTGAGTATGATGACCTAAAAAAAGCGCTAGTAGCGATATGACGACTATCGAAACGCCATTAGTGAGTGTCATCGTACCAGTGTATAACGTTGCGTCATATATCGATGCTTGCTTGGCATCCATCAAGCAGCAGACTTATCAGAATATTGAAATTATCGTTGTAGAAGATTGCTCCACTGATGATTCAAAACAAGCACTTGCGTCACATCTCATAGATGAGCGCATCAAAGTCATTCAGCATCATGAAAACAGCGGTCTTTCTGCGGCTCGTAATACTGGTATCAAGTCTGCGATAGGCAAATACATGATGTTCGTTGATTCTGATGACATTATAGACACTCGCTTGGTGGCAGCGTGTGTGGATTGTGCGCTCACCACGAATGCAGAGGTCGTGACGTATGGCTTTACACCGTTCAAAGATGGTATCACGGAGACAGATCTACCGTATCCCGCTAGCAATTTAGCATTTGAGGCAACCGAAATAGACGGCTCATATTTTAGCTTACCGCATTTTGCATGGCTCAAATTTATTAAATCTAGCGCAGTGCGGTCTGCCTCGTTACAGTTCCCAGTGGGTCTGTACTACGAAGACTGGCCTTTTCATTGGCATCTTGGCTTGGCTACTAATATTAAGTATCACCTGCCCATTGATTTTTATCTATACAGACAGCGTGGCACGTCGATCACAGGGTCAACAGATAAAAAACTATTAGACCTTTTCGTTATCCACGCAGAAGTCATCAGTTTAGTAGAGGACTATCAAGCGGATGAGGTTAAAAAAACACTCGCCAATAAAATTAAACAAAGTCATTGGAGTATCCTTACTCGTATAGATAATGACTATTTAGCAGCTGCATTGGCACAAGCTAAAAAAGCAGATAAAACGTTACGACTAAAAGGTTATAAGAGCGATTTGACCGTAAGAAATATGATGATTAGTAATATCGTACGTATGCCGACGCAAGTTGCCTTTCTGATGTTACAGGTGCTTCGTCAAGCGCTAGACAAAAGAGCAAGGGTTAAAAGTCAAGAGAAAACAGATCCAGAATAGTTTTGAAAAATACGTTTGGTTTTATGGCTTCTTAATAGGTAAAGAGATGACTATTCAGAGAGTGCTACACATCGTGGGAAAAATGGATCGGGCTGGGGCAGAGACCATGCTTATGAATCTATATCGTCATATAGATCATAGCCAGATTCAGTTTGATTTTATCACTTTTACCGACGAGGTCGGTGACTATGATGCTGAAATAATAGCGCTGGGCGGTAGGATTATACCGATTTTAGCGGATCATTCATTAGCGCGTATGTGGAAGCTTAAAAACTTCCTTAAACAACACCCTGACTATCAAATCATTCATGCTCACATGCTATTAAACAATGCTTTTCATCTGCTGGCTGCTAAAGGTGCTGGCGTGCCGCATCGCATTTCACATTCTCATAGCACCAGTAATGGTAAAACCAATGTTGTTAAAAAAATATATGAACAGTGGGCGTTCATTACCAATCGTAAATTGGCCACAGATAAAATGAGTTGCGGTGAACAAGCAGCAAATTACCTATTTGGCAGCATAAAAGACGTGTGGCTATTGCCCAATGCTGTTGACATACAGCAGATGATGACAGTCGCTAACCAATCAAGACAGTATATCGGTAAAGAATTTGGCGATGAGGGGCTAAAAATCATCCAAGTTGGTCGTCTAAATGAGGTTAAAAACCATCAGTTTTCTTTAGAGATCGCTGAGCAGTTAAAAAAACGTCAAGTCGCTTTTACCTTATATATTGTCGGACAAGGTTCATTGGATATGAGGCTCAGACAACAAGTAGCAGATAAGTCACTCCTAGATACGGTCAAGTTTTTGGGGATGCGTACGGATATCACAGAATTAATGGCCAGCGCCGACTATATGATCATGCCTTCGTTGCACGAGGGTTTCCCTGTCGTCTTGGTCGAGAGCCAAACAGTTGGGTTAAAGGCATTGGTTTCTGACCAAGTATCACCTGAAGTAGATTTAGGACTTGGATTAGTACAGTTTTTACCAATTCACTCAGCCGAGGATTGGGTTGATTGCTTATTAGCGTCTAAACAGCCAGAGCCCAACGAAAAAGACATAACCGCAGCGCTGAATTTATATGGATTTAGTGCTGCTACCAACGCGCAAATACTAATGCAAAAGTACTTGAGTATGTGACAGAGTAGTTGCTTCTTATTTATAGTTGTTTCAAGGTAGTTTGGACGGAATGAGAAAAAAATCGAGGTGGATAGGAAGGCTATAGTTATATAGGTATTGGACGGTACAAAAGATACTAGACGGTGTAAACCTGCCACCATATCCGATTTATATAAGATTGACGACATCTACTTTTATAGAGGGTTAAATGCTTCCATACCTGCTGGTTCTTAGCCTTGTTGTTTTTTGGATTGTACTGGAGAAAAAATCTCTCAATCGTACGTCTTTTTGGCTGCCGCTAATTATATTGACATTGTTTGCAGGTCTTCGTAGCTACCGAGTCGGTACGGATACAGGAAACTATACGAGAAATTTCAACAGTCAATTGAATGCCGAGTACTTTAGGTTCAATGAAGATATTGAGTTTGGTTATCAGTTATTAGAGTATGCGTTATTACGTATGACCACTCATTATTTTTGGCTGCTTGTTATTACCAGTTTAATTATTGTCTATTGCTATCTTAGAGTGATTAAAAAATACAGCGTAAATTATTGGTTCTCCGTATTTTTATTTATTACGCTGGGCGTTTATACTTTTTCTTTTAATGGACTGCGTCAAGGATTGGCAATGGCGATCTTTACCTTGGCCATTCCTTATCTGTTAGAAAAACGATTTATTCCATACCTGCTGATTTGTGCAATTGCTTCATTGTTCCATGTAACCGCGTTATTTATGATTCCATTTTATTTCATCGTCAATTTAAGAATAAAACCCTTATATAAGATTTTGGCAACATTCTTAGGATCGCTATTAGTAAGTGGGGTATTGGTCGCTTATATTTCTTCTACTAACGATAGATATGAGGGCTATGCGAAAGCATCCGATGAAGCAGGCGGGTTTTTAACGCTTGGTTTTTACACGGCTATCATGATTTTAATCATCTTGGTCAGTTATCTGTATAAAATTAAAGACAAAGATTTTCAAAAACTCATAACGTTTTATGCATCAGGCGTGGTTTTTATCATACCGTTAGCGATGTTGGGTACCAGTCCTTCAGGTCCTCAAAGGCTGCTTGCGTATTTTACATGGATATTGGTTTTGATACTGCCTATGATTTTAAAAAGAATTAATGATATTTATTTATATATAGCGAGTATCGTTATTTTTCTCATGTATTTTGTCTTGACGACATCGAGATTTAGTAACTTGAGTCCGTATATTATCAATCCGATATTTGAGGTTTTCTAATGAAAAATCAGACATATATATCTATTGGTATTCCCATTTATAATGCTGAAGCGTACTTAGAAGACGCTATCAAATCTATATTGGCTCAAACGCATGAGTTATGGGAGCTTATATTAATTGATGATGGCTCTACTGATGCGTCATTGGCCATCGCCAAGCGTTTTGAAGAGGCTGATCATAGAATAAGGGTCATTGCTGATGGCATAAATAAAAAACTGCCTGCTCGATTAAATCAGCTTATTGAAGAAGCTAATTATGATTATATAGCGCGCATGGATGCCGATGATCTCATTCATCCAGATAGACTAGCGATTCAATTAAGTTTTTTAGAAAAAAATCCAGATTATGATTTGGTTTCTACAGGTGTTGTGTCTATTGATAATTTTAATAAAGTTTATGGTTGTCGTCATGTCGATCAAATTTATACGGAATTTAAAGAAATAGCCGCTGCGTATCCTATTGTACATGCTGCTGTTTTGGCAAAAAAGAGTTGGTATGAACGAAATAAATATAATGAAAATTATCCAAGGTCTGAAGATTACGATTTGTGGTGTAGAGCTATCTCAAATCAAGATTTAAATTTAGCGGTATTGCCCGATTTACTCTACTATTATAGAGAAGAAGGAAATTTATCGTTATCTAAAATAACCAGATCATACAAAGACAGTTTTAAAACGTACTGTGAATATAAGGGAAACAGTTATTTAGGTTCTTTAAAATTATCAGCAAAACTGACAACAGTTACTTTTTTAGATTTGATAGGATTATTACAAAAGATAGCCAATAAAAGAAATAAATTAACAATATCTGACACGCTAAGAAATCATCATCAGTCAGTGGTAAATAGTATTTGTGCTAAATGACATTGTTTATAAAACGTCACTGATAAAATAATATATAAAAAGTGCTGAGGTGCTGAAATGACATTAAAGATATGCTTTCTAATGACAGATGCGGTGTCATTTAATGTGCTATATCGTGATCAGCTTGAATACATTAGAGATCACGCGGATGTTGAGATCACCTTAATCTGCGGTGGCGATAAACAGCAGTTAGATATTTTACGTGAGCGCAAAATAGGCAAGGTGATTAATTTAAATTTTCAGCGTAAGCCTTCTTTGTTTAAAGATGCTCAGTCACTCGCGCTTTTAACCCGTTATATGCTATCGAATCGTTTTGATGTGGTGGTTTATTTAACGCCTAAAGCCTTGTTGTTAGGGAGTATCGCAAGTGCTGTTACATTGCAAAAGAGACGAATTGCTTTTAGCGTGGGTAGAGCCTATGAGAATTTTTCAGGTTTAAAAAAGAGGGTGTTTCAGGGTCTGGATATATTAAGTTTTGGCTTGTCTCACGAGGTTTTATTTGTTTCTGAATCTTTGCTCAGCGTATGCTTAGAAGAAAATATCCTCAAAAAAAGCAAGGCAACTGTCATTGATAATGGCTCATTTAACGGCATCGATACTGATTTGCTGCAACCTATGGCTCAGCTAGAAAAAGAGGCATTAAGAAAGAAGTACAAGATACCTGACAATACCTTTGTGATTTGCGTGGTAGGACGAGTTTGTGATGATAAAGGCTTCAAAGATATTGAGTATATATCCGAAAAACTAAGAGCAGAAAATCTCTACTTTATGTTCATAGGAGACTGTGAAGACGACGTAGGGAAAACAGTCGTTGAAAAAGTTGTCAAAGATAATAGAGGTGTGTATATACCAGCCAACCCAAATGTGCACGAAGTTTTTCAATGTGCTGATTTACATTTATTTTTGAGCTATCGTGAAGGGTTTGGTAGTGTCGCTATTGAAGCAGCAAGTTGCGCTGTTCCAACTTTTGCCTATGATGTCGTTGGTGTAAAGGATAGTGTCAAAGAAGGTATCAGCGGTCGAAAATTTAATTTTAAGGATATGTCGTCTGTCGCCGAAGCGATCAGTGCTGCTGCTACTGATAAGGAATTTGAAAAGAGATATCCTGATGCAAGAGACTGGGCCATTGCAAATTTTGAACGCAAGCAATTGTGGCAAAGTTATTTAAGTTTTTATTTACGTAATAGGAATGACCGCGTAAACGACAAAAGGCGGGCTGAAAAATGATAAAGCGACTATTTGACATCACGGCTGCCACGGCGGCCTTGGTAATATTATCTCCTGTTTATGCTATTACGGCTTATAAAGTCAAAAAAAACTTAGGATCACCAGTGATATTTAGACAAACTCGCCCTGGTCTAAATGGCAAGCCGTTTGAGATGATTAAGTTTCGCTCGATGAAAGATGCTATCGATACAGAGGGTAATCCTTTAGAGGATGATGAGCGTTTGACGGCATTTGGTAAGACCTTGCGTAATAGCAGTCTCGATGAGCTGCCTGAACTATGGAATGTGATTAAAGGCGATATGAGTTTGGTGGGGCCGCGACCACTATTGATGGAATATCTGCCCCTATATAATGATGAGCAAGCGCGTCGCCACCGTGTACGTCCGGGTATTACGGGATATGCACAAGTTAATGGTCGCAACGCGATTGGTTGGCATGAAAAATTTACGCTCGACACGTGGTATGTCGATCATCAGTCATTATGGTTAGACATTATGATCTTGGTTAAAACAGTAAAAAAAGTCATTATCAAAGATGGCATCAGTGCTGATGGTGAAGCGACCATGAGTAAATTCACAGGTAATAGCGTCGATAAAAACACGCTTTGATGAGGAACGCATGCTAAATACTCCTTTTTCACCTTGGCCTAGTTTTACTCAGCAAGAAGCGGATGCGGTCAGTCAAGTATTGCTATCCAACAAGGTCAATTATTGGACAGGGCAAGAATGCCGTCAGTTTGAAGAGGAATTCGCTGATTGGGCGGGTAGCAAATACGCGATTGCATTGGGCAACGGAACTTTGGCATTGGACGCGGCATTGCAGGCACTTGGTATAGGTGTGGGTGATGAAGTTATCGTGACGCCGCGCACTTTTATTGCCAGTATCTCCTCAGTGGTTAATGCAGGCGCGACGCCCATTTTTGCGGATGTTGATGAGGCGACAGGGAATATCACTCCAGAGTCGATAGCGGCGGTATTGACGGACAAAACTAAAGGCATCGTCTGTGTACATTTGGCAGGTTGGCCCTGTGATATGGATGGCATTATGGCACTGGCAGATCAGCATCATTTATATGTCATTGAAGACTGCGCACAAGCGCATGGTGCACGCTACAAAGGTCGTAGCGTTGGCAGTATCGGTCATATTGGCGCGTGGAGTTTTTGCCAAGATAAGATTATGACCACAGGCGGCGAGGGCGGTATGGTCACCACCGATGACGAGCAGCTATGGCGAAAAATGTGGGCGTATAAAGACCATGGCAAAAGCTATGCGGCGGTCTATGAGACCGAGCAGCAGCCCGGCTATAATTGGCTACATGAGAGCTTTGGCACCAACTGGCGCATGACCGAGATTCAAGGCGTGATTGGGCGTATTCAATTGGCACATATGAGTGACTGGATAGCGAAGCGCCGTGCTAATGCTCAAGCGATATTAGAGGCATGTGCTAAATGGGAAGAAAAAGGCTATCTATCGGTGCCAACATTAGAGCAAGCTTCTCATTTTCCAAACTCTACCCATGCTTATTATAAATTGTATGTTTATGTGCAACCAAATAACCTAGCTGAGGGCTGGACACGTGATCGCATCATTGAAGAAATAAACGCGCTAGGCGTGCCTTGCTATTCAGGGTCTGCCTCAGAGGTATATTTAGAAAAAGCATTCGATGATACAGGCTTGCGTCCAGAAAACAGACTGCCAATAGCAAAACAATTGGGAGAGACCAGCTTAATGTTTTTGGTTCATCCTACCTTAACCACTGCCGAAATCGCGCAAACGGTAGATGCAATCGATCGCGTATTTGCTTCAATGATTTAGTGATGTGAGGATATCGCTTATTAAGGCGTGTTGAGTATTTATAAATGGTTGCGGCTATTGGCTTTTATTTGTGAGTAGACTTTCTTATAAAACGGTAAAGGTTGTCAAGGTTGCATCGGCAATGACATGATATTGCTGGATTGGCGAGTGATAGAAATTTATAAGTATCCAAGTTCTATCTCACGCTAGGATTTTTTAGCCCAGACAGGTACAATATCAGTCTTAATCATACATTGATCAAGCATAAGACAGGCATGCAAATAGTTGCGGGCGCTGTCTTTTTTTTTTATCGCACCCTCTATTGGAGTTACTATGTCAACTGCCCAAGGATCTGCTACCGTTTTGGACGGTAAAGCACTTGCTAAACAAATAGAACAGCAACTGAGTACGCGTGTAGACGCTATCAAGAATAAAACAGGACGTACCCCAAGCTTAGCGACGATATTGGTCGGCGACGATCCCGCTTCTGCGACTTATGTACGTATGAAAGGTAATGCTTGTAAACGTGTCGGCATGGATTCTATACGCGTTGAGATGCCAAGTGCGACAACCACTGAAGAGCTGATGGCGAAAATAGATGAGCTTAATAGCAATCCAGACGTCCATGGTATCTTGCTACAACATCCAGTACCTGCACATATCGATGAGCGTGCTTGCTTTGAGCAGATTGACTTGGCAAAAGACGTCGATGGTGTGACCTGCCTTGGCTTTGGTCGTATGGCGATGCAGCAGAGCGCTTATGGTTCATGTACCCCGCAAGGCATCATGCACTTATTAGAGCATCATAATATCGAGCTTGCTGGTAAGGAAGCCGTAGTTGTAGGTCGCAGTGCCATCTTGGGTAAACCAATGGCGATGATGCTATTGAATGCCAACTGCACCGTAACGATTTGCCATTCAAGAACGCAAGATTTAGAGTCCCATATTAAGCGTGCGGATATCGTGGTTGGGGCAGTGGGCGTGCCTGAACTGATCAAAGCTAATTGGATCAAAGCGGGCGCTGTGGTTATCGATGCAGGCTTTCATCCAACGGATAATGGCGGCGTCGGTGACATTGAGTTGCAAGGTGTTGAAAACATCGCCAGTGCTTATACGCCTGTACCGGGCGGCGTGGGTCCAATGACCATTAATACCCTTATTCGCCAAACGGTTGATGCTGCTGAAAAATCTGCCGGTTTGAATATCGGCTAAAAAGAGAGTCATACGAATACTGATTGCCGATAAATAAGGGGCCTGAGGTAATATATACTCAGGCTAAATCAACCACATCTCAGTTGATAGGACCTAAACATGGCTAAAAAAAACGTAGGTGTTCATGAGCGACTACAAGGTATCGGTAGAGAGTTTGTCGATGTCTGTCATTACGTTATTTTATTTCTAATCAGTGTGGTTGTCGTTTGGACCGCTGGCAAAGAGTTCGTTGGTATTGTTCAAAAAGGCTCAGCGGATTTAAAAGACATATTGATGTTGTTTATTTACCTTGAGCTGCTCGCCATGATAGGTATTTATTTTAAAACCCATCGTCTGCCGGTACAGTTTTTGATATTTATCGCGATTACTGCTTTATCACGACATTTGGTGGTTGATGTACAGGCGGTCTCAGACTATTTTCATTTATGGCTGCTGGCGACAATTTCTGTGGCCATTATGCTATTGAGCGGTTCTATCGTAGTATTAACTTGGACAGCAAAAACGTTTGGCCGTCCAGAGGACAATCTTGATAAACAGCATGCAAACTTAACGATTAAAGCGCTGTTACCTGATAATGCTCAAGCGCCTGATAGTCATACCAAGCATCGCCGTGAATAACTATTAAATAGCAGCATAAAAAAGGGTTACCACTGGTCGCCCTTTTTTGCTTTCTTAAATCTCACATTTTATTGTTTGAGCGTTAAATGCCCTTTAAGAAGGTCATTAATGTTTGTTTTTGCGTGCCGGATAACTGTGTAAAGCGCGTCTTTGTACTTTCTGCTTCACCACCATGCCAGAGTATCGCTTCAGTTAAGCTGCTGGCACGACCATCATGCAAAAACCGCGCTTCTGGATCACGTGCCACAATGCCAATTCCCCACAATGGCGGTGTACGCCACTCAAAGCTTTCTGCATTTTTCTCTTTCACGCTATCATCTAGTCCAGCACCCATGTCATGCAGTAATAAATCAGTATAAGGATAAATGTTTTGCTGTGATAGGAGCGGGAAGCGCTCACTATTGCCTGTTTTTTGTTTGGGTGTGTGACAGCCAGCACAGCCGACTTGCGCAAACAGTTGCGCTCCTTTATTAAAATCTGATAAATCGTCTATTCGTCTTTCAGGTACGGCAAGGGCGGTCATAAAATCGGTCACAGCGTCTAGACTGCTGTCTGAGACTTCTGGAGAGCCGCCATTCGCTGCTGTCCAACAAATAGGCTGATTTACCGTACAGTTAGGATCCATAAATACCGAGGTGGTCAAACCCATATCTTGCGACATGGCATTGGCGTTTTGGGTACGCAGGCTTGAGTTAATCGCCTTCCATCCAAAGCGGCCAATGCGCTGCTGTTTGCCATCTTGTACCCAATGTACGCGGCCACTGATACCGTCTTGATTGTTATCATCAGGGTCAGCTGCCGCAATGATATTCGCTTCAGGAATCAGGTCGAGCAAGCCCATGCCGACCAGCTGCGGTGAGATACGTCCGCTAATTGCTGTATTTCCTAAGGGTTGATTAAGGTCAGTTGGAGTAAAGCTAAACTGTATGCCAGCAGGCTTGTCATTTTGACTGGGCATTGCTGCGTAGCGCATGCTCCCTTCGGGATTGATACTTGTGGCAATACTTTGATGCTGCATTTGTTCACCGTAATAAGCATGTGGCAGGCCTTGCTTATTACCCAACCGGAATAAAATTGCATCACTCAGCTGACCATTGGCTGCATAAATAGGTTTGCGACCTTCAGCGCTATGGCATTGGGTACAGGCATTGGCATTTAACAGTGGCCCCACACCATCGAACAGTACGCGACCCTCATTTGCTGGTGTCCACTCTGTGATAAATAACTCACGTCCAGGTGATACCCCGCCTAAAGCGCTGCTCGGTAGATTGGGCATGATTTGCAAAAAAGGCTGTGATCCACTGGCGGCAATCGTAGCACTGCCACCTGCTGGCTGCCAGTTGGTATCGATTTCTGGAGTGTCAGGAGTAGTGGGTGGGTTGGGTGCATTAGTATCGCCATCATTACTGGAGTTATTTGAATCATCTGAGCCACCACAAGCAGTGAGCAGCAGCGCGATACTTACACTGAGTAGTGTGTTACGTATGATGGGAGGTAATGTATACAATGAATAATTTGATATGGTTGACGAGTTTGATCGTAAAAACATGGGCTGACCTGAAATGGCTAAAATATAATGGGCTAGGATGTATCTTCATCGTCAGCTTATTTAGAGGGCTGTCGATTTAATTGAGGATATCCTGAGGATTATGCGATAAGGTACCGCGCAATAGTTAGGCGTATTGACTCAAACAAGCAGCACAAACGAGGCTGCTTGTTTGAGAATTTTATGACAGGAAATTCAACCAACTATGCACTGTTCGCTTCGTCATACTTAAAACACTTATAGCTGACTAGGTAAAGCAACTGGGATAGGGTTGTTATACATCCAAATATGAGTGGTGTCTTTGTTGCCGAGTGAGCCTTCAAAGCTCCAGCCCCACGTAAATAAATGACCAGCTTTCAGCGTATTGTTATCTTGGTCAAACGATTTTTCATGAGCAATCAGATGCATGGCACCCATGGCCATATTATCGATATTCTTTAGATTCGGCAGCTTATTGGTTGGTTCATCTAGGTCGTTGTAAATGGTCTTGCCTGCGCCGTTTGTCTCTCCAAACATGCCCCATGCATAGAGAATACCATTCGTTGCTGATGAGCCGTTATTAGTGGCGACATTGTCCAGTAACGCATAGCTGGCATTGCCATTGGCATAGACGCGGCGAACTTCTTTATCTGTAAACCAAGGCAGTTTGGTCGGTGAGGTAATGACATCTGCCCATGCCTTTTCGCTGCCATTAAATGTCTCACCATTGTAGCCCAATTGACTAGTGGCATTTAATCCCCAACCATACACTGTGTCTTTATTGGTCAATGCTAAGATATGGTCTTTGCCAGCCGTCAATTGGGTCACTTTTTCTACATCTATAGCGGGTTGGTCGTCAGCTTTTTGAGTAGCGTCATCTGTCTTAGCAGTAATGGCGTTATTAATCGTTTCATTAATGACATGAATACGTACAGGGGTTGCATTGACGTTGATACAGTTGGTTGTAGTGTTACAGACTCTGCCTTTGCCAAGGTTAGCGTAAGCATCGCTACCCCAACCCCAAACCTGACCTTTGTCATCTAAGGCATAAGAGCTATTCCCACTGACAACTACCTGCACGATATGTCCTGCCTCTGTGGCTGCTGTAAAGTCAACTTTGACAGGGGTGTTGCTATCGGTGCTTGTATTATTACCAAGTTGACCGTACCCATTGGCACCAAAGGCCCAAACCGTACCCTCTTCGGTCAATACCAAGTTATGGCTATAGCCAGGTGCGACCATGACGGCATTTTCGATACCTTCGATCGCGCTGATATCCAAACGACAGTCAGCAGTCTTACTACAGTCATTTCGACCCCCATCACCGCGACCCAGCTGCCCGTATTTGTCTTCGCCCCAACTATAAACTTGACCATTTTGAGCAATAGCGAGTGAATGATTTTGATTAAAGCCAATAGATAACAAATCTTTTGGTGCGCTGTTCATCAGCATCGGCGTGTCTGGATGTCCCATAATATCGCTGATTTTTGTGGTCAGACCGAGTCCTGTCTGACCATAGTTGTTGCGACCCCAACCATATAGCTGACCATCACGCAGGGCAGCGGTATGCGAACCACCTGCCGCTATGGTATCGCCTACGTAGATGATTTTGGTTGAGCGCATGATATTACCGGCATTGTCTGTGGCTTCTAAGACAATGGTATTGCTACCTAGCGTTAATAAAATACGATCATCAAAATAACCATCAGCATCTAGCGTTAGCGCTTGGGCTGATTCGTTATTATGCATATAAGTCAATGATTTGACGCCGCTGCTATCTTGTACTTGTCCTGAGACAAATACCGCTGCAACCGCGCTATAGCCATCAGTAAAGTTGCTATCAGTGGTTAGTAGTGGCGGTGTCCCATCTATGATAGCAGTGGCTGTGTCGGAATCACTGCCACAAGCAGTAAGAATCAAGGCTGCGGTAACGACCGCGACAGCTTGAGTAAGACGGGATAAACGCATAAAAACCTCGATAGATGCAAATTGACAATATGTCAGTACGCCAGCCGTAAAATAACAAAACCGTCCCATACAAATCCGACGGTTGTAGGATTTGTGCGGTTGACTGAGTCAATCGTACATGGTGGCGTTGGAATAATAGAAATAGCGGCAAGAGTTTAGCAATAATAAATGTGAATAGTATTACAAATAAGAATTATTATCAATAATAAAGTGAAAAAACAGCACCATGAAGGATGCTGTTTTTAAAAGCTGAACGCTGACTATCAATGAAAAATCAACTATAAATTTTGGTTATAACCATTTAAGCCTTTTAAAATTGTAATATAAATAGCCACATAATGATCCAATGATGAGCATGATGACAAAGTAGGAATATTGCCAATGCAGCTCGGGCATAAAATCAAAGTTCATACCATAGATACCTGCAATGGCCGTCGGTACAGCTAAAATACCTGCCCAAGCAGCAAGCTTACGCACCACCTCGTTCTGTCCCATATTAACCATGGCCATATAGGTATTCATGACCACACTCAGCATCTCATTTAGACCATTAATAGCGTCTAATGAGTGCAGCAAATGGTCATTGACGTCGCGAAAGTAGGGCTTAGCGGCTTGAGAAAACCCAGAGACCATCTCACTTTTTTTATGATTGATAAAAAAACTACAGATATCCTGTACTGGTAAAATAATCGCCCGCATATGTACGAGTTGCGATTTGAGCTCATAAAGGTTTTTTAATGTACCTTTATCAAACTCATAGGTAAACACGTAACGTTCTTGCTCACGCAAATAGCGACCTAAACGATCGGTAATCGGCATATAATTATCCACGATAAAATCGAGAATAGCATGTAGTACAAATATCGGCCCCATACGCAGCTTTTCAGGGCGACGATGACAATGCTCACGGACAGGTGCGTAGGAGTTTGATGGACCATTACGGATGGTAATCAGGTAGTTTTTGCCCATAAATATCGCGGTGGTGCCATAGCGAATGACATTGTCCTCAAGCTTAGCGGTACGCAATACCACAAACACCATGTCATTGTCGTAGTTCTCGACTTTGGCACGCTGGTGATCGGCAAATGCATCTTCGATTGCCAGTTCATGTAGCCCAAAGGCTTCTTTGACTTTGACCATGGTTTCTAGGCTTGGATCATAGAGACCAAGCCAAATAAACTGACCATTATTATTTAAGGCACGACTAACATCGTTTAGCGCCACTTTATCGAGATTTTCACCCGTCTTACGTGAGTAAGCATAGCAATTGACGACTTCATCGGCACTCGACAAGTCAATATCTTCATAGCGTTCAGAGTCAGGATCGTAGACCGTCATGGTCTCGATGGTGTCCTCAGTGGTGGTATCAGCATCGCCATAGATATAGCTGTCGTCATTGTCTAGATAGAGATGTTCATCATTCATATCGGCGTAAATACGATTGATATTAGAGTCAGGTGCAATACGCGCGGTTTTTTTGATTAACTGGTCGTTATTGTTTTCCATACACCCTCCCTTTATAAAGTAAAAAACGTGTCACAATCAGAACTTATAATGATTGTTATTAATAGTGGTCGTTATTAAAGGGCGTAACTTTTCAAAGTATTAATATCGACCAAGCTCAATAAGCTTTCGTGGCAAGCTTCTAGTTTGATTTGCGGTGCAATATCAAAGTCTAAAGCTTCAACCCAGCGTAACGCACAAATGCACCAATAATCACCAGGCTTAAGACCAGAAAATCCATACTCAGGTAGCGGCGTAATCAAATCATTGCCGCGACTGGCAGAAAAGTTCAAAAACTCGCTAGTCATCTTGGCGCAGACGGTGTGCTGACCAACGTCATGGTTGCCAGTATGACAAAAGCCGTTGCGGTAATAACCGGTAAGAGGGTCAAAGCAGCAGCTGGCAAGTGCCGTACCTAAAACGTTGGCTTGATTGTTGGCAGGGTTTGGGTGGTAATCAGATGACATAAGGCTTCCGAGATAAAAATATGGCTTAGTGTACCATGAGTCGGTATCGAAGGCGTTGTTCTCACTTTGCTCATTATTTTCTTTATGATATAAAATGATGGTAACCATTTTTGAGTCAACGATTACTTATATAGTCTATAGATAACCTTCATAGATTAAGTGCTGATAAGACGTAATTAGATAGTAATTGTGGCTAATTGTCACTAGGCGAACCTTGGCTGCTATGCTAAACTAAAGCATAAAGTGCCTTGATTATTTAACGCCGTTTATTAGCGCATAAAGATACTCGTCTTATCATTCTAAATTATACTTATTACTCACCCTTTTGCGGCTACCTAGTTTGTTTATAAATAATTGGGTCAATGATGTTGCGCGTTAAAAATAAAAATGCATGGCGTCAATGCAATTGTAAATATAACCTTTAAGTACCGCATCAGTACCGCGTTTTTGGTAAGCGATACGCCAAACAAGGATTTATTGTGTCTGTCAGTTCTGATTCTGCAAAACTTGCCCAGTTAAATACGACTAATGAAGCGGCGGCTCAGCCTGCTGAAAACACTGCTACCTCTACTAGCATGCCATATTTGAACAACCTTGCCAGCGACGTTGCCAATAGCTGGCTGTTGCCTGATGGGGTGGTGGATGTGCTGTTCGAAGATGCGCGTAAGCAAGAAGTGCTTAGGTATCAGCTGACTCAGCAACTTATTGCTCATGGTTATCAGTTGGTCAATCCACCAATGATTGAATTTACTGAGTCATTGTTGAGTGGCGCCTCAGAAGATTTAAAGCGTCAAACTTTCAAGATTATCGATCAGCTAACAGGTCGCTTGATGGGTCTGCGTGCGGATATTACCCCGCAGATTTTGCGTATTGATGCGCATTGGGGCGGTACAGGTATTGCGCGTTATTGCTATGCAGGTGATGTGATTCATACCTTGCCATCAGGATTGTTTGGCTCACGTACGCCTTTGCAGCTCGGCGCTGAAATATTTGGCTGTGCTTCACTTGCCGCAGATATTGAGCTGATAGATGTGTTATTTGGCATGATAAATAAGCTAAATATGAGTGCTGCACTACATATAGACTTGGGTCATGTGGCGATATTCAAACGCTTAGCTGAGTTGGCAGCGTTGTCTGATAATGACACTGAGCAACTCATGCATTTATATGCCAATAAAAATCTACCAGAGCTAAAGCGTGTCTGCCAGTTATTGCCAATGGGTGATGATTTTTATGCTTTGGCACGTTTTGGTCATGATATTACCAATCTATTGGCGAGATTGTCAGAGACTGCACAGCAGGACACGCAAGTCGCGACTGCTATCAATGAATTACAATGCTTAAAAACACATCTACAAGACCAGTGGCAATGCCCTGTGAGTATCGATGTGACGGAATTATCAGGCTATCATTACCACACGGGTATCGTATTCAACGGCTATATCAATAGTGAGACGCAACCTCTGGTACGTGGCGGTCGTTTCGATGGTATGCAAAGCGGCAACCAGTTAGCAATCAATCAGCCACGTGAAGCCACTGGTTTTAGTATGGATGTCAGTCGTTTGCTTGCACACACGCAGCTTGAGGTACCAATCATCGTATTGGTCGACTATGAAGCCTTGAGCAGTGCGAACCAAGAACAGAGACAGATACTGCTACAGCAGGTTGAGAGTTTACGTGAGCAAGGCTATCGCGTCACCATGCCATTGAACGCAGAAGATCGACCCTCTGATATGACGCATTGTTTGAGCTTTAGAGATAATCATTGGCAGTTACAGAGTATTTAAGCATTAGTTTTTAATATTAGTAGTATTACCATTTTTTAACGTCTTTAAAATCAAGATAACGAAAGTTATCACAGGTTTTAAAACGTTATTGCACACACCTCAATACATAAAGGTAAGGATTGATCATGGGTAAGAATGTCGTAGTTTTGGGTAGCCAATGGGGCGATGAAGGTAAAGGTAAAATCGTCGATTTACTAACCGAAAAAGCTTCAGCAGTTGCACGTTTTCAAGGCGGACATAACGCTGGTCACACGTTAGTTGTCGATGGCAAAACCACCATCCTACATTTAATCCCATCAGGTATTTTACGTGAAGGCGTTACCTGCTTCATCGGTAACGGCGTGGTGTTAGCACCTGACGCATTATTAAAAGAGATGAAAGAGCTAGAAGACAACAACGTACCTGTACGTGAGCGTCTGCGTATCTCTCCAAACTGCCCACTTATCATGCCGTATCATGTGGCACTTGACCAAGCACGTGAAGCAAAACGCGGTACTGGTAAAATCGGTACGACAGGTCGCGGAATTGGACCTGCTTATGAAGACAAAGTAGCCCGCCGTGCTATTAAACTTGCTGACTTGTTCCGTGATGATTTAGAAGAAAAACTCCGCAACTTAATCGAATATCATAACTTCCAACTGACGCAGTATTACAAAGTTGAAGCGATTGATTTTGATGAGACACTTAAGCTTTGCCAAGAGTGGAAGGAAGAGATTAAAGGCATGGTTACTGATGTGACCGAAGACCTTAATCAATTGCGTTTGGCTGGTAAGAACCTGATGTTTGAAGGCGCGCAAGGTACATTGCTTGATATCGATCATGGTACATATCCGTTTGTGACCAGCTCAAGCGTAACTGCTGGCGGCGTATCGACTGGTACAGGTATCGGTCCATTATACTTAGATTACGTACTTGGTATCACTAAAGCTTATACTACCCGTGTCGGTAGTGGTCCATTCCCAACTGAGCTATTTGATGATGTTGGTGCGCATTTGGCTAAAGTCGGTCATGAGTTTGGTGCGACCACTGGTCGTGCGCGTCGCTGTGGTTGGTTCGATGCGGAAGCATTACGCCGTGCCGTGGTACTGAACTCTATGTCAGGTATCTGCTTAACTAAGCTTGACGTATTAGATGGTCTTGAAGAGTTACTAATCGGTGTGGGTTATAACTTGCCTGAGACTGAATGTGCAGGTGCACATGATGCTGAATTCTATGAGTCAGTAACGCCTAAGTATGAGACGATGCAAGGGTGGAGTGAGTCAACCGTTGGTATCACTAACTATGATGAACTTCCAGAAAATGCTAAAAAATACATCAAACGTATCGAAGCGTTGATTGGTTGCCCAGTTGATATTATCTCAACCGGTCCTGACCGCGAAGAAACAATTGTATTGCGCGACCCGTATGATGCTTAGTTTCTTATCATAAAACTTAATTAGTTTAAGCGTTCATAAAAAATCCCAGTGCTGAGCATTGGGATTTTTTTATGAGTAATGTCTCATCATTTTTTATTATGCTAACTACTATTAATGCCAAGTGATAAAAAATGTTAATCACTATTAATTTCTAACGATAAAAAATCAAGATATCTGGTAATTTAATAAATTGAGATAAGAAAAAATAGCATAAAGGAGAGAATTGCTAACATTATTCTGGTTTAATTGGTATATTATGTCATAAATGAATGTAATTTTATCAATATACAAAAAGGAAAACGTGATGAAAGCGACTATTATCAAGCACTCTATAGGAAAAACAGCTTTAGCGCTGCTAACGTCTGCGGCTTTTATGTTTCCTATGCTGTCATGGGGCGCGCAAAACTGTGATAAACCCAACAATGATTTTGATGATTTATATTGCTTAACGAAAGTATATTTGGAGGCAGATAAAGAGCTGAATAGTTCTTATGCAAAATTGGCTAAGCAGTTAAATAGCCAGCAAAAATCCAAATTAAAGCGTGGACAACTGGCGTGGATACGCGAGCGTAATGACCAATGTAGTTATAATAATGACGAAGGGTTTTTTGTCAACATGGGCTGTGCGACTCGGGTGACAACTGAGCGAGTGAACTTCTTAAATGATCGTGTGCGTGAATGTAGCGCTGGCAGTTGCCGCGACAGCCGCTTAGGCGAGTAGTTGTTTTTTAGTATTGCTTGAAAGCAGTGACCTTCATAGCTGCGTATTAACAAAATCCCTTAGCATTATATGCTGAGGGATTTTTGTTGGTAACACTTACATAGAGTTTTCGCCAAGTTGGTTTTATGCTTATTAATGACAAAGATAGTTAGTGATGAGATACGTAGGGTAAGAATCTGCTATTGATGAATGCTCACTTTGTCTTAAGATAAGCTGCGGTAATAAATTTACTTTTATGCAAGGTGCGGTCATAAATTAACCCTATCATTTATAGCGCTAATCATTATAATAGGCAGCAATCCTGTGTTGGCGCTCATATTATCGCATTGATAGACCATGAGTTATTTAAATATGCCTAAGTCAACATTGCGGCCAAAGATAAAACAAAGTATTTACCATCTCATTTTTATCGAATTCATTATTTATTAGGAGCTTTTCATGGCTAACGAACGTACTTTATCTATCATCAAACCTGACGCAGTAGCTGGCAACAACATCGGCGCTATCTACGATCGTTTTGAAAAATCAGGTCTAAAAATTGTTGCCGCTAAAATGATGCAACTTGATGATAAAAAAGCGGGCGGTTTTTACGCTGAGCACGCTGAGCGTCCATTCTACAACGATCTAGTATCATTTATGACTTCAGGTCCAGTATTGGTATCTGTATTAGAAGGCGAAAATGCGATCGCTAAGCATCGCGACATCATGGGCGCTACTAACCCAAAAGACGCCGCTGAAGGCACTATTCGTGCTGACTTTGCTAGCAGCATCGATGAAAACGCGGTTCATGGTTCAGATTCAGCTGAATCAGCAGCACGTGAAATCAGCTACTTCTTCAATGAAGACGAAGTTTGTGCACGTACGCGTTAATATAGTAAACCAAATATAGTCTGTTACGGTATCAGACTCGCTTAATGTACTCAATGTACTATTGGCGCTTGTCTTCCTTGTACCAGCTCTATATTTGATTCACTATGCACTAATAGCTTATAAAATTGACTATAAATTATTAGTGTGGCAAGACGGCTTATATCTTTTGGTATAAGCCGTTTTAGCTATTATAATAGTCTGACTATGTGTTGAAATTTTAACTTTTCTCCCTCATTATTGGTTTTATATAGCGTTATCAATCCTTTATCAGCATATTACTTTCAGTTTTTGGTAAAAAATGCGCTCATAACGGATTGCTCATGCACTCATATATTGAGTACGTCTAGCAACACCCATCTCAACAATTGCATCGCTCATACCAGTAGATGCAAAAAGGTTATTTATTATGTCAACTGCTCAAACTCCTATTCAAACTGACGTCCAACACGTACCTGCTAAGACTACTAAGAGTATAAAATTAGTAGACGAGGCGCAGGCGAAAACCAATCTACTAGGTATGACACAAGCGCAGCTGGCGGAATACTTTAAGAGTATTGGCGAAAAGCCGTTTCGCTCGACGCAAGTCATCAAGTGGATATATCAGCAGGGTGTCACTGATTTTGAGCAAATGACCAATCTGAGTAAATCTTTGCGTGATAAATTATTAGCCAATGCCTGCGTCATTCCGCCAAAAGTGATTCATCGTCAATACAGCGATGACGGCACGCGTAAATGGGTATTTGAAGTCACGGGTGGCTCGTTGGTCGAGACCGTACTAATTCCCGCAGATGATAGTAAATTAAACGGTCGTAAAACCTTGTGTATTTCTTCGCAAGTGGGCTGTGCGCTCGACTGTAGCTTTTGTAGTACGGGTAAGCAGGGCTTTGAGCGCGATTTGACGGCGGCTGAGATTCTTGGACAATTATGGGTGGCAAATGCCTCTTATATGACCGATGAAAATGATAGTTTAGAAAATGTTGACCATAGTTTATGGGAAAACAACGTCACCAACGTCGTCATGATGGGTATGGGTGAGCCGTTATTAAACTATCGTCCCGTTGTCAGCTCAATGGAATTGATGCTCAGTGACCATGCTTATGGTTTATCAAAACGCCGCGTTACTTTGTCGACTTCAGGTGTGGTGCCAAAAATGTACGAGTTGGCACAGGAGCTTGACGTGGCTTTAGCGATTTCATTGCACGCACCAAATGACGAGCTGCGTAATGAATTAGTGCCGATCAATAAAAAATATCCATTAGAGCAGCTCATGGCGGCAGCGAGAAATTACGTTTTTGAAGTCAACCCACGCCACAAAAAACACGTGACTATTGAATATGTGATGCTAGATGGTGTCAATGATAGTAATGAGCATGCTGAGCAATTGGTCGCATTATTGGGTGATTTACCAAGTAAGATTAACCTGATACCGTTTAACCCGTTCCCTCATGCAAATTATGATAAGTCGAGTAATAATCGAATTCATGCCTTCAGCAACATATTAAGTGAAGCAGGTTTTGTTTGTACCATACGTCAAACACGCGGTGATGATATTGATGCGGCATGTGGTCAATTGGTTGGGCAAGTGGCTGACAGAACGCGTCGTTCAGCCGCATGGCAGCAAAGCATCAAGGATCGTGAAAGTATTTAGGATGATGGTTATATAAATGGTGAATAGACATTTTCGATGTAGCATCGTATTTGTCTTTTATCTGTCGCAATGGTAATAAAAATGTAGCAATAACGATTAGTTTGGATGTGCACAGTAATTAATGACAACTAAATTGTACTTATGCGGGCTAAATCTATTAAACTGATGCCTCGAGGATCGAACGCATTGAATCACAGTTTTATGATGGCGGCTATGATGACTTCTAGAAATTCTTGTCAGTTCAATTATCAAAAAATATTTTCTCAGACTTATAAGCGATTGAGTACAGCGAATGGACAAATGGCTATTGACCCAATAGCGATGTCGAAGCGTACAGTGTTAGTGACGGCATTGATAGGGCTGCTGCTCACTGGTTGTCAAAGCACGCCGACCAATGATTTGACAAACATTGCGGCTTATCAAACGTCTACGCGACCCAATGACAATCGTAACTTAGATCAACAAGAAATTGCTCGCGTGCGCACTTCACTGGCCGCGCAATATATCCGCAAAAATGAGCTTGATACCGCTCAGCGCCAACTCGAAAAAGCCTTTGCTGCCGATAGCCGTTACGCGCCAGCCTATGATATGATGGGCGTTTTGCTGCAGCAAGAGGGCAGTCGACTCAATCTCGAAAAAGCCGATCAATATTTTAAAAAAGCGATCGCGCTTGATAAAGATTTTGAGCAAGCCCACAATAACTATGGCGTTTATTTGTCACAAATGAAGCGCTATCGTGAGGCGGCAGAGCAGTTTGAGATTGCGGGTTCAGCATTAGGTTACGAAGGTCGTATTGGTGCGCTAGAGAATCTAGGACGCACTTACTTACAGCTAGGTGATCGCAGT
Source organism: Psychrobacter glacincola (assembly GCF_904846075.1). Taxonomy (GTDB): domain Bacteria; phylum Pseudomonadota; class Gammaproteobacteria; order Pseudomonadales; family Moraxellaceae; genus Psychrobacter; species Psychrobacter glacincola_C. The sequence goes on from NZ_CAJGZH010000001.1 coordinate 1,021,642, forward strand.
GCGGCTGCTAAAGCATTTTTACGGGCACTTGATGGCAATCGCAATAGTATTATTGCCCATATCGAGTTGGTCGATTTATTGCTTGAGCAGCAACGTGTTCCACAGGCTCAAAGGCTTTATGATGAAACGTTGATACTGGTGCAAGGGCAGGGCATTAGCCCGCGCTTGCTATTACAAGGTATCAAATTGGCCGCTGCACAAAATAACATAACGACGCGCCAGCAATTGGCACAGCAGCTTTTATCCGCTTATCCTTTAAGTGATGAAGCAAAACAACTTAAGACTTGGCTTAACAATCCAGAGGCACCATGGAAATGACCACCCCATCATTAAACACTCAATCTAACGCTCAGGGATCATTTGGTGCCGTGTTGCAGCAAGCCCGTAAAAATAAGCAAATCAGCTTAGACGAGGTAGCTGCCGAGTTATTTATTTTAAAGCGTCATTTGCAAGCGCTTGAAAATGAAAATTTTTCGGAGATGCCGCAAGCTGCTTTTGCCCGTGGGTTTGCCATCAATTATGCTAAGTTTTTGGGTTTAGATCCTGTAAAAATAGCGACCAGCTTTGATGCTGCTTATCCTACGGAGCTGAAAGCCAAGTCAGTGAATAACACGGATACGCCACTGCGTCCAATGGGCACGTTGCAACGTGATACGCACAATCGTATTCGTTTTAACCCACTACTGATCATCGCCGTTATTGGTGTCATTATTTTAGCGATTTTCTTATTTCGCATGGTGAGTAATGCAAGTAAAGAGAATGCCGAGCAGCCAGTATCGACGGTCGAAGACGTCTCAGCGATAGAGCAAGCGCAAGGTGCGGCAATCAATACTGATGAGATGGGCGTTGGTGCCTCTGGCTCTGCTCTAAACTTGGGCGGCGATGCAAGTCCAGCGTCTTTAGATGTCAAACTAACGGATACCGCCGTCGTGAGTATTACTGATGCCTCTGGCAGTAGTTTAATGAGTGGCTCGCAGACATCTGGGGATTATAAACTGTCAGGTACGCCGCCGTTTAATGTACAAATTGATAATGTTGATAATGTCAGCATAATGCTTAACCAAGAAGCGGTTGCGCTAAATACTTATGCAACGGATAAGCAAGCCAATTTTGAGTTAGCGCCTTAATTTTTTAAGCGGCTAATTTTGAATGCTAGTCTTATCGACTGCTGTACAAGATTTATTTTTAAAAGTTGCTATCTGCAAGCTATTATAAGTGTATTTTTTCTGCGTTTTTTCGCTTTAATTGAAGGGTTTGTCTATGTCAACGTCAGCGCCTATTAACCGTCGCCTTACCAAAAAAATATATGTCGGTGATGTCGCGATTGGTGGTGATGCGCCGATTAGTGTGCAGAGTATGACCAATACAGATACTTGCGATGTGGCAGCAACTGTCGCCCAAATCGAACGCTGCGTTGAAGCTGGTGCGGATTTGATGCGGGTGTCGACGCCAACGATGGATACGGTCAAAGCTTTTGGCGAAATTCGTAAGCTGGTCAGTGTGCCTTTGATTGCAGATGTGCATTTCGACCACAAGATTGCGTTAGCAGTTGCCGAAGCAGGGGCTGACTGTCTGCGTATTAATCCAGGTAACATCGGTAGCGACGCCAAAGTACGTGAAGTGGTCGCCTGTGCCAAATATTACAACATCCCTATTCGTATCGGTGTCAATGCAGGCTCGCTCGAAAAAGACATTCAGCGCAAATATACCGAGCCAACTGGCGAGGCGATGCTTGAATCAGCCATGCGCCATATTGATATATTAGATCGTCTAAATTTTGATCAATATAAAGTATCGGTTAAAGCCAGCAATGTGTTTTTGACCTTGGATGCGTATCGCCTGATTTCTGCCCAAATTGATAATCCGCTGCATTTAGGCGTCACCGAGGCGGGCGTTTATCGTACGGGCGCGGTTAAATCCGCGATTGCACTTGGCGGTTTATTATTAGATGGCATCGGTGATACCATTCGTATCTCACTGGCGGCAGAGCCTGAAGAAGAAATTAAAATCGGTTTTGATATTTTAAAATCGCTAAATATACGTTCTAATGGTGTCAACTTTATTGCGTGCCCAAGCTGCTCGCGCCAAGAGTTTGATGTGATTAGAGTCATGACCGCTTTAGAGTCGCGCTTAGAAGACATTCGTGAACCGATGAACCTGTCTGTGATCGGCTGTAAGGTAAATGGTCCTGGTGAAGCGAAAGAGGCCGATATTGGCATTGTTGGTGCCGCGCCAAGATCCTTGGTATATCGTATGGGTGAAAAAAGCCATCTTATCGATACCGATAATTTGGTCGATGAAATAGAAGGCATGGTACGCGCACATGCCGAAGATTTGGCTAAAAAACGCGAGAATGAGATTATCCGCGTAAAATAAAACACTATTATGAGCAAAAAATAAAAGAGACACTTGTTAAAATTTTTAAGGATACGACCGTACCATGATTAAAGCTATCAAAGGGTTTAATGATATTTTGCCTGATCAGTCCGCAAAATGGCTGCATTTAGAATCGATATTGGCTGAAGTACTGGGCAGATACGGCTTTGAGCATATTCGCTTGCCAATCGTTGAGCAAACCGATTTGTTTGCGCGTGCCATTGGCGGTGCGACTGATATTGTCGAAAAAGAGATGTATAGCTTTACCGATAAATCTGAGCCACCAACGCCGTTGGCTCTACGCCCCGAAGGTACAGCAGGTGCAGTACGTGCTGTGATTGAGCACAACTTGCTGCGCGGTGATACGCCTAAATTATGGTATATCGGTCCAATGTTTCGCTATGAGCGTCCACAAAAAGGTCGTTATCGTCAGTTTCATCAAATAGGTGTTGAAAGCTTTGGTAGTGCCTTACCAGATGCTGACGCTGAGCTGATCGCGATGACTCATCTAATGTGGCAGGAGTTGGGTCTAAAAGATGAGATGCGTTTAGAGCTAAACAGTCTGGGCGAAATTGATGAGCGTTATGCTTATCGCGAAGCATTGGTTGCTTATTTAACCGATAAAAAAGATCAGCTGGATGAAGACAGCAAGCGCCGCTTGACCACCAATCCGCTACGTATTTTAGATAGCAAAGAAGCAAGCACCCAAGCTCTATTGGTAGACGCGCCTAAGCTTGCTGACTTTTTAGGTGAAGAAAGCGTGGCGCATTTTGAGCAAGTACAAGCCTATTTAACAGAGCTGGGTATTAATTTTGAGATCAATCCACACTTAGTACGCGGTCTTGATTATTATAACAAAACGGTTTTTGAGTGGGTGACCGACAAGCTTGGTAGCCAAGCGACCGTTTGTGCGGGCGGCCGTTATGATGGTTTGATCGGGCAACTAAAATCCATCGGTACTCATGGCAATAAGCCAGTAAAATCTGAGCCTGCTGTTGGATTTGCCATGGGGCTTGAGCGTTTATTACTATTAATGGAAGCGGTTGCGCCGATTGCTGATGTTCCAGCTTGTGATGTTTTCGTGGTTGCGCATCCAGAAGTTTATAGTGCTGGTATTGGCTATGCTCAACGCCTACGCTATAGTCGTCCAGATATTCGGGTGAAAATGGCGAGTGCGACGAGCCTAAAAGCGCAAATGAAGAAAGCCGATAAGTCAGGTGCTGCATTGACCGTTATTATTGCGCAGCAAGAGCTGGATGATAATACCCTCAGCGTTAAAGACATGCAGACGGGCGAACAACAGACGGTTGCGACAGATTGGCTGTCGAGTAAAGAAAATTTTATCCGTCAGTAATCGATTGCGGTTTTAGCATTAGCAATTTAATAACACTTTTATCAGGTAAACACATATGGCTCTGACACCCAATTCGCCGAATGCAGACAATTCAATGCAAGCGTTAAAGCAGTATGGCAGCTATATTGTCACTGCGATTTTGTTGGCACTGGCCGCTTATTTTGGTTGGACATATTGGCAGGACAACCATGCGCGCGTAGACACCGTTGCAGCAGATCATTATGCAGACATTCAGCGGTTGAATGAAGAAGTCAGTTTGGCCTCACAAAACCCTGATTTGGAAGCAGAAGCACAAGCAGCACTTGCCCAAAGTCGCACCCAGCTAAATAAAGATATTGATGCGCTAGTCAGCAAGCATGGTGATTCGGTTTACGCTTGGCAGGCACTGATGATTAAAGCGCGTCAGCAAGTAGATAATAATGAATTTGCCGAGGCAAGTGAAACCCTCAAAAAAGCATTGGCTATTGACTTAGGTGATGCAGGCTTACAGGCAATTACTCGTTTGCGCTATGCGACAACGTTACTGGCGGCGGGCGATACGGATGCTGCATTAGCAGAAGCCAACAATGATATGCCAAGCTCATTTGAAGCCAGCCAACAAGAGTTGTTAGGGGATATTTATTTGGCACAAGATAATAAAGACTCAGCGATCAAGTCTTACAATAATGCTTGGGAGTTGTTACGCAACCGTCAAGAGACGCGTGCAGTATTGGCATTAAAGATGGAGAGTCTGGGCATCGTACCTGAGCCTATCGACGAACCAGTCAGTCTGATTCAAGAGTCAAGTAGTGCTGCACAGCCCTTAGTGGAAGAAAATGCTGCTGGCGAGGTTGCGCAATAATTGTACAGTGACAAGCGCTGTTAACCAATAATAGCGTTTGCGTTCTACCTAATGCCTGATAATTGCTAGTCAATAGCGCGTATCTATAACCGTTCTACAAGCTAAGTGGTGCAGTAAAACAGCATCGGATGGACAGCCAGCACTCATTGAATGTGCTTGGTGAGTACTAAGCGCCGATCTTACATTTACTGATAACCAATTTACTAATTAATAATAATTTATTTGTAGTGAGAACTCATAATGACTCAATCTATTCGCTCTAGCAAGATATCAAAAGCTAAAACCATCAAATCGACGGTGATGCATGTGGCAGTATTGGCAGTGATGAGCACTGCGGTGATTGGGTGTAATCGCGGTATTAAACCCGTCGTCAATGATCCAGTCAAGCTGGTACAGATTGCTGAGCCTATCAGTGTGTTGCAACCGGTTTTTAGCACAGATATTGGCAATAAAAAAGCCAGTAAGAAAGATCCATTAGACTTGCAAGTAGGTTATGTCAATGGCCAAATCGTCACTGCATCGCGCGGTGGGGACTTGACCGGCTTTAACAGTGCAGGCGAACGTTTATGGTCGATCAACGTTGGCGATCAAATCACGGGCGGCGTTGCTTTAGATGCTTTAAGCCAAACAGCGATTATTAGCACACGCGGTGGTCAAGTGATGGCATTTGATAGTGTGACTGGCGCAAAACGCTGGCAGAAGCAGTTATCAGGATCAGTATTGACACCCGCTTTAATTACCAATAACCGTGTCATTCTATCAGCGAACGATGGCTTTTTACATGGCTTGTCACTACAGACAGGTCAGTCTGTCTGGCAGTTTGCCACACAAGTTCCAGCCATCAGTGTGCGCGGTAGTGCGGCGCCAACGTTATTAGATAGCAAAACGGCATTATTGGCGACTGCTGATGGTCGTTTACATGCGGTGACGACTGATAGTGGTTTACCGCAGTGGTCAAGACGTGTTGGCGTTGGCACTGGTAGTAGTGAAGTTGAGCGCATGAGTGATGTCGATGGTACGCCGATCGTCGATAAAAACCAGCTATTTGCCATCAGTTATAGTGGTCAGTTATTAGGTATTGATTTGGCTTCGCGTCAAGTCATGTTTGTCAACGAGCTTGCCAGCTTAAAGTCACTTGCTGTAAATAACCAGCAAGTGATTGGTACCAGCTTAGAGGGCAAAGTGGTTGCCTATAATCGCAGTAATGGTGAGGTTCTTTGGGAAAGTGAAGAGCTGGCTTATCGTCATTTAACCAATCCTGTAATGATTGGCAATTATATTGCCGTGGGTGATTTTGACGGCATGGTACACTTATTTGATCCAGCTAGCGGTAAAATCGTTAGCCGTGTACAAACTAAGGGTGCTTTGAGTAGCTTGCAAGTACAAGGCAGCCGTTTAATGACACAGAGCACATCAGGACAGGTTGCTATTTGGCAATTAGCCCGCTAAGCTTTTTATCGGTTAATGCTTACTTAGATAGTATGTTTGATATTATCGTTAAGCCAACGGGTTGATTGCAATTTTAGAGAACACAAACGCTGCTTCGTCAGCGTTTAGTGCCTTGTGTAAATTGCTTGTTTAAATACAGGCTTTCGCGTACTCTATGCGACCGATGCGCCGTAGGTGTTATCCATATATATTATTTATTTATCATTTAGTCATCCTATGTACCACTTGCTAATTGTAAAATAGCTGACTATTATTTTTGCTATTGTTTTATCATTCATTTTAATTTGCGGTCAAGAGCAGCTTATTCACGACTACTGTTATATCACTGGTTATAAGAATAACTGTACTGCCCGCCATTGTGCCTTTCACTGAGAGTAACCCATGAGTATCAAGCCTGTGGTCGCCTTAATTGGTCGTCCAAACGTCGGTAAATCTACCTTATTTAATCAGTTCACAAAAAGTCGGCAGGCATTGGTTGCTGATTTGTCAGGACTGACTCGTGACCGTCAGTACGGTGATGCTACCTATGAAGACAAATCTTTTATCGTTGTAGACACTGGTGGTATTGGTGAGGCAGATGATGGTAGCGGCAACATTGATGACTATATGTCTGAGCAATCGCATACAGCGATTCATGAAGCAGACATCATCGTATTTGTGGTGGATGCTCGTGCTGGTATGATCGGTGCAGATGCGGAGATTGGTAAGTTTTTACACACCCTTGGCAAACCAGTCTATGTGGTTGCCAATAAAGTCGATGGTGCTCACGACGCTGCACCTGCCGAATTTTATGCATTAGGATTGGGTGAGCCATATCCGATGGCGGCAAGTCATGGTCGCGGTGTCGGTAATTTGCTTGAAATATTGACGGCTGATATGCCTGAGCAAGAGAATGTCGTAGAGCCAAAAGGTTTGAAGTTAGCGATCATAGGTCGTCCAAACGTTGGTAAATCTACGCTAGTCAATCGTCTATTGGGTGAAGACCGAGTAGTGGTTTTTGATATGCCCGGTACCACGCGTGACAGTATTTATATTCCTTATACACGTGAGGGTAAGGACTACGTCTTAATCGATACTGCTGGTGTACGCCGCCGCGGCAGAATTGATGAAAAAGTAGAAAAATTCTCGGTCATTAAAACCCTGCAAGCAATCGAAGATTCTAATGTAACCGTTATTGTTATTGATGCGCATGAAGGTATCGTTGATCAAGATTTGCATATGATTGGCTATGCGCTTGATGCGGGTCGTGCTCTAGTTGTTGCGATTAATAAGTGGGATGGTCTGACTGCTGATCAGAAAAATTATATCAAGATTGAGATGGATCGCCGCTTTAACTTTATCCCTTATGTAAAAGTGCATCTAATCTCAGCACTACATGGTACGGGTGTGGGTAATCTATACCCGTCTATCTTGCGTGCTTATAAATCTTCGATGTTTGAAGTGTCAACCAATCGTTTGACTCAGATTCTGCAAGATGCGGTGACAGCCAATCCACCACCAACGGTTGCTGGTCGCCGTATTAAACTGCGCTTCGCTCACATCGGTGGCCACAATCCGCCCGTGATTGTCATTCATGGTAACCAAACCAGTGCATTACCTAAGAGCTATCAGCGTTATCTGGAGAACCAATTCCGTCAAGTATTTAAGCTCGAAGGCACGCCGCTCAACGTTGTCCTTAAACAAAATGACAACCCATATGCCAACAAGAGCGATACGCCAACCAAAGCGAAGACGCAACAGTTGCGCCAACGCGAGCGTAATCGGGCACAGAAATTTACTACCAAAGATAAGCAGAAATTCACCAATAAAGATAAAAAGCGTTAATTTAGCAAAATGATGACGGTCTTTATATTGTTGTAGTAGATAAAGACTGTTTTATTCTATTGTTCATGCTTCTCTGTAATGTGCCATATCATGATGATTATATCGGTCATCATGATATATTAATACGTTGTTAAGTTTTATTAACATGTGATATTTCCCTCACTACTCCTACAAAATACCTGTACTATAATCAAAAGTTTTCTTAACTCAGTTAAGTAATATGAACAACCGTCCCTCTCAAACCATCTCTACGCTTATTTGGCGTTCTGTCGTACAAGCCATTATTTTGGCTGTGTTGGCAGGCTTCTTGATGTCTATCGTTTATGGTTTGTTATACCACTATAAAGAGAAGCGTCAGCATATCCAGCAATTGGCTACCATGTTGACCACCAGCGCATCGACAGCCGATGGTGCTGATATCGTGGCTGAGCAAGTGAGATTCTTGTTAGAAAGTGAACCCAGCATTAGAAGTATTTTATTTTATTCAACACCCAAACCTATTGATGAAGTTAATCAATCCAGAGATGATTGGAAGAATGCCTTATTTGCAGATACTGTCAGCTTCAATTATCCCGTTACCAGTGACGATATCGGTGATGATAGCGCGCTAGATACGTTAAACAGCAGTCAGCAATTGTCCACGACTTTATCAAATGGTGAGCAAGAATCGTCAGCGTCTAGTGAGGCCAATAAAAATAGCGCGTTAGTTGGATATATTAATCTTACTTTAGATGTGAACACCCTGCGTTCACATTGGTTTCGAAGCAATATATTGCTATGGCTTATTACCACGATATTGACGGTACTTTGGGTATTGTACATTCTGCGCAAACTCAAATGGCCAATCAGAGATATTGAAGCTTTGAAAGAAGTCTGTCACATCGTTGTGAAAAACCCAGAGCTTGAGCAGTTACCAGTGATTCCACAGCTTTTTGAATTTCAGGAACTGGTACAAATCAAGCAAACTTTGGCTGTATTGTTTGATCGTTTACAGAAAGTCCAACAAGATTATGAGGCGCTTGCGATTTTTGAGCAGCAATTACACAACAAAGACGTATCCCTCGATGTGCAGCTGCATAACTTTCAAAGCATGATCACCCATGAGCTGAAAACTTCGCTAAATGCTATCGTAGGCGGTTTACAGCTGTTAGATTACGATACCCTCAATAGAGAACAAAAAGATGCGGTTGAAATTATCAGTGACGGTAGTGATAAATTGGTGTCGTCGCTTGATCATATTATCCAATTGAATCTAATACAAAAAGGTCAGATGAGTATTAATTGTATTGCGTTCAATCCATTGCAGTTAATCGCTGATCTGTTGGCAGAATATGAGCCTATTGCTCGGCAAAAAAGGCTAGAGTTGATTAGCCGTATTCATCATATAGACTATGGTCTGGAAGGGGATGCGGAAAAAATAAAACAAATATTATCGATATTACTGAGCAATGCGATTAAGTTTACTCCAGTGGGGCAGGTGACTATTACGTCGCAATTGACCCATTTTGATAAAAGCAATCGTTGGCAAATTAGTGTTAAAGATACAGGTATTGGTATCGATAGCACTCATATCGATGATATTTTTAATCCGTTTTTCCAAGTGGATTCATCACAAACTCGTCAATATGAAGGCTCAGGTGTTGGTTTGCCAGTCGTCAAGCAAATGGCTCAGCTGATGGGCGCTACTATAGAAGTAGATAGCACGTTAGGGTCAGGTACCCAATTCATGCTGACCATATCGATGACCAATAAACAGCAGTCTCGGCAGCAGCATTTGTTGGCTGGATTGACTATTATTTACTATTATTATCATGAAGTCGGGTTTTTAGCGAAAGAGCTAGAGCGTTTAGGCGCGACTGTCATTTATCGTCAGCATGAAGCACTGGTTATAGAGGAGATGAGTATAAGACAGGTGAATATGGTGATGTTTGCGGAAGATATTTTTCCAAGTAAAGCTGAGTCGTTAGCCAAGCGTATTCGTCAATTTGAAAGTGAACATCGGGCTTTATTGGTATATTGGTATCCACCACATCGAGCGAAGCAGTTAGATAGCTTTGAGCATGGTTTAAAAGCAGCTGGTGTCGATTACTGTTATAGCGCCACTTATAAAGACAAAGCATTAAGCGACTTGCTCAAGCGCTGGCTGGTATGGACGTAATAGATCGAAATATTTGTCACGCTTACCGTACTAACCTCGTTTAATGTACTTCGTTGCCTCTCATTTACTGTAAATAGTTTCGAACATCGTATTTTCGACAAAGGTGCTTGCTTTTAATTTGAAAAATATGATGAACGAGAGCAAACCTGCTAATTCTAATAAATCAGTGTTTATCACAGTCTGATGATGACACTACTTAATAGCAATAATAAAATCTGTGCGGTGACTGAGGACATAAAAAAGACGCCCCGTTTTGAGGCGTCTTTTTTGTCAGTAATGTTCTTGAGAAATAGCTTTTACTAATATTCTCTAAAACAGATTTTGTGCCCAACGTACGACACGCTGCCAAGTGCGGCTCATAAAGCCTGACTGCTCGATATCACTGGTCGCTATAATAGGCACTGAAGCCACCGCTTTACCATCAATAACCGCCATCATTTTGCCAATTTCTTGACCTTTTTTGATGGGTGCTTCTAGGCTCTCAGGAATATCTACCACAGTCGTGATTTTATTTTTTTGCGTTTTGCTGGTTAGAATTTGCAAATTATCCGCAGTGACTAGTTCGACTTCATCAGCTTCACCGAACCAGACTGGAACTTTGCTGACGAATTGTCCAGCAGGTGCTTTGGTGACAGTAGTGAAGTGGCCAAAGCCCCAGTTGAGCAGCTCACGTGATTGATCGGCACGTGCTTGCTGGCTCTCTGTTCCCATAATCACAGAAATCAAGCGCATGCCATCACGATTGCTTGAAGCCGCTAAGCAATAGCCTGCGGCATCAGTGTGGCCAGTTTTTAAACCATCGACGGTAGGATCGGTTGCAAGTAGAGCATTACGGTTACCTTGAGTAATACCGTTATAGGTGAACTCTTTTTCTGCATAAATACCATAATAGTCACCGCTATTCTTGATAATAGCACGTGACAATTTGGCCAAATCTAGTGCTGATGCCTCATGCCCTTCGTCAGGCATACCAGTAGAGTTGACGAAATGGGTATTTTTCATACCAAGTTTTTCTGCTTGCTCATTCATCAAGATAGCAAATGAGGCTTCGCTACCAGCGATATGCTCAGCCATAGCTTTTGAGGCATCGTTACCTGATTGAATAATAATACCGCGTAGCATGTCGATAACACTCGCAGATTTATTTACCGGCACATACATGCAAGACTGGCTGCTACTACCACGACACCAAGCATTTGGACTCATTATGACTTGGTCATCTTCTTTGAGGTCGCCTGATGCTAAGCGCTGCTCAATGATGTAACTGGTCATCATTTTTGTCAAAGACGCTGGCGGTAGCGACTCATTGGCGTTCTTTTGTGCCAAAATCTCACCAGTATTATAATCCATCAATACATAGGCGGTATTATCCATCTCAGGCGGCTGGATGGCTGCGTTTGCCATCACTGCACTCATAGAGATACTCACACCGACTACCAGCTGCACCAGCTGATTTTTTACACGCTTTACTGTCATATATCGTTACACCGCATCATGAAACCAAATGTATCTACCGCTTGTACCTTGCACTAAATCTTATGCATCATTTTAAGTAGCCTGTCTTAAACATTCTGTTTAAAAACAATGTATTAATAAGAGTGGTGATGGCTGAGCGACAGACATAAAATTAACGCCTTATCTTAGCAAAATGCCAACCGATGGGGAATCGATAAATGCAAAAAAAGACCCGATTAAAAAGAAAGAGTAGTAAGAAGTAAACGTTTGCTCAGACTAGGACCGCCACAATGTCTCGAATAGAAATAATTCGACTGTCATAAAAAAGCTTACGGTCATCCTGTTGGTATAAACAGAATTATCGTAAGCTTTTTTGTTACTTACAAGCCTGATGAACAAGCTTATAAGGTGTCGCTAAATAGCCCATATTCAACGTTCCAAGACAGATAATGCCATGATTTATTGTCATTAATTATAGCTGACTTTATCAATTTAGAATCAATGCTGGGGCATAGCTATTGTAAGAGATATCATAGGATGTCTGATAAGTAAGCCAATTATGATGTTGTAATTGTTGAGCTTAGTTATGATATTCCACTACTGGTATTCAGCATTCGCCAAATCTTCGCATAGAGCTTTGTTATCTTGTTTAGAGAAGCCCATTGTCCAGCTACGAATGCCTTGTAATATCTGGCGATAATCTTGCTGAGTGGATAGATATTGAATCGCTGCTTTTGGATCTTCTAAAGACGGCATCAACTCGTGAAGCTGCACGTTATAAGATTTATAAAAGCGCTGTTTTTGTTTGCCATTGAGCATCGGTGGACATATCTCTGATAGCACTTGCATGACCGCAATTTCATGCTTAGTAACATTGATGCCAGACATATCTAGAGGTATGGTCGTAGCAGAATTATTCGCCGCAAAGGATGCTTGAGATAGCATGGCAACAGACGTTACCAGTCCTGCAAGACTAATTTTGGACGCCGTCTTTGCTATCACAGAAGCTATAGATAATATCGATTGATTTTTCATGCAGTATTACACTCGCTTATCTTTATTTAATGGTGATATGTTAATGGGTAAAAAAACAAAAGTCACATAAAATATTGATTTATGTGTAGATATCTTGTGAGCCAAAGCTCTTTTTGAGCAACATATCAGCAGCATAGACTCATAAGTTACGTCAGCATAAAAATATAAGTTTGTATTGTTGTAAGGTGTTGCCTATTGTAACGTCATGCCAAGTTTTTTTGCTGTTATTGATGCAGATATCATAGAGATAAAATTATAAATTGGATAGATTCTGCGCAAAGACTGAGTTCGTGTCAGCGTATTATTAGGGTATAATCGCCCAAAATTATAGTGGCATCTACGTTTTGCTATATCAGTTTTTCCATATCCATGCTGTGATATAAACACAGTGTCATTTTACTTTGATAGCGGTATGGCTTTTTTAACTTTTATAGTAAATTCAGCTATCATTTGACGCTCGCTAAATGCTTTTTATAAATACTATTTATGTAGAAAAAGTCAATGTAGATGTCAGTATCAACAGTATAATCACACAATCTAACCACCATTTTCGGGTCTGATTATAGCAATTTTATGCGGCTAAAGTTCATAAGTGGACAGGCGGTCATTAATGAGTATATTGAGTGAGAATGAAATTTTTAATTAGTAATGATGATGGGGTTTATGCACCAGGGTTATTGGCATTATATCAAGCCCTGTCTGCTATTGCAGAGGTGGTAGTGGTTGCGCCAAACAGTGAGCAAAGTGGCTGCGCGAGTGCTTTGAGCCTATCGATGCCATTATATACTCATCAATTGGATTCTGGTTTTATAGCGGTAAATGGCTCGCCTGCGGATTGTGTACATTTGGCATTGCATGAGTTGTATCCTGATACGCGTTTTGATAGTGTGATTACTGGTATCAATTCTGGTGCCAATCTTGGTCAAGACGTTTTATTTTCGGGTACCTTTGGTGCTGCATTAACCGCACAGCTCTTTGGAATACCTGCCATTGCGACCTCCCTAGTGGGCGGCAGCGTCAAAGGAGAAAAGCAAGAGCAGACCAGTCATTATCAAATGGCGGCAGCTGAAATTGTTAAATTATTGATAGAAACATCGATATTAGATGCTTGCAAAAATTTGCCCTATCATGTATTAAACGTTAATATTCCTGATGTGGATAGTGCTGATGAGATCAAAGGTCGGAAAATAACGGCGTTAGGGCACCGTCAGATTGCGCGTCCTGTACATCATGTGGTCGATCCACGTGGGCGTGATGCTTATTGGTTGTCGCTACGTAAATGCCCACATGAGTTGCCATTAGAAACTGAAGGTTTGCAGTCCTCCACAACAGATCTGACGGATGATCAAGCGGTAGCGGCGGGTTATATTAGTCTATCGCCAGTGCGCCTGCATCATACGCCAGCAGACACGCTTAAAACGCTGTCGGCGTTAATGCTATAAATTTACGCTGCCAAAATGCGTCAAACAGCTGGTCAATATCCTGATATTATCTGCGCTATTTTTCTTATTTGGCTGCCATTTATCTCATTTTTATCACCATTTTCAAAATGAGGACACGCCTTAGAAAATGGTTTACTATCGAGTGATTGATAATGATATTTGCCAAATACTAAATACTAAATACTAAATACTAAATACTAAACGGTATAAAAGTTAGCAAAATGCTTGTGAGTAACACAAGGAGTTTGTGAGTAACATAAAGAATAGGAAATCTTGTATGAAGAAGCTTATTGCTGGATCGCGCTTTGCAACAGTGGCATTGATAGGTACTTTAACAGCAGCAACGTTAACGATGGTGGGCTGTGCAACCAAGCCTACTTACCAATCAGCCAACCAAGCGGGACCTAAGATTATTACCAATGCACAAGGCGTTCCTAACTACCATCGTGTACAGCGTGGCGATACGGTCAGCCAGATTGCTGAGCGCTATCGTCTCAGTTACCGTCAAATCGGTTCGCTCAATGGTTTGGACAGCAAGTATACGATTTATAGTGGTCAATGGCTCAAGCTGTGGCAAGGTACGCCAGCCGATAACAATCGTTATAACGCGCCTACAACGACACAGCCAACGTACAGACCACCTGTAACGAGCGTGCCTAATAATAGCTCACAAAACCCTGTATACGAAGTGACGGCTAACGCAACGTCAGGCTATGAATATCCAAGTCGCAATCAAGTGACCCGTAACTTTGATGCGGCAGCGGGCACGATGGGTATGTGGTTTGCTGGTAATATCGGTGATCCCGTACTTGCTAGCCAATCTGGCACGGTACTGTACTCGGGCGATGGTCTGCCAGAGTATGGCAATCTTATTATGATTCGTCATAGTGATAATTACATCACAGCTTATGCGCATAATAGTCAGCTACTGGTCAAAGAAGGCGATGCTGTACAGCGCGGTCAGCGCATTGCAAACATGGGTAACAGTGGTCAAACCAATCAGGTCGGCTTAGAGTTCCAAGTGCGCTTAAATGGCAATCCTATTGATCCACGTGCGGTACTGGGGCGTTAAACGTGATGCCAAGTTGTGACTGATTTGGCAAGTTTAGTGGCTTTATTCAGAGCGCTTGAATTTCAGAGTGTTTGAATAAAGCCGCCTTAACTAAATCGGTTTATTTGAGTCGCTTTACTTATTCATACTTGAGAATTTTATGATGTTAAAAAAACAATATCTTGCTCTGTTTCCTGCGTTAGTGATGGTTGGGTGTACCAGCCAACAGGCAATGCAAAAACCTAGCAAACCCGTGCGTCAAGGCAACGTTCAGATTACCCAAACTCAAACCATTCAAGTGAAGCCAGCACCGAAGCCTGTCATCAAGCCGCAGCCAGTGGCAAAGCCAAGCTATAACAGCTTCTCTGATTGGAAGTCGGATTTTTCTATGCGGGCGATTTCATCAGGTCATGATGCAGCGACGGTGCGTCGTCTACTTGATACCGCTTATTTAAATCAGCAAGTCATCTCACTTGACTCAGGACAGCCAGAGTTTTCTAAGATGCCATGGGAATATGTCGATTCTGCCGTATCTGATGGGCGTGTGAGTACTGGTAAGCGTAAGTTCGCCGAGCAACGGGCATTTTTATCGCAATTAGAATCGCAGTACGGTGTCAATGCAGAAATAATCGCTGCCATTTGGGGCATGGAGTCGTCATACGGCGTGGTGACGGGTAATAGCAGCATACCAAGCTCGCTTGCGAGTCTGGCTTATGATGGTCGTCGCCAAGAATTTGCCGAAACTCAGTTGTTGTCATTAGCGACGCTATTGCAGCGCGGTGATGTGTCTTGGTCGCAGCTCGATGGTTCTTGGGCAGGCGGCATGGGACAGACGCAGTTTATCCCTGATACTTGGCTGAAGCACGGAGTGGATGGCGATGGTAATGGTCACCGTAACCCGTGGGCAACGGGCGATGCACTGGCGTCCACCGCTAATTATTTGAGCAACTCAGGTTGGGTTCGAGGTCTAGCGCCATTTTACGAAGCGACCATTCCTGCCTCATTCGATTATTCCATGGTTGGTAGTAAGCAGCCTGCCGCGAGATGGGCAGCGATGGGTGTTGATACGATAGCTGATGTTTATTTGGATGCCAATACTGAAATGGAGCTGTGGCTACCAGCTGGCAAGGATGGTCCAGTGTTGCTACTCAGCCCAAACTTTGATGTGATCAAAGTTTATAATAACTCATCGAGCTATGCGCTAGGTGTCAGCTTGTTGGGTAAAGCGCTTGCAGGACAAGGCGGGTTACAGAAATCATGGCCGCGTTATGAGCGTCCATTATCCACAGCTCAAGTACGAAATTTACAGCAGCGTTTGACCAACTCAGGCTATGACACTAAAGGCGCTGACGGTATCGTGGGTACCAATACTCGGTTGGCGTTCCAGCGCTGGCAAGCAGACAATGGTCAGACTCCAGACGGCTTTATTACTCAGCGTAGTGCGTCATCGTTAGCTTCGTGGTGAAACAGGTTGATAGAACTTTTTTTGACTCGTATTAATTCTCATATTAGCGTGCTAAAAGAAATTTTTTAACCATCATTTTTGACGGTAATATTTAATACGATGAGCTTAGTGAATAAAATAAAAAAGCACCTTATTAGGGTGCTT
This sequence comes from Psychrobacter glacincola, assembly GCF_904846075.1. Lineage (GTDB taxonomy): Bacteria > Pseudomonadota > Gammaproteobacteria > Pseudomonadales > Moraxellaceae > Psychrobacter > Psychrobacter glacincola_C. The sequence goes on from NZ_CAJGZH010000001.1 coordinate 1,038,236, forward strand.
TTTTATTTTACGCTATGATTATTTTTCAACAGACTTTAATCTTGTTAGGTTTCAATAAATAATATCGACACAAGAAGACTGATACTGTGACTGATAAACGCTACAATGTTTGTTTATTCATGCGCTTTGTTTATCAACGCGCTATTTATAAGAGCTGACATTATATTTGTCTGTTCAATCTTTTAATATTAGATACAATAGATCCTTTATCCTCATAACGAATGGCAACGAGCAGTGGCATTATGATAGACCAATCTCTTATGTCCGATATGCTTAGTCCATTTTGGGTCAGTATTAAGCTTGCTGGGGTCACTACCATTTGTCTACTACTGTTTGCAACGCCTGTGGCTTATTGGCTCGCTAAGCCCAGTCGTAGGCAAGTTGTGGCACGTCTTAAAGTCTTGCTTATGGGCATCATTGCCATGCCATTGGTTTTGCCGCCTACCGTCATTGGCTTTTATCTTTTATTACTGTTAAGCCCTAGTGTCGGTATTGGTAAATGGCTTAGCGAACATCATATCAGCCCCTTGATATTTACCTTTGAAGGTCTTGTCATTGGTTCGATTATTTACTCCTTGCCTTTTTATATTCAGCCTGTTTATGCCCAATTTTTACGTATTCCACAAAGCGTGATGGAAGTGGCACATTTATTGGAGCCAAGCCGTTTCAAGCGGTTTCTCAGAGTCGCTCTGCCACAAGCGCGTGTCGGTATTGTGCTCGGCAGCTTAATAAGTTTTGCCCATACTATTGGTGAGTTTGGCGTGGTTTTGATGATAGGGGGTAGTATAGCCGATGAGACTAAAGTGGTCTCGATTGCGATATATGAGCAAGTAGAGGCGCTAAATTACGAGGCAGCGCACATGATGTCTGGGATTCTCATCATTATGGGAGTGGTTATGGTGGCGTTGATTGCTAGTGTGAGCCGGCTGAATCAACGCTCATAAGATTGCAGTTAATACCTATAGCTTGAGTTAATGCGTTAAAATTTATTTATCCATTTTTTTTCATCATATCTAAGTCACTTGAGTAGGCAAATAAAGCTGGTGCACCGCCCGTATGCCAAAATAAGACACGATCGGTTTTCTTGATTTTGCCAGACCGAATCATATCTATGAGTCCGCCCATCGCACGACCCGTATAGACAGGATCTAAAAGTATGCCTTCTGTTTGAGCTGTCATCGCAATGGCTTCATTTTCTAATGTACCAACCACGCCATAGCCTTCGCCCACATAATCAGAGTTGAGTGTTAAATCGGTTTCTGAAAACTGATGATCGGCACCGATAAGGGTGGCCGTGCTATTGGCAAGCGCGACGGTATACTGATCAAAAGGCACTTTGTCTGTTTCACCTTTATCGATATTGATACCTACGATTTGGGCGGGCGAATTGAGTATTTTTTTGCCAAGCATCAAGCCGGCTTGTGTTGCCCCAGAGCTAGAAGCAAAAACGATATGAGTAAATGATAGGTTCATGCTTTCGCGTTGCGATTCCAACTCTTTAAAAGCTTCTACAAACGCTAAAGCACCCAGCTCATTGGAGCCGCCATAGGGTATGACATATGATTTTTTGCCTTGTTTTGTTAACTGCTCAACGATTTTAGGAATGTCTTCTCCTTTGCGATTGGCGCCTGCCCAATGGATGTGTGATCCAAAAATTTTGTCTAATAAAAGATTGCCACTTGTTTGTTCGGGTTCTTCTCCACCCAATACTAAATGGCAGTCAAGTCCCAAGCTTGCAGCTGCGGCAGCAGTTTGGCGACAATGGTTTGATTGTGCGGCACCTGCCGTAATCACGCAATCAGCACCTTGAGCAAGGGCATCACCCATGATAAATTCAAGCTTACGGGTTTTATTACCACCCAATGCCAGTCCCGTGTTGTCATCTCGTTTCATAAAAATAGTAGGGCCATCAAGCGCTTTACTCAATCTGCTGAGTGCTATTAATGGAGTGGGAAAGAAGCCCAATGATTGTCTGGGTATGTGGTTATATTCCATATTTTGTCCCTTTCATAATAAAAAAATGCTGAATAATTTTGAAACATAGCCATTGATAAAGTCAGTTAAAAATGATTATTTAGCGGCTATAAATAGCCAATAATTATACGTCGTAACAGCCTTATAAAACGTATGAATGCGTATCCAGCTTGAGAATCAGTGGAATCCTAAGGGTTAATCTACCAAATATAAAACAAATAGTCCTCATGCAAAATTGACAGGTTGCATGAGGACTATTTGTTTTATTAACAAACTGTTTATTTTATTGAGAAACTGTTGAGAGCTGTTTTAGAACTATTCGTCAAACCAATTAGACGGTTAAAAATGAAACTTCACTAGAGCGCTAGGCACGTTTTGAGTCGTATCACTGCCATACTTATTTTTCCAGTAACTATATTCCATACCGACCTCTAAGCGATTATCAATGCCTAATAGTGGTTGTAAGTTATACTTTATTTGCGGATTGATATGTAGTTGGTTTTTTAAGTCGTCGTTGTTAAAAGAGTAGTCTACATAACCATCGACCACAACGTTATTTTTCTCCCAACCGTAAGTTAAGGTGATTTGCTGGTCATCATCAGTATTATCATTGAAGACATGATATAGGGAAGCAGAGGCGTACTTCATACCTGAAATAGGGACATTCAAATCTGCCCCTAGTCCTATCATATAGTTGTCTTGGCTAAAGCCTTTGCTGTTCGAGCCAAACTCATATTGCCCCGCTAGATTGAGCTGTTTGATAAAGCTATCATCGAAAGTTGTGAGCTTAAGCTTGGGCGCAAACTCACCATACGTTTCTTTAAATCTATTGTTTTCAATATCATTTGCGCCTTGATGGCGATCGACGAAGAAAAACACGCCGCCCCAACTGTGGGTGGATGCGTGCTCCAGAGTGATGGTCGTCAATTCTCCGGCTTCTACCAGTTCATAGTCATTACCATACAGTACAGAAAGACTGGTATCGGTGAAAAGCACCTTTGCATGGCTGCTGCTCATCGTACCCAAGGCAACGATCGCGGCTAAAGCGGTGGTTAATGAGCTACTAAAAAACAGTTTTTTCTGAATATTGGTTCTACATAATTGGCTAGCCAGTGGCAGGTTTACAAACAAGTGATAACGCACAGTAATATTCCTTTATATAGAGTGGGTCATCCTAGCAGGCTGGGTATATGACAGAAGCGCGTTTTAACTTCCTGTCAAAACGGGTCAATGCTGCTAAGGACGAAGCGCGGTCAATTTTTGATAGTAATCTAAAATAATAAAGATAAATGCTATCAATATAAGTATTGTCAAAAGTATAAAAAATGCTCTGTTGGCTATATTATCCGCAATAATTCTTAACACTTTGAAACAGTTAAGCATGTTTTATAATGAGTAACAACCATAAGCTGGCTCAAAATAATGGTCTATCAAGCCTTCTAAGTATTTGATATTAGCTAAGTTTATGATTTTATTAAATTAACTGACTAAATGGTCAGCTTTATTATTTTTGTAAATAAGGAGATGTGTTGAAGTAGTTGATAGGCTAAACCACTAGCAATAATTATTACGATTCAGAGTAGTGAGAAGAGCTGGTAGGGTGGTTTACGACAAATGATATGAGAGGCAAGTGAATAGAGGTAAGGCAGAATTAATAGACACAAAAAAACCTCAAGTAAACTAATACTTGAGGCGAAACTTGCTTAAACTTTACAGTTTAAATTCGTTTTAGCTTTTTACTAAATATGGCGCAGCGGACGGGACTCGAACCCGCGACCCCCGGCGTGACAGGCCGGTATTCTAACCAACTGAACTACCGCTGCTTAGGTCGTACTTAGTTTATTTAACCACTTAGCCTACTACTTGAGAGTAACGCTATACTAAATAGTGGTGGGTGATGACGGATTCGAACCGCCGACATTCTGCGTGTAAGGCAGACGCTCTACCAACTGAGCTAATCACCCTTCGAACAATTGCTATGCAATTTATTCAACATCAACTGAGCTCTAAGTTTGTCACTAAGCTCTGCTGCTGTGGGTGTGTATTATATAGATTTACACATGGCTGTCAAACAGTTTTTTAACTATTTTGAAAAATAATTGAAAATACTGTCTGAAAGTTATTATTAATAGTAGTCTGAGGCACGTGTTTCCTAAGGTTGCTGCCTAAAAACTTATTATGGTTAGTCATTGTTTGATGGTCAAAAACTACTATACTATTGAGGGTGTTTTACGACTCATGCTTTATTTTATGTTGATTGTTGGAGGCGGGCATAGAAAATTCCACTATTGAACAAACTTTTACGACCTGGTCTTGGGGAGACTTCGCAGGCTTGGGTCTGGTATTGCATATTGTTCTCATGATAGTAATGACGCTACGTGTTGTATCAGTACAGCGCAATATCGGTGTGTCTATTGCTTGGATTGCTATGCTCTATACCTTGCCTCTTTTCGGTTTTATCGCTTATATACTATTGGGTGAGCCGATGATAGGGCGGCGCTATCGTCAACGGGTAGACCAAGCAAGCTTATTGATGGATGATATGGCACGGCGTGAGAATTTGGTTTTTGATCAGGGACAAGAGCTGCTGCCAGCCAACTACCGCGGTGTCAGTCAAATAGGCACGCGTTGGACGGGGCTGGGCGTGTTTCCTAATCACAATATGCAGCTATTGACAGATCCTCATACTATTTTTCAGCGATTAATCGAAGATATCAATGCCGCTCAGAGTATTATCCTGATGGAGTTTTATATTGTTTATCCTAAGGGACAAGTACTAGAGGTGATAGAGGCGTTGTCAGCAGCAGCGCAGCGTGGCATTGAGTGTCATATCTTGGCCGATAGCGTGGGCAGCTTTAGTTTTTTTAATAGTAGCGCGCATCGTACTTTAGAAAAAGCAGGTGTTTTTGTTCATCAGTCACTGCCAGTGGGTTTGTTTAAAACTCTATTTAAGCGCTCTGACTTGCGCAATCATCGTAAAATTGTGGTGATTGATGAGCACATTGGCTATATCGGTAGCTTTAACTTGGTCGATCCAAGATTTTTTAAACAAAATAAAAACGTTGGACAGTGGATCGATGTGGCGATACGCACGACCAGTCAACACTCTATTAGTATTACGACAGCCATGGCAATCGTGGTAGCCACGGATATTGGTGCGGAAAACAATGACAATTTAGACGCGCTCAATCAGCGAGTAAATGGCTATACTCGTAAACTATATGTGATGAACCCAACCATTAATGATTTAAACAGTCGGGTAAAGGTATTGGCTGGTGAGATCGACTATTATAAGCAGCCAAATATCGGCTCGACATCGATTGTGATACCGAAGATGCCAATGGTAGAAGGGGTGCTGGCGCAGCTGATACCCTCCGCACCGCAAGTGACGGCCCATGTGATTTACAATACATTGGTGACCGTTATTCATCGCGCCAATAAACGTATTCGCATTACCACACCGTATTTTGTACCTGACGAGGCGCTCTCGGGAGCATTAACAATCGCTGCCAAACGCGGGGTTGAGGTGACGCTGATTGTCCCTGAAAAGGTGGATTCGTTTCTTGTACAGCATGCGTCACAAGCCTATTATCAAGAGCTACTCGATGCAGGCGTGACGATTGCCTTGTTTAAGGGTGGTTTGTTGCATACCAAAACAGTGGTTATCGATGATGATTATTGTTTATTTGGTACTGTAAACATCGATATGCGCAGTTTTTATCTAAATATGGAAGTGAGTTTGGCCATTTATACACCAGAGATGGTCGCTCAAGTGGCTGATTGCCAAGAAGTCTACTTACAAAGTTGCCATTTTTTGAGTTTAGAGCAGTGGCAACAGCGCCATGGTGCAGAGCGTTTGTTTGATAATGTGGTACGCTTGTTTAGTCCTTTATTGTAGCATTTTCGATTTTAGGGTAAGGTAAACGACTGATATCAGTTTAGTCCCATGATGACCTTATTTTTATTACTATTAATTTATCCCGATAAAGGATGCGCTTGTCTATGTATGCATCGTCTGCATCACCTCTAACGCCCTTTGATTATATTGCAGCAGGCTATTGGCAAGACTTTCTAGCGGATCGTCCTATCGCTGGTGGCATTGCTTACGAGAGCGAGCTTCGCGATTGTATATTAGATGAGTCATTGGCCAGCTTACAGCGAGTCGATACGCTGCTGTCGCACATACGCCGTGAGATGGTTAAAACTGGTCGATGGCATGAAGAGAGATTATTGCTCGATGAACGCTATCGTAACTTTATGGTATTTTTGGCGTTTTATGCAGGGCGAGTATTGGCGCAGCACTGGCAAAGTACGCCGCATTGTTATGGACAATTTGAGCTACATAAGCGCTATCCTGAACTGGCTCTTACAACCGATGATTTTTATCAACATCTGGCAGTTGTCTATTGTCAGTCGGCTGATGCTAATAGCGTTACGTCATTGTTTTTTGCGCTAGAGCCGATAGGGATGCGTCTATTTGGTCATATTGATCGGCCGTTTGAGGCGGTACAAGGCGGTCAAGTGGCGAGTGGTCTGTATCAAGCGGTTAGCGCAAGGTTGCCACATGCGCACGACAATCACGTTACTAATTCGATCACACCAGCCATTAATATCAGCACACCAGATACAAGCGCTAGTCTAGAGCGCATTAAAACGGTTGATAGTCAGGAACCGTTAGAAAAAGAAGGGTTGAGTCATACGCCATATGATGCGCCAAAATCTCAGAACCTGTCTCAGCAAGAGAGCCAAACTAAGCCTGTGCTGTCTAAATCAGAAACAGTGCAACCTCATACAACCTCAGAAAATACGGTATTAGAGCAGCCACTACCATCGTTAGTGCCTTCTCCTCAAGAATTGCCAACGCCCGCGATTTTTATGCAATTGCTCGTAGAGCTGGATAACATAGAGGTCATTCAAACGGCTGGCAATAGTGAGTATCAGCAAGCCCATAAAGTGTTGGAGCAGTTAGAACAGCATATTGCCAAGCAAAGTCAGCCGCGCACGCAAATGCGCTTTTCAGAGAGTCATTTGACGACAAAAAAGCAAGCGTTATTAACACTACAAGAGGCGGCGCAGGCGGGTAATAGTGCTGCCATGCTACATTTGGCAATGTATGAGTTACTTGGCGAAGGATTAACGGTTGATAAGGGTGCTGCTACAGCGTCAGGGGTTGAGTGGGTTAAGCAGGCAGCCAGCAAAAACGACAGTCGTGCGCAGCGCCTACTAAGCAAGATGTATTACCAAGGGGTTGGCGTAGTGCAAGATATAGACACTGGTAAATATTGGCTAGAGCAAGCAGCGGAGAATGGACACGTGGAAGCGGCGAGCGTAGTAGGGCAGTGGCAACAGGCGCAAGCGCTGATAACGACACAAAAACAAGAGCAACATAGCATGAAGCGCTATCAGTTGTTATTCGCCGCCATACTCGTAGTATCAATATTGATCCTAATTATTGTCTAAAATATTTTATGGCAACACGCTGTAAAGCGTATTGTTAATCGCTAAATTCAGGTAGAATTGGCGCATTTTTTACCGTCACCTTACTATAGTCGATTTAATTTAAAGAGGTTAATGCCGTCACTTTTTTATAGTGAATTGACTATATTATTTAAGCCATTACTAATCTGGGCAACTTTATGCCATCTTCTCCTATATCCTCTGATTGTGCTTTAGAAGCGACTGACCCAGTATCGTTGCCCAGTCGCACTGTTTATACTGCGCCTTTGTATTATCAGTGCGCCATTGGCTTACTTAAGCCGCTATATCGACTGCAAGTTTGGCAACGCTCACACAACCGCGACAACTATCAGCAAGAAGTGGCGCAGCGTTTTGGCAAACAATATCCGCCACGACCAGTGGCTAAAGTGACTAATGCGCAAACCGCTAAAGGTGTGATTTGGTGTCATGCGGTGTCATTGGGCGAGACCAATACTGTCGCGCCATTATTAGATACATTATTGGCTGATGGCTATCAAATATGGTTAACCAATACCACGCAGACAGGTTTTGCTCGCGGTGCCAGCCGTTTCGCCGATGATATTGCTCAAGGTCGGATGAGCCATAGCTACGTACCTGTCGACAGCCCAACTGTGATTGAGGCTTTTTTGGCGCATGTCAAGCCCATCGCTGCTCTGTTTGTAGAAACGGAACTGTGGGCAAATATCCTAACCAAATTATCCGAACACCATATTCCCAGTATCTTGGTCAACGGTCGGCTGTCAGCGTCTTCTTTTAAAAGTTATCAAAAAATTGCTGCGGTCAGTGCCAGTATGATGAAAAATCTGACTTTGATTATCGCCCAAGACAGCGACTCAGCGAAACGCTTTCGACAATTGGGTGCGAATAGCGCGCAAATTCGTGTCGCAGGTTCACTCAAATGGGTGATTAATACGCCTCAAACTGAAGATAAAGCGGCTGATATAGAAGCTCATACAGAAAATAACTATACAGAAAATCCTAGCGTACCAAACCAATATTCTGAATCGGTCAAAGAGTCCACATTAGCAAAAGAGATGAATATCGCTGGTCGACCGATTTGGGTTGCCGCAAGTACCCATAGTGGCGAAGAAGAGACGGCACTATCATTGCATCAACAGCTATTGTCTCATCCCGCGCTCGCTGATGCGCTGCTTATCATTGTACCTAGACATCCTGAACGTTTTGATGAAGTAGCAGCGCTCATTCAAGCGTCTGAATTAACAATGGCACGGCGTAGTGCAGAAGATAGCATTCATGTAGACACACAAGTCTATCTGGCTGATAGCATGGGTGAGCTGATGTCATGGTATAAGTTGGCAGATGTGGCACTGGTCGGCGGCTCGTTAGTGGATGTCGGTGGGCACAATCCTGTTGAGCCAGCGAGTGTGGCAACGCCTGTACTCATGGGGCGCTATACGCAGTCTTGTCAAAGCGTGGTGGATAAATTGGCGGAGGTCGGCGCGTTATATCAGCCAAACAATGTTTTCTATCGTCCCGTTACTGTTAATACGGCTACTACTAATGATGATACGAATCAACAATCCTCTCGTAAGAAACCTGCCGCTAAAGAGGATGTAGCGCTCATTTATCAGCAGCTAGTGTCTTGGCTCAGTGATCTTGAGGTAGCGGCACAAGCAGGGCAAGCTGGCGCGCGAATGACAAGACAACAGCAAGCCGTATTGACCCGCCAATTTACCATGATTAAAGAGGTTGTCGAGCAGCATGCTATTCAACAACCAAGCCAAGAGCTGCTATGAATTGTTTACTATTACCCATTGAAAACTTCTCTTCGGATGCGGCATATATTGATGAATTATCACAAATAAATCACGTCAATAAAGTACTAACAGCAAAAGTTGGTGATACGCTGAAAATCGGTCAAATGGGCGGTCATTTGGGCACTGCTGTGATTGAGAGCATCCGCTCTGATGCGATTCAGTTGCGTGATATTCAGCTCACCACTGCGCCGCCACCGAAGCTGGATTTGACCGTTGTGTTGGCACTACCGCGTCCTAAAGTGCTACGCCGCTTAATCATAGATATGACCGCGCTTGGGGTGCGCGATATCATCTTAATCAATAGCTATCGCACGCAAAAAAGCTATTGGCAAAGTCCGATGCTTGAGCGCCTTGATGAGTTTGTATTAGAAGGGCTGCAACAAGGAGTTGACACCATAGCGCCTCGTATCACTTTACAAAAACGCTTTAAGCCATTCGTGGAAGACGAGCTGGCAGGTTTGGTAACCAATCGAGCCATCGTGGCGCACCCGTATAGTGAGCTATCCTTTACACAGTATCTACGACAGCAGCCATCGTTAGGATTGCCAAGTCTGGTTTGTATCGGTAGCGAGGGCGGCTGGATTGATTATGAAATAGCACTGCTTGCCACTCAAGGCTGCGCGGCAGTCACTATAGGCTCGCGTATCCTGCGTACAGAAGCCGCCGTCAATGTGATTTTAGGTCAATGGTTGCTGTCGTGAATCAGCAGATCGTTGAAAGATAATTAAGACGTGCCATCACTTAGAAAATCTATATATTGCTCCGTGAAGATCTATAAATTTATCCTTAAGAAGAGACAATTGAGCCAAATTATCGGTGTATTTCTGAGTTAAACAAATGTATTGATAATTAATCTCATTTCTATTAGTATGTTGTTTCAGAGATTATCGCGTGATTAAACCTTATTGTTAGAGGTCTTTAGCGCCGTCTTATCTTATTGTCATCTCATCTATTTATCTCACCTTTTCGTAGCATCATTATGGGGAAAACCATGTCATTGAATGCCATTAGCGCTAACCTAACTTCTACTAAGCTTATCTTGCCTGTTGCCGTATTTGGCATGATGTTGGGACTGGCTGGTTGTAGCAATTCATCTACAACAGAAGAGAGCGTGGAGGCGGAGACATCAGCGGCGGCTACTGAGCAACCAGCTGCTAATGATGGTGCTACGAGTGAAGGTGGTCAGACGATTACTATTTATTCTTCGCGAAATGAGCAGCTGATTAAGCCATTGCTAGACCGTTATACCGAACAGACAGGTGTGAAGATTGAGCTGGTCACAGATAGTACAGGTCCGCTCATGGCGCGTTTGCAAGCTGAAGGTCAGAACACGCCAGCCGACATGCTGCTCACGGTTGATGCTGGCAACTTATGGCAAGCCGCTCAGCAAGGCTTGTTACAACCAGTATCCTCTACTGTGTTAGAGACCAACGTTCCTGCCAAATATCGTGATCCAAAAGGTCAGTGGACAGGGCTATCATTGCGTGCTCGTACGATCTTTTATGACCCAAGTAAAGTCAGTGCCGACCAATTATCTACTTATGCAGATTTAGCCGATCCGAAGTGGAAAGGCAAGTTATGCTTACGTACCTCTAAAAAGGTCTATAACCAGTCGCTTGTGGCCAGTATGATGGAGCATTTGGGCGAAGAGAAAACCGAAGAAATCGTCCGTGGTTGGGTCGCTAACTTAGCGACTGACGTGTTCAGTGATGATATCAGTATGCTAGAAGCCATCGCTGCTGGTCAGTGTGAAGTGGGCATTGCCAATAGTTACTACTACGGTCGTCTGCTCGATGAAAAACCTAACTTCCCTGTGAAGATATTTTGGGCAAACCAAGGCACGACTGGTACACACGTAAATATTTCAGGTGCTGGTGTGGTCGCAGGTTCAGACAATCCAGATGGGACGCTTAAACTGATAGAGTGGTTGTCTTCTGATGAGGCGCAAGGTCTTTATGCCAGCTCAGACAAAGAATTCCCAGTAAAAGTAGGGGTTGATGAGTCAGAAATGCTCAGATCATGGGGTGAGTTCAAAAAAGACGATATCAATGTGCAAAAGTTTGGTGAGCTACAAACCCAAGCCATTCAGTTGATGGACAAAGCAGGCTATAAATAAGGTATTGACAGTCATATCATTCTCAAAAATGACAATGCCTATCAAGCACGAGTATCAAGCTTGATAGGCTAAATGATAGTGTTTATGTTCAAAGCAGACGGTGTTTTTAGCCGTATTTTTGAGTTTGGTATAATGTTATAAGGTCTTTATGCGTATGACACGGTAATAATGATATGATCAAAACGCCAGACGCGTCTGTACGTCAAAACGATACAGTCAATGATAGTGCTAATGCCAACAATATGGATAATCATAATATTGATGGAAAGCAGACTGTCAGCCAAGACCGCGCCGTCCGTAAACGTATTATCTCAAAATCAGTCTTAGGACTGATTTCGTCGTTTATGCTTTTGCCAATTTTGATTGTGTTGCTATCTTGGACGCAGCCAATTGCCGATATCTGGACGCACATGGCAGATTATGTACTGCCGCAAGTGCTTAAAAATACCGCAATTTTATTGCTGATGGTAACGGTCGTGTCTGGCACTATTGGCACCGCGCTTGCTTGGATAACCAGTATGTACCGCTTCCCTGGACAGCGTTTTTTTTCGTGGGCTCTGATGTTACCACTGGCGATACCTGCTTATGTATTGGCGTTTGTCACCATTGGTATTGTTGATTTTAGTGGACCATTACAAACAGGTTTGCGTGACCTAGGCTTTGATGCAGCGATTCCTTCGATCCGTAATGTCTGGGGAGCAGGTTTGGTATTGTCCCTAGCATTTTATCCCTATGTCTATTTGTTGGCGCGTCAAGCGTTCTTATCGCAAGGCAGGCGCGCGATTGAAGCAGGACAAATGCTGGGCTTAAGCCGTAGCCGCGTGTTTTTCCGGTTGGCATTACCACAAGCATTGCCATGGATTATTGGCGGACTATTGCTTGCCAGTATGGAAACCTTGGCAGACTTTGGTGCCGTGTCAGTCTTTAATGTTGATACCTTTACCACGGCTATTTACAAAGCATGGTTTGGTTTCTTTAGTTTGACCACTGCGGCACAATTGGCGGCTTTGCTCATCGGTGTAATCTTTATTGTGGTATTGTTTGAGCAGTATTGGCAAACCAAGCGCGGCAATAACGTGACTCAAGGCAGCAGTCAGCGTTTTGATGCCAGCACGCCTGCGAAATTGGGCATGACATTGCTGTGTACCTTGGTATTTGCTGGCGCTTTTTTAATCCCATTTTTGCAGCTCATCTACTGGACGGCATTGAATTTTCGCCAAGATTTCGATGCGCGCTATATTGATTTTGTGACCAATAGCCTCATGATTGCTAGCATGACCACGATTTTTATTGCCTTTTTGGCGATTATCATTGCGTGGATTAAGCGGCAGTATCCTGATAAATTGACCAAGCTCATGACTACTTTGGCAAATTTGGGTTATGTGGTGCCGGGCACAGTATTGGCAGTGGGCATCTTTATCCCAATTGCTTGGCTAGACAACCAAATGATTGCCTTCGGGATTACCACGCAGCAAGTACTATCAGGCAGTGTGATTGTGATGCTATTGGCATTATCGACGCGTTTTATGACGGTGAGTTTTCAGCCAGTTGATCGACAGCTACAGCGACTAACGGTCAATCAAGAAGCGGCTGCCAAATTACTGAGTGACAGTCCTTATCAGCGCTGGCGGCAAGTGATGTTGCCTGTTATTAGTCCAGGAATATTGACAGGACTATTGATGGGGTTTGTTGAAGTCATGAAAGAGATGCCGATTACGTTAATGACGCGTCGCCAAGGCTGGGATACGCTGGCGGTGCGGGTGTTTGAGATGACCAGTGAAGGCATGTGGGGACGAGCTGCGTTGCCCAGTTTATTGATTGTGCTGGTTGGGCTGCTGCCTGTTTGGATATTATTGCGTCAAAGCGATAAGCAAGGTTAAGGTGTTTTTAGAGTGAATCTGCATTATCCGATAGCGCTCCATTTTATGATTGTTTTCACTGTTTTATCTATGGGTTTTATTTACTAATAGCTAACTGGTACCGTCTATGTACACTGATTCAATGAAAGGCTCAGCAGACTCTAAATCAATCAATGCCAAGTCAATAAAGGCCAAGGCAAGACTGGAGCATATAAAAAAATTACCAGTTGCTCAAGTTAAGAAGCCGCCCGCCCAGCCTAGTAAGTCTTTAGAAAAAAACAGTGCTTTTAGCCAAGATGTTGATACAAATACTGAGGCAGCTACGGCTACTAGTCCTTATTTTAGTGTGCAAGATTTAATCGTTGGTTATGACGATACGATTATCGTCAATGGTTTGTCATTGGAATTGAAGCAAGGCGAGATTGGTTGCTTTTTAGGTTATAGCGGCTGCGGTAAGACCACGGCACTAAGAGCGATTGCAGGGCTGGAACAAAGCCGGGATGGTACGGTTCTCTTAAACAATCAATGTCTTACTGATAAAACTGACCGCAACTCATATGCAGTCGCACCCGCCAAACGCGGTATGGGCATGGTGTTTCAGGACTATGCGTTATTTGGGCATTTGAGCGTGGCAAAAAACATCGCTTTTGGTTTGAATAAATGGTCTGCCGCTGACAAAAAAGCCCGTGTCGCTGAGATGCTAGAGCTGGTTGAATTGTCTGAGCATGCCGATAAACGTCCAAATGAGCTATCAGGTGGTCAGCAGCAGCGGGTGGCATTAGCCCGTGCATTAGCGCCAAAGCCAAAACTATTACTACTTGATGAGCCGTTTTCTAATCTAGATGTGGTGCTACGTGAATCATTGGCAATGAATGTCCGTGATATTCTTAAACGCACCAATACCACGGCAATATTGGTCACTCATGATCAAAACGAAGCCTTTGCACTGGCTGATAAAGTGGGGGTGATGCATAAAGGTAAACTGGTACAGTGGGCAACCCCAAGTGAGCTATATCACGAGCCAATCAGTCCTTTTGTCGCCGAGTTTGTCGGCGAAGGCGCGATGATAGATGGCATCATCAAAGAAGGCCATGTTGAGACGGCATTAGGCGATATCTATCGACGTATGGAAGTGTATGATGAATCAGGGTATCCACAGTATTGCGAGTACGATTATCCTAATGGCACACCGATTAAGGTGCTGGTGCGCCCTGATGATATCATTCATGACGATGAGAGCAACCAAACCGCTTTAGTCGTTGGACGCGTATTTCGCGGTGCCAACTATTTATATCGCTTGCAGCTCGATGACGGGCAAACGGTACTGTCTTTAGTCGCCAGTCACCATAATCACGAGATTGGGTCACAGATTGGTATTTTACCTATCCTAGAGCATGTCGTAGTATTTGATGAAAAAGACATCAATGCGACGACTTGGTCAGAGTATGATAGGTCAGAGAGAGTTGATGAGACAGAATAGTCGCAGCATTTATAAGTGATTAGGGAATTAACCTCGCGACATGCACACGGTATGCTATTGACGCTTGGCTGCCTTGTATCTACTTTATATCTATTTTAAACTGCGGCGACTATATTAATTCATGTTTACGTCAAACAACTGCGGCTTGCACTTACGCTTATCGCGTCGCCAATATGTGCAAATAACGTCCCAACCGTTTATACGGCTCTAATTGCGAGTAGCGCAGCTCCATGCGTATCACGGCATCTGGGTCATTGTGACCACCACGCTTAAGCGGGGCATAATCATGAAATACGCGCAGACCACTGGTACGTATGGTCTGATAATGATGCGCCGTCAACCAAGATTCAACTTCTTCTTTGGCGACAGGATGGTTGGGTGTGAGGCTTTTTTTGTTATCCGCCTTATATTCTGTATTGTCGAGTAAGTTGAAATTACCCATGATCAGATTGCGATAATCAAAGCTTGCTGGGTTATAAAAGCATAAAGATAGCGCACCATTATCCGTTAATTGCTGATCAAAAAAGTCCATCACCGCAGCGGGCTCTGCCAACCATTCAAGCAGCGCATGACACATGATTAAATCAAACTTTTCATGCTTTTCTTTGTCTAACTTTTCTGGCAGCTCCTGATAGGGGCAAACGTACCATGTGATATTCAGGTCTTCATCTATCTGCGCGGTACTCGCTTTCGCTTTTTCTAGCATATTAGCTGAGATATCATTGATGACCAATGTATGACCTTGAGCTGCAAGCTCTATTGCAATCTGCGCAAGCCCTGCACCTACATCCAAAATACGTAAAGGTCGCCCAAGGCTTTCACTCATTTGCGCGCTATATTCAAAGATATCACGGCGTAGCACTGCCAATCGAATATCGCCTTTTAAGCCACCGTAGACCTTTTTTTCAAAATGATCCGCAATCGCATCGAAGCTACGATCGGCACGTATATCGCCTGATGCAGCGCTTGGTTGTGTCAGATCAGCCGATTGGTTGTCATGTTCTTTTGTACTTTCACTATTGGTTTGCATAAAGCGCTATCTGTATTAAGGTTGTATTTTGGAACATCGTACAACAAAGACAAAATCTAAGCTAGGTTTGACAATAATACTAATTTTACTATCAGGTTAAAGATGCTGTTAAGTGCATGTTTTCCAGTAGCTTTTCACAATATTTTACGGTATAAGTAGTAAGGTTTAAGAAACAATTATTGAGTAAGTTTTATTGAGAATATTTGATACTTCACTGTATTCGATAAAAACCAATCGATAAAAAGAGTCTGCCATACTGAAATTTTTTATTGTCAAGGACTCTCAGCAAACGTCTGATCTACCACCGCTAAGGACAGCAACCATGATCGTATCTAAATCTACTACCACTATAAATAACAAATCATCTAGCAGTACCCATCAATCAGTATCCATTACGACGGGCAAGCCTGTGATGCTGCGCTGCCTATTATCCGTCGCTATTGCCAGTAGCTTGCTACTCGTCGGTTGTGGCGATGACAATGACTTTGATGCTGTCATAGGCTCTGACTCTGCGACGTCAGTTAAATCAATCAGCTCATTTAACACCGCGCAAATAAATACCCAGTTTGGTCTTGATGGTACGGCAACCCCTGATGCCAAATGCGATATCACAATCGAAAAAGTCAGCTATCCGACAGTAGGGGCAGCGGGGGAGCGTACCAACGCGACAGCAGCTTTGATGCTACCAAGTGGCGACAGTGCTGACTGTCAAGGCGATCGACCTATCTTGCTGTATGCCCATGGCACAACTACGGACAAAGGCTATGATTTTAGTCAAGTCGCTAATCCTCAAAATCCAGCCGCTGGTGAGGCGACATTAATCGCTGCCAACTTTGCCGCTCAAGGCTACATCGTCGTTGCACCAAACTATGCTGGTTATGATGAGTCTGATCTTGATTACCATCCATACCTTGTGGCTGAACAACAAGCCACTGACATGGCTGATGCATTAGACAGTGCCCGTACCATCATTGCAAGACAACAGCGCGCTAATGATCCTGATTACACCAACCTTGATGACTCTGGTAAGTTATTCATCAGTGGTTACTCTCAGGGTGGGCATGTGGCGATGGCAACTGCAAGAATGTTCGAGAAAAATGATGAGCCTGTCACTGCCATTGCACCTTTATCAGGGCCTTATGCACTAGCAGCGTTTGGTGATGCAATATTTTCGGGTAACGTCAATATCGGCGCATCGCGTTTTGCACCGCTACTGGCATCTGGTCTCCAAAATGCGTATGGCAATGTCTATAACAATACTGCTGATATATTCACTGCCAACTATGCAAACACACAATTACCAAGTTTATTGAGCTTTGGTGAGTTGGTCGCTGCTAATAAATTGCCTGATAATGCGCTGTTTGAAAAAGATCCTGAAAACAATCCTACGCTTGATCTTCTACCAGCGCCTACCGTTCCCTTTGCCTCTATTGGCTTCGCGGATGATAACTATCTGATCAAAACAGACTTCCGTACCGCTTATGTCGCAGATGCATTACAGAACCCTGATAGCCTAATCGCGATGACAGGAGCATTACCAGCAGCCAATCCACAAAACAACTTGCGAAAAGCCTTAAAAGCCAATGATCTACGTGGGTATGTACCAAAAATGCCAACTCTGCTATGTGGTGGTAATCAAGATCCAACGGTTTTTTATGACCTAAATACCAGTTCAATGGCCGCTATTATTCAAGGGAGTGTCGCACAAAATCCAGCCCTTACCGTTAACGTGACAGTATTAGATGTTGATGCGACGACAGCTGATGATCGTCCTAATACTCCTAATGCTCAACTTATTGGACAGGCGTCCATGAACCAATGGAATATTAATTCTGTGGTAACAAGTGTTCAAAGTAACTTTAACCAAAACCTTCAACGCGTAGTAGCTGCAGGAGCACAGCAAGGCATACCTGCAAGCGTTGCTGTATTGGGCAACTATCACGGCGGTCTGGTCAGTACGGCTTGTACGCAAGCCACACGTGAGTTCTTTAATCAGGAATTTAGACCTGCTTAATAGAGGTCATTTTAACCATAAAAAATAGCCTGACTATCGAAAAAACTGTATCCACTGGATGCAGTTTTTTCATGAATATCCTTTAATCCTCAATAAGAGAAAGATATGAAATCGATAATATTATCACTAATTGCCTGTGTCTTTATCACAGCTCCGATCAGTCAAGCACAGGCTAAGAATACACCTTGTTCGGGCAAAATGGGCGGCGTATCTCACTGCTCAAAAGATGGTAAATTTGTTTGCAAAAACGGCAAAATCAGTTAATCAAAACAAGTATGTCGTTAAAGTTGTTTTTACCCTTGTTATTAGAGTGAAAAAAACCGCTAATCAGCTGTTTTGCTTAATTTTAATAACAGCCAGACGCCCCTAAATCAGCAAATTTGTGCTAAAATAGCTTCTTTAATTGAACATTATTTTTAACAAAAACCGTATCACTATTTTCCTATTGTTTTGCACCTTTGACAGTGCTTTTTTAGGGTCACTATTCTGATAGTAGCTGCGCATTGATGCAGCTATATTTTTGTATAACCCATGAGTATCTTGAACAAACGTGTCAACATTAGAAAAACAATGTGAGTGAAGGAGTGTATATGAGCGAATCGGTCAGTCCTATTGGCATCGTAGAGGAACTAAAGCAATCCTATCTGGATTATGCGATGAGCGTGATTGTCTCGCGTGCGCTGCCTGATGTGCGTGATGGGTTCAAACCTGTACACCGCCGTGTGATGTACGCCATGCACGTGCTATCTAACGACTATAATAAGCCATATAAGAAGTCTGCACGTGTCGTCGGCGATGTCATTGGTAAATATCACCCACATGGCGATAGTGCGGTCTATGATGCCATTGTGCGGATGGCGCAGGATTTTAGTTTGCGTTATCCGATGGTTGACGGTCAAGGTAACTTTGGTTCGATCGATGATGATCCTCCGGCAGCGATGCGTTATACCGAAGTACGTATGACCAAGCTGACGCATCAGATGCTTGCTGATTTAGACAAAGACACGGTTGATTGGGAAGACAACTACGATGGTTCTGAGCGTATGCCTAGCGTCATGCCTGCGCGTGTTCCAAACTTGCTAATCAATGGTGCGACTGGTATTGCTGTTGGTATGGCGACTAATATGGCGCCGCACAACCTGACAGAAGTGATTAATGCTTGTTTGGCTTATGCCGAAAACCCACAAGTATCAGCTGAAGAGTTGATGTCACACATCTCAGGTCCTGACTTTCCTACAGGCGGTATCATTTATGGTCGCGCTGGTATTTTAGATGCTTATCGCACGGGTAAAGGTCGTTTGCACATCCGTGGTCGCTATCATATTGAAGCCATGAGTGATACGGGTGTCAACCGTGATCGTGAGCGTATTGTCTTTACCGAAGTACCTTATCAATCTAATAAAGCCAAAATGATTGAGCGTATCGCAGAACTCGTACGTGATAAAAAGATTGAAGGTATTAGCGAGATTCGTGACGAGTCTGACAAAGATGGTATGCGTATCGCCATTGATTTGCGCCGTGGTGAGACAGCTGAAGTTATCGTTAATAACTTGTTCTTGCAAACGCCGCTCGAATCAAGCTTTAGTATCAATATGGTTGCGCTCGATAATGGTCAGCCTAAGCTACTAACTTTGCGTCAGCTGATTGCCGCCTTTGTACGTCATCGCCAAGAAGTGGTGACACGCCGTACGATTTATGAGTTAAACAAAGCGCGCGTACGTGGTCATTTACTCGAAGGTTTGACCGTTGCATTAGCCAATATCGACGAGATTATTGCAACGATTAAAGCCTCTGCTAACCACGGTTTGGCACGTGAAAGCTTATTAAATAATACGTGGGGTTCAGGTAGCGTGGTGGCGATGCTGACCGCTGCTGGTAGCCAATCTGTGCGTCCTGACTATATCGAAGGCGAAGATCCTAAAGCACCATTTGGCTTGATTGAGGGCGAAGAACGTTATCGCTTATCACTTGAGCAGGTCAACGCAATTTTAGATATGCAGTTGCATCGTCTAACGGGTCTTGAGCAAGACAAATTGACCGAAGAATATCAGGATTTGCTACGTGAAATCGCTCATTTAGAGTCTATTCTTGGTGATTTTGATAAGCTAATGACCATTATCTCCAATGAGATGATTGAGATTCGTGATAACTTTGGTGATGAGCGCCGTACCGATATTATTGACTCACGTACTGACTTTAACCGTGAAGATTTGATTCCTGAACAGACGGTTGTCATGACGGTCTCGCGTACAGGTTATGCAAAAACTCAGCCGATTGATGATTATGTCGCACAAAAACGTGGCGGTAAAGGCAAGTCTGCAACCGCAATGAAAGAAGATGATGTGATTGATCATTTGGTGGTGACCTCAACGCATGCTACCGTATTGTGCTTCACGGATAGCGGTCGTGTCTTTAGCTTACGTGGTTTTGAAGTGCCGATTGCCAGTCGCGGTGCTCGTGGTCGTCCATTAGTGAATTTAATTGGCTTAAATCCTGATGAAACTGTTACTACGATACTACCGATTCCAAAAATAGTGGAAGAGCTATCGGTAAAAGGTGAAGCATTAACAGATGATCTAATAGATGGGGATGATGATTCATTAGACGTTAGCACGCAAGCAGAGCCACCTTTTGTGTTCTTTGCAACTGCCAATGGTACGGTGAAGCGGGTAGAGCTTAAGCAGTTTGCCAATATTCGCTCGAACGGCTTGATTGCGGTTGGACTAGAAGAGGGCGATAAGCTGGTCAGTGCTCGTATCACTAATGGTAGCCAAGAAGTGATGTTGTTTGCATCCAGTGGTAAAGCCATTCGTTTTGATGAAAATGATGCTCGCGTGATGGGTCGTACGGCTAAAGGTGTCCGTGGTATGCGTTTGGCGGCTAATGAGTCTATAAAATCATTGGTTGTGATCGAAGATGATGTCCGCGAAATCCTTATTGCTTGTGAAAACGGCTTTGGTAAACGTACCTTTATCGATGAGTTCAATACCCAAAATCGTGGCGGCGGCGGTGTAATTGCTATCAAAACCAGTGAGCGTAATGGTGCGCTAGTAAGAGCCACCAAGGTTGACTCTACAGACGATATTATTTTAATCTCTGATAAAGGTACATTGGTTCGTACGCCCGTTGAGCATGTCGCTAGCTCTGGTCGTAATACGCAAGGTGTTACGCTGATTCGTCTATCAAAAGACGAGAAGCTTGTCGCTATGGCGCGTGTTGAGCATGAAGAAGGTGACGATGAGCTGGTTGATGCCATGAGAGAAGATGGTACATTTGATGTGGCAGGTCAAGAGCAGATAGATATTGATGCGGCGACTGGCAACACGGCAACGAATGACGTTATGGATATTGCTACTGACAATGAATTAGATGTTGACAGTACAGACGGTGAAAACGCAGACGACGAATAAATGTCTCAGTAGTTAGCTTTTTGATCTAGTCTTATATGATTGTTCTATAAAAGCCTCTGACGTTATCGTCGGAGGCTTTTATTTTTTTCTGTATGTTATCTATTGTTAGAGTCTGCCTTTAAGTTTCTGCTGCTCTAATTTTTTATAAATAATGCCCATAAAGTTCTATTTTTAAGGCTGTTGTTATGCTTTCGACCAATCAAACTTTTCAAGGAACCCTTGCTTCGATATCATCGAGCTTTTTATTTTCGATGATGTTTGTGTTTGGGCTATTTATGCTGCCTTTGACAGGTACGCAGGTAGCCTCATGGCGCGTGCTCATGATGCTGCTAAGTTTGCTATTGTTGGTCAGTTTTACCAAGCAATGGCAACACATTTTTGATTATTTGAAAACCTTAAAAACTCCGAAAGAGTGGCTGATATTTATTTTGCCCACACCGATTTTGGGTGGTCAAATTTGGCTATTTATGTGGGCACCAGTCAATGGCTTTGGTCTGGATGTTACCTTGGGCTATTTTTTATTACCGCTGGTGATGATTGTACTTGGTCGATTTTTTTATCACGAGCATATGAGTGCGTTGCAGTGGGTGGCCGCGCTATGTGCAGCCTTAGGTATTGGCTATGATATCTTTCAATATGGCTCAGTATCTTGGGTAACGTTGTTTGTGTGCTTGGGCTATCCACCCTATTATCTGCTGCGGCGTAAACTGGCTGTGCCGCCTATCACAGGGCTGTTGTCTGATTTGGCTTTGTTAACGCCAGTGGTGCTCATTATGTTGTATTTTAGCGGCGGCTTTAGTACGGCAGCACAGGACATCAAGTTCTGGTATTTATTACCACTGCTAGGAGCTTTTAGTGCGCTGGCGATGTCCTTAACCATGATTGCCAGTAGCAAATTACCCGTGTCATTGTTTGGGGCGTTAAGCTATGTCGAGCCTATGCTGCTGTTTGTTTTATCGATCACTGTTCTAAGTCAAAGCCTCGATGAAGGCGGCTCTTTATTCATGTATGGTATGGTAAGTTTGGCGTTACTGGTGATGATTGCTGATAGTATAAAAGCTTATCTTAAGCGCCGCCGTGACAATCATTTGCATGGCTATCGAGAGCCACAAGTGGGCGGGTTTCCGCCGCGTCGTCGTTTCATAGATCAGCGTATTGATGGGGTTTTAACCGCGCATCGTTTTCGCAAGATTCGGCGCTATCAAAAAAAGATGGATAGAATACAGCAAAAAATCGAGCAGCTGAGTGCAAAGTAAGATGCTGAATGGGTAGGTGAACGCTTTAGTGAAGCAGGTGTATTGCTTATCTATTCTGACTTTGACATAATACTGACCATAAGATAAACACGATATATTCCAAGTATTTATCTCAATCTTATATGATTATGTTGTAGATAACAGAGTTTATAGATCAAAAAGCCTTCGACGTCCGCGTCGGAGGCTTTTGTTTTTTTCTAAAATTGCCAAGGACGTGCGCTCATTTTTCAAGGTTGTCGTTATGCTTACCACGAATCAAACGTCGCAAGGTACCATCGCCGCAGTGGCAGCAAATTTTTTATATTCATTGCTATTCTTATTTGGTCTATTGATGCAGCCGTTGTCAGGGACGCAAGTCGCTTCTTGGCGCGTACTGATGATGCTATTGAGTCTGGTGCTGCTGATTAGTGTGCTTAAGCAGTGGCAGCATATTTTTGATTATCTAAAAACTCTGAAGACGCCTAAAGAATGGTTTTTATTTATCATACCCACACCAATATTGGGCGCGCAAATCTGGATATTTATGTGGGCACCTGTCAATGATTTGGGGCTTGAGGTGACATTGGGTTACTTTTTATATCCAATGATTATGATTATGGTTGGTCGGTTTTTTTATAACGAAGACATGAGCTTGTTACAATGGATTGCCACTATTTGTGCAGGCGCAGGTATTGCTTATGATGTCTTTCAGTACGGTAGTATTTCTTGGGCAACTTTATTTGTTTGCTTGGGTTATCCGCCTTATTATCTACTGCGTCGTAAATTGGCAGTGCCGCCGATTACAGGGCTTATCTCTGACCTTGTTTTATTGACGCCGGTGGTGTTGATTGCTTTATATCTCAATGGCGGGTTTGCGCTCGCGATATCTACCGATAAGTTTTGGTATCTGTTGCCACTATTAGGCATTATCAGTACGGCTGCGATGTCATTGACCATGGTTGCCAGTCAAAAGCTGCCCGTCTCATTATTTGGCACCTTATGCTACCTTGAGCCGATATTTTTATTTATATTTTCCATCACGATTTTGCATCAAAGTATCGATGAGGGCGGCTCTTTATTTATGTACGGCATGATTTTTGTCGCGTTGTTGATGATGATTGTGGATAGTGCGCTTGGTTACTTGGCACGTAAGCGTGATGACCGTTTGCATGGTTATAATGAGCCACAAGTGGGTAGCTTCCCGCCACGTCACCGTCTGAAAAACCGCCGTATTAAAGGTGTTTTAACCGCGCATCGTTTCCGTAAAATTAGAAAGTATCAGCAAAAAATACATAAGATGACACGCAAAATTGAAGAGCTGCATTCAAAGTAGCGTCTGCCAGCAAGTCGATATAGACTTGACTTAGCGGGCAGTGTTTTTCGTCATTACTCTACACAGTTTCTGTGTTAAAGAGGCATTAATTACGCTATTATCGATAGCATTGCTGCCACGCTTAACAACGTTTACTAATGGAATGCGTGGCACCAACTATACATATTACGACTTATTCACGCGATAACTTATTCACATTATAACTAGGATGGTTTATGTTACACCTTCATCATTTAGCAAATTCGCGATCATTTCGTATTATTTGGCTGTTAGAAGAGCTTGGCGTCGATTATCAATTGACTTGCTATGAGCGCAATAAAGCATACCGTGCGCCTGACAGTTTAAAAAAAATACATCCGCTCGGTCATGCACCCATGTTAGAAGTAAATGACCGTGTGCTCATCGAATCAGGGTTTATAATCGAATACTTGTTGAAGCATTATGATAGCGAGAAACAGTTCAAGCCTGCGGATGATAATGAAGCGGCGTGGGAGGCTTACACGTTTTGGTTGCATTTCGCTGAAGCATCAGTGATGCCGCCATTGGTCATGCGTTTGGTATTTACCAAAGTGGTTGAGCAGTCGCCCATGCTCATCAAGCCTGTGAGCAAAAGCATTCGCAATCAAGTCGAAAAAAATATGATAAGCAAAAGTCTGGATGCTATATTGGCGATGATGGAGCAGCATTTGCAAGACAATCATTGGTTTGCAGGGGCTGAATTTAGTGCCGCTGATATCCAAATGCATCTTGCGGTTGTGGGTGCCAATGCTGGTACAGGATTAGATAGCAGTAAATATGCCAATATCTTAATTTGGCTAAAACGCTGTGAGGAGCGTGATGCCTTTAAGCGTGCAGAAGAAAAGGGTGGTCGTTTGCAGTTCTAAAAGCGGCGCATTTAATCGTTCATAAATAACTAATTTGATATTAAAATGAAGGGTTTTGTTTATTCATAGACAAAACCTTTTTTAGGATAAGAAATGACAGACTTAAATAAATCGCATAACAAGCATACTGATGTTGATACTGGCATTGCTGCTAAGCCCGCGCTTGATACTACTGCTGACAATGTGAACCATCAGCAGGTATCCATTAAAGCATGGTCACAAAAATTGCTCGTGGTTATATTGTGTGTGGCCAGCTTTTATGGCGGCTGGAAGTCTTATGAGTCCAATATGGTCAGTGAATGTACGGCCAATGGTGGGCAGATGGTTGCAGCGCAAAAAACCATGATGTGCCAATTGTCATAGCAGATAAGTATCATGTGTAAGAGAGGTAATCTATGTTGAAGCTGACTTTTTTGGGTACCTCTGCCGGTGTGCCAACCAAGCAGCGTAATGTGACCGCACTGGCGATTGAATGCTTGAATCCTTATTTGTCTGGGTCACAGCAAGGCAGTCGTCAACAGAATGCCAATCAAAATAAAAAATCGCGTCCATGGCTACTGATAGATTGCGGTGAAGGCACGCAGCAGCAGCTATTGCATACCAAGCTTTCTTTGCATCAACTAGTTGCTATCTGTATTACCCATGTGCATGGCGATCATTGTTATGGTCTGCCAGGACTGTTGGCGAGTGCCGCGATGTCAGGACGCCATGAGCCATTGACCCTTATTGCTCCAAAAGCCATCGCGACATTGCTCGAAGCCATTACCTTAACCACGGAATTGTATTTACCCTTTGCTCTTAATTTTATAGCGATTGAAGAGGTACTGTCTGAGCAAAGTGATACAAACAAGGTAAATATTCGCTTAAGCGACCAACATCAGCTTGATATCGATATCACGGCGCTGTCACATCGGGTTGCTTCTCATGCATTTGGTATCACGCAGACTATCCATCATCGCATGCTTGATACGGACAAACTGCTGGCGCAAGGTATTCCTGCAAGCGCGCTATGGGGTAAATTGCAACAAGGTCACGATGTCATCACTGGAGATGGTCAGCAGTTATGTGCAGTAGATTATGTCAATGATGAACTATCACGAACGCGAGTAGTGGTGGCTGGTGATAACGATACGCCAGCGTGTCTCACTGCGGCGTTGGTTGATACGGATTTATTGGTGCATGAAGCGACGTATACGCATGAGGTATTGACTAAGATTCAAGGCAAAAACCTAGAGTTTGATCCAATGCATAGTAGTGCGCAATGGGTGGCGGGTTTTGTAGAAAATAGTGGCGTAAATAATCTAATTTTGACTCACTTTAGCGCGCGTTATCAGGGTTTTGATAATCCAAGCAGCAGCACGCCCAACATGGCGCATATTCGCTTGGATGCCGAAAGTGTTTACAAAGGTAATCTATGGTTAGCCGCAGATTTTGACCAATATATGGTCGATGGTGCCGTTGATTTAGCAGATATTAACGAAAATAACCGCGTACAATATTTGGGTTCTGCACGCGGTCGTTAAGCACTGAGCGTCATCATAAAAATAACTTTTAATGAAGCTTACGATGGACTGTCTTCAGCTGCTAATCGTGTCTGTCCTATCCAGTAGCGGCTAAACTGATACGCCACTCGTCCTGAACGTCCACCGCGCTCTGATGCCCAACGTAGCGCTGCTGCTCTGATGTTATCAGGTAGCATCTTATTTTTTTCTTCATTATTAGTTTCTTTAACGTCATTCGCATTATCTAGATGGCGGTTTGGCGAAAGTGATAAATAATGGCGCACGATGTGCAAATAAGTATTTTGATCCATTGGATGAAAGGACAACCAAAGCCCAAAGCGATCAGACAGCGATACCGTCTCATCAATGGTTTCATAAGGATTGACCTCATCGGTTTGACCATTATAAATATTGACATTGTCTTTCATTAGCTGAGGCAATAGATGACGGCGATTACTGGTCGCATAAACCAATAACTTGTCTTGCTCTGAGTCTAGCGAGCCGTCCAATACGCTTTTTAACGTCCGATAACTCTCGTCTTGACCATTAAATGCCAAGTCATCACAGTACACCATATAGTGACAACTACACTCGGTCGGCAGTGCATTAATGGCGGCGCGTATCTTATCAAGCACTCGCAGGTCATCACGGGCAATTTCAATAATGCGCAGTCCTTCGCTATGATAGGCTTGTAGCAATGCCCGGATCAGCGATGATTTGCCAGCACCACGTGTCCCTGTCATCAAGACATGATTGGCAGGATAGCCCTTTAGAAATTGCCGTGTGTTTTGTACCAGTTTTGCCTTTTGCGTATCGATACCATGCAAATCATCTAAACTTAAAAATAAGTTCACTGCCAATGGCTCCAAATGTCCATTATGACCACCGACCCAGCGATAGGCCAACTGTGCAGGATCAATCTCGATAGTGGGCGTGACTTTCTCTTGTAAATACTGTCCGAGTAAATCCAATAAATGGTCGGGTAGGGCGTAATTCGTAACAGGCTTAGTGGATTGGGGCATAATACTCAGTCGCTCATAAAATTAAAATGACGTGTGGCATACTAGCTATATAGAGGTATCACTTTACCATGAAAAATAGTGCCAGTAATTCCTCTAATGCAAAAGCGTGTGCAAAACAAGCATTACAAATGCAAGCGCAGCAAATGTTGCCAACATTGACTGCGTTATTCTCAAGCTTGAATTATAGCGAGATTTCGCATCAGCGCATCAGCCAGCAAAGTAACTATAATGAGAATGACTTTCAAGGCTTGGCGCGTGCCCAGCATCCACAATTTGGTCGAGTGATGATTAAATGGCAGTTAACGGCTGCTAGCAATCAAAATTTGGCGGGCTTAACCCATGAAATCGGTGTTCTAAAATCTATCAATAATTTATCAGCCAATCAAAAGAGATTTCAAGACAGTCTTTTTGCTATTGCTCCGCCAATGCTCGCTTATGAAACTCTAAGGGTAAAGGTATTAGATCAGTTTTCGCAGCTGACGATACTTACCATGCCATATTATCTCAGTGGTAGCTTAGCAACTCAGCTTAATATTCGAAATTACTCTTTATTAACCACTCAAAAAAAGCATCATTTTATTGTGCAATCTGCGCACCTTATCGCCACTCTACATAGCGCTGGCTGGCTACACAATGATATTAAGCCTAGCAATATTTTGCTAGATGATTTTTTACCAAATCATGCGGATGATAGCTGTATCAAGGCTGATTTATTGTTAACCGATTTTGCTTTAGCAGAATGTCTTAACGCCCCAATTTTGGCAAGTCCTGCTGGTACACCTGCGTATCTTGCCCCTGAACGCTGGCAAAGTCAGAGTAAGAGTAAGAGTCAGAGTGCAACAGTGCAAAGTGATATCTATGCGTTTGGCATCATGATGGTTGAAATACTAACAGGCAAGCGACCGTTTCAGATAAGTGCTAACAGTAATGACAAATTAAAAGCATGGGCGATTCAGCATTGCCAACAGCCTATTCCAACCTTACCGTTAGAATATAGTCACTATCAAGGTATCATTAATAAAGCATTGGCAAAGCGGGTGGAAAGAAGGTATCAGAATATGAAGCAGATACTTTTAGATTTAGAAAGTATTGACAGGTAATGGCTCTACGCAAATAAATCGGAAAATATAAATCCACCACACTCTAAATACAAAAAGAACAGACACAAAAAAACCTGCTAAAAAGCAGGCTTTGATATTTGGTCTAAGATGTACTATCCGAAAATGGTGGGGCTGGAGAGACTCGAACTCTCACACCTTGCGGCGCCAGAACCTAAATCTGGTGCGTCTACCAATTCCGCCACAGCCCCATTTTCCGTTACTCTATCATTATTAGCGTTTAAACTCAAACACAATATAGACAGTTAACTGATTCGGTAGTGCGTCTCAGTGGTTGGCTATTATATAGAGTTTGAAACGTTTGGCAACCCCTATTTGCAATTATTTTTAAATATTTATCATTTATTTTCACTTTGTTTTATAAGTAATTGATATTAATAGCATTCATATTTATGAATTTGCGCCCTTAATAACGATTGTTTTGTCCTTCTACTGAAGAAATATCTAATTGCTGTAATTTACGTGTCAGGGTATTGCGCCCCCAACCGAGTAAATTGGCAGCAGCGATCTTTTTGCCACCACTATGGTTGAGCGCTGCCGTCAATAAAACGCGTTCAAACTCAGGGGTTGCCGTCTGCAAGATATCGGTTTCTCCTGTTTGTAGAGATTGCTCAGCCCAAGCAGCCAATGCTTGTTGCCAACTTGAACTGTGGGAATGAGGGCGTATTTGGTCATTGTGAGTCATAGCTTGTGTAGGCTGACTTTGCTCTTGATATTCTTCTAAATCAGACGAGATATTTTCAAGTAGCTCTGGTGGCAAATCATCCACCATCACGGTGTCGCCTGTGGCCATTACAGTCAACCAAAGGCAGACATTCTCAAGTTGGCGGACATTGCCACGCCACTCAAAAGCCTGCATGATGTGTAGCGCTGTCGGATGTAACTGTTTCTCTGCACTATTCATCTGTTCAGCAGCGCGCTGCATAAAGTAATGGGCTAATGCTGGAATGTCTTCAGGTCGTGTCCGTAATGGCGGCAACGGCAAGCGAATTACATTGAGGCGATAAAACAGATCTTCACGGAATTTGCCTTGTTTGACCAGTTCTTCTAAGTTTTGATGAGTAGCGGCAATGATGCGTACATTCACTTTGACCGGCTGCTGTCCACCGACGCGAAAAAACTCACCATTGGCCAGTACTCGTAGCAGCCGAGTTTGGGTGCTATAAGGCATATCACCAATTTCATCTAGAAATAATGTCCCACCATCCGCTTGCTCAAAACGCCCTTGTCGCGTCGTCGTCGCACCAGTAAACGCCCCTTTTTCGTGACCGAATAATTCAGATTCAATTAAATCATGTGGAATGGCGGCCATATTGAGGGCAATAAA
The DNA here is from genome assembly GCF_904846075.1 of Psychrobacter glacincola. Lineage (GTDB taxonomy): Bacteria > Pseudomonadota > Gammaproteobacteria > Pseudomonadales > Moraxellaceae > Psychrobacter > Psychrobacter glacincola_C. Next base: position 1,067,796 of record NZ_CAJGZH010000001.1, read on the forward strand.
AGGTTGCTGGTGACGCGGTGAATGCTGGTGCAATGCACTGGCGACCAACTCTTTACCCGTACCTGATTCACCAGTAATCAAGACGGTAATGGGTGAGTGCGCTAAGCGCCCAATGGCACGAAACACCGTCTGCATCGCTTGTGATTGCCCAATGATGCCGCTCGGATTGTCATTAGCGCTGATGGCAGGTTTAACTTTAATTTTAGGGCTGGATGTTTTATTGGTTTGGCTGATCAGAGTAGCCTTGCTAGCAAGCTTGGATCTGGTATCAGGTTTTACCTTGATATTTGGTAAAGTATCTGATGAATTTTTGGTAATGGTCTTCGGAGCAGAGTTTGCTGCCGCCGCTGCCAGCATATCGGGCTGATAATTAATGGCTTTATAAATCGTGACGACTGCATCATCTAAGTCAAAAGGTTTTGGCAGATATTCAAAAGCACCTGTTTGATAGCTATTAATAGCAGAGGTGAGGTCGGAATGCGCCGTCATAATGACAATGGGCAGCTTAGGGAAATGCTCATGTACCCAATCACTAAAAGACAAACCATCCATCATGGGCATACGAATATCGGTCAATATCACATCGGGCAACTGAGCGACTGATTCCTGATGTTGCAAAATATCGTTGAGGCGTGTCCACGCCGCTTGCGCTTGGGTAAAGCTGATAACCGTCAATCCGGCATCTTCAAAAGTATCTGCCAATACCAAACGCAGGGCTGCATCGTCATCGATGAGCCATAACGTTGCAGGGTTAGCATCAGGCGCATTATTGACCGTTACTTTTGTAGTTTGATTATCAGACTCTCGGTTACTAGATTCTTGATTGTCTGATGTTTGGGCAGAGCCTTGATTGTCGCTGTTAGATGTGGCGTTGTCATTATATGCAGTCATTTATCAGGCCTAATAAGCAAGTAATTCAGGGTGATTGTTTCATAAGTTAGGTCATGGTTTCTAAGCCTTGGGTGCTGGCTGTTTTAAGCATGGTGCGATGGCTGATTGAAAGGCAAGTACAGCGTAAAACTGGTGTGTTGATGGTTATGATTATTTTTGACACTGTCGTTAAGGCTTTTTGATAGCTGGGAGCTTACGTCAATCATACCATGGTGATGACTGATGATATCTTGCACGATAGACAATCCTAGCCCCGTCCCTGCGGCACGGCTGGTCACCATTGGGAAAAATATCTGTCCGATCAATGCAGGATCAATGCCTGAACCGTTATCGGCAATATTGATTTGTAGCACTTGCTTGTGCTGTTGCCCAGCAATGGTATGTTGAAAGGCAATGCGGGTTTGAATGTGCAGTGTTGGCTTATAACTGGTGCTGTCGTTATTACTCGTTTGTGAAGTGACAGGTTGTTGCACCTTAGGCTCGGACAACTCTCTTTGCTGCAGCGTTTGCTCAAACTCAGTCATCGATTCACAGGCATTATTAATCAGATTTAAAAACACTTGTATCAGCTGATCTTTATCAGCGCATAACTCAGGCAATGACAAGTCATAATCGCGCTGTAGCGTCACTTGCGGATATTGATTGACGACCAAAGATAAAACATGCTCCAGTGGCTCATGGATATTTAGCGTTTGCCAATTTGGTAATTGATTGGAGCCAAGGAATTTCCCAATAAGATGGGTTAGACGGTCCGTTTCTGAGATGATGATATCAGTATAATTGCGCAGTTTTTCAGCCGTTTTTTGCAGATGGCTATTCGGGTTTACCATAGGGTTTGTACCAATAATAGCAGGAGGAGCACTATTAAGAGGCGAGGTGTCACTGAATTTGATGAATTGCCGCTGTAATAATTGCGCCGCCCCGCGAATACCGGCAAGCGGATTTTTGATTTCATGAGCGACCGAGCGCAGCATATGACGGGCAACATTATATTGTTGCTGCTGGCGTTGTTCCTCTGATATGCGACTTTGGCGATCCTTACCCCACATCTCAATAATAAAATAAGGTTGCTGCTCATAAATGACAGGGGTCACGCTATAATCAACTGAGAATGATAAATTACCATTTAGCGGTGTGCTGATAAGGTGATCATGATCGATAAAGGGTTGTTGATACTGCTTTGCTTGCTGAAATCGTTCTTTCAAAGAGCACGGTTGTTCATGGATATCTTCACCACTACTTTTATCGACAGTTACATGGTTGTCATGGTTATCACTGTCATGATTGCTATCGGCTGATTTCAATGCTTTGGATGCTTTGGATGCTTCTGATGTAAGCAGGGTCAATATAGACTGACCCAGTAAGCGCCCACTACTAATAGCGAGTAGTTGTTCGGCTTGGGCATTTAGCCAAGTGATCGATAAGTCATCATTGATCCATAAAATAGCGGTGAACAAATGCTGTGACATAAATGCTAAGTCAGGTGTCGGTTTTACGGTTGTCAAAAGGGTTGTCATGGCTATTGCCTAGAATAAAAGAAGATGCGATATAATATTTAACCATAAATCAACACTATAGAGCGGCAAAACTGGCGATTTTTGCAAAAAAAACGTACAATGCGCACAGCCAATTTATCTCTAGCAAGGTCAGCCATGCCCAACACTTCTACCGAGTCGGTTAATACGACTGTTACTACCTCACCGTCAACTTCTACGCCAACAGATTCTATGTTAAAAGACACTGCCACCGTTTTTAATCCTGCCAAACCAAATATAGAACAAGACAATCAGGCAGATGTCAGTCAAGCAAATACTAACCAACCTTACCATCATAAAGCCAATCACAATCAAAACCGTAGTGTAGCCCAAAGTAGTGATGTAACGACTGCCAATGCGACTGCTACGATGCCAGTTAGTGCAGCGCCAAAGATTGGATTTGTGTCGCTTGGTTGCCCAAAAGCCTTGGTTGATAGTGAGCGCATTATCACTGAGCTTAGCCGTGATGGTTATCAAGTGGCGAGCGATTATGAAGGTGCTGATTTAGTGGTCGTGAATACTTGCGGTTTTATTGAGTCAGCAGTACAAGAGTCGCTTGATGCCATCGGCGAAGCGATTAGCAAAAACGGTAAAGTCATCGTCACAGGTTGCTTGGGTAAAGAAGCAGACAAAATCCGTGAAATGCACCCAGCTGTGCTAGCTGTGACGGGCGCGCATGCTTATGATGAGGTCATTAAAGCCGTTGCGTTGCATGTGCCCAAGCCTGACCGCAGTCAGGACGCTAGTTATGATCCAAAGATAGATTTGATTAATGAAGCGGGTATCAAATTGACGCCAAGCCATTATGCTTATCTAAAAATATCAGAAGGTTGCAACCATCGTTGTACTTTCTGTATCATTCCAAGCTTACGTGGAGACTTGGTTTCACGTCCGATTGATAGCGTGATGAATGAAGCGCTTGCACTGAAAAATGCTGGCGTGAAAGAATTGCTTATTATTTCGCAAGATACCTCTGCTTATGGACTGGATTTGAAATATAAGACCAGTTTTTGGAATGGTATGCCGCTGAAGTCTAAGTTTTATGACTTGTGCCAAGCCTTAAATGACTTAGGCATTTGGGTGCGCTTGCATTATGTCTATCCATATCCGCATGTCGATAAAGTGGTTGAGCTAATGGGCGAGAAAAAGCTACTGCCTTATCTCGACATTCCGTTTCAACATGCCAGCCATCGCATCCTAAAAGCGATGAAACGCCCAGCGCATAGCGAAAACACCTTGGCGCGTATCCATGCATGGCGTGAGATTTGCCCTGATATCGTCATTCGTTCAACCTTCGTTGTTGGCTTCCCTGGCGAGACAGAAGAAGATTTCCAATGTTTGCTTGATTGGTTAGTAGAAGCTCGACTTGATCGTGTTGGCGCGTTTACCTATTCAGAAGTCGAAGGCGCAGTGGCTAATGACCTGCCAAATCATGTGCCAGAAGAGATTAAGCAAGAGCGCTATGAGCGTTTGATGACGCTGCAACAAGACATCTCAGCGCAAAAGCTACAAGAGAAAGTCGGTAAAACCTTGATGGTATTGGTCGACGAAATTGATAGTGAAGAGGGTGTTGCGATTTGTCGTAGCTATGCCGATGCACCAGAGATTGACGGTCACGTCTACGTTGATGAGATTACTGCTCAAGTTAAAGTCGGACAATTCCTAACGGTTACGATTGACGACGCTAGCGAATATGATTTGTTTGCCAGTTACAAAGGCTAAGCAGTCACTGTAGCTGATTAGTCACTACAATATACGAGTGAAAATTGCCCAATCGCGAGCAGTTTTTGCTACAATTAGCGCAATTTAGCCTTTTTACACGTTTGTCATCAGTTGCGGTATTTCTTATATAGTACCTCGGTGATGACACTTCGAGTAAATTCGAAGGCAAACTCTATTTGTGTTTTACCGCTCATTTTAATTATAATTTAATGCCAACAAGGTGACCTCATGTCTGACAAAAACCCGCGTTACTCTCGTATCTTGCTGAAACTCTCTGGCGAAGCCTTAGCTGGTGGCAAAGAGATGGGAATTGATAGCGAAGTGCTCGATAAGATGAGCTTGTCTATCGCCCATTTGCGTGGTCTTGGTGTTCAAGTCGGTATCGTGGTCGGCGGCGGTAACTTATATCGCGGCGCGCAGTTGCAACAAGAAGGCTTAGTCGGCCGTGTGACTGGTGATCAAATGGGTATGTTAGCAACCGTTATGAACGGTCTGGCGATGCGTGATGCGCTTGAGCGCCGCAATATTAAAACTCGCTTGATGTCAGCCTTGCCAATCGGTGAAGTGACCGAAAGCTATAGCAGTCGCAATGCCATTCGCTATCTCAAAAATGGCGAAGTATGTATCTTTGTTGCTGGTACGGGCAATCCTTTCTTTACCACTGATACGGCAGCTTGCTTACGTGGTATTGAGATCGAAGCGGGCTTAATTCTAAAAGCCACCAAAGTTGATGGCGTTTATGACAAAGACCCAAGCTTACATGACGATGCAGTTAAATATGATGGTTTAACTTTTGATGAAGTATTAGAACAAAAACTTGGCGTGATGGATTTAACTGCCATTGCCTTATGCCGTGAGCACAACGTGCCGCTACAAGTGTTTGATATGACCAAGCCTAATGCGTTATTAAATGTCATTATGGGCGAAAATGAAGGCACACGCGTTTATCACTGACTTGCCTGAATACTTTAAACGCTCTGAACGCTCTGAACGCTCTAAATATTAATACGAGAATACCAGTCATTAAAATTAGACCAGTTGTTAATAACTACCAGCGCTAATAATTAGTAGTGAACAACCATATATTTACTAACAAATGAATGATTTATCGATAGCGATAAATAAGGATATCTAATGATCAAAGAGATTAAGCAAGACGGCGAAGCGCGTATGCAAAAAACACTGGAAGCGCTTGAGAGCACTTTTAGCAAAGTCCGTACAGGGCGCGCACATCCGGGTATGTTGTCAGGCGTGATGGTTAGCTACTACGGGTCGCCTACACCTTTGAATCAAGTGGCGAGTGTCAACGTTGAAGACTCACGTACGCTCATGGTTCAGCCGTTTGACCGTACCATGGTACAAGCAATCGACAAGGCCATTCGCGAAGCAGATTTGGGTCTCAACCCAGTGACCGCCGATGTGATTCGTGTGCCAATGCCTGCATTGACAGAAGAAACACGCCGCGACATGCAAAAGCTTGCGCGTGGAGAAGCAGAAAGTAGCCGTGTTTCTATCCGTAATATTCGCCGTGACATGATGAATGACATCAAAGAATTGGCCAAAGAAAAAGAGATCTCAGAAGACGACGAGCGCCGTGCCAGTGATGACATTCAAAAAATCACTGACAAGTATATCGAAACCATCGATAAACGTTTGAGCAAAAAAGAAACTGACTTGATGGACGTGTAAAGCACTGGTTTTTCGATCATTTTAGAAAAAATCCGTTATGTCATATCCTTATAATAAGCAGCCAATTTGTCAGTACTATTGGCTGCTTATTATTGTGTAGATGGTACCGATAATAGCGTCAATGTTATATCAATCGGATACGGTCTGTATTTCATAAGCGCTATCCTGCAAACTAAATCACGCCCATAGACGGGTTTATGATAAGTTTGTGAATTGTGGTTATGACGCTTTCTAATCGTTATCGCAGCCGTTATTATTATTTTACCTTAACAATAAGCACTTTCGCCTATGTCCACTTCAGCCGTTTTGGCTCCTGATCTTCTTCCACGCCATATTGCTATCATCATGGATGGCAATAATCGTTATGGTAAAGCCAATGATTTGGGCAAAGGCCAAGGGCATGTGGCTGGCAAAGATGCACTCGATCCTATCGTCGAGTATTGCGTTAATACGGGTATCAAAGTATTAACGGTATTTGCATTTTCTAGTGAGAATTGGCAACGCCCGCCCAGTGAGGTGGCACTACTCATGCAACTGTTAGCCTCAACCATTCATGAGCAAATACCACGCATGAATGAGTATCGTATTCGTCTGCGTTTTATTGGTGACCGCAGTCAGCTGAGTGATGATTTGCAAGCATTAATGGCGGACGCTGAAGCAAAAACAGCAGACTTTAAAGCCATGACTCTAGTCATCGCTATCAGTTATGGTGGGCAATGGGATATTGCCCATGCGGCAAAACAGCTGGCGCAGCAAGTAGAGGCTGGTCAGTTACGTGCTGATGATATTAACAAAGAATTGCTCGGTAACTATGTGCAATTAGCAGATGCACCAGCAGTAGATATGCTGATACGCACAGGCGGTGAATACCGAATTTCTAACTTTTTATTGTGGCAGTCAGCCTATGCTGAGCTATTCTTTACCCAGACATTATGGCCGAATTTTGCAGCCGATGAGCTGGCAGCAATGGTAAAAGAGTTCGCTCAGCGGCAGCGCCGTTTTGGCAAAACCAGTGAGCAGATAGTGATAGAGCAAGCAAGTCGTTAATGGTGTTAAGCATTTGCCTGTTATTTTGTAAAGGAAAAAGCTCTTACAAAGCCGCTATCGTATAAGTAGTTAATATTGCTTGTTTGTGAAATAATAAACCGCGTCAATAAGCGTCAACTGCTATTAGTGGGCTATTGTAGATTAGCTGCTATAATGCACGTTTTGACCATGCGTTTTTCATTATTATAAGGCTCAATAAGTATGTGGCAACGAATTAAGACGGCAGTTGTTCTCGTTATTATCGTTGGTATTGCAATGTTTGCGAGCCAAACCCCTATTTTATTTGCACCGCTGTTAGCGATTGGCGTCATTATTGCCGCTCACGAATGGACTAAGCTGATGCCTAAGTGGCGTCATCCTGCGCTGTTTGTGCTATTGGTTTTGGTGTTGACCCTAGTATCACTCATGTTTAAAGTGACATGGTTATTTTGGTGGGTGGCTTCACTGGCTATATGGCTAATGGCGCTGTCTTGGGTGCGAGTGTTCCCGACTCATACCAATTGGTATGGCAAAAAACTGGCATTGATGGGTGCGGTGATATTGACCGCATCGATTACGGCGATGTTTTATTTGTGGCAACTGTCAGCATGGTGGTTGCTCTATGTGTTCCTTTTGGTCTGGTGCGCAGATAGTGGCGCTTATTTTGTGGGGCGTAAGCTTGGTCGCCGCAAAATGGCACCAAATGTCTCACCCAATAAAAGTATGGAAGGGCTGGCTGGTGGCTTGGTCACTGGTCTGCTCGTGGTCATTGCCATCAGTGTATTTAAGTTGCAATTGACGGGTGTGCCGTTAGTCGCATTTGTAGCATTATCAGCCTTGACCATTTTAGCCTCGGTACTTGGCGATTTATTTGAGTCGATGCTTAAGCGCCGCGCTGATGTCAAAGATTCAGGAACGATTTTACCGGGGCATGGCGGCGTGCTTGACCGTATCGACTCACTGCTCTCTGCCACACCGATATTTGCGCTTGGTTTTTGGGCGATACAGCAGTTAGGTTTGATAGTGGTTTAGGACTGAAAAAATAATTCATAGACGATGATACGCCCTAATTATAGTAGTTAAGATGAGTGACTAGTCAATACATTGGATATCGTCTATCTCTTATTTATCAGACGTTTTATCGATTTCTTATTTAATTTTTTAGAGTATCATTTACAGGCACCGATGGTTATGACGCAACGCATCGCCGTACTAGGCGCGACAGGTTCGATTGGCGATAGCACGTTAGCAATATTAGCGGCGCAACCACAGCTTTACACGGTCTACGCTCTGTCAGGCTATCACCGTTTAGACAAACTGTTTGCACTTTGCCAGCAGTTTTTGCCAAAGCGCGTTAGCGTACCGACCGCCGCAGTCGATGATTTTGCCCAGCGACTCCGTACGGCAGGTCTTGACATCGATGTGGTAGGCGGCGAAGCAGGGCTGGTCGACATTGCCACTGATTCGCAGACGGATACCGTTGTCGCTGCGATCGTAGGCGCAGCTGGTCTGCCTTCTACTTTAGCCGCTGCTCGTGCAGGTAAGCGTATTTTACTGGCGAATAAAGAAGCGCTGGTAATGGCAGGACAAGTGATGATTACTGCTGTCAAAACGCATAACGCTACTTTGCTGCCGCTTGATTCTGAGCACAATGCTATTTTTCAGTGTTTACCACTGGCTATTCAGCAGGACAATACCCAAATTCATCAGCTAAACCACGGCGTGCGTAAGCTATGGTTAACGGCCTCTGGTGGGCCGTTTTTGCAAAAAACGTTTGCGCAGATGCAACAAGCGAGCGTCGCCGAAGCGGTCAAACATCCAAATTGGTCAATGGGGCAAAAGATATCTGTCGACTCAGCTACGATGATGAATAAAGGGCTTGAGTTGATTGAAGCCTGCCATTTGTTTGATTTGCCTGAAAATAAGATAAATGTGGTGATTCATCCACAAAGTATCATTCACTCAATGGTAGAATATAGCGATGGCAGCTTTTTGGCGCAGCTTGGCAGCCCCGATATGAAAACGCCCATTGCCCATGCGCTCAGTTACCCTGATCGTATCGATAGCGGCTCACAGCCGTTAGACTTATTTGCGCTCAGCAGCTTAGAGTTTATTGAGCCTGACTTGCAAAAATTTGCCTGTTTGCGTTTGGCAAGACAGGCGATGCAAGCGGGCACACAAGCGACGATTGTCTTAAATGCAGCGAATGAAATTGCCGTGGCGGCGTTTTTGGCTGAAAAAATTCGCCTGACTGACATTGCTGATATCAACGAGCATGCTTTGAATGACATACAGCTGCCACCGTTAAACGAAACGGTTGACATAGAAGATATACTCGCAATTGATAAAATAGCACGTCACCTTACAGAAAAACTTGTGGCAAAGTTGGTGTAAGTGTATCAACAACTGCGTCGTTAAAAAATGATGTTAATAAAAGATGCAAAGAAAGAATGCTGAGAAACCATACTGAGAAAAGATCATGACGTTTTTATTAACGCTCCTTGCGGCAATATTTGTCTTAGGTCCGCTTATTGCCTTACATGAGTGGGGACACTATATCGTCGCTCGTCTTTGCGGCGTTAAAGTCTTGACCTATTCTATCGGGTTTGGTCCCAAACTCTTTGGCTGGACGAGCAAAAAAAGCGGTATTGATTATCGCATTTCTGCTTTGCCACTTGGTGGTTATGTCAAAATGCTCGATGAGCGCGAAGGCGAGGTAGCAAAAGCTGAGCAACATTTGGCGTTTAATCGTCAGCATCCACTAAAAAAGATTGCGATTGTTGCAGCCGGTCCTATCATGAACTTTATCATTGCTATTGCGCTGTTTTGGGTGTTGTTTATGACACCATCAGAGCAGTTAGCGACGAAGATTGGGCAGGTATTACCCGAGACGCCTGCTGCTATGGCACAGTTGCCAGTTGGCGACAAAATCGTTGCGATTGATGGGCATGAGGTACAAACGTGGGAAGGCATCAACTATCGGCTTGCTGGACGGATGGGCGAGACAGATAATGTCAGTATTACTCTGCAATCAGAGACACAAGCTGATAATGCAATCAAAACTTATCAAGCGCCCGTAACTCAGTTTATGCAAGGCAGCGCGCAAGGTAAAGATGCGTTGACCAGCTTTGGCATGCTGCCATGGCAACCAGATATTGCACCGATAGTAGGTGATTTGACCGCTGATGGTGCCGCCAGTCGCCAAGGACTAAAAGTAGGCGATCGTATTGTTGCTATCAATGATCAACCAATTAAAGATTGGCTCAGTGCCACTCGTATCATCCGCGACAGTCCTGAAACTTTGCTTAACTTCACAGTATTGCGTGATGGTAAAACCGTACAGCTTCAGATTATGCCGCAAGGTAAAAAAGACAATTTGGGTAACGATTATGGGCAAATTGGTGCTATGGTGGCACAGTCCGAAATTGCTATTCCTGACGCTTACAAGACCACCGTAGTCTATGGCCCTGGTGAGTCATTGGTGAAATCATTTGAGAAAACTGAACAGCTCGCAGTGATGACCGTCAGCTCAATGGGTAAGATGTTATCAGGCATGATTGGTTTGGATAATTTGTCAGGTCCGATTACCATCGCCAAAGTTGCCAAACAGAGTTTTGATATCAGTTGGCAGATGGTATTATCGACGGCGGCTTTGATTAGTTTGAGCCTTGCTGTACTCAATCTTTTGCCCATTCCTGTGTTGGATGGCGGTCATATTGTGTATTATCTTATTGAATTGATTCGTGGTAAGCCACTCTCGGAAGGGGTGCAAATGATTGGACTAAATATCGGCTTACTCTTGCTGGCAGGTTTCATGGTGTTAGCAATTGGTAATGATATTAGTCGGCTGTTTTGACCAGCGAATCCCTAATATAATCGATAAGGCACGAGATACTAATGGTTTTACGCCTACTACGGGATGATTATGACCGTGATAGGTAGCATGCTTTGTATCATGGCCTCTGTACTAATCGTAATTTTTAGTTTATTTTGTGATGCATTTTATATAAAGTGTTCTGAGTCTGCTGCGTATGCGCTTAAATTTCATGCGAAATGCGCTAGACAATATGGGCTTTTTAACTTAACTTAAGCAAGTTTTTTATTGACGGATAGTGTTTATGCGTACGCCTTTATTTATGAGCGCGGCAGGGTTGCCGTTAGTTGTAGCGATGATGAGTATGCCAGTACAGGCTGCAGAATTTGTAGTCACTGACATCGGTTTCAATGGTTTGCAACGTTTAACCCCCGATAGCCTCTATCCGGTTCTACCTATTTCGGTAGGGGATACGGTAAATGACAGTAGTTTAGCGGCCAGTATTAAGGCGCTTTATGCGACCGAAAATTTTGCTGATATTCAAAGCCGTATCGAAGGTGGGCAGCTACGGTTTGATGTCGTTGAGCGCCCAACGATTGCTGAAGTCAATTTTGAGGGCAATAAGCTCATTCCAAAAGAAGGGCTAGAGCAAGGGTTGGACAATGCTGGTCTGTCTGCCGGTAATGTGCTGAAACAAGCCACGCTACAAGGCGTCGCCAATGAGCTACAGCAGCAATATATCAGCCAAGGCTATTACAACAGCAATATCGAGGTTGATCAAACGTTACTTGATGGCAATCGCGTCAAGCTCGATGTGCGTTTTGTCGAAGGCAAACCTGCCAAAGTGGTCGATATCAATATCATTGGCAATAAACACTTTAGTGATGAAGAAATCAAAGACGTTTTTGCGGTAAAAGAGTCATCGTGGACGCGCCTGTTATCTAAATCTGATCGTTATGCCAAAGAAAAGCTGGCTGCCAGTTTAGAGAATCTAAAAGCGCTTTACCAAAACGATGGTTATGTGCGTTTTGCAGTAGATAATGCGGTGCTTAACATCAGTGAAGATAAGAGCAGTGTGTTTATCGAAGTGAGTCTAAGCGAAGGCGAACAATATCAGTTTGGTGAAGTGAATTTCTTAGGTAAGCCGACTTTTGAGAACAATGAACTAACAGAGTTGGTGACTTTTGCACCCAATGAAAAATACTCGCAAGCCAAGCTCGATGAAACCACCGCAGCACTTAAGAGTCGTTACGGTAATGAAGGCTATTATTTGGCGCAGGTGAGACCAGTACCACGTATCAATGACGAGACCAAAGTAGTAGATATCGATTATTTCATCGACCCTGCACGTCCTATTTACGTTCGTCGTATTAATTTTACTGGTAACATCAAAACTCAAGACGAAGTACTGCGCCGTGAAATGCGTCAATTAGAAGGCGCATTGGCGACTAGTGACAAAATCCAGTTGTCACGGACACGCCTGATGCGTACAGGCTTCTTTAAAGCTGTCAACGTTGATGTCAAGCCCGTACCGAATCAACCAGACCAAGTAGATATCAATTATACGGTTGAAGAGCAGCCTTCTGGTAGCTCAACGATTGCCGCGGGTTACTCACAAAGCGGCGGTGTGACTTTCCAGTTAGATCTAACACAAAACAACTTTATGGGTACAGGTAACCGTGTGAAAGCGGCACTATCACGCTCAGAAACCCGTGATTCTTATAGCTTGGGTTATACCGATCCGTACTTTACCGAAAACGGCGTCTCACAAGGTCTTAGTGCCTATTATCGTGAAACAAAATACGATGATAGAAACGTCAGTAACTATGTCACCGATTCTTATGGTGCTACGTTGAACTACAGTTATCCTGTTGATGAAACCAAACGCGTTAGTGCCGGTTTGAACGTTGATAACACTTCAGTACGTGGTGGTCGCTTCTTAGGTGTATCAAACGTTCAGCAAATTATTGATGATGGCGGTACGTTTGAGAACTTTGTCAATGATGAAAATGAGGCTTCTGGACGCACAGGCTTCAAAAATGATTACAATACTTATAATCTACTATTCGGCTGGGACTATAGCACCTTAGATCGTCCAGTATTCCCGACCAAAGGTATGAGCCATACGGTCGATGCCACCATTGGCTTGGGTGATACCAACTATCAAAAACTTGTTTATAGCGGCAACATCTATTATCCCTTCTACAAAGACTGGGTAGCACGCGGTTATACTAAGCTTGGCTATGGTAATGATTTGCCATTTTATGAAAACTTTTATGCTGGTGGCTATGGCTCTGTACGTGGTTATGAGGCCTCAACCCTTGGGCCAAAATCACAAACGTATTATGATGCCATAAATGATGATGTGCGTTACAAAGACGAAGACATCGGTGGTAATGCGCTAGTCAGCTTCGGTAGTGAGCTAATTTTGCCAATGCCGTTTAAGGGTGATTGGGCAGATCAGGTGCGTCCCGTATTGTTTGCTGAAGGTGGTCAAGTATTTGATACGACTGATAAGGAAGATCGCACTTTTATCAATCCTAATGACGGTACTGATACGGGCGTACCACTGTTGACGCAAGACAATAGTATGCGTTTTAGTGCGGGTGCAGGTATAACCTGGTATACGCCAATTGGTCCAATTTCATTAAGTTATGCTGTACCTATTGGTGATAAAGAAGGCGATGAAACTGAAAAAGTTCAGTTCCAGATTGGTAATACGTTCTAACGTAGCATGATTGTTTGCGTTCATGTCTTTAACCATAGCAGTTACTTGAATGAACGCAGCATCTGTTAGATATTAGTAGATCGCCAAGGTGATTGTTCAGCTTGGCGATTGTCTTATTCATAATAATATTTATATTAATAGTCACTATGATAACGATTGAGCAACTTATCACTCGGATTGAGCAGCGTCAGCCCATCACTAATAAGGCTGAAATCAGCGCTGAACAGTTACGTCAAAAATTCAGCAGTATTGGTAGTTTGACCACGGCTGGTCATAATCAGTTAAGCTTTTTGGCCGATCCTCATTATATTTCTAGTCTGGCTATTAGCGAGGCAGGAGCTGTATTGGTTACTGCAGAATATCGCGACCAAGTGCCCGCCACAGCGATAGCGTTAGTCGTTGCAAGCCCATACTTAGCTTATGCTGGTGCTAGCCAGTTGTTTGCTCGTGAGTCACTGTCTGGTGGTATTCATCCTAGCGCTGTGATTGCTGATAGTGCGGTCATTGGTGAGCAGGTGAATATCGGACCTTTTTGTGTGATAGCCGATTATGTGCAAATTGGTGCGCGTACCTCACTTGCGGCGCATGTGGTGATCGAAGAAAATACGACTATTGGTACTGATGGCGTTATTAAATCACAAGTGGTGATCGGGCATGATTGTGTCATTGGTGATCATGTGAGGTTACACGCGGGTGTCAGTGTGGGTGCAGAAGGTTTTGGTTTTGCACCAACCAAAGATCCTAGTACCAGTGGCTGGGAGCGTATCGCTCAGTTAGGACGGGTCGTAATTGGCAACCATGTACGAATTGGTAGTCAAACTTGCATTGACCGAGGTGCCATTGATGATACGGTCATTGGCAATCACGTTATTATTGATAATTTGGTACAAGTTGCTCATAACGTGCGTATCGGTGATGGCACAGCCATCGCGGCTCAAACGGGTATCGCGGGCAGTACTAGTATCGGCAAGCGCTGTATTATTGGCGGTGCGGTCGGTATCACAGGTCATATCGAGATTACAGATGATGTCACTTTATCTGGGATGACCATGGTAACCAAATCTATCAAAACCGCTGGTTCATACTCCTCTGGAACGGCTGCTATGCCGACAGCTAACTGGCGACGGGCAGCTGTACGCTTCCGTCAGCTTGGGCGTGATTAGCGAAAATATCAATGCATATATACAAACACAGTAAAATCATAGCGATTTGAAACATAGCAAGGAAGCACCATTATGAGCAGCACCGATATCGATATTTTGAATGATAAAGAAATGAAAAGCTTAGCTGAGCAAGGTCTTACGCTGCCATTAACTTATCATACGTTAAAGCATTATTTGCCACACCGTTATCCTTTTCTTTTAGTAGATAAGATTATTGATTGCACACCTGGTGAGTGCATTACGGGTATTAAGAATGTGACTATCAATGAAGAGTTTTTCAATGGTCATTTTCCTGATGAGCCGATTATGCCAGGGGTACTCATGGTTGAGTGCATGGCTCAGGTCTCAGGCGTGCTCGGATTTATCAGTGCTGGTCTAACCGCAGAAGATGGTTATTTATATCTGTTTGCAGGTGTTGATAAAGTCCGTTTTAAGCGTCGAGTGATTCCTGGTGATCAGCTGACTATTCGTGCTAAAACAGTGATGCAGAAGCGCGGTATTTATAAATTTGACTGTACTGTACATGTTGACGATGAGTTAGCTGCCAGTGCGCAAATAATGATTGCTCGCCAAGAACAATAACGTTTACCAATAGTCATTGTGCCTCGTAGCCGACCTAATTCTTTAAACAAAGCGTCTAAAGAATTAGGTCAAAGCGGGTCATAAGCATTATAATTGACACTCGCATTTAACAGCAGAGCCATGCTTAGGTTTTTTCATAAAACTAAATTGGCTGTATTTGTTTTACTATTTACTCGCATCAGATCATACAAAGGCCCACATTATGAGTCAGATCCATCCAACAGCACTCATCTCACCGTCCGCCCAAATTGATGAGACTGCTATCATTGGTCCGTATTGTATCGTCGGTGATGAGGTCACTATTGGCGCTCACACGGTTCTGCATCGCCATGTAGTTGTTACCAAATTGACTCGTATTGGTCAACACAATGAGTTTTATCAATTTGCGAGCATTGGCGAAGATCCTCAGGATTTGAAGTATGCTGGTGAGCGTACTTGGCTTGAGATTGGCGATCATAATACCATTCGAGAAGCCTGTAGTTTACACCGCGGTACCGCACAAGATAGTGAGCTAACTAAGATAGGCAGCCATAATCTACTGATGGTGAACACTCATGTGGCTCATGATTGTGTGATTGGCGATCATAATGTATTGGCTAACAATGTTGGCGTTGCAGGGCATGTGACTATTGGTAATCACACGATCATTGGCGGTAATTCAGGTATTCATCAGTTTTGTACGGTTGATGACTATAGCTTGATTGGGGGCGCAAGTCTGATTCTAAAAGATGTAGCCGCCTTTACCATGGTATCTGGTAATCCAGCAACGACTCATGGTCTCAATGTGGAAGGCATGCGTCGTAAAGGATGGTCAAAAGAGACAATTGAGGTATTGCGTCAAGCTTATCGTATGATTTTTAGATCTGGTCTGACGACCGTGCAAGCGCTTGAGGTTTTGAATAATGAGCTGCTACCAAAAGAGCCGAAAATCCAGTTGCTCATTGATTCACTACAAAAAAGCCGTCGTGGTGTGGTGCGTTAGAACGGCGACTGGCTTTTGCTGAAAATCATATATAGTATGCCTTTTTTAATTAGCCAAACTCTTGTCAGTTATAGATAAAATTACCAGAAGCCATAACCAATTGTTATGGCTTTTTATGTTTATGAGCGCTTGACTTTTTTGGTGGCTTAGCAGAAACTGAGCCTTTACGATATTGTAAACAATTCTTTCTTAATGTTGCTGGACGCCTCACATTGAGGTGTTTATTGAATAGCTTGATATTTTTCATGGCTATTTATGATAATCAAGGAAGATTATCAGTGATATTAATTGAAGCACGAGGACGGAAAAAATGGCTATTAATAAACAAG
The DNA here is from genome assembly GCF_904846075.1 of Psychrobacter glacincola. Lineage (GTDB taxonomy): Bacteria > Pseudomonadota > Gammaproteobacteria > Pseudomonadales > Moraxellaceae > Psychrobacter > Psychrobacter glacincola_C. Next base: position 1,084,257 of record NZ_CAJGZH010000001.1, read on the forward strand.
AACATGCACAGTGGAGCTCAAGTTTTGGCTTCGTATTGGCAGCGGTTGGTTCAGCAGTTGGTTTGGGAAACATATGGAAGTTTCCTTATATGGTCGGTGAAAGCGGTGGTTCAGCTTTCGTTATCGCTTATTTATTCTGTATCGCGCTGGTAGGTTTTCCAATTCTAGTCGCTGAATGGCTAATTGGTCGCCGTGGGCAAAAGAACCCAGTCAACACTTTTGCGGATGTTGCAGCAAGTGAAGGTAAGTCGCGCAGTTGGGGCATCATTGGCGCGTCAGGTATTTTAGGTGGTTTCTTAATTCTATCGTTTTATAGTGTGATTGGCGGTTGGGCACTCAACTATATTACTAAAGCAGGTACAGGCAGTTTTATTGGTCAAGACAGTGATTCTATTGCTGCGACCTTTGATGCTATGTTGGCTTCAGCAGGGACGTTGACGATTTGGCATACCGTGTTTATGGCTATTACTGCTTTGATTGTCGGTATTGGTGTGACCAAAGGTATCGAAACTACGGCTAAAGTCTTAATGCCACTACTCGGCGTGATTTTGTTCGTTATCGTTGGTTATAACGTTATTAACGGTGGTTTTGGTGAAGCAGTGGCTTATCTATTCACACCAGATCTTAGCAAGTTGACTGGCGATGTGATGCTTGCAGCATTGGGTCATGCCTTCTTTACTCTATCTATTGGTATGGGTATTATGATTGCTTATGGCTCATATTTGGGTCGTGAAGTGAACTTACTAAAAACCGCCCGTACCGTTGTGATTTTAGATACGGTTATTGCTTTGGCTGCTGGTCTAGCAATCTTCCCAATCATCTTTAGCAATGGTTTAGACCCTGCTTCAGGTCCTGGTCTTATCTTTGTCAGCTTACCGATCGCTTTTGGTAGCATGGGCGCAGGGACGATCATTGGTACATTGTTCTTCTTACTTATTACTTTTGCTGCTATTACCTCATCAATCTCATTGCTTGAGCCAACCGTTGAGTTTTTAGAAGAACGTACACCGATGAGTCGTACGGTATCAACCATCGTTGCCAGTACAGTGATTTGGCTATTAGGCGTTGCGGCACTACTATCATTTAACCTATGGTCTGACTTTACTATCATGGGTAACGGTATCTTTGATGCATTGGATAAAATTACCAGTAAATTCCTTCTCCCGCTAACTGGTCTTGCTGCAATTATTTTCGTTGGTTGGCAAATGGATCAACGCAGTATTCAGCAAGAGCTTGGTCTGTCTAATGGTGCATGGCAATTATGGCAAATCGTTGCTAAGTTTGTAGCACCAATTGCCGTGCTCGTGGTATTTATAACCTCGTTAATGGGCTAGTACTGATTAACTAGAAATAATAAAAGCAACACACCAAAAAGGGCTTAAGATAATTAATTCTTAAGCCCTTTTTATAGCTATGACAATGGCAAAAATATGATTAGCGTAGATTTAACTCAGGTACTGTTTGTCCACGTTTGTTATAAAATTCGCTGACAAACTCATCAAATTTGTCTTGTTCAATGGCATCACGAATACCTTGCATCAAACGCTGATAATAGCGCAAGTTATGGATAGTCGCTAATTGAGCACCCAGCATCTCTTTACACTTATTAAGATGGTAGAGATAAGCACGGCTAAAATTTTGGCAAGTATAGCAGTCGCATTCAGGATCTAGTGGACCTTCGTCATTGCGATACTGGCTGTTACGGATACGTACCACACCAGCATTGTCTGCATCGCCTGTGACGAAGTAGTGACCATTACGCGCGTTACGCGTCGGCATCACACAGTCGAACATATCGACACCGCGACGTACACCTTCAACTAAATCCTCAGGCTTACCAACGCCCATCAGATAGCGTGGCTTATCTGCTGGCATATCATCAGGGAGGTAGTCTAGGACATCTATCATTTCATCTTTTGGTTCACCAACCGACAGACCACCGATGGCATAACCATCAAAGCCGATATCGAGCAGGCCTTCAAGTGATTGCTGACGCAAATCAGGATACATACTGCCTTGAATAATGCCAAATAATGCGTTGGTGCTGCCCAGTCTTTTGTGCTCATCAACACAGCGCTGTCCCCAACGTAATGACAGCTCTAACGATTTTTTTGCTTCGTCATGAGTGGCTGGATAAGGCGTACACTCATCAAATTGCATGACGATGTCTGAGTTCAAGCTGTACTGAATCTGCATCGATTTTTCTGGCGACAGAAAAACTTTCGCACCATCGATAGGAGATTTAAAGTCGACCCCTTCTTCAGTGATTTTACGCATGGCACCCAGACTGAATACCTGAAAGCCACCTGAATCAGTCAAGATAGGCTTGTCCCAATGCATGAACTTATGCAAGCCACCAAACTTATCAATCACCTCGGTGCCTGGACGTAACCATAAATGAAAGGTATTGCCCAAAATAATATCCGCACCAATGGCTTCAATATCACGTGGCAGCATGCCCTTGACTGTACCATAAGTGCCAACAGGCATAAACGCTGGCGTTTGTACGTCGCCATGATTGAGATGAACCGTACCACGGCGCGCACGCGTATCACCGCTGGCCGTTTTATGTAAGACAAATTGCATATGATAACCGCTATGTAAGCTATGAAAATGGTGCTAATTATAGCATTGTTAGCAGTTTTTTTGGACATGGATGTTTATGAGGTATTGATATATCTGACAAATGGGTCTTTCGGTTAATAGTATTTTGTCATAACCAAAAGACACAGACAGTACTTATGAGTAGTTGGTAAAGTAGAAATCATAATGGCGAGACAGTAACCATTGCTAAGCGATGTTTCAACTACTGGAGACATACTATGAAAAAGGCAATCTACTTATTATTAAGTGGTTCATTATTAACCTCAGGAGCAGCTATGGCGACCGAAGAGCCGAATTATGCAGTGTTGTCGCAAATGGATGACTTTGAGCTGCGTCGTTACGATAAGCAGCTAGTGGCGCAAACGTTGGTAAGTGGTGACCAAGGCTCCGCCAGTCGCGAAGGGTTTAAGGTGTTAGCTGACTATATATTTGGCAATAATACAGCGCCAACTGGCGGTAGTAGTAAAATTAGCATGACTGCGCCCGTTACGATGCAGCCCAATAACAAAAAGAGTGATAGCGAATCACAGAAAATTGCGATGACAGCACCAGTAAGCATGCAGCAAGACGATGGTAAGTGGCGTGTACAATTTACTATGCCCAGTCAATACACGATGCAAACACTGCCAAAGCCCAATAATCCAAACATCACGATTACCGAGGTGCCAGCACAGACGTACGGTGTGATTAAGTTTTCAGGGTTGGCAGGCAGTAAAAAAGTAGCGACTAAAACGGAAGAGCTACAATCTTGGATGCAAACCCAAAATTTGACTATAACGGGCGAGCCTGAACTGGCACGTTATAATCCGCCTTGGACGCTGCCTTTTTTGCGCCGTAATGAAGTGATGATTGCTTACAAGCCAAAGTAATACTAGCCTCAAAGCATAAGATGAGCGTTGTCACATTTGCTGAGCTTATTATAAGTAGTGTTTGCATCTGTTTGCAGTGCTATTCAAATTTTTGGAAATGATATGCTCATAAAAAAAGACAGCATTTGCTGTCTTTTTTGTACTGACTTTTTAAGAAAATAAACTTAGTCTTTTTGCTCACGGATGATATTCAGCATACGACGTAGCGGCTCGGCTGCGCCCCATAATAGTTGATCACCAACGGTAAATGCGCCTAGATACTCAGGGCCCATATTGAGCTTACGCAAGCGACCTAGTGCAACTGTCAATGTACCAGTCACTGCCACTGGCGTTAAACGATTCATGGTCGCTTCTTTGTCGTCTTCGACCAAGTCCAACCATTCATTGCCGCTGTTTTTAAGTGCTGCTTCGATTTCTTCTAGCGGAATGTCTTTTTTGAGCTTGATGGTAAGGCCTTGCGCATGACAGCGCATCGCGCCAACGCGGACACACATGCCATCGATAGCAATCTTATCAGCTTCTGCGTTACCAAGGATTTTATTGGTCTCGACGCCGCCTTTCCATTCTTCCTTGGATTGCTTGTTTTCTAACTGAACATCGATATAGGGGATCAAGCTACCTGCTAATGGCACACCAAAGTACTGTTTAGGAAAATCATCTGAGCGCTGAGTCTGAGCGATTTTTTTATCAATCTCAAGGATGGCGCTGGCAGGATCAGCCAACTCGTCTTTGACTGCATCGTGTAGCACGCCCATGCCAGTGATTAATTCGCGCATGTTGTTAGCACCAGAACCACTAGCAGCCTGATAAGTCATGGCGCTGACCCATTCTACCCAGCCTTTATTAAACAGCTCGCCAATCGCCATGAGCATCAATGACACGGTACAGTTACCACCGATAAAGTCTTTTTTGCCATTGGCTAGGGCGCTGTCAATAACGGCGCGATTGACTGGATCGAGAATGATGATGCTGTCATCTTCCATTCGCAAGGTGCTTGCCGCATCAATCCAGTAGCCATTCCAGCCACTATCACGTAGCGGTTGATGGACTTGCGAAGTATAGTCGCCGCCTTGGCAGGTAATGATGACATCACAAGCTGCTAGCGCGTCAATATCATGAGCATCTTTTAATTGGCCGGTATGAATACCATCAAGGCTTGGGGCATCACCACCTGCGTTGCTGGTTGAGAAAAACACGGGTGTAATACCGTCAAAATCTTTTTCCTCAGTCATACGTTGTATTAATACTGAACCGACCATGCCGCGCCAGCCTACCAAGCCTACTGTTAAATTACTCATGAAACTCAATCCTTTTTACCATAAATTGTTGCATTGCCAGCCGATAACAATGCCGTGAATAGCCATAAAAAGCAAGGCGTTTTGGCCGTTTTTAGGGGTTTTTCATACACTATTAATGATGTTCAGTATAACTTTAAGTTATTAACCTAATGGCGATAGCGGCGATACCTCACTCGCCACAAGTAGATAGCCCTAAAAATAAGTTCGTCCGTAGTACTCGTTATGGTGGGCGAATTAAAAGTGTAATGTTTTACCCCACTCTCAACTTGAAATAAGCAAATCAAACTGAAGAGGCGGATTACCAAGTTTTTTGTTGAGTACAAAGCACAGATTGTGTGAAAGAATCTTACGAATCAATCGATGAGACAAATGCCATAAATCTCTTGCTCGTACCCTTTGTATATTAAATCGTTCTGATAGCTGACCAATGACTGTTTCAACGATACGGCGGGCTTTCATCAGCCGTCTTACCACAGGTTTGGGCCTATCCTCTTTCATGTTAGCTCTGAGTGGCGTTTGTAAATCCACGCCTTGAGCGTCGTAGTACGATGTCAGACTAGGGCTGATATACCCTTTATCAGCGCCAAGTAGCCCATGAATATGAGTGGTGATTTCTGGGGCAACGGCTCTTTCATCAACATTGGCAGGAGCAAAGGTAAAGCCTTTAATCATGCCCGATAAGTTAACAAGCAAATGTCCTTCAAAGCCATAGTACCTCTCTTGCTTAGCCGCACAGTAGCTAAAAGCCGCTAAGTCTTGATAGTTTTTATGCCGATAAGCGCGTCCATAATGACAGACGGGTATCGGAAAACCATCCATAAAATGGATGTTGTCACGGCCCTCGAGTTCACTGACTTTATCTTGTATCTGCTGTTTGACTTGCCACAGATTGGCGCAGTGCTTTGCGAAGTTAGGGTATGAGCCGATGGCTGGAAACCAGTCTTGCCAATGCTGGGTAAAGTATTGCCAAATTTGTTTGTCTTGATCTAGGTGTAAAAATTCACCGACCATCTCCATGCAAATGATCTCAGGATCACTCAACTTTGGTGCGTAACCTGCACTTCGCAAGGGTTTGGTGACGACTATTTTGTAATATTGCTCTACCATTAAATAGATATTGATGATAAATTCGTCTATGGGCATCTCATGACTCCATTGTATTCTTGGTCGAAAACAATAGATTAGTGAGGTGCTCTTCTTTTTTCAATCACTTTCGAAGTTGAGAGTGGGGTATGTTTTATAGCGGTTAACGAATAATCCATGCTCATTAGTAGGCGATAACCTCCTGAAATGCTAAAGTAAACAGCTAACGTCAGTTCAGTTAAAACCATGGCGATATTCATCATTTAATAGACGGCTAATACATACTATGGATCTCTCACTATTATATTACAGCATACAGTGGCTAGCAGGGTTCATCGCATTTGTGACGATTTGGGGCTGGATACCACTGGATAATTGGTGGGTGCGCGGTGTTGAATTTCCGCGTATTCAGATCATGGTGTTGGGTGTCATCGCTTGGATTGGTATGCTGATTTTTTGGTCAGAGTGGCAGCTGGGACAGTGGCTGTTATTTACCGTCTTAAGCATTACATTAGCCTTTCAGCTCAGGATGGTATTGCCTTATACCAAGCTATGGAAAAAAGAAGTTCAAAAGGCAAAAGACAAGCCAGAAGGGCAGGCGCATCAACTAAAAATAATGGTATCAAACGTACTAACGCCCAATGATGACACCCAAAAATTGGTGGATTTGGTGAAGCAAAGACAGCCTGATATTTTAATTACGCTAGAGAGTGATGAAAAATGGGAAAAAGCGCTGCATCAAATCGAAGCTGATTATCCTTACACCGTGAAAGTGCCATTAGACAATCTATATGGGATGCATCTTTATTCTAAGCTTGAGTTGATTGATCCTGAAGTTAAGTACTTGATGATTGATGACATACCTTCTATTCATGCACAACTGCGCCTGCAAAGTGGTCGCGTGATTTGGTTGTATTGCTTGCATCCCATGCCGCCAAGCCCGACGGAAGCAGATAAATCTACCACCCGCGATGCTGAGCTATTGATGGTTGGCAAGCACATCAAAGAAAATGAGCAAACGGCGATATTGGCAGGCGACCTCAATGATGTAGCATGGTCAAAGACCACGCGACGCTTTCAACGTATCTCAGGATTGTTGGATCCGCGTATTGGTCGACATTTTATCAATACGTTTCATGTCAGCTATCCATTTTTACGTTGGGCGCTGGATCATATTTTCCATAGTGCTTGCTTTACGGTAGTGGATATTCGGCGTATGCCGTCGATAGGCTCGGATCACTTTCCTGTTATGACGACTTTACAATACGAACCAGAAGAGGAGAGCAATCAAGCGCAAAATGCCCCTACTGCAGAAGCGGAAGATATCAAAGAGACTGATAATAAAATAGTAGAAGGTAAAAAAGAAGGTGAAAAAGTCTCAAATGAACATGCAGAAGAGCAGAGAAGTTAGGGTTGATAGCCTGCCAACACTATAGCCATCGTATGATGCAATGTTAAAAAAGGCTGTAAGCATATGCTTACGTTAAATAAGGTCTTTAGCCTCTAGTCGCATTAAACTGATTACCCTACAATACCTGCATCAACACAAGGATACGCATGGATGCAGTGTTGAGACAGTATCAATAAAAGCACAGGTCAGCCCGCTGTCTTATAGGATACTGTTTATGACTTAGGATGAGTCAGCATGGAAGAAATAATAACAACAATATGAAGCGCCATGGCCCCGAACCAATCGCCCTAGGTTCGGGGCTTTTCTTTGTGTGTGTAATGCTTACATTTATTTTATTCGATATTCTGGTGTTTGGACATGCTGCAATATATTTGAGATTACCTTCTGATTATTTTTAGCGCATAAATAAACGTTAATAAAAAAAGGGTACATGCATTAGCATATACCCTTTTTGACAAAGCATTATTAGATTTGACTTATCGATGCCTATATCAGTTAGCCAAGTACTTGGATGTAAGCACCTGCGCGTAGCTCTTGTAGCCAGTCTTCTTTGGCTTGCGGTGCTAAGCGCTGATAAAGCGCTTGACGTGCCATGTTGCGACGATATTGATCGCTAACATCTTGTTGGCGTTTGCCTTCTATTTTCAATATATGCCAGCCAAACTGGGTTTTGAAAGGAGCAGAGTAGTCACCAACTGCTGTGTTTTTCATCATGGCTTCGAATGGACCAATCATGTCTTCTTCGCTCACCCAATCAAGATCGCCACCGCGGCCAGCGGAACCGGGATCATCTGAATAGGTCGATGCTAAACCAGCAAAATCAGCGCCGCTGCGTAACTGTTCATACAAATCATTAATCTTTTGCTCAGCAAGCGCATCTGTCTGTAGCTCATCAACTTTCACCAATATGTGACGAGTACGCCACTGCGGTATCAGCATAGTGTCGCTGGCTTTTTTGTCAGCAAGTTTGATGATATCGATACCTTCAGGCGTTATTAATGGTGCGCTGACCGCGCCAACCTCAAGTTTGGTAATCTCACTTGATAGCTCTGTAGGTAGAGACGCGGCTTTATGAAAGCCCATATCGCCACCTTGTAGCGGAATAGGATAGTTGCCTTGGCTAGCAGCGACCGCTTCAGCGACATCAACGTTTGGTGCAAGCAGGCGAGTACGCAGAGCTTCTGCTACCTTTAACGCCTCATTGCGTTGGGCTTCTGATAGTCGGCTGTAGTCATCCATGTAAGGCACTCGTACATGAATCGTTTGATACTCACTCTGGTTTAAGCGCTTGGCTTCAGGCGAGGCCAAAAATGCATCAATATCCTGTTCGCTAATGCGCACGCGGTTACCGATTTGGCGCTGTTGCAAGGCTTGAATGGCTGCGTCTTCGATTAATTGCGCACGTAGCGCCGCATAGCTACCAGGTTTTGCTGCGTCCAAACGCTGTTGCAAAGCTGAGATGCTCGTCAGCCCTTCTGCTTGAGCGATTTGACCAAGGCGTTGATTGATAGCCGCTTCATCAGGGTTTAAACCGACGCGCTTGACCATTGATAGTTGTAACTCACGCAATATGAGCGCATTTAACACCTCAGACTGTAGCTGTGCTGAGTTTGCTATTGGTTCACCTGCTGCTTGTGCACGTGCTTGTGCTTGGGTGATAGCATCGATCAAATCGCTCTTTAAGATAGCATTTTCATTGACTAAAGCAATAATGCCGTCGGTGCTATTGGCTGGCGTCAAACGATTGACGTTATTCTGCGCGGTCATGGCATTTGCTTGAGGCGCTTGTGCTTTTGCAGGTTTAACGGTGGCAGCTTGGGCGCTCAATGTAAGCGCAAGGCTGGCACTCATAGATAGCAATACAGCATGGCTGGTTTGACGTAAAGAAAAAAATCTCATGATGCTCCTCATCAATGTCATCGCATCGGATGGTAGTTGGTCAACGCTGTTTAATACTTTTAACAGTCAAATATTAGACAGGGTTGACCATAATAGGGTTACAAACTGGGTTATGAAATATATAGTAAAAATATTTATACAAGCACGGTCTTAATCTTTCCAAGCAGTCTGGACAGGTTCAAAGCCCAAGATTTTATCAGAGAGTAAGCGAGTCAGGCGGCTGCTACCACTACCCAAACCATTCAATCTAATCTCTGCCATAATGGCTTGCGTTGGTTTGTCTTTGACATTTAAGTCATTATAGTAACGACGACCATAAACTGCAAAACCAAAACAGCAATCTTCGTAATCAACGCCGACCAATGAATCAAGAACTTTATCACGATTGTAATCGTATTGACCTTGAGCCAAGATTCGCCAGCTGTTATTGATTGGAAAGACAGCCGACGCGGTAAAAGCAGAGAGTGGCAGCTGATCGGTGTTTTCATCACGTTGACGTTTGACAAATCCAACATTAAACAAGCTGTTGTCAGACGGCTGATAACGCAGCTCAGTCGTAATATAATTTAAATCATAATCATTGGTCAGTGCGCCACTAACATCAACCCAAAAATTGTTGTAAGGCTGTGTGCTGGTATCCCAAACCATCCCTGAAGATGAAGATGTGAAGACAGGTTGCTGATCATCAAGCGTAACACGTCCATTATCGATATAAAACTGCTCTGCAATGCTACCATCAAAACGTGTCACACCCGTTGCATCGATGTAACGATAATTGATACCAGGAGTAAGCGAATGCAAATCTTGCAAGCGATCATGTCCTAAAAACCAACTGTCAGAGAACAGCTGTTCATAGTTAATAGAGGCAATACGCGTATTAAAGTTCGGAATATCGTTTTGGTCTTCATATGGCGAGTAGGTGTATTTCAATCGCGGACTAAGCAAGCGATAGCCACCCATGGTATCGTCGAATGCGCCAAAAGGCGAGCCTGCTTGATAGAAATTCAGACCTGCATCGATACTGGCTTGCGGTACAAATACCGACTGGCTACCGTCTTTATCACTCAACTGGTTGTCGGCTAAGCTATCCTCATCATAAGAGGTATAGAGATGTTGCAAGCTCAGTTTGGGCTTGATATAACCCCAAGATTTTTCCATTGGATAAACGGCGCTGAGTTTATTATAAATTCGCCCGCCACTTTTTTCATTCTCAGAGCCATCGTCGATGGATTTTTTGAAATAAGCGGAATCGTGTACACCAGTGATATCGAAGCTCTTCGCCCAAGGCAGTCGATAATCGAGTTTGAGCTGCGGCAATCTTGAATAAGGCTTATCTTTGTCTTCTAAGGGTTTGCCATTACTGGTAAAAGCGTCTAGAGTTTGAAAGGTTTCTACCTTCAATTCACCATCAACATAGTCATTGTAATAATTGACACGCGCACGGCGTGGTAAGTTTATGGTGCTGTCTGATAGACCCAGCGTGTCAAAATCATTGAGGTAGTCTGAATCTGACACATAGCTGTATTTTGCATCACCGCTTAAGCGTGGAATGCTCTTAGATGACCAATAATGATCATAAAAGAAGCTAGAGCGGTCTTCGTCATTGTACTCTTTGTCATTAGGTAAATATGAACCATTAAAAATACCTTCGCCATAACTTTCGGTCAGATAGCGAAACTCGCCTGACACCATAGGATTACGATCGGTATAAATATGGGTATTGAGCGTGGCATCATAATTGGGTGCCAAATTGAAATAGTAGGGTATATCAACCTCAAGACCGCTTTCACTACTGATACTGGCATTCGGCAATAAAAAACCACTGGTGCGACGATTATCAATCGGGAAGTTGAAATAAGGCAAATAGAACACAGGCACGTCAGCGATACGGAAAGTAGTGTTATAGGCTTCGCCGCGACCTGTATCGGTATCCAAATCAATGCTTTTGGCATCAAACTGCCATTTACGATTAGTTGGTGGACAGGTACTAAACATGACATCATCTAGCTCATACTGACTGTCATTTGGTCTGTTCAAGCGCTTGGCATAACCATGAGCTTGCAGTTCTACACTAGCAAAAGCCACATCATTGGCTGTCGACTGCCCAGTTTCAGTATTATAATTTAAACTATCGGCAACCCCAATAAGCCCGCCTTTTGATGCTTTTTCAGTGAAATTGGCTTGGGGGTTATTCGATGAGCGGTTTGGCGCATTGCTATCTAGTGCGTTGCTAGGTGATACTTGCTGACCTGTCGCTTGGTCAGTAAACATGACTTTACCTTGAGCTGCGGCAATGCCATTGCTCAAATCTAACAAGACTTTTTCTGCTTCTATCTGCTGGGTACCTTGATTGATGATGACATTGCCCGACAGCTCTGCATAGTCGACATTGTCATAATAACCATAATCTGATTCTGAAAACAGCGGCGCTTGATTATTCGGGAGACCATTTAAGTTTGGCGCAGGCTGTCCATTGGTTGCTCCCGCCTCATTGACCGCGCGTTGATAGTTGGGGTTGCTCTTTGGATAAACCCATTGACCTTCGCAGCGTTGGGCGCTATCTACGGCATTCGGTAATAACTGTAAGTTTTTACCCACTTTTGGAATGATTTGCGGGGTAGGTGTTAGCTCGTTTTGAATGACATCTTGGTTAGCATTATCTCTATTGTTTAACGTTGAGGCATCTGTATCAGGTGTCAGCTCATAAAATTCTGCTAAACGCAGCAGACTATCTTGAATACTTTCATCACTCACATCAACTTTACCAGTCTTCTGTGCGGCTTTAGGTGCAGTGGTTTCAGTAAGCTGAGCAGTGCTATTGTTTTGAGTGGTCGCAATCGTATCTGCTGCTGGTAAAAAACCTTGATCATCACTCTCGTTGATGGCGGTAATTTCTAGAGGGCGGTTGTTTAAGGCGCTTTCATTAATAGTATTCTCATTAGAGATCCTGTCGTTAAAGGTGCTTTCACTAAAGGTGCTTTCATTAAAAGTATTGTCAAAACTACTATCTGACGCATTGTTATCAGTAGCAGCCTTTTGAGACGTATTACGCTGAAAGTCAGTTTTTTGATTATTGCTATTTTGATAGCGGATATCGTTATAGTCGCTGTCTTTTTGGACACTACTGCGATTGGCATCAGGTGTAACATCAGAGACATAACGGGTGCTACTGTCAGTGATTAGCGACTCAGTTTGCTGTGTGTCAGCATTGCTGGGCGCAGCACTAACGGTTAGGCTGGACAAGCCTAAGGCACCAAATAAGATCAAACGGATGCTTTGGTAAAGCGGAGAATATAACAAGGGCACACCTATGATTGCAGAGCCTATTGGATTGCGATACTGAATTTAGTAACCATATTATTAATCATGTATGGCGGTTAATAAACGACTAAAAAATCACTGATTGATAATGCTATCTTAAGAATTTGGCTGTTTTACATATAATGACGACTAATCATAGTCAAAAAAAACCAAATCAGCTACACTATTTACCAAAATTTATAATATAGCCGAGCTGTTTTTTGAATGGTTGCTGAGGTTATGCTCAGCGCTAGATGTCGAATGATATCCCAATACGCCTGCTATCGCAGTTTTTTTGGCTCAAGACGTTGCTATTTTAACAAGGTTTTGCCTGACTTATCACTACTTTAATTGTTTATGACTTATATTTAACCTGCGATGCCCATTATGACTGATAAAACACTCTTAGAGCCTAATATGATCGATACCAAACTCAATAGCCGTCTACAACAATTAGAGAGCTGGTTGCAGCAAGTATTTGCTGGTCAAGCGTTCCAACTCGATAGTCTACCCGGTGACGCAAGTGCTCGCCAATACCATAGAATCCAGCTGTCAGACAGTAATGACACGACAGTCGCACATTATATTGTTATGGATTCAGCGGACGAACAAGACGCCATGCGCCAGTTTATCAATGTGACTAAGCTGATGGCACCGGCGATCAATGTGCCGACGCTCATTGCGCAAGACGTGACGAAAGGATTTTTGGTGTTACAGGATTTTGGTGCGATAGAGTTCGCCCATCTGCTCGTTGATGCGACGCCTGCGCAGATAGATGAGCATTATCAGTTGGCAATGCAGACGTTGGTCGCGCTACAGACCGTGCCAGTTGAAACAGCAAAGTCGCAACATCAATTGCCAGATTATGATACCGAGTTATTAGATCGTGAGATGGATTTATTTAGCGATTGGTTTATACCTTATATCGGTGTCGAGTTTGATAAAGCATTATGGAATACTTTAAAAGAAGCCTTAATAAAAGAGATTTTGCAGCAACCACAAGTCATCGTCCATCGTGATTATCACAGTCGCAATTTGATGCAAGACCAAGCGGATCGTTCGCGCTTAGGCGTGATTGACTTTCAAGACGCCGTCATCGGCTCTTATACTTATGATTTGGTGTCATTGCTGCGAGATGCTTATGTAGAATGGCCAGAGAGCCAAGTCTCTGCATGGATTAATGATTTTTGGCAGTTGCAAAAGCAGGCAGGCTTGACTACGGCAGATAGCATAGAGCAGCTCGAAAACGATATGAATGTCATGGGTGTACAGCGACATTTAAAAGTGTTGGGAATTTTTATTCGCTTGTCTGAGCGAGATGGCAAAGACCGCTATTTGGCAGATATTCCTAAGGTGATGCGTGATTTAATGTTCGAGTTAGAATGGTTAGAGGCGCACGGTAGACTGCATATGCAACAAGCAGTAGCGCCGTTTAATGAGAGTCTCAGGGATAATATACTGCCAGCTTATCAAAGTAAGTTTGTACAGCAATATATTTAGAACGAACCACTTGCGAGCTTTATCTGATGCGAATGCTCATCTGATAAGTAATGCTCATTTGATAAGTGACGTTAAAAAATTAGCAAATTTTAATCTGAATGTATAATCCCATAAAATAAAAAAAAGGAGCGCACATGTCTGAGATTGACCGAGCAATGATTACCCAAGCAATGATTTTGGCTGCTGGTAAGGGCACGCGTCTGCGCCCGTTAACACTGGATACACCCAAACCTCTGGTCGAGGTGAGTGGGCAACCGCTTATAGTCTGGCACATTAAAGCGCTACAAGCGGCTGGTATCACTGATATCACCATTAATGCGTCATGGCTGGCTGATAAGCTGATGGATACACTGGGTGATGGCAGTCAATACGGTGTTAAATTGCATTGGTCAGTAGAGAATGATGAGCCTCTAGAGACCGCAGGTGGTATTTTTCAAGCGTTACAAACTGGCAAGCTGCGCGATGAGCCATTTATCTTAGTGAACTCAGATGTATGGACGACCTATGATTTTGCGCAGTTGCGAGATTATAAGCTTGGCGCTGATCAGCGCGCACATCTGTTATTGATTGATAATCCAGAGCATAATAACGGCGGTGATTTTGCGATCAATAATGGTTTAGCCAGCGAGCAGCCGATTGGTGATGCAGACAAATACACTTTTGCTGGCATTAGTGTGATGTCACCACGATTGGTCGATGGGCTGGTGTCAGGTCAGCCAGCGGCGTTGGCACCATTGCTCAAGCAAGCGATGATAAAGTTTCAAATCACGGCTGAAATCATTTCTGATAATTGGATAGATGTGGGCACGCCTGAACGCTTAGCGCAGGTAAATGAATTTATTAAAAGTAACGGGTTGATCACCATCAAGGCGTTTAGACTATGGTGTTTATAATAAGGCACTTGGATTAAGATGCCTAATTCTTAACCCCACTCTCAACTTCGAAAGTGATTGAAAAAGAAGAGCACCTCACTAATCTATTGTTTTCGACCAAGAATACAGTGGAGTCATGAGATGCCCATAGACGAATTTATCATCAATATCTATTTAATGGTAGAGCAATATTACAAAATAGTCGTCACCAAACCCTTGCGAAGTGCAGGTTACGCACCAAAGTTGAGTGATCCTGAGATCATTTGCATGGAGATGGTCGGTGAATTTTTACACCTAGATCAAGACAAACAAATTTGGCAATACTTTACCCAGCATTGGCAAGACTGGTTTCCAGCCATCGGCTCATACCCTAACTTCGCAAAGCACTGCGCCAATCTGTGGCAAGTCAAACAGCAGATACAAGATAAAGTCAGTGAACTCGAGGGCCGTGACAACATCCATTTTATGGATGGTTTTCCGATACCCGTCTGTCATTATGGACGCGCTTATCGGCATAAAAACTATCAAGACTTAGCGGCTTTTAGCTACTGTGCGGCTAAGCAAGAGAGGTACTATGGCTTTGAAGGACATTTGCTTGTTAACTTATCGGGCATGATTAAAGGCTTTACCTTTGCTCCTGCCAATGTTGATGAAAGAGCCGTTGCCCCAGAAATCACCACTCATATTCATGGGCTACTTGGCGCTGATAAAGGGTATATCAGCCCTAGTCTGACATCGTACTACGACGCTCAAGGCGTGGATTTACAAACGCCACTCAGAGCTAACATGAAAGAGGATAGGCCCAAACCTGTGGTAAGACGGCTGATGAAAGCCCGCCGTATCGTTGAAACAGTCATTGGTCAGCTATCAGAACGATTTAATATACAAAGGGTACGAGCAAGAGATTTATGGCATTTGTCTCATCGATTGATTCGTAAGATTCTTTCACACAATCTGTGCTTTGTACTCAACAAAAAACTTGGTAATCCGCCTCTTCAGTTTGATTTGCTTATTTCAAGTTGAGAGTGGGGTAATTCTTATTAATCTTATATAAGTAATCACATAAAAAAGCAGCGCCGATTCATCGGCGCTGCTTTTTTATGTGATATAGCCATGGCTAAGTGGGCTGTAAATGATTGCTAGATGCCCATAGCCAACTTGATCAATTGAGCAATCGTAAAAATAACTGCAAACCCTGCTATATATAGCCCAATGAACCATGCCCATTGTGACTGTTTCTTACTGAGCTTCTTCATGCTCGCCTCCTACTACGTGTTAATGCGCTTTAAAAAGTGTAGCCACTGCTAATATTTGCAGTAGCCACATTTTTATATCCTCTATTTACCCTTAGTACATATGCTCATGTCCAGTTTTACCCTTAAAGGTGTAATAGGCAAAAGCGGTATAACTCAGGATAATCGGTAGCATTATGACGGCACCAACTAACATAAAGGATAGTGAGGTGTCAGCTGCGGCTGCCTCATAAATCGTCATCTGATACGGTACGATGTATGGGAACATGGCGAAACAAACCC
This sequence comes from Psychrobacter glacincola, assembly GCF_904846075.1. Taxonomy (GTDB): domain Bacteria; phylum Pseudomonadota; class Gammaproteobacteria; order Pseudomonadales; family Moraxellaceae; genus Psychrobacter; species Psychrobacter glacincola_C. The sequence continues at coordinate 1,100,628 of NZ_CAJGZH010000001.1, forward strand.
CGATATAGCCCATCAAAAACAGTGCCACAGTCAACAAGAAAGGACGATATTCGCGCTCGCCACTTAAGTCTTTACGCATCAAGAAAAATAATAGTAAAACTATAATTGGCATAGGCGCTAGATATAATAGACCTGGGAAACCAAACCAGCCTTCGAGGGCATTAATGTCTGAAAAATACATAAACGCTGTGACGACGATCATTGCCACTACCAAGGCAGACAGCATCCAACCAGACACTTTGCGTGCCCAGACTTGTAAGGTATGCTCAGTTTTGATAATGAGCCATGTAGAGCCAAGCAAGGCGTAACCAATAATCATGGCAAAGCCGCAGACAATCGAGAAAGGTGTGAGCCAGTCAAACGGCCCACCAGTATATAGGCGGTTGCTTGCCTCAAGACCTTGTACAAGCGCTCCAAGCATAATACCTTGAGAGAATGTAGCAACGACTGAACCAACAAAAAAGAAAGTATCCCATACGTGACGACGTGACGATGCTTTGAAGCGAAATTCAAATGCCACACCGCGCATTATTAGACCGAATAGCATAAAAGTAACAGGCAGATAAAGCCCCGTCATAATGATGCCATAAGCCACTGGGAAAGCAGCGAACAAGCCGCCACCGCCCAATACTAGCCAAGTCTCGTTACCATCCCAAAACGGGGCAATAGAGTTCATAATGCGGCTACGGTTTTTATCTGAGCCAGCAAAGGGAAACAAAATGCCGCAGCCCAAATCAAAGCCATCAAGCAATACATAGATAAAGACGGATAGAGCGATCAGTCCGCCCCAAATTAAAGGTAAGTCTAATACATCACCGTAGTTAAACATTAGCGTAACCCTCCATCATCGACGTCGTTTGCAGGAGTATCTATATCTTCTTCAGTACTCTTAGCAGGATTGCTATCGCCACTGAGCGCACGACCTTGGCTTTCGGTCACTGAGTGCTCATAGAAATTATCATCGGCAGGATCTTCGTACGGTTTTGGCCCTTGAGCGATCAAGCGTAAAATATAAAAACTGCCTGCACCGAAGACAAATATATAGAGAACAATAAAACCAATCAACGTGGTTGCCACTTGCTGTGCTGCGAGCGGTGACATGCTTTCTGCGGTTCGTATCACACCATATACAGTCCATGGTTGACGTCCTGTCTCGGTCACAAACCAGCCCGCCAATAATGCGATAAAGCCAAGTGGCGTCATCATCATCCAAGCACGGTGGAACCAGACACTTTCGGGATTATATTGCTGTTTTTTAAAGTATTTATAGAGACTAAATAAGCCGACCAGCACCATTAACATGCCAATACCAACCATGATGCGAAATGCCCAGAATACAATCATGACCGGTGGTTGGTCTTCAGGTGCCCAGTTTTTTAGACCTTTTACTTCCCCATCTAACGAATGGGTAAGAATCAAGCCTGAAACATAGGGAATGCTTATTTCATATTTATTGGTTTGGTTTTCTTGGTCAGGAATAGCGAATAAGCGTAACGCTGCGCCGCGCTCATCCTCCCAAATACCTTCCATCGCTGCGACTTTAGCTGGCTGATGCTCTAAAGTATTCAGACCATGCTCATCGCCAATCAATACTTGAGCGGGTGCGACAAATATCGCCATAATCATGGCCATACCTAGCATAACGCGACCGTGCTGGCGATGTTCAGTATGCTTTTTAGATTGAATATAATAAGCACCAACCCCGCCAATGACAAAGGCAGTCGTCAAGAATGCCGCTGTCATCATATGAGCATAACGGTAAGGGAATGACGGGTTGAAGATAATCTCCAGCCAATTGGTTGGATAGAGTAGACCGTCGGCACCCATCATAAAGCCTTGCGGCGTTTGCATAAAGCTATTGGCTGCCAAAATCCAAAAGCCTGAAATCAGCGTACCGATGGCGACAATAGCGGTTGAGGCAAAGTGCATACGTTTGCTGACACGTCCCCAACCAAATAACATGATACCTAAAAAGGACGCTTCTAAGAAAAATGCGGTCAATACTTCGTAGGCGAGTAGTGGGCCTAAGACATTACCTGCTTTGTCAGAAAAGACTGCCCAGTTAGTACCGAACTGGTAGGACATTACTACACCAGAAACCACGCCCAAGCCGAAAACAACAGCGAATATCTTGACCCAATGTTTATAGACTTCGGCATAAATTGGCTCACCTGTTTTGAGCCAACGGAATTCAAGTACCGTTAACCAGCTGGCAAGTCCAATAGAAAAGGCGGGAAAAACAATATGAAACGAGATAACAAAAGCGAATTGGATACGCGCGAGCATCAGCGCATCGAGCTGGTCAATCATAAACGTAGCGAACATAAACGGTTACCCTTATCTGTTAGCTGAATAGCGCTGGCTTCCATAAAACGCTCAAGTAACTGCCCGCAATCGTCTATAGATTAAGGTAAAAAGTAGTACGGGCAATGGCTCAGTGTTGATTAGCGAGCAATCTTAGGGATAGAGTGCGGCTAAGCTAACGACTGTTTAGCTGAATTAAGTAATTTATATCCCTATAAATTAATACATTACTGTCAGGTGCTGTCAATATATTATGCGCTTCCCTCGATACACACGCAAGCTGCGCAACAGATTGGTCGCATACCTGATAGTCATTAAAAACTGCTGAGATAAACCCAGATATATCAGACTAATCGCTTGGCAAAACAAGATGTTATAAAGTTCACCTTAATAACAGTAATGTTTTATTTTTGTCCTAGTATAGGCACAAATATCCAACAGAGTACAAAGTTGCAAAGCCATCTGCTTTACTCTTAATTTTAAAGTGCAAAGACCAGTGCAGTGCTATATGACACAAGCAATCATTATTCCTGCAATTGTTTATGTAGAATCTGGCGTAATGTCAAAATAGTTTGCGGGTTAGTTTGAATGCTATGACCACCGCTGATGATCGTCTCAGAAGCCGCGCCATCGAGATGAGCGCTGGTATAAGGAACAATACCATCTGATAAACGTTCAGTTAGCGCTTGGCTGATATCTTCATTGACAGTGACGGCTGCAACCAGTGGTTGGGCAGAGAGCTTTGAGCTATCAGAAGGGCTACTGGTACCGACTGTTTCATTTTCAATGTCTTCTTCTACTGCTTGCGATAAATCAACCTTTGCACCAGCTGGCTGCATTTGCGCCAGTCCTTTAGTAATGTCGGCATCATTATTGGCAATGATAGAGTGATAGGTAACACGATCATTGATGGTGATGTCTTTCGTCAGCTGTATAAAAGAGGATTTGTCGCTCAGCTGACTTGCACCATTTTGTAAATATAATGCACCCAAAGGATTTTGTGCCAAATCACCTTGCGTGGCAATGGTTGCCAAGTTGTCCGTGACAGTTTTTACCAAACCGACTGGCAAATAGACAATACGGCGTAGTGCCCGAGTGAACCAGCGATCTGCATAGTCAGTTCCGCGAAAAGGCGCTGATAAAAAGACAGCCGTATCTACTTGTGGTAAGGCTTTTAGCTCAAAGCGTTCTTTTAGCTGATCTTCGCCAAATGATGCTTTAAGTGCGTCACGAATCTTACGTTTTTCACTGTCAGACAGCACATTTTGATCGTCTAGTCTATCTAGGTCATCGACCAAGTTTTCATCAGATAGCATCATGCGAGCGATAATGGCACCCATACTATGACTGATAATCACGCTGTTTTTGCTGGCGCGATTTTGTCCTTTAGGATCAGTTTGCTGGTAGGTGCTGTTGATTAACTGTTGTATTTGATAACGGTTTTCTAAAATGGGCAAATTGGTTGGATAGAATATCTGCCACACTTGATAGTTATCACGCAACTTATCGTCGTTGAGAATATCGTTGGTTAAATTGACCCAAGTGGCAGGGCTAGAAGCCAAACCATGCAGCATGATCAGGACGCGCTTATTAGGATCATAAGGCTCAAGCATGAATAATTTGGGCAGTCTGGCCTCTGGCTGGCGAGTGATTAAATTGAGATAACCGACGCCATCTAGCTGGTTCTCTGACAGCCACAAGCCATAACCTGCAGAAAAGTTAGCCGCCAGTGGATAGTCACTATTAAGGATATTGACGCTTTCGCTTTGGTATGGGTTGTATAAATGAATATCGAGCTTGCGACTGCTTAGTACATCCAATACGCTATCGCCGCTTGGTTCAATCAATCCTGTTAGCAGCAAATGTCCAGTAGGGTAGATACGCGAACTTGGCTTGCTCTCATCTGTGTCTCCATCTTTCTCATTGGCCAATCGACCTGACAATGATGACACTAATAATTGGCGAATCGTGGTGGTATAGCGGTCATCCAGTGAGGCCACCAAGCTGATACCTAAGCCTGGACGTTTGCTGATTGAGTTAAGCCCAGAGAGGCGTAACTCGTAAGTGGAAACCAAGTCTGCTAGTGCAGAGGTCTGCTTATGTGCATTTTGCAAATAGTTATTTTCATTAGGCAAATAAACACCAAGATCATAATCATCAATTTGTATTTTCATGACGTTGACTTGATCAGTAGGTTTGCCCTTGAGCGGTGAGTAATTGGCAATCGCGGCTTGGTTACTGTCATTAAGATGGCTAGCGGATGTGGGAAAATAATCTACTTTGGTGCCGCCCATCAATTTATTTGAGCCGTTGGTTGATCTATAAAGCTGGGTTATCACATCATTACTGGCGGCATTATAGATGTCTTGGGTTTGAATATCGGTGTCATTCGGAATACGATTCTGTGCCTGAGAGGGGCTTTTATCTTGATCTGCGCCCTCAAAATCATGCGTCAAACTGTCATAAAATAAATAGGTATAACTGGATTTGATAGCATCGAATAATCGCTCTTGATAACCTGTTAGACAGCGATTGGTGTTTTCTTGCTGGACTTTAGCTTCTGTATCCTCTAAAGGTGCGTTGGCATAATAAGGATCAAGTGGCGGGCGAGCCAGCGCATTGCGGCAGTCCTGAGAGGCAGAAAGCTGTCGCGCTTTTGCGTAGTGTAACTCTGCAAAAACTGCCAAAGCAGGACGGTAGTGTTCATTCAAAATACTGTCAGTAAGCTGAGTGAGGCATAAATCAAACTGCTGCATACAGGCTTGCTCATTGAGCCCTGCCGATAAGAGCGCTGATGCCGTATCACTGCTTAGTTTCTTGGTGGTGACGATATTACCGCGCTGCGCAGTAATCGTCTTCGCTGACGCTTGCTTATTCACTGATACCGTACTGCACGCAGGTAATAATGCTACCGCGGCTATCAAGGCGACTGATGTGATCGAAAATGGGGTTTTCTTAGCATGCGTCACCATATTTTTGATAGGGCTAGCGAAAGTCATAGGTGAGTCCAGTTAGTCGTAAAAGCATGATTGAGTCAGTAATTTATAAGAAGAAGTGTAGCGTAACTTTTCGCATTAAACTATTTTATTTAAATTTCAAAAATACGGTTTGAACTTCGATAATCGAATCGAACACGCATTTAAATAAGGTAGACAGCAAGTTGGGTTCAATGGAGTTTCGTTAGACATAAAAAAGCCCCTGACTCTATATTGAAGTAATTTCGATATAAAGTCAGGGGCTTAGTCGAGTCAATCTAGCTTATGGAGCAATCATAGTATTTGGTAAATTCACTTAATGACATTTAAACACCTAATCAATGTTAAGCACTAGGCTTAACATTGATGTCAGGCGCAGGTATATCCCAAATGTAGAATTTACCCTCTTCAATAAGTTTGATTTGCTGACGAATGATGTCATTGTTAGGGTTTTTCTGTTCAAGACGACGCAAGCGCTCTAGTGCATTATCGCGGCGGTCACTTAATAAGTCTGACTGTGCCAAGCTTTGCTCTGCTTCGGTATAGCCAAGAGACACTGCGCGGTCTAGGTATTTTTGACCTTCTTTGAAGCCGCCGCCTTCTGACAACATCATGCCGTATAAGAAGTTGGCTTCGCCGCTATCAGGTTGCAGTTTAATGGCACGGTCAACATATTTTCCACCGCGTATCGTATAGTCTGATCCCAAATCTAAGTTACGTCCCATGCCATTGAGTTTAGCGGCACGAATCAATACATCATAAGAGGCATTTGGTGATTCAGCATAAGGCTGTATCCATTCAGCCAATACTTTGATTTTTTCACGCGTATAATGGCGCTGTGAGCGGTTAGGGAAGTTTGGTGGGTAATGACGGGCATTTGGTGAGACGTCTTCGATGAAGTCATCAAGCAAGCTCACGTCTAGCTGATCGTTGCTATTACCGTTTTGCTGAGGAATCAACACAGTCGGTACAAAGCTTACGTCCGACAATTGCACTTGCGGCGTTGGTATATTGGCAAGCTGACCACTACGCAGGTCGACACCAGTAGCGGTCAAAGGACCAGGCTCATAAACTCGAGTGGTGCCAGTGAACTCAGGTATTTTTGGTGCTGGTACAACATCTTGTGGTTGCAATGTACTCATTGGCGCACGATACGGCTGAGCATTATTTGGCAAAGGAGCGCTTTGTGGAACACTACTGCTTTGAAGGTCAGTTGGTTGAGTATTGGCTGTCACCGCCGCAGTCGGTAAAGTGGATGGAGTACCCTCTTGTGCTGTACTAGCCGCAGTCGGTCGAGCAAGGCGAATCACACGTTTGCTAGAATCCATAGCGCTAGGCACCGATGTGGCAGTAGTATCGGTCTTTGCAGCATCTGTTGCCGCATTGGTTTCAGCCGCATTGACAGGCGCTGATAATAGCATGGCACAAGCTGTGGCCAGTGCTGTCAGAGTTGCCAGTTTAGGCGACTTGCTAGACGAACGGGCAGAGAGAGTCGATTGGTTGATGGCTTTCATAAAAATCGTTACCTTAATTTATTTAGTTGTTATTTAGCAATTGAATGGTTATTAGCTCATGTCTTTGCGGCAAAATCATACAAATTTTTAATACCCTAACAAATTCAACTGAGCGCTATCAGTAGTAGGATTGTTAATAGTAACGCGATAGCGTGTACGTTATGCCAGCGACAGCAGGGTAAATGAGAGCAATATCAATAATAAAGCGCACTGCACTTACCATCACAACGAACTTACCATCACAATCTATCGCTCAAAACCTGCTATCACAGATGGCAATTACAAGTGATATGCCGTGGCTTTCATGCGATTGGCCATCCAGCGCATAGTATGACGTACAGGCGGTGATAACGCTGCGCCGCCACTTGCTAATGCCAGCTCACGATGATGCAACTCTTCAATATCCATTTGTGCCAGTATCTCTTTTGAGCGTTTATCGTGCTCTGGTAATTGGGTGATATGGTCTTGTAAATGTTCGCTGACTTGAGCTTCTGTCTCTGCGACGAATCCCAAGCTAAATTCATTAGAGATGGCACCCGCGACTGCGCCAAGACCGAAAGACATGCCATACCATAATGGCGTAAAGACACTGGCATGACTGCCAAGCTCGTCTAATCGCGTCTCGCACCAGACCAAATGATCGACCTCTTCTTCGGCTGATTGCTGCATGGCTTGCTTGACGCCGTTGTCTTTGGCGGCAAATGCTTGACCATGATACAGACCTTGCGCGCATACTTCACCAGTATGATTGATACGCATCAATCCTGCGACATGTCGCGCCTCGGTGATAGTGAGCTCAGGAATCTCGTCACTGCTGACTGGTAGTGGACGAGTGCTAGGGTTTGAATGTGGTACGACAGCTCGTAATGCCTTATCGACCCCAAGTAATAATTGGTCGACTTTGGATAAGGGACGCAGGGCCATGATTCACTCCTGATGGCTTAAATACGATCAAAAAATTAAACTTATCTGTTCTTCTAAAAACATCATCTGTTTTTCTAAAATAATGATAGTGATTAACGCATAGGTATTACTATAGCAAACAATCTAAATTATCAGCACCAATATTATCCATTTGATAACACACCGATTGCTATAGCAGCATGTCAATCTTACTTATGGAGCCACTTCATCATGCGTTTGGATGACCGCATTTTTAATATGTTTATTGAGTTTACTGTATAAAAAGGCACCGAAGGCAATGTTTATGAGTCCTGTCACTAAAAATAGCTGAGGTAAATTGAATCCCAAAGCATTCAAAATCACGATAGAGAAAATCGCTGAGGTGACCATAAATATCGCGTTAAAGATATTGTTGGCACCAACGACGCGCGCGCGGTGGCTCTTGGGTGCATAGGCCTGCATAGATGCATATAATGGTACGATGTATAAACCGCCGCTAAAGCCCAAAAAAAATAAATCAGCAAACACGCGCCAGCTGCCACTCACCGCAAACAACTCACTGATGCCAAACAGAGTCGCATTATTCACATTGATGTTGAGACTTGACAGCGAAAAATACAAATCAATCGCAAAAATACTTAAGCCCGCGATACCAAAGGGCAAAAGACGCAAGCTGACTTGGTTTTTGGTTAATGATTTGCATAATAATGAGCCAATCGACACACCAACAGAAAACAAGGTTAATAGGAAAATAACCACTGATTCATCACCATGTAAGATGACCTTGCTGAATTCTGGCGTTTGGGTCAAAAACGTCGCGCCATAAAACCAAAACCAACTATTACCAAGGATGACAAAGAACAAAAAAGGCAATGAATATAAGTAGCGCACCGTCGCCACACTAGTGGTCACAATGTTCCAATTGATTTTTAGGTTTGGCTGCATCGCTGGCATGTGGGGTATCAATCGTGCGACAAAATAACCCAAGACGGCGATGACCAATACTGTAACACTTATCCAATAGAGCGGCTGTGCTATCTGGGTTAAAACGCCCGCGATAATCATACCGAGCAAGATCGCTAACGATGTCCCCATTTGAAACAAACCATTAGCACCAACCAATTCATCTTCTTTCATCGCTTGTGGTAAGTAGGCGTATTTAATAGGCCCGAAAAAAGTAGATTGAGTGCCCATGAGAAACAACGCAACAAATAACAATGCGTACCATTCAAACACGAACCCTACTGCCGCAATCACCATAATTACGAACTCAAGCAGCTTAATCAACCGTGTGAGTTTTGATTTTTCGAATTTATCCGCGATTTGTCCTGCCAGTGCAGAAAACAAAAAGTAGGGCAAAATAAACAACATCGCGGCCAAGTTATTCAAAATACTGACTTCCATGCCCAACTGACTCGCAGCGGTGTAAGTCAAAACCAGTATGAGCGCTTGCTTAAAAATATTGTCATTAAACGCGCCCAAAAACTGGGTAAAAAACATGGCGCTAAAACGGCGGTGCTTAAATAATTGAAACTGATTGGCCATGAAAATTCCTACAGACGGGTCGCGGTTGCTAGATCAAAGAAAAGCGCTGAATACCGCTTTTAAAGTGAAAGTAATTATCGATATAATTATTAACAGTATCAAAAACTTATCGAAATATAGCATAGGTTTTATCAATATTAAGCCGTATAATAGCAAGGCTTTGGTAAAAATACATGCGCTCGACGCTATGATTTCATAATTATCTAAGTTATGATTTGTAAATTTTGCATGGTTGCGTCGCGAGGTGTGAGTAATGGCAAAGGCTTGCTACCACTCACGCATGTCTATTTTTTGATAAAAACATGGTGCTAATCTGACACCAAGGTTTGCGTTATAAACGGTCATTATCCAAAGCAAGACAGTAAACCATAATTCAGCCAACTGCTATAAGTTTATTCACCGGTAAGACTAGGCGATTGTTATCGTTCATAATATTGTGCCGCGTGAGGTGATAGGAAATACACATGAAACACCAGCCTTCAACGCTCGCGCGCAATGTATCGATGATGCAGTGTGATACGGATAATGTTCGAGAGGATATTAAAATTCAAGATTCTCAGAGTGACCGTTTTCAAAAAACACGTCGTACAGCAGCTATGGCAACTCATAGTAATGCGCCGCGCATTCATTTTACGCGTTCAGCACTTTTCACTGCGCTAGCGACCAGCCTAGTGGGTTTCGGTATGGCACCTGCTGCATTGGCTGATACCACAAATAATGTCAGTTCTCCTAAACCACCTACGAGCAATCAAATAGCTGTCGATCAATCAAACATTCAACCAACCAGCACTCAATCGACCACACTGTCAGATGATGATACTCAGCTCGATATCGCTTTGGATGCATTGCGCCTAAAAAAGGCAGTAGAGCAGGGCATTATCGATCAGTCAGTATTGGATGAGTACAGCGAACAAAGCCTAGGCATTAAGAAGTCTGATGCTCAAGATAAAAGCGCTAAAAAACCAGATGCTCAGGGTATGGTCAATTCTCAGGTAAATGCCATGGATAATATGGCTGGCGCAAATGATGCTCAGCTCGATCTTTCTAATAGCGCCAATGATGACTTGTTGCAACAAGCCGCAGCCATACAGCAGCAGGGTTATCAGATGATGACGCCCGAGGAGATTAATCGTGAGCTGGCTGCGATGGACATGCAGAATGCCCAAGATATTGATGACATCACTAATAGTACGGACGTTAATAGCAGTACTGACATTAATAGTACCAACGTTAATAACAATTACAGTAACAATAATAATGATATCAGCAATAACGATCGCGATTTTGACGCGCCAATTGCTACATTAGATGATACAACCCCGCCTATTGGTTTAGATGTGGATTTGGATGCGACCAATCTGCCAGCTCCTAACAATCTTGAGACATTAGGTAGGAATGAGAGCGCCGCTGAACGCGCACAGACGGCTGAAGTTATGTCGCGTCCGATCGATGTTAGCGACTCTGTCAGTAGTGGACGCGTGGATGGAACCGGTACTTTCGATAATGAGATTGTCGCCAATGCCAGTGATGAGACCAATGAAGATGGTACAACGTCAGATATCATCAATCCTGATGACTACTTGCCAGACTATCAAGCGGACTCTCAGGGAATAAACCAGAGTATCGAACAAGCGAGTAAGCCCAAGCCAATGGCGCGTAATAAAGGCAATATCGTGAAACGCCTTTATAACCGTTTATTCAATGCAGGTGTGATGGCATTACCACATGTAGATACCACAATTTATCTACGGCAGGCGACCGCTGAAGGTACTGTCAATGGTAAGCCAAAGCTCACCAAAGCGGACAATGACGTTCAGCCCATGAAAAACATCAAGGCTGCCCTTGATGATACGACAGTTCAGTCAGTTACCGACTTTACGGCCGCCTTGCCACGCCTACGCCAAACAGCATTAGAGGCAGCTCAAGCAGTGGGTTACTATGATATTACGTTACGCCTACGTCAGCGCAATGCTGACACGATCGATGTCATTATCGAAGAGCTGGGCGAGCCGGTACGTGTGGACAGCCGTATTGTTGAGATTCGCGGTGAAGGCAGTGAACAACCAGAATATATAGCACTTGAAAAAGACTTGCCGCCACAAGTAGGCGATATCTTCAATCACCGTGTTTATAAAGATAGCAAGGCGGCCCTTGAGTCGCTGAGTAATACTTATGGCTATTTTGATCAATATTGGCTCAACAAATCCGTCGATATTATCTTGCCAGATAATACAGCAGATGTATCGCTGGTCTACAACACTGGTGATCGTTATGAGTTTGATGACGTTGTGTTTTTTACATACGATGAAGAAACCAACACCTTAACCCAAGATCCTGACAAGCTACCTGTTGAGTTGCCACTATTACAACAGTTGTTCGACTTTAAGCCCGGCGATCCTTTTTATCGTCCAGCGGTGACCGAGTTTAGCAATGACTTATCAGCGACTCGTTATTTTAATACGGTCAACGTTGAGTCGATATTGCCGCCAGATGAACGCAGTGAAGCCAGTACTTTGGCTTTTGATAACACGCCTACCAATAATAGCGGCACACTCGACGATGATATCAATAGTGATGGCGCCTTAGACATTGCGGGCAATAATGGTGCTGAAAGCTCAGCTGCTTCTAATAGTAGCCGTGTTAATCAAGACAATAGCGCTGATGACGGTGATGAAAATAACACAGAGAGTGAGGACAATACGACTGCCAATAGCGGTGAAACAGTCAATCCCGCCGACATTGCGGCGATCGATTTTGAAGCTGATGCAGCAACACTTGATAAACTACAAGCTATCAAACAAAAAGCAGAGCGTTTGAGCCGCTTACCAAATGACCGTGTATTGGATGAAAAAGACCAAGAGGCGGACAATCTTTTGGGTAAGATAAGCGACGGCATCAGTAATATTGCGCAAAAAATATTCCCTGATGAAGAAAGCTTAATCACTGATGAAAACTTTGTACCACCAACGTTGGCTGGTCGAAAAACACCGCAACAAGTGGCAGAAAGTAAAAAAGTACCGTTGTATGTTTTTGTCTCTTCAAGTAAGCCACGCGATGCCCAAGTAGGTCTTGGTTACGGCACAGATACGGGCGTGCGAGCGACGGCAAAAATAGACTATAATTTGCTCAATCGTAAAGGCTATCAAGCTGGTGCAGAGACCGAAGTTTCCAGAATTACTAAAAACGTCGCTGTTTATGCCAGTCGACCTTGGAAACATCCACTTAACGATAAATTAGATGCGCGTCTTACCTATGAAGAAGAGGTCATCGACCAAGGTGAAGGCAACTTCGACTTGTCTACTACGACGCTAAAAGCAGCATTGGCGCGTAATATTCGCCGTGATAGTGGCTGGAATCGCAGCTACTCTGTGAATTACCGTTTAGATGAGCTAGAGACTGGGGTCGATGAAACAGAGTTGGACGATCTACCTATTCGCTTTACTTCCTCTAAGCCTAAGCAGCAAGCGCTGCTATTTGGTTATGGTATGAACAAAACCGATGTAGACAGCGTGACCAATCCGACTCGCGGTATGCGTCAGTATTACTCGCTTGAAGCAGGGGCTGATAAAGCCCTTAGCGACACTAATATGGCAATCATTCGCGCGGGTGTCAGCGGCATTTATAGTTTTGGCGATGAGCAAAAGCATCAAGTGCTGGGCAGTCTGAATACGGGCTACATCTGGGCAGATGATTTTTATGATGTGCCTTATAAATTACGCTTCTTTGCGGGTGGCGATCAAAGTATTCGTGGTTATGACTATGAGAGCTTGTCACCGCTCGACAAAGGCTATTTGACTGGTGGGCAAGTGCTTGCGGTTGGTAGTGCAGAGTATAATTATGAATTTAAACCAGGATTCCGCGGGGCATTCTTCACTGATGTGGGTAATGCTTACGATAAAAACTTCGAGACTGAGACAAAGGTCGGCGTCGGTGTTGGTATCCGCTGGGCATCGCCAGTCGGTGTGGTAAGAGTTGATGTGGCGGCTGGGGTGACAGAAGAAAGCATACCCGTTAGACTGCATTTCTTTATTGGCTCGCCTTTATAGCCATGCAATCCAGTAGTGACATCATTTAGCGCGTATTGAACATTATTAAGTCGTCTCCGTTAGTGACATAGAGACAGGTTCAACACGCGCTATTAGCAATATCCGTTGTATTCCTTATTTATCGTGCCGATTGCCGGTGACCATTCTTTAACGTAGTTGAGTGTCATGCTGACAAAAAATACCCCGCCTAATAATGCCCCAGATGAAGATCCAGCACAGCGCGATGCTCGTGCCGTCAGACGTTGGTATCCGCTGTCATTTTTGCTCAAATTACTGGTGCTTATTTTAATTGTGCTGGCCATCATGTTTGCCGTGTTTTTTTACGCAATGGGCACAGAGTCGGGTACGAAGTTTATATTAGAGAAAGTCAGTGCTGAGACGGGCATTGATTTTAAATATGGTCGCGGTAATTTACGTGATGGTATCTGGGTCACTGATATTGATATCAAGGCGACTGAAGACCTTGAAGTATTGGTTGATAAAGCCTACGTCAAGATAGGCTGGCGTGCCATATTTGCCAAAGAAGTGCATCTGCGTGATGCAGACATACAAACCATTGAGATTATCAATAACAAGCCACCAACGGGTGAGCCGTTCGATTATAAAACGTTACAGCTACCAGTGAACTTACGCTTTGATCACGCTAAAATAAAAAATATTACTTATAAACAAGTGACCAAAGAGCCAATCGTTGTGCAGGATATTGTTGCCCGTGATTTGACATGGGTCGGTAGCATGGTAACGGTTGGTCGCGGCGATTTACAATATGCTGATATCGTCAAAATCAGTGCCTTACAAGGTGAAATTGATTTACAAGGCGACTATCCGCTAGATTTAAGCGCGATTGCAGAAGTCAGTGCGCTAGAAAAAGCCTATGTTGACCCATTGAATATCACAGCAACAGGGACGCTAAAACGTACGGTTGGTAAGGTTCATAGTCGCTACAATGACAGCGATGTGAGCGGTGATTTTGTTGTCCAAGGTTTGGATCAGGATTCGCCGTTTCAGGCAAAATTGCAATGGGATGATATTTTGATCCCTTATGCGGAAAGCCAAAAAATTCGTTTGAAAAGTGGTACTGCTACCGCGACAGGGGTTATCTCTGAAATACGTCTGCGTATCAATACTGAGCTGACGGCTAAAGACATTCCGTCTGGTCACTATCAAGGTCGCGCCGTTATTGCAAATAGTCAGATGCGTATTGATCGCTTAGATGCTCAGGTGCCAGCTGGAAATTTAATTCTGCAAGGTATTTTAGATTGGCAAGACAGTTTTGATGTAAAAGTGCGAGCGACAGGTAGCAATTTTGATATTCGCCGCGTTATTCCTAATGACTATGCTGATTTCAAAGCATATGCACCGCAAAAGCTGAATGGTCGACTGTCATTACATTATCAGCAGCAAAACAGTACTGGTAACATAGAGCTTGATGCAGATTTGCGTCAACGTGATGGCGAGCATGTGAATGCTAATATCGTCCAAGGCAAAACGTCAGCGAAGTCGACACAGGTAGCGCCTTGGTATATCGATGCCAAATGGCAAAACCTAATCCGCCGCGATGTGCCTAATATCGGTAATATTGATAGTCCGCGTGGACAGGCGGATGTCATCATTCGTGGCTCACGGTTATCAGTAGATGCCAATGCAGTCATTAATGAATTGAATGCCGCTCCTAAAGGCAACTATGACGTGCGCGTGCGCAAAGCTGGGGATGTCATCGACATCAATCGCCTGAACTATAAAGGAGTCGTGGGCGACTTATCAGGTACTGGACAGATTCAATTGGCAAATAAAAAGCGTCCGCTCACATGGCAGATAGATGCGCGTACCAATGGATTATTACCCAAACAGTATCGCAGTGATTTGCCGCTTGAGCGCCTAACAGGTAGTGTCAGCGCGCGTGGTCGTTTATTGACTATTACTAAAGGTGGCGTTAGTGGTCAGCGTCATATTATTACCTTAAACGATACCGACTTGCAGGTGCAACTTGATGCGACTCAAGATGGCCGTGCTATTGGTATAACGGGTGCGGGTGATGCCAAAATCGATATCGTTGGTGGCGAGCTGTCTATGTTCGATGCGCGCTTCAATGGGCAAGTCGATACTGCAGATGTACCAAAAGGACGCCTATCTATTGATGCGGCTGGCACGCCAAAGTTTATCAGTATTCGTAAGCTCAATTACAACGGTGAAGCGGGCGCAGTGAACGCCAAGGGCGTCATCGATTTGCGTAAAAATATCGGCTGGACGATAGATGGTCGCTTCGACAAGTTTAATTTGGGTTATTTCTTGCCCAATAATCCAGCGATTATTACTGGTGATTTGAAAACCAGTGGCGAGTGGCAAACTGCGCCTAAGAATAGTAAAAATGCCGCAGGCAAACTGCAACGTTTTGCGGTGAATTTCGATGGAGTACTAGATGCTGAGCAACTGCCAGCGGGCAAGCTGACCATTGATGCCAGTGGCGATGACCAGCTGATTCGTATCAAGCGTTTCCGTCATGTGGGCGCGGCAGGCAGTATTGATGCCAAAGGGACGGTTGATGTACGTCAAGGCATTGCGTGGGATATTGACGCAGTGATGGATCGTTTTAATATTGGTTATTTCCTCAAAGATACTCCAAGCCTTATCACCGGCACTATCGATACGGATGGGCGCTGGAGTGATTCGCAGCAAATCATTAATATCAAAAAAATTGATTTAAGAGGTATGCTAAAGGGTCAACCGCTTAGTGCCAAGGGTAGCTTAGCGGCGAAGATGCGTCTGCCAAAAGATTTGGCAAGCTATTTCAAGCGCCTACAAACGCAAGATGCACAGGCGCAATATAAGCAAGTAAATGCCTTGATAGACAGCTTAAACGCGGATAATTTAGTGCTACGTTGGGGTGATAATTATGTTACTGCTAATGGCAATGCTAAGCAATTACAAACCAAAATTAACATCACCAGTCTGGATCAGTTGTCAGATAAATTGGCTGGCAAAGTCACTGGCGGTGCGACCTTATCACAGCCAGTAGGACAAGCGCTGCCAACCATTTATATCGATTTAGTCGGTGAGCGAATTGCACTGCCGGGCTTTATTTTGCGCCAAGGTCGCGTGCGCGGTAAGCTGGTCAATTTAGCAAACAGCCCAAGTCAGCTTATTATCACCGCTGAAGGTTTAGATGCAGCTGGACAGAGTTTTAAAAGCGTTAAAGCAACATTTAATGGTACTGAGCAGGCGCATGTGGTCAATCTTGACGTTGCCAATGAGCAGCTTACGATTGGCGCAAGGCTTAAAGGCGGCTTCAATCGGGATAAACTGAGCTGGTCTGGCGTCATCGGTAAGGGCCGTGTTCAATCCAAATATGCGACCTTAAATCAGTTACAGCCAGCGCAGTTAATTGTTAATTTACCCAACAATCAAAATGGCAATAATAACGATTTAAAAGTACAGTTGGCAGCGCACTGCTGGCAAGCCACCGATCAAACGGGCAAGGTATGCTTACGTGAAAACTTAATCGCGTCACCTGATAAAGGTGAGGTGAATATCGCCTTGCAAAATCTAGATACGTCATTACTCTCGGTCTTTTTACCCAAAGATATTGACTGGCATGGCAAAATTAATGGTAAGGCGATTGTTGGCTGGCAACGTGGTCGTCCACCGACGATTAATACCACACTGTATTCGGACAACGGCAAAATTGGCTTGATTCAAGATGGTGATAGTTTACCCGTCACTCTGCCTTATAAGCGGGTCTCACTAATTGCATTGTCCGTCCCTGAGGGCATCAAACTACGTACCGATATTAACACTGGTGGCGGTGCGCGTGGCTATGCTGAAGTGGTCGTTGATCCTTATAAGACGCCTAAGCCAATTTCGGGTGCTTTGGTATTGAATGAGCTTAACCTTGCGATATTCAAGCCTTTCTTCCCAGGTATGCGAGTGCTAGAGGGCAATGTCACGATGGCAGGAGGATTGGGCGGTACATTAGATAAGCCGCAATTCTATGGCGATGTGAAACTTGCTAATGGCCGTATTGCGATGCTTGATTTGCCCATTAATTTAACCAATGTAAATACTGACGCCAAAATTCGTGGCACGCAAGCGACTATTGATGGAACCTTTAGCAGTGGTACGGGTAAAGGGGTTTTGACTGGGACAGTTAATTGGCAACAAAAACTCCAAGCCAAGCTTAGCGTCAGCGGCGAGCGTTTGGTGATTACCCAGCCACCATTGTTAGTGGCAGAAATCAACCCTGATATTGATATCATCGTGCGTCCAGGCGATCGTTATGTCGATATTAAGGGAGCGGTCAGCGTACCGTCAGCGACCATTCGTCCGCCAGAAGCCAGCGAAGATATCATTACTCAAACCGAGGATGCTGTGGTTCTTGATCGTCGTCTCATTGGCAATATTGACGAGGTATTGGCAATATCGAAACCTTGGTCAATCAATGCGGATATCGGTGTCGACTTGGGTGATGATATCAACTTCCGTGGTTTTGGTGCTGTTATTCCTTTAGCTGGTGCGATTAATATCACTCAAAATGGCACGGGTGTTATGCGTGCAAAAGGGGTGGTGCAAGTATCACGTCGTACCAATATCAATGCTTTTGGTCAGAATCTAGAGCTTAACTACGGACAAGTGCGCTTTAACGGTGATGTGATGAAACCTAACCTCAGTATTGAGGCGGTTAAAACGATCAGTGGCAAAACGGTAGGTGTGCGTGTCAAAGGCAATACAGAAAGCCCCAATATTATTGTCTTTAATAATGCAGGTTTGACCCAGCAGCAGGCAATGAATGCTTTGGTGACAGGTCGAATTAATAACAAGGGCGCCACCCAAATCAGTGAGCAAGGCTTTAAATCGCAAGTGACGAATAACCTAGCCGCCGCGGGCTTAAGCTTTGGATTGAGTGGCACGCGCAATCTAACCAATCAAATCGGTCAGATTTTTGGTTTTCAGAGCTTGACCGTTGATGCCTCAGGCAGTAGTGAAGACACCAACGTCAACGTCACCGGTTACGTGACGCCTGACTTGTATATACGCTACGGAGTAGGGGTGTTTAATGCTCAAAATAGCTTATCTATTCGTTATCAGTTAACTCGACGTATTTATGTAGAGGCAACCTCAGCGGCAGAAAACGCGGTGGATGTGGTTTACAGTTGGCAGTTCTAAATCGCATCGTTTTATGCAATAAAAAACGCCTTTGAATGAAGGCGTTTTTTTATAGGTAGGCTAGGGCGTGTCCTCAATTCAATCGATAGTTATCTAAATGGGTTAAAAATGGCTAAATCTTGCCAAACGGCGTCAAATAGTTGACTAATATCTCGATATTATCGGCGCTATTTTCCTTGTTTGACGGCAATTTATCTCATTTTTATCACCATTTTTAGAATGAGGACACGCCCTAATATTGATGATGAATGATATTAATCTATTTAGTCAGAATTAAGCGATTATTACGTGTCAAACGTAATCGATACTCTTCACCCTCATGCTCGATACGCACTTCTTTAGTGAGTGCAAATAAGTGTTGTGATTGTAAAGTTGGTAAACGGTTTTCACGGCAATTCAAGTAACGAGAGATAACCATGCTCATAGTAAATTCCTTTTGATAAAAAATGGCTGAATAGTAGTGGCGATACAGTAACTATCTTTAACGATAATAATTATCATTTACATTGAAGGATTTTGCAAGGTAATTGATAAAATAAAATGCAGTCATTGTGTAAACTTATCTAAAGCAATTTTTGTAAATGAGATTTAAATAAATAAAAATTAGCAAATTGTTATTATAAATCAATAGGTTGGTTTTAAATTGACTTGGTTTTTTGAAGGTATAAATCTATCTAAATCGCACTTTAAAAAAACAGTAATAAAGGAGACGCCGATGCCAAATGAAGCAGACAACCACGTTGATAGCTCATTTAATAGCGAAAAAGTACTTATCGTAAACGTGGCAGTTGCGGTCATTCATCATAAAGCCCAATATTTACTTGGATTTAGAAATGCCGCCCAGCATCAAGGCAACCGCTATGAATTTGTAGGTGGCAAAATAGAAACCAATGAAAACGCCGAGCAGGCATTAATTCGGGAAGTCGCTGAAGAGACAGGCATTGAAATTTGTGACAATACGATGGTCAAGCTTGGACGTCTGCATCATGATTATGGTGATAAGCAGGTCAGTTTACAGATTTATAAGGTTGAGCTGACCGCGCAGCAGTATGAGCAGCATAAGCATCGCCAATATGGGCTAGAAGGTCAGGCGCTAACGTGGGTAAATAAGGCAGATTTATTAGCAGGAAAGTATCATTTACCCGCTGCTAACCAGACGATTCTCGAATGGCTGAGTGTGCCAACAACGATAGCAATTACCTATCCATTGACGCATTTTGATGCCTCACCTGATCCAGTGGCCGCATGGCTGACTTTTCATCAAAACAAGCTAACAGCCAATGCTTGGGTATATATTCGAATAAAGGCAGCTGGCTCAGCAAGTATAGCAGCGCAGTTGATGCATATGCGTCCAGATATTAAGGCGATTGTCCCTTGTGATGTCAATGGACAGACCTTAACCATTGAAGCGCCGCTAGCAATGAAAGATACAACCACTGCCAATTCAATCGTTGCCAATCAGCTGTCTCATACCGAATTGTTGCAATGGTCGGAGGATACACAAGATAGAGTGCTGTCTAAAAATTATCCGTTAATAGTCAGTTGTCATGATGCCGCCAGTATTGATGCTGCCAATAAACTGGCTCATGCTCGGTTACAACAGCAATTACCGCCCGTCATTGGCGCCTTTTTGTCTCCTGTACTAGTCACCCATACACATCCTGATACTGTGCCACTTGGTTGGGAATCATGGTCAGCATTGGCACAATTGGCTGACATACCGATTATCGGTTTGGGTGGTTTATCACCTGTGATGATTCATCAAGTATTAGAGCATGGTGGTATCAGTGTTGCTGGTATTCGACAGTTCTTTGAATAGTAAAAACCTCATAGAGGAAGTGTTGGCACCAATGCTGACCAGTTCTGAACCAGAATTGCCATTAATTGGCATCTATCAGGGCAAATAATTGATTTTTAATATATTTATCCAATCAGTAACTATGTGTTTATTCGGTATTTATTCTACTGCATAAACGCATAGTTACTTACAAACCGTTGCTTTTTCCTACATTGCGACACTGTTTTAATAGTCGAACTGCCATTAATATATATCACCTAAACAAAGAGTACTTACTCTATATTCTTATAAGCAAATTGCTTATCAATATACCTCTTAAGCCCTCTCATAATATTTGGTTTTTGCAGCGCCAGCTTTTACATTCAATATATTTTTAAAAGTTGAAGACGCACAGAAGATGAGAGTACATATAGGGCATATAAGAAGAATAGTTAACAGTCACTATCAATAATGGTACCTCTATGAAAACCAATAAGTTACCTCAATCAGCATGGTCTGATACAAAGGAAGCTGGTTCTCAATCTAAGCAGACTACCCAGTCGCGCCACTATCATCTGAATGAGGATAGTACACGGCAGACAGGTCACGCCAGCAACGATGCTAGCTACAACCATGATAATCTAAATGACCAATATTCTGCCCATTTGGCAAAAAAAACGTCTTCGCAAGATCACTATTTTGGATATAAAAGCGCCGACAAGAGCCCACTACGGGCAAAAGAGTCTACTATGACTAACAGCAACAATAACAAAGACGGCGATTCAAAACATAGCGAAAGCAGTAATTTCGCTAGTGATTACTGTACCAAGGATAGTGGTCACTGCACTAACGATTATAAATGGTCACGAGAGTTGAGCGAAAAAGAACCGTTAATATCAGATTTTTTAGGGGATAAGATAAATGGTTCAATAAATTCTCTTGTGCAAAAAGAATCTGGACAGAACCACCATTCAACGCAAAATACTGATTCATCATCAACCTCTACTTACTCATCATACAAAGAAATACCGGAGCGTATATTTATGAATGGACTTATCAAGCATACGGGTATAGCCCTAGCTATTATCCATACCATTAGCTGCATTCTCAGCGTATGCAGCGATGCCACCGGTTAATGCTACCGCTGACATGACTGCTAACGCCACTACTGATAGAACCACTACAGAGACACTGTCAATCAAGCCAAGCGCCATCATTCATAAGTCTGCAAGCACACCGACCACAGTGGATAGCGTTGATCTAAAAAGGTATGCAGGGACATGGTATGAGATAGGTCGTTTGCCCATGTATTTTCAGCGCAATTGTGCCAGTAATGTCACCGCCAATTATACGGAAAAAACCGATGGTTCAGGTATCATAGTCACTAATAAATGCGTACAGAAAGACGGTTCTGGTATTACTTCTGAGGGTATCGCTAAGCCTGTTGATGAGTCAGGCAGTAAGTTAAAGGTCACATTTTTACCATCGTGGATTCGTTGGTTGCCAGTTGGTCGTGCCGACTATTGGGTACTAGCACGTGATGCTGATTACAAGACTGCTTTAGTAGGAACACCTGATAAAAAATATTTATGGTTATTGGCGCGTTCGCCAAACGTCACTCAAGAAACCTATGCCAAATATCGTCAAATCGCTCAACAGCAAGGCTATGACTTAAAAGAATTTAAGTTAACCTCGCAGACCGATCAAACAGTTAGCCTCGTTCCATAACGAGCATCACTTACTAGATACTGTGTTAAATCGTAGTGTCGCTTTATCATCCACTATTTGATACTGGCAATAATAAACAAAAAGGCAGCATAATTGGCTGCCTTTATTTTCATAATAACCTGCATAATTCAATAAAATGCTTTATAAGCGCTAGCAGATCGGTTATCACTGGCAAAATAGGCCGTTTTAGGCTAAAATCTAGGCGATCTCAATACTCTATATCAATAACTGACACCGATATCGTGCGGTTGCCATACTAGAGTGATTGCGTAGACCACACATAATCTATCTAATCTGTATTCTCTATCATTTACTGATCACACATTACTGACCATAAGGATGTTTCTCGTGAGCAACGCTGATACCTTACGCCAATTACATCAAGACCACTTAAGCAACTACAACAATCAAGAGCAACAAGCGATTGAGCTGATGGGGCTATTGAATAAGCTCTATAATGAGCAAGACGTACAAGTGACCTTGTTCGGTGACACGTTAAATACGACGTCAGTTGGTCAAATATTGGCATTGCATCAAAAAGTAGCCTTGCGTAACCAAGACGCTAAATCTATTGATATCGCTGACACTTTAGCCATGGTTAAAGCGCTAGCGGCCAATGATAAGCTTCAGTCTGCACAGGTTGATGTTGGTCAATTAATCGCTAATGACAGTGATTTACAAGCAGCACTTCAAGCCGTTAATAGTGATGACACTACGGTTAATCTGGCGACTGATGTAGTGCTATATGGTTTTGGTCGTATCGGTCGTATTTTAACTCGCCTGCTATTATCACAAGCGTCAAGTGCTAAAGGTATGCAGTTAAAAGCCATTGTTGTACGTCCTGCGGCATCTGGCGATTTGGCCAAGCGCGCCTCATTGCTAGAGCGTGATTCGATTCATGGTAGCTTTGCTGGTGGCGTGGTGGTTGATGATGAAAACAACGGCTTGATTATCAATGGTCGCTTTGTTCAGGTTATCTACGCTAAAGATCCAAGCGAGATTGATTATACGGCTTACGGTATTAATGATGCGTTAGTGATTGACAATACGGGCATTTGGAAAGATGAAGCGGGTCTTGGCAAGCATTTGCAATCGACTGGTGTGAAAAAAGTCCTATTAACAGCCCCAGCTGGCGGTGAGATTAAAAACGTTGTTTATGGTGTAAATAACGATACAGTCGGTGAAGATACCATCGTCAGTGCGGCGAGCTGTACCACCAACGCAATTACCCCAACGTTAAAAGTATTGAACGATGAATACGGTATCGAAAACGGTCACGTTGAAACGATTCACTCATTCACTAACGATCAGAACTTGATTGATAATTATCATAAAGCGGATCGCCGTGGTCGTAGTGCTGTATTGAATATGGTTATTACCAGTACGGGTGCGGCTAAAGCGGTTGGTAAAGCGCTGCCAGAGCTTAGTGGTAAACTAACGGGTAATGCCATCCGTGTACCAACGCCAAACGTCAGCTTAGCGATTTTAAACTTGAATCTTAAAACAGCTCCAGAAAATGCTGATGCGTTAAATGAATTCATGCGTAAAGTATCTAATAGCAGTCAGTGGCAAACACAGATTCTACCGAAGCGGTATCGACGGATTTTGTTGGTGATACCCACGTTGGTATCGTTGATGCCCAAGCGACTATTTTGACCGACAATCATGCTATCGTGTATATCTGGTATGACAATGAAGTTGGCTATAGTACGCAAGTATTACGTTTAGCCACACAAATGGCAGGCATCAGTTATACACAGATTCCAGCTTAATACATTTGTACAGCAGTAGTGAGTTTTTAATATTGAGGTACTCTTTATAAGAAAGTACTTTAATAGTCACTTTTAGCATGGACAAATAGATGTGATTTTTTAAGTTAATATATACCGCACCCGATAGTCCAATTGGTTATCGGGTGTTATTGTCATAAATAAAGCAATGATATAATGATATATAGCAACATAGACGTAAGTCTCCTATTTTTTAAAAGATACCTATAGGCAAAAGAAGCAGTATATGACTGCTATTGAGTCTATAAACTAGAGTGTAAATAAAGGAACGTAAGATGCGATTTATTGATGAAGCCGTCGTAACGGTAAAAGCAGGTGACGGTGGTAACGGAATCGCCAGTTTTCGCCGAGAAAAGTATGTCCCACGTGGTGGACCTGATGGTGGAGATGGTGGCAAGGGCGGAGATATTTACGTCATTGCAGAGGATAACACCAACACCCTAGTGGACTATCGTTATACCCGTCGTCACGATGCTATGCGCGCAGAGAATGGCCACAGTAGAAACTGTTCAGGCAAGGGCTCTGATGATTTGTTTTTACCAGTACCTATCGGTACCACGGTAGTTGATACCGAAACTGACGAAGTGTTGGGTGACTTGATTGAACTTGGTCAGACGTTACTGATTGCCAAAGGTGGTGATGGTGGTTTGGGCAATACCCATTTTAAGAGCTCTACCAACCAAGCACCGCGTAAATCGACGTCTGGTTTTGAAGGTGAGTTAAAAGTTCTTAAATTTGAGCTAAAAGTTGTGGCTGATGTTGGCTTGATTGGTTTGCCTAATGCTGGTAAATCTACCTTTATTCGTCAAGTCTCTGCTGCTAGACCAAAAGTTGCTGACTATCCGTTTACCACCCTCGTTCCGAATCTAGGTGTGGTTGATATCGGTCGTCATCGCTCATTTGTGATGGCAGATATTCCAGGTTTGATCGAAGGTGCTTCAGAAGGTGCTGGACTTGGCATTCGTTTCTTAAAACATGTGGCTCGTACTCGTCGTCTGTTACATGTGGTTGATGTAAAGCCAATTGATGGCAGCGATCCGGTAGCCAACGCTCGTGTTATCTTGAATGAACTTGAGCGTTTTTCGCCTGAGTTATCCAACTTGCCCCAGATTTTGATATTAAACAAAATTGATCAGGTGCCTGACGAAGAGTTAGATGAGCTTTGTACTCATATTGTCGCCGAGCTTGATTGGACAGGCGATGTATTTCGCACGTCAACCTTAATGGGTGAAGGGACGGATGCAGTTAAATATCATTTAATGAATGAGATTGAACTAGAGCGTGAGCGTGAACTAGAAGATCCTATCTTCGCTGAAGCACAAAGAACCCGTTTTGAGCGCTTAGAAGTAGAAGTACGTCTAAATACTGAGGCGCAGCGTGAAGCCTATCGTGCGGCTCGTAAAGCGGCTCGCGAAGGTGTAGATTTAAGCGACGACGATGCTGATTTTGACGATGACGACGAAGATGGTGTTGAGGTCATTTATGTTCCTTAAGCTAACACGCTTGAGCTGATATACTTGAATTTTTTAGATCAATCCCCGTAATCAATTCACATGAGAGACAGGAGTTTATATGGCAGGTGACATAGAAAACACGACCGAAGAAGCAAGGTTTATTAAACAAACTCGCAACTTTGATATTCAGCGCGTTATTGTCAAGATTGGCTCATCGTTGTTAACCAATAACGGTCGAGGGCTGGATCGAACTGCCATATACGAGTGGGCAAAGCAGATCGCTAAATTGCACAAGCAAGGCGTCGAAGTACTGCTAGTATCGTCAGGTGCCGTTGCCGAAGGTGTGGTACGAATGAACCTTGAGGAGCGCCCGAAGAAACTAGCCGCACTACAGGCCTGTGCTTCTATCGGTCAAATGGGTTTGATTGAAACGTGGTGGTCAGCATTAATCCAACATGGTATCCAAAGCTCGCAGCTACTACTAACACATGATGATTTGTCTAATCGTAGCCGTTACTTGAATACGACGGGCGCGTTGACACAATTATTAGAATGGCGCGTGCTCCCAGTCATCAATGAAAATGATACCATTACCATTGATGAAATCAAGTTTGGTGATAACGATACTTTGGGCGCGATGGCGGCGGCGATGGTCAATGCCGATTTATATATCATTTTGACTGATCAAGATGGGGTGTTTACGGACAACCCACGTGACAATCCTAATGCAAAAATGATTCGCCAAGAGCGTGCGATGGCGGATTACTTATTTGATATTGCAGGGGATGGTGGCAAGCTTGGTCGCGGCGGTATGCTGACTAAAATTCGTGCTGGTCGTCTTGCAGCGATGGGTGGTTGTCCAACCGTTATCGTGAGCGGTGCTATCGATGATGTTATTACTCGTGTGGTATCAGGCGAAGCGGTTGGTACTTTATTGACCACCAATGATCAAGACAAAATCATTGCACGCAAACAATGGCTTGCCGCGCATTTACGTATGTCAGGCACTCTAATAGTCGATGCAGGCGCAGCAAAAGCAGTAGTCGAGCATCACAAGAGCTTGCTACCGGTCGGCGTTGTGGAAGTACGCGGTGATTTCGATGAAGGTGACGTGGTTGAGGTGGTACACCAAGATACGGGCGAGCGTTTAGCGGTTGGACAAGTGAACTTCTCCTCTCGTGATGCTTGCCGAGTGGCTCGTGAGCGTACTGAGCAGTTTGATAGAATTCTTGGTAATAATGAAGAGCGTGTGGTTATGGTACACCGTGATAATTTAGCGCTGACCATGTAGACCATTGATGGTATTCATCCAATTTCAAATATGAGCACGATATTATTGATTAAAGATTAACGGCAAATGATGCTCTAAAAACACAAATACTTTTAATGATTATTGTTTTTATGATTGTTAACACGAGGGATATTAACCAATAAATTGTTATTAACTAATATCTCATTATTTGTGGTTTTTTAGAATAGATTGTCGCTATCTAAACGTTTTAATATTCTTTTATTCAACTTATTTTATCCAGCACCGTATTCATTGATGACCATGAATGCGGTGTTGTTTTGGAGATTTGTACATGAGTGCTTCAGACAATAGTAACTCGATTCAGCAAGAATTTGCGCCTTTAAAGAACGACAGATTGTTACGGGCATTACGCTTTGAATCAATAGACACCACGCCAGTCTGGATGATGCGTCAAGCTGGTCGTTATTTACCAGAATATAAGGCCACTCGTGCAGAAGCGGGCGACTTTATGAGTCTGTGCAAAGATACGGACCGCGCCACTGAAGTTACTTTACAGCCACTACGCCGTTATGATTTAGATGCTGCTATCTTATTTAGTGATATTTTGACCATACCTGACGCTATGGGATTGGGCTTATACTTTGAGGCGGGTGAAGGCCCTAAGTTTAAACATCCTATTCGTACGCAAGCAGACTTAGATAGATTGCCAGTACTTGAACCCAATGATTCTCTTGATTATGTCATGCGTGCGGTGACGAGCATCCGCAAAGCATTAAATGGTCAAGTGCCGTTATTTGGTTTCTCTGGTAGTCCATGGACATTGGCCACTTACATGATCGAAGGCGGCAGCTCAAAAGACTATCGTTATACTAAAGGATTTTTGTATAGCAACCCTGATTTCTTGCATCAATTATTAGATAAATTAGCCACTTCTGTCATTGATTATCTAGATGCACAAGTGGTCGCTGGTGCTCAAATTCTGCAGATTTTTGATAGTTGGGGCGGGGCGCTTGGTCATCGTCAGTTTATTGATTTTTCTCATGCTTATAATAAGCGTATCGTCGCTGAATTAAAAGTACGCCATCCGCAGATACCAGTGGTATTATTTACCAAAGGTGGTGGGTTATGGTTGGATGTGCAAGCAGATAGTCAAGCCGATGTTTTAGGGTTGGATTGGACGATGCCCATTGATCGTGCACGCCAAGTATTGGCTGAAAGTCAGCGTCAATTGACCAAACAGCATAAAAAACTACAGAGTAGTAAAGCCATTCAAGGCAACTTGGATCCAGCAACATTGTATGGTTCACCTGCGACGATTCGTGCTGAAGTAAATGCAATGCTTGATAGTGCTTATGCAAGCGGCGAAAAAACGGGTTATATAGCAAACTTAGGTCATGGTATTACGCAGTGGGTCAATCCTGACAATGCCAAAGTATTCATCGATGCGGTGCACGATTATAAAATCTAAAGCTGCTAGAATCTAAAAATGACAAAGTTCAGGTATATAATCGAGCTTTCTATCTAAGATTTGTTTAACAAACACTGATATTTACCAAGTAAAATAAAAAGGAATATCTTATGATTTCAGCAGCGATTGTTGGTGGTACAGGTTATACGGGTATTGAGCTGATTCGCTTGTTATCTGCGCATCCTGAAGTATCTATTGATTTGCTAACCTCGCGTAGCGAAGCTGGTACACGCGCTGATGAGATATTTCCAAGCTTACGCGGTATATCAGATATTGTCTTTAGCGACTTGGGCGATGAGACGCTTGCAACGCTGCAAAAGTGTGATGTGGTCTTTTTTGCCACTCCACATGGCGTAGCGATGAAGCAAGCAGAGGCGCTAACGCAAGCCGGTGTGAAAGTCATTGATTTGGCTGCTGATTTTCGTTTGCAGTCACTGTCCGATTTTGAACACTGGTATCAGCAGTCGCATGCTTGTCCTGAGCTACTAAAGACAGCTGTTTATGGTTTACCTGAAGTCAATCGGGATAAACTTGCCACTGCTTTAGTCGTCGGTAATCCTGGTTGTTATCCGACTACCGCTATTTTGGGTTTGAAACCAATAATCGACATGCAAAATAAGCAAGCAGAGAGATTGGTGGAATCCCGCATCGTTATCGATGCAAAGTCAGGTGTTTCTGGCGCTGGTCGCCAAGCTTCACTTGCGCTTAATTATGCTGAAACTACTGATAACTTTAAAGCTTATAGCGTTGAAGGACATCGTCACCTGCCCGAGATTGAGCAAGGCGTGGCGCAGTTATTAGACAGCCAGTTCACCCATCGCATTCGTTTTTTACCGCATCTTGTGCCGATGATACGTGGCATGCTGAGCTCTATTCATCTTGAGCTGACGGATGCGGGTGCTGCTATTGATTGGCAGCAGATATTTGAAACATGCTATGAATCAGAAGCGTTTATTGATGTCATGCCAAAAGGTATTTATCCAGATACCCGTAGTGTCCGCGCCAGCAACCGTTTACGCATTGCTGTGCATCAAGACAATGAACGGGCTGAATTGACAGTGATTGTCGTACAAGACAATTTGGTAAAAGGGGCAGCAGGACAAGCGGTACAAAATATGAATGTCATGTTCGGATTCGATGAAACAATGGGTCTAAACTTTGCACCTATTGTTCCGTAGCAGATGTTTAGCTGTGGTCAAATCATTCACATTTATGGTGCTAGGTATTGATTATAAATTCCGCTATAATATTGCCATTACTGTTAAGAGATATTGTCTAAATGCGTGTCAAGCTTGTACGACGCTTTTGCTCACAGCCCGCACTTTCATCGTGCAAAGACTCTGATTTGTATCATTTAGAGCGTAGTTCGCATTCTCTTAAAACCAATGCTAGTTCAGTAACTAAGGTAGGTGGTACCCAACAAGGGGCATCCACATTGGTGTTGGCTCTCTTTTTCGTTGTCATATTGGTGACTGCCATTGTTGGATTGATATTCGGTCATAAATTAGGATATCAGCGTGGCTTTCATTCTATGCAAACTGAAACCAAGCAAGCGATGATCAATAGCACTGAGGCAACAGAAGCGCTTGAAGATTTGCGTCTTAGTCATAAAATAGCGGCCAATCAAGCGGCTACTGCTAAGCAGGAGCTGGCGATTAGCTTGGCTAACATCAAAGAGTTGCGTGAAAACCAGCAAGAATTAACGGTTGAGAATAGACAAGTCTCTCAACTGAATGAATTATATGCTGATGTCCTTCGTGACAAAGGCGGCATGCCTTTACAGGTAATAGCGGCAAAGATTGAGCCGTTACCTGAAAATGCCTTCGAATATGGTTTCGATATAGGCATGCTTGCTAGCGATGGCAAAGCCAAACGCCTAAAGCCAACGTTGACGTTGCTCAATGACGATGATTTTGTAGAGGTGCCGCTAGATCCTCCAGTTTATACTATTGAAGGTATCGTTCGTATTCGTGGTCGTTTCATGATGCCATCAGGCTTTAAACCGTTACAAGTCAAACTTAGCTTACAAGCTGGCGGGCAACAAGTGGAGCAGCTCTATGATTGGAAGCTTGGCGACCGAATTGATAATATGCCGCTATCACTTTTAGATTTGCCTGAAGTCGACGAAAGTCCGATTGAGCCTTAATCTATTCATATTTAAGAGCGCTATAATAAGCATTGCGTTTGCCAACCTCTGCTAGCGCCCTTTATTCTGTTATAAATATAACCATTAATTTGTATGCCAATTATGATAAAACAAACCCTATTGCAAGCGTTGCCAACTGTTGCTGATTGGCACTTTCCAACCATACCTGCTCACCGTGCACAAGATGGTGATACGGATGGCGAGACCTCGCCACAAGCAGATGTACTGGTAGCAGAGCCAGAAGTGGCTAAGCCGCCTATGTATGCCGTCGTTATGTATAATGATAATTATACGCCGATGGAGTTCGTCGTTTATATTTTGCAGTCCGAATTTCGTCATAGTATGGATTCGGCAGTCGAAGTTATGCTGACGATTCATAACAGTAGCAAAGGCATTGCTGGTATCTATCCTAAAGATATCGCTGAGACCAAAGCCAAAAAGGTAAATAGTCTGGCACATCGTGAAGGCTATCCATTATTGACCCAGATTGAGCCACATCAAGGCGAATAAGAAAATAGCGTAAATATGAATTTAAAGTTCTATCTTCTTCTCGTGTTTCTATCTTATTATTTCCAATGGTTTTATCGTTTAGAAACCCTTTCAAGCTCTAAAAACCGCTCATTGTGAGCTTGATAGGTACTCTGTATCCAAGCAGTCACTCATAAATTCCTTATTATAAAAATGTCCTAACCTTGATTTTTCTTTAATATACCCTTATCTATATTAAGTCATCACATCAAACAGCTGTCTAAATTTTATAGAAATGATTGCTGCATTCCTATCATTTTCTAATCATCCTATTAAATTGAATTTTTCTATAATCTAATCAGTTGATGGCTTAAAAAAGTCATTTGTATCCTTCACTCTCTCACTTATTATTCTATTACCCATTTCTCCTTTATTTGCTCAGCTTTTGAAGCTTTCATACTATTTCTTTACTATAAATATTGATGCGCAGTACGCCTTGATACATTTTAGTCTGTGTTAATAGATTGACTCTTCTTAAGTATCGTGTTGAGATAAAGAAAAGCAAGTATGAGTGATCAAAACTCTTAATTGGTGATAAGTAGATAGCACTGCTACTTGAGTAATACATGGTCAATATCATTTAGCGCTGTCTTTTGATAATACAGATTTAGCCCTTGAACAATCCATCTGTCGCCCTGATTTACTTACTAACTCATTCATAAAGCTATCAATTATAAAGATAGGTATAACCGTAGGAAGTCGTTATGTTAAGTCGTCATCTTGAAGTTTCTTTGCGTTTAGCAATGACACTTGCGCGCCAAAAATCGCATGAGTACCTCACTGTTGAGCATCTATTATTGGCGTTATTAGAGAATACTCACGCTGCCAATACATTAACTGCCTGTAATGCCAATGTTTCAACGCTGCGCACCGAGTTAGAAGCTTATATCAATAAGCATACGCCAACGGTAGACGCAGACACTGAGCAGTCACCGCAGCCAACCCAAAGCTTTGATCGTATTCTGCAGCGTGCTATTTTCCATGTGCAGTCTATTGGTGGTGGTCGCCTTGTTGAAGGCTCAGACATTTTAGTATCTATGTTTTCAGAGCACGATACTTATGCGGTTTACTTGCTCAAAAAGCAGGGTATTAGTCGTCTTGAGTTGACCCAATACTTATCGCATGGTCAAGATAAAGACGAGCCATCTGAGCCACGTGCTTCTATGACGGGTGAGCGCCGTAGTGCCTCAGAAAAAACCAGTAAAGATCCCTTGGTTGAGTTTGCGACCAACCTAAACCAGCGTGCGGCTGAAGGTAAGACCGATCCGTTAATTGGACGTGGCCCTGAAATTGAGCGAGCCGCGCAAGTATTATGTCGTCGCCGTAAAAATAACCCGTTATTGGTTGGTGAGCCAGGCGTTGGTAAGACCTCTATCGCTGAAGGTTTGGCGTGGTTGATTATTAATGATAAAGCACCGAAACCATTGAATGGCTGCGTGATTTATAGCCTTGATATCGGCTCATTAATCGCTGGTACCAAATACCGTGGTGATTTCGAAAAACGCATGAAGTCGCTGCTTGATGCGCTAAAGAAGAAGCCCAATGCGATCTTGTTTATTGATGAGATTCATATGATTATTGGCGCAGGGTCGTCAATGAGTAGCAATATGGACGTATCAAACTTGATTAAGCCAGCACTTGCTAATGGTGAGCTGCGCTGTATCGGCTCAACTACCTTTACCGAATACCGTCAAGTGTTTGAAAAAGACCATGCACTGTCACGTCGTTTCCAGAAGATTGATGTCAAAGAGCCGAGTGTCGACGATACAATTGATATTTTGCGCGGTCTGAAGCCTCGTTATGAGGAATTTCATAATGTTGAATATACCGATGAAGCGTTGGTCACCGCCGTTCAATTATCTGCTAAGCATATTCACGAGCGTTTCTTACCAGATAAAGCGATTGATGTGATTGACGAAGCAGGTGCCTATAAGCGTTTAGGCGTGATTCCTGATGCTGATGATATTGATGCAGAAGAAATCTTCATTGCGGATATAGAGCAAGATTTTGATGCTCAGATTGATGCCGATGTTGAGGGTCTCGATGGCGACACGTATAGCGATAGCGAAATGCAGGATGAAGCGGAAACTGCAAAAGCCAATGATCGTGCCAAATCGTTCAGTGAGTCAAAAAGTGCCAAGGCTAAGAAAAAACCACCAATGAAAATCGATGTGGCAGATATTGAGGCGATTGTTGCCAAGCTTGCACGTATTCCGCCCAAGTCAGTATCGAGTGATGATAAGAGTATTCTTCAGCACTTAGATCGTGATCTTAAACACTTAGTGTTTGGTCAAGATGAAGCAATTGAAACATTAGCCGACGCCATTAAGCTATCACGTGCCGGTCTAAAAGCACCAGATAAGCCAATTGGTTCGTTTATGTTTGCCGGTCCTACTGGGGTGGGTAAAACCGAAGTTTCACGTCAATTGGCAAATTTGTTAGGCGTAGAACTGGTTCGGTTTGATATGTCAGAATATATGGAAGCCCATACCGCATCGCGTTTGATTGGTGCGCCTCCTGGCTATGTCGGTTATGATCAAGGTGGTTTGTTGACTGAAAAAATCAATCAACATCCACATTGTGTTTTATTGCTTGATGAGATTGAAAAAGCGCACCCTGATGTCTTCAACTTGTTACTGCAAGTGATGGATCATGGTACGTTGACTGATAACAATGGTCGTGTGGCTATCTTTAAGCAAGTCATTGTGATTATGACGACCAATGTCGGTGCTGATAGTATTAGCCGCTCTTCAATGGGCTTTACTCAGCAAGACCATAGCCGTGATAATACGGAGTCGCTCAAACGTGTCTTTACGCCAGAGTTCCGTAACCGTCTAGATGCCATCATCCAATTTAACCCATTAGATACCTCCGTGGTGGTATCTGTGGTTGATAAATTCTTGGTTGAGCTACAAGTCCAGCTTGATGATAAACAAGTCACCTTAGAGATTGATGACGAAGTACGCGATTATTTGGCTCACAAAGGCTATGATCGCCTAATGGGTGCACGCCCAATGCAGCGTCTGATTCAAGATGAGATCAAAAAGTCATTGGCAAGTATGATTTTGTTTGGTGATTTGGTCAATGGT
Organism: Psychrobacter glacincola; assembly: GCF_904846075.1. Classification (GTDB taxonomy): domain Bacteria; phylum Pseudomonadota; class Gammaproteobacteria; order Pseudomonadales; family Moraxellaceae; genus Psychrobacter; species Psychrobacter glacincola_C. Next base: position 1,134,307 of record NZ_CAJGZH010000001.1, read on the forward strand.
GGGGTAGTACATCTCACCTTAGAGCCTGAAGCTAATGATGAACAAGATGGTGATTCTGTTAAGCTTGATAAGTACAGTGGTAAGACGGATTATAACTCTACATATAAAGGATCAGCAGATAGTCGTATTATCTTGACGGTCGTTGAGACTCATGAGCCACATCCAGACTCTGAGTCACTCGCCAGCTAAGTTTTTGCTACTAATGTAATAACAACGGTTACCATGTTACTGTGGTAGCCGTTTTTTTATTGCTATAATTCATAACAAAACCAACGTATGAAATCGCGAGCTCCCATTCATGTGCGAGATTGGTTTACGCATCATTACTCGATATTTATCTAATTAATAACAAATATAACAGGACATACTATGGAATTATTCGATGAACAAACGCCAAAAACGCCAGCGCAAAAGCAGGCTATTTTAGACAATGTGCGCTTGCCAGAAGATTGGAAAACGGCGTTAGCAGACGAGTTAACTTCTAACAATATGGACGACTTGCGTGCGTTTTTAAAAGAAGCCTATCAATCAGAAAACAGTATCTATCCGCCAGCACCTTTAATATTTAATGCGTTAAACCTGACCCCTTTATCACAAGTTAAAGTCGTGATACTAGGTCAAGATCCTTATCATGGACCAGGGCAGGCAATGGGCTTATCGTTTTCAGTGCCCAAAGTCATTCCAAAGCCACCCTCACTCAATAATTTGTTAAAAGAGATGGCAAGTGACGTTGGTATCGCACCCTCAAAACATGGCGACCTGACTTACTGGGCGCAGCAAGGAGTTTTGCTATTAAATAGCTCTCTGACCGTGCGAGAAAGTGAGCCAAATAGCCATCAAAATAAAGGTTGGGAGCAGTTTACCGATGCGGTGATTGATGTGGTTAATGAACAAACAGAACATACCGTATTTATATTGTGGGGCAGTAAAGCACAGAAAAAAGGCAAATATATCAATACTGATAAGCATCTTATTCTCACCGCTGTACACCCATCACCACTTGCTGCCAATCGTGGTGGATTCTTTGGTTCCAAGCCGTTTTCTAAGACCAATGATTATCTGGTACAGTATGGGCAAACGCCTATCGATTGGCAATTACCGCAATAGTTGTCAAAATAAATGAAACATAAACAAAATATAAGCTTGAAGCCATATCCAACTGCAAATAGTCAGTTAGTTATTGAAGATATGCAAGCCAGCGCATTTTGGTCACTTCAAGATATGAGCTGGATGAACATAGCTCTTAAACTTGCTAGGCAAGGTGCTGAGTGTGGAGAGGTGCCAGTAGGAGCGATACTGGTACATAATCAGCAGATTATTGGTCAAGGATTCAATGAGCCAATTGGTCGTCACGATGCGACCGCTCATGCCGAGATTGTCGCATTAAGAGAAGCGTGTGCGCGCTTAAAAAACTATCGTTTACCATTACAGACAACGTTATACGTTACCTTAGAGCCTTGTACGATGTGTATCGGAGCGCTCATTCATGCGCGGGTAGATAGATTGGTTTATGCAGCAAGCGAGCCACGAGCGGGTATGGTTGGTAGTCAGATAAATTTACCGATACAACCTTTTTATAATCATGCTATCGAAGTACATAATGGCTTATGTCGTGAGCATAGTAGCCAGATGCTTAAGACCTTTTTCCGTGAACGACGAAAAGCGGCAAAAAAGAAAGACAATATAAGCAATTAACAAGATATCAGTCTTGCTGCTAGTGATGGGTAGGTTTCTTTGCTATAATATCGCCCTATTTGATGACGAAATGATGAATTAATTGTCAAGCGTTTGATAAATAAGTAAATATTATTCTGCAGCTAGCATGCACTAAGCCGTATCAGTATCGTCTACTATTAAGTGAGTATTATGACCGTTTCTACAGCTGATAACGCTATACTTGATAACTTTGGTGCTGGCAGTAATGATAACCAAGCGCCAGTGTTGCGCTACCCAGTTATCTGCATTGATGGACCAAGTGGGGCAGGTAAAGGTACGGTCACGTGGCGTTTAGCCCAAGCATTGAATTATCAACTGCTAGATTCAGGTGCTTTGTATCGTATCGTTGGACTCAAAGCATTTGAAGCGGGATTAGTTGCGGCAGATGGAAGCCAAGCCATTGACGAGATGGTTGTATTAGCATTAACGCAGCGCCTAGAGATTGCTTTTGTACCTAACAATGCATCAGGACGTGTTGATATTTTAGTGAATGGTGAAGCGGTTGGTGAGCAGGTTCGTAATGAAACCGTGGGCGGCTATGCATCACAAATAGCCGTATTTCCAAAAGTTCGTCAAGCATTACTAAAGTTGCAACAAGATATGGCAACTCGTTCTGGATTGGTCGCTGATGGTCGCGATATGGGAACGGTGGTGTTCCCAGATGCGGATGTAAAAGTGTATTTGACTGCCAGTGCTGAAGCGCGTGCCGAGCGCCGCGTAACACAGTTAATAAATGCTGGTCAGACGGCAGATTTTGACGCGATTTTAGCGACGATTAAAGCTCGTGATGATCGTGATGAGAATCGAGCGACTGCACCATCAAAGCCTGCAGAAGATGCTCTACTACTAGATAGCTCTAACTTAGATGCTGATGAAGTTTATGCACAAGTGAAAAGACATTGTCAGGATAAAGGTATTTTCTTTAATAGTTAATAAAAACAAGTTAGTAAGTATGAAAAAGTTTCCTATACGCTTGATTTTAGTATAAAATCACAGTAGTAGACGCTAATAATCTCTAGAGAGTGATAAAAATATTCTTTCTAAATCATAGAGATTTAAAAGTATAAGGCATTGCAATATAAGACAGTTGTTGCTAGTGAGTTTAATAAGTTATGTGCTTACTAACAACAAACGTTTTTATATATGATTGTATGGGATATAAAACCAGTATTCTCGTTTTATGCAATCATAAATTTGATCCGTACTGTGCTGGACAGGATACGGCTATACAAAGGTAGACATAATGGAATCATTTGCTGAACTATTTGAAGCGAGCATCGAAGAAACAGGTCTGGATATCGAGCGTGGCTCGGTTATCACTGGTACTGTTGTGGCCATTGATAACGACTGGATCACTGTTGATACTGGTCTGAAATCTGAAGGTATCGTCGCTCGTGAAGAGTTTTTAAGCGAAGAAGGCGAACTTGAAGTTGAAGTTGGCGATAGCGTTGATGTCGTGGTTGAAGCGGTTGATAACGGCATGGGTCAAACCTTGCTTTCACGTGAAAAAGCCAAACGTGTTGAAACTTGGAACTTCCTTGAAAAAATCGCTGATAATGATGAAATCGTAAAAGGTATCATCTCAAGCAAAGTTAAAGGCGGTTTCACTGTAGATATCGGTTCAGTACGTGCGTTCCTACCAGGTTCATTGGTAGATGTTCGTCCTATCCGTGACACCACGCATCTTGAAGGCAAAGAGCTAGAATTCAAAGTTATCAAACTTGATCAAAAGCGCAACAACGTTGTTGTTAGCCGTCGTGCAGTTATGGAAGCTGAAAATTCAGCTGAGCGCGAAGAGCTATTGAACAAGCTTGAAGAAGGCATCGAGATCGAAGGTATCGTTAAGAACCTTACTGATTACGGCGCATTCGTTGATCTAGGTGGTATCGATGGTCTATTGCACATCACTGACATGGCATGGCGCCGTATCAAGCATCCATCTGAAGTTGTTGAAGTTGGTCAAGACCTAAAAGTTAAAGTATTGAAGTTTGACCGTGAGCGCAATCGCGTTAGCCTAGGTCTAAAACAACTTGGTACTGATCCTTGGGATAACGTTGGCGGCACTTACCCAGTAGGTAGTGTGGTTAAAGCACGCGTCACCAACTTAACTGATTATGGTTGTTTCGCTGAGATTTCTGAAGGTATTGAAGGTCTAGTACACGTGTCAGAAATGGATCATACCAACAAAAACATCCACCCATCAAAAGTTGTTCAAGTGGGCGATGAAGTTGAAGTAATGATTCTTGATATCGATGAAGAACGTCGTCGTATCAGCTTAGGTATCAAACAAACTCTAGCTAACCCATGGGATGAGTTTGATAAGAAACATGAGCGCGGTGATAAAATCACTGGTACGATTAAATCAATCACTGACTTCGGTATCTTTATCGGTCTAGACGGTGGTATTGATGGTCTTGTTCATCTATCTGATATCTCTTGGAACGAAACTGGCGAAGACGCTATCCGTAACTACAATAAAGGCGACACCGTTGAAGCAATGGTATTGTCAGTAGATGCAGAAGCAAACCGTATTAGCCTAGGCGTGAAGCAGTTAAGCTCTGATCCATTCAACGAATACCTAGTCAACAATGACCGCGGTGCTATCGTTAATGGTAAAGTAAAAGAAGTAGATGCTAAAGGCGCTACTATCGAGCTTGCTGACGAAGTTGAAGCGTATCTACGTGCCTCTGAAATTCAACGTGATCGCGTTGAAGATGCGACTAAGCATTTGAGCGTTGGTGATGACGTTGAAGCGAAAATCATCAGTGTTGATCGTAAAACTCGCAACATCAACTTGTCTATCAAAGCGAAAGACGAAGCTGAAGAGCGTCAAGCGATTAAAGAGCTAAGCAGCACTAGCACGACTAGTACTACTGCCAGTTCTGATGCACAGCCAAAAACAATTGGTGATTTGATCAAAGAGCAAATGCAGTAAGCTGCACGTTATTGATATAAGATTATAAAAGAAGCGACTATGGTCGCTTTTTTTTTGCTTAAATTTTAAGTGCACTATTTAATCAACGAGGTTTTTGCTTAAACGGGCAAACTCTTATTTCCATTTACCGTAATATCCGCTATCATTTGCAACATTGAGTAACGAGATGTGAATTATTACTTATTTAAGACACTGAGATTATTTTAGTGAATGGCTATTTATCCTTATGATCTTGATGTATAGCTTGTCTTAAAAGTAACCAGCTATCGAAAATGATGGTCCAATTCACAGTCATCTTATCCATTAATCAACAAGGCAAGCGTAATAATGCAGCAAGCGATTAACAAGTCCGAATTTATTAGTAATTTAAGTGCGAACTGTGACAATATGACTGATACTGTAGTCGATGATGCAGTACGTGAAATATTAAACTTGATGACCGATACGTTAGCCAATGATGGACGCGTAGAAGTTCGTGGTTTTGGCAGTTTTTGTCTGCACCATCGTCGTGCCCGTATGGGTCGAAATCCTAAAACAGGAGAAAGCGTACCTGTACCTGCCAAAGCGATACCGCACTTTAAACCAGGTAAGGCATTACGTGAGGCAGTCAATGATACAGTAGCAAATAGCTAAGTGTGTTATAAAGTATTTATTGGGTAAAATTGCCAACAAGAGTGCTTGCCAGCCATTTTTGCTAGAACTTATCACTAGTGAGTTTATAAGCATATAAATGTGTGGGTTGATGAAGGTTTTAAAGTGCTATTTTTAAAACACTAACGACATTCCAAATCGAGGTAGACGTCTCATGCGCTTTTTACTATTTGTATTGCTGTTTTTGAGCTTTGCTTATGCACTTGGTTTGGTGTTGGCAAATAATACCGAAGTTGGCGTAAATTTATTATTTTCTCAAGCACCGACGATGAATCTAGGATTGCTACTGATTTTATGCCTTATGCTTGGTATTGTTATTGGCATCTTGTTGGCACTGCTTATCTTCCGTGTCTTACAGAATAAGTGGGAAATCTCGCGTTTGCAAAAAGCGAATGTGAACTTGCAAGCGCAACTGACACAAGCCAATGCTGTCATTGATCGCCAAGCAAGTGCGCCAACGGTGGAAGAAGCTGTTTATGGTTCGACAGCAACCAATGTGCAAGTGCAAGACGCAGAAGAACTTACTGTAGATGAAGGCGCGACACTTACCAAACAAAAACGAGACTAGATTATATTTTGTACTGATCTATGAGCAGTCCATATATAGTGTTTTGATAATTCTGATATAGATATGGTAAAACCATGAATAATACAATGAATTCCCCAGTCATCGTTGCCTTAGATAATATGACGATGGAGGCATCGATAGCATTAGCTGATCAGTTAGATCCAACATCATGCCGCTTAAAAGTGGGTAAAGAGCTATTTACTCGCTGTGGTCCTGAGATAGTTAAGGCGCTACATCAGCGTAATTTTGACGTATTTCTAGACTTGAAATTCCATGATATTCCTAATACTACCGCTCAAGCGGTACTAGCGGCAGCTGAGCTTGGCGTCTGGATGGTGAATGTGCATGCCAGCGCGGGCTTAGAGGCGATGTCATTGGCTAAACAGCGCTTGTTGGACGGTAACTTTGATACCTTGCTGATAGCCGTCACCGTGCTGACCTCTATGGATAATCAAGCATTGATGCAAACAGGTATTACCAATGGTCTAGATGCGCAAGTGAGTCGATTGGCACAATTAACCAAGCAAGCGGGTCTTGATGGTGTGGTCTGTTCAGCGCAAGAAGCTAAAACGCTCAAGACACTATGTGGTCAGGATTTTAAATTGATTACCCCTGGTATTCGCTTGCTAGACGACAATGCAGATGATCAAAAGCGTATTTGCACACCGAAACAGGCGTTAGATGATGGTTCTGATTATTTGGTGATTGGTCGTTCAATTACTCAGGCAGCAGATCCTGCGGCTAAATTACAAAAGATACTCCAAGGTATTTAGATACTTATAAAATATTTGGATATTTACAAAATGTTTAGCATTTTATAGTGTCAGCATGATAAAAAAGACAGCCTCATCCGCTGTCTTTTTTTAATTTTTGCGGGTATATCAAAAAGTGCTAAACTATTTACGTTTATTTAATGATATTAGAACTTATGAAATTACAGATTTTAAGTGACTTACATATTGACAGTTATGCGCGTCAGTCACATCCGCTAGGGCATATTCCCAAAACTGATGCAGACGTGGTATTAGTCGCGGGCGATACTGCTAACAGTGATAGTGGTATGCCATGGCTACAAGAGCAGGCAGCACGTTTGCAAGTGCCTGTGATTACGATAGCTGGTAATCATGAATACTTTAATGAAGATGTGCTACATTTTGATAAAAAGCTTGCGACTTGGGATAATTATAATGCCCAGTCGCAGCAAGGCGTCCGTTTTCTACAGTGTCAACATATTGATATTGGTGACATACGTATCCTAGGTTGTACTTTATGGACAGATTACCAATATCAGGCCAATGAAGATACTATAGCTGCTGCTATGCGCTTTATGCGTGACTATAAACAAATCTATGCTGGAGGCGAGCTTTTTTCACCTGAAGTATCGATGCAAATCCATGCTAAGCAGCGTCAATGGTTAAAGCAAGCATTGATCACCGCCAAAACACTTGGCAAAAAAACTGTTGTAATGAGTCATCATAGTATTAGCCCATTATCGGTGTCTGAGAAGTATGCGAATCTACCAAGTAACGCAGCTTTTGTCAGTGATTTATCTGGCTGGATGCATGAAGATTGGGCACCAATACTATGGGTACATGGACATACACACGAAGCATTTGACTACCGTATTGGTAATACACGAGTCATTGTCAATCCACGTGCGTATCCAAATGAAGTGAGCAGCACTGCATTAGCGTTCGCGTGGGACAAAGTCATTGATATCGGCTAAGTAATTTTAATCATTCAAAAGTAAATATCTTTTTAGTTATTTGTCACCTTGATCTGTCTTTTTAAAATAACGCTTATTTTAAAGTCTAACCGCCTAGACTCGTAAGCAATGTTACAATCGAACTGATATTTTGTTCATTCATATCAAAAAATCTGCTACGCTTGCTACCATGAGCAAATATCTCAATAACACTCCCTCAAAACTGTCGGCTGAAAAACTTGCGAGTCATACTCCAAGTGCTCCGGCGCCTTCGCACTTGCCTGATAGTATGATTTCCTCAGTCAGCTTATTGCCTGAAGATAAACGGCTGATTTTATTTACCAGACATTCCTTACGTGAACGCTCTGATGGCAATGGTTTTGCCAGTTATCAATTACCCCTAACACCTAAAGGTCGAGTACTAGCGAAGTCTTGGGGGCGTTGGTTGGCAGGGCATTTACCGTACTCGCTCGATGTAGACAGTATCTCAAGTCCGATTGGACGCTGTATTGACACGGCGCAGCTGATGCAAGCAGGTGCGGGACTACAACGTGATATTACGCATCAGTCATTGTTGGTCGAGCCTGGTAGCCTAGTGACTGAGCCTGAAATAGCAAATCCAGTATTTAAAGAAATTGGTGTACTCAACTTTATCAATCGATTTTTGCAAGGCAATCTTGAAGGTACCAAAAACGCTTACCAAGGCGGTCTCGATATTTTATCGCTGTTTTATCAACATCAGCCGCGGCAAGGGCATCTCATGCTTGCTGTTAGTCATGATACGTTGTTATCTGCTTTTTTAGCAGTGATGTTTGATGTGGTCGAGATTGATTGGAATGATTGGCCAAAGATGATGGAAGGCGTGTTTTTGTGGTTTGATGATAAGCCGTTTGAACAAGCCAGTGCACACTTCGTTTGGCGCGGTGAAGTGTATGTGCGCCCGATTCATACTTTATTAGAAGACTACCGTGCTGCCGGCTTTCATCCTAATACATTGCTCTTACCACCAGAAGTAAAATGGATTTAAATACTATTTAATCTAAATACTATTGAAAAGATTACTACTCATTTTTCAATCAGACATAAAAAAACCTTGCCCCAGTATTAGAACCAGTAACAAGGTTTTAGTCATCACGCTATAAAGGCGAGATGTGGTCTAAACGTTACCAATCTTAAGCTTGTAGGCCTTTGATGGTTTTGTTCAGGCGGCTCTTACGACGAGCAGCTTTATTCTTATGAATAATACCTTTGTCAGCCATACGATCAAGAACTGGTACCGCTTTTTTGTAAGCTTCGGTAGCCGCGTCATAATCTTTAGCTGCGATAGCCGCATCAACACGTTTTAAGTAAGTACGAACCATAGAGCGTTGTGACGCAGAGTTCTGACGACGTTTGGTGTTTTGACGGGCGCGTTTACGAGCTTGTGCAGTATTAGCCACGCGAATCTCCTTGATAAAGACAGATAAAAATATGAATGTGGATTACAATAAAAAAGGGTTTAACCATCATCGGTAACGAGCAGCCGTCTCGCCAAACATGATGTCGATGTCTAATATTAAAGTACCTATCTGTTATTAAAGGCACCTAAATGAGCAATAGAGCATCGCAAGCGCCAAAACTGTTTGGAATAATTAAACAGCGTTAACGTGTAAAGCCGGTTATCTTAGCAAATTATCGCCCTTAGAACAATATATTTGATGATTAATGCTTAAAGAAGTTGTGTGATCATATATACGACAGTTTTTTGTGTCTCTGCTCAACTATTTCTTGAAATATTTATCAATATTGTTGCACTAAAAACCGCTTATGAGTGAATAAATCGCTTAGCCGATAAAATCTCTTACAATAAATTCTATAGAATACCCTCAGTTATGCGTTAATTTAGGTATGATACTAGGGCATGTCCTCAATTCAATCGATGGACATCTAAATGGGCTAAAAGTGGCTGAATCTTGCCAAACAATGTTAAAAAAATGTCAAATAGCTGGTTAATATCCCGATACTATTTAACATTCTGATAGTATCTGCGCTATTTTCCTCATTTGACTATGATTTATCTCATTGTTATCACCATTTTAAAAATGAGGATACGCCCTAAGATGAAAACGATTTTTCATTATCATCTATTTTCCAACACACTATAAATGGATAGACTAAAAAGCTTTGGTGATAGGCTTTAAAATCAGATTTTTCATTATCATCTATTTTCCAACACACTATAAATGGATAGGCTATGCAGCGAAAAGCAATTGTAATTGGCGCGACAGGATTGGTCGGACAGCATCTTGTCAAACAGCTTAGTGAGCTTTATGACACGTTAATTGTGATTGCAAGGCGTCCGCCACGCTATATCAATACCAGCATGCGTTTTTATCAGGTCAATGATTTTGATAATTTGGCTGAAATATTTGCCAGCGTTGGTGTTGATCGAAAGACGGACGCTTTTAGCTGTCTTGGTACGACTAAGAAGCAGGCTGGTAGCGATGAGGCCTTTCGAAAGGTTGATCATGATTATAATGTCAATTTTGCCAAACTGTGCCAAGAAAAAGGTGTCGAAAATTTCTTTTTGTTATCATCCATGAATGCTGATATTCATAGTCGGTTTTTATACAATCGCGTAAAAGCTGAAACTGAACAGTCTATTATGGCGCTAGGTTTTACGCAGCTAGTCATTTTCCGTCCGTCCTTGTTACTTGGCAAGCATAAAGGTCGTCCGCTCGAAAGTATTGGGCAAAAAGCCTTTCAGCTTATCTCGCCTTTGGTATCAGAGTCACTATCCTTGCATCCTATTTCTGCAAAGCGTGTTGCCATTGCCATGGCGATGAGTGCGCATGATGTTTATCAGCGTAATAAATACCGTAATGAACCAGCTATCCAAACCACTGATATCATCGAAAATAAGCAAATGCTAGCGATGACTAAAGTTAAAAAATAGCCTAAGTATTAAATTGAAGAAACAATTGAAATTAAGCCCTATTCATAAATAATCAGTCATGAATAACTAATCATACATAACAAGGAGCGTCAGATATGCCAGAATCAACAACAATGAATAAAGAGAACTTTGTGACCTGTGATTTATTGGATGCCAATCCTGAGTCGCAGGTATGTTTGCCAAATATCGAAGGTAAGTCTTTTCATAGCTTTGGTGGCAAAAAAAAATTCTGCGGTGAAATTGTGACGGTGAAATGCTTTGAAGACAATAGCCGCGTGAAATCGTTATTGAATAGCAGTGGTAAAGATAAAGATGGTAACGGTAAAGTATTGGTGGTTGACGGTGGTGGTTCAATGCGTTGTGCGCTGCTAGGCGACATGATTGCGCAGTCAGCGATTGATAATGGCTGGGTGGGGGTTATCGTGTACGGCTGCGTCCGTGATGTTGATGATATGGCAGCAATGGACATCGGTGTTATGGCGCTTGGTTGCATTCCGCGTAAATCGAATCGCCGCGATGAAGGTCAAACCGATATTGAAATCAGCTTTGGTGATTTAACACTAAATTCTGGTATGTTTGTCTACGCAGACAATAACGGTATTATCGCTAGCGACAAGCCATTAATTTAACACTAGCTTAATAAATAGCACTCAAAAACCTCAGCTTAGCCGTTGAGGTTTTTACATTTAATCATCCTGTCTTTATATACGAATATAATCTTTATCAGCTATTTGGCTATTGGTTTTTTAATAAAAATGCTAAGTGACAAACCGTTACGGCATAAATTTTGGTAATTGCTGAAATATTCGTATAATAGCTCTCTGACTCTTAACGTTGATCCTACTTTTTATGCCTATCACTGCTTTGACTGACGCCTTTGAACCAATTAACCAGCAGTTGTTTCCTATCCAGAATGCCGAGCGGCGTTGGCTGGCACCTGTGCATGGCGCAGTCAGCAGTTTGTGGCTAGCAAGTCTGGTGCAAACACCGCTATGGAATGTTGCCGACCGATTAAAAGTTGTGGTGACGCGTGACCAAAACCAGCTCAATCAGATAGAGACGGAATTGGCATTTTGCGGCGTCGATGCTTATGTGTTCCCCGATTGGGAGACGTTGACCTATGATGAGCTGTCACCGCATCAAGATATTGTTAGTGAGCGTATCAATCTATTAACGGATATGCCAACGACAGGCGTACTGCTAATCTCGGTACAGGCATTAATGCATCGCGTAGCACCGCCAAGCTGGTTGATTGGGCAGCATTTTGATTTGAGCGTTGGTGATCGATTTGATATAAATACCCAGCGCGGATTGCTGGCAAAGGCAGGTTACCGCGCCGTTGAGAATGTGTTTGAGCCGGGTGAGTTCGCGGTACGTGGCAGTATCATTGATATCTTTGCTATGGGTCAGCCGTTTCCATTACGTTTAGATTTGTTTGATGATGAGATTGAGACCATTCGTTTTTTTAATCCGCAAACCCAGCGGACATTGACCGTTGATGACCTCAAAACAATGATGAGCGGCAACGATAGTAGTATGGGCAAAGAGTCACTATCACTGCTACACAAGCTGCCAGATATCTCAAAACCTATCGAACAATTCCAAATACTACCCGCCAAAGAGTTCCCGCTTGATGAAGGGCGTGAGACGTTTCGTACCAACTTCGCCACGATGTTCCCTAATGCGAGCAGCCGCAAGTTTGAGCTACATAAAGACGTAATGGCAGGTATCGCTAGTAGCGGACTTGAATATTATCAGCCGCTATTTTTTGATTTAAAAGCGTGGACAGCAGAGAGTAGCTTGTTTGCTTACTTACCAAGCGATGCGCTGTTTATCACTGATGAATTGATTAATGAAAAACAGGTAGATTACTGGTCACAAATTCAGCGCCGTTATGAAGAGCGTCGTCATGATATCGATAAACCTATTGTCGCGCCTGAGTTGCTGTATTTATTGTCAAATACTCTTAACGAACATCTTAATCATTATCCACGCGTGATTCTCAGTGCGCGCAATGAGCTGGCTAGCATGACGGATGTCGCTGCGATTGACAGCGGTGATTCGTTGTTAGCAGACAGTTCATTGTTACAAGTTGAACACCAATCAGATTTACAGCCACAATTGCCGCTGACGGCAAATAAGCAGCAAGGCTTGGTGACGCTCAGTGCGCAAGAGCCGCCACAATTGGCTGTTAATCACCAAAAGGCTGAGCCTCTTACCCAGCTATTAGAATTTTTAGCGTTACAAGCACAAACAGCGACGCCAGTATTGATCGTTGCTGAAACAGCGGGTCGTCGCGAAATTCTTATTGAGCTGTTCAAAGGCAAGATTGACATTAAGGCTTATGACAGCTTTGCAGCGTTTCTAGCAGCGGACAAAACCAACAGCGTTAAAGGTAATAAGCTGCCGCAGGTTGGTTTAACCGTTGCGCCCATTGAGCGCGGGGTTTATGTTCCTGAGCGTTTGGTGCTGATTAGTGAGACGCAGTTATTTGGTCGGCAAGTGCTGCAAACACGCCGTCGCCGCCAAAGCGGGGTGTCCGAAGAGTTTTTGGTTAAGAGTGTTACCGAGATAACCGAAGGTAGCCCAGTGGTGCATATCGAGCATGGTATTGGGCGTTACAATGGGCTGATTACGTTAGATGTGGGTGATGGCGAGCAAGAGTTTATTCACTTAAAATATGCCGATGATGCCAGTATTTATGTGCCCGTTGCTAATTTGCAAATGATTAACCGTTATAGTGGCGGTGACCCAGCACTTGCGCCATTGCACAAAATTGGTAGTGGCAAATGGGATAAGGCTAAGCAAAAAGCGCTCGAGCAAATCCATGACGTGGCGGCCGAGCTACTTAATATGCAAGCGCGTCGTGAGGCTAAAGTTGGTATTCATTTTAAAATAGATGCGTCACAGTACGAGCTGTTTGCCAGTCAATTTGCTTTTGAAGAAACGCCGGATCAAGCCAATGCCATTCATGCGGTGATGGAAGACATGAGGCAAAACCAACCAATGGATCGGCTCATCTGCGGTGATGTGGGTTTTGGTAAAACAGAAGTGGCTATGCGGGCAGCATTCATTGCTGTCAGCGCAGGTTATCAGGTGGCGGTGCTAGTGCCGACGACCTTGCTGGCCGGTCAGCATGAAGACAATTTCCGCGACCGTTTTGCTGATTGGCCAGTGCGTATCGAGACGCTATCGCGCTTTGGCGGCAAAAAGCATCAAGAAACGGTGTTGACGGATTTAGCAGCAGGTAAAGTCGATATCGTCATCGGTACCCATAAACTGTTACAACCTGATGTGAAGTTTTCTAATCTAGGTTTGATGATTGTCGATGAAGAACATCGCTTTGGCGTGCGCCATAAAGAGCGTATCAAGGCGATTCAGACCGATGTGGATAGCATGTCGATGACAGCAACGCCGATCCCGAGAACGCTTAATATGGCGCTCTCAGGTATGCGTGACATGTCCATTATTGCGACACCGCCAGCACGTCGTTTGGCGATTAAAACCTTTGTCATGCAGAAGACCGACGCTCTAATGAAAGAGGCTATCTTGCGCGAGCTATTGCGCGGTGGGCAGGTTTATTTATTACATAATGATGTGGCGAGCATTGAGCGTATGGCAGAAACCATACGTGAATTGGTGCCTGAGGCGAGAGTAGGGGTTGCTCACGGGCAAATGCAAGAGCGCCAACTTGAACAAGTCATGCAGCAGTTTTATCATAAAAAATTCAACGTCCTGATATGCTCCACCATTATCGAGACTGGTATTGATGTACCGAATGCTAATACTATCATCATTGAGCGCGCCGATAAGTTTGGCTTGGCGCAATTACATCAGTTACGTGGTCGTGTTGGTCGCAGTCATCACCAAGCATATTGTTATCTACTTGTGCCTTCTATCAAAGGTCTCAAAGGCGATGCTAAACGCCGATTGCATGCGATTGAACGTGCCAATACGCTGGGTGCAGGTTTTATGCTGGCTAGCGAAGACTTAGAAATTCGCGGTGCTGGTGAGATACTTGGTAAGCAGCAAAGTGGTAATATGCAGGCGATTGGCTTTAGCCTATATATGGATATGCTAGAGCGAGCAACTAAGGCGATTAAAGCGGGTAAAGAACCCGATTTAAGCACACCATTGTCGCTGACTAGTGAGATTAATCTGCATAGCTCAGCATTGATACCAGAAGAATATCTGCATGATGTCCATCAGCGTTTGTTATTTTATAAGCGCATCAGTAATGCCGATGATAAAGAGGCATTGATTGATATTCGTACCGAAATGATTGACCGTTTTGGTACATTACCAGAGCAAACTAAGCAGTTATTCGCCATCCACGGACTGCGTATACAAGCTGAGCCGCTAAAGATTAATAAGATTGATGCCAATAGTAATAGCATGACATTAGAGTTTGCACCTGATACGCCAGTCGATGCCTTGGCAATTATTAAGTTGATTCAGAGCAATGGTCAGCGTTATCGTATGAACGGTGCTTCTGGTATTCGTTATCAAGATGCTGATAAACTGGCAACGCCGCAACAGCGCGTCACCGCGATTCAAGAATTATTACGCTATTTTAGCGAGCATATGGTGGCAGAGTCAGCGTAGTTGTTTTGGCATTTCGGCATTTTGAGAGCTTGGCAATGATTTTCGGTAGATTCAATCAGCTCAATAAGTCAGCTAGCCAGTGCTCAAGTAGGACGTCAAGACAATGAGTCATAGCGCTATTTTATCGGTCGGATAACTGATAAAATAGCGACATCCTATATTTAGCCTATTGTTTTTTAGTAAATTAAATTTTGCTTTTCTAGATTCATATTCCTTTTATCTGAGTGTCATAACAAGAGAACCGTCATTATGTTCCAACTTCATCATAAACTTGCTGCCGATAGCTTTTTAGTGGGTGACTTCCCATTATCGACTTGTCGTTTAATCAATGATTGCCAGTTTCCTTGGTTAATATTAGTGCCGCGCGTATCAGGTATCAAAGAGTTATATGAGTTATCTGAAGCCGATCAAACACAGTTTTTACGTGAATCGAGCTGGTTGTCGAGTCAGCTAGCCAAGACCTTTCAAGCTGATAAAATGAATGTAGCTGCACTCGGTAATCAAGTGCCCCAACTTCATTTTCATCACATCGTTCGCTATCAAAATGACATGCAATGGCCAAATCCAGTATGGGGCGTCCCTGCTATTCCTTATACTAAAGAGGTGTTGGCGCAGATGCAGCAAACGTTAATGATGGCGCTACGTGGCCATCATCAGATGCCGTTTGACTGGCAAATGTAATAAATACCTGAGTAGTAACAGGTCGGTAAGTTGATTGGCAAATCGATAATGATACTCTATTGGCGAGGTATTGATTAACTGGGTATCGATTAACTGGGCATCGATTGACCCATCAAAATAACTGGAAAAATGGCCAAACGTTTAAAGTTAAGCCTTATTTTGGTGTCTTAGTCGTTTTACGGTTATGTGCCAACGTTATGCTCAGTTATTACAGCCCCTAATTTTTATATATTAATAGGTTTTAAGTATTTGAAATCCAGATAAATATTATCTGGATTTTTTGTGTTTTGCTCAAACGATATGTCTTATAATCCCGATTTGGTAGCATATTAAGACAAGATGAGTGATGAGTGGTAGGCTTTTGGCTATCAGTGACATGGGTTTTATTGCATTTAAAAAGTATAATGTAATCATTGATTAATTTTATACACAACTTGGCATAGAGGCAGGTAGTACGCGTGTGCTATCCTCAAGCCTTTTAATTTTTTACATAGCCTGTTTTACGTGAGCGAATACTTCATATGCCTTTTTTAGACACGCTGAGACCAAATCACTCTTCAAAAAATGAAGGGATTTATCGATTTGACTATCCAGAAGTCTTCGTTTTAATACTTACGGTCATACTCCTCGCTGTACATTTTAATTTTAGACCTACTTCAATGGCACTGCTCGTTATTGTTTGTCTGCCAAGTTTAATGATTTTGATTTATAACTATCGCCGCCAAAAAAGCTTTTGGACGTCTAACATTGTTATCATTTTACTATCGGTAGTTATTGGGTCGATACAGTTTTGTACGGTTATTTCGCTTAGCTTAGCCGCGCTCATAGCACTCAGAATTATTATCAGTAGCCCTGAAAATCATTTAAAACTGATTGCCGTCTCTATAATCACCGTCATTGTTTTCTATTATGTTAGCGTTACTCTAAGCAGTGCTGATATAGATTGCCATGAAGGCTGGACCACACCAATAATATTATTAGCCAGTATGATCGTCATACTGTATCAGTTTTGGCATGTGTACCAAGAGTATATTGGTTATGAAACTCGTGCTCATCAGGCCGTTGGGCGATTAAGCACTATGGTCTCCGTCATTAATAAGTTGACGCGCTTCATACCTCCACAAGTCTGGGAGCCTATCGTAAAATCTGATAGCCCAGTTACCGTTGCTAATAAGCGTGCTAAGCTGACGATTATGTTCTCAGATATTGTTGGTTTTACGGAATTGTCAGATAGTTTGAGCGCTGACAATTTGGCTGATATCTTAAATACTTATATGCATTGTATGACATTGATAGCAAACAAGCATGGCGCCGTACTTGATAAATTTATTGGTGATGGCATGGTATGTTTTTTTGGTGAGCCAAATAGTCGCGGTGCGCGCCAAGATGCTTTAGACTGTATTGCAATGGCAATAGACATGCGTCGCGAGATGCGAACTTTGAGGCAGAAATGGCGCTTGATGGGCTTTGAGGGGTTATACATCCGTATCGGCATCAGCACAGGTTATTGCCATGTTGGTAATTTTGGTAGTAATAATCGCCTAAGCTATACTCTTATTGGTAAAGAGGCCAATCTAGCGGCAAGACTTGAGTCGAGCGCTGGTAAAGATGAGATACTGGTCAGTGAGAGTACCTACGATTATATCTGTCATAATTATGACTGTCAGCATGCGGGTGCGTTCAAGTTAAAGGGTTTTGATAGCAAGGTAAATGCATGGCAAGTGCTGGATCCAGATACGTATAAAGGTCATTTATCAAAGTGGGTTGATCACACACTACCAGGTTTCAATTTGCATCTAAATTTTAAAGATATGAAGGATAATGATTATCAAGATATCAGAGCACGCTTAAATTTTGCGCTTGAACGTGTCGAGCAGGAGCAAGAAAAAGTGGCAACTGACATAGCGGCAGCAAGCAAACGTAATGACAATCAATGACAATCGTCCAAAAATAATGTTTATAAAATCAAGCGCAAAAAAGCCAGCTACTATTATGATAGCTGGCTTTTTTATCTAATGAAGTAAACTGTAATATTAGGACGTGTTCTAGCGTTTAGTGGTTTTCTTTTGCATGGTTGAGCGTATATTTAGGAATCTCAATGGTTAAGTCTTCATCATCGAGCATGACCTGACAAGATAGGCGTGAGTCAGGCTCTAACCCCCAAGCACGATCTAATAAATCGGCTTCAATATCATCCATTTCATCTAAACTATTAAAACCTTTACGGACGACCACATGGCATGTGGTACAGGCTTTTGACATCTCACATGCATGTTCAATTTTAATGCCTTTTTCCAATAGCGCTTTACATAAGTTGCTGCCAGCTTCTAGCTCGACTTCGGCGCCTTCAGGGCAAATTTCATGATGCGGTAGTACGGTAATTTTTGGCATAAATCGTCTTTCCAGTGCTAATCAATTAAAAGAATAAAAATATAAGAAATGAGCTTAGTATGGTGACTAAGCCACATTTTAAATGTATCTGCTACCAATCTTGGGCATTCGTGCCTGCCATGCTGGCTTTAACGCTTTGATTCATAATACGGGCAGCAAAGGCATCACTGTGAGGCTTGAGCTTTGCTTGCTGTGCCTCGATAAGTGCCAAATCATCAGTACTGAGCGTTGTCTGCAACACTTGTATTTGCTCAGCCAATGAATGCTGCTCCTCAGAAGACAATAAAGCTGCAAATTCTTTAAGGGCAGATTGTAGCGCTAATACTTCACGCTCCGCTTCTACTTTGGTCTCGATTAAAGAACGTGTATTTTTATCTTCTTCTGCATGCTTGAATCCTGCGACGAGCAACTGCTCTTTTTGCTCATCTGATAACCCATAAGAAGGCACAATCTCAATCTTACTTTCTGTCTTGGTTGTGGTTTCTTGGGCGCTGACGGTTAGCTGTCCATTCGCATCGATACTAAAGGTGACTTCAATACGAGCAAATCCAGCTTTCATCGGCGGGATACCATATAGCTCAAAACGACCCAATGAACGGCAGTTATCGACCGTCTCACGCTCGCCCTGTACCACATGAATCACCATGCCTGTTTGACCATCTTGATAGGTGGTAAACACTTGGCGTTTTTTGACAGGAATAGGCGTATTACGTGGAATCAGTACTTCAACTAAGCCGCCCATGGTCTCAAGACCAAGCGATAGCGGCGTTACGTCTAACAATAATAGGTTGTTATTACTATCGCCATTGACCAATTGATGCGCCGTTTGGGCAGCACCCAAAGCCACGACTTCATCGGGATTTAGACGACAAAGTGGTTGCTTGGCAAAAAACTCTGTCACGACTTGTTGTATAGCAGGCATACGAGTAGAGCCACCGACCAAAATCACTTCGTCTAGATCAGCACTCGAAAGCTTGGCATCACGCAGGACTTGTTCGCATACGCTCAATGTACGGCGGCTAACTGGCTCTGCAATAGCCAGCAAATCTGTACGGCGAAGCACACCTTGGTAAGATTGCTCATTCACAGTGATATCGATATCAACTTGTTCATCGTCAGTCAATGCTTGCTTATAAGCTTTGGCTTGCTGTGCAAGTATCGACTTATCATGACGACTAACATCTTTTGGATCTATATTTAATTGCTTGATAAGCCAATTGGTCATTAGACGATCGATGTCGTCACCACCTAATGCACTATTACCGCCAGTTGCCAGTACTTCAAAGACACCATCAGTCAGCTTTAAGATAGAAACGTCAAAAGTACCGCCACCCAGATCGTAAATTAAATAATAACTTTCTTTATCGCCGTTTTGCGTTGACTGGTCGAGACCATAGGCGACGGCAGCAGCAGTAGGCTCATTTAGCAGGCGTAACACATTGATACCAGCCGCTTGGGCTGCATCTTTGGTCGCTTGCCGCTGTGCTTCATCAAAATAAGCAGGGACAGTAATGACCGCACCCTCAATACTGTCTGCAGGCAATGCGCTCGCTGCCCGTTGCTCAAGCGCTGCTAAAATACGTGCTGATACTTCAACAGGCGATACGTCACCTTGAGCCGTCACAAATGCTGGCATGTCATCTTTGCTGCCGCTTAACTCATAAGGATGAGAGAATTTGATATCAGCTTGACTACGACCCATAAAACGCTTAGCCGAGACGATCGTATTTTTTGGGTCATCCGCTAAGTGAGCTAATGCATCAGAGCCAACCAAGGGCTTACCTACACTTGGATAATAGACCACAGAAGGTAATAAGGTATCGGTAGCTGCGCTTGCCTCTAAGACTTGCGCCTTGCCTGAGCGTACTACCGCGACCAATGAGCGCGTAGTACCAAGATCAATTCCTAGGCCAAAACGATGCTGATGGGGTTGGGCGCTTTGATTGGGTTCGGCAATTTGCAATAAAGACATAAGATAACTCAAAGATAAAATGAAAGAGATAAAATTAATAAGTGAAATGAAACAAATATGATAAGCGCACTATTGTAGTTTAACTGCGTTGTATACACGTGAAAACGAAGATACTTAGCAATTAAAAGTGCTTAAAATAAGGGATTATACGGCATCGCTGTGACTATTTTAACCATCGCTTATAATATAGTTTTCAAATAAGCGTCATAAGCTAATAGCATTTATAAATAAATTTAGCATATAAAATAAATTAACAAGCTTATACGTCAGTTAGTTAGACGTATAAATCATCATCATCTGAATGCTCAGCAGTTGCTAACTCATCGATACCAGTAGTCACGTCAGCATTTAATTTGACTAAGAACTTTAGTTTTTGTGTCGCATCAATCGCCGTTTGCCAATCTTGGCTTTGGTAAGCATCGTTAAAACGCTTAGACTGTTTTGCCAGTCGCTCGGTGATTTGAGGGTGTAATTGTTGCAATGTCACACGATCTTTACCCTCGATAGCGTCATCTAAATCCATACGCATCTGCATCGCATCTTCTAAAAAGTCCAAGTCTGCAATTGAATGCTCTAGATTCTGTGCTTGATCTGCCATGTCTAGTAGATAGCTAGCACGACTATCAGGCACACTTAGCGCTTGGTAGGCTTGATTGATTAACGCTGAGGCCTGCTCAGACTGCTGTTGCGCTTGCGTAGTATTGGCTAGATTCTTGGTGACATTATCAGGATGATAACGTTTTTGTAGCAGACGTAGATGCTGATCGAGACTCTCTTGATTGACTTCAAACTGTACAGGCTGCTCAAATAGGGCAAAGAAGTTATCAAACTGGGCTTCTGCAGTAATGTCTGTCATATCATACGCCTTGCTTGTTATTTATTTTGAAAGTTTTCTTTAGCTGAGAACATATCTACTATGGCTTAAATATAGAGTCAGGAAACTCTAAGCTCAAGGGTTTTTAACCTTTGAACCATTAAACGGTAAAAGACTCGCCGCAACCACATTCGCCTTTTTGATTGGGATTCGTGAACTTAAAGCCTTCGTTAAGACCTTCTTTTTCGTAGTCCATCAACAAACCATCTAAATAGACCAAGCTTTTAGGATCAATAAAGATGTTAACGCCGCGGCTTTCGTAACGCGTGTCATTTTCATCAGGGGTATCTACAAACTCTAAAACGTAAGCTAAGCCTGAGCAGCCCGCAGTACGGATACCCACTCGAATACCTTCGCCTTTGCCGCGATTGTCCAAAAAGTCTCGAACATGCTGAGCGGCGCGTTCTGTCATTTCAATCATGCCAACTCCCATTGACTATCAATGATAAATATCAATCAAAAAAATCTGTATAAACTGGCAATGAAAATAGTGCACTTGCCAAAAAAATCTTAATAACGACCAGTTAAGAATCACTAGAAAATAAAAGGTGACAATTACATTAGCGTTATTGTCACCTTTTTAGCGTTAGTAGCTGTTCAATACATCGACTACTAAAGTACGGTCATTAAGACCGTGTACTTAGAAGTACAATACTTACGCTAATAGGTTTAGCTAGCCGCTTCTTCTGTTTCTACTGCTGCGCTATGCTTACCTTTATAGTCGCTAATAGCGGCTTTAATGGCGTCTTCAGCAAGTACAGAGCAATGCACTTTTACTGGTGGTAAGGCCAACTCTTTCGCGATATCGTTGTTTTTGATTTCGCCCGCTTGATCCAAGCTTTTGCCTTTTAGCCACTCAGTAACGAGCGAGCTTGAA
The DNA here is from genome assembly GCF_904846075.1 of Psychrobacter glacincola. Taxonomy (GTDB): domain Bacteria; phylum Pseudomonadota; class Gammaproteobacteria; order Pseudomonadales; family Moraxellaceae; genus Psychrobacter; species Psychrobacter glacincola_C. The sequence goes on from NZ_CAJGZH010000001.1 coordinate 1,156,217, forward strand.
GCGATTGCCGAACCACAGCCGTAAGTTTTAAAGCGTGCATCTTCAATGATGCCGTTATCATCAACTTGAATCTGTAGGCGCATTACATCGCCACAAGCTGGGGCACCAACCATACCAGTACCAACGTTTTTGGCATTTTTATCAAGATTGCCGACGTTGCGTGGATTTTCGTAATGATCAATAACTTGGTCACTATAGGCCATGGGGTTTTCTCCTAGTTAGATGATGAGTAGTTAATTACTGACTTTAAATGTCTAACTACTCATCGATAATTGGGGTCAAACATTTAGTTAATAGAAACGGTATTTATAAAAACGGTATTTATAAAAACTGGATTTATAAGTGTCTGATCAATCGTTTAATGGTTCTGTTTGATAACTATATCGTTGCTTTCGGTAATTTTAGTGCTCAGCCCATTCGACTGAATCTAAATCAACACCTTCTTGGTACATATCCCAAAGTGGTGATAAGGCACGTAATTTATCGACCGCTTCATGCATTTGTTTGATGACAGTATCGATGTCTGCTTCAGTGGTATAACGACCGAAGCTGAAACGAATGGAGCTGTGTGCTAATTCATCTGGGCGACCAATAGCGCGTAATACATATGATGGCTCAAGCGTCGCTGATGTACAGGCTGAACCTGATGATACAGCTAAATCTTTGAGCGACATCATGAGAGATTCGCCCTCAACGAAGTTGAAGCTGATGTTTACAATGTTAGGTACGCTGTGCTCAAGATCACCATTTAGGTAAATCTCTTCGATATCTTGTAGACCGTTCCACAGTTTTTGGCGTAGCTTGGCTGCATGTGCATGGTCTTCTTCATAACGCTCATTGGCTAAAGCAAATGCTGCCCCAAGACCAACGATTTGATGCGTCGGTAATGTACCTGAACGCATACCGCGCTCATGACCACCGCCATGCTGCTCTGCTTTCAAGCGGATACGTGGCTTACGGCGAACAAATAATGCACCAATACCTTTAGGACCGTAGGCTTTGTGACCTGAGAAGCTCATCAAATCGATCTTCGTGGTTTCAAGGTCAATCAATACTTTACCAACAGATTGTGCGCCATCGACGTGGAAGACCACACCTGCTTCACGAGTGATTTCACCAATGGCAGCGACATCAGTAATCGTACCAAGCTCATTATTTACCATCATGAGTGATACTAAGATAGTATCGTCACGTAATGCTTCTTTCACTTGCTCTGGTAAGATTAGCCCAGTGCTTGGCTGTGGCTCAAGATAAGTAATCTCAAAACCTTCTTGCTCAAGCTCACGGCACGTATCTAATACGGCTTTATGTTCGATCTTACTGGTAATGATGTGCTTACCACGAGATTGATAAAAGTGGGCGGCACCTTTAATGGCTAAGTTATCTGATTCTGTTGCACCAGAGGTAAAGACAATCTCGCGTGGATCAGCGTTAATGACTTCAGCCACTTGTTGACGCGCTGTTTCTACCGCTTCTTCTGCTTGCCAGCCATAGCCATGCGAGCGCGAGGCTGGATTACCAAAGATGCCATCTACTGTCAGATACTCGCTCATCTTAGCAGCTACTGATTTTGCAACTGGTGTGGTGGCGGCATAATCTAAGTATATAAGGTTGTTATGTTGGCTCATGCTGGGTTTGCCTCGCTGTTCGATAGGGTAATAGTGTTGATATCTTTTATGGAAATCTCTTTGGTAGAGCTGTGCTGACGCTCTGACACTGATTGCACATTTTCCATGTCTAATAATTGCGCTAATGTTATATTTTTCAAGTACTGTTCGATATGATTGGACAGTGCACACCATAAATCATGGGTTAAGCACATTGTACCACCTTGACAGTCGCCGCGTCCTTCGCACTGCATCGCATTAACCGACTCATCGACGGCAGATATGATGCTCATGACGTCTATTTCATGCAATGGTTTGGCTAGATGATAGCCACCGGCCGCACCTCGGATGCTAGTGACCAGACCACGCTTACGAAGTTTGGAAAACAGTTGTTCAAGGTAAGAGATAGAAATCGATTGCCGCTTGGCGATATCAGATAAGGAGACTGCAGTGTCTTGTTGGCTGGTCTGTAATGCCAAATCCAGTAACGCAGTAACGGCATATCTGCCTCGAGTAGTCAAACGCATGTGTTATCTCCAAACTTTTAAGTCATTTTTATTTAACAACGACCTTAGCAAAATGATAGTGGTGGTAGCTTGTAGCGCAATATGAAAGCTACTGATGGAATCACATAACCGCTAAGTTGTGTCTTATCGTTATTAAACAGCAGATGATGGACCCGATGTGTGCAACGATTAAGCCAATTATACTTAATCCTGAGTAATTTAGTCAAGATTAAAGTGTGGTTGAATGGTTAATCGAGCTTATCACTATGATTGATAAAAACAATGGTATTAAAAGGAGGGACTATAAGATTGAGAACATTGATTCCTAGCATTTTTGAAATACTAAAATTTTGAAATACTAAAATACAGTCTTGAGGTTTGAGTTCTAAGTTTTTTCTTTAACGACTATCAATTATATTAGGGCATGCTGAATGTTCAATACGCCCCAGTCATCTAAGCGCTTAGTATATTAAGCGCTTAATATGCCTTAATCGGCATCAAACGCGTTTGGTAAAGCAAGCAGCCTTTCATTATTAAGCTGACATTGGTAAGTCGTTGTTGGCGACATTAATTCATCAATAGCGTGATAATGGCTGCGATCATAATGACGAGAGCAGCCACGGTGACGATTATCAGGGTTTTTTGTTTGCTCTGTAACTCTTTAACCGTGATTTCAAGCTCACGGTTTTTAATAGTTAAGGTGTTTATTTGGGTTTGTTGCTCTTTGATGCGTAATTTATAGCTGTCTTTTTTGTCAGCCATTTCAGCTTCAGTAGGCTTGGTCTTACCTTTGCCACCTTTTATCTTTTTAATAAGACCTTGAATTAAGCTGCCAAGACCGAGCTGCATAATAAACTGCTTGACCAACTGTACTTGAACAGACTCGCCGCGCATTTGTAGTTTTTCGGTGGTTTCGCTGTCATGAGTGGTGATCGCATTGATCACTTGGATGCTATAAGCATTAATAATGACGTCAGGTTCGCTGCGGTCAATAGGTAACTCTGCGTCTAATAATACGCCTTTGGTGCTAAAAGTGGCAAAAACCTCAACATGCGGTAGATACAAGCGTAGCGCCACGACAGTACCTTGCTTGGCAAGTGGGTAAGCGGCTTTACGTAGTTCGGGATCTAAACGTAACAATAGTGTCAGCGCCGACTCGATGAACACCAGAATGATATTAAGAAAAGAGTGAGACAACGTAGAACGCTTCATGTAAATAATCCGTTTTATATTTGGCAAATTAGAGGCAAAAGACAAACAAGAGTCAAAATTGACCCAAAAGGTGCAGTGATATTTTGCTTATAGTAACGCCTTTATAATAAAAAGTAACGCTAGTTTCTGTCAGTTGGGAAATTATTACTTTACAATTTGGTAATCAACAAGGACACAGATATTTATGACTGGCGATGCCTCAGTACGAGATAACATCTCTTTGAACGATAAGGCAGTATAGAGGTTGACTCGCTAAGTCGAAGTTAGGAAAAGCCAAGGTCACTAGCGGTTATGACCATTGCAGAGGCTTTGCGTAACATTGAGTGTCAAATACGTAGTACAGTAGGCAAAAATATGTAAAATCGCTTGCGCTCCTTATGCTGCCTTGATATAAAGACGATAACAAAGCGAAACCTGTTAATACGCCAGTCAGGCAGTTTTTATTGCTTAAATGCTATGAGAGCGTTACAATGCTTGGCGTGAGCGTTTATTATCCCCCTTAAACTTGAAGGAAATTTTATGAATAAGTCAGAATTAATTGATAGCATCGCAGACAAAAGTGGCCTAAACAAAACCCAAGCTGGCGATGCATTGAATGCTGTTATGGAAAGTGTTGGTGAAGCGCTAGAAGCTGGCGATAGCATCTCATTGGTTGGTTTTGGTACTTTCAGCGTAAAAGACCGTAAAGCACGTACTGGCCGTAACCCTAAGACGGGTGAAGAGCTTAGCATTCCAGCAAGTAAAGTACCAAGCTTTAAAGCGGGTAAAAACTTAAAAGAGCGTTTAAACTAAGCCGTTTTATTAAAAATGGATGCTGTATAACGACGTGATATACGAATCAACACAGCATTTACTTAGTAAAGCACTATATGGTTTATAGCATGGCTGAAAAGTCATAATATGAATCATAAAAAAGCACCTAGATATTAGGTGCTTTTTTTATCGCTATAGTTTGTATCATACCACGTGAATATTTTGAGTCTGCATCAAAAATCACGTATCATAGGGCGCGCGATAGATGCGTTATTTAAATAAGGCTGTTTTACTCAGTCTTGTTGCTCTATATCAAATTCACACGTTCTTATTCTTACCATTGCCTGCTTAGATAGCATTGATATTAATAGTAATATTACAATGGTTTTTCATCAATATAGGTTTATAAAGCAGAGATAACTATGGATAAATTGCGCGATTTCTTAAAAAGCTGGCCAGGTCGCATTTTATTGATTTTATGCCTATCGCCGCTCGCTCTATTGGGTGTCGAAAGCTATTTTGGAGGCGGGGTCGATCCCAACCAAGTCGCTCAGGTGGGTGAAGCAAGCGTAGGGTTGTCCGAGTATCAGACTGCCGTAAATAACCGTCGTACTGAAATACTAGAACAAGTTGATGATGCCAGTCTATTAAATGAAGATGTATTGCACGAGCAGGTGCTCAAAGGTCTCATTGATCGTACGCTATTGGAGCAGCAAGCGGGCAAGCTTGGTATGACAGTCTCTGATGACACGATTAATCGTTTGTTGCGTGAAGAAGAAATTTTTAAGGACGCAGAAGGTAATTTTTCTAACGACCAATTCTCAAACTTCTTGCGCCAGCGCGGCATGACTAAAGATCAGCTATTTGCTGAGTTTCGTAACCAGTTAAGCCTCGACCAACTCAATGCCAGTATCGTTGGCACGGCAGTATATCCTATGCAAGCGGTCAGTCAATTGATTGACTTACAACTTGAGTCGCGCAATATCTGGCTGCATAGATTTAATTGGCAAGATTATGCAGATCAGGTCAAGTTAAGCAAAGGCGATATACAAGCCTATTATGATGCCAATAAAGACACGCTAAAAAGTGCGGCGATGGTAGATTTGGCATATTTGCAATTAAGTCCTAAAACCATTCAAGTGAATGAAGTTACGGAAGAGGATTTGCAGCAGCAATATGAAGCTTATAAGCAAGGGCTAGCGGTCGTCGATGAACGTAAGATCAGTCAAATCCTATTAACGGGTAAAGACGCGAAGACCAGAGCGGCCAAAATCAAAGCCCGCTTGGATAAAGGTGAGTCTTTTGCCGCATTGGCTAAAACCGAGTCAGATGATCCATCGGGAGCAACAGGTGGCGATATTGGTACCTTTAATCCCTCTGTGTTTGGTAATGATGCCGCAGCGGTTGAGCAGGCTTTAGAAGGCTTAAGTGTGGGTGATGTAACAGCACCTATTAAGACTAGCTTTGGCTACCAGATATTTACCGTAACCGAAGATAACGGTAGTAAAATCCCAAGCCTAGAAAGCATGCGTGCAGAGCTGACAGCAAAAGCCAAAGAATATAAGCGTCAAGAAATCTATGCAGATAAAGTGACAGCGATTAATGACTTGGCAGCAGATGGCTTCAGTATTGAAGACATCGCTCAGCAAGAGAACGTAACGCTAAAACGTATCAAGGATTATCGTAAAGAAAACAACAAATCGGAGTTATCACAACCAGCAGTGATTAAGCAGGCTTTTGATGAGTTTACGATTCAAGATCAGGCAGTAACCGCAGGTATCGAAGTTGGTAACGGGACGGTATGGGTGCAACCAAGCAACTATCGTCCTACGAAAACGCTTAGCTTAGCTGCTGCTACGCCAAAAATCACTCAGATATTACGTCAAGAAAAGGCCACGGCATTGGCGCTAAAAGAGGCGAAGAAACTAGCCGCTGGTATTAAAACGCCTGCTGATATCAATAAACAGCCAGTACGTTTTCAATCATTAGGTGAAGTGAATCGCCAAACCACTCTATTGACAGAGAAAGAGCGCGGATTGGCCTTTAGTCAGCAAGCAGCTAATAATGGTGTCGTTGCTATTGCCAGTGAGACTGAGATGGGCGCGACTTTGTTGGTCGGTGATCGTATTAAAACAGAGGAGCAGTCGCCATTATCTGATGTGCAAAGAGCACAAACGGCTGCCATCATTCGTGATAACTTGGGGCAAGATCAGCTACAAGATTACTTGGATTATCTCCGCTTGGTATATAAAGTTGAAATTAATGACGCCAATATAGCAAATGCGCAAGGGCGTTAGAAATAAAACGGTTAAAGCAAACTTGAGATACTTACTTAGTCATTCTTTCTAAATAATCTTCTCAAGTTTGAAGCATAAAAAAGCCACTGTCTACAGTGGCTTTTTTAATGAGTATTACTTTTATCATAAAGATTTAGCATTAATGGCGATACGAAATTCAATATTGCTATCAATGCTAATATTCAAAGTAATACGGAACAATTTAATGGCGGAAATGACGCATACCAGTGAATACCATCGCGATGCCATGCTCATTTGCCGCAGCAATGGTTTCATCATCACGCATAGACCCACCTGGCTGGATAATAGCAGCAATACCGACTTGGGCAGCGTTATCGATGCCATCACGGAAAGGGAAGAAGGCATCTGATGCCATAACAGCACCTTCAGTAGCCAATCCAGCGTGCTCAGCTTTGATAGCAGCGATACGCGCTGAGTTGACACGGCTCATCTGACCAGCACCAACACCGATAGTACGCTGACCTTTGGCATAAACAATCGCATTGGATTTGACGTATTTTGCCACATTCCAGCTGAATAATAGATCGGCGATTTGCGCTTCTGTTGGTTGTACATCAGTGACAATCTTTAAGTCATTGGCTGTAATCAAACCAAGATCTTGCTCTTGTACTAGCAGGCCACCATTGACGCGCTTGTAGTCAAGCTGACTATCGCGTTGATCTGGCGCTGGCAGTTCGCCGCACACCAATACACGGACATTTTTCTTAGCAGCTGTCGCTTCAAGTACACCATCTTCGATGCTTGGTGCAATAATAACTTCTACAAACTGATTGTCGATAATGGCTTTAGCCGCCGCCAACGTCAATGGGCGGTTAAAAGCAATGATGCCGCCAAAAGAAGACTCAGGGTCAGTACTAAAGGCAGTGTTATACGCGGTTACTTGATCGTTATCTACAGCGACACCGCAAGGATTAGCATGCTTAACGATAACGCAAGCAGGGGCACTAAAGGCTTTCACGCACTCAAGGGCAGCATCAGTATCGGCGATATTGTTATAAGATAGCGCCTTGCCTTGCAGTTGCTTAGCAGTCGCTATAGAGGCTTGTTGGCTTTTTAGCGGATGGTTTTCTGTATAAAAAGCGGCGTTTTGATGTGGGTTTTCGCCGTAGCGTAGATCCTGTGCTTTTTCGAGCTGCACATTAAAGGTACGTGAGAAATTCTCAGGCTGCTGGCTTTCATTGACACGGCTACCTAAGAAATTAGCAATCATTCCGTCGTACTGTGCAGTATGCTCAAAAGCCTTAACCGCTAAGTCATAGCGCAAAGCAGGTGTCAGCTCGGTGCCATCATCTAAAGCGGCAAGTATGCGCTCATAATCTGCTGGATCAGTCACGATACCCACATGAGCGTGGTTTTTCGCCGCAGAACGCACCATCGTAGGACCACCGATGTCGATGTTTTCGATAGCGTCGTTCATGGTGACGTCAGCACGAGCAATGGTTTCTGCAAACGGATAAAGGTTGACGACAACCAAATCAATACGCTCAATCGCGTGCTCACTCACTCATTACGGCATCGTCTGTACCACGGCGTCCTAAGATGCCACCATGAATTTTAGGATGTAGCGTTTTGACACGGCCATCCATCATTTCAGGAAAACCTGTGTAATCGGATACTTCGGTCACAGCAACATTGTTTTCTGTGAGTAAACGATAAGTACCGCCAGTAGACAGTAAGCCAAAGCCTGACTTAATAAGGCCTTGCGCAAATTCAACGATATTGGATTTATCAGAGACTGACAATAGAGCAAGTGGGGTTGTACTCATAAGAAAATTTCCATAAAAAAAGCCTGACGTAAACGTCTGGCAAGGTGACAATGACAATTTTTGCAGACAATATCATGGTGGATAGCGTCAATAACGTTAAATTGCCATACATAATGATTGGTAATAAAGACAGAGAAATGCATATAGCAAATGCTACATTAAGTCATAAGTTTTGAGTTTTTTGCGTAAAGTGCCACGATTCAGACCTAAGATTTGTGCACACTTGGTTTGATTGCCTCGAGTTTTTTCAAGGACAACCGATAATAGCGGCTCTTCAACTTGTTTTAAAATAAGCTCATACAAGTCTGTCGGCATCTCATCACCTAGCATCGCGAAGTACTGTCGTACCACACGCTCCACATGTACGCGCAGTGGTTCATGACGCTGGCTCGCATCGCTGTTCTAATGAGGAGTCAACATGACGAGTTGAATGATGGTTAGCTGTACTATAATCGGCAGGATGCTCAGAGCTTGTGGCAAAATGATTGGCATTATGCTGTGCATGAGGTGCCATAAGATAATGTCCTTGGGATTGGAAAGAGTCAAACCATAAGATATCAGGGTATTATATCAAATTAATATCGTTTAGCGCTGACAGATTAACCTTATATTGGCAGCAGTATGACTAGGGTATATGCTTACTATTATAACATTGCCACAAAATATAACTGGCTGTGTCGCACTTGCATCACTATTGAACTTGCGACCTGTCTACGTTTTTCTGACGGCTGAAGTTTTAAGAGACAAGGTTGTTTATAGATAGACAATATTTTGTTGGTAATTATCTATTCAATACAGAGGACTTATAGTCACTTCTCGAATTTGTCTATTAGCAACAGGGATGGTAAATAATATGTTTCGACTACTGTCCGCCGCTAATTGGCTTTGCTTGCTTAATAGATAATCAGCTGGCGTGGCGATGAATTCTCCAATCATATCATTTGCGCCGTATACGCTGACTTTAATATTCGGATACAGCTGCGCTTTGGCACTTTGATTGTTTAATGTGGCACTGACATCGCTCGACTTTCCATCCATCTTAATCTTACTCGATTTATGATTAAGGTTGGTAATCGTGAATGCTGTTAGATCGGCACTAGGTAAACTACAGGCAGCCACTGCACATACTGATTGTAAGCGCTCTGCATGCACTGGGTTTTTCATCAAAGTTTCTAGATTGAAAATGACGTATTGAGCAAAAAGTAGCAGTGCTAATACTAAGCATCCTAGTGTCCATAGTAAGGATGCGATAGAACGTCTCTGCGGCGTAGGTGTAAACTTTGCTTGTGCTTTTCTCACACGCTCTTCGGCGGTTAATGCTTCATCTTTCAGTGGTACACCCATATCGAGCAACAGTTGTGATAAATCGGTATCGTCTTGTCGAACCTCTTCGCTTTTATTTTGTTCTTTTAGGAGTTTTTCGAGCCAAGAATTATCCGCAGTATCATCCACATTGGCATGAATATCATTAGCGGCTGCTGAACTGAGCGCCATTTGTGCCGATGAGGAATTTTCTGTTGTATCACCAGATGATACTTTCGCTGATGACGCATTGTTTTTATCTGTTTTTTTAGAGAGGTTGCTTGTTAGTTGGTTGTCTGCTGTAGAAGTATAACTGCTATTGTTCATATTGCTTGCTTGAGTCAGCCAAGCATCCATACTATCTAGAGAATCATACTCTAAAATACTTTCTTCTGGCTCATCGCTATCCATATCATCATAGATTAAGCCGTCATGAATCAAATCATCCTCAATTAAAGTATCAGATGAAATATTTTTTGAATGTGGAGGAGTGAGTGGTGACTTAGCAGCGCCTACTGCATGTTGATTTTTATTATGATTGTCAGCGGTTTGTGCAGAATGTCCATTTGAATCGGCTGTCATATTGGTGTCAGTCGTTGTATTTTCTTGAATCGCGGAAGTACTGACAGCATCGGCAGTGAGGATAAGATGTTTATTGACCAAAAAACTCTGTTGGCATTGATCACAGCTAACAGTGGCGTTTACTTTATTCAACTGTGTTTGCTGTATTTTAAAGCAAGCTTGGCAATGAGGGCACTGAGTTTTTATGGGCGTGGTCATAGGGTCGAATCCAAAAAATTATGGTTATCAATACCGCTTAGCCACTCGCTAATAGTTGCCTATAGTGCTAATACTGCCTTTTGTATCAGCTTTAAATATTAGCTGTAAATGTCCATAAATCATGAATAAGGACAGAGTGGCGTCAAATGCATGACATTTGACTGCCCTCTATCGTAACAGATGTAATTAAATGTTGCTAGCCTGTAAATGTACCAGATAAACGCTGCCAATGTTGGTCTTCTTGCGCTGTAAAAGCATGCTTTGCATCAAGCGCAAAATAAGGTTGATAAGCCGCCGTTACTTGTTCGGTTTGTGACTCTATTAGACCGGCCAATACAATGCGACCTTTTGGTGCGATTAAGGTGGCGAAGTAAGGCGCTAAGCCAATGAGCGGCTTGGCTAGAATGTTTGCAACGATTACGTCTACAGGTAACACATCATTTTGTGTGCAGTATTCAGTAAAGTCTTCTGGCAAAAACGCTTGCAGGCGATCCCCAACGTGATTACGTGCGGCATTTTGATTGGTTGCCAGCACTGCTTGTGGGTCGATATCGACGGCATACACGTGGCGCGCACCTAATAACAAAGCAGCAATGCCTAAAATACCTGAACCGCAACCATAATCAATCACCACTTTGTCTTTTAGATCTTGTTCTGTTAACCAGTCAAGACATAAGCGGGTAGTGGCATGATAGCCTGTACCAAAAGCTAGGCCCGGGTCCATAATAATGTTAGTCGCCTCAGGATTGGGCGGTGTCAGCCAGTTGGGTACAATCCATAAATTATTGGCACATTCGATAGGATGGTAATTGCTCATCCATTCGCGCTCCCAATCTTTATCATCGACAGCCGTGAGCCAGATACGAGTGGCTTGCACTTGTGCTGCGATTTCATGACTGAGCTGCTCGACCGCCTGACGACTGCCAGCATCGGTGGTCGCATCAAATAGCCCTGTCAAGATAACTTCATCCCATAGCGGTGATTCACCAGGTAAGGGCTCAAATAAAGGCTGGTCACCTGCGTCGTCTAAGGCGATGGATAATGCACCTGCTTCTAGGAGCAGTGCCTCAGCCAAATCGACGTTTGCTTTTTCACATTGTAAATGCAGTTGTTGCCATGCCATAACGATAACCTTAATTAAAAATAAATGTCTATTTTGGATAAATGATGCGTATGCACAATATAAAAAGTGAATAGATACCAAATGATAAACTTGGTCTCTATTCACTTCGCTATGTCTTGATATTAGCGTAAGGCTTGCTTCGCTTCACTGATGACGCGAGCGTTGCCTTGGGCTTGTCCTGATTGCAAAATAATTTGCCACAGCGCGCGGCGACGACTGGTATCTTGAGAAACACTCAGACCACGGCGTGCCATGGCTTCTGCTTTACGCGGCTGGTTCTTTTTTAATGCCACTTGCGCCAAATAGAAATACACCGCAGAAGATTTAGGTGCTAGGCGCTGTGCACGGGTAAAGCTGTTTTCAGCATTGGTTAGTTTGCCAGCTTTTAGTTGACTGATACCTGCTTGCATCAAATTGCGAAATGCTGGCAAGTTGCTATTGTTGGTAGTAGCTTGCTGTGTCCGTTGCTGCGAGTTTTTTCTTGCCTGTTCTAGCAATTCGTTGTGTGACGGTGCTGACGGCTCAGAGATGATGTAGTCATCACGCGAAGGGATGATAATAACTGGATCAGGTTGGGTCAACACAGGATTAGATGGTGTAAATACAGGCGTCTCTTGAGTCAACGGATTGGTTGATTCGGCTGGTTCGGAGGAATTATAAGGCTCAATGGGGTAGTCGTCCTCTGTTCTGACAATGGGCGCTTGCGTCACAGTCGCTATGGGGGCTTTGGCTGTTTGCGATGATGGCAGCGTTTGAGTCGGTACCGTTTTTATTGCGGTAGATGCAGTCGGCGCAGTCTGGCAAGCACTCAAACTCAACATGCCAGCTAGAGCACTGACTGCCAGCATCGTATTGGCTGGCTTGATTTTGATAGACCGCGTTATGACGGCTGACCTAGCTGATACAGTTTGCTTGAGAGATAACATTAAGTTGAGACCTTTTTTAAGTTTCACAAATAACTTTAGAACCATTCAACGGCACGATCATACCAAGTATCGGCACGACTTTCTGCATCATTACCATTTGACCCATCACTGTTTTCCTGGTTGTCGCTATCAACAGCTTCGCCATTTGGAATCTCTAAACCTTCACTACGGCGCTGCTGGTTTTGTTCACGAGCACGATCTTGTTGATATAAGCCGACAGCGCAACTGCTGGCTTCTTCTGGTAAATATGCCGACAGGACAGGCAGATAGCGTGCATCTGCACAGCGCTCATTAGACAACTTGCCTGAGTTGTTCTCTAACCACAACCATTCAATACCTTCAGGCTCTGGTAGTGCCACAGGCGTCAGTTTCAAGCGATTCATATAGTCAACCCAAACTGGCAATGCGCCAGTACCGCCGCTTAAACCAATTGGCTTGTTATCATCACGGCCAACCCAAACCACACTGACATAGTTGCCACTGTAGCCTGCAAACCAAGCGTCGCGGTAATCATTTGTGGTACCTGTTTTGCCAGCAAGATTTAGATTGCTACCAAGTGATTGCACGCGTTTGGCAGTACCGTTTTTGACCACATCTTGTAAAGCATAGTTAATTAAGAAATTGGTCTCAGGCGGAATACTACGCTGAGTGTTGAGTCCAGTACGTTGTAAAATACGACCACGGTCATCAATGACGGTGCGAATACTATGGATAGGCGTACGGAAGCCACCAGTTGCAAAGACTTGATAGACACCAAGCATGTCCATTGGGCTAAGATTAACAGAACCTAACAATGCTGACGGGTAGGGTGGTATTTTTTCTTTAATACCCATGCGCTGTAACTGCTTGGCAAAGGTATCGACCCCAAACTCCATACCTAAGCGTACCGCTGCTTGGTTATAAGACTTTGATAAAGCGGTGGTAAATGGCACATAACCATGGTCACGATTGTCATAGTTCTTGGGGTTCCATTTAGTACCATCGCTTAGATTCACGGTAATCGGTGAGTCATCGACTGAGCTTGCAAGATTATAGCGCCCACTTTCAAGTGCTGTCATATAAATAATAGGCTTCAATAACGAGCCCACTTGGCGCTTGGCATCGACCGCACGGTTAAAGCCGGTAAATTCACTGCCACTACCCACCACAGAGACCAGCTCACCAGTCTCAGGATTGGCACTCACTAAGGCACCTTGTAAGTCCTTGGTTTTGCTACTGTTACGCCGCAGCTCACCCAATTTTCTATCAACTGCTTTGTCTGCGGCTAATTGTGCAATAGGGTCTAAAGTACTGATAATGATAAGACCTTCATTTTTGAGATCATCAGAATAGTACACGGTGTTCAGCTCGCGCTTGACGATATCCAAAAAGTCAGGGAATTGACTTTTGCCTTCGACAGGTTTGTCCACGACACCAAGAGGCTGCTTAAGTGCTTTTTCATAGTCTTCTTGACTGAGTGAGCCAACGGCCAGCATGTTGCCCAGTACGACGTCACGGCGTGCTTTTGAATCGTTTGGATGGCGACGTGGGTTGTAGATACTCGGGCCTTTTGCCATACCGACTAACAGGGCTTGCTGATCCAAGCGCAGCTCATTCAGTGGTTTATCAAAGTAAAACTGTGATGCCAAGCCAAAACCATTAATAGAGCGGTTGCCGTTTTGACCCAAATAAATCTCGTTGAGGTACGTTTGTAGAATTTCATCTTTGCTATAATGTAGCTCGAGCAATACTGCCATTAACGCTTCGTTGGCTTTGCGCTTCAGCGTACGATCTGAATTGAGATAGAAGTTTTTAATTAGCTGCTGAGTGATGGTCGAGCCGCCTTGTCTAGAGCCACCAGAAAAGTTGTTCAGTACGGCACGTGCAATGCCTCGTATAGAGACACCTTTGTGCTCATAAAATGCACGATCTTCTGTGGCTATTAACGCATCAATGAGTGGTTGTGGCACTTCATCTAACGAGACGACCAAACGATCTTCATTACTGTCAGGATAAATGCCACCGATACTCACCGGCTCTAAGCGAATGATGCCGCTTTTGGCAGGCAAAGTGCTTTGCACGGACTCAATCTTATTACCAGCAATGGTCATTTTTATGACTTGCTCTTTATCCACATCGTTGGCGCTATAAGTAAAACCGCGAGTATGAATAAAGTAGGTATTACCTGATCTATGATAGGTTCCCGTGCGATCATAAGCTTTGTTGCTTTGATAGTTCAGCAACTCCAGCCATGTCTTCATCGTATCTTTGTCGACACTCGCGCCTTGATACAATTCAAGCGGCTGCGAATACACTTTAGCAGGAATATCCCAGCGCTTACCCTCAAACTTATGAGTAATGGTGCGATCAAGTTTGATTAAATATAGCGCCAAGAGCACCATGCCAGCAATAATGACAATTAAGATAAGACTACTAAATACCAACCCACGCTGCTGTGAAGGGAGCGTGTGGTTAACAGATTTAGAGGGCTGTGTTAACTTGGTATTTGGTAACTTGGAATTGGATGTTTGCACTGATGTCGCACCATTTTGGTATAAAAAACTGCCTCATAATGACGCAAATTGACAAATTTTTCAATCTATCATCGTCAACGCAGGCATTCATTGATTTTAAGCTGTGAGTCGTTATGCTCTTCACAGCACTTGCTTATAGTATAATCTCTGTTAAAACACGGTCATTGCTAACAAAGCATTAAAAGCTTTAGATTGGCAGTATCATTGTTATATAAGTGTCATATTAGCTTCATGTCACCATGTCACATAGCCATGCACGATAGCAGTTTAGAGATGCGCCAACGATGTGTTTTTTATGAATTAACCGCTACTGTTATTGTTTTATTTTTTGCGAGCCGTGCTGAGAGTTATTTAAAATAGCTGTTTTAGATAGGTCTTCTGCATAGGCGTTGAGTCTCGTTAGTGATAGTAAGTTTACTTAAAGCGAATAAGGTTCGAGCAAACCTGTCTAAAGGAAGTAAGCGCGATTATGTCCAATGTCCCCTCATCCATGGCATCGACCACCAGCCAGCATTATGAAGATAACTCTATCATCGAAGGTTTAGTACTGCCACTCGCAGGTCACTGTTTCCACTGCGGTGATCCTGTACCGCAGCCGCCGTTCCATGCCAAGATATTGGGTAAGTCGCGTGAGATGTGCTGTATGGGCTGTCAGTTAGCCTCTCAAAGCATCGTAGAGGCAGGACTTGAACAGTATTATCTGGATCGCTCAGAGATCAATCGCACGGCAAGTCTACCGACGCAGTTGACTCGCCTTGAGGCCTATGACCATGACGAGATCAAATCACAGTTTGTCTATGCACAAGACGGACTGTCGGTTGCAGAGCTGTCCGTCAATAACCTACGCTGTGCGGCGTGTACTTGGCTAATTGAGTCGCGTCTCGATGAGTTAGAGGGCATCAGTAAATGTCAGGTGAATTTGACCAATCAGCGGATGCGTGTGATATGGAACGAGGATAAGCTGCCGATCAGCCGTATTCTTGCCACCATTAATGAAATAGGCTACGAAGCCAAGCCTTATCGTCAAGATACGCATGAGGCGATGCTGGCACGTCATAACAACCAAATGCTCATAAGATTGGGCATTGCCGCGTTGGGCTCGATGCAAGCGATGATGTATGCCGTTGCCATCTATTTTGGTGAATACAGCGACATGCTAATATTTCAGCGTGATTTTTTGCGCTGGGTGTCTTTATTTGTCAGTACGCCCGTGTTCTTCTATGCGGGTATCCCGTTCTTTACCTCAGCGTGGTCGGCAATTCGTGCCCGTCAAGTTAATATGGATGTACCCGTCAGTATCGCGCTGATTGTGACTTTTTTCGCGAGCCTATATGCGACCATCACTGGGCAAGGGGAAACCTATTACGATTCGGTCAGTATGTTTATTTTCTTTTTACTGGCAGGGCGTTACATTGAGCATAATGCACGCCTAAAAGCCGCCACCATGGCCAATGACTTGGTCGTGGTTGAGCCAGTACTGGTACAAAAAATTGCGGAAGATAAAGAAGCCGCCGAGCTTATATTACAGCAGTTAAAGAAAAATGAGCTCGAGAAAACAGCTGTAAATGAAGACGTGAGTAATCAAGTCAGTAATTTGGATACAAATGAGGCGAGCACATCAGCCAATCCAACGCCTAATTTTATGCAAAGCATGGATGCCAATGTTCATCAGCTCACATCAAAAATTGCACAAGACTGGCAACGCACGCGTACTCAAAAATCAGCCATATCAACAACAGCAGATGAGGCAAAAGAAAAACAAATGGTCACCGCCCATAGTTTGCAAGTGGGTGATATCATTTTAGTTGAGGCTGGCTCTGAAATCATCAGCGATGGTATTTTGCTGAGCCAGACTGCTACCGTGTCGCAAAGCCTATTGACGGGTGAGGGCGACTTGATTATCAAGAGCCAAGGTGACTATATCGTCGGCGGTGCACAAAACGATAGCCAACCGTTTGAGATGCTGGTCACAGCATTGCCAGCAGACAGCCAAATTGGCTTGATTGATCGGCTGATGAACCGTGCCATGAGTGAAAAGCCCAAACTGGCACAGCAAGCAGACAAGCTGGCACGCTGGTTTGTGGCGCGTATTTTGGTATTGTCTGTCTTGGTATTCATTGGTTGGTATATCGTTGACCCAAGCCAAGCGATTTGGGCTACGGTCGCGGTATTGGTCGCGACTTGCCCTTGTGCACTGTCTTTAGCGACGCCGATTGCGCTGACGGTCGCGACCAATCGACTGGCAAGCTATGGGTTTTTGACGACGCGTGGACATACGCTACAAACGCTCGCTGAAATCACTCATGTCGCTTTTGATAAAACAGGCACGCTCACTTATGGTAAGCCAAATTTATTAAATATTGAGCTGCTTAAAGATAATGATATTGCAACGGCTACAGATGAGCAAAAAGATACGCTATTAGCAATCGCTGCGGCTCTAGAAGTAGGAAGCCGTCATCCGATTGCTCATGCACTATTGACTGCTGCCTATCAGTTGCATTTGCCATCGACGCAGGCCTTACAGCATTATCCAGCAGGCGGTGTTGAGGCAGTGATTGATGGCGTATTATATCGAATTGGTCATGTGGATTTTGCGTTAAACGATACTGATAATGATATGGTCATTGATTTAGTATCACAGCGCGCCAGCTCAGCGGTGGTTTTATCTTGTCAACAAAATGACTCGGTCACTTGGCAAGCGCTGGCATGCTTCTATTTCAATGATAAGGTGCGTGATAGTGCCAAAGCCATGCTCGATACGCTTAAAGAGTTGGGTATTGAGACAGTTATGTTGACTGGTGACCCAAGCCCGCAAGCGCTGGTATTGGCTGAAAGCTTAGGGATGCATTCTGCTTACAATGGTCTATCGCCAACAGACAAGGTTACTCACATTCAAAAACTACAGGCGGAAGGTGGCGTAGTGTTGATGGTGGGAGACGGTATTAATGATGCGCCAGTGCTAGCCGCAGCAGATGTCTCGACTTCTATTGCGGGGGCGGCAGATTTGGCACAAGTATCGAGTGACAGTATTATCTTAAATGGTCAAATCGACGCTATTACTGCGGCTAAGCGTATCTCTGATAAAACGGAACGTATTATCAAACAAAACTTCCGCTGGGCACTGATTTATAATGGCAGTGTGCTAATACCAGCAGCGTTAGGCTATGTGCCACCTTGGCTGGCTGCTATTGGTATGTCATTAAGTTCATTGTTTGTGGTCTTAAATGCGCTGCGCTTAAAGCGTGCTTAATACCTATTCAAAAAAACGATTAGCTGCGCCATACTTACTTAGCCTACTAATGTAGTACTGAGACTCATCTTCCTTGCTGCTCACATTTTTCCAAACAGTATGTCTATTATAAGTATTTAACTTTACCCATAAAAAAACCGCCTTTAACTATATGAATAGCTAAGGCGGTTTTTTACCAAACTACAAGTAGATTTAGAGAGCAGTTAGTCTTGTAAGTAGCTAAGCAAACGCATAAATTCAATGTACATCCATACGAGCGTGGCAAGAATACCAATACTAAATAACCATTCGTAATCTTCAGAGACACCCATTGCCACACCGCGATCGATATTATCGAAGTCTAATAACAGCGTGAAAGAAGCGATGATAATCACAAATAAGCTAAAGCCGATAGCGATAGCACCACCTTCAAATAAGAACGGTAAGCTTGAACCAAACGCTAAAGAAAGTACCCATTGCGCCACATAAACCAGCATAATTGCAATCAATGCTGAAGTCACAATTGAGCGGAACTTTTCAGTCACCTTGACCAGACCTGAGCGATATAGCCCTAGCATAACGGCTGCCGTCACAAAAGTGGCACACATAGCGGTCACTGGTACACTCGGATACATCCGCATAAAGAACAGCGAGATGCCGCCTAAAAATATGCCTTCTAACAGTGCATAAGGCACCGCAAAGGTTTTGGCCTTATGAGGTTTAAAAGTGATAAAAAGCGCGAGACCAAAAGCAGCAAACATACTGCCGAAGGCAGCCATCGTGATAAAGCCTTGCGACAAACCTGCCATAAGGGCATAAAAGAAAAAGCCCACACCAGTGATCGCAGATAATCCAAGTAATAGACTGGTCTTTTGAATCACGCCCTTGACCGTCATTGGCTTACCGCCGATCGCAAGTTCTGCGCGACTGACAATAGGATTGGCCATAAAGTTGTCCTTAATAAAATATAAATAATAATGATGCTAGCTACTTTAGCAAAACCGCCATTATTGTCAACTGTGTTTACGTGACAGCCATCAAGGCTTCACGACCTTATAGAGCTATTATTAGTTGATGTATTTTGGCGTATTGCCTAGCTAAACAAACACGTTTAAGAGTAACGTGCGATGGCTTTTATATGGGGTTGATTACGACAGTTAACAACGATAATTCATAAACATGCTAGTCTAAACGCTCGTTTATCGCTATCATTGGCGAGTAATTTACCGTTATGCCGAGTCGTTTTATGGAAAACTCAGCGCAATCCGCAAGATTGCCGCACTTACATGAATCAGAGCTGTTCCACGCTATCAAAAACCCTGCTTTTAGGCGTATTGGGCTTATGGGCCGCGCTGGTAAACGTAGTGTCACTCAAAGTTTGGTACAAATTGCCCAGACTATCAATGAGATGAATCTCACATTGATTATGGATGTGCAAACGGCGAACTTGCCCACTTTGAACCTTACTGAGATTGAAAAGGTCAAAATCGTTAAGCGTAGTTTGATTGGTGAGATTTGTGATTTGGTCATCGTTGTTGGCGGTGATGGCTCGATATTGCACGCGGCTGAAGCGTTGGCACGCTACCGTGTGCCTGTACTTGGCGTCAACCGTGGTCGGCTTGGTTTTTTGGCGGATGTAAAACCTGATGAAGCGGCGTTTAAATTGCGCCAAGTCCTGATGGGTGATTATCAGTTGGATCATCGTTTTCTATTAACGATGGAGATACGAGAAGGGCGTACTATCATTCATGAAGACATGGCGCTCAATGATATCGTATTGCATGCGGGAAAATCGGTTCATATGATTGATTTTCAGATGAAAATCGATGGTCAAGATGTCTATCGTCAGCATAGTGATGGTTTGATTGCAGCAACGCCTACCGGTTCAACGGCCTATGCACTCTCTGGCGGCGGTCCCATTATTCATCCGAGTATGGATGCTATCTGTTTGGTGCCCATGCATCCCCATACGCTGTCTAGCAGACCGATTGTGGTGAGCGGTAATAGCGAAGTATGCATTCGCATTCATGAAGACAATCGCACTCAGCCGATGGTCAGTGCCGACGGCAAGCCAAGCGTGCCACTTGAGCAGGAGCAACGGCTCTATATTCGTAAGCATCCAGATAAGCTTACTTTATTGCACCCGCCAGGGTTTGATTTTTATGAAGCTTGTCGCACTAAATTGCACTGGAACGTCCATGCTGAGGAATTCAGTCTTGACGTGGATGATGATATTATGGACGACGAATAAGTGTCTCTTTTATATAAAAACGTTATAAAAAATATGTTATAAAAAATAGTAGTGGAGAATAGGCAGGATGGATAAGCAAACGATATTAGCAAGTTTAACGCCAGAAGTGGTGGATAAATTCCGCATGGCGATTGAGTTGGGTAAGTGGCCTGATGGTCGCAAGCTGACCGCTGAGCAGCGCGAGACCTGTATGCAAGCGGTGATGGTGTGGGAGCACGAGCATCTACCACCTGCTGAGCGCACAGGCTATATTCATAAGCCAGTCAAAGACGATGGCTCTATTGTCGGGGCAGAATGTGATGTCGAGCACGAGCATCATTATCCAAACATGCCTAATCCGAAAGGCGCAGTCCAACCCGTCAAGTTTCGTGATAAATAGGCTGGTGGCTAAGTTTTATGATAAAAAATGAAGCACATAAAAAAGGCCACGCTAATCAGCGTGGCCTTCTCTTATTTAATAACTTTTTAAAGCGCCGTCGTATCAACACTAGGGCGAACCGTTAATGGATTTTTTTGCATCAAAAACCCTTGCCAGCCCCAATGTAAAAAATTGCGGATATTGGCATGGTCAGTACCGTTAGGAGTTGCTTGAACTTTGGCATAATGCTCGCCAAACAGTTTTAGCGTGTCCAATTGATTCAGACCATGGTGCTTGGCAAAGCCAAAAATTTTCGCACTACCTTCATTTTCACCAGCTGCATTGTGTACCATACCGTTCACAAACGGGGCAGGTGCGTAGCGATAAAAATCATCAATAAAACTGATGACATCATTGAATCCAATGGCTTTTTTATCCAAACCATTAAGTAGAGCCGATACATCTGATTGGCGGATACTCATAAATAAATGACCTCAGAGCAGATTAAAAAAGTGAAAGTATGTAACTTAGCGATTGAAATAGTCTTCGTCATCAAATGAAGGCGCAAAATTGCCTTGCTCAAGATGTTGCATTTGCGACTGTACAGAACGCTCATGCTGAATACGTTGGTAAATCTCTTCGCGGTGTACGGCAATATCTTTCGGTGCATTTACACCGATACGTACTTGATTGCCTTTGACACCTAGGACAGTCACACTGACCTCATCACCAATCATTAGCGTTTCGCCCACGCGGCGTGTCAAAATTAACATGCGTCACACTCCTTATGTCGCATCAACAAATTATTACTCATCAGATTACTTCTCAATTGCAGGACATTACCGCAGCACTAGAAAGACAATGTATCAATGACAACCACAATGCTTACTATTGTGCCAATAGCGGTAATGATAGGTAGATTCATTTAGCCCAAATGAAAGCCCCATTATAGGGGGCATAACAGAGACTGTCACGGATTTTCACAAAACTATTGGGTAAATAGTTACCCTAGCAATAATAAAAGATAAAAATAGGATCTAAAAAGACCCTATTTAATTTAATACATTGTTGAAAGTAATTGATACTGACTTAATGCATAACTGTTGATGCTAAATCGATTATTTTAAGCGTTTTAAAATAAATTATAGCCCAGCGATTTTACTTTCGCCATCTTCACGATCCAGACCAAATGCGGTATGTAGTGATTTAACAGCTTTTTCTAAATACTGTTCTTGGATAAGGACAGACACTTTGATTTCGCTGGTTGATATCATTTGAATATTGATATTGTTTTCAGCAAGGGTTTGGAACATGAGGCTCGCAACACCAGCATGAGAGCGCATGCCGACGCCGACTAAAGAGACTTTAACGACTTCATCATTAGCCAATATCTCTTTAGCACCGATCTCATCTTTGACTTCATTTTCCAGTACTTTCATGGTTTTGTCCATGTCAGTACGGTTGACAGTGAAAGTAAAGTCGGTGGTGCCGTTAGTAGAGAGGTTTTGCACTATCATATCAATTTCAATATTGGCACGACCAATCGGGCTTAGGATAGCGGAGGCAATACCAGGATGATCAGGTACACCGCGCACGACTATTTTTGCTTCGTCTCGATTAAAAGCGATACCTGAGATAATTGCCTGTTCCATATTGTCTCCTTCGTCTATCGTAATTAAGGTGCCGACATTGTCTTGAAATTCTTGGTCGAAGCTACCATCGTTGTTTTCATCAAAGCTAGATAATACGCGCAGTGGTACACCATATTTACCGGCGAATTCTACCGAACGAATCTGTAAAATCTTAGAGCCAAGACTTGCCATCTCTAGCATTTCTTCAAAGGTAATTTTTTCAAGTTTTTTGGCTTTTGAGGTCACACGAGGGTCAGTGGTATAAACGCCATCAACATCGGTATAAATCTGACATTCATCAGCACCCAAGGCAGCAGCAATAGCGACACCTGTGGTATCAGAGCCACCGCGCCCTAATGTGGTCGCGTTGCCTTCGTCATCAATACCTTGAAAGCCTGCGACGATGACGACATTGCCTGCATCGAGTTGCGCGCGGATATTTTTGTCATCGATGCTTTCGATACGGGCTTTATTGTGGGCATTGTCCGTTTTAATCGCGACTTGACGACCAGTAAATGAACGAGCGCCTACACCAAGCTCTTTAATCGCCATAGCAAGTAATGAAATCGATACTTGCTCACCGGTTGAGACCATTTGGTCGTATTCACGGGGGTCAGGCTGAGTGCTAATTTGGCGTGCTAGATCAATCAAACGGTTGGTTTCGCCGCTCATGGCAGAGACGACAACAACTATTTGATGACCGTTGTCATGCCAGCGTTTGACTCGTTTGGCGACGTTTTTGATGCGGTCGATACTGCCCATCGAGGTGCCGCCGTATTTCTGTACTATTAACGCCATAAAAATCTACCTATTATTCATTAATGGCCTTTTATTATCATCAATGAGAGCCAGTATGCGGATGTGACGCTCAATCAATGCTTGTATAGATAAAGCCGTATTATAAGAATTGCGCCCATGCTTTTCGTTTATGTATTCAGTAGTGCTGACTAGGTAATGCACGCACGATGCATATAAACGTTGACCTTTATATCATATCTACGTCACAACGTTAAGTGCCCGTAGCGCTTAGATACATGGCGATTGGTTATAACCGTTATAACCAATCGCGTATTTTATGCGTAGTAGACCCAAGTGATGCGCTGTATTCATGTTTTTTTCAGGACTAGCTAAGCTGAGTTTCAATCCAAGCAGGTAGGGCGTTGATAACCGCGGTACAGTTGCCAGACTTTGGCGCGCCGCCTTGTGCGTAATCTGGCTTACCACCACCTTTACCGCCCAGCTCACTTGCCAAATGACGAATGATATCACCAGCTTTTACTTTAGCGGTGACTGATTTTGCCACGCTTGCAGCTAGGGCTAACTGTTCGTCTTTATCACCAATCAATACAATCACGCTATCAGGAAGTTTAGACTTAATATCGTCCATCAGGGTACGGATAGATTTGCCGTCGATACCGCTTAAGGTACTGATAAGCACGGGCATGCCTGCGATGGTCTGTACTTCATCGAGTAAATTGGCTGCTTGGGCGCTGGCGATTTTTTGCTCTAAACGCTCTAGTTGTTTCTCAAGTTCGCGCTGCTTATCCGCCATGGTACGCACGCGCTGTGCCACTTCAGGACGTTTTACTTTTAGCTGACTGGCAAGCTCGCTCAGCTGTTGTTCACTTTGCTGAATATTTTTAATTGCATTCATGCCAGTGACCGCTTCAATACGGCGGATGCCAGCAGCAATACCTGATTCGCTGGTAATTTTTAGCACACCAATATCACCAGTACGTTTAACGTGCAAACCACCGCACAACTCAATAGAGAAGGGCTTGCGCTGACCATCGACAATACTGTCAGTGCCCATGGTTAAGACGCGAACGTCACTGCCATATTTTTCACCAAATAATGCCATTGCACCTTGTTTCATCGCTTCGTCGATAGACATATTCTCGATGCGAGCAGGGGTGTTGGCTTGAATTTGCTCATTGACTAAGCGTTCGATACGCGTAATTTCGGCAGTGCTGACGGGCTTGTCATAGGAGAAATCGAAACGTAAGACTTCGCTTGATACTAGCGAGCCTTTTTGCGTGACCGCGTCGCCCAATACTTCTCTTAATGCCGCATGCAATAGATGCGTGGCAGAGTGGTTTTTGGCACTGGCTGCGCGAATACTCGACAAGACTTGCGCATCGGCGGTTTGTTTGGTGTTAATGTCGCCCATGGTCACAACACCATAATGGATGATGGCTTGCCCAGATTTTTTGGTATCTTGCACTTCAAAAACGCCAGTTGCAGTGCGGATTTCGCCAAGCTCACCAACTTGACCACCACCTTCAGCATAAAATGGGGTGCGATCCAATACGACGACGCCTTCCATGCCCTCAGCTAAGCTATCGGCTGGATTGCCATCTTGATACAGCGCATCAATCGTGACGCCTTCTTCTGCAAGCTGCTCATAACCGATAAAGGTCGTTGGGTTTTCTACTTGAATGACACTGCTATAATCAACGTCAAATTTGCCAGCATCACGAGCACGCTCACGTTGCGCTTGCATATGCTCATCAAATTCAGCTTCATCAATCACAATACCGCGCTCACGAGTGATATCCGCAGTCAAATCGATCGGGAAACCATAAGTATCGTACAGTTTAAATGCGGCTTCCCCAGATAGCGTGTCGCCATCTTTTAGACCTTCCAGTTCGCTGGCAAGTAGACGCAAGCCTTGTGCCAAAGTTTTGGCAAACTGTGCTTCTTCTTTTTGAATGGCATTTTCAATGACGCTTTGCTTATCTTTTAACTCAGGATACGCCGTACCCATTTCAGCAACCAAGGGCTCGACCATTTTATAGAAAAACTCACTGTCAGCACCAAGTTTATTGCCATGACGTACCGCACGACGAATGATACGGCGCAGTACATAACCACGACCTTCGTTGCTTGGAGTAACGCCATCAGCAATCAAAAATGAAACGGCGCGAATATGGTCAGCGATGACTTTTAATGACGATTGTTGCTGGTTTTCAATCTCTAAAATCTCAGCCGCCGCATCCATCAAATGTACAAATAAATCTATCTCGTAGTTGCCATGGACGCCTTGCATGATGGCGCTGATACGCTCAAGTCCCATGCCAGTATCTACGCTTGGCGCTGGTAGCGGTAGCATAGTGCCATCTTTTTGACGATTAAACTGCATAAAGACGCAGTTCCAAATCTCGATATAACGGTCGCCATCTTCTTCAGGTGTGCCCGGTAGACCGCCTTCGATATCAGCACCATGGTCATAAAAGACTTCGGTACAAGGACCACAAGGGCCGGTGTCACCCATCGTCCAAAAGTTGTCTGAGGCGTAAGGCGCGCCTTTATTATCGCCAATACGAATAATGCGCTCGCTTGGGATGCCGATGTCTTTATGCCAAATATCAAAGGCTTCGTCGTCAGTCTCATAAATGGTCACATACAAGCGATTTTTATCGATTGCTAGCCATTCATCTGAGGTCAAAAACTCCCAAATATAGCAAATACCAGCTTGCTTAAAGTAGTCACCAAAAGAGAAATTACCGAGCATTTCAAAAAACGTATGATGACGTGCCGTGTAGCCAACATTGTCCAAATCGTTGTGCTTGCCGCCAGCACGTACGCACTTTTGCGACGTCACCGCACGGGTATAATCACGTGGCTCCATACCCAAAAACGTTTCTTTAAATTGATTCATGCCGGCATTGGTAAATAGCAATGTCGGGTCATTGTGTGGAATCAAACTCGATGAGGCGACGGGGGTGTGCTGCTTGCTTATGAAAAAATCGATAAAAGCTTGACGAATATCGGCTGAGCGAAATGGCTGGCTCACAGCGGCTCCTTACTGGCGAATAGAATTGAGTAAAATAATTTTGCAAACGATTTTAGCACAAACGCCCAAGCTCTTGGTACAAGAGTTACAACGGCTAGGTTATTCTACGCATGTAGATGCTCGATGGATTTGTAGCGCATCTTAAAGCCAGTTGGTCAAAAAAGCTAATTGGTCAAAATCGCCGCATCAGTCTTATCCAGTTTATCTTGTATCAATGGATTAGACTCAATGACTTGTACTGGCAAGTAGCGTAGCTGTAGCTTAATGGGTAAATACTCAGGGAAATTCTCTGCCATATCTTGAGCAATGACGGTTTCGATTTGCCGTACATCGTATGAGGTAGGCGTCGTCTCTCCGCGAATGACCGCACGTACGACTTTATTTTCTTCTGAAGTATCAAACTGAGTATTGGTCAGCACGTTGCCTTTGTCGATAAAGTAGCTATTGATGGCTTCTTTGACGCTACTCTCAAAAACCTGTTGTTTGGCATTGGTCTGTAGGTTGATGGTCAAATATGTCCCTAAGCCACCTAACAATAATAACGTCACCGCATTACGCCGTAAAAAGGTCAAATAGGTGCTGGATTTATAATCGTCATCGACCAAACGGCGAAAGCCTAATAACCAAAGTACTAAAGCATTGGTAAACTGGATAGCAATAATATTGGTTAGCGCCAGTAGCAGTGCCCCAAGTCCAAGCTGCGTCTCGCCATTGGCAAATAAGATACCACTCGCGGCAAGAGGTGGCACCAATGCAGTGGCTACCGCCACGCCGACCACTGCCACTGATAGGTGCGGTGAAACCATCGCATAAGCACCAGCAGTACCCCCTGCCAGCGCAATCATTAAATCCATCGAGGTTGGCTGAGTGCGCGATAATATCTCTGCGGTCAGTGGCTGATCTTTGTGTAACCAGCCGACGATAAAACCAACCAATACCACTAAGGACACACCAACGATAACCGTAATCAGTGATTTACGTAGCAATGGCATACGATGATCAATAATCGCTAACGCTATGCCAGTAATGGGACCTAACATCATGGCAACCAACATGGCGCCAATGACGACGGCAGCTGAATTGGTCACTAACCCATAACTGGCGATGATGGCAGAAAGTATATTCATAATGAAATATATTTTGCTAGGCAGAGCGTTGGCCTCGATTCTGACCCGTACTTCTGGATAGTCTACCTTTTGATTGCTGAATTGCTCGGCAACAAATTGCTTATAAGACTCCAATTTAGCTTCTTTTTTTTCTTTAATCTCGTCTTCTAGTTCTTCCTGATTATCAACTTTATCTTTCACAGTATTTTTTACGATAGTGTCATTATTTTTAGGCGTGTCTGGCTGTTTATCAATTGAGGACGGTTTTGCGTTGTTACTATTTGCTTTGCTTTCTTGCTGAGGGTTATCAGAGATAGGATAAGTGCTCTGTGCATCAGCGGGGGCACTATCCTCTGCCTCTACCGTTACCTCAGCATCTTCTTGAGAATTTTGCTCGTAAGCGTTATATTCTTCTGCTTGAGCATGTTCTGCTGATACATTTTTTAGATTTTTATGATTGGGCGCTGTTGTCGATTTTAACGATTCATTGGATAGTGGTGTCTCAAGCCCAGTGATTTCAAGTTTAGTTGTTTCAGACTCATTGTTGGGCTGAGCGGTTTCTAACGTTGCCACTACCTCGTCAGCACCAATGGACTTTATCGCTATCGTTGTTTCAGGCGGCTGTGCACAAGCCATATCCTCGCCACAGTCATTGTCATCATGAGTCTCTGAGCTTTTTGAAGACTCAGTATGTTCAACAGTGCTATCTAGTACAGAGCTATCATCTGCGTCAGTTAGCACCACTTTTTTGTCTGAATAATTGGCCGTGCTTGAGGCATCTTTTATAACTGAAGAATCATTAGAGGGTTTGTTTTCAGGTGAGGTCATGGCAAATAGCTTTCTTAAAAAGTAAAAGAAAGACATTATTGTAATGATAAAAAGAGGACAACGTATGGGTTTTTTACCACTAAATAGAGCGCAGTGTCATTAAGTAGTAATACTTAAAATAGTAAAATTATGCATCACTAACTTATAACAATAAAAACCTTAACTTTAACAGGGTTTTTTATGCTTAGTCACCTACTATAGCTGGCTCGCAGGTTTATAGGAAATACTTACTTTCTTTGTGGGTTTAGTGTATAAAGGTACTATATCCACAATAAAAATGAGGAATAAGTTATGAACTGGCCATTATTCTCTGTTATCTATTCAATCGCAGCAACCGTTACCATTGGCGTTTTTATGATTGGCGCTTTAGTCACAGGTTTTAATGAAATACCTCATATCCAAATAGCAGTAGCATTGGGCGTTTTGGTGTCCATCCCTGCAGGCATGTTTTTTACCAAAAAAGTCGGTAGCATTACTGGTAATGAAGAAGGCTATAAAGCATAAAAATGAATAATGTTGTCAATTTAAATCAATAAATCCGATTATCAGCCATAAAAAAAGACCTTGATAGTAAGGTCTTTTTTTATTCATCATTTATGACTTATTAATTAAGCTCAATTTATTTAAGCTCAACAGTCGCGCCATTTTCGATATTGGCGTAAACCTCTAACACATCCCAGTTGGTCAAACGCACACAACCTGCAGAGGCTTGGCGACTGATGCCTTCAGGCTTTGGTGAACCATGAATACCATATGAAGGTTTAGATAAGCCCATCCATACGACGCCAACAGGGCTATTTGGTCCTGGTGGTAGCATATGTATTTGTTTGTCTGCGCCTTTACCAACGGTTGCTTTGTACCAAGGCATTTTCACCTTGTTAATGATTTTAAACGAACCTTGTGGCGATGGTGTGGCATCGCTACCGATTGTCGTTGGGTAAGTAGCCACCAGCTTATCGCCGTTATAAGCATATAATGTCTTATCGGCTTTATTGGCAACCACACGGTTAATGCGCTGCTTAAGTGGTGTACGGGTATTTAAAACAGTGATGGTTTCGCCCGCTTTATACTGCTTATTTTTATTCAGCTTATCTAAATAACGCACATCCATATGGAAGCGCTCACCAAACATCTCTTTAATGTCTTGATAGTATAAGCCTTTCATTTTGGACTTGGCTTCTGAACCTGCAGGTGTGCTAGCAAAGTTGGTCTTAATATCATCTTCAGTGATGGTGTAAGTCACGAGTACCGGTTTATTCGCTGGGATATTTTTATTTAACGCATCCCACGTTTTTTGATCCATTTTACCTGTGGCTGGCAGACCTTTCATGGTTTGAAAGTTGATCAGCGCTTTTTTACTGTTCATGCCCCAGCCGCCATCGATAGCGCCAGGAGAAGCATGGTTCCAATCAAGCAGTGCCTGCATTTTGATTGTCATTGCCGAGTTAACTTTCATATTCGGTGTCCATGTGGCACCGTTTACTTGTTTGGCATAATTCGACAAATTCAGCGTGGTATGTTTTTTACCATTAACATCTTCGATGCTTTTGATAGAAGTATCTGCTGGGCTAGTATCAGATATGGCTGCGGTAGGGGCAGCGACGGCTTGACCTTCACTAATATCGTCAGTGCTATCAGACTGCACATCCTTACGAGCCAGTTCTTCTACCGTCATGTTATCAGCACTGACTGCTTGTTGCGCTGTCTCTACATCGACTTCCTGCTTTTCGTCAATCAGCTGAGTCATACGGTCAGGCATATTAGGCTTTAAAGCAGGCGTGGCTACGACAGGAGCACGACCATCGATTGAGCTACTGCGATTCTCTTGTACATTAAGGCTGACTTTTTTGGCAATGCTAGGCATTGAGTCAGCGGTTCGTACTGGTAAGGTGCGCGTATTATCATCAGGTGCGGCAACGGCGCTGACACTGGCAGTAACGACAGCAATTGATATAGCGGTAATAAGAGGCTTCATTTTCATCATATTGGGATACTTATGGTTATAACTAATGGGGCTATTATGCGCATAATTTGAATGCTTCGCAAACTTTTGACACATCTTTTTTCATTAAAGTCTTGCCAAACGTCAACCGTTGACGTATTCACTACAGTTGGGCAATAACTGAGCGAGGGTATGCATAAGATGATGCGCTATTCTTACTTACAATCCTCATTATTCACATTGTTTTTAGAGCCATTTTTATGAATATAAAACTGCAAAAATTGGCGCAACTTAGCGTTTATGTCTATAATGGTGAATAAATTTTTATTTAATAGATCGGCTTTTAATAAAAGGCGTTTTAACCCATCCGCATGTAGTCAGTGAACATGTAATCAGCAAGGTGCGATATGTCAGAAGACCAAACAATGAGCGCAGAAGAATTTCAAAATCAATACTTCAATGACGATGGTCTAGAGAGTGAAATGGTGTTTGATTTAGAGAGTGGGATTCTGGGTGAAGACGATCAATTTGCCAATTTGCCTGCAGAATTAGAAGAGGCCCGCGAGCAATTGGTCAGTATTCGTGATTTTATTCGCTTTTCGGTCACCCAGCTCCGTAATTATGATGTGGTCGTTGCACAAGGCACCACCGATGAGTTTGCTGAAGCATCCGCCATTGTTTTGCATTCTCTGGCTTTAGACTGGTCAGCCAATGAGCAGATTCTCGATTGTCGCTTGACCATCTCAGAGAAGCAGTTGGTACTGAGTTTGTTAGAAGAGCGTATCGCTGAGCGTAAACCATTAAGCTATTTGATTAATTTATCATACTTCTGTGATTTGCCTTTTTATGTCGATGAGCGTGTACTAATTCCAAGATCGCCTATCGCAGAATTGATTCGTCAGCAGTTCCATCCATATTTTGATGTCAATGAGCTTGCCAAGCCACTTGGTAAGAGCGTCAACGAGCAGGCTGCTGTATTTTATGATCACGGTTTAGAGGTCAAGCAACTGTCGCAGCCTGAGCGTATTTTAGATTTATGCACTGGTTCTGGTTGTATTGCTATTGCACTTGCGACGCGTTTCGTTGATGCGCTGGTTGATGCTGTTGATATTGATAAAAGTGCGCTTGAAGTAGCCATGGTTAACGTCGATCATCATGATCTTGGGCATCAGGTTAATGTGATTGAGTCCGATCTGTTTGCTAAGATTCCTGCTGAACACCAGTATGAACTGATCGTCACCAATCCGCCGTATGTTGATGCGGCTATTATGGCAGAGCTGCCACCTGAATTTTTATATGAGCCAGAGCATGCGCTAGCCGCGGGTCAAGATGGGCTGGATTTGGTGCATCGTATTTTGTTTGAAGCGCCAGATTATCTGAGCCCTGAAGGCTTGTTAGTTTGTGAAGTAGGTGATAGTGAGTGGGCATTGAAGCAAGCCTATCCTGAAATTCAGTTTGATTGGTTGAAATTTGCCCACGGTGGTCACGGTGTCTTTGCGATTACTTATGATGAGCTCATGGCGCATCGTGAGCTGTTCAATGCTTACGTGCAACTGTTAGATAGCATTCAATAGAACTGTCAGGTAATAGAGCTATCGAGTACTAGAACTGTTGAGTAATAAAACCATCGAGATTTACGCGATACTCAAAAATTGACTTCATTTATTTAAGGATAAATATGGCAGGCAATAGCATTGGACAGGTTTTTACGGTCACCACGTGCGGCGAGTCGCATGGTGCAGGTCTTATGGCAATCGTCGATGGCGTGCCACCGGGTTTAGCCTTATCTGCAGATGATTTGCAAATCGATTTAGATCGCCGCAAACCGGGCACGTCTAAATACTCTACCCAGCGCCGCGAGTCCGATGAAGTTGAGATTATCTCTGGTGTGTTTGAGGGTAAGACGACTGGTACGTCTATTGGCCTGCTGATTCGTAATACCAATCAAAAATCCAAAGACTATGGCGAGATTAAAGACACGTTTCGCCCCGGTCATGCCGACTATACCTATAGCATGAAATATGGCTTTCGTGATTATCGTGGTGGTGGGCGCTCCTCAGCGCGCGAGACAGCGATGCGCGTGGCGGCAGGTGCTATCGCTAAGAAATATCTACAAGAGCGCTTAGGTGTGCAAGTCCGTGGTCACGTCACCCAAATTGGCAATGAGTACAGTAATGTCCTAAACCCAAGCCAAATTGATTGGGACTTTGTGAATAGCAATCCGTTTTTTTGCGCCGATGCCGATGCTGTCAGTCGTTTTGAGACCTTGATAGACAGTTTGCGCCGTGAAGGCACTAGCTGCGGTGCCCGTCTTGAGATTATCGCTAGCGGTGTGCCAGTCGGACTTGGCGAGCCAGTATTTGATCGTTTAGATGCGGATATTGCCCATGCGATGATGAGCATCAATGCTGTTAAAGGCGTTGAGGTCGGCGACGGCATGGCAGTGGCAGGGCAGTTCGGTCATAGCTCTCGTGATGAGCTGACGCCAGACGGTTTTACTGCAAATCATGCTGGTGGTATTTTGGGTGGCATCTCGTCAGGGCAAGACATCCGTGTCAGTATTGCGCTTAAGCCAACCTCTAGTATTACGACGGCTGGCAAGAGTATCAATACACAAGGCGAGTCGGTTGATATGCTGACCAAAGGTCGTCATGATCCTTGTGTTGGTGTACGTGCCACGCCTATCGCAGAAGCCATGCTAGCTATTGTCTTGCTCGATCACTATTTGCGCCATCGCGGCCAAAATGCAGATGTTAAGCCGCCGGTTGAATCGATTACTTAAATTGTTTGCCGTAAAATTATAAACCCTCTATCATATCTAACTAGTGTTTCTAACTAGATATGATAGAGGGTTTTTTTTTGACTGATTTTTTATAAATAATTAACAAGTCAGCAACTTAGTTGATAAGATTTAATCAGTAAATTGAATGAATTTTTAAGCCGCTACTTGATAGTGGTCAATAGCCACACATTGCTGGTGGCGAAATACCAATAGCAGTTGTTGACTGGGAATGGCTAACCAATGCCCAAAAGCGATACTATCAATCCCTTCACCTGACAGCGCTTGTAGGCAAAAATGACGACTACCGCCTAAGCAGTTTTTTATAATTTGATTTTGTTCAATAGCGTCTTTCATGGTCTTTCTATCCTTAATATGGGTTACGAATTTGAATAACGCTATCGTAAAACAAGCAGATAGAAAACCTGTGTAGGAATGATGGAAAATTCATGAACTGGCATTATTGCTAATCGAAAATAATTTAATGAATTTGAGTAACTGTCTATCTATCTTATCTAAGCCTCTATTCTTTAGTCAAAGGCAAGGTAATACTAACCATCACGCCTGAATATTGCTTAATAGCAGCGTTTTTTTCATTACTATTGTGACTACTGTCATCGCTATTTTCTTGAATATTAGTAATGGCAACATGACCGCCATGATGCTCAATAACTTGCTTCACAAGGGTTAAACCAAGGCCAGTGCCTTTTTTGAGGGTATTACTTGTGACATTGGGCTGCTGTGCTTGTTTGATTTCTAACTTGGAAGATTTATCTGGTGCATGCTCTGAGGCTTTTTCAGCAGCTTGGCTCTGATGCGATAAGCTAAAATAACGGTCAAACGCTTTATCAACGGCATACTCAGGGAGCAATTTACCATTATTAAAGATATCAATAGTCACAGTTTGCGCTGAACCATGTTGCGCGATGTTGTGCAGATAAATAACGACTGTGCTATCGGCAAAATGAATGGCATTGTCCAATACATTTTGCAGCACTTGTACCAACCAAAACTGATCAGCGAAAACGCTGGTATTTGCCAAGGCATCTGGTGATAAAGTCGCTGTTTCAGTCACCCGTTTATTATCAAGATAGATGTCGATAGGCGCTAGGTGCTGCTGTTGCAATTTAGCGCTATTGTCTTTTGCAAGGGTTTGCAACAACGGTAGTAGAGGGGTCAGCTGCCGATTCAGCTTAAAAGTCGGTTGCTCAACTTTGGCAAGTAATAGCAGCCGATCAATCAATTGCTGCATTTTGATACTTTGTTCACCAATGGACTGGATGAGCATCTGTTGATCTTCTTTATCGAGCCCGTCGTCTTCTAGCAACTCACTACTGGCACGAATGGCGGTTAACGGACTTTTGAGCTCATGGGTCAGGGTATGAACATAGTCAGTAACATAGGCGCGATTTTCCAATCGATGTTTCATAGACTCAATGGTATCCGTTAGGCTATTAAGTTCATGACCTAAGTAAAAATAGGGCTTTTTGGTGTCTTCTGCCAGTGCACTGGTATATTGGGTCACAAGGCTGATGCTTTGCTTGAGCCACCAGGCGACCAGTCCTGCTAATATAAGGGCAGCAATACTCATGAGAAGCGCTGTGATAAGCATGCGATTGCGCGTATCGTCTAAATAAGGCAACACGCTAGCGACAGGTTTGCCAACGCTGATGATACCAATCAAGTTGCCAGTTTCATCCTTTATCGGCTGTGCCACATACATCACCGTACCATCTCGCTGATTATGATCTAGCGTTGTACTTCTCGCGCCATACTGACCATTTAACGTTAGATAGACATCATTCCAGCGGCTGTAATTTTGTCCTTCATCATTGTCAGGTTCGGGTAGTGAGTCGTATATGACAACGCCTTTATCATCGGTGACATATATCCGAAAGCTGCTAGGGCTTTTATTTTTATATTCTGGATCTGTTGTTTTACTTATCGTGGGCGCACCGATAAATGCCGCATCGAGTTTCGTTTGATACTGCTCATCGTATAGCTGTCCTGAAGATAACGGCATCTGCAAACTTGCTGCCAGCAATTTGCTGGTATCTAACAGCGTATCTTCGATGACTTGCTGCGCCGTCGGTTTGACATAACCAAACAGCTGAGTAAATGCGACCACACCGCAGATAATCAGCACTAACGCCAACGCAAGCCAAATCCTAAAAAATATACTTAAATTCAGCAGTCGTTTTGGTTTAGTCGTTTGCTGCGCGGTGCCGATAGGATGCAGTTTTGCATACCAATTACTTTGGCTGGCATGCGCGCTGTTATCAGCCTTATTAATATGAGTATTAGGATGGCTGTTAGCACTATCGTTGGTTTTATGATTCATATTTTTAGGTGTATTATTTGACGTTATAGAAGGTCGGTTTTAATCAAAATATGGCTATGGGTAGTGCAGCTAGGCGGGACACAAGGCGTAACCCAAGCCGCGATGGGTATGGATAACATCAATGCTGGCATCGACGGTCGCTAGTTGCTTACGAATGGACTTGATATGACTGTCTATAGTTCTCGCCAAGCGATGATCAGGGTAATCGCTCACCGCGCTCAGCAGTTGCTCACGGCTAAAGACTTGATTGGGCGCTTTTAACAGGGTCAATAAGATTTTGCGTTCGGTGTTACTCAGCTCAAGCTTCTGCTCTTGCCACATTAACGAATAATTAAGCGGTTGGTAGTGCCAGATGCCAGACTGACATTCAAAGGTTAACGCCTGCCCCGACATATTGCTAGAAGAATTGTCATTAACGGTATTATCTGCTGCTGCTGTATGATTAGTAGACTGCTGAGACAATAATTGCTCACGTCGCCAAATGGCTTTTAGGCGAGCAACCAACTCGCGCGGGCTAAATGGCTTGGCACAATAGTCATCGCCGCCCATCTCTAAACCCAAAATACGATCGACCTCATCGCTACGCGCCGTCAAGAAGATGATAGGAGTGTCTTTTAAGCCGTTAATATCAGGGGTGTGGCGTATCTGTTGACAGAGACTGAGACCATCGCCATCTGGCAACCCAACATCTAAAATAATCGCCGATAGATTTTGCGCTTCAGCGCTTTTATGTAAATTGCGCAGAAAAGGCAACACGTTACTGGCGTTATCAAGCCAAGTGATTTGCCAGCCTTCACGCTTGCAAGTGACTTTCAGTGACATCGCGATAGCAGGATCGTCTTCTACCAGTAAAATATGGGTCATAAGCTCTATATCGCTATATAAAGAAAAACTATTTAAGATAAAGGGTTTATTCATATCTAATGAGATACGAACATTGAAAAATGAGTGTAGGGCATCATACAGTAGCAAGAGTGTTATCTAAGTTGACGAATTTATCGTAGCACAAAAGTCGCACTTGCTTTTGCTATCAGCCTTTAAAAGATGTGAAAAGTTGATGGAAATTGGGGTTATTAGTGAAGGCTTTTTTGACTAGCGGTTTTGATGAAAGGCTGTAAAATAATCAGCGTTATTATAAAAAATATTGAAATATACTGCGAATGTCAGTTTTACTAAAAATAAGTTTGATGTACCTACAATTTTTATTGAAAGGAATTTAAAAACATGAGTAATTATTTAGATGCGGTCATCGTTGAGCATAATCCATCTCAAAAAAAGATAGACAGAGCCGTTATCTGGCTACATGGTTTGGGCGCAAGTGGTCATGATTTTGAGCCAGTGGTTCCACAGCTAGGTTTGGCTAGTGATATGGCCGTACGTTTTATTTTCCCGCATGCACCTAAACGTCCAGTGACGGTGAATGGGGGTATGGTAATGCCAGCATGGTACGACATCTTAGAGATGAGCTTAGAGCGCAAGGTAGATATTGCACAGATTGAAGAATCCTCTCAGCAAATTCATGATTTAATCAGCCGTGAGATAGAGCACGGCGTTAAGCCTGAACATATTGTGATTGCTGGATTTTCACAGGGCGGGGCAGTGGCCTATCATGTGGCACTTGGCTACCCACAGCGTTTAGCTGGCTTGATGACACTCTCTACTTATCTAGCGACTAATGATAATATTAGCTATAGCGCTGCTAATAAAGATATGCCAATATTGATTGAGCATGGTACGCATGATCCAGTTGTTCCTGTAATTTTGGGCGAGCAGGCGCAGCAGTTATTATCCGCTAAAGGCTATAATGTTGCTTATCATACTTATCCGATGGCTCATCAAGTTTGCATGCCGCAGATTCAAAATATCGGTAAATGGCTCAACAAAGTACTGGCTTAGAGAGTTCAGCTGTAACGTAATGTAATATAGATATTATATAGGTTGAAAGTCGACGTATAAGTCCTATATAATAGATGACCTTATTGGGGATGTTCTGGCTTCGACGCTGGTGATGAAACTCAATGATGCATGTCGAGAGTATATGTCCTCTCGTTAATCAAACATATATTGTTATAGTCGCAAACGACGAAAATTACGCTCTAGCAGCTTAAACCCTGTTTACATGGTTTAAACCTGTTTACTTAGTTGCTGATCACCTACAGTTGGTCAACTAAGTTGAAGCGTCCGCATGTAGGCTCGCCACAAGTGATTGTCTCAATCGCTTGGGTTCAAAAGTAGAGAATCGTCCAATCCATCCTGACTGTCGGATCGGTACGGATTAAAACTAAAGACAGAAACTAAACATGTAGATTCATGAGCGTAATGCTGGCGGACGCGGGTTCAACTCCCGCCATCTCCACCAAACAACGATAAAGGGCTGACCGTCATAGACTGTTAGCCCTTTATTTTGGGCGTTTTTTAGGTATTGAGGTTTATATAGGGGTATGGCGAACCATATAGAATGTTGGTATTATTGTTGGTATTAGAGTTTATACACGCTCTCAATACCAACAAAGGATAGTCCAATGCCCTTAACTCATACCGTTATCAATAAGCTACAGCCCAGTAGTACCTCGATTGATACAAAGCGACCTGACAAGCATAGTGACGGTAACGGGCTGCAATTATGGGTTCGTTACACGGGCGTTAAGTCATGGATTAGCGCCTACAGGTGGCAAGGAAAACAGCAAACCCTCACTATTGGCACTTATCCAGTTATGAGCTTGCAGAACGCAAGGCAGCGCAATATTGAGATCAAACGCTTAATAGCTGATGGTGTGAATCCTAAGGATCATAAAAAAGAGCAGCAAGCCAGCCAAGACGGTTTAAATGTTTTCGATAACATAGCCCAGTCATGGTATGCAGAACGCAAAACCTACCTAGCAGAAAGCACCTTTTCCCGTAACTATTCCGCTTATATGCGCGATGTTAAGCCCTCTATTGGTCAAAAGAACATCAACGACATTACCGCGCCTGATGTATTAGCTATTGGCAAAGCAGTAGAAAGCCGCGGCGCTAATGAAATGGCAAGGCGGACTATTAGAGAGATAGGGCAGATATTCAAACACGCCATACGTAATGGACTAGCCACGCATAACCCAGCCACCGACCTAGCCGAAGCAATCAAACCACACAAAACGACCAACCACCACCGCATTACTAGCCAGCAATTACCTAAACTACTAAAAGACATCAACGCTTATCAAGGTGATGTACTGGTGAAGTTAGGCTTATGGTTTTTATGCTATACGTTTGTGCGTACCAATGAACTACGCTTTATGGAGTGGTCAGAGATTGATTATCAAGCGAATGTATGGCGCATACCAGCCGATAAGATGAAAGCCAAGCGTTTGCACATTGTGCCACTAGCACCGCAAGCAATGGCAATATTAGAGCAGATCAAAGAGCTGGGTTTTTCGGATCAGTACGTTTTCTTTAATACCTCAACCCGTAAGCCATACAGCCAAAACGCATTTATTAATGCCCTATGGAATATGGGTTATAAAGGAGAAATGACGGGGCACGGCTTCCGTGGGCTTGCCAGTACCACACTGCATGAAAAA
The DNA here is from genome assembly GCF_904846075.1 of Psychrobacter glacincola. Taxonomy (GTDB): domain Bacteria; phylum Pseudomonadota; class Gammaproteobacteria; order Pseudomonadales; family Moraxellaceae; genus Psychrobacter; species Psychrobacter glacincola_C. The sequence continues at coordinate 1,194,844 of NZ_CAJGZH010000001.1, forward strand.
GAGTTTATGCACGAAGCAATAGAGCTACAGCTGGCACACGATAGAGAAAACAAGATCAGCGCAGCATACAACGGAGCGCAGCACTTGCCATACAGAATAGACATGATGAATCAGTGGGCAAATTTCATTGATGATGCTTATGATGGCAAGCTGGACAACGTGATCCGTGCAGACTTCAAACAACACAAACAAAAGCTAGGCTAAGGCTTAGCACCAACTATGCAAGGCTAGGACTAATTACCCGAAAGCCAGCCGTTCACACACCTTTAGGCTGGCACTGCCTTGCACCTACTTTGATTTAAGGGTGTGTAAAGGTGTGAAAGTGAGTATTTTAATTGATGAGTTAGAAGCGCGAAAAAATGATTATATTGTAGTAGCAGACCTAATAAATCTAATGGCAGAAGCAACCAATAGTACGCTATATCAGGTAGTTGATTATCTAGAAGCCCACTATGTTAATACCCATTTATCTAGATTTCATATAGACGATTACTATAATTTTGATGCTATTGAGCATTGGTTGTGTGAATTAGGTGAGAATGACGCAAAGACAACTTACTTCTTGAAAGCCGAGGTAATGGCGTTTGAGCCAATCACTAAGCATGGTATTTTTAAAGAAAGCCAAGCCACAAATATCGTGGTTAATGACGTTTATGGGAGGACTTATGATTTTAATCAAAATAAGAAAAATCGTGAGGATGATTATCTAACATTAGGTGAAACATTAGATTTTCTTAACTTTAATACTGATTTTAATACTTCGAGTTATGATTTGAGAAAGTTAAGAGATTTGGCAAGAAAAAAACTTTTGACGCCATGCTTTTACTTTAGCGGCTATGTTGGTAGTTTCTCATTTGAAAACACAAAGAATTTTTATACAGAAGTTATAACAGGCTATTTCACGTATAGACTATTGACAGAAGAAATTTGCAGTTATGACGATTATATAACTATACCATCTTGTGAAACTGGCAATGAAATCAGAATTTATAGAATTCTAGAGAAACAAACAGCGGAATATGTAGATAATGATAATGGGGTATTTTTATTAGAAAAGAAACCGCAAGGATTTCATGATACTGAAAAAGCAGAACTAAAATGTATTGAAGCGGACGAAATTAGGTTTTCAAAGCGAGAAATATACAGTTATATAGCCTCACTTACTAATAACAATGACAGCCAAGATGATGCATCTGTACAGAATGATAGTGAATTACTCGCAAAGCTAGAAAAGTTACAAGCTGAAAATGACGATCTTAATTCTAGGTTGAATACCGCTAGAGACACTTACAAGCAACACCGAGATGAGATAAAAGCACATACACAAAAGAACAAAGAGGCGGAGGTTGAGAAAGCGGAACTCATCGAGAAGCTGAGTAAAGCCGAATTGACAGACAAGCCAGCTGATAGCGTTACACATTCAAACACTGATATTCAGAATATAAAGAAAGCAGCTATTAGGCAGTTTAATAGAAGCCTAGCTACTGTATTGATTGAGTTGGACTACAAAGACAAGTTAAGAAAAGGCGATATAGCTAACTATATAGTGCCATACATGAAAGAATTAGCGTTTGTACTAGCTGATGAACAGCAAGATAAAGCCAATAATTTAACGGTAACATATGACACCTTGTACGATAATCACTTAAAAACTTAGGTTTTAAACAAGGCAGACAAAGCGATGATGAAAAGCAAAAAGTAAATATTGACCTTTTATTCAAAAAACAATTACCTATCACGGAATAAACACCCCGTTAAATACCTTTTACAGCCCGTAAGCCCTCTATTTAGAGGGTTTTTTGTTGTCTATTCTATCCATATCGCAGAACAACGCAGCGATACAAATCATACGATATGGAGCAGTTAAGATGACACACCCAACGAAAAACACCCCAGTAATTCCTTTTACTGATAACACCTCGAACGATACCGAACCAACCACCGCAAACAGTCCAGTTATGCAACTGCCTACTACTGGCATGGGCAGAGCTAAGGACATTTTGCCGTTCTTACCCTTTAGCAAAACCACCTTGTTTGAATGGAGTAAGGACGGGCGGTTCGTAGCACCCGTTAAGCTATCCCCTACCATGACCGCGTGGAGTTATGCAGCGGTTCACGAATGGATCAACAAACACACCTCAACTACTAGCGAGGTGTAGATCATGCAAACACGGCAACCCAAAAAAAGCTATAAGCAGATTATCCATAATCACCTGCTGGCAGGTAATAGCCTATCCACTTATGAAGCTTTTGATCTATGGCAAATAACATGCTTTTTACAGCGTGTCAGTGAGTTAAGAGATCAAGGCGTAACTATTCAAGACGAATGGGTAAAGAATAACGGCAAACCCTTTAAACGCTATTGGATAGACCAGCCAGCTAATGAGGTGCAATCATGAACCAGTCAAACGACAGATTATTGCAAATAGCAGATACGTTAGAGCATATCAACGAGCAGCTAATCTTATTATCAATTGACACCGAACATTACGCTATGGCATTGCAAGCCGTGCAGACAGATGACCCCGTATCACAAGGCGTTATTCAAGCCGTCATTGCTGCATTGTTTAGGGACTCACTATTTGCAACAGATGCAAGCGAACAGATGGACAGTGTTCTATCAATGCCTGAAATGGAGGTAACGCGCCATGAGTAACCATAACGCTAAACACAATCTAAAGACTCACTACGGGGCGCACAGTCGCACACAGCCACACAAACGTAGCTTACTACTTAGATTTACTATCTTTATGGCATGGGTGGCAGGTATTGGCTTGCTACTGTCATTGGTAGCTTGCCAGCCAGTCAATGCAAAACCGATTGCAACCAATACCAACAATGGTTACTATATAGACATCTCAAATCTTATTAGCGACTTGCCAAGTCGTAAACCTTTGGCTTTTTTTGTGCCTGATAATAGCCCAGCCTCTCAAGCTGTCACTATCTATTCAAGCACCGCCCTAAGAGCGCATTTAAGCGCATCAAGGGGGCAAACCATCATATCTATAGCAAATCATTTGCTAACCGACTATGACGGGTTGACGCTGCAAAATAAAATAGCCGTAAGGCGAATATGCGGGGCGGTTTCTAATAAGACCGAGAGTAAGACCCGTCACCCTATACTTTTACCGTATAGCGTGGCATTCACTCAAAACTTATTAGGAGTTATCCATCATGGGTAAATCAATCAGCACAACCTCAAACACTCAAACCACTGCAACACCAGCCATATTCAAGGCAGGTGATAGCGTTCTATGCCCGTCATTGAGCCTTAAACCGTTTGTGCTCATCAATGACCCATACGGCAAGCGTAAGCTATTGGCACTTACTCACGATGGCAGCCATTGCTACTACGACAAGCAAGGCTATTTTGTCCCAGCAAGTGATAAAGAAACAGGCGATTATCAGCCGTCACTATTTCACGACACGCCAGCCAACCGCCAAGCAATAGCCACGCTATACAGTGGCAGCCAATCAAGCCAACGCACAGTAATAGACATAACCGAAGCAGACGATGACGAAGTTATTGTTATGTCGTCTTTTGAGTTATCAGATATTGCTTGTGACATTGAAAGTGCTGCTACTGTCATAAGTGACATTGGCAAGCTATTAGCACTCATTCACTATGAGAAAATAGACACTAACACCGCTATATCAATGGCGCGATTGACGCACGATACCACTGCAACGTGGGACGACTTATTACAAAGACAGGTAACATCAATCAAAGAAACCCTAGCAATGACCAGTTACGGCAAGGAGGGCAGCCAGTGAGAACCTACCCACCAAAACAAAGCCGTAAGCACGCAAAGCGCAAAAGCTACTACAAGAAGTACAGAGAGCAGCGCAAGCCGAACCACACGCAGGCAAGGGGGAACAGATGACCACCACACCACAAACAGCCACCCATGAAAAAGCCCGTGCATTTAGCACAGGCTTTACAGTGGTAATCAATAGTTTTGATGCAGCCACACGGCAAGGGCTGGCAGATGATCCTACTTTGACAAAGCTAATCGAGCTATCACCGCCTAACAGCTTGTTAAGTATTACGGATAATCTTACTACAGATGACGCGCAAATAGTAGAAACCGCTGGCACGATAGCTCTACGTTTGACCGATAAAAAAGGCGATATAGTAGGCGCGGTATTCTACACACCAAACAGCAAAGCAAAGCCCATTGTCATTGATCCTACAGGGTATGGCGCTATCGTCATTGGTGAGCCAAACAAAGCCAATGAAGTGATAGCACTGAATGACCTTGATAGCGGTATTGATGTTTATATGCACCTGATGGGCATTGATAAAACGATCATCATTAGCCCCCAAAAAACTAGGCAGTGTTTTAAAAAGATGGTGCAGCACTGGAGCAGCGATTCACTTGTTACCGTACCGATGACACTTGATGACAAGGGCTTGATAAACCTATTGGCAGGTGTGAGGGCGCAAGCATTGGTTACTGTGGCTCATATCGTCACCATGCTACAACATGACAGCTATGAAGCGATACTGGCAGACAGTGACACCCAGCTAATCAATTTACAAGAGTCTGCCTACTATCCTGAATGGCGCGATGATCCCCAGCTGAATGAACCAATGATCTACAGTGATGGGCGTTTTGAGCTTTATCACGATGGGCTGTTTTTCGTGAAATACAATGATGATGAGCCAGCAAACATTACTTTCAAGTCTAAGGCGTTTGTCTGTTCACCGCTTGAAGTTATCGCTAAGACACGGGACACAAGCAGCGGTACATGGGGGCGGTTATTGCAGTGGCGCGATGATGATGGTGTATTGCATACATGGTCAATGCCGTTATCATTACTGCAAGGTGATGCCCGTGAGTATCGTAAAGAGCTTGCCAGTCAAGGATTAAACATTACCCCCAATGGCAAACAGCGCAGTTACTTAGACAGCTATATTCAAAACTACCCTATTCACAAACGGGCGTTATGCGTGGATAAGTTGGGCTGGCATGATAAGCAATATATATTACCTGACAGAGCCATAGGCAGCGATGGTAAGCAGCTTATTGTCTATCAGTCTGCAAACAGCATTAACAGCACCCTAACCCAGCAAGGAGAGCTAGCACAGTGGCGCGATAACTTATGCAAACCACTTGCCGAACAAAGCCGTTTTGTTTTCTCTATTGCTTGCGCGTTTGCAGGTCAATTACTGGAGTTATTAGAGTATGACGGAGGCGGTTTTCACCTCTTAGGCTCATCAAGTATGGGTAAGTCATTATCGCTTAAATTGGCTGCTAGTGTATGGGGCAAACCTGACAAGTATGTTAAGACATGGCGCAGCACTGACAACGCATTAGAGGGCACAGCCAGCGAGTATAACGACAGCTTTTTACCCCTCGATGAAATCAGCGAATGTGATCCCAAAATAGTCGGTAAAACCGTTTACATGCTGGCTAATGGTCAAGGTAAAGGGCGTAGCACCACCACGGGACACAATCGCATAGCCAAAACATGGCGCATTATCTTTTTGTCTAATGGTGAGGAGTCGCTACAAAACTTCATGGCACAAGCAGGGCAAAAAACCAATGCAGGTATTGAGGTTCGAGTGGCGCACATAGATGCTGATGCTGGCAAAGGGTTAAAGACCTTTGACAGTTTGGTACTGGCAAAAACAAGCGAAGCCCAAGCCGATACGATCAACGAGTTATCACACGCTTACTATGGATCAGCTGGCATTGCATGGCTAGAACATATCACCAGTGACAAGGCAGCGACCACCGCCAACGCTGGGCAGCTTGTCAGTAGCTTTATGAGTCAGTACAGCGACCTAGTAGGACAAGCGCATAGAGTGGCTAAACGGTTCGCTATCGTGAGCGCAGCTGGTGAGATAGCAACACAGGCAGGTATAACAGGGTGGCAAGCAGGACAAGCAACGACAGCCGTGATGACATGCTTGGATAATTGGCTTGATAACTACGGGCGTGATGGTGAACATGAGCAGCGCCAAATTATAGATCATATTAAGGCGTTTATTGAACAGCACGGATCAAGTCGTTTTCAGCCTTGCCACATTCACACATACCAAGACTTTGAACCCAAGATAATCAACCGCGTTGGCTATCACAATTACGACACAGGGGAATATTACTTCTCTACCAGTACCTTTGATGAAGTGTGTGCACCATTTAACAAAAGCAAAGTCCTACAAATATTAGATGAAGCTCATTTGTTGAACGTGACTGAGAATGACCGTAAAACATGCAAAGTCCCTTTACCATTCAAAAAGAACCGTACGCGTGTTTATGCGGTCAAAAGTGAGATACTAAGTTGTGAAACTACTAAAAGCACTGGGACAGCTGGGACAACTGGGACAACCCATACACCGCAAGGTCTAGAACCTGTCCCAAGCGTTAAAACACCACTGGGACAGCTGGGACAAAATAGCTCAATTTGTTAATCTGTCCCAAGTGTCCCAAAGGCTAAAAAAGGGCTGGGACAGCTGAAAGCCAGTAATTACGGGCGTTGTCCCACTGTCCCAAGTGTCCCAAGCAAAAAAGTAGATGCAGACAAAAATAATCAAAGGTGGGCGTTTAGCGTCTGCCTTTTTTTGTGCCTGATGTTTATCATGTGGTCAGTTTGAGCACTGGCAGCATGTTAAGTTATGTTAAGGTTTAAAACTGTATGGAGAAGATCACCACAAAGCCAAACAGTGCAATTACTTTTACCACGTTTTACCGATCACCAGCCCCCAATGGGGTAACTATTAGCGTGATACCTTACTACCATTAGCCCACAGCGTCATAGTACCAAAAAAACAGGATAGAGCCGTAAAACAAAAGATATGAGCAATCTTGCGCGTATTGAGCGTGGTTTAAGTTAACTATTTAAATACGGATTGCCAAAAAGTGAATGGGGCGCAAACACTTACCCGTTATGGGCTGCAAGGTGATTTTAGGGCTAAATTATAGTAGGGCTGTAACAGGTCAAAGATAACCCCAAAGGTGGGTATATTGACCATAGTTTACCTTTACTTAGCGATACGAGAGCGCAAAACACGAATGGCAGTAATAACTGCCCAAAGCATTGCTATCATCAACACATAGCGTTATAGCGCCATTAAAATAGCATAGAGCTGCAAAGGTAAATTGATGCGTCCATTCTTGGACGTATTAAGCATGATTTAGGTTTACCAGTGTTTACGGATCACTAAAACACGAATGAAGCGCAAACGCTTGCTAGTTATAGGCTAAGAGGTGATTTTAGCGCCAAATTAACAAGGGGCTGTAAACCTAATTTGATGCGCTCAATTTTGAGCTTATTTTATGGTAGCGTGTAACTTTTCGGACAACGTAGGCGATCACTGCCAAGCCCTTTTTATGGTGTAAAGAAACCCTAAGGTTTCCCCTAGGTTTTTGGACATCGTAGAACCTGACAAAACCCAAATACGAAGTAGTGAACCTGTCAAAACCGTACATTCAAAATCAATTTGCACTGCCTTGCATGTTGTTAAAAGTTAACATTTAATGCGCGTACTACCCCAAGATCACCACAAGGCTAGAACCTGTCAAAACCTGTTATTGAGAACCTAAACCCTCATAGTAGAACCTTATAGAACCTTACATTGAAAACCAAATCACACACAGCGCAATGCTGGCTTAATTCTTGCCGTTGCCTAGTTTTCGGAGTCCATAAAAGGAGCAATTTACGGACATCATAAGCAGGGTTAAAAATGAGTTGTTGGACACGTTAGGAGGACTTTATGGAACAGTACGCACACGCGCGAAGCAAGCACCAATTACAGGGGTTTTTGGACTCCATAAAAAGAGCGACTTTTTTGAGTCCATAAAAAGGGGTAGTTTTGCGAGTCCATAAAAAGAGAATGAAATAAGTAAGCTAAGATAGAACAAAACAAACTTGCCTAATGATTTAGATAACCATCATGCCCCCACCAGCCACCAGCCACCAGCCACCAGCCACCAGCCACCAGCCACCAGCCACCAGCCACCAAGCAGACATTGAGTCACTACCCATATTTAAGCATTAAAGCCTACCGTAACGGCTACACAGTAAAGAAGCCCACAGCGTAGCAATGAGCTATCAATATAAGGGCAAGGCATACAGATATAACATCGAGCTATCAAGGACTCAATGCAATTATGGCGGTTATCGGTACTGGTAGGCGTGCCCATCGCGTATCAAGTGTGTAGGTATGCGCTACTGTGCAGGGGTTTACGTTTGTAGGCATTACATACATGGGAGCGCACTATCACATACAGCCGTGACAGCGACCTGATGCACGTATGAAAGCAATAAGAAAGCGTTTAAGTTGGCAGAATGGCACGTATCAACTTAAACCCAAAGGAATTCAGCAATTAACAAATGAACGGCTATAAAAGTAATTATCTAAAGTTACATTATTTTGAAATAAGTAAAGTAATTTCAATTAATAGATTTCTCGTTAAATAAAAATTTATAGGGTATGAATATATCTTATGTAATTTTTTTCAAAATTTCGAGGTAGGGCAGCAGCTTTTTCGATAAATTCTTCCAGACTATCAGAGGGACTCAAATCTCTAATTTGAGAAGGTTCAATATCCCACCATTCACTAACCAAAAGTTTATCAATAATCTCTTCAGAAAACCTGTATCTTAATATTTTAGCTGGACTACCTACGACTATTGCATAAGGAGGTATATCTTTAGTCACTAGAGAGTTAGCACCTATAACAGCTCCTTGGCCTATTTTAACTCCTTTTTTTACTAATACGTTATCTCCAATCCATACATCATCACCTATAATAAGATGTATTTGAGCATTAGGGTAATTGGGGATTGTACATTCCAAAGTTTTATTTGAGATAATATCTACTTTAGATAGGGTCTTGTCTTGAAATAAAGGATGTGTAGTAAAATTATCTAGCCTATGTTCTGATAAACCTAACTTTACATCTTTACCAATACTACAGTATCTTCCTATTAATATGTTCCCACGAATAATTCCAGAACCCATATAAGTGGAAAAACCAATGAAAATACTATTATAAAACTCTGTATTTCCTACACTGACGTGCCCCTCAGTATGTAATCTGGCAGTTTTAGCAAACTTACAATTAGTAAAAATAGGCTTTTTCAAATTTAATCCTTTATATTTTTTCGTGCAGTAAGTATATTTTGAAAGATAATCTACTACCGGAATGAGTTTTTTGAAGGCTTCGAAGTACAAAGTGCATTAGAAGAAAGAGTGCTAGTCACTTGATATCATTATTTTTTCAAAATTAAAGCGATTATATGAACGATGTAACCAATTCTGAACTATGAGCTAGAAATAAATTTACTAACAAATAAAATTATTGCTAAAATCTATCTATAGTTAAGATTTACGTATAAATTGTAATTTTAGACTACAATGACAGTAATTATCAAGATAATAAATTTAAATACTGAAAACGATTGTTGGTATTATGGTTGGTATCGTCTTATTTAAAATTATATATATTTATATAAATCAATGCTTTACGGTTATAGTTTAGTTTCCGCCATCTCCACCAAATATTAAAAATCCGATCACTTAATGTGGTCGGATTTTTTTTTGGTTTAATTTTAAATGTAGATAGTTGAAATAAAAGTTAAAAGGGACAATCAACTGATTCTTCATTAGCAAAAAAAGTTATTTCGTAATTATAAGTATTATTGACGCAAATCTGTGCATCATTAACAGTATCAAATTGCTCGGCTGTTACAATGATAGCCATTGTAAAATCGATCACTTGCTGTGGCGATCTCAAATCTTTAGTTAAGTCATTAGAAGTAAAATGAATCTTAGCGATGTGGTTCTCAATTTTCACTGTAAAATTTTCATTGCCGAAATTACTAGACTCAAACCCTAGTTTTTTCTCTTCTGGTGTTAAACCGTTCAAGTATTCTTGAATAGTGTTCTTTAGTGGTGAATCTTTATCTACATGTCGAATAACATAGACATAGTCATCTATATTTGGGTTGACCCCTGCCGTCAAATCCGTACAGTTAAACTTGGGAGATTTTAATTACGCAGCCTGACAATAAAAGTCAAACCACACCTGTCTTGGCGTTTATAGCCCAAGCCCTTTTGAATCCTAGTCTGATTATAATACAACTCAATATAGCCAATGATATCGCTGATCGCTACAAACCTTGTTTTATAGTCTTGGTGATACACCAGCTCATTCTTTAATGTGCCCCAGAAGCTTTCTATCGGAGCGTTGTCAAAGCAATTACCTTTACCACTCATTGAGCCTTTAAAATGATGCTGATTGATGATTTTGTGATAGGCATGACTGCAATACTGGCTGCCTCTGTCAGAGTGCACAATCAATCCTTGGCTTGGACGTTTATTTTTGATTGCCATATTGAGTGCACGGCATACTAGATCAGCGGTCATACGTTTGTTAATGGCATAGCCGACCAGCTCTTTGGTGTATAAGTCTTTAACGCCTGCCAAGTACAGCCAGCCCTCATTTGTCCAGATATAGGTGATGTCACTGACCCACGCTTGGTTAGGGCGACTGGCATGAAACTTCTGATCCAGTACGTTTGGATAGACCAGCTTATTGTGATTAGAGTCTGTCGTAATTTTAAAGCGCTTGTGGCGACGGCATTTGATGCCATGTTCCTCTTTAATGCTTCTAACCATGTATAGGCTAATGTCATGGCCTTGCTCGGTGAGCGTTGCATGCAAACGCTCATAACCATAACGTTCTTTACTTTCACTGTGAGCGGCTTTAACTAGTAGCTCACAATGGTTGCGGTGTATCTGCTGCTCGCTGATATCGCGACTACTCCAGTCGTAATAACTTGATGGTTTGACGCTTAACACATAGCACATAGTGGTGATGCTAAATATCTGCTGATTGTCTTTAATAAAGGCGTACCTGACTAGCTGTGCTTGGCGAAGTACGCCGTCGCCTTTTTAATATCTCTCGCTCCTCTTCGGCAACTTTAAGCTGTCGTTTGAGGCGCTTGTTATCTTCTAGAACAGCTATAAGCTGTGGATCATACTGCTCAGTGCCTACAAGCTTGCCTTGATTAGCTTTGTTGTTCCAATTCGATAAGGTTTGCATGGCGATGCCAAGCTGCTTTGCAGTTGCTGAAATATTGCCGTTGTTGTCTGTGATCTTTTTAACAGCTTCGGCTTTAAATTCGTTACTGTAGGTTCTTATTTTCTTGGTCATGGTAAACTCCGATTAATACGCTTAGTTTACCAAGTTTATCTCTACGGTTTCTTCAGCATAGCTCACTTCCATATACAGAACGATATTTCTCTTAGCGTTAATGTCGCTGTTAACGTTATCCACTTTAGCCGTGGTTATCGTTCCTTCATTGCTTGGTTGATGTTCTGAAGAAGTTGATTGTGCATTACAAGCAACGATAGAGATTGGGGTTATTAGTAAAAGGAGTGTTTTCAGCGTATTTTTCATTTAATTTGCTCTTACTAGAAATTCAAAAAAATTGCTACAACCACTCACAATCATCATTGTAAGATGAAAACAAATATCCATTATCTTTGCAATTAAACGTTTGGTTCATCTCATTCGATTCAGAGTTAAAAAAGCTTATTATATTTTTAATCACCTTAAAATCATCTGACTGAATGTCATAGGAAAAGCTCACAAACCTTTTACCATACTTGTTATCGTAGCAAGACATATATTCAATAGTAAACTTACCTGAGCTTGTACTGATATCTTCCAAACCGTCCATCATGCAGCCATTGATTGGATCCTTAAACATTAACGTGTTTTGTTGCCACAAATGACTTTTCCCGTTGACCGTTCGATATACGGAAATTTCAAGATCAAAGTTTCTATCGTCTTGTTCTTTAGGCTTTGCAACGCTTATGACATCGCTATCACCGTCCATATCTAAGTCAGCTTCTTTTTCTAAAATGACATTAGTAGGGTTATCACTAGATTGTAACTTGTCTATGGCTGAATCAACTGCATTTAAATTACTTACATGAACGTAACCAACATTGGACTTGTTATGAACAAAAAGCCAATCGCCTTCTATCCATAAAGCAGTAGCTTTACTACCATTATTAAACTTACCTACACGTTTAGAATTAGAGCTAGGTAATTCTCTAATATTAGTATTGCCATCTTTATCTGCTACGATATAGCTTGTATTAAGTATGCGAGGCGACATTGCTTGATAGAGCCCATAAAAATTTTCAATAAATACTTCAAAAGACTGTGAGTTATTTGTCTTGAGGTAATATAGCTCGCTGGGAAATTCATCGTTCCAAATAACGTTACCAAAGTAAAATTTTGCAAAGCGTTTAAGTTCATCATTATTCAGATTGTCACTAATAATTATCAATAAGTTAGGATTATTAATGATTGTTTTTTGCATGTTGTGTTTGAACTGAGAAATTAAATCAACGTCCCATTCAATATTAGCGCCTATGCTTGCAAACGAGTGAGTTAACTCACTAGTAGAGTAATCAGAAATACTATCGAAAAAATTATTAATCATGTCTATTTTTTCTTCATCACCATACTGATTGGTATCAAGAAATAGCCTAAATTCATGAGCGTCTTTAAAATGTAATGGGATATCAGATACTGATTGTTTTGGTGTAGTAATGCTACCGTCTGCATCCTTAGTCTCAGGTTTATTTGTATTACCCGTACTGTCACAGGATACTAAGGCGAGGGTAGTTACTAATAATACAGATGTAAATGCTTTCATTTAATAGCTCTCAGTTATTTTAACTCGAATTTTAGTAAGGTTAGAATTCTCGAATAGTTTATAAAAAGCAAATACAGTATTGGTGCTATTACCCACAAAGTCTTTACCCTTTGAGCTTCCTAGTAAAATACAGCCGTCGGTATCCTTTGGGTAATTTCCAATATGTATTAATATATACCTGTCAGCAGGAACATCATCATTGAAAAGAACAAAAGCTTTCCCCAAAGAACGATTTAGCTTTGTTTCATGCCATTTCACTTTATAAACTCCTGTAGGAACTCTTTTGCGCATATTCCTAGTAGTAGTATCAGGACCTGGTCTTTCTAGTACAAAGCCGTCGAAGTTATAATTTGGAATGGAAAGGGTGCCTACTGTTGATTGGGAGTTTTGACTAGTTCTATTAATAATTATCTCAACCGTAGAGCCCTCTAATGATGAAGTAGAAGGTTGTATTTTTTGACATTCATTAACTCGGAACACCTTTAAGCATTTTTTAAAGTGATCTATTCTATCTTTTCGAGATGGAGTATTTTCATTAACAATATCAACCGTCTCTTCAAAATTTGATACTGTCGGGCCTTTATTAGCAATCTTATAAATTTTATTGTTATACCAGTAAGCCATAGAAGCCACTGTTCCCTCTTCAATATCATTTATATTGATAGCAGTAATTTCTCTATTAAAGTCTGGAACTCTTTCTCTAATAGCTACATTTATTGGATCATATTTGTCTCTTCCAGTAATCTGTATAATTCCTCTACCTCTATACTTCCATCCATCACCAGACTCTACGTTCCCATTACCTAAGCGGTTTGCATACGCGATATTTGCTATCATCTCTTGGTTTGCAGGTTTTCCATTATATCTTCCATAAATTTTAGATAAAGATTCATTACCCCTAAAAGCTTTAAATGGGCTTTTCAAAAGTTTTTTGCCATTACTCGTAATAGTTGCAGTTCTATACAGATTTTCCCAACTATAATTTAAACTTTCTCCATTTTTTATATTAAATTTATTTCCGACTTCTTCCATTATGTGAGCAAAGAAAAAGCTTTATTTAAACAGTTATCCATCAGAAAATTTGAATTTACACTATTAAAGGCATCAATACATATCTTTAATTTTTTCGCTGTATCAGGGTCCTGTGAAAATATAAAATGCAGCTCATCAAGAGTCAGTGTTTGACATCTTGGGCAACCATCCGTGGTCACATCAACCTTCGGCGTTCCAGTCTGACCTCTATCTTCACTTGCTTGTGTTTTAATAGGATTTGATGGTTGCTTAGATTGTGATGAATTAGCAGAGTCAGAGTTATCTGATTCTTCATTGTTCTTTCTTTGGGTGGGCTTACTTGGAAAAGAACGAGGACTATCTGCTGATTCTCCCTCTTTAGTACCACTAACGGCATCATTGAAATCTTCAAACCCTTCTTTAAGACTGTCAGCTGCTTCTTTAAGGGCTTCTTGCGCTCTATCGATCAGTCCTTTTTCTTCATTATTAGGGCTATTAGAATTAGAGTTACTAGATGAATTTGGAGGAGTCGAGGGCTTCGCTGTCGGTTCAGCAGTAGAAGGGCGGGCTGAACTAATATCACGCAGCTTAATCGTCTGCCCAGATTTTAGTTTCTTAGGGTCTGTTATGCCATTGAGTCGTTTTAAATCTGCAACCGATACCCCACTTCTTGCTGATATACCTGAAAGGGTTTCATTTTTTCCTACGGTATGTTCATTTTTTAGTGATAAGTCACCATCTTTAGAACTATTTTGGGGACTTGAATCTGTGGAGGTTTTTTGCCTTGCTTTTGTGGGTGGTAATTTTAAAAAGTCCTTTGGTCGTATGTTGTAAGGCTCTTTTAAATTATTAAGTTGGGCTATTTGCTGCCACTTTACTCCATATATTTTGGCAATAGAGGATAAAGTTTCTTCAGCTTCAACTTCGTGAGTTTTTCAAAATAGTCTCCTGCAGACCCTTCGAACATTTTAAGTTTAAATTTGTGCTTTGCAAAAGGAGCTTGCGCTTCGAATGTCATTTCCTAATAGGTACGATAAGGTCTTTTATGATACTTACCATTGAACCATTACGAGGATCTTTTATAGATACATTAACGAGTGTACCTGCTGGTCTGGTTATCCATACCGTATATCCTCCAGCTATAGACGTTCCTGAACAAGCGGTTCGTCCATTTATCGTTACTATATGGTACAAGTCTTCCAGTGGCACTTTATACAAATCTACAAACTTTATTCTGAATTTTATAATTTTAGTATTACTCACGCATTAGACTCCTGCGAGTTCTTTATAGAAAATTAATTAGTAAATCTATAGTGGATAAATTTTTTAAATCAGTAGCACTACTATCAGATTATTAATAGTAAATCCACTGACTATCTACTTTATCACCGTCAATGGTTGTCAAGTAATAGTAAGTTGGTACTGAGGTATTGACCGTGATGAAGTAGTAGTTTTTATTATTATGAATAGCTACTTGATTAATATACATGGAATACTCTTTAGGCTCGTATTCGTCCACACAAGCAACATTGTCGTACTGATCAATAGAACAGTCGACGTTTCGATTTTCAGAAATTCTAGAAGGAATACTATCTACTATTTTTTTTAAATGCTTATCTGTTTATAGGTATAAATTTGCTATTTTTATATTTGTCATTCAATGCAATAATATTTGAGTCATTAGTGATATCTTTGATTAGAATACAAGCTCTTTTTCTTGTTAATAATATATTTCGATCACTATTTGCAATGTTTGATGTCTCTCTTAGATCATAGGTTATTAGATCGTTACAATTGCTGATTTCAATCTTTCGGTCTAAATAATCAATATCTTTGAATTTGCCATCAATGAACTTGTCAATAAAAGTTAATTTATTATCTTTTTTTATTGGTTTTATGAATCCTGCAGTAAGTTCATTAATATTATAAATAGGAGTGTTTTCGATTGAATTGCCACTATCTAAATTTGAAGACAAAGAATCTTCTATGCTTGTAAAAGTATTAGGAATAGGCTCAATACTATCAGGTTGTATTTTCATACATCCTGATCCAAAAGCTAGTACAAACGATGAGGCAACCAAAATTAAAAAAGGTTTCATTTACTGTCTCAATTTCTGTTGTTGATCGGCTAGCAATAAAAGCTCTCTTACGTGCACATTTCTAGAATTACGAAGTTGTGGTCTATTTGATTCAGTAGCAGCAGATGCGAAATCTTTATTCTTAAGATGTCTATTAAAACTAGGAAATTTCGAAATACCTGTGCTAGATATCCCTAAGTTATAAGCCATATCTAAAATAGCTTCTTGAGCTGGGACTGGATAATTATCAAACTCTGAAAATGCTTCTCGAGCAGAATCGAGATTACCCTGAATATGAGCGAGTGTTATTGCTTTTGCATCTTCTTCTGTCATACGAATTGTTGTCAAAGATTCAAAATAAGATGCTCGATTATTGTTTCTACCCTGAACCAAATTGTAAACTGTACGCCACGCTTGTTTTATTTGAGCATCGGTTGCTGATAAATTCCCGAAATAAAAAGAATATTTTGTCGCTTCATCCGCAGACGATAGCATTTTGCCATAGCCTACGGTTACAAGGCTCTTAGGTTCAGCACTATCAAGATACATGTGATTGTAGAAGCCTTCCTCTTTTATAATTGCTTCAAAGACTTTGTTTAAGTCTAGTTCGCCAGTCTGCTCTAAAGCTAAATTCTCCACCCCTTCCTTTTCAGAAATATACGATACGCCCCAGCTTGATCTTAGCGTCATATGAATAACAGAAATAAAAAAGCACCTCTAAAAATAAGAAGTGCTTTTATCTTTAGATCAAATTTATTTGAACCATTTATATTCATCCTCTTTTAGTAGACGATAAAAACTACCATGTAAGGGTACATTTTGCTTGGTGACACCATCAACGGTTAGGTAAGCAACCAGCTTACCATCAACAATGTTGACCATTATTGCTGCAGGCTCTTTGTTTTCCGCAAAAAAAGTTTTAAAAATCTCAAACTGCTCGATATCGCCATCGGGCATTTCTTTTCCACTTGGGGAACTTTGGCTAAGGCGAATAATGGCTTGATACCGTTTGCCCTCATGTTTAAAGTATAGCCGATACCAAGCAGGCACTGCTTTTTCACTCTTGTATGTGGTTAAGTCTACTTCAGATCTTTTAACAAAGCTGTCTTCACCGTTGATTAAGAATTCTGTATAACCATATACATCAAGCGGTGTGGAGAGATACCAAGGGAATTTTTGGGTATTAAAGGTTTTCCATCTGCCAATAGGAAACATATCATTGGCTTTTTGTGCTTGGATCTCTTCTGGCTGATCCTCAACAAACCCTGCAAGATATTCTTCTTCACTCAAGCCTTCAGGGTTAAAATGATTGGCCTGTGCAAAATACTCCCACGGAATATCCACCTCTTCTGCTTGAAACTGTGCTACCTCTACAACTTCTGCCCAACCAAGACGTACGGAGACAAAACCACCAGGGGCAAGCGCCAACTGAATCTGCTTAAACCGTTCAGTATTTGGCGTGTCTTCGAAATCCATAGTGAGCTTGCGCTGAAACTGTCTTTCTATCTCTGCTTTGGGCAGTCTGGCTCTGACATGATAGTATTTGCCTTCTATGGGCGCCAGCCACGTGAGATTGATACCATCAGGAATGCGAGAGCCACCCGACGCATCCGCACCTGCTGTCCTCCAGCCGCCGCCTGCGTGCGCATAAAAACCGCGTCTTGAACCATCGTCATACATCCAAAATGATTCACCTGCTACTAGCTCAATAGGGTAGTAGCGGGGCGCAAAAATTGCTGTAGAAAACCCCATTTTATTCTCTTGCATAAATACTCCCTTTAATTCCTGAGCCACATCTTTGCCAGAAACAATGCAGGCCGTGAGCGATACAACGAGCAGTGATAATATGGCGAGCTTGGTACTTTTCATAACTGTGCCTTTATAAGTGCTATAGCATGACGCTGTCATTACGTATTCAAGTGGTACACTATATCTTTGTGATATCGCCATGATTTGATGATAAGTAAGACAGACGGTCTCATTGTCTTAACAACTATCTATCCGCTGGTACACTAGGTACACCATTTTTGCAATCAAATTTATAAGTACTTATAGGCAAGTTATATTTTTTCCAATAGCGACGCAGCTGCGGCGTGGTCAGCTCGTTTCCTTGACAGTCTTTAGGTAGTAGGGGCGTATCTCCATCACAGGTAAAATACAATGTGCCTTCAGGCAAGTTATTATCTTCCCAGTATTCTTCTGCTGATCTTTCGGGTAGGGGCGAGAAAAGAAGCTTGTCTGTTGCTGAATTGATCTGTGTGGTGCATCTTCCTACTGCATTGCCAGAGTCATCTTCTAAATACTCTTGCTTATACATAAACTGCCCAGCTAAATCGATACAGGAAGTGAGGCCTAACATGCTGACTAAAAGTAATGATAGATAGAGTGATTTCATGAGCGTATCCTTTGTGCTTATCTAACCAGAAATGACGGTACGATAAAACTGATTGGTTGCTGGATTGATCCTAGGTAGGCTGACTGAAACGACTTGCTCACTAACGCTTTGTGTGACTTTACTTGACCATTGCAAGTATCTATTGAGCATTGTATTTTTCAAACTATAATCCCTTACAGTAAAATAAATTAATACTTATGGGCTATTATTGATAATCCTATCAAAAATATATTTTGTTTTATATTTAACTGATGATATTGTCTTTTAGACAAAGCCGCTACTAAAAAAGCACTTCTCAATAGCAAGAAGTGCTTTTTTGCATTCAACAATCATTCAATAGCATCATTAAGTAGTAAAATATTATTTATCAGAATCAAACCACTTCAATATTCCGACATTAGTTTCTTTAGTGAAAACTTGAGTAATAGTGAGGTATTGTTTTATGTAGCCGTCAGTTAGATAAGCGCGGATTTTATTGGCTTCGTCTTCAATGACCAGTGTTATTGCTGTTGATAACTGATTTGAGCTAAAGAAATCTTCAAACTCTTGATATATGACAAGATCATCATCTGGCTGTTCTGCTTTGCCTTGTTTTTGCTCGGTGAATTTGATAGTGAGGCTATAAAATATGCCTGATTTCTTATACTCTAAACGCAGCCATGCCGGTACATACTCTTGCGGGATACCCCCATTTTTTTGTATCTCTTCTTTAGTGTAGAATTGCGAATTACCGTTTATCGACCATATTTTGCAAGCTTCCATCTCTATCTGAGTCGTTAGATACCAATTAAATTTGTCTGAATAATTCTTCCAGCGTGTCAGCGGAAATGTGTCCTCTTTGACCATGGCTTTGATATTGTCAGGTAGCTTTTTATAATGGTCATCCATAAACTCAGCCTCAGGATACGTCTCTGGTGCAAAGTGATGGGTAAGCGCGAAGAAATCCCATGACATTTGTATTTCTCGAGCTTGAAAATTAGCGATTTCAGTCACACTTATACCTCCTAGACGCAGGCTAATATAGCCACCAGGAGCTAGTGCGAAATCAATCGTCGTATATTGAGCTGTTTTTGATCGATCATAAAGCTCAACCTCAAAGCGCTTTGCAAACTCAGCAAGCATTAGATCTCTAGGTAGCGTGATTCTGGCTTGATAGTACTTTTTTTCAGTGGTGGAGAGCCAAGTGAGCTGTACACCTAAGGGAAGCTTCACTAGAGCAGGTGGTGAACCGCCTGATGCCAATACGCCTGTACTACGCCAACCACCACCAGTATCTGCCGAAAAGCCTAGACCTTGTCCGGCTTCTTCGGTGTAATACCAAAAACACTCCCCCGAAATAAGCCACACACCGAAGTGACGAGGCGCGAAGATATGGGTAGACCATTTAACAGGGATTTCGTTGTCAAACACAGGGCTATCCTTTAAAGTGTTGGTTGGTAAATATGCCGACTATGATAGTGCTGACGATTTTCATAATGTTATTCCTGTTGGTTAACCTTGAATGACGTAGCGGAATTTTTTTCGTATTGTCCGTAAAGATAACAACAGGCGTTGAATTAGAAAATAGCCTTATTATCCTATGACAGCAAATCGCCGCTTAAAGGAACAGAAGTAACCTTGCCATTATTGCAAGTAAACCTTATATTTCCATTATTCAAATTGAACTTTGATCTAAATCCTTCAACACCACCAGATTGCTTGGCAATAAGGTTGCCTTGACAGTCAGTGACTTTACTGGCTTCATAAGCCTTGCCATCTTTACAGACAAAATCAGTAGTCCCTTTTGGTAAATTATTAGCTTGCCAAAATCTCTCGGCTCCCGATGGTTTACTACTAATATTCAAGAAATAGCCGTTACAATCGGCTACTATTCCTTGGGCATCTGACAGGTATCCGGTACTCCCTGATAGATAGCTACTATTCCAGTTTTGAAGAGTATCGCAGGCGGTGAGAGAGAGAAGGCAGATACTTGCTAGGATAGTACTAATGATTTTCATAATGTTGCTCCTGTTGGTTAACCTTGAATGACATAGCGGAAAAACATTTTCCCTATTGTCTATATTAGGGACACTCACATGTGGAAAGCCACTGTTATTACTACTAACATGTAGATAGCGGTTTTTGATGGTCAAGTTGGTAACGTGCAACTGATGGGGGTTGCCATCGGCTTTGTGCATGTTTTTATCCATATAGTCTTTTTTACCGTTTAATGCTAGCGCTTGCGTTTTTAACTCTTTAAAGGTAGAGGATAGCTCTGCTGGCACAGTATACATCTTTAGCTTATTAGAGAGATAAAAGTCGGCAGAGTATTTTTTGATAAAGGTTAGCATTAGATGAGTAGGTACTTTTGGATAGTCTGGGGAGACTTGTTTTCTATCGACAATGAGTTGATTCTTATCACCTGTACAGCGGATAAAAAGCTCTGTCTTAGCGTCTGCTACTGGTTTTAGTCCAACAGCTTCATGCTCTGCTTGTTTTCTTTTGACTTTACAGGTATCAACCTCACACGTTGGCCCAATACATTGATATTCTGCTTTGCCTGTGTTGTCCGCCCAGCCCTCTGCTTTTAACGCTTGTAATATAATATCGAAGTCCGCGTATTGTTGTGCGCTAAAGGACTGACTTTGATATTCAAGAACTTTTGGAGTAAAGATTTTCCAAAAGCTACTCATCTCGGTGTCTCTGTTAGGGTCAGGCTCAATGTCTCTATAACGAGTAGGTTCTTTTCTTGTTTCTCTAAAAGAGCCAAATTTGGGAATTTCATGACGGTCTTTGCTGAGGACAACTTGTTCGTCATCATTACGACCACTCACATACCACTCTTCAACATTCTTTTTAACTTCACCTAAAGTGCTAAGGCCATCGCCGATGTCAGTATGACAGCCAGGAATAGCGAACTCTAGTCCGACGCCAGCTCGTACGGACTGTCCGATACTGGTCAGATTGAATTTCTGACGGTACTCGTCACCAGCGACGATATGCACGACTTTAGTTCCATCTATTTCTTTAAAATTTAGCTCTTGGCCTTCCTCTTCTACATCGTCATCATGGTTGGTGCCGATAGAAGACACCGTATCAAATAAACCCACAAAGTCAAAGACTACATCATATTTTGTCAGTTCAACGAACTTTTTAACTTCTGGAGTGCCTCTATCTGTAAAGATACGCTTGCAAAACATGCGAGCGGTTGCTGCCCCTCGGCTAAAGCCATAGACATTGAATACCAGCTGTTGGGGATTATAGCCTTGACCAACATAAGACGCTAAAGCCGTCTGTACATGTTCTAACATACGCTCAAGCTTCGCCTTAGCACCAGTACTTCCCATTCCTAACCCTGAACCTATGCCGTTATCAGCATGATATTCCCATCCTGGTATGGGTGCCGATGCATCGTCTGATTCTGTTCTGGTTTCGATACCTGAGCCGTCGGTATATAGGTTGATAACGTGTGGTCTATCGCTATCGGCCGCTCTATGTAACTGATCTACTACGCTTGGCGCTCGGGCAAAGCTGAGCGATGAGCCAACCATAGGCTCTGGGTTATACCTTTCATCCATTCTATCTTTTAGCTTTTTTACCTGCTTTGGCGCAATTTCGTTATATAGGTCTGAGTTTTCTTTACTATTCCATGTACCATCAAAGAAAATATTAAATGTCAGGTTAGCGATGGTAAGATCTACAGATGAGTTCTCTTCTGGATTGGTTAGATCGTCTTCGCCGTTTATTGGTTCGTCTTTTTGAGTACTATAGCCCCTCATTATTTATCATCCTCATAACTACTACCACGCCTATCTGGATATACCTTTAGCTTGACTTTGCTAGCGCCGCTAAAGATACGATCCGTCTGACCTTTTTCGTCTGTGCGACCATAGAATATCTTACCAAGATCATCAACGATCTTATATCGGAAGCCTTGAACAGGATCGCCATTTTGATCACGAATGACAAACATCTCATCATGAGGGTCTTGATAATCAAGTATGCCGTGTTTTGCTTTTGCCCCCGCAACCATCTCTTTCTTCACCGCTTTAATCTTAACCGTGCCCGGGCAGACCAGCTTAATACCACTGTCATCGATGGTAATAGAAGCCCCAGCTGACGTTTGCAGCTTAATCCGCTTCGGACTCGACACATTCACCTGTCCCGACTCACTACCAATCGTCATACCTCGCTGGCTGTGCAATTGCAACTCACCGCCCTGTGCCTGAATACCAATTGGCTCTCTATTGGCGCTGATATGTAAGCCTGATAGATCGACTTGACCGCCAACCCCTGAGAGCGAATCAATCGTATTGGCCGTCAGCGTATAATTGCCTGCTACCACATCCGACTGGGTACTGCCTGATTGCCTAACGATAGTCTTAGCCGTCCATAGGGTATTATTTGCTGACGCTAAGATACTATCTTTGATTACTAGCAGTACATCCGCTGCGCCAAGTACTTCGGTATCTAGCGTCTCATCAATGATTTGCGCCGTACTTTTAAACCCTTCTATCGACGCTCGGGCATTACTGAGCGCTTCGGTCGATTGTAGATGCGCCTGCTTAGCCTCCGCTAACGTCTCACTCAGCTCAGCGCCTAGCTTAAGCTGTTGCTGTCCTGCATCATTGACCCACGCAGACTCATGTTCTGACTGGCTGTGTCTGATATCAAAGGTAGAGAGTAGCACACCCGTATCACCAGTGATTTGTAGCCCATGATCGGTGGCAACATTGATGCCTTGACCACTGTCATTTGATTGATGATTACTAAAGCGATGGCGTAGTGTACCCAATGCAACGATATGCTCATCAGGGGCAAAGGTGGTGCTAGGAGTGATGGTTGGTATTTCAGCATTGGCACGTGATCCTGTATTCACCGACCACTGCATTCCTATCTGGTTGGGCGTATCATCAAAGCTTAGGGTCACTTCAGAATCAGACGTCAGCCCATATTGAGCAATACCAGAGATCCAACCACTGTGAGTATCATCTTCACTAATTTGCGAATGACCTAAACCACCACCATGCCAACGAGGAGAAGATCCGCCTTGTAAGTTATGTCGATTAGATAAGCCTGCATCACGAGTGGTGATGTCTTTGTTATCGACATCGCCCATACCGATACCGTCATAAAGCGATCTGCTAATCACAGGACTGTCTATATCACCATACCAATGGTTAAGCAGTACCGACTGCCCAAGCCTTGGCGCAAACTGCCAACCATGAGTGCTACCCGATGACAGCTGCAATGAGCGCAGTGGCGGGGTAGTGCCGTCATCGTGAGGGCTGATACCTGACCAAACAGGCGTGGTGATGGTTTGTTGTAGATTGTCAGTGCTGACACTTGAGTCATAGCTGGGGGAGGCTGATAAACCTGTGTCACCAGTACGTGCTTGGGTGAGACCCGTGTAAGTGCTACTGGCAAAGGACAAAGAACTGGGATAAGGGCAATAAGGAATAGCTGCGTCAAGTAACGTCGCTGATACCCAAACCCCAGTATCGCGGGCGGTGTCAAAGCCATGATCGGGTATTGAAAAGTGACTGTGATTCATTGCATGACAGTGCATATGCTGAGCAGTGCGCTGTAACCACTGTTTGATAAATATTTGATGATGGTATGAAACGCTATCGTTGTCAGGCTCAATACCGATTAAGGTAACCGCGATACAATGCGTCGATAAGCTTCCAATAGAGGGTAGGTTGTTAATACTCACTGGGCTACCGACACTTAGACCACGCAGGGCACCAGTCGCTTGATAAGTTTCGCGCTGACAGTGATTGGCAGATATCCATTGCTGTGCAAGATGAGCGGCGGCATCATTGCTGTGCACGCGAGAAGGCGCACCAATTAATACCGTCGTGTCATCTATCGCAAGCGGCGACTCATCTACCGCTTGACCTTCATAAATGGTATCAGCCGCTAAGCCATCTGCTCGTACTATTACCCTATCACTGCCAAGTTGCTGCGACCTCATTTGTAGCGTATGGACACTATCCTGACCTGACTGTACGGATGACTGGGCATAGCTGTAGTGAAGTGGTAATCGCTCGCCTGTGTCTAAACCATCAACCAACCACCACGTGCCAAGCTCATCGACGCAATTCCCTGACACCCATAAAGTCGATATACCAATATCAGCAAGCAGTCCAGTAACAAATTCATAGTCGCTGACATCCGACTGTATACGCATGGATAAAGGTGCCGATAAACGTGCGGATGATTCATCATCTGATGACAAAAGAGACTCAGATATTTGCCAATTTAAATCGTAATCACTAAGGATGAGGGTAATAATATCGAGCGTCGATTGATTGATAAAACTGCGGGTATGTATCGACTGTGCCAACTGCCAATCGGGGCTAACAACTTCTAAAGTATAAAAGTGCATCGCGCCATCAGATTGCTGATAACGGATGCTTCGTATCAGCCCAGTACGACAGCTAGCGGTACGATCAGCGGAAAACGTGGTTAAGCATATCGGAGTATTGATTAATGATAAACAAGCGTTCGATTCGATAAAATTATAACTAAACACTAGTATGTCAATATTATCAGATTGATTAATGCCGCTTGCACCGCAAAACGCAACAGGGTAAAAGGTGTTTATCGTTGAATTATCAGTATGAACGGTAATATTATGTAGACGATTGGTCTTAGAAGGCATAAGAAGGGTACCGTTACTGCTTATTTTATACCAAGAAAATGGCTTGAATGGGTGGCTTACTAAATTATTTATTAAGAAAAGTATAGAGTTTATTGAAATATTGTCAAGTATATGTATAATCAACCTCATTGATTTTTTATGATTAATGAACTTTAGTTATATTTATTTCTTTTAAAAAATCTATCCTTTTATATTTTTAGTGATGATACTGTTGTTATGAATCCTATTTATCGTACTAAACTTGCCACCGCAGGTCTGCTATCAGTCTTACTTAGCGCTTCTTTATTGACAGCGGGTTGTGGCACCACTGCTCAGAAAAATGTACAAACCACGGTCAGCAAACCAATAGTGAAGCAGTTGAGTGAGCCTTCGCTTGCCTATTTGTCAAACGGCAATCAACTTAGCAGTGAAGCGTGGATGACTATTGCCAAAAATAACTACGAAGCAAAACGCTATGCACGGGCATTGAGAGCGGCTAATGAAGCTCTAAGCGTTGATAATGAAAGACTTGATGCACGTCAGCTTGCCATGCTCTCAGCAGTTAAAGTAATGGAAAGTAATATTGATGCTTATCACGATAATAGTTTGATGAATAGTGGTGATAAGGCGACACTGAATGAAACACTCACCAATATCACTACTTTAGTTAACGCGTCTAATTAAAATAATTTTGAGCAGGCACATGTATTTATCTCACACCAATAATGGCGAGCACCGACTTACAATGACCAGTATCAGAAGCAATATTAGAGTCAGTTTTACGCTATCCAAAGCGTTTTTGGCAGGTCTATTCATTATGGGTTCAGCAATGACTACCGCCCATAGTGAGCTTGTCATACAAGAAAAAGACCCCGGTTCTAGCATCATAAATCAATTTTCAGCACTCAAAAATGCTGATGCAAAATCACCGCAACTGCATCAACTGGTCACGGATTTGAATCAAAGAGTATCTCGTAATCCTAATGACTCGCTAGCATGGGAGATTTTGGCGCAGATTTATTCTAACAATGGCTATCATGCTTATGCTGTTTACGCAGCCAGTGAAGCCATTGATCTGGGTCAAAGCACTGCTAAGCTAAAAAAGATACTACTCAATAGCAGCGCTATCGTCTCCCAAAGCCAACTGCAATCAGATTATCTCACTGATGAAGTGGATGCAGCGTTTTTGAAGGAGTATCAGTACGCTTTAAGTAAAATATATGGTGATATCTATGGTTTCAATTACGACGAATCTTTGCCGAAACCACCAGCGCCAGTCGTCAAGCCTAGAAGCGGTAGATCAGGTACTAAATCAAAACCTCAGCCCCAGGTGTCTGTAAAAAAAGCATCGAAGCCTATGAAAAAACCAGCCGTAAAAAAACCGCCACGACCACCAAAAGTTAAGCCTGTTACTAAACCTTCACCTACCAAAAAAAGTAACGCCAAATCGACTGATCCATTCAGTATATTGCGTTCAAACTAGACATTGCTGAGGTAACTTATTATGGCAAAGCAAGACAGTGTACAAAAGAAACTCGCAAAAGTACGTGCGCCTCGGGTGCATCTGACTTATGACGTTGAAGTGGGCGATGCGATCGAAACCAAAGAAATTCCTTTTGTCGTTGGCGTTTTGGGAGAGTTTTCAGGAGATTCAACCCTTGAACAACCACGCTTTAAAGACAAAAAGTTTGTCGAAGTAGATTTAGATACCTTTGATGAGGTGATGTCAGGTCTAGCACCGCGTGCGACCTTTCGAGTAAGCAATGACTTAAGTGATAAAGGCGGCGAATTCGCGGTTGATTTGGCATTCAATAGTATCAACGATTTTCGTCCTGAAGCGGTTGCTGATCAAATTGAGCCACTAAAGCAATTGGTACAAGCACGAGATCGCTTGGCAGATTTACGCAACAAAATATCTGCCAACGAAAAACTTGAAGACCTATTAGATGACGTGCTTAAGAACACTGAGCAAGTCAAAAAAATGGCGGAACAAAATCAAACCGATGGTGAGGATTAAACGATGAGTGCCCAAGCCCAGCAAAATCTAGCACCTGATGCGTTAAATAATGACAGTTACGACTTACTCGAAGAAATCGTCAATAAAAGTAATGTTGCCAAGTCTGATGACGAAAAAAATCGTGCCAAGTCGCAAATTGCAGAGCTTGCCAATGAAGTCATGCAAGGCACCGTAACGTTGTCAGATAATTTGGCCGCATCGATTGACGCGCGTATTGCCCAAATTGACGCGTTGATCTCCAAGCAGCTGACCACCGTCATGCACGCGCCCGAGTTTCAAAAGCTAGAGTCCAGCTGGCGTGGCTTGCATTATTTATGTAGCCAGACTCCGTCGGAATCCATGCTAAAGATTCGTATGATGAATACTACGAAGCGCGAACTGACTAAAGATTTTCAATCGTCAATTGATTTTGATCAAAGCACGCTGTTTAAGAAAATATACGAAGAAGAGTTCGGTAGCTTCGGTGGTGAACCTTATGCCGCTATCGTTGGTGACTTTGAATTTACTCGCCAAAACTCAGACATGTATCTTCTTGAGCAATTGTCTCATGTTGCGGCCGCTTCTCATGCACCTTTTGTGTCGGCAGCTTCCGCTGAAATGTTTGGTCTTGATTCCTTTACTGATATCGGTCGCCCACGCGATTTATCAAAGATATTTGAAACCGCTGAATATATACGCTGGCGTGCGTTCAGACAGTCAGAAGATGCGCGATATGTTGCGTTAACCGTGCCTAGCTTTTTAGGTCGTCTGCCTTACGATCCTAAAGATGGCACAGTAGTCGAAGGATTTAACTTTACGGAAGAAGTCTCTGGTAATAATCATGACGATTATCTATGGGTGAACGCCGCTTATGCTTTCGCTTCACGCTTGACGGCGGCTTTTTCTGACTATCGTTGGTGTGCTGCTATTCGCGGTGTTGAGGGTGGTGGCTTGGTTGAAGGTTTACCTGTTCATACCTTTAAGACTGATGAAGGGGATTTGGCACTTAAGTGTCCAACGGAAATCTCTATCACCGATCGCCGAGAAAAAGAGTTGAGCGACTTAGGATTTATCCCGTTAGTCCATTGCAAAAATACCAATTACGCTGCTTTTTTTGGGGCGCAGTCAGTACAAAAAGCCAAAACTTATCAAAACGATGATGCCAATGCCAATGCTGCGCTATCGACGCAGATCCAATACATTATGGCGGTGTCACGTATTGCCCATTACCTAAAAGCGATGATGCGCGATAAGGTAGGCAGCTTCTTAGCACCTGGTAATGTTGAGTCGTTTTTAAATGACTGGATTTCTCGTTATGTCTTGCTAGATGACGGCGCCTCACAAGAAGCAAAAGCCCAGTACCCACTGCGCGAAGCTTCTGTACAAGTTGTAGAAGTGCCGGGTAAGCCTGGTGTCTACAAGTCCGTGGTCTTTTTGAGACCACACTTTCAACTTGACGAATTGTCTGTTTCTTTGCGTCTGGTCACTCAACTGCCGCAATCTAGCAACAGCTAATCGTTTATTAAAACTAACGTGAAATTTAAATTTTAAAAAAGGTATGTGATATGAAAGATATTTATATTCAGTTCCGCGGTAAATATAAAATTGATGGCGAGTCTCGTGATAGCGAGCATAAAGGTTGGCTTGAAGTAAATACTTGGGATCACTTGATCCGTCAGCCAAAATCAGCGACAGCAAGTAGCGTTGGTGGCCATACTTCTGAGCGTTGTGAGCATGCTGACATGACGTTTATGAAAGATTTGGACTCAACCAGTCCTAAACTATGGGAAGCGTGTTCTGCTGGTTATACTTTTGATGAGATTCAAATTGATTTTTATCGTGCCAACGGTGACAAACGCGTTAAATATCTTGAAGTAAAACTTAAGCATGCGCTGATCGCAAGTGTCGAGCCAACGGTACGTTCTGAAGGCGTACCAATCGAAAAAGTCGGTATCAAATATGCTGCTGTTGAGTGGACTTACACCCAGCAAGATATCGATGGTACTGCTAAAGGCGCTGTGACTAAAAAATGGTCACTAGCCAACAACACTGCTACTTATACCGCCTAATTTAGGTTGTATCAGGTGTCATCTATTGTGTCGTACCGAAAAAGAAAGGTTTATATCTAGGCCTTTCTTTTTTGTTTGTTAAATAGGAATGATTATATCAATGAATTACGCCACTAACGCCTCTAACAAAGAAATTGGCTTTCGCCCAAATTTGTTCGAGCAGTTATTTGATGATCAGCCCCGTCATTTGTCGCATGAGCTCGTGGTTCGTCGTCTTAATATCGATGATCTAAAGTCTTCGGTCGCACGAGACCTTGAAGCTTTATTGAATACGCGCTGTGTGGTGTCTAGTAGACTGCAAAAGTATCAGCATGTGCGTTCATCGATATTGAATTTTGGCATATTAGATTTTGTGGGACTCAGCAGTGCCAATCCTACTGACTGTGATTATATCTGTCGCCAAATAGCCCAAACAGTCGAGCAACAAGATACCCGGCTAAAAAACGTTCGCGTCTCGTTAGATATTGGCGCAGTTGATGTCAATCAACTGTGTTTTTCTATTGAAGCGTTATTAAAGGTTTATCCAGCACAAGAGCTGGTCAGTTTTGATGCGTTCTTTGAGCCAAGCTCTCAGCGTTACTTAATAAAATAATCATTATCTAATTAATGAAATAACTACTACCGCTCAATTTATACAGGTAGCAGCGATCAATATATTGAGGCGTCATGGACAGTTTACTTCCTTACTTTGAGCATGAGCTTAGCCTGTTTAATAAGCAGTCAAAAGAGTTTGCCAAAAAATATCCCAAAATAGCCAATCGGTTGTTGATGGGGCACGATACCGTCGATGATCCGCATATAGAGCGGTTGATACAGGCTTTTTCGCTGATCAGTGCACGTATCAATAAAAAATTGGACGATTCATACGCTGATTTTACTGAGTCGTTATTAGAAGTCGTTTATCCCGATTATCTCAAACCTTTTCCGTCGGTCTCTATTGCACAGTTCAATCTAGGCGTACAGGGCAATGCGATGAGCGAGGCAGTCTTAGTCCCTAAAAATAGTGCGTTCGCCAGCCAAAAAATAAACGGTACGCCTTGCCAGTTTCAGTCAACCCAAGATGTGACCTTGCTGCCGCTACAGATAGATAGCGTCGACTTTGAAACTCGTCAAGAGGTGTATGACAATCAGCATGGACTACTGAATGGCTGCATTAGTATCAAGTTTAAGGGGCTCAATTCAAGCTTTGACTATCAAGCCTTATTAAACCACTCATTAGATTTGTATATAGACGAGGACGCCAGTCAGGGTACTAGTCTATGGGACTTGCTAGGGTGTGATGTCAAGCAAACGCATCTGCATGGTAGGCAGGTCAATAAGATAACGGGTAGTCCGTTTGAGATTATAGGCTTCGATCCTGAGCAGCAAATTCTTCCGAGCCATCGAGTGAGTAATGCTGCTTCTGCCTTATTAAAAGAATACTTCTATTTCCCTGAAAAATTCAACTTTTTACGTCTGAATCTTGGCAAAGTTTGTCCTAACTTAAAGATTGACAGTAACGAATTTGAAATTCGCTGTTACTTTAGATTTGATAAAAAAAATACCATCCGCCTAAAAAACTTGCAGCAATTAAGTGCCAGTAGCATTAAGTTGTTTTGCACTCCTGTTGTCAATCTATTCAAAGCAGCTGCTAAGCCTATTCAGGTGACGCATCGTTCTGTCTATTATGACTTGGTGCCTGATACGCGCGCGCTTTTTCAACATGAAATCTATGAGGTTAATAAAGTCATAGAATCTAAGCAAAGTGATAATCGTTTGATACAACGTGAATATCATCCATTTTATGCGCTCAATCACTATGAGCAGCAAGATGAAGGTCGTTATTATCACATTAAACGTGATAAGGATATGGCTGAGTTCAAGCAGGGTTTTGAATATCAGATTATGTTTGTAGAAAAAAACCGCGAAGATTTAGCCGGCGCGGTCAGTATGAGTGCGTCTTTATTGTGTACCAATAGAGATTTGCCGGCTCAAGTGGTATTCGGTCAAAGCCGTGGCGATTTGTTTAGCGAAGGGATGACTGGCTTTAGCAGTTTGTCTTTGTTAAAGCAGCCAACTCGGACTGCAAGGTTTGACTATACCGGTGAAGAGCGTTGGCGCTTGATATCGCTGATTAGTCTGAATTTCTTATCGCTTGCCGCCCAAGATGCGGAGCTGATGAAAGAGTATCTGTCGCTATATGACATTACCCAATCTGCTTCTAGCAAACTGTTGGTCGAAGGTATTGTGTCTGTCGAAACCAGTATCGAAGCTCGACGTATTCAGCGCTTGCCACAGCCTGGGTTTGTGCGTGGCACGCTGATCAATATTCAAATCAACCAAAAGAATTTTGCTGGAGTGAGTATCCGCCAGTTTGCCCATTTATTGGCGAATGTGTTTGGCTATCACGCCAGCTTAAATAGCTTTGTTGAAGTGTCCATTAGTGATGCCATTACTAAAGAGGAGATATACAGATGTCAGCCACGCAGCGGTCTCAGTCCTCTTATTTAACGGATCTAATGGCGGCGCCGCAATCTTATGAGTTATTACAAGCACTACGTTTGGTTTGGCATGAAGTCAGTATGGGGTATGCACCTATTGAGGTACGTTACCGTGCCTCGTTGTCATTGGCCTATCCGCAAGCTGAAATTGAGTCGATGGAGCTCATTGCTCAGGACAATATGGAAGACAGTGGTAGCTCATTAAAGGATGGTCAAATAAAGGCTGGTTCATTAAAGGCCAGGCAGGTAGAGGTTTGCCCTGCAGTTATCGGATTGACTGGCCCGTTGTCAGCCTTGCCAGCGATGTATACCGACCATCTAGCCTCGCGAGTCAATCATGCAAAAGACAAAGCAGCGCCCGCTTTTTTAGATTTATTTAACCATCGATTGACGGATTTGTACGTGCAAGCGAGTTGGTTTTATAACTTGCCATTACAGTATGAGATAAATAATAAAAAAGACAACTACCTACTGAGCTTGCGGGCATTGGCGCGTCAGCCGAAGAAGCTAACCGCCATCGATAGCTTGATTGCTTATGCTGGCATGATCGCCCCAGGACGCCTGACAGCCGATCAGTTGTCACATGTACTGTCGCATTTTTTAGATAGCACCGTCAGTGTCGAGCAGTTCGTGCCGGAGTGGTTTGATCTACCGGCTAGTGAGCAGACAGCACTTGGTGGTCAGCATGCTGCCCTTGGGTTGTCCGCATTTTGCGGTGCGCGCGTCGTACAGTTTGATAGCAAGATTAGAATTGTGTTTCATCAGTTGGATGCCAAGCGTTATTTAAGACTGTTACCAGCAGGGGATATGTATCAAGTTATTATTGATTTTATCCGTAAATGGTGCGGTGTTTGCTTGGCGGTCGAGATGCAACTCGAGTTAGATAAACAATATATTACCCCTTTGTCGTTATCAGAGAGCAGTTTTGGTAGTTTGGGTCAGGGTGGGTTTTTGGTGTCACAGCCTGCGACGCAGCATCATGATGACACTCGCTATGCGCTGCCGATTCAGTAAGTATTTCATGGTTAATAGACAGATTTTACCTATTATGAAGAGCCATGCATCAATTTTATATTGCTGTTTAATAAAAATAATTTTATACCATTCACAGAAATTAGAGTGGCAAGGAAAACGAGTGAAAGTACTACGTCTTGTAGGCTAAGCGAGTTTGACACAGCTAATCTTACTTTTTGGGTTTGGTATTAAGTCTAATAAGAATGTTAAAGGAAAAGATTATGAGCCAGTTAAAAGCTGTGATTACCCGCTTAAGCCCAAGCTGTCGACAGTGTTTGCAGCAGGCAGCTAGGCTTTGTATTAATAATGGGCATCGTGAAGTCGATACTGTCCATCTATTGCATGAACTGATTGCCACGCCGCACAATGATGTGGCTCAAATACTTAAATTTAATAAGATTAATCAGCAGTCATTACTAGCAGATATAACTGATTTGCTAAACACCTTTGGTCAGGCAACAGGCTCAACGCCAGTATTTAGTCAAGGTTTGATGGCGTTACTAGAAGATGCGTGGGAGCTAGCCAGTAGCCAATATAATCAAAGTGCTGATAAAAATAGCCCGCTAGAAATTCGCTCTGGTCATATATTGCTCGTGCTATTGGCGTATGAGCGTTATCAGTCGCTACTCAAAACTCTTCCTGAGCCACTACAGTATATCGACCGCTTTACCCTAAAAGATGATTATGAGCGTCAATGTCTCGGTAGTACTGAGGGCAGTGGATCAAGCAGTAATAAAATTACCAATAGTAAAGGCGTCAATAAGGGTGCTGATGATGGTGCGAATAGTGCAGACAATGATGCTAACAATCAAGAATCTTTAGACACTAAGAAAACTGAAGCTAAGCCAACCCCTGCGTTGGATAAATATACTTATGACTTGACTGCTAAAGCCAGTTCAGAGCAAATAGACCCTGTCATTGGCCGTGAGTTTGAAATTCATCAGTTGATCGATATTTTGATTCGTCGCCGCCAAAATAACCCTATTTTGACGGGTGAGGCAGGGGTAGGTAAAACAGCAGTGGTAGAAGGATTGGCGCAAAAGATAGTCGCCGGTCAAGTGCCTGATCAGCTCAAAGATGTGACGATACGTAGTCTTGACATGGGCTTGCTGCAAGCAGGGGCAAGCGTCAAAGGGGAGTTTGAGAACCGTCTCAAGCAAGTCATTGAAGAAGTACAAGCCTCGCTACAGCCTATTATATTATTCATTGATGAAGCGCATACTTTGATTGGTGCTGGTGGGCAAGCGGGTCAAAATGACGCGGCGAACTTACTGAAGCCTGCGCTGGCTCGTGGTGAGCTCAGAACCATTGCGGCGACGACATGGTCAGAATATAAAAAGTACTTCGAAAAAGACGCAGCATTGTCACGTCGCTTCCAAGTCGTCAAAGTCGATGAGCCTGATATAGAGACAGCAGTAGCGATGATTCGTGGTCTAAGTGCCAAGATGCAGAATCATTTTGGTATATTAATCGATGACGATGCGCTACAAGCGGCGGTTGAGTTATCCGCACGTTATATCAGCGATAGGCAGCTGCCTGATAAAGCGGTCAGTGTATTAGACACGGCGGCGGCACGGGTGAGCTTATCCAAGACCGCCATACCCAATCAACTTGACAGATTAAACGCCAAAGGGGTGCAGTTAGAGCAGCATATCAATAATCTCAGTCAGCAGCTCGAGCGTATCGGCGGTGTGGACGAAAAAGAAAAAGTCAGCCAAAAAATTGCCGTATTAGATGAGCAGCGCCAAACCAATCAGCAAAGCATTGCTGATATGACCAGTCGTTGGCACGAACAGCGCGAGCTTAATGATCAGCTTGATTCCTTGAATCAGCAGTTGAATGACAAGACAGATGGTTCTGATGCGCTTAGTGCAAAAGAGCGCTTAGACAAACAAGCTGAATATCAAAGTATCGAGCAATCGTTAAAACAAGTACAAGAGACGCAGCGCCTTATTCATCCCGTATTGGATCGTCAGGTCATCAAGCAGATCATCTCAGATTGGACTGGAATACCGCTGAATGATATGGCAGGTAATGAAAAAGACCATATCTTGGGTTTGGCTGATACCTTGCAAGCCCGGGTCATCGGCCAAGATCATTCGGTGGCCGCTATCGTCAAGCGGATTCATACCGCAAAAGCCCGCTTAGATGATCCCAATCGTCCGCAAGGTGTGTTTATGCTCGTCGGGCCAAGTGGTGTAGGCAAGACCGAAACCGCGCTGGCGCTATCAGAGGTGCTGTACGGCGGTGAGCGTAACCTTATTACGATTAACCTGTCAGAGTATCAAGAAGCCCATAGCGTTGCTTCGTTAAAAGGCTCGCCTCCAGGTTATGTTGGCTATGGTGAAGGTGGTGTATTAACCGAAGCGATTCGCCGTCGTCCTTATAGCGTACTCTTACTTGATGAAGTAGAAAAAGCCCATCCAGACGTATTGGATTTGTTTTATCAGGTCTTTGATAAAGGGGTGATGGAAGACAGCGAAGGGCGTTTAATTGATTTCAAAAACACGCTTATTTTATTGACAAGTAATGTTGGTTCGTCTGCGATTATGCAGGCATGTATCAATACAGATCCGAGTGTTACTGACTTTAGCCTGCCAGACAGTGATAGCCTAAAACAAGTCATTAATCCGCATTTGTATAAAGCCTTTAAGCCCGCGTTTTTAGGTCGTCTGACAGTGATACCTTACTATCCATTGACTGATGATGCGCTCGCAGAAATTATTCGCCTTAAGCTGGATAAAATCACTGGCCGTATTCGTGATAATTATGATGTGCCTTGTGTCATTGATGATGAGGTGATTGAGCTGATTTTATCGCGTTGTCATGAGGTTGATTCTGGTGCACGTAATGCCGATGCCATCATCAGCCATACCTTGCTACCGCAGCTGGCGGGTCAGCTACTGGCTCACGATGACAGTCAAAGTGTGTTAAAGAAAATTACCGTATTCGTCGATGCGGACGATAATTTTGCCTACCGTCTGGATACTGATGCCGTCGTGGCGCTCAATCAAATGGCGCAACACAGCGAAGATGAAACTGAATATCAAGTTAAGGAACCACCAAGCAAAAAAGTTTCAGCCAAAACGTCTGCCGTTAAAAAGCTTGATGTTAAAAAGTCAACAGTGAAAAAAACAGCCAGTAAAAAACCTATGAAAGAGGAGTCATTATAATGAGTAACGATAACTCTTTAGCAACCAATATTGACACCCTGATTGCGCCAATTAATGGCAGTCGTCATGGGGTCGGTGAAGACTTGATATTTGATCCACGTATTGATGCTATCGTGGCTGCTCGTCAAGAAGACGATCCGTTACTGGCACAAGGCAATTGGGTCACTGAACTAAAAGTGGCTGACTGGGATTTTGTCAAAAACCAATGTGCCGAGTTGCTCAGCCATACCAGTAAAGATATGAAGCTGGCACTGTGGTACGTCGATGCATTGAGTCATACCGATCATTTAGCAGGTATCAGTCAAGGGTTAAGTCTGCTACAAGCACTGAATGACGAGTATTGGCTCACTATGTATCCGCCGCTAGATGGCGAGGAAGATAGCATGGATATCAGGGCAGGGCTGCTGTCATGGTTCGTCAAGGCGCTATCCGATGATATTAAGCAGCTATCGCTTTCTGACACAAAGACAGAAAAATATAACTACAATTACTATCTAACCGCGCGTGATCATGACAAGCAGCGTCAGCAAAATCCCGATAACGAATCGTCTAACCAATTAACACTAAGTGACTACAACCACGCTATCAAGACCAGCAGTGAGACTTGGCAACAAGCACTGATGAGTAATCTTAAAAAAGTTACTGAGCAGTGGCAGGCGCTGACTGATCAGCTAAATGATTTGATGGGCATGGACGCGCCAGTCTTCGCACCAGTCACGGATTTATTGGTTGACCTGACCCAGCATTTGCGACCGTTGATACCAGAATACTCTGATAGTACTAGTAGTGTTTCCGCTCAAGAAAGCGTAGCAGATACTATGGACAGTATTGGTGAAAGTGCAATGTCTGATAGTAGTGGACAAGCTGCTAGCACAAAAAATATTAGCTCAACCAGTTTTAATCCTAGTAACCGAGATCATCAAAGCAATCGTCAGCAAGCGCTTAAACTATTAGGTCAAATTCAAGATTATTTTTCGACCAATGAGCCGCACAGCCCGGTGACGTTTTTACTCGGTCGGGCGATTGATTGGGCGGATATGCCGCTCGACCAATGGCTCACTCATATCATCAAAAACGAAGATCAGTTAGCGATACTCTCTGACATGATTGGAATCAAACCCAAACGTGATTCATCTGACGATGGCTATTAATTGAATCAACGACAAATGAATACTTAGTTAACGGGCAATCTGTGCACAAATTATAATCTTGCAATATTAAACTTTCCACCTTTGGACTGATAAAAAAGGGCTTATCATGGTATGGACTCAAACAAAGCGGCATGTGCAACTGAGTAGTGCCCATCTTGATATTGCCACCAGTCTCATTCAACAGGCTGACTTGATTGAAAGCTTACTTGGCATGCCTTTGCCCGACAGCGTTTGGAGTAAGCCCGCGCTTATGCCAGTGCCTACTTCCTACCCAAGCCCTTATCATCAAGATCAACGACAGCAGTCTTATCAGCAGCGCCAGCTCGCCCTCTATTGCGGCTACCGTATTAGCATTACTCTACTGCATCCACGGGCAGGACTGGATATAAAGCAATGGCTAGGGCAAAGTCTCTCGATACATTGGCATACGGGCGACACGCTACTGCCAAGCCAAACCCGTCACGGTATCATCACCGAAGTCGTTGCTCTCGGTAGTAACAGTGGTATGGCCGCCTACCGCATCATCTGTGAACCTAACTTAGGTCAATTACGCCTGAACAGTCATAATCGCCGTCATCATCATCTCAGTCTCAGTGAGCTAATTACCGATATTATCAGTCCATACGATATGAACGTTGAGATTGACGAGCGCCTCAGTGATGACAGCAACTATCATATTCAGCACAGCGTCCAATACAACCAAACCGATCTTGCTTATCTAACCCAATACCTTGCTCTCTATGGCATCACAGGCTATTACCGTCACGACATCGACAAGCACACTCTAATCTTACTACCTAGTGATGGAGAAGAATTGCGTCCTGATGTCAATGATATCCAAAGCATCCTCAGTCAAAACCCTGCCAACCTTGCTGATAGACAAGACCGCATCACTGCCATTCGTCCCCGTATTGCTCAGCATACTCAGCAAAGCGACTTACATCGTTATGACAGTCGCTTGATGAGTATCTATACTGGCAGTAGCAGTAGCGAGCAACCTATCGACTCATCAAACAGCACGCATCAGCGCTTTATGCACAGTCATAGCCGTTTTGATGATGACAGTCTCGATAAGCTCGCCACCCGCTACCAGCAGAACCAGCAGCAGCGTGCCAATCTAGGCAGCCTCACTGGTAATATCCGTCATCTGAGTTTGCCAAGTAGCCACTATATCGATGGCAACCCTTATTTAACCGATCCCATCAGTCTGGTGTCTATTCATCAGCACATTAATAATCATATTCCTACGGATTGGTTGGGGGCAGCACCCTTTGATCCTATTACCTTGCAGTCCAATACGAACCATGATAATGATGACGACAATGATAATAACGTCCATCATATCAGCGCCTGCTACCTGCCATTTCCGCACCATCACCATATTCCCTATGGGGAACAGCTGGACAAACTTGGACAACCGCATCCGAGCCTGACAGGTCTGATGAGTGCCAGTATTATTGATACAGACAGCAGCGCCATTACTCATGACCGTAACCATCGTGCGCATATTAGATATCACTGGCAAAGCGAAGGCGACGACAGCGCGCATTGGATACCCATCGCCAGCCACCTCGTCGCCGACCACATGGGACAGACCCATCCTCTGCGTCATGGGCAACATGTTCTCATCGACTTCATCGGCGGTGACATTACTCATCCCATCATCATTGGCAGCACCCATAACGGCCAAGGTAATTCTGATGCTCAGCACAACAGCATCGTCAGTGACTCAGGTAGCATTGACGCCACCAGTCCAGCTTGGTTTATCAATCAAAGCCATGCTTATCCCATAGACGGTATCAAGACTCAAAGTATTGATAGCAGTCGAACAGGCGACGCCACCAAAGACAGCCTTATTAATGGCTATAACCAGCTGATGTTTGACGCCCACCCTGAGAGTCCACAAATCAACGTCTATAGCAGCAGCTTCCAGTCTAGCTTAACCATCGGACATCTGTATCAGCATACCGACCACACCCGAGGGCAAGCCCGTGGACAAGGCATCAGTATCGAGACCCAAGCTGCCGCTAATGTGCAAGGTAGCAAAGGTATCTATATTAGTAGCAGTCAAGCATCAAATCCTCACATGAGTCATGACAGCCACAGCAAACTACAAACTGCTGACCAACATCAGCAAGCTTACGGCCAGCTAGCCGAGACTCATCAGCCAGTGGGACTAGAAGGCAGTAGCAATAATAAGAGCAAACAGAATAAGAGTAACCAGAATAAGAGTAACCAGAATAAGAGTAA
Organism: Psychrobacter glacincola; assembly: GCF_904846075.1. Lineage (GTDB taxonomy): Bacteria > Pseudomonadota > Gammaproteobacteria > Pseudomonadales > Moraxellaceae > Psychrobacter > Psychrobacter glacincola_C. Next base: position 1,233,776 of record NZ_CAJGZH010000001.1, read on the forward strand.
CCAGAATAAGAGTAACAGTAAAGAAGATGCTCAAACCCCATTTGCCGAGTTTAGCAAAGACACCAACGATAGTAGTCTTAGCGAGTCAGGAAAATGGCAACAACCTCATCTACTGATCGACTCTCAGCGTCATCTCGCTATGCTAAGTGGACAACACAGCCAGCATACCAGTACCCAAAGCACGCATAGCCACGCGACAGACAATACTCATCATCACAGTCAAACGCAAATGAATCAGCTAGTAGCGGGCGATATCCATTACTACAGTAATAAAGCCCAAACCCATACCGCTGCTCATGGCGATGTGACCATACAAGCACATCAGAACGAGATGCGTTTAGATAGCGAGCAAGTACTGCGACTCCATAGCCGAGATAGTATTGAGATTATCGCGCCTGATACGCTAACGCTGAAAGCCGCAGGTAGTGGCATTGAGATATCGGGTGGTAATGTGACGTTTATCACGCCAAGTCAGGTGGGCTATAAGGCAAGTAAGGTGGATTGGGGCAGTGGGGGTGGAGAAGCTAACAACCTAATGATGAAACAGATGCAGTTTGAGGCTTGTGAGAAGTTAGGTCAGGATAAGGCAAAACAGGGCGGAGCCATTTAATGCAGTTTTTCGATTATGAAGAGTGTGAGCAGATTAAGGAAACCAACTTATATCAGAGTCGTCTAAAAGAGATCAAAGCATGACAGCATAATGAATATCCAACCAGAAAAACCATTGAGCGTAAGCTTACAGACGCAAACGCTTGACGCTAGGGTGCTCAGTACCTTTGATGTCATGATTGTTCATTATAGCCAGACAGAGCTGATCGGCGAGATTAATTCTACTTTCCCCGATGCTATACATTCATTACAGCAAGAGTTGCTTAGCTACCACATGATCGATAGTCCAGTCATAGTCACGCTAAGCCCAGATATCAGTAATATCCTAGAGGTGCATTTGCAGGAGTGTGAACTATTATCACGTAATCATGGGCTACTAACACTGATTGACTACACCCCAGCTGAGATAAGAGCGAACAAAACTAGAATTAGTGCTCAGGAGTATTTGCCAAATGAGCCTGAATGGCAACAATCGCCAGCTACTACTAATGATTTAAACCTATTCAAACTTGATACTAAGCAAGTCGCCCATACACTTAGTCTTAATCAAATCATCTACAAAGGTGGCAAGAAAAACATCTACGCTATTTAGACGCGCAAGTACTGATTCACTTGTTACCGTTAAACCAACATAACTATATTGCCAATCGCTATGGCTATCCTAAGCGGCTTTGGCTCTCATTAAGTGATAACTGGCACAGCGTAGATAATATTCATCACTATATCCCTGACCATACGAATTATATCCAACATCAGTCAAGCTATTGTCCACTCACTCAGAACCAGTTAGATGACATTGGTATGCTCAATCGCTTCTTTGTGAAAAAGGGTGTTGGTGGTTGTGATTTGATATTGAATCAATATGAGACATTAATTAGTTGGTTAGACAAAGCAAATACTCAACTGACCGCCGCCACGCATCTTACCAACCCTGTAGATCGTATGACGATGATGAACCGATGGCTGTATGAGTGCTATGAGCAGTCAGGTCTAGTAGAAATAGATAATTAAAAGATAAGGAGTAAGGTCATGGCAGAGAGATGTGAGCAGTGTTTGGCTGATGGAATTGCGATATTGCCTCAACGATGGGGAGTAGAAGCCAACAATTTATTTAAGGAAGGTAGCTCTATCAATAGAGCGCGAAGACTACTAAGAGAAGGCTACATTTATATTCTTGATAACACTGGGGGATGGTATGGCTATGTTGTTACACAAAATCGTTATTTAAAGCAATTCGATGTGCAGAATACATTTAAAACCCCTGATTTACCAATTTCTGATTATACTTGTCATAGAGGTGATAACTGTTCAGCATTAAACAGCTTTATCCGTATTCCTAATCCAAATAATGATATAGAGACCCTATGGCTTGCTTATAGCCCTGTTAAATGGACAAAAGTAGTTATCGAAAGACATCAGAATAATGCCAATGGTGCTAAAACTAATAATATGATCAAAGTGTTACTAGCTGATGCTATCTTAGACAGTGAGGCGGGAAGTAGTGGGCATTGGGGATACGATACTAACCCTGCTTCCCCAAGTCAAGATGGGATATTTTCGTCAGAATACTATAGTGATCAAATCAATATTTTCACTAAAGATAACTATCAGCCATATAGAGGCTTAGAGCGAGAAGCACTGCGCAAAATATTTGCTGATCATGAAGAAAAAGATATTGAAGTAAATAAAATGGCGAATCGTGTTATAGAAGTTATCTTTGATGATCGTATAGGCGAATTGATTGATTTAAATGAGTTTTTAATTCAGCATGAAGAAGGTTTAGAAAAAAAATACTCTACAGATATAAAGCATAAATTGGATGTTGCTAATATTATCAATGGGTTAGAATATTCAATAAAATCTAGCGTTAAAGAAAGTTTCTTGTTAAATGACAATGAAAAAAGAATTAGCGGTTTACGTGAGAAAAATTAGTATATTTTAGCCCAAGGGATAATTTTAGTAAATATGACTACAAATATGATAAAGATTTAGAACTTACTGCTAGTCTAACGTTGACAGCTGGCGAACGAAGTCAAATAATGATTGAAGCGGAAAAGCAGGCAAATAAAGTTTGGACAAAAGAGTATGAGAAGCTTTACAGAAAGCAACAAATGAATGAATTTTTAAATAGTGTGACTGTTAAAGAAATAGAGAAAAATTTTAAGGAAGTAGCAACATATATTCTTAGAGCTCATAATGAGCTCATTAAAAACGACAGTACTTTAAAAGATCAGATGCAGTATAACTTTGATACCAGTGATGTGGTTAGCGGTATGTCATATACCGAGACAGTTTTAGAATGCATAGGGGTTACGGTAAATGATTCTGAATCTATTAAACTATACGCTGATTTAATGACTAAAGACATTAATGATCAGCAAAGCTACCTACTCCGCGCTCTAGTTTTTAATTATCAAAATTGTATCGATGCAGTTACTACAGAAGGTAATAAGAATCTTAATTGGGAAAACTTAGATTTTGGCGCTTCTGGTATTGCGATGAGCAACGTACTCGAAGCGTCATGGTCCTCATTATTAGGAACCCGTGCTGGCAAACACACTGATGATATCTTAAAAAAATCAAAGATTATTCAACAATCTGTTGAACAATTAAGTGCGCCATTATTGAAAGTAATTAGTCAAGAAGCAAGTAGCATTACTATATCTCAAACTATGTATGCAATAGGGTTGCATTTTGATGCTCCGATCATGCAACTGAGATTTGCAGGGACTAAAAAACAAGCTATTGCAGGACTGACAGATGTACTACTCACGCAAACGAGTGTAAACTCAAAAACGAGCGCGCAAAAGTATGCTCGTCTAATGATGCACCAATTAAAAGTTTTAGATGGTGTAGATTTAAACGCTAATATAACTGGCACAACATTAGTGCTAGATACAAAAGAAGCAAATTCAGTCTTCAAAACTATAAGCAACAATCGTACACCTACACGAGCAGCGGCAATTGACCGTTTGCAAGCGCTAGAAACATCAGCTAAAAGTGGTCATATAGGCGCTTTGTCAGATCTCAAAACAGCTCAAGCACGTTTAAGGCGCTATCAGAATGCTGTCGATATTGCCTCAAATGAGTTCGTTAAGATAATAGAACCGCGAATAGCAGCAGATAGCATATCGAACAAACTAGCTACGGGTGGTACATTGGTGCAGGCTATAGCCTGTATGAGCTTGGCTGCTGGTATTTATAGTAGTTCTACAGAGCAAGGACTACAAAAAGCAATGGTATCTGAGAGCGGTGCAAAGCTTATTGCTGGTATCGGTTTTTTATATGGCGGAATATTAGATCAACGCGTTGCTATACAAGGTATAAAAGTTAAAAATCCAGCACTTTCAGCGGCCACAAAAGAGTCTCTTACTCAATCTATTAGTAAAAACGCTTGGTGGGCAAAAAGACTTAATATAGGCGCTGCTGTTATATTCTCTGGCTTTGATTTTTACCATGCCTATGATGAAGCTGCAAATAAAGGCAATGCAATAATGTCAGGACTATATTTTGTGTCTGGAGTTTCAGGTATTGGTGCAGTAGTAGCAGTCGGTTTAAAAGGCGGTGTAATACTATTCGGTGCTAGTATCAGCTGGACAGGTATAGGCGTGGTATTATTTGTTATTGCTATTGGTGTTGGATTTTTAATCGCTAGATTCACTTTGTCACCGCTTCAAGAATGGATACAGAACAGTATTTGGGGCAGCGATAGCCTACGGTTATCTCATGCAGCAGATATAGCAGCGTATAAAGCAGCCATTGAAAGTATAGCAGCAACATCCGATGATAATGATCAATCAACCAGCAGTGGCTCAGATACTAGCAATAGCTCTGTGAATTCAACAAACAATCAAAAAGCTACATCTAACTCTAGTACTGATATACCTGATTATCAATATTTTGAAGCTGACAAGCCACTTGACTATAAAGATATTGAGTATGAACCTGTTGAGTATAGTCCTGAAGTAAAGCAAGAGCTTGATATGGCGAGACAACGACTTGATAGAGACAATGCCAATGCCGAACCTTTAGATATGAACGATTTTTATAAGCCTACTATAGATTATGACCCAGTAGACTTTGATGATTATGATTACCAAATCACAGGTACTTCACCAATACAACAATCTAAAGAAGCATTTAGCATAGATTTCAAAAAAGGTGACCGAACTGAACTTGTCATGAAACAAAACAAATCCCTGCCAATTAATGATCAAAAAGCAGAAGAAAAAGCTCGAAGACTAAAAAAATTACGACGTCAATTAGACGCGTTAGAAAAAAATAAAAACTAATAGTTATTTTAGTTTTCATCATGCTTTGATTATAACCTTTATAAATGTAACTACATGATTGATAAGTTGAGACTATATTATGTTTATTGATCTAACAGGTCGCTCGAAAAATAAAACTTATAATACTATAGGCCAACCCTATAAAGAAGAGTATAAGGTATATCCATTATATCAAGATAAGCGCTATGGACTACCACTGCGACCACAGCGAACAGTAGTGCAGTTTAACAGTACTTATATGGAGCTAGTTGATCGATGGGAGTCTGAACGTGGTGAAATAACACACATCCAAGGTGCTGCATTTTTATTAGGAACTTTTGGGTGTGCCGTAGGACTTTCCATTACTTATTTAGTATACTCAGATGATGGATTAAGTATTGCTTTTTTAGGCATCCTTATTACTACAGTAATCTGTTTTGGAATACTCTGGTTTGTTATTCGACTTCTCAGCCGCGAGCTATTTACCTATACCTATTTTCCTGTTCGCTTTAATCGCAAAAACGGTAAAGTCTATGTTATTGGTGCGAATAAACAAGTGGAAACCTACGACTGGAATAAACTAAAAATTCATATGCAGAATGATATCAACACTCCTTGGGATATTCGCTGCTGTGATGTAGATGACAGCGGCATTATTCAGCGCACCTTTAGTCTACCTTTTATACATACCAGCCCAAACGAGTTTTTAAAACATCATTTTGATTTTGTAAACGCCTATATGAACAGCAAGACCAATAAAGACATCAAGCATGTAGCGGATAGTATCAGACATGTCTTTCCTATTCATAAGCGTAAAGAAACTGTTAAAGAGAGCATTGAGCGTAGTCGCTTTGAATTTTATAACAGATGGGAGGATATGGAGTATCCTGAAACTAGTCTCGATATTGATCTGCATTACATAGCTGCAACACCTTTTTGGTTATTAAAACTACTGGGACGTCGCCTAGCCGTATTAACATCAACCACCCCGCACTTTCCTTTTGAGATAGAAGCCGAGTGTGACATAGACCCCAAGGACAAGTTTGACTTAAATAAAAACCCGCCCAATCCGCCAAGGCGAGAGTACAGCTTACTAGAAAAAGCGGGTATTGGCGTGCTACTTATCGTTGGTTCTATCATTGGCTTGTCTGTCTTTGCCTTGTTTATCGATATCATGGGCGCAGCAAGACCGCATGGCGATTATCCGAGCTTCTTTAAGATGCTGTGGGATTGGCTATTGTTTCGGTGGATTTAATTACATTAGCCTTTGCCATTCAATAGCAACTTTGACTCAAATAGGTAGAAACAGCATAAATGTTTATTGATCTAACGGGACGTTCAAAGAACAAAACCTATAACACTATAGGTCAGCCTTATAAAAAAGAGTATGAAGCCTACCGCTTATATCAGCAACAGAATTACGGATTACCACTACGTCCACAGCGTACGGTAGTACAGTTCAACTGTAGTGGCATAATAAAATTGGACAGCTGCTAAGAGGTTATACTAACCTAAAGAGGAAAACAGTATGACCAACAAGCGCAATCAATATACCCGAGAATTCAAATTAGAAGCCATCAGCTTAGTCGTTGAACACAAACGTAAAATACCCGATGTGGCAAGCTCACTGGGCGTTGGCAAATCCACCTTGCAGAAATGGCTGACTCAGTACCGTCAAGAAATAAATGGCGAAGCACCTAAAGTCGGCAACGCCTTAACAGATGAGCAGCGAGAGCTCCAAGAACTGCGTAAACAGGTTAAACGGCTGACTATGGAGCGCGATATACTAAAAAAGGCTTCTGCTCTGCTGGCCTTGGACAGCCTGAACGGCTATCGTTAATCAGTCAGCTTGCAGAGCAAGACAAGCAGGTCAATAAAAGCCTTCTGTGCAAGCTGTTTGGCGTGATGAAGAGCAGTTACTACTATGGACTAAAGCCGCCGCCCATCTGCTTGGAAATCGTCAAGTACAAGGCACTAATTCGTCAAATATTTAACGATTCAAAGCACTCAATCAGATTCCCCTGATAGCGTATTGACCGCTAAAGCACTACAAATGGCGTATCAGACGCGCTTAAAGCCAAGTGGCGTGTTGTTTCACTCTGATCAAGGCACTCATTACACCAGTAAGATATTCGCTGAATCCGTGGTCAGTTGTAATGGCATGACGCAAAGTATGAGCCGTCGCGGAAATTGTTGGGACAATGCCCCAACAGAACGATTCTTTAGAAGCTTTAAGACAGAATGGATGCCAAAGGGCGGTTATGAGGATATTACTGAAGCTAAGATCGCCATCAGTAATTATATTTGGGGCTATTATCAAACCGTGAGACCGCATACTTTCAATAATTATTTAACACCAGCTGAAAAAGAGAAACGCTATTTTAATAAAAACCTCTTATCAGCTGTCCTAAATTAGTTGACCACTACAATCTTTCTCTTGGTACTACAGGCAATGAAGGGATTGCTGTATTGGGGACAGGTGAAAGATATGGTAGTAGTTTTCCTAGCCTATGGAGCGTTTCACAAACTAGTAACTATAAGTGGGTTGTTCAATACGGAGATCCGCCTAGCAACGCATACACGTGTATCGGAGGATTGTACCCTCTAATTGTTAACAACTTAAAATATGGCGAAAACAATCAATACAGTCGTCAACTTGTTAATTCTGTTCCGGGAGGTGAGCCATTAGCACGTCATAAGCAGTTCCTTACGCAAAGAAGTTCTGCTAGATTTGCAGCATTAAATATCGCAAAAAATAAAGGTAAGGCAGGATTTGGAATACTGTTGGACGGTAGTGTTGTAGTGATTGTTGAACAGGATGATGCAGCTAAATTAACATATTATGAGTTTCGAGACTTGTTTGTAGAACGTAACTGTATTCATGCAATGGGATGTGAGGGTAGTGACTCGGTTTTTTTATACTATGACAACACTTGGGATGTAAGCGCTAGTTTCATAAAAAATAATACTCAAACCTCTGGACTAGGATTTAGAATTGATGGATAGCTATAAAAAAGAGACCATCCCAAATTCTGTGTAACTGCCATTTAGATTAAATGCTTACTAATACGATCATCAAACATAATCATAAAGCGATTTAAAGCAGACGTCCAGTTACGAATGGGCATAGACCACTTTTTGGATGCCTGCTGAGTTGCTAAATAGACCACTTTAAATGCAGCCTGATCAGAGGGGAACACCTTACGCTTATTCACCGCCGTCCGAATCACACTGTTTAGCGACTCTATCGCATTGGTGGTATAAACCGCTTTTCTGATGTCTTTAGGGTAGCCAAAGAACACCGTTAAGCCCTCCCAGTTATTGCGCCAAGACTTAACCACGTGCGGGTATTTCTCGCCCCACACCTCATCAAAGTGCTCAAGATTGGCCTCTGCCATCTCAAGCGTATCAGCGCCATAGATGGCCTTTAAATCAGCCGCTACGGCCTTCTTATCCGTCCATGGTACAAACTTCATGGAGTAACGCACCATATGCACGATACACAGCTGAACCTGAGCGTTGGGATAAACGGTGTTGATAGCATCGGGGAAGCCCTTTAAGCCGTCGACACAAGCGATTAAGATGTCTTGTACTCCGCGGTCTTGTAGCTCAGTGAGAACGCCCAGCCAGAACTTAGCGCCCTCATTCTCTGATAACCACATACCAAGCAGCTCTTTTTTACCGTTAAGAGCAACACCTAGCGCTAGATAGATAGCCTTGTTGATGATCTGCTTGTCTTGACGTATCTTCACGACGATGCAGTCCAAATAGACGATAGGATAGATGCTGCTCAGTGGCCTGTTCTGCCATGCGGTGATGTCATCTAAGAGGTTATCCGTGACTCTTGAGACAAGAGAGCTTGATATATCAACGTCGTAGATGTCTTTGATGGTTTCGACAATTTCAGTGGTGGTTTGACCCTTGGCATAAAACATGATTATTTTATCATCAAGGCCACTGATACGGGTTTGATGCTTACGCACTAACGCAGGTTCAAAGTCACCATCACGGTCTCTTGGGGTGGAGATCTCAAGCGCGCCGCTATCACTGCGGACGGTCTTTCTAGTATGTCCGTTGCGCTTGTTTGGCTTATCCGCCTTTTCATGCTTGGGGTAGCCAAGATGGTCTTCCATCTCAGCTTCAAGGGCAGTGTCGATAAACGACTGCATGAGCTGCTTCTGGAAGTCTTTGATATCATCAAAGCTGTTCATGCTGCTGGCCATTTGCTCGGCCAGTTTTTTAATGTCAGATTGAGTAGTCATTGCTTATTCTCCGGTTAGTGGATTATAAGCAGTTACACAAAGTTTGGGAAACTCCCGATAGGACTCACACCTTTCTTAATGTAAGGCTATTAGCTTACAATCAGTTTTTAGTAAATATTATATTGCTCAATATTTTTTTAAATTTTAGCCGGAGACTTTACGGCTAAGTAATCCAAGCACTTTGTCCTCACCAAGCTGATCAATTAATGCTTGTAGCTGCGCGGTAGAGTCAGCTTTGGTTTGCGCATCCGCTCTAAACTTTGCCGTATCTCTACCTTCTCGCAAAGCATCTAAATAATCAGCCCACTTCTGCATCATATCACTACGATCGTCAATGTATTCGAATCGACCATATGCCGTGCCATTAGGATCTTTGGTTGTATGACCCAAAGCCATCTCAACAAGCACGAGAGGATACTTTAATTGCTCTTGTAAGATGGTTTTCGCTGTAGCTCTAAAGCCGTGAGCACAATGAATGTCTTTGTAGCCCAAATCTTTTAAACGCTTATTCGCTGTCGCATCAGAGATGATCTGATGCTTTTTTGCTGTCTCACTGTAGAAGACAAATTTAGTATGACCATTGATTTGCTGCTGCTCACGCAAAATAGCTACTGCTTGACGAGGTAGGGGCACGACCATGTCCTTGACCATATTTACCTTGCCTTGGCCTTTTAAAGGCTTTAACCGCCACCTACCAGCTTCCAGATCTAAGTCAGCCCAGCGCATACGGCGTAGATCACCATTACGCACAAAGAGTAATGCTAATAGCCTAAGGGAATTGATAGTGTTTGGATCACCTTCTATAGTCTCGATATCACGTAGCAGCTTAGCTAATTCTTTAGGCTTAGTGATCGCAGGACGATGACCATAGCTCGATTTAGCCAATTGGCTTTTGATCAAGGCAGCTGGATTGCTACTACAGAAGCCGCGAGCACCAGCATAGACAAATACGTCGCTAGCGATACCTGCACAGCGTTCAGCCTTATCTGTGGGTTTGCCAGCTTTATTTAATGAGTTAGCTTGAATGTCTAACAGGACTTCAAGCATTTTAGGAGAGGTGATCTCGCTGATTGGCTCGTCACCAATATATTTGCATATAAGATCAAGACGACCTTTCTTACGAATGAGGGTATTGCTCTTCTGAGTTTGATCTAGACCGTCAAAGTACTCCCATGCAAAATGATTAAAAGAGTTTTTAGTTTTACTAATAATGCTTTTCTTTATTTCTTCACGATGGAGTTTTGGGTCAATACCTTTGCTTAACAGATCTTCATACTCACGCCAAACTTCACAGGCACGAGCATACGAGATACTCGGATATATACCGATGGAGATAATACTTTGTTTGGGGTTTGAAGGTGGGTAGTAGCGATACATCCATGATTTGGTTTCAGTAGGACGCACCATTAAGAAGAGTTTGGGATGATTTTTGACAGCAACGAAGTACTTCTTATCTTCAGGTTTATGACTGCTAATGCTTCGGTCTGAACTAATCGCTTTTCTTTCCATATCCTAGGTCTCCATGAGTAGACTCAAAACTCGGTATACTTGACAGTATACTCAAAGTGCATGGATTAGGATAGATTCATAGGACAGTATAGAACGCCAGATACAACAAAGCCCCTGATATCAGGGGCTTTAGCTGTTCTATAAGATAGTATAGGACTATGTAATGGTACCCGGAGCCGGACTTGAACCGGCACGCTATTACTAGCGAGGGATTTTAAATCCCTTGTGTCTACCAATTTCACCACCCGGGCAAAACTTGTATTATCTAAAAGTAAGCTTTCTACTTGTTAGATAGTGGTCGCTATTATAAGCATTTATATTAATAAAGCAAGCTAAAATTAATATAATATGAATAAAATTTTAACCTAAATAATTGGAGGCTGAGGTCGGAATCGAACCGGCGTTAACGGAGTTGCAGTCCGCTGCATGACCACTCTGCCACCCAGCCAATCAAGGACGCCTATATTAGCAAATATAATTTAAATTACAAGTTATTTTTTAGCTAAATGCGAATTATCTACTTAATTCTTCTTATTTGACCATAAATTAATGACTATTCAAAGTATGAAGAGGTCAAATTAAGCCATTATCAAGCTTAAAAGTCAGAGATGGTTCGTCAAAAAACATCATAACCATCGAATATAATGTACGAAATAATATCTTGATTATTTCGTTGTGTGTTTGATAAAACGAGATAGGGAATAGATAGTGTTTTAGAAAAGCTTTGATTGTGATAAAAGGAGATAATGTATGATCGAAAAAATAGGGTTATATGTCTGTCATTAAGGCGCTGCAAATGAGAGTTTATGAATGAGTGTGCTTCATGAGAGAGTCGAGCATAAAACTTTATAGGTCTGAATAATTCGAATAGTAAGTGACTCTTTTATCACGCAAAAAACCCGCTAATCCTAAGCCATAACGCTCAGCGACACGCACTGCCGTACTGGTAGGTGCAGACATACCGACTAGCCAAGGGATGCACCCACGAATCGATTTTTGTACCAGCTCAATCGATAGGCGTGAGGTCATAAGGACGCAGCTAATCTCTACTTTATTACGCAGTTGCCAACCGATCAGCTTATCAAGCGCATTATGGCGCCCTACATCTTCGAATAGGTATAGCTGCTGATTATACATCGTCGCAGCGGCGTGTACGGCACCGGTCAATTGGTGCGTATGCTGCATGGCATCGACTTGCTGGCGTATTGCTAATAGATAGTCAAGACTTGGTGTATTTGTCTTTTGTCTGTTTTGACGATAGATACTCAAGTCAGGCAGTGCTTGTGTTAGCCCTGTGATGCCGCACATACCACAACCTGTACGCCCTGCTAGCTGACGTTTTTGCGCTTGGATACGCTGATGACAACGCTGGTTTAGTACTAGCTCCACCACATAAATGTCATAATCTTGCAGTGACGATAAGCTTTGTTCAAATGCTGCAGATTCTAAACTTTCATCCGTAGCATCTCTTATAAATCGTTTCTTTATAAATGAGTCTTGCGTGAATTGTTGATAATTTTCGATATCATTCAGTTGGGTAACTTCCCAATCAAGCAGCTCATGACTATGTTGAATTAAGCCTTCGCTAAACAAAAATCCGACGGCTAAATACTCTAGCTGATGAGGGCTTGCCATCAATACCGCATAGTGAATACCATTGATAACGATAGCAACCGCAGCTTCCACTGCTAAGCTCGCTGATTGGCAATCGATACTGATTTGCTGCATAGGGGTCTGTGCAATATTGGTCTTAGCAACACGGGTCTCAATAATGTTGTTAGGGTTATATTTATCTGTCAGATAATGATGCTTTTGTGCCCAATGATTACGTGCAAGCGGCGTTGCAGATGATTTTAGAGTTTCTGATGTCTTATTTGTTAGAGTGTTTATCAAAAAACTATCGCTATATTTTGCGTCAGTTTCAGTATCACTTTGGGCAATCATAATACCTCGTTATATCCTATGGTCATTGCCAAAGTTATCATTTCTTTTAAATATATGCATCATTCAATGCTCCGCCCGTTGCTGACTATGCATGATCGGTCGTACCAGCATTTGCCTCAACGCGTTGCAAAACAACGGTCGTCGATTTATACGCTGGTATGTGAGAGTCTGGTGCATGCGTGTCTAAATCAAATAAATCATTACATTCAGGATAATAAGTTGCGACAGCGTTAGCGGCGATATCCATCTCAGTCAATACTAACGGCCCTAGCGTGCGTGGCTGAACGGTACCGCCTGTGTTATTTGAACCATTTGAGGTGGTATGACGGGATACCATTACTCGGTCACCTGCTTGCCAACCCAAACGAGTCATTTCATCTGGGTGCATAAATAACACATCACGGCGATTGGTTTGGCGATAGCGATCTTCAAATCCGAAAATCATGGTATTAAATTGGTCATGGCTACGGACACTGGTCAATTGCCAAATTTTTTGTTCATTGTTTTGTGCACTATTAATATTATCATTAGGTTTTTTGTCATGGTGAAAGGCTAAGGTGGTCTCTGCCATTTGTGCTGCGACGTAGGTGATAGGGTATTGTGGTACTTCAAATTGCGCTTTGCCACTATCAGTATTCCATACACGATGACGCGCAGAATGGTATAAATGAAAGCCACGCTCGGTTTCGCGAATACGCTGATTAAAGTCTTCAAAACCGCCAATCGCTTGGGCGATATAATCACGAACGATGTCAAAGTCTTCACTCATTGCTTGCCAAGGAATGGACGAATCAGCACCAAGCACATGAGTGGCGATATCTGCCACAATTTGTGCTTCAGATTTCAACGTATCGCTGACGGGTTTCAGGTTGCCTCGAGTGGGTACAATCTGACACATGGAATCTTCGATAGTGGCAAATTGCTCACCTTTGGCAGTGATAATACGTTCGGTACGACCTAAGCAAGGCAGAATAAGATTGTTCGCGCCCGGATACAGCATAGTTTCATTAAGTTTAGTACCGACAAAAATATTGAGCTGAGTGGTGGTTAAAGCGTGTTGAATTGCACTGGTATCAGGTGCTGCCACGGCATAATTACCGCCCATACTCATAAAGACCTTAAGCTTACCAGCAATCAATGCTTTCGCACCAGAGACCACATCAAAGCCATTTTTTTGTGGCATCGGACGTTCAAACACACGCTCAAGGTTGTCTAGTAGCTTTTGTGCAGGGCGCTCATGGATGCCCATGGTACGGTCGCCCTGTACGTTAGAGTGACCACGAACGGGAGACGCGCCTGCGCCATCAATACCAATCATCCCCATCAATAATAATAGGTTGGTAATCATCGCTACATTGTCATCGCCTTGGACGTGCTGAGTGACGCCCATCCCCCACGTGCAAATGGTCGCAGGACTCGCCGCTACCAGTTTTGCTATATTAATGATTTCCTCTTTACTGATACCAGACCCACGTTCCACATCCGGCCATGATTGTTGGCGCAGCCAAGCGTCGAGTGCCTCATATCCTGAGGTATGTTCATCGATAAAGCTCTGATCGATTTTATTGTTTTTAGTCAGCCACTTAGCGATACCGGTTAAGAGTGCTGCATCGCCGCCGATCTGAATTTGAATGACCTCATCGACCATCTCATCACTTTGACCTGCCGCCATATGCATGGGCTTTTGCGGATTTCTAAATTTACGTAAGCCTTGTTCGCGCATAGGGTTGATTGAGAGGATCCGACAGCCTTGCTCGTGAGCATGAGCAAGCATTTCAAGCATGCGTGGATGATTGGTCGCAGGATTTTGTCCAAACATCAATATCAGTTTGGCTTGCTCAAAGTCTTCCAGTTTCACGGTCGCTTTGCCAATACCCAACTGTCTACCGAGCATTACCGACGTTGGTTCGTGACACATATTGGAGCAATCTGGTAAATTATTGGTGCCAAAACAGCGCACAAACAGCTGATACATAAAGGCGGGCTCGTTGGTCACACGGCCTGAGGTATAAAATAGCGCCTCATCTGGCGAATCAAGCTGTCCCAACTGCTCAGCGATACATGTATAAGCGGCTTCCCAAGAGATTGGTAAGTAGCGGTCTTGCGCAGCATCATAATATACAGGCTCTGACAAACGACCACTATGCTCAAGCTCATAGCCCGACCAGCCTTGTAGTTCGGTGACGCTATGTCGCGCAAAAAACTGCGCATCGGCTTTTTTTGTCATGGTCTCACTGGCGATGACTTTGATGCCGTTTTCACAGACATCAATGGCTTTATGTGACTTATGATCTGGCCAAGCGCAGCCCGGACAGTCGAATCCGCCCTTAGGTTGGTTGCTTTTTAGCACACTTATGCTACCCCGTAAAAAAGTCTGATAATCCATCAGCTTACGAGTAGAAGAAATCAGCGCAGGCCAACCGGCAGCAGGGTGGGAGTAGACAGGAATTTTGCGCATGACAGACCTCATAGTAAATGGCGGTAGCGGACTTTGATATACAGCAACTATTTTGATATACAGCAACTATATAGTGACGAGCGAGAAGTTTGTAGAAGCATTAACTATAGGTAACAAAAAAACCTTTAAGAAAAATGCATTTTCTTAAAGGTTTATCGTGTCAATGCTCACTCACAAGCGAGCATAGAATGATGTCTGCTAAGTGAAGTCCTATTAAGTAAAGTCTTTATAAATACCGTCTTCTTAAGATATCAGTAACGCGCGTCTTTAGGTTTTTTACCATTTGGCCAATCATTGACCTTACCAGCAAAGTCAGGGCGCGGCTGATGAGTAAAGAAGTGCGCCACATCGACGGCATCTTGATCGCTCAGCACATTTCCGTGACCCCATAAGCCTTTGGTCTGAATACCCATCGGCATGTTGTATTTTACAAAGGCCGCTGCCTTGTAAGTACGTGCCATACCAGCACCGATGTTAAAGGATTCATCGCCCCATAGTGGCGGGAATACGATATCACCGCGACTGTCTTTGATGCCTTCGCCATTATCACCATGACAAGTTGCACATTGAGCTTTATAAATTTGTTCGCCGCGGACAGGATCTGGGATTAGTGATTCATCCACTTTACCTGCATTTTGGATATCGACTTTTTGCTCTTTTGGGGTGTTTTGCGATAGCCACTTCATATAAGCCAACATTGCCAGCATTTCAGGGGATTCAGGTTTCAACGGTTTGCCATTCATTGAGCGCTGGAAGCAGCCATTAATACGTTTGGTTAAATCAACTTCCTTACCAGATCGTGGCATCACGCGCGGATAGAAGTTATAACTATTGATGTACGGGTCGCCAAGTGGAATTTTACCTTGTGAGATATGGCAACTGTTACAGTTCATCTGCGCGCCCACATGCTCTGGCAGTAAGCGCTTGGTTTCGTTTAATAAGCGTTTACCATAAAATATCTCATCAGCATTTGGTTCATCCAAGATAGCCGTATCTTGCGGCAGCACATAAGTGCCGATATCTTCGTTAGCATCATCAGCAGTGACTAAGCCGTACTCAGGCGCATTCTGCTCGATAGGCTCGGGCTGCGAGCAACCACTACTGATAGCAGCGATACTAAGCGCTGAAGCAGTAAGGATAGCGGTGGTTAAGTTGCCCATGGTCATTTTTTGAGAGATAACGCTAGCAATAGTAGGCAAGTTGAGTGGAGATCTTTTCATTATTCTGCTCCTTTTGTTTGCGCATCAATACTTAAGTTTGGGGCAATATCCGTACTGGTTTTTGGTTTTTCGGCGAGGAAAGCCCGCATTTTTACCACATCATCGACATCGATTTCAGGCGCTTGGTTGGTCCAGCTATTGCGGACATAATTGACCACCTCTGCCACATCTGCATCGCTAAGATTGCTGAATTCAGGCATAGTAAACGCCATACGGTCATGTGGGGTTTCAGGCATACGACCACCGCTTAAGGTAATCTGTAGTACCGAATCGGCATTGTTAGAATAAACCGCACTATTGCCATCAAGCGCTGGGAAAATACGCGCGACTCCTTTACCATCGACACGGTGACAAATTTGGCAATATTCGGCGTACAAAATCGAACCGCGCGAATCATAGTCGCCATCTAGCAGTTTTTGCGTAGTGATGTCTTTTTTCGCAGGCAGTGTGGCTTCTTTGTTTGGTGCTGGCGTTAATGTTTTTAGATAGGATGACATGGCGTTGATGTCGTAGTCGGTCATATACTGGGTGCTATGCTCAACCACTTCGGCCATGGCACCAAAGGCAGCAGTGGTATCAGTACGACCAGTTTTGAAGAAGTCATTTAATTCTGCGACCGTCCAAGTACCAAGTCCGCGATGCTCACCGCGGATACTTTTAGCGCGCCAACCATCGATTATGGCACCGCTCAAATACTTGTTAGAATCTGCATTACTTAGAGCGATTTCTTGAAAGCCGATACCGCGTCCAGTATGACAAGAGCCGCAGTGCCCAGGACCTTCGACTAAGTATTGACCACGAGTCAATAGGGCATCGTCTGTTTCAGGGACAAAGTCACGCTTGCGATCAAATAAGACCTGCCAGTATGCCAAGGGCCAGCGCCAGTTTGCTATCGGAGGTAGCTCGCTTTTTAGATTGGCTTGCTTGACGGCTTTGACATTGGACATAAAGAAAGCGTACATCGCGGCTAAGTCTTCGTCTGGCATGAGTTGGTAAGAGGGGTACGGCATAGCAGGGTACAAGGCTTTATTATCACTGCGTACCCCATGCTTCACGGCGTTTTTAAAGTCGTCGAAACTATAGTTGCCGATGCCAGTTTCTTTATCGGGTGTAATATTGGTCGAATAAATTGCCCCAAGTGGCGTTAGCATAGGCAGACCGCCTGCATAAGTCTCGCCATCGAGCGTGGTATGACACGCGACACAGTCAGCAGTGCGTGCGATATATTCGCCCTGCTTGATGAGAGCAGGATCAGTGATATTGACCTCGATATCGTTACTGCTGGTGCGCATATTTGGCAGTAATTGCCCAATAATAAAGGCAACCACAAGCCCGATGATGGCTGCTATCATTATAATCAGTGGCCATTTTTTCATAAGCCCGCCCTCCATAAGATATTTTTACTAAGCTTATAATTCATCACCCATATTTAATGAGGTGCATTAATCATTCTTATTGAAATCAAAATTGAAATCAAAATTGAAATCAAAATTGAAATCAAAATTGAAATCAAAATTGAAATCGAATATTTGTGCTTTAAGCTCAGCGAATTAAAAGTTACACGACTGTCATCTAGTATAGGGTAGCGGGTAATATTGTGATATTGTGGAAAACCACATTATAATTAAGGTTTTTGCTTATAATGTACGTTTGGTAGGTCAAATATAAGGCTGGGTGTATGCATAAAAAGTCTAAAATTTGGACTATCTTAAAGGCTTGTTTTATTACCGTGGTAGCATGGGCTGCTTGGTTGCCGCTATCTAATGCCACTGCCCAGACTTACTATTTGGGCGTGCTGGCACCGCAAGGCGAGACAGCCGCACAAAATCGCTGGCAGCCGTGGCTTGACGAGCTTAATGATCAGTTATCAGATGACACCGTAATATTGGTACCTTTGGCGCTGGAGAATTGGCAACAGCAAATAGAAGCACAGCAGTTTGCGCTAGTGCTTGGCCCGCAAGTACAGTTTATAAAAATGAATACCATCAGGTGGCGCTGGCTGGCTACCTTACAAACAGAGACGGCTCAATTAAATAATAATGCGCAAAACGCTCGTGATAGAAGTCCTCGTAATAAAAGTTCTCGTGATAAAATTTTTAGTAATCAAGGATTTGATGCTGAGGGTGTTAATGGGCAACAATCGCAAAATCAGCTATCGACGACAGTCACCCTCGCCAATGAATTTAATAAGCTAAATGAATATACGCCATTAAAACAGCCGAGTGCGATGGAAGAGGTCGCCAGTGCTTTATGGGTCGCTGCCGACAGTGATATTTATCGTCTGCAGGATTTAGAGCAACGTCATATTGCTGCCGTCGACACTGACGCCTTTGGCGGTTATTTATTGGGCGCGCATTTATTACAGCAAAATGGCATTATGCCAAGTCATTACCAAACACAGTTTGTCGGTTATCCGATAGAGCGCACTTTGCATGCCTTGGCTAGCGGCAAGGTAGACGCTGCCATTACGCCGCTTTGTTTGATGGAGGAGATGGCGAGGCGCGGTCAAATCAATGACAAGCAATACCGTCTCATTCATCCAGTCGCCACTGTATCCAGCTGCCACTCTTCAACGAAAATATACCCAAATTGGACATTGGCAGCGACCGAGCAAGCGCCAGATGCTTTGGTGCGCCAGATCAATCAACATTTATTTGGCAAGAGTCAATTAGAGCAGCGCTGGTTGCCAGCAGAATCGAGTAGCGATGCTGAGCGCATCCTTTATGAGATGAATCGCCATCCCGCCCAAAAGCAGCTGAGCGCGCATATGATCGACTGGATAAAGGCGCATCGATTATGGATGGCTGTGATTATTTTGGTTATCCTGATATCGACAGTAAATTATGCGTGGATGAGCTGGCTGGCATGGCGGCGGCAAAAAAAGATAGTGCGGCAAAATAGACTAATCCGTGAATATGATCAGCAGTTACACCAATCAGAGCGCTTTGCGGTTATCGGTGAGATGAGCGGTGCTATCGCTCATGAAATCAATCAGCCGCTGGCAACCATTCAAAATTATGCGCAAGGGTTATTGATACGCAGTCAACACGCAAGTTTGTCTAAAAATGCTATCGACATAGCGCCACTTGATAATGCGGCAACAGAGAATGCTCTACAGCAAATTGTCAATGAAACGAACGTGTCGCTGCTGTAGTGACTAATATTCGCCGCTGGGCTGGACGGTCGCAAGCGAATGAAACTCGTGTCGATATCTCAGCTATCTATCAACAGTGCATCTTATTATTGGGTGAGCAAGCAGTAGGTGTCAATTTTTGGCTGGCAAGTGATTATCAGCATTTAACTTTGCCAAATTTACTATTAGATCAGTTACTGATAAATAGCATGACCAATGCTGTGCAGCAAGGGGCGACCGATATCATGCTACGCTGTCAGGCAGAAGAACACGATGGCAAGCAATGGTTGGTATTGTATCTAAGCGATGATGCTGGCGGCTTTGATCAAGCCCAGCTTAAAGCACAGCACCTACCAGAGAACCTACCCAGTCAGTATGCTGCTCAATCAACGAAAGCAGGTGGTCTAGGATTAGGACTGATGATATGTCAGCGCTTATGCAAGTCATTGCGCGGTATGATGCAGCTAAACAATATTGATACCGAGCATGAAATTGAGCAATTTTACCAAGTAATGAGCAGCGAGCAGCACCGTTTTAAACGTAGCTTAAACGGTAGAATCCAACTGCTACAAACCAATGCTAACTATCAGCTGTCAAACACGGTGGGCGCACAAATATCTTTTTATCTGCCATTATCTTTAGCGAATAATGACGAAAAACTCTAATGAATATCAATAATATATTTAGCCATAAGGTCACATATGACGTCTAATCAACTCTCAAATGAGCCTACGTGCTGGCAAGATAAAAGCAGTCATCTGTCTGACGATTTATCAGGCATTACACCAGAATCGATTATCATTCATATCATTGACGACGAAGAAAGTGTGCGCATGTCCTGTGATTTTTTGATTAGCAGCTTAGGGCTATCGACCAAAGTGTGGGCAAGTGCGCTAACGTTTTTGCAACAAGTTAATATTTATCGTCCAGCAGTGATTGTGAGTGATTTGATGATGCCAGAGATGAGTGGTCAAGCGCTACAAGTGCATCTTAGTCAACAGGACAGCCCTATGGCATTGATAGCGCTAACGGGAAATGGCGAGATTGCTGAAGCTGTCAATATGCTGAAGCAAGGTGCGGCTGATTATCTGGAAAAACCGATTAATAGCCGCCGGCTACAAGAAGCGCTTGCATGTGCGCAAGACCTCACTATAAAACGCGCCACGCTTTATGATATTAA
Source organism: Psychrobacter glacincola (assembly GCF_904846075.1). Taxonomy (GTDB): domain Bacteria; phylum Pseudomonadota; class Gammaproteobacteria; order Pseudomonadales; family Moraxellaceae; genus Psychrobacter; species Psychrobacter glacincola_C. The sequence goes on from NZ_CAJGZH010000001.1 coordinate 1,254,362, forward strand.
AAAGCTCTATGCGCAGCTGACCGATAAAGAAAAGCAGGTTGCCAATGAATTGTTAGAAGGTAATTTGAATAAAAATATCGCTGATCATTTAGACGTTTCCGTCCGTACGGTAGAGGTGCATCGTTCACAAGTGATGAAAAAAATGAAGTCACAACATGTCAGTGAGTTGATTCAAAAGTTAGTATTGCTTGATGCTTAAAAATTAAGACAGTCGTATCAATTAAAGCAGTCATAAAAAAACGCCTGATATTAAACAGACGTTCTATTTTTTCAAAAGTTGAAGAATTTTGCTAAGTTATTTAACTCAATATCAAGCTATCATCTTCGACTTTTTCGCCGCGAGTTTGCTCAAACATATCAAGTAAGTCATGTACAGTCATGCCTTGACGTTTATCGCCAGCCACATCTAATACCACTTGTCCTTGATGTAACATCACTGTTCTGGTGCCATGCGCCAATGCCTGCTGCATCGAGTGGGTAACCATCATCGTTGTGAGCTGATTGTCCGTCACAATCTTATCGGTCAATTCTAAAACGAAGGCAGCAGTCTTAGGGTCGAGGGCCGCAGTGTGCTCATCAAGCAATAAAATTTTGGAAGGTTGCAGTGAAGCCATCAATAGGCTGACGGCTTGACGTTGACCACCGGATAACAGACCCATACGGTCGGTCAAACGATTTTCTAGCCCCAATTTTAATACTGATAATTTTTCGCGAAATAAATCACGGTTATTTTGGTTGAGTGCAAAGCTCAAACCACGTTTGCCGCCGCGCTTATAAGCCAGCGCCATGTTTTCTTCAATGGTCAATGCTTCACAAGTCCCCGCCATCGGGTCTTGGAAGACACGAGCTACCCAATGAGCGCGTTGGTGCGCGGTCTTTTTGGTAACATCAATGCCATTTAATAAGATTGAACCACTATCGACGCGCGTGGTACCACTGACTGCATTTAAAAAGGTTGATTTACCCGCGCCATTGGTACCGATGACGGTGACAAATTCTCCATCAGCGATATTAAGATTGATACCGCGTAGGGCAAGGTTTTCAATGGGCGTTCCAGGATTAAAGGTCAACCGCAAATCTGTAGCTTGCATCATAATAATTATTCCTTATGGTTGCACATTGACATTAAGCCCGAACTTTACGACTTAAAAATTTATTTTTAGCTTTTGGCAATACCAAGGCAAATACGACGAGTAGCGCTGTAATCAAGTTTAAATCTTGCGGGCCAAAGCCGATACTACGTAGCGTATCGCTCGATAGCGCCACCTGAATAAATAGCTTGTATAATACCGCACCGACGACCACGGCAAAGGTAATCAGCCAAATACGCTTGGCAGGAATGATGGTTTCACCAATGATGACCGCTGCCAGACCAATGACAATAGTACCAATACCAATCGAGATATCTGCGCCACCTTGGGTCTGTACAAACAATGCACCTGCTAGAGCAATCAAACCGTTAGAAATCGCCATACCGATGATGGTCATCCATGAGGTATTGATGCCTTGCGCCTGTGCCATGCGGAGGTTGGAGCCCGTCGCCCGCATCGAAAGACCCGTTTCAGTACTATAGAACCAGTTTAAAAATAACATGGCAGCTATCACCACGACACCAATAATCAGACAGCGCATCCAATAGCCGTTGCCATCCGTGACCAAGGTGCTAAAGACCGTGGTTTCACCCAATAATGGCAAGTTCGGTGCACCCATAATCCGTAAATTGATAGAGTATAGTGCGACCATCACCAAGATACTGGCAAGTAGTTGCAGGATGCCAAGTTTGACGTGTAGCCATGCCGTAACAATACCAGCGACGGAACCTGCCAACATACCAAAAGCACAGGCAAGCCATGGGTTGACACCAGCGATGATAGAAATACCGGCGACAGCCCCACCTAGTGGAAAGCTACCGTCAGCGGTCAAGTCGGGGAAGTCGAGGGTGCGAAATGAGATCAGCACACCAAGTGCTACTAGGCCATAAATCAGACCGCTTTCAAGTGCACCAAAAAAAGCAATTAAAGACATAAGAGATCAGTAAGTCATAACCAAGCGTTTAGCCACTAACGTTCTAATATCGATTCATAGAATGAGTGCGTGATATAGATCAGCGCTGTCTCATCCATACGTCAATTTTAGCTAAACGACTAAGCGGTGAATTTAACAGATTAAACAATCTGCGGTTAGGGTAAACCAAAACATGTCACGATCAACAGCTATCATAAGCTACCTAGGTTCAAAGCTTTGATTAAAAAAAGGGCAAATTTAGAAACGTCGCAAATACTTTATATTTAATCAATGTGGTTTAAATAAGAAGCCCAGCCTACTGATTCATAGCTGGGTTTCTGAGGTTAAACATTTAGCCTCATCGCATAAAGGTAGATGACGGCTGACACCAAATCCATCAAACTCGGTATCTACCTTATGATAGCTGTAATGAGCTAGCTATAAAAGTGCGTTATTCTACCACTTCTTTTGCTTTATCGATAACCGCTTGTGACAAAGTGATACCTTCTTCTTTGGCATGCTTTGGACTAACGTATAGATCCAACATTTGCGGGGTGTAGACAGGAATAGCACCTGCTTTTTCACCATTTAAAATACGTACCACGATTTTGCCTGTTTCGCGACCAAGCTCGTAGTAATTCACGCCCAATGCGGCAATCGCACCACGCTTAACTGAGCTAGTGTCAGACGCAATCAGTGGAATTTTGCTCTCTTTGGCGACTTGATATAGTGATTCGTAAGCCGATACGACGTTATTATCGGTTGATGTGTAGATCATATCGACCTTACCTTGGAGGCTACGTGCTGCCATCGCAATATCAGTACTACGCTGGGCAGGGGCTTCGAGTACATTGATACCTAGTGGTGTCAATTTTTCTTTTAAGTTTTTCAAGATAATCGTTGAGTTGACTTCGCCTGGGCTATAAACATAGCCGACATTTTTTAGACTAGGAATGATTTGACGCATCAATTCAATTTGTGGCTCATAAGGCAGGGCATCAGAGCCGCCAGTGACATTGGTGCCAGAGCCATCTAGTTTGGTCACTAGTTTGGCGGCAACTGGGTCAGTGACTGCTGAGAATACTAAAGGGATACTGCTCGTAGCAGCAGCTACTGACTGCGCTGATGGAGTACCAATCGCAACGATAACGTCTGAATTGTCTGCGACGAATTGCTTAGCAATCTGTCCAGCAGTGGCAGTGTTACCCTGTGCGCTTTGGAAATTAACCGTTAAGTTTTCACCATCCTTAAAGCCTGCTTCATTAAGCTCGTCGATAACGCCCTTACGGACGTCATCAAGCGCTGGATGTTCGACGATAGCTGTAATGGCGACAGTCTTCATCGCTGTGGCTGCATCGCCAGTCGCAGCTGTATCAGTGGTGCTGGTATCTTGTGCTGATTGATTACAGCCAGTTAAGATGGCCGTACAAACACCACCTAATAATAGTGCTTTACTAAAGTTAAAATGACCAAAACGATTTTGATACAACATGGGTCTCACTCCTGAAAATAATAATGTGTCCGTACATTATTTAATTTATAGATAAAAGGTATAGATGGATAAAGGGTAAAGCAGTTATCTGTATAGAAGGCTAAATGTTATTTGTCAGTGCTACTTGTCAAAACTATTTATCCGTATTATTTATCCGAACTCTGCGCTTGTTTGTCGACATTAATGGCATTTTTTAGCAGCTCATCAGTCAGGCTGACGCCTTGCTCAGCCGCATGTTTCGGGCTTGCATATAAGGTTAAAGTATTCATCACTTCAGGCTTAACGCTGCTAACTGCTTCGCCATTTAACACACGATACACCATTTTGCCTGTGGTACGACCAAAGTCATAATCATTGACACCAAGCGCCGCAGTCGCACCACGTCGCACACTGAACTCGTCTGAGGCAATGACAGGAATATCAAGCTCATTGGCAGCACCTGCCATCGCTTCAAAGGCGGATACCACATTGTTATCTAGTGAGGTATAAATCACATCAACACGACCAGCAAGGCTACGAGTCGCCATCGCCACATCCGTTGGGCGATTGGCGGTGACGTCTAATATCTTAAGACCACGCGCAGGCGCAGCTTTTTTAAGTTGATTGAGTACCACCACCGAATTGACCTCACCTGGACTATAAACATAGCCAATGGTTTTTGCATTGGGCGCAATTTTTTGAATATTGTCTAGTTGCGGCTCGATAGGTAGCTCACTAGACAGTCCTGTCACATTAGATTGGATGGGCGTATTGTTCTCATTAATGAGCTTTGCTGCGACAGGGTCTGAAATAGCCGTATAAATAACCGGAACCGTCTTAGTTGACGCAACGATAGACTGAGCTGATGGCGTCGAGATTGCCACGATGGCATCTGGATTGTCTCCTGCAAACTGCTTAGCAATCTGACCTGCTGTCGCTGTATTGCCCTGAGCACTTTGAAAATTAATGGTTAGATTTTGGCCTTCAACATAGCCATTATCTGCCAACTCATCAATAATGCCGCGGCGCATCGCATCTAACGAAGGATGTTCGACGATTTGAGTGATGGCTAATGTCTTGGCAGGCTTGTCAGAATCTGCGGCGGCACTTGTATCTGTCGTTGCGGCAGTGTCGGTCGTGTTTGAGCAGCCAATTAATCCAAGCGCGGCGCTCATAGCAGCACCGAATAGGCTGAAGCGTAAAGTAGTAGCAAAGGTCATTTTATTGGGGCTCATAGGTTAGAGAGTGCAGGTTACCCGAGTCAATGTTATGTGCATGCTGAGATAACGGGCTAACATCAAAGTAATCAATCCATTGATCATTACGTCCATATTATGACAGTAATGTAACTTATGGCAATAAGAAATTAAAACGCGTTTGTCATTACCTCTATAAAGAACGTGCTGAATCAATATTCATCGATATTATTCTCTATATAAGCACTGATTTTTGCGATTGACCAGCGATAGTTTTTGGACAATAAAAAAGATGCCCAGCTGGACATCTTTTTTGTTTGTTGAGTAAGCCTAACTATTAAGCAAGCACATCGCCAATCACGCAGTTGTCAGGTAAAGTAACCACTGTCAGCTGAGTTTTTGGATTGCCAGTTGATAGCACCATACCTTCTGAGACACCAAACTTCATCTTACGCGGGGCAAGATTGGTCACGCAAATGACCTTTTTATCTAGCAATTGCTCAGGCTCATAAAACTTACGGATGCCGCTAAACACATTGCGTGGTTTGTCTTCGCCAACGTCCAAGGTAAATTGTAAAAGCTTATCTGCGCCTTCGACATGATTGCAGGCTAAAACGTGAGCGACTTTCATCTCAACTTTGGCAAAGTCTTCGATGCCGATATAGTCAGCTTGCTCAGTATTTGTCTCAGCATCTATATCAGTACCAGCTTCTTTTGCTGGCTTATTATCTTTTTTAGCAACTGCTTTGCTAGCCACTGGGGCAGCAGCTTGAGCTAAAGACTCTTTTGAGGCCTCAACCATCGCGGCAACGTCTTTTTCTTCAATACGCTGCATTAAAGGCTTGAACTTATTGATCTTGTGCCCCAGCAGCCACTCGTTACGACTGGCAAAGCTTAGGTCATCAAGGTTCAAGAATTCTTTCGCATTATTAGTCAGTTCAGGCAGTACAGGCGCTAGATATACCATCAATTGACGGAAAATATTGATAGCGACCGAGCAGACATCTTGAACTTCTTGTTCGGTACCTTCTTGCTTCGCAAGCGACCATGGTTTCTTAGCATCGATATATTCGTTGGCTTTGTCCGCACACTGCATGATTAAGCGCATAGCACGTGAGAACTCACGATTCTCATAGGCTGCTGCAATCTCATCGCCCGTTTTGGTGATGTCTTCTAACAGCTCTGACTCGACGCAAATCTCTGATAGCATGCCATCGTACTTTTTGACCAAGAATCCAGCGCTGCGACTGGCGATATTGACCACTTTACCAACCAAGTCAGAGTTAACCTTTTGCATGAAGTCTTCTAAATCAAGGTTGATATCCTCGACTTTATCAGACAGTTTACTAGCAAAATAATAACGCAAGTATTCAGGATGTAAGTGATCAGCATACGTTTCAGCTTTAATAAAAGTACCGCGTGACTTACTCATTTTTTCGCCATTGACCATCAAGAAGCCATGAGCAAAAACACCCGTTGGTGTACGGAACTCACTACCGGCTAGCATGGCAGGCCAAAATAGCGCATGGAAATAAACGATGTCTTTACCGATGAAGTGATACACCTCGGTTTTATGTTCGTTTTCTTGCATCCAATAACGGTCGAAATCAAGCGCCTCGTCTGTACCTGCGCGCTTATCGCATAGGTTTTTGAAGCTCGCCATGTAACCGACTGGCGCATCGAGCCATACATAAAAATATTTGTCTGGCTCATCGCTTGGGGTATCTGGAATCTGAAAACCAAAGTAGGGCGCATCACGAGAGATATCCCACGTTGCCAGACCTGCTTCAAACCATTCTTGTAGCTTATTGGCGACCGATGTTTGCAAGCGATTGTCACTACGCGTCCAATCTTTTAAGAATTGCTCAAATTCAGGCAAATTAAAGAAGTAATGCTTGGACGTTTTTAGAATAGGCGTGGCATCTGATAGCGTTGAATGCGGGTCTTTAAGATCCGTTGCATCATAGGTCGTACCGCAGACTTCACAGTTATCGCCGTATTGATCTGCCGCTGCGCATTCAGGGCAAGTACCCTTGACAAAACGATCGGCTAAAAATAGCTGTTTTTCAGGGTCAAATAATTGTTCGACATCTTTGGTACTAATATGCCCAGCATCATTCAAGCGACGATAAATCAGCTCAGAAAAATGCTTGTTTTCTTCTGAGTGGGTGGAGTGATAATTGTCAAAGTTAATCAAAAATTTAGCAAAATCTGCTTCATGCGACGCTTTCACCGAGGCAATTTGTTCCTCTGGCGTGACGCCATTGGCCTCTGCTTTGAGCATGATTGCCGTACCGTGTGCATCGTCTGCGCAGACATAAGTGACCTGATGACCTTGCGCTTTCATGGCACGCGCCCAAATGTCGGTCTGAATATATTCTACAAGATGCCCCAAATGGATATAGCCATTGGCGTAGGGCAGCGCACTGGTTACTAGAATCTCACGCACTTTTATCACCTATATTTTTATATAAACGGGTTGGTTATCAAACGTCTTAAGCGATTTTGAGCTATTAGACGCGATACTATTAATATCAAACTATCAATGCTAAAACGTATTAAGCAAATAAAAATTTAAAAAAGTGTGCCTATGATACCGTAATTCGGCCAAATTTGTGACATTACCTGAGTAATTAATATAGTCGCTAATAAAGCGATTAACTCTATACGGTATATAGAGTGTCAATCAATTATGAGAGATAAATAGTCGGTTGTATTTAGAGGTAGTAATGAGAAAGCGTGCATAAAAAACCCACCAAGCAATCGCTCAGTGGGCTCTTTGGTATCAAGCAATAATCGTTAAATTTAATTATCTTTAAGGTTTAATAAATGCATCATTCTAGGACATTAGAACGAGCCAAACATTGTCCCTAAAATGATAACGGCGACCACAGCAATAAGTGGAATCACCATCGTTACCATGGCGACGTTTAGATAAGACTGCTTATGGGTCAAACCACAAATCGCAAGTAAGGTGATGACCGCGCCACTATGCGGTAGCGTATCCAAACCACCTGCTGCCATCACAGCAACACGGTGCATGAGCTCTGGGTCAATACCCGCTGCGACCGCCATTCTTAAATAGTCTTCACCCAACGTCGATAAGGCAATACTCAAACCTCCAGACGATGAGCCAGTAATACCAGCAAGCGTGGTCATCGCCACTGCTTCTGAGATTAAAGGGTTGTCAGGCGTTAGATTTAAGATACTGTCACGAATGATAAGGAAGCCTGCTAACGAGGCGATAACCGCGCCGTAACCAACTTCTGAGGCGGTATTAAAAATCGGCAACATCGAATCATAAGTACCACGGTTGATGGTTTTTTGCAGATTATTCCAATGACCGATACGTAGCAAAATTAACACCGCACAAGCCACGACTAACGAGATGATAATTGACCATAAACCCAGTGAGCCTGCGATATTTAGATCAGGAAACTGAGCTTGTAAGCCGCTAAAATCCACTGATGGAAAGACAGCGTAAGTTAATAAAGCATTTAAGCCAATGACCAACACCAGTGGAATAATAGCAATAGTAAATGAGGTGTGATGCGTATTTAATACCTCAGTTTCTTTTTTGGTTGCGCCAACGCCGCCCACATCCTCTTCGTCATGCTGACCATAGCCTTCGCCTGCTGCATTGGCTTTTCTGGCGCGTGATTGTAGCCATAACCAACCACAAATAAACATGATGGTACCGCCGATAATACCCAAGATAGGCGCGGCAAAAACGTTGGTATTATAATAAGGAATCGGAATGGCGTTTTGAATGGCAGGCGTACCTGGCAATGCCGTCATCGTAAAGGTGAATGAGCCTAAGGCAATCGCTGCTGGAATCAAGCGCTTAGGAATATCAGCGGCTTTAAACAAGTCTTTGGCGATTGGGTAAATAGCAAATGCCACGACAAATAAAGAGACGCCACCATAGGTTAAAATGGCACAAACTAAGATAACGGCTAAGATGGCTTTGCTGGCACCAAGCTTTTCGACCACGGTTTTGGCAATCGCGGTCGCCGCACCAGAGTCTGCCATCAAACGCCCAAATAATGCACCCAGCAAGAATATAGGAAAAAACTTAAGTAAAAATCCACTCAATGCGCCCATAAACACATCGGTATAGGCCGGAATCGTGCTTAAAAAATCACCTGATAATATTACGGCTAATGTCGCCATAATCGGTGCTAATATCAGCACGGAATAACCGCGATAAGCAAAAAATATCAATAATAATAAAGTAATGACAATAGCAAAGGTACTAAACATGATCGCCCTCCTTGGCAAAGTTCAGTCAGCGAGTATGCAGAGCATAGTGATATTGGTCAATAAAATTACTTAAAATAGGCAATATTTGATATTTTATTAAACATAAATCTTGTCTTAATAAGATATTGACCCATCATATATACCGCTACTGCGCTGGCTTGTATATTCCTATGGTTATTCTCTTCTCGCTACGAGAATAATATGGTAAGTTAGCACAAGATTTTTAATTATGATATATCGATAGAAACTGTATTAATATAAATATGGAAGTATTGAGTGATGTCACCTACTCATAATCATTGATGATAGAAGTTAATAACAAAAAATAGACTTGCAAGGAGATAAGCATGAGTCAATCAAAAGTATATAGCAGTGCCGAAGAAGCGCTAAAAGGTATCGTCAGCGATGGACAAACGCTCGCTATCGGTGGTTTTGGTCTGTGCGGTATTCCTGAAGCGCTCATCGAAGCGTTACGTGATAGCGGGGTTAAGGATTTGACCTGTATCAGTAATAACGCAGGCGTCGATGATTTTGGCTTAGGATTGCTATTGCAAACGCGCCAGATTAAAAAAATGATTTCATCCTATGTCGGTGAAAATAAAGAATTTGAGCGTCAATACTTGGCAGGCGAGTTAGAAGTTGAATTAACGCCGCAAGGGACTTTAGCGGAAAAACTACGTTCGGGCGGTGCTGGTATTCCTGCGTTTTACACCGCCACTGGCGTCGGCACACTGGTCGCTGAAGGCAAAGAAACCCGTGATTTTGACGGTCGTACTTATATACTTGAGCACTCATTACGCGCTGATGTGTCATTAATCAAAGCGCAAAAAGCGGACAAAGCGGGCAATTTAATCTTCAATAAGACGGCGCGTAACTTCAATCCAGATTGCGCCATGGCAGGCAAAATTACCCTTGTTGAAGTCGAAGAAATCGTAGAGACGGGCACCTTTGATCCTGATGACGTGCACCTGCCGGGTATCTTTGTGCAGCGTATCGTCTTGAATAGCAATCCTGAAAAGCGTATTGAAAAAACCACGATTAAGGCCGTTGAAGGCGCTTAGTTAAAGGCTTTATAGATTTTTTTAAAGTGTTAAATTAATAATAGAATATTGTAATACTATTCCTAAAAATTTGAGTGGCAAGGAAAACGAGTGAAAGTGCTACATTTAGTAGACTAAGCGAGTTTCACACCGCTCATCATATTTTTTGGGGTCGTTATAAAAATAAGGAAGTTATCATGGCATGGACAAGAGAGCAGATGGCACAGCGTGCCGCACAAGAGCTACAAGACGGCTATTATGTCAACTTAGGCATTGGACTACCAACCCTAGTCGCCAATTATATCCCCAAAGATGTCGATGTTTGGCTACAGTCTGAAAATGGTCTATTAGGTATCGGCGAGTTTCCAACGGCAGAAAATGTCGATGCAGATTTGATTAATGCGGGTAAACAAACCGTCACTGCCGAAGCGGGTGCCAGTTATTTTAGTAGCTCAGAGTCGTTTGCGATGATTCGCGGTGGTCATGTTAATCTTGCGATATTGGGTGCGATGGAAGTGTCAGAAAAAGGTGATTTGGCCAACTGGATGATTCCCAAAAAAATGGTCAAAGGCATGGGCGGTGCGATGGATTTAGTCGCTGGCGTGCAGCGCGTGATTGTCTTGATGGAACAAGTCAATAAACACGGCGAGCCAAAAATCCTTGCCAATTGCGAGCTACCATTGACGGGCAAAGGGGTGGTTGATCGGATTATTACCGAACTTGCTGTACTAGACGTCACTGACAATGGTTTGAAATTGGTTGAGCTGGCAGAAGGCGTTAGCTTTGATGAGCTACAAGAAAAGACGCCAGTGAGCATTGCTCAATAAGCTTGTTAGATATATTTGGCACAGACCTTTAAAAAACCTATTTGATAATGGACTATAAAATATGGCGACCACATTACAACAAGATTTGACCGGCAAAGTGGCATTGGTCACTGGCGCTGCCAGCGGTATCGGACGTGATATCGCTGAAACTTATGCGAAGGCAGGCGCATCGGTTGGTATTGCTGATATTAATCTTGAAGCCGCTCAGAAAACCGTTGATGCTATTAAAGCGGCAGGCGGACGCGCATTTGCCATTGCCATGGATGTCACTTCAGAGGAGGCGGTAAACGCTGGCATGCAGCAATTAGTTGATACCTTTGGTGGTATTGATATTCTTGTCTCCAATGCTGGTATTCAGATCATCGATCCGATCCATAAAATGGCGTTTGAGGATTGGAAAAAAATGCTTGCCATTCATTTAGATGGGGCGTTTTTGACCACTAAAGCGGCGATACAGCACATGTATAAAGATGACAAAGGCGGTACGGTCATTTATATGGGCTCGGTACATTCGCATGAAGCATCCATGTTTAAGGCGCCTTATGTCACGGCAAAGCATGGGTTACTTGGGCTGTGCCGTGTATTGGCTAAAGAAGGCGCTGAGCATAATGTACGCGCGCATGTGATTTGCCCAGGGTTTGTCAAAACGCCATTGGTCGAAAAGCAAATTCCGCAACAAGCGGCTGAAAAAGGTATCAGTGAAGAATCTGTAGTCAATGATATTATGTTGGTGAATACGGTAGACAAAGAATTCACGACGGTTGACGATATTGCTCAGTTAGCGCTATTTTTGGCAGCATTCCCGAGCAATGTATTTACAGGTCAGTCTATCGTTGCCAGTCACGGTTGGTTTATGAATTAACTGAGTGGTGAATTAATGGGTTTGCGGGTTGTTTGATTGGTTTAAGAATCATTGGCTTGCTAATAAAAGACCAATCCATTAGCATCTAGTTTTATATTAATTTGAGCCAATTAGATTGGCTCTTTTTTATGAGCGCTTGAATAGCGTTTCGAGTCGCACGGAGTAAGTATAATGAATGATAAGGATTTTGCAAAAACGCTTGCAGTAACAGTAAGCCGTGCTATCGAGCAACAGCAGTTTGAGCAATCAATCAATCAACTTCAAAATTTGCGCCCGATTGATATTGCCGATGTTCTAGCACTCATGGAGCCAAATCTTGCATGGCAGCTACTTGAGCATCTGCCCAATCGTTCTACCGTGTTCTCCTATTTAGAAACGGATATTCAGGTTGCACTTGCCTATGTATTTCCTCGGGCTATATTAGCAAAGATAGTAGGCGAGATGCCCGCAGATGAGCGTACTGACTTATATAAGCACCTCAATCAGGAGCAGCGGGATGCTTTGTTACCAGCATTGGCACAGGCACAACGTGAAGATATTCGTAAGTTATCTGCCTATGAGGAGCGCACTGCTGGTGCGTTGATGACGTCTGATTATGCGACTTTAGCTGCTCATATGACTGTCTCTGAGGCATTGGCAGCACTGCGCCTAGAAGCACCTGATGCCGAGACTATTTATCATGCGTATGTGATTGATGACGAGCGTAAATTATTAGGCGTTGTCTCTTTACGAGTACTTATTTTAGCGGCTTCTGAACAGCTGATTAATGACATTATGATGAGTACAGTAGTGTCTTGTAATGTCAATGATGATCAAGAAGACGTTGCGAAAGTCGTGGCTCGCTATGATTTAATTGCGCTGCCTATTACCGATGATAGTGGTGCTTTGGTCGGTATTGTTACCCACGACGATGCGATGGATGTGGCGAGTGATGAGGCAACCGATGATTTCCATAAGTCGGGCGGTGTCTCGACCATGGTTGGCAAATTAAAAGACGTCAGCGTTCGAGTGTTATACCGTAAGCGCGTATTCTGGCTAGTGTTTTTGGTATTTGGCAACTTGCTCTCAGGCTTTAGTATTGCAAAATTTGAAGATGTGATTGCCGCCAATTTGGTATTGGTGTTCTTTTTGCCTTTATTGGTCGACAGTGGTGGTAACGCTGGCTCGCAGTCAGCGACCTTGATGGTGCGAGCTTTGGCGACTGGCGATGTGGTCATGCGTGACTGGTTTTCATTATTGGGTCGAGAGGCGGTGGTTGCGTTGATGCTTGGGGCGACGATGGCGGTGGCTATTTCAATCATCGGTTATGTACGTGGTGATGCAGTGGTGTCGTTAGTGCTGGCACTGAGTATGATGTCGGTGGTGATGATTGGTTGTGTGATTGGTATGAGCTTACCTTTTGTGCTTAATAAACTGGGTTTTGATCCTGCCACTGCCAGTGCACCTTTGATTACCTCTGTCTGTGATGCCTCGGGCGTACTTATTTATTTGTTTATTGCTTCACAGTTTTTGTCTATCGGTTAACGCTGCTATAAAGCCTAGTCCCACTAGCGTTGTGGTTTTTTTATAGTGGTAATTCAGCTACACTGTCACTATAAAAGGTCTGGCTAATACGCTCACGAGCGGTATTGTTCACGATAGTATTCGCTGAGTTTTTGCCATGCCCACCCACTTGTATAGGCAGTAATAGTCGCTATGTTTAACTTTATGAAGAAAACCTCAACCAAAAAATCAGAAACACCAGAGCAGCGAGCAGAGCGCGATAGTGCCGTGGACAAGGTGCTGCTTGGTTATGAGGTAGGTACTGTCAGTATTGCCACCATGGTAACGGGGCTCGAGCGTGATGGTGACCAGCTCACCTTAGACTTGCGTCTACCCGTAAATAGTAATCCTGAAATTATCCAACAAGAGCTTGGGCAACTGTTACATCCGCACGGTATCAAAACCATTCACATGAATGTTCGTCTGCCCGCACCGACGAAAGGCTCGGGGTCAAGTCTGCCAAAAGCAATGCCAAAAACCACTAATGCCATGGACAATCAACATAAACCAGCGGCAAATGCTGATAGCAATACTACTGTTGAACCACCAATTACTAAAGCCGCGCCGACACAAGCGTCACTCGCCGCGCATCCGCGTATTCGTCATATTATCGTCGTGGCGTCGGGTAAAGGCGGTGTTGGTAAATCCACTACCACGGTCAACATTGCTTTGGCATTACAAAAGCTAGGCAACCGTGTTGGCGTACTGGATGCCGATATTTATGGTCCTAGTATGCCAACGATGCTGGGCGTCGATAATGTCAAACCTGAGCTGGAAAACGAGCAGTTTGTTCCTATCAATGCGCACGGCATGGCAATGTTATCGATTGGTAGCTTGCTCGATGGTGACAATACGCCTGTCGCGTGGCGTGGACCAAAAGCCACTGGTGCGCTGATGCAGCTTTATAACCAAACCAACTGGCCGCAGCTAGATTACTTAGTTATTGATATGCCGCCAGGTACGGGCGATATTCAGTTGACAATAGCTCAGCGTATTCCCGTAACGGGAGCCGTGATTGTCACGACGCCGCAGCATATTGCCTTACTTGATGCACAAAAAGGTATTGAGATGTTTAACAAAACCAACATCCCAGTACTTGGCGTGGTCGAAAACATGGCACTGCATACCTGTAGTAACTGTAATCATACCGAAGCTATCTTTGGCACAGGTGGCGGCGAAAAAATCGCTGAGCAATATCAGGTGCCGCTGTTAGGTCAGTTGCCATTGGCCAGTGGTATTCGTGCACAAGTGGATAAAGGTGAGCCAAGCGTATTAGCCGATGATGAGTTTGCGCCATATTATATTAGCATTGCCAAAAATATCGAAGCCAATATTAATAAATTCGCCAAGCCTGTCGATGATAAGCGTATTTTTTAATAGTTTTATAACGGTTCTCGATGATTTTTAGCGATAGCTAAATAGCCTAAGTATATGAATTTATAAGGATTTGGGTTTTAAAAAGGGAATACTTTGAGCTTATCAATTTATCAATGACATTTAGATAATATTCCCAAACAGTATAGGTGACTGAAATTATTCCGCCCGCCGTTATATGTGATTGAGCTCTCAAACAATCAACTGATGGCCGTTTGCTACTCTAAAGATGGTAATAGCAAACGGCATCAGAAAATGTAACGGAAAGGTTGGCAGATGGATTGACCAGCATTGAAGTTAAGGTGATAACGGCAGCGTTTTTTGTGGGTTCTGCGAAGGCAAAAAGAAAAACTGTACATACTACCGTGAGTTATCAAGGAAAAATAGTACCTTTAGAAAAATTTGGCTAGGATGCCTCAATCATGAATCAAAATCGTAATGAGCAAGATCAGCAACACTTATCTACCAGCAGTAAGCCAGTTGTGCTCGATGAGCTTATCCAAAACGGTCAGCCTCATTTTGGTGTTTTTGCTCAAGTCAAGAATATCAATTATTTGGACTATCACAGTCATCTTATTTCGCAAAAGACGCTGCCAAACTGGCGCAAAGAGTTAAAAGCCAATCAATTCTGCTTTATTCAAATTATCCAGCCGCCTTATCGGGTTTGTCTAGCATTGGCAACGATTAAGTTGGCCACCAGTGCCTTTGTTTATCTTTATAACGATGAGATTGAGCAGTTAGAGGTTTGTGAAGCATTGCAGCCGTTGATGCATCAAACACAGTTAGAAGGCGATTGCTATCAAGGGCAAATGGCATTTACCCATAGTAATCTCACATTAACATTGGATTTTACGCCTTCAAAAATCGAAGTAGCATTGGACAGTAAACACATTACGCTTGATGCGACGCTACAGCGGCAATCAGCGCCATTAGCAGTCTGCACACCAACGGGCAGGCGCGGCTGGACCTTTACTCAAAAAGAACCGTTGACGGGTATATCTGGTCATTTACTGATTAAATCCCATTCAAAATTTAACACTGATGCTCAAGCCAAACAAATTCACTTTTCCGAAACGACTATCGCCAATCTCGATTGGACGCTTGGTTATATGCGTCACAAGACCAATTGGTTTTGGAGTTGTATCAATAGCTATTTGCCAGACGGTCGTCATTTTGCCCTAAATCTAGCGATGGGCGTCAATGAAACAGGGGTCAGCGAAAATGCGTGCTGGCTAGATGGGCAGATTTATTATTTACCGCCTGTGATGTTTGTCCGTGATGGTTTAAATTTGCCAGCTAATGAGCAAGATGATACTGCTAAAACCATAGATAATACGCGACAGCCTTGGCGCATCTATCATCAAAACCTAGGCTGGAGCAATGTTGATATTGACTTAACCTTCACGCCGATAACCGTTTATAAAAAGACGGATAACTTTGGTGTGCTTGCCAGTATATTTGAGCAATGGCTTGGCTTTTATAGTGGTGAGATTCGTCTAAAAGATGACGTGATTAAAATCGATAAGATAATGGGCTTAGCAGAAGATCATTTCGCAAAATGGTAGGCGGTTGTCGTATTGATTGTAGATTTATATTAAACGCAGGCAAGCCTATAAATTAAGCGCTCAATTCCGTATAATCGTCGCTATCAAAATACCATTCATATCATAAATTTTATTTTATAGCTGCTAAGGAACAACAATGTCTATCAAGTCTGACCGCTGGATTCGTAAAATGGCTGAAGAACACGGCATGATTGAGCCGTTTGAAGCGGGCCAAGTACGTTTTAATGATGCAGGCGAGCGTTTGGTTAGCTACGGTACGTCAAGCTATGGTTATGATGTACGCTGCGCGCCTGAATTTAAAGTTTTTACCAATGTTCATTCAGTGATTGTAGATCCAAAAAACTTTGATGAAAAAAGCTTTATTGATGTCATCGGTGACGAGTGCATTATTCCACCAAACTCGTTTGCGCTAGCACGCACTATGGAATATTTCCGTATTCCACGCGATGTATTGACGATCTGTCTTGGTAAATCAACGTATGCCCGTTGCGGAATTATCGTCAACGTGACGCCGCTGGAGCCTGAGTGGGAAGGGCATGTGACTTTGGAATTTAGTAATACCACCAATCTACCAGCGCGTATTTATGCAGGCGAAGGGGTGGCACAAATGCTATTTTTCCAAAGTGATGCTGATGACGTATGTGAAACCAGCTATAAAGATCGCGGCGGTAAGTATCAAGGTCAACGCGGCGTGACATTGCCAAGAACCTAGTAATTTTATATGCTAACTGAAAGTGCACAATGATAAATCTTTTAGATTAATCACAAAAAGGCTGACCGTATATAATACGATCAGCCTTTTTTATACCGAAAAATTGACTATTTCAATACTTTTAAACCTGCTTTATTATCACGTTTGGCTTTAGGTGTCGCAGTAGGGCTCTTCTGTGAGCTTACTATCGCATCATCTTCAGGTTGATAGTCGTCATATTCATTGGGGTCAAAAAACATCCCTTGCGAGTTTTCTTTCGCATAAATACCTAACACCGACGTCATTGGTACCCAAATCTCTTGTGACACGCCGCCAAAACGCGCACTAAAATGAATATAATCATTTTCCATACTCATATTACCAGTCGCACGGCTGGCAATATTCAATACAATACGACCATCTTGCACGTGTTCCCTTGGAATCTGTACGTTTTCGGCAGTGGCATCAACCATCAGGTAAGGCGTTAGTTGATTGTCTTCTATCCACTGATAAAGCGCGCGCACCATATAGGGACGTGTTGGGGTAATAGAGGTGGTTTCGCTCATCTAAGAGTTTCCTATACTGATAATTTGAATATAATAATCTAAAGATATTTTGTTGTTTTCTATTTTAAGACAGCGGTTAAGCATTGTCTAGGGTGTGTCCTGCTCTTGCAAATGGTAATAAAAATTGCAGCCAAACAAGGAAAGTAGTACTGATAATATCGAAATATAAGCAAGCTATTTGACACAGTTTGACAAAGATTTAGTCATTTTTGACCCATCTAAGGTTTAATACCCAGATTGAGGATACACCCTAATTAACGCACACTTTTTTGAAAGCTAGTACGCTCAAAGACCCGCTGTTGATAATCAAATAAAGGGCGACTAATCGCACGTGGCAGCTCAATTCCCATTTCTTCAAGTCGCCATAACAAAGGTGCTAACAATACATCACACCAGCCAAAATCATCTGCCATAAAATAAGGTTTATGAGCAAACAGTGGTGACAACGTAATCAAAGAATCGCTTAACTGTTTTTTCGCAATAGCAGCTTGTGCTTTATTAAAGCTATTAGGGTGCATGAGTAGACGCTTACCGAGTACCAGCCAATCATGCTGAATACGCCAAGCCAGCTGGCGAAATTGGGCACGCTCTTGCGGGGTATCCGGCAGTAGCTTGTTTGTATGGTAACGCTCTTCAAGATACTCAAAGATAACGTTGATCTCATACAGTGCGATTTCACGTTGTTGCAGAACAGGTAAGGTGTGATAGGGATTCAGCTCGGTTAAATCTTCAGGCCGTTCGGAGTGCAAGCGTGATAGATAATAGGCAAGCTTTTTTTCCTCAAGCAATAGGCGCACTACATGACTGTCGTAGCCGTCATCAGCGTATAAAATCAGCTGACTACTTGGAATGTCGTTCGCATCAATCATGAAAGCCTAATGTTAATAGTAAAGCCTATCATCGTAAACAAAGTTGCCCTGATTATCAAGGCAAGGTACGTAAACATTGCATGGTCGTAGCCTTGACTTGGAATGTCGTTCGCATCAATCATGAAAGCCTAATGTTAATAGTAAAGCCTATCATCGTAAACAAAGTTGCCCTGATTATCAAGGCAAGGTACGTAAACATTGCGGGTGAGCCTTGTTTTAAATAATGGTTCAGTGTTTTATGGTCTTTTAAGAGACAAAAAAAAGCACTACCAGAGTAGTGCCTTTTTTTCGATAAAAATATATTTTTTAATACTTAATTATTTTACATCTTTCCAGAATTCTTTGTTCAATAAGTAAACTGGAATGAGTAATACTAATAAGAATAAAATCACAAAGAAGCCAATCACTTGACGGTCATGACGGTTAGGCTCTGCCATCCACGCCATAAAGTTAACCAAATCACCCACTTCAGATTCAAACTCTTCAGCACTCAGCTCTTCTTGCATATTATGCAATACATGAGATCGCCGCATTGGCAAGTACTAAGTTATTGGCACCCCAAGGACGGCTTGGGTCTTCATAAAACGATAACAGGTAAGTATATACCCAGTCATCGCCACGTAGTCTGGTCTCAAGTGATAAGTCTGGTGGTGCTGCGCCAAACCATGATGCTTGTACTTCAGGATCAATTTCAGCATTGATATGATCACCGATTTGATCGGTGGTGACCATCAAATACTTTTCGACCAACTCAGGTGGTATCTCTAAATCTTTAGCAATGCGCGAGTGACGAACATACTGTGCAGAGTGACAACCAGCACAGTAGTTCATAAAGATTTTCGCACCGTTTTGTAGTGAGCCCTTATTGGTAAAATCAATAGGAGCAGTACTACAAGCTAAGTGTTCTTCAACACCTTCAGCATTGGTGAATGTACCACATCCACCGCCACCAGCTGCCAGTGCAGAACCAGCCGTCAAGGTTAATGCCGCGCCTAAGCCTAGACCCGCTAGGGATTTAATTAGCGTGTTCATCAGTGACCTCCGGTAACGCGTTCTGGTGGCTGTTTACACTTCTCAATAGAGGTATAAATTGGCATCAGTAAGAAAAACAAGAAATACAAGACAGTGAAGATACGAGCCATCAATGTTGCTGTTGGTGTCGTTGGCGTCGCGCCTAAGTAACCCAAAACTAAGAAACTAATCGCAAACACGGTTAAAGCAATTTTAGATAAAATGCCTTTATAACGTATAGAGCGTACAGGCGATCTGTCTAGCCATGGTATCAAGAATAGTACGGCAATCGCACCACCCATCGCAATCACACCACCCAACTTGTCAGGAACCGCACGTAAAATGGCATAGAATGGCGTGTAATACCATACTGGTGCAATGTGTGCTGGTGTTTTCAATGAATTCGCTGTCTCAAAATTTGGTGGCTCAAGGAAGAATCCGCCGCCTTCTGGGAAGAAGAATACCACTGCAAAGAACAAGATAAAGAAGACCACGATACCAATCATATCATGCACTGTGTAGTACGGATGGAATTCAATACCATCTAACGGCACACCATTTTTATCTTTTAGCTTCTTGATATCAATACCATCAGGGTTGTTCGAACCCACATGGTGTAGCGCTACAATATGCATGAATACTAAGCCCACAAGTACGAGCGGGATAGCAACCACATGTAGAGCAAAGAAGCGGTTTAGGGTGATACCTGAGATAATATAATCACCACGTACCCATTCTGCAAGCCCATCACCAATCACAGGTAGAGCAGCAGGAAGGTTCAAGATAACCTGTGCACCCCAAAATGACATGTTGCCCCAAGGAAGTAGGTAACCGAAGAAACCTTCTGCCATCAATGCTAAGTAAATACCCATACCGATGAGCCAAATAAGCTCACGTGGTTTCTGGTATGAACCATATAGCAGTGCTCTGAACATATGCAGATAGACGACCACAAAGAACGCAGATGCGCCAGTTGAGTGCATATAACGGATGAGCCAACCACCTTTGACATCGCGCATGATGTATTCAACAGACGCAAATGCCCCTTCGGCACTTGGGTTGTACATCATGGTTAGCCAAATACCTGTTACCAATTGGTTAACCAATACCACCATTGATAACACGCCAAAAAAGTACCAAAAGTTAAAGTTTTTTGGTGCATAGTACTTTGACATATGGTATTCATAGGTTTCGGTCGCTGGAAAGCGTGCGTCCACCCAATGCATTAACTTTTTACCCATGCTCATATTAAGCCTCCCCAATCGTCAAGATGGTACCATCCATGTTGTAATCTGGGACAGGTAAGTTAAGCGGTGCAGGAACGCCACTATAAACGCGACCCGCCAAGTCATATTTAGACCCGTGGCATAGGCAGAAAAATCCGCCATACCAATCATTACCACCCAAGTCAGCCGCGCCAACATCAGGACGGTAGTTTGGTGCACAACCTAAATGTGTACAGACGCCTTCTACTACCAATACTTCTGGCGAGATAGAGCGTTCTGGATTTTTACAGTATTCAGGTTGTAATGATGCATCAGATTCAGGGTCAGACAGTAAAGGTTTTACTGACGCTAAAGTCGCTAGCATGTCTTCTGTGCGTTTGACCACAAAAATGGGTTTACCGCGATATTTGACAACGATCATCTGTCCTGCTTCGATAGAACCAATATCTTGGGTCACTGCAGCCCCTGCAGCCTCAGCTTTAGCGCTTGGGTACCAAGAACGGACAAAAGGTGTTGCCACAGCAGCTACCCCAGCTGCACCAATCGCGGCAGTCGAGGCAATAAGAACTCTACGGCGTTGTACGTTAACGCCTTCGGCTTGGCTCATTAATACTTCCTCCAGGTGAATGAAATGGGATTATCCCACACTGGGTTTGTGGCTTAGAAAATGTACAATATCAAGCCACTTTGGCTGTGCCTAATTTTGCTAATTGTTGCTATTCTAAGCTATTTCGGTGATAAAATAAATTATTGCGTTAAAAATAAAGCAACCTTGATAGAACATACTCTAAGGTTGAATAGGAGAATTGATGCAAAATAGCTGCATTATCAATGTCTCACATAGATTTTTTGGCAAGGATTATAAGCGTGATGACCTTATAATTAATAAGGATATTTTGCAATAGCGAATGATACTCGAAATTAAGGTAATGTTCACTAACTTTCAGTACCTAACTACTATGTAAGTAGTCGTAAACCAATAATCACCGCTTTATAAGAACAAAACGGTGATTATTTTATTACTTTTTATGTTTTATAAAACATGGCTTTATTCGCTAACGTTAGCTCTCAAGCTCACTCCAACGCTCAAGCTTACTCATCATCTCATCTTCAATCGTCAGTAGGCGCTCACTGGCAGCAGTCGCTGCATTAACGTCAGTGGTGAACCATGAGCCATCTGCTAATTTCTCTTGCAATTGGGCTTGTTCAGCTTCTAATGCAGCGATTTCTTTTGGTAAATTGTCCAGTTCACGCTGTTCATTGAAGTTGAGCTTTTTGGCAGCTTTGTTAGGTTTTGCTGCGGTTGTCTTATTGGTAACTTTACTGGCAGTATTTGCATTATTGGCTGGTGCTCTAGCCGCGTGTGCGGCTTGCTCACGGTTTTTTTGTACCAAATACTCTTGATAACCACCGACATACTCTTTGACGATACCTTTGCCGTCTTCATCTTGGTCAAATACCCAAGTAGAAGTAACGACATTGTCCATAAATGAGCGGTCATGGCTGATTAGCAAAATCGTACCGCCAAAGCTGGCGACTGACTCTTCTAGTAGCTCAAGTGTCGCCATATCCAAGTCGTTGGTTGGCTCATCGAGTACCAGAATGTTGGCAGGCTTTAATAGCTGCTTGGCAAGTAGTACGCGGTTACGCTCACCACCTGATAGTGCTTTGACAGGGGTACGCGCGCGCTCTGGGGCAAATAAGAAATCTTGTAGATAGCTCATGATGTGCGTCTTGCGACCGCCCACTTCTACGAAGTCTGAGCCTTCAGAGACGTTTTGCGCCACACTGGCTTCAAGGTCTAACTGATCGCGCAACTGGTCAAAGAAGGCAATTTTTAAGTTAGTGCCTAATTCAACACTACCAGTTTTGGTGACTTCATCATCAGACATATCGAGTAGGGCTTTAATCAGTGTGGTTTTGCCCGCACCGTTGGGTCCGACAATACCGATTTTATCGCCGCGCATGATAGTGGTGGTAAAGTCATCAACCAATACGTTGCCATCATACTCAAGATGTAAGTTTTTAACTTTACAGACAAGTTTACCGCTTTTCTCGCCTTGACCCATCGTAATGTTCACATTACCCACTTGCTCACGGCGATCACTACGTTCTTCACGCAGTGCTTTTAGCTCGCGGACACGGCCTTCATTACGGGTACGACGGGCTTTGATACCTTGGCGAATCCAAACTTCTTCTTGTGCCAGTTTTTTATCAAAGTTGGCGTTATTTTTTTCTTCAGCGAGTAACTGTAGCTCTTTGAGCTCTTGATAGCGTGCATAGCCACCTTCGCCTTGAGTAACGTCATAGCTGGTTAATTGACCACGATCTAGCTCAATGATGCGAGTCGATAGTTTATTGACGAATGCTCTATCATGGGTGACAAACAACAATGTTAGACCTTGCCAATCCAATAAAAAGCGCTCTAGCCATTCAATACTATCAACGTCTAAATGGTTGGTTGGTTCATCAAGCAGCAGTACATCAGGTTTGGTGACCAATGAGCGTGCTAGTAGTACACGGCGCTTACGACCACCTGATAATGAAGATAAATCATCATCTGGATCCAGACCCATGGTTTTGATAAGGCGGGTGGCTTCGCGCTCTAAATCCCAACCGTGTACTGCATCGATATCATGCTGCAAATCGGCCATACGCTCACAAGCATCCATGTCGCCATTGGCGCATAAGTCTGTTTGGGCATTGTAGTTGATAAGCAGCTCAGCCGTGCGGCTGCTACCACCCATAACGATGTCTAGGATACGTCCGCTTGTCTCGGGAACGTCTTGTTCTAACATCGCAACGCGCACGCTGCTATTGATAATGACTTCGCCGCTATCAGGTTGTAAGGTGCCGTTAATTAGCTTAAATAAGGTGGATTTGCCTTCGCCATTACGGCCAATTAAACAGACACGTTCACCTGCTTCAATAGCAAAATCAATGCCATCAAGAACAGGAGCGACGCCAAAAGCAAGGTGGATATCTTTTAAATGTATCAGAGCCATAGAATATTTTAAGCTTATATAATAGTGAGGTAGGGGTTGCTGCAAAATTGCGAGCAGTATAACATGCCATCACGTGACTGTAGTGAGCGTAAATGATTTTATCCGCACTATTTATGACTTTTGTTCAAGGCGGCAATTTTATAAAGAGCATCGTCGTCTAATTGCTACTTTTTATCGGTCATCGAGCCCTTTTATTAATGAATCCTACCAGTCTTATGTTTATGATAATTCAGAGAAAAATATGAATCAATTTAATCCTCAAGATAAGGCTCAGAACGAGGCTTTAGCTGTGCATGCTGATCTACAAACGCAACAAGTCATTGATTTACAGATGAGTATGGCGCATCTAGAGATGACAGTAGAGCGACTCGATGAGGTGATTGCGCGGCAAGATAAAGATATTCAGACATTACAACGACAGTTGCAGCTGATTTATAAACAAGTGGAAAGTCAGGATCCTGAAGGCGGCATTGCACCTTTTGATGTAATGGCAGAAAGACCCCCTCATTATTAATATCTGCAAAAACTAAATGGTTGAAAATTTATAACTATTATATCCGCATTGTGAAATACAGATACTGTTCAGTCATAATCGGGAAATAATGTGTTTTTGCAGTTGTTTTAATGTTCGAAAATCATTACTATCCTCCACCTCGGATGCTGCTTGCTTATTAAAATTAAGTAAAGTAGTAAAACAATGCGGACGTTTGGAGATACATAATGCGCGCAAATTTTCATTTGAAAACTCTCACAGTAGCTGTTGCTGCTCTTTCTATTGCTAGCGTTGCTAGTGCTGCTGGTCTTGATCGTTCAGGTCAAGATATCACTGCATTCTTACAAGATGGCACCTACGCCGAATCTGTTTATACTTATATCGATGCCGATGTGAGTGGTAAAGACTTGTCAGGCAATAAGCTCAATGATATCGCAGAGTCTTATGATTTTTTCCGTTATGGTGTAAAAGCAGATATTAACGACACGTTTAGCATCGGTATTTTATATGATGAGCCTTTTGGTGCCGCCGCTGATTATAACGGTCAAAACGATTTCGTTACCGACAGTGATCGTGACGCTATCATTCAAGACTTTACAAAAAACCCTAATATTACCGAAGCTTATGTCGATAACGTATTAATACCACAATTGCAAGGGGCGCTTGCTCCAGGTAATCCAGGTGGTTTAACTGCTGAGCAGTTACAAGCCGCTCAAGGTCAGCTTATTGGTCTTGAAGCCGCTAAAGGTCTAGCAGCAGTAGCCGGCGAAGCGACGCAAGTAGAAGTACGTACTGAGAGCATTACTGGTATTCTTGGTGCTAAATTTGGCGCTAACAAAGAGTTTCAAGCTTATGGTGGTCCAGTTGCTCAGCGCGTAAAGGCAGATGTAAAATTGCGCGGTGATGCATACAGTTCAGCCAAGGGTTATACCACTCACATCAGTAATGACCAAGACTATGGCTGGATCGCTGGTATGGCTTATAGCAAGCCTGAAATTGCACTTAAAGCTGCTTTGACGTATCGCTCTGAAATCAAGCACAATGCAAAAGCTTTTGAGACTTTTCCAATTGCTACGGCTGCAGGTGCTACCGCTGGCCTAGCGTTGCCGACTACCAGACATTCTGATATTGAAATCAACACACCAGAATCAGTCAACTTTGATTTCCAGACGGGTATCAATCCTACCATGCTAGCTACTGCGAAAGTCCGTTGGGTGCCTTGGAGTGATTTTGCTATCGTACCGTCACTATACAATGATGTCAGTAAAGTATCGACAAAAGATGATGAAGGCTTGGCATTAGTTAGTTACGATGAAGATCAATGGCAAGTTGAGCTAGGTCTCGCCAAGCGCATGACGCCAGCATTAGCAGTGACAGGTACTGTCGGTTGGGATAGTGGTGCTGGTAACCCTGTAACCTCGCTAGGCCCTATCGAAGGCTACTACAGTGCTGGTTTGGGTGCCAAGTACAATGTGACTGAAAACTGGGCAGTATCAGCTGGTGGTAAGTATCTATGGTTCGGTGATGCTAAAGGCCAAATTCCGACTAAAGCCGTGGTTAGTAACTTTGAAGACAACGATGGTTTTGCACTTGGCGTGAAGCTTTCTTACCAAGCAAACTAATGTGATGTGTCATTTGCTAAGTTATAAATCCATAGTCTAAATAATAAAAAGCGATCCTGATTGGGTCGCTTTTTTATGCCAGCGTGTTTAAGTTTAATAAAAGATTAGAGTGTTTTAGAATTATTAAGTTATAACAGATAAGTATCTGCCTGCTCTCTCTAATAAATACTGATAGCAATTTAAAAATTATGAGAATGAAAAACTAGATATTAATTTTGTACGTGTATCTTATTTGTACTGTCCAGTCATATTCGGGAAATAAAGCACTTTAATTGTTGTTTTAGTGTCAAAAAGGCATTAGTATTCATCTCAGGACACGACTTTTATAATCATAAAGTTATGCGCAGCAATGCTAAATATTGATTATTTAAGTAGTAAAACAACAAGGACGTTTGGAGATACACAATGCGCAATACTTTTCATTTAAAAACCCTTGCAGTAGCGATTGCCGCTTTTTCTGTAGCTAGCGTAACCAGTGCTGCTGGTCTTGACCGTTCAGGTCAGGATGTCACAGCCTTCCTCCAAGATGGCACCTATGCTGAAGCTGTTTACACCTATATCGATGCTGATGTTAGTGGTTATGATAGCGCCAATAACGTTCCTACGAATAACACCTATGTTAGAGGTGATAAGACTGGCGATATCGCTGAGTATTATGACTTCTTTCGTTATGGTGTAAAAACAGATATCAATGAAACCTTTAGTGTTGGTGTCTTATATGATGAGCCCTTTGGCGCAGCAGCGAAATATACTGGTGATAACAATTTTGTGTCGAAAGGCGATATTAATGCCTCAATAACTCAGTTAACGGGTGGCCAGTTTGATGCCAACACTCTTGGCCCTGCAATTCAAGGTTTGACACAGCAGGCTCAAGCAGCAGGTGCTGAAGCGCAACGACTTGGACAATTAGCTGCAACAGCTACAGACCCTCAAGTCGCACAAGGTCTTGCACAACAAGCTCAAGCTCAAGCAGCAGCAGCGCAAGGTTTTGTGAATCAGGCCACTGGTCTCGGTACAGCAAATGCGATAGCACAAGCAGAAGCAGCTAATGCAGGAGAAAGTACTAACGTTGAAGTACGTAGTAATAGTCTGACAGCCATTCTTGGCGCAAAATTTGGTGCCAATAAAGAGTTTCAAGTATACGGTGGTCCAGTCGCTCAGCGTATTGAGTCTGAAGTGAAATTACGAGGTTTGGCTTATGGTCCTGCTACTGGCTATACCTCACGTAACAGCCCTGATATGGATTATGGTTATATAGCCGGTATTGCTTATAGCAAACCTGAAATTGCCTTAAAAGCAGCACTGACCTATCGCTCTGAAATTGATCACAACATGAAAGTGGCTGAAACCTATCCTTTAGCTGGCGTTATAGCTGGTGATCCAGCTGCAGCCAATCGCACTAGTAATATGGAAATTACTACTCCTAAATCCGTAAACTTTGATTTTCAAACCGGTATTAATCCAACGACGTTAGCAACTGCAAAAGTGCGCTGGGTACCTTGGGGTGACTTTAAGATTACGCCGCCACTATATAATGAGGTTAGTAAAAGATCTTATGGACCTGATGGTTTGAACTTGGTTGAGTACGAAGAGGATCAATGGCAAGTAGAGCTTGGTCTAGCCAAGCGTGTTGCGCCAGCACTTGCAATTAGTGGTACCGTTGGTTGGGATAGTGGTGCTGGTAACCCTGTCACTTCGTTAGGTCCTATTGAAGGCTATTACAGTGCTGGTTTAGGTGCAAAGTATAACGTGACAGAAAACTGGGCAGTATCAGCAGGTGGCAAATACCTATGGTTTGGCGATGCCCAAGGTGTGTTGCCAAGTGACAAAATTGTTGGTGACTTTCAAGACAATGATGGATATATCTTCGGTGTGAAGTTGTCTTACCAAGACACTAAATAATACGCATATTTAGCAGTATCAATACAAAAAAGCGATCCATGATGGGTCGCTTTTTTATCGGTGTTCGAAATAGAAATTGATATAAAAGAACATTAAATCAACGACTCTAAAGGTTTTTAGCGTCATAAAGTGTGCATAAAGGTTTTTAGCAAAATAATAAATTTATTTGACAGCTTTTTTAGACGATGTCTAAGACGGCAGTGATTGGTTTCTTGCCCGCAATTAAACGATATTTGCCTCAAACATAAGCCACAACATCATTGAGTTATTACGATCATAAGTATACTTCAGCTGAAATATACGCTTCTTGAAACGCACTTAAGTCCAAGACTCATTGACCTCTCAGCGCTAATAGTATCTTTTCTTATAGATGATCTTATATATCGATGACCCTATGGTGCTCGGTATTGTGCCAGCGCTAATGGATATCATAACCGCCATATCTCTAACTCTTTAGCCTCGCTGAGGTAGTTCTGCTTATCCATTTATCTTTGATATTTGAGGTGCATTATAAATTTATTCAGTAGTATATCTTACACTAACAAGTTAGATGATTAATGACATAGCATAAGTGGCTACAAGCGTGATGATTGAGTGAAAAGTTAACACCTGAATTATGAAATGTTATAGCGCTATTAGCTAAGTATGAGATCTCTAATAGAAATAACCATAGCTTACTTATGTACCAATGTCCTAGGTATTATATTTAATAGTCATCAATAAAAAACCTCGCCAATGATGGCGAGGGTTTTTTATAGTGATAATTATATCGATAAGCTTATTTATTTAAATTGAGTTCCATTTCTTTAAATTTCGCAGTAACAGAGGCTTTTGGACCGCCTGTCATGATACTTACCGCAAAAATGGCGATTGTACTTAAGATAAAGCCGGGAACGATAGCATATAACCAGCTATTGAGTGCCATGCCGTTCATCTGGAAAGGACCATAAATCCATAGAATAACCGTCAATGCACCGACCACCATACCAGCAACTGCACCATTACGGTTCATACCGCGCCAGATTAGGCTGAAAATAACCAACGGTCCAAATGCTGCACCAAACCCTGCCCAAGCGTTAGAAACCAAATTCAATACTGAGCTTTCTGGATTAGACGCCAGTAAAATGGCAACAACGGCGACAATGATTACGGAAATGCGGCCGACCAATACTTGACGCGCCTCAGGTGCATCTTGATCAAAAAACAACTTATAGACATCTTTAGTTAACGAGCTTGATACCACCAATAGCTGTGATGAGATGGTACTCATAATCGCAGCTAAAATTGCAGCTAATAAGAAGCCTGAAACCAATGGATGGAATAAAAACTGCGTAAATACTAAAAAGATGGTCTCAGGATCATCTAAAGTCATCGCTGTCTTTTGCACATACGCACGACCAGCAAAACCTGTCATCAGTGCCCCAATAAGGCTGACAATCATCCAGCTCATACCGATGTTACGGGCAGTAGGGACATCTTTGACTGAGCGAATGGCCATAAAACGTACAATGATGTGTGGCTGACCAAAATAACCTAAACCCCATGCCATCAATGACACAATGCCAAGGATACTCATACCATTAGTAATGTTAAGCAAGCTTGGATCGATATTTCTAACCGCTTGTGTGGTGGCTGAAATACCACCCAGATCAGTGAAAGCGACGACAGGAACAATGACCATCGCAAACAGCATGATGATACCCTGTACAAAGTCAGTCATCGAAACGGCTAAGAAACCACCGAATAACGTATAAGCAACGACAACGCCAGCGGTGACCCATAGACCAGTGCTATAAGAAAGATTCAGTGAGCTTTCGAAGAGTTTACCACCGCCTACTAGGCTTGCAGCTGTATAAACCGTGAAGAATAAAATGATAACCACGGCTGAGATAACACGTAGCATGTGCGACTTATCTTCGAAGCGGTTGGCGAAATAATCGGGTAGAGTGATGGCATTGTCAGCCACTTCGGTATAAACGCGAAGACGCGGTGCCACGATAAGGTAGTTTAAAAATGCACCAAGTGTCAAACCAAGTGCGATCCATATACTCACGACACCGTCAGCATACATATAGCCGGGCAAGCCAAGTAGTAACCAACCTGACATATCTGATGCACCTGCCGATAGTGCAGTGACTGCTGGACCTAAACTGCGTCCTCCTAACATATAGCCTTCAGTATCATTGGCTTGCTTAAAGTAAGCGTAAATGCCAATACCAATCATCACTAAAAAATAGGCGCCAAGTGATACCAGCACGCCACTAGAAACTCCGTTCATATAAATTGTCCTTAACCAACATGGTTGGCGGTAATTATTTTAACTATAAAGATTAAGTGTTATAGGACGATGTCCCAAACAATATCTAAAGACGAAAAAAGCCATTAAGTAGGACATAATGGCTTTTATTCAATATCTGCTGTTAGTTTTATATGATTGATGCTGTTCTAGGGCTAATATGAATTCGCAGTGCTTAGAGATCAATAAGAATGTCATATTAAATAATATCGATTGCTCGCATTTGCGACTCATTTATCAGTATCGGCCACCTATATAACCAATCATTTAAAACCATTAAACCTACTGTTAACCATCATATATTACTCGAAGTGTTCAATATATGACTATCAGTGTTCTTATAGTAAATTTTTGTTATAAAAACAACATCAAGCGTATTATAACGCATGAGGGTCATAAATGCGAATAGCGTGCTTTTTAGATTCCATAGCACGCTCTAATCCTCATTTAGCGGGAGTCTTATTCAATAGGCGCTAACAAGTCTAACAAAGCAGTAACGCTGCTAGATTGCGTCAATTTCGGATTGATAACCACACCCAAATAGCGTTGTAACTCTATATTATCTGCCATATCGATACGTTCTAAATCCTGACTGATCATGGTTTGCGGTAATACAGACCATCCCAGACCAACAGAAACCAGCATGCGAATAGACTCAAGAGGATTGGTGCTCATCGTGGCATAAGGTTTCAGATTGTGCTTGGCGAATTCAGCTAAGGTAATTTGACTGGTAAAGGTGTTGGCAGACGGTAAAATAGCAGGATAGCGCGCCAATTGCTCTAGTGTCACATTAGATTTGGTCGCTAAAGGCGATAGCGTACCTGTCATAAAGTAAAGAGGGTCTGACCATAGCGTATGATAGGTCAAGCGCTTATCATAAACGGGCGGCAATGTTAAAAATGCTAATGATAAATCGCCATCGAGCACGGCTTTGTGCGCTTTTTCTGAATCGACGAAATGTACTTCTAGTTGTACGGCAGGATAAGCTTGGATAAAATGCTTAAGTACAGGCGCTAAATGGTGCAAGCCAATATGATGACTGGTGCCGATCACTAATTTGCCAGATACGATATGCTGAGAGTGTTGCAGATTAATCTTAAAATTCTCATAATCTTCTAGCCAACGCTTGGCGTGCGGCAGCATTTCATTGGCTGCTTGGGTCGGTACAATGCCGCGTCCCACCGTATCAAACAAAGTAATGTTGAATTCATCTTCCAAATTTTTGATGCGTTTACTGACGGCAGGCTGTGTGATAAACAGTTTTTCTGCGGCACCTGAGATGCTGCCAGTGTGCATAACGGTAACGAATGTCGTCAAGTTTGTGGTGTTCAAACGGATGTCCTTAGCTACTTTGCGAGCTATAAATAAAAGTTGGCTGACCCAATCACAATGTATTAGAAATAAAAGTTTGCGTCTGGGCAAAAATCATCAATTATTATTATAGGATTAGCCTGCTATAATCACAAGACATCAAGACGTATTGTGACATATTTATTCTATTAAATTGACTATTTGCAGCTCATCGCACGTTTTAAGTGCTGATAATGGTCATCAATGTAAAATCGCCAATATAAAAATATCGATTTTGATACAAGCGCTGCTGACGATGCCGCTGATGATAAAGTATCGCGACGTATAAAATTTTTACCATAGGCTATAGTCGAGTCAATTTAAAAGTAGTACAAGGCAACCGAGTGTAGATGTATATGAAATACTTCAAGCGAGGTTAACGCAGTAATACTTTTATAGTGGAATGACTATAAGCAAGTAAAAAAACCAGTAATTAGCAACCAATAAAGGATAGCAACATGGCAGGTCAAACGTTATATGACAAACTTTGGAATGCTCACGAAGTCACCAAGCGTGACGATGGTTCGAGCCTGATTTATATCGACCGCCATCTGTTGCATGAAGTGACCAGTCCGCAAGCATTTGAAGGCTTGGAGCTGGCCAATAGAGCACCGTGGCGCCTGTCGGCTAACATCGCCAGTCCTGACCATAACGTACCTACAGTCACTAAAGAGCGTTTAGAAGGCGTGCCTGGTATCAAAGACAAGGTATCACGCTTGCAGGTAGTGACATTGGATGAAAATTGCGCCAAATTTGATATCGCTGAGTTTACGATTAATGATGCTCGTCAAGGCATTTTACACGTCGTTGGCCCTGAGCAAGGTTTGGTGTTACCGGGTATGACGGTTGTTTGTGGTGATTCGCATACTGCTACTCATGGCGCGCTGGGCTGCTTAGCGCACGGTATCGGCACATCAGAGGTTGAGCATGTATTGGCAACTCAGTGCTTGATTCAGAAAAAATCAAAAAATATGCAAATTCGTGTCACTGGTAAGCTTGGTGCTGGCGTGACCTCAAAAGACGTGGTATTGGCTATTATCGCCAAAATTGGCACGGCTGGCGGGACAGGCCATGCTATCGAATTTGCTGGGCAAGTATTTGAAGACATGAGTATGGAAGGTCGCATGACCGTTTGTAACATGGCGATCGAAGCGGGTGCTCGCGTGGGTATGGTTGCGGTCGATGACACAACCATCGAGTACGTCAAAGGTCGTCCTTATGCGCCAACCTCTGAGCAATGGGCGCAAGCGGAATCTTACTGGCGTACCTTATATTCAGATGATGACGCTGTATTTGATACTGTTGTTGAGTTGGATGGTAGCAAGATTGCGCCGCAGGTTTCTTGGGGCACCTCACCTGAAATGGTGGTTGATATTACTCAATCGGTACCAACGCCTGACCAAGCACTTGATGAAGCGCAAGAAGAGGGCTGGTTACGCGCTTACACCTATATGGGTTTAGACGCTGGGCAAAAAATTACGGATATCCAGCTTGATCGCATTTTTATTGGTTCATGTACCAACTCGCGTATCGAAGATTTGCGTGATGCCGCCGCAGTCATTAAAGGTCGTAAAGTCGCGGACAATATCAAAGAAGCCATCGTTGTGGCAGGTTCTGGGCAAGTGAAATTGCAGGCTGAAGCAGAAGGCTTAGATGCCTTGTTTACTGAGGCGGGTTTTGAGTGGCGTGAGCCGGGTTGTTCGATGTGTCTTGCCATGAATGCTGATAAGCTTGAGCCACAAGAGCATTGTGCTTCAACGTCTAACCGTAACTTTGAAGGTCGTCAGGGCAATGGTGGTCGTACGCATTTGGTCAGCCCAGCAATGGCAGCAGCAGCAGCATTGGCCGGTCACTTTGTCGATGTGCGGACGTTTTAGCTTTGCATTTCTATAGAGCATAAAAATGAAAATGCTGTTTGTTTTATTTTGTTTATTGGGTAGCTCTCAGCTAGCGATGGCTCGTGATTACTGTAATGGAAGATTTGCCTATTGTGTCGATGTGCCAAATCAATTGACATGGTTGCCTGAGGCAGATAATGGTGATGGTCGTCATTTTAAGTTACCCAATTCTAATGCCACTATTTTGGTCTTTGGGAGTAATACACCAACTGTTTTCTTTTATACAGATAGTGATTATCTAAAAGAGAAGCAGCATCGATATAAAACAGGCATGACAGTTACTTACGAGCTGTTAAAAGATAAAACCTATACAGCAAGCGGCTATAGAAAAGACGGTCAAGTTTTCTATCATGTTATTAAAGTTAAGGATGGTCAGGAAGCAGTATTACATCTGAACTATCCTGAAAGTGAAAAAACTAAAATGACAAGTATTGTTAAACAAATGGCACGCTCTTTTAAGATTCATTAGACCGTCAAAAAAATTTACGTTAGTAATCGATATTTTAAGGAAAACTCATGCAAGCTTATAACACTCAAACGGGTATCGTTTGCCCATTAGATCGCGCAAACGTCGATACCGATCAAATTATTGCAAAACAGTTTTTAAAGTCTATTAAACGCACAGGATTTGGCGTCAATTTGTTTGATGATTGGCGTTATCTTGACGAAGGATATCCGGGGCAAGACAATAGCACACGCGTTATCAATCCAGAATTTGTGCTAAATAAGCCGCGTTATCAAGGCGCGACTATTTTGCTGGCACGCCGCAACTTTGGCTGTGGCTCGAGCCGTGAGCATGCGCCTTGGGCGTTGTCTGAATATGGCTTTCGTACGGTAATCGCGCCAAGCTTTGCAGATATTTTTTATAACAATTGCTTTAAAAATGGCATGCTACCAATTGTCTTGGACGAGGCAATTGTAGATACATTAATGAAAGACACGCTTGCTAATGAAGGCTATGAGCTAAGCGCAGATCTTGAACGCCAAGTCGTCGTCACCTCAACAGGTGAAGAATATGCATTTGACGTGGATGCTTTTCGCAAACATTGCTTGTTAAATGGCCTTGATGATATTGGTTTAACTTTGCAGCAAAGCGATGCCATTAAAGATTATGAGCATAAGATGATGCAAAAAACACCATGGATATTTAACGATGTACGAGCATAAATAATGAATCTGCAAGCCATTACTCATAAAACTGCTGAACAGTAATAATGTAACGTTGAGTTATGGCGGTGAACTGGCTAAAATGAAGGGTAGTTTTTTTACGATATTTTATTATTTCTCTCATAAATAGTAGCCGCCATTATGAATAAAAAACGTTATGCTTTATGGACAAGTACGGTTGTTGCCGCAAGCTTATTGCTGTCAGGCTGTCAGCTATTGACTGGGTATCAGAAAATAGATGAGGCAGAAAACGCCAAAGCATGGGCAGGTAAGATTCAACCGATTGCGGGTGAAGTCAATATTGCCTGTATAGGAACTTATCATTGTGAAATTGCACGGATAGATAAGACACGAGTGATAGGGGCTGATACGCATGAGCCTATCAATCCTGCCATGCTGGTTGCTATGAAAGATATGAGTGCAAAGGTCAAAAGTCATACCAGCAATAAGCATGCACAAACCTCAATGCACGCAAACATAGATATGACACCACTCGCTCATAAAAATGAGATTAAAATTGTACCTTTGTCTGCTTCAGGCATGCCGGGTCTAACCAATTATTATGCGCGAGTAAAACCTGCAAAACGCGAAGTACAGGTGAATTTCTATCCAGAAAACAATTTGGGCTATGTTGAGCGTTTTACTTTAATTCACGATTTTATTGAAGCTGATACTTATCAATTACGGGCTTATCAGAAAAAATCTAACGATAATTCTGGCAGCTTATTAGACACTGCTTCACCACAGCCGCTATGTGTTGATCTGTATCAAGGCAACACTGTACAGCGCCGCTTTTGTAAAGAGCTGTCTGCTGAGCATCAAGGAGAGTTTATAGAAACTCGTATCGTGAAAGCATTGCCTGCATCATCGAAAGTAAAAGCCAAAGCTTAAAGCCTATTTGAGTTTTAAAAATAGCAGATTGACCACGGTTTTTTGTGTTGTTGAAGGCACTAAAAATCGTTCTTAGGAAAATATCGTAAATTTATAGTATTAGGGCGAGTCCTCAATTCAATTGATTATCCTCTAAATGAGTTAAAAATGGCTAAATTTTGCTAAACATCGTTAAATAGTTTATCAATATCTCGATATTATTTGCGCTACTTTCCTTGTTTGACGGCAATTTTTATCACCATTTTTAAAATGAGGACACGCCCTAACATAAATAAAAAACTACCTACCCACAAGGATTAGTATGGCAACGATTTTAACATTAGCGGGCGATGGTATCGGTCCCGAAATTATGACTCAAGCCATTGACGTACTGAATGCGGTCAATAAGAAATTTGCGTTAGATTTGACACTTGAATCTGGATTGATTGGCGGTGTGGCCATTGACGCAACAGGTGAGCCTTTGCCAGATGAGACGCTAGACCGTGCCCGTGCAGCAGATGCGGTATTGTTAGGAGCGGTCGGTGGCCCTAAATGGGATGGTATTGAACGCAGCAAGCGCCCTGAACGTGGTTTACTTAAAATACGTGGTGAGCTTGGTTTGTTCGCTAATCTACGTGTGGCAAAGCTTTACCCGCAGTTGGTCAATGCGTCTAGTATCAAACCTGAGATTATTTCAGGCTTGGATTTGCTTATCGTTCGTGAGTTAACGGGTGGTATCTATTTTGGTGAGCCACGTGGAATCCGCACACTAGAGAATGGTGAACAGCAGGGCTACAACACCATGGTCTATAGCACAAGCGAGATTCAGCGTATCGGTAAAGTTGCTTTTGAATTAGCAAAAACCCGTGCGCAAGCAGCAGGCACAGCAGCGAAAGTTTGCTCAGTGGACAAGGCAAACGTATTAGAAGTCACCGAGCTGTGGAAGCAAACGATGACCCAAATGCAGCAAGCAGATTATAGCGACGTGGCGTTATCGCACATGTATGCTGACAATGCTTGTATGCAATTGATCAAGAATCCTAAGCAGTTTGATGTCATGGTGACAGGCAATATGTTCGGTGATATCTTGTCTGATGAAGCTGCTATGCTCACTGGATCTATCGGTATGTTGCCATCTGCCAGTCTTGATGAAGCAGGCAAAGGCATGTATGAGCCCTGTCATGGTTCAGCGCCTGACATTGCTGGGCAGGACAAAGCCAACCCATTGGCGACTATTTTATCGGTTGCGATGATGCTGCGTTATACCTTTAAGCAAGAAGCAGCGGCACAAGCGATTGAGCAAGCAGTGAGTGATGTCCTTGATGACGGTTTGCGTACGCTTGATATCTTGGACAGTAGTGAAGCTGGATTGAAGCAAGTAGGGTGCCAAGAGATGGGTCAAGCAGTGTTGGCTAAATTACTCTAGTCCCACTATAGTGATATAGATTGAATTTTCCCCTGTTTTATTTCGATAGGGAAAAATTCTCATATTTGTCGTTTATCGTCGTTCTAAACCCATAGTTTGCTCAGCAAATTATGGGTTTTTTTATGTTTATTATTAATCGCTTTCCAGCGGTAACATACTAAACCAGATAGTTGTAAAAAAGTACTTGTTTTAACACAGACACCGCAGGACAAGGGCTTTATTAACATAAAGCTGTTATATGCTCACAAGGTAATATGACACTATTAACAGCTTACAAACCACTAGAATCTCAGACTTTCACGTTAGAAGAGAGCTGATGAAAAGGTGTTTGAGTAAAGTTGGTTATGAAGGCGTTACAACTCAAAATAACAAGCCTTGATGACAACATAACAAAATAAAACTTATTATTTTTATAAAAAATTAGGAGCATGAGGTGTATCAATTAAAAAAAATCAGCACAGCAGTAGCGATGATTGGTTTTTCTACGGCAGTTTTCATGGGGCAGAGCGTTGCAGCACCACTGGATAGTGTCAATGCTAACAATCAAGCAACGACCAATAACTCTGACAACCAAACACCGACCAATAACGATGAAGCCAGTATTAGCAAAAATAATGCTAATAATGCTAATAAGGCGAATGCTAATGCTATTGAAGAAGTCAGCCCTGTGACCAATGGCGTTAGCCAAAAGCTAGCACGTGATAGCAAAACCGCAAATGCTTCGAACAAATTCCTACCTACTATCAAGTATACGACAGACAATTTATCAGTTGCTGCGCAAAAGGTGAATGATGCCACTTGGAAAGAGGGGATGAATATCGACCGTGTCATTGGTACTAAATTGCAAGCCTTATTAAATTGGCATCACAATGGTGTAGGCCCTGTTGATGGTTATTGGGGCAAAAATACCCGCAAGGCCATGCAAGCGTTTCAACAAGCAAATGGTTTGGCAGTCACTGACACGCTAACCAACGAAACATGGCAAGCGCTGACAAAGAATGAAGAGCTCACGGTGCAGCCAGTGCTAGTCAGCTATCAGATAACTGATGCGGATGTTAATATTAAAATGACAGAAATACCAGCTGGTGCTGAAGCCAAATCCAAACTTGAGGGATTGTATTACGAGAGCATCACGGAAGGGCTAGCAGAAAAATTCCATATTAGTGAAAGCTATCTCAAAGCGTTAAACCCTAAGGCTAGCTTTACGGCGGGTGAAACCATCACAGTTTATAATCCTGGCAATCCAAATACCAAGCCTGTCAGTCGAGTCGTTGCTGATAAAGCCACTGAAACGCTATATGCCTATGATGATAAAGACAACTTAGTTGCCAGCTATCCGACCACAGTAGGTAGTACGGCAACACCGTCACCAACAGGGACGCATACGGTAGAGGTGAAGGTACATGAGCCTAATTATACTTATACTGCTAAAGACGGTAGCAAGTCTATTCTTCCACCTGGCCCTAATAATCCAGTGGGCTCGGTATGGATCGGGCTTAGTAAGCCTTCTTATGGTATTCATGGCTCACCAGATCCTGATGGTATCAGCCGTCAAGCTTCAGCGGGTTGTATACGCCTGACAAATTGGGATGCACTTGCTTTGCTAGGGGTGATCCAAAACGGTGCGACTGTCGAGTTTAAATAATGCCTCACTATTTCTTAATCATGCTACTTATTAATCATGATTTAAAAATTTGAAAGTAAGTCAACTCATAACATTTAGACAAAAAAATACCGCTGAAATTTAGCGGTATTTTTTATGATAAAAACAAATAACTAAGACTGAATCACTAAAATATTGATAGGCAATAATGAGCAGGTTAGCATTTTCATTATTATTATCAGTTAAACCACCCAAGCGTCTATATCAGCTATCAGCGAAAAGAAGCCATTTAGCAAGCCAGCTGTATTTATATAAATGCTTTTATAACCATTTTAGTTTATAAGAAATTAGTTTTTGCCACGATAAGTAATACGACCTTTTGATAGGTCATAAGGTGTCATTTCGACCTTAACTTTATCACCTGTCAAGATACGGATATAATGCTTGCGCATTTTACCTGAGATGTGAGCAATGATTTCGTGTCCGTTTTCTAAACGAACTCTAAACAGGGTATTTGGAAGGGTGTCAATGACTTCGCCTTCAAATTCAATAATATCGTCTTTTGCCATAGTTGGTATCAATCAATTAAAAATAAGCCCATATTATACGTAAGTTAGCGGATTAAAGCAATACAGCACTAGGTTTTTACTTGACAGCCTGTAACCGTTATGTATGCCAACTTCTATTTATTCAGTCAGGTAAATTTAGCCAAAGAGGGGTTAAAGGAGCATTTGGCAGTCGTTGTTGAAAATGCTCAGGATAGTAAGCATTGATAAAATATAGACCATCACCAGAGGCAGTAGGCGGTGCGATAGTACGATCTTTTTTGGCTAAAATATCTAAAAAGGCTTCTGGCTGCAACTCGTGTCGACCGATGGCATACAAGGTGCCCATTAAGTTGCGGACCATATGATGCAAAAATCCATCTGCTTGAATGTCAAAAACGATAAACTGACCATGAGCAAAGAGTCTTGCGTGACTGACTGAGCGTACTGGCTGATTAGACTGGCAAGCAGCGGCGCGGTAGCTACTAAAATCGTGGGTACCGACGATCTCAGCCGCCGCCAGTTGCATCGCTGCTAAATCGAGCGGTTCATAGATGTGAGTGACTTGGTGATTCAAAATAGCAGGGCGCTGTGCTTGATTCAGCGTGATGTAGCGATAGCGACGGGCAATGGCACCAAAACGCGCATGAAAGTCGTCAGGCATTGGTTGAATCCACCGCAGGGCGATATCATCAGGCAATAGACTGTTTACCCCGCGCAGCCAGTTATGAGTAGGACGATAGGCACGTGTCGTAAAGTGGGCAATCATATTGCTGGCATGAACGCTTGCATCGGTACGACCAGCCGCGACGACCTCTACCGCCTCATTTGCGACTTTACCGATAGCGGTTTCTAACGCTTCTTGTACGCCTAATACTTCTCGTTGTCGCTGCCAGCCATGATAGCGCGTGCCCAAGAACTCAATTGCAATGGCTAATGTATAGGTTGTGGGCGTTTCAGCGTTGCTGCTGTTAATCTCGGACATGTTAATCTCGGACATGATTGGTATTGGACATGATTGGTATTGGTTCTTATAAAGTAAATATATTTAACGATAGTCTAACGTTTCTTAATAGTGGTGCCCGCCTGATTGACATTGTTCAACCAACGCTGTCTGCGCCGAGTGGGATTGTCATAACGCAGCAATAGCCATAATAATCGTGCATAGATAGCAGGAATCGTTAAGCGTCCGCCAGCAATCACATGATACTCATATTGCCAACTACCAGCCGCATAGCTGTCACTGACACCGCCAAATGGAGACTGGCTAGCGCATATCACCATGTGGCCATTTTTATAAGCAAGCTCTAGTGCCTCTGCTAGCGCTTGTGAATAAGGAACATTACCTGCGCCAAATCCTAATAGAATAATGCCACATGGCGGCTGTGATAATAACGCCTGTAGCTGGCTAGTCATTACCTCAGTGTCGTTTGGCAAGCAATATAAAGCATGAATGCGTGCTTGCTCAGCTCGAGATTCGATATGGTTAATCATTGCTTGCTGATCATCGAGCCAATGCTGGCGGCGGGTATCCGGTAAGTTTTTGATATAACTATTGGCAGGATAGGCGGCTCTGGAGTGACCCGCAAATGCCATCAAATCATGGCTATGAATTTTTTGTACCGTTTGCGCAGGCCAAGACTCACCGCCAAAAGCAATCTTCACACCCGACTCACCAGCAGCAGCCAGTTTTAGTGAATCGCTGAGGTTATCCCATGCGTCGCTATGGTCATCGATATCATAGGAATGTATCACCTCGCTGTCTAACAGTGGGCGCATACTACCAGTGACGACTATACAAATATCACTGCCAGCAAACGCTTCTGCTAAAAACGCACCCAAATAACTCAAAGTATCTGTACCAGTGATGAGCACAAAACGCCTGTCGCCTTGTGCATAGGCTGCTAGCAAAAGCTGATAAAAATGTACAAAGTCGTTAGGGGTAAGTTGGCTACTGTCTTTAATTAAGGTGTTATCCAGCCATGAGATTTGAGGCAAGTGGTTAGCGTTATCTTGGTCAGTCAATAGCTTTTGTAAAGTCGGTAAGAATGCTTCTGCTGATAACGGTGCTAAGGGTCGTCCATAGCTACCAAAAGTACCGCCAGCATAAATGATTTTGACAGGATTGGATAATGTATTTGTCATAGCAGGAAATGGCATAGTATGAGCCGTAATAAAGAAGTATGTGATAAAAAAGAGAGTTTAAGGTTGGATGCTAATAGCGCTCAGTAATAATAAATAGTATAAAGGTTAAATGCAAAAAAAATCAGCAAGTATTCTTAGTGTTATAGAATACTTGCTGACCAAAGAACGATGGGGCTTTTACGCAGTACGATCTAGTAATACTTTTGCTTGGTTCTGTTGCTCACTAGTGCCCTGAATTAATACCTCATTCAATAAGCGTTTGGCACTGTCGTATTCACCCAATTGTAAATATTGGCCTGCCAAATCTAGCGTAACTTGAGTGCTATCTAATGATTTCACAAAGTCAAAGTCGGCCGCAAAGCGTGAGGAAAAGTCTTCTGCTGTTTCAGCGGCATCTTCGGCTGTAAGGGTAGACTCGTCCTCAATTGGAGCAACTGGGCTGAGTGCTGTTGAAGAGTGAGTATCGAATTCATTGTCTAATAAAGAGTTATCATCGAATAGCAGCGGGGCTGTCGGTGTGACACTAGATTCTTCAGAAAGAGCATATTCTGAATCATTATTATCAAGCGATTGTGCTTCGAGATTAATACTTTCAAAGCTTTCAGTTTCAAAGCTTTCAGTTTCAAAGCTTTCAGTTTCGAAACGACCTTCTTCAATAATGAAGTTATCATTATCACTATTTTCTTCAAGTACAGGCACTTCGCTTTCTGTTAATGTTTCTATGTTGTTTGGCGCATCGAGACTGTCTAAAGACAAAGTGAAATCATTTTCTTCGTCATTCTGGACAGTGTTGATAGACAATGCTTCAGAAGTCTCGTCAATATCTTTATCGACATCAGTTGCTAGATCATCAAAGTCTAAAATGAACGCGTCATCTTCTAGCGTCATTTCATCGTTAATACTATCAGGGCGGTCTGGAATGACAGAATCCGTTGCCTGCGCATCAGTTTCTTCAGATGAATCAAAGCTGAAGTCAAAATCACTAAGATCATTGAGATCATTATCTTCTGCGGACACCGCGACATCATTATCAGTTATGTCGATATTGGCAGTGTTCAAGATTTCATCATCTGTCATCTCTAATGATGACGTGACTGGTGCCGTATCAGTCGCCTCAGATGCGCTAATATTACTCTCTAAATCACTCAGCGTAAGATCAAAGTTATCCTCTACATTGTCGCTAGTAAGATTGGCCTCATAAGATGTGTTTGTCACTGCCGAATTAGACATGCTGTCATCAATCAGCGTACTACGGTTGTCTTCAGAGGTTGCTGGCTGATCAGATGGCGCGTTCTTACTATCGATTTGATTAATCGGTAAGTCAAAATCTATGCTTTCAAAATGGCTATTATCTTCTACGGGTGCCTCTTTTGCTGCGACTTGATTCTGCTCTTCCGAAAATAAAGCTTTTAACTCATCAGCTAGCGCAAGACTTTTTGGGTCGCTTTGCGTCTTGATGGCATCATAAACTTTGTTAAAGTTCTCTGGCTGATTAATAGTCGCGTA
Organism: Psychrobacter glacincola; assembly: GCF_904846075.1. Lineage (GTDB taxonomy): Bacteria > Pseudomonadota > Gammaproteobacteria > Pseudomonadales > Moraxellaceae > Psychrobacter > Psychrobacter glacincola_C. Next base: position 1,296,697 of record NZ_CAJGZH010000001.1, read on the forward strand.
GATGCTGAGTAATTTAACAGATAATTGACCATCATTCGGTTTTTCGCTTAGGCCGCGACTGAGGGTTTCAATGGCTTTGTCATAACGCTGTTGATCCATGAAGCGCTGGGCAATCGTAATATGATCAAACTTATTGTCATCATCTTTGTGGCTTTGGGCAGGAGTGTTGTGATCCGTTTTTGGCATCGGAGCTGGCGTAGCGGTACTCATGCCCGGCTGCGCTGAGGGCTTTTGCGCTTTCTTTTTGTACAATAGTAAACCGGCTACTATTAGAATAAGTACCAATCCGGCGATGATATATAGCATATTGTCCATAGTTACTCCCACGCCTATGATCACAGCACACTGCGTTGATCAGTTAGGCAATTATTGATTGCGTAGTTTTTTGAGACGAGCTTGGAGCTCAGCCAGTTTTTGGTTTTGTAATTGAATTTTTCTCGTATAGCTATCAAGTGCACTGCTGGTTTTTGACAGCTGCTGAGCTTGGGCTGCTGTACTTTGTCTTGAGGCCTTGAGCGTGGCTAATATATCTGTGCTGAGACCATTACCTGTTGCCGCTGCTGATGTTGCTTGGGTGCCATCTGCGTTGCCATTACGACCAGGTGCGAGCACTGAAAATTGTGCTTTTGGCAGAGTTTGTGTTTTAGTAATCATGGGTTTTTTACGCTGTTTAGCGACTTGATTTGTTTCAGACGGTTTTTTAGAGGGTGCTTTGGCAGCCTTTTTTACCACAGGTGAGTTTGCTCTGCGGCTATATTGTCTTTGCGCCTCAATCGCCGCTTCTAGTTTTTGTTGTGATGGTACAACATCGTAACTGGGCAAGCTAAGCTTGGCATCCGCTTTGAGTTGACCCGCGTCTTTATTAATAAAGGCATCAGGGTTTTGCGTTTGAATCTGCTTCATTACTGTTTGAATGTCTAGGTCATTTTCTTGCGCAATTTGCTGTGCAATAACCCATAGACTATCGTTGCGCTGTACTTGATATTGGGACGCAGTAGTAGTGCTGGCTGCCGTACTGATAGAGGCGTTGTTGGTGACACTAGATGGGACAGTGGCGACAGCTGTATTGCTAGTGTCAAGACTGGCTTTTGGTGTACTTGCTTTGTTGTCACTCGGCGTTGGCATAATAGGAGAAGCAGCCATCATGCCAGCTTCTGATTTGCTACTCGGCTGTATCTGGCGAGTGACTTGAATATTCAAAATATCGAGCTGTTTATCAGTGACAGCTGTCGCTGATAGACTATTATCTATTGGCATGGTCTTGTTATTGACTAGGGCTGTATCATTCGCTACATTCTTAGCAGAATTGAGGTCGATATTGCTGTTACCCATTGTGGTAACGTTGCCATTTGCACTCAAGCGACCATTGTCTAATCGACTGGTTGGATTACGATTATTGTCGTTAGCGTTAAGAGTATTGTTAACGTTGTTTAGACGACCGTTATCTAGTCGGCTAGGCGCATAAGCAAGATTGTTGCCTTGCGAGGTAGGAGTCGTTGTAGGCGCTTGGATATTAGGTACTGGCAATTTAGACGCCACCAACTCGCTCGTTGACGAGTGAGTAGTCGCTAGTATGGGTGATAATGTTAATGGCGGCGGTGCACCTTCTCTAACGGTCAACGGTTTAGCCGTATTAGAGGACACACTGGGTAGATTCGGTTTTTTTGCGCCAGTAACGATATTTTTAGGCGTGTCAATGGGCAGACGGCTATTGAGCGGCATCAACAATGTCTTGGGAATGACGTTGCGTTGACCCTTATCATTTATGTTTAAAACCACATCAGCAAAAGGTGTAGATACAGGTTTTGAGGTAGTAATAAATACTTGACCGCTGGTCGCTGAGGTAGGTTTAAAACGTACGGTCATCGAATCAGTTTGGGCCAAGCCCATTTGCTGATAAATAGTAGAGTTTGCCAAACTTGCTGAAAAGTCAGCGGCTCGGATATCACTGACCACAATGCTCGCAGCTAGCGGTTCATGCTGGGCAGAGGTCACAACAGTCTTACCAATCGTTGCAGCTTGTGCACTCGATACGAGAGCCGCATAGCCTACGGAACAAAGTAGTGCCATCGAGACCGCGCGATGTACCGTAGTCAACCGATGAGATAAATGACAAGACATGTGCAGACCTTTAAGATATAAGTTATCTGTGCTGTTATAACAAAATACCATTTAGTTTACCAGTTTATTTCACAACTGTTGTGGACAATACAAAAAATGTTTGAGTATTGTTTAATCTCGCTTTCTATCCAGCAGCATTGCATCGCCATAACTAAAGAAGCGATAGTGTTCTTTAATCGCATGTTGATAAGCATGCTCAATGGCATCTTTACCCGAAAATGCCGACACCAGCATTAACAACGTTGATTTGGGTAAATGGAAATTGGTCAACAGTCGATCTATCACACCAAACTTAAACCCTGGGTAAATGAATATATCAGTGTCACCTGACCAGCTGGAGAGAGGCTGCCCATTAACGGCTGTTTTTTGATAAGCCGTTTCGAGCACGCGTGTGACCGTGGTGCCAATAGCGATGACTTGTTTACCGTTCGCATGGGTTTGATTGATGAGCTCAGCGGTTGCTTGTGGTAAATGTGCATACTCACTATGCATGGTGTGATTGAGCAGGTTGTCCGTTTTTACTGGCGCAAATGTACCAGCGCCAACGTGTAAAGTCACAAAAGCCGTACGAATACCTTTTGCCGCAAGTTCACTCAGTACCGATTCATCAAAGTGTAAGCTTGCAGTCGGTGCAGCCACACTCGCAAGCTTGGTTGGATCATGAAAAACCGTTTGATAACGAGTATTGTCTGTCTCATCCGCATGGCGTTCAAAGTAGGGGGGAATAGGTAGCTCACCATAAAGCTCTAAATGCGGCAAGATCGGCGCATCAAACGCTAAAATAAATAAGTTGTCTTGACGACCAATCATCACCGCCTTCATATGACCGTCAGCAAGCTGCAAGTGTTGTCCAAGTTTGAGCGCTTTACTGGCTTTAACATGGCAAAGTGCAATATGTTCTTGATTCACGGGTTTGTCATTTGCAGCTTCTACAGATTTTTCAGCCTCTACATATAAAGTCGCTGTCTCTAAATCTGAGATATCAACCAAGCGTTCAATCAATACTTCAAGCTTACCGCCAGTGTCCTTTTGCCCGAAGAGGCGTGCTTTCATCACCTTTGTATCATTAAATACAATCAAATCACCTTCATTTAATAACTCAGGTAACTCAGTGAATAAGCGATCTTCTACAAGCGTAGAGTCTTTTTGATTATTGGCGGGCAAATACAAAAGTTTTGAGGCAGAACGCTGTGAGAGAGGATAGCGTGCAATCAGGCTATCTGGCAGCTCATAATCATAGTCATCAACGCTCAAATAATTCAAATCATTGTTGTTTTTTTCGGCATCAATTGAGGCGGCAGTAGTAGGGTCTATAGTGTGAAAATCGGTCATAATCAATCTTTAAATGAATGTAAATTTTGGCGTAATTGTAGCAGAAACGATGTCATGAAAGGACAGTTTAGTAACGACTCATGCGCACAAAACGGCTTGTACATTAAATAGCCTAAGCATTAATTGTTAGAATGAATAATTAACAAAAGCGATGAGCGTCAGTATGTTATTCAAACAAATTTAACTGCGGCAACAATTGGGCGGCAGGTGTTAATGAAGAGAAAGTAACACCGACTAAGCGGATAGGTAGCTCACGAGGAATGTCTAAAAACAGTTTGTCCAACCAATAATGGGCAGAATCAGCACTGTTAAAGGCAGTCGATAGCGTGTGTGAGCGGGTGATTTGAGTGAAGTCTGCGTATTTAACTTTTAGAGTAATGGTATAGGCGACCAGCTGTTTTTGTTGTAGTTGATGAAAGGCATCGGCATTCTGTTCATAAATTTGTATACGTAATTCATGGTTATCATTTAGATTGTCTTTGAATGTGGTCTCAGAACCCACAGATTTATGCGCACGCTCAGATTTGACAGCACGCTCATCACGCCCATGGGCAATATCGTGATAAAACTGCCCACGCTTGCCGAACTCCTGCACCAAGACAGCCGCTTGCATTCGCTTGAGATCCGCGCCAGTACTTACACCCATCGCATGTAAGCGCTTGGCAGTGGCTTTGCCAATACCATGAAAGCGCTCGATAGGTAGCGTACTGATAAAGGCATCAGCATCCGCTGGCGTGATGATAGCCGTACCATTGGGCTTATTGATATCAGAAGCAATTTTAGCCAACATCTTGTTAAACGACACACCTGCTGAGGCGGTTAACCCAGTATGCGCTAGTATTTGTGCCCTTAGCCAGTTCGCCATCAAGGTAGCTGAGCCTTTATGGACTTGGAGCCCTGTAACATCGAGATACGCCTCATCTAGAGACAATCGTTCAACATGTGGCGTTAAGCGGTACATAATCTGGCGAATATCGCTACTAACTGCGCGATAAACCTCAAAACGTGGTCTAACAAAAATGACTTCTGGGCAACGTTTACGCGCCTCATAACAAGACATGGCAGAGCGTACACCAAATTTACGCACCTCATAGCTGGCTGCTGCGACCACGCCGCGACCACTTGGATCGCCACCAACCACCAGTGGCTTACCGCGCAGTTCAGGAAAGTCACGCTGCTCCACACTGGCATAAAAAGCATCCATGTCTATATGAATGATTTTACGAGGGCTAGCATTTATAGAAGTTGTCATACTCACTATTTTACCTGATTCAAGCGCTTTGATTGAGTGTCAAAATTTGGATTTATCGATAGACTCCTTTGCTAGGTTAGCAGGACACTAGCAATGATATATGAATAATTTTATATGTCATAAATCTTATATATCATAGAGTTAGTTAATGATAAACAGAGGTATTAATTCAAAAAAATCGTATTTAGCAAACATATTTCTGCTATTGAATTATCTAAGTCTACTGTAAATCAAACTCATTTGTACTCTTGCACCACCTGTCGTATCCACCTCACCGTTTGTCATAAATCTCACATTTAGATGTTACAGTTTTGATTCTGGTGTTTTACAATATAGTATCCGCGCTAATGGATGATTATAAAACAATAAGTAATGCCTTGTGCGCCTCTATGACCATGTAAAAAAGACATTACTTATCGCTCATGCCAAGATCGAAAATGGAGTTTTGGTAAAATTAACTCTTTAAGAGCTTGATGTTAGAGAGTTTAGAATGACTAAGGAGCTGATGATGAATAATGAACTAAAAGGGAGCGATTTAACAAGGGCGATGCTAGCACGCGGCGATAAAAAAGTATGGTGTGCGGTTTGTGATGATAGTGATGAGCAAGCAATGATGGATCATTGTGGTAATGATTTTACGGCTTATATCGTATCATTTCGTGACGGACATTTTTATTGTAATGCTGGCATGCCGTGGGAGTTTGCCGTGCCCATTAAGATAATTGCGGTGCTGCAATCTGAAATAGAGAAGTAAGTATAGCAATAATATTACCGGCACAAAAAAACCTCCTGATGAGGAGGCTGATTTGTTACTAATATTGGTACCAGTGGTCGGACTCGAACCGACACGCTTATTAGGCAACGGATTTTGAATCCGTCATGTCTACCAATTCCATCACACTGGCATGTTAGAAGATAAGGTCTATTAGATAGAGATTATCGAATTGGGCTACAGGGTTAACTCTGTATAGGCTGCGTATTATAGCAGCCTATTTTTATCCGTCAAGAATTATTTGATATAATTTTCAATTAAATCAAAAAAATGCTTTAGCCTACAAAAGCGCGCTCAACGGCATAATCTGCTTGAACACCCATGCGTGGTGAAACAGTCAAACCAAAATCGTCCAAAATCGCTGAAACTTCAGCATTAAATGGCATGCTACCGCAGATCATGACACGGTCGTCTTCTTTATTCATCGGTGGTAAGCCAATGTCTTCAAAGAGCTTTCCTGAGGTCATTAAGTCAGTCACGCGACCTTGATTTTTGAAATCCTCACGAGTCACTGTTGGGTAGTAGATGAATTTTTCACGGTACCATTCACCAAAGATCTCGTCGTTAGGTAATTCGTTTTCAAACATATCACGATACGCCAAATCATCGACATGGCGCACACCATGTACCAAGATGATTTTTTCAAAGCGTTCATAGACTTCAGGATCACGTGCCAACGATAAAAATGGCGCCAGTCCAGTGCCTGTAGAGAGCATATAAAGGTTTTTGCCAGGCAGTAAATCATCTAGTACCAAAGTGCCCGTTGGTTTTTTGCTGACCAACAGCTCGTCACCGACTTTGATATGCTGCAAGCGCGAGGTTAATGGGCCATCTTGAACCTTGATAGAAAAGAATTCTAAGTGATCTTCGTAGTTCGGGCTAGCAATCGAATAAGCGCGCAATAGCGGTCTGCCATCGACAACGATTCCGATCATCGCAAATTCGCCATTACGAAAGCGCAGGCCATCGTCGCGAGTTGTCTTGATGCTAAATAGAGCGTCATTCCAGTGATGAACCTCTGTGACCGTTTCGGTGCGAAGTTTTGACATAAAGTCCTCGTTAATAAGTTGCTATCGGTTTTATTAAGTTTAAATGAGTGTTAAATTAAAATTTTCAATGAAAAAGGGTATAGAAGGGTAGTAAATTTTCAATCACTATTGGAACAGCCAATCGTTTAAAACCTCTGTCACGCAAAGTAAGTAGCATAGCCGATGTTTTAACCAATGTGATGGGGCGATATTCTAACACCTTATTAAGCATTTAAAATCAGGAGAGGGACTGATAAGGTCTAAGGATAGATACGACTGAATCTGTCACCTGTCAAACCACGAAAATGGCTGTTGCTGTAGATGGCTTATAAGGGTTGAAAAATAAAGGCTCTCATCGAATTTATGGCTCATAATACCAAAATTTAAAATAAAAATCCGTCTAGCAGCGGCGATGCGGCATGATAAAATGGAATATCGTTAGTGAGTAATTTTGTATCACTGAATAATATGCGCTAAACGTTCTCATAAAAGCAGATGCTTACTATTGAACGGCTTTTTGGAGAAACATGATGTCCGATGATAATATCTCTTTGGCGGGTTACCACCATGCGCCAATGATTGGCTACCATCGTGCGCCGCTATCACAGAAATTTGGTGCGCCACGCCAGCCGAATTTGGTTGCGCTCACCAGTATCATTGAGATGATAGCGCCTTATGACTCGCCAGCAGCATTTGCCGGTTTAGACGCGTTCAGCCATATCTGGATCAGTTGGCAGTTTCATCATAACTATACCAATAAAGACACTCATATTGGCAAAGGCGGCACTGGCTTTCGTGCGCAAGTCCGCCCACCAAGGCTCGGTGGCAATCAAAAAATAGGGGTATTCGCCAGTCGCAGTATGTATCGACCTTCAGCGCTTGGGTTATCTGTCGTTAAGCTTGAAAGTATCAAGGTTTGTGATGGGCGCGTGTTACTTATTATTAGCGGTGCCGATATGATAGATGGTACGCCGATTATCGATATTAAGCCCTATGTCGCTTATAGCGATGCGCTCAGTGATGCAAAAAGTGGGTTTGCGCCAACTGCGCCAGATTTATTAGAGATAATTATCACGGAGTCTGCTTACGAGCAATTTATGACGTTGGTTGATGCTGGACGATGCGATAAAAATGACAATGACAATGGGACTGAGACTGAGAATAAAAATAATAAGAAAGCTATTCATGCAAAAAATGATAGTGTAGCGACGCTTATTCAACAAATGCAAGAGCAATTGCTTATTTCCGATATCGAGATTATTAAAGCATTAATTGCGCAAGACCCGCGTCCAGCTTATCGTCGCGCGGAGATAAATACGCCGTTTGTCATGCGTTATAAGTCTGCCGATGTGAGCTTCCAGTTGATAGAATCAGGGCAATTGCAGATAACGGCTGTTGTCAAAGTGAGCTTTTAGTGCCCAGTGACGCCATTACTGCCGCATGAATTATCCATAAATCACTTCTCAATAAATAACGCATCAATAAATAATGCATCAATAATAAAAGAAGAAAAATATGTCTGCTCAGAAATATTCAATCGTGATTGATTTACGTTGGTGCTTAGATGAACTGTTGGCAGATAAGGTGATTGATCAGCGTGGCTACAATTTAGTGATGACGAGCCGCCGTGATAAAGCGCAGCATCCACTCCTGACCATCAGTGAATTTGGTCTGCCAAACGGTCATGCACTGGATAAAAATGTTGAGCATAAATTGACTTTGGTATGGTTGAATCAATGGTTGGCTGCCAAAGCAGGCATGGCACTTGTCCGTATTGACCCGTTAAAAGTCGATGTCCCAGCCGTCACTCAACTGATGTCCTTTGAATATGCCCGCTCACAGCATATTTTGCCCATTGAAGTGACGAATGATGAAGTCGTCATCGGTACAGACCAGCCGTTTTGTACTGAGTGGCAGACAAGTATCGAAAAATTAATCAAGTCTAAAAGCTATCGTACGGTTTATATCAATCCTGAGCAAATCAATCGCTACCGTCAAGAGTTTTACCAAGTCACCCAAGCGATTGCAGGAGCAAATAGTGTCCATAAGCGGGCGGCGGCTGATGTCACCAATGTTGAGGCATTATTGCAACTGGGCGACAATACCAACCCTGATGCTAACGATCAACATATTGTCAGAGTTGTCGATTGGTTGTTGCAATATGCTTTTGAGCAGCGAGCCAGTGATATCCATTTAGAGCCTCGCCGTGAGACGGGTAAAGTCCGTTTTCGTATCGATGGCGTGCTACATACCGTCTATGAGATGCCTTTGGCAATCATTGTCGCGGTGACGGCGCGGATTAAAATATTAGGACGACTGAATGTGGCAGAAAAACGCAAACCACAAGATGGCAGGTTGAAAACCCGTACGCCAAAGGGTCTGGAAACTGAGCTGCGCTTATCGACGATGCCGACGGCCTTTGGCGAAAAGCTGGTGATGCGGGTATTTGATCCTGAAGTGCTGGTGCGCTCGTTTGCTCAGCTTGGTTTGTCAGGTAAGCAGCTCGATACTTGGCATGAGCTGACCGCGCATCCAAATGGTATTATTTTGGTCACAGGGCCAACGGGTTCTGGTAAAACCACGACGTTGTACAGTACGCTTAAGCAGCTCGCCACAGAACAAGTTAATGTTTGTACGATTGAAGATCCCATCGAGATGATTGAACCAGCTTTCAACCAAATGCAGGTCAATCCAGGCGTTGATTTGCATTTTGCAGATGGTATTCGCTCTTTGATGCGCCAAGACCCAGATATTATTATGGTTGGTGAGATTCGCGATGCCGAAACCGCCAATATGGCAGTACAAGCATCACTCACTGGACATTTGGTACTCTCGACGTTGCATACCAATGATGCACCAAGCTCACTTACTCGCTTGCATGATTTAGGCATTCAGCCGTTTTTAACCTCAGCGACGATATTAGGCGTCATGGCGCAGCGTTTGCTACGAACGTTATGTCCGCATTGCAAAAAAGCCCTAGACGTGATCCCAGACAGTGAAATTGCTGTTCAGTGGCAGGAACTGGTTCAGCCTTGGCGTGCGTACGCTCCAGCGCAAATTTATACGGCGCAAGGCTGCGAGCATTGTCGCCATACGGGCTATCAAGGTCGCGTTGGTCTATATGAGATCATGCCGTTGTCAAATGAGCTAAAAAAACTGGTCGCCGCCGATGCCAATTTAGATGTGCTTAAGCAGCAAGCGTACCGCGAAGGTGTGCAGCCACTGCGCTTATCGGGTGCAAAGCGTATTAGTGAAGGGGTGACGACCATAGAAGAAGTAATGCGAGTGGTGCCGCTTCATTAAAAGCTGCCTTTGTACTAAAAATAAGTTTGCTAATCATGACTTGAAAAGCGCACTTATCAGAGCAATTAATGCTCTTACGACTACTAATTTTATGTTATAAGTTATTGTTCTAACACATTTTATTCATTTTTATTAACGAGATTACTTATGTTTACTGATAGCCATTGCCATCTTAATCGCTTAGATTTAACCAAGTATGATGGTAAATTGTCTGGCGCGATTGACGCGATGAAAGCTGCCAATGTCACTCGGGCAATGGCGATTATGTGTGATTTTGCCGAATATGATGAGATTGCTCATATTGTCAGCACCTATAGCGATGAGGCGCTAAATCTTGGCATGAGCGTCGGTATTCATCCTTGTGAAGATATTAGTGTCTTGCAATCAGCGACAGTTGAACGTTTGATCGAAACGGCTGATGCCGACCATGTATGGGCGATTGGGGAGACAGGATTAGATTATTACTGGTCAACGGAAAACAAAAAAGAGCAGCAAGCCAGTCTTGCTCGCCATATTCATGCCAGTCAAAGCCTGCAAAAGCCACTCGTCATTCATATGCGTGATGCCAAAGAAGATACGATTGATATCCTAAAATCAGAAGGCGCTGAGCACGGTATTATTCATTGTTTTACCGAAGATTGGGAGACGGCCAAGCGTGCACTTGACTTAGGGTTTTATATCTCATTTTCGGGCATTGTTAGCTTTAAGAGTGCTCAAATGATTAAAAATGCAGCAAAAAACATGCCTAGAGATAGACTGCTTATCGAAACCGATAGCCCTTATCTAGCACCGGTGCCCAAGCGTGGTAGACCGAATGAGCCTGCCTACGTACCGTATGTCGCCAGTTGTCTGGCAGAGATGTATGGCTGTAGTAGCAATGATGTTGGGGCATTAACTGCAAAAAACTTTGAGAATTTACTGGCACAGTATCACTAAAATGGTTATGCTATGACCACTCAGTCATTTATGATACAGTCCTATTGCTTTACGTTATTTGTATTTATGATGTGGAGCGTAAGCCTATGATTATCAATGACTATTTAGCAAACATAAGCATATCTCCTTTGGTGGTTTTCGAGCAGACTTTGTATGATGTTATACGCTTGTCGCCGATGCATTCATCCACACGATGGTCATATGCTTAATCTTGTCAGGTTTTAGGAGAGATTATGAGTCGTCAGCATCAGTTCAAGGCACGAGAAGAGAATATCTTAGCGATGGCAGAGCAATTGCTACTTGAGTCAGGCGATGGTGATATTACTTTAGACAGTTTGGCAGACCAGCTTGATCTGGCTAAAGGTACACTGTATAAGCATTTCTCCAGTAAAGATGAACTATATTTGCGTATTATTATCCGCTATGAAGAACAACTGTTTGAGATTAATCGTATTGATGATTGTCCATCAGCAGGCGTTGCTCGTATGATCTTTCAGCAGTTATTCAACCCACAAAAAGCTATGTTGCTCAATCAAATCGAAGAGCGTTTGGCGGCATCAGTGACGGGTCTTAATCGCTTGTTTGGTGAGCTATATGATATTCGCCGTCAGCGTATGAAACGCTTGATTGACATTATCAGTGCGTATTTACAAGAGCAGCACAGTAGTTTGAGCACGCGCGACTATTTGTCCTCGATTTGGGCGATGGGTCAGGGCGGTGCTGGACTATTAAATTCAAGCTTTTACCAGCGGTATTTGGGTCGCCGTGATACCCTACGTTATGCCTTCGTTCAGCAAATGCTTGAGTTGCCGAGCCATTATCCTGCGGCTGACGATGAGGTGATGGATGAAGATATGCAGGAGTTGGTCGAGCAAATCGATACTGAGTCAGAAGAGCACCGTAATACCAGTTATTAATATCTTTGTTTAACTTATGGTCTTTTAACCCAAATTTTTTAAATTCGTGTTGCTATATTCGTTATCGCAGCACGGTGCATCCATGCTAAAAATGGATACATGCTTACCAGCTGTACCGCCCAATCATAGTTTTATTCTTCATACCACAACCTACTTATAGGTTTATAGGTGCAATATGCCGGTCACTGCCAAGACTCCGTCCAGCTCAGCGGTCACTTGCTATTCACACTTAAGTCATCAATATTTGCAACATAAAAACACGGATAGATATCTCTTACCTCTTGTTTATCAGCATAAATCCTTTCCAGTACAAAACGCTTACGTTTCCCCTTATAAATCCTCAAGCCTTGCTCAGGCACAACAGGGATTCACCCTTGTCGAAATTGTAGTGGTGGTCGTTATTCTATCTATCTTTGCCGGCATGATGAGCTTGTCGGTGGGTAGTAGTGAATCGCGTAAAAACCGTGCTTTTTATGAGCATTTAACGGATTCACTGAGCTATGTACGGTTGTTGTCTGCTGAGCGTATGCAGCCGATGGGTTTAAGTTTACAAGCAGATAAACAAGGTCAGGTAGCTCCTGTGATTGTTACTTTATCAAATCCTTATATTGCCTATCAGACCAATGAGATCCCGTCAAATAGCATGGACAGCACGTCTAAAAATTCGATGGAATTGTCTGCTGATCTGACAAGTATGTCGGGGGCGATGGGAAAGCAACAGCCAGTGCCTAGCTGGGAGATTGAGCCAGAAGTCAGTTTGCCGGAGTTACCTGCTGGGGTTAGTTTAAGGGTGCAAAGCTTGGAGGCTGGCAACCTATCAATGCCTGAACAGGGACAAACATTGCAGCCTTGGTTTGCCAATCAAGCAGTCCCACAAATATTATGGTTTGGTACAGGGCAAGCAACGCCTGTCACCATTGAGGTGCTGCACAATTCGCGTCTGGTGGGCGAGGTCATTACCATTATGCCTGATGGTAGTATGACAATCGGACAAGGGCTGTAACTGATGATAGATAAGGATGGCATTATATCTGCTGATATAAACAAAAAGCCAATGCTATCAAAGCATGAAAGCGGCTTTACTCTGATTGAGGTAATGGTAGCGTTAGCGATTTTAGCGGTTGTTGCTGTGGCTGCTAGCCGTGCCAGTAGTGCGTATCTCAGCTCAGTGGATGTCTTACGCACACGCACACTGGCACATTTTGTCGCACAGAATGCGGCCGCTGATTTGCGTATTCAAGAGACTTGGCTGACGGCCAATCGCACACAAACAATCAATGCTCAAGGGCGTGATTGGCAAGTAGTGATGACGGTCAGTGATGCCATTACGCCTGCTTTAAAAGAGGTGAATATCGCTGTCGCACCCATTATAGATGGACAGACGCGCACCACCGTGACTGATATCAATGTAATATTGAGCAATGCGGAGCAAGACATTGGTAGTTTGGACTTAAGCAGTTTGGGCGCTGATATTGCAGGGCAGTCTGGAGGCAATCCGTGAAGTCGCAGCGTGGATTTACGCTACTTGAATTGATGGTTGCCATGGCAATATTTGCGATGCTGGCGGTGGCTGGCTGGCAGGTGTTTGATAGCGTCAACCGCGCCCGAGAACGTGCACAATTTCATGCTGATAACTTAGCTGTTTTGCAATATGCTTATTTGCAGCTACAGCAAGACATGGGTCAAATTATCCCTTATCAAATACCAAATACTCAAAATATCAGTGTGACAAATAACAGTACAAATGCCAGTGATAGCACAAACAATAGTGCCCAAGCCAATGAAACAGTGCCTGAGCCTTTTATGAGCTTGGATGGTGAGCATGTCAGCTTTGTTCGTTTTGCCGACCCCGATCCACGTTATCAAAGTAGCATGAGTGTCCAGCATATCGAATACATTTTTGCAGATGAGCGTTTAATTCGCCGCCAATATACCAGCATCGATGGTGGGCGCGATAGCATCAGCCTAGACAGTGTATTGTTAGAAGGCATCACCGCAGGGCGTTGGCAAGCATATTTACCTGAACTGAGCACCAAATTTCCTAATGCAGACAGCAGTAATAACGGCAATAGCAGTACAAATACAACCTCTGGGCAAACGGCCAATGCCGTAAGCGCCAAGCCAGCAGTGGTTTTATTGCCGAAAGGCATTGCTGTCAATTTTACTTATCAGGATATGCCCATCACTTGGCAGTGGGCGCTTGCTCCCCAACCAATACCAATTAACAATACCAACAAAAGCAATAACAATGCTGCTAATAATGGCAATAACGATAGTAGTGATAATACTAATAATGACAACCCGAATAGCAATGTAAATAACAATGCAGGAAGTAATATTTAAAATGTACCACTGGGTCAATAATAAAGGCGGCTTAAGTCAATGACAGCGCACTCTCAGCGCGGAGTAGCGCTGCTCACTATCTTACTATTGGTGGTCAGTATTACCGTGGTGGCGGGGGCAATGCTTGCCAGTCAAAAGATTGCTATTAGGCGTAGCGGTTTATTGTTTGATCAAAATCAGCTGTCACAAGATATCAATGCTGGTCAGCAATTGGCCATCACGATGATTCGTGCTGACGATAAGCTGAATGACACAGATAGCGAGCAAGATATTTGGGCGCAGCCATTACCGCCTTATCTTTTAGCTAATCATAGCATCAGTATCGAATTGCGTGATGAAGCCAGTCGTTTTAATATTAATAATTTATATCAGAATGGCGCGGTTGATAGTGCCGCTGTAGCCATATTTCAAAGACTGTTGACACAATTAAATCTAGAACCTGATATTGCCATTGCTGTTCTTGATTATCAAGATACAGATAGCGACGTTTACCAAGACGGTGGTGATGAGAGTGTGGTTTATTCTCAGCAATCAAGTGGCTCAGCGAGTAAGACTTTGCCCAATCAAGCATTGGTGAGTGTCGATCAATTACAAGAGATTCGAGGGGTAAATGCTGAAGTACTAGCGGCACTACGTCCTTATATTACGGCGGTTCCTTATTATGTGCCTATTAATGTCAATACTGCCAGTCCAGTTTTGCTGGCTGCACTGATAGATGGCGCAACCAGCCAGCAGATGCAGGGATTGGTCGATATGCGGGCAAAGCAGGCGTTAGCCTCTATCGATGATGTGTGGAAATTGCCGATGTTGAGCAGCTTAAATGATGATCAGCGAAAGGCGTTAAAACCACTGCTTGCAGTCGATAGCCAAGCCTTTATGGCGCTTATTACCGCAACGGATAGTGCAAGTCTTGGTCAACAAAGACAACGGTTTGCAACCGTATTGATTAGTAAAATTGCGACTGACGCTAGCGCGGCAGTAGGGAATAATGCGAATAACAGCACGCCTAACAATAATAATGGAAATAATGAGAATGGCAATAATAAACAAGCCAAAGAAATTAAGGTGGTGACACAGCGTTTATGGGCATTTAGACCCAGTTTCTAACGTTGAGCCACCTAAAAAGAGTCTCAATCAGTGCCGAGGTAGAATAGCTGACGTCACCTAATCTCCTAAGTGCGTCTCTTCCGTAGACTTCCAGTTATAAGCCCCATAAAACAGCATTTGTGCTTGGCGAGTGCAATTATGGAGCATCAGCTGTTTATTTTCTTCAATCTCATTCAGATCGATTTCATCATCATGGTCTTCAGTATAAGTCAGCTCCAACCAATCGATAATCCAAGAAAAGAACATATTTACCCCAGCTTCAGCCAGTAGGCGACGGTCATAGGCATTGATATGAGTAAAAGCAGGCTGTAGCGCTAAATCATCAGCCAAGCTTTGAGCATGTTTTTTGACAAGTTCATTAATGGCTTTGCGTACAGCTTCTGAGCCACCGTAGCGCTCACTGACTAAAAATTGCCAGTAATAAGGCTGATCACTAACCATATACAAGAACAGCTGAATGCTCTTAGCAATTTGGCGATCAAAGCTACGTTTACGCCCAATTTGCAAGCTATCGCTTAGGATCGCCAGCGTACCGCCTAGCTCTTCTACCACCAATGCTCGACCAAGCGATTCCATGTCATCAAAATGCCGATAAAAAGCGGTCGGCACCACGCCAACCTCACGCGTTACTTGCCTGAGGCTGATTGAGCTAAAAGACTGCCCTGTCATACATAAATCAAGCACGGCATTAAAAAAGGCGTGCCGAGTTTGAAGTTTCTTTTGTTCGCGACTGCTCATAATATTTCAAAATTGTCCAATAAGGGTTTATCATACTCATTTCAGCGTAAAAATACGACTGAAATACGCAACTTGTGTTAATTTACTAAACTTGCACGGGTCTTTTAAACCATTGCACCCCAATGGCCTTGTAACTCTTGTGCCAATCGATACGCCTCATGATCATTCATCCCAGTGATAAAGTCCAATATATTTAAAATATTGTGATAGACATTATCTGATAATATCCGCCGATGCTCATCGAGATGTGGCTGTAACAACATTAATAGGCGCTGCTGCTCAAAGGAGATGGGGGTAGCTTTTGCCTTTGTCCAAGCCAGTGGTACAAAGGCGTCTAATAATCGGTGCAAGCATTGATTGGCCATCAATTCCATACGTACTTTGCTTGGGTGATTGAATATTTTTTCGCGTGCCAATTGCTTGGCCTGCAAGATGCCATTTTGCACATTTGCATCACAATGGGTAAATAGACTGCCTTGTAGTGTACCAGCCAGCAATGCATCACTGTTGGCGACGAAAGCATCAGTCACGGTATTGACCAAGCGCATCATCGCACGGGCTCGCAATGACGCTAAGCTCTGCCTGACAGACATGTGTACGGGCAGATTGATACTGTTAGGGCGCTCACCAATCAGCTCATAAAATATGGCGGCAACCTCACTATAGGTCAGCATATTGAGATTGATACCATCTTCTAAATCGATCAAGGCATAGCAAATATCGTCTGCTGCTTCTAGTAAATAAGCCAGCGGATGACGCGCAAAACCGTCGTGCTGTGTTGAACGTGGTAAATGCAAACAGGCTGCCAACTCTTCTAATTGTGCTGACTCACTATAAAAGCAGCCAAATTTTTGTACATTTTGATGGTGGTGTTTATCATTGACATCGTTGCTGTGAGAGGCAAGCCACGGATACTTCATAAAAGCGCCTAGCGTTGCACAAGTGAGACGCATACCACCTTTATCAGGATGGTGCTCATTACGCGCCAACAGTCGAAACCCTTGTGCATTACCTTCGTAGGCCAGCAAGTCCAAGCGCTCGTTGCTACTTAACTTTTGTAATATCGCTTCAGGGTCAGGCTGCCTAAACCAATCTCGAATGGCATACTCTCCCGCATGACCAAAAGGCGGGTTGCCAATATCGTGAGCGAGGCACGCTGCTTGTACAATGACACCGACATCGGCTGGCGATACGCCTGCTGGTAGACCGCTGGCTAATTTATCATGGAGCTTTTCTGCTGCCATCATTGCTAAAGAGCGTCCAATAGAGGAGACCTCAAGCGAATGAGTCAGACGTGTATGGATACCGAGCTGATTGGTTAATGGATGGACTTGGGTTTTTTGATTCAACTGCCGAAAGGAGTGAGAAAATACCAGTCTGTCGTAGTCTTTGTGAAACTGAGAGCGAGTACTCGTATTGGCGTTAAACTTTTTGGCAGCACCAAGACGCTGCGAGTTGAGAAGGCGAGACCATTGTGTGGTAGGAGACGGCAAAGAGGTTGGAGTAGTTAGCATATTGAAACATCCGAAACCAAGGAAGCCTCTAGCATAGCAAAATAGCGCCCTTGGTACAGCTACTAAGATTTCTGGCAGTTAAAAAGCACTTCTTCCTCTTCGATAGCTACATTGCTGCCCAATGTTTTATTTCGCAACGTTGCCTTGTCACTATTTACTTGCCATATAATGCCATGGGTGTTATCTAATCCGATATCACTAGTATAGATGGTTTTTTCAGTACTGGCGTCGCTATCAGAGGTAGCGGTCAAATCGTATTCGATACCATCGATCAGTAGGTGCACTGTCTGTGGTGTAGTATCATCATGGTAGGACACGCCGATAGTAGCCGTAGGCTCACAAGAGAATGGTGTGCTGTTGCTGGCATGTTCTGCATGATCGTGTCCTGCATGCGCGCTTTCCTCGTGGCTATGACTTTCATGACTATGTCCTTCATGACCTTGTTCCATAGCATCGTGCCCTTCGTGCTCTTCATGAGCATGTTCAGCGTGATCGTCTACGGGTGTTATTTCTTCAGATACTACCGTATCACTTTCTGCATTAGGCTGACAGCCCAATAGAGAGCCTGTCATGATACTTCCTACAAGCGCAACACTGGCAAATCTAGAAAAAGAGAAATAGTCAGTCACAGTATAAGTCCTCAAATAGTAAAATAAAGATATGTTATAATATAACAATGTTAAGATAAAATAAAGCCGATGATGGAGAATTTCCAACATCGGCTTATTAACTATCAGTCAGGATGCACCGCTTAACGTTACACGTTAAATCTAAAGTGCATGATATCGCCATCTTGTACGATATAGGTTTTGCCTTCTAAGCGTGATTTGCCAGCGGCAGCTGCGCCTTTTTCACCGTTGTATTCGATAAAGTCGTCATACGCAATGACCTCAGCACGAATGAAGCCGCGCTCAAAATCGGTATGAATCACGCCAGCGGCTTGCGGAGCCGTTGCGCCAACTGCAACCGTCCAAGCGCGCACCTCTTTAACACCAGCAGTAAAGTAAGTCTGCATATCTAGCAAATCATAACCACCGCGAATGACTTGATCAAGTCCGGCTTCTTCCATATCCATCTCAGCTAGGAAGTCTTTTTTGTCGTCTTCATCAAGCTGAGCGATTTCAGATTCGATTTGGTTGCATAGAGCGATAACGATAGAATCTTCGCCAGTCGCATAGTTGCGTACCGCATCAAGGTAAGGGTTGTTTTCAAAGCCATCTTCACTGACGTTGGCGATATACATGGTTGGTTTTAGGGTGATTAAACCATAACTTCTGATGAGCTTTTTCTCATCAGCATCTAGGTTCGCTGCGCGTGCCGCTTTACCTTCTGCTAATAAAGGCTCAACTTTTTTAAAGATATCAAGCAATGCTTGCGCGTCTTTATCACCACCTTTGGCCTTTTTGGTTTGGTTGTGAATGGCACGCTCAACGGCCTCTAAATCTGCCAATGCCAATTCAGTATTAATGGTTTCGATATCATCAATAGGGCTGACGCGACCATCAACGTGGACGACGTTGTCATCATCAAAACAGCGTACGACGTGCGCAATCGCATCAGTCTCACGGATATTGGCTAGGAACTGGTTGCCCATGCCTTCGCCTTTTGAAGCACCAGCGACTAGACCTGCGATATCCACAAACTCCATCGTCGTTGGTAATACGCGCTCAGGCTTAACGATATCAGCCAGTTTCTTTAGGCGTGGGTCAGGTACTGGTACGATACCTGTGTTGGGATCTTTGGTACAAAATGGAAAGTTTTCAGCGGCGATACCCGCTTTGGTCAACGCATTAAACAAGGTAGATTTACCCACGTTTGGTAGGCCGACGATGCCGCAATTAAAACCCATAACATTCTCTCAATATAATAATAAAATCAGTTGGTATAAAGATTGGTTAAATGATAAATCAAAATTGGGCATATTGTAGCAAATTTACCTGAATAGGGGTGAGGTTGTTGTATTGTATACTGAGATTTTGAGTTTGGTCATTACTGGCAATTTTGCTGTTTTATCGATTATGGTAAGCTGTGCTATAAAACGATAGTTTGGCTTGTAGGCGTATGACAGGTAAGCGCCTACGACTCGTTACACTGTACGAGTAATCTTCATTATGAACACCAAGCGCGCTCAGTCAAATCTGCAAAACACTATGTATAAATGCGCCGTATTGATAAAGGCCGCTAAAATAAAACGAAAGGCAAAACCCTATAATGACACCCACGATTTTCGATACGCGCCACTACAATTATCCCCAGAATTTCATCGAGATTAAGCCCAAGCTGGCACGACTTGAGCAGGCGATTAAAAAGCTAGAGGCAAATTTAATCGATGCTAATGATGATGCAAATATTGAGCTACTGAATCAAAGGCTCAATAGTGAATTAGGATTGAAAGTAAACTATGCCCGTGAGTTAAATCCTGACCAACTATTAGCAGCCACCACTATCGAAGGCAAAGTGTTGGTCATTGCAGGTGCAGGCTCTGGCAAGACCAAAACGCTCACGTACCGTACCAGTTATTTGTTAGAGAATGGGGTCACGCCCAAAAGCATCTTGCTACTGACCTTTACCCGTAAAACCGCCAATGAAATAAAAAGCCGTGCCAAAACCTTACTTGCGAATACCTTATTTAATAAACAGTCTGATGAAGACTTGGTAAAGGATAAACTGCCAACGGATAAGCGGCTCAACGATATCACCAGTGGTACTTTTCACTCATTCTGTAATATGCTGCTGCGTCAGTATTCAGGGCTGCTCGGTATCAATCCGCGATTTACGATTTTAGACACGGGCGATAGTGAAGATGCCATCGACTTAATTCACAAAGAAAAAAAGTATACCGCGCAAAATAAGAGCCAAGCATTCCCGCGCAAAAAGACACTGCAAAATATTATTTCTAGCTCTCGGAATAGACGTATTCATATCCGTGATTTAATCGAAAGCAGTTATCCTGATATCGCCGTGCATATTCCTATTATCGAACAATTGGCGGTCGATTTTCATGAGTATAAGCGTGCCAATCATCTCTACGATTTTGACGATATTATCAGTCAGGTCGTGCGCCATTTGAAGACGAATGATACCTTTCGCCAAATGCTACAAAACCAATATCGCTACATCATGGTTGATGAATATCAAGACACCAACATTCCGCAAAAGCAGCTGATAGATTTGATTGGTGCATCTGAGTCGGTCTCGCTGATGGTAGTCGGTGATGACAATCAAAGTATTTATGCTTTCCGCGGTGCCAATTACGAAAACATTCTGTTATTCGGTGAGACCTATCCCGATGCCAAGCTGATTAAGCTCGAGCAAAACTATCGCAGTACGCCTGCTGTTTTGGATTATATCAATGCTCTGTCAGCGCAGATCACGCTAGGCTATCAAAAAAAATTGTACTCTGGCGCATCAATAATTGGGCAAAAACCAGTATTTAGCCGTTTAAGTGACGAGACAAAAGAAGCCAAGTATATCGCCGAAAAAATCATCGAGCTAAAGTCGGATTATGATTACAATGATTTTGCGGTACTGTGCCGCACGTCGTTTCAATCTAACTATGTGCAACTAGAGTTTATGGAGCGTCATATTCCATTCATTGTGGTGGGCGGTATTAAGTTTATTGAAAGGCGACATATCAAAGACGTTTTGGCTTTTGTTAAAGTACTCTACAACCCGAATGATACGATTGCTTGGCACCGTATTTTGACCTTGTTCCAAGGCGTGGGGACGGTCACCGCGACGCGTTTGACCCAAGCGATTAATGCCGATGACAACTCCTTTGAGCCACTACTCACGCCAAAGTTTGCTAAAAAAAGCGCACAGCTTGAGCCTTTATATAATACGCTGACTAAGGCAAATCAGGCTGAATCCGTCGAGACAGTCATCGAGCATGTTTTAGCGTTTTATGTTCCCATCCTAAAAACGATTGAGGAAAATTGGCGAGAGCGCAACGAGGACTTTCGTGTGCTCAAAAATTTGGCAATAGAACACAGTAGCCTTGATAACTTCTTAGAAAATTTGGCACTCGATCCGCCTAATGATTCGGTCGCAGCCATGGATAAACCAGAGGATAATGACACAGATAAAGTGACTATTTCGACCATTCACAGTGCCAAAGGGCTGGAGTGGCCAGTGGTGTTTGTTAATTCATTGGTCGATGGTATCACGCCGCATCATCGCTCGTTGGATGACTTTGAGGCGCTAGAAGAGGAGCGTAAGTTATTTTATGTTGCTTGTAGTCGGGCCAAGAGCCAATTATTTTTAACCGCTCCCGATTATTTTTCAAGTTACTCAGGATACTTCGATAAAGTCTCACGCTTCATCGCAGAGCTATCTGCTGATGAGGTAACGGTCGAGACAATTAAAAAGACTATAGATGAGAGTGATGATCCAGTATGGTGGTAAGTAGTTTTTTCATATTCAAGCTCTTAAATTTGTTTATAGTCGTTCAGTCTTTGACAGTTTTAAAGATACATCACCAATCAAAAGAAATGGTGATGATACTTATGATGTCTAACCAATCAGAGCGTAATGTTTCTTTATGACATAGACTTACTAAAATTAGCCACACAACGTGCAGAAGTGAAAGCATTTTGATTCACATTAGTATCATCAGATATTAGAGGCGGGTTTGGTTGTTTCTGAAATCGCTTAATGGTAACTGCACCTCCCGCATGTACATTACCTGCTGAGCCTTCAGTAGCAGTCACACCTCGTAATACTTTCTCAGTGCCTGTCTCTGATCCTTGCGGGTTATGCTCTGGACTATTAGTATAATATTCTGGATCGTACCAATCGATCATCCATTCGTAGTTTTGATTGACTAAATCATAGAGTCCTAGAAGATTAGGAGGATAGAATCCCAACATAGGAACCGCTAAAGAAGTATTATATTTATTGCTAAACTTACTTTGCTCTTCATACGTCCACATATTACGTCCAGGATCTATCTCTCCCGTATCGGTTGGAAATAATATATATTGTCCGCGATTACGCGCAGCATATTCCCACTGTGCTTCGGTTGGCAGGCTCATGGGTACATCTAGCTGTTGACCTAACCATTGACAGTAGTGCTGTGCCGTTTGCCAATTAATACCAGCTGCTGCATTCGGTTGGCGTATCTCTATTGTTATAGGTTGCATTCCCTCTTCATCTTGCCCTGTTGCCATACTATAGATATCAAAGTCGCTATAGGTTGCCTTGTAGGCATTCATACTAAAGCTATCAAGCGTCACTTTATGCAGCGGTTTATTATCAGATTGTCCAGTTAAGGGCAAGCCATCGGTCCAGTCGAGCTTAGGACCAAAATCACCCATCTCAAAGCTGCCACCTTCAATAAAGCGCATATTGGCTTTTTGCTTCGCTAAAAAGTCGTCTAACTGCTGCTGTTCAGCATCGGTTAAATTGTCTCGAGTTTTCGGGATGCCGTCGCTATCAACCGAAGGCTCTTTGGCACAGGCAGTCATAGTAAATAGCGGCAAGATAAACAAAGATACGAATAAAGGCTTAAGCGTCATAACAGGCTACAGTGATATTTTGTTAAGAATTTAAGGAAATTATACTAATAATTTTATGGGATTGTCTGAACATAAAAAGCGAATTAATATCGATATTTATTAAGTTGATAAAACACAATTCCAAAGTATGATATCTGGTGCCTTATCGTCATCCAGTATTTATCAAGCAACGGTTGTAGAGCACTGTTCAGTATCTGTAGATGATTCATACTCGTTTTTCAATGTTTGAGCCTGACTTTGATATCGTTTATGTTCCTGATATTTAAGTGTCTACCAACTCGCTGGATACGACTATCTTTTACGGTTTATAATTTTTCAACCGTAGTGACGATTCTAGATTCAACATACGAGCTGCTATATGCCGTGTCGGTAGTGATTGGATAAATCTCTAAACGTTCCAATTCTGCAAATAAATCTTGGATAACTTCATTTTTACGAGTGACAAAAGTGGACGCAAAGCAGCGCCAAAATTTCCAGCCAGCACGCTCTAAAATACGCTGACGTTGCATATCGCTGTCCCATTTGTCAGGCCCATGATATCTATCGCCATCACATTCAATGGCTAGACTGTTATCGTTTTCACCCTCGACAACCATATCGATTCGGTAGGCACCTGCTTTGACCTGTGAAACCACTCGATAGCCTCTCTCCACCAAAAGATCGAAGACTTCTGTCTCAAAGGGAGACTCACATTTATCACTCAAGTCAGCTACTTGCTCTTCATTTTGCATAAATGGCGCTTGAAAGTGTTTAATAAGCTCTGCTCGGTAGTAATCGGCTTGGCTTAGTTCATCCAGTTCAATACTACGTACTAAATACATTCTATCGCGCGCTCTTGAAGCAGCGACATTCATCCGCTGGGCGAAAGTGTCTCTCGTTTGTGCATGGGCCGCTCCGGGTACCACTACCAATGACAAAAACATGATATCGCGCTCTTTACCTTGAAAGGTTCTGGCATCACCGCAAGCGATGTCAAAAGCAGTCATTACCGCTTCATCTAGTTCTTTGTTGAGTATCTCCATAATATTATGTGCTTGCTTATTGCCTAGCAATGAGACAACACCGATGGTTTTACCTTTGTAAGCTGGATCAGAAACGATGAACTTGATTTCATCGACAATAAATCTGACTTCTGAAGGATTAATATCAGAGCCTTTAAGACGATAGCCATCAGTGACATAAACATCAATCAATGGTGGGTCTAAGCGTTCTGAGGGCTTGGCTTTACGTAAAGGTATCAGCTCATGATTGTAAAACTCACGTTTTGAGAACTCAATAATAGGTGCAACACTGCGAAAATGTTCTTTTAGCATCACACTGCTATCTGCAAAAACGACTTTGAATAAATCGTAGATTGAACGATCAGGCGACATCTGTGAGCGATAGACAGGGACTTGATTGCTCAAATACTGTGCCATCAGATTGCGAATTTTTTCGATGTCGAGACCGACACCTTCTGGCGATACTTGCTTATCGTCACCAACGATTAGCACTTTTTTGGCTCTCATAATGGCTGGTAATGCCGTTAAATCAGATTGAGAGGCTTCATCGATGATAACCAAGTCAAAACTGCCAAACTCTGCTGGCAAGGATTCAGAAATACGATAATGCGGCATAATCCAACACGGGATAGCAGCACTTGCTCCCGCAGAGGCTTCTCGCGCTTCACGGCGATAATAATGCGCGCCTTTGCCGGTTCCTTTACCGATACGCATAATGGCAGAGCGGTATTTTTCTAAAGATGCTCTTACGTTTGGCGTCGCATTTTCTGCGACCTTTAGCCAAGCTCTTTTGGTGATGGCTTCTTGATAGAGTCTTGCCAGATTTACTTCTAAATTGCCACGAGTTTTGGCCAGTTGAACCAACTCTTTGCGACCATCGATGCTGTCTATAAAGCTGGTCAATCTAGCAATTCGCCAAATCTGCTGCCAGTTATCTGATGCCAAGGTGTCTTGAGAATTATTATGAGGTTCATAACGCAATTTCTTTGCCCAAAGCGGTGCACCGTTATCTTCAATGAGTTGGGTAACGTCAGCGACTGTCTGTAAGTCTGTTGCAAGATTATTTACTCGTTGCAGCTCATTAAGCAGTTCTTGATAGTCTGCTTGTAATTCATCATCAGATAAACTCGGGTCACCAATATTTTGAGTGACAAAGGCCGTCATTTTTTCAATAATCGTGCCTGTACAATCAGCAAGGTTATTGAGTAAGGTCTCTTTTAACGTGAGACTTTCAGCCAGATTATGTCTCTTTAAATGTTGTTTAAGAACACTTTCAATCTCAGTCAAAATATCTGTGTCATACGATGCTGCAGAAATAATATCCCAATCTATGAATATAGTGCTTAACGCCTGCTTGATACTGCGCTGCAAGTTGTTACTAGCAACGACTTCATCGTATAGATGAACGGCTGAATGTAACGTAGACAGATTATTGGCCGATACCTCAAATATCGGTAAGGACAGCTCATTTGATAAAGCATTCCAGCGAAGGATAAGCGCTTGAGATTTTTTTCTAAACGTTATAAAGCTGGATATATACTGCCAGTCTGCCGTACTTGATGGCGCTGACGAGACTATCGTAATAGACTCAAGGCTTTTCTTCTCAGCAGATTTACCAAAAATGCCAGCGAGACCAAATGGCTTTTTGCCTTCAGATAAATTTTTCACCGCGTCAATGAGCTTTGGATTTTTATCAAAATCATCAGCCATTGTAATAGGTTTGGTTAAATAAACAGTTCTCTCATCAAAAAGCGCTTTGATCTCATCGTTCAGTATAGTGAGATGGCCGATGATGTCTTGTTTAGTCTCATTAGATAGATGCTGCTGAATATCCGTCGTCCAGCGCTGCCCAGCCGCGACAATTTTTTGCAGCAAATCAATTAAATGAGATGTATGAGTAGTGGTTTTTTGAGCAATATCTATCGTACTAGCACTGTCATTGATTAAGCTTGGTAGCGCCCCTTGCTGTTCAGCTGCTTGCGACTCATTGAGATAGCTCAAATCCTTATGAAGTTGCTTGATAGCGTTGGTAGGAGGCATGTCTGCAACGGCAGGAATCTTTTTATTAAGATAACCCAAATCATTGCCGAGATTTACTCTTGCATCTTTTAGCGCTGTGATATCAGCATGAGTAAATCGAGGTTTAAAGGTTTCTTCGATACCCAACTTATCGGGAAAGCTTTCGGTAAGCTGTCTGTTTTGAGCAACCTCAGTCGCGGCATCTATGGGCTTGATAGTTTCATTGTCGATAGTGATATCATCAAGGTTTAACCGTGCCCAAGCCGTAATTTTATGATCAGTGCTGGCTAACTGTGCATGGATGGTATCAATTTGATTATCAAGCATGAGGATGTCTTTCTTATAGGCCTCGCGATTGATACTAGACACTTCGCTCGATATTTTTTTGATGGTATGTTCAAACTGCTTTAACCCTTCGTTTTCACTGGTCAGTAGACTAACGGCGAGAGGGCGAATAGATTCAGGCAGTTGCCCTTGTAGCATTTTTAGCGCAGGGTCTTTCATCGACGTGACCAGTACCTGCTTGCCAAGTGCTAAGTAATGACAAATGACATTGGCAATAGTGTGGGTTTTGCCTGTGCCGGGCGGGCCTTGAACGACGACTCCATCGTGAACATCTAACTGTTGTATGATTTGTACTTGTTCATCGTTGAACGCTTTGGGGAAATATAGCTCGGCTGGCGTGCCGATATAGCTATCACTGCCACTCACCATAGACAAACCACGATAAGCAGGCAGTATATTTTCTTTATTTTCTGTAGCAGGCTCTGTCAGCATTGCCTTAAGAGCGCTCGGCAAATCGATATCAGTGACCGATTCTAGCTGAATGGATAAGTTGTTTAAGTCTTGCAAAAAGATATTGTTACTTCTAGGACGAGCCATAATGACCCATGTATCAGTAACAATCAGGTTGTTCTGCGCTTTAGGGATTTTTCGATCGTCTGCACTAGTATGATCTGGTTGATAAACGCCAGAGGAGTCAAGCAAAGTAACGGCTGATTTTAAGATGGGCTCATAGCTACTTGGCAAAAAAGGACTTAAGGAAACCTCTTCTGAATCATAAAATTCTTTGCTGTTCTTTAATAACTTCGCTAAACCCTGATTTTCTTCTATAGAAAAAGGTTCCGTTTCAAGCGTGGGAGCAGATAGGGTAGGTTTGATTAGCAATGCCATTGTCTTTTGATCTAAGGTGATTTCAACAGATTGCGTCAATAGTGGATACTTTATTTGCTTGCTGCTTTGCTCATAATCAGCGCTTTTTCTTAGAGCAATACCTACACCCCATACTAACTCTAGCTGTGCATCAGCGAGATTGCCTTGAAGCTGTTGATTCAGCATGAATAGACTAGAATACAAAGCAATGCTTTGGCGAACGAGCTTTTCTTCTGCTAGCCAAGGTTGCCAAATGCTTTTGAGGTAATCGTTAAATTCATCTTGTAGAGATGCTCTGTCAGGAAAGTCTTTTAAATAAACTTCTGTCTTTAATGGTGCTTCATCTAACGACTCATTTTGATGACTGTTTTCAACTTCAAATGGAGTAACGACTTCTGTGGAAGACAACAGACCATCATCGATGAATGATTGCACAGATGTTTTTTCTTTTAATGACGGTTGCTCGCTAAACTTAACTGGAAACTTTAACCAATGTGCTAACAGTGCGCTGTTGGGTTTAGGCGCTGGATTTTCACGCAATCGCTCTAAACGAAGCCAAACGTCCTCTGGGGTATCGTCGGTGATGTTAAGGTTGATACCCGGCAAGCCTAATAATTGCTCCTCGGTACAAGTGAAATCACTGTGTTTAGCAAAATCTTGAGTAGGCGCTTTTTTCATCAAAGCACACTGCTTGATGAACTCAATTTGAGAGGCCAGTCTTTGTGCGTAAATACTCATTTGTTAAACCTTCCAAATCATCAAATATTAGCCCTGACCTTGCTGGCACATCATAAATACTGTTTATCAGATTTTATAATTAAAATGCTTAGGCGGCTGATCATTTCTAAATTAAAAAAAGACCAAACTATAGCACAGAAATTGATAGCACTAAGTCGCATCTAGTATTTTTAAAAATGATGGCTGATCGTTACTATTTTATCAACCAAACCCTCATTATTCCTATCAAAAATACCTTTTCAAAAACCCCATAACCAAAAGTATTTAATAGCAAAAATATTTATGAGATTGGGGTTTAATATTCAGCTCAATGCGTTACTATTACCACCTTATTCCGTTAGACCCTCATATTAGATACTCTGTATTAACACCATAAGAAAAGGATAGGTTATGCGCTATGAAGTGATCGTTATCGGTGCAGGTATGGTTGGCACGTCAGTCGCGTGGCATTTACAAAAAAATAATTCAAAAGTACTGATGTTAGACAAGAAGTTGCCAGGGTCAGAGACCTCGTATGGCAATGCAGGATTGATTCAGCGCGAAGCCATTCATACCCATCCTTTTCCTCGTCAACTGACTGAAATGATCAGAGTATTGCCGAACCAAGGCACTGATATTCGCTATCGTATTCCAGCAATTTTGCGTTACCATCAAGCGCTGCTACAGTACTGGAAATACTCTACGCCCGCTTCGGTCAAAAAAATAGAATCAGAATGGCAGACACTGATCGCGCATTGTACCAGTGAGCATCAGACAATGATTTCAGCATCTGGTGCTGACGAACTAATCACTCGTGACGGCTGGTTGCAATTGCATCGCTCGGAAGAAACGTTTAAAGAAGCACAAGCATCAGCCATTGATGCGCGCAATCAAGGCGTTGAGCATAATGTACTAAACCTTGAAGCGCTAAAAGCCATGGAGCCTAGCGCTAATTTTGAAGGTTTCGTTGGTGCGATTCATTGGAAAAATTCTTGGCAAGTGTCAAACCCAAGTTCGCTAGTAAAAGCCTATGCGAAAAATTTCCAAGAGATGGGCGGTACAATTAAAGAGAGCGATGTAAAAGAAATCGTACAAGACGGTGAAGGTTGGAAAATCATTACTGATAATGACACTTATTATAGTGATAAGTTGGTTATCGCAGCAGGTCCATGGTCTAATGATTTGATCAAGCCACTTGGCTATAATCTGCCATTGTTCCCAATGCGTGGCTATCATCAGCATTTCAAAGTGACAGAAAAAAACACCATCAATCACAGTATGTTCGATATGGACAAAGGCTTTGTGATGGGGCCAATGCAGCAGGGTATCCGTATCACGACCGGTGCTGAGATGACTACCATGGATGCACCAAAGAACTTTGGTCAATTAAAAACGGTTCTGAAGCTGGCAAGAAAAATCTTACCGTTAGAAGACGCGGTAGAGTCTGAAGCATGGGCAGGATCACGTCCTTGTATGCCTGATATGAAGCCAGTTATTGGTCCTGCAGACAAGCATGAAAAACTATGGTTTGCCTTTGGTCACAGTCATCAAGGCTTTACTTTAGGGCCTATGACAGGGCGTCTGGTTGAAGAGATGATTCATGACAAGCCATTATTAGTAGATGTTGCGCCATTCAGTGCTCAGCGTTTTTCTAATTAACAGCGCATTTGACAGATTTAGCACAGACTTAAATTAATAAATTGAAGGTATATAACATGATTAAGAAGCTGCATAGCAATCAACGTATGAGCAAAACTGTAATCCATAACCAGACTATCTATTTGTGTGGTCAGGTAGGTAATGCAGAAGACGATATCAAAGCGCAAACATTGACTTGTTTGGAAAAAATTCAAACGTTGTTAGAAGAAGTGGGTAGCGATAAATCAAAGCTACTATCAGTAACGGTTTGGATAAAAGATATGGCAGACTTTGCTGCTATGAATGAAGTCTATGACCAGTGGTTTGAAGGCATTCAGCCGCCAGCTCGTGCTTGTGGCGAGTCTGCATTGGCACGTCCTGAGCTGTTGGTTGAGATGATTGCCATCGCCGCTGAGTAAGTAACAGATTGATTGTAGTAGTTGTTTAAAAAAGGCCATGATAGCGATATCATGGCCTTTCTTGTCATCTTATGGTTTGGTTGTGAATATGTTTTTATAAACGATCAAAGCAGATTAAGTCATATTTATTCAACTTATGTTTTATAATATTATGTATTTTTCACGTTACCTGTTATTATACGCCAGCAACAGTCCTGAGATAATTCATATATATTGAGAACTTGTAAAGTGCTTTAGCACTGATAGCAGCAATATTATGACTCTCTTTTTTAGCTAATTATAAGTTTGCCTTTTATTAAAGTTTTTGAGGAAATTCACGTGGAGTTCATAGGTGTTATTTTACTTGTCATCGCAAGCATCATGTGCATTATTTATAGTATTAAGTTAATTATTATAGCCTTCCAAGAGTCGGTACTGTGGGGGCTGTTATATCTATTTCTTCCATTTGCCAATTTATACTTTATTATCACTCGCTGGGCAGAGTGCAGTTCACCATTTTTGAGATCACTCATAGCCGTTGCATTTATGATTGTGGGCGCTTTAATGGCTTCATAATAATAGCAACGTCATCTTTCTTTAGTCAGAGTGTTTTTGTCAAACCGTTAGCATCCTTTCCATACGGCTTGGCGCTTTTCAACAAAGGCGTCAATACCTTCACTCACGTCGTCTGCCATCATATTACAAGTCATCACTTCACTGGCATAGTCATAAGCATCTTCGACGCTCATATTCAATTGCTTATAAAACATATCTTTGCCAGTTCTTACCGCTACTGGAGATTTGGCGGTGATAGCTGTGATTAAAGACTGCAAGACTTGCTCTAATTGTCCCGCTGGCGCTACTCGATTAATCAATCCATATTGCAAGGCGGTATGTGCATCGATAAACTCACCAGTAATCAGCATCTCAAACGCTTGCTTACGAGGTAGATTGCGACTGACGGCTACAGCAGGTGTGGAGCAAAAAAGCCCAACGTTTATCCCTGAAGTGGCAAATTTGGCTTCATCAGCGGCAACGGCTAAATCACAGGCGGCAACCAGTTGGCACCCTGCTGCTGTCGCGATGCCTTGCACTTTTGCAATCACGACTTGCGGCATACGATTAATAGTGAGCATCATGTGACTGCATTGCTGGAATAGGGCGCGCTGAAAGGCTTCATCTGAATGTGCGCGCATCTCTTTTAGATTGTGACCGGCACAAAACGCTTTACCATTTGCTGCAATGACGACTACACGGATATTGTCATCTTGAGCGATACTGTCCAGTTCCGCTTGTAGCGCAGAGAGTAGCTCAACGGATAAGGCATTGAATTGCTTTGGTCGGTTTAAGGTGAGAGTGACCACGCCACTTTTTCTATCATCTTTTCTAATAACGGGAAAGTCATCCATGTCTAAGGCAACGTCAGAGTTTGTCATTTATCATCCTTGATAATGGGTTGTTTCATTTGGTAGATGCTATATATAGCTACCTAAATAGTAGCATGGCTTACCTCTTATATAATAGGTTGCTCATGTAGAAAGCAGACAAATAAAAATAGCGATCTCATATTCTGAGGTCGCTATTTGTTTATCAGTCAGATACACGCCAAGGCTGTATTTACACTGAACTTAGTATGCGCCTTCGCTATAAATAAGCTCGTAGCTGTGGCTGTATATCTCGACGATATTGCCAAACGGGTCTTCCATATAGATCATGCGGTAAGGCTTTTCACCAGGGTAATAATAGCGTGGTTTTTCCATACGCTTTTTACCACCTGCTGCAACGATGCACTCAGCCAACTCTTCAACATTTGGATCTTGAACACAAAAGTGAAAGATACCTGTTTTCCAATATTCAAAGTTATTTTCAGGGTTTTCTTGATTTTTAAATTCAAAAATTTCAACACCGATACGGTCACCAGTAGATAGGTGAGCAATACGGAAACTGCCCCAACCTGAACCGAATACTTCAGTACACATCTCACCAATCGGGCTATTATCTTCAACAATCTCTGTTGGCTCCATGATGGTGTACCAACCCATTACTTCAGTATAAAATTTTACGGCGGCTTCTAAGTCAGGGACTGACAGGCCGATGTGCGAAAAACTCCTTGGATAAACGTTGTTCATAGCTTTTGCTCCTGTTAGTTGTACTCTTATTTAACGTGAGGCCAGTATACAAACATACGATTATTATGTAAAATTATCAAATATTATATAAATAATTATGTATCGTAATGATAAATATCACATGGTTGCGCACTTTTTGTGCGCTTGCCGAGTTCGGGCACTTTACTCGTACGGCTGAACGCTTACACATGACCCAATCTGGCGTGAGTCAGCATATACGTAAGCTAGAAGATCAGTTGGACACAGACTTACTGATTCGTCAAGGAAAGCAGTTTTCACTGACCAATGCAGGTGAACAGCTCTATAAAGAAGCAGGGGAGATATTGCAGCGCTTATCAAATCTGGAGCAGCGCATCGGTGAAGATCCTCATTATGAAGGGTTGGTACGTTTGATGTCGCCTGGTAGTGTGGGACTCAAGCTATATCCGCAGCTTTTGACCTTACAACAGCAGCATCCAAAGCTAGTGATTGATTATCGCTTTGCTCCAAATTCTGATATAGAGAAGGCGCTTGCCAATCATGAGATTGACATTGGTTTTATGACGGATGTCTCAGATGAGGAGACAGTCAGTTGTAAGTCTATGGCTCAAGAAGCGCTAATATTAGTAACACCTGCAACTACGGTGGAGCCGAGCTGGGAGCATCTCACCGAGCTTGGTTTTATTGATCATCCAGATGGTGCACATCATGCAGGTATGCTGCTAAGCGCTAATTATCCTGGATTCCAGCACATCAATGATTTTGAGAAAAAAGGCTTTTCGAATCAGATAGGATTAATCTTAGAGCCAGTGAGTAGGGGTATAGGCTTTACCGTGCTACCTGCACATGCAGTGGCTGCTTATCAAAAGCCTGAGCTTATTAAAAACCATCATCTGCCTGTTGCCGTTAGCGAGACGCTATATCTTGCAGTAAGACGACAGCATGCACTCTCTAATAGAATGCATACTGTCATTGATGAAGTAACGAAATGGCTATAGATATTTTGAGAATGAATGATAAATGCACAGCTATCAAAGGTTAAATAGCTGTGCATTTAATAGAAGTCTCTTATTTAATAGACTATCGTTATTTCAAGTTTTGCCCAAGTTTGATACTTGCAGCGATATTTACAGCCGTGGTTTCAATATTTTCATAAGCCTGACTCAGTACGTTTTCAATGGTATCTACTTTTTGAATACTGGGCATGATGACCTCGAACTGGCTGGTTTGCGCAGGTTTGAGTCCGTCAACACTACCACAAATAGCAATGACTGGCGTATGGCTGGCTTTGGCAAGCTGACTGATACCACCTGCCACTTTACCCATGGCTGTCTGCGCATCAAGCTTACCTTCGCCAGTGATAACGAGATCAGCCTCTGCGATATGCTTCGACAAATGAGCCACCTCAGCAACTGTGTCAAAGCCTGATTTTAGCTGAGCTTGAAAGAACGTCATCATCGCGTAGCCAAGACCACCAGCTGCTCCAGCGCCTTCGGCATGTTGGCAGTCCTCATAACCGTGATGACCACACATGGTGGCAAAGTGACTGAGTGCTTTGTCTAAGGCTTTGACTTGCTCTGGACAAGCGCCTTTTTGTGGACCAAATACTGCGCTCGCACCCAAAAGACCACATAATGGATTGGTCACATCACAAGCGACTTCAAATACTGTGTCTAATATCTTTGCATGAAGATTTATATTATCAAGCTTATGTAGGCTGGCAAGTGCGCCACCACCATGAGTGAGTAGAGTGTCATTGATATCGTGAAATGTGATGCCTAATGCCATTAGCATGCCAAGACCTGCATCATTGGTTGCGCTACCACCTAGACCAATCACGATGCGTTTAGCCCCTTCTTCTAACGCATCAGCAATCAGCTCGCCGACACCGTAACTACTAGCAATGACAGGATTGCGTTCATCGCTTGTCAGTAGATGTAACCCGCAAGCTTGAGCAACTTCGATGACAGCCGTAGCGTCGGGCAATAATAAATACTTTGCCGTTATCGGTCTCATCAGTGGATCATTGACCACCACTTCTTTCCAGCGTCCACCCAATATATAAGACAATACCGCAGAGGTGCCTTCGCCGCCATCAGCCATCGGCAATAGCTTATAATCAGCCTCTGGAAACACTTGGCGGAAGCCAGATTGAATGGCGTGGCAAACATCCAGTGCGTCTAAGCTTTCTTTAAATGAGTCGGGAGCAATTAAAATTTTCATGAATGTCTCTTTGAATCTCTTTAAATAAATACCAAGGTTAATAGCCAGATAAATACGATGCTGGTCACGCCTTGAATACCCGTTGCCATAGAATGGGCTTTGTAAGCCTGCGCCACACTCATACGACTAAACTGACTGACAATCCAAAAAAAGCTGTCATTGGCGTGCGAGATAGTCATGGCACCTGCACCAATGGCCATCACACAGAATACGCGACCAAGCTCACTGTCGAGACTAATTTGATCCAATAACGGCGCGATCATCGCAGAGGTGGTGACCAAGGCGACTGTGGTCGAGCCTTGTGCCGTTTTTAACGCAGCAGAGACAATGAATGGCATAAAGATACCAAGCCCCAACGCAGACAATGTCGTGCCCAAATAGTCACCAATCGGTGTGACCTTTAGCATGGCACCAAATGCACCACCTGCGCCAGTAATCAATAGGATAGGGGCTGCCACAACCAAACCTTGAGAGATGCTGTCGCTAATTTGCTGTGTTTTTTGCTCAGTGTTAATTAGTAAGAAAGACAAGAATAAACCAATCAGTAATGCCGTGAGTGGATTGCCGATAAACACTAAAATATCTGTCAACGTGCCACTGCCAAATGGCGCACTTGGGAAGTTCGCAACAGACGATAAGCAAATCAATACGATAGGGACAATAATAGGCAAAAACGCCATTGTTGCGGATGGCATGCTGCTATAGTCGTCGCGTGACTTCATGTTTTCAGGCAAAGTCGCTGCTGGCGCATCCAGTGCATCGATATTGTCGGGAGCGACATTCAAGAAGCGATTAGACCACCACCAGCCAGCCAGTACAGCAACCGCTGTCACCACCACACCGACCATAATAACCAAGCCTAAATTGGATTCTAGCCCTAAGTTACCTGCTGCGGCAATTGGACCTGGGGTTGGTGGTACAAAGGTATGGGTTGCGTATAAGCCTGTCGCTAAGGCAATGCTCATCGCCACACTGGATACGTGTAAACGCTCGGCCAATGTTTCTTTTAATGAGTTTAAAATAATATAGCCAGAGTCACAGAATACTGGCACTGAAACCACAGCACCAACAATAGACATGGTCAAAGTAGGGAAGCGTGGTCCCAAAACTTTGATGACCGTTTCTGCCATTACAATGGCGGCACCTGTTTTTTCAAGGATTAGCCCGATGATAGTACCAAAGACAATAACCAGACCGATGTAACCTAAAATACCGCCAAAGCCATCAGAGATGGTTTTAGCAACGGTATTAAGCGGCACTTGGTAAAATAGCGCTACTAAAAAGGCTGATAATATCAATACTAAAAAAGGATGCCACTTTAACTTTGCTGTGGCAAAAATAATAAAAAGAATGGTCAGCACAAGCCAAAATACGATCATTACTGTCTCTACATGTAGGGTTGATAGCGATAATTGTGGATGCTGCTACTGAGCTATTATTTCATTAATAGCAGCATCAATAGGTATATGGATTTTTAAAGGGGCATATTCTATAGTAAATCCAAGCTGCTAGGGAATCTATTCGGCTCATATTTGATTTTATTCATGGTAAAGCTTAGATACTCTGCTAGTATGTGCTTTTTGCTTCACACGTACCATTATCAGGATGCCTACCTTGACCATATTTACTGCGCCTACTATCGCCAATATAGAAAATGATGAATTACGTCTGCAGCTACAGCAGATTATAGACCTAAAAACCAAGCCGCTGGGCGCGCTTGGGCGAATAGAGGCACTCGCTGTGCAGTTGGGCATGATTCAAGGAACGATCACACCGCATATTGAGCAAGCGCAAATACGAGTGTTTGCGGCAGACCATGGTTTGACTAAGCATGGTACATCAGCGTTTCCTAGTGCTGTCACTGCGCAAATGGTTCATAATTTTTTGCAAGGCGGTGCCGCCATCAACGTACTGGCACGCCAGCATAATATTGAGTTAAAGGTTGTTGACGCTGGGGTGGATGCCGACTTTGCTCCTCATCCAAAATTGCTAGATTACAAGGTTCGCCATGGTAGCCGAGACGCGCTAACAGAGCCTGCAATGACAGAAATAGAGTGTTTAGCAGCGCTAGAAAACGGCATGAAAGTCGTCAAGAATCTAGCGGGTAATCTGTTGATTGTTGGGGAGATGGGTATTGGTAATACTTCGGCGGCGAGTCTCTTGCTGGCGAGATTGGGTGATGTACCACTTGCTGATTGTATTGGACGTGGTACCGGTCTTGACGATTCAGGATTAGAGCATAAGACGGATATTTTGACGCAAGTATTAGAGCGTCATCAACAGGCACAAGCACCGTTTGATGTACTCGCTGCATTGGGCGGGCTTGAGATTGCTATGATGGCAGGCGCGCTGATTCGGGCTGCTAGTGAACGGCGTATTCTCCTGATTGACGGTTTTATTGCCAGTAGCGCATTATTGGTGGCTGAACGCCTAGCGCCCGGTGTTGCTCAATACGCGATTTTTGCTCATCATTCTGTTGAGCCGGGGCACGCGCATTTATTGAAATCACTAAATGCTGAGCCTTTACTTAATATGGGCATGCGCTTAGGCGAGGGTAGCGGGGCTGCGCTCGCGTATCCATTGTTGCAATCCGCTTGCGCCATTATCAATGAGATGGCAAGTTTTAGTGACGCCGGTATCAGTGAGCAAAACAACTGATGTCACAACCATTAAACAAACAATCAAATCAGCTAGAGCCATCAAAACCGTCTTTGCCTAGACGAACCCTTGTTCAATTGATAAAGCATGAATGGATATTGTTACTGGTCGCCGTTCAATTTTTAACGAGATTATCAGTACCACCATTTAAGCATTATGATCCGCAATGGTTGCATCAGAGCAGTCGCCATTTCCCCGCAGTCGGTTTACTGGTGGGCTTACTCTGTGCTGGCGTGTTTTGGCTGGGCAATCTGTTATTTACGCCGCTGGTTGCTGCAGTGCTGAGCACAGCTTTTGGAATTAAGCTCACTGGCGCTTTTCATGAAGATGGTCTGGCGGATAGCTGTGACGGTCTCGGCGGTGGTCTGACTCGCGAGCGCACACTGACTATTATGAAAGACTCACGCCTAGGTACTTATGGTGTATTAGGTTTGGTATCGGCGTTATTACTCAAAATTAGCTTACTTGCCTCGATGCCCATACCGATAGCTGTCATCGCGCTTATCATAGGACATACCGCGTCGCGTTTACTTTGCATTAGCCTGCTGTCTTTACTGCCTTATGGTGGAGAGATAGAACACGCAAAAGCCAAACCGATGGCGCAGCAGTTGACGCCAATACAAGGGCTATATAGCAGTGGCTGGCTAATATTGGCTATTATTTTAGTCGCCCTTATATTTCCCAATACGATGCAGCAGATTGGGCTTGCTCAATGGTTGTTAGCATTTATATTGGCGCTGATAGCCACTGACTACATGCGACGTTTATTGCGCAGGCGCTTGGATGGTTACACGGGCGATGGGCTCGGCGCGACGCAGCAGCTTAGTGAAATTGCTATTTATATCGGACTGGCTGCTTCTATACCGTTTATCTGATATAAAAATGATGCTCAAAATAGGATAGTAACAGCAAATGATTTTTCATATTTGGCGTCATCCCAAACCGATGAATACTGAAGGAATTTGTATTGGACAAACGGATGTCGGCGTCGATAAACGTAAGTTGAAACGTCTTGCCAATAAAATCGAGCGCTTTGTGCGTTTGCATCAATTGCCAAAAACAATTTGGGTCAGCCCCTTACAACGTTCACTAAAAGTCGGGCAAATATTAGCGCAACGTGGTTTTGAGTGTCGAGTCGCACCTGAATTGGCTGAGATTCATTTTGGCGAATGGGATGGATGTCGGTGGGCGCAAATCACCAAGCAAGAGATTGATGAGTGGTGTCATAATTTTGCACATTTTGCCCCCAGTCATGGAGAGAGCTTGCAGCAGCTATTTGAGCGTGTTGAAGGTTGGTTGGTTAAGATTTCAGCTGAACAAGAAGATAGCCCAGTATTAGTCATCGGTCATACAGGCTGGATAAATGCAGCCAAGATAATAGCTGCTGACCAAGAAGTGCCGAAAACAGCCGCTGAGTGGCCGCGCTCTGTCGCATATCTATCCTGTAATCGTATTGATATTTAATTAAAAAACGGCCATTATGTTGACCGTTTTTAAATTTTGAATGCTTTTGAGTGCTTTTGAATAATTTAGGAGGCTGCTAGCTTTCAGCTTGTAGCTCATCGATTTTTTCAAAGTAGGCTCTCTCGTTTTCTGCTAATCCTAGGTTTGAATCAAAGCTCACATAAATGCCTCTATCATCCAGTGTTGCATACCAGTGGTCTGCATCATTATCGGTTAGGATTTGAAAGTATTTATTATTAACGATTCTACCCACCTTATAAATTTCACCTTCGCTATAAAAGTGATTGCCTTGGGTACATCGTAATTTGTCGTCAGTATTTATCATGTCATTGCAGCCTATCGTTATCTAAATAAAATCTATCAATCAAATACAACGAGCATATCAAGTCAGGTGACAATAATAAAGATGACTTTATAGGTAGTATCTTATTGTTAAGTATAGGCTTTCCAAGCTATTTATTACAAATAGTTGCTAGAATATATCACTGTTCAAGATACCTGATAAAATCTTAAATTAAACGCGATAGCAAAACGCAAAAAAGCCAGCAACATGACGTTACTGGCTTTTTTAGACTAGATCTAGATATTCAAAAAATTACTCTTCTGAATAATCTTCGTTCTCGTCTTCAACTTCTGTTGCTGACTCTTCGTTGTCGCCATCTTCAGAAAGAATGGTAACTAGAATAGTAGCGGTAACGTCATGATGTAGCTGAATATCAACATTGTATTCGCCAACTTGACGTAAAGTGCCTTCAGGAAGCTTGATTTCAGCACGGTCTACTTCTAGACCTGAGTTAGTCAATGCTTCAGCAATATCGCGAGTACCGATAGAGCCGAATAGCTTGCCTTCGTCGCCTGATTTAGCACGCATGATGACATTAACGTCAGTTAGCGCATCAGCACGTTCTTGAGCAACAGCTACTTCTTTGGCTTCTTCAGCTTCAAGCTCGGCACGACGTGCTTCGAACTTTTCAATGTTAGCTGCAGTAGCAGGTAGTGCTTTACCCAAAGGGATAAGAAAGTTACGTCCGTAACCTGGTTTCACATCGACAGTTTCACCGAGTTTACCAAGGTTGACGATACGCTGTAACAAAATAATTTGCATGAGTCATTCCTAGTTAAAATTAACGGTTAACCCTGATGGTTATCAGTGTATGGAAGTAGCGATAAATAACGAGCTTGCTTGATAGCAGTAGCTAGTTGACGCTGATATTTAGTAGATGTACCGGTAATGCGGCTTGGTACGATTTTACCATTATCACTGATGTACTGTTTTAGCAATTCAACATCTTTATAATCGATGTGAGTGATGCCTTCAGCAGTGAAACGGCAGAATTTGCGACGGCGATAGAAACGTGCCATGAGTATTCTCCTTTAATTAGTCTTCACTGTTGTCGTTGTCGTCATTATCGTTTTCACGACTGTCTGGACGACGAGTAGTTGCTTTGCGTGCGCGTTTTTCATCGGCATTCTTGGCTAACTGCGACTCTTCAGTGACAGCGTCGTCACGGCGCATAACTAGACTACGAATGATCGCGTCGTTATAACGGAATAATTCTTCAAGTTCAGCTAAAGTTTCACCGTCAGTTTCAATGTTGAAAAGAACGTAATGAGCTTTGTGAATCTTGTTGATTGGATATGCCAATTGACGGCGGCCCCAATCTTCTAAACGATGAATAACACCGTTGTTGTCTTGAACTAACTTGATGTAGCGCTCAACCATGCCGACCACTTGGTCGCTTTGGTCTGGGTGTACAAGTAACACCAGTTCGTAATGTCGCATTATGACTCCTTACGGATTAGTAGCTATTAACCCTATGTTAATAGCAAGGAGATTTATAAGGTAAGCCCGATTTCTAGCTATTATTATAAAAAATAATAAGAAATAAGCTTAGTTTATAAAGCGCCGTATTATAACAGTACTCGGCAACTAACACAAAGGTTAATCACTGAGCCACCGTTAATAAATTATAACAATAATTAAAAATGCTCGGTTCATAAAAAAGCAGCGATATCGCGCTGCTTTTTTATCAAAATAATAAGATGGATTGTTAATAAACAAGCTATTTTATTTTTGGTTCTTTCACTAACTGACTGCTATCTGCTTTTACCACTAAGGTTTTGGCCAACTTGTCATGCCAACCGATATTTTCAGGGCTTTTCGATGCCATGTAATAATGAATAGCAATAATCACGAACCCTAAGAAGCTGGTAAACGAGAACAATAAGTTATAAATAATAAACAATAACAAAGTACGCACACCAATAAGCTTGGTAAAAGAGGGCAGCCGATGAGTGGTTTGATCCACCACGCGAATACCCGTAATCAGCTTACCGAGTGACTGACCACGCAGTGTGATAAATACCAGTTGTAGCGCAAATAAGCCAAATACCATCACTTGCGACATCATCAATGTGCTACTAGGAAGACTCTCCATCAGTGTCATTGAATACTGATAAGCCGCATCCATGTCTTGGATATTTTGGAATTTGGTATAATCCACATCCATTTTTGTCAATGCCATCACTAGCGGAAAAATAGCCAGTAGATAGAGTAATCCATTGATGGCTGTTGCTAATACTCGCGACATAATCGGTGCAAGTACCACATTGCCGACGACTTTGTCTTTGCTAGACGCAGCCTGATTGCTATTAGCCTTGTTTAGTGACACATTATTGTGCGGTGTTTGCTGACGATTGGTGGTCATGTCAGCTTTCACATTTTTATCCGTGTCTTTCGGACGTTCAGGCTTGCCATACAATCTATCTAATGAAACTGATTTGCTATCCGAGCTATTGCTAGCGTTATCTTCAGGAAAAACAGTTACATTATTGATAATAGAGTCATTAACCTGAGGCTTGCCAAGGTTGGTAGGTCGATAAACCGTTTGATTATTGGTCAAGTTACCGACACGCTGCCATTGGTCTAAGCCTTCATGCCACATCAAATCATCCAGCAGTACTTCACCAGATGCCAACATGATATTTAGCTGCTCCAAATTGTAGGGACCAGCTTGTACGTTATTTCGAGCAAGGAAAATCTGCATAATTGCCTGCATAGTTAGTCATATCTTAAGTCACTATATATGATACATAATATTAGGGTCTATTTAATATTTTTCAAATAGACCCTAATCATTGTTTCTTTAATGACTGTGTGAATTATTGCTGTGACTGAACGTTACGGCTTACTTCGCTTCTTCACCAGCTAAGAAGAACCAAGTATCTAGTACAGAATCAGGGTTCAATGACACTGAGCTGATACCTTGCTCCATGAGCCAGAACGCGAGATCTGGATGGTCTGATGGACCCTGACCACAGATGCCGACATATTTGTTTGCTTTACGGCACGCATCAATCGCCATGGTCAATAGTTTCTTAACCGCAGGATCACGCTCATCAAATAGATGTGAGACGATACCTGAGTCACGGTCAAGACCAAGGGTCAACTGAGTCAAGTCGTTAGAGCCGATTGAGAAACCATCGAAATGCTCTAGGAATTCATCTGCCAATAGGGCGTTGGTTGGTAGCTCACACATCATGATAACGCGTAAACCGTTTTCGCCACGTTTTAGACCGTTTTTCTCAAGTAATTCGATGACTTCTTTGGCTTCGCCAACGGTACGAACGAATGGAATCATAATCTCGACGTTGGTCAAGCCCATCTCATCACGTACGCGTTTTAGTGCTTTACACTCAAGCTCAAAGCAGTCACGGAAGTTGTCAGACACATAACGACTGGCACCGCGGAAACCAAGCATTGGGTTTTCTTCTGATGGCTCGTATAATTTACCACCAAGCAAGTTAGCATATTCGTTTGATTTAAAATCTGACATACGAACGATAACTGGCTGATCCATAAAGGCAACGGCTAGCGTTGAGATACCTTCGACCAACTTATCAACATAGAAATCAACCGGTGAGGCATAACCAGCGATACGCTCTTGGATGGCTTGGGCGATTTCGCGTGGTAAGCTGTTCATGTTCAGTAGTGCTTTTGGATGCACACCAATCATACGGTTGATGATGAATTCTAAACGCGCAAGACCAATACCTTCGTTTGGCATTTGCGTGAATGAGAAGGCACGATCTGGATTACCAACGTTCATCATTACTTTGAAGGCAAGCTCTGGCATAGACTCAACAGAGTTGGTCTGTACTTCAAAATCAATTTGGCTTTCATAAATGAAGCCAGTATCACCTTCGGCACAAGAAGCAGTGACGTCTTGACCATCAACCAATAGCTCAGTGGCATTACCACAACCAACGATGGCTGGAACACCTAGCTCACGAGCGATAATCGCTGCGTGACAAGTACGACCACCACGGTTAGTAATGATAGCAGAAGCACGCTTCATGACAGGTTCCCAATCCGGATCCGTCATGTCTGATACCAGTACATCACCTTCTTGTACTTTATCCATCTCATTTAAGTTGCTAACGATACGGACTTTACCTGAACCGATACGCTGACCGATTGAACGACCTTCACACAATACTTTAGCATTAGTCGTGTCGATGATATAACGTTCCATAACATTGCTGTCTTGGCGGCTCTTAACGGTTTCTGGACGCGCCTGAACGATGAAGATTTCGTTGGTATCGCCGTCTTTTGCCCACTCGATATCCATCGCTTGGCCGTAATGCTTTTCGATCGTCACGGCTTGTTTAGCAAGAGAAGTTAGCTCTTCAGTTGATAATGAGAACTGCATACGATCTTGCTTTTCAACATCGACGGTTTTTACTGATTTAGTGGTGCTACCTTCATCACCATAAACCATTTTCTTATGCTTGCTGCCTAGGTTACGGCGAATCACCGATGGTTTGCCATTGGCTAGTAATTGCTTAGAAATATAGAATTCATCTGGGTTAACCGCGCCCTGTACAACCATTTCACCTAGGCCATAGCTTGAGGTGATAAAGACCACTTGATCAAAACCGCTTTCGGTATCTAGCGTGAACATCACACCCGCCGCGCCAGTTTCTGAGCGAACCATACGCTGTACAGCAGCCGATAAGGCAACGCCTTCATGCTCAAAACCTTTGTGTACACGGTAAGAGATGGCACGGTCGTTATAAAGAGATGCAAATACTTCTTTAATCGCAATCAGAACGTTATCAATACCGCGAATGTTCAAGAAAGTCTCTTGCTGACCCGCAAATGATGCATCTGGCAAATCTTCGGCAGTCGCAGAAGAACGTACAGCAACCGCGATGTCTTCGCCGCCGCTCATCGTTTCAAACGATTGACGTACTTCTTGCTCAAGATCACTTGGCAGCTCTTGCTCAATAATCCAAGTACGAATCTTTTTACCCGTTTCTGCAAGTTTTTTGACATCGTCAACATCTAGCGTTTTTAGTTCGTTGTTGATTTTGTCAAGCAGGCCAGTTTCATTCAAAAAGCGGTTAAATGCATTTGACGTGGTGGCAAAGCCGCCTGGAACACTAACACCCAAATCAGACAAATGGC
This sequence comes from Psychrobacter glacincola, assembly GCF_904846075.1. Lineage (GTDB taxonomy): Bacteria > Pseudomonadota > Gammaproteobacteria > Pseudomonadales > Moraxellaceae > Psychrobacter > Psychrobacter glacincola_C. The sequence continues at coordinate 1,340,424 of NZ_CAJGZH010000001.1, forward strand.
TGATCATTTCACCTAATGAGGCGTTCTTGCCGCCGACCATTTCAATGTCGTCTTTTCCTAGCTGATCAAGATTGATTACAAGTGCTGTAGATTGCGCTGCCATGATAACTCCAGAAAATAAGGTTATTTAGTAAAGATTATAACGGTGAATTATACCGCTATATTTGGAGAATTTCGAGGGGTTGAACCAATATTTTTGTCAAAAAGATACAAATTGTGGGCTTTGCTACATAATTAGTAGAAGATTATTCATTTTTCTATTTTTGAGATGATGTAAAAATGCGAGTCAAGACCACTCTAATTATCAAGATATATCTATAAATCGGCTGATAAATAGAGGATTTAAAATAAATAAGAGAAGAGTATTAGGATGTTCTTATAGTATTTGCCTTTATATATAGCAGGTAATGCTGCGCTAGTATGAATAACCAGTCAGCACAATAATGGTTATTAATCGGCATGATAAGATTAAGGGCACTGTGGCTTTCTAAGTGTACGCCTGTAACATTGATTTCTATTAGGTCGCTATTATGCGTATAATGTAGAGCATAAATAGTAGCGGTTTATCCTGATATAAATGTGTAATATTAGCGCTTATACAAAACGAAAATTACGTCTGAAAATCAAGTCTAAAGCCGATCAAAAATAAAAGCCAAATGAAAATTACCATTGTGTTTTCAATCGAGGTGCCAACGTTATGTACTCAAGTAATCCAGCTGAACAACTGAATCCCACTATTCAAAATCGCAACGCGTTAAACTTAGACAGCTCTCAAGCCGTTCGAACCGCGTTTTTTATCTCAGATGGCACAGCGATTACGGCGGAGACGCTTGGCCGCGCTATCTTGAGTCAGTTTGCTTCAGTACCTTTTGAAACACGAGTGTTGCCATATGTCGATAGCTTAGAGCGTGCAGAAGACGCCGTTGAGCAAATCAACATGGCGTATCAACGAGATGGTCTGTTGCCATTAGTCTTTGATACGATTGTTAACCCTGATATTCGTGAAAAGATCAATTCTGCCCAAAGCTGTAACTTGGATATGTATGAGGGTTTGATAGGTCGCGTCGCTGAAGAAACGGGTGTGGAGCCTGACGGACATTCGGGTCATGCACACGACGATGTGGATTCTGAGACTTATAAAGAACGTATCGATGCGGTGCATTTCGCTTTAGACAATGATGATGGTGCGCGTACGCGTCATTACGATGCGGCCGATATTATTTTGGTGGGCGTATCGCGTTCAGGCAAAACACCGACTTCTTTATACTTAGCCTTACAGTTCGGTATTCGAGCAGCAAATTATCCTTTGACCGAAGATGACTTGTACGATAATCAATTACCAAAAGCATTGCGCGAGCACAAAGACAAGCTGTTCGGTCTATTGATCGATACCGATCGCTTGGTGAAAATCCGTCAAGAGCGCCGTGCGGGCAGTCGTTATTCAAGCTATCAGCAATGTCAGCAGGAGCAGCGGGCAATACAAGGGATTTATATCACGCATGGTATTCCAAGCCTTGATGTCTCTGAGATGTCCGTTGAAGAAATCGCTACGCGCATCCTGCAGATGACGGGTCTCAAACGCCGTATCGGCTAATAAAATATAAGCTATCAATGAATGGCTTGAATCAATCAATCAATTAATTATTTAGCAATAACGATTGCTCAAAAAAGAACCATTATTTAAAGCATCACTATTAATAATCATTTAATACCATCTCATTATCACATAGAGAATACTATGAGTTCATCTTATAAGTCTAGCAAGACCCCTTTATTATTGGCCAGCTTGCTGAGTGCGGTAAGTTTACTGAGTGCTTGCCAAACGTCACCTTTTTCACGTGAGCCAGTGCCTGAGCCACGTTATATCCCAACCATCGTATTGGGTGAAGCGCAAATGCTAACAATTATGCCCAATCGTGTGGCCTGCGCCTCGGCATTACCGATGCAGTGTTTACTGGCCAAATCAAGCAAAGATGGCAGCGTGTTTCAGGTACCTTATGATTGGATTGATGACTTTAAACCAAGCCTTGGCACAGAATATGTGATTAGTGCGCGTCCGCAGATTGACGAGGGACAGAAAAGCGCGACTGGGCATTGGACACTGCAAAATATTGTGTCACAACGTATGGTGGGCACGCCTTAGTCGTGTGATTTTGACTCAAGCACCTATTGATTCACACACAGTCTAAAAATTAAATAAATAAGTAAATGTAAAGAGGACACGATGGGAACTAAAAAACCAAGCGACGCGACCAATGATATTGGTAAAGACATTCATACCGAAGTCTCGAATAAAGAAAGCGGTCGCGTGCCGAATCCTGAACATACTGAAGGCAAAAATAAAAAACAAAATATTGAACAAACCCATGAGCAGGTCACTGATGATGTCATGCACCATCCTGATCTTATTAATCCGCTCGATGATACGCGAATCGATATCAAGTCTGGTTATACAAAAGATTCACGTCGCTTAAAAGGCGATAACCACGAGTATGAGTATGATGCGGTCGTTTTAGGAGCAGGTCCTGCTGGCGAAGCGGCGGCTATGAAATTGACTAAATCTGGCAAAAAAGTGGTGGTCATTGATCCACGTGATCAGGTAGGTGGTAACTCTACCCATGTGGGTACGATTCCAAGTAAAGCACTGCGCCAATCGGTATTTAACCTCATTAACTTTCGCCGTGATCCTATGTTTACCAAGGCGATGGAGTACAAGCAAGTTCCTCTAAATAGAGTGCTTGCCAATGCCCGAAAAGTCATTCGCAATCAGGTTAGTACGCACACCCGATTCTATGAACGCAATCGCATTGAAGTGATTCAAGGTTGGGCAAGTTTCATTGATGCTCATACTTTGCGTGTTGAAACCGATGACAATGTCTTTGAAACCATTACCTTTAATAAAGCCATCGTAACGGTTGGTAGTCGTCCTTATCGCCCTGAAATTTTAGACTTTAACCATCCGCGCGTTTTTGATTCTGATAAAATTTTGCAAATGGATTATGTGGTCAAAAAAATTATCATCTATGGTGCGGGCGTGATTGGTTGTGAATATGCCTCTATCTTTTCGGGTCTTGGTTATAAGGTTGATTTGATTAATAACCAAAATCAATTGCTCAGTTATCTCGATAGCGAGATTAGCGATGCTATCGCGCATGACTTTAGACAATTTGGCGTATTGATTCGTAGTAATGAAGAGATTGATCATCTTGAAACGCATGACGATTATGTCGTCTTGCATCTAAAGAGTGGTAAGCGCATCAAATCTGATGCCATTCTTTGGTCAAATGGTCGCTCAGGTAATACGGAAGGTTTAAACTTAGAAGCGATTGGTCTAAAAGCAAACAGCCGTGGTCAATTAAAAGTTGATGATACCTATTGTACTGAAATCGAAAATATCTATGCGGCAGGCGATGTGATTGGTTGGCCATCTTTGGCTTCTGCCGCTTATGACCAAGGACGCTGTGCGGCGGCCTTTATGGTCGGTGATAGCGATGCGGAACCAGTGTCAAGCGTGCCAACTGGTATCTATACGATTCCTGAAATTTCTTGTATTGGTAAAACTGAGCAAGAGCTAACCGACGAAAAAGTCCCATACGAAGTGGGTCAAGCATTCTTCAAGCATTTGGCACGTGCACAAATCATTGGTGAACGCTCAGGCGTACTAAAGATTTTGTTCCATCGTGATACGTTGGAGATTTTAGGCATCCATTGCTACGGTAACCATGCATCAGAGATTATCCATATTGGACAAGCCGTGATGAAGTGTAAGAGTAATAATACACTTGAGTACTTTGTGAATACTACTTTTAACTATCCAACGATGGCAGAAGCCTATCGTGTGGCGGCACTAAATGGTCTTAATCGTGTTTTTTAAGTGATAGAATCTTAAAACGTTATAAATAAAAAAGCGTCTGCTATGTTAGCAGGCGCTTTTTTTTTGATTCAGGATTATTGATTTGGCTTTTATTGATGGTAGGCGCTAATGACATGCAATCGTCTTTTGCTTTAGGACACTGTTTTAAGTGCTTTATTCGCGTTATGCCAGCGCACCCACATAAGTAGCGCAAAGTAAAATACCCATAAGGCGGCTAGTGCATAAAATCCAGTAGAAACTTGGGAAATACTAGCCCCCATTTGATTAAGCTGGACGGAGGTATTGATACCCGGTGTCGTGGGTACGAACCAACGTATGATTTGTAAAACTGTGGGCAGCTGATCTGCTGGCCACGGATAACCACTGACAAAAAACATCGGTAGTGAGCTAAAAATTAGGATTTGCATACTACGTTCGCGCTGGCGAAACCAGAGTCCAAGCACGCAACCAAGTGTCGCCACGGTTGGGCAAAATAACAGAAGGAACAGTAAACTGCCAAGCATGTTTTGCCCGCGCGGATAGTGGTGTAGCTCAAATGTCCAACCATAATAAAAGCAGCCAATAATGAAGCTAAACATACTGAGCGCAGCAATTCGCCCAAGCCAACCACGGATACTCGTCGCATGTCGCCGCTGCTCATACCACGTACCAATCAGCATCGCTGTGGCGATTAATAAGGTTTGTTGCAAAATTAGAATAGAGACCGCTGGCACCACGTAAGCGCCATAACCTTCTGTTTGATTGTATAGAGGGATAATTACTAATGGTACCGCTTGAGTATTAGCAGCCGCTGTTGCTGAATAAGCACCTTGTGCCACATTTTTTTTGACTTCAATCCCTGCTGATACCGTACTGACTGCTTTTAAAAACCCCATTTGTACATTTTTATTTAACAGAAAGTAGCCGCCATTACCCAATACGCTGACGCTCGCTGCTTTTCCCGATAGTACTTGCTGCTCAAGCCCACTTGGAATGACCATGTACCCAGCGATTTCATCTGACCATATGGCCTCTTTAGCCTGCTGCTCGTTGAGAAAAAGCTGAGTGTCTAACTGCGGACTGGCACTCGCATAGCGAACGATGGTTCGTGATAGATTACTATTGTCGTTATCAATGATACCAACAGGTACATGGTTGACCACTTCTGTCGAATACGGCCAAGGATAAAAGAAGCCATAAATAATAGGGGCAATCAGTAAGAGTAATAGCACACCTTTATCAGAAAAGATGTCCTTAATGGTCTGTAAAAAACTACCTAAGAAACTTGGTGTTGAAGACTGCTTGGTTGAATCTGACGTTGTCGAAGATAAATGGTCTTTTGGTGGTAATGACATTAGCGCGCCCCCCAACGTTCAGGATGCGCCAGCGCGCGTTTGGTTAATAAAGTAGTCAAGCTCATCGCAATCGTCGTGGCAATAGCCAGACCATAGACGATCGGCAATGACACAGCAACAGGCGCTTGCATCTGTAATTGTGCAATATGCAGTTTTAGATAGTGAGTGAGTGGCAGTGCATCTGACCAATGCCGAGCACTGTCACTGATAGCAATATAAGGAAAGGTCACACCAGCAAAGGCATAAGAAGGTGCTGAAATAAAACCAGTAGCAGACAAGCCCATGCGTAATGAGAATGAGCCTAAGGTAAAGATAGCACCCAGCCAAAACGATAGCATTATTAATAATATCAAACCAGCATAAGTTGCAAGCACTGAGCTCATGGCAACGGATTCTTGCGGCGTGGCAAGCCATAGAGCCAACATCGCCCAAATGCTAAAGGCCAATGTAGGCCAAAAGTATTTGCCTAACAGACCAAACAATAATACTAAAACGTTTGCACTTTCCGTCATATCTTCATTCGCATGACTAGAGACAGAGATTTGATCATTTTTGCTCATGTTATGGTTGTTTTCTACGGCATTTAATATTTGCCCTGATGTTGACTCGTTTTGTGTGATTCGTGTCAAATTAGGATGACCTGTACTGATAAAGCGATACCAGTGGCCGAGTCGTTTATCCCGCAGCTCACGACCAATCGTCGTTGCACCGATCACCATCGCTAAAATATGCAGCAGCGCGGGTATGACCGTTGAAGCCAAAAACTGCTGATAATCGGTGGCTGCATTAAACAGGCTGATACGCTGTATGCCAATCGGTGAGTAAGCAATCGCAGCTTGCGACGGTGCCATGCCTTGTTTGACCAAGCGTTGTATCTCAACGCCTGCCGATAACGTCCCAGCGACCGCTTGAACGCTGGTTTGGATAATGCCCGAATGTGTACCGTACTGAGCATTTACTTGTAAAATTAATGGAGCAGGCTCAGCAGATAAAATATGCCGAGAAAAATCTTCAGGGATAATGACAATAGCGTAAATATCACGCTGCAAAATAGCCGCTTTTGCCTCAGCCTCTGAGTAATAAAGTTGTCTAACCGTTAGAGTAGGGCTGGCTTCCAAATAGCGTACCGCGGTATTGGCAATCGGGCTATTGTCTTGGTCTATCACCCCAATGGGCAAATCCGTAATCTGTGTTTGTGAAAATATCCACCAAATCAGTAGGACGGTTGCCAGTGGTATCCAGACTACCATACTAAAGTCCCACGGATTTTTGGTCAAAAACCGTCGCTCATAGGCAGCACTACGTAAAAAAGCCTTACTTAACTTCATCAGGTGCATGGCTTACTCTTGGCTTGCATTAGTAAGTGCTGGATTGACGCGTACAATAACGCTCATACCTGAGCGAATACGTGCATCGGGAGTCGTCGGACGTGCCTTTACTTCAAAGGTACGTACATCGAATCCATCATCATTATTGGTCGGGCGCCAAGTGGCAAAGTCAGACAATGTTGACGTAGCATAAACGGTGAACTGTTTGGTATAAGGCTTATTTGCTGATGACAGCGCAGGAATCGTACCAGTAAATTTCTGACCAATCGCAAACTGGTTTAAGTAGGATTCGGTGACATTAAGTACGACCCACTGCTCATCGGTATTGACCAACGTCAAGATAGGCACGCCTTGTCCGATGACTTCACCCGCGCTGACAATGACATTGTCCACAATACCTGCAATAGGGCTTTTTAAGTTGGCTTCTTCTTTTGCCACCAGTGCTTCTTCTAGTTGGGCATCGACTTGTGCTACTTGTGCTGTCGCCGCTGATTTATCTTCACTGCGTGCGCCTTCTTTAGCCAAGTCGTATTGTAAGCGTGCCGCTTCAGTTTGATCTTGAGTAGCCAGATATTGCGCATACGCCTCATCGCGTTTTTGCCGTGCCATAAGGCCTTCTTCATACAGGCGGTTGACACGCTGGTAAGTGTTCTCTGCCAAATCAGAAGCAGCTTTGTTGGCTTGCCATGCCGCTTTTGCTTGAGCGATCTCTTGTGGACGGGCGCCATTTTCGGCTTTATCTAACTGACTTTGTGCCATTTGCTTGCCAGCCAGCGCTTGATTGATCTTTGCGTTAATCTCAGGCGAGTCCATTTCAATCAGCTGTTGCCCGACCGTCACCGCATCACCTTCTGTGACCAGAATTTTGGCAATACGTCCCGGCACTTTTGCCGCGATGGAGGTTTGCTGCATCTGCATCTGCCCTTGCAAAGTCACGACTTCAGGCTCGCTATGCTGATTGCTTTTATATAGACCATAGGCAATAACACCTAATACAATCAGAACCAATAGCGCCAGAAGTGCCTTTTTTATCATGGCAGATTTATCCGCTTTTTCTGCATGGCGCTTATAAGTAGGCACTGCTTGCTCATTTTCAGCATCAGTTGCTTGATCGTTATGGTTATTGACTGAGTCAGTAGATTGCTCTGAGTCGTTTAACTTGCGCGAGTCGTCTGATTCGTTGGTAGATTCAGTCATGACAGTGAGATTCCTAAAGCAGCAAAATTGAGGATAAAGGGTATGTTATTAGTACATTCGTACAGCATAAGGTTTGGCGCTTTCTAAGGCTTCAGAATTAAAAATCGCACCAAAGGCAACGATAAATGCTGAATAATAAAGCCAGAGCATAATGACCACGGCAGCTGAAAGCGCGCCAAACTCAGCGCTATAGTTATTAAAGTTTTGCACATAAATCGAAAATAGCACAGACAATACAATCCAAAGAATGGTCGCCAGAGCTGCTCCTGGCACCAGTTTTTTTAGCGCGACGGCGTCACGGTTTGGGGCTAGGCGATAGAGGCTTAAAAAGCTCAAAAATATGATACCAGCCAATATAGGCCACCTGCTCCAAAGCGCAATCGTTTTAGCTATTTGCGGGAAGGGGAAATAGGCTGCCCCTACAGGAATAATAGCAATAGAAGAGACCGCTATAATCAAGATTACTACCGCGCCAAAGGTTAAGCTGACTGCTAAAATATTACCTTGTATGAAGTTACGCTCTTGAGTGATATGAAAGGCAAGATTGATAAGAATAATTAAAGATTTAACACCTTTAGAGCCAGCATATAGGGCGAGTAAGGTCGATAAGACAAGACTGAACGTGAGTGCGGATGTGGTATTAGAGACCAATGCGCTTAGGCGTGAATTGAGGACTTCATACACCGTATCAGGTATAAACGGATGCAAAATCGAGATTTGCTCTTGCATCTCAGCTGGTGAAAACGCGAGACCATAAAGCAGCACAAACACCGCCATTAATGGAAAAATTGATAAAAAACCAAAAAATCCCACGCTCGCGCAGTGTGCCCAAACATTAGAGTTGTTCGCAATACGCCACGTCTTTAATGAAGGCTGCAGCCAGTTATTTATTAATTTAGAAGTCGGGTTTTTCATAAAACAGTATTCGCAATAGAGTTAGCAATAGTATGGTTAATGGCAGCTTCATGATAATTAGTATGGTCAGGCTACTATAATAGTATTGCGGCGTTAACCTCGCTTGAGGTATCAAATATACCTCTTCGCTCAGCTGCCTTGTCATACTTTCAAATCGAATCAACTATATAAACGATTATCCACACTATCTATATTTTTCAAATTAAATCATTACTCAGTATACAAAGTCGGTAATCGAATATCAGCAGCATTAAGATAGGCGTTAAAGGCAAGAGGCGTACCACAGCTTTGCATGAGTGCGGCCAGCGATTGTACATAGCTGTTCGCCGCTTGCGCTTGTTCAGTACGTGCTTTAAGCGACTGCGTTTGTGCTTGGACTACCTCAATCGGTGTATTTACACCTTCTTGTAGCCCCAACTGGCGCAAACGCAATACTTCTGCGGCCAGATCTACATTGCTTTGTAATGCCTGATAACGAGATTGGGCATTATTAACATCGTGCCAGTTTTTTTCGACCAGTAATAATAAATTGTCACTGACTTCGATTTCAGACAGATCCGCTTGGCGTATTTTGGCATTACTCGATGCGAGTGACGCATTTTTATCAAGACCACCCCACAGCTTCCAGCTGGCTGATATACCGGCTACCCAACTGGGGTCTTTTTCAATTTTTCCGTAGCCATAGAGCATGACGGTAGGCTTGTGACCAGTATCTGATAGCGCATGTAGCTGCTCAGCTTGTGCGCGTTTGGCGGCGACTTTTTGTAGACCTGGGTGATTGGTGAGTGATAAATTCTGAAAATAGTTTACATCGGGTAAAGGACGGCTAGAAACGAATAACGGTGTCGTGGGTTTGATACGATAGTCGGTACGCAATAGCCGCTGTAAAGCCATCATCGCAAGACGAGCATCGTTATTGGCATTGACGGACTCACTTTTTGCATCGGCAAGCGCAGATTGTGCTTCTAAGCGATCAACACGTGAGATAAAACCTTCTTCAAAAAGCCGCTGCGCCATATGGTCAGTCTGCTGCAAGGTATCATAAGCATCTTCACGTAAATAAGCGGCAATGATGGCCAGCTGTGCTTTAAAGTAACGCTCAATCAGGGTGTTATAAAGCTCGTTTTTATCCAATAGACTGTCTGCGACGGCTTCTTGGGTACGGGCATTGGAAGCACCTGTCAAAGCGTTGGTACGTCCAGCAGTATAGATGGGCCAAACCACGCCCAGACCTGCACCAGCCGTTGAGCCTGAGCGCTTTAACTCATAAGAATCTGGGATACGCTCACCGACCAATTCACCAAAATTTGGCAAATCTGGTAACGGTGGAATAGGCGGAATCACATTATCGATACCATTGTTAACGTCATTAACAATACCGTTTTTCAATGATGATAAGTCAAGATCCGCGTCTAAGTTGTAAGCGTTGGCTGATAATTGGGCAAACACCAATGGATTGTCCAAGGTTTTAAGCGCATCCGTTTGGTATTCACTAGCAGCAATCGCCGCTTGATTCGCGGCCAGTTTCGGTGACACTTGCAATAAAATATTTTGAGCTTGCTCAAGGCTTAACAGGCTAGATACTGCTAATGGATAACTATTATCAATACTTTTATGGGTAATGGGATCGATAAGCGTTGTTAAGCCAGTTTTTTGCTCGGCTTGACCCATGTCTGTATCTGTCGTTGACCTTCTATTTTGAATCTCATTTTTTTGAGTACTGTTTTGAACGCTGCTTTGAGTACTTTTTTGAGTGTCAGCGTCGATAATTTGCGTCACTGCAACGGCTGTGACCTCATTCGGTGACTCGATATTATGATCAGTAGCGCTTGCAAAAGTAGGCGCCGCTAAACCCATGAACGTAATCGTCATCACCGCAGTAGACAGAGTCGATAAAGCAAATTTCATAAGTCACATAAGCCATTAATTAGAATGCAAAGTATTTTAGAGTCAGGCAAAAAAGTATCAAAAATATCAACTGTTATGGTCAAACCCTGTCCAAACAGTTCAATATGGGCAACCATTAACAGAAGCCAATATTTTGTTATGGGTAACAAGCGCTACACTGTAGTGGCACAATGGTGACGGGTCAATGCTCAGTATTTGCTTACTGTGCGTTGAATAAGCCGTGATTTTATGTTAGAGGTCGGGTGTTAAGACAAATAATAACATCATTTGTTAATTAATAATAAAAGGTTTATCAAGTCATTAGCACTTAAATCGATTTTAGATCACTTTTAAAAGCTTTTAGCGAAAATGATGGTTAGTGATGATTGTTGTATTACAAAGCAGCTTATAAACTATACATAATAGTGGTGTGTGCTATATTTCAGCACCTTATAGCGTTGAGCAAGATTAAAATGAACGGCATTTATTTTAACTGTCGGCAGTTGTTCATTGGCGCAGTGCTAATGTAAATAAAACTGGCTATTGCGATAAGCGTTACTCCCAAAAAGTACGTGCTATCAATAAAGACTCGGCTATAAAATATAATTGTAAAAAATGAATGCGACAAAATAGGATATGAGTAATGGCAGGATATATTTTGGCTTTGGATCAAGGGACGACATCGAGTCGAGCGATATTGTACGATGATCGTGCGCGTCCGATAAAAATGGCACAGCAGCCCACCACTTTACAAACCCCAAAAGCGGGCTTTGTTGAACAAGACGCGCAACAAATTTGGCAAACGCAGATTAGCTGTGCCCATGATGTGATTAATCAAGCAGGGCTACTTGCTACCGACGTCACCAGTATCGCGATCACCAATCAGCGTGAATCTATTGTCATGTGGGATAAGCAAACGGGTAAACCTTTAGCCCCTGCCATCATTTGGCAAGATCGCCGTACGGCGAACTACTGTAAAACACTCGCAGCTGAGAGTACCAGTAGCATGATGAATGGCAGCCATGATGATGTGACAAGCGAAGTGCAACGTATTACAGGCCTACGTTTAGATCCATATTTCAGTGCCAGCAAAATCGCTTGGCTACTAGAGCACAATCCGAAATTGAGCGTACGAGCCAGTAGAGGAGAAATAGCGGTTGGTACTATAGACAGTTGGCTCATATATAAGCTAACCGGTGGCGAGCATGTCATTGATGTGACCAACGCTTCCCGTACTTTATTATATGATATCCACAAGCTTGAGTGGTCAGAAGAGCTGTGCGCCCGTTTTGCGATACCCATGAATATTTTGCCTAAAGTCCTAGCATCTGATGGTGACTTTGGTAAAACCAAAAAAGGACTATTTGCCAAACAAATTCCTATTCAAGCGGTATTGGGCGATCAGCAAGCGGCACTTTTTGGACAAGGCTGCCTCGATGCGGGCATGGCCAAAAACACTTATGGCACTGGGTGTTTTATGCTGATGAATATTGGTCAAAAACCCAAACTTAGCGAGCATAAACTACTAACGACAATCGCTTGGCAACGAAAATCCACACCGACTCGTCCAGACAATTTATCTTTCGATCAAATTGTACAGTCAGGCAAACGCATGTTGCAGCCACCCAGAAAGGAAGTCACTTATGCCTTGGAGGGTAGTGTGTTTATGGCAGGTGCTATTGTCCAATGGTTACGGGACAATCTGGGTATGATTCAACAGAGCAGTGAAGTCGAAGATTTAGCTCGCCAAGTTGATAGTAGTGAAGAGGTGGTGTTACTGCCTGCATTTACAGGGCTAGGAGCACCCTATTGGCGCTCCGATATCAGCGCCAGTATTACTGGTATGAGCCGCGGCACGACTAAAGCCCATATTGCTCGTGCTGCGTTAGAGGCGGTTGCCTATCAAACTTATGATGTGCTCATTGCCATGCAAAAAGACAGCCCTCATCCATTAACTGAGCTAAGAGTAGATGGCGGCGCGGCTAATAATGACTTATTGATGCAGTTTCAAGCTGATTTACTCGATGTGCCTGTCCTGCGTCCGAGAGATACAGAAATCACTGCCAAAGGTGCAGCATTACTCGCAGGTTTAAAAACGGGGCTATATGATGAAGGGACGATGCAAGCATCATGGCAAGTCGATCGTGTTTTTGAACCCCAAATGTCCAGTGATATCCGTGAACAACATCTTGATAAGTGGCAACGAGCCATCGATAGAACATTGACATCCTTATAAGTATTCAACAGACACATTAAAATATTGTAACAACTCAATGAAAAATTACTTAAAACGCTTCACTGTCCTACAAAATCATTATAAAGATACAGGCTGTAACGCAAGACAATCGCAATCTGGACACAATTTACACAACCTATCTATCTGTTGTTATCCATAAATTTCTATACTTTAGGCGACTCAAGTAACACATGATTCGAGTAAGACTGCTAATTTTTAGCACTTAATAAATCTAAAATATAACAAATTAATTTAAGGATAAAATTATGAGTAACTATGACGGTATTGATCGCAGTGAAGTAAAGCATATGTCAAAAGAAGCTAAGCAGGATCTGAATGCTGATATCATCACAGGTGAGCCAGGTTCGCATCCAGTAGGCACAGCTATTGGTGGTCTTGGCGGCGCAGCGGCGGGTGCAGCAATCGGTACAATGGCAGGACCACTTGGCACACTTATTGGTGGTGCGATTGGTGCTATCGTTGGTGGCGGTGCAGGACATGCAGCAGCAGAAGCGATTGATCCAACACGTGAAGAAGCTTACTGGCGTGCAGAATATGCCAATGTTGATTATTACAAAGAAGGTTATGACTTCGACCGTGATCTACATCCAGCTTATGCAGTAGGGTACGCCAACCGTGCTCGTTATCCTGCGGATGCACGTTTTGAAGACCATGAAGCTGAATTAGAGCGCTCATGGCATGAAGTAAAAGGTGAATCACGCATGGAGTGGGAAGAAGCACGCAAAGCATCGTATGACGCATGGAATCGTGTATCGTAATAAGCGAAACTAACAGCACATTTGATTTAAGTAAGTAGACAGTATATAAGCTTACTACCTTATCACTGGGCTTAGCCTGATTGTAGACTTGGGTCTGCTGATAGACTAAATACTTTCAATTTATGCTATTTTAAAGTCTTCAAAGATTTCTTTGGAGGCTTTTTTGCTGTATATTACTAAGTATGAATATATTAAACAGCCAATCATCTTTGGAAGCAATATTCTAGAATAAAAATAATAGGTAATCTATGAACAATAATGCGGAAGCTAAAAGCGCCAGACAATTTTATATCGCCACTGCCAACTTGCTCAATTTTGCCAACCCTAACCGAATTTATTATGACAATGCGCCAGCTTACAGTAACGATGAATACGAGCACAAGCTAAGCGGCATCACCGATTTATTAGCAAAAGCACATGCTGATATTATTGCGGTGCAAGAAGTCTGGGATAGTAATGCGCTTGAAGCGTTGGCGGTATCATTGGGGTTTAAGCCCGAGCATGTCGTTGTTCCGTTAGCAAGTAACGACCGTTCAAGCCCTTATACCCATGGCAAAGGGGCACAAAATACTCCTGCCGTTGGTATCATTAGCCGCTTTGAGCAATTAGAAAGCCGCTTGCTTGAAGATATTGCGCCAAAAGCGGTGATTGATATCCCTGATATTGGTCCTTACCATCGCTTTAATCGTCCACCATTGCTAGTACGGGTCGATGCCTTTGGTCAACCGATAACGATTATTACGGCGCATCTAAAAAGCAAACGGGCATTTTTCTTGCGTGATGAAAGTGGCAATTTGTTAGAAGACATGGACGATCCAAATATTCGAGTCCGTGCCAAGCTCCGTAGCTTATGTATGCGCGCCGCAGAAGCAGCCTCTATTCGCATGTCTATTATAGAGCGCTTACGTCATACTCGTGAGCCATTGATTTTGTTAGGTGATATGAATGATGTCACCGGTAGCGTCACCACCCAATTGATGGCTGAGACTGGTGAAGTTAATTACGATAAAGGCATGCGCGATGTTGCATTATTCGATGCTGCGCGTATCCAAGCACGCTATGGTTGGATGAAAGATGTGGCATATACCCATATATATCAAGGTATGCCAGAAGTGATTGATCAGTTATTTGTTTCAGAAGAGTTTCTTCCTGATAGCAAGTTTTCACTGGGTCAGGTTGAAAGAGTAGACTATTTCAATGACCATTTAAAGTGGGACTATGCAGATAGGGTCATCGATCATGGTATTATAAGAGCGAAAATTAAACTCAAAGATTAAATTTTTTACATTACGTGGTCAACGCTATTAAATGGTTGACCTATACATTAATTTTTAACCCATTTATCTCCCTTGCTTGATAGTGTACAAGCGTTTATGATGCCTCTCCATTAGACATAGTAGCGCTAATATCAGTGCTACATTATTAGCTAATAGGATGTAATTCTTCAATTTAGGGCGAATACTATCTATTGAAGATTATATTTATAAAATAGGGTGTAACATTAAGAGACTTATGATGAGCGAAAATAAAGACGAAAAGATTGAAGATGTGTTGGTAGATTCGGAACTGGCAAAAAAACTGGTCCCGAATAAGTTTAAGTTTACCAGCCAACAAGGCCGTGCGCGCCGTCAAAAACTTTTGGCTGGTGCCAAGAAGTTAAGTGAAACCCAACCTATCAATGACATTACTTTGGCGGCTGTATGTGAAGAAGCAGGCATTCCAAGAGCTTCTGCTTATCACTTTTTTCCTAACATCGAAGCGATATTTTTAGCATTGCGTTTTTTGAATGCTATCGAAATATTAGAGATAGTAGAAACAGTAGATATTGGTAATTATGACAGATGGCAGGGCTATTTGACGGCGCTTATTGATAATTGTGTGACGATATTCCATAACGACGAAACCAAAGCCAAGCTCATTTATGACACGAACACGCCTGATTTTGAAGGTGATAGTTTTGGTGAAGATATCGATCATCAAATCGTCGATTTGGTTTATAAGCGTTTATCAGAGCGCTATGAGATGCCGAGTTTCCACGATATTCAAGACACGCTATTGATTGCTTATAGCATTATTAATGCGATATTCACATTGTCTTATCGTCGTCACCAAAGCATTACTAATGAATATATCCAAGAAGCAAACACTGCGTTTATCGCTTATTTGCGTTGCTATCTACCAGAAAAGCTACCGCGTAAGAATCGCTAGTTTTTTTCGCTATTTAGATGATGCATAGACATTAGAGTGTGATTAACATGCTCTAATGTCTGCTAAGTAAATACAAAAAAGCCGACATCATATGTCGGCTTTTTTGTATTTACTGCATTGATGAGCAGTGGTAATAATGGACTTAACGGATAGGCATCAATACTTGCCCACGGCAACTATCAGCACTCGCATCTAATGTCTCATATTGCTTATAATAGCTGACGATCAGCTCTTCCAAAGCGACGTTGGTCTGTGAATCATGGGTATTGACGTATGCTTCGCGGGCTTGTTCAAGCCAACGATCTGCCATGCGAAAATGGATGCCTGATTCCCGCCAGCCGCGCTCGCACTGGTTCGTAGCAGCCCAAATTAAAGCGACCTCGCTGAAGGCTATCTCTCGTGGTGCTGACTCGATACCACCGCTATCTTTTAGCGCGTTTAAGGTTGCCCATAGATCGGGGCGCATGAGAGCAGAGTTTGAGGGTATGTCTTGAATAAGGTTGAGATCTTGTTCCTTGCCATTTCTTAAGGTAGTCAAAATCGTCTCTGCTGCCTGTGCTGCTTGCTGCCCAGCAGGTGAACGACTATTTATGCTGTCTTGATGGATGGCGTAGTTAAGCCAAGCCTGAGCTTTATAGGCAAAGTATTGCTGACGTGCACTCATGTTTTTTTGTTGATACGCTTGTAACTCTGTCAACATACAGTTCATAGCACGTTGGCGCGTACTTTGGTATTTTGGGTGGTGAGACTGAGTTTGAACATCATTGGCACAGTGATTATCGTCATGGGTTACTGCCACTTCAGGAGTATGATGACTCGCCGATGCAACCGAGGTCATTGTCAGGAAAAAAACGGTTGATAATAAAGCCTTTATAGGCTGTTTATAATGGGCTGCTTTGTTGGCATGATTAGGCATGATGCAAAACCTCATATTAAGCGGATCAGTATCAATATTGGTATTGGTACTTGCGGTTTTTGGCGTTGATCTCATCACTTATTAAAATATATCTTTCATATAATATGATGAACAGCGCGATAACGCCCGCATTGTCGTCAGATAATAACACGACAATGGGGATAAATTACAATGTAGAGTGAGTCGTCAAACGCTGGTTCTTACGTGGATCATCACGTTTGAATAGGTCTTCGTCAAACTTGAAGCGTAATCTAAAGTAAGCGCCTTCCATAGTGCTATCGTCATAAGCGATGTCTTCATCCTCAAAGCCCATAAAGTTATAACCTAGTGACAACCAAAGATTGGTCATCGGGCTATAGCCCACTTCCGCACCCAGCATATAAGACATATCATCTGCTTGTTTGTTCCAATAAGTGCCTGCTTGCAAACCCACATCCCAGCGCTCACTGATGTCATATAGACCGCGAGCATAAAGCGCATGGGCTGTATTGTCGCTACTAATATCATCAGCATCAAACTGAGTATATTTACCCGCGTAACGGCCTGATAACGTCAACGGACGCGTTGGATGATAGTTACCACTCAATGACCAGATAACGGCGTCTTTTTGATAGGCGTCATCGCCAGTACTGTTATCATCTAAGCGATACTCAAGCTTGGCTAACATGTCTAACTGATTGCTATCATAATCACGATAAGCAGCTCCTAGCTGGAAGCGATTAATCGTGCGATTGCCATCGTCATAATCGACGCGCGAGTAGATGTCTTTGGCCAACAGAGTCACATCGTCAGTATAGCGATAAGCAATACCAGCGCTACCTAGCAATGTGTCACTGGTCTCACCCCAACGCTTCTCAAAACGCGCTGAGGCTTTGTAATCTTCTTTCGCAAGATACTCTATACCAATGCCAGCTGCCGTTGCGGTGTTTTCGGTATCGCCCTCTAATGATTCAACACGCTCAAATAAGGTGTTTAAAGTCAGACCTTCTTGAACATACCACTTGTTTTTTAGACCGATAGCAGCTTCAGCTTCGCGAGCACTAATGGCGTCACTCATGCGATATTCGCTATAGACTTTGCCATCTTTCATATAAGCGGCATCAAAACCGAAAACCGTACGCTGACGTTCTTCAGTATCATCAAGACCATAGCTACCAGATAGACTGTTGATCAAGTCATGACGGGCGTATAGGCGGCCTAAACCACCTAGCGGCGTCTCGCCTCCGATGGAGGTGGCATTACGATTACTGTTATCAATATCTTGCTCATATTCTGCAAATACTAAAGAGTCATTGAGCTTGGGCAACCGTGCCGTGATGCGAGCGCGGGCGGTAGTACCTTCAATATCTTTTTCAGAATCACTGACATTATTTAGCGCCGATTGATTGATAATATCGTCATTAAAGAGAGTGTTATCAGTCACATCTACGACGTCTGTTACCGCTTGGATATTGCGTGAAGCTGCCGTTGCATCTTGCTTATAATAACGTAAGCCAATCTCGCCAACGATGTTGGTGCTCAAACGCTGTTCAATACTGGCTAAGACACCTTGGCGGCTAGCATCAGTGGTATGATCTTTAGTACGTACGCCTTCTAGTTTTAGCGCGGTCTTTTTGTCATTAATTAAATGAGTGACTTCGACGCCCGATTCAGCGCGCCCAGCAGTCTGCGGCGAGGCACCAGTCACGAAACCTTCGTCAGTATCATTATAATAAGCTTTGGCACGAGTGTTTTTCTTGTTATCAAAGTCAAGCTCGATACGCAAGGCATTACCTTCTGCGTCCTGACCGTCTAATTCTGTCGCATTGATTTGATTGCTTGGCTGAAAATTTGGATTCTCAGCTTTATTCATCGCGTATTCAGCGACCAGTTTTAGCTTATCGTTAAACTTGATAACGCTGTTGACGCTAGCCAGCTCTTCTTTGTTAAGAGGGTCATCACTGTTGACATAGCTACCACCGATGGCGACTTTATCAGTCAACTGCTGCTTGGCAGCAATGCCACCGACCAAGTATTTTTCGCCGCCTTCATCGACTTCTACAGTGACTCGTAGATAAATAGGGTTGCCATCGATGTCTTGGCTAGCGATAGGGGCTTTTAAAAATAAGCTACGGCTGATAGGGTCAATTTCATAATCGGCAAAGCGGGTAAGGGTCTCACGGCTAATGATCAAGCCTGGATTGTTAGCGTCACGAGTGATCACTTCGACAGTTTCTGAGTTTTCTAATACGGCATCAAAGTTTTCAGCCAATGGATAAGGGCCTGAGATACCAAGACCACGAGTCTCATTGACGCGCTGGCTAGTACTCGTCTCCGCGACAAAGGCAGTAATGCGAGTATTGCTATCTTCATATTGGGCTTTTAGGCCAGTCAACGTACGGTTATATTGACCTAATTTAATACCTTCATCGTTATCGATTTGAGTTTTTAAGTCGCCATACATAGCAAATGAGCGACCCTTGTCCAAGCGCACATAGAGTTTGCTGGTAGATTGCGCATCAAAGCCCTTGGCTGATGAATCACCATAGACAGGATAGTATTCACCAGGCTCGATATCACGGAACAGACGCTCGCCTTTTTTGTCGCTGTCATAAGCCAAAGTGAGCAAATAATCGCCACGTACTTTGCCTTTAAGGAACATCGCGGCGCGACCAGAAGCGGTATAGTCATCGTTACCAGCGAAATCATTGAGCTCTTGCTCAAAAGCGCCTTGGGCGTCAGTAATGCTGCTGCCATCAAAGTCTTTAAGTGAGATCGCGCCTTCGACGATGCCGACGGCAATGAGAGGACGTAATTGCGCGGTAAATTGTAACGGGATAATCTGTTTACTGCTACCAGTGTCGATGACCAACTCACCTTTACCCGGTACACTTGGTGCAGTCACGGGTATGAGTAGCTCACCACCTGAGACAATAACTTGCGAACCAGCTTGATCTTTACTGCTGTCATTAAGATTGATACGGCCGATATTGGTATCGATAGTGATAGGTGTTGAGGCGATATAAGGACGGCCATCACGGTCTTTTAGGCTAATAACGACTTGATAATCGCTAACGCCATCTGCCGGTACTAGCTGCGCTTGAGTGCGATAGTCAATGGCTTGTAAATTGTCTGGCGTTGATACTTTAATGGTTTGCTCAGAGATAATTTTGCCATTCACGTCAGTAGCGACACCGCGAAGGGTATTGTTGCCGCGTTTTAAGTCGACGGCATAGTAATCAAAGGCAGTCACATTCTGTTTTTCTTGCTCAGCTGTTTTGCCGATTTGTTGTTCTGATACTGCTTTTCCATTGGCATATAGTGTAAATATTGAACCCAGTGGCGCTTGCACCTGTACCATTTGTTTATAAGTGCTGAGCTGTTGACCTTCGTTTAAATTGATAAAAGCCACGTCATTGTTAGCCACTTCTTTGAGATATTCTTCCAACTCTTTTTCTACTGGCGGTGCTACCGTAGTTACGGTCATATCAACACGATTGGCGGCTGGATTGATCATCTCATTGACGATAGCAGAGTCACAGTTGCTGCCCAGATCTAAGTCGCCATTGATGTTGCAGCCACTGGCGTCTACATTATCATCGTAGTCACGATTGTAGTCAGGGTCTAGGGTTAGCTCGGTTTTTACTGCTTGCTCAAGGCTATCATTCTTAGCGCTCACTGATTTGCTACGAGCGACAAGCTCTGTATTCAAACGCTCAGTGCTATCGCCCATACCGACCACGATACCGAAATCGGCACGATGTAATTCGCCATATTTTAAGTCAACGAAACGGCTGCCAGCATCACCAGCATTGCGATTACTTTGGGTGACCATCTCGGTTGAGTGAGGGATGGTGGTGCGGTCAACTTTTAAGACGTGAGTTTTGGCACTGACACCATAGAAGTTATATTTACCTTCAGGATCAGTCACGACAAAGTTACCATTTTCCATGTAGATACGCACTCCTGCAACGCCAAGTTCGCCATCTTCTTTTTGTTGAATGCCGTCACGGTTGATATCGTGGTAGACCTTACCGATGATGATGCCATCAGTATTCATGAGGCCGCGCTCTACTTCAATCTTCCACTGTGCTTCTCTTGAAACTAAGCTTTTACCTTGTTCATTGCTAGCAACGGCAGTCGCGCGGTTGATGCCATCACCGCCTAATGATGAGGAACCGATTAAGACACGATACGTGATTTTTTTACTTTCGCCATTTGCCATATTACCTAAATTTAGCACCTGATATTTACCATCAGCTTTAAACTCAGTGGTTTGTGCTTGGTCGATACTGATATCAGCAGTTTGGTTGATACGTACACTACCATCTACATAAGCAAAACCACGGGGTAGGGCGTCTTTTAGCTGTACATCGTAAGCGGTAGAGTTGCCACTATTGGTGATATTAATGGTGTAGCTAACATAATCACCAAATTCAGCGCTTTTAACGTCGCTTTCTTTGGTGACGACTAAGCTTGGGCTATCATCGACGATATTGATTTGTGTATCTAAGTCATCGATACGTACGGTGAAGTCACCTTCGCTTGGTAGCTGCTCAGCGCCAGTGCCGACAGAAGGCGCGATACAGGCGTCTAGACTTGCAGTCAACGTATCATTTGCTAGAGTCTGAATAAATTTGTCATTGATAGCGTTGGCATTGTTTTGTGTTGGTGCTGATAGCTGGTATTTACCAGTACTATTGCCCGTCTCAATCGCTTTCAATGCGTATTTGTCACCCGTCAACAAAGAGGTAATCGTGACCCATACTTGATCTGGCTTATCTAGCTGAACGTTACACTGCGCATAGCTGGCATCGATATAGACGTTTTCATCGATTTGTGAGGTGGTTTTGTTTTCGTCAAACTTAGGCGTTGTAAATTTGATTTCAGGCTCAACGATGATCAGTCTATCAATCGCGTTGACACTCGATACGGATGGGTCTTCCAGAACGACAGCGCCAATTTTAATATCTGCAGTATCGCCACTTTTGCCGTTAACATCTGATAAAGCTTGCACGATGAACTGGATACTTTCACTGTGTCCAAGTTTGATTTGTGCGCTTAAATTATCGAAAATAACTTCAGTATCACCATTATCAACGACGCCGTTTTTATTTAGATCTTGATAGACTTTTAAGTTTGAGAGCGTTAGCGATACAGCCAATGTTAGCTCAACAGTCTGGTTGCTATAGCTGGTATTGCTGAGGACATTTACCCAGTTAACTAAGGCGTTGGGCATAACGGTGAGTAACGGCTGTTGAGTGAGTTCAATACCGTATTCAGGAAGGTCTGAGGCTTTGACTTGTACTTGGTTTGAGGTGCTAGATATTGTGACGTCAGTCTGGTTATTGACGTTATAGCTAGCATTTGCAATATTGTTGATGATTTGCAGATTAGGGTTTGCTGCATCAGCTGCAATCGCGATATTTGATTGCATAAGCAACATTGCCAATGACAGCGCAGAGATCTTTGCTGAACACAATGCAGTACGATTAGACGGTGTCATGGTAGATAGAGTCATATGTCGCTTATCCAATAAAATATCAGTGAGGGTAAGGGTAGAGATTCTCTAGCTTGAATAATGAAAAGTGATTAATTCAAGCTAGAGGATCTATAAACGTCTATTGAGGCTTATAGATTTAGAACCGAAAATTATTTATGGTGTAGTAGTACGAGCATTTTTAATCTTAACTTTAAAGCTTAAGCTAGCAGTACCTTGAGGAGCTAAAACATCTGTACCAGACATAGCGGCAGTAATAGCAGTAGCATTTGCAGTGGCGTCACCAATAGAAGAGCTGGTAGTAGCAGAAGAAGCAGCCGTACCACTTACATAATCAGCACCAGCTGAGAAGTTAGAAAGTAAATCTGTTATGGTTAAGCCTGTGATATTAAAGCCAGAAGCCGCTTTTGAATCTGCAGTTTGAATAGCCGAGGAAGTATTAGTCGCATTAATACGATAAATAATACATTGATCAGGTTTCGCACCAGTTATCGCATCTTTACTAAATACAGCTGCAGAAAAGGCGCCTGTACATGTTGCATCTAGTGCTTGAAACTTCTCTAAAGTTAACCCTTTGACATTAGTTTTATCTGTAACTGTAGTAGCAGTAGGAGCACCAGTACCAGTAGGGGTTAAAGTTACGATAGTATTTTCGCTGCTACCTAAAGCTGCAGCTGTAGTAGCATCTTTAGGATTAGTTACATTGCCTGATGAAATGTTATAACTAATCGTAAATGTACCACCATTAGGAATACCACCATCAGGTAAAGTAGTACCGTTAAGAGAGTATGTATTACCACTAGTAGTGGTAGGTGAAATACTTCTTGTAATTGATGTTGTTGAACTGGCAGGCGTATAAGTGATACTGACAGGACCAATGACAGGTCTGACCGCAGTATTCAAACTATCATCTGCAATAGTGAAGTTTAAAGGGTTAGCATCAGTACCTTCAGTGTCTCGACCGGTATTAGTGATAATAGTCGTGTGCGTAGCTTGACTAGTACTACCTGAGGCAGGTGAAATCTCTCTTACTGTTGGATTACTTAATGCCAATGCACGCTTAACCGTTAATAGTGGCTGCGTAGAATCACCACCTGTACCAGTTGGATTAGAACCATTGATGTTTTCTACATCATCACCTGCTGGGTAATAGGTAGCAGTATTTTCATTTGCGCCTCCATTCTCAGTACTATCTTTGATAGTGACATTACCTACAGGAGCCTCTACATGAGCGTGGTTGATGAGAGGCGAAGCAAGTGTCTCCAGGTCATCTTGTAAAACTCTGAAAGTAACGGTAACGATTGCACCAACTGGCAGATTTACATTGCCAATCTCAAAGCTATCAATAGCATTACTTGTACCATTACTACTTGTAGTAGCAGTATTACCTATTGTTCCCTTCGTACCACTTGGAACAAGCAATCCTGAGTTATCAACAGTAGTAACTATTGAACCTGATACCAATTTTAGACCTGCTGGTAAGCTATCAATAATTTTTACATTAGTGGCATCAGTAGCGTAAGCAGAATCCTTATTGTTTTTGACTGTAATAGTATAGGTTGCCTCATCAGTCGGATTGCTAAGATCTAATGTTTTAGTTACTCTCTTCACAATACTGAAAACAGGAAGTCTAACAATACTCTGGTTCTCATTTGTAAGTATGGTTCCAGTACCAATGAAAGCACTTGAAGCTGTCAAAGTACCTACACCTATCTGACCACCAATTTGATTTGCACTAGGTACAGGTACCTGATAAGACAAATCTGCAGTTAAACCTGGTGCCAATTTAATAGTGCCACCACTGGTTATGTTTCCAGCCACCACTGTAAGTCCCAATGCTTGCCCTTCAGCTAAGGTTAGAGCGGTACCATCTGAAGTGCGTTTGATCACAAAGGCGATACTATCGTTGTTAGCTTTAAAAAGATAATTTTGACTTGCTGTAACAAGGGTAGCGTCATCACTAGCTAGAGCTCTAACCGTATAAGTATCAGTCACGTTACCAGTGTTGCTCAAAGAATGAGTGAAAGTATTTGTACCACCAAGAGTAGCTGCCTGATTTGAGTTTGTATTATTATTATTATCATTGTCGACAATAGTAGCTATTAGTGAGAAGTTAGCCGTTTCATTAACATTAACTGTGACAGTATTAGAAGTAACCGTAGGTTGAACAACAGTACCAACGCTGTAGCTTGCGGTTGCTACGTTATTAATAGCCCCTGCAGCCTTGGTTGTATCAGTAGCCGTAGCCGCCATAGCCCCAGTAGAGATACCCATCACCGCAGCAACACCAACGGCTAACAGGCTATAATTAAAATTATTTGATTTCATATAGATATCCTAAAATTAGAAGAGCAAGATTTTGTGAGTTGAAGGAGAGGTCTAGTTGACGATCGTGTTAAGTGCCACGGCGGCAGACTTCTGTGCTGGTAATAACTTGATATTCCAGCGCAGGGTACGATATTCAGAAAACGGAATTTTAACCATTTTGCCATCGACTTTACGCATCAGTGGCATATCGGCATAGTTCTTGCCATCGATACTGGCTTGAGCACTGGTAGGATTAGCTTCACCAGTGAAAGCCATATTGGCAGGGATAGGCAATACGACCGCCAGATCTTGGATATCTTTGTTAATAATATTGCTGTATGTTGCCTTATACTGAATGACCGTACCCGCTGGAGCATTACGAACTGGTAGATAAGAGATCTTACCTTCGGCGTTTTTGGTGACTTGATTGGCTGTTAAATCCATTTTTAAGGCATCATTGGCGTGAGCAGCACTTAGTGCTATTACCGACGCTAAGCTTGCTAATATGGCACTGCGTAAAAAATTAAAACCTTTCATATCGTATTCCTTGCTTAAACCATTATTATCAAGTCAATCTTGACTTCGTCCCATGCAATGTAAAAACTGCAATCAACTATGAATAAGAGATGCTGATAAAGTTAGAATTGTTCCTTAATGTGATTGTCACGCAAACAATACAAATATTCACCACAAAAACGACAAATGGTATTTTGGAGTACACAAACGGTAAAAGCCCTATCTATAGAGATAGGGCTTTTGTCAGTAAAAAATATTCTTTAGGGTTGATAATATAGCAAGGGGGAATAGTTACTAAGGGTTCACAGTAGTGCCGTATTTGGTGTTGAAATAAAAATCACTTTTGGTATTTTTTTGCAACATCAATGCAGTAGTTTTGACCGTACCATTCAAACCAAGAGCGACACTATCAGTAGCATAACTGCCATTATTATCGGTAGGCGCCACACGTATAGACGTTACCTGTGCATTATTTACCCCTTTCTTTTGAAGCACATCACTCATGATAAAGTCACTAATAGCAAGATTGGCGCGATTGGTCGCGGTTATCTTATAAGCAATACACTGCTGCGGAGTGATATTATTTTGGATAGGATCCATACTGAACCCAGTTCTTGGATCGCCAGTCATCGGAACTGAGGCGTAAACTAAAGTACTGGCATTGCAATCGTTCACAAACTGGTACTTCTGCAGAACCAAAGCTGCATTCGCAGCGATGACTCTACCAAAGTTGTTATTAGGATAATTATAAGTGGTTGCTGAGAAACCAACATTTCTGCTCTCACTACTAGTGCGAATAGGATAAGTAGCCCCTGTTCGACTTTCTACCAAACAAAGATTAGTATTATTAGCCAGTGTTGTTTTAGGAATACTGATTTGATACTCACCGACAGAAGCCCCGTTTCTAATTACCGATTGGGTTGGATAAGTAATAGAGTTGTTTGCGCAATTGGCTAATCTTACATTACTCCCACTAATACCTAATTCCTGAGGGGTATTAAATACACCGTTAAAGTAGTTTGGTTTATTAAAATAGGTACCACTAGTAATATTGGCGTTATTAGCATCAGCTTGGGTATCAGTAATACCACCGTTATCATCAAATACTGTACCAGAGAATATATACTGAGGAACATAGCAGTAATTGTCCACTCGAAAATCAATTTCCTGATTAGTTGATGTACGAAGATACCCTGTATTGGAGTAACGAATTTTAACAGAACTAACTGGCTGAGAAAATTGTACAGATCCTTGACATTGGGTGCCAAGATTTTTGGCTGGGCAATTAGGGTCGCTGACTGTTCTAGTTAACAAGCCTTGTAAAGAGTCGCTGAATGTAATATTTGAGCCAGTTACAGATTGAAAGGTGCCAGATATAGTAGTCCCAGCTTCGTTTACTCCAGTAATTTGTACAAAATCATCAAAAGTGTTGCCATTACTATTCGCATAATCAATATCAAAAGCGCTAAGAGCAACATTAGTTAAAAAAATTGGTTGAGTAGTTATACTATTACGAAAATCAAGATTAATATCGGTGTAAGCAGACGTATTAGGGAATGTACGTCTGACATTTATGGCTCTAACACTATCAAAATCAGTGACAGTAAGAGCATTCAATGTAGTATTCGAGCTAGACTCTTCAGTGCTGATCTTAACCTGCAATGGAATACTGCCAGACGCATTACCTGCAACTTGTACAAAGTTTCCTAATGAAGATATTAAGCTATTATAGTCATTATTGGTTAAACTACCCTGAGACGCCCCTGCAATACCAGTACAAGTAGCCCCAGGATTGGGAGCAAGTGCTGAGGCAGAGTTACTAGCCAATAGCAATATCATAAAACCTGTCAAGATTAGTATCTGATACACGTATTCGCGCAACAAATAAATACTTATTGAGTCTGAAGTGAACTGGACTTTATGCATATCTTGTTCCTATAAGCTAAAACTTGCTATAAGCGTTTAACTAGTTCTCAATTATTTCACTAACTAAACTAATGTATATATTACGTAACTTAACATATTAAGCAATAATTTCGTAAAAGTCCTACGAAGTGGATGAATGGCAGATATTTCATGACCAGCTACAGTATCTGGTTATAGATGTTAGCTTGTTAGCAAACAATTCTTATATTTCATTGAAACATTTCTAAAAAAACTAATGATTATTTATTTCAAAAATACTTGTCATATCACCATTTCTTTACAGCTATAAACAACTGCAGCATAAGAGCCTATAATAAAGAGTTATTATCATTTGATAATTGACTATAAAAGTTGGGTTAGCATCTTATTATCTAACCACTTTTAAATACTCAGTTCATATGCGATAGATAGTAGCGCTGTTTTTATTTTGGCTATGTGAGGCTGCTCCAGATTATGAGTTGGTCAAATACTGCTACATAACCGCACCCTACTATAAATCTCACTTCTTAAAATTAACAAGGAAGTCATTGAGAAAATTATTCCCGCACGACAATATTGAAGTAACACTTTGATTTAATAATATCCTGTCTTCGGGCAGGACTGACTGATAAAAAAGGACAATAGTGATGAATTATTATAAGGATGCTGATAGCACCGAAACCCAAGAGTGGCTGGAAGCGTTTGAATCTGTTATCAAACATGCAGACAAAGATCGTGCTCAGTTTCTGCTAAAAGCTTTATACAATATGGCAGTTCAAGAAGATCTGCCGTTCAATCGTCTCGATACCGCTTATATCAATACTATCGGCGTTGAAGATGAACCGATGTACCCTGGTGACCTAACCATTGAGCGCAAAATTCGTGCTTTGATTCGCTATAACGCATTGGCCATGGTCATGCGTGCAAACAAAAATGACGACGATTTGGGTGGTCACTTAGCGACTTTCGCTTCTAGTGCCACGCTGTATGAGACAGGTTTCAACCATTTTTTCCGTGCTGCCAGCGATCATTTCGGTGGTGACATGATTTATTATCAAGGTCACTCAGCACCCGGTATTTATGCACGTTCTTATTTAGAAGGTCGATTGACCGAAGATCAACTTGATAATTTCCGTCGTGAAGTCGGCGGTAAAGGTTTATCAAGCTATCCGCATCCGTACCTCATGCCAGATTATTGGCAATTCCCAACCGTATCGATGGGACTTGGTCCGATCATGTCGATTTATCATGCCCATGTACATCGCTATATGGAAAACCGCGGTTTGCTAGAAAAAGAAGGTCGTAAGATTTGGACATTCTTGGGTGATGGTGAAACGGATGAGCCAGAAAGCTTAGGGGCTATTTCTCTCGCTGGTCGTGAAAAGTTGGACAACCTAATCTGGGTCGTCAACTGTAATTTACAGCGTCTTGATGGTCCAGTCCGTGGTAACGGTAAAATTATCCAAGAGCTAGAGTCTGTGTTCCGCGGTGCTGGCTGGCGGGTGATTAAAGTTATCTGGGGTGGTAAATGGGACAGCTTACTTGCCAATGATAAAACTGGCGTGCTCAAACATCGTATGGAAGAAGTGGTCGATGGTGAGTATCAGCTATACGAAGCCCGTACAGCTGAGTTCACTCGCAAAGAGTTCTTTGGTGAATATCCTGAGTTAGAAGAGATGGCCGATGCGCTATCTGATGAGGATATCTCGCGCTTGAATCGTGGTGGTCATGATCCAATGAAAGTGTATGCTGCATTCAGTGAAGCGATGAAAACCAAAGGTCAGCCAACCGTTATTTTAGTCAAAACTGTTAAAGGCTATGGCTTATCGGCTCAAACACAAGCGGTCAATAAATCACATCAGATTAAGAAACTCGATCAAGAAGCGTTGATGTATTTCCGTGATCGCTTTGATTTACCATTTACTGACGAGCAGTTAGAGACGCTACCATTCTATCGCCCTGAAGAAGGTTCAGCGGAGATGAAGTACCTTAAAGGTCGCCGCGAAGCGCTAGGTGGTCATTTGCCAAATCGCCGCAGTGGGCATATCCCATTGAATATTCCTGAACTGTCAATGTTTGATCGGGTACTAAAAGGCAGCAATGGTAAAGAGCAATCAACGACGATGGTGTTTGTGCGCTTATTGTCAGCCATGCTAAAAAACAAAGACATCCAAGATCGCGTCGTGCCTATTGTACCTGATGAAGCACGGACTTTCGGTCTAGAAGGTATGTTCCGCCAGTTGGGTATCTACTCTGCGGTTGGTCAAAAATATACGCCAGAAGACAGTGAAGCTTTGATGGGCTACAAAGAAGCCATCGACGGTCACATGTTAGAAGAAGGTATCAACGAAGCAGGCGCAATGAGTACGTGGATTGCGTTGGCAACCAGTTATTCTGTGAATGCGTTGCCGATGATTCCGATGTATATCTACTACTCAATGTTTGGTTTCCAACGTGTGGGTGATTTGGCTTGGGCGGCAGGTGATTGTCAAGCACAAGGTTTCTTACTGGGTGCAACAGCTGGTCGTACCACCTTGAACGGCGAAGGCTTGCAGCATCAAGATGGTCATTCGCAGATTCTATTCAACGTCGTTCCTAACTGTGTGACTTATGATCCTTGCTTCGGTTACGAGCTAGCAGTCGTCATGCACGACGGTCTACGCCGTATGTATGGTGAAGGCGAACGCGTTTATTATTACTTAACACTCATGAATGAAAACTATGAGCAACCTGAGATGCCAGAAGGCGCCGAGGAAGGTATCAAGCGCGGTATGTATTTGCTTGAAGACAATGGTTCAACCCAAGTGCAGCTATTAGGCTCTGGCGTTATTTTACGTGAAGTACAAAAAGCGGCGCAGATTCTAAAAGATGAGTTTAATATCACCTCCAACGTTTGGAGTGTGACCAGCTTTAACGAGTTGACTCGTGACGGCATGGTCTGTGATGACTACAACCGCTTGCATCCAATGGATGAAGAGCGGGTGCCTTGGGTGACTGAGCAGTTAGCGCCGCACGAAGGTATCGTCGTCGCTGCGACGGATTATATGCGCAATTATTCGGAGCAAATCCGTGCTTGGTTGCCAGATAATCGTCCTTATACGACTTTAGGGACTGATGGCTACGGCCGTTCTGATACTCGTGAAAATCTGCGTAGTTTCTTCAACGTTGATGCCGCACATATCGTGGTTGCCACGCTCAAACGCTTGGCCGATGAAGGTGAAGTTGAGATGCGTTTGGTAAAAGATGCGATTTCAAGCTTAGGCATCGATGTGGATCAGCCACCTGCATGGCAACAACAGCCTTATTATGATCATTCTCCTGATGCACCAGCACCTGGTAATGTCAATCCAAATCCTGTCCCTGAATTTGTCGCTGAAGATGATGATGAAATCAGTAATGAGGGTCGGGCTGAAGATCAAGCTGATGCGACTTTACTTAATAACGGTGATGTCAAAGAATAATAATCATAAGACTAGGAGATAAATCATGGATATTAAAGCCCCCGATTTGGGTGTTGATAGCGCCGAAGTCAGCGAAATTATGGTAGAAGTGGGTGATGTCATCGCAAAAGATGACAACATCATTCTATTAGAATCTGACAAAGCCTCGGTTGAAGTACCAAGTTCCGCTGCTGGCACAGTCACCAAAATCAGCGTTGCTGTTGGTGATCAGGTCAGTGAAGGTATGGTACTGATTGAGCTTGAAAGTGAAGCAGACAATGCAGAAAGCAATGTAGACACTAAAGAAAATAGCGCTGCTGACGAGAAGCAAAAGGCAGATGAAACGGCTGCTAAACCAGAAACAAAACCTGAGCCTGCGGCAACTGAATCAGCCTCGTCTGACGCTAATGACAAGCCTGCGTCTAACGCTGGTAAATCGACCACTCATGCATTGCCAGATTTAGGTGTTGATGAAGCGCAAGTTTCTGAAATCATGGTCAGTGTTGGTGACATCGTGACTGCAGATCAATCAATCCTATTGATTGAATCTGACAAAGCATCGGTAGAAGTACCCGCACCAGTCGCTGGTAAGATTGAAAAAATCTTAGTTCAGACTGGTGATATGGTTGCTAATGGTCAAGACTTTATCGTTATCATGAGTAGTGGTGCAGATGCTGCTGATACAAGTGAGTCTACATCAGATAGCGCTGAGCAAAAGCATTCAGCACCAGCCAAAGTAGAAGAGAAAGCTGCTGCTAAAACAATGGGTGAGGCAAAACAGGCAGAAAAATCTACAACGCCTAATGCGGTCGCTAGTAAGCAAGCTGATAAGTTGACTGAAGCACAGGTCAATGAAAAGTTGGTTGACGTATATGCAGGTCCAGCCGTACGTAAGCTAGCGCGTCAGTTAGGTGTCGATATCACCCAAGTGAATGGTTCGGCGCTGAATGATCGCATTCTAAAAGAAGACTTGTTTGCACATGTTAAAGAAAGCTTAAGCACTCAAAAAGCGGCACCTGCCAGTGGCAATGTAGCCAGCGCTAGCCTGCCAAGCTTACCTGACATGAGCAACGTTGAGATTTGGGGTGAAACAACAACCCAAGACCTTAGCCGTCTACAAAAAGTATCGATACCGCAGCTCAACTATAATACCTTGTTGCCACAAGTGACCCAGTTTGATTTGTCTGATATCACTGAGACAGAAAAACTGCGTGGCGAGCTAAAAGGTAGCATGAAAGCTGAAGGTATCGGCTTCACGATTTTAGCGTTCGTGGTCAAAGCGACGGCCTATGCCTTAACGCAGCATCCACTTTTTAACAGTCATTTAAATGATGACAATACGCAAGTTATCTTGCGTAAAAGTGTCAATATGGGCATCGCGGTGGCAACGGATGATGGTCTCATCGTACCTGTTATCAAGAATGTACAGGATAAAGGCTTGAAGCAAATCGCCATTGAAATTGGTGAGCTTGCGGTAAAAGCGCGTGACAAAAAACTCACTACTAA
The DNA here is from genome assembly GCF_904846075.1 of Psychrobacter glacincola. Taxonomy (GTDB): domain Bacteria; phylum Pseudomonadota; class Gammaproteobacteria; order Pseudomonadales; family Moraxellaceae; genus Psychrobacter; species Psychrobacter glacincola_C. The sequence goes on from NZ_CAJGZH010000001.1 coordinate 1,372,251, forward strand.
AGATTTGCAAGGCGCAAGCTTTACCATATCAAGCCAAGGTAACTTGGGTGGTACTGCCTTTACGCCATTAGTAAATTGGCCTCAAGTGGGTATTTTAGGTGTGTCTGAGGCAAGCATGCAGCCACGTTGGGATGCTAAGAAGCAAAGCTTTGAGCCGCGTCTCATGTTGCCATTATCATTGTCTTACGATCACCGTGTGATTAATGGCGCAGATGCTGCCGTATTTACCCGTTATATCGCAACATTGCTGGCTGATCCGCGCCGTATTTTGCTGTAAGAATCGTTTGTACTAAAAGGATCTGAAAAAAGAAGACTGTCTTAGGATGGTCTTTTTTTGTGCTTAAAATTTGTTGCTAATGGTCGCCAGATTTTTAGCGGTTAATGACTTTAGCACAATCGTTTTTATCTATAATCTTTTTATCTATAATCATTGCCGCTTAAACTTTAGATACAAAAAAGCCGGCGATTAAGCCAGCTTTTTTTATTCACATTACTTTATGTTATATTAGAAAGTCTTAACAAAAGCAACGCCATATACCCAAGGGCTGATGTCAACTTCACCAAGTTCAATGGTCTCACCATTAGCTTTTACGCTGGCGTCTGTTTTGATGTCCATATAGCGAGCATCAATACGGAAGTATTCAGTTGGGGCAAAAGGTATGTCAAGACCGATGTGACCAGCAACGCCGACGCTATCATCAAGTTCTAATTTTTCGAAAGCATCGCTATAGATTTTTTCTTTAAAGAAAGTCGTATAGTTCACACCAACACCAACAAATGGCTTCACATTCATAGGCATGTTGTAGCCATCGAAGTGATACTGTACCGATAGAGTCGGTGGTAAATGCTGAGTTTTAGCATCGATAGTAGCATCGCCAGCAGTTAAGGTAATGTCATGATGGAATGGTGTAGCCGCTAGTAATTCAATACCAATGTTATTGGCAACGAAATATTCGCCGCTAATGGTTGGTTGAACATCACTGTCTACGTCGACACCAATAGTGCCATCTGCCAGAGTACCGTTATCGCTCTTTGGGTCAACCATGTGAGCGCCAGCAGCGACAGACCAAGTACCAGCTGGTACAGCAAATGCTGTGGTCATAGTAAGTGCAGCAGCAGTGGCTAAAACTAGGGATTGTAGTTTCATCATTTGATTCCTTAACGTGATAGAAGATTATCGGTGGCTATCTAACGAGGGATGACATTAGGTACCGATACACAATGTTATGATTATTGACTAACCTGTAACATTACAACGCCATTATAATACAAAACCATATTTACTGTAAGGTTTTAAATGCATGTTAATGGCTTTTATGGCATAAATTTACCGTAAAAGGTATATTTGTCGAGGTAATTAAAAATTACTTGGGACAGTTAGTGTTTGTGAGGCAGGACTTAGATTCTATCATACCGATGTTATACAGAGGCACGGCGCTAGAATTTGGTCGATAGTCAATGATGCTAAACTCTCGCTGATACTTTTAGCGTATTAAAATGTCAAAAACTTAGAGCCGGTAATGATAGTCTCATTACTTTTCGAATGAATAATGAGAGTGGGAAAAGAGGGGTAATATATTATGCTTGGCTATTGTAGTAATTCTCCTCTACGCTGCACAAACGCACGTTCTGTGACGATATTGGATCGCATGGACTCTTGCTGTCCTGAATGCAACTTATTTTTGCTGCCTGCTCAAGATATCAGTCAGCAATTACGCGCTGACGAACGATTTTTACGCTTCGCTATCATCGCCATTGTGCTGATGCTAATTTTGTTTGCCTACATGTATTATTTAAATTTAGTATAATCACCGATCATGATTCATACTAAATAAGCCAGTCCTATCACTAGTAATGCTTTAAGAGCACTACATCGTCAAGTAGTGATGGGTATGAAATACTGATGGTGACCGAGCATTAATGTCATATTCTGTGATGACTGCTTTATTATATTAATATAAGACCGGTGTTTCACCGCATAGGGACGGCATGCTATTCCAATCTATACGGCGCTTGCGTCTTTTCGTATACGATATTCTGCAAAATGATGAGCACGATACGCTGTTTAGCCGTTGCGTTGACTACTTTTTAATATTTCTAATCATGACCAATGTAGCAGCGGTCATTGCTGAGTCGGTTGACAGTTGGTATTACCCTTATCAGGAGTATTTTACTTGGTTTGAAAATTTCTCTATCGTGGTGTTTTCTATTGAGTATTTGCTGCGTTTGTGGAGTGTGGCCGAGGAAAAACCAGATGACACTACTTGGCGTCAGCGTTGGGAGTGGTTGAAAAGTCCTTCTGCGTTGATTGATTTAGTCGCCATTGCGCCAGCTTTCCTGAATTTCTTTGTTACGATTGATTTACGCTTCTTACGTATTTTACGTTTATTCCGCATTCTCAAACTGACACGCTATTTTGCTTCGTTACGCATCTTATTGGTGGTCATTAGTAAAGAAAAAGGCTCGTTCCAAGCGGTTATTTTTATTTTAATAATTATGATTGTGACGGCATCTAGTGGCATTTACTTGGTTGAAAACCACGCCCAGCCAGAAGAGTTTGAGTCGATACCTAAAGCGATGTGGTGGGCGGTGGTGACGCTAACGACGGTGGGCTATGGCGATGTCACGCCGATTACCAATGCGGGTAAAATATTGGGTGCGGTTATTACCATATTAGGTGTGGGTCTGGCGGCATTACCTGCAGGTATTTTAGCGACTGGTTTAGCAAATGAGCTTGCTCAGCGCCGTGAAGAGCTTGAACAAGACTTTCGAGCGCAGCTGATTGATAGCGATTTTGATTTGGTGAAAAATCAGATGATGATCGATAAAATTCGCCGTGAGCTGGGACTGGATAAAGAGCAGGCGCAAAATATCGTATTGCAGGTATTACGCGAACAAGAGCTTGAGCGCCGCGAAAGAGAAGTGGAAGAACGACAAAAGAACTTTTGCCCACATTGCGGTGAGCCACTGTAAGTCTTTTATAGTAATTATTTCAGGTTTCAAAAAATGGGTGTTTAACAAAAGGGTGCAATGTTATCAGAACGTTGCACCCTTTTTATTAGCAATAAACGGATATTTTATGGTATTTAGATAGCTTGTGGAATGGGTAGCGCACGGGCCAATTCATGGGCGACTTGCTGCGCCGCCGTTGCTAAATCTTCGGCAGTAAGGGGTAAGTTTTGTAGTGTGAGATGCCAATCATCCACTTCTCGGCGTAAATGTGCCACCCACAGCGTCGTGCAATCACGTGGCAGTTGCTTTAGATTGACTTCAAAGCATCGATTGCCTTCATCATCGCTTAGATGAATCTCGCCTTTTTTGACTCTTGAAAACGGATGACCGTGGTAAGAGTTGGCTATCATAGCAATGTGGGTGATATGTGCTGGGATTTTATCTAAGTAAAGCCTGATTTGCTCTTGGTCAAGAGGTGCCAAATACATCGCTTGTTCGCCGCGATCTTTGCCATTGAGACTGTCGCCTTGATGTTTCACTGATTCCGCTTTATCGCGCAATTGTTTGAACCACACGATATCACTGATGGTGCAATTGTCGTCATATAGTACGCAAGCCAAATCAATATCAATAGCGCTCTGGTTTTTTTTAAAGCGCTTAAACATGCCTTTTGGCTCAATCTTGGTAAATTCATAGTTTAGCGCAAAAAATAAGGTTCCCGCGTCTAAGCCCAGTCCTCTTAAACTGTCTGACAGTAATGGCAATGAGGTAGTGGTCGGCATAACATTCCTTATCTACTTTCGTTCTTCATTTTTAAATAATGGTAATCGTCTGAATACGGTTAAATTTGAGCATCATTACTCGCAGTTGTTATTTATGATCAAAAAACTTATCCAATACGGCTTGATGTAACAATGCTGGTTTGGCATTCAATAAACCATTGCCAAAACCACGCAACCACCAAACCAGTTGTGAAGTTAGGTTGACAGTGGCTTGAATAGTCAGCGTGTCATCATCCAACGTAACAGTTTGGTCGTCACTGAGCTTGCTTTCAGTCAGGCTTTTGCCCGCTTGTTTGGTGAATTGTAGCTCAATAGCGGTGTTTTTGCCATGATTAGGCAGCTCACCGAATAAGGGGTGGCTAAAGCCCATACCACCCGCATCCAAATAATTATCGAGTTGGAAACTCTCAGGTGTTTGTGCGGCGCTTTCAAGAATGTCAACGCTAGCAAATCGATGTAGGGCAAAGGTACGAATGGTAAAGTTTGGATCATCAGTACGAGTTGCCAGCAGATAAATAATCACACCGCGCTGGATAATAGCGATGGGATTCAAAAGATATTCACTGGCCTGTGATTTATTGCTGCGTGTGTAGCAGGCTTTGATTTGTAATTGATAAAATAGCGCATGGTAAATATTGTCTTTGCTATCCAAGTCAATATGCGGCGCGATTAGTGGCTGAGTGGCAGGCTCAATACGCACTCTGTCGATCCATGAATGGGTGACTTTACTGTTTTTTAGCTGCCGCCTTGCCAAGTCAAACCACGGAAATAATTCATCTAAAATAACAGGTGGTAGTAGCTGAGTTAGATTGGCTTCAACCATATTAAAGGCGACTGCTTGCGATAGATTCATGTGCGGTAAGCTTTGGAGTGGCGCGTCATCACGCCAGCGCCAGCCTTGTGGGTTGGCGTTGTTTTTTTCTATAGGAAAGCGTTTTGCTAGCGCATTTAAGTCGCGTTGAACAGTGCGTAGGCTGATGTCAAAACCTGCCATCATCAGCTGCTCGTAGATATGGGTTGTGCCCACCCAGCGGTTGCGCTGTAGTTGCGATAGCACTTGCCACTGGCGCGCCGTCGTCGCCGCGCCATGGCGATTATCGTTGTTATCTCCTGAGACATGACTGTCCGCTGCCGCTACAGTATTAGCTTGCTCAACAGAGTTCGTTTGAGCATGAGAGTGGTCGGCGTCAGTAGAATGTACAGTCATTAAGCGATAACCTTTATGAAATTACGAGTTGGCTTTTGTATAGCTTAGCGGAGTATTAACCATTCATCATCGCAGAAAAGTATCGTAGCGTCTAGGGCATGTCTTCAATTAGCACACTGACTTATGGATTGGTTTTGATACAGCTAAATTTCACTATAAATCAGCTTATATGGCGTCAATGGGCGTTTTAGTGGCATTCTTATCGATACCTTGATTGATGCTTTGGTTGATACCTTGATCATCATTTATACTGACTTCGTTGTGCTCCGCCTTGTCTTTGTGTTTTTCCTTTTTTCTCTTGTCCCGTTTTTTTTGACGTTTTGCTTTCTGCTTCTTTTTATCTTTCTTTTTGGACTTTTTATCATCCATACCATCGTCATTGTTATCTTGATTTTCATCCCATAACATCAGACGACTTAAAACTTTGCCAAACAACGTGTCTTTACGATAGCGACCTTTCTTGTTCATGGTATCGATAGGCAAACCAGTCATCAGCGTCAATGCTTCGCTCAGTGTATAGACACCATAAATATGAAATTCGTTCGCTTTGACGGCAGCAATGATGTCGTCACGCAGCATGAGCTGTTTGACATTGGCCATTGGAATGACCACGCCTTGCTGCCCAGTCAATTCTTGCTCGCGGCATGCATCAAAGAATCCGGCGATTTTAGAGTTGATGCCACCAACCGCTTGCACTTCGCCCAATTGGTTCATAGAGCCAGTAATGGCAAATGATTGATCAATCGGGACGTTTGCTAAGGCAGATAGCAGCGCACAGCCTTCGCTGACGGTAGCACTATCGCCATCGATATGGGCGTAGCTTTGTTCAAAAGCGAGCGAGGCGCTAAAGTTGAGCGCATGATGTTGGCTGAATAATGCGCGCAAATAGCTGGTCATAATCAGCATGCCTTTGGCGTGTAAACTACCGCCCAAGTCTACATCACGCTCGATATCGAGAATCTCACCTGTACCGATATTTGGTTGAATGACGGCAGTCAAGCGGGCGGGCATGCCAAACTCGCTATCGGCATAGCTGACCACTGTCAGCGCATTGACTTGTCCGACAGCGCTGCCTTGAGTTTGAATAAGCTGCTGACCGTTTCTTAGCTCATCCCAATAGAGGTCACGCAGGTATCCTGAACGCTCGTCCATATCATCGATGGCTTGTGTGACATGATAGGCATTAACAATGTTTTTTCCGCTTAAATGCGCGTGGCGGTTAGACTCATGCAACAGCTTGATTAATAAATCACTGTGCAAGCTTAAGCGGTCTTGGTCTTCTGCTTGTAAGCTTAAATGCTCAAGTAGGGCAGCTTGCGCGCTACGATCAAACGGATAGAGATTGGCATAGTCAATGATATCAGCCATTTTCGCGACTAACGCCAATTCGTGCTCACTGCTGCGAGGCACGTCATCGTGAAAATCCGCACGTACTTTAAATACCGCATCAAACTCAGGCTCAAGCTCTAACAGCTCATAATATAAGTCTGCTTCACCAAGCAAAATCACTTTAACATCAAGGTCAATGGGGGCAGGTGCTAACGATAAGCTGCCTGTTAAGGTCAGCATTTGTTCAAGGCTTGAGAGTTTGATTTTGCGTGATTGTAACGCCCGCTTGAGACCCTGCCAGGCATACGGATGCTCAAGTAAGTGACTCGCTTCTAATAGTAAATAACCACCATTAGCACGGTGTAGAGCACCCGCTCGAATCATACTGACATCAGTGGTGACCGTGCCCAATTGGGTGATTTGCTCGACATGACCTAACAAGTTCAAGTGCGTCGGTAAGTCCTCAAAGATGACGGGTGCACCGTCGTCCGGCATGTGACTGACAATGACGTTGACCGCATAGCGACTTGGGGTTGTGGCCAAAACTGCCGTTACAAACTCTTCGTCATCGCCATTGACGATGCGCTCGACATGCGTAACCATGTCGGCAAATACGGTCTTGAGATAGTCAATGACCAGTGGGTGACTGGCAAATTGCTCATAAACAGGGGCAAATAACGGTTGTAATGCACGACGTGCAATATTGCGATGCAGGGCTTCTATCGCATCATTGGCTTCGTCCTCTAACTGCTCTAACGCGATGGTCAACTGACTTAAGCGTTTTTGCATATGGTTTTTTTGGACAAAGTTATTTAGCTCAGCTTCGTATTCACTATTGCCGTATTCAGTATTGTTTTTATTCTGCTCTGCATTTATAGGATCGTTATACTCGGTGCTAAGAATGCTCGGTTCACTACTATTATCGCTCACGGATTTATTTTTGTTGCTAGCAGATGGTTTGTCATTACTACCACTAGTTTCTGTCGCGAGTTGACTGGGATGTACAAACACCGCTTTATTATCAAAGGAGCGAAACGTCAACGCCAAATCATATTGTTTGCCTTCTGCATTGAGCACATCATAAGCCTGACTTTCTTTTTGATGCGTGTCATTTTTGATTGCTTCGATTTTGCTTTGATATTGATCACTACGAAAGCGTTGGCTCAATCGCTTTTTGGCTTGTTGCCATAAGTGAGTGACTTGCTGCTGCAATAAAGAGGCTTGCCCAGCAGGTAGTCGCAAGGCTAAAGGGGTACGTGGATCGGTAAAATTATGCACATATACCCAGTCGTCAGGTGTGGGTGCATCGGCGGCAATACGCGTTAGCAAGCGGCTGATGACGGTGCGTTTGCCCAAGCCATTTTCACCAGCAGCAAACACATGATAGCCACTGGCTTTGATATCCAAAGCTGTTTGTAAGGCTTTTAGTGCACGCTGCTGACCAAAGCCAACGTCTAGATCTGGTGCCGTGCGAGTATCCGAGGGCAATTCATCAGGATCGCTATAGCGTTTTAGTTGCTCAGCGGTGACAAGGCAGCGCTGCTTGATATCAATAAAGCATGGATGCGGTGCATTCGGTGTTGCTGATTTGGTGCTTTTTAATTCAATGATGGGTGTTGCCATATTATTAGCGTCTTTTTTATTAGCGTCTCTCGATAATTGAGAGGTAGGGATGTGTGGCTGTTTGGTCATAGGTATAAATTATATCGTTTGTGGAAAGTGGCGTGGTTATTAAGTGCTATTAAGTGTTATTAAGTTTACTAATGAGTGCTAATACTTGGTTTTTTCTAGTTAATTTGCATCGTTCATAAAAACATCTTACAAGATAAAACGGTGTTTTAAATAAATCATTAAAAGCAGTTTTGTATCATTAGCAGGCTCTGTCAAAACCGCCTATATAAGTAATCATTCATCATCCATTTAAGGCGATTAAAGAACAATAACGCCTCAATATAGGCTCAGATAGTATAAGATGTCTCACATTGGCGCAATCTGCAACTATTCAATGGGCAGACTGCATGATAAAATAGACGGTTCACATGTCAAAACTGGATAACTCGTTGTATGTCAGACTTTACTAAAACATCTTCATCCTCTGCTAACACGGGCAATATCCGTATTGATCCGACTGGCTTTGTAAAGCTTGGCGCACAGTTGCCAGCGCTGGCGAATACCTTGGCACAAGCGGTCAATGAGCTCAATTTACCCTTGAGTGAGACGCAGCAGCGCACATTATTATTGTACTTAGACCAGCTTTTGTTGTGGAATAAAGCGTATAATCTGACCGCCATCACTGATCCAGAAGAGGCATTGATCAAACATATAATTGATTGTTTGGCTATTATAACGCATTTACCGTCAGGGTCACTGTTAGATATTGGCACAGGAGCAGGGATGCCAGCGGTTATTATTGCGATTTGTCAGCCAGAGCGTCAATGCACCGCACTTGATAGTAATCAGAAAAAAATTCGTTTTATTAAGCAAATCAGCAGTGAGCTTGGCTTGAATAATATGCAGCCAATTGCTTCTCGTATCGAGGCGCATGACGCCAGCTATGACGTTGTGACTTCTAGAGCCTTTGCCAGTTTGATCGATTTTGTCGAAGTGGCTCAGCCGCGCTTAGCAGATAACGGTTACCTATGCGCGATGAAAGGCAAAGCGCCAAGCGATGAAGAACTACAAGCGCTGGACAATGACTGGCATATTAAGACGATTAAGCTTAAAGTGCCTCGTTTACATGATAGTCGTCATTTAATTGAATTGTCCTATAAAAATGTCTAAGCTATGAACACCTTTTAAGTGATACATGTCGGTATCACATGATTTTGTGGATATTTGAATGGCATAATATTCAAAATATAGTGATGCAAATCGTGCTAATTAGATAAAAGTACTCGTATTGTTTACGCTTATGAGTATGATGCTATGCAAAGTTTAGCGAAAAATTGATTGTGTAAGCCAAAAGTAAAATAACAGTAATAGACCCTAATTAAATTGAGTGAGTGTATGGAAATCATAGCAATTGCGAATCAAAAAGGCGGCGTGGGCAAAACCACGACGGCAGTAAATTTGACCGCCAGCTTGGCTGCGAAGCGCAAGCATGTACTGCTGATTGACTTAGACCCACAGGGTAATGCGACCAGTGGTACGGGTGTTGATAAAAACGAGCTTGGGCTAACTATCGCTGACGTATTATTGGATGGAGTATCGCTGTCTGATGCTATTGTTACCAGTCCGGCGGGGTTTGATGTGATCGGTGCCAATCGTGATTTGGCAGGCATGGATATCACCCTAATGAACAAGACCAATAGTCATGAGCTGTTTAAAACAGCAATGGTGGCTTTGGTTAATGATCAGCTAGCTGCTAAAAAACCTGCTTACGATTATGTGGTTATAGACTGTGCACCCAGCTTGAATTTGCTGACGATTAATGCGTTAGTTGCTACAGATAGCGTTATTATTCCTATGCAGTGTGAATACTATGCATTAGAAGGCTTGGCTGATTTGTCGCAGACGATAGAGCGTTTAACCGAGTTGAATCCAAAGCTATATATCCGCGGTGTGGTGAGAACATTATTTGATGCACGCAATACACTGGCTCGGGATGTGTCTGCCGAGCTTGAAGCGCACTTTGGCGATATTATGTATAAAACCCATATTCCAAGAAATATTCGTTTGGCAGAAGCGCCAGCGCATGGTTTGCCAGTTATCGCTTACGAGAGATGGTCAAAAGGTGCGCGCGCTTATCAAAAATTGGCGGCTGAAGTCATGAAACAAAGTGACTAATATGCATGTATGCATGTTTTTTAGCACCAGTGATAGAATGTCAGCACAAGCGACTAAACAGATATTGAACATTGAATGTCGTATTTATAAGTAATGAGTAAGCTGTATTAATAATTATTTGGCTTTTATTTTAGCGTTAGAGGATAGGTAATCATGGCGAAGAAAAGAGGGTTGGCTGCCAATCGAGGCTTAGATGCCTTGTTGGGGTCAATCAAAAAAGAAAAGCAAATCACCGCCTCTGCCTTGCAAGACGACATGGCGGCGCGTGAGAGTACTTTGCCAGCTGAAACGCTAAACGCTGATAGATTAAATATTAGCACGCCTGCTCAATCTGATGATAATGAGACCAGTGAAAAACCAACGACCAAACCTATTGCCTCTGACACCACTGCCAGCAGTCGAACCACACGGTCGCCGCGCACGATAAACAAAGGTACGGCTAATAAGAATCGTGTTAATGGAACAGATACTAGTGCCTCTGAAGACCAGATAAGCTTGGTGCAAATAGATGTCACGCGTTTGCAAGCGGGTAAGTATCAGCCACGCCGTGATATGAGTGAAACGGCGCTTGCAGAGCTGGCGTCTTCGATTGAGCAGCATGGCGTTATGCAACCGATCGTTATCCGTCCGTTATTGGCCAATGAAGACAAGAGTGAAGCATTCGTTACCCATGAGATCATTGCTGGTGAGCGTCGCTGGCGTGCAGCAAAAATGGCAGGTAAAGCCGTTATTCCAGCGATTGAACGTGCTTTATCTGATGAGCTTGCCATCGCACTGGCCTTGATTGAAAATATCCAGCGTGAGGACTTGTCCGTGATTGAACAGGCCGCTGCATTACAACGTTTTCATACTGAATTTGGTATGAGTCATGCGATGATTGCCGAAGTCGTTGGCAAGGCACGCACCACCGTATCAAACCTGCTGCGTCTCAATCAACTGCATGATACAGTCAAAGATCATTTGGCAAATAGCACCCTAGATATGGGTCATGCGCGCACGCTCTTGGCATTATCCTCTGAGCAGCAGCCGATTATCGCGCAAAAAATTATCGACGGTGGTATGACGGTACGCGACGCTGAAAAGTTGGTTAAATCGATCTTACAGCCTGCGCCTAAAGCCAATCGTGCTGAGCAAACGCAATCTCGTGAGGTTGAGCGCTTGACGCAAAGACTGACAGATATGTTAGGGGCTGAAGTCAAACTCAAACATAAAAAAGATGGCCAGGGTAGTGTTGAGATATTTTTCCATAACCAAGATCAGTTAGCAGCTTTGATTAAGCACATAGAAGCACAGGCTTGATATCGCTAACGAGTTTGTCATGATGCTGTAAATATTAAGATATTTTGATAACCGCTATTTTTATAAAAATATAAAAGAGAGTCAATATGTGGGAGTTGGTAAAAGCGGGTGGTTGGTTGATGACGCCTATCGTGGTGTGCTCAATATTGGCATTGGTTATCATCATCGAGCGTAGTCATACTTTACAGTTTAATAAAGTTGCTCCGAGTAGATTGCGCGAACAGCTAATCACGCGCTTACGTGAGAATGGGGATATTGGTCGTACACAGTTGATGAATGTCAAAGAAAAAACACCTTTGGGAGATATTTTAGCGACAGGGCTGCTGTATCGTCAATATGGCTTAGACTCGATGACGATGCATATGCAAAACCGCGCTAGCGTACAAGTGCATCAGTTAGAAAAAAACATCAATATGCTTGGGACCATAGGGGCGATTGCGCCACTACTGGGGTTGTTAGGCACGGTGTTAGGCATTATTTCGTCATTTTTGGCGATTACTGATGGGGCGATGCAAGACCCAACGATGCTTGCTGCTGGTGTGTCACAAGCGTTGATTACGACTGCTGCTGGTATGATCGTGGCTATTCCAGCACTGGTTGCCTATCGTTATTTTCAGCGCCGTATTATCGATATTAATGCCCAGTTTGAGACGCAAGCGGGACTCATGATTCAAGAGTTGTATGATTATCATTTACTGGAAAATACATCTACTGCTGGCTTGAATGTGCCTGCACATCGTGCGCCATCGGATGACGTTGTAGATAATGAGTATGCAGTGGATGGATTAAGCTCAAATAATGGTGTTGCCGTCACTTCTTAGTATTTATTTTTTAGCATTTATTTTTTAGTATTTGTGACTGTTCAACACGCACTAATAATCCATCAAGCACATGAGTATCTAGTAAATTAAAGAGAGTGATATGCGCTTTAGAAAACCGACTGTTGAGCCGCTCGAAATTAACTTGACCCCGATGATTGATTGTTTGTTGTTTTTGATTGTGTTTTTGCTGTTAGCAACGTCGTTTAATCATTTTAGTCGTTTAAATATTATTCTTCCTGAAGCTGAAGGTGTTGCGCTGACAGAAGAGAAAAACAGTATCGAAGTGGCAGTACAAGAAGATGGCAGTTATCTGGTGAACGGTATTACGCTTGCTAGTAGCAATGAGGCAGAGTTGACAAGTATGCTACAACAAGAAGCTGGCAGTAATCGTGACATGCTATTTGTTATTGCTGCGGATGCCAATGCCACCCACCAATCGGTTGTGCGAGTGATGGACATTGCGGGTAAACTGGGATTTTTGAATCTTAATATCAGTACGGTCGTGCCACTTGGTCAGCCGTTACCGCAGTAGCCTATAGCTACTTTATTGCCATTGATAGATGTTCTTATAAAACTGTAATTTTAACGCAGTCCATTCATGTTATGACCCCCAAATTGAGGCTTTTATGAGCCAAGCATATCAACCTGACTCTGCAAAAACTGCTGCTAAAAAACTATCAGCAGAGCCGTCAAACATACCTAAACATAAGACCTTGCTGCGTTTGCTGAGTTATTTAAAACCATACTGGTGGGCATTAATGCTTACTGTGTTGGGCTTTGCGATTAATGCGGCGACAGAGATTTGGATTGCCAAATTACTTCAATACATCACCGATGCCATTAATCAGAACGATCAAAGCAAACAAGATTTATTTCCATTATTGATCATTGGTCTGTTTTTTGTCCGCGGTGTTGGTAGCTTTTTGGGTAATTACTATTCTGCTCTGGTCTCACGTAATTTGGTATATGAGCTGCGAGTGGAAGTCTTTAATAAATTGCTTCGTCTGCCAAGCTCTTTTTACTTAGCCAATCCTGCTGGTACCATTTCATCCAAGCTGATATTTGATGTTGAGCAAGTCACCGCCGCTAGTACAGACTCTATGAAGACGCTACTGCGGGATGGTTTGACAGTCGTCGCCTTGATAGGTTTCTTGCTTTATAGCAATTGGCGTTTGACGTTGATTTTATTCGTTGTGCTACCGCCAATATTGTGGCTTATTCGCATCGCCTCAAAGCGTTATCTAAAGTTGTCTAAGGGTATTCAAGAGACGATGGGTGATGTCAGCCATATTACCAATGAAGTGATTGGTGGCTATCAGGTTGTCAAAAACTATGGCGGTCAAGCATACGAAGCCGCACGCTTCGATAAAACATCGAAAAAGAACTTACGCCAAGGCATGAAGGTCGTGGTGACCAACAGTATCAATACGCCAGCAGTACAGCTGCTAATGGCTGTCGCCATGTCAGTTGTGGTGTGGCTCGCACTACGCCCATCGGTGATTGACAATATCTCAGCGGGTGAGTTTATCTCATATATTGCCGCTGCAGGTTTGCTCAGCAAGCCGGTACGCTCATTGACTGACATCAATCAGAAACTGCAAAAAGGTATCGCGGCAGGTGAGTCTATTTTTGCCTTGTTAGATGAGCCAGAAGAAACAGACACTGGTGTGCTTAGCCCTGCTTTGACGGGCGAAATCAAGCTGGATAATGTCAGTCTGATTTATCCTGACTCAACGGTCGCTTTGCGTGACTTTACGTTAGATGTAAAAGCGGGTGAGACGGTTGCATTGGTAGGGCGAAGTGGTGCTGGTAAGTCATCTTTAGTAAACTTACTGACGCGCACCTTATCGACCTCTTCTGGGCAAATTACCTTGGATGGTATACCGATTGAAGACATTAAGCTTGAGAGCTTACGGGCGCAGATTGCGATGGTCAATCAACAAGTAGTCCTGTTCAATACCACGGTATTTAACAATATTGCTTATGGTGGCTTAGCCAATAAAACCCAAGCTGAGGTTGAGCGCGCCGCAAAAGATGCCTTTGCTCATGATTTTATTATGAAAATGCCAAACGGCTATCAAAGTGAAATTGGTGCTGAAGGTTTGCAGCTGTCTGGCGGGCAGCGTCAGCGCTTATCGATTGCTCGTGCGCTATTAAAAGACGCGCCGATTTTAATTTTAGATGAAGCAACCAGTGCGTTAGACAATGAATCAGAGTATTACATTCAGCAAGCGCTTGATAATGTGATGAAAGATCGTACCACATTAGTCATTGCACATCGACTGACCACCATTGAATCAGCCGATCGTATCGCCGTGTTAGACAGCGGTCAAATCGTCGAGTTGGGCACGCACGATGAGCTTATGCAATTACAAGGTCATTATGCGCAAATGTATGAACGCGACTTTGAATAAAATTATCGGACTATTCTTTGAGCAGCTTTGACGTTCAAATCGTGCTAAGTTCAAGTTTAGCTGAATAGGTAAGTGGTCAATTATCATGAGTATTGAAACGACAGTGACGCGTGCCTGGCAACGTCAAGCCGCTTGGCTATGGCTATTGCTACCTATTAGTTGGTTGTACGGACTTATCACCACGCTGCGTCGTCAAGCTTATAAAGCTGGGCTGTTAGCAAGTTATCGTGCGCCTGTTCCCGTTATGGTGATCGGCAATATTAGCGTGGGCGGTAGTGGCAAAACACCATTGATTATTGCTTTGGTTGATTATCTACAAGAACGCGGAATAAAGGTAGGAGTCATCAGCCGTGGTTACGGTGGCGACACCAGTCAAATGCCCGCTTTGGTCGATGCCGCCAGTTTGCCCAACGTGGTAGGGGATGAGCCTTGTTTGATTGTCAATATGACAGATGCACCCATGGCAGTATGTCCCGATCGTAAGCAAGCAATTATGACCTTGTTAGCTGCCCATCCTGACTTGCAATTCATTATTGCCGACGATGGCTTGCAGCATTATGCACTGCAACGTGACATTGAATGGATTGTGGTCGATTCAGAACGGGGCTTTGGTAATCAGCAACTCCTGCCAACAGGGTTTTTACGTGAACCCATGTCGCGATTGCAGGGTGCAACTGTCATCTACCATGAGCCACTAACAACAGATTCAGTGGACAATAATAAAGATAATAGCAATCTGTACCGAGCCCATCGTTTGACAATGCATCTAGAAGCGGATGCTCTGCAACTCTTATGGCAACCTACTTTATCTTATTCTCAAATTGATGCCCCTAAAAAGGGTTGTAGAGTGCATGCGGTGAGCGGTATTGGTTATCCGCAGCGGTTTTTTGATACTTTAAGTTCGCTAGGCTTCGATGTCGTTGGACATGCTTATCCTGATCATTATGATTTTGAGTTGGCGGAATTATTGCAGTATACCGAATATCCAATCGTAGTCACCAGTAAAGATGCGGTAAAAATAAGAGCGTTGCTATCGAAAGCTACTACTGATAAAGCGCTAAATAATGAGTATCAAACGCTGATAAACAGACTATGGGTACTGCCAGTAACCGCCGAACTCTCTGACAGCTGTTATGATAATCTGCAGCAGCAGCTAAAAAAGCTAGGTATCGATATCGCAAACGATAACAGTACCAATAATAATACCAAAGCAAATAATAGATGATGCTTTAAACCGTATAAAAATTGCTATAGGAAACCCATGTCGTCAGTGATTATGCCCGCCAAAACTCATATTGTTATCCCTGCTCGTTTTAAGAGCACGCGGCTGCCCGGCAAGCCATTACTAGAGATACATGATAAGCCGATGATTCTTTGGGTTGCTGAAAAGGCGCAAACAGCGCACTTCGCTGATGATATGTGTATTGCCACGGATGATGACGATATTGCCAAGATATGCATAGATGCAGGGTTTGATGTGGTGATGACCAGTAGCGAGCATGCTTCAGGCACTGACCGTTTGGCAGAAGTTGCCGCCATTAAAGGGTGGGCTGACCATGATATCGTGGTCAACATGCAAGGCGATGAACCGTTAGTGCCACCGTTATTATTGGAGCAGGTAAAGGCGCTTTTGGTCGCAGACAGTGATAGCGTGATGGCGACTTTGTGTGAGCCTATCGACGACTATGAGACTTTTATGCGTCCATCAGTGGTTAAGGTGGTCAGTCAACACTCTAATGACTTGCAACGTGCGCTTTATTTTAGCCGAGCACCCATTCCTTGCGACCGTGATGTCGTATTGTCCAATGATGGTCATAGAAACCCACCAAAAAATGCTTATCGTCATTTAGGGTTATATGCTTATCGCGTCCGTTTATTGCAGCAGTTTGTGCATTGGCCGCAAACGCCACTTGAGACACTTGAGAGCCTAGAGCAGTTACGCGTTTTAGAAAATGGAGCGCAGATTGCTATTGCAGTTGCCGCTTGTCATCTACCTGCAGGGGTCGATACCCAAGAAGATTTAGACCGCTTAAATGCCATGAGTTTGACTGAATTTCAGAGCCCCATTGGATAGATAGCCTAAGCAAAAATATTTCATCTAAAGCGTCATGAACACGCTATATCCTGAATAATCAAGCGAAGTGATAGGACGTTAGCTATGAGTGATAAGACGCAAAATACAGGCACAATGGATACTACAGACCACATTTATTTCGCCGCGTTATTGCCATGGCAGAAAAATCTGTGGTCGCAATTGACCAAGCGAGTTTTGACATCACAGCAATCTTTGCCACATGCGCTATTAGCTGCTGGTATGCAGGGTATGGGCAAGCGGGCTTTTGTATGGCGTTTGGTCGCTTGGCTATTATGCCGTAAGCGTGATAGCCATCCCACAGGGGCTTGCGGCGCGTGTGAAAGTTGCCAATGGCTAAGATCTGGCACGCATCCAAGCTTACAGGTATTGCCACTGATCAGTATGCCGATCAGTGCAGATAGTGCAGATAGTGCTGATAATCAAGAAAAATTAAGTAACGCTGCAAAGGATAAAAAATCATCCAAAACAGCCAATAACAGTGCTCTTAAGATTAAAGTGGATGATATCCGCAACTTGCAGCCTTTTATCTACCAAGGTGGTCAAGGGATGCGTATCTGTGTGTTAGACCATGCAGAGCAAATGACGATTGCTGCGGCCAACGCGCTACTCAAAACCTTGGAAGAACCACAAGCTAAAGTCCATTTGTTTTTGATCAGCGATACTCCAGCACAACTACTGCCCACCATTAAAAGTCGGGTGCAGCAGTTGCCATTACAGACCATTCAGCCTATGATCGCCGTTGACTATGTGACACAGGCACTTGGCTCTACGGTCAATCGTGAAGCGGTCGGAACGGCTGCGATTGAGCAGCTTATCCAATTGGCAAATGGCGCACCTTTGGCAGCGATAGCCATGGCACAAGCGCCATGGTATAGCAAACGTGCGCTATGGTTGACGACGTGGCAGGCATTGCGTAGTGGTAAACGTAGTAGTGTGGCAGCCAGTGACTATTGGCAAAACCAACTGAGTATCACGGAATTTATTCAGCTTTCTGAGCTGATGCTACTTGATATGCGCCGTCTTTACTTAGGGCTTAATGAGCTTCAAAAAGATGTCAATCTATCCGCTGCCTTAGAAAAATATCCACCTGATAATAATGGCCTCGCACTTTTTTCTAATAGCTTACAGCAGACAAAAATCGCTCTGCAACAAAATGTGCAAGAAAAATTTGCCTATGATAAGCTAATGCAAGAATTGGCTTGTTTATAAGAAAATCTGCCTTGATAGCAAATAAAAATACCAAACTTAATGAAGGAAGCTGACTATGGCCATGCCAGGACGCGGCGGGATATTAACCTGCCACATTGAAAATATCGAAATGTTATATGCCAGCTACTTGTCCTTTGTCAGTAATGGCGCATTATTTGTGCCATCCAATGACGCTCAGCAGCTAGGTAACGAGGTATTTATCGCCATCACTTTACCCAATTCTAGCGAGCGTTTGCCTATGAATGGCAAAGTGGTTTGGATTAACGCCAAAACTCAAGGTGGTCGACCGGCAGGTTTTGCGGTACAGATTGGAACTGATATTGCAGGTCAAAGAATTAAAAACGAAGTTGAGCGATTATTGGCGGGTAAAATAGATGGTTTGCAGTCCACCTATACCATGTAATTATTTATTGTACTTGTAATGGTTTTGATGAATGTTAGACGACTATTATTCAACAAACAGTATAAAAAAAGCCACCTTATATATCGATAAGGCGGCTTTTTTTATGAGCATAAGACTAGGGCGTGTCTTCATTTTAAAAATGGTGATAAAAATTGCCGTCAAACAATGAAGGTAATGCCAATAATATCGAGATATCAATAAGCTGTTTGACTATCCTTGGCAAAATGTAGCCATTATTAGCCAATTTAGAGGACAATCGATTGAATTGAGGACACGGCTTACGTAAAACCAGCATATCTTTTAATAGCGCGGTGGCACATACATATCATCTGGAATAGGCTCACGGTAGTATTCGTCATCACGTTTACGATCGGGTAATTCTACTTCATCACGTGGCACTTCCTTATAAGGAATTTGTTCGAGTAGATGAGCAATACAGTTTAGCCTTGCGCGTTTTTTATTGTTACCTTCAACCACCCACCAAGGTGCTTCAGGGATATGCGTTCGCTCAAACATGGTCTCTTTAGCCTTGGTATAGTCTTCCCAACGGCGGCGTGACTGTAAGTCCATGGCTGAGAGCTTCCATTGCTTGAGCGGATCATGAATACGGCTCATACAGCGTGAATGCTGCTCATCATCAGTGATCGAAAACCAGTACTTCACCAAGCGAATACCTGAGCGTACTAGCATACGTTCAAACTCAGGCACCGACTGAAAAAATTCTTCATACTGTGCATCGGTACAAAAACCCATCACACGCTCAACCCCCACACGATTATACCAACTGCGGTCAAACAGCACAATCTCACCAGCAGCAGGCAAATGGGCGACATAACGCTGAAAATACCATTGTGATTGCTCACGTTCTGTCGGTGCAGGTAGGGCAGCCACTCGACACACACGAGGGTTTAAGCGCTGCGTGATACGCTTGATAGCGCCACCTTTACCCGCCGAGTCACGACCCTCAAATATGACGACGATACGCTCACCGCGATCAACGACCCAGTCTTGCAACTTAATAAGCTCGCGCTGTAGCCTTACCAACTCTTGAAAGTACATACGCCGATCAAGTCTTTCTTGCTCACTCATTTCGCGCCCATCAAAACGAAAATCACGCACATAATCATCTATCTCGTTTTCTAGCTCTTCATCATAAGTATCGATGAGGTCTTCGTGCATTTTACGCCGCAACTGATCATTAAAAACCTCCTTATCCATACGCTCGATAAAACTGTGTTGCTCAGGTGAGCTAAGTTCCTGACGCTCTTGTGGCGTGAGGGATTTGGGATTGATGGACGAAGGTATCTTACCCATAAAAAACTCCTAATCAGTGTTGTTATGATTTTTATTGGTTATCCTCTTACTTTAGCATAACTACCGATAGAGCTATGCGTTGGCTACGTTTCATTATTGTGTTGTTAGCAAGACCATGACTATCATCCAGTTTTGAGTAGTGAATGGGCATAAAAAAGCACCCTCTAATCCATCGATTAAAGAGTGCTTTAAAGTATTCATGCTAACTATTGACTGATAATACCAATCAAATAATAGCAGTCAAAGAGTTATTTCTCTAAGATACAAGTCACGCCCTGACCACCAGCTGCACAGATAGAGATTAGTGCACGACCTGAGCCTTTTTGATCCAATAGCTTCGCTGCAGTGGCTAGGATACGACCACCCGTTGCGGCAAATGGATGACCCGCAGCTAACGACGAGCCATTAACGTTTAGCTTGCTACGATCGATAGAGCCTAGTGGTGCATCTAGTCCTAGACGCTCTTCACAGAATTTTTCATCTTCCCAAGCAGCTAGTGTTGATAACACTTGTGATGCAAAGGCTTCATGGATTTCATAAAAATCGAAATCTTGTAGTGTTAGACCTGCACGCTCAAGCATACGCGGTACGGCATAAGCAGGTGCCATTAATAGGCCTTCTGTGGTGCCAGATTTACCAATGAAATCAACGGCGGCCGTTTCTTGATGAACGATATAAGCCAATGGCTTAAGACCACGCTCTTTTGCCCACTCATCGGTTCCTAATAGGACACAAGAGGCACCATCCGTTAACGGTGTAGAGTTGGCTGCTGTCATCGTTGGGTTGGCGTTCTTTTTACCAAACACAGGCTTTAATTTAGCCAGTTTTTCCAAAGTGGTATCAGGACGCAAGTTGTTATCGCGCGTCAGACCTTTGTATGGAGTGATTAGGTCGTCAAAGAATCCTTCATCATAAGCGCGCGCTAGGTTTTGATGACTGTTAAAAGCAAGCTCATCTTGTGCTTCGCGGCTGATATTCCACTCAAGAGTGGTGATGGCTTGATGGTCGCCCATTGATAGACCAGTGCGTGGTTCACCGTTTTGTGGCGAATCGATTAAGTCTTTTGGATTTAGACCCATTAGTGCTTTTAAGCGTTGTTTGTTGTCTTTAGCCGCGCCCAGTTTGATCAGTACTTTACGTAGACCATCACCAATCGCGATCGGTGCATCAGAGGTCGTATCTACGCCACCAGTAATCGCTGAATCGATAAGACCCAGTGCGATTTTATTGGCAGAAGCAAAAGTCGCTTGCAAGCCAGTACCGCAAGCTTGTGAGATATCATAAGTTGGCGTATGTGGGTTGAGCGCTGTGTTAAGTGTGGCTTCGCGAGTTAGGTTGATGTCACGGCTTAGTTTCATGACGGCACCAGACACCACTTCACCCAACACTTCGTCTTGTAGATTATAGCGTTCAATCAAGCCATCTAATGCAGCTGTCAACATGTCGGTGTTGCTAACGTCAGCGTATGAACCGTTCGAGCGTGCAAACGGAATACGGTTGCCACCTAAGATAGCCACACGATTTTGACCAGCAACGGCTTTTGTTTTGCTGGTTTTTTTGGCGGCAGACGCTGGCTTTTTCGTAGTAGAATCTGGTGATTTATCATTCGCCTCTGTAGTGCTAGCAGACTCTTTATTACTAGAAGACTCTTTATTAGACATGTCTGTAGCTGTCGTGCTTTTAGCTTTTTTAACAGCCGTTTCTGTTTTGGCGCTGTCTGATTTATTATCAGTAGATTTTGACGCACTGGCTTTGACCACTGTGCTTTCAACAACAGGGCTATCAGGGTGATTGTTTTTATTACTCATAATATTATCCTTAAAAAATATGGGCAGAAGAAAAGAGGGTAACAATAGTAAAGCTAATAATAAAAATGATTACATTAAAAAATTCAATAATCGAAAATAAACAAGAAGCAAATATTATCACTTATTACGCAGCATAACTGTTTATGATAAGACGTTTTTACGACCTTACTGTATATCTTTGGCAAACTATGTGACGCTTATCTAAGGTCGGTATCAGCTTTGAAAGATATCAATATGACTTTCGTAGACTGGCTAGTATCGATTATTGGCATTGCATAACGATAGATTTGATAATATATTGTTATCGATAATTGCATTTGCTATAACTTATAGGTCTGATTTTAGCACAATGTGGTGATTTTTAAATCCAGAAAAAGTGACCGCCTTGTATACTGAGTTGTTTACAGATTGTTGTAGACATTATCGGTTTTTGGACTTGTTTAAGATGGCAGTGTATAGTTAGGCCAGCTTTAGACTCATTTACTAAATATCAATAATTATGAGGTTATTGAGTCTATATAATAGGCACATTACATTTATTACTATTATTCTAACCGTTCGTTATAGGGATTATATTATGTCAGACCGTTATGGTGATTTTGTTCAGTCTTCTATTGGCAAAAAAGTGGCCAAAAATTTAGGTTTACCGTTACCTGTTACTCTTGATCGCTTCGAAAGCGGTGAGCCTTTAGTACGTGGTAGCGTATTGGTTGGTCGTGCTAATGGCGATGATAAAAGCGTCAGTGAGTCTGTGGCGCGAATTTTGTCAGACGTACATGCTGATGTTTATGTAAACAGCAGTGATGATATCAAAGATGCCCTTGCTGATGCAGGCGTTGAAGCAAAAGCCAATACGGGCGGCGATGATAAATTTAAAGTTTTGTTGTTTGATGCCAGCAATATTAGCAATGCCGATCAATTAAAAGAAGTGTATGAGTTCTTCCATACTGTCGCTCGTCGTGTAGAAAAGTCTGGTCGCGTCATTATTATTGGTCGCCCACCAGAAAATATCACTGACATTGATACAGCTTTGGCTCAGCGTGCGCTTGAAGGCTTTGTAAAGTCTGTCGGTAAAGAGTTCAAACGCGGTATTACGGCACAGCTTGTTTATGTGGAAGACGGCGCAGAGCAAAATCTAGATTCGACTTTACGCTTTTTCACCTCAGCTCGTTCAGCTTATGTCTCAGGACAAGTCGTACGCGTTAGTAAGGGTAGTAACGTTGATGTCGATTGGACACAGCCTCTTGGCGGCAAAACCATGCTGGTGACTGGCGCAAGCCGCGGTATTGGTGAAGCAATTGCTCGTGTATTGGCTCGCGAAGGCGCTCACGTTATCTGCCTCGATGTACCGCAGCAACAAGCAGACCTACAAAAAGTCGCTAGCGAAATTAGTGGCTCAGTATTGACCGTCGACATCACCAGTGATGACGCTGGCAAACAAATCGCCGAAGCCGCACAAAAGCGTGGCGGATTAGATTCAATCATCCATAATGCTGGCGTCACTCGTGATAAGACATTGGCAAACATGGACGAGAAAAAGTGGGACATGGTTATCGATATTAACCTAGGTAGTATTGCTAGGCTGAACCGCTATTTACTAGACAACGATGTATTAAAAGACAATGCACGTATTGTTTGTGTGTCATCGATTTCAGGTATCGCTGGCAACTTGGGTCAAACCAACTATGCCACCTCTAAAGCAGGGGTGATTGGTTTGGTGAATGCCACTGCCAAGCAGTTAGAAGACAACGCCAAAGGCATGACAATCAATGCCGTTGCTCCAGGGTTTATTGAAACGCAAATGACAGAAGCCATTCCATTTGCTATTCGTGAAGCGGGTCGCCGTATGAACTCTATGAGCCAAGGCGGCTTGCCAGTAGACGTGGCTGAGACCATCGCATGGTTTGCATCACCTGCTTCTGGTGGCTTAAATGGCAACATCGTTCGCGTTTGTGGTCAAAGCTTATTGGGTGCTTAACATCACTTTATAAGTAAGTGTCAATTATAAGTAAGTGTCAATTATAAGTAAGTGTAGATGATGATTTAGATTATGATAAATAGCTGATATTAATCAGTATTTTCAATTTTCCTCACATATGCTTACGAAAAAATTGCTCATAAATCGTAATAAAGCTGCCCAAGGGTGGCTTTTTTATGATAAAAACACAGAGAACCAGTAGCCAAATTGTTTTTTGCTGTGAGAGTTGCTTACATTGTCTAAAACCACGCCTATGAATTGTGCCTAATTTAGGCATAATACTGGTGGCATTGCTCAATGATAGGCTGTAACCAATAATGTCATAGCATCTTTAGATACACCAAGAAAATTTGCTCAAGCCCCACTTAGGATTTATTATGTCAGACAAACATTATGATGCGTTGCCGAAAGCGCATACGACCTATGCCAATATCGTTAAAAGTTTATTGCCTATTGGTAATAACGGCAAAATCAGTAAAGACCAATTGCCGCAGGCGACTTACTATGTGGACGATTTGCACATTGACCAAAGTAACTTAAACGATTATCGTAAAATTTGTGGTTTTGCAGATAATGGCAAAGTACCCATTACTTACTTCTCAGTGCTGTCTCAAACGCTGCAGATGAATATGATGGTTAAAGAGCCATTTCCATTTGCTATGTTGGGTCTAGTGCACGTCGATAATAGTGTGACTCAGTATCGTCCTATCGGTGAGCGTGAAACGGTTGCTATGTCAGTCACCTTTGATAATTTGCGTGACCATGCTCAGGGTCAGCAGTTTGATTTTGTGACGACGGTCAAGTCAGAAGATAAGGTGATTTGGGAAGGTACTTCGACGTATCTATCACGTAGCAAAAAACCCATCAGCAGCAAAGACAAAAAAAGCACTCCACGTCCAATAACGGTTAAGCCATCAGTCAACCCAGAAGGCGTGCATAGTATCTTTGAAGTGCCAGAAGATATCGGTCGTCGTTATGCTTTTGTTTCAGGTGACTTTAACCTTATTCATCTTCATCCATTATCTGCGCGTGCGTTTGGCTTTCCTAAAGCGATTGCTCACGGCATGTGGTCAAAGGCCAAATGCCTTGCTATGATGGACGAGTTGCCAGATGCGTGTACGGTTGATGTGTCATTTAAACTGCCTATCTTTTTGCCAGCCGAAGTAGAGCTGATCGCTGATCCGGTAGCTGCACTTAAAGACACAGACGATACCTGTGAGTTTGGCTTATTTAGCTCTAAAAATGACAAGCCGCATTTGGCAGGTACGGTTAAATTACAGAGTGGCAATGAGTAAAAGCCAGTAGAACAACTGTCATTTAACTAAAAAATATCTCAATATGGTCGATTCGTGATAGAAAAGTGATAGCGTTAACCTCGCTTGAAGTATTGCTTATACATCGACACGCGGTTGCTTTGTACTTATTTTAACTGGAATTGACCATAGTAAATATAACGAACAAATTTATAATTATGACTTCACATACCGCCGTACCAAACTCAGATCAACTGAATCATTCAGTAGCTACTGACACAGTATCGAATGCTGGCAATAGCGTTTTAGACAATGATGTTGATCTTAGTACTATTCTTGAGCCTTATTTTCGTCCTGACGACACTACCATTGTATGCGGTGCACTCAATGACGAAAAAGTGGTTGCCTTAGCGAACGCTGGGGTTGAGCTAGTGATTAACTTACAGCCAGATGATGAATTGAGCTTTGATGAAGCCGCAGCGGTCGAGCGAGCTGGCATGCACTATGAGCATCTGCCTATTAACGGTGCTGCAGACTTAAAGCAGCTCAATATATTGGCATTTGATAATATATTGCGCCAACATCATGGCAAAAAAACAGCAGTGCATTGTGGCTCAGGCAATAGAGTAGGTGCCGCAATGGCGCTACGCGCAGGATGGTTACGTGGACGTAAAATGGACACCGCTATGGAACGTGGGCGCAGTCATGGATTAACGAAGCTTGAGCAAGAAGTTCATAATCGTCTGTTGGTACCGCGCTAAGACATAAAGATGACAACGTATTATTAAGCAGCATTGCATGACAGAGAGGCGACCACTAGGTTGCCTTTTTTATTAAGGCGCGTTGTTATTTTTAAAATGAGGATAAAAGTTCTAGGGCGTGTCCTCATTTTAAAATGGTGATAAAAATGAGATAAATTGGCGTCAAACAAGGAAAGTAGCGCATATAATATCGAGATACTAAGAAGCTATTTGACGATGTTTGGCAAAATTTAGCTATTTTTAGCCCGTTTAGAAAGTAATCGATTGAATTGAGGACATGCTCTAAGCAAACGAAAAAATAACGAGTTAGTATTGAGATATTGAACAGTTACGCCTTAGCAAATAATGTATTTTTTATCATATGAACACTTAATATTAAGGGCTAAATAGTTCTTACCGTTTAGCTATTTTATAGAAATGGAGCAGGGTAGCCATGATCGATAATAATAAAACCACGCAGATTTTTGATCAACAGATAAATATAACGTTGCAACAACGTTTGCAGCAAATACTCACCGACTTACAGCTAGATGATGCACCAGCAGGGGGTGCCGTGGTTGTCTATCAGGCAGGAGAATGTATTGCACAGGCGAGTGTAGGGATGGCACGTCCAGAGATGCCATGGCAGCCTGATACTTTGGCGATTAACTTTTCGACGGGTAAAGGTATATTGGCGACGCTTGTACATATATTGGTTTCGCAGCAGATGCTTGATTATGACCAGCCTATTGCCCATTATTGGCGTGCATTTTCTGCACAGAATAAAGGGAATATTACGCTACGTAGCGTGATGTCGCATCAAGCCAACTTATTCTCAATTCAGAGTATCGATGCGGATAGCGAAACTTTGCTTGATTGGGATCAAATGCTCAATAAAGTTGCTGCCATGCCAATCACAGCATCAGACCATGGCGAGCTATATGACAGCGCTTATAGTGCTCTGGTCTATGGTTGGGTGTTGGGCGGTCTGATAGAAGCCGTTACGGAAATGTCTTTAGCTGAGGCATTGCGCCATTATCTTACTGAGCCTTTAGGTATTGCTGATAGTTGCTATTTTGGTGTACCAGAGAATAAAGTCAACCAAGTAGCAAGACTCGCCAAAGACTTCGAAGCATCAAATGAGGCTGGCTCACAACTGCGTCATAAACGTCATAAACCAACGCTAAAAGCTGACTCACAAAGTACTTTACGTACTTATGCTAGTCTGCCTAGCTACACTTGTTGGCAGCAGCTCGCCTTAGTTGATATACAAGCGGCAGACCTAAGTTCAGATGATGAGCAAAATACTTTACCGATACTAGACACGGCTCATATTAATCGTTTGTACTTCAATACCAGTCAGCTTAATCTAAAAAATTATAAGGCGGCACTCATACCTGCTGGCAAACAAGCAATCGATTATCACAGTCGTGAGACATTACAGGCGATTATTCCAGCAGCAAATGGTGTCGCTTCAGCTCAGGCATTGGCCACCATCTATGCGATGTTAGCCAACGGCGGAACATGGCAAGGACACACGTTTATTAATAGCGCCACTTTTGAGCAACTATCCAAACCGCAAGTCACAGGGCTAGATGCCGTCATGCCAGCAAACATGGATTGGCGCTTGGGTTATCATCGGTTATTTAGTCTTTGTCAGCATATAGACAGTGAAAAATTTGATGCAAACAAGCAAGGATTTGGGCATATGGGCTATAACGGTTCAGTGGCTTGGTGTGACACAGAGCGTCAGTTGTCATTTGCCTTTATCCATAATTTTGACACCACGATGCTGAATGATGTCCGTCAATTTGCACTAACGGAAGCGGTACTTAACTTAGTCGATTCAGAGCTTTCAAAGCGCTAGATAGCTCTATCGATAAGGTTAATGTGATTTATTCGGCGTCATTTTAAGCAATTTTGTGGCGCTAAGACCATGAATAAAGATTGACGCCAAAATGACAATTGAACAGACGACCCATAGCTTAAGCGCATCTTCATCACCGAAAAAACCTTGGTTGAGCGCATAAGATAAATAATATAGCGTACCAATGCCACGGATGCCCAAAGCAGAAATGGCATACTTTTCAGTGTGTGGCATGTTTAGTCCTGATAAAGCAATAAACCCACCAATGGGACGTATCAACAAGAGGAAAGTGAAGCTGACGATGTAAACACGCCATGTCAGCTCAACACCCGACTGCAATCCTTGACCAAGAAACATGCCGAAAGTGACCAGCACTAGAGACATGAGTAAGCCTTCTGATTGTTCTGCAAAATCATGGAGCTTGTGGTGATAGCTATGCTCATGCTCTGAGCGGCGAAAGGCAAATGCCGCGATAAACACGGCGATAAAGCCATAACTATGTACAAATTCGGCAAGTCCATAAGCCACTAACGTTAGTGCAATGACCACATAGCCTTGAGAAATAGTGGTGTTTTGGCTGTATTTTGAAAATACCAGCTTGGCCATAATTTTACCAACGACAATCCCCACCACCAGCCCAGCACCAATTTTCCATAAGACATCATGAGTGAACCATGACCAGAGCATCTCGAGGGTAAAGGAATTGCCTTGGCTAAAGGCTTCCGCTATTTTTATGGCCAAATAAACAAATGGGAAAGCCAGTCCGTCATTCAATCCTGCTTCTGAGGTCAAAGTAAAGCGCGGTGTATCTTCGCGACCTGTGTTGGGTGGCCCTACTTGAATACTAGAAGCTAAGACGGGATCGGTTGGAGCTAGTACTGCGCCCAGCAATATAGCGGCTCCCAGACTGAGACCAAATGCATAGTAGCCCAGTACCGCCATCGCAAAGATGCCAATCGGCATGGTAATAAGCAACAGACGCACGGTCGGTCGCCACAATTGCCAAGACAGCTTCGTATCAATTTTAATACCAGCACCAACCAAGGATACGAGCACCACAATTTCGGTTAATTTTTCGATAATTAAGCCGTTATTCATAGGGTCTAAAAATGATAAGGTCGTCCACCAGTAGCCCATCAGCAGCCCAAAGCTGACCTGCAACATAGGCAAAGAGATAGGCGTGCGCTTAAATATAATGGGGAATAACGCCCCCAGTAAAAAAGCGATACCGCAGACCAATAAAAATAAATTGTAGTTTTCAATCATAAGGTAGGTGCACGCTGTTATGTTTATCTTAAAAAGTTAGAATAAGGCCATATTTACTAGTCCATTATAATGACGCTAAAAAATAATGATTACCGCAAAAAATCGTTATCAAAACGACATATGCGTTGTTTTTTGGTGAAAAAAAAGCCTGCATAGCGCAGGCTTAATAGATTTTTACCAATATACTTTAACGATTAATAATTTAAGGCCTAGCGCTCAACTTGACTCACGTCACGTACCGCACCGGTATCGGCACTGGTAGTCATGGCAGCATAGGCACGTAGCGCAGGGGTCACATGACGGTCACGGCTTACAGGCTTCCACGCATCGCGGCCACGAGCTTCCATTGCTTCGCGGCGAGTGGCCAAATCGGCATCACTGACTTGCATGTTAATCGTACGATTAGGAATGTCGATATGGATGGTATCGCCTTCTTCAACCAGACCAATTGCGCCGCCTTCCGCTGCTTCTGGGCTGGCATGACCGATTGATAGGCCTGAGGTACCACCAGAGAAACGACCATCGGTGAGTAGGGCGCATTCTTTACCCAAGCCTTTTGACTTGAGATAAGTCGTTGGATAGAGCATCTCTTGCATACCAGGACCGCCTTTAGGGCCTTCATAACGGATGATAACAACATCACCTGCGACAATATCATCAGCCAATACCGCGGCAACTGCGTCATCTTGTGATTCAAATAATCGCGCACGACCAGTAAATACTAGGATGCTGTCATCCACACCTGCGGTTTTGACTGCACAGCCACGCTCAGCGATATTGCCATACAATACGGCCAAACCACCATCTGTAGAATAGGCATGTTGGGCACTACGGATACAACCTGACTCACGGTTGACGTCGAGGTTTGACCATTCTTTTGATTGTGAAAATGCCTCAGTGGTACGTATGCCACCCGGTGCTGCAAGGAAGCGTGCGCGAGCCTCTTGATTATCAGGATTCATGATATCCCACTTATCAATCGCGGCTTTCATCGTTGGACTATGGATGGTCGGTACGTCAGTCTTCAGTAATCCAGCACGATCAAGCTCGGCCAATAACGCAAAGACACCGCCAGCACGATGCACATCTTCCATGTGATATTTTTGCGAGGCAGGGGCGACTTTTGCAAGGCAAGGTACACCGCGACTTAGACGATCGATATCTGACATTTTGAAATCGACTTCTGCTTCGTTAGCAGCCGCTAACAGATGCAAAATAGTATTGGTTGAGCCACCCATCGCGATATCTAAGGTCATTGCGTTTTCAAAAGCCGCTTTGCTAGCGATGGAGCGTGGCAATACTGAATCATCATCTTGCTCATAGCGACGTTTGGCAAGCGAGACAATGGTGCGTCCTGCTTCTAAAAACAGCTCACGACGTAATGAATGAGTCGCTAGTAGTGAGCCATTACCCGGTAATGCCAAGCCCAACGCTTCGGTTAAGCAGTTCATTGAGTTGGCCGTAAACATACCAGAGCACGAACCACAAGTTGGGCAAGCTGAGGCTTCAATAGCGGCTACATCTGCATCACTAATGCTGTCATCAGCGGCATCCATCATCGCATCGACAAGGTCAAGCTTACGAATCGCACTACTGTCACTACCATCGGTATTATGGCTCTTACCAACTGTGCTGGCTAAAATTTTGCCCGCTTCCATTGGGCCACCTGAAATAAACACTACTGGAATATTGAGGCGCATCGCAGCCATTAACATACCCGGTGTGATTTTATCGCAGTTAGAGATACACACTAGTGCATCCGCACAGTGAGCATTGACCATGTATTCTACAGAGTCAGCAATTAGGTCGCGGCTGGGTAGCGAGTACAACATACCGCTATGACCCATGGCAATACCATCATCGACTGCAATGGTATTGAACTCTTTGGCCACGCCGCCTGCTTGTTCAATCTCACGTGCGACCAGTTGCCCCAAGTCTTTTAGATGCACATGGCCGGGTACGAACTGGGTAAATGAGTTGGCGATGGCAATGATTGGTTTGCCAAAGTCACCATCAGTCATGCCAGTCGCACGCCATAATGCGCGCGCGCCTGCCATATTACGGCCGCCAGTAGAGGTTTTTGAGCGATAATCCATGTGATGTTCCTTACAAATAGGCGAGGTTTGTGAAAATGTGCACCCTCAATTTTAATATTGATAGTGTGCTTTTTATAAAATGCGAGGACTAGTGAATAATACTAGGTCGTTACCATACCATTAGATATGAGTCACTGAAAACTACTCATTGATAATGCCAAGTCAATAGTAGTCATAACATCGTAAGTATTTGGAAGATAAGGTGTTATTCGACGCGCTCTACTATCGCCGCCTCAAACCAAGGTAGCTCTATTTTGTCCGCTTCCAATTTAGCGATAACCACTAACGCATGAGTCGCTGGCAAGCATTGATAATCAGCGTTTGCTTCAATACGAAGTAGTTGCTCATTGCCTTCAGCTTGTTCATCTATACTGATTAAGGTTTGCTTATTATTTTTGTAGAGTACATCGATACGACCAAAAAACTGCCAATCTTTAAAAGCGGCTGTAATAGCATCTGCTTCATTCTGGGTATAAAGTTGTTGGGTGTCTTTGCCCGTATTGGTCCAATGCAAGCGTACGGCTAACTGCAACGCTTCGCTAAAAACCACCAATGAACCGATGATTTTGACATGCCAAGGGCTGATGATTAGTGCTTCGTTAATACCAATCAGCTTGGATGCTTCACGAGCGCTCATGGGCGTATTGAACTGTGACAGTAGGGCAGGTGTGAGCGGATTTGCTTGCTTAATCGCATCATTTAAACTGTCGTAATGATATAAGAACGGTAATGGTAAATCCTGTGTGACCGTCTTTTTAGTGATTTTGCAATTGTGTATCTTCCAACCAATCGTCTTGTCGCTCAGTACTTCGGCCAGAATGAGCGCGTTAGGCTCAATACTTTGAGTGGGGGCTTGAGTCTCATTTTCAGTCTCAGTGCTGCTTGGTTGTTTTTCATTATTGAACACAGAGTCAGCTGTGACAGACGTTTGCGCTGCTTGAGCAGGTTCTGTATAAATGTTACTCATATTTGATTGAGTCGGCAAAGTAGACGAATCCATAAACGTAGTGTTGTTAAAGTAGAGGGTTAATATAACATTTAAAGCGCCTGACTCGCCAACCAAATTAGTGAGCTACCGCGATTAGCTTACGTATTGCGAATTTTTAATAACGAGTGCTATCGCAACTTGTGCTTAAACGACATTTCGTCCACTATATTACAGGCTATTCCATTCCTTATAAAAGCTGTCGAGTAACCAATAATCAAACAAGTAAAGGAAAAATAATGACCCAAGCCAATGAGCAAGCTGCGTATGACGATAACAATATCTTTGCCAAAATGCTAAACGGTGACATCCCCTATCACAAAGTCTATGAAGATGATAAAACCCTTGCCTTTATGGATATAATGCCACAAGCAGAGGGGCATGTGCTGGTGATTCCTAAGCAAAAAGCCGTTGATTTGGCGGATCTTGAACCAGAGTATGCCGCCGCGGTGTTAATGACCGCTAAAAAAGTTATGCAAGCACAGCGTCAAGTATTTGCGCGTGAAGGTATTATTCAGATGCAATTAAATGGTAGCGAGGCGGGTCAAACCGTTTTTCATTATCACGTGCATCTCATTCCATCGAGTATTCATGAGCTCGGTCGACATGCAGTGACCCAAGCTGATCATACAGAACTGGCTGAAACGTCAAAGCAACTTGCTGCTGCCATTACTATTTAGTAATAAAAAAACGAGATATTGTCGAATTAACAAGCAAAACGTAAATTGTTCCAGAATAAAATAAAAAGGTCGCTAACAAGCGGCCTTTTTTATTACTTGGTAATAGTCATGTAACAATCGTTAAAGTCATGTTACAAGTTGGGCGCTTGTCTGGGGTTTTTGAGCATAGTGTGATAAAAATTGTATTTGTTTAATAATAACTGATGCATTTTCGCCTTTGTGAGTCACTTTTTATAAAAAAGGCACTGCTCCTTCTGATTATTAATCTTGATATCGAAGATTATTTTTCATTGCTACTTTTTGGGGATATCACTTTCTATGAGTAAATTACCTCGCTCCACTATTTTGTTGCCGGTTTTTGTGCCGGCAGCAGCGATTATGCTGTTATTGGTGATCGGCACAGCCATCAACCCTGACGCTGCTGGCGAGCTGTTCAGCAAAGTGCTGGCATTTACCACCGACACTTTCGGCTGGTTTTATATGTTGGCAGTCGCCATATTTTTGATGTTTATTATCGCCTTGGCATTTTCGCCTTATGGCAGTATTAAATTAGGCCCTGACCATGCGGAGGCTGAGTATAAGTTTCTGGAATGGTTCGCCATGCTGTTTTCCGCAGGCTACGGTATCGCGCTATTGTTTTATGGCGTAGCAGAGCCGGTATTGCATTTTGCCAGTCCGCCACTTTCCACGCCGCAGACGATTGAAGCTGCCAAAGAAGCCATGCAAATTGCCTATTTCCATTGGGGTTTTCATATTTGGGCGATTTATGGCGTAGTAGGTTTGTCGCTGGCGTATTTCTCTTTTCGTCATGGCTTGCCATTGTCGGTACGCTCAACGCTATATCCATTAATCGGTGACAAAATCTATGGCCCTATCGGACATACTGTTGATGTGTTTGCGATCGTGGGTACGATGTTCGGTATCGCCACCAGCTTGGGTCTGTCGGTGGCGCAAATTAACGCGGGTCTAAATTATTTGCTACCAGAGATGGTGCCAGTTAATACGACGGTGCAGGTTATTATCATTGCTTTAGTAACAGCAGCTGCCTTGGTTTCCGTGTTGGCAGGTATGGACAAAGGCGTCAAGCGCTTGTCTATCTTAAACATGGTATTAGCAACGGCACTCATGTTATTTGTCTTTATCGTTGGTCCGTCGATTTTTATTCTCAATGCTTTCATGGAAAATACGGGCAGCTATCTGGGCAATATCGTTGAGCGTACTTTTAGCTTACAAGCGTACCAATCGAGTGATTGGATCGGTAGTTGGACACTATTTATTTTTGCATGGACAATTGCTTGGGCGCCTTTTGTGGGTCTGTTCATTGCCAAGATCAGTCGCGGCCGCACCATTCGTGAGTTTGTATTGGGCGTCATGTTAGTGCCAACGCTATTTACCTTCTTTTGGTTTTCAGTGTTTGGCGATACGGCACTGCATATGATTATGGTCGATGGTTACGACGCGCTGATTAGCGAAGTGCAAAACAACCAAGCGATTGCGTTATTTAAATTGCTAGAGAATTTACCATTCACGCAGATTGTCTCGTCATTGACAGTACTGTTAATTATTACTTTTTTTGTGACGTCATCGGATTCAGGGTCATTAGTGATTGACTCGCTCGCCGCAGGTGGACGTAGTGATACGCCTTGGTGGCAGCGCTCGTTTTGGGTGGTAACCGAGGGGGCGGTCGCGGCGGTTCTACTTATCGCAGGCGGTCTAAGTGCACTACAAACAGCAGCTATCGTTAGTGCTTTACCGTTTGCAATCATTATATTGATTTCGACATTTGGTATGTGGCGCGCACTACGTATTGAAGGACATCGCAATCAAAGCCTAGCCAATGACAATCATTTGCCGCCGCATCTACTTAAGCTCGACGCATGGCGTGATCGTATTGACTATATCACCAATCAACCAACGCGCGAAAAAGTGCTGGGTTATATCAAAGGTACGGTTTTATCATCGATGCATGAGGTGGCAGAGAAATTTGCCGAAACAGGCTGGTTGCCTGATGTAAATTATGATGAGGTCAATAACCGTGCTGTATTGGAATTAAGACGCGGTGACAATGTAGAGTTCTGGTATGAAGTTCGTTTGTCAGAGCATGAAATTCCTGACTATTATACGGAAGATATGGCCAATGAATTACCACAAGAGCACCATCATCGTGCTGAGGTGTATTTGCGCCGTGGTGGTCAAACCTATGATTTATATGGCTATCAATCAGAGTCGGTGATTAACGATATTATTGATCAGTTCGAAAAATACCTACACTTCTTAAATGTGTCGCCAGATAGTTTGCCGTGGCGTATGCAGGAGCATGATGAGGACATCACACTAGAACAGGGCAGTGTGTTTGATAAGTAAGGGTACACTGTTGAAAAAGTCGTGTTTCTTAATGCAAGTTATTCATGTTAATAGCTTGCAATATGCGTACGATTCCTTAGAATAACGGCTTGTTTTTATTATCTTATTTTAATTAATGGCAAGCCGTTTGTTATGTCTACTGATTCTCCTGCTTTACCGTCGTCTTTGCCAGTATCTGACCATCCATTATTGCAACCATTGAATATCGGTGGCCTGACGATTGAAAACCGCCTCATGGTTGCTCCTATGGCTGGCGTGACGGACAATCCTTTTCGGCGTTTATGTAAATCCTTTGGTGCCGGTCATGCGGTGAGTGAAATGATTATCGCTGACACGGCGCTTTACGCGCGCAAAAAGTCCTTGTATCGTGCCAATTTTGACAATGAAATTGCGCCTATATCAGCGCAAATTGCAGGGGCTGAGCCTGATAAATTAGCAGAAGCGGCACGTTATCAGATCGATAATGGCGCGCAAATTATTGATATCAATATGGGCTGCCCTGCCAAAAAAGTTTGCCGTAGGCTGGCAGGTTCTGCACTGTTGCAAGACGAAGATTTGGTTGCCCGTTTACTAGATGCGGCGGTAAATAGCGTAAATGCCCCCGTGACCTTAAAAACGCGATTGGGCTATGAGAATGGTCGTGAGAATATCTTGCGTGTGGCGAAGCGCGCTGAGCAAGCAGGTATTGCAGCGATTGCCATTCACGGACGCACGCGCGAGGATATGTACACTGGCGAGGCGCGTTATGAGCTGATACGCGAAGTTAAAGAAAGTATCAACATTCCCGTCATTGCCAATGGCGATATCGATAGCGCGCAAAAAGCCCAGCGTGTCTATGAGTTGACAGGCTGTGACGCGGTGATGATTGGGCGTGCTGCCCAAGGACAACCGTGGATATTCCGCGATATCGAGCATTTCTTACGCACTGGTGAGAGTCTTGATGCACCGAGCGTCAGTGAGATAAAAGAGATCGTATTGGCGCATTTGCAAGAGCTATATGACTTTTATGGTGAGTACTCTGGCTGCCGTATCGCTCGCAAGCACATTGCTTGGTATACCACAGGCATTCCTAATTCTAATGCTTTTCGCCAAGCAATGTATGGTGAAGAAAGTACCGCTGGACAGTTTCGCGTGGTCGAAGATTTTTTGCAGGCGCACGGATAGTAAGTGAGCAGAGGGTTCATGCTAAGCGTTTGTTAAATAATAAAAAAGCTTTAAGGCTCGTCCACTTTAGCGGTACTTGGTTCTTTTTTGAGTGCGGTATTTTCTTTTTGCCAAGGGAATTTGCCTTCTAATTCTACTTGTAGTGACAAGCTCAAAAAAGTCCGAATGAGTACGATAAAACCTAGTACTAGGACGCTGCGTAACGTCGGTTCTGTGACGACAGTCGCCATAATATCAGCGGCGATGAGGACTTCTAATCCTAACAAAATAGATTTACCGACGGTTTGTCTGACTTCGATATAGGTCTCATGGTTAAACCCACTGGTTAGGCGAATCCCTCGATAAAAAGCAAAAAACAGTCCAAAAAACATAATAAGTACGCCAATGACCTCGACTATCTTAGCAATTAAATCAATGTAATGAGCTAGAGTTGCAATCAAAATAGATACTCCTTATCGATGCTCGGTGAAAAGCGTAAGTCTGAAAAATACTGCGATTATACGTTTATCGATCCTTATGATCGGCAAATTATCTGGCTGAGACGGCGGTTTTGTTCACTTTAAGCCATAATTTTTTGCTATGCTGTAATCGAACATTCATAGGCATAGAAACAACAAAAAGGATTTTTTATGGCCAATCCCTCAAAAAAAGCAATCAACAAAGCGGTCAAAGATAAGCATATCATTATCACAGGGGCATCAAGCGGTATTGGTGAGCGTACAGCATATTTACTTAGTGAATGCGGTGCGCATGTTATCTTATTAGCACGTACCGAAGACAAACTAAAAGCCGTTAAAGAAAGTATCGAGGAGCTTGGTGGCAATGCCAGTTATTACCCTTGTGATTTGACCAATATGGATGATATCGAAAAAGTTAGCACGCAAATTTTGGCAGATTTCGGACATGTTGATGTCTTGGTCAATAACGCTGGTCGTTCAATTCGGCGTTCGGTTCACGAGTCTATTGATCGTTTCCATGATTTTGAGCGTACTATGGATATCAATTACTTTGGCGCGGTTAAAATAGTTCTTGGGTTTTTGCCGAGGATGATTGAACGTCAGACTGGTCAAATTGTGAATATCTCATCGATTGGCGTATTGGCAAACAGTCCGCGTTTTGCCGCTTATGTTGCCTCAAAATCGGCATTGGACGCTTTTAGCCGCTGCTTAGCTGCTGAAGTGAAGGGCGATAATGTGACGATTACCAATATTTTTATGCCATTGGTGCGTACGCCTATGATTGAGCCTACTAAGTTATACCGTTACATGCCTGCATTAATGCCTGATGAAGCCGCGATGATGGTTGCCAAAGCGATTGTCCATAAACCAAACAGTATTGCCAGCAACATGGGTAAATTTGCGTCAGCTACTTATTCACTGGCACCAGCAATCAACGTTGGTATTCAGTCGATGGGTTATCGTATTTTTCCAAGCACCCGCGCTGGACTGACTACCGATAAGAAGCCAAACCTTGCTCAGCGTGCTTTTGCCAGAATACTGCCTGGTGAGCATCATTAGAATAGGCTGTATATGAGCCTTGATTTAGAATAAAAAAGGACGCTGCGGTGTCCTTTTTTAATGCCTTAAAAATTATTATTGTTGATATAAAATAGGAGAGAGGGCAGTAGCAGCCTTTTGTTCTTAACGCTTTATTATGATCAAAACCTATTTATAAATGTCTATCATCATCACTTTTATGGGAACTAAAGTGTCTTCAACTCAAATTTAGATATGACACGGACATTAGATCATAAGTCGTTTTGGGTCATAAATGAGTCAATCATGGCAGCTCAAATCGTGATTGCCATGATGTTAGATCCTGTATGAGTCAGGATAATGTTTAAGGCATATGTCAGTCGGCTTATAATTAAAGCTCCGCTCCTAATGCTTATGTCCTGTAGAGTACTTTGACCACATGCCAGCCAAATTTGGTTTTTACCAAATGTGGGGTGAAGAGTTTGCCGCTGAAGCAGATTTTGTCAAATGGCGGTACCATGTCGCCTTGTTGAAACTCACCTAAGCTGCCGCCTTTTTTACCTGATGGGCAGGTTGAATGTCGTTTCGCCAGCACATCGAACTTAGCGCCTTTTTGAAGCTTGGCAATAATGTCTTCAGCCTGCTCTTTGTGTTTTACTAAAATGTGTAATGCGCTAGCTGTACGAGCCATAATGTAAACCTTTCATAAAATATCAATTATCGGGGCATTATATCACGGCTTATCTTGGTTGCTAACTTCACTTGTATGCGCTACTTCTTCAAAAGCCATTATCTACACAGGGACTACTATTTGGATGAGAATCAGTGTCTTTTGAGTGTCGCTGTCATTACATCGGTGCAATGCATTTGGGTAGCTTACGAGCCCAATCAAGCCTAATGGTTAGGCATTAAGCGCTTTGCTAACTTTTTAATATCGTTATTCCCAACAGGATCTAGTGATTTGGCATACCATAATGATCTGCGATTAGCTCAACAGTGCGCGATTGGGCGCGGCGCGAATAGCCCTGAACCACCATCATTACCTCATCGACACCTGTCTGCTCCTGAAGATCCTCTAAACCTTTTGCGACCTCGGCAGCAGTGCCATGCAGGGTTTGATCGGTATACTGTTCAATAATCTGGCGCTCTTGCATATTGCCTTGAAAAGCGGCTACTTCATCAGGAGGCAGTAAAGCAAAAGGCTTGCGCTGAAACATTCTCAACATTGCCATGGCAGACGATGTTGACTGGCGACGTGCCTCTACAGGATCTTCGTCCGCAATCGCGCCAATGCTGACTAAGCAGTATGGCTTGGCTAGAATTTTTGAAGGACGGAAATTCTCTCGGTAAATGCGCATGGCACTTAAGACATCAG
This sequence comes from Psychrobacter glacincola, assembly GCF_904846075.1. GTDB lineage: Bacteria > Pseudomonadota > Gammaproteobacteria > Pseudomonadales > Moraxellaceae > Psychrobacter > Psychrobacter glacincola_C. The sequence goes on from NZ_CAJGZH010000001.1 coordinate 1,410,913, forward strand.
CATTGCCAAACTGTAGAGCAAATGCATAAGGTCTACCCAGCTTTGCTGCCAGATGCGCGGAGTAAGTCGATGACCCTAAGATCCAAACATCAGCAGCGGTCTTCGATGGGGGTACTCGGTTTTGCTCGGCTTGCCATGGGCCTGGCACCGCATGAACCGCATGATAAGGATGGTCTTTTGGAAAACTGTTTTCTAAAAAGCCCAACAACTCTGCGACTTGCTGAGGAAATTCATCGTTTGCTGCCTTATGCCGACGCAAAGCGGAAGCCGTTGCACCATCCGTACCCAGTGCCCGTCCCAAACCAAGATCAATTCGTCCTGGCGCCATCGCATCGAGCATGCCAAATTGTTCAGCAATGACCAAAGGCACATGATTCGGTAGCATGATGCCGCCTGCACCAAGCCTAATTCGCTCAGTTTCCCCAGTAAGCCGAGCCACCATCATCTGCGGTGAAGGCACCGAAGCACCAGGCATGGCATGATGTTCAGACATCCAAAACCGCTGAAAGCCTCTTTTGTCAGCCAATTTCGCAAGCGCAATCATCTCTTGAAAGGTGTCCTCTGCCGTGTGACTAACGCCGGTGAAGGCATTGTCGAGCACCGAAAGAACGAAAGGGGCGCTACCTGAATGATTTGGCATATTCATAAACGATCTCATTTTTACCGTATTAACGATGCATAGCAACACACTTTGGGTATTGCCACACAGGGAAGATTTAAAGACCCAACCATCAAGCACTAGAATTTATAGGTTTGACCATCATTAGGGACAAGCGCACGCTGCTTGTCTAAGTGCTTTTCTTCGATAAAGCGGCGCAGCTCTGCCTTGGTGAGGGTGGCATGATTGACCGTATCCATGTGCACGCTCACGATCTGAGCATTAGGAGAGAATTTATACGCACGGTATACATCCTCTTTACCCATAATGATAGAGTCATCAACAAAGGTAGTTAACTTCGCATAGCCTGTATTAAGGATGACCGCATCAGGCTTATAGCGAGTGAATGCATCTTCCACTTCCTTATTCCAAACGGTATCCCCTGCGACATAAACGGTCTTGTAGTTTGGTTTCTGGAATACAATCCCCATCGTTTTGCCCAGTAGTTCAGCTAATGGTGCCACTTTGTACATCTCATCAGTACCATGCTGTCCGATGGTTTTATGAATTGTAACGCCTTTAAACACAAAGCCTTGCTCTGTTAATGCTATAACATTGGTAAAACCATCTTTACGTACGATTGCCGTATCCGCTTCATCTTGGGTAAAAATTGGCATGTCACGCGGCACGAGGTTGCGTGCGGCATCATCCCAATGGTCAGCATGAAGATGCGTCAAGATAATGGCATCAGCCCTAAGCACTTCGGCAACAGTCATCGGCAAATCCACCATTGGATAGCGTATTTGGCTATTTACTGTGCCATCAAACCCTGGATAAGCGTTTTTAGCTGCTAGCATCGGATCCACTAAAAACGTGGTGCCAGCATAATCAAGCTTGATCGTGGCATTACGGATTTGCTGAAATTGAACGGTATTGGTAGCTGTCTGTTTTACCGCGTTAGAATTTGCTGCTGGACTGGCAAAGGTGGTACATGCCGTTAACAACATGACGCCACTTAACAGTGTGGTGCCGGTCAGTGATTTTGCGATATTCATAATAGTTACCTTATTGAGGAAATTCTTCTTAATGGGACTAGGGTTTAAGAGTCTATTTCATGACTAAATCATGGTTTGGCTAACAACTCTGGATTAACGGGCAATCCAAGTTTGGGTATCAATCACTTCGCCATATAGAAACTCAATCGCTGCCATGATGGTGGCATGAGCCTGAACAGCAGGTACTTTCGTACCATTAAATTCAAGATCAAGCGTGGCACAGGCATCATGAACCGTAGTGGTTGTATAACCAAAGTCCACTGCAGCACGAACTGTGGCATCCACACACATGTGGCTCATGGCGCCAATCACAGTCACTTCTTTGATACCTTCTTTATCTAATAGCTCTTTCAGATTGGTCTCACGGAACGAATTGGGGTAATGCTTAGTGATGACGGCTTCATTCTCTATTGGTTTTACCTTTTCATTGATTGCTACACCATCGGTACCAGGCGTAAAGATCGGTGCGTCAGCAGGCATTTCATGACGGATATGAATGACGGTATGACCTTTTTCTCTCGCAGACGCAATCACCAAAGCTGCATTATCAGCGGCTTCGTTAATACCTACAAGTGATAAGTTACCTTGTGGGAAATACTCATTTTGAATGTCGACAACGATCAATGCTTGTGTGTTCATGATAATGCCTCTTTGTTTATGGAAGTGACTGTATAGGCGTATATTTTACAAGCACTGTGCTACACTAACGAGTGGCTACATCGACACATAAGAGGTTAATAACGACATATGAATCAAAAACATGCTATTGAAATTGGCTTGATCGTTTATGAGAAAGCACAAACGGCGGCTGTCCTTGGACTGACTGATTTATTCGTGGTGGCCAGTAAACTCGCCGCTAAACGTCAAGATACAACCGATCTGCCTTTACAGGTCAGTCACTGGGAGATTTGCGGCGTTAAGCAGCAGCCTAAGCGCACTTTTTCGAGCAATCCTGATAGCGTAGGAAGATTAACAGCCGTCATCATTCCACCCACGTTAGAAGCACCGATTGCAAAGCAAGCGGCAGAACCTTGGCTAGAATGGCTAAAAGAGCAGCATTCGACAGGGGTGATACTGTCGTCCGTCTGCGCCGGTGCTTTTTTATTGGGCGAAACAGGACTACTCTCCAAGCGAAAGGCAACCACGCATTGGGGTTATGCAGAGGATTTTAAGCAGCGTTTCCCTGATGTGGAGCTCGATGTCGATCGCATTATTATCGAAGACGGTGATATTGTGACCGCTGGTGGCGCGATGGCTTGGACGGATTTGGGATTGAGAATGGTGGATCGCTTTCTTGGTTCTCAGGTGATGAATGAGACCGCTCGTATGTTATTAATTGACCCTTCAAGGCGTGAACAATGTTATTACAGTGCTTTCTCACCCAACCTCACCCATGGAGACACAGCCATATTAAAAGTGCAGCATTGGCTACAAAGAACCAATGCACAAGATATCGATTTATCTACCTTAGCCGATTGCGCACAGTTAGAAGAGCGTACTTTTCTGCGTCGTTTTCATAAGGCGACGGGCATGACATCCACAGAATATTGTCAGCGATTACGCATCGGAGAGGCAAAAGACTTTTTACAGTTCTCGTCATCTCCTGTTGAGCAAATAGCGTGGAAAGTTGGTTATAGTGATGCCAGTGCATTTCGTAAAATATTTAAGCGCATTGTTGGGTTGACACCAAGTGAGTATCGACGTAGATTTAATTCGAATAAGGTGTGATAGGTTTAGGTAATGATTTTTTTAAAGGTAGGCTCATTGACTGCTTCTAGGTAAGAGGTGGATGTAATAAAACGGCCACTGATGTAGCCATAACCGTTTTATTCTTTAACTGTCATTAACGGGAAGACATTCCTTTAAAACGCAGTAAACGCAATGCATTCAGCGTCACCAGTACCGTAGCACCAGTATCCGCTAGCACAGCAATCCAAAGTCCTGTCACGCCGAGCACAGTGGTTATCAGAAATATGCCTTTTAACCCAAGTGCAAATATGACATTTTGATGGATATTTCTCATGGTGGCGCGGGATAAGGCAATAAGGTTAGCAACGTCCATCACGCGGCTTTTTAATAGGGCAATATCAGCCGTTTCGATAGCCACATCCGTGCCACTGCCCATCGCAATGCCAATATCTGCCGCTGCCAAAGCGGGTGCATCATTGATACCATCACCAATCATCGCTATTTTACTATTGCTTTGCATCTCGCTGAGTAGACGTAGCTTGTCTTCAGGTAACAGCTCAGCCTGCCACTCTATATCTAATTGACTAGCAAGTGCTTTTGCCGTACGGCTATTGTCACCTGTGAGCATGACAGAGCGCACGTTCATTTTATTGAGCTGGGCAATGGCTTGCTGTGCATCTTCTCGTAACTCATCACGTAGAGCGACCAATCCGAGCGCCTCCCTCGTGTGCTCATCAAACAAAATAGAAACCGTTTTACCATCATTTTGTAGCATCTCAATTTGAATCTGCTGCTCAGCTGGCAACCTCACTTTCTCAGCGACGTAGACTGGTGAGCCGATGGCCAAAGAGCGTCCAGCAACCGTTGCATGAACGGCTTTACCGGCAGTCGCAAAGGCGTTGGAGGATCTAGGTATGACTACCTTAGCGGCTTTGGCATGATCCACAATAGCGATAGCAAGCGGATGACTAGAGACGGAGTCGACACTCGCAAACAGTGACAGTAGTTTATCGTGACCCTCAGCATCGCCATGTACTGTTTTAAAATCAATGACATCGGTTACCCGTGGTTTTCCTTCAGTCAAAGTACCCGTTTTATCAAAAGCGACGGTGCTGACCTGACCAACCAACTCCATGACATTACCGCCTTTGATAAGCAGTCCATGGCGCGTGCCGACCGCCAAACCTGAGGCAATAGCGGCAGGTGTTGACAGCACAAGAGCACAAGGACAAGCTATCAGTAATAGCGCCAAACCGCGATATAACCATATTCCCCATTCTGCTCCCATCAGTAGAGGTGGGATAATAATGACCAGCGCTGCAATCGCCATCACGATAGGCGTATAGTAACGGCTAAAGGTTTCAATAAAGCGTGCAGTCGGTGCTTTGGACGATTGCGCCTGCTCCACAAGTTCAATAATACGCGCAATCGTATTATCTGCTGCTGTCTTTTCTACGCGTATTTGTAGTACCCCATCAACGTTGATAGATCCAGCAAAGACCTCAGCACCTATGGTTTTGGCAACAGGAACAGATTCTCCTGTCACAGGTGACTCATCAAGGCTAGATATTCCTTGAATAATCACCCCATCAGCAGAAACTCTATCACCGGGACGCACAAGCACCTTATCGTTAATCTGTAATGCAGTCGCTGCCACCTGACGTTGTTGTCCTTGCGTGTCTAACAAGATAGCTGTCTTTGGCACTAGCGATGATAACGCTCTGATGCCAGCGCGCGCACGATCAGCTGCGACACTTTCTAGCAGCTCACCAACTGAGAATAAAAATACCACGGCGGCAGCTTCTTCTGCCTCTCCAATGATAAGGGCGCCGATAGCCGCAACAGACATGAGCATTTCAATTGAAAAAGGCGAACCTACTAACGCCAGTGCAAAAGCTTTACGAGCAAATGGTAGGACTCCGATAGCCACAGCGGCAATAAAAACCCATGCGCCATATTCAGGGAAAATTAAGGACAACATATATGCGGCACTCATCAAAATCCCAGTACCAATAACCTGCTTACCCTTTATGGTTTGCCACCAGCGCTGATTCTCTATCGCTGATTGACTTTCATCAGTGCTACTCTTCTCTTGTTGACCATTTAACGCTGATATACCGAACCCGAGACGCTTAATGGTTTTTTCGATATCTTTAACATCAGTCGCTGCATCAGACGCCAAGATTAGCTCTAGCTTTTGGGTCGCAAAGTTTAACTGAACACCAGAGACGCCTGGCATACGTATGAGCGCCCGCTCAATTTTGCCAACACAACTGGCACAGTCCATACCTTCAATATGATATTGCATAGTTATTTATCCTCTTATTGAAGATATTATTAACCCTATAGTAGCTTCAGGGTCAAGGCTTTTAACGATAAAGGGGTTTGATTTTTTATCAGCAAACCTTATAGTTACTTTATTGTTTTAGATAATAGAAAATACTATTTAAGGAGATACACATGCTTATCAAAATTGGCGAGCTTGCCACGCGCACCGGTGCGACGGTCGAAACCATTCGTTATTATGAGAAAGAGATGTTATTACCAGAGCCTGCGCGTAGCCAAGGCAACTATCGTTTGTACAATGAGGCGCATTTTGAGCGTCTACAATTTATCCTGCACTGCCGTACGCTCGATATGACTTTGGATGAAGTACGAACCCTGCTTCAGTATAGAGATAAACCTGAGGAAAACTGCGGTGAGGTCAATGTGCTATTGGATGAGCATATCGATGCGGTAGAAACACGTATGGAAGAATTGGTTCAGTTAAAGCAACATCTACTAGCGTTGCGGCAAAAATTCGCAAGTGAAGCGCTGGCTGAATCCTGCGGAATATTGCATGCGCTTGCCGATAACTCCTGTCATAAATAAAGTATTCATTTTGGTAACATTATCCACTTTTCATACGTAAAAGTAGACCTATCACCAAACGCGCGTGGTCAATAAATTCAAAATGATTCAGCCCATAATCCTTTCTGTTAATCGTATAGACTGCGCGTCTATCAGACTGACTCATTGCACTTGTGCAGGGAAGCCAGCCTTTGCTAAAGCAGCCGTCATCTGCTCAACACTTGCGATGGTTTCAATACTGACCACTTTGGCTGCTAAATCCATGTCAACCTTGGCGTTTGAGTCGATATCGTGAATAATTGCTGTCACACCACGAGCACAGCCGCCATATTTCATGTTTCCAATCCATAGTTTCATAGCCTTTCTCCAAATAAGTTTTATTTCATCACTAAGCTTAAGCCTTGTCTTGATGGTAATGTCAAACATATTTTAAAAAAACACGCTTGACCTTACCATCATGTCAACCTCTATGCTGTTGATAACAGATTGAACATGATAGAGGATGTTATGAACTCAGAAAATAGTAAGTCTTATCTTTACAATGAAACATTACCCATTGAAGGTATGACCTGTGCTTCCTGTGTGGGGCGGGTGGAAAAAGCATTAAAAAAAGTTGAAGGTGTTGAAAATGCTGAGGTGAATCTTGCGACTGAAAACGCCATGATTTCCTCGTCTCAACCTTTAGATCTTATCGCAGCAACCAAAGCCGTAGAACGAGCCGGTTATAAGGTCTTGGCCTCTCAGCCGATTGAGCTGTCGATAGAAGGTATGACTTGTGCTTCCTGCGTTGGACGGGTAGAAAAAGCCTTAAAAAAAGTTGAAGGCGTACAACAAGCAAACGTCAACCTTGCTACTGAACGCGCATGGGTACAAGGCAACGCTCAAGTACAGAGCAGCGATTTGATTCAAGCCGTTAAAAAAGCGGGGTACACGGCTAAGCAGATTGAGCAGAATGCACGTGTTCGACAGGATAAAAAAGCCACGGAGCAGCAACAGCTGAAACGAGATTTGATGATCTCTTTAATTCTAGCCGTGCCTGTTTTTATTCTAGAAATGGGGTCACATATGATTCCAGCTTTTCATATGTGGGTCATGGACAATATCGGCACGCAACAAAGCTGGCTGATTCAATTTGTTTTGACCACGCTGGTACTCATCTTTCCAGGCCGACGTTTTTATCAAAAAGGTATTCCAGCATTATGGCGCTTGGCTCCAGATATGAATTCATTGGTGGCTGTTGGAACACTGGCGGCTTATAGTTTTTCGCTAGTCGCAACATTTATTCCACAAGTTCTACCTGAGGGTACTGTGAATGTGTATTACGAAGCGGCGGCTGTGATTGTGAGCTTAATTTTATTAGGGCGTTATTTCGAGGCAAAAGCCAAAGGGCGTACCTCTCAAGCCATTCAACATCTAGTGGGTATGCAAGCAAAAACAGCACGTGTTCACCACAATGGGCAAGTGACTGAAGTACCGATTGCAGAGGTGACCACAGAAACGATTGTTGAGATTCGTCCCGGTGAGCGTGTTCCAGTCGATGGTGAAGTAATTGAAGGTCAAAGTTATATTGATGAATCCATGATTACAGGTGAACCCGTTCCTGTCAAAAAACAAGTCGGTGATCAAGTGGTCGGAGGAACAGTCAATCAGAATGGAACCTTAAATTTTCGGGTGACTGCTATCGGAGAATCGTCGGTATTGGCACAAATCATTCGCATGGTTGAACAGGCTCAAGGGTCTAAATTACCGATTCAGGCATTGGTTGATAAAGTCACTATGTGGTTTGTCCCCATGGTCATGCTCTTAGCAATGCTCACTTTTATAGTCTGGTTTATCTTTGGTCCTGACCCTGCGTTGACGTTTAGTCTCGTCAACGCCGTTGCCGTCCTAATCATTGCTTGTCCCTGTGCAATGGGATTGGCAACCCCTACATCCATAATGGTTGGTACAGGTCGCGGCGCAGAAATGGGCGTCTTATTCCGCAAAGGTGAAGCGTTACAAGCTTTACAGGAAGTAAAAGTCATTGCTGTCGATAAAACTGGCACATTGACTGAAGGCAAACCAACCTTAACAGATTTTTATGTCCAACCAGGGTTCGAACGTGAGCAAGTCTTGCGTATTGTGGCATCGGTTGAAGCAAAATCTGAACATCCCATTGCCTTAGCCATTGTTCAGGCCGCAGAGCAACAGAATATTAGCTTATTGCCGATTACCACTTTTGACTCTGTGACGGGATTTGGAATCAAAGCAGGAGTTGAAGGTCAAGCCGTTCATATTGGTGCTGATCGTTATATGCAGCAATTAGGACTTGATGTTACTCCCTTTAAAGACGAAGCCGCGCACTTAGGACAAGAAGCTAAAACCCCCATATATGTCGCGATTGATCAGAAATTGGTTGCTATTATTGCCGTTGCAGATCCCATTAAAGACACCACTTATGCCGCGATTGCAGGTTTACATCAACTGGGCTTAAAAGTAGCAATGATTACAGGGGACAATCGGCATACTGCGCAAGCTATTGCAGCAAAATTACATATTGATCAAGTGATCGCAGAAGTGTTGCCTGATGGAAAAGTAGATGCAATACGTCAACTGCAACAACAATATGGACGAGTGGCTTTTGTTGGTGATGGTATTAATGATGCACCCGCTCTTGCTCAAGCTGATGTCGGACTGGCAATTGGCACAGGGACAGATGTGGCAATTGAAGCCGCAGATGTAGTGTTAATGTCAGGTAGTTTACAAGGGGTTCCTAATGCGATTGCTTTAAGTCAGGCTACCATCAAAAATATTCGACAAAATCTATTTTGGGCATTTTTCTATAACATTGCTTTAATTCCAATTGCCGCAGGGGTTTTATATCCAGCATTTGGAATTTTGTTGTCACCTATTTTTGCAGCAGGCGCAATGGCGCTATCCTCTGTTTTTGTACTAGGTAATGCCTTACGCTTAAAGTACTTTCAGGTGCCCGTGATTAAAGCGTAGAACTGTTAATATAGGGTTAAAGTACCCGTTTGGCTTTAACCCTTTTTATATCAGGAGGAAAGTTATGAATATCGGTCAAGCGTCAGAGCAATCAGGAATCTCTCCCAAAATGATCCGCTATTATGAACAGATTGGGTTACTTGATGCCGCAAAACGCTCAAATTCAGGATATCGAATCTATTCTAAACAAGATATAAAAGACTTATGCTTTTTAAGACAGGCTCGTGATTTAGGTTTTTCGTCCAAACAGATGAAAGAGTTGCTTGATTTGCGGAAAAATACAGATCGGCAGAGTGCTGATGTTAAACAATTGACACTGCAACATATCGCAACTTTGAACCAAAAAATAGCTCAATTGCAAGATATGGTGAGCTCACTACAGATTTCAGCTGATCATTGCTCAGGTGATGCAAACGCCGATTGTGCCATACTAAAAGATCTTGAACAGAATAAATAAAGTAAATTACATGTAATCTCATCTGTTTTTTATGCATATTTCAGTCTAAAAAAACATGTGTCTAAAAGAATACTTTCAGAAAAAATTAAGGCTATGGTTTCCTAGTGAGGACTTGAATCTTTGGCTGTGAGCTAATGGTATTAAGGTTTCAACTTGCTGAGATAGCCACAGTGTACTTCATGATGTACTTACCATAGATATTCTATCTATGATCGGTGCGCTAGTGAGGATACATATCGTCGAGACCATCCCAGATTCTGTGTAACTGACGTTTAGATTAAATACTTACACAAAATTTAGGAAGGTCTCCCAGATTCTTATCAAAGACTTCATCATCTATTATTCGCCAAACGGCAACTTGCTGATGGTCTTTGGTGGTGACTAGATTTAAAGTTTGTTCAATCATTGCTTGAGGTCTCATATCCTTATGATGTTTATTTGCTTCAAACCCAGTTACTTTACACTTAGCGGTTTAATTAAGCTACTTACTTGAGCTATTTGCTTCAGTTATTAGGCTTGGCTACTTACTCAACTTCAATATTCTAAAGGCGCCCTGAATAACTAAAGCAAATACGATGCTACCAATAATCAAATCAGGCGTACTAGAGTGTAACCAATTAACCAAAATCCCTGCAACAATTACCCCTAAATTGATAATCACATCGTTTGAAGTGAAAATCATACTGGCTTGCATATGGGCTTCTTCTCCTTCTTTGCTTTTCGATTTTTGTAGTAAATAGAGGCAAATCAAGTTTGCAATTAGCGCAAGAATCGATATGACTATCATGGTAGAAAAGTCAGGTAACTGCTCATTGCCAAAGAAACGTCTTAGTACTTCTAAAAAACCAAGAATCGCTAGCGTAATTTGAAAATATCCGGCAATTCTAGCAATCCGTTTTTTCTTAATGACCGTTCCACCGACCGCAAATAAGCTAATTCCGTACACTAAGCTATCTGCTAACATATCTAAGCTGTCGGCGACCAACCCCATCGAACGAGAAATCAGTCCCGTGCTCATTTCAATAATAAAGAAAGCAAAGTTAATGACCAGCACTATCCATAGTAGCTTTCTTTGCTCAGCATCTTTTTTGTGACTAGAGTCAGCATCAATTTTAAAATTATTGTTGGGATCAGAGGGGTCAATGGTTTCGGTCGAGAGTAGGGTGTCTCCTAATTTTAGGTCATGAATAGCAGTCTCTATCCCTTCTATATTGTCATGATGAAACACAGTTAATTGACGGTTAGGAATGTCGAACTCAAGATGTTCAATATTCGAGTGGCCCTCTAATTTCATTCGGATTAGGTTTTCCTCCGAAGGGCAGTCCATCTTCGATATTTTAAAAGTTGTTTTATTCATAGCTACATTTATATCCGGGTGGTGGTTCAAAAAGTAGAAAAAAAACAGGCTGAGAAATTGATAAATAGTGAAATGCAAATGACACTATACATCAAATGCCCAGCCTGTCTAAGTGACAATATAAAGAAAAATGGTTTCAAAAGCTATACCCCAAAGGAACCAGCTATTTCACCCTTTAAACCTATTAACAGACTACTCAAAATAGACTGTTAATATGGAACTATCTATAACAGGCTTTTGAATTATGGGACTGGTCGCCGCGCTTTTGCCCTATCATTAGCCTATACCTAAAACATAAAACCTTTAAATGATAACCTATCTATCATTAGACTTTTTTATGTTATTAAATGATAGTAATATCTTGCTATTATCAATGAACATTAATTATTAAGTCTAAATAATAGAGGTGGCGTTATGACTGTTCGTATTTATGTGAGAGCCAGCACTAAGGATCAAGACGCGACCAGAGCATTGTCTGACTTGATTAGCTTTAGCCAAAGCTATGATGATAACCATGTTGAGTACGTAGAGCATTTCAGTGGTACAAAGTTAGATAGACCAGCACTCACTAAGTTACTCAATGATGCTGAGCAAGGCGATATATTGCTTGTTGAGAGTGTAGATAGATTGAGTAGATTGTCTCAGGATGATTTTGCTATCTTAAAGCAGCGCATCAAAGATAAAGGTTTGCGATTGGTAGTGGCTGATCTACCAACTACACATACGGTTAGCGAGGGTATGACAGGCGACATCCTTAGGGTAATTAACAATATGCTGATCGACTTATTAGCAACGATGGCAAAGCTTGATAACGATAAGCGTAGAGAACGTATCAAGCAGGGATTAGCAAACAGTGGATATAAACCTACTGGTAAGAAAGCAAATCTAGCAAAACACAATCGTATTAGAGAATTAGACAGTCAAAATAATATGACAAAAGAGGAAATCGCTAAGGCGGTTGGTGTTGGGGTAGCTACGGTTTATCGTGTCTTAAAACAGGGTTAATAGCTGAAGTATTTTAAACATTAATTTACGTTTCTATAGACGCGATGCTATCAAATATATAATCATTAAGTTGATAGATTTTAATCATGTATCTTGATTCAAAAAAACCCTGTATTTGAGTATTTGAGTATTTGAGTATTTGAGTATCACTTTGCCTTTTTAGCTATGATAGTAATCAGCTGTATCAACTTTGTACGTACTAGCGTTGCAACTGATTTATTTTATATATCGAATGCAGCGACTTTATGCCCATGCTTTGAGCAAATGCTATAAGCTCATTTTTAGCACATATAAGTGGTTCCATTATAGCAGTCTGTTTTGAGTGGTCTGTTAATAGGGTTTTGGGGCTTTTAAGTCGGTTCCGCTAGGGTATACCCTAGGATAATAGGAAATCCATCGCGGATGACAAAACCTGTTTAGCTTTTAAACAATACGGGTTTGTCGATAGTATGTAAGATAAGTTCGAAAAGTGACTAGAGTGTTAGATTATTCATACTGGGTCTGAATTAAAATTTTATTGTGATTAATTTCTGCTCAATGTTATTCATTTGTCGCCATGATGAGTGATGGCGGCTTGTGATTTAGTTAGGAAAAATAATCTTGAGTAATAAGGTACGTTTGTAGCATTTGCAGCAGGGCTTGTTCTAGGCTTCTTTACTTACACTTTCCTGTAAATTCTTTTTTAGTAAATGATCGAATATAAACGGGCCAAAAGGTAAGAGTGAGCCGAGTACGCCCGCAGGTATTGCCCAAAGAGGCATTTTCATTTTGATAGCTGAGCCTATAAGTATTATGATATAGGTAATAAACAATATACCGTGTGCCATACCGATGTATTTCACACCTTCTGGAATGTCCAGCATATATTTTAGTGGCATGGCGATACAGAGCAATAATAAGAAAGAGGTGCCTTCTAGGTAGCCTATAATGGTAAGGCTTTTTAATGCGGCACTTTGTTTTTTTCTAAGATTATGTATTTGTTTGATAGTTAGCTGAGCATGTGACACTATATTATCCTTTTGTTATTTCAATAAATAATTTAGGCGGTATTCAATGTCTTTATAATAATGGCCCTGTCCAGAGCTTTGAAGTACTGGTTTTTGTCATCTACCACTTAGCACGTCACGCCTTCGTCTAGCCACTTCAAAATCATCCTGCGTTCACTCGCATACAATTATGCATTGGGTTTTGGGATATAGAATGAGAGAGTATTTGTATTAATCATATATCACCTTCCAGTTCGCATTTTTATAAACACACTTGAGTATAAAAAGTATCTTTCCGTATAGAGCAGCTATGACGCTAGTTCTTTTTATTTGTACTGATCAATATTCACTTGTTTATTCATTACGCTTACTTTCCAAAAATATCATATCAATTATAATCAACGCTACACCGACACAGACACCTATATCTGCAACATTGAAAATAGGATAATTCCAGACATCAGCATAATGCACATGGATAAAGTCAACCACTTTGCCAATTCTTAAACGATCGATTAAGTTGCCAATCGCACCGCCAAGCACTAAGGCCAACCCCATAGACAATAGCTTGGCTGTACGTGGCGCTTTGATTAAATAAATCGTTAAAAAGATAGCCATTACAAAAGCTAAGCCTGAGAAAAACCATTTCTGCCAACCGCCAGCGTCGGCTAAAAAGCTAAATGCTGCCCCATAGTTATAAGCGAGTGTCCAGTTGAGAAATGGTTCAATGACCGGTACGGGGTCATTGAACGCTAATTTGGTTTGGGCCAACCACTTAGTCCATTGATCAAGTATTAACACCATTATCGCCAACAAATACCAGATAAAAGCGCGACTGCCATTGGCAACCATTTTTGGCATTTTATCCAACTTACCTTTAGGTGTTATCGAGTTGCCTGAAGTCACGTACATAGCTTTAGGCGTATGATTCATGGTTTTAGAGTCAATCGATTGATGAGTACTACTCACAGCTATAGGTACTTTATTGTCAGCAATATTAGTACTAGCCGATTCAACGCTATTCAATTTAGTACTATCTAATCTGTCGGTAGATTCAGTCATAGTTGTTTTCTTTATCTGTGTTTATACAATGAACAATGTTAAACGTATATGTTTTTGGTATACGACTATTAATCGCGCCACTTTTATAAACGGCTCCACTTACCGCTCTGGTGTTATGAAACTTACGGTAATAATTTTTTATTAGGGAATCTGTTGATTGATTTCAACATTAACCTGAGTCTGTTCAGCGCTAATCACTATAGGATTACCCGATAAGTCGCCTGACTCTGCTATGGCATTACCGCTATGACTAATACGAGCAACGACTGCTAACTGAGTTTTGTCACTACGAGCTGAATTTAACGTGCGATCTGGCATCATCGCATCAAGATTGCTTAAGCGGATACTAGCCTCACCTTGCTTGATAATACTAATGGGTAAACGTTTGGCGGCAAACGGAGGGCCCCCTTTCACATCACGTATCGCTACAAACAACACATCATCAGCTTTCACTAACGGTAATAAATTAGCGTTAATTTTCACTGTCACGTCAATACCTTCTAGCGCTTGCTTTTCTTGCGTGCTAACGTAGTTGCTTAACTCATCTAAGCTTGCTAAAGCTTTAGTATGATCACCTGGTTTGGCCACAATGCTGCCTTGTAAGCGTTTAATCCAACCTTGCGCTTGGGCAAAGTTACTACTACGAGTCTCACCCATTGCCATGAGCATTTGAGCCCGTTCATGCTGTGGATTCTTAGCTAATATAGCTTGTAATACACGGCGAATATTGGCGTCTAACTGACCTTCATTAACGAAAAAGCTAGTCTGAGCATAAGTGGTGGCGATTTCTTCATTTTCAGGAGCTAAACGATAGGCACGAGATAAGGCTTCCAGCGCAGAATCAGTTGCCTCCATAGATAAGAAAAGCTCGGATAGGCGCATCCAGCGATTAGGATCATCAGCATTACGATGAACATTGGTTTGCATGGCGCTAATCAGTTGACGACCATCTTCAAACGCCCATGATGGCGGCTTGTCAATTTTAGCTGTCAATAGGTCGTCAGCCACTTGTCCTACTTTGTCCTCAGCTGTCCACAAATCAAACACGGGCGTACGATTGCCTATTAGTAAATACGCCATTGCAGCCAATATTGGGATCCAAGCTGCGACAATTAAACGGCTTTTGACATCAGGGGTGACCATAGGTGTTATCTGACGCTGCGCATCTAATAGCTGACGCTCCAGTTCCAGCTTTTGATTTTGATAATGGCTATTATTAATAGTACCGCTGTCTTTATCTGTTTGTAGCTCAGCTAAACGTTCGCGAAATACTGCAACATTAATATCTAGCAGTTGATTGTCTATTGGTTTGGACTGCAAACGCGGTGCTCGTAGCCATGGCATAATAGCAATCAGCGCAAATATAAGGGCAATCAGCAAGCTTAGAGTTACAAATAAGCCAAAAGTAGAAAATAGAGTCATTTTTTGTCCTCTAGGCTAGTAATGTCGTGGTCGACACTCTCAGCTTGCGATAATAGACGATCAAGCTCAGCCTTTTCCGTAGAGGTCAAGGCAGCAGTACTGTTCACTGTGACGCCGCTTTGACCACGGGCAACAACTTGGCGACGCTTACTTTGCCAAAACCAACCAATAATTAAGACGAGCAATAATAGTGGTGGAAAAAACCATAGGATCCATGTTGATGGTCGCATAGGCGGCTTGTAGCTAATAAAGTCACCGTAGCGCTCTTGCATATAGACGCGTATTTCAGCATCACTACGTCTATCTTTAATTAAATCATAGACTTTTTGCTTTAGATCCTGTGCAATCGGTGCATCAGAGGCTGCAAGGTTTTGATTTTGGCATTTTGGGCAGCGAAACTCTTCTATTAATCCACGATACTGAGCTTCTTGCTGTGGTGAGTCAAAATCGTATACGTCAATAGCTGCGTTTGCCGTCATGTTAAGCAGACACGCTAGTATTAAGCTTGCTAGTTTTAAAACTATATTGGGTTTTAGTTGAGGAGCTCTTATTCGAGTAACGTTCATTTGCACATCTCCTCAACCTGAATGAGATCAGGACTATCGTTGTTCTTATTAGCCTTATTAAGTACTGTCAGGCACGGCTTAACACGCTGTTGCCAATTGGCTTCATTAATCTCACCAACAATATGCTGACGAATGATGCCATCTCCATCCACAACAAAGGTTTCGGGCGCACCAGTTATGCCTAAGTCTAGAGCAAACTGACCCAATGAATCCTGAATAGACATAGAAAATGGATCACCGCCTCGGTTTAAGTAACTGAGCGCATTACCAATCTCATCCTTATAATTCACACCAACGATATCAACGCCGCGCTCTTCTAGTTGCATTAAAAACGGATGCTCAATAACGCAAGTTGGGCACCATGAGCCCCAAACATTAAGTAAAAACGGCTTATCCGGCAAATTATCATTGGTGATAGTACGGGTAGTATCTGCTAATAACGGCAGCTCAAAGGTAGGAACCGGACGCTCAAGAGCGGTATTGGTCACAATGTCTGTTGGTTTACCTAAGCGCATGTACAATATAACTACCAAACCAAAAAAGAGGATAAGCGGAATTAAGAACCATAGCTTCGTCTGCTTTTTTTTCATTGTCTTTGGGTTACGCTGCTTACTGTTTTGGCTATCTTTTTGCTCAGGAGTATTATTCGACATAGTCATTTATTTCTCCTTTAGTGTCGACATCGTCGATGCTGAGATTGCCTGTTCAATAGCTACCTCATTGACTCCATCAGTAGCCAGATCACCAGTAACTAGCAATGGAGCTTTAACTTTTTTGATGCGGTATCGTTTATCAAGCATGCTAATTAATCCACCTAGAGCCATGATAATTGCCCCTAACCAAATCCAGCGAATTAATGGTTTTACATAAATCCTTAATGCCCATTGGTTACTACCATCGGCAATAGGTTCGCCCAGTGCGACATAAACATCGCGCATAAGACTGGGGTCAATAGCAGCTTCAGTTGTTGGCATCGTGCTGATAATATAAGTACGCTTTTCTGGAGTCAGTTTCGCCACTTCACGACCGTCTTTGGATACCACCACTTGCGCTTGCGTTGCATCAAAGTTACTACCCTTTATTTCAAAAAATTCAGTTACTTCAAAATCGTAACCTTGAACATTGACTGTATCGCCAATACCCATTGCTACGTCACGCTCAATACTCAGGCTACTAGTAAAGGCTATGCCAATGACAGCAACCAATACGCCAATATGAGCAGTCTGTTGACCCCAATAGCTAAGACGCAGCTGACGCAGACCTTTAAAGAAATTAGGGGCGTTCTTGGTTTTGTCTCTAAAGTCAACGATCATCCATAGCAGTACCCAAAAGCTCACCGCTAAAGTCACGCCAATATTGAACATAGCAGATGGACTGGTAAAGTAGGCGATAATAGCAGCCAATACGATACTACTAGCGGCAATGGCGATACCCACCCCTAGTAACGGACGCTTATCTTGTTTCCAGCGAATATTAGAGCCCATACCCATAGCGATTAACAACAGCCATGTCAAAGGCACAAACAGCGCATTGAAGTATGGAGGCCCTACAGATACCTGACCGAGACTAAAGGCATCAGCGATAATAGGATAAAGTGTACCGAGCAATACCACGAGCGTTGCAATCAAGATAATAGCGTTATTAATGACTAAGAAAGACTCGCGCGAAACCAGCTGATACTGACTCTCAACCGTCAAACGCCAACCGCGAACGGCAAACATTAATAGACCACTACCGATGATAATGCCAAGAATAGCTAAGATGACCAAACCACGCGTCGGATCAGCGGCAAACGAATGCACTGAGGTAAGGACTCCGGAGCGTACCAGGAACGTGCCAAGCAAGCTTAAGGCAAAGGCGAAAATAGCCAGCATGATGGTCCATGCTTTAAACACCCCGCGCTTTTCAGTGACTGCTAATGAATGCAGCAATGCTAAGCCGACAAGCCAAGGCATAAACGAGGCGTTCTCTACCGGATCCCAAAACCACCAACCGCCCCAGCCAAGCTCGTAGTAGGCCCACCACGAGCCCAGTGCAATACCAATGGTCAAAAATCCCCAAGCCGCCAGCGCCCATGGACGTGACCAGCGTGTCCAAGCAGCATCTAAACGCCCTTCCCACAATGCCGCCATACAAAATGCAAAAGGCACTACCATACCCACATAGCCCATATATAACATGGGCGGATGAATAATCAGACCGAAATCTTGTAGGACAGGATTTAAATCAGCGCCATCGACCGCTAGATTGGGTAAGGTACGCTCAAACGGTGACGAGGTAAATATCAGCATTGTTAGCATCATTAACTGTACACCGGCCAAAATAACTAATACCCGCGCACGCATTGATAACGGCAAGCCGCGACTAAAGTATGATACCAGTGCACACCATGTGGCCATGATGGTCATCCATAGCAGCAAAGAGCCCTCGTGTCCGCCCCATGTCGCCGATAACTTATAGTACCAAGGCAACAGCGTATTGGAATGCTGCGCGACGTAACTGAGGCTAAAATCATTATAATAAAAACCTGCTATCAAAGCGCCAAATGACGTTATCATGGCGGCAAACTGTGCCCAAGCTAAGCTAGGGGCTAGTCGTTGCCAAGCAACTTGGTTACGAATAACACCAATAGTTGGCAGAATTACCTGCAATAACGCCAATACAAAAGCGGTAAGCAAGGCAAAATAGCCCAATTCTGTAATCAACATACGGTCTAACCTTATTTACTCTAATGCGGTTGCAGTTTACTGTAGCGGTGGAATTTTTATTATTAGAACCCACCCCCGAAATCTGCTGCTATCTCTAGTTTTTAATTGATTTCGAAGGGTTTTATTTAACTACTTTAGGCGGAGTTACCAGTGGAGGCGCGCCTTTAAAGCGCAGTAAACGTAACGCATTGAGAGTAACGAGCACTGTTGCTCCAGCATCAGCTAGAACCGCAATCCATAGTCCAGTAATGCCGAATACGGTCGTGATCAGAAAGACGCCTTTGAGACCTAAAGCGAAAATGACGTTCTGATGAATGTTGCGCATGGTGGCACGCGAAAGTGCAATCAGATGGGCCATGTCTGTAACACGACTTTTTAATAATGCGATATCGGCCGTCTCAATGGCCACATCGGTACCACCACCCATCGCGATGCCAACATCAGCGGTTGCTAGTGCTGGCGCATCGTTAATACCATCACCCACCATCGCTATTTTGCGGTTGTTCTTCATCTCGTTAAGCAAGCGCAGTTTGTCCTCAGGCAACAGCTCAGCTTCCCATTCCACGTCTAAATTACTGGCAAGTGCTTGAGCGGTTAAGCGGTTGTCGCCTGTTAGCATGACGGAGCGCACACCCATCGCTTTAAGTTGAGCCACACCTTCATGAGCGTCGTCTCGTAACTCGTCTCTTAGTGCGACCAATCCAAGCACTTCTCGACTTTGCTCATCGAAAAGAACTGAGACGGTCTTGCCCTCATTTTGCAGCGCCTCGATTTGTGCCTGTTGCTCGGCTGAAATTGATGCCTCATCTGCGGCATAAACAGGCGAACCGATAGCTAGCGCGCGCCCAGCGATAGTTGCGTGTACCGCTTTACCCGCAGTAGCAGAAGCTTTAGAAGCCACAGGTATGACAACTTTGGCGGCTTTGGCATGACTGACAATAGCTTCAGCAAGCGGGTGACTAGAACCTGTCTCCACACTGGCAAAGAGCGCCAATACCTTATCTTTACCTTGAGAACCCTGATCCTGAGAATCCTGACCTTGAACACTTGAATACTCTTGTGTAATGTCAACAACATCGGTCACGCGTGGTTTGCCTTCAGTTAAAGTGCCTGTCTTGTCAAAAGCGACTGTCTTCACTTGGCCGATGGTTTCTAAAGCACTACCGCCCTTGATCAGCAAGCCGCGGCGCGCACCGACCGCTAGACCAGAGGCGATAGCAGCTGGTGTTGAGAGCACAAGAGCACAAGGACAAGCGATCAATAATAAGGCTAGACCTCGATATAACCAAGTTGACCAATCTCCGCCCATGGTTAACGGTGGGACGATGATAATTAGGGCGGCAATAGCCATCACAGCCGGTGTATAGTAACGACTGAATTTCTCAATAAAACGGGCAGTGGGTGCTTTGGAAGCTTGCGCTTGCTCTACCAAATCAATAATGCGCGAAATAGTGTTATCGGCGGCTGTCTTTTCTACGCGCACTTGGAGCACACCATCGATGTTAATTGACCCTGCAAATACATTGTCACCCATCGTCTTGGCAACAGGAACAGACTCTCCCGTCACGGGCGAATCATCAAGGCTGGACGCACCTTGAACAATGGAACCATCAGCAGATACCCTATCTCCAGGACGCACCAGCACAAGGTCATTCACTTGTAGTGAAGTCGCTGGAACGTTACGCTGCCCACCTTGAGCATCAAGTAAAATCGCACTTTTCGGAACCAGCGATGATAAGGCTCTGATGCCAGCGCGAGCGCGATCAGCAGCGATACTCTCAAACAGTTCACCGATTGAGAACAAAAAGACAACCGCTGCGGCCTCTTCAGCTTCACCAATGATAAGTGCGCCAAGCACGGCGACGGACATCAGCGTTTCAATTGAAAAGAATGAACCTGTTTTAGCCAGTGCTAAGGCTTTGCGTGCAAATGGAAAAACGCCTACAATCACAGCGATGGCAAACACCCATATCCCATAAGCGGGGAACAGTAGTGACAGTGCATAAGCGCTGCCCATCAAAATACCGAGACCAACAACCTGTTTGCCTTTTTGAGTTTGCCACCACCGCTTATCCTGCGGAGCCATCTGATTGTCGCTGTCAATATCAATAGCCGATACAGTTTGTTGACCAGTATTGGCAGATATACCGAACCCTAGGCTTTTGATGGTTTTTTCAATATCACTAGCCTGAGTCGGCGCATCAGGGGCCAAGCTTAGCTCTAGCGTTTCTGTAGCAAAATTTAGCTCAACATCAGAAACCCCAGGCATACGTTTCAAAGCTGTTTCAATCTTGCCGATGCAACTGGCACAGTCCATACCTTCAATATGATATTTCATAATAATTTACCCTTTGAATAATGGTATTATGAACCCTCTAGTGGCTTTAGAGTCAAGGTTGTCTATCTACAGTTTTGTAAATTTAATTTCTCTAGCGCCAGTCTTTACAGCCACTTTAATTATTTAAATCATAGAGGTTGTTATGACAATCAAAATTGGTGAGCTCGCTAAACGCACAGGTGCCACAGTAGAAACCATTCGCTATTATGAAAAAGAGCGTTTATTACCCGAGCCTTTTCGTAGCGAAGGGAATTATCGTTTATATAATGAAGAGCACATTGAGCGTCTACAATTTATCCTACATTGCCGTACGCTCGATATGGCTTTAGATGATGTGCGAATCTTACTTGAATACTGGGAGTCGCCTGACAAGGACTGCGGCGATGTGAATAACTTGCTAGATGAGCACATTCATGCTGTGGAAATACGAATGGAAGAACTGATGCACTTAAAGCATCACTTGACCGTTTTACGCCAGAAATGTGCAAGTAGTGCACCAGCGTCATCATGTGGCATTTTAAACGCGCTTGTCGATAACTCCTGTCATGAGTAATGATATCAGTAGTGTTCATTTCTGACGGATCAAATCATGAAAGGTTAAATACGCCCTGATGTTAAGCACAAAAAAACCCAGCAATGATATTAAGATCACTACTGGGGTTGGAGGAAATAACAACTATGTTGTGCTGACTTATCAGGTCTTATTTATCATTCATAGCAAGGTAGATATTTCGATCTGATGCGGATGCGTCATCCACGTATTTTGAATCACGCCATGTGGTATAAGCATAGACACCACTGTATGGGCTGATGCTGTTCTGACGGAAATCAGAAATCCAGTTTTCGCCATCAAAGATTTGGATATGGCCATGTGGACGCTTTGATGAGCGATCATAGACAATAACATCACCTACTTGGGTTGGCATATCATTACTGATTTTGCTAAAACCTGCTTTATCAAGCGTGCCACGAGTGGCGTACTGATAGGCTGAAGGATTGGGGGTGAACTCATAACCTGCTGATTGTAGTGCTTTACGTACGTAACGGGCACAGTATCCAGAGCTACCAGATAGAGCCACTCGTGAAGCACGAGCAGCAGCGATAGCGGGGGCTGAATTGCTATCAGGAACTGTATTGACTTGCTGCTGTTGTTTTTCAGCGTATAAGCGGCTGTTTAATGATGAAAGCCGACTCTCTTTTTGCTTAGCCTGCGCACTTAGGTTGCTAATAGCTTGACTGATTTCGTCATTACTAGAAACATAAGCACCACTGCTAGTGCTATAGATGTTTTTTGATGAACCGTAGTTTGATGCCACAGAAGTATTGGTGATGGTATTATTTGTTTGAGAGATTGTGATAGCAGCACCACTCGTTTGTGCTATGCCCATACCCAGTACTGACAAAATCAATAAAGCCTGTTTCATAAATCTAATACCTACGGTTAATTCAAAATGGTCTGTTATCAACAACAGCGCAGTCAATTAAATTTCAACAACTCAAGTATATATACGTCATAGTGACTGATACTTCTGCTGCATATTATTCATATAAAAAATGATTATTGGCGATCACAGCATCATTGAAGTCTTACGAAGCTGTTGCAAATCAAGCTGCTGGCCAAAACACAAAGCCGACTTTAGCATAGGCTGTTTAGCCTGTCATCACCCTTAAAAACCCCAAAAATACTTTTTTGATGTTGAAAAAATTGCTAATATTCCACATTTTACAATGTAAGTTTGTGTAACATATACAGAATATAGCTGACTAAATTGACAACAATTTCTACTGTTTTATAAGTAAAAAAACGTCTGAGGGTTAAATCTAAATTACAGATTTAACCCTCAGACGTTTTTTTATTGATGAAGTAATTACCCTATATAGGGTCTAACTAATTATTAAGATAATATAATAATTTATAATATTAATATAGATGTTAATTCCCTACTGGCTTATGTAATATTACGTAATTGTTTCGATACATCCTGTATATTCTTGTATTAACCCTTAATTATTTATCTATTTTAAGGGTTAATAACCGATAAATCCGCTTACATTGTCATCAAAAGTTACAAATTCAAAGTTGTTTTTGCTTTTAAAGTCGCAATAGCTAATGATTTTTTTGATGAAGAATCATTTTATAAGCAATAGAACAGTCTTATACCTGCCTCATTTACTTTTAACGCTAACACTATAATCAAAGTATTCTTAACTGCTAACACACTATAATTGCTGCTCTACCGATTCAATATCAGCATAAACTTGGGTCGTCCCGTCTTTATTGAGCTGCATAACCTGATAGGGCATGAATTTATTTTGATACTCCATACCTGGGCTACCAACAGGCATGCCAGGTACGGCAAGACCCATAGCTTGTACTGGCGGATTTTCTAAGAACTGCGCCATATACTTAGCAGGTACATGACCTTCAAAGACGTAATCATCAGTAGTGACTACAGTATGGCAAGAACGCATCTCAGTTGGAACGCTGTAGCGCTCTTTAAATACGGCTAAGTCCGCAACATCTTGCGCGGTTGCACTTAGACCATTATCTTCTGCATGACTTATCCATTCTTTACAGCAGCCGCAATTGGCATCTTTATAGACCGTAGCTGAGACGTTTTTTAGTAGGTCTGGTTTACTTACTGACCTTGTCATCATGTGAGCACTTATAGCTGTTGCATTTTCGGTTGTTACTGATGTTGTGTTTGCATCAGATACGCCACTACTCGGTTGGCTACAAGCAAATAGTGATGAGGCGGCAAGTAACACCAGCGTACCACGCAACCCCTTAGACAGATGACGATTGAATATAAGACTGGATTTTATTTTTAAGGGGGTCATAGTGCTCTCTCATGTACTGTAAATATTGTGAGCTATAGAAGGTCAAGTAACACTTCATATCGTTTGGTAATGTAGCATAATAACCCATCAAACGGGGTACGTAAATTTATACATTGAGCAGTGCGGACTGGTATCATAAGCAGTTTTTATTTTGAAATGCTGCCTGTAGTATTAACGGGTCTATCTGAGTTTTGGATTTTGATTAAAAATTCAAGGCTCATAATTTTGGATAATTTGCGATGCACCTGTCTACTATTAGTCTACAAAAGCGTTTGAGTACTCACTTAAATCAATTACCGCTATGGCTTACGCTAGTAGCAGCATGGCTTGCAGGGGCTATTTTTTTATTTGCATTATCGCCTTATGGGTTCTGGCCGCTAGCAATAGTGTCACCAGCGATTTTATATGCGCTGTTGGTGCCAAATATGAGTGGTCGTCGCGCTTTTATTATCGGTGAAGCTTACGGTATGGGGCTATGGTGCGTCGGCGGCTTTTGGCTCTATACTGCTATCCATGATTATAGCGATACACCAACGTGGCTCGCATTGATTATGATTGCATTGATGGGTCTCGGTATGGGACTATTTCATGGATTGTTAGCAC
Source organism: Psychrobacter glacincola (assembly GCF_904846075.1). GTDB lineage: Bacteria > Pseudomonadota > Gammaproteobacteria > Pseudomonadales > Moraxellaceae > Psychrobacter > Psychrobacter glacincola_C. The sequence goes on from NZ_CAJGZH010000001.1 coordinate 1,435,435, forward strand.
TAGTCTTTAACCGTATGGTAGGCAAACAACCCTTTTCATTTGCTGCTCTTTGGGTGCTACAAGAATGGTTAAAAACTTGGTTATTCACAGGCTTTCCGTGGCTGTTTGTTGGTTATGCATTTACTGAAGAGTATTGGTTATCGTCCTTAGCACCCGTTGCTGGTGTTTTTTCCGTCTCTTTTGTTGCCATACTATTGGCTGCAAGTTTAGTAGAGCTACTGCTTCGGCGCAGTAGTTATGCCATCGTTTCTGTACTGTTATTAGCCATTAGCACATCATTATGGCTGGTCAATCCGCAATGGACAAAACCTAAGGGCACACCTGATCTGTCAGTGTCATTGATTCAAGGTAATATTTCACAAGATATAAAGTGGCTGACTAAGTATCAAGTAGAAACGCTAAAGATTTATGCGAAGTTAACACGCACTGAGTGGGGACGTGATGTTGTGGTGTGGCCTGAATCATCTATTCCTATGTTTCAGGATGAGGCTGCGGGCTTTATTAGTGAAATGATAGAAATGGCTAATGCGACCAATACGACATGGATAACTGGTATCCCTTATAAGGATAAAGCGGCATTCAATGCCAGTACGGATAAGTATCCCCCATTTTACAATAGCGTGATTGCTCGAGGTGTAGAAGCGGAAGGCCTATACAAGAAGCAGCGTCTAGTGCCTTTTGGAGAGTATATTCCATTTGAAGGCGTGCTCGATATTTTCCCAAGTTTGGCCGGTAGTCAGGATATTAAGAGCTATAGTCGTGGTAGTGATCAGCAGTCACCTCTAAAGGTGCGTGGACACAATATAGGGACGGCTATCTGTTATGAGGTAGCTTATCCAGATACCACGCGTAAAAATGCTATCGATACTGAATTTTTGTTGACCGTCTCTAACGATGCCTGGTTTGGCACTTCAGCAGGACCATTGCAACATTTGCAAATGGTACAAATGCGCGCGCTTGAGAACGGGCGCTGGTTTATTCGAGCGACCAATACTGGTGTTACCGCTATCATTAACCATAAAGGTCGTATTGTAAAACGCGCACCGCAGTTTGAGCGTACTGTACTACGTGGTGAGATACAGGCACGGGTTGGTAACACGCCCTTTATGCTTATGGGAAATTATCCTATCTTGATAATAATAACCTTGTTATTACTACTAAGCTATTTTGGCAAAGGTCTAACCACACTTAGAAGACGAGGGTAATAGTAAACTTAATCATAATAATTTAATCAGTGTAAGTTTTTTATTTTTTCTAGGTAACGTTCTCACGCACGTAAATATAAAAGTTTTAAACTATTGACCCCTGCCGTCAAATCCGTATACATAAACTTGGGAGATTTTAATTACGCAGCTTGACGATAATAATCAAACCACACCTGTCTTGGCGATTGATAGCCCAAACCCTTTTGAATCCTCGTCTGATTGTAGTACAGCTCGATATAACTGATAATATCATTGATGGCTGTGAACCTTGTTTTATAGTCTTGATGATATACCAGCTCATTCTTTAATGTGCCCCAGAAGCTTTCTATCGGAGCGTTATCGAAACAGTTGCCTTTGCCGCTCATTGAGCCTATAAATTGATGCTGCTTAATGGTCTTGTGGTAGGCGTGACTGCAATACTGACTGCCTCTGTCTGAATGAACGATTAGCCCTTTGCTTGGACGTTTATTCTTGATGGCCATATTTAGTGCTTTGCAAACTAAATCTGCGGTCATACGCTTGTTAATAGCGTAACCGACAAGCTCTTTGGTGTATAAGTCTTTGACCCCTGCTAAGTACAGCCAACCCTCATTCGTCCAGATATAGGTGATGTCGCTGACCCACGACTCGTTAGGGCGCTTAGCATCAAACTTCTGATCCAGTACGTTTGGATAGACCAGCTTGTTGTGATTGGAGTCGGTGGTGACTTTAAAGCGCTTATGACGACGACATTTAATGCCGTGTTGCTCTTTGATGCTTCTTACCATATACAGGCTAATGTTATGGCCTTGCTCGCTTAGATGAGCATGCAGTCGATCTGCGCCATAACGTTCTTTCGTTTCATTGTGAGCCGCTTTAACCAGTAATTCAGACTGGTTGCGATGTATCTGTTGGTCGCTGAGATCACGACTTAGCCAGTCGTAATAGCTTGATGGCTTAACCCTTAACACACGGCACATAGTGGTGATGCGAAAGAGGAACTGGTTGTCTTTGATAAAGGCGTACCTGACTAGCTGTTTCTCGCGAAGTACGCCGTCGCCAACTCGAGCATAGCTCTCCCCTTGCGTCGGGGCGAAGCAGTGCTTCGCTTTATCCCTCCTCATTTAGTATTTCGCGTTCCTCTTCAGCCACTTTGAGCTGTCGCTTTAGGCGTTTTACCTCTTCAAGCGCACTCATAAGTTCAGGGTCATACTGCTTTGTTCCTACAAGCTTGCCTTGATTGGCTTTGTTCTGCCAGTTGGATAGCGTTTGCATGGCGATGCCAAGTTGCTTTGCGGTCGCTGAAATATTGCCGTTGTTATCCGCTATCTTCTTGACGGCCTCGGCTTTAAATTCGTCACTGTAGGTTCTTACTTTCTTGGTCATGGTAAACTCCTGTCAATACGCTTAGTTTACCAAGTTTATCTCTACGGTTTCTTCAGCATAGCTCACCATGATTTTGTATCCCTTAATAGTATATTGTAGTATGTTGTATATAATATAACCCCAGTTCGGGATAAGGGCTCAAAAAAAAGATAAAAAAAGAAGTCCGAAGTTGCTAAAGTAAGTTTACCAAGACAAACTTCACAACAAGGACTTCTTACATGGACAACCTAACCGAACTATACTGCCATATTGACGACTTTTATCAGCAATTCAAACCTGAGTTTGACGCTCATTTAATCGCAACGGGCCGTCAACGGCTAAGAGAATGCCAGATAAGTGTAGCAGAGATTATGACCATCTTGGTACTGTTTCATCAACGGCGGTATCGACAGTTTAAGGCGTTTTACTACCATCACATGCTTGGCATGATGAAACGGGAGTTTCCAAATCTGCCGAGCTACTCGCGATTTATAGAGCTTATACCGCGCAGTATCATGCCACTGTGCAGCTACTTGCAAAGCATGATGGGCGACTGTACGGGTATCAGCTATATTGATTCAACCAAGATAGCAGTTTGTCATAACAAACGTATCTACCGTCATAAAGTCTTTGAAGGACTTGCAACCCGAGGCAAAAGCAGCATGGGCTGGTTCTATGGCTTTAAGCTGCACGCCATTATCAATCATAAGGGCGAGCTTGTATCTGTTAAAGTCACTGCGGGTAATACGGATGACAGAGTGCCTGTTAAGGATATGGCAACGTCTTTATTTGGAAAACTATTTGGTGATAGAGGCTATATCAGTAAAGCCCTAAACGAGTGGCTCACAAAACACAGTGATACCACGTTGATAACCAAACTTCGGCGTAATATGAAACCCCAATTACTTGAGCCGATGGATGAGGCACTACTCAATCATCCACTCACGCCATCGTAGTGTCACGGGTTTTATTACAAACTTGCTGTCAGGTTTGATTGCTTATTGCTGGTTTCCCTATAAACCCACCATCAAAAATATGCCTCAGCAGGGACAGGTAGCCACATTGTAAATAGTATCAATGAGTTACAATGTGGCTTATCCCGAACTGGGGTTGTAAATAGACAAGTCCATACAGACAGTGAATTGGTCAATTCGAATATTGGAAATAATAGGTAGCCCTTCATGTCCCTTAAGAGCGCAGAAAAGTCTCCGTCATTAACGCAAAATAAATCGTCGAAAAAATCTTATCTGTTGGCGTTCGCTTTCAGCGCGGGTTCATTATTGACAGGGCTAGCAGCGACTGGGCTGACGGCCGTGCCAGTGGCATCGCAAGCGGCAGGATTGGGCGATTTATTTAGCAGTGATAAAAGCGCGACCCAACCGAAATTTTTGCCTGTTGATGAAGCGTTTCAAGTTAGCAGTAGCAGCAAACCGACCAATAATGGCACGCGCTTAGCCATTAACTTTGACATTACGCCTGAGCACTATGTTTATAAAGACCAAATTAAGCTAACGTTGCCTGCTGGCGTGAGCGCTGCACCTTTTAGCTTTAGCCAAAAGCCTATCTCCATAGATGATCCGACCTTTGGTCAAGTATTGGTCTTTGACCAAGCCAATATGGTTGCTACTACCATTTTGAGTAGTAGTAATGGCAAGGCGATAAATAATGCCGCTGTAACGATAGGTTGGCAAGGCTGTGCCAAAGCGGGTCTATGCTATCCACCGGAGAAAATAAAAACCACGGTCAATATTGCTGCTGCGTCACAATCGGCAGCCAATAGTTCAAGTAGTACTGCTACAGGTTCTGCGAGCAATAACAGCAATGTAGAAACTGCGCAAGCCTCTACAGATGGGACAGTTACCAATAGTCTTGCTACAGAGCAAACTACGCCAGATGACGAGGTGATTGATTATGCATTGTTAGATGACGAAGCGTTAGATGCAGAGCTTGGTGCAATCAATACCATCTCTGGAGCCGATGAAGAAGTGGTAGGCGATAATGTCACAAGTGAAGCAGCGAACAATGACGCTGTCATAAATAATGCTGCTGCAACAAACAATACCGTTGTCGTTGATAACGCCATTAATAGTGACCCTTTTGGCTTAGCTTCGCATCCGTGGTTGGCATTGGTGTTATTGTTCTTGGCAGGGTTGGTCTTGGCATTGACGCCATGCGTGTTACCGATGCTACCGATTGTTGCCAATATCGTCGCGCGTGAAGACAATCCAACGGTAAAACGCGGTGTTATTTTAACGACCAGCTACGCTATTGGTGTTGCCATCGCTTATGGTATTTTAGGCGCGGTCATTGCGGTATTTGGCGAATCGTTAGGCATTATCGGTTGGCTACAAAATCCGATTATTTTAATTGGGTTTGCCATCGTTTTTGTCTTATTAGCCCTTTATATGTTGGGCGTATTTAGCATTCGTCTGCCAAGATTCATCAGTAGTAAAATGCAGGGTCTAAGCCAAGCGGGGGATAGCAAACTTGGTAGTACGGGTGGCAGTTTAATTGCGGGATTCTTATCGGCGCTCGTGGTATCGCCATGCGTTTCGGCACCCTTATTTGGGGCGCTGCTTGCCGTATCAACGATTGGAAGTCCATTACTTGGCTTTGCCGCTTTATTTATGCTCGGTTTTGGTTTATCGGCGCCGCTTATCTTAATTGGCGCGACCCAAGGTAAAATCATGCCAAAAGCAGGCGAGTGGATGAATTGGGTCAAGCAGGGCTTTGCTTTGCTGCTGTTTGCCGTGGCGTTGTTATTAATTGAACGCGTCTTTATCTCGCCTGTGATGCTGATAGTTTGGGCCCTGTGGTTTATGGTCGTGGCGATGTGGGCATGGAGCTGGCTAGGCAAAGGTCGAATGTTGACCCAAGCATTAAGCTTAATCTCTGGTATTTGGGCGACGTGTTTAATCGTCGGCGCCGCATTGGGCAATGACGACAGCTTACATCCGCTCGCGTCATTAAGCGCAGCTCCGATGATGCAGACGACTGCTGGTCAACCAGCCATGAGTAATGCAACCGATAAGACGGTCACGACACTCGCTGAACTAGACACTATTGTCGCCGCTAACCCTAAAGTGCTGGTCGATGTCACTGCTGAATGGTGTATCGAGTGCCGGATTATGGATAAAAACTTATTTCATAATCGCCCGGCGCAAATGCAAGATTGGCAATTGGTCAGACTTGATATCACGGAGACTACGGCTGATTCAAAAGCAATCTTAGCGCGTTATAAACTATTTGGTCCGCCAGCATTGCTGTATTATCAAGACGGGCAATTGGTCAATCAGCAAGTGGGTGAAATCGGGCGCGCAGCGTTTGAGCAAACCTTAACCGCGCTAAATTAATCGTTTAAATGTAGATAAATTCCACATCATTTCTACCCATTAAAAAGCCAACGTCCTTTGATAATAGGACGTTGTCTTTTTCAATCTTACTAAATAGCCTTTTTAATATAGACGCTAAATCCTTGGTTTAACGTTATTTATTACTATTCATTTAACTACTTACCTTATTATTTACATCAGTATTTGCTCGCAATAACGCTAGTATAGTGCCCTTATTTTCATTACAATAAAGCAACATTGCTAAAGGCGCATTACCACGAGTAATGGCTACCTTGCACGTCCATATTTATTGATTTTCTTTAGTTCTTATTCTAACCCCAGTTCGGGATAAGGGCTCAAAAAAAAGATAAAAAAAGAAGTCCGAAGTTGCTAAAGTAAGTTTACCAAGACAAACTTCACAACAAGGACTTCTTACATGGACAACCTAACCGAACTATACTGCCATATTGACGACTTTTATCAGCAATTCAAACCTGAGTTTGACGCTCATTTAATCGCAACGGGACACCAAAGGTTAAGAGCATGCCAGATAAGTGTAGCAGAGATTATGACCATCTTGATACTGTTTCATCAATTACGTTATCGACAGTTTAAGGCGTTTTACTACCATCACATGCTTGGCATGATGAAACGGGAGTTTCCAAATCTGCCGAGCTACTCGCGATTTATAGAGCTTATACCGCGCAGTATCATACCACTGTGCAGCTACTTGCAAAGCATGATGGGCGACTGTACGGGTATCAGCTATATTGATTCAACCAAGATAGCAGTTTGTCATAACAAACGTATCTACCGTCATAAAGTCTTTGAAGGACTTGCAACCCGAGGCAAAAGCAGCATGGGCTGGTTCTATGGCTTTAAGCTGCACGCCATTATCAATCATAAGGGCGAGCTTGTATCTGTTAAAGTCACTGCGGGTAATACGGATGACAGAGTGCCTGTTAAGGATATGGCAACGCCTGTGTTTGGCAAGGTGTTTGGTGATAGAGGCTACATCAGTAAAGCACTAAACGCGTGGCTCACAAAACACAGTGATACTAGGCTGATAACGAAACTTCGGCGTAATATGAAACCCCAATTACTTGAGCCTATGGATGAGGCACTACTCAATCATCGCTCTTTGGTTGAAACGGTGTTTGGGGAGCTGAAAAACTTGTGTCAGATTGAGCATTCACGCCATCGTAGTGTCACGGGTTTTATTACAAACTTGCTGTCGGGTTTGATTGCTTATTGCTGGTTTCCCTATAAGCCCACCATCAAAAACATGCCTCAGCAGGGACAGGTAGCGACATTGTAAATAGTATCAATGAGTTACAATGTGGCTTATCCCGAACTGGGGTTACTAATAGGTAAACGTTTGGCGGCAAACTGCGCCCATGCCAAACTCGGTGCCAAACGCTGCCAAGCAACATGGTCACGCATAACGCCTATCGTTGGTAATACCACCTGCAAAATCGCCAAGATTAAGGCGGCTAGCAAGGCAAAATAACCCAATTCTGTGATTAACATACGGTCTAACCCTGTTTACTCTAATATGATTTAAGCTCACTGTAACGGTTGGATTTTTATTATTGGAAACTATTGAAATTTACTGCTATCTCTAGCTCCAATTGTTTTCGAAGTGTTTTGAAAAGCGTGCCGAAAGTAATAGACAATCATAAATATACAACCATCTTTTGTTAGGTAAGAAGAATATTGAATTAGTTAACCGGACTTATAACAGCCTAATGCCATCTAAATAAGACCTAGACGATCACACCTGAAAGACAGGCGCGAATCCACCGCCTGGCGTACGGAAGTTAGTCACCTGACCTTGATACACACGCGCAGCAGGTAGTAACAGTTTTCCGCCATACGTATAAAGACGTATATCTACCTTTCTTGTTGTTACGATGTCATCAATTTTGAGTGATCTCTCTCCTGCAGGGACAAAGGTCTGTGCGATATAATCTTCATCCAGAATGTTTTCGAAGACGCGTCGAGTCAGTTTGCTACCGCGATAAACGCCTTTGCTTCCATGACCAGCAACTGGCTTAAAAAACAGTTGCCGCCGAGTAAGCCACAACTCTGCTGCATCGTCTCTTGATACAATCTTAGTCCTCGGTACAGACCTTTCGAGGCACTCCACTGCAGCCTCATCCAGACCCCAAGAGCGCAATATTTGGGAGTCTGATAGCAATGTCAGGTTTTGCTTATTGGCCAACATAGCATGTACGCGGGGATTGGGTGTCACTACCACAGCACCCTCTAAATAAGCCTGCTTAAGCAATACATGGTCAGGGTCCTCAAATGCAAAGTCGACAAGCCGATTGTAAATCATATCGATTTTCTGGCCATGGGCTGTTAACGTACCGTCGATATACTCGAGTTCAGAGGGATCAAGTATCACAGTATCAATACCTCTAGCTTGGAGCAGTTGACAGGCTAACTCAAACTCTAAGAACATGAACTGACTCTCGGGGTCATTGTCCACAATGGCTATCCGATTGGGCATAGCAAAAGCGGACTGTCGCTGCCATTCCTGTTTGAACATGTCAAACACTGCTTCCTCGAACCTATCTAGCATTTGATTGGTTGCAGCGCTTTGCTCTGAGGGGTTGCAACAGCGTTTTTGTGCGCGAGCGAGCAACACATTCAGAAATGCGCCACCGGCATTAGTATTGACCTCGATGAGCTGAGGTCCATCGCTACCCAAGTGAAAGTCATAACCCATGAGGGCCCCTATTGGGCCTGGGTCGAAAGCAGCTATTTCTGGTGCCCACGACAGCACTTGCTCTTGATACAATGGCAGTTCGGCAGCTGACTCGATAGCCCTGACGATTCGCTCCATCGCCTCTATCTCTGTTTTGGGAACGAACACGGGTGTTGCTGAAAAAAGCTTATTAAGCTCGTTCGCTCCTATTAGATTGTTTCTAGTTTCTACCAATTGATCTTGAAGGCTTGTATTAAGCGCTTTACGATCAAGGGTAATGCAGTAGCACTCTTGGTTAAGTCGATTTGCAAGACCGTCATTTTTTTCGTTGTTATTAGTTGGGTGTTCCATTTAGAGTCCGTCGCTAAGTAGAGTACTCACGCTGACATACTCTAGTAAAAAGTAAAAAGTAAAAAGTAAAAAGTAAAAAAGGTTCTTGGCGTGTTTAAGTAGTGCTAGCTACTTTCTAATGTTTCATTCCCTGAGACTAAATCATTATTTCGTTCATTTTTAATTAATATCTTTGCTAAGAGTAAACCCAGCTCAAATAATAGCCACATAGGAATCGCCAACAACAGCATTGATACACCATCAGGCGGTGTCACTACCGCGGCGATCCCAAAACAGCCGACTATGATATAACGACGCTTATCTTCTAAAATTTGAGTAGAAACGATTCCGGCCATTATCAGCAATAAGGTAACCACTGGAATCTCAAAAGTCAGTCCAAACACCATAAATAGCTTGAGGGCAAAGCTCAGATAACTGTCAATATCGGTCATTGGTATAACGTTCTGCGGAGCGAACATAATAAAAAATTTCAATACCCCTTTGAGTACGACAAAGTAGGAAAAAGCAACACCAGCATAAAATAGAAATATCGAAGATAGCAGTACAGGAATGGCAATTTTCTTCTCTTTTTTATAATAGTATTAATAAAGACAGTCTGACATCAAATGAGACATAAATCTAAGAATCGGCGTTGGTCACTGTTATGGCGAACTATTTTTTTACTGACATTGTTCGTTATTATCTCTCAGGTTATTATCTACGCATGGGTTCAGCGCTCTGTGAGTGGACACTTTGAGCAAATGGACTCAGAAATCCTTACTCATGCAGCTTTTAACCTGCGCAAACGTATGGTTAGTTTGGAAGATCACATAGAACTATTCACAGTATCAAAGTCGCAAGCGCTAATTGATGCCAATCATCTACATTCTTCTTGGCTGGATTATGATTTAAAAACCTTAGTATCAGATAAAAATGGCAAATTATTATCCAGCGATCCCAGTAATTTCATCAATGATCTACCGGCAGATTTTAGCTTGTTACAACTATTGCAGGACTATCGCGATCAGCAGTTTATGATCAAGATAAATAATAGGCATTACCGAGCCATTATCATTACACATCAAGAGGTTTTGGCATTTATTGCTCTACCTATCGATGTGCATAATCAATATCTTATCCAGTTTAATCGCCAGCTGAGCTTGATACTTATCGCCATTACCTTATTATTGGTTTCAGTAGCAGCACTAAGTGTACACTGGGGTTTTGCTCCCCTAGCTACTATCGTACAAAAGATGAAAGGCATTAATCTTCAAAGGTTAGATGAAAGAATTGTGGTTGGCGATATGCCGTTAGAATTACGTCCACTAACGGAGTCTTATAATTCTATGATGGTCAAGCTTGAAAGTAACTTTGAATCATTATCACGGTTTTCAGACAATATCGCCCATGAGCTACGTACGCCAATAGCGACGCTGAGTACGCAAACGCAAGTCATGTTAACTAAGCCAAGAGAAAGCGACGAATACATTGAGCAATTGCATCATCAGCATGATACGTTAAAGCAGTTATCCGCCATGATTAACGATATGTTATTACTGGCAAAAACTCAAAAAGAGCTGAGTGATTCGCAAATCAGTCATGTCGATATAGAGAGCTTGATCACAAAGCTTATAGATTATTATGAGATGATTGCTGAGGATCGTGAGATAATCTTTGAAAAATCGGGTGATTTTAAAACAGTACTAGGTGATAAAGGCTTATTGCAACGGCTGTTTGCCAACCTGATGTCAAATGCGATTTATTATGCGGCTAGTAATAGCACTATTATGATATCCGCTACTGTCCTCACTTCAAGCACCTCGCTTAATGCGCCAAAAGACGATATTCAATCCCCAGAGCAGCTCTGGTTAAGAATAACTATGACCAACCGTCTAGACAAACCATTAAATCAGATTGAAGCCGATAAACTGTTTGAGCGATTCTATCGTCATGATAAAACGAATACGATGCATTCAGGAACAGGCTTAGGCTTATCTATTGTGCAAGCTATCGCCAATGCTCATAATGGCAAAGTTAGTATTACTATCAAAGATGAGTGTCTTTTTGAGGTTGCTGTAAAGTTGTTGATTGCCAGGTAGTAAATACCTTCATACTGTCTATGAACCGCTCAGATTAGATCGAAGGCGAGTTTACTTGGAAGGTCTCTCTATCCATAAGATGAGATTCTGACTTGCGATAGTTGTACTTTTCAATTGTTGGACAAAAAATTTCTTATATAAGCCTATTTCATACATTCTATTACCAATAATTATGGTGCCTTTATGATGATTCATCCTCAGTATGATCCCGTAGCGCTTTCCTTGGGTCCATTGGAAGTGCACTGGTATGGGCTAATGTATTTGCTAGCCTTTGCTGCCGCTTACGGTTTGGCTTGGTATCGCAGTACCAAACGCGACAATTGGACCACCGACATGGTCTCTGACTTAGTCTTTTATGGCGCGCTTGGTGTCATCTTAGGCGGTCGTATTGGCTATGTGCTGTTTTATCAGTTCGGTGAATTACTCCAAAACCCTGCCTATATATTAAAAGTCTGGGAAGGCGGTATGTCTTTCCACGGCGGCTTTATCGGCGTCATGCTAGGTATGTGGTTCTTTGCCCGTAAATATAAAAAGACTACCTTTCAAGTATTCGATTTTATCGTTCCTTGTGTACCAACCGGCTTACTGTTTGGGCGTATCGGCAACTATATCAATGGCGAATTATGGGGTCGCGTCTCAGACGGTGGCTATAACTGGCTGACCTACTTTCCGCAAGCCGCGGCGTTTGATATGGAGCAATTACAGAGCAATCCACAATTGCAAGAATTGATGATTGAAGTCAATGGTCAATACATATTGCCTCGTCATCCATCACAGCTATATGAAGCCTTTGCCGAAGGTCTGCTGCTATTTATATTCTTATGGTGGTATTCATCAAAACCACGTCCACGTATGGCCGCCTCCGCTGTATTCTTACTAGGCTATGGCATCAGCCGCTTTATCATTGAATTCTTCCGCCAGCCAGATGCTGACCAAGGATTCATATTATTAGGTTGGATGACCAAAGGGCAAATCTTAAGCGCGCCGATGATTATCGCCGGCTTAATCATGCTGATTTATGCTTACAAACGCGGTATTTATGATTGGGGTAAGCAGTCTGCATATTAGAAATAAGTGTCGAGGTGCATGAACAAATAAATATAAATGCAGTTCTAACAAGATACATTCCATTTGCAGAATTAATACCTATGTTAGTACAAGGATTTTTATTCCTAAACCTAATTTTTTCATCAGATAGTGGAACTTCAAAAGCTAAAAATAAATTTGGATATGTAACTTTTTATGTCAATGTAACCTATTTTAGATGTTATCTGTCTTTAAAATAACCAATTTCTTAGAAATTAATACAAGGAACTACATGATGTATCGCAACAATTACGTAAGATTACATAGTTCCTTAGCGAATTAAAATTCATATTGACACTATAAATTAGTATATTATTTTAATAATTGGTTAAACCCTATATAGCATAATTACTTCACCCACTAAAAAAACGTTTGAGGATTAAATCTAAATTAAGGATTTAATCCTCAAACGTTTTTTTCTGCTTATCAAACAGGAGATATTGTTGTCAGGTTGGTCAGCTATATTCTATAAATGTTACACGAAATTACATTATAAAATAACCCCACTCTCAACTTCGAAAGTGATTGAAAAAAGAAGAGCACCTCACTAATCTATTGTTTTCGACCAAGAATACAATGGAGTCATGAGATGCCCATAGACGAATTTATCATCAATATCTATTTAATGGTAGAGCAATATTACAAAATAGTCGTCACCAAACCCTTGCGAAGTGCAGGTTACGCACCAAAGTTGAGTGATCCTGAGATCATTTGCATGGAGATGGTCGGTGAATTTTTACACCTAGATCAAGACAAACAAATTTGGCAATACTTTACCCAGCATTGGCAAGACTGGTTTCCAGCCATCGGCTCATACCCTAACTTCGCAAAGCACTGCGCCAATCTGTGGCAAGTCAAACAGCAGATACAAGATAAAGTCAGTGAACTCGAGGGCCGTGACAACATCCATTTTATGGATGGTTTTCCGATACCCGTCTGTCATTATGGACGCGCTTATCGGCATAAAAACTATCAAGACTTAGCGGCTTTTAGCTACTGTGCGGCTAAGCAAGAGAGGTACTATGGCTTTGAAGGACATTTGCTTGTTAACTTATCGGGCATGATTAAAGGCTTTACCTTTGCTCCTGCCAATGTTGATGAAAGAGCCGTTGCCCCAGAAATCACCACTCATATTCATGGGCTACTTGGCGCTGATAAAGGGTATATCAGCCCTAGTCTGACATCGTACTACGACGCTCAAGGCGTGGATTTACAAACGCCACTCAGAGCTAACATGAAAGAGGATAGGCCCAAACCTGTGGTAAGACGGCTGATGAAAGCCCGCCGTATCGTTGAAACAGTCATTGGTCAGCTATCAGAACGATTTAATATACAAAGGGTACGAGCAAGAGATTTATGGCATTTGTCTCATCGATTGATTCGTAAGATTCTTTCACACAATCTGTGCTTTGTACTCAACAAAAAACTTGGTAATCCGCCTCTTCAGTTTGATTTGCTTATTTCAAGTTGAGAGTGGGGTAAAATAGGTATTTTTTATCATTTTATAAGCTTAAAAAGAGCTTTTATCAGATTTTTATTAGTGATGACATGCTTTACAGCCTATGCTAAAGTCCGATTTGTGTTTTGGCTAACAGTTTGACTTCCAATAAATTTATAAGGTTTTAGCGAAATCGTTGATAATGCCGGCCGCTTATGGAATAAGGGTTTGCAGCATAATTATTAGTCACCACAATGTGTATATTCTTGAGTTGTTGAGATTTAATTGACTGCTCTGTTATGGGCAACAGACCATTTTGAATTAACCGTAGGTATTAGATTTATGAAACAGGCCTTATTGATTTTGTCAGTACTGGGTATGGGCATAGCACAAACGAGTGGTGCTGCTATCACAATCTCTCAAACAAATAATACCATCACCAATACTTCTGTGGCATCAAACTACGGTTCATCAAAAAACATCTATAGCACTAGCAGTGGTGCTTATGTTTCTAGTAATGACGAAATCAGTCAAGCTATTAGCAACCTAAGTGCGCAGGCTAAGCAAAAAGAGAGTCGGCTTTCATCATTAAACAGCCGCTTATACGCTGAAAAACAACAGCAGCAAGTCAATACAGTTCCTGATAGCAATTCAGCCCCCGCTATCGCTGCTGCTCGTGCTTCACGAGTGGCTCTATCTGGTAGCTCTGGATACTGTGCCCGTTACGTACGTAAAGCACTACAATCAGCAGGTTATGAGTTCACCCCCAATCCTTCAGCCTATCAGTACGCCACTCGTGGCACGCTTGATAAAGCAGGTTTTAGCAAAATCAGTAATGATATGCCAACCCAAGTAGGTGATGTTATTGTCTATGATCGCTCATCAAAGCGTCCACATGGCCATATCCAAATCTTTGATGGCGAAAACTGGATTTCTGATTTCCGTCAGAACAGCATCAGCCCATACAGTGGTGTCTATGCTTATACCACATGGCGTGATTCAAAATACGTGGATGACGCATCCGCATCAGATCGAAATATCTACCTTGCTATGAATGATAAATAAGACCTGAGAAGTCAGCACAACATATTTATTGCTTTTCTCCAACCCAGTAGTGATCTTACTATCATTGCTGGGTTTTTTTGTGCTTAACATCAGGGTGTATTTAACCTTTCATGATTTGATCAGTCAGAAATAGACACTACTGATATCATTACTCATTACAAGAATTATCGGCAAGCGCGTTTAAGATGCCACATGATACCGCTTGTGCACTACCTGCACATTTCTGGCGCAAAACTGAGAAATTTTTGGATTGCTAGCATTACAAGACAAATTACGAAACGACGCTCATGAAGATGTGGCTTAGCTCAAAGCGTATGGGTAAACCACCCCGAGTTCGTCGTACTCTCTAAGACTGTTTAGTCTCCGAAAACCTGAGGCGGTTCAGATGGTTTTTTGAGAGATTATGACACTCTCAAAGCGATTTGAAGTACTTGAGAAAGTTGATTATGATAGCACCTAAAGATTTACCAGAGTCATATCGAAAGACTAAACAAAAAAATGCCTCTGGGAGTTGACTCCTAGAGGCATTTAGTTTTTAATGTAGCTAACGGTTACAGAGTGCGTCAACACCCTGTAACGAACAAATAAGCATACGCAGTGCGTTATTTGAACAGCATTAAATGCCCGTGTAGGTGCATTTTATCCAAAAACTGCTTTCATATCAACCTTATTCACTATACATTTTAAAAACTGCTTGTTCGCTCGTTACATCCTTGTGCTGCTCTCTTTGTACCCGTTACCCGTCAAATGGGTGGCAGGCCTCGGCGACGACTGCGTTTGACATAAGGGTGAGCTCCCTACAGGGGTGACTAGACAAAGGATCAGAGCAACGCAATGAGTGGTTACTCGTGCATATCGTAGCGGTATATTGGGTTTAGGCCCTTGCTAGCGTATGACAGCACAGTAGCGGTTAAGAGCGTGTCTAGGCGGTGCTATCAGCCGTAATCTTAACAACCGTAGCTTGATACAGTGATACGGTCTTGATGACGCGATGGGCGATGAAGTCGGCATGACTAATCACATCAAATCCAAGGAATGCACTAAAGCGATTGTGAGTATTTTATCTACTCATAATCGCTTTAGGGTGAGTGTTCCTTGAAATCTGCTCAAGGCTCCAAAATCAGCATAAATTCACTTAGGCTAATTTAAGTAGTATATAGCCCACTCGGCTATATACTATAAGAGTCCAGAGAAAAATTTAGAATAGTTATTATACAGCAGTCACTTATTCAGTGAGTCGATATTGTCATGGTTGATTCATAAGCTTAGTGTGAATAGAACGAGATCTATGCCTTGGGTAAACTACCTCCCAAACTTATAACTGTTCTTTATCTTGAAATCCTAATTAAACTGAAACCTCGAATACTTTTATTTAGTCAGCATCCAAAGTATTATCTTTGTTTTGAATAAGTATTAGAGCATCTTGTGCTTTCTTAAGTTGATCTTGTAACAGAGTCACTTGTTCCTGCTTTGATAAATGACGGCTTGATAGCTCGCTATATTGTTTATTCAATACGCTATGCTCGGCTTCAAGCTTAGCCTGAGTTTGAGTCAGCTGATTATTAAGTCCTGATAGCTTGTCACGTTCAGCGGTGACTGCCTTTAACTCTCCTTTGATCTCTGCGGTAGCCGTTTGTATATCATTCCGCTCAGTGGTGACTGCCTTTAGCTCTGACTTAGTATTTTTAAGTTCAATCTTTAAACGTGCAATCTCTGCCTTATCACTATCAGCTGTGGCTTTAAGCGTGGCTACCTCACCAAGACTGCTAGTCAGCTCTATAGATTGCTTATCTAATGCATTACTCACCTCTGCAAGCTGTGATTGCGCGGTCTTAGCCTTAGTGCGTTCAAGCTCTAATTCATGCCTAGTATCTAATAGCGTCTGTTTGGTAGCGTCATGGTCAGCTGTGGCTTGCTGTGCGCTTTTAGTTGCTGTTTCCGCAGTGCCGGTCACCTCGTCCAGTTGCTGTAGTAAATCCGCTTGTTCCCCCTCCAAGGTCTTAACCGCTTCTTGCGCTTCGTCCATCTCTGCTTGTGCCTTGATCTTAACCACCTCTAAAGCTTCACGCTCTTTAGACAATCTATCGTTAGCCATATCAATAGCCGTCTGCCACATATCAGCCCCAAGCGTGTGCAAGCGTTCTGTGATACCACTAGGTAAGTCTACTTGCTGTAGCTCTTGCTCTTCTTGCTGTTCTCGCTTCCAGCTTTGCATAGCATCACTGATAGTCGTGAATGATCCACCGCCTAGCGCCTTACGCACCTCTGCCAGTGTCGGCTTAACCCCTTGCTCTTGTAATTGGTCTGCTGCTGCATGAATATCTTGTATCGTGAGTGCCATGATTTTGTATCCCTTAATAGTATATTGTAGTATGTTGTATATAATATACAATATACAACATACTACAATATAGAATGTAAAAAAACCCCAAGTAATCTTGAGGTCATGTGCTTGTTATTTAATGCCTAGTGATCGGTTAGGTATTCTTCTAGGGCATCGTTGATCATGTCTTGATAGTTACCGCCTGTTTGCTTAGCTCTGTCCTTGAATTTGGCAAGGATACTTGGGCTAATGACACTGGTTTCCGTAGACAACGCTTGAGATTTGATACTGCCACGGATCGCGCCTGACCAGTCGGTGACTTCTGGAATGTCCGATAAATCAATGTCGTCATCGCTAAGCGTGGCTAGATGCTCTGAATCTGCTTACTACTTAGCAGTTAGTGGCGGTAATTCGTCTATTTTATAGCTAACCTTGCTCATAATACTCCCTACTAAATCCTATAATATGCCTTGCATAAGAGACCGCACGAGTTCACTATCATCGACTCCCTTTGATGTGTGCGTCACAAGTGAGGTTAAAGCGCTGTTAATTGGCTCTTTTGAGCATATTTTTTATATGTAGCTTTTCATCAAAGTCGGTTAATTTTTTTAAGTAGCGCACATACTCTGCGTAGTATTCAGGTTTTGCCATACGCGCCTCGATCTCTTTTTGTGTCTCAACCGGCGTTTTAATCGATTGAGGAAAATTACTAACTACCTCATGCTTGTCTTTAAGTTTCCAACCATATTTTTTAATCTCAGCTGGACTAAACACTTTGACAATATCTTCAAGGCTTGTACTGCTGGTGTCCCGAATACAAAACACGATTTCACTGATTTCTCGGCCGATTTTGTTTTCTGTATAGCTAACCTTCAGCGGTGTGTGCTTCTCAACCTCTGCTATGGCTTTATCTAAGACCTTAGTTTTAAAGTCTGTGATTTTTCCATACTTGTCTGTGCAGTTGAATTTTTGGCGCAGATACGCAACTGAGTACGCTTTTTTACCACTCTGCAAGTGTAAACAGCTACTGACAAGCTCGAACATTAAAATACCGTAAGAGCCCAGCTCCACGATATAGCGCCTCTCGTACTTCGTGAACGTATTTGACTTATCAAATACAGTTAACATCTCAGTCACTGTATCTGTCAACGTCACCGCTATTCGCCCTTGACCCTTTAGATACTCACACTCAGCAACCCAACTGCTACCTTTTCTATTGACGACCTCATCTGCTTTGAAATCATAAAACCAAAACGCTTTTTGTAGCAAACTATCCGATAACTCACTTAGCAGCTGGTATGTACCATCTTTTTCGAGCCCATATTCTTTGGCAAACTCTGAAGCTGTCAACATAAACGTCCGCTGATTAGCATTTTTATCAACGGCAGCTCGAACCTTTGGCGATAAAAGCATGATCAGTCGTCTCTCGTTATGCGTCAAATCTGTAATCGCGTTTAATAATCTGTTTTGTAGCACAATCCAATTCGGCCCATAAACCCAGTTGCTATGGTCTTTTTTATCGGATGCTGTACTACTGGCATCTGAACTTGCATTTTGAGGGGCTTGTATAGGCTTTTGAATCTCTTCTTCAAAAGGCAATACCTCAAAATCAAAGTCAATAGGAATGGGCTCAATAATCTCAATAGAGGCGTTGAAATCATTTCTTGTGTATCTAATATGATTGATTAAAGCCTCACGCTCCTCTGGTGTCAGCGGTTTTTCAACGCGTACCCTGATTGTATGGCCAAAGTCTTGCCTAAGCTTGTCTTGAAAACCCTGCATTTCTTCAGGTGTCATATCCTGACCTATTTGTTTGGTTTTAACTAATATAACATATATGACGAAAAATTTTATAATTTTTCGTCATATACAAGGTATTTGTCTACCTAAAACAAGCTAAATGTCTACCTATACACTAAAACAACAAGGTATTTGTCTACCTATAACAAGGTTAACGTCGTCATTTAAATAAAAAAAATCCCCTGTAATACTTATAAATGAAGCGCTACAGAGGATTGGCGAAAAACGTATAAATCTGTTAAATCTGTATATATAAATACAAAATAATATACGTGTATTTTTAGGTAAGAATAAAACAGCAACTATTTTATTCTGTGGTAACGTGATCAGAGGTATAGTCACCATTAGCAATTATATGGCGTCGTATGACCACATAAGGTTTGTTGTCGAATGTTTAGGTCGAAGTACTAACCAATATATTTAGACGTCTCTACAGAGCTTTCTCGTTCGTTTTAGGACACATAGCCAGAATGGAAAATAAAAAAGTGCCTGATTCTTAGGATCAAGCACTTTTGTGAACTAACACTGTTTACTTAATAATGATATCGGCACTGAACGATGATAATGGCATCATCTTGAACCTCATAAACCAGTCTATGCTCTTGATCAATGCGACGCGACCAATAGCCTGCCAGATCGTGTTTGAGTGGTTCAGGTTTACCAATACCCTCAAATGGATCACGTTTGATGGCTTTAATCAGCTTACTTATTTGCTTGACCTTCTCTTTGCTGGTTTTTTGCCAGTATTCGTAGTCCTCCCACGCATCCTGTGTCCAAGATAAGATCAAGCGTCCACCTCATCATCACAAGTCAATAATGCGTCATCCGTATTGATGTCATGCTCGATTAAACGACCCGCCTTAGCATCGGCTATAGAGCGTCTGAGGCGCTTGGCATTAGTGGGGCTTTTTAGCAGATGAAGCGTTTCCTCATATGAATTAAACTCTTCTAAACTCATGAGTACCGCAGGTTTGGCGTTTTGTCTAGTAATCACGATCGGCGATTTGTCGGTATCTACCTTATCGATATATTTGGCTAGGCCCTTTCTAAAATCAGTGTAGTTCACAACATCCATAACGATTACTCCGTGTTTGGTCATCTTTATTTGTATGACTGATATTATATACCATATCTGTACTTATATCTGTACAGTTATTTTTACACTGATTTATTTATGGCGCTGGCCGCTCAATCCGTAATCACCCGCAGAAGTTTGTGGCGGCGTATTAAGATTAGAGGGTTTTTGATAATCAAAGGATAACGGCACGGTATTGGTTTGCGCCACTTGAGTTAAGAACAATTTGATTGCTTGAGACGGCGTTAATCCATAGCTTTCAAACACGGCAAAGGCGCTATCCTTGAGCTCTTGATCGAGCCTGATATTATAATTGGTTGTCGTCATGGCATTACAAATGGCTTATATATGTACGTACAATATAAACCATTTGTAATGCCAAAACTACTAAGCATGCTTTTTCATATTATGATTTCTGCTTAGGGAACGTATAGCCTATCGCCAGTAAGTGCTTTTTGTGGGTCTTTAAAAAAGCCTCATCTCTTAATTGAGTGTGTAACCAACTAATAACTTCTTGAGTGCTTTTACCTGATGGTGCGTAACTACCAAACGGTGAGTAGTTAGCCAACAAAGGGGCAAAACGATCAATTTGCTTAACGGTTAGAGGTGGGATATCTCTATCCTCATTATTCTGATTTAGGCCCTCCTGTCCTTTTTTCTTAGTTGGCTTGGCCTTGACGGTGAATGTCAAACCTGTAACTGTGCGTCCACGTTTGATGTTTTCATAGGTGATTTTGATGTCGGTTTTCTGATTAATTTCTTTTATGGGTCCATCAACTGCATTCTCTTTCAAATTGTTGATGCGCTCATACGACTTAGGCGTGCCAAGTTCTTGCCTATATTGATCTAAAGTCATAGAAAAACCACCCTTCCCCTCAGACTTTTTTGCTAGATGGTAAAGGTCTAACGAGTAAGTCAATTTGAGGT
Source organism: Psychrobacter glacincola (assembly GCF_904846075.1). Taxonomy (GTDB): domain Bacteria; phylum Pseudomonadota; class Gammaproteobacteria; order Pseudomonadales; family Moraxellaceae; genus Psychrobacter; species Psychrobacter glacincola_C. The sequence continues at coordinate 1,456,172 of NZ_CAJGZH010000001.1, forward strand.
TTAAGATATCTTCTTTTAAATATTTAGTGTAAGGGTTGAGCTTATCAAAAACCTGAAGTAAGTATATTACCTCATCTGTAAAATGCATCGATATATAGCCATCTGCATATTTCGACCTGATTAGCCATTGAACCTCTGTATCATCACCATCCTTATCCTCATAAATGAATGTACGCTTCATTAATTTTTTGCTAGCTGATTTCATTTGCTTATAAGCCGAGTTTCTATCTATTCCGCTAAGCTTAGCAAATTCAGAAGACGCAACCTCTATCGGTGTTTTTTCAGTAGCATTATTAACCCTAACCAATGGGCTCGCTAGAATAATGATGCGCTTCTCATCAATAGACATCTCTCTAAAAGCTTGAGTAATTTTATTCTGCATAACAATCCATTTTTCAGGATATTTTTTTTCGTATAGCTCGACATCATTCATTATGACAACCTCATTATGCTAGTTACTTTAAGATACTAGCATAATGCGGGATAAAAGTAGCATTTAAACGGGATAAAAGTAGCATAATGCGGGATAAAAGTAGCATAATAGAGTGCGTAACCCTTTAATAGCAAAGCTTACAGACTGTCTAAAAGTCTTTAAAAGTTTTTAAAAGTAAAAAATATATTTTTATTTTAAATAATAAGGAAAAAACCAAAAAACCGACGGATTTAAGATGATAATTTGATCGACCAATCACTTGTAAAACTGATCAGTAGCTCAGAATGCAATTGTCCATTTACTTAATGTTATTCCACGTTCGCATGGTTCGGATCAAGCTTAGATCTTTGAAGATCTTCAAAAGCATGGTCAAAGATATTTTGAATATCTTCGTCTGTCATTCTGGACAACCCTGTTTTCACATTCTCAATATCAGTCTCATTTTTTGTAGATAGTTTGTCTTCATTTTCAGTAGCCATTATCGACACATCTGTAAACACTTATCAAACCGTTGCTAAAAAGCCTAGAAACCACTCTTATATACGTTTTACGCTCTGTCCGATACGATGGTAGCTAAAGCTATTCTAAAACGCTTAAAACAGCTGATAACCGTCTCCTAACCTTTCGCTAATTAGTAGACGATCCAGCTGTACCTTCAATTAGGCGATTTCGAGTAGCTACTGTGATGATGAATAAATATCAAGCAATGAACCGTGGTCACTGTCCTGACTGTTTTTAGGTGGTGTAAAGCTGCTTGGTGTTTCCTTAGCTTCACCTTGCATCTTATGAGCAATTGACTTTAAAAACTCACGGTGCTTTTTCAAACGGACATATTTTTCATTATCGTGTGCGTCTAAAAAAATAGCTTGCAGTTCATGATTATCATCATCGTCTAATGCGTTGGCCAACCACTCCCCCAATATTTTATGTGCTTCAAGCCTGTCCTGATCAATCTCTTTTTAAGAGCCTGTAATTGCTTAATCTTATTTGCGAATAAATCATCTGATATTACTGACATTACCTCATCCTTTTTTTAGCCAACTATGATAGAGTTGATCCTAGCAGTGTACACATAGGGATGCAAGGTAGTAAAATACACAAGACCACATCGTTTCGTGGGCGCAGTAGTATTTTAACCCTCTGTTAAGAGCGAACTTAGGAGTTTATGTAAAAAGACCCACAAGGGGTACTATTTTTTTACATAAACTCCGTCGTCCGGCAGGGGGCGAACCCCCTACAACCCCCAAGAAAACATTTTTCAATTCCGGATTTTTTGCCATGAATAATAAAGGATTTCATCTATCGGTTAGCGCTGTTAGTAAGGCGAAAAATCATAGCGTGGTGGCAAAGTCGGCTTATAATTCTGGCTCAAAACTGGTTGATGAGCAGTCAGGAGTCGTCCACGATTACACCAGTAAAGCTAAAGACAAAATCTTAAATTTAGTGGACAGTGATGGTACTAAATACACGCAAGTTATTGAGAAAAATGTGATACATACGGCGTTGATAACGCCAACTCTTGCTGGGGATCTAGCAGTGACACGTGAGGGTTTTTGGAATGATATCGAACGCATTGAGACTCGTAAAAACGCGCAATTGGGTACTGAGATTGACGTGATGTTTCCTGATGGGATCACCGCGGATCAGCGTATAGTTCTGGCCGAGCGCTACGCTCAAACCTTATCTGATCGCTATAACGTGCTTGTCGATGTGGCCATTCATCGGCCCCACAGTCACGAGAAACATGTGGGGGAGGTTGAAGTGGTTGAGCTGACCAGTCGTAACTTTCATGCCCATATTTTACTCTCAAGCCGTGAGATAGTAGCGGATGTTGAGGGTTATGCTTTATCAGCACGCAAGAATTGGTTGCAGTGGTCAACGGAGGAGCGGTTATCTAAGGGGTTAAACGGACGCGGCGATGAGCTTAAATATCAACGCACCCTTTGGGCGGATATGGCCAATGAGCTACTGCCTAAGAATAAAACCATTAGTGAGAAATCCTACCGTGAGCTGGGCATCAATCGTTTGCCAAAAATGAAACTGGGTAAATCACTATATAAGGATATTCTCAAAGGCAATCGTTCAGTGATTCACGAATACAACGAGACGATTGATGAGATCAATGCTTACATTGAAAAAAATGGTTTAGTAATTGAGTACGACGACAAGGGACGTATTGACCTAGAAAGCAATGAACAAGAGGTTAACGGCGTCACAATACATTATAAAAAGCGTAAACCCTTTGCGCGAATTGAGCTCAGTAATATCCGATTTGTAGATCCTGCCGTTGAACTTGAACCCGCTATCCCTAAAAGTAACAGTCAGACGCATAGTGATGCGGCCAATGATCACGTACTTGATGAGCTTTTAGCAATCTCAGCCGACTTTGTGAGTCAAAAAAAGATGGTACGCAGCGCCTTATTTTCAACCATTGATGCGCTGCATGAAGAGTTAGCGCACCAGTCTAAACAGATTATTACCATTGATAAAAACATTAAGAGTACCCAGCGGTTCACCGAGGAGGTGGGACAGGATTTTAGTGACCCCCGCCAAAAAATGATTGAGCTTGCTAGGCAGATAAGCACAAAAGAGCAAAGTGAGGCACTAAAGGCGGCTTTAGCGTTGGTTGAGGAGTTTAGACAAGATGATACCCTACAAACAGGCCGCGCTGTTAGCCGTCTTGAAGAGCAGCTGTCACAGATTGATAAAACGGTGCTGAACAATAAAACGGTTTTAAAAAAGCTGATCCCGCTTAATAATGAAGTCATTGCTGACTACAAAGGGTTGAAGGCCACGCTAAAACCCTTTGCCGCAAAGCTGAATAAACTGGCGACTGGCTTTAAAGCTCTTGATGAGATTGATATTGAAAAATCCGACTTATCCTTACAGTGGGATCAAGCGTTTTCGGATCTACAAGATATAGACGTCACCAATAACATGGACACTTATCATAAGTTTGCCGCATTTGCAGATCTGGATGTTGAGCGCTTTAAATATCTTCAAAAAGAGCGTGAGGTGCTCAGTACGTTAAAAGCGGTAGAGATAAACGCGGATGCTGATACTCGTTTGACGGCATTGGCCGCTGATGTTAAAGCGTTTAAGACCACCAATAATGAAGACATCAAACAGTTAAAGCAGCAAATTAATACCAGTAAAAAGACTTATCAGCGCTTATCACCGTTTTATGAGCAGCGTATCGCCTTACTGGATCAAAGTGAGGCGGTGATCGTGCAAGATGATGATTTATACGATGAAATCATAAGTACCAAGACTACTCAGTTGAATGCAGATCGGCTTGAGGACTGGCGCAGCCGTACTATGGCGCTGCAATATCAGCTCAACAAAGCGCATGAGCAAGCAAAGCTTAAGAAAGAGGCTGAGCGCGCACGAGAGGAGGCTTTGATCAGGCGGCGAGAAACCTTACAACAGAGGCGGCAGCAGGCATCTCTTAAGCGTCAGCGAATCAATGAGACCAAAGCATATCGAGATCGATTTGACAATTTAGTGGTACGGGTGCGTAACCGCGTTAATACCCTTGATTTTAAGGCCGTTGATGCACCGATCGAAGCGATCAACGCGGCTGAGGCGGTTGCCGCACAAGCATTTATATTCACTACTCTAAAACACACTGACAGCTTTACGACACTACAAAAAAGTTTACGAGACACCGATGCTAAAAAAATTGCAACGCAGGTGCAGAAGGCAGCAACGACGCTATGGCAACAGCTTGAGCGCTTGCCTGACAATCAAGATAAGGTCGAGGTGTTAACGAAAATCAATGAGCGCTTTGAGCACGTTCCTGCTATCACCATAGATGGGGCAACGCTCACACAAACTGTGACAGATCACCTGCAAAAAACGAAGAACGCCATCCAAGCGCATGAACAAGCACAAACACGCCGCTACTCCTCACCACGCCCATTTTAGGCGGCATTATAATAATGAGTACCCCATGAATAAAGACAATAGCAATGAGCAAGACATACACGATCAACTTGTTAACCTAGTGACTTCATTGACTCCGGTCATTGGGGCCTTGCGTGAGCTGATTAAGCGAGCCGATGATGCGGTAGCGAGGCGGCTTGAGCGTTCGCTTAGCGGTATTGATAGCAAGGTGAATGAGGTGTCTTCTGCCATTGAAGAATTAGGTAGTAGCGCAAGCACGACTTCGCAGGCATTGAGCCAGTATCAAGAACTCGTGTTAAAGCAGCTTCAAGCAGCAGTGACGGCTTTCACTGACAATGAGATGCCGCGTCGTTATGATGACAAAATAGCGGGCATCATCACCGATATGAAACAGCAGATTGATACGGCTGTAGAGTCGGTCGTCACTGCTAAAAGCGATAGCATAGAGGTACAAATCAGTACCATGCAAGGAGTTGCTGATAAACTTAGCGCAAGCGCGGACAATCTAGCCCTATTCACCAATCAGTACCAAGCTGGTCATAAGCAGATTATTGAAGATATTGAGACCTTTGAGACCACCACCAAAACGCGGATTGAGCAGGTCGAGGGTAGAGCTAGTAAAGACTTGGACAAAATTCATAAGTCCATTGAGACTATGAGTATTAAAAGGATTGCAGCCGCTGTCGCAGCGGGTACGATGGCTGTGATAATAAGTTTGGTGGCCCTGGTATTTTGGTATGTGCCAAGCTTTGATGAGATTGCAGAAATGAGACAGCAGCAAGCAGAGCTACAGCGCGGCATCGATGAGCTTGAAACGGGTTGGAAACAGGCCTTTAATAATGCTCAAAGTGCGCAGTTTATTTTGGCTTGTGATGTTAATAAAGAGCAGCCTGATGTGATCAGCTGGTGCGTCAGAGCAGACAGTAAAAGCGTTTTGAGAGATGAAAAAGGCTTTGTTTATTATAAAATAGCTGGGTTGACGCGCGCGAAACCGACTGAGTAAAGGTTTATGGTAATAGTGAACCATACTGCCCAAAGAGGCTTTTATAGACTTATAGTGGCGTAGATAATTGTAAGGGCATTCTTAGGCTAGATACTGGCAGCTGATAAATCTAGTAAAGAATAAGTCTTTTAGAAAATATAAGACTAAAAAAACTTTTGTTTGACTGCCGTTATCTTTGTCTATATTAAAAAGCCATTAATATAGCTTCTGTTAAATTTTTATGCCCATATCAGAAAAAAGCCAGATAATGAAAATTTATCTGGCTTTAAGGATTATTGTTTCTTGTCGAACAAGATATCTGCGAATATCAGCTAAAACAGTTATGCTACTTGGTCCGTGTTAGCTGTGACCAAATCAATAAAAGCAGTTTTAAGGATGCTTAAAGTGTAGTCGTCAACGATAAGACCGTCATCTAGCTGTCGTTGTACCCAGACATAAACCGCTTCATCATTATAAAGAATAGCGTCCACACCAAGTAATGATGCTAACTGTACGCCTTGCTGTACTTGTAAGCTGAATAACAGCTGAGAGGCTAAAGCTTTAGTCTGTTCACTAAACCATATGCAGCTGTTGAGCCGCGATAGATTGTTATTCATTAGTATTCTCCTGCAGATTATTGTGTGTAAATAATGGATAAAATGACTTTCTACAGGTCAAATTATACCTATATTTTAATCTATTGCAAGAGAAAATGACCTTCTATAGGCCTTTTTGTACGTTTGAGGGTTATAATGTCTTATCAAAAAGTGTGTTTACTCAGGCGACTCACTGCTGTTCTCATTTATGATTTCATATAAATCACCA
>NZ_CAJGZH010000002.1 GCF_904846075.1 Psychrobacter glacincola
GACGCGATTTTTTATCAGATGTCCAGCTTCATCCTCAGCACCTTGCTCTCTATCAAAGCTAATAGCATGGTTAGGAATGCCTTGCTTGCTGGCGATAGTGTTGAGTTTTTGCTGCTGCTTCACCTTTAGTTGTGTCTCATAGGCATCAATCCTATTCTTGGCGTCATCCATACTAATGTCTTCATCTGCCGCCAAAGTTTTGATCGCCATCACTAAATTGTTTTTTTCGATCATCATGATGACGTCTCTTGGCAGCTTTGGGTTGACTGGTTTTGAGCTAGGGTCGGGGTTAAACATGACTGTCCTTATGGCGATATGAAAAATAGGCATCGATAGTGTTGATTATTATAACCATTTTATAGCAGTAATATTCAATCAAAAAAATACCGCAATCACGATAATGACTGCGGCATTTTAATAGCTATCCTTTATTAGCATTTCTGCCAATTTTTGATAGCCTATAGGTCTTTCCAGCGTTGGATAGACTCTTTGATGACTTCTTTTGCTTCTGCAACGTCGCCCCAAGATTCAACGACCGTAGTGCCTGGTTTTTTCAGATCTTTATAGTGGCTGAAATGGAACTCTAACTGGTTGATTAGCTGCTTTGGTAGATCCGCTAGGCTGTTATAAGCGTTGCCTGTATCACGGTCGTCAGCAGGTACGACGACGATCTTGTCATCGACTTCGCCATCATCAACGAACTTCATCACACCAATGACTTTGGCTTTTAAGAAAATACCAGTTGGTAGCGGCTGCTCAGTCAGCAATAACACGTCAAGCTCATCACCATCTTCGTCAAGCGTTTGCGGTATAAAACCATAGTTACAAGGCTTGGCAAAAATCTGTGGATCAATACGATCAAGCTCAAATACCGCCAGTTCACGATTCCACTCAATTTTATGGCTGCTACCAGCTGGGATTTCTACTACTACGTTGATAATGCCGCCGTCTACATCGCCTGCGTCCAAAATTTTGTTAAAATCTGCCATAAAGTACTCCAATTTGCTTTTGTTTTAAGTGCTTGAATAATAAGTGATGATAAAAGAATAACGTTGCGGCACTGCGATATTATCACTGTGCCCAATATGTGCCGCCTGCGATTATAACAAGTTTGACTCAAATTTTCTCACAATGCTTAAGTCTAAGCGTGCACGATATTATGCAAAAAAAGATTATGCAAAAACGGACCTAAAGACCTCACTTGGGTGCGAGTGCGCGTAGCTCAATGAGTCCAGCATGACGCTTAGCAATGTTATCAATAAGTTTTTGGGTCACTTGTTCATAGCTTAAGGCTTCACCAGTTTGTTCATCTGACTCTTTTTGCATAGCCGTAAAGTCGGATAACCGTAACATTTGCATCCCCGCATAGCCGCACGGATTAATCGCATTAAATGCGGATAAGTCACAATTTAAATTAAGCGCGATACCGTGATAGCTAAATCCATGTTTAATTTTGAAGCCTAACGATGCCATTTTTCCAAGCATCATTTTATCATCCGCTACAGATGTATCAGCATATAGATAAACACCGGGTGCGTCACGGCGCGCATGGGCGCTGATGGCTGTTGTGTCTGATGAAGCAAGATTTTGCAAACAGTCATTGATGACGTCTTCGATTGCTTGCTCGGCATGCGAGACCAAGTTGCGCACACTCCAGCCCAAGCTATTCAAATCGAACAACCAATAAATAACCAGCTGCCCGTGACCATGCCATGTCACTTGACCGCCGCGATCCGTTTTTATAATAGGCGTATTGGTACGTTGCAAGATGTGCTCTTCTTTACCTGCTTGCCCTAAAGTATACACATCATTGTGATCGACAATCCATAATTCGTCAGGTGTGCGCAGTCCTTGCTGTTTTTTTAAGTCAATACGTGCAAGTGTACGTGCTAGCATCGCATCGAGAGTGGGAACGTAATCGGCTGTTGTTAGAGATTTGCTGATCAGTGTGTCATTAAGCTGTTGCGTGGTGTTTTGCATGAGAGTCGCAGTCTTATTGTGGTCTGGTTCGAAGAGGTGTATCACTGATATTTAGTCGTGATATCGATAGTGAGTGTAGCAGTTTTTGCGATTGGTACCCAAGATTATCTCTGGTCACGCTGTAAAACTCAACAATCAAAACACTGATAAATGCCCTAACGGAGTAGCCATAATAAGCAAAAGTTCTCAGTGCTTAATATGAAATTTCTAGCATTGTGATGCGTGTTTATAGACACTTATTTCATACAGACGCAGGAGTCAACTTAATGTGCTGTTCATTGATTCGTTGATGCGCTACATTAAAGTGCAATGAATGGAATCGCATTACTTATGTTCAGGGGTTGCCATCAATGCAACCCGCTGATTAGGGCGTGTCCTTAATTCAATAGATTACTTTCTAAATGGGCTGAAAATGGCTAAATTTTGCCAAACATCGTCAAATAGCTTCTTAATATCTCGATATTATTTGCGCTACTTTCCTTGTTTGACGGCAATTTATCTCATGTTTATCACCATTTTTAAAATGAGGATAAGCCCTAGAAATACAGAGTCTCTAACCCAATAGAGTATATTGACTCCAACGCAGATGACAAGGAAGATAAATGACAGATAATAATCAAAACATGAATGAGCAGACCTCAATCGACACGGATATGTTGCAGCAACCTGCGCCAAAATCGCCTAGTATTGCTAATACGGTTGATGAGATGCGAGCGCAATTTTTACGCTTACAAACACTCAGTCGCACGCAGCCAATCAATGACTGGGCCACTCGTGAAACCCAACTAGACAGTCTAGAAGTCATGCTTAGCGATAACCAAGCCAGTTTCGCCAAAGCGATCAGTGCCGACTTTGGTTATCGTAGCGAATCAGAGACCCAGTTTGCCGAGTTGTTTCCTAGCTTTACTGGTATCAGTCATGCCAAAAAGCACGGTAAAAAATGGATGAAAGTTCAGCGGGCTTCTATTTCAGCGCTGTATATGCCAGCTCATAATGAAATCCAGCCTCAGCCATTGGGCGTGGTTGGTATCATGGTGCCTTGGAACTATCCGTTATTTTTAGCAGTAGGACCGATGATTGATGCACTCACTGCTGGCAACAGAGTTATGATCAAGATGAGTGAAGCGGCACCGCAATTTGCCCAAGCATTTGCCAGTGCGATTGCTCGTTATTTTTCACCAGACATGATTTGTGTAGTACTGGGTGAGGTAGACATTGCGGTTGCTTTTAGTGAGCTGCCTTTTGATCATCTGCTTTATACGGGCTCTACGGCTGTGGGCAAAAAAGTCATGGCGGCGGCGGCTCCTAACTTAACACCCGTCACGCTCGAGCTGGGCGGTAAATCACCGGTCGTCGTGTTAGAGGGCGCAAACTTAGAAAACGCCGTCAATCGTGTGATGATGGGCAAAACACTAAATGCGGGTCAGACCTGTATTGCCCCTGATTATGTACTGATTCAGCGCCAATATCATGAAGAGTTTATCCGTTTAGCAAAAGAGTGGATGGAAAAGCACTATCCAAATATTGAGAGCAATCCAGATTACTCACGTATTATCAATGGCGAGCAATTTAAGCGTGTCAAAGGCTATCTAGATGCATTATCGAGCGATGGGATCCATAAGCTCACTGATGCTGAGTCTAATATCGAAACGCGTCTAATGCCGCCTGTCATCGTGAGTGAGCCTGCCCCCGATAGTGATGTGATGCAGGAAGAGATTTTTGCGCCGATTTTGCCATTGATGCATTACGATACGCTTGATGATGCCATTCATTTTGTCAACGAGCGACCACGCCCACTGGCGTTATACGTTTTTGGTGATAACTATAACGCCCTAGAGAAAGTACGTAACAATACGGTCTCTGGTGGCCTATGTATTAATGAAGTGCTGATACATGTTGCCCAGCATGACTTACCGTTTGGCGGGGTTGGCGATTCAGGAACGGGGGCTTACCATGGTAAAGCGGGATTCGAGCGTCTTAGCCATATGAAACCAGTATTTGTACAATCCAAGTTAAATGGGTTGAATTTGTTGTTGCCACCTTATGGCGGGTTGTTTAAAAAAGCCATGGCAATGTTTTTAAAATAACAAATGCTAAAGTGAGCAAAGTTGACATAACTTTCGTTCAAGTAAACAAAAATACCTAATCATTGTGAGCAATCATATAAGCAACTTTAAAAAACAGCATCTATCTCAATAGGTGCTATTTTTTTGTATAAAAGTAAGCGATAAAAAATTAATGAGCATTTGTCATCTTGTCTATAAATCGCTACACTTTGTAGTGAGCCTAAACGATAGTAGTATTAGTTTTAGATGAAGACGTTGTCTAGTCTTCAACGACTGAATGAGTCAAAAGCAATACACGCTTGGCGTAAAGCAATAATGTTATTGACTTGGGCGTTCATTTCCATAATAAAAATTATAAATAGGACATCTTATGCGCCAATGGATTGCGTTAAGTTTACTATGCATGAGCGTGCTGTTACTGCCAGTATCGGCATCAGCAGCCTGCGACTCACCAATCAAATTTGGCGCTCTGACATGGGAGAGCGGTCAGTTTATCTCTGGGGTGCTTAAGTACATCGCTGAAGATGGCTATGATTGTACAATTGAAGAGGTGCCGGGTGCTGGTCCTGCACTCGAAACGGCATTGTCACAAAACGACATTCAAGTGATTGGGGAGCAGTGGGTTGGACGCTCGCCAATTATGGAACAAGCCATCGAGCAGAATAAAGTGGCAGTCATCGGTGATACGCTCAAAGGCGGCGCAACTCAAGGTTGGTATGTACCCAAATATGTATTAGAAGAAAACCCAGGTCTACGCAGTTATCAAGATTTGCCTAAATATGCTGAGCTGTTTAAAGATCCTGAAGACCCTAGCAAATCACGCTTTATGAATTGTCCGTCTGGTTGGACGTGTGAGATTTTCAATACTCGCTTGCTGAAGAATACAGGTTTGGACAGTATCTTTAATAATGCCCATCCCGGCACTGGGGCAGCGCTCGACGCTGAGATTGCCTCTGCTTTTGAGCAACATAAGCCACTACTGTTTTATTACTGGCAGCCTACGGGCTTGATGGCAAAATATGACTTTGCGCCATTAGAGTTCCCTGCCCATGATGACGCTTGTTGGCAAGATTTGTTACGAGCGGATGGCACCGCCGATTGTGTGTCTGGCTTCCCTGTCTCACCTTTAGGTATCGCAGTATCTACCCCCTTTATTGAATCCAATCCAGAGCTTGCTGATGTCTTTAAAAAAGTTCAGTTTAGCTCCGATGAGCTCAATGGTGCTATCTTGGAGATGAGTGAAAATAAACGCAGTGGCGATGAGCAAGCACTAGCATTTTTGCGTAAATATCCGAGCGTCTGGCAAGCATGGTTGTCTGATGAAGCAGCCAGTAACCTTGCGGCTAAGCTAGGCATCAGCTTAACGGGCGAGGCTATCACTTCAGATGCAACCGTCTCTAGCACTAATCGAGCGACCTCATTATCGAGCTTTCCTTCTTGGTCACTTGAGACGCCGCTTAATAATACATTAGCAAGCGTTGTCCAAAATTATGGCGATGTGTTTCGTACTGTCAGTACCATGGCGTTAACCTATCTATTGCTACCGATTGAGCGTCTATTAACCACTATGCCGCCTTGGCTTATCATTGCGCTTGTGAGCGTATTGGCATGGTTTGGTGTCCGTAAAATCTGGTTTGCACTGGCATGCGGCGCAGGACTTTTTCTCATTGGTGCATTTGGACTATGGGGCGCATTGATTGATACCTTGGCACTGCTCATCGTATCAGTGTTGGTGACCGTCGTGATTGGTATTCCTATAGGCATTGCTATGTCGGGCAGTAAAATTCTTCGCAAGGTTGTGACGCCAATACTGGATGTGATGCAGACCATGCCAAGTTTTGTCTATTTGATACCCGTATTAATGTTATTTGGGATTGGCAAAGTGCCTGCGTTATTTGCCACTATTATTTATGCCTTGCCACCACTGATTCGGCTGACGACATTGGGGATTACCCAAGTCAATCATGAGATGGTCGAAGCAGGGCGCTCGTTCGGTAGCACACACTTGCAGCTGCTCATTTGGATTAAATTGCCGCAAGCATTACCCAGTATTATGGCGGGCGTGAATCAAGCGGTGATGATGTCGCTCTCTATGGTGGTGCTCGCGTCTATGATTGGCGCACCGGGGCTTGGTGAAGATGTGTTGCAATCGATTCAAACGCTTAATATCGGTCAGGGCTTGCAAGCAGGTACGGCGATTGTCATCGTTGCAATTATCATTGACCGTATCACCCAAGCGTTCGGTCAAGGCAAGCGTGCTTGGCAAAAAACCATCGATGCTGGCAGGCATCCCATTGGTTAATTATCAGTGCCCTGGTCGAATGTTCAACACGCCCTAATCATAATGATAACTAGAAAAATAAAAATGAGAGCCATCATGAATCATATTCAATTGGAAAATATCAGCAAGATTTATAATGCCAATAGCTCGCAAGCAAAGTCTGCATTGGCATTACTAGCAGAAGGTATGGATAGTATTCAGGTAAAGGAACAAACAGGCTATTCGGTCGGGCTTTATGACATCAATTTAAGCGTTAAAGCAGGTGAGCTGCATTGTATTATGGGCTTGTCAGGTTCAGGAAAATCAACCTTGATACGCCATATCAATCGTTTGATTGACCCAACCAGCGGTAAAATATGGGTTGATACTTCTATTAATGCTAAGCCGTCTACTATTGCTAAGCCCTCCACTAATGCCAAACCCTCTGCTGATGTATTAGAAAATGGAAGATCATCGTCTGCTATTAATATTTTAGAGCTAAATGATAAAGCGCTACAGCATTATCGCCAGCAGACACTCAGTATGGTTTTTCAGCATTTTGGTTTGGTGCCACATATGACGGTGCTGCAAAACGTCGCTTACGGCTTGCGAGTGCGAAAAATGAGTATCAAAGAACGCCACGAGGTTGCTCGGCATTGGCTTAATGAAGTTGGGCTAGCAAATTTGGAGAAAAGTTACCCTGATGAGCTGTCAGGAGGGATGCAGCAGCGAGTAGGGCTTGCGCGTGCCTTAGCAACCGACAATCAAATATTGCTGATGGACGAGGCTTTCTCTGCCCTTGATCCCCTTATTCGTGCCCAATTACAAGACCAACTACTTGAGCTACAAGCACGGCTAAACAAAACCATCGTCTTTATCACTCATGATATCGATGAAGCGATTAAGGTCGGTCAGCGGATTAGTATTTTAAATGGCGGGCGTTTGGTACAAACGGATACACCCAGTGAATTACGCCACAACCCAGCTGATGAGTATGTGGCGCAATTTATGCGTGCCAAAATTTAATTTAAAAATAATACGACGTTTTTTTAAATGCTGTTTTATAAATTACACCTGCAAAATGATAGATTTCTGTCTATATCATTATTCTTACACTGGTGTTAAAAAAGTGTAGCAACCCCTTAGTTACTATTAAAGTAAACTCCATCATCGATGTATACTATTAAGATACTCTAATAGTGTATTAGCTTTGCTAAAATCTTGATTTATCCACTCTCATTGATTACGTAAGAAGATCATGAGCGAGCATAAAAACTCAGTTTATGATCGTAAGACTTCGTAAAAAGGACCTCGCATGCCGCATAAGAAAATTCGCCATAATGATCATAGTCATACTAATAAGTTAGCGACAGACTCACCATGTGATTCATCACGTTGGCTAAAAAACATTAGTGCCGTTGGTGTCACGACAGTACTGAGTGCTGGCATATTGGTCGCTTGTGGACAAATGAGTAGTGCGGAGAGCAATGCAAGTAGCACGACTAAATCAGCCAAGCAAAACAGTGGAGTGACTAGCTCACGTGACATGCTGCCTTCCGATATGCTTGGACAAATGCGAGCGCTGCCGCAATTGACAAAAGGCTTAGGTGACACGGGCACAGCAGTCATTGACCCTAATAAACCGACATTGATTAAATTTTGGGCAAGCTGGTGCCCATTATGTTTGGGTACGTTGGCAGAAACCGAAGAATGGCGCACCGATCCCAAGTTCGCTGATTTAAATGTCGTGACTGTTGTCAGTCCCGGTCATCTAAACGAAAAAGCCGATAGCGACTTTAGCACTTGGTATGCAGGCGTCCAAGCAGACTATCCAAAGCTACCAGTATTGTCTGACGCTTCAGGCGAGCTGATTAATAAACTTGGTGTGCAAGTTTATCCAAGCTGGGCGATACTCGATAAAAGCGGCAACTTGGTGCATTTGGTGAAAGGCAATATATCGGCAGAGCAAGCCTATGCCCTTGCTGAAAATGCCAATAATGATTTTGCTGAGCTTAAAGCAGGGAGTGCTAAACCAGCAAACGCGCAAACCTTAGACAACAACAGCAAGATTGAAACCATCAAACAAAAAGAGGGCGTTTATTATAACGATAAAGGCAAAGCGATTAATACGCGCTCAATCTACTTGGCGGGCGGCTGCTTTTGGGGCGTAGAAGCTTACATGGAGCGCGTCGAGGGTGTGGTCGACGCTGTATCAGGCTATGCCAACGGTGATACCGCCAATCCAAGTTACGAGCAAGTGATTCGTGGTTCAGGTCATGCCGAAGCCGTCAAAGTCACTTACGATGCGGATAAAACAGACCTTGATACTATCTTAAAATACTACTTCCGCGTGATAGATCCAACCAGCCTCAACAAACAAGGCAATGATCACGGTGTGCAGTACCGCTCAGGCGTTTATTACACCGATAAAGAAGATAAAGCAGTGATTGATGCTGCCCTCCAACGTGTGCAAAGCCAGTATAAACAAAAAATTGTAGTAGAAAATGAGCCGCTAGACAATTTCTACTTAGCTGAAATGTACCATCAGGATTATCTGGCAAAAAATCCAAACGGCTATTGTCATGTTGATTTAAGCCTTGCCGATGATAAACCAGAAGGTACTGCGCGTACCAAGCTTGCACCTGTAAGTACCGTTGCTGAGACTTTAAATCCTAAGCGTTACGCAGGATTTGATAAAGGCGCGCTCAAAAACACCTTGACCAAAGCACAATACAATATCACGCAAGATGCCGGTACTGAGCGCGCCTTTAGCCATGAATATGATAATTTATTTGCGCCGGGTATCTATGTCGATGTGGTGAGCGGTGAGCCTTTATTTTTATCAACTGATAAATACCAATCTGGCTGTGGTTGGCCAAGCTTTACCAAGCCGATTGACATGCAAGTCATTACCCAGCATGAAGACACCGCTTTTAATATGGTACGCACTGAAGTTCGCTCGCGAGTAGCAGACTCACATCTGGGTCATGTATTCCCTGATGGGCCAAAAGATCGTGGCGGGCTGCGCTATTGTATCAATGGCGGGGCGCTACAGTTTATTCCAGTCGATGTGATGCCGCAGTCAGGCTATGCGCCATTAGTGAAGTTGGTTAAGCCTGCAAAACCTTAATTATTAATACTGATAATCGACTTTATATAGAGACGTTAAGATAATTCTTAGCGTCTTTTTTATGATTGATGCCTTGAGCATAATTACTATCACAGCATGATGGTTCGTTTTATTATCGTTGTATTTTTGCTGTTATAGCCGTTGAATTATGAAAAACCAACCAAACTTCGTTATACTCAAAAGCTGAGCGTTTTCTATTATTAATACTTTTATCATCTAGCGCCGTAAAACCACGTCCTTCTAGGGCGTGGATATCAGGCGTCAACCGTTGTCACCTAAGATTGAACATACCTTGATAACCAAATACATTGAGATCATAATTACCCCATGAAAACGCTCAAACTACGCATCAAAGACAAACATGCCACTCAGCTAAATATCTTAGCGGGGTCGGTTAACTTTGTCTGGAATTACGTCAATGAGCTAAGTTTTAAACACCTCAAGCGTACTGGTCAATTCTTTTCGGCTTATGATTTGGCTACTTACACCAAAGGTGCGGGTGAATATCTAAACCTACACAGCCAAACCTTACAAGCAGTGACCGAAACCCATGCCAAGGCTCGTAAACAGTTTAAAAAAGCCAAACTCAACTGGCGCACCAATAATCCTAAAGCCAAACGTAGTTCTCTTGGTTGGATTCCGTTTAAAAAGACCGCTATTAAGCATATCAGCACCCGCCAAAGTGGTAAAAAGTGTCTAAAAAGCACCCTGCAATTCAGCTTAGCTAAAGGTAAAAAACTCACTATTGACCTATGGGACAGCTATAACTTAGCGCTCTACACCATCAATACTTGCGAATTGGTACAGGACCATCGCGGTCACTGGTACGTCTGTGTGACGGTTAAAGAATTTCCAAAAACAGCGTGTGGCACTGGTCAAGTCGGTATCGATTTAGGTTGCAAAGATTCAGCAGTCAGTAGTGATGGCGACAAACTACAAACCAAAGTCACTCATCAATATGCTGAAAAACTGGCCATTGCTCAAAGAGCTAAGAATAAAAAGCGGGTCAAGGCCATTCACGCCAAGATTAAAAATACCCGTCAAGACCTTATTCATAAATTCACATCAAAGCTTGTCAAAGCCAACAGCCTAATTGTTGTTGGTAAAATAAAATCAACATCATTCACTAAGGGCAAACTTGCCAAATCCGTCTATGACGCAGGTTGGTTTGAAATTAAGCGGCAACTGGATTATAAATGCGCGAACGCAGGTTGCCACTATATCGAAGTGAATGAAGCGTACACCACCCAAACCTGCTCGTGTTGCGGCTCTCGCCAAGACAGTCCGAAAGGTAGATCAGCGCTTGGTATAAGAGTATGGTTTTGTCGTTCTTGTAAAACGACCCATAACAGAGATGTTAATGGAGCAAAAAACATTCTCGCGGTCGGGCTTGGCCGTCTTTAGTAGGAATCCCCCTCCTTTGAGGGCGGGGAGGAAGTCAAAGTTATGTATACCTATTTCGTCGCTGGATTTGTTTGGCGGCTTTTCATTTTTGTATTTAAGGCTGTAACATGACCGTTACTCATACCTCTAAACCTTTCGAACCTATTATTACCTCTTTACTCGATAATGATTTATATAAATTTACGATGCTGCAAGCCATGCTGCATCAGTTTCCACAGACACATGGTGTGTATCGCTTTCGCTGCCGTAATAATAAAGACACGCTGTATCCATTGGCTGATATTAAAGATGATCTAGAGCAGCAGTTAGACAATTTATGTGAATTACGATTTTTAGAGGATGAACTAGAGTACTTACGTGGTTTGCGCTTTATGCGCTCAGACTTCGTTGACTATCTAGAATTGTTTAAGTTGAAACGTCGTTTTATTACCGTCAGTACGGATGATAAAGGTCGCTTATTTATCGATATCGAAGGACCGATGATTCAAGCGATGTTCTTTGAAGTGTTTGTACTCGCCATCGTTAATGAGCTGTATTTTGATGCGCTATCGAATGCCAGTGTGATTGAAGAAGGGCAGCGCAGATTGGATGAAAAAGTCACATTGTTGCATCAATATGCGACAGAGCAGGCAAAATGTGATGCTAATACCCCGCCATTAATTATCGCTGATTTTGGTACTCGTAGACGTTTTAGCAAAGCTTGGCAAGCCCATGTGGTTGAGACTTTGCATAAAGCGGAACCAAAAATAGTGAGCGGTACTTCCAACGTGTATTTAGCAAAAAAGCTGGGAATGACGCCAATCGGTACGATGGCACATGAATTTATGCAGGCATTTCAGGCTTTGGATGTGCGTTTACGTGATTCACAAAAAGCGGCGCTTGAAGCGTGGGTGCATGAGTATCGAGGCGATTTGGGTATTGCGCTGACCGATGTCGTTGGGATGGATGCGTTTTTACGTGACTTTGATTTGTATTTCGCTAAGCTGTTTGATGGTTTACGTCACGATAGCGGTGACCCGTATATCTGGGGTGATAAGGCGATTGCTCATTATAAAAATCTTAAAATAGACCCAAGAACCAAGATTTTAACCTTTAGTGATGGCTTAGATTTGGATAAAGCTTGGGATTTACATCAGTATTTTAAAGGTCAAATAAAGACCAGCTTTGGTATTGGTACCAACCTCACCAATGATATGGGTATCACCCCGATAAATATTGTCTTAAAATTGGTGGAATGCAATGGGCAGCCAGTCGCTAAACTGTCAGACAGTCCAGGCAAGACCATGATTAATAACGACACGTATCTTGCCTATTTGCGCCAAGTATTTGAAGTCGACGAGCCTGAATAGAATTGACTTAACTTAACTGTCGCTATTCTCTGTTTTATCTTCTTCTTCAGCAAAAGCGGCATCTAGTGCTTGCTGTACCGCATTGATACGGGTTTCGCAAACGCGATAAGCAGCAATCGACTCTTCAACAGTCGTCATCAGATTATCAATATCTGGCTCATCTTGTTGCTGTAATTCAGCGGCATTGGTTTTTAGAATATCATAAGCCGCTTTAAAGGTTTTTGGGGCGGCTTTTTTGCGTTTGCGAGTAGGGGTTGTCATAAGGTTTCCTAATTTTAAAATAAAGTCTTTGATTAAGTTGAATCGACGGTAGGTTGTACTTCTTATTTATTAATATTTACGTCAATAATCTGTGCTTTTGCTTTACCGTCTTTTAAGAGAATGTGCACCGTTTGTTCTGGATGGAGCTGCGTACCGCTGGTCAGTATTTGCTTGTCTTTTGCATCAGTAAGCATGGTATAGCCTTGCTTGAGCACCCGAGAAGGACGGTGCAGGAGCACAATATCACGCAGATGTTCGCTATCACGCTGTGCTTGTATTAACTGCTGCTGTGCGGAATGCATAATCGTTTTTTGGTTATTTTGACTGGCGCTAGCAGCCACTGTTAACTGCTGATAGGCAGCCGCTTGAGTCTGTGTGCGTAGCTCGCTGGTGAGTCTGGCGGCTTGCTTGACTTGGCGCTGAGCGCTTTGCTGAATACTACGCCACGCATAATCACTGTCTTTTTGCAGAGCGGTTAATTGACCAATTGTTTGTGATTGTATTTGGCTCAACTGGCGTGTCGTTTGTTGTGCAGCGGTGCTTAATTGACGCTGAGCAGCTTGTTTTATTTGCGCTTGGTATTGCAGCGTTTGAGTGACGAGCTGGGCTAAATGCGTCATGATAGCGGCAATCACCTTTGATGGGGTATCAAAGCTAGTATGCGCGACTTCATCTAAGATCACTTTATCACGCTCGTGACCAATGCCAACCCAGACAGGGATAGGCTGCTCGGCAACCAATGCTGCCAATTCATAATCATTTAGATAGGCTAAATCACCGACCGCACCGCCGCCACGAATAATGACTAATAAGTCTGGCAGGTGCTTATAAGTATCAAAAAACTGCTGCTGGGCGTTAACGATTGCTTGGCGGATCTCGCTTGGCGCATGATTACCCTGAAAGGTCGCATTATGATAATGGAAATGACAGGCACCTGTGCGCGCTAAGCGATCAGCGTCGGCTTGAAAATCGCCTAATCCAGCGGCTTTTTCAGGGGCAATGACCAGCACATGCTCAATATCAAATGGAACAGGCAGCTGTTGATTCAGGTTTAATAAGCCTTCTCCCGTCAAGCGGTCGACCATCTCTGCATACTGCCGCGCCAAGTCGCCTAACGTGTAGCTAGGGTCAATATCTTCAATAGTGAGAGAGAAGCCATATTGCGCATGGAAGCCTGCGGATACTTTGAGCAATACTGTCAAATCACGATCAAGGGGCATGCCAGTTGCGCGCTCAAATTTTGCTAAGACGCGTGCTGCTTTAAAGCGCCAAAGATTGCCGCGGCAACTAGCAATGACCTTACCGTCATCATCTTTTTCTGCCAATTCAAAGTAATAATGCCCGCCTTTACTAGATAGATTGCGAATCTCTGCTTTTACCCATACACGGTGGTTAAAGGTCTGTTTGATAACCATATCAACGGCTGATAAATAGTCACTCAACCGCAGAACGGTATCTTCTAAATTGACTTCTATATTGTTTTCTTGCTCAGCTAACTCGGCTTCCAAGGTCGCTAAATCTTTAGCAGGCGCTAATACCTTAGCTGGTTTCATATTTGACAGGTTGGGTTTGCGCATAATAATAGACCAAAAGTGAGGGAGCTTAAAAACGAGCTGTTTATAGAATAAGAGTCATAAAAAATCAGAAAGGATAGTTTACCCCAAAAGCGAGCACACAAAAAGAGAAGCCAACCAGTCAGCGACTAATATATTCTTATCGCTGATTGGTTCGCTAAATACTTTGTTAAATAACAAGATACTTTATTAAATAACGAGCCGCCAAATAAGTGCTTTATGAAATAATAATTATTTTATTGGCAACGAAAGTTGATTTTATACTCGTAATCGTCATCACGTGATAAGTTCGGCGAGCCCGTACCAAGGATCGTACCGAGGACGGCACTGGCTTGCCCAATCATCCGACCGGTATTTTCATCTAAAATACCGTTATAAGTGACTTTGTCATCGACGATAATAACTTGCTTACCTCTGCAAGTCTTTTGTGCGCTGTCTATCGCATTTTGCTGTGCTTTTACTTTGCTATCGGCGATGCCAGTCGTCTCATAAATAGAGTTTGCACGCTGGATAACTGGTGATGAAGGCGTAGTTTGGCAAGCACTTAGGGCGAGTGCTGCCGCCAAAGTAGCAGTCAGTGCAGCGGTTTTATTAATAGTATTCATAAACGATTCCTAATGTCTGTCAGTCATATATAAAGTTGAATATCACAGCAAAGTTGAGGATACGCCATGCACGTATCCGTCCATAGGTGGCTCAACAACTATGATGAATCTACCCTATTCGGCTCTGGGGTGTCTAGTCGGTTATTGTGTGCGGTATTGCAGAGACCGCACATATTCATCATATATTCATAGGCGACGTTTACTTATGATGAGCGAAAATGAAAATAAGCGGTACTATGACACAGCAAATCACTTGAAATATAAACCATATCTAGGATAATTGACCTATTCATTTTTAATCAATAAGTAATTTTATGCCATTAATTCCTGCTCCTGCTGGCGTGCTCGAAGTCGACGCGCTTTGGCAACAAGATAATCCTAACAATCCAAATACCGATACAGTGGCGTTACTGTGTCATCCCAATCCGTTATTCGACGGCACGATGAATAATAAAGTGGTAACGACGATGTATCGCTTTGCTCGTGATAATGGTATGCACGTGGTACGCTTTAACTTTCGCGGTGTCGGGCAGTCGACTGGCGAGCACGATTATGCGGATGGTGAAGTCGTAGATGCAATGACCGTGCTACAATGGATTGCAGAGCAAACCAATGCGCGCAAGTTATGGTTGGGTGGTTTTTCTTTTGGCGGTTATGTGACAGCACGGGTGGCTGAGCAGGTACTTGAAGCCCCTCATATTTGGGGGCTAGGCGATTTTGAGATTACTAAAATCGCCCTTATTGCTCCATCCGTTGAAAAAAATAACAGCAGTGATATAAGCTTGCCAGCCGATAAAACTTTTGAGATTTATGGCAATGCTGATGAAGTGATTGACCCTGATAATATGCAAGCATTTGCGGAGCGATTAGGAATTGCTGTCAGCGTTGTAGAGGGCGCAGGGCACTTTTTTCATGGACGTCTGTCAGAGTTGAAAGGCTTATTAGAAAAGCATACCTTTGGTAGCGACGCTTAGTTGTTACCTAGTAATATTAGGATAGAGAACCGCTATCAAGTCATGAGCTCTGATCGCTTTACTTTGACGAGTTCATGCAGAATCAACCATTACCTTACTATTTATTTTGTCTAATGATGAGTCGTATTATGAGTTTATCTCCATTGCAACGTTACGAGCAAGCCGTCAGTACAGATGAGTTTACTCGAGATGAGCAGCAATTTAAGGCCATGAGCTATCTTGATGAGATACATCATCAGCTCATCAATAGTGCGCCACAGAAGAAAAGCTTTTTTGGCTTTTTAAAGTCCAAGCCGACAGCACCAACGGGGTTGTATATGTGGGGCGGGGTAGGTCGTGGTAAAACATGGATGATGGACATGTTTTATGATTCATTGACCATTGATCGCAAGATGCGTCTGCATTTTCATCATTTCATGCAGCGCGTTCATCAAGAGCTAAACAAGCTGCAAGGTGAGAGTGACCCATTAGAAAAAGTCGCCGACATCATTTATGCAGAAGCGGTTATTATCTGTTTCGATGAGTTCTTTGTTTCTAACGTTTCTGATGCCATGATTTTGGGTGATTTATTTACCATGCTGTTCAATCGTGGTATTACATTGGTCGCCACCTCAAATATTGAGCCATCAGGATTGTATAAAGACGGCTTACATCGTGACCGTTTTATGCCCGCTATCGCTGAAGTAGAGCGTCATACTACGGTGATGAATATCGATTCTGGTATCGACTATCGTTTGCGCGTATTGCAGCAGGCAGAGCTATATGAGTCGCCTATGACGAAAGCGAATCATCATTGGTTAGCCAACCGTTTTGCCAGTTTATCCAATAACCAAAAAATCAGTAATGAGCCAATTACGATTAATGGTCGCGAAATTAGAATTAATGCTCGCACTGAGGATATTTTATTCTGTGATTTCCGTCATTTATGTATGGAGCCACGATCAGCATCTGATTTCATCGAAATCGCCAAGCAGTTCAGCACAGTATTGGTCAATGCCGTGCCTGCCTTAGATGATGACTTACGTGATCCGACCCGTCGGTTTATTTATCTGGTTGATGAGTTTTATGATCGCCGTGTTAAATTGCTGGTTAGAGCGCAGCAGTCGATTTTGGACCTATATCAAGGAGAGAAATTGGCGTTTGAGATTGAACGGACACGCTCGCGCTTACTTGAGATGCAGTCAGAGGATTATCTGCGCATGGAGCATCGGGTCGATGATGCGGCATAATTAAAGCCTCTTCATAGCCGATGATAATCTACAAGTTGTCGATTAAAACACTCATGGTTTTCCATTCAAGTCATTCACACTCAATATTGATATATATTCGTTTGACATAACGTGTTTTTTGACAGTATTGAGAGCCAACCAAAGCATTGGTTTTTTGCATAAAAAGATAATAATAAATAAGGAGCGGTAATGACTACATCCGACGAAAATGATAAAAAACTGTCGACCAAAGACATCACCACTAACAGTATGCCGATTAGCAGTGAAGAAATGATTGGCTGGATCAATTCAAGGCGCAGTATGGGCAATTTGGATACGCCAGCACCCACACATGCCCAAATCGAAACAGCGATTGAGTGTGCGGCGACAGCGCCAGATCATAAAAAACTGCGCCCATGGCGTTTTATAGTGACACAGGGGGACGCCCGTCATGAATTGGGCAATGCCTTGGTCGCAGCGGCTCAAGCTAAAGCGGTGCAAGAGGGCGAAACGCTGTCCGAAAAGGACATCGTAAAAACTCAGGCCATGCCATTAAGAGCGCCCGTCATCATCACAGTTGTCACAAAAATACAAGCGCACAAAAAAGTTCCTCCTTTTGAACAAATGCTAAGTGCGGGTGCAGCTGTACAAAACCTGATTTTGGCGCTAAAAGCCCAAGGTTTTAGTACAGTGTGGCGTACGGGACTGCTATGTAATGAAGCTGCTGTTAAATTATATTTTGACGTTGGTCCAGATGATTATGTGACGGCTTTTGTTTATACTGGCACCAGTCCCAAAAATGAACCCGCCCGTAAACCGATTGATATCGAGTCTTTAGTGCGATTTGAGTCATAATATATCTAAGCGCTGTTTAGTGGCGCTTTTCTCTTGACGAATACCGCTCTCTAAGAAGACAGTCGGTCGTGTAGCAAAAAGATAGATAGCCTCAATACTCCAAAGCGTCATAAGTCATGATAAATAACCCATGATAAATTCTATTAATAATAAATCAGCCAATACGGATAACAGCAAATGACCAGCCCTAATGAGAGCAATAAAGACATAAGTAGCGATAATACTGAGGTGAATACGAATGCCCCTGAAAAGCAAAACAGTCTGCTGGCAGGTATCATCGAACGTGCTACCAAATCGGGTATTGGTCGTAAAAAACTCAATCCTAGCGCGGTAGAATCAGCAGTGGCAAAAAACATGGCGGATATTCACAGCAATCCTACCAAGCTACGTTTGGCGTTTCTAGGCGGTGGTAGTTTTGGTACAGCAATGGCAAACTTGGCTGCACGCAATGGCTGTGATACCACGCTATGGGTACGTAACAAGCGTACGGTAAAAGCGATGATAAAAACGCAGACCAATAAAAAATATTTACCAGGTTATAAGCTTGATGACAGCCTTAAGTACAGCCATGACTTGGCAGCAGCCGTCAAAGACAAAGATATCGTTTTCATCGCTGTGCCTGGCTTAGCTTTTCGTGAGACCCTAAAGAATATTGCACCATTTATCAGTGGTCAGTCTATTGTGTCATTGACCAAAGGTATGGAGAAAGATACTTTTGCCATGATGAGCGACATTATTAAAGATGAGCTACCTGAAGTGAATTTTGGTGTCATGTCGGGGCCAAACCTTGCGATAGAGATCATGAAAAACATGCCATCGGCGACCGTTATCGCCAGTGAGTCTGAGCCCTTGCGCCATGCCGTACAAGCCGCATTACATAGTGCGTTTTTTCGAGTGTTTGCCAGTGATGATGTCAAAGGTGTGGAGCTTGGCGGTGCGCTAAAGAATATCTATGCGATTGCCATGGGAATGGCGGCGGCCTATGATGTCGGTGAAAATACCAAGGCAATGATATTGACTCGTGCTTTGGCAGAGATGAGCCGCTTTGGGGTTGAGGCGGGTGCGAATCCGCTTACCTTCTTAGGATTGTCTGGTGTGGGTGATTTATACGCCACTTGTAGCTCAGAGCTCAGTCGTAACTATCGTATCGGCAACATGCTCGGTCGCGGTATGAGTATTGAGGCCGCGGTGAAAAAACTCGGTCAAACAGCTGAAGGGGTCAATACCATTCAGCAAGTGCATGAGAAAGCTACCAAAGAAGGCATCTACATGCCTATTACCCATGCATTGTATGCGGTCATTTATGAAGATAAAGCAGCATTAGGTGTGGCGTTACATCTCATGGAAGCGGGCTTCCGTAGTGATGTTGAATTTGTAATGGCACATGATCATAGTAATGCGGCGCTAACTGCGCAGATGAAGACGTCAAGCGATAGCACTGATGATGAAAGTGGCGATACTGACAGTAAGTAAAAACCCCAATGTTAAATGATGACGTTGTTCTAAGAATGATTATTCTGCAAACAACGTCATCATGACAATGCATAAAGGAAGGTTATGAAAATTATACTAGTACGTCATGGTCAAGCAGAAGATGAGTCGCGCCCAGACAGCGCGCGCCAGTTAACTGACTTTGGTCAACAGCAAGCAATGCAGACGGCAGAGTATGTGATGACTCACTATCATCCTGATTATTTTGTCGTCAGTCCCTATGATAGAGCACAGCAGACGCTAGCAGCATTTCAGACGCGCGCGCCCAAGGTTCCAGTAATCGTACAGCAAAATATCACGCCTTCTGATGATGCGCGTCAAGCCTTAATAGATATTGCGAATATTGACGCTGAGTGTCTGGTAGTGGTGTGTCATATGTCTATCGTTGCTTATATCGCTGGTTTATTAACCGGTGATTATCCTGAATCATTTTCTCTTGCAGAAGCAAGGGTGTTTGAGATGGAATTTGTAATGGCAGGTATGGCAAAAGAGATTGATCGTTTTGTGCCTGAGCAGCCGTATTGAGATTAGGTCGAATCGTCAGTGATATTGTTGACACTTAGTCTATTGATGCTTAGTGGTGTTAAACTGGCTAAGTAAGGGTTGGCTACTAAAATTTCAGTCGCCAATGCATCAGGTTTTAGCTATTACAGGAGAACAATGATGATAACAAACCAACCTGCATCAGCATGAGATTGTCTGAATCCTATCTTATCCTACATTTAAAGCAGCTTTAATAATTAAGGACACGCTTAGTGTTACATGTTTGGTTACGAGCGCAGCATAGCCCGCTAGCTGTCTGGCATGAAGATATTCAGCAATGGCAAACGGTCGATGGTTGGCAACAGCTACAAGCAATCTATGGTAATTATAAAACCAATGCACAGAAGACTTTGTGTCTATACTTTCCATCAAGCCATATATTGCAGGTAGATACTGAGCTGAATGCGACTCAGCTTAAACAGCTGGGCAATAGCGGCAAGCAATACTTGTTTGAAGAGACATCCTTGACCCCTGTTGAGCAATTGGCGATTCGGCAAATCAGTGAAGCTGATAATCACCAACTGTATGCACTGGCGCAAAGCGATATCGAGTCATGGCAGCAGAGTGCTAAGCTCGCTGGCATGAGCATAACGGCGTTACTGCCTGATTTTTTATTGCTGCCAACGCCAGATGAAGGGGCAGGTCAGCAAGTAACACTGTATCAAGATGAGCAAACCATGCTACTGCGTCAGTCATTGCGACAAGGTATGGCTGTCAGTTATTTGCCCTTGATCTTTGAACGTTTCCCGCATTTAAGTGAAGTGAATATATTACCGCCCATAACGGCTTTAGATGATCTTTCAAAGCCAACAAATTCGGCAATGCCCACGAGCTTTATGGCACAAACGGCCGCGCTTGTTGCAGATCATCAGTTATTATTAACCACATTGACCACGCCGCCCAAGCCTGTTGACAGCCCTGAGCGTCACGCGCTTAACTTCTTTATTAAATCAACGGACTCAAAGCTCTCACCGTATTTGCGTGTGGCAGCGATGGTCGCGTTATCGGCACTGGTATTACAGATGGCGACCGATGGCCTGCAGTGGTATCAGTATAGTAAGGCGACGGTAGCGACCAAAGCTGAGATTGCGGCGCAGTATCAAGCTTGGTTTCCAAATGAGCCATTAAGCTCGCGCACCAAACTGCAAGTGCAATTGCAACCAAAGCTGCGCAGTGACAGCCAAGCACCAGCCTCTCATATGGCAGCATTGACTCGTATATCCCCGTTAATCAAACAGTCTTCACTGCGGGCGCAAGCATTAGTGATGCAGCCATCAGCACTCAGCTTTACCTTGATTGCCCCTGATCGTAATAGTCTTGATAAGTTTACGAGCACACTTGTTGCGCAGGGTTTAAATGCCAAGCTTGCACAGGTAAACAGTAATGAGCAAGGGCAGTTTAGTGGTCAAGTTACGGTGAATGTCGTAGAAAATAATGACACTACGCAAACCAATGTAGCGGCATCATAATTTATTTGCCAACTAGGCAACGGTAATAAATAGGCAGTGGTAATAAAAGTCAAAAAGGTTGGAAAATGAAACGATTGCAGCGCCGCACTAAACGTAATAACATCACGCCAGAGACCAGTAACAGTATTGGAACCAATGTGCTGTCAACGCGTGTAAATAATTTTCAACAGATGCTATCGTTACGTTGGCAGGCACTTTCGCCACGTGATCAGTTGGCATTGGCCGTATTGTCTATGTTCTTATTATTGTTCATTGGGGGCTATGGTGGTTATAGTATTCATCAAGCGGCAAACGATAGTAAGCGCGACTATCAAGAGCAAGTGGCTGATTACTTTTGGTTGCGTGCCCAAGCTGGCAATATCGATAGTAATGCGATCAATGCGGCAAACACGGCGGATGGTGAAGCCGCCATGCCACCTGCCAATAGTATCAGTGCATTGTTAAACAACTCAGGTATTGCCAACGCTCAAGTCGTTGCGACGGGTGATGCTGTGCAACTGAGCTTCAATCATGCCAGTCAAGCGGTGGTCAGCACAGCACTTGGAAAGCTGGAACAGCAAGGCTGGCAGTTCAGTCAGCTATCGATACAGCAAGACTTGGTTACCAAAGCCATTCAAGTACAAGCGACTGTCACCTCATAAATCGATATGCTGTGGAAACTGGAAATATTTTACTCTTTATCTACTATTGCCCCAAATTAACTAATCATCAATTTCTAAAATAGCCATTTATCATTAGCATCATTGAAAAATTGCACGTTTGACACAATTGATTAACTATCACACAGCCAGAGATGGATATTTAAGATGAATCAATCTTCTGATCGCAAACCTGACACACGTAGCCATCAGCAGACCAGAACTGCTGAACACCAGAGTAATGCGTCAGTTGAAGCTGCATTTGATCATGAAATGACTCAGCAAAGGCAGAGCTATGGGGCGAGTGACAATATGAGCACTGGTAAGCGCCGTTCTTTAATCACTTATAATCATATTACTTATTTTTTATACGTAATCAGCTATTTTACCGCTGGATTACTGTGGGTTGTACCAATTGTGATGAACTATGCGAAGCGCCATGACGCAGAGGGTTCGTGGTTGTCCACGCATTTCGATTGGCAGATTAAGACCTTTTGGTATAGCATCGTGTTTTTCTTCTTAGGCATCATTATCATTACCTTTGCATTAGGGGGTTTTGGCATCAGTATGCTGGCTGATAGCAATAATATTGCCATTGGTTCGGTATTATTAGCGGTATTTGGCCTGCTAATCATGATTTTTACCTTCATATGGCATCTTTATCGTATCGTCCGTGGTTGGATAGCCCTGACGGATGGTCGTCCTGTACCTTAGGGACTTTAGAATACATCTGTCAGCTCCTTAGCCAATATGTAGGTATAGCTATTAGTACTCTAATACAGAAATTTAGCGCATGAAACTTTGCTCTTATTTCTGTTAAGCTGATATAATCGCAGCGCTTGATTTTATTCGCACTATTCACTCACTATTTCTTTCGAGCAGGGTCTGCCATTACTATGTCTTATGCCTTACTTCGCCCTTTTTTGTTTAAGATGGATCCAGAGCACGCCCACGAGATGACCTTATCTTTATTAGATAAAGCTCATAAAGCACGTGTTTTAGGTTTGGTATACGGTCAGTCAATGCAGCCAACAGACTGTATGGGCTTGCAATTCACCAATCCGGTCGGCCTAGCGGCAGGACTGGATAAAAATGGTGATTATATCGATGCGTTGGCTGAGCTGGGCTTTGGTTTTATAGAAGTGGGCACGGTCACGCCAAGACCGCAAATAGGCAATGATAAGCCAAGGTTGTTTAGAATCAAGCAAGCGGATGCTATCATCAATCGAATGGGTTTCAATAACCAAGGTATCGATTATTTGATCGAAAACGTCAAGCGCTGTCAATATAAAGGCAATATTGGGATTAATATTGGCAAAAATGCCGATACGCCAGTAGAGCAAGCCGCCGATGATTATGTCTATTGTTTAGAGCGTGCTTATCCGCATGCCTCCTATATCACCGTTAATATCTCCTCACCAAATACTAAGAATCTGCGTGATTTACAAAGTGGCGAGGCCTTGACTCAGCTTTTGGATACGATTAAAAATCGTCACAGCCAATTAGCCACTGAATATGGTTTTTATGTGCCACTGGTATTGAAAGTTGCGCCTGATCTAGAGCCGCTACAAGTGGATTATATCTCGCAGCAATTGCTCGATTTTGAGATAGATGGGTTGATTGCGACCAATACAACGTTGAGCCGTGTTGGTGTTGAAGATTTACCTGATGGTGAGCAAGCAGGTGGTCTATCCGGTCGCCCAGTCAGCCACATTAGTACCCAAATTTTACAACAGTTCTCCGATCAGCTAGATGGTAAAGTCGCTTTAATAGGCGTCGGCGGTATTGACAGTGGTGCAAAAGCCGTCAAAAAAATCGAAGCGGGTGCAGGTATGGTGCAGCTCTATACGGGGCTCATTTATCGTGGTCCTGGGCTGGTACAGTCTTGTATTCAAGCAATCGGTGGCTATTACGACGCGATGGAGCTATAGCGGATCAATATCCTTAGCTCATTACCTATCATATGCACAAGATGACTGTATTTTGAGCTGAGTCATCAAAGATTAATGTGTCACAAAAAAGAAAGTAAACATCTGATAAAAATCGATAAGGTATGAGGCGTAGAACATGAGTGGTCTGGATATCGTGATTGCTATTGTTGTTTTGATCGGCTTATGGCGCGGCTTTCAAGTCGGATTGATTAAAACAGCCGTTGGTCTAGTCGGTTGGTTTATTGCCCTGATTGCTGCCACACGTTTGGCAGGAGTGGTTTCGCCGCAACTATCAGGCATGGTACAAAACCCTGTTTTACAAATGGCAATGGCATTTTTATTGGTGGTGATAATCATATTGGCCATCATGCACTTAGTGGCATTTGTATTCTCAGGCGTGCTTAAAACCTTACGCTTGGGTGTCGTTGACAAAATGGCAGGTGGTGTTCTTGGTGCTGCTAAAAATGTACTGATGGTTTTAGTTGTGCTTAGCGTCAGCGCGCCGTTACTGGTGCAAATGCCACAATGGCAAACGTCAGTGCTCGCGCCTGAGCTATTGCCTTATGCCCCGATGGGTAAAGCGTTGGTCTCAGATGTATTAGGTATGGCTTGGGATCAAGTCAATCAGTCGTAAGTATTTTTACGGTTAGCCTTTAATGTCTCAACGCTTCGATGCTGATAGCTTGGATTTATGGTGCTAGAGGTTATCGCTTCTATCATATCCTCTGTGTAAGTCATCCTTGATAAAAAATTATTTAATCGCATTTAGAGACCACAAATGCCAACAAATAGTGCATTTTGCTAATAGTCAAAAGATAAATATTCGTTAAATTCTGAACAACAATCATCATGTCGTCGGTGAGTGACAGTACGCATTTTTTATAATCTACTGTTAGCAGTCTTGCCACTATTGTAGTACTAATTAATGAGTCAAAATAGGATATAGCTATTATGTGTGGAGTCATTGGAGTTGCAGCTCACGAACCAGTCAATCAGATTCTTTATGACGGTTTGACGATGCTACAGCATCGTGGGCAAGATGCAGCGGGTATTGTCACTTTGCAAGATGGACGACTCTATCTACGTAAAGAAAATGGCATGGTACGTGACGTATTTATGAATCGTCATATGATGAAACTGGTTGGTAAGTTTGGTATCGGTCACGTCCGCTACCCAACAGCAGGCACGTCAAGCAGTGCCGAAGCGCAACCATTTTATGTCAACTCACCTTATGGTATTACCCTTGCACACAATGGTAACTTGACCAATGCTGAGAGCTTAGCCAAGTCTTTATACATCGAAGATCGCCGACATCTTAATACCGATTCAGATTCAGAAGTATTGCTAAACGTACTTGCCCATGAAATGCAAAACTTGGGTAAAACCAAAGCAACGCCTGCTGATATCTTTGAAGCAGTCACGGCTGTATATGGTCGCGTCGAAGGCGCTTATGGCGTGGTCGCTCTGATTACTGGTCATGGTTTGCTCGCATTTCGTGATCCAAACGGTATTCGTCCGCTTATTTTCGGTAAGCGCATGGCACCGAATGGCGGCACCGAGTACATGGTTGCCTCAGAGTCAGTTGCACTGACAGGATCAGGATTTAGTATTATCCGTGATGTCAAACCTGGCGAAGCCATATTCATTGATTTAGATCATAAATTACATACCCATCAGTGTGTTGAGCAGCAAGAATACACGCCTTGTATCTTTGAATATGTGTATTTTGCCCGTCCAGATTCTATCATG
Organism: Psychrobacter glacincola; assembly: GCF_904846075.1. Classification (GTDB taxonomy): domain Bacteria; phylum Pseudomonadota; class Gammaproteobacteria; order Pseudomonadales; family Moraxellaceae; genus Psychrobacter; species Psychrobacter glacincola_C. The sequence goes on from NZ_CAJGZH010000002.1 coordinate 25,488, forward strand.
GACAACATCTCAGTTTACAAAGCACGCTTACGTATGGGTGAAAAGCTGGCTGATAAAATCCTTGCTGAATGGGGTGAAGATCACGATATCGATGTGGTGATTCCTATTCCAGATACCTCGCGTACGTCAGCGATGGAGCTGGCACTAAAAATGAATATTAAGTACCGTGAAGGGTTTATGAAAAACCGCTATATCGGTCGTACCTTTATTATGCCAGGTCAACAACAACGTAAAAAATCAGTTCGTCAAAAACTCAGCGCCGTACCACTTGAGTTCAAAGGTAAAAACGTCCTGTTGGTTGATGATTCTATCGTTCGTGGTACCACTTGCCATGAAATCATCCAAATGGCACGCGATGCTGGTGCGAATAAAGTGTTTTTTGCTAGTGCCGCGCCACCGGTTAAATATCCAAACGTCTATGGTATCGATATGCCAGTACGCAGTGAGCTTATTGCCTCAGGTCATACGGTAGAAGAAGTACGCGATATCATCGGTGCGGATAGATTGATTTTCCAAGATTTGGACGACTTGATTGATGCGGTAAAAGATACCAAGTACAGCAAAGTTGAAGGTTTTGATTGTGCCGTATTTAATGGTTGCTACATCACTGGGCAGATCAATGAAGCGTATCTTGAGCATCTACAAGAGCAGCGCAATGACACTGCCAAGACGGGCAAAAAAGGCGTACAGATAGTGGCTGATACCCCAGTTGATATGATGGGCGTCGAAGAGCTTTAAGCTATCAATTTCTTAAAAGTATCAGTTTTTTGCAGCACTTTTAGAAAGTAAAAGGCTGGATTCTCATAAGAATCCAGCCTTTTTTTATTTTAAATATAGTTCAATTACAGGGTTTAAAATTATTCATATGAACTATAAGCTGTTATCCATTCACGTGTTTATCAATTTTCTAGTAGCCACTTAAAAAATTAGTAAATACCCATAGTAAGCCATTAATGGCGGCGATGCCAACGACCATACTGACCAACAGCTGACGGCTGATATGATAAACGAACAACACCAAAATAAGGGCACCAATTTGCGCCATCAATAAATGCAGTTCAGCACTATCTAGCCCAGTCGTTGCTGATAAATTTTGATAAGAAAGGCTGGTCAAAATAAGTAATACCATGACTGATAGCGGCAAGCTCTCATTGAGCCGATGCAGCCAAGGTGTGTCTAACAACTTTCTGGGTATTAAGGCGGGTAGCGCACGGGTAATAAAGGTCACGGCGGCCATCGCAAAGGTTGCGAAAATAAGGTAACTACTGGTCATTGTTGGCTCCTGTCATATTGCGCTGCGTCCAAAACCCACGAGCTAAAATCAATAGCATACAAATGGTGATAGCTACCAATAACAACCAATTGCTAGTAAATAAGGAGGCCACCGCTAAAGAAATGATAGCAATAGCAATGGGGAAATAACGTTTGATACTTTGGAACTGCTCATAAGCTAAGATTGCAAACAGACAGACTAAGGCAAAATCCAAATGTGGTACCAAATCGCTCAGAGTACTGCCGATCATGACACCAACCGTGCTCGCCAGTACCCACCAGCTTTGATTAAATAAGCTCAATGGTAGTATCAACGCTTGTCTTGACTCATTAGGTAAACTGGTCATAACAGAGAAAGTTTCATCAGTCAGGGCAAATAGGCAATAGGTTTTGGCAAGCTTATGTTCTGGTAGGTATTGCAATAATGGCATACCATAAAATACATGACGTAGATTAATAGCGGCAATATTGGTTGCGATGCTACCAATCGGTAAACCAGCGCTCAGCATCGGCAAACAAGCATATTGAGCGGCGCCCGCATACAGTACAACACTCAACATAATCGTTGCCCACACAGGGATACCGGCAACTTGTGCCAGCACACCAAAGGCGATACCCGCAGGTAAATAGCCCATCGCCACAGGTAGGCTTTTTTTGAACCCCGCCGCCCAGTCGTAGCTGGTCTCATGCTGTTGATGTAATTCTTTTGAATGAGTAGTCACATGACATCCTAATTTTTGCTGTTTTTTGGTTATTATTAATATTTTACTGAAAGATTAATGTTAGAAAACTGGTTTTAAAATGAAGCCTAGTGCGAGCAATGGCAAAAACACCCTAGAAAAAATACACTTAATCGAAGAACATTACACAGACGGCTGGAGCTTTTCATAGCTGGCTGTTTGATGAGCCCGGTACAAGAAGCCACCCAAAATAATCAGCCGAAGTAATAACAAACACCACACGCTTAGCCAAATACCAGTCATATCCCACTGTTGGTAGAGCACCCAGCTAAGTGGAAAAAAGATAGCGGCGAGTATCAATGCTGCGTTACGAATCACATTACCGGCAGTTAAGCCAAAAAATATACCATCTAGCCAATAGGCACCAACGCCAACGAGAGGTAGTAATACCGCATAAAGATGGTACTCATATGCCAACGTAAAAACGGACTCGATATTGGTCATAAATTGCAAATATGTTGGCATTGCCAGCCACCATATTGCACTCAACGTTATCGCTAGACCATAACTGACGATACCGGTGCGCTTGACGATAATACGAAAACGTGGCCAATCCCGTCGTCCTGCTGCTTGACCGCTTAACGTCTCAGCCGATACTGCCACGCCATCAAGAGCAAAGGCTGAGATACTTAATACTTGAAGCAAAATAGCATTGGCGGCTAGGATGACGTCACCACTTTGAGCCGACAAGCGGGTAATCCAAGCGAAACTCAACGTCAAGATTAGAGTACGGATAAAAATATCTTTATTTAATGAAAATAGCCTAAGCATTTTTTCTTTAGAAAAATGTTGCTTGTCGGCAGTGAATAAGGCTTGCCAAGATATTTGCAAATGCTGACGGCTGAGCCACAATGCTAGTATCACGCCTAGCCAAAAGGCAATAGTGGTTCCTAACGCCACCCCAACCAAGCCCATCTGCATGCCGTAGACAAAAAACAAGGTTAGAATGATATTTAGCATAGCGATAAAGCCTTGCTGGTAAAGCATGTAGCGAGTCTTACCTTGACCAGCAAACCAGCCAATAAAGGCAAAGTTCATTAGCTCAGCGATGACGCCCCAAAAGCGTACATCCAAATAAGTCTTTGCCGCTTGCCCACTTTCAGGGTTAGCCGATAGGGCTTGCAAGCCAAAATCTATCAACCAAGGCTTTGCCAGTAACAGAATGCTACCGATAGCAAACGCTAATAACAAGGCACGTTGCAAGATTGATAGTAGGGGTGATGGGGTTGACGATTTTGTGGTATGAGTAGAATTATCAACATGATTGACCGATTGTCCGAGCGCTTGAGCCGATAGCCCAGAAGACGCATATTGCAAAAAGTTAAAACTCACGAGCAATAAAGACAATAACTGTATCGCCAAGCCCATCCCAGCAAGTTTAGCCGTGTCATTCATGTTACCCACGATCGCGGTATCGATGACGCTTTGTAGTGGCATGGCTAGGTTGGCCAATAACACGGGCAACGCAATAGCAACGATGCGCGCATATCGAGTATCAATCGGTGGCATAGCACTAGGTGGCGAGGTGGTCATTGGCATTTTTGGCTCGTTTATCGCTGAAAAACAAGAAGGGCGGAGTTAGTGTCATTAACGCTATGACATTACCGTATAGTCAATTCATTATAAAGGCGTTACGGCGTTAACTTTACTTGAAGTATGGCTTATATATTTGTACTTTGTTGCCTGGACTCTGTTTTAAATGGAGTTAGCTCTAGCAAGTGTGATATTCAAGGCAAAAATAGCTACAAAGACAAAAGCACCTAGACTCATTATTCACGAGTCAGGTGCTTTTCTTGATGCTTGCTTAAATACTATCTTAGCTAGCGATTAGCTTGAGAAAGTATAAAATTTATTAAGCATTGTCTTGTTCAAACATTTTTGGATCATTGAAAGTGACAATTTCTTCTTCAAACTCAGGTTTTACTTTCACAATAAAGTCATCGCGTGATAGACCCATACGTAATGGAATCGAGCTTGCAATATACGTTGATGAGTAAGTACCGGCAAGCAGACCAATGAAGAGCGCTACTGAGAACCAGAACAGTCCATCGCCGCCTAAGAATAGCATGGCAAGTACGACGAGTAAAACAGTGGAAATGGTCATAATGGTACGGCGCAACGTTTCGGTCAAAGACAGGTCAACGGTCTGGCGAGGTGTGATACCACGGACACGACGAAAATTCTCACGAATACGGTCATACACAACAATTGTATCATTGATAGAATAACCAACCAGTGCCAAGACGGCCGCCAAGACGGTTAAGTCAAATGGGAAACCAAATAACGCAAAAACACCAATGGTCACGATAGCATCATGAAACAGCGATAATACCGCACCAAGAGCGAGTTTAAATTGGAAACGTAAGGCAACATAGCCCAACATACAGACCAATGCTAATACCAGTGACATGACTGAGTTTAGATAAATTTCATTACCAACTTGGCTGCCAATAATATTAACGTTACTGATTTCAACATTATTATTAGGCAGGGTTAATGCTTTAGTCAGGCTACTATTTAGGCCGTCTACGTTATCAGACTGTGGTGGCAAGCGTACGAGGAGTTCTTCTCGCGTACCAAGATATTGTACCACGGCATCATCAAAGCCATTATCGGCCAATGCTTGTACGACTTCAACTTGCTCAACAGGCTGCTCGTAACGCACATCTGCGGACACACCACCCGTAAAATCAAGTCCTAAGTTTAGACCGTTTACTGCAATTGCAATGATACTACCAATAACCATCAATAGAGATAAAAGTGCCATTGGCTTTTCTATCTTCATAAACGGAATAATACGCTGGTTGCCAACGGCTTTGATACCGCCTTCAGCGATTGCAGCCGCATCATCAGCGGCATCACCCGATTCTACATCAGGATTGGCTGCTTGGGTGGTCAGTGCTTGACTGTCTTTACCCGCATCCTTACTGCCGCTCAGAGCTTTGCCTTTTTTTGATTTAGCGGTAGTTGGGTTATTGGCTTTGGTATTACTACCTTTCCCATCACGGCGTGGTTTTTTACGGCGGTGTGTGCTTGCCTCAACATTTGAGCCACTTGAACCATCTCGATCTGGATTATTCTGCTGTTCTAAAGGATTGTTCTTATCAATCGTCATAATGTTCTCCTAACCGATGCTCAAACGTTTGATAGATTTACGCTTACCATAAGCAATCTGTACCAGCGCACGTGTCACCATAATAGCGGTAAACAGTGAACTGACAATACCAATAGCCAATGTAACCGCAAAGCCTTTAATCGGACCCGTGCCAATTGCAAATAGAATAAAAGCAATCAATAGGGTGGTGATGTTGGCATCGAAAATACTACTAAAGGCTCGATCAAAACCTGCCACGATGGCGGATTTGGGCCGTACCCCGTTTGCTAGCTCTTCACGTATTCGCTCAAAGATCAGTACGTTGGCATCGACGGCCATACCGATGGTCAAAACGATACCAGCAATACCAGGCAAGGTAAGTGATGAGCCTAAGATTGACATAATAGCAATGATGATAATAACGTTCACGGCCAGCGCCACGTTGGCAATCACACCAAATAGACGATAGAATATAATCATAAACGCAAACACTAATAGATAACCGACTTGCGTAGAGAATAGACCTTTATCAATATTGTCTTGACCTAATGATGGACCAATGGTGCGTTCTTCTACAAAGTACATCGGTGCGGCAAGTGCGCCTGAGCGTAGTAGTAGTGCAAGCTCGGCAGCTTCAGCGCTACTATCTAGACCAGTAATACGGAAGGATGAGCCAAGGACCGCTTGAATATTGGCACGGTTAATGACTTTGGTCTCAGCATAAGGCGTTCTAACTTCGACAGTTTCGCCAGTTTCTGGATCTTCTTCGTAAGTGATTCTTTGCTTGTTTTCGATGAACAATACAGCCATCTGTTTGCCAACGGCGGTACGAGTGGCATTTTGCATGAGCTTACCACCAGCACTATCTAAAGTAATGCTGACTTCAGGAGAGCCGCTTTCATCCACACCAGTTTGAGCATTAGTGACTTTATCACCCGTGACAATCGCTTGACGTTCAAGCAGTACCGGCGGACCATCAAGCGTCTCAAACGGGAAAGCTTCGGTACCCGCTGGAGGGATGCCGCCCGTATAGTTTTCGCTGTCTTCAGCAACCATACGGAACTCAAGGTTTGCAGTGCGCCCTAAGACACGTTTTGCCTCAGCAGTATCTTGTACGCCAGGAAGCTCGACGACGATACGGCTAGCACCTTGAGACTGTACTAAAGCTTCAGTCACACCAAGCTCAGCAATACGATTGCGAAGGGTGGTCAAGTTTTGATTGACCGCATAGCTATTGATTTCATCAAGCGTTGCATCGTTGTACGCTAAAATCAGTGCAGGACCTTGCTCATCAATAGAGGATTGCAAGCTAAAGGTATTGCCCATTGAGCCTTGCAGAACATTCTGTGCACGGTTACGAGCATCTGTATCAGCGAAATGTAATACCACACTTCGATCTTCTGTCTTAATGCCTTTGATCGCAATTCGCTCAGCACGTAGCTCGCGACGCATGTCACGACTGGCACTGGTCAAACGCTGTTCAAGCGCCTTGTCCATATCGACTTCTAGTACAAAACGCACACCGCCACGCAAATCAAGGCCGAGTTTCATCGGTTTTGCCCCGATATCACGTAGCCACTGCGGCGTCGTTTGCGCCAAGTTAAGCGCGACGACATAGTCTTCGCCCAAGTTTTGACGCAGTACTTCCTGAGCTTTGAGCTGATCGACTGGATTGTCAAGACGTACCAGTGCACTGTTGCCCTCAAAGGTTCCATCATGGTTATTGATGCCAGCCTCTTCAAGCAAGCTTTGAGACTCAGTCAAGATACCTTCAGACAGCTGTGTACCTGCAGCGGCGCTTGTAATCTGCACGGCAGGTTCATCAGGATAGAGGTTAGGAGCAGCATATAGACCGGCAATGATTAGCACGACGGCAATAAGTAAGTATTTCCAAGCGGGATATTGCATAATCACTTCTTTAGGTTGATAAACGACTGGCGACGTAGGCCACAAGTTAGCAGATGGGAAGTTAGCGATAGCAATGGTTGAGTGCTGTATCTAGCAGTCGTCATCATGCACCATTGCGATCATCCGCGATGATAGTAAAACAGTAGAGCAAATAATACAGACGTATCTTTATATAGTCATCAAAAATATATAGTCAGCAAAATATCACTGATAAAATCAATAAAGACAGCATGGTCAAAAGCATAAACATAAATTGTCTATACTCTATGAGACTGTTTTTACATCATTGCTCTATAGCGAAAAATGACCGTAAATAAGGTACGGTCATTCTTAGGCACTGTATTAATCACTATATTTATTAACGAAAGATTAGGGCGTGTCCTCAATTCAATCGATTATCCTCTAAATGGGCTAAAAATGGCTAAATTTTGCCAAACATCGTCAAATAGCTTATTAATATCTCGATATTATTTGCGCTACTTTCCTTGTTTGACGGCAATTTATTTCATTTTTACCCCTATTTTTAAAATGAGGACACGCCCTAGTAATCATTAATAAAACGCGACTAATATTTCAATCAATCATTAAACGCTTTCGATTGTGCCAGCAGGTAACACTGAAATAACAGAAGCACGTTGTACTTTGACATCAGTATTATTGTTTAGGCTGACCACTGCATAGTCACCTTCAATGGCTTTGATACGACCCATCAAACCACCAGCAAAAATGATTTCGCTACCGACAGTCAATGCATTGACCATGGCACGATGTTCTTTGGTACGCTTAGACTGTGGACGAATGACTAAGAAGTAAAAAATCGCAAAAAAAGCAACAGGCAATAGTATTTGACTAAATAGTGACATCGCACCAGCAGCTTCTGGTGCAGCATGGGCAGCTTGGATAAATAACAACATAATTTCTCTCAGTAAGTCATAGATAATAATAAAATTAAACGCATAGTAACAAAAAATCCCAGACTTGGTAACTGTTAATCATAGGCTGAGTATGTTTTTCTTAAGGTAATGGCATGCTAGCGGTCATTACTTTTTGCGGCAATATTTTTGCCACCTCATATAAGTGACGCCAAAGCGCTGAGAGTATAACAAAATTCAAGCAGCGAATGGATGCTAGGTAGTAGTAGCGTAGCAAAAGGTATGATCAAGGATACCAAAAAACAAAGACTTAACAATAGCGTCTTATTGTGAAATGACATCATCAATGCTACTATCAAATGGCAATAATTCCCTGCATTTAGCGCACAGTTTATTAGTATATAATATATCCTATTATCTGCTGCTAAATCAGTTTTGAGCAGCGAGTTACCATCGTTTTAGCAGATAACTAATAGCTAATTAATCATGTTTGTTTTTAATGATTTAGTATCGTTTGCTCATTATATTATTATCCCTTTTACTTTTTTCTGTTTAGGTTACCTAACTTGTTTACCACTTTTATGTTTGTACCTCGTTTGTGTCGTCCGCGCGCTTGTAAAGAAGCGTCTGCTAAACCTCCTCCGACATCACGCTATTCAAAGCGTCTTAGTCGTACCAATTCAATTGCTGGATTATCAGCACTGACGGCGATGCTGCTATTGCCATATCCAGCTTTTGCCGCTGATGCTTTAGCAGAGCCGACCGCGATCAGTGTGCTATTACTCATACTTTTTGTGGTTGTCGCTATCGGTATCTCGTTTGTCTGTTCATTGGCTGAGTCTGCATTACTGAGCATGACGCCGTCTTATATCGCTGATGTTCAAGAAAGCAATCCGAAAAAAGCAAATATGCTAAGACGCTTAAAGGTTGATAATATCGATCAGTCATTGGCGGCTATTTTGACTTTGAATACAGTGGCTCATACATTAGGTTCTATCGGTGCTGGTGCCCAAGCCACGATTGTGTTTGGTAGTGCTTGGTTTGGACTGTTTTCTGCCATTATGACCTTGGCGATTTTGTTTTTATCTGAAATTATTCCAAAAACGCTTGGGACACTATACTGGCGTCAACTAAGCGGTATGGTCGCTTACTTCGTGCGAGGCATTATCCTGCTGTTGTATCCACTTATTTGGATCTCAGAAAAGTTAACCAAATTGCTAGTACGTGGCAAAGAACCCCAAGCATTCAGTCGTCGTGAATTTGCGGCACTTGCCAGTATCGGTGAAGAGTCAGGACAGATTGACCCATTAGAATCGCGCATTATTCGCAATTTACTAGCATTTGGTGCGATCAAAGTCGAAGATATCATGACCCCGCGTTCGGTGATGTTGGCGTTTGAAGAAAACAAAACAGTCGCTGAATTATTGGTTGATCGCCCAAAATTGACGTTTTCACGACTGCCAATTTATGATGGTGACTTGGATAACATCACAGGTTTTGTATTAAAAACAGACATGTTATTAGCAAAAGTAAACCATGCGATGCACAAGCCGTTGACTCAGTTTAAACGTGACATTACTTTTGTTTTTTCAAAAATGAAACTGTTTGATTTGTTAGAGCTGATGCTAAAAAACCGTATACATATTGCGATTACAGTCGGTGAGTATGGTGAAGTCAAAGGTTTGGTTACTTTAGAAGATGTGTTTGAGACGCTATTGGGACTTGAGATTGTGGATGAAATAGACCGCGTCGAAGACATGCAAGCACTGGCTCGACAAATGATGGACAGACGAGTAGAGCGATTGGGCATGAAGCTTAGTGATGATGAACAACAATACGAAGATAATAGTACGGACGCTAAGTAAGCTTCCATTTGGCTTATTAAATTGAGATTGGATTGACAGAAAGCGACCTAAAATTAGAGCGAAAACTGAGCTGTGTACTGCGTAAGTGGTTCAGTTAATATATCTAGTATTTATGATAACGATGGGCAGTGACTCATATTTCCAGAAATAATTGTGCCATATGGTTGGTATTTTAGTATTCGCAATAATTACACAGGGTGTCACATAGCTGTGAGAATTGAATGATAGTCTCACTCTATGGTAAAAGTACGCTGTCATCATTAATAAGTAGGTGATGATTAAACAGATATTTTTCACAAGTAGAATGAAGAGGGCACACGCTAGCCAGTGCTCGCTTCATTTATCATGATGTTAATGAGTAATAAACGACTACTATATTTAATCAATAAAAAACGTTAGTCATCAAAAGATGGCAACAACGATAACAGCATTGCTAAGGATTATGATGAAACGATTATGGGGAAAAGGGCTTTTGGCATTATTGCTAAAAAGTGCCAGCGTGGCGGCGGTAGTGACCGTTGTAAGTACTGTGAGTATCAGTGCACAAGCGGCAGCCATGACCGAAGCTTTGGTGCAGAACTATATAGCAGCAATGAAGTCATCAGCGAATAGCCAAAATGTCAATCAGGTCGCGCGTCTTGTCTCTGACGATGCACTGATTTCATTATCTAGAAAAGGTAAGTCTACCAGTTTAGATAAAGATGCTTATTTAAAGTTGTTGCAAAATAGTTGGAATAACACCTCTAATTACCGTTATGATATTTCTGTGGATAACATCGTTATTACGGGCGATCAGGCCAAAGCCAATGTCACGACCAATGAGAGCTGGGTAAAAGATGGTAAAAATGTCTCATTTGTCACTACCTCAAGAGTGACGCTGACGTTATCGACTGGTAATGCGGTGCTGCTACGTGCCGTATCACAAGTAACGATTAATTAATCGTTACTCGACTAATAACTCAGTACTGGCTAGTCAGCAATTAGACATTATCAACAATTAGGTATTAATGGATAAGCATTGATTAAGAAACGTCTTTATCAGTGGATAATCAAAGACAATAGTGCATTAATCAGGCTCTTCGAAAGCTAAGCATTCCATCATAAATAGCCATACAAATTCACAGGGTTGAACAACTAAATGGTTGATTGCATTTCGTGAGAGGTCTAAAAATTGACTCAACTTATGATGATTATCTTTTTATATTAGACTGGTCTTTGCTTCACATTGCATACTATACTAGCAAGCAACTTTATCTTATCACTTTCTGTCGTTAGGAAACTTCCAATATCATGTCTACTGTGCTATCAAAATCTCGCTCATTTATTGCGTTGCCATTGACGCTTGCGGTATCAACTTTACTTATCAGTGCTTGTAGCAATACGTCAGCGGTAAAAAAGGGTGCGACCAATAGCTCATCTGTTATTACTAAACGCCCAGCTACTAAAGCGCCTGCAGCAAGCAGCAGTACGGACTATTCAACGGCATATTTAGATGCAGATAGCTTGGATGAGTTAGCCGATTTACTCGAAGCCACTGACATGACTATGGTGGAAGGCAACAAACTTGCTATTCAGCAGTATGGTGATTTATGGAGTCGCTTACGTGCTGGCTATCGTATGAATGGCGGTCAGCCGACTTATAATCAGCGTATCGAAGGGCAAAAAAGCTGGTTTACCAGTCGACAAGACTATTTAAACCGTTTGACTGCACGTGCTAGTCGCTATATCTATCACACCGTACGAGAAGCTGAGCGTCGTAATATCCCGACAGAGCTGGCTTTGTTACCTGTTATTGAGAGCTCTTACGATCCAAGCGGTACCAGTAGTGCGGCAGCAGCAGGCTTATGGCAGTTCATTCCAAGCACGGGTCGTATTTATGGTTTGAATCAAAGCAGTACCTATGATGGTCGCCGTGATGTCATCGAATCAACTCGCGCCGCTTATGACTTTTTGACCGCACTACATAACCAGTTTGGCAGTTGGGAGTTAGCATTGGCTGCTTATAATGCGGGTCCTGGTCGCGTGCAAAAGGCCATTGATGCTAATAGAGCTCAGGGTTTACCGACAGATTATTGGTCTCTGAGATTGCCTACTGAAACGATGAATTACGTGCCGCGTTTCTTGGCGGTAGCGGAAATTGTTGCCAAGCCTGAGCAATATGGTGTCTACTTGCCAGCCATCGCCAACCGTCAGCATTTCCGTAGTGTGCCAGTGAATTATGGCGTGAGCTTGGCTGAAGTTGCGCAAATGACAGGCGTGAGTTACGACGAATTAGAAAGGTTAAATACGGCCTTAACATCAGGGCGTGTTGATTCTTCTGGTCCCCAGCGTATTATTATTCCTAATGATGTGAGTCTTAATACCGATGTTAAATTGAGCTCATTGAGAGGCAATGGTACGGGCAATATACTGGCATCGAGTAATACAAGCACACCAAGTAGCACGACCACGACGCCAAGCTATAATAACAAACCCTATACTGGCTCTTCATTACCATCTACAGGTAGCGCCTTGGCTGATTATGCTGCAAGCGCTAGTGTGCCGCAGCAAACGACCAGTTATATATCACCGTCAGCCACACCGACTAGCAGCTCTGTCTACAGTAATAATGCCTCGGTGCGTACTGAGCCACCATTGAGTACGGCAGAAACCAACAAGATCAATGCTGAGCTAAAAAGCAGTAACAGTCTACCGACCACCTCTGCTCAAATTACACAGAATAATACGATTGTCCAAGAACCACCACTGAGCAAAGAAGAGCGTGATTTTATTGCCAATCAAATTCGCAGTAACACGCCTGAAACCAATGTGATCAATGCTGATGGTAATATTAATTTATCCGCCGTACAGACACAGCAGTCTATTCTAGAAGCCAGTGGCGAAGAGAAAAAGCTTAGCTTTGCAAAAACATCAGTAAGCAAGCCAAAACCCCAAGGTGCACGTACCACTTATACTGTCAAGCGTGGCGATACCTTATCTAATATTGCCAGTCGTGCGGGTGTCAGTTGGCGCGATATCGCTGAATGGAATCAAATAGATGCCAGCTCTAAGCTGCTATCAGGCAGTACCTTATACTTATACAATGCAAAAACCATCGAACCGTTGAGCACAGCTAACAATACCGCGGCAAGTCAACCAGAGAGCTATGTAGTACAGAGTGGCGATACGCTGATTGGTACTGCTAACCGCTTTGGTCTATCGGTGACTCAGTTGGCAACCTACAATAATTTGAGTAGTAGAGCGGATTTACTACGTGGTCAAAAGCTATGGCTGATACCAGGTAAGGTGACTGCGCCAGTGACTACACCTGCCGCTCCCTCGACCAAGCCAAGTAAATCAAGCACCGCTACTAAGAACTATAAGGTAAAAGCGGGCGATGGCTTGATTGCTCTCGCACGTCAGTTCAATGTTTCAACTGATACACTTGCCAGCCTCAATAATATGAGCACTACAAGCTCACTATATGTTGGTCAAACGCTAAAAGTACCTGCAAGTGTTGATTTCGATGCAGCAAACATCTCAAGCTCTAGTAGCCGTAACAGTAGCTCAAGTTCGGTGGCAACCACCAATTACAAAGTAAAATCTGGCGATACTTTGATCGGCATTGCCAATAGCGTAGGTATCAGTCCAGCTGAGCTTGCGGCGGTGAATAGCAACTTTGATGCAAAAGCACGCTTACAACGTGGTCAAACCATCAAAGTACCCGTGTCTAAAGGATTGGTTGATCGTCAGCTAAATGATAAAACTGTCAGTTATAAAGTAAAATCAGGCGATACGTTAACAGGCGTGGCGCAACGTTATAATATTGGTCTTAGTGACTTGGCAACAGCGAACAACCTGAAAACCAACTCTAATTTGATACTCGGTCGTACGATTACGATTCCTGCCAGTGGCAGCGTTGTAGCGACCTCTAGTAGCAATAACCAAAGCAGTAGTTCGGCTAGTAGCACTGCCGCGACTAGCACAGCGAGCAGTGGCAAAAAATTGGGCAACACCGAGAGCTATAAAGTTAAATCTGGTGATGGTTTGATTGCTTTGGCACGTCAATTTGGTGTTTCGATAGACGACTTGGCTGCGACCAACGATCTCGCGACCAATGCCCAATTACAGCGTGGGCAAACGCTTAAAGTACCAAAGCTCACAGTGAGCTACACCGTTGGGTCAGGAGACAGTTTGATTGGCTTAGCACGTAAATATGGCGTCTCTACGCAAGAATTGGCTGAGATGAATAATATCGCGGCGGATACGATGCTACAGCGCGGTCAGCGCCTGACCGTACCTAATCGTTAAGAGTAAGTTGCTTAGTGAAATAATAGCCAAGTAAATACGATTAAGACAGATCATTCTGCATAAAAAAGCTGCTCTTTATAAGAGCAGCTTTTTTTATCTATAAAATTCAATTCTCAAAATATTTATCAACTAGACAGTTTGAGTTTTGATAGTCTCAAGATAACTTCTAATATTGCTAACATAATGCATTGCTTGACCATAACGACTATTGGCAGCTTTATTATCAGCTAAGTACGCATAAACGTTCGCCCAGCTTTTATCATCAATACCTTGATCTCGCAGTTTACGCTGAATACTCTTTACTGCATTTGGTCCCATGTTGTAGCCGGCAAGCGCAAACCAAATACGATCTGTCTTTGGCACATCAGCAAAGTCAGCTTTCATTTGCTCTAAATAACGCGCGCCGCCGCCGATACTTTGGTAGGGATCGACGCGATCTGAGACGCCCATTGCTTTGGCTGTATTATTGGTCAACATCATGAGACCACGCACACCCGTTGGCGATACGGCATTGGCATCAAGGTGTGATTCTTGATAACCCATGGCCACCAATAATTCCCAATCATGATTATAATTGCGTGCTTGCTCTTCAAAAGACGATTGATAATCAGGCAGTTTTTCGGTCAACGTTTTTTGGAAATGATCTTGGCTATAGGCGTCTTTTAGCAAGTTTTGATTGTAAAAGGCAGCAAGTTTTTGTGTGTTTTTCAGCTTAATGCTGTCACATAAAAAGTAACTGGCTTTTTGTGATAATGGGTCATTGGATGAATTGAACGTCCAACTGACTTTTGGATGTAAACCATTCTTTGTTAAGCTGGCGTCATAGCCGCAACTGATGTTGATAGACGATAAGTTAAACTTGCTCTTTAACTGTGTACTGGCCGTTGTTAATGCCATGTCTACCTCGCCCGATCTCAGCGCCTTTAGGGCAGTTTCTTCATTGGCATACGCTTTTAGGTCGATATCAACGCCAAGCTCGTCAGCATAAGTACGCACCAAATCAAAACCAAAGCCATGTTGAAAACCGTCAGTCGCAAAATAAGTGCTGTCACCGGGGACGGCAGCGATAGTTAACGTGCTTTCTAGCATAACGTTATCATAGGCTGGCACTGGCGCACGCATCGTCGTCAGACTCTCAGCAGGTAAAGAGAGAAGGGCGATACTAGAAACTTGCGCAAGCTTTTTGGTTCTAGAAAAACGACTCGATGTCGTCGGGGTAACGGATGAAACGATGTTACTTTTAGTGTTCGGTAGGCGTTTAGATGGACGCAGTAAATAAGAAATACGGCGTCTAGCCCCTTGCGCAGATACTTTCACACGATAAGTAATACGCTGCATGGATGTCTCCTGATTTTAGCCATCCTGCTTACCGTAAAACGCTTATGAATGTATGCTTATAAAGTAGTCATACATCGATGTTGCATTTTAGACAACCACGCACTTCTTAATAAGATAAGTGCGTCGTCATCTTGTTTAATAATAGTGCCGCTAATGAATTTTTATCAGATGTAGCGGTGCAGTTTTTAATTAGCTGGTTATCTACTGGCGTATTCAGTGTATCAGGTAAGAGGGCTAAAAAATCTCTCAAAATATCAATATAAAACATCGATATAAAGTATCAATACAAAATGATGAACGCACAACACCGCGAAGGATATAAATCGGATGATTCCTTCATCGATGCATAGATAGGGCTAAGAATAAAACAACTATATATTAAACATAGGTAAGGTCATGAACTAAGTTATTGAGACAAAACATAAAATGAGCGGGGTGCTTATGCACTCAGCTTTTCTATGCTGATATTAATGACCATGTCCTCTTTAAATCATTTGTAATAGAGTCAACAGTGATTAATTTTTTGTCCAGCAATAAGGGTAAGCAAGTCGCTATTTTCATTACTAATAAAAAAATGATAGAAAATTTACTACCAATCAGCGGTTGCTAACCCAGTATCGCGACACTTAAATCAAGACATACCATGCTGCTGAAAATATATCACGCACAGTGTGTCTATTAGTAAACCGTCCAAAACCTCGCTATCTATATGACCTCAATAGCTATACAACATAGTAAGATTTTAGGCGGTTATACTCATTTAAGTACCATAACCGGAAGCTGTAATAAATGGGAAGCCTCATGACAAGACATTCTTTCTTCGGATATTAATATGCGGATATTCCTTGGATTATTCAAGTGTGGTTAAGAAATTAGCGATAAAACTTAACAATTGGGCTATAGACGGTTAAAAAGGCCATTGTTATTGATACACTATTGAAAATTGCAGCAGCAAAAATTGTGCATACTGGACGACAATACTGATTGTTATTAGCCTTGTTTTCCGAAAATTATTCTAAATTTAGATAGCTATGAGTAGAGTTGAGGACACAGTTTAAGCAGGATTATCAATATCTACAAAGGTCACGGGTATACTAAATGCTTGAGAAACTATGTGACCGAGTGCTTGAATACCGCCGCGTTCTGTCGCGTGATGTCCACAAGCGAAATAATCAATGCCCAGCTCACGGGCAATATGGGTGGTACGTTCTGATATTTCGCCAGAGATAAAGGCGTCACAGCCCATCAATGCAGCTTGCTCGATCATATCCTGTGCGCCGCCCGTACAAATGCCCACGTGTTCGATAATTCTGTTATTATCGATATGAGCGCTTGTACTATTCGGTGCGCTATAATTGGCAGAGATATGCAATGGCAATCGTCCTAGTGTCTGAGTAATGTGAGCAATGAGGCTTTGAGCATTCTGCGGGGTACAAGTGGCGATATTACCCACTGGATGCGACTCACTAGGGTATAAAGCGCCGATAACGGTCATGTTTAATGCGTCAGCCAACTTGGCATTATTACCAATGACAGGATGGGCATCGAGCGGCAGATGATAACCAATCAAAGAGATACCATGCTGCATAAGTTTACGGATACGCTGACCTTTCATACCAGTGATGGGGGCAGGTTCGCCTTTCCAAAAATAACCATGATGCACCATAATGGCGTCTGCATTGTCAGCAATCGCCGCATCAATCAACGCCTCACAAGCCGTCACACCAGTGATGATTCGTTTGATAGGTCGACCCCCATCTACTTGTAAACCATTAGGGGCATAATCTTTAAAAGCATCTGCTAATAAATAGTCATCACAGAATGTGGTCAGCGCTTGAACGGTAATGGCGGTGTTTGAGGGCTCGCTTGAGATATTGTGTGTGGTCATGGTATTCCCTTATAATTGATTCAGTGGGGCAAGCATTTATGGCTAACATGTGGCTTTTGATAATGAGTATTTTAACATGTAGCTACAGTAGGATAGACAATCCTACTCACTGAAATGGTACACGATACGTTACAACTGGGTAGTATTGGCGGTTATAATTTATACATGTAAGCTTGCCGTATAGATAGTGCAAAAAAACAACCATCTAGTGGGCTGTGAACGTTTGATAAATGCCGCTCAATGCATCCTAATATACACCATGCTTCTTACCTTATTTATCTTCGTCTGTTTGTATCAAATTTATAGAGGTTTTATATGTCGTCATCTCGGAACACCAGCAGCAAGGCGTCTGTATTAAAATGGTTACCTTGGGTTTTATTGCTAGTCGTGATTGCCGCATTTATTTGGTTGTTTGCGAGTATGAAGACGGCATCAGAGCAAGCATGGGAGCCGCCCAGAACCACACCTGCTGAGCAGCAAGCGTCAGCACCTGTTTCTGATACACCCGCAGCGATTTCTTCTTATCATAATGCGGTTGCTCGCGCCTCACAATCAGTCGTGAATATCTACACCACGCAAACGATGGCAGAGCATCCTTATATGAATGATCCTGTGTTGCGCCGCTTTTTTGAGTTCCATGGTGCACCGTCAGAAGAGCAGGGCAATACCAATTTAGGCTCTGGGGTGATTGTCTCAGAAGATGGCTATATCGTGACCAATGCCCATGTGATCGAAAAAGCTGATGAAATTACGGTCGCCTTTAATGATGGTCGTAAGAGCCGCGCTAGAATCGTTGGTACAGATCCAGACAGTGATTTGGCAGTGATTAAAGTAGATATGACCGGTTTGGCACCACTTGGTTTCCGTAAAGAACCTATCCGAGTTGGCGATGTCGCATTAGCGATTGGTAATCCTTTCGGTGTCGGTCAAACGGTAACGCAAGGGATTATCTCGGCGACAGGACGTACTGGGCTTGGGGTCAACAAGTTTGAAGACTTTATTCAGACCGATGCAGCGATTAACCCAGGTAATTCGGGCGGCGCACTCGTTGACGCTTTTGGTGAATTAATTGGTATTAATACGGCCATTTACTCACGCTCTGGCGGCTCTATGGGTATCGGTTTTGCTATTCCTACCGCTATCGTTGAGCAAGTGATGAACGCCATTATCAAAGATGGTAAGGTGAGCCGTGGTTGGTTGGGGATTGAGATACAGTCACAGCTACGTGACCCAACGCAGCTTGAAACCTCGACTGGGGTAGAAGTGCTTAATGTCGTTCCTAAGAGTCCTGCTGCTAAGAGTGGTCTGCGTATCGGCGATATTATTTTGACGATTGACGGCGTTGAGATGACGGATGCCAATACCTTGATTCAGTATGTCGCTCGTAAAGCACCGAATACCACGCTGAATGCGCAAATATTACGCCGTGGTAAAAATGCGCAAGTCAAAATACTGTTAGAAGAGCGTCCAGCACAAGAGCCGATGGAACGTCCGGTTGTGATTCTTGATGAAAATGTTGGTGGTATAGAAGATCCAAATCTACAAGGTGAGAGACAAGACGTACCGATGATGTCAGAAGCCGAGCGTGACCGTATGCGTGAAGAGCTGTTGCAGCTGTTTGAAAGAGATGGTGCACCCTTATAAGGTCACTCTTCATCACCTAAAACTTAAGCAAAATAAGCTTAATCAAAATGGCTTGAACAATTTATAGACAGTAAAAAAGCGCGTTATCTTGAAGATAACGCGCTTTTTGTTTCGACTTTTTTAGCACTATTTTGGTTAATATTACTCTATAGTAGGCTCGTGATTAATGTAAATCACCCCCTGCACACGACAACAGCAGGGTAGGATCTCGTCTTCATCAATCATGGCAAGGGGCGCAAACGGATAGTCAATGACGTGTGAGCTGGCGATACGCTTGATGCGGCAACTGCCACAATAGCCTTCCTTACATTGATAATTGATATCATGTCCGGTGCGTAGCAATCCATCAAGCAAGCTTTCGTCATCATGCAAGTAAAATTGCTTTTTACTCGTCATTACCCAAGTCATAGTCTTATCCTGTTTGTTTCCCTATCATTCTGTACTTTCTAAACAATAATCTTTCAAAAACTATTTTTTAAATGAACACATAAGCTCTAAAGTTCAAAATCATCAAAATCACTGTCTGATAAATCTGAATCAATTTGACCAACCAAGTATGAGCTGATTTCCGTCTCTTGCGGGGCAACTTGTACGTTGTCAGATGACAACCATGTGTTAATCCACGGGATTGGGTTTGATTTAGAATTCGGGAATGCGACTGGCAAGCCAACCGCTTCCATACGTAAATTGGTGATGTATTCAATATATTGGCAAAGAATGTCTTTATTGAGACCAATCATTGAGCCGTCTTTGAATAGATAGCCTGCCCATTCTTTTTCTTGCTCAGCCGCTTTACGGAATATCTCGATGCTTTCTTCATAGCACTCTTTGGCAATGTCGACCATCTCAGGATCATCACGACCGATGCGCATGAGGTTAAGAATATGCTGAGTGCCCGTTAAATGTAGCGCCTCATCACGAGCAATCAATTTAATAATCTTGGCATTACCTTCCATTAGCTTACGCTCAGCAAAGGCAAATGAGCAAGCGAATGACACATAAAAGCGAATGGCTTCTAAGACGTTGACTGCCATCAAGCACAAGTAAAGCTGCTTTTTCAGCGATTTTAAATCGACAGTAATTTGCTTACCATTGATCGTGTGCGTGCCTGCACCGTATAGGTTATATAGCGATGAGTTATAATATAAGTCATCGTAGTACTTGGCGATGTCTGCGGCGCGCTCTAGGATATGATCGTTTTGCATGATGTCATCAAAGACGATAGCAGGGTCATTGATAATATTGCGAATGATATGGGTATAGCTGCGCGAGTGAATGGTCTCAGAAAACGTCCACGTCTCAATCCACGTCTCAAGCTCAGGAATCGATACCAATGGCAGTAGTACGACGTTTGGGCTGCGACCTTGGATAGAGTCGAGTAGCGTTTGATACTTTAGGTTACTGATAAAAATATGCTGTTCGTGTGAGGACAAATTGCCATAGTCCATACGATCACGTGATACATCGACTTCTTCTGGACGCCAAAAGAACGACAGTTGCTTTTCAATCAATTGCTCAAAGATAGGGTGCTTTTGTTGGTCGTAACGCGCCACGTTGACCGGATTACCAAAAAACATCGGCTCTGTTAGCGCATTGTTTGGCGTTTGGGAAAAAATCGAATAAGTCATGAGACTGCCTTTATCATTGATATGGTTATTAAGTTATAGGGTTTTGACTAGATTTGGTTTGATTGGATGGGATTGTATTACAAGTGCTCTAAAGATATCTGTTCTGGCGTCTGTCCATCATTCATATACGCTTTAAATATCTCACTTAGCTCACTATCGTCCAAACCTTCCAATTCATCGATCGCACTCTTACGCAGCGCACTCAAGCCATCATCATCTGATAGTTGATGCATTTCTTTCTGTACGTCTTTTTTAGTCGTTCTCTTTATTGGTTTTTTCAATACTTTTGTGGTGACTTTCTTTAATGCTTCTGGTTTTGCTGCTGTGCCTTCGCCTAATTGCTCACGGACGTCTGCGATGTCGACTTCCACTTGTACGATATGCGAGTCACCATCGTTTAGGTCTGAAAATACGTTAGGGATAAACAAACCACCGTCTTTGATGATTGCGGTATATTGCACTCTATGACCTCCGTTATTTTTATTCTGTCTGTGTTTTAATTAGGGGTGGCGTGTCGCAAGCGCATCATATACTTTGTTGTTTTCTCTTTTGCCGACTGCTAATACATAAACCACCACCACATCATCTTTTACGGTATATACCAGACGATAGCCTACGGTGCGTAGTTTGATTTTATAAGTATCGGTACGTCCCGATAGTTTTGACGCAGGCACATGAGGATTTGACAATCGCTGCTGTAACTTTTTCTTAAACTGCTGCTGAATATTTGGCGCTATCTTTTTCCACTCTTTTAATGCCAAAGGATGAAACTCAAGATTATAAGTCATCCAAAGTTACCTTTATCGGTATCTGCCCATCATTCAATCGTGCACTAACGGTTTGGCTTAATGCCATGTCGTCCATCGCTTCCATCATGCGCTCAAAAACGTCTGTTGAGACTAAGTAAGCCACTGGTTTATTGTGGTTTAAAATAGCAATGGACTCGCCGTCTGACTGTTTAATCAGTGCCGACGGGTTAGTCTTTAACTCTGAAATACTCGCTGTCTGTGTCGCAAATATCGGTTGCATGATTCATTCTCCATTAAAATTAAGCTCTAAATATAGGGCTAATTTTAGCACGAAAATTAGGTCTTATTTGTTAATCTATATATTTTGTAGGGTGCGCCTCGCGCACCTTTAAATATAATTTACATATCATCGGTGCGCTGGGCGCACCCTACAACTACTTTGAGCCTTTATTAAATGAACTTAATAATCCTGTCAATTGTTCAAGACCATCAAAAGTTGCTGGCATTTGGTCTTCAGTAGCCACGATAGGAGCAAAAATAACACTCTCGAACCTTTCAAAGCTTTCTTTCATTCCTTCTCTTAGTCCCTTAGTGTCAGAATCGTAGTTATGTATAAACTGACAGAGAGTGAGACGTAAATCTATTTGCAGTATTTGTGATTTGATAGATCTAACGTTAACCAATGATATTTTAAAAAAATAAAGAAGTATGAAAAGGAACAAAACCGTTGAGATAGTAACTATGACAAATATTGGGTTCTCAAAGCTATTAGCACTTAAGTAATAAGCTGACCAGATAGATTTTGAGACTATAAGTAAAACTATTACAGCCATCAGACCATAATATATATAACCTTGACTATTCAATTCTTTTTTCTTCTGTTTTCTAAGTGTTCTGAAGCCATTTGACAAGCCAACAAAGTTATATTCACTTTTTTGGTTGTTTAAGGTTTCCTGTATTTCTCTAATGTCCTGTTTCAATAGAATATTTTTTCTATTTTCTTCCTCAATTAGATCTTGATGTTCATGCAAATTATTAATAGTTTGGATGACTGAACTATCGAGGCGTCGATTCAAATGTCTTGAGAATACTTCTTGTGGAATGATATACCATAAATAACAGAGTTTATTTAAACTATCATATGTCAGTGTATAAGAGTAAGACTGTAAGCTTGTTACTGCCTGCTCAAAAAAAGATCTATGTGTTTCAAAAGTAGTTATCAATGAAGCTTCATATATGTCTGCTAGTAATACTATATATATCGACTCTATGACTTTTCTAACTAAACTAGCTCGAGGTTTCTCTTGCTTAGAAAAATCATACAGATTTTTATTGTCTTCCGCTAAGGCGTTATCATTCGGTGCAACACCTATTTTTTCCCAGTTATGATACTTGAGATCAATACTATCTAAAATAGATAGATTTTTTTTGTTCTTACTATCTAATATACTGAGTACAGCTTTAACTAGGTCATTTGTTTCTGTGCTTAAATCTAAATATTCAGAATGTTTGTGTATCTGGTTTTCAAACTTTCGCTTTAGGTTTTCAAATTGAGGGCTTTTATAAGGAAAGATCATAGTTATCTCGATATTAGTAGATAAATATATGATAACAGCGTACAGCGGATTTAGCTCAAAAGCTAAACCCGCCATCCATCAATAGCCTAAATCTTACATGCACCGCCAGCACAATCATCTTCCATATCCGCTTGGGCATCGTTCGCACCATCACGGGTGTTGTGATAATACAACGTCTTCACGCCAAGCTTATACGCGTTTAGTAAATCCTTAAGCAATATCTTCATTGGTACACGACCGCCTTCATAACGAACGGGATCGTAGTTGGTATTGGCAGAGATACTTTGATCGACGAATTTCTGCATGACAGCGACCAGCCGTAGGTAACCGTCATTGTTTGGCATTTGCCATAGTAGCTCATACTGATTTTTTAGCTTATCAATCTCAGGCACGACTTGCTTTAGGATGCCGTCCTTTGACGCTTTGATAGACACCAAACCACGTGGTGGCTCGATACCGTTGGTCGCGTTGGCGATCTGACTAGAGGTCTCAGACGGCATCAAGGCGGTTAGGGTAGAGTTGCGCAGACCGTGAGTGGTGATTTCAGTACGTAGGGTTTCCCAATCGAGATGTAGCGGCTCTTGGCAGATTTTATCCAAATCTTTTTTGTACGTATCAATCGGCAAGATACCTTGCGAGTACGTCGTCTCATTGAACGCAGGGCAAGCGCCTTGCTCTTTTGCCAATTTGTTTGACGCTTTCAAGAGATAAAATTGCAACGCTTCAAATGTTTGATGGGTGAGACCCAATGCTGAGTCGTCTGAATAGCGCACGCCATTCTTAGCAAGGTAATACGCATAGTTAATAACGCCCACACCGAGTGTACGACGACGCATGCTGCCATTTTGAGCCGCTTTAACTGGATAGTCTTGATAATCAAGCAGGGCATCAAGCGCACGGACGATTAGCTCAGCTGGTTCTTCGATGTCGCTGACGTTGTCGACTTTACCCAAGTTGACCGCTGATAGCGTACAAAGCGCGATTTCGCCTTCTTCGTCATTGATATTATCAAGTGGCTTGGTCGGTAGGGCAATTTCCATACATAGGTTTGACTGACGAATCGGCGCAACCGTTGGGTCAAATGGGCTATGCGTATTGCAATGATCGACGTTTTGGATGTAGATACGACCCGTGCTCGCACGTTCTTGCATCATTAGGCTGAACAAATCAGCGGCTGGGATTTGACGGCTACGAATGCTTGGGTCATTTTCGTACTTGGTGTATAGCTCTTCGAATTTGTCTTGATCTTCAAAGAACGCATCATACAAGCCCGGCGTGTCACCTGGTGAGAATAGCGAGATGTCTTGACCTTTGATGAGGCGCGTGTACATCGTTTTATTTAGCTGTACGCCGTAATCCATATGACGCACACGGTTGTCTTCCACGCCGCGGTTGTTTTTAAGTACCAATAATGACTCAACTTCTAAATGCCACAATGGGTAAAACAACGTCGCTGCACCGCCACGGACGCCGCCTTGTGAGCAGCATTTAACAGCTGTCTGAAACAGTTTATAGAATGGGATACAACCGGTATGCTGTGCTTCGCCGCCACGAATAGGGCTACCAAGGGCGCGGATGCGACCCGCGTTGATGCCGATACCAGCACGCTGTGACACATAGCGTACGATGGCGCTGGTGGTCGCGTTGATAGAATCTAGGCTATCACCACATTCGATCAATACGCATGAGCTAAACTGACGCGATGGGGTACGCACTCCTGCCATAATAGGTGTTGGTAGCGAGATTTTGAATTGCGACGTCGCATCGTAAAAACGCTTTACGTAGTCCAAACGATCTGATTTGTCATAACGGCTAAACAAACACATACCAACCAGCATGTACAAGAACTGCGGGCTTTCAAAGACGGTCTTGTTGACACGGTCTTGGACGAGGTATTTACCTGCCATTTGCTCAACAGCGGCATAAGCAAGGTTCAT
Organism: Psychrobacter glacincola; assembly: GCF_904846075.1. Lineage (GTDB taxonomy): Bacteria > Pseudomonadota > Gammaproteobacteria > Pseudomonadales > Moraxellaceae > Psychrobacter > Psychrobacter glacincola_C. The sequence goes on from NZ_CAJGZH010000002.1 coordinate 50,290, forward strand.
ATCGCGCCAGTGATCAAGATATGCTTCTAATTCATCAAACTCAGCACGGCTATAATCAGCTAGGATATGCTGATCGTATTTACCAGCGTCGGTCAGTTTTTTGACATGATCATAAAGGTGCGGCGGGGTGAATTTATTGTAAGCAATTTTACGCAGATGGAAAATCGCCAAACGCGCAGCCAAATACTGATAATCAGGCGTATCTTCAGAGATAAGATCTGCTGCTGACTTGATGATGGTCTCGTGAATATCGCGAGTCTTGATACCTTCATAAAACTGAATGTGCGACTTTAGCTCAACTTGCGACACAGACACATTATCCAAATTGTGAGCTGCCCACTCGATTACCTTATGAATTTTATCCAAATCAATAAGCTCTAATCGTCCGTCACGTTTGGTCACTTTGATTTTGTCGATGTGTGTCATGTTGCCCTCTTAAGTTGATAACTTGGTAATTATTTATAATGTTGCTTATAGTGATGCTGCACAGTCAGTAAACGGCAGGCATTCTTTATAATGCTACGATGCTTGCGCCGCGATAGGTGTTTTTTTAGGCAAAAATCTACCGCTACTCATAGTGACAATTAAATTCACTGAGTACTACATATAGCGTGTTTGTTAGTAGGTAGGCACAATATAGCGGGAAAATTTTGAAAATACTATATTGATTTTAGCATCAAACTATGTTGCTGTGAGGTTGTGCTGTGTCCGAATTTTAGCAAAGGACGATGGGGTAAGGGTTAGACGCGATTGACTCAAATAATAAGTTTTTTGTAAAAATCGTAGGATCATTTGCTTTTCATTCGCGAGTAAATGACCCACCAATAAGGGGATATAGAACAATAATCATGAGGGCGCAGATTGTACAGCAAACCACAAAAAATCGCCACCCGTATGTGATTAATAGCGAGTGACGATTTCGACGGAAAAGCAGCTGGCTTTTTTTAAACGACAATTATCTGTTTATACGACCAAACGGACTGTTTTGGCAGCGTCGAGTGAGGCATACAGTACATTGACCTGATCGGCTGCTGTAAGATATAGATTGACCCGTGCTGAATGGAAGCGACCCGTTTTAGACGGTTTCACTTCTATCGAGGCCAAATCGAAATCAGGGAACTGACTGCCCAAAATAAGCTTCACTTCATTGAGTAAGTTCTCACGCTCGCCTTCATGACCAATGATGCTAAGTGGATAGTTCATTGGAAAGTCCCAGAGCTCAGGATTTTGAATATCCGTCCTTTTGCCTGTGATCACACCTTGATTGGGCGTTAGGTTGGTCATTTTTACTGATTTTTCATTTGCTGGTGCTTGGTTGTTGTTTTGATTGGTGCTGTCTTTTGGATCGTCAGTCATGATGTGTGCCTCGCTTTATTAAATGTTAGCTATTAGCATAAGAGCTTTATTCACCATTTATAGTGGCACTAAACTTATAATTCAAGTGCTAAAATGGCAATGACAGTATGCTATGGATCACTGTGTTCTGTCATAAATTTTGCTCAGTCATCCATGATAATCAAATGTTAATACACATATCAGCTCATTTTTTATAAGCACAAACAGCGACATAATCCCCACGGTCATAGCCTTCGATGACTTCTTGCACCTTGTCATTGGCATACATAGGATGGGTCAGTAAGGTCTGCGCATACTCAAAATCGACGAAACCATTGGCTTGCATCAGCGCGATTTTTTCATCAGAGGTGCGCCAATTTGCTGATTTAACCAGCTCAATAGGATAGGGATCAGCAGGAGAGATATGCGCAAGTAGCGGATGCTCCCAAGTATTTAATGAGCTGGCCAAATTATATAAGCTGGCAAAACCGCTTTCTTTTGGCACATCGATAACAATCAATTTGCCGCCGGTTTTTAAGGCATCAAATGCCTTTTTAATACAGATATCCAAATCGTTGATGTAGCTGACACTGCCGTTAAACATGATGATATCAAACTTATTTGGCTCAATATCGCAAGTCTCGGCAGGACTAATATCCACTTGTAAGCCGCGCTTTTTAGCGATTTCAGCCATGTCTTTAGAAGGCTCAATGCCGTGCCTGATATGGATATCATAATCCTGCGCCAATAGTGACTCAAACAGTCCACTACCGCAGCCGATAGACAATATCTCACTATCCTTATCTAAGAAATGCGCGACCAGCTTTAGCTCACTGGTCAGTAAGTTTTGGTTGTCAAAAAACCAGCTGTCATACGCGCTTGCATGTTCATCAAATGCTGCCATGATGTTTCTCCTTGAGTGTGTCCATTATTATGTTTAGGGTTAAGTTAAATTTTATTTATAATAAATATGGTATATAAAAGTATTTGCCATAAAGCTAGCACTTTGCATAGGGCTAGGACAGATCAAGCGCTTGTTGCCAAAAATTCACTTCCATACGTGAAGCAGTATTAAATAACTGTTGGAATTTGTCTGCCTGAGCGGGGTTAGCCTGTGCTAGTAGCGTATTAATCTGCGCTTCATTCTGCGCGGTAATCGCTTGAAATTCGTCACTGGCAAAGACATCAATCCATGGCTGGTAAGGATTGTCCGCGACAAAACCTTGTTCTTTAATGCGTTTGCCAATTTCGCCATAGCCCATCAAACAAGGAGCAATTGCCGCATAAAGCTCAGCTAATGAGCCTGACATGGCAGCGTCCAATAGGTAGCGGCTATAGGCAATAGTCACGGCAGATTCAGAAGCGCTTTCTACTTCTTTAAGTGGGATGTCCCACTCATGACATAAATCGAGATACATGCCAATTTCCATATCTAGCATGGCATTGATGCCTGCTTGACCGACTCGCATTTGTGCCAGCGTATCACTCCTATACACGCTCAACGCCATCACACGGGTATAGTGAATAAGATATAAATAGTCTTGCACAAGATAGTGACGAAAGCTGTCAGGGGCGAGCGTACCTGCTGTTAGCTGTTTGACAAAATCATGCTGAATGTAGTCATCCCATGTGGGGCAATGGTGGCGTAATGTTTGGTAGTTCATAGTGTTCACTTACTGTTATAAAATGCGAGTAAGCAAAGAGTAGGAGGTGATCAGTGAGCAGGCACAAAAAAACCTTACCAGATTATATGAATAAACTGGCAAGGCTTGCTTAGCAATGTATGCTTAAGAGGTGTGCTATAAAATGTCACGCTTGTTTCCTACGTCAGTGCTAACTGCATCAGGTTCGCGGGTAACTCTCAGCCATGATTTTGAATTGTAGTTAAAGCATCAAAAATCAAAGCACCCCGACAAGGTTTATTTTTCAGAAATAAATATAAAGTTTATATAAGTTTAAACTGCTCGTACTTAAGCAATCGGCTCTATGGTAGACGAATTCAGTTATCATTAGCAAGTGATGCGCAAAAAACCATGAATAAAGGTTGTCTTACAAGCGTAAATAGGCAAGTTTTTACCTTTTATTAAGCTGATCAAGTACCACGAGAATGGTGAAAGAAATCACTATTTTCAAATGTATTTTTTATTCATAAACGCTCTACGATTGCCTATATTATTTAGCTACCCGACGGTAGGATATTAAAAAATATCTTATAAATTAAGGCAACATGTTTATGGGACACTGTCTCATTTAGCATTGATTAATTTATGCTTTATAATCATTCAGCTAAGAGGCTATGGCAAATAGCCATTGATAGGAGTGATCTCAGGCGGAATATCTGCCTCTTCTAGTGCTTCTCGCAGATTAATCTCGATAGTACGCGACAATGCAGTCAGGGGTAGTTTGTTGGCGGCTAAGCCGAAAGGCTCTTCTAGCTCTTCACTGAGGGCATCCAAACCAAAAAAGGTATAAGCGATCACGGCACAAATCAGTGGGGTCACCCAACCGAGCGAGGCCACCAAGCCAAAAGGCAACATGATGCAATACAGATAGGTCGTGCGATGGACCAGCAGCATATAAGCAAACGGCAGCGGTGTATTATGAATGCGCTCGCAGGCCGCCAATACAATGGTCATAGACGTCAGGCGCTCGTCCATGTTCTGTATGACTTGCTCTGACACCAGTCCTTGACGCCGAATGTCGCCGAGCTGCTTACCCATGAGGCGCATGATGTAATCAGGTAGGTTGCGCGCTTGGCGCATACTATCATGGTGTTTCGATGCGACAAAAGGCTCGACATCATGCCAAGGTGACGAGCCGCGCAGGCGATGGCGCACAGCATGCGCAAAAGCAATGGTCAGGTAAACCATCGTTCGCCCAGTCTCGTGCCCATTCTCGGTATCAGTATCTATAAAAGAAAGCACTTGACGGGTTAAGCTACGCGCATCATATACCAACTGACCCCAAAGCCCTCGAGCTTCCCACCAGCGTTGATAACTGGCATTGTTGCGAAATCCAAGAAATAGCGACAACGCGATTCCTAGCAAGGTAAAAGGAGCCATACCATAATAAGGAAAAGAGTCAGGAAGCCAGTGCTGAATAATTGTTATAAGTGTGCTGAGAAGCGCGATCAGCAAAATTTGCGGATAAATTTTTGGAATGACAGAGCCGTGCAGGGTAAAAAGTATCTTGAGGGCGTTTGGGGTTTGCCGGACAATCATGTCGGTTTCCTATCGATGGCATGTATAAAAAAGCGATGACAGAGGTATCAATCAGCGTATACTCAAATCATCGCGACCTATCATATCAGTAGTTACCAATATGGCAATAATAAGATGATACTTAAATACTCAAATCACTTTTGTATTGCGCAGCAGCAAGGGGAACGGTAAGCACGCTTTAAAGGGTCTCTTCTTCACGCAGCGTCAGCACTTCATAACCATCGGCAGTCACCGCGATGGTATGCTCCCATTGGGCAGAAAGCTTTTTGTCTGCAGTCACCACCGTCCAGCCGTCTTTTTTCATTTTTACTTTGGCTTTGCCTTGATTAATCATTGGCTCAATAGTAAAGGTCATGCCTTGTTCTAGAACCAAGCCTGCACCAGCGCGACCATAATGTAAAACTTCAGGCTGTTCGTGCATTTCGCGACCGATACCATGCCCGCAGTATTCTCTAACGACAGAGTAACCGTGCTGTTCGGCATGGCTTTGAATGGCATGCCCAACATCGCCGAGCGTTGCGCCCGGCTTGACCACACGGATACCTGCCCACATGGCCTCATAAGTGTTATCGACGAGGCGTTTTGTTAAGGGCATCACATCGCCAATCATATACATTTTGCTAGAATCGGCAATAAAGCTGCCTTTTTCTAAAGTAATGTCTACATTGATGATGTCGCCTGATTTTAGGACTTGATTGCTTGAGGGTACACCATGACAAACCACTTGATTGACAGAAGTATTGAGCACGTATTGGTAGCCGTATTGACCTTTGCTGGCAGGTCGCGCCTGCAAAACATCCACAATATAGCGCTCGACTAAATCATTGACAGTCATTGTGGAGATGCCAGCGACCATGTGCGTATCTAGGTAAGCAAAAACCGATGCCAATAAGCGTCCAGACTCGCGCATGATGGCCAATTCTTCAGGTGTTTTTAGCGCGATTTTAGCCATCGATAAGATTTCCTATATTAACATCTGCTCGTTTTAACTGCTCGCTGATGATATCGGTATAAGATGCGTGAGGATTGGCCTCGGCCAACATACCTATCTTTATCCAATACTCTGCCTGCGCGTTAATCGAACGTACCATTACCGCACTGGCTTTACGAAGCTCTTCGTGTAGCGCATCATCAATCTTAACAATACCCATTATTTTACCTAGTATATGAAATGTATACGAATCATATATATTGTATAGTGCCATTGCAAGCTCGTTCTTGTATTCCTTGATGAAGACATGTAGTTATAGCACTCGAGCCATCAAATCGATGACCCAAAAAAGCCGAGATAAACTCGGCTTTTTTATTGGTGCTTAGTTTGCTTTATGATTAATCATTCTCTAAGAACGAACGCAGATGCTCAGAGCGTGACGGATGACGCAATTTACGCAGTGCTTTTGCCTCAATCTGACGAATACGCTCACGTGTTACGTCAAACTGCTTACCTACTTCTTCCAAGGTATGGTCAGTTGGCATGTCGATACCAAAGCGCATTTTTAGTACGCGTGCTTCACGCTCAGTCAGATTGCCCAATACATCACGAGTCGCTTCACGCAGACCAGCTGCGGTCGCATCATCAACAGGGCTTGAGATAGTACCATCTTCGATGAAATCACCTAGATGTGAGTCTTCATCATCACCGATTGGCGTTTCCATAGAGATAGGCTCTTTGGCGATTTTCAGTACTTTACGGACTTTAACTTCGTCCATCTCTAAGCGTTCACCTAACTCCTCAGGCGTTGGCTCGCGTCCCATTTCTTGTAGCAACTGACGTGAGACACGGTTTATTTTATTAATCGTCTCGATCATGTGTACAGGAATACGAATGGTACGCGCTTGGTCAGCGATAGAGCGGGTAATTGCCTGACGAATCCACCATGTTGCATAGGTCGAGAACTTATAACCACGGCGGTATTCAAATTTATCAACCGCTTTCATCAGACCGATGTTACCTTCTTGGATTAGATCCAAGAACTGTAAACCACGGTTGGTATATTTCTTCGCGATAGAAATAACCAAACGCAGGTTAGCTTCGACCATTTCTTTTTTGGCGCGGCGAGCTTTTGCTTCACCGACTGCCATACGGCGTGCCACGTCTTTCATATCGTGGATTTTCATGTCGAGCTGTTGCTCGTAGTCACGAATGCGACGTTGCAATAAAATAACATCATCAGTGACTTTTTCTAGCGTACCAGCAAACGCAGGCTTACCTTTAATACGTTCAATCAACCAATCAACATTGGTCTCGTTGCTAGGGAAAGTCTTACGGAATTCTTCGCGCGGCATACGACCACGGCGAATGACCAAACGCATGATTTGACGCTCTTGCTTACGCACGTCGTCATAGACGTCATGCATGATAGCCATCACTTGGTCTGACAAGCGATTGTTCAGCTTTAGCATCATAAAGCGTTCGGCAAGTAGAGCATAAGCAGTATCTGCTTCTGTGCTACCACGGCCATAATCTAGCAAGGCTTGCTTGGCTTTAATAAATAAGTGTTCGATTTCTTCTAGACGCAGACGTACTTCTTCAGGATCGATACCGCTGGTTTCTTCTTCAGCTTCCTCTTCAACGTCGTCTTCATCCTCGTCCTCATCATCAAGCGCCGCTGCTTTGGCTTTTGCTTTGATCACAGGTGGATTTTCTTTTTCTTCTTTGATGCGTTCACGTTCTTCTTTTGCTGCCTCTTTTGCTTCTTGGGCAGCGATTTTGTCTGCTTCGGTCTCAGGATCTAAAAAGCCAGTAATGACGTCAGAAAGCTTTTTTTCGCCATCTTGTACTTTTTGATACTCATCAAGGACGAACTGTACGGTACCCGGCCAGTAAGACATCGCATGCTGTACGTCACGAATACCTTCTTCGATACGCTTGGCAATGGCGATCTCACCTTCACGGGTCAATAGATCAACCGTACCCATTTCACGCATATACATACGCACAGGGTCAGTGGTGCGGCCCGGCTCAGTCTCAACAGAGGCCAATACCGCCGCTGCCTCATCCGCTGCCATGTCATCATCGCTTGAATCGTCGTTCATCAAGATGTCATCGGCATCAGGCGCAGATTCAAAGATTTTGATACCAACGTCGGTCAGCATTTGCACAATATCTTCGATCTGATCGCTTTCGGTAATAGAGTCGGGCAGTTGGTCATTCACCTCAGCATAGGTGAGATACCCTTGCTCTTTACCCATTTGGATTAAGGTGGCCAGTTGAGATGTGGACTTAGAAACTGACTTATCGTTCATAAATACTCGCTTACTTGCATCGGACATTTTTATATTGTGACGCGCTATCGCTCGCTCAGTGCGTTGATATAATCAATCGATTCATCAAAATATGGCGTAGAGGTTGTCAATAATATCAAAAATGAGTTGATATGAATAAAGGCTCAAAATACTACAATTACAATGCTAAAAAACTGCTAGAAATTAGTAACGCTAAAAAGTCTTCAAGATAACATTATCTAAAAAATAATATATAAAAATAACGGTCCCTAAAAACGGATACTTCAAAATAATATCTAAAATTTGTGCTTAAGGAGGCGGATTTATCGCCATCTATTAAATCGGGCTATAAATAGTTAGCGACACAGTTTAACACACACCAGCGTAATCAAGCACGAGGTAGTGATATCTACCGACCATTTCTTACTGATTATTTTATATCAGCCAAATGATTAAATGGCAATACATGCTATTGGGCATAATCATTAGTAGTGGGGGCAGCCGCTATACTTTTAAAGGGTTGGAGATTTTTTAGCAAAAATAATGGCAAACGTTAAGATTTGACGGTAACCATCTGCGCTGACTGCTCAGCTTGCTGCGCGCGTAACCAATCATTTAATAATTGCGACTGCTTACGGACAATCGCCAGCTTGATATGATCAGGATTTTTGATGAGCTCTTGCATCTTTTTTTGCAGATGTAACTTGAGCAACTGCATCACCAAGTTTTCGATCAACTCATCCAAGCTCAAAATATTTCTGCCAATTAATGTCTTATAAAATCCGCCCCAGCTACGGCTAAGTGTCTCTTGGGTGATTGGCTTGACATTAGACAATATAAAGTGTGCGGCGGCGTTGGCATCTTTGGGTAAATGATTCAGGCAGCGTTTGATGGTGCTAACGATATCCAGCAAGGCGATATCTTGCAAATCTTCCCAAGCAAGCGGACGCAAGATGTCAGGCGCGGCTTTTTGCTTGATGTGTGCTGGCAGCTGTAAATCAATAATACCTGCCTGCTGCCAAATGGCTTCGATAGGGTCTTCAATTAAGGCGCGTGGCTGAAACAAAAAACAAAGTTGCAATTGCTGACTGATGGTCATGTCACCATCAAAATCTAGCAGCGCATCTTTGGCTTCGATATTTTGGCTACGTTTACCACCCAGCTTCTGATAGACGTCATTGTTCAGCAAATAGCGAAAGCTACTGCCTTTAGGTAATGCAGTGGTCAAGGCACGTACTTGCGACATGAGCTTGGCTTTGCCTTCTGCCAAGGTTAAATCGTAACGCTCGCTTAAATAGGCAAAAATATACTGTGACAATGGCATGGCATTCGCGATTTGCTCACGCATGGCATCGCCGCCCTGACTCTTAATAAACGTATCAGGATCATGATTATTTGGTAGGGTCAAAAACCGCAACTCTTTGTCATCAGCCAGTACTGGCAAAGCCACTTCAAGGGTACGCCAAGCCGCTTTTTGTCCCGCGCTATCGCCATCAAAGCTCAAGGTTAGGGTAGGGTTCAGCGTTAGTAATCGTGAGATTTGGCTTTCATTTATCGCCGTACCCATGGAAGCAATAGCGCCATAAATACCCGCTTGGTAAAGGGCAATCACATCCATATAGCCTTCGACCACCAGCCAGCTGTCGGCACGTTGTTGGCGTGATTCATAATAGCCATACAGCACATGCTGTTTATGAAAAACGGGTGAGTCAGAGGAGTTGATATATTTGGGTTTTACCTCATCATCGAGCGCCCGCCCACCAAAACCAATGGTGCGTCCTTGATTGTCTCGAATCGGGAAAATGACCCGATCACGGAGTAGATCATAGTCGCGCCCTGACTCTGATTGGCGCACCAAACCAAGCGCCTTTAGCCCTTCAATATCTTGTGGAAACTGATGCTCAAGATGCTGCCACCCAAAGGGCGCATAGCCTAAACCAAAGGTCTCAAAGATGTCTTCGGTGATGCCACGCGATAAAAAATAGTGCTTAGCATGCGGATGAAGGGTGAGATTGTGCTGATAAAACTGCTGGATTTGCTCTAACAGCTCATACAGGTTACCGTCTTTATCGGAAACGCTATGATCATCGTACAATGCCGCAGCGTCAGTATCGCCACCTGTCAACCATGCTGGCGGATAGCTATTATCATCTTGGTAGTCTGCGCCATAAGAATCTTCTGGATAAGACGCTGAGTCGTAAGCATCTAGCGGTGGATACTCATCGTAGCCGTTGCTACTGTCGTGATAAACGGGCTGATCGGTATCGCCGTACTGGTTTTGTTGCTGAATAGCCGAAGTAGCGTTAATAGAAGGCGCATTAATTGCTTGAGCAGGACTTTTAGCGTCGATAGTCGGATTAGGTGTTGGCGGTGGTGCAATCGGTTTTGGTGCACGGCGCTGGTAGCTGACGTTTTGTTGCTCTTCTTTTGGGACTTCGATGCCCGTCTGCTTTGATAGCTCATTAACCGCTTCAATAAAAGTTAAGTTTTCATAATCGCGTAAAAAACTGATGGCATTACCGCCGACGCTACAGCCAAAGCAGTGATAGATGTTTTTTTGTGGATTGACATAAAAAGAGGGCGACTTTTCGCCATGAAATGGACAGCAGCCTTTAAACTCACTACCAGCACGTTTAAGCGTCGTATGACGCCCAATGATACTGATTAAGTCAGCTTGGCTATTTAATTGGTCGAGAATGTGATTTGGAATACTCATGCAAAAAACAGTTTACCATAGGTGTATTATCTTAAGCATAGGCAATATCGGGCGCAAACAATATTGGGCATAGATAATGAAACAGAAACAGAAACAGAAAAAATAAGGCCAACTCTGTTGTTGACCTTATTTTTTTCATGATGTGCGTTGATGTACTAAAAAGAAGAGACGTTCTCTTAATTAAAAGAGAGACGTTGCCTCAAATTTAGCGCATTTATTCATCATTCATATCGACATCTGCTGGCAGGATATCAATCCCTTGAACAGGCAATGTCGTACGGCGTACAGGATTGGTGTTTTGCGGATCGACATTGGCTTCTCTTGCCGTAGAGCCAGTGCTCGATTGGCTAGTAATGCGCTCAGCGGATGCTTCAGGCAGACCTAAGCCGACATTGATGCCAGTATTAGCGCGCACAGGTGAAGTACCTTGCGCTGCACTGGCTGCTGCATTATCGCTTGGCAGTCTTAATTGACTGGCGTTACGAATAACCTGAGTTTTGGTCGCGCCGTTATAGTCGCCTGTCGCAACTGATGAAGTATCTTTGTTAAAACGACTTAACTGTCCAAAAGTCAATTTGTTGATGAAAGAACGCTCACGTTTGGTGTCGAGTTTAACGCGTCCATCGGCACTTAACATGTTGGGATAATTAATCTGCAATAGAGTTTTGTATTCTGCTGCCAAATCAGACATACCCAATTTATCATAGCTATAAGCTAAGACCGCGATTGCGTCTGGGATGGATTCACTAAGTGGATAGTATTGAAACACCCATTTGGCACGGTTAACAGCAGCGACATAAGCTTCGCGCTCGATATACCAGTTGGCTGCACTCATCTCACTTTCAGCAAACTGATTGTAAATGAAAGTCATGCGCTGAGCGGCATCTGGCGCGTAAGGGCTGTTAGGGTACTTGTTAATAAGCTCTTGAAAGTTAGCGAAGGCAATACGTAAATAGGCGGTATCACGCTCAGCTTGATTGAGCTTAAACAGTTTCAGGCCTTCTGATGAGCCTTGCATATTGGCGACGCCGCGCACATAGTAAGCGTAGCTGACTTGCGGATTAGAAGGATATAGGTTAATGAATTGCTCAGCGCTGGCAGCTGCCATTTCATACTTACCACTGGCATATTGTGCGTACATCATGTCGAGTAATGCTTGCTCAGCGTATTGTCCAGTAGGATAAAAAGTGCGCAGATTGGTCAAATCTTCGATGGCTTGTGTATAGCGGCCTTTATCAATCTGGGTAATGGCGTCGTTATAATAGTTCTGCTCTGATTTTTCGGCAGTTTCTACTGCATCGACGTCTTTACCGCCAGTCAGGTTTTTGAAAGTCTGACAGCCCACTAAGTTTACGCTTAGCGCAAGTAGGGTTATTGAGGACAGTTTGATAAACGTATTGCCAACAGCTTGCATACTTCTTCTCCGACACAAGACGTATAATAGCAGCGACGCTATCATACTAGATATTAGGTTAATGATAAAAAACGATGCGTAGGCATCAATAGTGGTCTGTCATCTACTATGTCAATCATCGGACATACCAGTTATCGTTATTAAAAAACGCTTGATGGCATAGGGTTTATATCAAACCAAATGCTTTTAATAAAAATTCGATAAGCGTACAGTGGCATAGCATACAGCAAAATATGGCTATACTTTATAGAATAACGTTTGCTTCGTCTATTTTTTCGCCATCTATATTGTACTTAATCCAATCGTGCTCATCGAATTTGAGTCAGTATCGTACAGTTATTAGTCTACTGCAACACAGGTGCGATATGCTGCTGCTCGCAATGAGCTGTACACCAACGCATGTCAGTTTGACATTTTAACATGAGCTGCTGTCACGAGCGATATCGAATGTCGCTGACACTGATAAATATACAGTAAATTACAGCAATGTCATATTTTAGAGAGTTAAGTACGGCGCTGACGCTCGCTGCGGTATAATCAAAAAATGACAGATAACACACAGCTTCTATAGGGCTTAGGCGCTTGGCATGCTACACTAGCATGGTATTGCCTCCGCTTTTTTCGACGACGATCGCTTTTATGATAAGCGATTGATAGCGAATGGCCTTTTGTTTTTTATAGCGTTACGCTTAACACTTTATTAGAAATTTCTCAAAAGCTACCTTTCAAAACCATGTCAGGCGCTTTGCCATATATAAATCTGCTATGAATAATAATGCTATGACTACCCATTTACCACCGAATCAATCACGACAGACTGATTCATCAGCACAAGAGTCACCGATGCCAAATGACGTTTTAAATAATAGTGAATTACCTGACGATAATCAGTCGATGCTTGATGAGCAAAGCCATAGCGATCATGTTTTAGAAGACGCTGTGTCAGAAGAAGCTATGTTAAAAGATAGTGATGAGCTTGACGACGATATGATAGATAGCAGCGATGAAGATGCTGACGACATTGATGATAGCGACGATGATGAAGCGTCAGCCGCCGGTCAAGTGGTGCCAGTAATTATTAATATGACGCATACGGTTATAGAAGACGAAGCTGGTTTACGTATTGATAAATTGGCTTCAAAAATATTTACCGATTTCTCACGTGTTCAATTACAAGGTTGGATCAGTGATGGCAGCCTGCTGTATAACGATGGCGTGCAAAAACCGAAAATTCGTGTCAGAGCGGGTGATGTGCTGCAGTTAACCACCACATTAGAGCAGCATAGTGAAGATCAACCAGAAAATATAGACATCGATGTGGTCTATGAAGATGATGACGTATTGGTCATCAATAAACCTGTTGGCATGGTAGTGCATCCTGGTGCGGGTAACCAAACCGGCACCTTGGTCAATGCACTGCTGTATCACTATCCGCAGCAGCACCATCTGCCGCGTGCAGGTCTGGTGCACCGTATTGATAAAGATACCTCAGGGCTATTGTTGATTGGTAAAACCAAGCCAGCACAGCTTGCGCTGATGGAGCAACTAAAGGACAAGTCGGTCTATCGTCACTATCAATGTGTGGTAGCAGGGGATGCAGCGAGTCTATCGCGCCATCGCCGTATTGACGCCCCAATCGGTCGTCACCGTAATCAGCGTACTAAAATGACGGTAATGACGGCAGGACGTGAAGCTGTGACACATTTACTGAATGTGACCGCGCTTAACGGCAATTATTGCTTGTTGGATGTAGGTCTTGAAACGGGACGTACGCACCAAATTCGTGTGCATTTAAGTCATGTTACTTATCCGATAGTGGGTGATCGTGTCTATGGTGGTCGTCGTCAATTGCGGGCAGGACTGACAGAAGCCCAGCGTCAAGCGATTAATAATTTTCCACGTCAAGCCTTGCATGCCTACACACTGGGTTTCGTGCATCCAACGACTGGTGAAGATATCGAAGTCACCACACCACTGCCTGAAGATATGCAGCAGTTAATGGCTGTGCTAAGTGATGGCTATGATGACGAGTAGACCGCTCCTTGTAGGCGAGAGCGTAAAGTCGCTTGTAAAAAACAGAGCCTAGTAGTAAATAGCGATCCGTGACATAAAAATGACTCATTAAGACGGTAAATCAGCCATGACTCATCAGTTTCCTATGACATTGCTTGCACAGATTGATGATGTGGCTGTTTTTCAAACGGCTGCCTTTTCAAGCGATGATGTTGAATCACAAGACCAGCCTACAGAACAGCTGGTACGACAGCAACATCAAGCGAATTATGGTGAGCTAAATTTAGGTTTGCATGTCAATGATGATGCTGCAAAAGTACTGAGCAATCGCATGCGTTTATTATCTGCCATCAATGAGCAGCTTGCACCCTTATCGTCGACATGCCAACACGTACCCATCAAACGCTTACACTGGGTTAACCAAGTTCATGGTAAGCAAATTCATGATGTTGATGGCACGGCGCTAGGTATGACGCCAATGTCTGCTGACGCGATGGTCAGTCGGCAACAAGGGCTTGGGCTTGCGATAATGACGGCTGACTGCGTACCGATAGTCTTATATCAGCCAGCTAGTGGTCAAATAGCAGCGATTCACGCGGGTTGGCAAGGTCTGGCTTGCGGGATTATTCAAGCGACTGTGCAATGCTTTACGCAATCGGGACAAATCAAAGCTTGGATTGGTGTTTGTATCAGTCAAGACAGCTATGAAGTTGGCGCTCAAGTTCGCAATCAATTATTGAAAGGTTGCACAGAAAATAAGTTATTGAACACAGCCAGTATTGAACATTTTGATTCGTTATATGTCATAGATTCTGTGGCTACTATTAAAGGCGATAGCAATAATCAACATGTACAGGATACGGTTGATAAGCTGTCAAGCTGTAACACAGTTGACACGAGAAAAATCAAGATAAACTTACCAAAGTTGGCAGCGGATCAGCTTAGTGCGGCGGGCGTTATAGTAGATGACACCTTATCTAGCAGCTGTAGTTATACTGATGACCACTATTATTCTTATCGGCGTCAAACGCATTTGCAACAGCCTGCTACAGGTCGAATGGCGCTGGTCATTGTACGTGGCGCTGCGTAGGATTACGCTATTTGCTGTTGCGCGCAATTAACTGTTGAACTTATATTGTTTTTATTTAACCATTTATAGCCATTATTAGAGTTTGTATGAATACACCTGCCAAATCGTCCACTACTGATAGCATACCGACTGTATCTATTGCTGTTATTTATCATAGCAACTACGGTCATACCAAGCGCGTCGCTGAAGCGATCGTTAAAGGGGCGCATCAGCAATTGCCAGCAGCACAGGCCAAAGCCGTTGATGTCCACAAGGTTGACTGGGATTATTTGGATCAGGCGGATTTGCTGGTTTTCGGTAGTGCCGTATATATGGGTAGTGTCACTGCTGAATTTAAGACTTTTATGGATGAAACCTCAAAGCGCTGGTATCATCGTAAATGGGAAGGCAAGTGGGCAGCCGCTTTTGCCAACTCTGGTGGGCTGAGTGGTGATAAGCTGGCGGTATTGCAGCAGATTTCTTTGTATGCGATGCAGCATGGTATGAACTGGATTGGATTACCGCTGATGCCGACAGGTCATGAGGCTCACGATTTAAACCGTTTATCTAGCTTTTTGGGCTTGATGACCCAGTCGCTTGATGGTCCCCCTGAGGAAACGCCAGGACGGGGAGATATTGATACAGCTATTTGGTTCGGCGATCATTTGGCCAAGACAATTGTCAAGCATCAGCCAGCGGCACGCCCTTGAAATGAATGGCTATTGAATCATTTAAGGTAATTTATTAAACATTAAAGGCAGATATCAAACCGATATCTGCCTTTTTTTTTTTGCTTATTTTATGAGTGTGATGGCACTATTTTTGATTTTTTGTACTGGTATTATTTTGAACCTGCACAGTGGTAGCAAGCGTATTTTTGACCAAGATATTATTGGTAGGGGTGGTATTCACAGGGATAGGGCTGTCGACAAATTGAAATGATTGGCAGCCTGTCATTAACAGGGCTGATGTAAGTATATAAGCAAGAATCGGTAACTTCATAGTGGTGTCTCAGGCGGCGATCGGCAATGTGGAAATAGCGCCTATCATAAACAAAATATGGTGCGTTGCAATAGCTTGTTTCATAGCATTATAAAAATATGACTGATAAAAAAGCGAGTGCTAACTTAAGTCTATGTATCTATTATGTACAACTAAAATCGATGATGACAAAAAATGAAGCAAATTTTTGACAGCTATCTACAATGATAGGTTTTTTATAAAAGATATGCACCAAAAAAATAGAACTTTAGTTACTGATTTTAAAGGTATTATTTAAATGACCTATTATTACAATATAAAAAAACATATTACGTTATCAAAAACTGATAATGACAATGCGGTTCTTTACGTTTTGTAAAAATTTGAGACCAATACGTTACTCATTAAGTAATAGTAGCGAAATAGTCTTACATTAGTAGAGTGAGTAGACATCATTTAGTAACTATGCTTAGTAACTACGCTTATGAAATTACTTTTACCACGCTACTGTATTAAGCATTTACTGGATGATTTGCTACCTCATTTAATGGACTATCAATTGAGTATAACAAGTCGTCACTCATTAAGGCTTGCTCAATACTAAATGTTTCATCTCAATCATTCATCCTAATAATAATTACAACACCCTAGGTGCCAGCTATATGAGGATATTATGAAGCCACTTTATGTGATGTTATCGATGCTCGTCATTGGTATGAACTCCAGCGCTGCGATGGCTGAAGGCGCAAGCGTCGTAAATACAAATCTAGCCAATGCTAGCTTGCCTAATGCCAGTTTACCTAATATTAGTCCAGCCAATAGTGAGCTTGTCAATCGCGGTGCTTACATTGCCCGTGCAGCCGATTGCATGGCATGTCATGGCGAAGATTATACTGGCGGTACAGCGATCGAAACGCCGATGGGAGATATCTATTCAACCAATATTACCCCGTCTAAACGTTATGGTATCGGTGATTATACCGAAGCGGACCTAAAGAACGCGTTGCAAAAAGGTCGTACGCCAAGCCATATGCTTTACCCTGCCATGCCATATCCTTCTTATAGTGGCATGAAAGAAGAAGATATCAGTGCGTTGTTTGCTTATCTGCAAACCGTACCTGCTGTCGATGAAGCACCAAAATATAAAACTGACCTGCCGTTTCCCTTTAACATTCGCAGCTTAATGATTGGCTGGAATTTTCTTAATGTCCCGTCTACTGAAAACCGTGATGGTCTCACTGAGACGCAGCAACGTGGTGAATATATTGTCAATAACTTAGAGCACTGTGGTACTTGCCATACCCCGCGTAATAGTACTATGGGTTTCGATAAAAAAATGTATCTATCAGGTGCTCAGCTTGGTCATTGGCATGCACCAAATATCACGCCTGACGATTCGAGCGGTATCGGTAGTTGGAGTGAACAAGATATCGTCACTTATCTGCGTACTGGTGAGCTTGACCAGCGTGCCTATGCGGGTGGTCCTATGGGCGAGGCGGTTGCACATAGTACGCGCTACTTAAAAAATGAAGATTTGAATGCCATTGCTTCTTATCTAAAAGCGGTGCCTGCTATCCAAACAGATGATAAGGTCGCAGCCGTTGATGTCTCGCGTTTACCAACACCCATTAGCGAATCTATCACTCATGATTTACTGGCGCAAAAAGATTATTTAGCCCAAGCCAAAGCACAGGTGAGTAATGGCAGCAATTCACCAGAATCGCTATATTTGGCAGCCTGTGGTAGCTGTCACGGCGTTGATGGTTATGGTCAGCCTGATGCGCGTTACGCCCCTATCGTTGGACTCAGCAGTATTCGCCGTGAGAAACCTGATGCGCTGGTCAATATGATCCTTCATGGGGTAGAAGGTGCGACTAACACATCACCTATCATGCCAGGGTTCTCAGATGAGCTAAATAGCGAGCAAATCGCTGGTATTACCAATTATGTGCGTGTGAATTTTGGTGGTCTCAACAGTAGTGAGGTGAGTGCTAGTGATGTTGACCGTATCGCAACGACAGGTACTGACAAGCCCTTCTTAATCAAATACGCGGGCTTACTGGCAGTAATCGGTATCATCGTGGCCATTATTATCATTGTGTTTATTATACGAGCCATCTTGCGGTCTAGGCGCCGTCGTTAATTCATTGATTCTATAAAGACGATTCACATATTTATTATAGGACAAGATCTACAGGCAACATGGTAAGGCACAACAGCTCGAAAAACAGACGTAGAACTAAGTCGAGCTGATTAATAATACATATGCCTACCGTCTTGCAGGAACGTCTACTTTAAGGACATTATTATGAAAGACATACTTCAATCACCAACGCGGCGCCAACTGCTCTCGATGATTGGTAAAACAGCGGGCGCGACTGCGATGTATCAGGCGATGACGACATTAGGATTTGCGTCAGAGTCGAGTTTTAAAGAGACCATGGATCTTAAAGGTGCACCTCCTGGCGCTAGTGTCGTCATTCTTGGTGCGGGTCTTGGCGGGCTGACTGCAGCTTATGAGTTACGTAAAGCGGGTTACGATGTCAAAGTGCTCGAATATCAAAATCGTGGCGGCGGTCGTAGCTGGACATTGAACAGTGGGGACAAATATACCGAGCTTGGCGGCGAAGAAGTCACTTGTGATTTTGAAGAGGGCAATTATTTTAATGGTGGACCGTGGCGTCTGCCAAGCCATCATTATGCCGTCTTCCATTATTGCAAACAGTTTGGCGTTGAAATGCAGCCCTTTATTCAAACCAATGATCGTGCTTATTTGCATCGCAGTACTCATTTCGACGGCGTGCCGCAGCGTTTGGGTGATGTGAAAAACGATATCCAAGGTCATGTCGCCGAGCTGCTATCGAAATCAGTTAACGTCGGTGGTCTTGATCGCTCGGTCAATACTGAGGACAAAGAAAAGCTATTAGAAGGTTTAAAAGGCTGGGGGGTGCTGGATAAAGATTATCGTTACCGCGCCAGTAATGAGACCAGTAAACATCGCGGCTTTAGTGTGTTTCCAGGTGGTGGCTTGATGCCTGATGCGACGCCATCAAAACCTTTGCCGATTAGTGAGATACTAGATTCAGGTATGTGGGCAGATATTTATGGCAACCATATGACTTATGGTCATCAACCGACGATGTTTCAGCCAGTAGGTGGTATGGGGAAAATTGGTGATGCGTTCACCCGTGAATGCCGCGATATGATTGAGTTTAATGCAAAGGTTATTAAAATTCATCAAGATGACAGTGGCGTCACTGTCGATTATGTAGACAGCAACAGCCCAGATGGTGCCACCAAGACCATTCGTGCAGACTGGTGCGTGTGCAATATTCCATTAACTGTATTAACGCAGATGGATATCAATGTCTCCAAACCAATGAAGCAGGCGATGGCCGCCGTGCCTTATGAGACCTCTTATAAAGTCGGTCTAGAGTTCAACCGCCGCTTTTGGGAAGAAGATGAATGGATATTTGGTGGTCTGACTTATACCGACATGCCCATTGCTCAGATTGCCTACCCGTCACAAAATATGTTTAAAGATGGTACGGGCGTGCTACTCGGTGCGTATGGTTATGGTCCGACGTCTTATAAGTTTAATAGCTTAACGCCGCAAGAACGTATTAATGTTGCGCTTGCTTATGGTAAATACATCCATCCTCAGTATCCAAAAGAATTCCGCGCAGGGACATCAGTTGTCTGGCACCGCATCCCATGGACGCTCGGCTGTTACGGTATTTGGAATGAGTCGACCCGTCGTCAGCATTACGACACCTTGTGCAGTATTGATAATCGTATTGTGCTGACAGGCGAGCATTGCTCACACATTCCAGCATGGCAAGAAGGCGCTATTTTATCTGGTATGGATGCCGCAAAGCGCCTACATAAAAAAGCAAAAATGCTGGTTTAATAACGCTTGGGTTATATAAATAACTATAAGATTCAGAGGCTATCATGGACAATGCAATTGTGAAGAAGGCAATCGTGGAGAAAGCAATCTTGAAGAAAAAAGTCATGAAAAACATGACACTCAAACTGCTGACGGTAGTGCTGCTGAGTGGGATCAGCAGTACAGCACTGTTGGGCTGTAGTCAACAGTCAGATGATGAAGTGACGGTTTCCAGTGTACAAGATCAGGATTCCCTAACAACCAATGACTATCAAGCAAGCCGAAATACGGGTGCGTGGGGCGGCGTTTATATGAGCCGTGAGGAGCTTACTGCACCTGCTATCAATATTGTAGACGACAGCTCATTGCCCAATATGGAAGACGACCCAATTATTACTGAATGGGACGCAAAGTTTGAAGGCACAAATGGCTTTGTAACGACAGATGGCAAAAAGCTGTATCACGACTCTTGTGCGGCTTGTCATATGCACAAAGGCGAGGGTGCTTACGGTGCAGGCTATTATCCGCCACTGGCGAATAACAGTAAGATGCAATCAAAGTATTACATCATCGATATCTTGATTAATGGCTTTCGTGGCATGCCCTCATTCCATGGAATGATGAACGATGCGCAGATAGCGGCGGTTACTCAATATGTGGTCAGTGACCTAAATGGTTTTACCGATACCGTGACTGCTGAAGATGTGGCAAAACTGCGGCATCCCAATCCATCAGCAGGTGATCCGAGTGATGATTAATAGTATTCACTACTTTAGTCAATAATTGTCCAATACATGCTAGTGGCAAAATGATTTAACCGTGCTTCGCAATATAAAAAAGCGCCTAATTATTTATTAGGCGCTTTTTTATGAGCAAGACTTTATGAATTAAGAAAGATAATGATAAATATGGTTTATTTAGGGCTAGATGACCAAATTGGTGAGCGAGCAATGCCTTGTACAGGTATGTCAAACGATTGACCACTACTCAAAGATTTAATTGTTAATTTACCTTTGCCGCCTTGTTTTGAAGCATAAATTACATTTCTGCCACTGGGTGAAAAGCTTGGCGCTTCATCGATACCGGTATTGCCCAAGTTAGTAGTAACAGCGCCGCCGCTATTCATGATCGCCGCTGAGCGACCACTTAAAAAGGCAATTTGTGAGCCATCGTTACTAAATTGCGGACTAGTGGCATAACCGCTACTTGATACCTTAGTCGTACGTCCTGAACCAAACTCATAACGATAAATCTGTGGTTTGTTAAATCCAGTTTTGTCTGATACAAAAACAAAGGATTTGCCATCAGGCGCATAACTTGGTTGCACTTCGCTGCTTGGCCAATTGATAAGCCTTCTAGGTTGACCACCACTGGCATTCATCTCATAAATATCTGCGCTACCTTCAAAGCTGCTAGAGAATAATATCTTGCTGCCATCAGGAGAGAATGATGGACTGAGATTGCTGCCAGGGAAGGGCGTTAACGGGGTTGCACCGCCACCGCTCACACTTTGTACATAAATAACGGGATAAGATTTATCGCGTTGTAAGGAATAAGCAATGCGATTGCCATCTGGCGACCATGTTGGTGAAAAGATAGAACCAGTTACTTCAGTAATGGTTTTGGCATTTTCGCCATCGGCATCCATCACTTTTAAACGTGAGACTTTTTCTTTACCAGCACCAGTCTCTTCAATATAAGCAATACGCCCTGAAAAGTCACCTGGCGTACCAGTAATCAATGCGTAGATTTTATTGGCAATGACGTGTCCAGCACGACGCATACTGTCAGGATCTTTATTTGTTGTCGAGGTTTGCTTACCCTCAAGAATTCGCCCCGATTTGACATCAATCACTTCATAATCTGTGATAATTTTACCTCGGTTGGTACGCGTGCCACCGATTACTAAGTACGGAATACCTAAATTTTGCCATACTGGCAAAGTACCCGCCAGCTCGCTACTACTGCGTGGCTGCTGCGGTAGGTTTTGGCTAGTAATTTTTAGACCTTCTTTGCTTAAGTCGTTGACGATAATGGGTGACAACACAGAATCACCAGCAAAGGGTACAAACGCGACTTGGTTTTGTTGTCTTGGCGCAGTAACAGTCATATCAAGCACCATTGATTCAGCGGCATAAGCAGGCACTGATAACAAGGGAGTGATTAACAACAGGCTTGAAGTGGCACGAAGGATAGAATGTGTAGATAGCTTCATGAAGTAATATCCTAAAATAGAAATAATTGGTTCATCATACAGGCTTAATTATTATTTATAGTGAGATTAACTGTACAACGTTAGGTGTTTTTTATTGAACGTTAATTTTAATTATCAAGTCTTTAAAGTTTTCAGGTTTATTTAAGCCAATGGGTAATGGACTAGCAGATAAGGCTGCTCTTTTTACTACTTGATTTACAGCAGGATTTGTACCTTGAGCTTTAACAGATAACACATTACCTTTTTCATCCAACTTAAAGTATAAAGTAGTTGTTGATTCTGGGGTAGCAGTGGGTAGAGTAATATTACGTTTAATTTTTTCTAATATAGCTGTTGTTACATGACTCTCATTACTTAAATCATTTTTTCTAGTAGTAATAGCGGCAAACAAGGCTTTTTGATCCATAAACTCATTTTTGACATTATGGCTTTCTGGTAATGTGCCAGCGACAGAGTAGCTAGATAATAGAAAAAAAGACAGCAATAGCAGTAAAGTTGAGGTATTACGTAATATATGACACTTGCTTAAACTCATAAACAAGAACCTTAAGATAGTAGAAAACCATTAATGATATAGGATTAGAGGCTATACAAAATCAATTAATAGTAACGTTGATTGTCAAATTTGCAAAACTTTCAGGATTGTCTAAATCAATTGGCAATGGGCTAGCAGCGCGTGCAGCTTGTTCAACTGCTTGGTTGACGACAGCATTTGGACCACTAGCCTTTGCAGATTTCACGTTGCCTCTGGTATCTAATTTGAGCGACAATGACGTGGTTAGACCCTGTGTTTCGATTGGGGTATCAAGTTTGCTTTGTATTTTACTTAATATAGCACTTTTGAACTCACCAGTAGAACGAGAGGTACTGCCACTACCACCATTAGATGTTGTTGAGTTGCCGTCTGCTTCTAGATCATATCTCTGACCTGCGCTACCAGAATCACCTGTATTAATCTTTAAATTTTTATCAGTCGCAGTCGGGCGTGTAATCTTTGGCGGGTTATTTTGTTTATTACGGAAATCGCCCAGCTGATTTTGTTCTTCTATCAGCTTTTCATTTTTGTTTTGCTCCACCTGACTATGCTCTTCTGTCACCGACTCATCCAATTGTGCTGCAAACTCAGCCATATTGCGCTCGTATTCTTGATTTTGCTCAAGCAGACGCTGATTTTGTTCCTCGCTCATCAGCATTGGCTGACTGGCGCTATCGCTAAAGCTTTCTGATGATGAGGTGCTCGATGCACTGCTTGTGCTATTTGCAGCTTGCATCGCGCTAGCTGCCGCTGCACGATTGGCAAGGATTTGACCTTGCATTTCAGCCAATTGCTCAGGGGAGACCATGACCGTCTCAATACTTTCCACAGTGTCGGTTTTAGTATGTTGATAAGTATAAACGAGTATCCCAATCACGAGACCATGTGCCAGCACGCTAAGTAGCGTAGGCAATGTTAGCCCATTGCCTTCAGGTTGGGTCGGTACATAAACGACAGGAGCATTATGCATGGTAAAGATACTCAAGGACGAGGTTCATCAAATTATCTACTTTATTATAGCAAGCTGAGCGAGGAATAGGATTTATTACAATGATGGTGTGGGCAAGGGTGCGCCTGTTAATAATCCCACCTTTTGAATGCCTGCTTGTTGTAAGGTGGCCATGAGTGTCATGATAGCGCCATATTGATTGTTTTGATCGGCATTAATCATGACTTGTAAAGGCTGCGCCCCAGCATCGCTACTTTGATTTTGTAAGTTAGATAGGGTATCAATCAGCTCTGGTTCACTAATCGGCAGGTCAACATTGTCTTCATAACTGATAAAAATATCGCCACTATCGGTCAAGGACACAATGACGGGTAGTTGGCTTTGGCTCATGGTATTGGTTTGCTCTTTTGGCAAATCAACATCGACGCCCGTAATCAGCATGGGCGCTGTGACCATAAATATGACAAGCAGCACCAACATCACATCGATATAAGGAACGACATTCATCTCCGCATTTAGCGCTTTTTTTTCACGGCGATAGGGACTCTGTTTCATGATTTCATAGTCCTTGTGCCTGATTGGCCGTAGATTGCGTTTCTCTCGTAGCGATATTGTCTCTACCAACAGTGCTTTCTGCACTGGTCTCGCGCTGGAGCATGCCCGTCATTTCATCGCAAAATAAAGCACGTGAATCGTACAAGCGACTAGATTTGGCGGTAAAGTGGTTATACGCCAGTACGGCAGGAATCGCTGCAAACAAGCCCATAGCGGTTGCGATTAATGCTTCGGCAATACCAGGTGCGACAGACGCTAGGGTTGCTTGCTCCGTTTGTGACAACCCTAAAAAGGCGTTCATGATGCCCCAAACTGTACCGAACAATCCAACATAAGGCGCGACTGAGCCAATACTCGCTAGCGTAGTCAGTCCTGATTCTAATAGTTGCTGCTGACGTCCTAAACCGACTCGTAGCTTGCGCTCAACACCATCGATGATGTCATCTTTGGGTTGGCGCTTTTTATGCATTCTTAAGTATTCAGAAAATCCCACATAAAATATTTGTTCAAGTCCTTGGCGTTCAGGCGAGCCTTGTACGCCTTGGTAAAGCTTGGCTAAATCTTCACCTGACCAAAACCAAGTTTCAAACTGTTGATCGAAATTTTTGGCCGTACCAAGCCGCGCGCTCATACGAAAGATAATTACCCAACTGACTAAAGACGCCAATAACAATAATGCCATCACAATCTGCACCAAGAGACTGGCTTGGGTAATAAGGTCGATAATATTTAATGATTCAGGCATGTATGGGACTCATGGGTAATTAATAATAGCTGGTATGGCGCGACACGCAGACCAGATAGGATCTTTAATAACGAAAATATAATATGACAGTCATGATGCATATTGCTATCAGCCGCCTAGTGTACTGCTAAATGTCGAAAAGGTCATTTGTTAAAGTGTTAAATACCAAATAATTAACAGCTGTTTGTACAATCCATAGTATAAGGTTAATTTATATGTGGATATCTGAAATATTGTCTGGCTGTTATGTCTCAATCGACTGAAAAGGTGGGTTTGTACCCATAAGGCACTGGTAATGATTGAATTTGTACCGCAACTTCTCTAAAATGTTGCACCTTGTTACCGCTGTCTTTTGATAATGACGTCGCCATCCATTGGCTGACGTCATATTTATTTTAGGCATCAATAAATTTGTTCTTTCACTAGCAAGCTGGGCGCGACACTTATGAATGCAATTGAACGCTATTTTGGGATTAATGGTGAAAACACCACAGTCAAAACGGAAATCCTTGCCGGTATAACCACCTTTTTGACCATGGCTTATATCATCTTTGTCAACCCCAACGTATTGGCGGAAGCTGGTATGGATAAAGGGGCGGTATTTGTTGCCACCTGTTTAGCAGCGGCAATAGGCTGCTTTATTATGGGTATCTATGCCAGACTGCCGGTGGCACTCGCACCAGGTATGGGTTTGAACGCTTTTTTTACTTACGGCGTTGTATTGGGTATGGGCTACGCTTGGCAAACTGCGCTAGGTGCTGTTTTCTTATCGGGTTGCTTGTTTATCATTTTGAGTTTGTTTAAGATTCGCGAATGGGTTATCAATGCCATTCCAAACAGCCTTAAGCAGGGTATTGTGGCAGGTATCGGTGCTTTCTTAGCATTTATTGCGCTACAGAGCTCAGGTATCATTGTCGGTCGTGATGCGACATTGGTGATGCTGGGTGATATGACCTCATTTGCACCTATGATGGCTGCTTTGGGTTTCTTTATTATTATTGGTTTGGTCTATAAAAAAGTCCCAGGTGCCGTGACGATTGGTATCTTGGTTATCACCGTGATTAGCTTGTTGACAGGCCATACACAGTTTGCTGGCATCATGTCTGCGCCGCCATCTATCACACCAACATTGATGGAGCTTGATATTGCGGGTGCGTTTGACGTTGGTATGATCAGCGTTATTTTTGCCTTCTTATTCGTCGATTTATTTGATACGACAGGTAGTTTGGTTGGTATTGCCAATAAAGCGGGTTTGATTGATAAAGACGGCAATATTCCTAATATGGACAAAGCGCTACTGGCCGATTCTACTGCTACGGTCGCTGGTGCAATGTTGGGTACGTCATCGACCACCAGTTATATTGAGAGTGCTTCTGGAGTGGCATCAGGTGGTCGTACAGGTCTGATGGCAGTGACGGTTGGCGTATTGTTTGTACTGAGTATTTTCTTTGCACCATTGGCTGGTATGATTCCTGCTTACGCCACAGCTGGCGCGATTTTTTATGTGTCGGTACTGATGTTATTTACCCTAAAAGAAATCAATTGGGAAGATTTGACAGAAGCGGCTCCTGTAGCGGTTGTTCTGTTATTGACCCCGCTGACGTACTCTATCGCTGATGGTATTGCGCTTGGTTTCATCACCTTTACCGCGGTAAAACTGATGACTGGTAAATTCTCTGAAATTACGATCCCAGTTTGGGTATTGACCGTTATTTTGCTGACCAAATTGGTGGTTTTATAAGTTTTACTAGGATGCAGTGAGCGTTCGATATTACTTTACTGCTTTCGAGTTTTGTTACGTTAAATTCCTCTTTATTCGGAAACGATAAAGGGGTTTTTTTTGATTTAAAATGGCTCAAATTTCCCTAAATTTATTCAAGTGTTTGATTTAAAAAAACAATTAATCGCCAATAGTAAATAGAAAAGTATAACCAGTGCGTCATAAGGGATAAAGTGCTGTTAACTAATTGTTTTTTAGAAATATATTAATTTGTGTAAATAAGCAATATCGTTAGTTTGAAAATTTTTTTCATGATATTATAGCCGAGTTAAGCGCATCACCTCAATCAACGCCGTAGAGGTTTTTCTTACAGTGAATTAGCAGCACTCAAGATGGCAGATTTTTTTGCTAAAGCGATTTTTTCGTTTTAATAGCGATATCTGATCATCACACTCCTTTCACTACAAACAAGAAGAAGGCACTAATGCCGCTTAGCTGTTCGTTGTTGCCTTTGTATTGTTAACGTAGCCCGTTTAACAGTCGAACGACCTACTTAACCGCTTCCAGCCTACGCTGGATTTTCTCGTTTTGTGATGGCGCCGTTTGGACTTTTGATTATTGTTATAAGTATCTATCGATAGCCATCATCTAAATGAATGATGGTGATGGCTAGTTATACCAGACGATCAGACTTCCTAAAGCACTATTTATGATGGTTTTTAAACGATAGTTATGGAGTTGTTATGAACCCAGTAGACCAGTTTACCCCGCAAGAGCCGATTTTGTTTAATCCTGTCGATTTGCTATCGCCAGATTACATTGCCCAGTCGGCAGAAACTCTGCACGCCCGTATTTCGCCGTTGTATAGCGTTGATGAAGAGCGCTGGTTGTCCAAATTATTGCCACTTGCTAAACCCAGCACAGAAGAACGTGACGCCGCTGCTGAGCAAACGCGCCAGCTGGTTGAGCATGTACGTAATGATGGCAAAGCGGTCAAGATGGTCGACTCGTTACTGCTTGAGTATAGTCTTGACACCCAAGAAGGTATCTTGCTGATGAGCTTGGCAGAAGCCTTGATTCGAGTGCCAGACAATTATACTGCTGATGCCTTGATTCATGACAAAATGAGTGTGGCTGATTGGAAAAAGCACATCAAAAATGACAACGGTTTTATGGTCAATGCCTCAACATGGGGCATGATGATGACAGGTCGTGTCGTCAGTATTGATAGTAGCACCACAGCATCAGGCTTTTTGGATCGCATGACTAAAAAGATGGGCGAGCCTGTTATTCGTAGTGCCATGCAAAAAGCCATGCGTATCATGGGTCATCAGTTTGTATTGGGCGAGACCATCGAGGACGCCAATAAAAATAGCCAACCTTATCGTAATAAAGGCTATACCTATTCGTTTGATATGCTCGGTGAAGCGGCTATTGCGCATAAAGACGCTGAAAAATACTTCAATGACTACCTGCATGCGATCAGAGCCACTGCCAGTATCAAAGTCAAAGAAGGCATGCCTAAGCCATCAGTATCTATCAAGTTGTCAGCATTGCACCCTCGCTATGAAGCCACGCAAGAAGCCCAAGTCATGGGTTTATTACGTCAACGCTGCTTGCTGCTCATCGAAGCGGCACGTGAAGTCAATGTGGATCTTAGTATCGATGCCGAAGAAGCCGACCGCCTTGAAATTTCTTTAAAACTGTTTGAGTCTTTGTACCGTGACAATTTGACGGCTGACTGGGATGGTCTTGGCTTGGTCGTGCAAGGTTACTCTAAGCGCGCCATTGCTATTTTAGTGTGGCTGGCTCGTCTATCGACTGAGGTGGGAGATCGTATTCCAGTACGTCTGGTAAAGGGTGCCTACTGGGATACTGAGATCAAGCTTGCCCAGCAAAAAGGTCTGTCAGGCTATCCTGTCTGGACACGCAAAGAAGGCACGGATACTGCTTACCTTGCCTGTGCGCGTTTCTTATTGTCAGATCATCTGCGCGGCTTGATTTGGCCACAGTTTGCGACACACAATGCGCACACCCTAGCGTCAATTATGACCATGAGTAAGCATAGAGAGTTTGAGTTTCAGCGTTTGCACGGTATGGGCGATGCTCTTTATGATCATATCTTACAAGCGTATCAAATTCCGGTACGTATTTATGCCCCAGTTGGCGCGCATAAAGACTTGCTGCCGTATTTGGTACGTCGCTTGCTCGAAAACGGCGCCAACAGCTCGTTTGTCCATCAGCTGCTAGACAAGTCTTATCCGATTGAGAAGCTGACAGTACATCCCTATGACAAGCTGCTGGCCAATGCGACGTTACACAATCCAGAGATTCCGTTGCCGTTAGAGATTTATGGTGCGCGCCGTGCCAGTTTTGGTCCTAATATATTCGTAGAGTCACAATGGCTGCCCTTTAAATCTGCTATCGATAGCCATTTGCATAAAACTTGGTCAGCGACGTCCATCGTCAATGGCAAAGCAGTTGATGAATATGAAGTAGAGGGCGTAACGCACAAGCTTGAGACTCAAACCGTACGTGCACCTTGGAACCACGAAGTAAGTGCTGGTGAAGTCACTTATGCCAATGCTGAAATAGCTGGTCAAGCAATCGATGCGGCAGTGGCAGGGCAACGTGTCTGGCAAGCAGTATCAGCTGCTAAGCGTGCTGAAATATTGCGTAAGATAGCGGATCTCTATGAAGAAAACTACGCTGAGCTAATGGCGCTATGCCAAATCGAAGCGGGAAAAACCCTTCAAGACGGTATTGATGAAATCAAAGAAGCGGTTGATTTCTGCCGTTTTTATGCCGATGAAGCAGAGCGTTTAAACGACGTCGTGCATGAATTCACCGATTTGGCTGGCAAGCAATCTCGTCAAGTTTATAAAGCACGTGGCACCTTTGTCTGTATTAGCCCATGGAACTTTCCATTGGCTATCTACACTGGTCAAATCGTAGCGGCACTAGCAGCAGGCAATACGGTTGTGGCGAAACCTGCCGAACAAACCAGCTTGATTGCCCATTTTGGTGCTCAGCTAATGTACCAAGCAGGCGTACCAACACAAGCCTTACAGTTAGTGATCGGTGCTGGCGATGTTGGTGGTGCATTGACAGCGGCTGACAATATAGCAGGTGTGATATTTACGGGTTCAACCCAAACGGCTCAACGTATTAACCAAAGCCTAAATGATCATGCACAAGCCAGTGGTGAGCTACCTGTCTTTATCGCTGAAACTGGTGGTCAGAATGCTATGATTGTCGATTCAACGGCATTGCCAGAACAAGTGGTTAGAGACGCTGTCTTATCTGCATTTGGTTCAGCAGGTCAGCGTTGCTCAGCTTGTCGTATATTGTGCGTGCAAGAAGAAATGGCTGATAATTTAATTGAGCTATTACAAGGTAATATGGCTGAGCTATCGGTCGGTAATCCTTTATATGCTGCTACAGATGTGGGCCCAGTGATTGATGCGGATGCCAAACGTAGTCTTGAAGCGCATATCGAGCGTATGGACGCTGAGCCAACAGCGACTATCTTGGCACAGACACCAATGAGCTCAAGCTCAGTTGTCAGTCAAGAACAGTCTACCTTTGTATTGCCAACAGCGATCGAAGTGAAAAGTATCGACGTGATCGGTGGCGAGCATTTTGGTCCGATTTTGCACGTACTGCGTTATCAAGCACGTGATCTGAATAAGCTGATTGATGCCATCAACGCGACAGGCTTTGGTTTGACCCTAGGTATTCATAGTCGTATCGAAAATACCGTTGAGCACATCGAGCGCCGTGCGTTTGTAGGTAATACTTATATCAACCGCAACCAAATCGGTGCCGTCGTAAACGTACAACCATTCGGTGGTTGTGGTCTGTCTGGCACGGGTCCTAAAGCTGGTGGCCCGCATTATGTCGCACGTTTGATGCAGCTTAGCTCAGAGTCAAATAGCAGTAACCAAACAACTGCTAATACCACTACCCAAACCACCACTCAAACAGAACTCGCATAAGGAGTAGCAACATGGCGACTGAATTCAAAAAAAATCATGCCCAGGTTTGTGAATCTTGGCGATTACTTGGCGCAGTGAATCGCGCAACATATCTACAAGCGGCTATTCCAAAGTTGGCGCTGCTGACTGGTGACGCCAATAAAGCAAAGCGTTTGTTCAATCATCTATTGAGCGCCGCGCCTAGCTTGGATGAGGTGCATCGCATGACTGGTGCAACTGGTGAGTCCAACGATCTATATGTCACTGGTCGTGGTAAGACCATGGTTATTGGTGGTGAATCTGCTAGAGCCATGGCAGTATTAGGACAGCTGGTAGCCGCACTATTGACAGGTAATGAAGTCATCCTGCATTGCCCAAGCCAAGATGAGATGTGCAATGAAGCTGCCAAGATACTATATGATACAGGTATCAGCGAAGATGTATTGAGTGTGGCGAATGACTCGCAAACCGTCACGCTTTTATATATCGATCGTCTGGCACAGGTTGCAGTCTCTGGCAATCGAAGCGAAGTACAGACTATCAGTCAAGAGCTTGCCAATACAGACGGTATCTTAACGCAAGTCATCAGCGTCACTGATATGGAAGGCTTGTCAGAGATGCTAACGCCTGATTATTTGCATCGTTTTGTCACTGAGCGCGTCAAAACAATCAATACCACAGCGATCGGTGGTAATGCTAGCTTGCTTGAACTTGGTACAGAATAACCGTATTAATTACAAACCCACTTCGCTCTTATATCCGTTTTGATAAGTGCGAAGCAGTGTTTGGTATAGCTATAAATACCGAATACGATTTATAAGAAAAAACCGCTATCTGAGTAATTGTCGGATAGCGGTTTTTTTTATTTACGTTATTTGATTAATGTCTGATTAATAGATATTATTCAGCAATATCAATCCACACCCAGCCGTTCTCTAGCCATTCGCTCAAATCGTCTGAGTCAACATCGGCGACATCTTGACTATTTAGGTGTTCGCCATTAGCCAAACGCACCAATACCGCTACTGCGGTCTCGTCAAGCCCGTCAATGCGTTGCCCATTGGCATATAAAACGATGTCATTATCCGCCTGGGTGTATAACAAACGATTGCTATAATCCGCTTGCAAGGTAGCACCTTCTGCTAGAGCTTGCATGAGCTCATCTGTATCTAATGTATCCTCTGGCATCAGCGCATCATACTGGCGTTTGCTGACGACTTCAGAAACTGCTTGACGAATGATATCACTACCACGCTCAGACTGTAGCATTTGTAATAGCTGATCTTTGATCGCATTGATGCTGCTCGCTTGCAATTCACCTGACGCTTGCAGCGCTTGTGGCAGCAGCATTGGGATAAATAAATCGCTATCGTTGGTGGCGATATCAGCCAAGCTGTCGATGATTTGCATCAAGTTAGGACGACGGCAGCCAAATGAAAAGGTTAAGCAATCGTCTTGTGCCACACCAAAATGTGACAGCTTCGGCGGTACGTAAAGCACGTCACCCGCTTCTAATATCTCATCAAAAATAATCTCACCCATATCATCAAAGAGGCGAATCGGCTCATCAGCGACAAACTCGGTATTTTTATCACAGAATTTGCCCAGTTGCCAACGTCTAGACCCAAACCCTTGCGCTAAAAACACATCATAATCATCATAGTGTTTGCCGACTGAACCACCTTTTGGCGCATAAGAAACCATGATGTCATCACGTTGCCATTGTGGAATAAAGTCAAAGGCTTGCCACAATTGACCAAGCTCAGGCGACCACTGTTCCATATTCTGCACCAGTACAGTCCATTGCTCAGGTAAGTTATCGAAATCAGTTTCAGTCAATGGGCTTTTTTTGAGTTGCCACTGCGCCTGACCTTCTTTTTTACTTGCTGCTTGAGTCAGCAGGCGCACTGCGGCATCTTCTTCTAGTGCTAGACCAAGCATGTCGTCAGGTTCGAACATGCCAATTAGCTGTGGTAAGCCTTGTTTAATTAAGAGTGGCTTTTTTTGCCAGTATTCGCTTAAAAATTGCTCAGGCGTGATAGAGTCGGGTAAACAAAGCGGTATAGAAGTCATGGGTAGATCCGTGTGTTTAAGTAGAAAGGATATCAAGGTAGACAGAATATAAAACTAGAACAGTGCTTTATAGCTGACATGTATTGGTTTATGATTAGCGTCTAGCTGATGGTGAAATTATAGCCATCAATGCCTCTCATTATCCGTAGGAAATTTATGAAAAAATTACAATTTATCGTCATCATCGCCAGTATATTTATGCTGCAAGCTTGTGTGCATAAAATCGTCACTGTACCTGTAAAAGTCGCCTACAAAACTACTAAAGGCGTCGTCAAAGGTACTGTTGCTGTGACCAAAGCCATCATACCGGGTGATAGCAGTGATAAAAAAGATGAAGACGATAAAGAATAAAACCTCACCCATTAACTATGTATTTAAAAAAATCATAGTGTTTAGAGTAAGGTTTTTTGAAAAAAGATATAAATGAGCTCATTTATATCTTTTTTACATTTTATAAAGATAAGTTTGTTGCCAGTTAAATCTTAGCAATCCACTCTTTAATCGTGCGCGCTTGCTCCGCCGCATTACCGATATAAGTGGCTGGCGTCATCTCACGTAGGCGCGCTTTATCCGCATCGCTCACCGCAGATAGCTCATCACTTTCAACGAATGTCAGCATGGCTTCGCGAGTCATCGCATTACCACGAGTCAGAGCTTTAAGCTTCTCATATGGGTTTTCAACACGGTAGCGACGCATAACCGTTTGAATCGGCTCTGCCAATACTTCTTGTGCATTATCCAAATCGTCGTTTAAGCGCTGGGCATTCAATTCAAGTTTGCTGACACCTTTTAAACAAGCATCATAAGCAATCATGCTTTGTGCCAGACCAACACCGATATTACGAAGTACGGTAGAGTCTGATAAATCACGCTGCATACGTGAAATTGGCAGTTTTTCACCCAAATGAGCCAGCATGGCATTAGCAACGCCCAAGTTACCTTCTGAGTTTTCAAAATCAATCGGGTTCACTTTGTGCGGCATGGTAGAAGAACCAACTTCACCATCTTTTAGGCGCTGTTTAAAATAGCCTAAGCTAATATATTGCCAAATATCACGGTTAAAATCGATTAGGATGGTATTAAAACGTTTGACAGCATCAAATAGCTCGGCGATATAATCATGCGGCTCAATTTGCGTGGTATAAGGGTTAAAAGTCAGCTCAAGACTTTCATCGATGAAACGTTCTGCATGTGCTTGCCAATCGACGTCAGGGTATGAGGCGTAATGAGCGTTATAGTTACCAACCGCGCCATTGATTTTACCTAATAGCTCTACTTGACCGACTTGTTTGATTTGACGGGCTAAGCGATAAGCGACGTTTGCCATTTCTTTGCCTAGCGTCGTTGGGCTAGCGGTTTGACCATGAGTACGTGATAGCATGGGTTGGTCAGCATGGGTAATCGCTAAATCAACGATGCTATCAGTCACTTCTTGCATTTTAGCAACCACAATCTCGCGGCTGTCTTTTAGCATTAATGCATAAGACAAGTTGTTGATATCTTCACTAGTACACGCAAAATGAATAAATTCTAATGAATCTTCAAGTGCTGCCTGACCACGGAACTTGTCTTTGATAAAGTACTCAACGGCTTTTACATCATGATTGGTCGTCGCTTCGATGTCTTTGATAGCTTGGGCATCTGCTTCACTAAAGTCATCAACGATACTGTTTAAAAAGGCATTGGTATCGGTATCAAATGCTGCCAATTCACCAATAGCGCTGTTATCAGCCAATGACTGTAACCAGCGAATCTCGACAGTGACGCGGGCTTTAATGAGACCAAATTCAGATAAATAAGGACGCAAGCTGTCAGCTTTGGAGGCGTAACGACCATCGATTGGGGAGAGTGCGGTAAGTAAGTTCATAATAATGCCTTTAAATTAAAAAAGTAAAAGTGATGAAAACTGTGAAATCACACAAATGAACACATCATATAAGACTGTGGTCAAAAAAATACGGGTAGTGTAGCAAATGTAGCCGTTGATAAAATCAAAATATGCATATAACGCCATTATTAAGGGGCATCGGGTGTATTAGAGTATGTCGTGCCATACTTAGTATTAAAGTAAAAACTACGTTTTGTCCTTGGATCTAAAATTGAGGTTACCGTTTTAACAGTACCGTTATTGCCGATAACGACACTGTCTGCGGCATATTCGCTTGCTTGATGAATTGGATTCGCAAGTTTTGATGTCACTATCGCGCGATTCACATTTTTTTCTTGCAAGACATCTTGTAGAACAAAGTGATTGATACTAAGGTTGGCTCGATTGGTCGCAGTGATTTTGTAAGCAATACATTGTCCTGGAGTTACTTCAGATAGGGCGGCTTGACTATAGGCAAGCTTGTTTTCTAGATTTGGTAACAATGAGGAGATTTTGCAATCGTTAAGTGCTTGTTCTTTTTCAAGGACTAAAGCTGTGTTCTTATCAATCACTCTGCCAAAGTTATTATTTTCATAGTTATACTTGTTAGTAGTTAAGGAAATAACAGTTTTTTCATTAGTAGTACGAATGGGATAAGTGCTACCACTATTTTCTTCAATCAGGCAGACAGTACTTTTGCCAGTTAGAGAAGCGATAGGTATTTTAATCTCATATTTACCGACAATATTAGTAGGAATATTGATAGTTTCAAAAGGAGCATTGGTTGTACAGTCAACCAGCTTGACTGTGCTACCTGCAATACCACTTTCAGCAGAGTCAAAAGTACCATTGAAGAAGTTGGTATTGTTATATATACCGCTGTCTATCGTAGCGTTATCTTTTTTGACATTGATGTCGCTATCGTTTATACCGCCATTATCATTGAATACAGTGCCTGAAAAGACGTAATTCAATGGTTCACTTTCTACCCCAAAGCTGATCCATTCATTAAAAGTTTCACCGACTACGTTACGCGCAATGCCGATATTACCATTCATAATACCTTCATAGGTCAAAGTCACAGCGTTCGCATTTCTTACCGCGACAACGTAATTGCTTTGACTATTTTCAATGCCATAACTGACATAAGTACCACCATTGGAAATAGCCGTATTAGATGAGAGTGCAGAATACGTGCTGCCATTATTGATACTTTTAATAATATTTTCAAAAGTTGGCGTCGGTGGTAAAACCCCGTTATTTGAGCTAAGGGCGACTAGATTGTTAGTTAAAGTAGGGCTATATGGATTTTGGCTACCAGTAGCACCCGCTAGATTAGTAATATTATAATAATATAAACCACTACCATTCACATTTGAGCTATCGGTACGCAGCTGCGGGTTGAACACAGCATTTTGTGAATTCAATTGAGTCGCATTAAGTTTGGTCCCCATAAAATAATCACCCATTGCATTATAGTAATAGGGGACATCTGGGTTGTTTTTGATAGTGGCTTGCACAGGTAGACTAATTTGACTATTTTGGGTAAAACTTAACGTTTGACGTGCAATTTCTGAGTTACCACCCATTGAATAGCTGGCTTGACCAATTTTTATGGTATGTATAGAGGCGTTATCATTAGGCGTAATAGTGAAAGTGTACTCAAATTTATCTCTATCAATACTAGTATTAGAATCATTCCTGATCTCAATACCATTGGTACGCGTACCACTAGACGGTGTTATCTCAGCATTACTGTTATAACCAATATTTTCATTGCGCACTAAAGTAAAACGACCAGTAGCACCAGAACCTGCTGCGATATAGGTGCCAGAAGCAGTACCAGTCGAAGCATTAGAGCTGGTAACCGTAATACTACCCAGCTCTGATGGTGCTGACTGTGCACTAAATGACGCAGCAATGAAAGTAAGCGTAAGACCTCTCTTTACCCATATCGAACAAGAAAATGAGATATTCAGCAAGGCGAAAAGGCGAGCGGTCATTCAGTATCCTAAAAAAAGACAAATCATTGTATTAATTAATGTTAAATGAGATGTCAAATCCCGCAAGGCGCGTCAATAGAGGCAATGACACCGCCGCCCAAACAAACCTCATCGATATAAAATACTGCTGATTGACCTGGCGTCACTGCCCGTTGCGGCGCATCAAATATCACTCGTACTTCTAAACCTTTATCATCAACAGAAAACACTCGGCACGCTTGGTCTGGCTGACGGTAGCGCGATTTTGCCATACAACGTAAACCTTCATCGGTAAATATATCTGCAGGCGGTAAACCATCGACCCAATCGAGCTTATAAGCTTGCAGCTCATTACTCAGCATCATGGGATGCTCATGACCTTGTCCAACGATCAAACGGTTGTTGTCCAAGTCTTTTGCCAATACGAACCAAGGCTCTTCTGGGCGATCTTTGACACCGCCAATGCCAATACCACCGCGCTGACCTAACGTATAATACATTAAACCATCGTGTTGACCGATAATGTGACCATCGTCAGTGACGATATCGCCTTTTTGTGCCGGCAAGTACTGTTGTAAAAAGTCTTTAAAGCGGCGCTCACCAATAAAGCAAATACCCGTTGAATCCTTTTTATTGGCAGTAATAAGATCATGTTCTTCAGCGATTTGACGAACCACTGGTTTTTCAAGCTCACCGACTGGGAACAGTGTCTTAGCGATTTTATCGCCGCCAACCGCATGTAAAAAGTAACTTTGGTCTTTATTGTTATCAAGCCCGCGTAATAGCTGCGCAACCTCAGTGCCATTAGCATTCGTATAGTTCATACTACGGCGCGTGTAGTGACCGGTGGCGATATAATCTGCGCCCAACGTCAAAGCATAGTCTAAAAATGCTTTGAACTTGATTTCTTTGTTGCACAAAATATCTGGGTTGGGCGTACGACCCGCTTTGTATTCGGCCAAAAAATGCTCAAAAACCCGATCCCAATATTCCATGGCAAAATTGGCTGTGTGTAGCTTCATACCGATTTTGTCACATACCGCTTGTGCGTCCGCTAGGTCG
Organism: Psychrobacter glacincola; assembly: GCF_904846075.1. Lineage (GTDB taxonomy): Bacteria > Pseudomonadota > Gammaproteobacteria > Pseudomonadales > Moraxellaceae > Psychrobacter > Psychrobacter glacincola_C. The sequence goes on from NZ_CAJGZH010000002.1 coordinate 87,833, forward strand.
TCCATTGCCGTACAGTATTCGGTGCCGTCATCTTCTTCCCAGTTCTTCATAAACAGACCTTCGACTTTAAAGCCTGCTTGTTGAAGTAAAACGGCTGATACAGAAGAATCAACGCCACCTGACATACCGACAATCACGTGCTTGGCGCTAGGATTTTCGATATCGGCAAGTGTTAATGGACGATGAGTCGTAAAAGACTCGGAAACGGCTATGCTTGAGGTATCTTGTATGGCTGACATAAAGCGGCTCAACTATTTGTACGTTCTCCAAAATAGATATTGACGCCAAAAATTATGCCATTGCTACAATAGGTAGTCTCAGCAGAACGACGTCAGCTTATCTTTTGGATCTGGTATTATGATAAAATAAACGTCATATTATACCAGTTAATTGAAACTGGTGGCGACCGATGGTGTCTAGGCATTGGTAAAATCGCTTTAGAAATTTAGATAGTGGTTTTGAATTATTTTAATCACGTTTCACTCATCTTGGAATAATAATGATAAAAATTGGTCAAGGTATCGACGTTCACGCTTTTCACAATAATGGTCAGCAGCAGCAATATGTGGTGCTAGCAGGTGTGCCTATTGAACACACGCACAGCTTGCTTGCACACTCTGATGGAGATGTGGTGCTGCATGCGCTTGCTGATGCACTGCTTGGTGCATTGGCGCTTGGCGATATCGGTCAGCATTTCCCTGATACAGATGCTGCCCATGCAGGGTTGGACTCGCGGGTGCTGCTACGTTATGTCTACAGTAAAGTGCAAGAGGCTGGTTATAGTCTAGGCAACGCTGATATCACTGTGATGTGTGAGCGTCCAAAGCTGGCACCGCACAGCCAAGCCATGCGTGATAATATTGCCAGTGATTTGCAGACTGCGGTCAATAATATCAGCGTTAAAGCCACCACCACTGAAAAGTTAGGCTTTACAGGTCGGCAAGAGGGCATTATGGCCAATGCCGTGGTATTATTAGTGCCTAATGTTGTCGAATCTAGATAGCTTGGATCGGGTGTCATCGCTGTTTGAGCACTCCGAGTCATATTGACTGGGTCAGTTGCGCGCAGATTTTATCTATGTAGATTTTATATATATAGTCTATAGAGTTGTACTTGTAATACCGTGGCGCTTGCCCCATGTATCAGCCATCTCTTTTCTCAATCATTTTGTAATATCAATCACTGTTTTCAATGAACCGCTTTATCAATAGGAGCTTTTATGAGTGAACAAACCCCAAATACTGCTGCAAACGACGTTGAACAATTGATCCGTGATCAAATCCGTGACAATAAAGTTATTATTTATATGAAAGGCACGCCGCAATTTCCGCAGTGCGGTTTTTCTGCTAAATCGATTGAAGTTCTTACTCAAATCGGTCGTCCATTTGCGTTTGTAAATATTTTAGAAAACCCAGAAATCCGTGCGACGTTACCTAAAGTGGCTAATTGGCCGACTTTTCCACAGTTGTGGATTGACGGCGAATTGATGGGCGGATCAGACATTATTTTGCAAATGTATCAATCAGGCGAGCTTAAGCCATTGGTTGAAGCAAACAGCCCTGCTGCATAATGCTGAAAACACTTATCTAAGCTTTTTTATTATCAAGCTGATAAGTTTTAACAATAAAAGCTCGAGCCAGTCCTTAGATGGGCGCTCGGGCTTTTATTGTTTTTGTCAGTATTGACCCCATATATGGCTCAACAGCAAGCATTATAAAAACATAAATAATGAGAGAGTATTATGAGCAATCAACTAATAGAACAACAAACACCTGAACCGGTATCTGCTGAGCAAGCGACCATAGAGAAACGCCGTGAGCATTTAAAAAATGAATCCACGCGCATCATTGAAATTGCTGGCAATGAGCCACATTCAGCCCTGAAATGTATTCATCAGCTTAGCGTGGCAGGCGGCGCAACAGAAGCCACTTATATTGCGATTGAGCAGCGTATCGTTGCGGATCAAGATTCTGCGGGCGCTTATCATTTGGCATTATTGGCACAGAATACGCCAGATTTACCTATCGATGCGCGTCAACTTATCGAGATGGTCGTTAATAAAGGTAATAACCAGCAGCGTTTGGCATTGCTAAAAAACTTGCTGCTACCGCCAGTGGACATGATTAAAGAGCAAATTTTGGCGAGTAATGATGGCGATGCTATTGGCTTGATGAATGCTTATTTGCAGATCAATCCAGAAGGTTATGGCAGTCAGCATATGCTGAGCAGTGGTCAATCAGATCAAATCGTACCGCTGAGCCCTGGTAACTAGGCGCTAATTATTAAGTTACTAGTTACTAAGTTTAAAAATGATGCTTAACACTTAATGTAAATAGTTTCTACTGCGGCGTTTTTTAAGCATCAAAAAATTGTTATAATGATGGGTTAGCAATCCAATATCTAGCGGCTTTTCCAAGTCGTTAACTTTTTAAATCCGACTGACGTTTATTTGCTGATGACCATGCTATTTAGCCATAAAATTCTGGTAATGATAGTTTTTGGCTAAAAGCAGCGTTATGAGTCAAGTGAGGCGTATATGCAATACCCAAAAAATTACGACGTGGTAGTGATCGGTGGTGGTCATGCTGGCACAGAAGCTGCTTTGGCAGCCGCACGTATGGGCGCGCAGACCTTGCTGTTGACACATAATATTGAGACGCTCGGGCAGATGAGTTGTAACCCTGCAATTGGTGGTATCGGCAAATCCCATCTGGTACGTGAGATTGATGCGCTTGGCGGTGCAATGGCATTGGCAACGGATAAGTCAGGCATTCAGTTTCGTGTGCTTAACAGTCGTAAAGGTGCTGCCGTTCGTGCTACGCGTGCGCAAGCAGATCGTATTTTATATAAAGCCGCCATTCGCCATACGCTTGAAAATCAGCCAAATCTTGATATATTCCAGCAAGCAGCTGATGATATCTTAGTTGAAAATGGTCGTGCGACGGCAGTGGTTACTGCAACGGGTATTATCTTTAATACGCAAACGGTGGTACTGACTTCAGGAACGTTCTTGGGCGGGGTGATTCATATTGGTCTCGAAAGCTCAAAAGGTGGTCGTGCAGGGGATCAACCTTCTATCAAGTTGGCTGATCGTTTACGTGAGCTTAAGCTGCCAGTCGGTCGTCTAAAGACAGGTACGCCAGCACGTATTGATGCACGTAGCGTTGATTTTAGTGTGATGACCGTACAGCCGGGCGATACGCCACTGCCAGTCATGAGTTATATGGGTGATGTGTCGATGCATCCAGAGCAGGTCAATTGCTACATCACCCATACCAATGCGCGCACCCATGACATCATCCGTGAAAATTTAGACCGTTCGCCGATGTTCTCTGGCAAAATCGAAGGTGTGGGTCCACGTTATTGTCCGTCAATTGAAGACAAGATTCATCGCTTTGCAGATAAAGACAGCCATCAGATATTTATCGAGCCAGAAGGTTTGACGACACATGAGCTATATCCAAATGGTATATCAACAAGTTTGCCGTTTGATGTGCAGTTAGAGTTTATTCATAGTATGAAAGGCTTAGAAAACGCGCATATCACCCGTCCAGGCTACGCGATTGAGTATGATTATTTTGATCCGCAAAATTTGAAACCAACGCTTGAGACCAAATCTATCGATCGTCTTTACTTCGCTGGGCAAATCAATGGTACGACTGGCTACGAAGAAGCTGGTGTACAGGGTTTGCTAGCAGGTACCAATGCGGCATTGGTTACTACTAATAATAGTGAGTTTGAAACGTGGACACCGCGCCGTGATGAAGCCTATCTTGGCGTGCTCGTTGATGATTTGATTACCCATGGTACGACTGAGCCATATCGTATGTTTACGAGCCGCGCAGAATATCGTCTACTATTACGTGAAGACAATGCAGATCAACGCCTAACTGAGACGGGTCGCAAGCTTGGTCTAGTAGATGATGTGCGCTGGCAAGCGTATCAAGAAAAAATGGAGGCGATCACAACGGAGACCTCACGTCTCAAAGATATGTGGGCAACCCCTGCTAATACGTTGGGCAAAAAAGTCACAGAGCAAACGGGCGAGGTGCTGTCAAAAGAATCAACTGCTTTTGATTTGCTCAAGCGTCCGCAGATTCATTTTGCTGATATCGCTGCCATCACTGATTCGCAGGTCGATACACAAGTAGGCGAGCAGATAGAGATTTCTGTCAAATACGCAGGCTATATTGATCGTCAGCAAGAAGACATTGATCAGATGAAACGCCTAGAAAATACAGCGCTACCACTGGACTTTGATTATAGCGTGGTATCGGGATTATCGAATGAAATTGTACAGAAATTGACGCAAATACGTCCTGCGACGCTTGCTCAAGCAGGACGCGTGAGCGGTGTGACGCCTGCAGCCGTTCAATTATTAGCTATGACAGTGAAGAAACATAAAAAAGCGAAGGCCGCGCTAGATTCGTAATAGTAGTATAACTAGTATAACAAAAGCCCATAGCGATATATCGTTATGGGCTTTTGTTTGTTAAAAATACAGCCGCTGTTAAAAGAAAATAGAGCAGGCGCTTGTCTTACTTGCTATTTTGTCTCTATACTAGGTTATAAAACTTAATGATTACTTGTTAATTTATCTCGCTGATGTCCATATCATGATGGGCTTGTCAACGAACTGAGCCTATTTATGATTGATGCTATTGTCTTTGCTATTACCATTGTCTTGCCCAACCTTGCCTTAATGTGGTTGGGTTTTTTTATGCAGAGACGCGGTGAGGCGAGCCAGACTTTTATTGACCAAGCATCGAGCTTTGTCTTTAATTACTGTTTACCCTGTTTGCTTTTTTTTAGCGTCGTTGATAGTGATGTCGATTACAGCAAACAAATCACGCTGATAGTGGCTGGTATTCTGGTGACATTCATCTTGTTTATAGGTGCAGAGATTTACGCCAAATATTTTGTGAGCAAACCGGCTGATCAAGGGGTGTTTGTACAAGGGATATTTCGGAGTAACATGGCTATTATTGGACTGGCAACGGTTGCTAATGCCTACGGAGAACGTGGCTTAAGCATCGGTGCTGTCTATATGGGTGTGGTGACGATACTGTTTAATATCTTAGCGGTTATCACTCTCAGCCGTGTTTCCAAAAGTGTGGATGATACTTGGCTCAGTCGCAGTACCATGATTATCAAAAAACTATTTACCAACCCACTGATTATCGCATTGGTAGCAGCATTTGCTTATAAGGCGTCACCGCTGCCGCCTATTACAGGTGTGATTCATACGACTGGCGATTTACTGGCCGCGGTGGCATTGCCCTTAGCATTGATTTGCGCCGGTGCCAGTATTGATTTGAAGTCGATGTTGCACCCTTCAGGGCTGTCCATGCAGGCGAGTATCGGACGTATTATTGTTGCGCCATTGATTGCCATCGCTATTGGATTGGGATTTGGTCTATCAGGTGTGCATATGGGTGTGTTGTTTTTGATGGCAGCCTCACCAACAGCCGCCGCCAGCTATGTAATGGCAAAAGCCATGGGTGGCAATGATGTGTTAGCTGCTAATATTTTGGCTTTTACCACCGTCGTAGGTATGTTTGGAATGGCGATTGGTGCGGCAATATTACGCGGGTTGGGATTAATGTAGTAGCCGTTTTGGCGTGATAAAACATGTTCTAATAATAAATCTATAAATAGGAGTACTCAAATTGCAATTACTAAACAAAGCAATCGTGACCGAACATCTCAATATGCAATCTGCCATTGGGGCGATAGAAGCATTGTTACATCAACAGGCAGCGCACCCCAACTGGATCAAAGCGCCTGAACGTTTGGTCATTGAAACTTTTAGTGAAGATGACACTCATCGCTCAGGTTCGCATTTATCAATGCCCGCGACGATTTATGATGGTAAGAATGAGTATACCGCGGTAAAATTGGTCACCATTTGTCCTGATAATCCGAGCCGAAATTTACCAACCACAACGGCGATTATTACCGTGTCAAACAATGATACTGGTGAGATATTGGCAATTATGGATGGGATTTATATTACTCAAGTGCGTACGGCGGCATTGTCAGGCATTGCGACCAAATATATGGCAAGCGCTGACTGTCAAAGTGTGGCGGTGGTCGGTTGTGGTGGCATGGCTTATGAGCAATTACATGCGGTTTTGACGGTACGTCCTGAGATTAAAACAGTATATTTATGGAATAGAAGCAGGGAAGGCGCTGAGATTTTCAAAGTGAAATTTACTCGTGAGTATCCGCAATGGGACGTTACTATAACGGTTTGCGAAAATATCAATGATGCTATCCGTGATGCAGATGTTATCAATGTCGCAACCCGTGCAACAGAAGGTTTGTTTGATCTCAACCATATTAAATCTGATGCACACATCAACGCAGTCGGCGCCTATCAGCCTTCAATGAAAGAGATAAGCAATGATGTCATTGCAAACAGTCGCATGGTCGTTGTCGATGATTTGGTTGGCAGTCGTCATGAAGCGGGCGATTTAATCCAAGCTCACGATAGTGTCGATTGTGCATGGACATGGGACGACCTCAGTGGTGACTTACAAGCGCTAGTCACAGGGGCGCTACAAGAAAAAACCGCTAAGTCTAATCATGGTGTTACGTTATTTAAATCGGTTGGTGCAGCCAGTTTTGATGCAGCAGTCGCTCTATATGTCGCACAACAAGCCGCACAAAAAAATCTTGGCTCGTCAATTGAATGGTAAGGCCGTCTGAATAACAGTACGTAAAGATTGCTGTATTTTTATTATGTAGCAAGCCAAAAAAAGCCCTCTTTCTAAATAAGAAAGAGGGTTTTTTATATTGCTTTAAACGTTAAATTAATACGCCCCCAGCATATTTTTAGAGCGTTTATTAATTTGAATTGTCTTTATTGCGTTTGTCTTCGCGCCGCTGCTTACGTTTTGGGCTGGTGCGGTAGGTCAAATAACCACCGACAGCCATCACCGCAAGAAAGGCCACAATGTACATAAATATTGATGAGCCAATAAGCAGTGAGGCACCGATAATAGGAGTTGCATCCATGTCAAACATCCAGCTAAGGTTTATTAATAATTATGCAAGTGTCTGATTTCATTGTAAAGTAAATAAATTTAACTCAGGTGTAAGTTCCAGTGAACGCATGCGCGCTGCCTGATCGTAAACGTTAGCCGTCACAATCAGCTCGTCTGGCTCATACTGAGCAAGGAATGCCGCCAGTCTCGGTTTCACAGTTTCTACAGAACCTATGAATGACACTGACAATGCGCTATCCACCATCATTTTTTCAGCAGGGCTCCAGATACTGTCCATATCGTGAGTAGGTTTCGGCATTTGACCTGTCTCACCACGGCGCAAGCGTACGAAGCTTTGCTGCGCAGAGGTAAAATGATACTGTGCATTAGCATCGTCATCGGCGAGTAGTAAATTGGCTGCTAGCATGACATAAGGCTTGTCCAAATAGGCTGATGGTCTGAACTGTTCACGATAGGCTGTAATCGCTTGCCCAAGCATTTGCGGTGCAAAGTGTGAGGCAAACACATAAGGAAGTCCTAGATGCGCCGCTAACGTAGCCCCAAAAAGAGAAGAGCCTAATATCCAGATAGGAACGTTTGACTTTGCCCCAGGAAATGCCTGTACTGGGCTATTATCTGTACCGTTCCCTAAAAAGTACATCAATTCTTGAACGTCTTGCGGAAAGCGATCAGCATCTTGCATCTGACGGCGTAGTGCCTGAAAGGTTGCGCCATCAGTACCCGGCGCACGACCCAGCCCTAAATCTACGCGATCACCATATAATGCCTGCAAAGTGCCGAATTGCTCAGCGATGACGAGCGGTGCATGGTTCGGAAGCATCACACCACCAGCACCAATACGTATATGCTTGGTTTGGCTACCGATATGCGCTAGTAGTACTGACGTCGCTGCACTGGCGATGCCCGGCATATTGTGATGCTCTGCCATCCAATAACGGTTTAAGCCGAATTTTTCTGCTTGCTGTGCTGTCTCAACCGTTTGGGCAATGCCCTCAGCGATGGTTTTACCTTCAGGCACGGGTGCTAGGTCTAAAAAGGATAAGGGAATAGCGTTACTCATAAATCACCTATTTTTATGATGCCGCCTTTCAACGACATGGTTATATGGTTATATTGGTATTTGATTCTAGTTATAAAAGAGACTAGCGACAGCAATGATAAACCAGCACCTCAAGAATCTAGTACTAATTCAATATTGCTGTAACTAGTCGTTCAATAGTTCATATAATGGGGCGGTTCTATTGAATATAAAGGTTATAAGTTAAGACGATAACAAATCTTAATAATGGGGTAGAGTTATAAGAATCACATGCGCGGCAGTCGATTTTGAGTAGAAATGAGAATAGAAAATGGCATCATTATCTGTTGATAACGATGCCATTGACGTTTAGTGAAAATATGAATGAATGGTTCTTTACTGGCTAAATTGTTTTTGACACAGTTCCATAAATGCTCGACCATACTGACGAATTTCTGCATCATCACGTACCGCCATCCAACTGGTAAAGCGCCCAAAGTGATCGACAGGTATCGCAGTTAAATTTTGATAGTGACTCGGTTCAAACGCCATCTCTGCGATAATGCCGATACCCAAGCCCAGACCTACGTAAGTACTGATTACATCAGCATCGAGTGCTGCTAGCACGATATCTGGTTCCAATCCTGCTTCTTCAAAAGTTTTGTCAATTGCACCGCGCCCCGTAAAGCCACCGTGATAGGTCACAATCGGATAGCTGGCGAGGGTCGGCAAATCCACAGACTCGTGATTGGCCAGTTCGTGATCGCTTGGCACAATGACGCGATGCGTCCAGTCATAATAGCGATAGCAGCGTAAATAATTGTTATGAAGTAAAGACTCGGTTGCAATGCCAATATCTGCCTGCCCGCGAATGACCATCTGCGCGATGGTCTCTGGATCCGCTTGTTGTAGTATTAGGTTGACTTTGGGGAAGCGCTCTTTAAACTCTTTGACGACTTGCGGCAATACATATCGCGCTTGCGTGTGAGTGGTGGCAATCGTCAACGTGCCAATATTCGGATTATTAAAATCGAGACTTAGGTTTTCAATCGTACGGATCTCGGCGAAGATAGATTCGATATGCGGCATTAGTGCTGTACCCATGGTCGTAAGACCCGTTAGGCGTTTGCCTTGACGGACGAATACTTCCGTTTTGAGCTGATTTTCAAGTGCCGCAATATGTTTTGATAGGCTAGATTGGCTGGTGTGCAGTACGGTCGCCGCCTGACTTAAGTTATAGCCATTAATCACCGTATGCCATACTGTCTCCAACTGCTTGAGCTGAATCTGTAAATGCCGCTGATTGACCACTACGTCGATTGCCATAACTAAATCCTATTGTATAAATATACAAACCCTGTCTGTATACAAAAGTGAAAATGTACAAATATGCAGTAAGCAGGTAGTGTAAAACAAAGTGTTTATTCTTGTATATACTTAATGGTTATCTATTTATGTTTATTTGGAATATAGAATAAGTCGTTTGTCCGTTGCTAGAAGTAAACCATTACAATAAAAAAACCCTCGATTAAAGAGGGCTTTTTTAAGATAAAGGCGTATCTATTTCAGTGGGTTTTAGCGAAAACGATCCGCATTCATGACTTTATTCCAAGCATTCACAAAGTCTTTAACGAATTTCTCTAAGTTGTCATCTTGTGCGTAGAGCTCAGCATAAGCGCGTAGGATAGAGTTAGACCCAAACACGAGGTCTACACGGCTGGCTTGCCATTTCAGATTGCCAGTAGCACGTTCACGTACTTCATAGAGAGCAGAGGCGTTATTATTGTCTGTCTTAACGGGATGCCAAGAATAGCTCATGTCTGTCAAGTTCACAAAGAAGTCATTGCTAAGTGTTCCAGCACGCTCAGTAAAGACCCCTTGTTGGCTCTGAGCGTAGTTGGTATCCAAGACACGCATACCACCGATTAAAACGACCATTTCAGGTGCAGTCAAGCCCATCAGCTGAGTACGATCTAATAGCATCTCTTCAGGTGATATGGCATAGCTGCCTTTGATCCAGTTACGGTAGCCATCATGTCGTGGCTCTAAATCAGAGAAGCTCTCTGTTTCAGTCATCTCATCGCTCGCATCGCCACGACCCGCATCGAATGGCACTTCAATTTGAACATCTGCATTAGCTGCTGCTTTTTCAATGGCGGTGTTACCAGCGAGTACCACTAAATCTGCGATGCTGACGTCTTTATCAAAGTTCGTTTGAATGGCAGTGAGCGCCTCAAGTACGCGAGCCAATTGCTCAGGCTCATTACCTAGCCAGTCTTTTTGCGGGGCTAAACGAATGCGTGCACCATTGGCGCCGCCGCGATAGTCTGAGGCGCGGAATGTACGAGCGCTATCCCAAGCGGTAATAATAAATTCGCGATGGTCGATACCACTGCCTAGTATCTGTGCTTTTAAGATTGCAATATCATCAGCGCTCAGATTAACATTGCCTTGTGGAATTGGATCCTGCCAAGTGAAGTCCTCGCTTGGCACATCCGCCCCTAAATAGCGAGATTTTGGCCCCAAATCACGATGGGTAAGCTTAAACCAAGCTTTTGCAAATACTTCATCGAAATATTCTGGATTTTGATGAAAGTTCTCTGAAATTTTACGATAAGCAGGGTCTTTAATCATTGCCATATCAGCATCGGTCATGATTGGGTTGCGGCGTACACTTGGATCATGTGCATCTAAAGGCCGATCCTCTTCCTTGATATCGATAGGCTCCCACTGCCAAGCACCAGCAGGACTCTTAGTCAGTGCCCACTCATGATTTAGCAATAACTCAAAATACTCATAATCCCATTGGGTTGGATGCGTCGTCCATGCACCTTCGATACCACTTGAGACGGTGTCGCCAGCATTGCCTGTACCTTTAGGGTTGCGCCAACCTAGACCTTGCTCTTTGATGTCAGCCGCTTCTGGCTCATCTTCTAATAAGGTAGCGTCACCATTACCATGACATTTACCAACCGTGTGACCGCCAGCAGTCAAGGCGACCGTTTCTTCATCATTCATTGACATACGAGCAAAAGTTGTACGAATATCTTGTGCCGTTTTAATAGGATCGGGGTTGCCGTCGACGCCTTCAGGGTTGACATAAATCAAGCCCATCTGTACCGCTGCTAAAGGGTTTTCTAGTGATTCACGCTGATTATCATCTTCATAACGATTTTTGGTAGCCGCCAGCCATTCACGCTCGGAACCCCAATAGATATCCTTTTCTGGATGCCAAATATCGGTACGTCCACCAGCGAAACCTAACGTCTTAAAGCCCATAGATTCATAAGCCATATTACCCGCTAGTATCATCAAATCTGCCCAAGAAAGTTTGTTACCATACTTTTTCTTGATTGGCCATAATAGACGACGTGCTTTGTCCAAGTTGACATTGTCTGGCCAACTGCTTAATGGCGCAAAGCGTTGATTACCAGTGTTAGAACCACCGCGGCCGTCAGAGCGTCGATAAGTACCAGCAGAATGCCAAGCCATACGAATCATCAACCCACCATAATGACCCCAATCTGCTGGCCACCATGGTTGTGACTCAGTCATTAGATTTTTTAAATCTTGCTTGACGGCTTCTAAATCTAATTGCTTAAAGGCTTCTGCATAATCAAAGTCAGGATCCATTGGATTGGTTTTGTGATCCTGCTGATGCAAGATATCTAAATTTAAGCTATTCGGCCACCAGTCGGTTGCTGCCGAGGCGTTCGTAGTATGCGCTTGGTGCATGACAGGACAGCCACCCATGCTTGGACGTTGTGGCTCGTGCGAAGTATCTACATTTTCACTATGAATGGTTGGTCCATGACCATCTCCTTTATCATAAGTGGTGTTACTTGCAGCATCTGATGTTGAGTTTGAGTTAGTCATCATGTGGCTCCTAGGCAGTAATCAGATAAATGGCAATCGAGTGTGTTATTTACTATTGTTTGCAAAAATCATTTGTCATCTCTAGCATATAGAAGAATGATTGATTCAGGGAACTAATTTATACAAACATATTGTTTTATAAAATAAATGGTATATCAAATAATGTTTTAATTTATGAATATATAAAAGTAAGAATGTAGCAAGAATTTCTGGTTATTAAAGCATGAATTATTAATAACTTATCAGGATAATGATTGGCTAATCACAAGAGAAAGGGGTTTATATAAAAGGGTTGTGATGCAAAATGCGATATTTTCCTTATTTTTATACCCATTCTTAATATGAAAGTAAACCCTAGTCTATAAGTTAGGTTTTATTCACTAGTAGAAAGAAAGGTTAATGCAAAAATATCGTTAGAATGTCTAGTCAAGGTCAGCGTTCTCAAGTACCATAATTCAATTTTGTTGTAATGGCTGTATTTGTGCAACGTTAAGCAATTTTTATCGATCCCGTTTATCAGTGCTATTTATCAGTATCAGTTACCGATAGATGATACTAATGATTGATAAAAATTGTGCGCGGTTGTGTTCTTTTTCTTAAGTGCTAGTGAGCGATTATGTCTGCTGTCAAATCTGTGCCACCCAATCAATCAGCTGTCAAAAAATCATGGTCTGATGCATTGAAATCTTTTTCAGATATTCGTGTGATGATTATGTTATTTCTTGGATTTTCAGCAGGTGTACCTATTCTGTTGGTTTTTTCAAGTCTATCACTATGGCTTAGTGAAGCGGGTTTAGAAACCGGTGTGATAACAATGTTTGGTTGGGCAGGTCTTGGTTATTCGTTTAAGTTTATTTGGGCGCCGTTGATTGACTCAATGCCACTTCCTTTCTTAACTAAATGGCTAGGTAGGCGTCGGGCATGGATGTTTATGTCACAACTGATGATACTGGTTGCTATTTTTACGATGGCTAGTGTTAACCCTGTTGCTGAAAACGTCCTTTGGGTTATGGCGCTTGGTGCTGTTTTGCTTGGTTTTTCATCAGCTACTCAGGATATCGTTGTTGATTCTTATCGTATTGAGTTGGCAGGGTTTGAATTGCAACCTACGTTGTCTTCAGTATATGTCGCTGGTTATCGTATTGGCATGATTGTCGCAGGCGCAGGCGCACTTTATTTAGCAAGTTATTTTGGCTCTTCTGAAGAGCTTTATAATTATGAAGCATGGCGCAATACTTACTATACGATGATGGGTGTCATGTCAGTCGGTTTATTAACGACGTTTGCTATTTATGAGCCAGCAGCACAGTCATTAGAAATATATAAACAAAAAAGAAATTTAAAAATATTTTCCATATACGCGGCTTTTCTCCTTATCCCTGGTGTGATTTATGGATTGCCAGTATTCGTCAGCACCTTTGCAACCAGAGTATTGAGTAGGCCTTTAACGTTAATACCTATTGAGTACTTGCCAGCGATTAATATGTATTTCTTGATGGTAATGGCATGCGCACTTTCTTACTGATATTTTTTATTTTAAATCAACCCAAAATAGTGAACAAAATTGACTCAGTTGTACAGTCTCGTGATGACAATATTAGAATATTATTCTTATTTATCTTGTCAGTTTTTGCGTTTATAGGCGCTTTTGTATTTATAGGTAAAATATTCCAAGCTCCTGATGACAGTGTTTTTCTAAAGTTTTTGATAGAAGTAGTGAGATTGTTGGGTAGTGTGGCTGTGGCTATGGTTGTGGGATATGCGCTTATATCAGTCGGGCTGGCAAAAAAAGAGGTGGCAAAAAGATTGTGGGTAGAGCCTATTGCTGATTTTTTCCGTCGCTATGGTAAGCAGGCAATACTGTTGCTATTGTTGATAGGTTTTTATCGTGTGTCAGATATTGTCGCAGGCAATCTATCAAACGTTTTCTACGCTAAGATGGGTTTTACTAAAATTCAGATTGCTGACGCGGTCAAATTTCTGGGATTGTTTATGACGATTGCAGGTGGATTTTTAGGTGGCCTTGTTGCTCAAAAAATGAAGATGATGCATGTCATGTTGATTGGTGCTATAGCATCGAGTACAACCAATCTTCTATTTATTCTATTGACCTATCATCCTGGTGATATGAATTATATGTACCTAGCAGTGGTTGTTGATAATTTGGCAGCAGGTTTTGCGACTGCTGTTTTTATTGCATTTTTATCAGCGCTTACTTCAGTTAAGTTTACCGCTGTACAGTACGCTATATTTTCATCACTCATGACTTTGTTTCCAAAAGTACTGGGTGGGTATTCAGGTGGCATTTCAGACAACATTGGATTTGCCAACTTTTTCTTAATCACATTCTTGATTGGGATACCTGTCTTGATACTTATTTATTTGGTAGACAAGCATGTGGTTATTGGTAGCAATGACGATCCAGTTGAACTTTCTACCAAACTTGAGTAATCAATTTTAATAGGTGATGAACTATATATGACAGCATCAAGTATTCGTCAAATAAAGCAGCACATTCAGCAATTGACGAATGAGACTGCAAATAGCAAGCTACCGTCATTTTGGCTAACAGATTGGCTGTTGTATGTCGTCGAGAAGCCTGCGATATTTTTAATAACGGATGAAGATTACCAATTAACTGATAGTGAATTTGAGCAATTCAATGCAGGTGTAAAAAAGATGCAGCAAGGAATGCCACTTGCGTATTTGACTGGTCAGCAAGAGTTCTGGTCGCTGATATTTACTGTTAATGAGCACACTTTAATTCCGCGACCTGATACTGAGATACTGATTGAGCAAGTATTAACTTGGATAAAATATCAGCCAAACAGTGTCAGCAGCCCAAAACGGTTATTGGATTTAGGGACGGGTTCAGGTTGTATTGCGATTAGTCTTGCACATGAGTTAAATACGCAGCGTTCAGACAGTGAGGCAGAAAGTTGGCAAGTCGTTGCGGTGGATATGTCGCCAGAAGCGCTCAAGGTTGCTCAGCACAATGCAGTTATCAATGATGTTGCTGATATTGAGTTTATACAAAGCAGTTGGTATGACGAGCTGCCCAGTCATGGCGAGCTATTATTTGATGTGATTGTGTCCAATCCTCCTTATATCGATGAGGAAGATGAGCATTTAGCACGCCTTGTAGCCGAACCTATTAGTGCCTTAAGTGCTTCCAATCATGGGCTTGCCGATATAGAGCATATCGTAGGACAGTCACCGAAATACTTGCGTGTCGGTGGGCTACTGGCTATCGAACATGGTTTTGACCAAGGTGATGCCGTTCGCAAGTTGTTTGTAGACAGTGACTTCGAATCTGTGCGTACAGTACAAGATTATGGTGGTAATGATCGTGTTACGCTGGGTCAAATTAAGTCATCAGATTTTTGTTAGTAGACTTTTTTAATAATAGGTTATTGGTAATAAATATGGCGCACACATCAGATGAAGGGCAGTTGTTGGATGAAGAGCTGCTGCGTTATGCAAGGCAGATATTATTAGACGGTTGGGATATTGACGCTCAACTACGCTTAAAATCAGCTCGGGTGGTTATGATAGGGGCAGGCGGGCTTGGTTGTCCTGCTTCTGAGACGCTGGTGCGTGCAGGACTTGGGCAAATTCATCTGATAGATGATGACATTATTGAAGCCAGCAACTTGCAGCGCCAAACGCTGTTTTTACCTGAGGATATCGGTCAAACTAAGGCGCTAACAGCGGCGCACATGTTAGAGCGTATTAACCCTTTCATTACCGCTCGCGGTACAGTTGCAAGATTGAGTGAAGATAATGCTTATGAATTGCTCGATATGGCGACAGGCAAGCCTGATTTGCTTTTAGATTGCACCGATAATTTTGCTACGCGTGATGTCATCAATCGTATTAGCGTGCACTATAAAATCCCGCTATTATCTGCCTCAGCGATTGCGATGCAAGGTCAGTTAGCCTTATATGAGCCGCAACTAAACACTGGTTGTTATCATTGCGTGTTTGGTTCGGTAGTACTTGATGCAGCGGCTGATGAGCGTACGTGTGCCAACTCAGGTGTGCTAGCGAGTACCACTGCTATCATGGGTAATTTGCAAGCGAATGCTGCCCTGCAGTATTTGGGATTAACCAAAAATCCACTGACAAATAAGCTATTAGTATGGGATGGTAGCCAGATGCAGCAACGGCTGATGGGCTATCGCCAAGATGCCGCGTGTCCTGTCTGTAGTAGTCATTAGTGATTGTTCATTAGTGGTTGTGTTGCTTGTTATTATTTATGATCGCCTATTCTCAAAAACCTTCCTTATGACCATAGTTGTTTTTTATGAAAATTCATCGTCCGCATTTATTAAAGCATACCTTCAATGTCATGAACCGTGTTCGCCAAACAGCCAGCGTGGCAGGTTTATCTGCGCTGAGAGTGGCAAAAGGTGAAAAGCCTGATGCCACATTATTAAAAGAAACGTTTGAGCAATTGGGCACGACTTATATCAAGATTGGTCAGTTTATCGCCAGTACGCCGTCACTGTTTCCACGTGAATATGTAAAAGCTTTTCAGAGCTGTTTGGATCAAACCACGCCATTATCTTATGCTTATATTGAGCAGGTATTGAAAGAAGAGTTGGCCGTTGATGGCATGACGCTTGATGATAAGTTCGCCCATATCGACTCAAAGCCACTAGCATCAGCTTCTATTGCGCAAGTGCATGCGGCACGGTTGCATAATGGCGATGAAGTCGTATTAAAGGTGCAAAAGCCTGACGTCGAGACCATTATGCAAACGGATTTGGGCGTATTGCATGGGGTGACTAAGTTACTTGAGATTCTGATGCCGTCGATGAAGTTTGCCAGTATTGCGCCGATTATCGATGAGATTCGCCTGCGCATGCTTGCCGAGACAGACTTTATCGCTGAGGCACAAAACATCCGCGATTTTCAGCAGTTCTTAGCCGTATCAGGTAATACGCGCGTGGTAGCACCCAACGTATATGAAGAGCTGACTACCAAGCGTGTACTAACCATGAGCCGCTTGTACGGCGTATCTATGGTCGATGAGTCGCTCATGCGTCAGTATTGTGCTGATCCTGCGCAAGTCATGGCGGATACCTTAAATACGTGGTTTGCCAGTCTCATGCTGTGCAACAGTTTTCATGCTGACCTGCATGCGGGCAATTTGATGCTATTAACCGATGGTCGTATTGGCTTCTTGGATTTTGGTATTGTCGGTAAGCTAAAAGCTGAGAGTTGGCGTGCATGCATGGGTATGATGCAAGCCATGCAGGACAGTGACTATCAAGCGATGGCGCGCCATATGATTGATATGGAAATGACCCATGGTGGCAATAAAGTCGATGTAGTGGCGTTGGGTAATGATTTGCAGCGTATGATGAAGACTATTATGGCGGAGGACAAATCCTTTACCAGTGGTGTGCCTTTTAATAGTAAAGAGCAAGCCGATGAGTTAAATAAAATGATGCTTGAGATTGTAGAAGTCGGTAAGCGTCATGGTATTCATTTCCCACGTGACTTTGCTTTATTGACCAAACAGATGCTATATTTTGACCGCTTTATGCGTACACTTGCGCCTGATATGGATATGTTTAGTGATCAACGCGTACAAATGCTAGGACACACAGAAACAAATGTGACCATGCCGCCAACAGTAAACGTATCGTAGTTTTCGCTTGTATGTTTGATTATTAATCCGCCGCTGCTCTTGAATGCTCTAACACAAAGGATTGTGTGCTAATTGCCGCAAAAATGGCTCTGTCATGATGACTGCTCTCAAAAGCCGTGCTTTTCCTCATATTACTAATGAAGCTGCCATTGCCTGTATCGGTATGTACTGCATGGCAGTCGTCATGGGCTATGGGCGTTTTTTGTTTACTGCCACCTTGCCCGATATTATGGTGCAACTGTCGATTTCAACGACGATTGCAGGCTGGCTTGCCTCTATCAATTACATCGGTTATTTTATCGGTGCCCTCATCGCCATGTTTGTGCCTCAGCGCTCGACGTGGCAAGCGCTGACACTGTGGGCAATGATAAGTGTCGTCACAACGATGCTACTTGTCGTACCTGATATGTCATTAACTGTATGGTATCTCATTCGTCTAATCGCAGGTATTGCAAGCGGGGTAGCGATGATTTTAAGCTCATCGTTTGTGATTCAAAGCTTAAGTCCTGAACGCCGTTCTGTACTGTCGGCAGTACACTACGCAGGTATTGGTGTGGGCATCAGTGCCTCTGCCATACTGACGTGGTGGTTGTTAGTATTAGGCTATCATTTTGATGTCATTTGGTTGGTAGCAGGCTTTACAAGCTTACCTCTGGTATGGCTACTCTATGCGGTAAAACCAAGACAAGCACACGGTTCCGACTTGCTGCGGACTGATCCTACACAGCACGTGTCAGTGCATCAAACCTATTTGAGCTTTAAGCGCGCTTTGTATGAGGCCATTGCTGGTCATCGTAAGGCTATTGCTTTGCTGTCAGCGAGCTATGTACTGGCGGGCTTTGGTTATATTACCTCTGCGACTTTTTTGCCAGTCATGGCAGCACAGCGCCTCACGACGCAGACGTATGCTGGATTGCTCATTTGGCTAGTCGTTGGTGTGTTTGCGATGTTATCAAATCCACTGTGGGGCGCACTTGCCAAGCGAATTGGTGAAATTAAAACGTTAATAGGCTTAACGATATTACAAGCATTTGGGATGTGCCTGCCCATATGGTTCGACGGCGCTATTGGTTTGTACGGCAATGCTGCTATTTTAGGTTTGACCTTTGTGGGGATGGTGTCGATGACGCTCACTTTGATTAAAAACATCAATCCTGATTACTCAAATTTGCTGATAGGATTGGCAACTTTGGCTTATGCATTGGGTCAGTTTTTGGGACCATTGGTGACGGTAGCATTGGCAGGGCAGGACGACAATTTCAATGCAGGGTTACTCGTTGCCGCCGCTGGATTGATGGTTGGACTGGTGCTATTGCTATTGTTTCGTCGACAGCCACCGACTACTATTTAAACCACACTACGATTAAATATTTCTCGCAACTCAAAACTGGTATGTACTTGAGCGACACCTTCGATACGATTGAGCCTATGTAATAAAAACTCCTCATAATGTGCCATATCGCGTACCCTTACCTTGATAAGGTAGTCTTCTGTACGACCCGTGACAATGCTACAGCTAATGACTTCATCAAAGCTCTGAATCTTATGCTCAAATTGTTCAAAGCGCTCAGCCGTATGGCGATCCATGCTAATCGCGATAAAGACGGCGAGCGGGTAGCCAAGTTTTTGCGCATCTGTTTTGGTGTGATAACCCGTGATAATACCAGCATCTTCTAAGCGTTTAATACGGCGTGCACAAGGCGTGGCTGACAGGTTGACGCGTTCGGCAAGCTCGGTGATACTCATACGTGCCTGAGTTTGCAATACGCGCAAGAGCTGTCGATCGATCTCATCAATATCGGCTAAATGTGGACTATCCAGATGACTGTTTGGCATGACCTGTTGCTTTATTAGTGAATTCAGCTAATTATACTGAGTAAATTGTATTTTTTCACTAAAATAGTGTCATATATTATCAAAGAAAGCTGATTTCTATTGCATAAACTCTGATATTATTATGGTATAAACATTGGTTATCTCGTATGATAAACATGAATCTAATCACCAGCCGTCCAGCTAAAACATAAATTCCCATATCATCTAAGGATTGATTATGTCTGACCAAGCCAAACGCACTGTAGCCTCAACGACTGCAAAGATTACACCCAAAAATGCCGCTTTTGATTATAAAAAGTATCGTCCATTTGCTTTTGCGCCATCGCTGTCAGATCGTACTTGGCCGAGCAAAACGATTGAAAAGTCACCAATCTGGACAAGTGTAGATCTGCGTGATGGCAACCAAGCACTGATTGATCCGATGACGATCGAACAAAAAATGCGTTTTTTTAAAACGTTGGTTGAGGTTGGTTTTAAAGAGATTGAAATTGGTTTTCCATCAGCGGCGCAGGTTGAGTTTGATTTTGCTCGTAAACTTATCGAAGAAAATCACGTCCCGGATGATGTGACTTTGCAGGTATTGGTGCAGGCTCGTGAGCATTTGATCGCCCGTACGTTTGAGTCATTGAAAGGCGCGAAGCGTGCGATTGTCCATGTTTATAATTCAACCTGCCGTATCCAACGTGAAAAGGTCTACGGTAAAGACAAAGCTGAGATTAAAGAAATTGCTGTTACTGGTGCTAAATTATTGGTTGAATATGCGGCTAAATACCCAGAAACAGAGTGGGTATTCCAGTATTCACCAGAGAGCTTTAGTCAAACAGAAACTGAATATGCCGTAGAAGTCTGTGATGCGGTCTGTGAAGTATGGCAGCCACAAAATGGGCAGGAAGTTATTTTAAACTTGCCAGCGACGGTTGAAGCGTCTATGCCCAATGTTTTTGCCGACCAAGTCGAGTATTTCTGCCGTCATCTTGCCCAGCGTGAGCATGTCATTATCAGCTTGCATACGCATAATGACCGTGGCTGCGCGGTTGCAGCAGCAGAGCTTGGGGTATTAGCGGGTGCCGATCGTATCGAAGGTACGCTATTGGGTAATGGTGAGCGTACGGGTAATATGGATATCATGGTCATGGCGATGAACTTGTTTAGTCAAGGTATCGATCCAGAGCTTGATTTTAGTAATATGAGCGAAATTGTACAAGTGGTCAGCGAATGTAACAATTTGCCCTTACATCCGCGTCATCCATATGTCGGCGAATTGGTCTTTACGGCCTTTAGCGGCTCACATCAAGATGCCATCAAAAAATCTCTCGATTATAACGAAAAGCATCAAAACGAGACGGATAACGTTTGGGATGTGGCTTACTTGCCAATTGATCCGGCACATATCGGTCGTAGTTATCAGGATGTGGTACGTATCAATAGCCAGTCTGGAAAAGGCGGTGTGGCTTATATCTTGCAGCGCAACTATGGCTTTAATTTGCCGCGCTGGATGCAAATTGACTTCAGCCGCGTGGTACAGAAGCAAGCTGAATCAGCTGCTCGCGAATTGCAGAATGATGAAATCTTACAAACCTTTGAAGACACGTATCTACAGCAAGGCAGTTTTGAGCTATTAGATTATACGGTCAATAATAAAGGCGGTGAAGTCTACTTTACTGGTCAAGTACAAATGAATGGGGACATCATTAATATTGATGGCACTGGTAATGGTCCATTATCATCGTTTATTGACGGCCTTGCCCAGCACACTGGTAAATCGATACATGTCATCAACTACGCTGAGCATGCGATTAATCCGCAGCACAATAGCGGTGATGGCATCGATGATGATACCAATAATGACAACAAAACTAATGCGAATGCGGCGGCTTATATCCAACTAAATGTAGATGGTGAGGTTTATTCTGGCATTGGCACTTGCAGCAGTACTGTATCAGCGATGCTTAAAGGCGCATTGTCAGCGTTTGCTCAAGCAGTTATTACTGCCACTGCTTAATTTTTTTATGATCGTCTTAATAACTTGTAGCTATAACGCTGTCGCTTCTTGTCTTTGGCAAGTAAAGCGATGGCGTTATTTTTTGCATGAAAAACGACAGTCTATATGCAGAAAGTAGACATTTATGACTATCGCCTATCTTGCAGTTGGCTAAAGCATCGCGACTAATAGCATAATGTTACTTGTGTTTTTGATGTCTAAGACTTACGCTAATGTGCATAACTCATATTATTATATTATTATAAACAAAAGGTTAATTATGGAACCTATCTCACTTGCTTCATTTTCATTGGCTGCTATTTTGGCGTCATTGCCAGTAAATGGCGAAGTGGTCACTAAACCGACTATTACCACTCATATCAGCCCAGCTATCGCGGGACAATGGGAAATCGACTTAGACAGTAGTATCACGATGACCAAAGAAGCCAAAGCCAGACAAGCTGTAGCAAAAGAGCTGAAACAGACAAAAAGTGATGAGCCAGAAGTGACTGCTGGCACAGAAGGCGGTGTCCTTGTGCAAAGTGAAAAGCGCGTCCTTAATATTAAGCCCAATACCAACAACCAGTTAACGGCTTCTGCCAAAAAAGCAAACCAGTGCCGCGAGCTATACAATTTTGCGGCCGATAATGAGATGTGGGCAGTGAGTGGCAAAGAGTGGACATATGGTCGTTACCTAATCACGCACCGCGAAGAAGGGCTGCCCATTATTGCGCTAAAAACAGTCTATGACAACAATGAGGTAGATTGTTCAGGTAACCAAATCGACCAAACTGACGAAGCGTTGATTGCGTTTTTAAACCACGATGGCAACCAAATGCAATGGTGTGCGGATCCTGATGGTAATGAATGCTTTATGAATTTTAATAGAGTGTTGCCATAGCACTTTATCGTTAATCATAAGACTTAAGACCATTTTTTCTACAATAAAAACATAAAAACCGCTATCTAAATAGATAGCGGTTTTTTTATGTTTAACAATAAATCAAAGTAGGTTATACATCCGCCTTCTTTTTATTGCCAGTTAGAAGCTCTCTTTCAAGGTAATGAATATTTTGTGCTTCGTGAATAAAATTGTCATCTGCCAAAATGACATCGCGATGCAGCGGGATATTGGTTTTAATACCTTCAATCACCAATTCATCGAGTGCATGCAGCGTCTTAGAGACGGCTTGCTGGCGCGTTTGACCATGGCAGATAAGCTTGCCAATCAATGAGTCATAATAGCTTGGAATCTCGTAGCCCGGGTAGAGGTGCGAGTCAAAGCGTACACCAGCACCACTGGGGGCAAATAACTGAGTGACTGTACCAGGACAAGGCATAAAGGTGGCTGGATCTTCAGCATTGATACGACATTCAATGGCATGACCTTGAATCTCAATCTCGCTTTGACGATAAGACAAACCGTAGCCTGCTGCGATTTTTAGCTGCTCGACGACCACGTCGATGCCAGTAATCATCTCAGTTACCGGATGCTCAACTTGCACACGAGTATTCATCTCAATAAAAAAGTATTCATTATTTTCAAATAAAAACTCAAAAGTACCAGCACCGCGATATTTCACCAACTCACATGCTTTGACGCAAGCGTCTAAGATTGGCTGACGTACATCATCAGGGATATCAGGCGCAGGGGCTTCTTCTAATACTTTTTGGTGGCGACGTTGCAATGAACAATCTCGATCGTATAAGTGAATGGCATTACCATTACCATCGCCAAGCACTTGTATCTCTACGTGGCGCGGATTTTGTAGGTAGCGTTCCATATACACGGTATCATCACCAAACCACAGTTCAGCTTCTTGCTTAGCAGCCTGTACTTGACCAATGACTTCTTCGAAGCGCTCAACCACGCGCATACCGCGACCGCCGCCGCCAGAAGCGGCTTTAATCAATAACGGAAAGCCGATATGGCGTGCTTGCTCTTCAGCATTATGCAACGTTACCGCGCCCACTGAACCAGGGACGGTCGGTACGCCCGCTTTTTTCATTGCATTAATGGCAGAGACTTTATTGCCCATTAATCGAATATGGTCAGCATTAGGACCAACGAAAGTGAGACCTGCTTCTTCGACGCGTTCAGCGAATTCAGCATTTTCAGCCAAAAAACCATAACCCGGATGGATAGCGTCGGCACCAGTGATTTCAGCTGCGGTTAAAATAGTATTGATATCAAGATAGCTTTGATTGGCATTGGGTTTGCCAATACAGATTGCCTCATCAACAAAGCGCAGGTGCATCAAGTTTGCATCAGCTGTGGAGTAGACACCGACGGTCTCTATGCCAAGGGCTTTGCAGGCTCGAACGATACGTAGGGCAATCTCACCTCTATTGGCGATGAGCAGTTTTTTTATCATGGGGTCATCCTTGTCGAAGCGGCGGTCATTGATAGAGTCGTTATTTTAGGCACCATTAAATCGAGCTACGATAAAGATAAAATAACTCAAGCTAAAATGCCAAATGATAACGAAATCTCTATCATAATGAGGTAAAGGTTGGTAAACAGTGTCGTTAAGCTCTATAGCGTATGACGGGTTGACCAAACTGTACCACTTCGGAGTTATCGACTAAGATTTCGTCAACGACACCACTTTGCGTTGCCTCAAGAGGATTCATAATTTTCATGGCTTCGATGATGCCCAATGTGTCACCAGCTTGTACCTTTTGTCCGACCTTTACGAATGGTGGATCATTAGGGCTAGGAGCTGAGTAATAAACACCAACCATCGGCGATGTCTCAACACTACCCGCTTTTACCGCTGGCTTTGCTTCAGCAGTGATAGGGGCAATGCCAGCAGCAGGTGCGGCCATCATGGTCGGTGCAGGCGCATCATAGTGACGAGTTAAGCTGATGTGTTCATCATCTGAGCTGATTTCTAAATTAACCAGTTCACTTTCTTCCATGAGGGCGATTAGGGTGCGTATTTTTTCAATATCCATAGTTTTAATTTTGCCTTCTACTAATTTCAAGAAATAGTGTAACTAAATATTGTGTAGGTAATTGCTAATGATACCTATATTCATGGCAATGAGCAATCGATGTACAGTTGTTAACTGAGTTTTTTTACATATTATGACGTAAGCATTTCTTACGAGTAAGAAATGCTTAATGGTTTATCATAGTCTATGTGACCATGTAGCGCTAGTCATGGTTAGTAGATACTGCATTTACATCAGTATAGCTGATGCATTAACCCCACATCGCCGTCAGACGCTTTTGTTGGTAGCGCAGGCGTAGGGTGAGTAGAATAGAGGATAAGAATAAACCTGTGATTAATGCCATCCAAAACCCTTGTGCGCCTATATCGGTGAAGCGAACCAAATAAACACCGAGTGGCAATGCCACCAGCCAGTAACAGAACAACGTGACCCACATTGGGATCGTGGTGTCTTGCATGCCGCGCAATATACCAGCGACGTTGACTTGCCAGCCATCGAACAGCTGATAACCAAGGGCAAAAATAAGTAAATGCATAGATTGCGTGATAACGGCTGGGTTATCAGAGAATGCGGCTGCCAATTGCGGCCTAAATAGCCAAATACCAATCATACAAGTGAGCGCAATCAATACTGTCCAGATAAGACCAGTGGCTTGCACTTGACGTAACGCCATGAGGTTTTTTTCGCCAAAACGATTGGATACCATGATTGTCAGTGCCATAGCGACCGATATCGGAATCATAAACAGCTGGGAAGTCACCGCTAATGCCACCTGATGCGATGCGGTTGCTAGCTCACCTAATGGACTGATAACAAGAGCGCCCAAGCTGAACAAACTGGCTTCAAAAAAGATAGAGATACCAATCGGAATACCAAGTTTAAGGAGCTTTTTAATCTGTGCACGATTAGGACTGGCAAAGGCATAAAAGAAGCGCGTGCTGGCAAACTGCTGTCGCTTAGTAAAGCTGGTATAAGCCGCCAGTAATAAAACATTTATCCATAACACAATGGCTGTTGCGACCCCGCAGCCTGCGCCGCCCATTTCGGGCATGCCAAACAGACCGTGGATAAATATATAGTTAAGGGGAATATCGGCAAGTAGCCCGATAATACTAATCACTGTCACCGGCTCAGGTCGCCCAAGTGCTTCGCAATAACTGCGTAGCACCGCATAGACAGCCAGTGCGGGAAAACCAAACGACACGCCATGCAAATACTGCGTTGCTATCGGTTGGATGTTTTCAGGCACACCCATGACCCCAAGTACATTGGGTGCTAAATTAACGATGATAAAGCCCATAATACCAATGACACTGGCGGTCCATAAAGACTGCTGCGTGATATGCGGTACTTGATGGTGCTTATTTTGACCAATCGCCTCACCAATAAGAGGGGTGGTGGCGATTAAAATACCAGTGGCTAATAAAAACAGCGGCAGCCAAATACCAGAGCCAACGGCGACGGCAGCCAAATCAAGCGCGGAGACTTGACCTGCCATGATAGCATCGACCACACCAAGTGCTGCTTGGCAAAACTGAGTAATTAAAATAGGAAGCGCGAGCACGCCTAAGCGTAAGCTGTAGCTTTTAAAATCTCTAAAAGATAATGGGAAAACCATAGTGAGCAACTTTTTATTCTTTGCGGTAATTATGATAGATGAGCAAATATTGCCATCAACAAAACAATAGCGAGACGGTCATACCATAACCAAAAATTTGAGCAGAAAAGCAAATGAGAATGAGGACACGCCCTAAGCAAGTTTAACCAAGCCAATCCAGTTTTTTGGCTGGATGTAAAAGGGGGAGTCGTGCCGACGATAATACTCCGATAAATAATATGAGCAAGCCTATATAGACAGAGTATGCAAAAAAAGTCAGGCACAAAAATAAAAATAACCCGTCAATCCAAGCAGTGGATTGACAGGTCATAAATAAATAGAATGGTAAAGAAGCCACGCTATGATGTCAACGCTTTAAAAGCGTTGTATCGATCTTAAAAACTGACTGTGAAAGGTAATCGATTCAAGAGAGTGAGCACTTGAAGATAACCATTCTAACTTATAGGCACATCAGCAGGCATTTATAGGGACTCAGGCAAATCTTGCACCACCGCTTGATAGCCAATCAAGGTATTATTGGCATCAAATGCTTGCACGACAATCACGTAATTGGTGAACATGGCTGGAATGACAGGGGTAAACTGCGTTTCAAGATTACTTAATATCACATTCTGCACATAGCCGTTGGCACCAGACTCGGCTTTGTTGACATCAATTTGGCTAACCAGTAAATACTTGGTATTGGCAGGATTTTGCCAAGTGACGGTCTTTTGACTGCCATTACCGATGACATCAAGAGTCATTTTGCCCAGACTATAATCAAGTGGGTACGTCTTAAAATTAGAGCGATCGCTGATGGTGTAAGTGACGCTGCAATTTTTTTCGCTACTGGTTAGCTTTTTACCGCCGAGGCCATCCTGATACTCAAAGCTACCTCTCCAAGGTGATCCTGCTTCTTTTTCCTCAAAGCTCCCCGCAAAGGTGGTTAATAAGTTTGGTGTTTCTATGCCCAAATCATTGACATATTTAATGTCTAAAAACGCTAACGTATCGAGACTGCCTGTTATTTTACCCGCGATATAGTTGTCAACCTTAATGGCTGAGTTGATACCCAAAGTGTTATTTTCTTGGCAGGCTTGCTGCTGATAACTAACGCTACCATCGACGCTGCCAGCGCCATCTTTGCTGATGTCAAAGTAAACAGCACCGATATCGATATCGTCGTTGTCACCATCTTCAATCTCAATAAAGTGTCCGACATATAAACCGCCGCGACCGCCTTCTGGGGTTATTTTGTCCAAGAAATTATCGAGTGATTCTTCTGGTAAAAATACTGACTCCAGAATCTCGGCCATGGATTTTTCATCATCGCTCAGCTTATCTTCGACTTCTTTATACTTCTCTTTGACCTTGTCTTCCACACGATCATATTCATCTTTCACCTGATCTTCTATTCGGTCATATTCCTCTTTGACCTTGTCCCCGTCACTGCCACAGGCGCTAAGGGTCAGACTTAATATACTGACGGTTAATACAGATAATAGTAGTTTGGGTGCGCTCATAAGCGGGTCCTGATAATGGAGATAAAGGTGTGATAAAGAAGGTCGAGAAATGAATTGTTGAGCATAAATCGCAAATATAGCAAATTTTTTGCAGGCAGCGCATCAATAAGTGTTCGTTGATAACACTAAAAACCTTACTCAATCGTTACTATCTCACCACTGGTTGCTCAGATAGTAGATGAAGGGTTTCTGCCATATCCATAATGGCGTACCAGTGTTTGGCGTCTAGTGGAATTACGGTAAGTTGCTCACAGCCTTTTCTCATTAATAGTGAATCCTCAAGTGCGGGTAAAAATTTAAGGGCTGATAGTGGTAGAATATCAGTAAATGCTTGCTCAAAAGTGACATCTACCATATACCAGCGTGGCTCATCTTCGGTGGCAATAGGATCGTAATGACGGTGCTCAGGATGGAACTGGCAAGGGTCAGGGTAGCCTGCTTTGCTTACCATCATGATGCCAGCGACGCCAGACGGCTTAGCGCTAGAGTGATAAAAGAATACCTTGTCGCCGACCTGCATCTCATCACGCATGAAGTTACGAGCGCGGTAATTGCGCACACCATCCCAACTGTCTGTCTCTAGGCGTTGCAAATCATCAATACCAAAAAACTTGGGGTTGGACTTCATTAACCAATAAGCCATATCTTTATCCTATTTATCATTATCAGCCATTCATTATTTGCAATATCACTGTATGCAATGTCATTTAATACAATGTCATTTTATGCCATCATTCTTCACTATTTTGCCTATAAAAGTACTGGGTTAATATGGATATTTGTGACTGGTTTTGTTATTGATCGGCTTTTCTTTAAGATAGCCTTTTTTTTAATTACATTAGCCGTTATCCTAGCGCTACTTTCTGCTAGTGACAGCAGTCATCCATTTATGTAACCTTTTTTATAGATACCTTCGTTTATGTCAAATATTACACCTGCTCATTTTTCTGATAATCTCAGCATCTCTAATAATACTGCGAGTGGGATACAGGTAAGCGCCATTCCACTGGCGCTTTATATTCATATCCCGTGGTGTGTCAAAAAATGCCCTTATTGTGATTTTAATTCGCATGAGCTGCCGATGGATATGCAGCTATCTATGTATGACGAATATGTGGATGCGCTGCTGTCAGATGCCGCCATGCAGCAGTCGTTAACCCAAGCGCGTGAAATCAGTTCTATTTTTATCGGTGGTGGTACGCCTTCACTGCTACCCATTGCGCAATACCAGCGATTGTTTACTGGCTTACGCAACATTTTTAAGTTTGCTGATGGCATTGAAGTAACGATGGAAGCCAATCCGGGCACGCTTGAGCATGCGCCTTTTGCTCAATATTTAGAGGTGGGTATCAATCGTTTGTCGATAGGTGTACAAAGCTTTGCTGCTGATAAGCTCAAAACCCTTGGTCGCATACATGACCCTGCACAAGCATTGTCAGCGATTCGTGCAGCTCGCGTGGCTGGGTTTGAGCGAGTCAATGTCGATTTGATGCATGGGCTACCGCAGCAAATGATGAATGAGGCGCTGAACGATATCCAGATGGCGCATGATGCTGGGGCGACGCATATTTCTTGGTATCAATTAACGATTGAGCCCAATACCGTATTTTACCGTAGCCAGCCGATTTTACCAGATGAGGATAACTTGGCAGATATTGAGCAGGCAGGTCAAGCGTTGTTGCAGCAATTGGGCTACTGCAATTACGAAGTATCCGCGTGGGCAGGCGCGTCAGATAAGGCATGCCGTCACAATGTTAATTACTGGCAATTTGGTGACTACCTAGCGATTGGTGCGGGCGCGCATGGTAAAGTAACGATTGCTCATGAAGCATCAGCATTAACAGATAATGGCTTAAAGAATGACTTGCTAGCAGATTCTGGTATTTATCGTTTTAGTAAGTCACGACTGCCTAAAGATTATGTGGATTATCAAGATACCACTGATTCTTCTGTTAAACAAAACGCACCAAAAATGGTGGGTTGGCAGGAAATTGACAGTGATGAATTGGTCAGTGAGTTTATGCTGAATGCGCTACGTCTACATGATGGCGTCGCTTGGTCTATGTTTACTGCAAGGACAGGGCTTAGTGATGATGATATTGCTGTACAAGTGGTGCAATTGATTACTCAGGGATTACTAGTAGACAATACGGAGCGACTACAGCCAACGCTATTGGGTCAACGTTATCTCAATCAGATATTGCGAGCCTTCTTATAATTGGAGATATTCACGGTGTCTTTAATGTCAGTCTTTACTATCGAAAAATAAAGTTATAAAAAAAGGCTTATCACATAAATGATAAGCCTTTCAAATACGCAAAAAAATCAATACTTAGATTTTATTTTGTACGTCTTGTGCGCCGCCAGTAACAGCTTCGCCAGCGCTTGATACGTCTTGGCCCAAACCTTTAAAAGTGTTGCAACCAGTTAGAACAAACATAGCAGTTAAAGATGCGATGATTAATTTTTTCATAATAGAATCCTCAAAAATGGGTCGTTATAAATAATAACAGTGATGCTAAGCATTAGGCTTGAGCCTCACTGAGGGGTTATTGGATAAGATAATAATAGATAAATACTATCTCGATATCCGTTAGAGACATCATAGTGAAAGTTAAAAACTGTGCAAAGTATCAAAATGTAATTATTGGCAGTA
The DNA here is from genome assembly GCF_904846075.1 of Psychrobacter glacincola. Taxonomy (GTDB): domain Bacteria; phylum Pseudomonadota; class Gammaproteobacteria; order Pseudomonadales; family Moraxellaceae; genus Psychrobacter; species Psychrobacter glacincola_C. The sequence goes on from NZ_CAJGZH010000002.1 coordinate 117,947, forward strand.
AACTGTAACTTTTAATTACCTTTTGCTCAGAAATTCAAATAACCATCATTTTAGTAGAGTCTGTCCACGTTATCTCGGATCGACGATAATACGCAGATTTGACGACTTAAGGAGTCGATATGACCACCCATATTGTGTTGGTAGCGCCAAAAATGCCTAGTAACACGGGCAATATTATCCGCTTATGTGCCAATACGGGCGCGCAGCTACATTTGGTCAGGCCATTAGGGTTTGAGCTTGATGATAAAAAGCTGCGGCGTGCAGGTTTGGATTATCATGAATACGCGCACCTACAAGTACATGATGATTGGGCGACAGCAAAACTGGCGCTACAGGCAGCGGATTGTCATATTGTCACAGCATTGACCACCAAACTGAGCAAGCCTTTTTATGACTATGACTTTGGTGGGCAACAGATGGCTGCCGAATCTGATTGTGCCCTGATGCCTGAGCAGATACCTAATGTCGCCTTAGTATTTGGCTCTGAAACAGCAGGTCTGGCAGATGATATACGTGAAGATATCGGCGCTGATCACTGGTTGCGCTTGCCTATGCTGGCTGATTCACGCAGTTTAAACTTATCGAATAGTGTGGCGATATGTCTGTATGAGGTCTGGCGTCAGCAAGGCTTCACTGGTGATGAAGGTCGTAGTATCGGGTATGAGACGTTGACAGTGTACGATCCAAAATAGCCATGCATTTTTTACTGATTGCAGGCGATGATCCAACATTTAGGTATTCATCGCCATTCATAACACCTTATCAATCATATATGCCATATATCTTATAAGCAGTTGGGTGGTTTGGGCAGACCGGCAAGGCGATTGACATGGCGGGCAACCAAGCCAGTGTTGAATAACTGCTGTAGTTTCTGATTGCTGATATCATGCTCTGGCAAGGTTTTCTGTAACCATTTAATCAGTGGGCGCGTGGCTGGTGCGTGATTAAACTGAGTAAAAAATGCCCGTACCTGTTGTAAAATTTGTAAATGCTCAGTTTCTAGATGCACCTCTAGAGTGTCGGCCAATTGCTGAGCGACATCAGGGGTCCAGATATTATGGTCACATAAATGACCGTCTTGATCCAATTCAACGTTGATTGCCGCTGTTATATCATGATTGGTTATATCATGATTAATCGCATTATCGTTATTCATAGGGCGATGGTCACTACTTGTCAAACCCCGCATTATTAGCATCGGTATTATTAGCACTGGTATTACTAGCATTGGTATTCTGAGTTAGATTGACCCATTCTTCATCGGTTAACAGCCCACTCAACTTGGCTTCTAGATTGAGCTTAGCACTGGTATTGGTACTCAGCTGCGCCACATCATCGGCTAAGGCATAAATATTTGCGATGCCTTGTATTTCATTGTCACTCAAATACGCATCAAGCCAACTGATAAAAGCCACGGTGCTACCAAGCAAGAGAATACTGTCACCGGTGCGCCATGTCCGTGACATCTCATCGACACTGCGCCTGAGCATATCCATTGTGCTGTGTATTTGATATAAAGTTGCCATAACAGTGTCCGATTTTTTGCTAGATTTAGGATAAGGCGTGTCCTCATTCTCATCTCTATTTTTAAAATGAGGACATGGCCTAGTATTTAAAGTATTACAAATAAAATTGCGAGGCTAAAAGCGTAGTATTTGCTCAAAGTCTGAAGCGTTCACCACTTCAGGTATCAATGTCAATTGTGAAGCCAAATCAATAGGTAGCATACCTGTTACCCACCCGCTAAAAACATCGTCAGGTAGCCAAGCGGCTGGCATGTCATATAGCTCAAGCGACTGAATCATGCCATGCAAACGCGACGCAGGCTGCATCAACAAGCCAAAAACAGGCGCATCCAAATACAGCTGTACTTCATGACCAAAGGTCGCTAGCGTTAATGCAAGCGCACAGCCTTCATAACTCGCCATTTCAGTCGGCGTGAGCAGCTGAACTAATAATTTCATGGTTAATTCCTAATCTAATTGGTCGCTGACAGTTATTATCATAAGATGTAATCTGTCTGCACGGCAAGTCATCAAAACTGCATCAAACGACAGTCGCCTTGCATCATCATCGCCAGCTCACTCAGTCCGATCAGTGAAAAGCCAGTGGCAAGGTTGTCACCATTAAGTTGATGGCGTTTGCTGTTATCCGTGTCGCTAATGCCGCGACTGAGTGCAGTACTGACACAGACAGGCAGCGCTAACTGGAACTGCTCAGCGAGCGTTTGCCACTCTTTGGTCAAATTAATTTGATCCGCCGACTGCCAGCGTAGATCATTGGCAGTATTAGCCGCATCGCCATAAAAAAATACGTTTAAGGTGATATTATCTAAGGTGGCATTGTCATTGGTATCTTTACTATTGGCGGCATTTTTGAGATAAGCGCGTGCATAACGTAGCGCTAAATGGGCAAGTGGGTGGCTAGGATCAGCAGTAATCAGAAGCAATGGGGTCATGGTTGTCATAAGAGCTCTTTTCAATCATCTGCGCTAAAGTTGTTTATGCTACCATAAAGCGCTCAAAAGCAAATAGGGTCACTGTCATTAAACGTAGTTTTATATTAAATACCGACATATTGCGTATCGTTAGTTGATGCTGTGACTACTTCGTAAGAAAAAACGATAAACTTATGCGCTAAGTTCACGTAGTCTTATCACTCTATGCAAGGAGTTATGTTCCCTATGTCATCCGCTATGCCTTCACGTGCGACCCATGGTACAGATTGTCAGTATACAACCGAACAGCTGCAAATATTGCAGACGGCAAGCGAGTTCGCTTATCAGATTTGGGAGAGTCGAACGGTTTCATGCCAAACGTTTTTACGTAGCTACCCGTTAGATCGAACCTTAACTCGGCAGCAAATCGATGATTTGATTCAAGATTATACGTTAGATGATAATTACCAACTTGCTGATGAAGTGAAGGTAATGAGTGGCCTGCGTCATCTACGTACACTGCTGATGATGCGCTGGATTTGGCAAGATGCCTTACAACTGATAGCACTTGAGCAATTGACCGACGAGCTGTCTGAGTTTGCAGACGGCTGTATCTCATTTGCCAAAGATTATACCTACCAGCATTTGATTAAACAGTACGGCGAACCAACGTTTGTCAATGCCAAAGGTAACGTGCAAATTGATGACATGGCGATTATGGCGATGGGTAAGCTTGGCGCTCATGAGCTGAATCTATCGAGTGATATAGACCTTATCTTTGTCCATCAGGCTCGTGGTGTAACCAGCGGTGATAAATCAAAAGGCACGCGCAGCATAGATAATAAGCGGTTTATGACAAGGCTTGGTCAAGGTATTATTAAATTATTGGATCAAAAGACGGCTGATGGCTTTGTTTTTCGGGTCGATATGCGTCTGCGCCCTTGGGGTGATGGTAGTGATTTGGCCATTCATCTATCTGCATTACAGAAGTACTTCTCTCAACATGGACGTGCATGGGAGCGTTTTGCATGGCTAAAAGCGCGAGTAGTCGGGCAGCTAGAACAGCCGTTTTATGATGAGATACAAGCGCTCATCAAGCCCTTTGTTTTCCGTTATTACGTGGATTACAGTGCTTTTTCAGCGCTCAGGGAGATGAAATCGCTTATTCAAAACCAAGTCGCTCAGCGGGAAGATTTGGATAACATCAAGCTGGGTGCTGGTGGTATCAGAGACATTGAATTTATTGTGCAGGCCTTTCAGTTGATTTATGGTGGCAGGCATCCTCAATTACAGGTGAAATCTTGTTTACAAGCAATGCAGGTATTACATAAGCTTGAGTATCTAGAGAGGACTACTTATCAAGAGCTCCAAGCCGCGTATCGTTTTTTACGTCGGCTTGAACACGCCATTCAAGCGATTAATGATCAACAGACTCAGCGTTTGCCACATGATCCGCAGTGGCAGTATAACTTGGCGGTTACCCTTGGGTTTGACGATTGGAATGCACTGTTAGATACCCTTAACCACCACCGAGACAATGTCAATGTTCCCTTTGAGCGTATGGTGACCGAACGTCAGGTACCGGATCATGAAGACACAGATCTTGAGCCCGAACATCTTGATGAACAGATTGCACGATTGAATGATGTGTTAACGGCAGAAAACCGAGTGCTGTTACAAGATTTTTGGCAGTCAAAGATGGTCGCTAACTTAAGCGATGAGGCTCGCGAGCGGTTGGATGACGCTTATCCTGTAATTATCCATGCGTTACTCGCTCATCAAGAGCAGCAGCAATTGGCCAATACCGCTTTGCCGCGTCTCATTACATTGCTCGAAGCGATTTGTCGTCGTTCTATCTATTTGGTGATGATTGCAGAAAACCCCAATGCAACGATTGAACTGATACCCATGCTGTCGGCCAGTCCTTGGATTGCCAAAGAGTTGGCACATTATCCTGTGCTCTTAGATACTTTTTTACAGCAGCGCTATCGCCACTTGCCGGACAAGCCAGAGTTGCGTGATATTTTGCGTCAACAGCTATTGCGCGTAGAGCCTAATGACGAAGAAGAGCTGCTCAGCGTATTAAGATTATTTAAGAAGAACCAAGTGTTGGCGGTCGCCGCCAGTGATGTATTGGCTGAGCGTCCGATTATGAAGGTGTCGGATTCTCTTACATATATCGCAGCGGTGGTACTAGAAGCCGCATTAGAACGGGCTTTTGCAGAAATTGTCAAACGCTACGGCTATCCTATTGGTCAAGATGGCGATCCGGTGACCGAGGCAGATTGCGGTTTTGCCATCATTGGTTATGGCAAGCTTGGCGGGCTAGAGCTGTCTTATTCTTCAGATTTGGATTTGGTGTTTTTACATAAGATAAAAGAGCAGGGCATGACCACGGGTGAAAAATCAGTCAGCGGTATGAAGTTTGCTGCCCGTTTGGTACAAAAGCTGATGAACTATCTCAATACCCAAACTCGAGATGGCCGCGCTTATGAGATTGATATGCGTCTGCGCCCCTCAGGTAATGCTGGCATGATGGTGGTGTCTTGTCATGCTTTTGAAACCTATCAGCTAGAAAAGGCATGGTCGTGGGAGCATCAAGCCTTGGTACGGGCGCGAGCGATTTGCGGTGATAAACGAGTGACGGCACGCTTTTGTGATATTCGCCGAGACGTATTATCATTACCGCGCACGATAGAGCAGGTGCGTACAGAAGTCACCAGTATGCGTATTAAGATGCAAAAACATCTGGGCACCAGTCAATGGCAACAACAAGCAGGTAAGTTTCATCTTAAACAAGATGCAGGCGGGATCATTGACATTGAATTCTTAGCGCAATTTGCAGTATTGGCTTATTCGCATGAGCATCCGAGCCTGACCAAATGGAGCGACAACGTTCGTATTTTTGAAGAAGTGGCATCACTGGGTATTTGGGAGGAGCAAGTCTGCCAAGATTTAACGGATGCCTACCTCAGAATTCGTGCTGCTACTCATCAATTGGCACTATCAGAGCAATCGCTATTGGTGGATGAGTCACTGTGGAAAGAAACACGAGCATTAGTACAAGCGCAATGGCAACATTTGATGGGTGTTAATTTGGCCGATGGCGATTCGCCTAATTTTTAAGAAGGTTTTTGCTTATAAATAATAGCCTGTGATACTCAAACTAAAAGATTTCATTTGCTAGCACCGCCAGTGATATAATCGGCGACACATTACGATAAATCTGTCAGTTGTTGGTTATTTCTAAGTAAGGATAACACTATATTTTAGCAATAAAATTTGACGCTGCGGTGTTATCATATGATGTTGATAAATACGATTAAACAAAACCTCTAGTCGAAGCATTTATACGTGCGTCGACTATACCTAAAAAAATAGCCGTTAGTGCTAACATAAGGATTATAAAATGAATATGGCAACACAAGATGGCAAGCTTTGGATGAATGGCACAATGATTGAGCAGCCAGATGCCAAAGTCCATGTGCTGACGCATAGCTTGCATTATGGCATGGCTGTGTTTGAAGGTGTGCGTGCTTACCAAACCGCTGATAATCGCACGGCTATTTTTCGTCTGAAAGAACACACAGAGCGTCTGTTAGGCTCTGCAAAAATATTTCAAATGAATGTACCGTTTGATGCAGCAACTCTGGAGCAGGCGCACAAAGATGTGGTCAAGCAAAACAACTTGGCAGAAGCCTATATTCGTCCGCTCATTTGGGTCGGTGCAGAAAAACTAGGCTTGTCTTCACGTGATAACAGCATCAATGCAATGGTTGCTGCTTGGCATTGGGGCGCTTATCTGGGTGAAGAGGGTATCAAAAATGGTATCCGTGTAAAAACCTCTTCATTTACTCATCATATGACCAATGTGACCATGTGTAAGGCAAAAGCCTCGAGCAACTATCCAGTGTCCATTATGGCCAACCAAGAAGTCACTCGTAATGGCTATGACGAAGCTATCTTGATGGATCCGCAGGGTTATGTCTGCCAAGGTGCAGGCGAAAACTTATTCTTAGTCAAAGACGGTGTGCTACATACGCCAGATTTAGCGGGCGGTGCACTTGACGGAATCACGCGTCGTACTATCATTCAATTTGCCGATGATCTAGGCATCAAAGTCGTTGAACGTCGTATCACTCGTGATGAGTTTTACTTGGCGGATGAGATATTCATGACGGGTACGGCGGCTGAAGTGACGCCTATCCGTGAATATGATGATCGTACTATCGGCAATGGTGGACGTGGACCTTTGACTGAAAAGCTACAAACCTTGTACTTTGATGTGGTGCATGGTCGCAATGAGCAGTATATGGATTGGTTAAGTTTTATTGATTAATATTTAAAATTATATTGTATGAGATAAAAAAAGCTAAGATTACTTGAGGTCTTAGCTTTTTTATGAACAATAGACCTGTTATAAGAGTCATAAGCTAAGATCGGATTTAACAATACGAGTGAAGAGATTTATTTTGAGGTCATAGCGCTAACGACGATTGCGATATTTATGGTTGACGATTTTAAAATTTTTGACTAAGCCTACTTTATATTCAACCATAATACAGGGTTTAGCTAGGTATGGATTGGCTTATTTGAGATGCTCTGATAGTCGCTATCAGCTAATAGTTTAATATCATTAAGAAGTCAGTCAGGGTAAATTGCCTTATACAGCCTAAATTTTTGGGCGGAATCTTTAATGATTTGAACATCTGATATATAGCCTATTTTCCAATAGGTGATCAATCGAGTTGTTAAGGTATACTATTTTTTCTGACAACTATACTAATCTCTTTAGTTTTTGTTTGAGCTCTGTAAGGATTTCTGCTACATCGACAACGATTAGTGTCCAATTGACATCATCATCGACTCTATATTAGGAAGGTTTTTGGGTAATTTAAAATTACTAGAGTTAACAATTATGTTTTTTACTCTGCGGCTAATCTAGCTAGGAAAAGACTCATGAATTCCGTAGTCTATATTGATGTGATAAAGCGTCTGGTATTCACACCAATAAGTAAAGGCCAGTAGTATTTGCTTTTGAACACTAAGTGCACTTGGCTTCTTTTATCTAGTCTTTTGTGCTTCAAACTGTTGGATCGCGTCCAACATTTAATGAAAGGTCGCTTTATGAGCACCGGTTTGGCGTAATATCCAACGTCATTGGGTTGTGTATAAACGATGCTGCTTGCTATTAAATACATATATAAAATTGCGAATTGGTATGTAATTATTACAAATACATACTTATTTCAAGCTTAAAAACACCATGTGGGATCGTGATAGGTAACATAAGCAGGAACGTATTGAAAAACTATTCAATATGCATGGTCACCGCATTCTTTGGCTGTCATCCTAGTCTTAATCCCATCGAGCAGAAGTGGGCGTAGGCTAATTTTCTATCCCAAGAGTGGTAGGCTATGAATTAAATAAACTATTTTGTGATATTGGATATATATTTTATATTGGGCTGACTATATTTATAGTGTCTTGGCTTTTAACTTTCAATATCTATTTTTTTGAGGAAAACTATGTTCACAGATAAAACCATTTTAATTACAGGTGGTACAGGCTCATTTGGAAATACATTCGTACCAATGACTTTAGCTAAATATAATCCAAAGAAAATAATAATTTTCTCACGTGATGAGATGAAACAGTGGGATATGGCCAAAAATTTTGAAAATGATGATAGGGTTCGTTTTTTCATCGGTGATGTTCGTGATAAAGAACGTTTATACCGCGCTTTAGATGATGTGGATTATGTAGTTCATGCTGCTGCAACCAAAATTGTTCCTACGGCTGAATACAATCCATTTGAATGCGTGAAAACGAATATTAACGGGGCAATGAATTTAATCGATGCTTGTATCGATAAGGGTGTTAAAGGGGTTGTTGCGCTATCTACTGATAAGGCCAGTAGCCCTATTAACTTATATGGTGCAACTAAGTTAGCTTCTGACAAGCTTTTCGTCGCAGGCAACTCATACTCTGGTCAGCATGGTACTAAGTTCTCAGTGGTGCGTTATGGTAATGTAATGGGCTCACGTGGTTCAGTAATTCCTTTCTTTATGTCTATAAAAGATAAAGGTGTACTGCCAATTACTGATAAACGTATGACTCGTTTTATGATTTCATTAGAAGATGGTGTTGAGCTGGTTTGGCATGCTTTCGAAGATATGATTGGAGGTGAAATCTATGTTAAGAAGATTCCATCAATGAAAATGATTGACTTAGCTCGCGTCGTCGCACCAGAAGCAAAGCAAGACGTTATAGGTATTCGTCCAGGTGAGAAGCTGCATGAGCAAATGATTAGTGCAGAAGACGCTTATTATACTTACGAGTATTTAGAGCACTTCAAAATATTGCCAACTATTAATGGATGGGCGACTGACCCTGCTCGTATCAAAGATGGTAAACGTGTTCCTGAAGGATTCGTTTATGCCAGTGACAATAATACTGAGTGGATGAGCGATGAACAACTTCAAGAATGGATAGAAACCAACCGTGAAAAAATCGGGAGCATCTAAATGATTCCTTATGGTCGCCAAGATATTAGCCAACAAGATATTGATGTAGTAGTCGAGGTATTAAAATCTGATTTTTTAACTCAGGGACCAAAAGTCTCAGCATTTGAAGAATCAGTAGTGGATGCTTGTAATGCAAAGTATGGCGTGGCAGTTAATAGCGCCACATCTGCACTACACATTGCTTGCCTAGCATTAGGTTTAGGTAAAGATGATTGGTTGTGGACAACGCCCAATACGTTTGTGGCCTCTGCCAATTGTGGTTTGTACTGTGGTGCCCAAGTGGACTTCATTGATATCGATCCTCATACCTACAATCTATGTGTTAAAGCATTGCAAGACAAGCTTATTATTGCAGAGAAAGAAGGTAAACTCCCTAAAGTCGTCGTTCCTGTACACTTTAGTGGTCAGCCTTGTGATATGGCCGCTATTTATGCTTTATCACAAATGTATGGGTTTAAAGTTATTGAAGATGCCTCTCACGGTATTGGTGGTAAGTATAAGGATGAACCTATTGGCAATTGTCAATACAGTGACATTACCGTATTTAGCTTCCATCCTGTAAAAATTATTACTACTGCTGAAGGTGGCATGGCGGTTACTAATGATCCTAAATTAGCAGAGCGGTTAAATCTTCTACGAAGTCATGGTATTACTCGTGATGAAAATTTGATGACTAAGCCGGCTGATGGTCCTTGGTATTATCAGCAAATGGAGCTTGGTTACAATTACCGTATGACGGATATGCAAGCTGCCCTAGGTGTTTCTCAAATGCAACGTCTAGATGAATATGTTGCTAAACGCCATGAGCTTGCTGAGCGTTATAATGAGTTACTTAAAGATTTGCCTATTACACTGCCTTGGCAGAGTGATGATAGCTACTCAGGTCTGCATTTATATGTGATTCGATTGCAGTTAGATAAAATATCTAAAACTCAGCTTGAAGTATTTAATGGTATGCGTGAAGCGGGTATCTTAGTGAACCTTCACTATATTCCCATACATCTACAACCTTATTATCAAGAGTTAGGTTTTGAAGCAGGACAGTTTCCTGAAGCTGAGCAGTATTATAAAGAAGCTATTAGCTTGCCTATGTTTCCAACATTATCATATGAACAGCAGCAAGAAGTAGTGGCGAATCTTAAGAAGCTGCTTTTAAAAAACTAAGAGACGTAAGCTCGTCTTAAGTAAGATTACATTTAATAATAAGAGATATGGGCTTCTTATATGCTTAAAAAAATACTCGCTTAAAGATTGCTTTAGGGACAGTACAGTTCGGTCTGCCTTATGGAATATCTAATAAAAATGGGCAAGTAAGTAGTTCAGAAGTAGGTAAGATTTTAGATTCAGCGCAAGCAAAAGGTGTCCATACATTAGATACTGCAATTGCATACGGTAGTAGCGAAAAAGTGCTGGGTGAGCATAACCTTGGCAGTTTTGATATCGTTACTAAATTGCCTTCTATTCCAGAAGATATCTTAGATATCACAGGCTGGGTTGAAGAGCAAATGACAAGCTCTTTGAATAGGTTAAAAACATCTAAAGTAAATGCTGTACTTCTTCATCGCCCTGAGCAACTCCACTCAGAAATTGGGGCGAAAATATATGCTGCTCTGAATTCCTTAAAGAGTGGAGGTTTAACAGAGCGTATAGGAATTTCAACTTACTCTCCTAATGAATTTATAAACCTTAGTAGAAATTTTCACTTTGACTTAATTCAAGTTCCATTTAATGTTTTAGATACAAGATTGCAAGACTCAGGTGCTTTCGATGCATTAACAGCTCAAGATACAAGCTTGCATGTAAGGTCTATTTTTCTTCAGGGCTTACTATTGATGGAAAAAAAGAACGATCTAGTAAATTTAATCAGTGGTCACGGCTTTGGACAAAGTGGGAAGAATGGTTAAAGGAAAATAATCTAACCCCTTTAGAAGCATGTATACGTCATGCTTTATCTATGCCTCAGATTGAAAAGGTTGTGGTAGGCGTAGATAGTGCCAATCAGTTGCAAGAAATTATAACGGCAGCTGAAGGTAACTTACCTATGCTACCTTCAAGTCTCTTTTGTCATGATGAAAAATTATTAAGCCCCCATTTATGGAGTCAACTATGAAAACTGTCGCTATCGTTCAGGCCAGGATGGGGTCAACAAGACTTCCCAATAAAGTAATGAAAGAAATTAATGGAACCCCTATGATAGAGGTTTTGTTAAAACGCTTGGCTAAATCCGAACAGATTGATCAGATAATTGTAGCTACATCAGTTGATGCGAAAAACGATTTATTAGTAAGACATGTAGAAAGTTTAGGTTATGTCTGTGAAAGAGGTAGTGAGAACGATGTTTTAGAACGCTATTATCAAGCTGCTAAAGCTCATAATGCTGATATAGTTATACGGATAACGGGAGACTGTCCACTTGTCGATGCTAATCTAGTAGATATTGCCATTAATGATTTTAAAGATCATGGAGTTGACTATCTAAGCAATACTAGTCCAGCGACCTATCCAGATGGTCTAGATATTGAAGTGTTCACTATGAGAGTATTAGAGCGTGCACTAACAGAGACTACATCTTTATTCGATCAAGAGCATGTTACGCCATATATCAGAAATAGCGGTAAATTTAAGACTCATTCGATTAGCTATACTGAGGATCTGTCGGACTTGCGATGGACCGTTGATGAGCCTGTCGATTTTGAGGTGATTTCTAACATTTTTGACCATTTTTCACCTAATATATACTTCAGTTGGTATGAGGTTTATGAGTTGCAAAAACAGAAACCTATGTTATTTGATAATAATAGAAATATTAAACGTAATGAAGGAGCTAATATGGGCACAGGTCAAAAACTTTGGAAAAGGGCTAAGTCAGTCATTCCTGGCGGGAACATGCTGCTTTCTAAGCGTGCAGAAATGTTTTTACCAGAGCATTGGCCTGCATACTTTAGTAAAGCGAAAGGTTGCCAAGTTTGGGATTTAGATGGTAACCAATTTACTGATATGTGTATTATGGGCATAGGAACTAATACACTAGGTTATGGCAACGAAGAAGTAGATGATGCAGTTCGCTCTGTAATTGATCAAGGTAACATGTCAACATTGAATGCTCCTGAGGAGGTTTACCTAGCTGAGAAGCTAATTGAGCTACATCCTTGGGCGGATATGGTGCGTTTTGCTCGTACAGGCGGAGAGGCGAATGCGATTGCAATACGTATTGCGAGAGCAGCGTCAGGTAAAGAAAAGGTAGCTGTCTGTGGTTATCACGGTTGGCATGACTGGTATTTATCAGCAAACCTTGGAGATTCAGAAAACTTAGCAGGTCACTTATTACCTGGTCTGAGTCCGAAAGGTGTACCTCAAAATCTTAGAGGTACAGTATTTCCCTTTAATTACAATAATTTTGAAGAGCTAGAAGCACTAGTCAATAAACATGACATTGGCGTTATAAAAATGGAAGTGGTACGTAATATGGGGCCTGAGAATAATTTTTTACATAAGGTTCGTAAGCTTGCTACTGACAAGAATATAGTGCTTATATTTGATGAGTGTACATCAGGATTCCGTGAGACCTTTGGTGGGATTCATAAGAAGTATGGTGTTGAGCCTGATATGGCAATGTTTGGTAAGGCTTTAGGGAATGGCTATGCTGTGACTGCCACGATTGGAAAAAGAGAAGTTATGGAGGCAGCACAGTCGTCATTTATAAGTAGCACATTCTGGACTGAACGTATAGGCTCTGTAGCTGGGCTAAAAACGTTAGAGGTTATGGAGAAGCTTCAATCATGGGATACCATCACTCAAACGGGTCTTAATATTAAAAACAGCTGGCAAAAACTGGCTGATAAGTATGAGCTAGAGATTAGTCAATTTGGACTTCCGGCCTTAACAGGATTTTCGTTTGCTAGTGAAAAGAACTTATATTACAAAACCTTAGTTACTCAAGAGATGTTAAAGAAAGGCTATCTAGCTAGTAATGTTGTGTATGTATGTACCGAACATACAAAACCTATTGTTGAAGGTTATATGGAGGCTCTTGATCCTATATTTTCTTTGATAAAAGAGTGTGAACAAGGACGGTCTGTAGAGGGTTTATTAAATGGCCCCGTATGCCACAGTGGTTTTAAAAGATTAAATTAAATATGAATATAGTCTTCCGCTGTGACGCCTCTATTCAAATAGGTACTGGCCACGTTATGCGTTGCTTAACCCTTGCTGATGAGTTAGCGCATCAGGGTGCTAAGTGCCATTTTATATGTCGTGAGCATGAGGGTCACCTGATAAAGCTTATCGCTCAAAAAGGTTATGACACTTATAAGCTTGAGGTAGAAAGTCAGGATATCTTTAATAAAAAAAACGATAACGAGCCGGTGCTATTCCACTCTAAATGGTTAGGATCTACTCAAGAGGAAGATGCCAGGCAAACCAAAGAGATCATTAAAACATTACAACCGGAATGGCTGGTTATTGACCACTACGCCCTAGATAGTTATTGGGAGAAAAAGCTTAGACCTCATTACAATAATATTCTAGTGATTGACGATTTGGCAGATAGAAAGCATGATTGCGAAGTATTAATTGATCAAACATTTGGTCGTGATGAGCAAGACTATCATAACTTAGCTCCTAATCACTGCGAAATTTTATGTGGAACTACCTATGCGCTACTACGCCCAGAGTTTTCTAAATGGCGTCAGTATAGTTTAGAGCGTAGAAAAGATAATAGTTTACAACACGTCTTAATCAACTTAGGTGGTGTAGATAAGGATAATATAACCTCACATATATTGGAATTATTGAAAAAGCACCTTTACCTAAATCATGTAAAGTTACGGTGGTTATGGGCTCTACCTCTCCATGGTTAGATGCTGTGACAACTAAAGCTAATCAACTGCCTTGGTATACTGAAGTTAAAACTGGCGTTTCTAATATGGCTGAGCTCATGGCTAACAGCGACTTAGCCATTGGTGCTGCTGGATCAACATCCTGGGAGAGATGCTGCTTAGGCTTACCTACTATTATGTTAGTTATCGCGGATAATCAAATGGATATTGCAAATAATTTACGCTCTATAAATGCAGTAAAAATTGTGTTAAACGATCATAACCTTGCTCAAGTTATCAATGAATATCTATGTGAGTTTATAAAAACGCCAGATAAACTAAAAGCAATGAGTCAGTCTAGCGCAGATGTGCTAGATGGTAGGGGTGTATATACGGTTATAGAACAGATTAAGAGCTTCCATAATGAATAAATCTCAGTTGAAACTACGGCCTATGCAGTCGTCTGACCTAGCATTGGTGATTAGTTGGAGAAACCATATTGATATTCGTAGATATATGTATACCCAGCATGAGATTTCCTTAACTGAGCACACAAATTGGTTTAATAAGGTTTCTAAAGATAGTAGCTATAGCCTTTTAATCTTTGAATTAGATAATGAACCTCTAGGTTTTGTAAATATTCATCGAATCGCTCAACGTGGTATTGCCGATTGGGGATTCTATACTTCACCAGATGCTCCCAAAGGAACAGGGTCGAAGCTTGGTGCACAAGCTTTAGACTATGCTTTTAATATATTACGTCTTCATAAGCTCTGTGGACAAGCCTTAGACTTTAATGAAGCTTCTAGGAAATTTCATAAACGATTAGGTTTTAAAGAAGAGGGTATCCTAGAGCAACATCACTTCGATGGTAAAAAATATTATGATGTTATTTGCTTTGGTTTACTTGCCCACGAGTATTATCTAATAATTAATTAATAATGAGAATTAAATTATGTCTAATATCCCTAGTATAAATATTGCAGGACGTAGGATCGCAACTGATGCTGCCCCTTATATCATTGCAGAGCTCTCTGCTAATCATAATGGCAGCTTTGATACTGCTTTAGAAATTATCAATCAGGCCAAAACCTCAGGTGCTGATGCGATAAAATTACAAACTTATACTGCTGACACCATCACATTAGACAGTGATTCTGAAGATTTCAAAATTCATGGTGGGTTATGGGACGGCGAGACTCTATATAGCCTTTATGAGAAAGCTCATATGCCATGGGAATGGCATAAGCCTTTATTTGAATATGCTCGTGAATTAGATATTACTATGTTTAGCTCGCCTTTTGATAATACAGCTGTAGATCTGTTAGAAGACTTGAATGCTCCAGCATATAAAATTGCCTCTTTTGAAGCTATTGACTTACCCTTAATTCGATATGTGGCAAGTACTGGTAAACCAATGATTATATCGACTGGTATGGCCGATGACAAAGAGATACAAGAAGCAATTGATGCCGCACGATCGGGGGCTGTAAAGAATTGGCTATCTTACACTGTGTTAGTGGTTATCCTGCTCCCGCGGGAGATATCTGCGTACTCTCTTAGACATGAGAGAGCGTTTCGGGTTAGTAACGGGTTTGTCCGATCACACCATTGACAACACAACGGCAATTACTAGTGTGGCGTTAGGTGCTTCAATTATTGAAAAGCATTTTACTTTAGATCGTAACGGCGGTGGTCCTGACGATAGTTTCTCACTTGAGCCTGAGGATTTAGTTGCTTTATGTCGTGATAGTAAAACAGCTTGGCAAGCATTTGGTTCAGTCAACTATGGCCGTAAACGTAGTGAGCAAGCAAACGTGAAATTCCGTCGCTCATTGTACTTTGTAAAAGATTTAAAAGCGGGTGATATCATTACTGAAGATGCTATACGCAGTGTACGCCCTGGTTTCGGTCTTGCTCCTAAGTTCTATGATAAGATTGTTGGGAAGGTGGTTATAGAGGATATAAGGAAGAACACCTGTTAGTTTGACAAGCTTTCGATAACTAATATGTAAATATATTAAGAATGAGCTTTTATCTTAATTATTTGGATTTACTTAATAGAGCTTTTCTTCTATTAGAGAAATGGATCATTATAAAATGGGATTTTAGACTTTATTTTACGCTCGACTTTTCTAACATTTCTAGTGTTAATAGTTTTACTCATAGATCTAAAGGGTATTATTAGCTTATCTCCAATACCATCAATGAGAACGAACTCAGGCCTACCTCTTCTATTTTCAGTGTACATTATGCCAGCAATATTAACTTCTCCAAAAACGATATGAAGATGACAACATTCATCAAAAAATTGATCCAAGGCTTTGGCATGTTTTGATGTAAACTCATCATGGCTAGATAAGTAGGATAAAGTCTTAGGAGAGCCTGATGGACTGATAATTTTTTCTGTTACTAGGCCTAACCCCAGTCTGTACCTACAAAGCCATGTACAGTCTCAATGGGGAAGGTGTAGTTTTTCTCATAAAAATTGGTTTTGCATAGTTGCAAATATTGGATTAATTCTCTACGGAACTGTCTGTAAATGCCCTGTGATCTATGTGCTCGTAAGTAGTGTTGACCAACTCTAGCACCATCTGCGGTGGCGTTCTCGGGTCTCATTATCTTAATTACTTTATCAGGACTTTCAATATGTTCAAAGACAAGTTTTTGAGTTCCTTTGCCTAAAAGATTTAAGTCTTTAATAGAATACATATGTCCAATTCCTTTTAGTCACTTAAAAGCTTCTAATAAATAAGAAGGTGAGCTGCCCCAATAGTACTCTACACATTCAAGCTGTGGGGTGGAGATGCTTTCATCAAACTCAAAAACATGGTTTTGATATGTTCAATATCATTTAAGTGTGTATTTAAATCATCTCCTTGCCGTTGACTCAGCTCTTTTTTAGCTTCATCTTCCTGCCCTAGAATAGGTAAGTATTCTAGTTTGCTACCATTCCAGATTTGAATAGGCCTATTTAATGATACAGAGTAGCCAACATGAGTGCCTACAGAATTAGTTAACACAGCATCCGAAATTAGCAGTATGGTTTTTAATCTCGAAAGAAAGTTAGCATCATAAGAATGCCCAGCAGTTACAATTCTAAAGCCTGATAGCTCATATTCCTTATGGTTATTCAATTCAATATCTTTCCAGTACATGCAGACTAAGATTGAGTTAAAACGATATTTTTCCTTAAAAATTTCAATGTACTTAATGAACTCTGTAATATTGTGATTAGCATATACACTATCAATAGAATGGGAAGGGAAAACAACCAAAGTTTTTCCCAATTTATCTTTCTCTGACAGTAGCTTTTCAGAGTCATAGAGAGACTTTGTATAGTTAATGTAGGGACCAACAGCAATGATATTTTGCTCTGTCTTAGCGCCAATAAATTTTTTTCTATACTCTGAAAAAGTAATGATATTCTTAAATCGACTTTTAAGATGGCGTGAGGGAACAAGACTACCAATATACAAGCCATGTTCAATTGTAGTCTCACTAAAATCTAAATGTGGGAAACTAGCTTGGATGACACTTCCATTTCCATATAAATTATTTTCTTTATGGGGTACAAAAGGATAGAAGTCTAAGGGTTTCATTAGCTCCGTATAATCAAAAATACTAAGTCCCGATCGGGAGTTAATATCTTTTATAGATTGCCAACCACCGCGAAAGCCATATTTAACTTTTTTTAGATTTTCTATAGAGCTGTTTATAATTGACATATATTACCCTGTAAGACAGTAAATGAGTTCAAGCTGTAAATTTATATGCATTATTTAAAGGTATGAAATTATTTAAAAGCTATCTCTTTAGCTAATAATGCTTTTTTCGTTTGCTGAGCAACTCTCTTTAACTCCCTACGTACTTTATTGAACCCTGTTGTTTTATTAGCTTTCATTCTATCTTTACGTTCATTGATGAGTAAGCTTGGTAATAATAAGTCTGCTTCTGGGCCAGCTAAAATTATCTCCTGTATGCACAAAGCGGGCTTCATTTGGTATATCGGCTCATCATAATTTAGTATAAACTCTTCGAAAATTAGTTCATCTAAGGGGCGTAAAATTGTTTTATTTATATAATTAAAAAAAGTGTGAGATCCTTTCAGAGAGAGTATATAGCCACCAGTACCTAAGTGTTTACTTTTTAATTGGTGCAACTGTCTTGTTACTCCCTGTATGTTATAAGATTTCTTAGCATAGATAATTTTTTAAGAACAGTTTCAATCTTAATAATATTCCACTCAGACTTAATCCAAGTAGATCTGTTCAGTAATTCTTCAGCGTCTTCACCTAGATAGATATCATCTTCAAAGATAGTAACGTAAGGGATGTTTTCGTCAATCGTCTTTTTCCAGATAGCTACATGACTCATCATACAAGCTAGTTCACCTGGAGTTAACTTAGCATCTTTAAGGTTTAAACCTAAATTGTTGGCAAAATCTTTGGCTGTATCTGGAGTTAACGCATCAAAGAACTCAAAATCTACTTTATATTTACCAAACTCTTCGTTTATATGCTTTCTGCGCTCTACCGCAGATTCTAAACTTATTACGATATTTTTCATAAAATATAAACTACTTGTTTAGGTATAAGTTGGCAACAGCTGTGGTTTTATTTTGCCACATTCTTTTCTGTTTTTTTATATTATAGGACAAGTCTCGATTTTCTTTGTCTTTGCGTTTTATGTTTTGCGAAGCTTCGGTTCCTAAGATATCGCTGTCAAGTCCCAAGGGCTGTACCAATGCAGGCCAAACCCCCAAACCTTTCCCATTGTCACTCAGCCATTGTTGGAAAAATATATCAACGGGCATAGAGATGGGTTTGGCGGCTGCTATAAATGCTTCAGCACCCTTACGTGACCAAATGAGGCCAAGACCACGAATAGGGAAATAATAGGCGTGCCATAATGTATGTTTATCAAAGCTAACGATATCCCGAGCAAGCTTTTTCTTTTTTGCTGCAAGATTTATCAAGTACCAGTCCAACGTTGGATGAGCATATAAAAACGCTAGGGTTTCATTGACTATTGTCTTGAAGCTGGTAGACAAGGTCATATCATCTTCTAGTACCACCAAAAAGTCAGCATCCGTCTGCAAAAATTGTTCAGCGCAGTTGTAATGACTTAGATAGCAGCCGATTTCGGAACTTAATAAGCCACGTCCTAGATTTTTTCTGACTTGAAAATCATCATAATCTACAAAATCAGACAGCTCTTTGCCGCGACCATCATAGGCAGGTATCCTCTCAAACGGCCAGCCTATCTGCTCTAACTGCTGAGTTGCGCTCTCTAGACGCGTATCGCTTCCATCTAAATTAATCAAATATGTCAATGTCTTCATAGGTTGACTCTTCCTTGCTATATCTATTCTACGACTTATCGAGTTTTATGCTTGCTGTGATTCTTTTGGTTCTTCTAAATAATAGGCTCTGTACCAATTTACAAATTTCAAGATGCCATCTTCGATACTGGTTTCGGGTCTAAAGCCAATGTCGGCTGTTAGCTCGTCTATGTCGGCATAAGTCGCTGGGACGTCACCTGGCTGCATGGGCAACAAGTTTTCTTTTGCTTTTTTACCGCATGCACTTTCAATCGCAGTAATAAAGCGTCGCAGCGTTACGGGTTGGTTATTACCGATATTATAGATTTGGTAAGGCGCTATCGCTGTGGTCGCAAAAGATTGTTGTGGTTCTGGAATTTTATCAATAATACGAGTGATGCCTTCGACAATATCATCAATGTAGGTGAAATCACGTTGCATCTCACCATTGTTATAGACATCTATCTGCTCGCCTGCTAATATTTTTTTGGTGAATGAAAAGTAGGCCATATCAGGGCGACCATAAGGGCCATAGACCGTAAAAAATCGCAACCCTGTCGTGGGGATGTTGTATAAATGACTATAAGTATGTGCCATTAATTCGTTAGATTTTTTGGTCGCAGCATATAAGCTGATGGGATAATCTACACGATCTCCAGTGCTAAAAGGCTGTTTGATATTCATACCGTATACAGAGCTAGAGCTGGCGTATACCAAATGTTTTACCTGAGTATGTCGACAGCCTTCAAGGACGTTCAAAAATCCAACCACATTGGAGTCAATATATTCGTGAGGCTTTTCAATAGAATAGCGTACGCCCGCTTGAGCGCCGAGATTGATCACAATATCAAAGCTATGTTCTGCAAACAAATGGACCATGGCTTCACGGTCAGCCAGATCTAAGGTGATAAATCTAAAACTATCTTTATTTGAATATTCGCTTAGTATTTTGAGGCGGTCTTTTTTTAACGCAACCTCATAGTAAGCGTTTAGATTGTCAATACCGACGATAAAGTGATTATCGCTTAGTAATGCTCTAATTAAATGAAAGCCAATAAAACCTGCAGCACCAGTCACTAAAATTTTCATTAATCGCTCCCAAATAAATCTCTAGTAAACACTTTATGCGACACGTCTTGTATGTCTGCAGATAAGCGGTTTGCCACGATAATATCGCTCATGGCTTTGAATGCGTCCAAATCCTTAATGACTTTTGAGTTAAAAAACTCTTCTTCTTTTAACACGGGTTCATAGACAACCACTTCGATACCTTTTGCTTTGATACGCTTCATAATGCCTTGAATAGCAGACGCTCTGAAATTGTCCGAACCACTTTTCATCACTAGCCGATGGATACCAACGACTTTTGGTTGCTTTTCAATGATTTTATCAGCAATAAAATCTTTACGAGTACTATTAGAGTCAACGATGGCTCTGATAAGGTTGCTCGGAACTTCATCATAATTTGCCAATAGCTGTTTGGTGTCTTTAGGCAAACAATAGCCACCATAGCCAAACGATGGATTGTTGTAATGATTGCCGATACGCGGGTCTAATCCTACGCCTTCAATAATTTGCTTGGTATCTAACCCAAAAGTCTGGGCATACGTATCCAGCTCATTAAAATAGGCAACACGCATCGCTAAATAAGTATTAGAAAATAATTTAATGGCCTCAGCTTCAGTAGATTCAGTAAATAGCTGAGGAACATCTTTCTTTATCGCACCTTCCAAAAGCAAATCTGCAAATTGTCTAGCTCGTTCCGACTGCTCACCGACAATAATTCTCGAAGGGTAAAGATTGTCGTATAGCGCTTTGCCTTCGCGTAAAAATTCAGGCGAAAAAATGATATTATCTGTCAAAAATCGTTTTCTAATGTCATTGGTATAGCCGACGGGCACTGTTGATTTTATAACGATTAGCGCATTTTTATTAACACTCAGGACCTCTTCAATGACGCTTTCAACACTTTGGGTATTAAAATAGTTGGTCTTTGAGTCGTAATCCGTAGGGGTAGCAACAATAATAAAATCTGCGTCTTTGTAAGCGGCTTTGGCATCTAAAGTGGCTGTGAAATCGATGGGTTTGTTGAGTAAAAAATCTTCAATATCTGGATCTACAATAGGAGATTGCTTGGCATTCAACCTCTCGACTCTTTTTGCTATGACATCGACAGCGATTACTTTATTGTGCTGGGCAAGTAACATAGCATTGGATAAGCCGACATAGCCTGTACCTACTACTGTTATTTTCATAAAAATTCCAAGGTTATATTTTTATTATTATAAGATTGATTTTATTTAGTGGGATTTAGCAATAACGATGATGGCAGATGCTGGGAAAACTTCTGAATCATCGCCTCGGTAATATTGTTACGGGAGTCAGAGTCCAGCAAGTCTAAGCTTTGTATGCAGCCATATTTGACAGATTTTTTTTTGCAAACCTGCTAAAAAATCCTCAACACCATTTTCATTTTTTAGATAGTTGATCGCTACGGGCGGCTTTAGACAAGCTTGTCCTTGTTGAATCTTTAGGTGATTCATTAAGGTAATGGGATTTACCTGAGCCACATCTCTAAATTTATATTGAATTTGCTCAATCAATAGCTGAGGGTGATGCAAAAGATAGTTTTTTAAAATATTCTTATCGACAATATGGGGATAGTGGTGCACTTCAAAAAACTGATTCATCCCCAAGATTTTAGCGCTGAGCATTTGAGCAATTGTATGTTTGGGTTGAACTTTTTTGCCCGATAGTTTTTGTAGAGACTTTCGATATTGAAGTTTGGCTTGTAGAATGGCATTCTTGCGCCAATGACCATGAATGATAATCGTGTCGTCATCTAAAAAATCTGTAATAACAGCAGGTTGGTTGAAGAAAAAATCATCATTCATGTATATAAAATAATCAGACAGATCTGAGATATTCCATAGCATGCTTTCAATAGACCGCGTGTTAAAAGTAGGTAAAAACTGCTCATAGCCCGCAAAGAGGTCTTTATGATCGATGATACGTATCTTGTCTTTTGCACAAATATTCTGTTCAGCAAATGCTTCAATCAGTGCCGGTTGCTGTTGGTCGGTGACGATATAGATATGTCGACAGAAAGGTACGTATTTTATGATGGAGGCAATATTGTAATATATTTCATCGTTACTGGCGAAACGTGTTGAACTGATAGCATCAGATGCCGCGCTGGTTGTTTTTTGATAACGCGCTCTTTTTTGTTTAAGCAGTGGCTCATCACCATCTACCCAAGCAATCACAATATCTATTTGCTTTTCATCATCTGCTTTCATGGTATTTCCTATGGGTTTATCGCCAATAATCTTTTAGCCAAGGGCTTGGCTTAACATGACGATACCACTTGCCGCCGCTACCATTGATGGCATCTGGCGGATTAATCTCACCATGAAAGATGACAATCTTTGCGCCATCCGGCAGAGTAGGTGCGCGCACAAAGTTAAAGGGAATAGGGGCGATGCATTGGTACTTGAAGCTGACACACCACGTTTTATCCCAATACTCCAAATGATGATGCTCACGTAAATAGTTAGACAGATAAGCCTGCTCATGGCGCACTTGGGTACGAATGGTGGCAAAGTTACGCTCAAAGTTTGCGAGCAAATCAGGATAGGTGTTCATGCCAATATTGAAACGATAAACAGAGCTATTACCAATCATTCGCCACGGTTTTTTCCAATCACGGATAATCACCACGCTGTCTTTGTGCTGAGCTTGATAGGTAAAAAAGGCATCTATGTTGTCAACAATAACAATGTCGATATCTAAAAATAAAGCCACACCCTTGAGACCATATAGTTCAGGTTTGAAAGTCGTGAGTTTTTTCCAACCACGCTCAGGTCCAGTAGGCAAATCCATCTCTGGAATAGGGTGGCAAGTCACAGCAGGGTCGATACCGCTGCTATCATCAGTGAGGCAGATCATTTGGAAGTCTAAAGTCAAATGGCGACTGACCATATTATAAAGACGGTTGACGTACTCAGCGCCGTATTTGTCACCCCATTTCATACAGATAACATAACGCTGCTCAGCAGTGCTACTGCGTGCATGCGTGTGGTCTGTCGATGAAGTATTGGTTACGTCAGTTGCCATAATGCACTCATATTAATATAAATAAAAAATATTTAGGGCGTGTTCTCATTTTTAACATAGTGATGAAAATGAGATAAATTGTCGCCAAACAAGAAAATAGCGCAGACAATATGGAGCTATTGACTGACTATTTGACGCTGTTTGGCAAAATTTAGCCATCTTTAATCCATTTATAGGACGATCGATTGAAATGAGAACACGCCTTAGTAACGTTTAAAGGTACAAAAGTCAGCCAATACTATCACAGCTAGGATTCACGATATCTCTAAACGTTTGGCTAATTGTAAGGTTATTGCTCATTGTCAGCGCGCGTGGTTGTATCATGAACGTTTTGATCAGCCCGCTTGTTGTCAAGAATGAATTTGGCCAAAGTTTCTTCATCAACGTTGTAAGGATTTCCTAATGTGGGAATGTGTTTGAAACGTCGATAGCCCCACATATAGTGACTACATTTTTCTTCAATCATCTGTTGCATGGCTTGGTTAAGTGCATAAGCGGCGGTCTCGGCATGACGATCATAAAGTGCTGGATCATCGAGCTTATAACAATAGATGTCAAATCCACGACCATCGTCACGGCGAATACAAGATAAGCCGACCAAGGCACATCTGGTTTTACTAGCAAGTTTAGAAGCAAGCGTACTGGTTAGCGTTTTAATACCAAAAAAGGGCACAACCACGCCGCCCGAAGGGTCGGGAACATGATCGGGTAAGACGATACTAAAGCCACCTTGTTTAAGTGTTTTAAATATGGCTTTGACACCGCTACCATCGGTTGGCACTAAGGTCGCATTAAGCCTTGAACGCCCTTGTAGCACAAAGTTGTTGGTAATGTCACCTTTAACAGGTTTGTACATAATGGTTGGGGAACCAAATTGATTGAGCCAAGCGTTCATCATCTCCCATGTACCGAGATGCGGCACGATAGCGAGCATGCCGTTGGCACTCGCAAGTCCTTCTAATAAAATTTCTTTATTATGAACGTCGCGAATCTGAGCAATACTCCACTCAGGTGGCATGGCCCAGCTTTTGATCGATTCAATACTGGTCAAACACTGGTGATAAATAATCTCTTTGGTTACTACTTGTTTTTGCACATCAGTCAGCTTAGGCGCAATTAACGTCATATTGATACTGACTGTACGCATGATACTCAAATTGGGTATCTTAATAATCACCCACGCAACAAAACGTGCCAGTATCTGCAAAACAGACAATGGCACGATTTTAAAAATGTAATACGGATTCATAACCATTCACATAGTGATGAATCACGTAATAAGTACTGAAAAAAAAATCCGGACATCGTTAGACCATTTATTGCGCAGGTTTGTTGGTGTCAGCCTGTGCTTTTTCGCGCACACGGATACCAAGATCACGTAGCTGCTTGCTATCGACTTCAGCAGGTGCTTGAGTTAGTGGACATTCAGCAGTTTTAGTTTTTGGGAAAGCGATAACATCACGGATAGAGTCAGCGCCTACCATAAGCATAATCAGACGATCCAAACCAAAGGCCAAGCCACCATGTGGCGGCGCACCGAATCTTAACGCATCAAGTAAGAAACCAAACTTGTCTTCAGCTTCTTGCTCGCCGATACCTAACGCTTCAAGTACCGCTTGCTGCATGTCGTAGGTATTGATACGTAAGCTACCACCGCCAACTTCTGTACCGTTCAATACCATATCATAAGCGATAGAGAGGGCAGATTCTGGGTTGTTTTTCAATTCATCAACAGAACCTTTAGGTTTAGTAAACGGGTGATGCATTGACGTCCAACGACCATCGTCCGTTTGCTCAAACATTGGGAAATCAGTGACCCAAAGTGGTGCCCACTGACAAGTAGTCATCTCAAGGTCTAGACCAATTTTTTGGCGTAGTGCGCCGATTGCGTCATTGACGACACTGGCTTTATCCGCACCAAAGAATATAATATCGTTGCTTTCTGCACCAGTACGCTCAATCAAGCTTACCAATACGTCATCGGTCATATTTTTGATGATAGGAGACTGAAGACCAGATTCTTGGTCAACGCCGTTGTTGATATTGCTCGCATCGTTAACTTTGATATACGCCAAACCACGTGCACCGTAAATGCTAACGAATTTGGTATAAGCATCGATTTGCTTACGGCTTAATGAAGCACCACCAGGGATACGTAGCGCAGCAACGCGACCTTT
The DNA here is from genome assembly GCF_904846075.1 of Psychrobacter glacincola. Taxonomy (GTDB): domain Bacteria; phylum Pseudomonadota; class Gammaproteobacteria; order Pseudomonadales; family Moraxellaceae; genus Psychrobacter; species Psychrobacter glacincola_C. Next base: position 143,344 of record NZ_CAJGZH010000002.1, read on the forward strand.
AGGATCGTTAGCAGGACCGGCAAATACTTTAAAATCAACGTCTTTCATTAAATCAGCAACGTCGATGAGCTTTAATGGAATACGTAAGTCAGGCTTGTCTGAGGCATAGTCACGCATAGCTTCTGCGTAAGTCATGCGTGGGAATTGCTCAAACTCAACATCCATCATGGTTTTGAATAAATGCTTAATCAAACCTTCGTTGATGTTCATGATTTCTTCTTCATTTAAGAAAGAAGTCTCAATATCGACTTGGGTAAATTCAGGCTGACGGTCAGCACGTAAGTCTTCGTCACGGAAACACTTAGCGATTTGATAATAACGATCAAATCCTGACACCATTAACAACTGTTTAAACAGCTGTGGTGACTGCGGCAAAGCAAAGAAGTTACCTGGGCGTGTGCGTGATGGCACAAGATAATCGCGCGCGCCTTCTGGTGTCGCACGAGTCAAGATAGGGGTTTCAACGTCTAAGAAACCATGGTCATCTAAGTAACGACGAATGGCTGACGTGGCTTTAGCACGGAAAACCATACGCTCTTGCATTTGCGGACGACGCATATCAAGATAGCGATATTTTAAACGCAAGTCTTCTGATACCGTGGTTTTCTCATCATTTAATGGGAAAGGCGGTGTTTCAGATTTCGCCAATACTTCAATTTCTTTGCCCAACAGCTCAATCTGACCACTGGTCATATTATTGTTTTCAGTACCCGCGTAGCGTTGACGTACGCGACCAGTGATTTTTAGCACATATTCAGGACGTACCGCATCAGCAGTTGCAAAGGCTTCTGGTGTATCAGGGTCAACGACGACCTGCAAGATACCAGCGCGGTCACGCATGTCTAAAAAAATCACGCCACCGTGATCGCGACGACGATGTACCCAGCCTACGATACTAATGGTTTGATCGATGAAGCTTTCGGTTACGGCTCCGCAATATTCGTCTCGATATTCGCTATGCGTCATAGTGCTTTGCGTCATAATATAATTATCCAGTTGTCAGCCCAATTCGAAATACAATAATGCAGCCATTGCTGTACGATTCAAGCTATCCGCTAAAAACGCACAAACACCGCGATTAAGACAAATGGTCATCACGTTGGCTACAGAAAATTTGGTGTAAACGCATATTATGCCTAATCTGCCCTTGTTATACAACCAGTGGCGTCCAATCAAAGCGTAGGAAAGTATCAGTAATGGGTGTATTTATTCAGTAACATCTGCATTGGGTTAAATATTGTCATTTTGCTTGAAAATATCAGCCACTGTGCACATATCAGGCTCACTTATAAAATCTTATTAAAATTATTCTAATCATGTAAGGAATGCTACTCATGCTTTTTCACCCTGCTAAGAACCCTGTTGAGCTACAAGTTGTTCATCTAAATAAAAGCCAAGAACAACGCCGTGAAGATTTAATGGAGGCAACTCAAGGTAAAGCCGCGCTTAAGCAATTCAAAAAAGTAATGGCTAAAAAAGCCAAGCAAGCATTGAAAGCAAAAAGCAAAAATAAGAAAAAAAACAGTGATAATAAATCACAAGTTTTCGTTCTCGACTTTGACGGTGATATCAAAGCCACGGCAGTCAAGCATTTACGCGAAGAAATCAGCACATTAATCAGCAGTGCAAATAAAGGCGATGAAGTCGTGGTACGTCTTGAATCAGGCGGCGGGTTGGTTCATGGTTATGGTTTGGCAGCAGCGCAATTGGCACGTCTAAAAGAGGCTGGTTTAAAATTGACAGTCTGTGTCGATAAAGTCGCGGCAAGTGGCGGTTATATGATGGCGTGTGTGGCGGATAACGTAGTGGCTGCGCCCTTTGCCATTATTGGCTCAATCGGTGTGGTATCACAGTTGCCAAACTTTCATAAATGGCTAAAAAATCATGACGTCGATTATGAGATGTTTACCGCTGGTGACTATAAACGTACTGTCACTATGTTTGGTGAAAATGATGCTGACGACCGTGCCAAATACCAAGAAGAGCTTGAGCAAACGCACGAATTGTTCAAACATTTCGTGAACACGTATCGTCCGGCATTGGAGGTCGCGAAAGTGGCAACAGGCGAGCATTGGTATGGCGAAGATGCACTAAAATTGAATTTAATTGACAGTCTGCAAACCTCAGACAGCTATATTTTAGAGCGTATGGAAGACAATGAAGTCTATGCGCTGCATTCACGTCAAAAGCCAACGCTGGCCGAAAAGTTGGGATTGTCACAAGCGGCAGAGGCCACCGTGAATATGGCGATTGATAAACTACCAGATGCGCTAGCACGCTTTGATTTTAATAGCCGTTTAAATATCCTAAAGTAGTTTTCAATTTTCCACTCTAAATAGATGCATTGTTTGTATTTTGTAAAAGGCGTGTCCTAGCGGGTCGCGCCTTTTTGCTGTTTATTCATAAATGCTGTGTTATAAATGTGGCATACAGAACAGAGTATACGCACGTACACTATAAAATTAATATTGGGCTTTTTATAAAAGCTTTATGTGAACGTGATGAAAATAATTAACCATCAGCAAGGAAAAGGATGCCAGCTATGTCTGAAAATACATTGATGTTTACCGCCACCGAACATGGTCAAACCATGCACGCCAAAGTCAAAGCATTTATCGAAACTCATATTGAACCAATAGAAGCACAGTTTTGGGCGGATTGTCATGCGCAAAACCCAGACGGTAATTGGAAAAATTGGCAATGGCCAGAAAAATACGAGAGTTTGCGTAAACAAGCACGCGAAGCCGGTCTATGGAATTTGTTTTTGCCAGATGACACGCTAGGGGCAGGGCTGTCGGTGACCGATTATGCACCGATTGCCGAGCTCACTGGACGCAGTTTATTAGCGCCTTATGTCTTTAACTGTAATGCCCCTGATAGCGGCAATATGGAGCTTTTATGGCGCTATGGTTCAGAGGAGCAGCAAGACAAATGGCTAACGCCAATCTTAGAAGGTAGAACGCGTTCGGTATTTTGTATGACTGAGCCTGATGTCGCCTCCAGTGATGCGACCAATATGCAAGCGACAGCTGTGGTTGATGGCGATGAGATTATTATCAATGGCAGTAAATGGTGGTCATCGGGTCTGGGTGACCCTGCGGTCGATATTTTGATTGTGATGGCGTACACGCCTGATGAGAATAAAGACCGTCATCATCAGCATTCGATGGTATTGGTCCCAGCAAAGACAGCGGGTGTCAACATCGAGCGTATGCTCAAAGTCTTTGGCGATTATGATGCGCCGCACGGCCATGGTGAAGTCAGCTTTGATAATGTACGTGTGCCAGTCAGTCACTTTATTGGTGGAGCGGGTATGGGCTTTGAGATTGCGCAAGGTCGCTTAGGACCAGGTCGTATCCACCATTGCATGCGCTGTATTGGCGCTGCCGAAAAGTCGCTAGAGCTGGCTGTTAAGCGCGGCATGGAGCGTACGGCTTTTGGTAAGCCATTATTACAACTGGGTGGTAATTTTGAGCGTATCGCTGAGGCGCGTATTAAGATTGACCAAGCGCGTTTATTGACACTATATGCAGCGCAAAAAATGGACGCGCAAGGCACAAAAGCAGCATTGACTGAAATCTCTGCTATTAAAGTGGTTGCGCCAACCGTGCTACAAGAAGTGGTTGATATGGCGATTCAGATTCACGGTGGTATGGGCGTTTGCCAAGATACCATGTTGCCTGCATTCTTTGCCCAAGCTCGAGCGCTGCGCTTAGCTGATGGTCCTGATGAAGTGCATAAAACCATGATTGCTAAGTTAGAATTAAAGCGTCAGGGTTTTATTCGTCCTTCTAAATCTGGTAAATCCTAAGTTTATTTATTCATAAACTTATAGAGATTGATTTAAATAACCATCTGCTTAACTTAATTTCTCATTGAAAGTCACTATTACGCCGTTAATAGTGAATTTTCATCCCTATACTCACTGATAAAACATAATTGACCACACGATAAGGAATGTCATATGGCAACTGCTAATCAAAGCAGCACTACCGTCAAAGAAGTAGCTAATAAAATCTTAGATAAAGGCGGCGAGGTTCGTGAGGGCGAAGAGCTTGATGCCAAAGCGGTCAGCTCATGGCTACGTGCTCAAGGCGTCGATATAGAAGGCGAGCCTACCGTTACTCAATTTTCAGGTGGTGCATCAAACTGGACCTATCGTTTGCAATATGAAGGCGAAGGTAAAAGTAAAAGCCAAGATTTAATTTTACGCCGTCCACCAAAAGGCACTAAAGCCAAATCAGCACACGACATGGTGCGCGAATATACGGTTCAAAAATCCTTAAAAGATGCTTATCCTTATGTACCTAAAATGGTCGCGTTATGTACGGATGAGTCCGTCATCGGTGCAGACTTTTATGTCATGGAGCGTATGGAAGGTATCATTCCTCGTGCCAATTTGCCAAAAGGCATCGATTTAAATGAAGAGCAAACGCGTGCATTATGTACCAATGTCATCGACGCTTTGATTGAATTGCATCAAGTCGATTATAAAGCGCATCCTGATTTGGTCAATCTTGGACGCGGTGAAGGTTACTGTGAGCGCCAAGTGACAGGTTGGGACAAGCGTTATGTCAAAGCCAAAACGCCCAATGTGCCAAGCTTTGCCTTGGTAAGACAATGGCTTGGTAAACATACGCCTGCTGACAGTAAGACTTGCCTCATTCATAACGATTGGCGCTTTGATAATGTGATTTTGGATGCAGCAGATCCGACCAAGGTGATCGGCGTACTTGATTGGGAAATGGCGACCTTGGGCGATCCTTTGATGGATTTGGGCAGCGCATTGGCGTATTGGATTGAAGAAGATGACAACATCATTATGCAGCAGTCACGCCGTCAGCCCACCCATTTAAAAGGCATGATGACTCGCGATGAGGTGGTTGCTTATTATCTTGAGCAGACAGGTCTAAAGATAGACAACTGGACATTTTATGAAGTGTTTGGTCTGTTCCGTCTAGCGGGTATCGTTCAGCAAATTTATTATCGCTACTATCATAAACAAACGACCAATCCCGCCTTTAAAAATTTCTGGATTATTGTGCACGTATTACATGCCAAATGTCTTAAACTAATTGCTCAATATGAAGGTGAGATTTTGTTTACTAGCCGAGTACAGCCGCATTTGCAAGATATAGGTGTTGATGCTGCGACGATTGAGCAGTTGCCAAGTCCTATACAGGCTGTTATTAAAGGTATTTTGCCAAAGAGCTATTTTGGACAAAGCGCACCTAAAGCTGAAGAGTAAGCAAATTAAAAATTGAAAATCTAGGGCTTTTAAAAATTATAAGAGTGCGATTAATAAGGCAATATTTTATGACAACCATACTTTTGGCCCGTCATGGTCAAGCGTCATTTGGACAAGAGAATTACGATCAACTCTCAGAGCTGGGTGGCAAGCAAGCGCAGATGCTAGGTCAGCATTACGCGACGACTCAGCGTCGAATTGATGCGATTTTTACTGGTAGTTTGGTTAGGCAGCAAGACTCTGCACATCATTTTTGGCAGCGTTATCAGTCATTTTTTGATAGCGATAGTAATATCTCTAGTAAGCCTGCGATCGATATGAGTGCAGCACCGGATAGCTATGTACTGCCACAATTTGATGAATTTAATCATAAGGACGTGTTGATAAAGTCTAATCCTGCTTTTATGAGTAAAGGTGCTATTGCGGCTGAGATTGCGCAAGCAGAAGTGCCGTCTATGCGTTTAGCGGAGTTGTTTGATGCCGCAATGCAGCGCTGGCATGCAGGTGAGAATGACGGTGATTATATTGAGAGCTGGTCACAATTTAATGAGCGGGCAAAACAAGCGCTTGAGCAAGTGCGTTTGCAAGTGGCTAATCTGAATTTAGAGCGTGATAGTACGGTGCTGGTGTTTACTTCGGGCGGCATTATTGCGGCTATTACCGCGCAGTTATTGCAGCAAGGCAGTCAGACTGCGTATCAAATTAATAAAAGCTTGGTTAATACGGGCGTAACGTCTATTACTTTAAAAGCGCAGAGTACACGGCTATTGTCTTTAAATGAATACAGTCACTTATTTGCTGATGGCAAACGCTTCGTGACGTGGCGATAACATAGCATGTGATGGCTGGTGGGACATCAGGATAAAATGGCTACTCTAAACACGTAGCCGATTTTTATGTTATTAAAATCGGCTATGATAATTGTTGAGTACTTTTTGTGTATTTTTATAACAGACAAGCCGCACTTATCAATTTGCGATATTATAGACTGTCAACTTCATATAATATGGATGTAAACAGGACGTTCTATGCAAAATAAATTGATCAATTTAGTCACCAAAAGCGCTAAACAAAGTAAAAATCAGCTATTTAGCGCGATTGTGCCCGCACGATACCTAAAAGGTTTAAATAAGCAGCAGATTGGTCGTGGTAAAACAGTATTAATCACGGGTGCCAGCTCAGGACTGGGCGAAGGTATGGCAAGATTATTTGCTAAGCTTGGCTATAATTTGGCGATTTGCGCGCGTCGTACCGATCGTCTAGAAAGTCTACAATCAGAGTTAATGGCAGCGTATCCTGATATTCGTGTTGAATATCGAGCATTAGATGTCAGCGACTATGATGCCATATTCGATGTATTTGGTGCGTTCGCAACTGACTTTGGTCATATCGATCGTGTGGTGGTCAATGCGGGCGTCGGGGATAGTCGCCGTATTGGTAAAGGGCGCTTCGATACCAACCGCCGCACCGTTGAAATTAACTTTGTCTCTGCGCTCGCGCAATGTGAAGCGGCGATGAATATATTCCGCGCACAAAACAGCGGTCATCTGGTGGTGATATCAAGCATGTCAGCAATGCGTGGACTGCCTAAGCATTTGACCGCTTATGGCGCAAGTAAGGCAGGTCTGGCTCATCTGGCAGAAGGCATTCGTGCTGATATGTTATTAACCAAATTGCCTATTAAAGTCTCGACCATTTATCCGGGTTATATCCGTACTGAAATTAATGAAAATGCCAAACCACTACCGTTTGAAGTGGATGCAGATACGGGCACCAAATCCATCGTTGCAGCGATTGAGGCTGGAGTCGATGAAGCTTGTGTACCAAGTCTACCGTGGTCTATTGTCGGTCAAGCAATGAAGCATTTGCCATTGCAAGTGGTCAATAAAGTCAATTAGTAACTATTTGACTTCATTGCTTTGGTATCAACAGCAATGAAGTCAAAAAGAAGACAATAAAAAACCCTCAGCATTAAAGTTGAGGGTTTTTTATTGTCTTCTTTTTAAAAATATAAAATCTATGCACTACAGGGTTTGAGGATTATCCGACATATGCTTTTCACGTAGCTTTTGACGCAATATTTTACCCACATTACTCTTTGGCAACTCACTGACGAATTCGATATGACGTGGGCATTTATAGCCAGTCAAATTGTCCAAAGCAAATTCTTTAATATCACTCTTGGTAACATTGTTATCAGCAGGGACGATATAAATTTTGACTGCTTCGCCTTGGTGGTCATCAGGAATACCGATCACCGCACAATCAATGATGCCTTTATAATCTAGCATGACTGACTCGATTTCATTTGGGAAAACGTTAAAGCCTGAAACCAAAATCATATCTTTTTTGCGATCAAGTAAAGTGATATAGCCCCGTTCATCCATACTGATGATATCGCCAGTACGGAAGTAACCATCGCTGGTAAAGTCATTGCTATTGTCTTTATTAAAATAGCCTGAAGTGATGTTTGGGCCTTTAATGCACATCTCGCCAGCTTGATGTAAGCCGACACGATTACCTTCATCATCAACGACAATGATATCTACGCTAGGGACTGGTATACCAATCGTACCGTTAAACTTGCGATCAGTGATGACGTTAGCGGTACCAGCTGCAACCCCTTCAGTCATACCCCAACCTTCGACCATTGGGCAACCAGTGACTTCTAACCAGCGAGCAGCTGTTTGTTCAGTTGCTGCCATACCACCTGCTTGTGAGATGCGCAGTGAGCTAAAGTCCAAGTCTTTAAAGGTTGGTTGATCAAGTAAGCCTTTAAACAAAGTATTCACCGCTGGCAATATATGGAACGGCTGTTTTGACAGCGTTTTAACAAAGCCTGGCATATCGCGTGGGTTAGGAATCAAGATAAAGGTGTAACCTGAGCGCATGCCTAACAGGGTCAGCATAAAGGCAAAAATATGATACAGCGGTAACGCCATGACCATATTGATATAGACCTCATTAATATCTGAGGTGATAGGGCGGTACCAAGCTTCTGACTGCATCGCAGCGGCGACGACGTTACGCTGAGTCAAAACAGCGCCTTTCGACAAACCAGTCGTTCCACCGGTATATTGCAAAATTGCTTTTTGTTGCAGTGTGGTTTTTGGTGCTTGGATAGGCAAGTTTTTGCCTTTTTTCAGCACATCAGGAAACTTGGTCACATCGTATTTAGGGTCATTCAGGTTATATTTAGGCACTAAGCGTTTGACCTGACGGATAACCGTATTAACCAAAATACCCTTTAGCCCCATCATATCGCCCATTTTCGAGAGGACAATACGTTTGATGTCGGTTTCTTCAATAACTTGTTCGAGTGCTTGAGCAAAGTTATCGACTACAAAAATAACCTGAGCACCAGAATCATTTAATTGGTGGCGTAATTCACGCCCTGTGTATAGTGGATTCACAGGGGTACACACATAACCCGCCCGCAAAATACCAATCATCGTTGGCAAATACTGTGGGACGTTTGGCATCATTAATGCGATTACACTGCCTTTAGGAATCCCTTGCGCTTGTAACCATGCGGCAACAGCAAGTGAGGCTTTATCCACGTCACCATAAGTATGCGTAACACCCATGCAAATAGTCATGGGGTGCATACGAAAGCGATTGAAACATTCCTCATATAGCTCTATGAGGCTCTCATATTGATCAGGATTAATAGTCTTGGGTACGTTTTCTGGATATTGCGCAAGCCAAGGTTTATCTACTGTCATACTTAGCGTCCTTAAATGTTAAGGTTCTATAAAAAAGTAGTCACATCCCTGTCAACAATATAAATCATCGCTTTGAAAGCAATGGATTGTCGCGTGCTATCCTATCAATTCACAGACTGCTAAAATACGTTGGCCTCTATATAAATTATTTAACTACAGATTCATCTAGCTATAAAAAGTGAGCGTCTAAATAGAGTAAACAGCTGGTTAATATTTTTGAAACTACAAAAATCGCCACCTGCAAATAATGCTCCTGAACTCACGTGAATAGAGCATGTTATCAACTTACTCTAATAAAAAACAGCATCACTTATTTTTACAACACATTAACATAACTACAATTGATATTGTTATTCTTATACAAGAACTTAATAGTTTACAATTAAGTTTGATAAAGTAAAAAATATATGTTGTCACAATCTAAAGGATAAGCGGTTTGTAGGCGGTGATGAACGGTTTTTTTCCTTTAAATATCACCAGCGATTATATTAGCATCTTTTTCTATAGGACATTTATTGTGTGATAATTTTAACAATATGGTTACAACATGAAAAATTTCTGTATGAGGATTATGAGGTATATTGAATATTCGCGAACAGTATTCATTAGCAGTTCATTGCTTTTAATTTTGCTTTACAAAAAGACAATATCTACCAGCACTCTGATTCAATGTCCACCATGACTTAAGTTTTTGCATAAAAAAGCGCTCTGCATATGATGCAAAGCGCTTTTTGACGACTGGTGCTTTATTTACGATTGCGGGTTTTCCGACATATGCTTTTCACGCAGTTTTTGACGCAGTACTTTACCAACATTACTCTTTGGCAACTCACTTACAAATTCGATATGACGTGGGCATTTGTAACCAGTCATATTGTCTAACGCAAAATCTGTGATAATTTCTTTGGTTACATTGTTGTCGGCAGGGACGATATAGATTTTGACTGCTTCGCCTTGACGCTCGTCAGGAATGCCAATCACTGCGCAATCAATAATACCATCACAATCTAGCATGACCGACTCAACCTCATTTGGGAAGACGTTAAAGCCTGACACCAAAATCATGTTTTTTACGATCTAGTAATCTAAAATATCCTTTTTCATCCATGCTGACGATATCGCCAGTGCGGAAGTAGCCATCTGTCGTAAAGTCATCACGACTGTCTCTGTTAAGATAGCCTACCGTGACGTTAGGACCTTTTACACACATCTCACCAGCTTGGTTTACACCAACGCGATTGCCTTCATCATCGATGACAATGACATCGACACTAGAGACAGGCACACCAATCGTACCGTTAAATTTACGATCTGTGATGATATTGGCTGTACCCACGGCAACACCCTCTGTCATGCCCCAACCTTCAATCATGGCGCAACCAGTGGTCTCAAGCCAACGTGCAGCTGTCTGTTCAGTCGCTGCCATACCACCCGCTTGCGAGATACGTAATGAGCTAAAGTCCAAATCTTTAAAGTTTGGATGATCAAGTAAGCCTTTAAATAAGGTATTAACCGCTGGCAATATATGGAAAGGCTGTTTTGATAAGGTTTTGATAAATCCTGGTATATCACGCGGATTGGGTATCAAGATAAAGGTATAGCCTGAGCGCATGCCGAGTAGACTCAACATAAAGGCGAAAATATGATATAGCGGTAACGCCATGACCATATTGATATAAACCTCATTAATCTCTGAGGTAATCGGCTTGGTCCATGCTTCTGACTGCATCGCAGCGGCGACGATGTTACGCTGAGATAAAATAGCCCCTTTAGACAGCCCTGTTGTTCCACCCGTGTATTGTAAAAATGCTTTTTGATCCAATTGCATTTTTGGCTTGTGGAACGGAAGGTTTTTACCTTTCTTCAATACATCAGGGAACTTGGTCACTTCGTGCTTAGGGTCATTCAGTTTGTACTTAGGTACTAAGCGTTTGACCTGACGGATGATGGTATTCACCAAGATACCTTTTAACCCCATCATGTCGCCCATTTTTGAGAGGACAATCCGCTTAATATGGGTTTCATCAATGACTTGTTCAAGCGCTTGGGCAAAGTTATCGACCACAAAAATAACCTGAGCACCCGAGTCGTTCAACTGATGGCGCAGCTCACGACCAGTATACAGTGGGTTAACAGGGGTACAAACGTAGCCTGCCCGCAAAATACCAATCATCGTTGGCAGGTATTGCGGAACGTTTGGCATCATGAGTGCAACCACACTGCCTTGAGGTAGACCTTGCGCCTGCAACCATGCGGCAACGGCAATCGAAGCTTTATCAACATCATCGTAGGTATGCGTCACGCCCATACAGATACTCATAGGGTGCAGACGAAAGCGCTCAAAGCATTCTTCGTACAGCTCCATGATGCTGCTATATCTATCGGGGTTGATGGTCTTTGGTACACCATTAGGATAATGGGCAAGCCAAGGTTTATTCGGCGTCATAGTCAGCGTCCTTGAAGTTTGAAATAGGGTAAATTCTGTAGTAAAGCAGCCATATCCGTGTCAATAAAACACATCAGCGCTGACGTAAACCGTTTGCCGCTGAGAGTAGTAATATCCTTATCTATTGACTGGCTGCTAGGTTTTATTGCTATCGTACAAAACGACTTAATCATTATTAAAGGATAATGACGTCAATTGAACGAACAGATCGCTTAATCATAAAAGCATTTTTGCTCTGAAATAAGCTCTACCTGTTATCTAACACTAAGGTATCAAAAAATAATGATACATTTAAGCAATACAGTAGCATGAATATCATCAAATACTATACTAGTATGAAATACTGAGCAGTGCATAAATAAAGCTGAAAAATATGATTTTTATGGAATTTCACGTGACTAGATAGATGCGCTGTTTGTCATTTAAGATACGCTATTCGACACTTAATAAGTATAGAAATGAATGAGTATAGAAGGATGAGTGAAGCAAAAAAGTTATCATAGCCAACATCAATATATCAACTATAGATTTGTCAGCACTCCAACTGAATGCAGTTATGCTCAATTATTCAGGTAATATCAGTTGCTTGTTTTGATTAAAAAAGCGTCGATAAATGAGTAAAGCGCTGATTGTACAGCCGAGCGTACTGCTCACACATATCAAAAACATAGTGACTATCTGATAGCGAATCGCTTGAGTGGGGTCAGCGCCAGCCAATATTTGACCCGTCATCATTCCGGGCAAGCTAACAATACCGACGACTAGCATAGAGTTCAGCGTTGGAGTCATGCCATTGACAATGGCGGCGCGTATTGGTTCATGCACTGCTTCAAATGGGCGAGCAGATAGGCTGAGCATCATCTCTATACGTCCTTGCTGCTCATGAAAGGATTCAATCAACTGGTTGCTGGTCAATGAGATAGCGGTGAGCGAATTGCCCAATATTAGCCCCAATATAGGAATAACGAATTGCGGTGTGTACCAAGGCTGTACTTTTAAAATAACCATGATGGCTATGGCAGTGACTAATATAGCCGAAGCGCTTACTGCTAACAAAGTGTCAGTTAACAAACCTCTATAGCTACGTTTGACGCGATTTTTGGCAGCAGCGCCTGCAATCAAGGTCATGATGGTCAAAATTAACAGGACTTCATACCACTGTTCACGAGCGAAAATCCATGCCAATATTAAACCGATAAAACTAAGCTGGAGCACCGTGCGGATAGCCGCGATTAACAGCGTTTTGGTCAGCTGTAAGCGTAGCCGCCAAGAGATAATAAGAACGATGATAATTAAGCTGCTGGCAAGGGCAATATCACCGTAAGTTAAAAATACTTGTATATCATCTGTACCGCTCATAGTGGCTCATTATATAAACTGACGAATATAAGATAGACGTTAATGCGAATTTGTTAAGAAAAGTCATCTTAAAGAGTGACATGACAGGCTTAGCTCAACATTAGAATATCTCAGTTAATGCCCCTGCTTGCATCTGCCAATGCTGATCGGCTAACGGCATGATGTCTTGTGTATCGTGAGTTACCCACAGTAATGTACGCTGCTTATCTGCCTGTAACCAATTCATGAGTAGATTGACGAGCTGGGCTGATGTGTCACTGTCTAGGGCCGCAGTAGGCTCATCTAGTAACAACACCCGTGGGTTCAATTGTAAGAGGCGTAACGTGTTGACCAGTTGCCGCTCGCCGCCCGATAGATGATAGACTTCTTGCTGCAAAAAGTCAGCGCTGCGTTGCAATTGCTCAAGCTGTGCGATATGCCAGTCGATATCAAAGTCAAGGTGCTGATGCGCTTGTAGCTGATAAGGCATTTGCAAGTTCTCAAGTACACTGCCTTCTAATAATTGTGGGTGCTGGGCGAGTAGGGCAACGTGCGTGCGCCACTGTATCGGTGCAGTATCATGGATACTACAATAAGCACTACTGGTTGATTGGTCATCACGGCGCAAACGCACATTGCCGCCGCTCATTGGCAATAGTCCAGCCAATACCCGTAATAATACCGATTTACCACTACCAGAACCGCCTGTCAACACGGTTACTTGACCTGCTAACAGCCTGCCTGTGGCGCCATCGATTAATAATCGTTGATGAGCAGGTATGATTGGCTGAGAGACAGTGTTTGGTCTTAGTTTGCTGATCCATCTTTGATAAATGGTAGATAGCGCAGATGTTGTGGCTTCTATGGCTTCCATATTTTTGTTATTAATACTTTTATCGCCAACCTTGTTATCATTATAGGCAGGTATGCTGGCTGTACGTTTACTATGTACCTGAATATTCTCGAATATCAGTATCGGTTTATTATTATGAAGATGCATAAGTCATTATCGCCAATTATTCAGCCACTAAATATCCAATCATTAAGTATCTAACTACTAATTATCCAGCCACTAAGCATTCAGCTGCTCGTGGATCGCTTGCTCAATGGCATCGCGTAAATGCTTTGGAACACGAATAGGGCGCATGGGCGTGGCACTAGCAACCGCAGTATCTGCCTTACTATTGGATAGCGGTTTGGTTTTGACTTGGTTTTGCACACAAGCAATGCCGATTTTGCCACTACTTAATAAGCTGCTAGCATTAGCATTGCTATTAGCATAATCAGAAGAAAGGCTGTCTGGGCTGTGACGATAAATGCTCTGGTAAAAGATAATGCTGGCAGGTTTTAACTCGACTTTATCGATGCGCACACTGATGACTTCATCTAACAAAATAGCTCTTTTGTATTGCAAGTCTGCTTGACTGACGACAAAATGCTGAATTTCTCCATCGTCAGTCTGCAAAAAATACCCATTCAAATTCAGTTCCCCAAACCAATCACGGCGGCAGTTTTCAAAAAACACCAAATGATTGGCATGGTAGACTATACCGCCGGCATCAGTATGGTTAATATAGACGTTATAATTTTTGGTAAACAATGGCGTATATTCGCCGTCTACACTTGCCACTGTGTTTGTATTTTTGCTGTTATTTTTTATCATAAAGATGCTCGGTCATTGTTTTAATAAATATTGTTCGATGTTCATGATTCGATGGCCAAAATTTGATAGCAGCCATATTAACCACAACTACTCTAGCTTAAGATATCAGGGCGCGCAACAGTTAGGTCGGTCGACGTCTGTTATGATAGCGGATTGTGCACTTTCATAGCCCATTTCTTTATATTAGCACCGTATTTTCATCAATTAGTATAGGATAATTTATGACCCGTTTTGTCAGTTTTAATATCAATGGTATTCGCGCACGTCAACATCAGCTTGAGGCTGTGCGAGAAGTGATCGATCCTGATGTGATGGGTCTACAGGAAACAAAAGTACATGATGAGCAATTCCCCCTAGAGAATATAGAGAGTCTGGGCTATCACGTAGAGTACTTTGGTCAAAAAGCCCATTATGGTGTGGCGCTACTATCCAAGGTTGCACCTATATTTGTGCAAAAAGGTTTCCCTGGTGAAGATGACGAGGCACAGAAGCGTTTTATCCATGCCCGCTATGAATTTGACGGTCGTGAAATTGATGTGCTCAATGGTTATTTTCCACAAGGAGAGAGCCAAGACCATCCGACCAAATTCCCGATGAAGCGGGCTTATTATGCAGATTTAATGGCGTATATCGATACCCTAAAAGCAGAAGGTCGCTCGCTCATAATCATGGGTGATATGAATATTGCCCCAGAAGATACTGATATTGGCATTGGCGACGTCAATGCTAAGCGCTGGTTGAAAAATAGGAAGACCTCGTTTTTACCAGAAGAACGCGAGTGGTATGCGGCGCTGATGTCACGCGAGCTGACAGATACCTATCGCTTACATTATCCAGAGAGCACAGAGCTATATAGCTGGTTTGATTATCGCAGTCGTGGGTTCAATGATGAGCCGAAACGTGGCTTGCGTATCGATCATATTTTGTGCAGCTCGGATCTTGTTGAGGCCTGTGTTGATGCTGGGATTAGCTATGAGCTACGGGCGATGGAAAAACCGTCTGATCATGCGCCAATTTGGTCGGCATTTGATTTAAAAAAACGGTAATATTTATATAGGTCGCGTTTGATACTTCACCAGCCGTAGCATCATGGTTGAAGGCTCAACGCACCTCAGTGTTTATCGCATCATCCGTGATAAATAATGATAAAAATTTCACAATAAGGGTTAAACCATGGGAGTCGGAAATGTTGCAGTACCTGATATTATTTATCCTATCGAAGGAATCAAGCTAAGCGCCACTGCCGCAGGCGTACGCTATAAAGACCGAGATGATTTAGTAGTAATTGAGATCGCTGATACCGCGACCACAGCGGTTGTGACTACCAAAAATACCTTCTGTGCAGCGCCTGTACGGGTATTACGCGAGCATTTTGCCAAGGCCAGCCCGCGCTATTTGGTGACCAACACGGGTAATGCTAATGCTGGGACGGGCGCTGATGGCAAACGTCGCGCCGTTGATATCTGTGCCGCTCTGGCGAGTAAGGCTGGCGTGGATAGTAATGCAATATTGCCATTCTCGACCGGTGTCATTGGCGAGCCATTAAATAGCGATGCGGTCATCGCGGGCTTAGATAATGCACTTGCCAATTTGGGGGCTGACAATTGGCTTGCCGCGGCGAATGGTATTCGCACCACAGATACGATTCCGAAGCTCGCTAGCCAAAAAATCGACGTGGCGGGTATTAGCTATCATGTGACAGGTATGTCAAAAGGCTCAGGCATGATACGCCCTAACATGGCGACCATGTTGGGCTATGTGGCAACTGATGCCAATATCGCTGCTGACCTATTACGAGAAATGCTAAGTGCCATTAATGAGCAGTCTTTTAACCGCATCACTGTCGATGGCGACACTTCAACCAATGATTGCTGTGTGTTGATCGCCACGGGTGCTGCCAGCTCAGATATCATTGATAGTCCAGAACATCCGCATTATCAGGCTATATTTTCGGCTTTGACCGAGGTGTTTGTCCGTCTGGCGCAATTAATCGTACGTGATGGCGAGGGTGCTACCAAGTTTATGACCGTCAACGTCACTGATGGCAAAACAACGCAAGAGTGCTGCGATGTGGCATATGCGGTCGCGCATTCACCGTTGGTCAAAACCGCATTCTTCGCTAGCGATGCCAATTGGGGTCGTATCTTAGCGGCAGTGGGTTATGCTGGTATCGAAGACTTGGATACGGAACAAGTGGATGTTTATCTAGATGAAGTCATGATTTGCCAGAATGGTGGTGTCGCCCCTAGTTATACGGAAGCGGCAGGTAAGACCGTCATGAGTCGCCCTGAGATTACCATTCATATCGATCTTGCTCGCGGCGATGCTAGCGATACGGTATACACCTGCGATTTATCATATGACTACGTCAAAATTAATGCGGATTATCGTAGTTAAGGGTTATCACTGTCAGCTAAGTAAAATACTTTTTAATGAATAACTGAGCCAGAGTGACTATCACTCTGGCTTTTTGATGTGTAAATTTTTCTCAGTATCAATTTACTCTACTATTCAATACGCGCGATTAACAACAGTTGCAAAAGCTGACGTTACTTTACAAAGCAGTTATAGAGCAGAAGACGAGTTGCGCTCTATACTGACCTCAGTAAACAAACAATAGACGACATTATTGAGACTTAATAGGTTTATTCGGTAAAGCTAAATCAGGTGAATACTCTTGCTTGGCTCAATATCGACAGTAGTATTACACCCATCGCAAAAATTGACTGATATTTTTAAAATATATTTACCAGCATGATGTGTCCAAAACAATAATCTCAAACCATTAATAATGTATTTATAACAATTAACTGAGGATTTAATAATGAAAAAATTAGTACTTGCAGCAGTAATGACCGCCTTTGCCTGTCAGGTTGCTCTACCATGGGTATGGATAACGAACGTACGATGGTTGTCGATGGGCAACCTATGAATGTTAAAGTGGTTAACATTCCAAGTTTTGAAATAGAAGTAGCACCACTGAAAGCCGTCTGTGAGCTGTCAACAGCTGAGGGTACTAAGGTTGAAGCAGAATGCTTACAGTATCGTCAGACTTATCAGAAAAACTACACACCTTTAAACGGTAATATTCAGGGCTTCACTTATGAGCCAAACTATCGTTATATTCTAGATGTTCGCCAAGAAGTCATGATGGATGAAAATACTAACATGGCTAAGCCAGTTTGGATTCTAAACGAAGTGGTTTCAAAAACAGCTGAGTAATGAATCATTGAGCATGTCTAGTTGATGAGCATATTTGACCAAAATAAAAAAGACCCCTAATACAGAATTAGGGGTCTTTTTTATTTTAGCAAATACTTGGGAATGTGATGTCAGGATAAGCTATATTAAACGATCGTTATGTTAGAACGTATCCCCATTTGGATAACAGTCAATCGAATTTAGAGAACGCTCTAGCACTGACTATATTTTACACTGACGCCATGAGTGGCAGTAGGGATACGATTGTCTGCATAAACGGCAAGACCGCCTCGTGAGGTTTCTTTGTATTTATCTAGCATATCCGCACCAGTGACTTTCATGGTTTCAATCACTTTATCTAAAGAGACAAAGTGCTGTCCATTACCGCGGCAAGCAAGTCGTGCCGCATTGACAGCTTTGACGGCGCCCATGGCATTGCGCTCGATACAAGGCACTTGCACTAGACCGCCTACAGGGTCGCATGTTAGACCTAAGTTATGCTCAATACCAATCTCAGCCGCATTAAGGCATTTAGCTGGATCACCGCCCAAGATTTCTGCCAATGCAGAAGCTGCCATGGCACAAGCAGAACCAACTTCACCTTGGCAACCAACTTCAGCGCCAGAGATGGAGGCATTTTGTTTGATTAAACTGCCAATAGCAGTCGCATTTAACAAAAACTTGCGTGCACCATCTTGGCTATAGCTTGATAAAAAGTCACGATAGTAATGCATCACCGCAGGAATAATACCTGCTGCACCGTTGGTGGGGGCAGTGACGACATTTCCACCATTGGCATTTTCTTCATTGACCGCCAAGGCATATAAATCAATCCAGTCCATGGCAGCGAGTTTGTCATTTTTGGTAATGGGTTGGTTTTTCTCGGCGCACAATTGTAGATGTAATGCTTGGGCACGGCGTTTTACATCCAAGCCACCAGGTAATATGCCACTGTTTTGACAGCCTCGCGTCACGCAGTCCTGCATTGACTCCCAAATAGAGTCTAAATAAGCAAAAACTTCTGATTGATTGCGGTAATGACATTCATTTGCCAATACCAATTCACTAACGCTTAAGTGGTGTTGACAACATTGCTCCAGCAATTCTGCGGCGCTATTAAAGGGGTAAGGAATGGCGTCAATGGTCGGCGTGGCGTTATCTTCATCCGGATTGGTGGCATCTTCTTCATTGATAACAAAGCCGCCACCTACCGAATAATAGGTTTGTTGGTAATGACTGCCGTCGGTCAATAATGCGCGGATAGTCAAAGCATTAGGATGGTAGGGCAAAACGGTTTCGTCATACCAGTGAATATCGCGCTCTGTCTCAAAGGCAATAACATGCGTGCCTGCTATATTGAGCTGTTTGTCTGAAAAAATCGGTGACAAATATTGACTGGTCAAACGGGTATCGATCGTACTAGGAGCATGCCCAAGCAGCCCTAACAATATAGCAGTATCGGTTGCATGTCCTTTGCCTGTGGCTGCCAAAGAGCCATAAAGCTCAATCTCAACACCTGTAATAGCCTTCAGCTCTGTTTGCTTGGTTAATGAGCCCAAAAAAAGATTGGCGGCGACCATGGGTCCTACCGTGTGTGAGCTTGATGGGCCAATACCGATTTTAAATAAATCAAAAACACTAATCATAATAACTTACCAAGTTTTTTAAGTGCACTAACATGTTGTATAGCTGCTTTAGGCACTTTCATTGAGAATATAACAGGCAGCTCTCGCTTATAGCACCGACAAAGGTATAGAGGAAGCACCGCCCATGGAAGTATTAACGCAAAAGAGGAAAAATGGTGATTGAATAATAACTTTTATTTGTTTTGAAACTCCGCTATCATGCTCGGAGCTAATGGCTATGTAACATCCTGTAAGTTGATTGTCGCTGCAGAGTACACTGAGTCATAAGCGACCATAACCGTTTTTTAGTTAAACATATCCGACCACATACATCTACCAAAACATGGTCATCATACCAAATAATACTTTTGGTTTGCCATATTGCAACATAAATGAATGAGTCAGGGCGACATATTATAAATGAAAAGATGCGGATTTTACTCGTTATTATAATTTCTAGCCACATATTCTTGCCGATTGATGCCCTGATTTAAAGCAATTTTTATTTTTCATTTACTGTTGTCTATTATTTTAGCCCAGTTTACATAGGACAAGCGTGTATGCCCTCTCAAAAAGACCCTTCCTCGCCTTTAGAAAACAGCGCTCAAGCACCATCTGCTGAACCTGGATTAGAGGCTGCGGCGATCAGTCCTCCGTACAATCCAGACTTTGAAAATGGACGCTGGTTTCCGACATGGCGTCCGTATCAAGGCGATTTAGATCGTGATCCAGTCGGTATCAATGAATATTTGCCACCGTCAAAAAGCGTGCTATTAGGTGTACAGCATACTTTTGCGATGTTTGGTGCGACCGTGCTTGCGCCGCTGTTAATGGGCTTTGATCCCAACTTAGCCATTTTGATGTCAGGTATCTGTACGGTGATGTTCTTTATGATCACTGGTGGGCGCATGCCGAGCTATTTGGGCTCAAGTTTTGCTTTCATTGGTCCCGTTATCGCTGTGACAGCTTATGCAGGCGCAGGGTTCAATGGTAATTTGAATGTCGCTTTGGGCGGCATCATGGCTTGCGGTATCATTTATGCGTTAATTGGGCTGCTGGTGATGAAAACGGGTACTGGCTGGATTGAGCGTTTGATGCCGCCTATCGTTACTGGTGCTATTGTGATGATTATTGGTCTCAACTTAGCGCCAGTGACCATTCAAGGGGTGTCTGCCAATCAGTTTGATGCTTGGATGGCTACCTTGACTGTATTACTCATCAGTGGTGTGGCTGTCTTTACACGTGGTATGCTGCGTCGTCTGCTATTACTGGTTGGTTTAATATTATCCTATTTTGCCTATTTTATCATGACCAACGTCATGGGTTTTGGTACGGCGATTGACTTTAGTGGTGTGGCAGCTGCTTCGTGGTTTGGCTTACCTAGTATCCATACGCCTCGCTTTGAGATGAGTGCTATTATTCTGATTGCGCCTGTGGCCTTTATTTTGGTGGCTGAAAACTTAGGGCATTTTAAGGCTGTCGAAGGTATGACCAAAGCTCGTGTCACGCCTTATATGGGTCGAGCATTTTTTGCTGATGGTTTGGCAACCACCTTTTCAGCAGGATTTGGCGGTACTGGTGTGACGACTTATGCTGAAAACATCGGTGTGATGGCGGTGACTAAGGTGTATAGCACAACAATATTTGTCGTGGCAGGCGTGGTAGCTATTTTGTTAGGGCTATCACCGAAATTTGGTGCCATCATTCAGACGATACCAGCCGCTTTATTGGGCGGTGCGTCCATTGTGGTGTTCGGTTTGATTGCTATTGCAGGCGTCAAAATTTGGATAGACAGTCGTATCGACTTTAGCAAAAACAGCAATCTAATTATCGCGGCCGTGACCGTTATTATGGGTACCGGTAACTTTAGTTTGCATTTAGGCGGCTTTGATTTGGGCGGTATCGGTACGGCGACTTTGGCAGCGATTGTCTTAAATGCGTTATTTAACCAAGGATCTGAAGCGAAGGCTGCTCATCAATCATTGGCTAAGTAATCAGCTTTTATGATGCTGAGGTTTTATACCTATCAGATAACGACGATAACAGCGTATATCACTCCATAAAAAGCGCCCATGCTATCGGTAGCATGGGCGCTTTTTATGGAGTGGCAGCAAGTGCACGATAAAAATGCAGAATAAAAGCTACTTGTAGTCTCGCTTGTAAAATTTTGAGAAAAACCGATAACGTCGTAGGGCGCGCGGCTTAGGTTTCAGTGAGCCCAAATAGATTGCAAACATGGTCAACAGAGCACCGCTCCACTGTAAGCTATTAATCGGTTTGTCCAGCCAGCTATAATCAATGACCAGTGCGGCAATGGGTTCTGATAATAATAATAACCCAGTTAACGCCAAAGACAGCTTAGGAATGGAGTAAGCAATTAAACCCCATGCCAAGCACTGCATCACTGTACCGTAGATGAGCACCCAGCCAATCTCAGACCAAGTGTTTGGCAAAATATGACCCATATCAAACACAAACATGGGAACAATCATCGCCAATACACCACCGATACTAATCAGCTGCATCAGCATAAATATGGGTGTGGGTTCAGTATCATGGGTCTTACGGATAAAGGTCATCGATGCCGCTAGCATTGCCCCTGAAACGATACCAGTGATGAACCCCCAAGTGGCGGCGCTGTTATGCGCAAACTCAGGACTGCCTATCATGGCCACACCAAACATGGCTAAAAACAAACTGATGAGCTGCAATATAGATTGGCGTTCATTAAAATATAAGAACCCAATGGCGGCTAAAAAGAAAATCTGTAGGCTATTCAGTAAAGTTGAGATGCCAGGGCCGACTGCATAAATACTCTCGTGCCAGAGCGCCAGATCTAAGCCTAAAAAGACACCTGATAATAAACCATAAAAAATAGCGCGCCTTGAGCGGGGTAGACGCTGTCCCATGATTTTGGCCAATACAGCGAATACGACACCTGAAATAGCCAAGCGCCAAAATGCCATTGCCCAACCGCCAATATCAACGTGAGCGACAATCAAACTACCTAGACCAAAGATAATACAACCAATGACCAACCCAGTAGAGGCAGAGCGTGAAGAAGCAATCGCCATATAATGTCCTTATATCCATATTATTATTTTATCTTACTGTATCAACGATGACGCCAATGAATACTGACGCTAATACAAGCCGTATTGTCTAGGTTTTGACGCTAAAATGAAATGGTCAAACCATCATTTATGCTTATTGTTTGATTTATTATCAAGATATTAGGTTTTATCTCTGTATATGCTAGGTATAAAATCAATGATGACCTTAAGCTTCACTCATATAAGAAAATCTCTATAACAATACGAATATATGGTGGAGACATCCTTACAGGAACGATGTTGGCGTGGTTATCACTATTTGTTAATCTAGTGGTTTATAATCTCTGTAGTGGCATAATAAAACAGGATAGTTTCTTATTAGTCTTTACCTCAAGTACTTCAATACCATTAGCCTAGGTTCATCTATGTTGCGACGTTCATTATCCCTACAACAACGACTATCGACATCTGGTTTTGCTATAGCCATCTTTGCTAGTACGCTATTTATGGCGCCAAGCGTACAAGCGGCCAGTTGCAAAATTCCAAAAAGTTATTATAAAAACGTGGCTTGTACGGCAAATAGCGGCTATTTTTTGGCGACAAAAGATTTCGGCGCGCCAGTTGCTCTGATTAATAGTAAGGGCAAAAGCGTCGTTGATTTATCACGTTATCAAAAAGTCGATGCCAGTAAGATATCGGCAGGTTTACTGCCTGTATTGCGCAATGGTCATGTCGGTTATCTTAATATGCAAGGTCGTGAAGTAGTACCTGCGATGTATGATGTGCTTAAAGAAGGACAGGGTTGGGCGCGTCCCGTCTCTAACGGGCGTATCGTGGTAAAGCAGGATGGTAAATATGGGGTCATTACTACTAGTAACAAAACCATCGTGCCGTTTTCATCCGCGATTAGTGACATTGATGATTACCAAAATGGTGTCGCCCGTGTACGTAAAAATCAAGCGATCAGTTGGATTGATGAAAACGGCAAAACGACCAGTGACCCAAATGGTAGTAACAACGAGCAATCCACGACGCCACGAGCACCTGCCAGCGCTAATGGCAATGCATCCTCATCCAACCAGACACTTCCCAATCGCTTTACGATGCTACAACCGCGTCAGCAAGATGGCAAATGGGGGTTTATCGATGATAATAATGTGACCATGATTACCTATTCTTTTGACGAGGTGCGTCCCTTTGCCGAAGGCTTGGCTGGCGTGCGCATCGATGAAAACTGGGGCTTTGTTAATCTTGGTGGCGAGTTGGTGATTCCTTTTCGCTTTGCCAATAGCGGTGTGTCAGCTGGTGATCTTTATCAAGGCAAACCCGCCTTCACCTTTACTGGTGGTAAAGCGTGGATTGGCAATCTAAAAAACGGCAATAAAATGTGTATCGATAAAGAGGGCACAGGAGTGGGCTGTGATTAAGCGGCGCGTCCAAATATAAAGACCTACATGATCTAATGACCTAGGTAAAATATCCAGCATAAAAAAGAGCGTAAATCCTACTATTGATTCATAGGGTTTACGCTCTTTTTTATGAATTGTGTGACAACTAAAATTATTCGTCTAATAAATGATTGCTGATTAAATCGACCATATAAGGTTGATAGTATTCAGGAATATCATGCGCCATGCCTTCGATTAAATGAAACTTGGCATTCGGAATGGTCTTGGCAACCACACGACCTTGTGAGGCGGGCAGTAGTCCATCTGCGCTACCATGCAGTACGATAGTCGGCGCTTTGACTTGCTTGCTAAACCTGCTAATAGAGCCTGATGCCAAGATAGCATTGAGCTGTTGTACCGTGCCGAGCGGATGAAAGTTGCGCTGATAACGCAATTTGGCAATTTCACGCACCATACGTACGTTGACATGCCCAGGCGTACCGACTGTCTTCATAAACCACACGCTATGGCGCACGATATCGCGCTCAGAATGACTTTCAGGGCGGTTGATCAGGGTATATAGCTGCCTAGGTTTTGGTGGTTTTAAAAATGCACGGTTGGTCGTGGTAAACATCAACGCCATGCGCTGTACTAAACTTGGATAACGTGCCGCTACGATTTGCGCAATCATGCCGCCCATCGAAGCCCCAATCAGATGGGTTTTCCCCAACTGCAACGCCTTAATCAAACGAGCGGTATCTTCTGCCATATCTGTTAAATTATAAGCCACTTGCGTACCTTTATTGGACAACCCCGTTTGCAGGCGCATCATCATTTTTAGCTGACTGATACGCGGTAGTCCATCAATCTGCACTTTAGAAGACAGACCAATATCACGATTATCAAAACGAATGACAAAAAAACCGGCATCAATAAGGCGCTTGATAAAATTATCTGGCCAAAATATCATCTGTGAGCCAAGTCCCATAATCATGAGCAGTGGTGGATCATTAGAATTGCCACCTGCCTCAACACACAGCTCAATGCCATCGCCGATATCAATCATTGATTGATACAGATGCTTGCTAAGGTCAGAGTCTCGCCATTGGTGCGCGCCAAACTTTTGCCACTCAGGAGTAGGGTAGCCACCTAAGTCTTCTTGTAGGGTTGC
Organism: Psychrobacter glacincola; assembly: GCF_904846075.1. Classification (GTDB taxonomy): domain Bacteria; phylum Pseudomonadota; class Gammaproteobacteria; order Pseudomonadales; family Moraxellaceae; genus Psychrobacter; species Psychrobacter glacincola_C. The sequence goes on from NZ_CAJGZH010000002.1 coordinate 168,202, forward strand.
CGATGGTTTGATGTCATTCGATGTTGTCATGAAGTGTCCTAATTAGAGGGTCGTCTATTACAGCTCAAGCATCTCAAAATCAAGCTTGCCCACACCGCACTCTGGGCAGGTCCAATCATCAGGGATGTCATCCCATTTAGTGCCTGGCGCAATCCCTTCTTCGGGACAGCCGAGTGCTTCATCATATATCCAGCCGCAGACGATACATTCATAACGTTTCATAAATAGTCCTATCGAGCATTATCAGTGTTTATAATCCGTGTTACAGGGTGTTTTTGACGTGCATACTTGCAACCACAGCCGTTAAATGAGACTGTAAAAGCGCACATAGTTTAGCATATAACCGTGATTTTCGTCGTTAAGTTTACACTTGTATATTGAGATTGATTGGTTTTTATCAAGGGGTTTAGGTCTTCTGTCTGTCAGTAAGCACCTGTACGCTTACGTGCGCAACTGCGATATTTCTATCAATTATGTTATAATAAGCGCCGCTAAATTCACAGTATTAGCCATCATTTATCGTTGATATATTATTATCTAAATTACATTATCTAAGTCATATACGCTAAGGGTTACCATGAGCATTAATGCTGCCGCTACATCTAAAAATGTCGAAAATGAGTCGTCTAATAAGCTCAATACGGATCATCCCTTCTGGCAAGTGATTCGCACAGTACCAGACTTCCCGAAAGTCGGCATTGATTTTTATGATATTACGCCGTTACTGCGCAGTCATATTAATGAGGTGATAGATGCATTGCTCGCCGCACTGCCTGAAGGTGTGATGGACGAGGTAGATTGTCTAGGGGCAGTTGAAGCGCGTGGTTTTGTCTTTGCAAGTTTGCTTGCAGGTCGATTGGGCAAAGGGATGATTTTGCTACGTAAACCCGGTAAGCTGCCACCGCCCGTTGCCAATAAAGCGTATGCTCTAGAATATGGTAAAGACACGCTTGAGATGCAAAACAATCTACCGCCTGAGCGCGTGCTATTGGTCGATGATATTTTAGCCACAGGTGGCACTTTAACCACCGCTTATGAGCTGTGTAAATCGGCAGACCATACCGTGGTGGGGGCGTTAGTATTGCTAGATTTGGTTGATTTGCATGGCGAATTTCCAGTGCCTGTCTATACGGTTTTAAAGGCTTAAAACTGGCAACGCTTTTTTAATTGCCTGTATTTGCTTTGTCTTAACGTACGTTACTTGTCTTGCTGGTAAGGTAAGTTTTACACGCCTGTTCTATTAGCATACGACTAATCGTTTTTGGCTTGGTTATCTTAAAATCTTTGGTGGTTAATATGGGTTTTTCTGATTGCCAAGATTCTAATACCTTATTATTGGCATCATAGTTAACGTAAGCGCGTTTATAGTAACTGGCGTCTTTACAAGAGATGAGCAATTGCTGATCGCTATGATGAATCGCTTTTTCTTTACCTTCCTTATCTACTTTTGTTTCATCTTTTTGTGCAGGGTATGTTCTGCGGATAGATACGGTGATGTTTTCGACATTTTTTTCGTCTATGATATTGATGTCGGAGCTTTCAATAGAGTCCAAGTCTAAGCTAAAAATTGATCCAGTAGGACTTTCTGATATTTTTGACCAGTTCACTGCATGCGTGCTGACTGCTAGAACACCACCCACTAATAACACTGATAGCCGTTTCATAATCAAGCCTTGCTTCTTGTTGTGAGAAGTGAGCCATGATAGCCAACTTACTATTAGCAGGCAAATTTCTTTTATAACCTGCGACTGAGGTTTGTAAAATGTTGATCATACTCATCACTGTTTATAACGCTCGACGCTCATATCAATGACGCATCGCTGCTAACATCTGAGCAAGCTCATCACGAGCACCAATAAAGCCGTCGATACCTTTTGGTAATAAATCTTGTGTAACCGTGTCTTGTTGATAGGCGCTACTATATTCCTCTCGCGTTAGACTCACGCGTTTCATGTCGGCTACATCTAATGACATGCTAGGTGACAGTTGCTGTATCACCTCAGTATCCATCGCTGCCAGCGCGTCGATAAGGTCAGGCGCGATGGTCAATAGATCACACCCTGCTAGCGCTAATATCTGTTCAGTCGAGCGAAAGCTTGCGCCCATCACTTGCGTATTATAGTTATGCTGCTTGTAGTATTGATAAATGCGCTTTACAGACTGCACGCCCATATCATCAGAAGCGGGCACGTTTTGACGATTTTGTTGGCGTTTTTGCCAGTCTAAAATACGACCAACGAAAGGCGATATCAATGTCACACCTGCATCGGCACAGGCAATTGCTTGATGCTGTCCAAATAACAACGTTAAATTGCAGTGAATATTTTGGGTTTCAAGATAGCGTGCTGCCTCAATCCCTTGCCATGTCGCGGCCATTTTAATTAATACGCGCTCTGAGTTAACCCCTGCTTTTTGGTAAGCTTCCATAAATACTAAGGCTTTATCAATCGTCGCCTGAGTGTCATAAGACAAACGAGCATCCACTTCGGTAGAGACGCGGCCTTGAATAAGCTCTAAAATATCACAGCCAACCTGAATGGTCAGCGCGTCAATCACTGCATCTATATTGCCATTATGACGACTCATGGTTTCTGACAGCATGCCTTGGTTGTCAGGATGGAGGAGTGCTTTGGTAATGAGGCTTGGATTGGTGGTCGCATCGATAGGTTTTAAGCGCGCAATGGCGGCAAGGTCACCAGTATCAGCGACAATGGTGGTCATGGTACGAAGCTGTTGTAATGCGCTCATCAGATATCCTTTTTGATCAAAAACAGATTGTGTTCAGTTACGTGGTAATTTTCTACTTTATAGTGCTATTTGCTATCAGTTTTAGACTGTAACATAGTTTTGAGTGGATGTTCCTTCATAGTTTTGCCGTGCATCGCTGCCATATTGCCTCTGTTTGCCAATATTGACGAATTTACGCGCATTTACACATGGGCACTGTCGATAGTTTTTGTTATAGTAGAGCGGGTCAGCGATCTGGCTGCTACATTTGCATGCTGGTGTGTGTGACTAACATACGGCAATAGTAGACGATAGCGCTCGCCGTGCAGGGTGCTTTTGAGAGGCTGCCTGCTATTTAGTGTGATTCCTATCGAATATCATTGCTAGTATGCTTGACACCTTTGACCGTCATTGAGTGCTGATTCAATAATGAAATGATTGGTTGTCGATAATTAGAAATACTTGAAGCCTTCAAAGTTAAAAAAGCAGTACCTAACTAGTAAAAAACTCAGTAATAATTTTAGAAAAAGGATAGGCGGTAATGAGTGAGCAGTCATCAGAGCAAAACATGGATAAGCTAAATCAAGCCATCGCAGGGGCTAACGATACTGCAACTGAAAAAGCATTTTTGGACGATATTCGCCAAAGTATTGATACAGTAGACTGCGAAATCCAGACATTGATTAATAACCGTGCCAAGTTGGCTCAGCAAGTGGCCGCAGTAAAGAAACAACACATTGTCAATAACCCGACTGCCGACAATAGCAATCCTATTTTTTATCGCCCTGAGCGTGAAGCGCAAGTGCTAAAAGCGGTGATGGAACGCAACACAGGTCCGATCGCTGATGACAAAATGGCGCGGTTGTTCCGTGAAATTATGTCGGTCTGCCTTGACTTAGAAGCACCGCAGCGCATTGCTTTCTTAGGACCAGTAGGTACTTTTACTCATGCTGCTGCGCTCAAGCATTTCGGTAAAGCCGCTGATACCGTACCAATGACCACCATCACTGATGTATTCCGTGAAGTTGAAGCAGGCACAGCGATGTATGGTGTGGTGCCAGTCGAAAACTCGTCTGAGGGTGTGGTTAACCATACGTTAGATGGATTTTTGTCTTCTACCTTAAAGATAATTGGAGAAGTTGAGCTGCCGATTCATCAGAATTTCTTGGTCGCTGAACATACCAAACTTGATGGTTTAAGCCGTATTTACTCGCATCAGCAGTCACTAGCGCAGTGTCGTCATTGGCTCGATGTCAATTACCCGAATGTCGAGCGCGTGGCGGTATCGAGCAACGGCGAAGCGGCCCGCCGCTTGAAAAACGAATGGCATTCAGCGGCAATCGCAGGTGATGTGGCTGCTGCTGAATATGGCTTGCATAAGCTATATTCAAATATCGAAGACAACCCGAGCAATACCACGCGATTCCTTATCATCGGTCACGAAGCGATTGCGCCATCAGGTCAGGATAAAACGTCTATCGTCGTATCAGCACATGACAAAGCGGGTGCATTGATCGAGATTTTGAAGCCTTTGTCTTATCATGGCGTGTCGATGACCAGTATCGAAACCCGTCCTGAGCGTCCGAATAAGTGGGCATACGTGTTTTTCATCGATATGAATGGTCATATTGACGAGCCAAACGTCAGCGCTGCTATCGCTGATATCCGTCCGTTGGTAAAAGATGTGCGTGTTCTAGGTTCTTATCCAAAAGCAGTGCTATAGTCCCTCTACTGTAAAAGAGTCATGGCGTTTACCTTGCGTGAAGCATCACATAATCATCTGCACTCGGTTGCCTTGGTTACCCTTGACTCGCTCTGAAATTGAACCAACGATATAACGCCGAATGGCTCACATCACTTGCCAAAATCATATCTAAGGATAAATCATGCCGTCATCTCATTCAGTAGAGTCAAATTTATCACCGCTTGTACCTGCCTACGATAGTATTTTAGAGCTAGTGCCTTATCAAACGGGCAAGCCGATTGAAGAGTTGACGCGTGAGTATGGCGTCTCAGATGTGGTAAAACTTGCCAGTAATGAAAACCCAAGAGGCTGCTCACCGCACGTCACGCTAGCGATTACTGAGCAATTGGGTCAGTTGGCACGTTATCCTGATGGCAACGGTTACTATCTAAAACAAGCGCTGGCTGACTTCAATGATGTCAGTGTGGAGCAGATTACTTTGGGTAATGGCTCTGACGATTTGCTTGATATTTTAGCGCGTAGTTTTGCTGGTGCTGACGATGCTATCGTTTACAGTCAATATGCCTTTATCGTTTATCCGATGTTGGCTAAAATACAAGGGGCGACAGGTATAGAAGTGCCTGCCCATCGCTTTGGGCATGATTTAAAAGCGATGAGTCAAGCGGTTCAAGACAACCCCAATACTAAAATAGTCTTTATCGCCAATCCTAATAATCCAACTGGCACACAGCTTGAACCTCAAGAGTTACGAGCATTTATGGCTAGTATACCAAGCTCGGTATTGGTGGTATTAGATGAGGCGTATATTGAATATAGCCCTGAGAGTAATAATCGGGCGTTGTTAGATGAATTTGATAATGTCGTTATCGTGCGCACTTTTTCCAAAGCTTATGGACTGGCGGGTTTACGTGTCGGTTATGCGCTTAGCTCAGTGGCTGTCGCGGACTTACTCAACCGAATCCGTCAACCATTTAACGTGAGTAGAGTGGCTTTAGCGGCGGCGGCGGCGGCACTTGCTGACTCAGACTTTATTGAAAAAACTCGTCTGATGAATGATGAGCAAATGCGCTGGTTAGAAAAGCAGTTTGACGCATTAGGGTTGGGTTTCATTAAGTCACATGCTAACTTTATTATGGTGGAAATAGCCGTTGAGATGGAAGACATCACCGCTGCTTCTATTCATCAAGCATTGCTAGAGCAGGGTGTTATCGTCCGTCCATTAGAGGGCTATGGCTTACCTCATTGGCTGCGTATCACAGTAGGGGTAGCAGAAGAAAATATGCGCCTGATTGATACACTGCGCTCAATCTTGACTGATAATTGATCAGAAGTATGTTAGGTCGTTTTGGATAAGTAAATAATTTATTAATCATTTTCATGACACTAGCGTCGGCTTGTTTTAGTCATTCTGACGCTAGTTTGTTTAACGAGAAAAGCCGTGAGTCGCCAGCAAAACAATATAAGCAATCAAAACATAAGCAATCAAAACAATAATATGCAGTCTATGAATACTCAGCCGCCGTTATTTAAACAGATTTGTGTGATTGGTTTAGGGCTTATCGGTGCGAGCCTTGCCCAAGCCATTAAAGACAATGGTCTAAGTGAGCGCTTAGTGGCGGTTGATAGACATACACCAAGCATCGACGAAGCCATTCAGCACGGCTTATTAGACGCTGGTAGTGCTGTCTTAAGTGAAGTAGTGTTTGGTAGTGATTTGATTGTTATCGCCGTACCAGTACAAGCGGTGCAAGCCGTATTTATTGATATCAAAGCAGCGATGGATAATGGACAACTTGCCACTGATTGCATCATTACTGATGTTTGTAGCACCAAGGTCAATATCATTGATGCGGCTCAAGCGGTGTTCGGCTCGCTACCGACAGGATTGGTGCCTGCACATCCAATTGCGGGTGCAGAGAATTCAGGATATCATGCCAGACGTGCGACATTGTTTGTTAATCATAGTGTCATTATCTGCGAGCTACCAACGACCCATAATAGCGCCATTGCTAAGCTGCGGCAGTTATGGGAAGCGGTAGGTGCAAACGTTATGTCAATGGATGCGGAACACCACGATCGCATATTGGCGCACACCAGTCATCTGCCACATCTGCTTGCCTTCAATTTGGTTGAGCAGCTGGCAAGCCATGATGATAATTTAGATATGTTTCGCTATGCAGCGGGCGGCTTTCGTGACTTTAGCCGTATCGCTGCCAGTGACCCTAAAATGTGGCATGATATATTTTTTGCCAACGAAAGCGCGATTGTTAGCGCCCTTGATGAGTATGGCGTTTACCTACAGACCATGCGTCAGCTCATCATCGATAAAGATTCAACCGCCCTGATGGGACTTTTGGGCCGCGCGCAAGCCGCACGGCGACATTTTGGCCATATGTTAGCCAGCACCCCTTATACGGATACTTCTGCCATGTCAGCTTCTTATAATATTACTCCTAGCAATACTGTATTGGGCACTATTGCCATTCCTGGTGACAAGTCTATCTCGCATCGCAGCATTATGCTGGGCAGCCTTGCGACAGGCGTGACCAATGTCACTGGATTTTTGGAAGGGGAAGATGCGCTTGCCACCTTGCAAGCATTCCGTGATATGGGCGTGACCATTGAAGGGCCTGATAACGGCAAATTGACCATTCATGGCGTGGGTATGAACGGTCTGAAACCGAGTAAAACACCATTGTATATGGGCAACTCAGGTACTAGCATGCGCCTGCTGGCTGGTATTTTGGCGGCGCAATCATTTGACAGCGTGTTGACAGGCGATACCAGCCTAAATAAACGCCCAATGGAGCGTGTAGCCGCACCTTTACGCGAGATGGGTGCAGTCATTCAAAGTACGGGTCATAGTGGTACGGCGCCACTTAGTATCACTGGTCGAGCGACTATTGGTAAGCCATTACAAGGTATCGATTATGAGATGCCTGTGGCTTCTGCGCAGATTAAATCCTGCTTGTTGCTGGCTGGACTTTGGGCAGAAGGCACCACAACCGTTACCCAACCGGAAGTCAGTCGTGACCATACCGAGCGTATGCTTTCAGCTTTTGGTTATCCAGTAACGGTTGATGGCAACCGCATCAGTGTAGCAGGTGGCGGACAACTCACAGGTGGTGATATCGCTGTCCCTGCTGATATATCCTCTGCGGCATTTTTTATGGTCGCTGCTGCGATCAGCCAAAATAGCGAGCTGACCTTGACGCAAGTAGGTATTAATCCGACACGCACGGGCATTATCGATATCTTAAAATTAATGCAAGCAGATATCAGCTTAAGTAATGAGACACATGTCGGCGGCGAACCAGTCGCAGATATCACTATTCGTAGCTCAAGCCTAAAAGGTATTGAAATCCCAGAGCATTTAGTGCCATTAGCGATTGACGAATTCCCAGTATTGTTCATTGCTGCCAGCTGTGCGCAAGGTCGTACGGTGTTGACTGGTGCCAAAGAGCTGCGTGTAAAAGAGTCTGATCGTATTGCAGTCATGGCAGAAGGATTACAAACACTGGGTATTGATTGTACCGTGACGGAAGATGGGCTAATCATCGAAGGTAAAGGCATTGAGGGTCAAAATAGCAATATCAATAATAGCCAGCCTGTCTTTGGTGGCGGTCACATTACCTCGCACCATGATCATCGCATTGCCATGAGTTTTGCCATTGCCAGCTTACGTGCATCCAAGCAAATTACTATTGAAGGCGTTGAGACCGTCAATACCAGTTTCCCAGGATTTGCAGAGCTTGCCAATCACATTGGAATGTCTATTAAAGTTGATAATGCTGCGGTTTAATACCACAAACTATATTAACTTGCTGAATAGTGTTATTGGCTTTTGCAACACTGAGCTTTAAAGTACTGAATTGTAAAATGCTGGCTACAGCATTCAATAAAGTCTAAAAAGTTGCTCATTAGCCTTGATGTAAATGTTGTTTTTAAAGTTGTTATCGTTAGCAATGTGTTGATGCCTATATTGGCATGAGCGCATTGCTTTTTAACTTGTATCCTATCTGTAGTGACCCTGCGCTTTTGCCATTGAATTGATATAGAAATTAATATGGGGCAAGAGTGCGCTTTGCTCTAAAAAGTTGTACTGTACTATGACCACCCAAAACGTCATCAAAAAACCAGTTACGCCCATTAAGACAACCAGACGTGGCATCATCACCGCACTCATTGCCTTTTTTATCTGGGGTGGGTTTCCATTATATTTTAAACAATTGGCCGCCTACGATGCGACCGAGATTATCGGTCACCGTATTATTTGGACGTTTGCTTGCTTGCTTATCGTGTTGGTAGTCACCAAGCGCTGGCAGTGGATCGATACCTTAAAGAAAAACCCGAGATGGATCGCGTTCTCATTTATATCGGGTTTGATTATTGCCACCAACTGGCTCACTTATGTATGGGCCGTCAATCACGACCGCATTCTCGAAGCCAGTTTGGGTTATTTTATCGGACCATTGGTGGGCGTTGCACTATCGATGATTTTATTCAAAGAGCGCTTACGTACGCTGCAATGGGTTGCCATCGGTTTCGCCTTATTATCCGTGGTCATTCAAGTAGTTATGATTGGTAGCTTGCCATGGATATCACTGATTTTAGCCTTTAGTTTTAGTACTTATGGCACCATTCAACGGCAGACGCCTTTGACGGCTGTCGATGCCATGTTTGTCGAAACAACGATGTTGGTGCCGATTTGCTTATGGTGGTTCTGGCAATCAGATGTGGTCAGTAGTCAATTGAGTTTTTGGTTTAGTCCCAATATTTGGCTACTAATGATCGCAGGGCCGATTACCTTGATACCGCTATTATTGTTTAATAAATCTACCAAGCTCGTTGCTTATAGCATTTTAAGTTTTATGAATTATCTGACGCCGACCTTTATCTTCTTCTTAGCGGTGTTCTATTATAACGAGCCATTTGATTTACAGCGTCTTGCAGTGTTTGGTCTGATTTGGTTTGGTCTGTTATTATTTAGCATTGACTTATGGCGTCATCGACCTAGTAAAGCGCTAAAAGCCGCGCGTTTGCGTGAAGAGGCGTTGCAGAAAACCAATTAAAAAACCTGAGTTCAAAATCTAATTAAAATTTAGCAAACAAGGATGAGAGCATGTTTCATACCGAATCTGATGTAGTATTCGTTAAAGGCTTAACAGTAGAAGCAGTCATCGGTGTTTACGCGTGGGAGCGCGCAATCACGCAGCCGCTGCTGATTGATATAGCACTTGAAACAGATATCAGCCGTGCGGCTATCTCAGATGATGTCAATGATGCGCTGAATTATAAAGCGGTTTGCGATGATGTGAGCGCGTGGTGCCAAGCGATTAAAGCGCAGTTGCTAGAGCATTTAGCGGGGCAAATCGCTGATAAGTTGCTTGCAAAATATAGCTGTCATAAAATCACTTTAAGCATTGCTAAGCCCACTGCTATAAAGCAAGCCGATGCGGTTGGGGTTCAAATCACGCGTTATGCAACGGTCATCGAAGATAAGCCAGTTGTAAGCAAGGACGATGATGCATAATATGCATAAAAATTTGGCTGATTTGAGTCTTGAGACTCTAAAAAAGCAGACGCCTGAACAGTTGCAAACACAATCTGTGACGGCAGTATTATTGGCTTTAGGTAGTAATTATCAAGCTAAACATTATCTGCCGCTTGTCCGAAAGGATCTAGCGGCGCTAGGGGAAATACAGTTATCTACTGCGTTTGAAAATCCTGACTTTACATCGACCAAAGCGCAACCAAAGCCCGATTATACCAATCAGTGTGTCTATTTACGTTTAACAAAACCTGTAACACTGCAACAGTTACAGCAGGTTTTCAAAGATCTTGAAGGTGACTGTCATAGACAGCGTCTAACAGAAGCTCAGACGCCAATAAAAAAAGTTACGATGGATATCGATATTCTATTGATAGAAAAGCTATTAATAGAAGTTGTTTCTGATAAAAATAGCCTAAGCAGTAATAAGGAATTTGAAGAGTCTAATTGGATTGTAATGGCAGATCGTTACCCATTCAAAGCGCATGAAAGAGCAGGGGTAGAGGAGTTGATTAAAGGTCATTTTTTAAAAGGTCACATGAAGCAGCCTAGATGCTATTCTAAATAAGTAAAAGTTATTGAGGACACGCCCTAGTGTTTTGCTTAAAACCTCTCAAAATAAAAGCTGAGCAAAATGCCCAGCCTATATCACATTTAAAAATTTTAACTATTACGCCTACTGTGCGGTCAAACCACCATCAACGACAAACTCTGAACCCGTCGAGTAGCTTGAGTCATCAGACGCTAAAAATAACACCATGCCGCTGACTTCTTCTGGCTGTGCCACACGTCTCATCGGAATAGTTTTGGCAAATGCTTCAACCGCATCTTTGGTATCGCCTTGCATAATCATCGGTGTAGCAATAACGCCGGGGTGAATGGAGTTCACGCGAATGCCATGAGGGGCGCACTCTAATGCTGCCGCTTTGGTCATACCGCGTACCGCAAACTTAGAATCGGTATAGCCGATAGCGCCGCCAACCAAGCCATTAATTGATGAGATATTGATGATAGAACCTTGTTTGGCGGCTTTCATCGTTGGAATGACTGCTTTCATGCCTAAAAAGACCGACACCTGGTTAATCTCTAGAATCTTGCGATACGCTTCTACTGAGGTATCTAAAATAGATTTGTGCGTAGTGATACCTGCATTATTAACCAGTACATCAATTTTGCCAAATTTATCTTGGGTGGCTGTAACAACTTGCGTCCAATCTTCTTCACTAGTAACGTCATGCTTAATAAATAGAGCGCTATCGCCAAGCTCTTTTGCTAATGCGTTGCCTTTATCAGAGTTGATGTCGGTCAAGACGACTTTAGCGCCTTCTGCCATACACAAACGCACATGAGTCTCGCCCATGCCTTGAGCGGCACCAGTAATAATGATAACTTTATCTTGTAAACGCGCCATGAGTTTTCCTATTTTTTTAGTTATGAATAATGAAAGAGTATAGGACACAATCGCTAAATACTCCTTAGTGATTATGAAACCAAAAGTCAATACTTGATGTTTTTAAATGATAGCTTTGAATAATGCTTTTGGCTGACTGTTTTAAATAATGTAGTGAGGAAATGATGTATAACGACATATTAAATTTCTGTTTTAAAGAGGCGGGTAGTGAGAAGTTTTTTGAGAAAGACATAGCGTTTGATCAATTATTAATAGAGCGATACAGCGATATACTTGAGCAAGCGAAGGCTGCAGAGTTTTATACATGGCGTAGTAGCATAAAGGGGCGTTTAGCAGAAATAATTATATTGGATCAATTTTCACGCAATATTTACCGTGATACGCCAGCAGCTTTTGCCCAAGATGCGATGAGTCTCGCGCTCGCGCAAGAAGCGGTTGCTGCCGGTGCATTAGAGGCGCTTGAAACGATGGATGAGCGTAAGTTTTTATTGATGCCTTATATGCACAGCGAATCAAAACTGATTCATCAGCAGGCGGAACAGCTATTTAAGCAATATACCAATGCAGATACCGTGGATGCTGAGCTTAGACATAAAGTGATTATCGATCGTTTTGGTCGTTATCCGCATCGTAATGATATTTTGGGACGGGTTTCGAGTAGTGAAGAAATAGCGTTTTTGACGCAGCCTGACTCATCTTTTTTATAAATATTGTCTGTTAAATAGCTAGTCAGTAAAGCATTGTTTATCAATTGATTAAAATGTAAAAAGAAGCCATTTGGCCTCTTTTTTATTCAGTATCGACGACAGCTAGAAGATTACTTCTGCTCAGTGTCTATCTCATCCATATCAGCACGACCAATCACATCGATATCCTCTAAGCAAAGTTTGTCATATTCTTTTTTACAAAAGTCAGGATCGATTTTGCACATCGCTGCTTGTAATTGATCTAAGCGATTTTCTGATTGCTGAATGTGTTCGAGCATTTTAGCAAAGGCTTCGGCGACAGGGTCTTGTGACATAGGGTCGATGCCATAAGCCCGAAACGCGTTTTCGCGTGCTAAATGATTGGTGGCTTTTTCATCTATTGATTTTTTATCTACTGCCTTTTTATCTATGCCATTATCTGTAGAAGCAGCTTGCGCTACTTTTTCTTGCTGCTTGGCATCATCGACTTTTTTGACAATTGGATTGCCCTTTTCATCATGATGGTCTGATATCATCCGAGCTGCGCTGCCGACCATAGTCGCACCTGCTGGTACTGCCTTTACTACGACGGCATTTGAGCCAATTTTGGCGCCTTTACCGACAGTAAATGGTCCCAATACTTTAGCACCAGCACCAACGATAACCCCATCTTCCAAAGTAGGGTGGCGCTTGCCATTATTCCAAGAGACGCCGCCAAGCGTGACCCCGTGATAAAGCGTCACATCATTGCCAATCTCTGCCGTTTCGCCAATCACGATACCCATACCATGATCAATAAAAAATCGTCGACCGATTTTGGCAGCAGGGTGTATCTCAATACCTGTGATGATGCGTGAGCCATAAGAAATTACTCGCGCCGCCAGTTTTTGTTCATGATTCCAAAGATAATGGGCACCGCGATGTAGGACGAGCGCGTGGATGCCAGGATAAGTCAAGATGACTTCCAGACTATTACGCGCAGCAGGATCACGGTTAAATACCGCATCGATATCTTCTGTTAGGTCTTTTTTGATGCGTGAAAGTGATTTGAATAAGGCAGTTGGCAATGACATAAATTGTCCTATCGTATTTTTGATTACAATCTATTTAGTTATAGCAGCTTTGCAGCACAAAATATAGCGATGAGCGATAAATAAAAATGACGGCTGATAGATAAAATGCCAGTCATTGACAATTTATCTACAGGCAATTATTTATGATTTAGCTATCACTGACAACATATTTTAGCAGATCAACAACTTGCTCTGGCGTTTGCGCCCAAGCCATTGCCGCCGCATCGACTTCTTTTAGCGGATGGATAATATCTTCAGCATGAAGGGTAATATACGGCTTGCCTAAAGCCGCGCAGTAGCCGGCATCGAAGGCAGCGTTCCACTGCTTATATTTATCACCAAAACGAATGATAGCAATATCGCACTTTTGAATCATGTTTTTGGTGCGAATCGCATTCACCTTTGATGACTGATGGTCGCGCCAGAACCCATTATCTTCTTTACCGAGTACGTCACCAGCGGCGTCACTGGCTTCATGTTCAGTCACTGCGGAGGTAAAGGTAATATCTAAACCTTTGTCTTTCGCGCCTTGCATGATTTTTTGTCGCCAGTCAGTGTGTATTTCTCCAGACAAATAAACGTTCCAATTCATCATCAATTCCTTTTTATTATTGAATCATATCATTTTTAAAATCATAGGATTTGTAAATGCTACGGCTGCTAATGCAATAGAAACTCAATGCCGGAAACCTTGCATATTAAAAGTTTTAGTCTTTTGCAAGTTTGGCAATTAATGCGCTTAATAGCTGATACTCTTTTTGATCAAGCTGTAAGCGTGAGCCCAGTCGTGACAGCCGCGATGGTAATGACTTCAAGTTTTCGCTATCGGCTAAACCACGTTGAACCATCAGTTCAGTTGTGCGATGAGTCAGCTGTTGCAATTGCTGCTGGGTAATGGCGGGTTCATCCCATTGCTGACGTAAATGTACATCGAGCATTGGCTGAGTAGTAGTACTCAAAGCAGTATCTAAACTATCCGCTGTCTGAGTGTGTGATTGCGCGTAGGCAAAAATAAAGCTAGCGATTACTTGCACGGCTGACGCGACATTGAGTACAGGATAAGCAGGGTTGGCATCGATTTGGATATGATAATCGGCATAAGCCAACTCTTCATTGGTTAATCCACGATCTTCACGCCCAAATAGGATAGCGATATTTGGTTTATTAGTAGTAGCAGCCGATAGGGTATCAGCGTTGCTATCGCCTTTGCTCGACGCCGACTGTTTATCGATGAAATCAAACATAATCTTAGCAGCTTGCGTGGGTGTCACGACAGGGCGAGGCAAATGACGACTGCGACTGCTGGCAGCAAATACCAGCTGGCAATCCGCAATAGCAGATTCTAAAGTAGGTGCAATGATGGCTGATGATAGCAGCTCGCTGCCACCTGCTGCATGAGACACACTGGTTTCATCAATTGGTAACTTAGGATCGACAACCGTCAAACGAGACAAACCCATTGTGTGCATCGCGCGCGCTGCTGAGCCAATATTGGCAGGCAAAGTGGTATTAATCATGACGATTTGAACACAAGACAAATAGTCGCTCACTGTATGGTTGACAGTAGATGCTGCTAATATAAGGGTAGAATCATTACTCATTACAACCCCAGTCTTAGATTGATTTCTTGTTCTGCGCGTTGCAATGCGACGGCGATATTTTCAATCAGTGCCGCTTGCTCGCTGATAAGACGCTCGCGGCAGCGCTCTTGTAACTGGCTGCTCAAGTTCATTAATTGGGTCGTGCCCAAGTTGGCGCTGGCCCCTTTTAGCGCATGAGCAACCTCAAAACCATTGGCATTGTCATTTTCTTGCTGAGCGACTCGCAGCGCACTTACTCGCTGCTGACTATCAGTGATATACACTTGTATCAAATCAGCAAAGTCTTCTTCTAACAAATCACGCATGTCTTCAAATTGCTCATGATTAATGATTTCTTCAGCTTGGTGAGCCATATTTTTATTTGGGGTTTCATCCATGGTTTTATGTCCAATTCTAAAAGTTAAAGCGGTAAAGGGTTTGTTATAAATACGTCAATGTTCTTCAGGTATTAGGGCGTGTCCTCAATTCAATCAATTACTCTGTAAATGGGCTAAACATGGCTAAATTTTGTTAAACATCGTCAAATAGCTTATCAATATCTCGATATTAACGGCGATATCTTCCTTGTTTGACGGCAATTTATCTCATGTTTATCAACATTTTTAAAATGAGGACACACCCTAGCTATAATGGAAATGCAAATTGTCTTCACTAACCATATTCTTTAATTGCTGTAAGTTATCATCGTTGGGGTAGATGCGCCAGTGCTCAGATAGCCCTACGTTAGCGATGCCAAATTCCTCATAAATGCTCAGTCCCAGTGGCAGACAATTATCATTAATGGAGGTGTCGGTATTGCTCAAAGCATTATTGGCATAACTTTGATTAGCACTATTTTGATTCATGTCATTTTCTAGCGCCAATAAATCATTGCCATTTTCATCATATAAACTTCCGCCCATCGCAGCATCGTAGCCACTATTGCCATTAAAGCTGCCACTTTGCTCGTCTTGCTCGTTGTCATGAGAGAGTTTTGGTGCCGGAATAATGCTGGCTTGTGCAGACTTGAGTAACGGTTGCAGTCGCGTCAGCAGATTGATGTCGCTGCCATGAATTTTAATACTGATTTTTTTCATCCATCTTAGGCGCGCATCGACCATGCTCATGGCACTATCAAGACGGGCAAATAAACGCCCATCACGCTCACGAATGCTGCCTTTGATGATGACGACTTCATCAATTTTTAACTGTTCTTTAACGCGATTGAAACGCTCGGCATAGCAGCTTACTTCCAGCCTTGAAGTGCCGTCATCTAAGATAATGACATTGCGATTACCAAAGTTGGCAATATCAATAATCAATCCGGCGAAATAACAGCTACCGTTATAGCCCGTGTCAGTCAGTTTATCGAGACGAGTGCCTGAGGTATAGCGTTTTAACTCATCCAAGTATTCATTGATTGGATGACCCGTCAAATACAATCCTAACGTGTTCTTTTCTGCTTTTAAACGATGTTTATCACCCCAAATCAGCTCTGGCGTCATAACCAGTGGCGGCGCGGCGACGACACCATCCATTTCACCAAACAAATCCATCATGCCGATTTCACGGTTCTGACGGTCTTGTTCAGCAGCTTGTACGGCACTTGGCAGCTGGCTCATTAATGCGCCGCGAATCTCGTACGCTTCATCGGCTGGTAAATCTGGTCGCAGGGTAGCTGCAAAGTCATCAAAACATCCCGCGTTTATCAGTCCCTCTAAAGTGCGTTTATTGACCTTTTTAATATCAACGCGGCGACAAAAATCATAGAGATCTTTAAACGGACCTTCACGGCGGCGTGCATCAACGATAGACTCAACCGCACCTTCACCAACGCCTTTAATCGCACCTAAGCCATAAATAATATTGGTCGGTGTATCGGCAACAAAATGCCATTCACTACGGTTAACGGATGGATTAACCACGGTTAAATCAAAGTTTTCACGGCAATCATTGATAAAGAACACCACGTTATCGGTGTTGTTCATATCGGAAGTTAATACCGCCGCCATAAATTCAGCAGGGTAGTATTGTTTGAGATAAGCGGTCTGATAAGCGAGCACGCCATAAGCGGCGGAATGTGAGCGGTTAAAACCGTAACCGGCAAACTTCTCCATCAAGTCAAACACGCCGCCTGACGTTGCTTCATCAATACCTTGCTCTGTTGCACCAGTAATAAAGATATCGCGCTGCTTAGCCATTTCTTCAGGTTTCTTTTTACCCATGGCTCGGCGTAGCATATCTGCACCGCCCAAGCTATAGCCTGCCATCACCTGCGAGATTTGCATGACCTGTTCTTGATAAACAATAACGCCATTGGTATTTTCTAAAATCGGCTCAAGATTGGGATGATCATAAATCACTTCCTCGCGACCGTGCTTACGGTCGATATACATCTCTACCATGCCCGCATCGAGCGGACCGGGACGATAAAGCGCACACATGGCGATCACATCTTCGATGTTGGTCGGTTGTAATTTCGCCAGATACTTTTTCATGCCCATACTTTCTAGCTGAAAAACGGCAGTGGTCTTGGCATCTTGCAAGAGCTTGTAGGCTTTTTTATCATCTAATGGTAGGTCTTCTAACACCAACGCATCTTTGCCTTCTTTTGCACGGCGCAGGTTGATATTTCTGACAGCAGCATCAATCACCGTCAAGTTACGTAGACCCAAAAAGTCAAATTTTACTAGCCCAACGGCTTCAACGTCATCCTTATCAAATTGGCTGACACGGTGACCTTCATCATCACAATAAATCGCGCTAAAATCTGTGATTCTGTGCGGCGCAATCAATACGCCACCAGCATGTTTACCCACGTTCCGGCAAATGCCTTCAAGCTTAATCGCCATCTCCCACACTTCAGTGGCATCTTCATAATCCATGTTATCAGGATTGGAGATTAAGTCTTTGAGCTGCGGCTCTTGCTCAAGCGCTTGACTGAGGGTGATACCCGGTGTTTTAGGTATCAGTTTCGACATTTTACTGGCAAGGAAGTAGGATTTACTTTGTGCACGTGCCACATCTCGAACTACCGCTTTTGCTGCCATCGTACCAAAGGTAATGATTTGCGAGACCGCTTCACGACCATAGGTTTGCGCGACATAATCAATAACGCGGTCGCGACCTTCAATACAGAAGTCAATATCGAAATCGGGCATGGACACACGCTCAGGGTTTAAAAAGCGCTCAAACAATAAGTCGTAATGAATAGGGTCGAGGTCGGTAATATTGAGCGAATAAGCAACGAGCGAGCCTGCACCAGAACCACGACCAGGACCGACTGGTACGCCATTGGCTTTTGCCCAGCGGATAAAGTCCATGACGATGAGGAAGTAACCAGGAAAGCCCATTGAAAGAATAACCTTTAGCTCATACTCTAAGCGGTCATCATATCTTTGGCGAAAGTCGCTCCAATTATCGCTACGTTTCTCGATCGGGAATAGTTTATCTAGTCGATTATTAAGCCCACGGATTGATTCTGCACGGAAAAACGATTCAATCGTCTCACCTTCAGGCACAGGAAAGTCAGGCAGGACATTGATACCAAGCGTCAACGTCACATTACAGCGGCTTGCTAAGTGCAAAGTATTGTCGATAACCTGCGGAATATCAGCAAATAGCTGCTGCATTTGCGCTTGGGTTTTAAGATATTGCGCATCGGAATAAGTCTGCGGGCGATTTTGGTCGGCAAGTACGTAGGAGCCTGCGATACAAACCCGCGCTTCGTGAGCATCGAAATCATCCTGCTCTAAAAACCGCACATCATTATGAGCAATGATAGGAATATGATGCTTAGCACCAGAGTGAATAGCCGCTTTAATAAAGGCGTCTTCACCTGAGCGATTGGTACGCTTAATCGCAAAATATAAGCGATCAGCAAATTGCGCTTGCCATTCTATTAGCAGCTCATCGGCTTTTTCTGGCATCGAGCCAACCAGTGCCTGACCGACATCTGATTTTTCAGTAAATAAAACAATCACGCCTGCCGCATGCGCTAGAATATGACTGCGCTTGACGACTGGCACACCATGATTGGCATCGTCGGCGCGCCCTTCGGTAAAGCCAAGTGATACGATACGAGTGATGTTTTGATAGCCCTCGTTGTCCATCGCGAGTAGGGTGAGCCGTGTGTCTTCATTTTCCATGATGACTTCACTGCCGATAATGGGCTTGATACCCGCACCTAGGCAGGCACGATAAAACTTCACCGTGGCATACAGATTGGACAAATCGGTCAATGCCAGCGCGCGCTGATGGTCAGCCGCCGCAGCTTTCACTAGCGGCTTGATACGCACGATAGAATCAGTGATTGAATATTCGCTGTGGATGCCAAGGTGTACAAATGCCATAGAAGACTCTTACTAGTACGATCAAAAGCAATAAGCTATCGATAAAATAAAGGATGTGTATCCGTTATTTATATGGATGTTCAAAGGTAAATAAGACCTCGATAGCCATGTTGATACGTTTTAAATGGGGTCGTCAATAATAGCATTATTTGCCGTAGACAGCCACTGATTCAAAGGGTTTAATCTGAGTGAGAGGATTTGTTTTTCTTATTTATAAAGGTGAGATTTTGCTGTGTTTTGTCTTAATAGTTGGTAGCATAAACATTTGTCCTTAAGTTATTGCGAAACAAAGCCCATTTGACGCCTTATTTCACACAATAATGTTCATGTAATCAAATAAAGACGATAATATTATGAGTAACATTACGAAGCTGCCCGCATTTGGTGACATGTTAAATGCGGGTATACAAACCATAAAAAATTTGAGTACGCGGAATACCGTTGGTCGCACGGTATTTTATAGAGAGTTTGAAAAGTTAGCACAAATTGTCAATGATCATAAAGAAATCAATTACATGAGTAATTATGATATACGCCATGAGTGTCATAACGGCTCACCTTGTTATGATGACATCGTTGATCTAATTTTATTGTGCTTGTCCGCGATGGGGCTGGTCAAAGAAGACAAGTTCAGCTTAGTACCCAATTTAAATCAGAATTTTGCTAATTTTATTACTTTTGATGAAAAAGTAACGCCTAAAAACATCATACGTTTAGACCCGTTTGGCAAAGTCTATTTTTGGTTAGCAGGAAACAATTTTACTCAATACATTAACGAAGGCATTCCAAATAGTGATTATATTGCTAACTTGACCCGTTTTGATAATAAAGCCTTTGCTGATCTGCAAAAAGTCAATATTGTGGCTTATGGTAAAAACGGCGATGCACTTATTAATCATTTGATAGAAGGAACTCAGCGCCGAACGTCTATGTTTATGAATAATTATGCAGATGCTACTGTGGGGAATGATTTTGTCAAGGTAACGCCTGATATGATTATGGCACAGCTTGAAAGCTTGTCACCTCTGTAATTTGAGTGGTTTTGTCTAAAAATGATTGAACGATCTTTAGAGATTGAAAGTCCTGAGAGTAATTTGACCTCGCGTCATACTGGACGCTCGAATGACAATGGCATTGATGGGCTGATTATTCAGGATTTCCCAGATGGTGAGGTGCATAACTATTATATTCAAGCCAAACTATATAGTGCCGGTAATAATATATCTAATGGCGATTTGAGAAACTTCATAGGGGCTTATCCACCACAAAAAACTAATCATCATGGCTTGTTTATTACCACGACAAGCTTTACCAAGCCTGCGCAGGAATATGCCAATGCAACGGATTCGCACAGTTTGATACTCATCGATCAAATGAATCTCATAGAGCTTATGATGCAACATAAGGTGGGTCTAAAAGAGGTTAATGCCAGACCGAAATTGTTATTAGACAATGACTTCTTCAACAAGATCAAGTTGTATTGATTGAATAATGACTCTTAAATAATATTTTAATGTTTATTAATACGATTAAAGCCCTCTAAATCATAGTGGTTTAGAGGACTTTAATCGTCTGGGAAAGAAGGTTGTGTTTAGGGAGATCATATCATTGCTGTTTAGCGCTTATCATATTTATCACTATACTCTATCCAAAAGTCTGCATTTTCAACGCCTGCTTTTCTAGGGTCAAAGATAGGGTCAAGTCCCAGCTTCATTTGCTCATCGTAGTCTTTTAATACTTTGAGAGCTGTTTTACTGAGTAATACGATAGCGATAAAGTTGAGGTAACACATACTACCAAAGCCAATATCACCTAATGCCCACATGACACCGACTGATTGCATACTGCCAGTGAAACAAATGATTAAAAATACCACTTTTAATATCGGCTTTAGCACCGGATAGCGTAACTTACTATCTAAATAGACAAGCGTGGTTTCAGCGATATAGTAATAAGCAATCAAGCAAGTAAAAGCAAATAAGAAGATAGCAATAGCGACAAAACCGCTACCATATTGGCTAAATACTGTCGATACAGCGGCTTGGGTAAATGCGGTTCCAGCTTCAATGCCTGGCATGTTTTCAACTAGCACCAATCCTTCTGCTGGAATTACGTTATACATGCCAGTAGACAAGATCATGAGCGCAGTTGCAGTACAGACGAGAACCGTATCAACATAGATAGAAAAGCTCTGTACCAAGCCTTGTTTGGCAGGATGAGACACTTCTGCGGCAGCCGAGCTGAAAGTGGCTTCGCCTGCACCAGCGACGTTTGAAAAGACTGCGCGGCGTACACCCCAAGAAATCGCTAGACCAACAATACCACCAAATACTGCATCCATGCCAAAGGCACTTTTGAAAATGAGCGTGAACATGGCAGGTAAGTTTGAAGCATTAAAGCCTAAAACAATGACCATAAGCAAAATATAGCCGATTGCCATAAAGGGCACAACTGTGCCCGCAAAGCTGGCAATACGTTTGACACCGCCAAAGATAATAAAGGCCAATAGAGCAATGATAATGCTCCCTGTGATGATGGGCGGAATATTAAAGGCGGTATTAAAAGAGTCGGCGATGGTATTGGCTTGTACGCCTGGCACCAAAACGCCGTAAGAAAGACAGGTCACCGCTGCTACTACAATAGCGAACGGTTTCATCTTTAGGCCGCGCTCAATGTAGAAAGGGGAGCCGCCGCGATATTGACCATCAACGTCATGCTTATATACCTGCGCAAGGGTTGACTCGATAAAGGCACTGGCACCGCCAAGCAAGCCCATAACGATCATCCAAAATACCGCTCCTGGACCACCAGCTGCAATAGCGGTGGCCACACCTGCGATATTACCAACCCCAATACGACCAGACAACGCCATACAAAAGGCTTGGAATGAGCTGATACCTTGGGTTGAGGTTTGCTTATCAAATAAGAGCCTAACCATCTCTTTAAGATAGCGGAACTGTACACCGCGAGTCACAACGGTAAAATAAATGCCGACACCAAGTGCCAAATAAACTAAAGCATCGCTCCATATATAGCCGACGATAGTATTAATAATCGCTTCCATGACCTTACTTCCCTGTAAGTATGTGACTAAAGGCTTAAATCAACTAAGCTGCTGTTTTTATTAGTGAATACGGTTATATAACCTGTGCCTATTGAGTAAGTATGCTAATTGACCACCCAGATGGTTTTAGTCTGTGTGTATTGTTCTAAAGCCTCTAAACCATTATCGCGACCGCCAAATCCTGATTGCTTATAACCGCCAAATGGCGTTGTGATATCACCTTCTGAAAACCCATTGATTGAGACGGTGCCTGCTTTAATAGACGATGCCACACGATAAGCACGCTTGATGTTCTGGGTATAAAAAGAAGCAGCGAGTCCATAGTTGGTCTCATTGGCTAATTTGATGGCTTCTTCTTCCGTCTCAAAGCTCGTCACCGCAAGCAAAGGACCAAATACTTCTTCTTTGAATAAAGTCATATCGGCACTGACATTGTCAAATATAGTCGGCTCGACATACCAGCCACTACCTAAGTCTGTGTGGATATTGCCACCTGCGACAATCGTTGCACCTTCCTCTTTTGCAGTCTGTAAGTAATGACAAACCTTATCGAAGTGTGCTTTTTCAATCATAGGACCAATGGCAGTGTCAGGGTCGTAAGGTGAGCCAACATTCCAATCTTTTAGACCATTTTTTAGCTGCTCAAGTAGCACTTGTTTTTGGCTACTATGTACCAGCAGACGTGAACCACAGCTACAGTTTTCACTCATATTCCAAAATGCGGCTGATAAGATATCGTTAATGGCAGCGTCATCGAGTACAGCGTCGTCAAAGACTATTTGCGGGCTTTTACCGCCGCATTCTAAGACGATTTCTTTTAGATTACTTTGTGCTGAGTATTGTAAAAACAGACGTCCGACCTCAGTTGAGCCAGTGAAAGACACCATGTCAACATCCATATGTTGACCAAGCGCCGCGCCGACATTTTCACCAAGACCGCAGACCATTTGCAGCGCTTCTCTTGGCACGCCAGCCTCATAGGCAAGCTTGGTTAGGCGGTAGGCAGATAATGAGGTCAGCTCAGCTGGTTTAACAATGACGGAGTTGCCCATAATCAGAGCAGGGGCGACTTTCCACGCGTACATTTGGGCTGGGAAATTCCAAGGCAATACGGCACCAACGACACCAATAGGCTCTTGGACAATAAGCCCTAAAGCTGCGCTACCAGTTGGCGCGACTTTACCAAATATCTTATCAGCCGCTTCGGCATACCACTCGAACGTCTCAATAGTCGCTGGCATGTCAGTGTTTAAACATTCAGTAATTGGTTTACCTGCATCTACACAATCTAGGGCGGCAAGTTCTTCAGAATGCTCATGCATCAGGGCACACCAGCGCTGCATAACAGACTTACGCTCTGCTGGAGCCAGGCGACGCCATTCACCATTTTCAAAACTATCGCGGGCTATTTGCACGGCAATATCGACATCACCGCTAGTACCAGAGGCAATCTGACCGATAACGCTATTATCAATAGGCGTGTAATTGTCCAAAGTAGCGTCTGATAAATGATCAGCCGCTATTAAGTGACCAGCCCAGAGCTGTTGCTGTTTTGCTTTCTCAAATACTTGTTTTTTAGAGATTTTTTCTTTAGTAGCTTGCTCTTTAGTGCTCATTTTTCTAATCCTTATTTGCTAATTTCGATGCCATAGATTCAAAGTTTGATTGCGGCATCAAATATAGCGTTGGTTATCCTTAACGTTGTTTTACTAAGCTGAGTACTATTTAGCCAATAAGGCTAAAAACGCTGCTTTCTCATCTTTTGGCATATCAGTTAATGGCACACGCACTGAGCCAACATCCATACTGCCTTTTAAGCAGCCCGCTTTAGCCTTTTGGTTGTAGTTGCCAGATTCCATAGAATGGATGGCAGGATAAATCTCGCTCATAATTTGTTTGGCTTTATCCCAGTCGCCTTGCTGAGTGGCATTAAATAGTGCAACTTGTTCTTCTGGGAAAACGTTGGCTGCGCCTGCAATCCAGCTCTTTGCACCCCAAAAGAAGAAATCGACCGGTTGATCATCACAGCCACAAACCACCTCAAAGTTGTCAAAATCAGCTTGTAGCATGCGTAACGCATGACTAAAGTCGCCGCTACTTTCTTTTACACCAACGATGTTAGGGTGTTTGGCTAGATGAGCGACGGTGTCAAATTCAATGGCAACGCCAACACGAGCAGGGAAGTTATACATGATAATAGGCAGCTCACTTGCATCTGCGACTTTTTCAAAGTGAGCAATAATGCCGTCTTGTTCAGGCAAGCTATAAGGCGTGGCAGACAGCATCAGACCGTCATAACCTAAGGCTTTTGCTTGAGCAGAAAGCTCAATAGAATGGTCAGTCGATAAGCTATTGATACCAGCGATAAGAGTCACCTTATCTTTTGCTGCTTCAGCGATAGTGGTTAATACGAGCTCACGCTCTACTGCCGAAAAGGTATAGTATTCACCCGTAGTACCGCAAGCAACGATACCGGCTACACCTTTGTCAATAAAAGCTTCGACCAGTGTCTTTAATTTTTGTGCATCAACGTTGCCATTACTGTCAAAAGGAGTAACGATTGGGACTAAAATTCCATTAATGTTCATAAGACTATCCTTAGTGATGTTGATATTGTTGGTGATTTGACGGGTGATGATTCAATGCTGAATCGGTTAGTTTTTCTGGGTTTATAAACGTTTAATAATCTGCTTATTTAAAGCGTGAGAGTTGATACGGTTTTGGATCGATAGGGTGATCTTCATCAAAATAGTAGTTGGCAATCATTTGCGCACTAACGACAGCTTGCGTTAGGCCTAAATGTTGATGCCCAAAGCTTAAAAAGAGGCGTTCGATTTTGTCGATGACTGGCAAGGAGTCTGCGGTCGATGGTCGAAACCCCATCCATGGCGTACTATCAGTAGCGTCTAACTCGGCTTTGAGCATAGGCTGCGCTTGTTGTAATAGCATATGCGCGCGCTGCATATTGGCATGGGCATCAAGTCCTGCGTATTCTACTGTGCCTGCCAAGCGTAGCCCCTCTTGCATCGGTGTCATGATAAAACGGCGATCCATGCTTGATACCGGTATCTGCAAGCGCGTACTTTCATGCGGTAGCATTAAGTGATAACCGCGTTCGGTATCTAGCGGCACATTCACGCCTGTCAGTTGCTTGGCCAATGCTTTAGAGTGTGCGCCTGCGGCTAGCATCACTTTGGACGCTGTCATATCACCTTGGCTGGTTGTTAGGTGAATACCGTCTGTATCATTGGTCGCTGCAAGAACATGGCAATGTTCAATGACATGACCGCCTAACTTTCTAAAAGTATGGTGAAGCTGATTAATAACAGCTTTTAAATTGGTTATATGTCCTGTATTTGGAAAAAATAACGCCGCTAATTGGTTATCTCGTAAAGCAGGTTCACGTTCTAATAACGCTTCTTTGGTCAATAGCTCATTATCCACGCCAATATCGTTAAGTCGACTACCATGTGCTATGAGAGGATCGACGCTACTTGTATTCTCGACCGTCAATAATGAACCTTTTACCTGTACCCATTCGTCCAATTGCCACTGATTGGCAAAGCCTTGCCATGCTTGCAGACTGTTTTTATTTAAGTTTAATAATGCTTGATGAATACGCGCAAATGGCTCAGGGCGCATATTCATCAATAGCTGCATTGCCCAAGGCATCAAGCGAGGTAGATAGCGCCAGTCTATACGCAAAGGTCCAGTCGGATCGAATAACATGGCTGGTACATGACGCAGCATGCTGGCATCTGCAATAGGGAATACTTGCTCTGTAGCGATGTGACCTGCGTTACCAAAGGATGCTCCTTGACCCACTTCGTTAGTGTCTAGCAGTGCGACCTTGACGCCTCGTGCTTGCAATGTCACTGCCGCCGCTAGACCGATAATACCGCCGCCAATAATATGTAAGTCGAAGTTTGAGGTCGTCATGGTTTTTCTCGATTACGTTTAGTCGATTAAACAGTTTTAAGAGTGTTCACGCATTTATTAATAAACCTGTTGTTTCACAAATAATGCTGCGATCTTATTCAGATGGGATGCCCCATTTAAAGGGGTCATCCTCTTGCACAATGAGCGTGGTTTCGGCACAAACATAAGCATGACCACAAATCGTTGGGATGATGGTCTGTTCGGGATAAGCTGCACCAGCTGGATTGTTGAGCTTAGTATTAAGATCGGTACTCAGATCAGTATTAAGCTCAGATGCATACTGATAACTGCCAGTAAATACACTGCCGACGACGCCTTGTTGCTGCCATAATTGTTCAGGAGCCAGCTTATTGTCAGCCGCTAAGCAAGCAAGCTTTGCGCTGGTGCCAGTACCACAAGGGGAGCGATCGTAAGCTGAACCTGGGCACAAAACAAAGTTTTTACTATCGACTTTTGTATCATCGCTATCAGCAAATAACTCAATATGGTCAATCTCGCCGCCGTTTTCGCCAGTGATATTGGCGGCGACCAATGCTTGTTTGATTTGCATGGTTACTTGAGTAAGCTGTTTAACGTTACTGGCTTGAATGTCTTGTCCATGCTCACTCACTAAAAAGAACCAGTTGCCACCCCAAGCGATATCACCGCGGATAAGCCCTAACTCAGGAACGTGAATTTCGACTTGTTTTTTATGACGATAGGAGGGGACGTTTTGTACGCTACAGCTGTTATCATCATGTAAGGTTGCTTTAACCAGACCTACGGGAGTCTCAAGCCAATGTACGCCTGCTGATATTTTTTGTTGATAAGCTAAAGAGATGATTACGCCAATCGTGCCATGACCGCACATGCCCAGATATCCAGTGTTATTAAAAAATATAATGCCTGCTGTGGCTTTAGGGTTGCTGGCAGGAAGGAGTAGCGCGCCAACAAGGACATCATTGCCGCGAGGCTCTAAAATGATACTTTGACGTAGATGATCGAAGTTTTGTTTGAAGGATTGCAGCTTGTCTTGAATAGTATCGCCGACGAGGTCAGGAAAGCCGTTATAGACCATACGAGTAGGCTCACCGCCCGTATGCGAGTCGATAATTTTGAAGTTAAATAGAGAAGAATCCATGACCGACATCCTAATTCATCCGTGAAAAAGTAACATTCCATTGTTGTCTGTTAGACCTTGTCAAAACCATCCTGTTAACGCGGTCTGTATATAGAATGAACTTTTTTAGATACAGCGTCTTGCTGTTTTCTGATGAAAAAATGCGCATTCCTGCACAGTGGCTCGGTGTACACTAGAGGCTATAATGATGGTGTTTAATGGTCAAAAGACATCGTGAGATAGCTTCTGATTAAGTAGTGTTTTGATAGAGGTTTACTATCTTTAGCGAGAGATAAGCAAGCAGTATTGCTTGTTCATGACTGGGATTTAGATGACAGGGATGACATAGGATGATGGATGTAATAGAAGAGGCGGGGCTTGTCGGCCTTACTGCCTCGTTGCGGCAGAGCATGGCTACTTATTATTCAGAAAGTAGTGAGGCATTTATTGGTAATGTCTCATTATTACTACCTCTACTTGATACTTTAAAGAATGTGGTGTTTTTTGTGAAAGATGAGCAGGCACGCTATCAGCTGGCAAACAAAACATTGTTAAAGCGTTGTAAGTTAAGTCAGCATAGTGATATCGTGGGATTTACCACTGAGCAGGTGTTTTCTCATCAGCAGAGTAAGGATTATATCTTGCAGGATATGAAAGTGTTGCGAGATGGGAAATCAATCGTTGATAATTTAGAGCTGCACAGTTATGCATCTGGTCAGTTAGGTTGGTGCATTACCAATAAACTGCCTATCTATAATAGCAATCAACAAGTGGTCGCAATGGTTGGGATATCCGTCGATATTGATGAAGATAACGAACGCATTTTACGTAAGCATGCGCGCTTGGCGGAAGTCGCACAGTTTGTACGTGGCAATCTTGATCAGAAAATTAATATCGCAGAATTGGCGGAGCTGGCACATTTGAGCTTATCGCAGTTGGAGCGCACCTTTAAAGCGGTGCTCAATATGTCGCCCTTACAGTTTGTACAAAAGCTGAGATTAGAATATGCGGTTAAGCTATTAGCCATGCCTGAGATGTCAGTCACTCAAATATCATTGAACTGCGGCTATAGTGATCATAGCGCCTTTAGCCGCCAGTTCAAACAATTTACAGGCTTGTCGCCCAGCCAATTTCGCCAAATGCATTTATCATAAAAAGTTAAATCAGTATCCAACCACAGCTGCATCAACGATACGTGGATCAGACGAGCCGTAGACACCATTTGGCGTAATCATAATCGACTGGGTTGAGCCCATGGCTGATTTTGGACTGACCGTATGACCCATTGATTCAAGCTTTTTAACCGTATCAATATTCAGTGCTTTTTCGACCCGAATCTCATCAGGCAGCCATTGGTCATGGATACGCGGTGCGTGAGTAGCCTCAGCAATATTCATATCATGATCGATGACGTTCGATATTATTTGGGTAACGGTGGTGATGATGCGGCTACCACCAGGGCTACCCGTGACGATATATGGTTTACTGTCTTTAAATATCAGTGTCGGACTCATAGAAGATAATGGGCGTTTATTGGCTTCAACGGCATTTGCTTCACCGCCCAATAATCCATAACCATTAGGCACACCCGGTTTGGCAGAAAAATCATCCATCTCATTATTGAGCAATATCCCCGTACCTTCAGCGACAAGACCCGTGCCATAAGAAAAGTTCAGCGTATAAGTATTGGCTATTGCATTGCCATCTTTATCAACGATAGAGAAATGCGTGGTCTGATCACTCTCATAGGGTAGAGGGTTGTTGGCTTTGATGGTAGACGCTGGTGTGGCTTTGTCTGGATTGATTAAGGTGCGTAGTTTATCCGCATAAGCCTGAGAAGCTAAACCGCTGGCAGGCACATCGATAAAGTCAGAATCGCCCAAATACTCTGCGCGATCCGCATAAGCTAGCTGCATGGCTTCCGCCATTAAATGAATGGTTTGCGCGCTGTTTTGACCGTAGTCTTTTAGCGGATAACCTTCTAAGATATTTAAAATCTGCACGATATGAATGCCACCAGAAGACGGCGGTGGCATGGAGACAATCTCATAACCACGATAATCGCCTTTGACGGGCACGCGAGCGATGGCTTCATAGTTGGCTAAATCTTGTAAGCTCATGCTACCACCAGCCTCATTGACCGCTTTGACCAACTTACTTGCGGTTTCTCCTTTATAGAATCCATCCGCCCCTTTTGCGGCAATCAGTTTAAGAGACTTTGCAAGCTCCGGTTGTTTTAAACGCTCACCGGGTTGATAGGCGCTACCATCAGGTTTAAAGAATATCTTTTTGGTACTTGGCCATTTTTGCATGCGATCGCTTAACGCTTCTAACGACTCGGACAAGCCTGCGGTAACTTCAATACCATTTTCAGCCAGTGCAATGGCTGGTGCCATCACCTGTCCGCGGCTCATCGTGCCATGTTCTTCTAATGCTTTAAGTAATCCTGCTACTGTTCCCGGTACGCCAACTGCTAGACCGTGATAACGAGACAAGTCGCTGACCGCATTGCCATCCTCATCGAGATACATATCACGAGTGGCAGCACTCGGCGCTTTTTCGCGGTAATCGAGTGCCACTGTTTTGCCTTGCTTGGCATCATAAATCATCATAAATCCACCACCGCCGATATTCCCAGCGCGCGGTAAGGTAACGGCTAGCGCAAAGCCAACAGCGACGCCAGCATCAACCGCATTACCACCGTCTTTTAAAATCTTGAGTCCAATATTAGAGGCGAGGGCTTCTTGGGTGGCGACCATGCCGTTCTTTGCCCAAACAGGGTGGTGAATCGCATCTGCAGAATAGATGGCTTGATCGGCATTGGCATTGTTAATCGTGGAAGTAAGCGTATTGGTTTTGGCTCTTGTCACACGCTGAGTTTCAGATATTACAGTAGGATTATCAGCCATAATCGCGAGATTGATGGCGCTAGTGTTAATTGATGTTTGGTTGATAGTAGTTGATTGATTGGTTGTCGGCTCAAGCGCGTGAGCAGATAGTGATACTAAAAATGTGCTACTGATTAACAAAATAGCCGCTTTAATATTTGCTCTACTTTGAGGATTATTGTCAGCAGTGCGTATGTTGTCTTTTGATATCGAGGTTGGCATTGTAAAGTCCTTTTTACTTGGGCGAGAAAGCAGTAGTGAGAAAGTTGTTTTGTATAAAAAAATCTAAGTATTTTCTTAATAAATAGGTTCTAATATTACTAAATTGTAACGCATTGTGATATAAATAACGGTACTAATGTACACTAATTATAGACTGGCTATTTATACAAAGAGATTACTATGTCATCAAATCATATTAATAATCATAATCGACAGCGCTATTCTGAGATGACGAGTCATCATTCGTCTATCAATAATAACGACCATGTATATCAGGTAGGTAAATTGACGTCTATCGCCTTGCTGGTTGGCACTACGTCTCTGGCTCTTTTGGGCTGTCAATCAAGCCCAGCGGTATCATCGCCTGCGACATCAAAAAGTATGATTGATTTTAGTACCGCTGATAGCGCGCAGAGCCAAGCCCAAGGCCGCGCATTTAATGCCAGCCTCACTGCCAAATCTGAGCGTTATCAACAATTATTTGACCAAGAAAAATATCCCAATACTGACAATCAAGCAAAATTACATTTACTGGCAGCTATTCGTCAGCATCTTGCAACAGAACACGTAGCAGTCTCGCAAGCCAATTATCAAGCCGTTCCTTTTATTGATCCAGACAGCATTGATGCAGGCTCTAGTAGCTTACTTAGAACGATTATAGAAGCTTATGCTTATGAGCCTGAGGATTTAGACAATGATTATTTAGACAGCGACTCTTTATATAGCGATGATAACGAAAGTGGGTCGAATGATAATGATGGCAGTTATGACTATAGCGACTCCGATCTAGCAGAAGCTAGTGAGGAAACAGCTGTAGACGAGGTTAGTGAATATGGCGATTACGATGTCATCGATGCCGATGAGACTGTTGATGATGAGTATAACTACGATGAAGACGGCTATGATCCAGACGGTTACAATGAATATGGCTACAATCGAGAGGGTTACGACAGCGATGGCTATGATGAATATGGCAATGCAGAGGGCGGCATTCTCTCAGGGGTTTCGAAATTAAAGCCCAACACTCTGTTAAAAAACTATGAAACTATACAGATGGCAAAACAACAATCAGAGGATGTAGAACAAGGTAGCCAATCAACGCCATCTACGGGCGTCATTGGTCAAATGCTGAGTATGTTCCATCGCACGCCTGAACAGATAGCTGCGTCAAATGCTTATCAATATCAAAATTTAACGTTTAATAGTGTCAGTCAGTACAAACCCAAACAGCGACAACTGCAAAGCGTCTATAGCTATGATTATGTGACACCAACGATTAGCTCATCTATACAGATACCGCTAGCGTTCGATTTTAACCATAGTACAGTTACGGTAGACCCATCAGCAATCATGCCTATCGTAGCATTGGTTAATCCTGAAAACACCCCTTTACCTAACCAAATGACCTCACATACCGTAAGTTTTGGGTTGCCTGAGAGTATTACGGCGCAGCTGCCGCCAGCAGTGCTTTACGATGCCGCCATTGCTGCCATACAGAGCAGCATGGCAGAGCTTGCGCCTGAGCATTTTAGCGCGGTAGATATTCGCAGTGATGCCTTTGCCAAAGAAGTCGGGGCGAGTCGTGCGGTAAAAGTCTATTTTGGCAGCAAGCAAAGCGGTGAGATGATCGGCAAAACCCTAAAATACATGACAAAGTCGCTACAGGATTATGTCGATGCCAATCCACAGAAATATCCTGATGGCGCCATGCTAAAAACTGCGCTTGCGAAAGTGCAGCTATACAATAAAGGCTACCAAAGTGCGGATGTAGGTTCACTTTTGCAGCTAATTGAAGCCATCGGTCCGATCTCTTTTAATCAGATAAATTACTATTATTTAGATAGCGCCGATCGCCTGCTTGCTAAGCAGCAGCGGGTAAATATCGGTGGCGATTTGCTAGGTTCGACGACCAGCGTGCTGAATGAAGTACGCTACGATAAAAGCAGCTTTAATAACCATGTGCTAACGCCTTTATTGGCTGAATCTTTTGGCCCAAATGCTAAAGCTGCTATCGATGGCAATGCATGGATGGCAGAGCAACGCCAACAAAAAGAAAGACTGCAAACGGCACGTGATGCCCGCTATGACTATAGTGGGAGCAGTGATGATTACAATGATGATGACTATAGTAGCGATTATGCAGATGGTGATAGCGGCTATGATGCAGCAGAATATGACAGTGCTGATAGTCAAGATGACACTGATATCGAAGACGATGCCGCAGATGATGCTGACAACAGGATAGGCGGTCAATAACATTATCTTGTCATATTCAAGCCCACATCTATTAAGGATAAAAAATGAAAAAAGCACATCAAATCATTGCAAGTCGTCTTTCGTCAGCGAGCCTTGCGTCAGTTCTTAATGGCAATCGCCTATTTGCTGGTGCATTGGTAACAGGGGCATTATTATTAACGGGCTGCCAATCTACCAGTCTTGACCACTCTAATGCTATGACTGCCAAGCAAACGCCAGCGGCAGCAAAGACAGCGTTGGCGACGGCGTTACAGAAACAGCGCCGACAGTCTTTTAGTTACCATAGCAATCTGGAGATCAGTAACGAGCAGCAGTTTAGTGATATTGATACTAAAATAGATGCTAAAGCGCCAGTCGCCTCAGGCTATATCGATGAATACTGCGAAGACACACATGATCAAGCGTATGCCGCCTTAATTACCCAAGCAGAAGCGCAAAATAAAGACATTTTGGCAGCAGATTATGATGCTCAGCGAACGGTGCTCAAAGACACTTATCTTGAGTGTACGGATGCCTATGAGGCATGGGTAGAGAGTAAATATGATAGTGAAATCACTGTGCCAGCGTTTTACCAACAGTTATTTGATAATCACGACGACCGATCGACAGCGCAAGATATCAAAAAAGCAAAGTTGCTAGATGCTTATGTGCTAAAGCCGCTGTCTATCAATGCACAAGGCGTCTATCAGCCAATGGCTGGCAAGGCGACGATGCTGGCAAGCGCGCAGTATCAAGCGCGTAATCATCAAAGCAGCATGAATCAGCCGATTTATCTGGATTTGAAAAACGGTACTATTTATCTGTGGGCAGATAATTTTGCGATGTTTAATTCAGAACTGTTAGATGACAAGCTCGGGACAAAGTGGCGCGACAAATGGCTAAAGCTAGCCATTAATGATGGCACCTTACCCAAAGGCTTTGGTACTGAGTTGATAAAAAGCCACTTTGCCGCGTTAGATGCTACATTTGATGCTGCACCTATTAGCCAGTTTGATTATGTCGCCCCTAATACGCTAGCCTCGCTCTCTCCCAAGTTACCCGCGCATCAGCTACCAGCAATGCTAGCAAGCAACCAAGTCATTCGCCGTGTACAAAGTGCTGAGAGTTATGAGCAGTTTTATCAAGATTATATGCGCATCGTTTACGAGCGGATGAGTCAGCGATATCCAGAACTGGTCAAAGAAAGCGCGGCTGACGAGGTAGGCAACACAGATGCTGATAAATTTACCAGTAAAGCTTTAGTGCAGCAGATGCTAGCAATGATAAAAAGTGACATGGATAGTGATGTGGATAGTGGCAGTGAGACAATAGAGGAAACAATGGCAGAGGCAAAAGAAAAGACGGCAGAAAGTGCAATGCTATCAAATGCAGAGACGCAAGAGTTGTATGGGTTTGATAAGGGTGGTCAGCTTAAATGGCAGCATCTGCGTAGTGAGCTTCCGAGCGAAACCGCCGATAGTAAGAACATGGTCATAGATGTTTTGCAGCAGTATTCCGCTATCAGCGCCAAAAACATGGTATTTCCCAATTTACCAAGTGATGTGCAAGTGCCTAATGTCAGTAATAGTATTGATATGCGCGAGTATGGTAGCGAGTTGATGCAGTATTATCGTGATGGCAATGGTACTGCGATAGGAAAGATGATGTTTAGTGTCATGCCAATGGCTAAAGAGAAGTTCGGGACGATTGATTAGAGTAATGTTTTTATGTTTTAAACTGCTATGTTCTAAAACTTCAAAAATTGAATGATATTGATATTAAAAAAGGAAGGTTATGAAACAGTTTTTAGTAGGATTTATTTTCACTATAGTTGCATGTGGCTCTGTCCAAGCCGGATGTATTGGTAGCTCATCTTTTTCTACATGCTCTGATGCTAATGGGAATTCTTATACGAATAATAGAATAGGAAATACAACTTATACATCAGGATATAATAGTAGTACAGGAAGCAGTTGGAGCCAAAATACTAACAGAATTGGTGATACCTCTTATACTAATGGTACTAGTGCTGATGGTGGTAGTTGGAATAAGTCTTCTCGAAAAATTGGTTCATATACGTACCATAACGGTAGCGATAGCGATGGAAATAGCTTCAACTATTCATGTAATCAGTTTGGATGTAATTGATATGGCTAGTTGTTGAAAGTGAGTAATAAGATTGATTTAAACCTCAACATTAAAACTAAAAAGCGCACCGTTTATACGATGCGCTTTTTTGCATTAGCTTTTATAAAACATTGAACCGGCATTACATATACATGCAAATTTTTATTATTAATGACTTACATGCCTTGGCGCTGTTTGCCATGCATTTTGCCGTGCTCTGAGCCTTTATGACCTTTCGCCATTTTTTCAGCTTTTAATGTAGCAAGTTTTGCGCGTTGCTCAGCAGTCAATACTTGAGAGATAGCATGTTGAGTCTGTACGCGCTCAATGAAGCGTTGCTTGGTTTTAGCCGCTTGCTGATCAGCTAAGCGATTAACTGCGGCTGTATTTAGAGTGCTACTATTAGTCAATACTTGCATCTGTTGCTGCATTTGCGCCCGTTCTGCTTTGTTTTTTGTACGGTCAGCTTTACGATCGCCGTGTTGTGCTTGCATGATGGCTTTGATTTGCGCTTGTTGCGTTGCTGTTAGATCTAGCTGCGACATTGGACCTCTCATGCCGCCTTTGTTCATGGCTTTTTTCATGCCATCTTTATACTGCATTTTACTGGTCGTTGGTGTGGTATCAGTGGTTGCATTAACACTGGTACAAGCCGTTACGGTGAAAATGCTAGACATTGCTAATACTGAGCCCATTAATAATTTTTTCATCATCATTACCTTAATTTATGGTGCATACGTTATTGGTTGCGAAAAATTCAGTTTTTATCTGATCAGCTTATGAACAGTAAGTGCCCCGGATAGCCACTATCCATCACAGCTTGTTATCAGTATTTGTCGCTGATAAACGCTATATTACGACAGTTAAAGGTTACGAACATTTATGAAGTATTAAGAAAGGTAACGTTTATAGCGAATCGATAAGCAATTGACTGATAATATGGCTCATAAAGCGATCTAACGCTTAAGGAGAAAGATGTGCCACACATACTACTAGGCGATGATGACGAAGAGTTGACCCAGTTATTACAAGAATACTTGCACAATCATGGGGTGACATGCGACTGCGTTCACGATGGTGAGGCTGTCATACAGAAACTCAAAACCGCGAGCAATAATGTGCTAAATGGCGCTGCTGCTTACGATTTGCTGGTGCTAGATATTATGATGCCAAAAATCGATGGATTGAGTGTCTTGCGTCAATTACCCAATATCAGTGATATCCCTGTCATCATGCTGACGGCAAAAGGGGAGGAGATTGATCGTATCATTGGGCTTGAACTTGGTGCTGATGATTATATTACCAAACCCTGCAATCCTAGGGAGCTGCTGGCGCGTATCAATGCCGTCATCAAACGCACCAGCGCAGCGATATCAGAGCATACGCCGCTACCAGAGAGCCGTTTGCATCTGGATCAAAACCAGCGGCTTTGTCAGATAGATGGGGTAGAGCTACAAGTGACGGGGACAGAGTTTGATTTGTTGGTTGCGCTACTGAAACAAAAAGGCGAGGTCGTAAGTAAAGCATGGCTGTCAGAGCATGTCTTACAACGCGAATTACAGCCTTTCGATCGTAGCCTTGATGTGCATGTCTCGCGACTCCGCAAAAAACTCCAACCTTTTCATGATGAGCCGATCAAAGCGGTTCGTGGTAAAGGCTATCAGCTGGTATTGTAATGACGGACTCATCGATGAACGCACCAAAGAAAGCTATTAACCATAAAACGCTTAAACCAGCGCCAAAATTTAACGTGCGACTCACATTGTTTTGGCGTTTGTTTCTAAGTCTGCTATTGACGATTCTAATCACCTCTATTTTATCTATCTTGGTTGAGCGCTGGCTGGTCGAAAAAGAGTTAACGGCTCGCATGGATGTGCAAATCGACAGTCTATTGGTTAAGCGTCAAGACATGGTTGCCGCGTTACAGGTTGGTGACTTAGATGCCGTCAGACAGATGTATCGTCAGGACCGTCAACTCATGAATCAGATAAGAGTTTACGATGATGAAGGGGCGATTATATTTCCGCGTTATCGCAATAGAGATGAGCGTAGGCAAAAAGGTATGCAGGGTAGTCAGCGTGAAGTAGGGCAACTATCAATGCAGCCATCAATGCAATCAATGGCAGCTCAGCCCAATGTGGACAATAACAGGATTAATAGTCACGATAATAATAAAATGTCGAATGATAAGTCGTCATTCTTAAACCATATTCTGCAACCGATGATGCCAAATAGCGCTACGCTAGCTGATTTCGACAGTCGCCCTGAGCTGGCTGATGTGACGGTCGTCTTACCAGATGAGCAGTCTGTCATTATACAGTTACGTCCGCATTTGCGTTTTGCTGATGTTATGGCGCTGCAACGTGGCAATTTTCCCATACGTTTGCTATTTATTCTCGTTTTTAGCGTCTTGGTTTGTATTTGGCTGAGCCGTACAATGACTCAGCGTATCCGCCGTGTACAAAATACCGTACACCGTCTGATTGATGGCGATTATCAGACCCATCCAGACCTATCAAAAATGGGAGATGATGAGCTTGGTTTACTCGCGAAAGATGTGGCTAAACTATCAAAACGGTTGGCTGAGAGTGAGCTGGCACGCAAACAGATGCTCAGTGATATCTCGCACGAGCTACGATCGCCACTGGCACGTCTAGACGTTGCGACTGAGCTGACTCGCGACTTTGCACCGAATGCCAGTCGTTATCTCGACCGTATAGATAAAGAGTCGGCGCGGATGAATGAGTTGATTGAGCAAATCATTCATATTCAATCTCTACAAATGCAGCAATATACGATCGACAATATAGAAAACGAAGTGGTTGATATTTCTGACATCATCAGTGAAATTGGACAAGACGTTTGCTTTGAGTTTCAGCATAAAAACGTGCGTTGGCAATGGCAGCCGAGTCATGCATTGGTGGCAGACGCTTCATCTACCACTGATTCAACAACGCCTTGGACAGTGCTTGGCAATCAAGAACAGCTGCATAGTGCGCTTGAGAATGTCATTCGTAATGCTTTTATGCATACGGCCTCTGATTCAACAGTCATTGCTGACATTAAAAAAGTGGAGATGGAGGGCAATAAGCCTGCACTTCAAATCAGCATCACAGACGAGGGTGGTGGCATCGCGGATAATGACTTGGCGCGTATTTTTCAGCCCTTTGTACGGCTTGACTCGGCTCGCCATCGTGAAACGGGGGGTTATGGTTTGGGGCTGGCAATCGTTCATGCCGTGGTAATGGCACACAAGGGTCAGATTCATGTCTATAATCGCCAAGATGATATCCAAGGGCTGGTGATGCAAATAACATTGCCTGTTAACTCTGAAGGGGACTAAGAGCAGCATAAAGTGGCGAACACGCGCTTAAAACATCTCTAAAGTGTGTGTATAAGCGTGTGTTTTATTAAGTTTCAAAGCGGATTATTTCAAAAAAGTGGGAGCATTCAATATAAGCAAGGAGCAAAAAACATCTATATATTCATTTTTTGTTATATAATTGGATGAACGGTAATAAATGCCCGATGAGCGGCATTGTCTCTCTCTATATATTCGGTAATACTAATATATAGAGAGAGCGATTAGGGATTTTCAAGATAAAAAGTGTTAGTTGTTGGTTAACAAGATAAATAATGAACAAAAAACATTTAATCGTTATCCGCCGATAACGTGTTTTATTTTGTGATATCGACTCTCTGCAAGATGGATATTATCTCTGATTTTTAAATCTGACCAGTCTGTAAGGGAGTGCACACTATGAACCGCATCTATAAAGTAATATGGAATGAAGCCTTGAGCTGTTTTACCGCAGTTGGTGAATATGCAAAGGGGCGCGGCAAATCTTCCAAATCTAGCGTGAGCGCAAACGCGACCATCAATACGACTTCTAATCTTTCTTCTACCCAATTTTTCCGACTATCCACGATCGCCATAGGGATGCTGGCGGCTGGATTTACAATGTCACCGCAAGCTTTTGCACAAGTGAATGTCGGCGGTGGTACGGGATCTGGTACGGCAATTTCTTCTTGTAATACAAACAGTACTGAAGCGAATGCTGAAGGCAGCTATTCGGTTGCCATTGGCTGTGAAGCGGACGCTGGGCAAAACTTCAATCTGGTCGATAGAGGCAATCCGTCATTTACTTGGACGGGTGGTTCACAAAACAACTCTGGTAGTACCGCCATTGGCACTGGGACAGAAGCCGGTGACGTCGCTACTGCTCTAGGCACTCAAGCAAAAGCCATTGGTCGGTCATCTGTGGCAATTGGGGCGGCAGCGTATTCTAATGGAAATACCTCGTTAGCGCTTGGACGTCAATCGGCAGCGACTGCTGACTTTGCTCAGGCTATCGGTAATGTCTCCTCAGCAACGGGTCAAGGCTCTCTAGCTGTTGGTCATTCAGCACTTGCCTCAGGCAAACGTGGTATTGCGATTGGTTCAACTGATTTTGAAAATGCAGGTACAGTGGCTGATCAAGCAAATGTAGGTTATAGAGCGAATGGACAAACTCAAGCAGTTGGCAGTGATACGATTGCCTTTGGTAGTAATGCAAAAGCGACTGCTGATAACAGTCTTGCTTTTGGTGTCGGCTCTCGATCTAACGCAGTAAATGGCATCGCATTAGGTTCAAACTCTACTGCAAATCGTGCTGGTGGTGCCAGTGGTTTTGTGCCAGTAGGAGCAGATAGTTCAGTCATCCAAGCAACGGATAGCGTTACACTTGGCGCGGTCTCTGTAGGAACAGGAGCAGTGGGTGGCAACCGTCAGATTGTAAACGTCGCAGCAGGTAGCAGTGACAGTGATGCTGTCAATGTGGCTCAGCTAACGGGGCTGTCGAATACTGTCGCTAATAATAAAACCAAGTATTATAGCGTGGACTCAGCTGCTATCGGTAATGCTAATAACGACGGAGCGACAGGTTATAACGCCATGGCGCTGGGCGGAAATGCAAAAGCCACAGGCAGCCAAACCATTGCGATTGGCAGCTCAGAATTTGGGCAACAGACGATGGCAAGTGGTGAGCAATCGATTGCTATCGGTGCTAACGTCGTGTCTAGAGGGGCATCGTCTATCGCAATAGGCGGTGATGACCTAAATTTTGCATCGAAAACTAATATCGATGGTAGTCCGTTGTCACCATTAAATAGTGGCACAGTTAACGATGTTTTCAAATCCTACGTAGGTAAAGATTTGGTAGAAACCAATCAGTACAATGTTAATACCGAAGCTGGAGGTGCTGCGTCGATAGCCATTGGTGCAAAATCGCTGTCTAAAGGTGATCTGTCTACAGCCGTTGGTGTTCATTCCAATACCTCGGGAACGGCTTCTTCAGCGTTCGGTGTTGGTGCGTCAGCTAGCAAAGATGGTTCAGTCTCTTTAGGTGCAGGCTCTACAACAGCAACAAGTGCAAGCTCTGAAAAGACAATGACAGTTGGTGGCGTGGTATATGATATCGCCGGTAATGTCATTGATGATAAGGGCATGCTACGAGAGGGTGCGCAAGTATCCGTGGGCGTAGTAGGATCTGAGCGTCAGATCAAAAACGTCGCTGGTGGAGCTGTCACTGCGGCTAGTACAGATGCCGTGAATGGTAGTCAATTATATGCGACCAATGAAGCGGTCGGAAATAATACCACGACTATTAACAAAGGCTTTGCGCTAAAAGCCGCTGATGGTAATACAGTACAGAAACCATTGGGACAAGCCGTTGAGGTAGTTGGCTCTAACAGCAACATCGACACCCGAGTAAAAAATGGCAAAATCGAAGTCGAGCTCAATGACAACTTAAACCTAGGTACAACAGGCAGCGTTAGCACTGGCAACTTATTAAACGGCACAACGGTCAATGGTCTAGGTATTGTCACTGGCGGCGTGCTCACTGGCGTCACTACCGTTAGTGGTGCAGGTGTCACGGTAACGGGTGGAAACATATTTAACCCTACCAATGCCACGTTAACCAGCAATGGTCTGACCATTTTAAATGGTCCAAGCATCACCAAAAGCGGGGTCAATGCGGGTAATAAGAGAGTTATTAACGTTGATGATGGGGTTAACGCAAAAGATGCGGTGAATTTTAGTCAGCTAGAAACGACTAATACTAATGTTACGACCAATACTAACAACATCTCAACCAATACTACCAATATTGGCACCAACACTGACAATATTGCTAAAGGCATCAAGTTTAATGTGAATGATGCAAGTAGCGGCGGCACTCTCAAAAAAACCTTCACCTTGGGTGAAGAAATTAAGTTTGATACAGACAGCAATTTAACCACCACTGGCTTATCAACGGGTGATGGAATCAAACTTGGCTTAGCCAACAACTTAACAGGTCTGGATAGCGCAAGCTTTAATAGCGGCGTTAGTATCTCATCTACTGGTATCAACGCAGGTGATAAAGTCATCTCAGGCGTGGCTAGCGGTGGCACAACAGAAACCAATGCAGCAAACATCGGTGATTTGAATAGTGCCATTACTGGTGTATCCACCTCAGGCTTTGCGCTAAAAGCTGCTGATGGTAATACAGTACAGAAACCATTGGGACAAGCCGTTGAGGTAGTTGGCTCTAACAGCAACATCGACACCCGAGTAAAAAATGGCAAAATCGAAGTCGAGCTTAATGATAACTTAAACCTAGGTACAACAGGCAGCGTTAGCACTGGCAACTTATTAAACGGCACAACGGTCAATGGTCTAGGTATTCTCACTGGCGGCGTGCTCACTGGCGTCACTACCGTTAGTGGTGCAGGTGTCACGGTAACGGGTGGAAGCATATTTAACCCTACCAATGCCACGTTAACCAGCAATGGTCTGACCATTTTGAATGGTCCAAGCATCACCAAAAGCGGGGTCAATGCGGGTAATAAGAAGGTCGTCAATGTTTCTAATGGTACGGTCAGTCTAAATAGCAAAGACGCCATCAATGGTGGTCAGTTATTTAATACCAACCAACAAGTCACGTCCAATACTAACAACATCTCAACCAATACCACCAATATTGGTACCAATACTGACAATATTGCTAAAGGCATCAAGTTTAACGTGAATGATGCAAGTAGCGGCGGCACTCTCAAAAAAACCTTCGCCTTGGGTGAAGAAATTAAGTTTGATACAGACAGCAATTTAACCACCACTGGCTTATCAACAGGCGATGGAATTGCTCTCGGTCTGTCTCCAACTTTAACGGGCCTCACTAGTGCAGATTTTGGTGGTGTTAGTATCTCTACTACTGGTATCAATGCCAACGACACCCAGATCAAGGGAGTAAAAAGCGGTGGTAATACAGTAAGCAATGCGGCGAATATTGGTGATGTACAAATGGCAGCCGCAGGAGCGAGAACCAAAGTAGTTAAAGGTACGAATGTTGCCAGTGTTGACTTTTCAACCGATAGCGATACTGGACAGGATGTCTATACTGTCAATGCCAATGGCGCCAGTGTTTCTACTGCAGATGCTAATGCACTAACAGTTAGCACTAGTGTCAAAGATCCTGATACCAATATCACCGACTATCAAGTTGATCTAAGCGAAGGTAGTAAGGCAAGCTTGGTAAAAGCCGATAGTGCGATGCAAACGGTAGTGACACAAATCAATGGTGCTGATGTCAAGACTTTGGATAAAGACAATAATACAGCCAACTTTATTACTGGTGACAATATTGTCTTGACCGCTGACAATGGCGGTATCAAAGTTGCTACTGCTGCCGACTTAGTCTCAACCAGCTTGACCACAGGAACTACAGTCGTCAACGCTGATGGTGTCACATTTATGGGTGGGACTAATCAAACGGTCAGACTCAGTAATAGTGGGCTGGACAATGGTGGCAATCAAATTACCAATGTCGCTAACGGTACAATAGCCAGCGATGCCGTAAACTTTGGTCAACTACAAGCCACGACCACGACCATCGATAAAGGTTTTGATTTCGATGGTGACACGGGTACTACCGTTAATCGTCAGCTTGGTGACAAGCTGACAATCAAAGGTGGCGCGACCGTGGCAAGTGACTTGTCAAATGGCAACAACATTGGCGTCGTTGCTGACGGTACCAGCACATTGACCGTGAAACTTGCGAAAGATTTAACTGGTCTTAACAGCGCAAACTTTGGTAGCGGTGTCAGCATCTCAGCCAATGGTCTGAACAATGGTGGCAATAAAATTACTAACGTTGCAGAAGCGACCACAGGTAAGGATGCGGTAAACTTCGACCAATTGTCAGCAACCAATAGTCTCGTGGCTAAAGGCATCAAAATCGGTGATGGCAATAGTGCCAACGACCAGCAGTTTGCTTTAGGTGATACCATCAACGTCACTGGTGATAGCAACATTACGACGATGGCCTCGGCAACGGGTGTTCAGGTGAAACTGAATAACCAGTTGAATTTAGGCAATGAGGGTAGCATGCAGATTGGTAATAGCATTATGAATAGTAATGGCTTTACCTTTACCGATAATGGTCCCGGTAGAACGGTTAGACTGAGCAGTAGTGGTCTTGACAATGGTTTTAACAGAATCACCAATGTAGCTGCTGGTATTGCAGATACAGATGCGGCGACTGTCGGACAGTTGAACGCCACGACGTTTGCCCTTGATCAAGGTTGGGGACTAACGGCTCAGGGTGATGTTGCCACTATGATCAAACAAGGCAGCGCCATCGATTTGAACAGTACAGATGGTAATATTAAAGTATCTAGATCAGCGGACAATAATGTTAGCCCTGGCCTACTTGCTACTGCACCATTGGCAGGCGTCAATGACATTAGCTTCGATTTAAATCCAGACCTGAATTTAGATAGCGTAACGACGGGTGATACCATTATGAATAATAATGGGCTGACTATTACAGGTGGACCTAGTGTCACCAAAGCGGGTATCAATGCTGCTGACACTAAGATTACAAACGTTGTGAATGGCGATGTCTCTGAAGGCAGCAAAGATGCTATCAATGGTGGTCAGCTCTATGCACAAGGTAGTGGCATCAGTAGTATCATTGGCGGTGAGACAGTCTACAATCCTGTAGATGGTACCTTTACCAATAGTAATATTGGTGGTACTGGTCAAAATAGTATCGACGGTGCGATTGCTTCTATTAAGCAAGGAGAAGTCGTTATCAATAAAAACATCCAAGCCAACACTACCAATATCCAAACCAATACCACGAATATTGCCACGAATAAAACAAACATCGACACTAATACGACCAATATCAAAGTGAACAAGGATAAAATAGATGCGGGTCTCAATTTTGGTGCTGATAGCGGTGCTACCATCAACAAACCAGTAGGCGATGGCAGTGTCCTCCCCTTCACAGGTGGTAATAACATCACCACAACAGCAGCAGGCAGTAGTATTAAGTTTGATCTAAACGGTGATATTAATATCGATAGCGTCAAAACTGGCAATACGACAATTAATAATAATGGCGTCAGCATTGTCGGTGGTCCTAGTATGACTGCAAGCGGTATCAACGCCGCTGGCAACAAGATCACTGATGTGGCTGATGGCATGGCACCCAGAGACGCTGTAAATATGGGTCAATTAGATGCTGTTAGTCAAAGACTTGGCAACAACATGAATGAGCTAGGTTATAAAATTGGTGAAGTCGAAGACGATGCAAATGCTGGTATCTCAGCCGCCATGGCAATGTCTTCACTACCGCAAGCTTACATCGCTGGTAAATCCTTAATCGGTGGCGGTATAGGAACGTACAATGGGGAAAGTGCAGTTGCTATTGGCTTCTCGAAGTTATCCAATGATGGTCGTTGGGTCATGAAGGTAAACGGCACCGCTGATACCCAAGGTAACGCTGGCGGCTCGATTGGTGCAGGCTTCCATTTTGATTAAAGCAATCAAGCCTACTATCAAGTAAAGTGATTTGTTAGTTATAAAAATTAGTCATAAAAAAGCAAGGCATCTGATGCCTTGCTTTTTTGCGACATGAGCATGAAGACGTTTTCAGCGTGATGATTTGGTAGTCACTATTTGGTAGTCACTATTTGGTAGTCACTATTTGGTAGTCACTATATGATTTTTATCAATGATTTGTTTTTCTTTGGCTCAATAGCCAAGCGATAAAAAGCCCTCATTCTATGAGGGCTTTTTTATTTTTATAAAAGCAATTTTATACTCTGAACATAGCTGCATTTGGGGTCAATCCGACATAAGCCATGCCAGCTTGCTCCATCCAATGTGGCTGCACGATACCATGTTGTAAAATAGCATGAATGTCTCGATGCGCTCTTTCTATTCTATGT
The DNA here is from genome assembly GCF_904846075.1 of Psychrobacter glacincola. Classification (GTDB taxonomy): domain Bacteria; phylum Pseudomonadota; class Gammaproteobacteria; order Pseudomonadales; family Moraxellaceae; genus Psychrobacter; species Psychrobacter glacincola_C. The sequence continues at coordinate 213,121 of NZ_CAJGZH010000002.1, forward strand.
TTTTTATATAGCGAGACCGTACCAGCGACCGCATAAATCTCCGATACCATGGCTCTGGCTTCTCTCGCTGCCTCACAGGCTGCTGCCCACACATCAGCCAGCTGTGTATCGGTAAAGGCATTCTGTTGTTGTGCTTCGTTCCATAATACCTCGACACTATTGTGTAATTGTGCGCGCCTAGATGCTAATAGCGTTTTGCTCCTAGCGATAGTCGCTTGTACTGCTGCACGATCACGCAAATCTGGGCTTTTACCGGGCGTTACTTTCTCAAGGCAAATTTGGATTAACTCATCTGTCGCTGCTTTTAAGACACCCAGTGCCATCGCTGCACAGCCAGCGGCATTAATACAGCCGATTGGTAGTCGACTATACGCATTATCGATGGCGACAGGGCTATCAAAATTGACCGCATAACGTTCCTGCACAAACGCGTCTTTGATGACGATGTCATGACTGCCTGTACCATTTAGTCCACCAACATGCCAAGTATCAATCACTTCCACATCTTCTTTTGGAATAAAGAACAGCTTTAAGTTTGCACCCGGTCCAAGGGTAGTAGGCGAGCCTTCGGATATTACCAAGCAGCGCAGCACAAACCAGTCTGCCAATTCACAACCTGATACTAATGTCCATTGACCTGAGACCGTATATCCTTCAGCGGTTTGTTTAGCAATCCCTTCAGGGCGTGCTGAGTTGGCATAGACATGAGAGGGGTCACTGTATATCTCCTTCATGCTAGGCTCGTCTAAAAATCGTCCAAATGTGCAGGCCAAATGATTGTTCCAAACGATCCAAGCAACTGAGGCTTCAGCACTGGCTAGCGTCTCATAAACCTTTAACGTTTCCACAGGATTGCCTTGCCATCCTCCCAACGATTTTGGCAGTCCCATCCTAAATAACGACAACTCTGACAGTTTTTTGACCACTGTCGGTGCAATTTTTCTACAGGTTTCTGTTTCTTCTCTAGCCGATAGGGCTAAATCATAAATATCTTGAGCGGCATGGGATGGTAGAGCGTCTTTGTTATTTGATAAAGGTGTATAACTCATAATATCCAACCTTATTTTAATGTATAAAACAGTATGTTATATCTAAAATTAATTCTAAATTTTAGATATAACAACGCCTATACCAAGAATAGCCAACAGTTGACTGCTATACAACCAATAATTTGAATATATTAAATATTATATTGAGATGAAAAGTAGAAGTGATGATTCGATGAAATATTGAATGCTGTATTTGGCTTAAGAGTATCAATGCTTTGCCTGTTTTCAGGCAGTCATTCGCTTTGATTGCTTTGTCTGAGCACTGAGCCCAACAATTATAAGAGCGTTTTGTTACTTAATTCTCTAATCCTTTAATCCTTTAATCATTTCATTTTCTAGTCATTTAATAGCAAAACACCCTTACTGAAAGCACCCTTTTGATTGTTTATTGAGACTTGGGCGCATCAGGTTGCATGCTAGGATCAGCGTCAGCAAAGGCTTTGAGCGTACGGCAATGCGTGTCAATTTCGACGATATTGGGATAGGTACTTAAATCCACGTTAAAACGTCGCGCCGAAGAGACCTGAGGAATCAAATAGCAATCTGCAAAAGTAGGGCTGTCACCGTAGCAAAATTTTCCACGGCTTTTGTCTTTTGCTAGTATTTTCTCTAACGCCGCAAAGCCCTCACTCATCCAACGGTTGCACCACGCCATGACTTTTTCTTCGTCTACTGCCAGCTCATTGCGTAGGTATTGTAAGATACGGCGGTTATTAATAGGATGAATATCACAACCAATCATAGCGCTAATGGCTCGTACTTGCATACGTCCAGCCGCGTCTTTAGGCAATAGCGGGTTTAGGATGAACCTCTTCTAACCATTCTAAAATGGCTGGGCTTTGATATAGTAATAAATCATCGGTCTGTAAAACAGGCACCAATCCTTGTGGATTGAGTGATTTAAAGGCATCTGCTAACTGCTCATCTTTTGCTAAATTGACCGAAATATAGTCATAATCTAAGCCTTTGAGATTCATCGCGATACGAGTACGATACGAGGTGCTGCTGCGAAAGTAGCCATAAAGTGTCATCATTGTGAATTCCTTTTATTATGGTAGGTTGTGAATGAGATAAGCGGTTATAATTAATGGTACGAAATGTATCTTATACAATTAAAAAACTCTTATGACGTTACCTCTCCATTTCAGTTTTTCATGAATATATTAGATTAATATGCCAAGTAAATTACTCATTGAGCAAAACATGCCAGCAGCTGAAAGCCCTTTAGAAAATCCCGTGACAACCAATAAAAGTCAAAGTGGCGTCCAGTCACTGGAGATTGGCTTGTCGGTGTTAGACGTTCTTATCGATCATAATGAGCCGATGATGCTAAAAGATATTGCGCAAGTGATGCAAATGCATCCAGCAAAGTGTCACCGCTATTTGGTCAGTCTTATTCGTAAAAACTATGCGCGTAAGCTTGATGATGGTCGCTACGGGCTAGGCGATAGGGTTAACACATTGGCAGCATTGGGGCACTCTGGATTTAGTCAAAACAATATTTTAGAGCGGCTGACGCACATCGCTAATGAAATCAAAGACACCCTGAATTGCGGTGTGCAGATTGCCAAATGGTTTAGCGAAGGTCCTATTATTATTCAGTCCGTTGAACCAGATAGCCCGATTAGTATTATCACTCGTATCGGTTCACGTATGCCGCTGACGACATCGGCGACGGGGCAATTATTTGCCAGTTATCAGCCAGATGCCGTCATTCAGCCATTGGTAACAGCTGAATGGCAGACAGACAATGAAGCAATAATCACAGAAAAATGGCAGAATTTCAGTCACTTGCAAGCCAAAATTCGTACCCAAGGCTATGCGACAGTGACGGGTGATATGCTGATGGGGATTAATGCCATTACGATTCCTGTCATATTGCCGCAGCTTGCTAATAGCGCTGTTAATCTATCTGCTGTTAGTGACAAAACTGCTAACAAAGGTCTACCACTAGAATACGCCATCACTATCATTGGAACGACAGAGCAATTGCCCATGAGTGAGCAAGACAACGTGGTTGAGCAAATACTAGCAATCGCGCAGCGTTATCAAATTGCGTAGCTGGTGCTTTTGCTACATAATTTTCACCATATAAACCGACTGTTTTTTGGTAGAAAACCACTGCGTAATTATTTTACTTCTTTAAACGAGACAGGCGCTACTTGCTGCTTTTGCTTTTTCGTATACATTATTAGCATCTAGACCAGTGGCATTGACTTCATCTAGATAGTGCTGTGAGCCTTCCATTAATGGATCTTTCCAGTCTGGGTCATTGAGTGGGTCAGGGATATCGATCATGATATCGCCTTTTTCTTTAGCTGCGGCCATTGCTTTGGCGTTACTGACGTCAAATACTTTGGAGACACGTGCTGCCATCTCCGCCCCTGAATTGTCATCAATTACTTTCTTGAGATCATCGGGCAAATTGTCGTATTTCTCTTTATTCATACTGATAACAAAAGTAGAGTTATAAAAAGGAATATTGGTGTGCGTATTGATTAACTCATCAAGACGAAATGCTTGAATGGGCTGCCAAGTAAAGCTAAGTCCGTCAATGACACCGCGTTGAAGGGAAGTATAAGTATCACTGGCAGGCATGCCAACGGGCGCCGCGCCAGTCGCTTCGATAATGTGGCTAGCAACGGCAGAAGGTTGGCGAATACGCAAACCTTTCATATCAGCTGGCGTGCGAATAGGCTTATCTACGGTATGCAGCGCACCTTGTCCAGTGCCTATCAGCGCTAGCAGGTGAGTATCTTCGTACTCATTTTTAATGACACCATCATCATACAGTTTATGAAGTATGCAGCTCTGCTGCTGTGCAGTATTGGTGATACCTGGCAGCTCTACAATTTGAGTTAAAGGAAATCGCCCTGCTGTATATCCTTGCGCTTGCATACCAATATCAACAATACCTTTCGCGGTAGCATCATAGGTAGCGCCCGGTTTGCTAAGAGTAGCCGAAGGGTAGATCTCAATCTTTAAGCGGCCTTTTGATTCTTCTTCGATTTTCTTTGCCCATGGCTGCAATGCTTCAGTGTTTATGTTGTCATTGGCAGTCATAAAGTGTGAGAATCTTAGAGTAGTCACATCGCCTGTATCTATATCAGCGTTTACTGCTGGGTCATTATTAGAGCAACCAGTCATCGCGATCGAGGTCGCTAAGAGTATTCCTAAAGGGGTTTTTATTTTCATCATTGAATCCTTTCATGATGGTTAGATATTGTTCGCTACCTAGGGCGTGTCATCAATTAGTATGTTGATACATTTAGTGGTCTTAAAATGATGGCACGCCCTAATTAATCATATAAAAAGAGATAACGAACACAATAACAGGTCAATCACTCACCGACAGGCGCGACTTCTCTTGCTTCAGCCAGTTCCTCTGCATGTAAAAACTGGGTATGAGATGGTGCGCGTCTGGTACGTGACCATTCTTCTAACATCTCATACTTCATGGATTCAGTAATCATCGAGACTTTTTCTTCTGAGGTAATATCATCGTAGGTGAGTTCCATGCGATGGCCATTAGGATCAAAGAAATAGATAGAATGGAAGATGCCGTGATTGGTCACGCCGACCACATCAATACCATTTTCTTCTAAATGCTTTTTTGCTGCCATTAAGGCATCACGGTCTTTTACCTTCATGGCTAAGTGTTGCACCCAATTTGGGGTATTCGGATCAAAACCCATTTCAGGCTGATTGGGCACTTCAAAAAACGCCAATACGTTGCCATTACCGGCATCTAAAAAAACATGCATATAAGGATCAAAGGCTTTGGTCGAAGGCACGTGGTCTTCAGCGAATGCAAGGATGAAGTCCATGTTTAGGTATTTTTGATACCATTCAACGGTTTCTTTGGCGTCTTTGCAGCGATAGGCCACATGATGGATTTTTTCAATTTTAAAGCTCATATCAAACTCCTTTTGATAGAGAATGCAGTGAGTAATAGGCTGCCAGTACCGATTGACTATAGGTCGATGGTTGCTTGGCAGCTCAAAACAATAGTGCTCACATTTTTTCTAGACTATTTGTCAAAATCAAAGTTAAGCGCGGGCAGTACTTTGCCGCGTACTTCACCAAAGCCGACACGAATGCCGTCTTTTTCGCTATAGCCTTTCATGATTACTGTGTCGCCATCTTCAATAAAACTGCGGGTCTCGCCGCCTTTTAAAGTGACAGGTTTGGTCGCATTCCAAGCAATCTCTAACATTGAGCCATAAGAATCTGGCGTTGGTCCTGAAATCGTACCTGAGCCCATCATATCGCCAACCTCCACTTTACAGCCAGTGATGGTGTGATGCGTGAGCTGCTGCGCCATTGACCAATACATATGTTTGAAGTTGGTCTCACAAACCACAGTGGCGATATCTGAGTTTTCAGGCAATAACTCAACTGATAGATGGATGTCATAGCTATTATTGCTGTCTTTTTCGTTTAGATATGCCAATGGTTTTGGCTCTTGAATCGGGCATGCCGTTTTAAAAGGTGCCAACGCATCCATAGTCACAATCCAAGGCGAGACTTCAGAAGCAAAGGTTTTAGCATTAAATGGCCCTAAAGGCACGTATTCCCATTTTTGAATGTCACGGGCTGACCAGTCGTTGAGCAAAACCATGCCAAAAATATGCTCAGGGGCATTGTCTACTGCAATTGGTTGACCAATGCTATTACCTTTACCAACTACAAAAGCAGTCTCAAGCTCAAAATCTAAACGCTTGCAGGCTGAGAAAATAGGGCGGTCGTCAGCATTTGGCTTTAATTGACCAGAGGGGCGTATCACATCAGTGCCACTGACGATGACGGTGCTGGCGCGTCCGTTATAGCCGACTGGCATTTCAGTCCAGTTAGGTAGCAGGGCGTTGTTTGGATCACGAAACATAGTACCGACGTTGGTGGCGTGCTCTTTAGACGAATAGAAATCGGTAAAACCTGGTACGTGAACAGGCAGATGCATGGTGACGTCTGCTTGATTAGATAGCGCTTTTTTCTGCAAGTCTTGATTATCACGCAAGGCATCGCTAGCACTAGATAGGAGAGTTTGGATGGTTGTGCGTGCTTGAGTCCAATTGTCTCGACCTGAGTCAATAAAAGCATTGAGCGTTGGTTGATCGAAATATGGACCACCCTCTAAGCTCAGTAAACCTTCTGCTTCGAGCACAGCCAAATCCAATACGTACTCACCGATAGCCACACCAGCGCGGCGCTTGTTATTATCAGCAGCATCTTTGGTATCACTAAAAATACCATAAGGTAGGTTATGAATGGAGAAGTCAGAATCAGCGGCGATATCGATAAAGGATGTGAGGGTGTTGTCAATCTTTGACATAGGGTGCTCCTTGCTAAAGCATATTATGAATTACGTTATAATTAACTACTTACGCATAATGTAATTTATCAAAGTGGAGATTGCAAGGGTTTTTGTGCAGTGTTTTCTTAAAAGAGACGTGATACTAGGGACATTGATGTTCTTTGGTAAAATAAATAGGAAAACGCAGGACATAAAAAAGGCTGAGCACTCGCTCAACCTTCTTATGAATCGCTATTACTGACTACCGCACCGCTTTAATGCGTGCTCACTCAGTCTTTTAAGACGTCTGCCATGGCATTGGCCACATAGTCGATGTTGCTGGTGTTCAGTCCAGCCACACACATACGTGAGTTGGAAACCATGTAAATGCCAAACTCGCTTTGTAAGCGTTCGACTTGCTCAGGCGTCAGACCAGTAAAGCTAAACATGCCGTTTTGACGGGTAATATAGTCAAAGTTGCGGTTCGGGATTTTGGCTTCTAACACTGATTTTAGCTGTAAACGCATGGCTTTGATACGGTCACGCATCGCATAAACTTCGCCAACCCATTGCTTATGTAGTGCTTCGTCGTTCATAACGATATCGACCACACGACCACCATGTGATGGCGGGCTTGAGTAAATACGGCGTACGGTAGCATTTAGCTGACCGAAGACGCGCTCTGTCTCGTCAACCGTTGGACAAACAACTGATAGACCGCCAACACGCTCACCATATAGCGATAAGTTTTTAGAGAATGAGTTGCTGACAAACAATGGCAAGCCCATATCGACAGCTTTACGAATCGCATAAGCATCGCTGTCCATGTCTTCGCCAAAGCCTTGGTAGGCAATGTCCATAAATGGAATCAATTCGCGCGCTTGAATGACGTTCAGCACGGTATCCCATTGCTCACGGGTCAAATCTAGACCTGTTGGATTGTGGCAACAAGGGTGCAGCAAAATCACATCATTTTTGTTCAACGTCTCAAAAAACGCAATCATTTTATCGAATTTGATGCTGCTGTTGGCTTTGTCATAGTACGGGTATTTACCCACTTCGACATCAGAGCCTTCAAAAATGGCAATGTGGTTGCCCCATGTTGGATCACTCACATAGCATTTAGATTGTGGGAACCATTCATGGATGAACTCAGCGCCGACTTTTAACGCGCCAGAACCGCCGATCGTAGCGATAGTAGCGACCAAACCGTCTTTTAAAATCTGCGCGTCTTTACCGAACAGTAATTCCTGACAGCCTTTACGATGTCCTGGTAAGCCTCCCATCGGCAGATATGGACGCGGCGCAATAGGATCGGCAATGCGTTCTTCGGCTGTTTTTACACAGTCAAGTACGGGCAATACACCATTTTCATCATAATAAATACCAATGCCTAAATTGACCTTTTTAGGATTGTTATCTGCTGTATATTTTTCCATCAGCCCTAAAATTGGATCACCAGCGTAATAGTCGATACGTTCAAACATGTTGTTTCCTTATGAAATATAAATCAAGCCGCCAAAAATCATAGAGCAAATTGACGGTTAACTCAATATGAGATTCAATTATCTTGCATAATTAATAAAATAGTTGATTGAGACCATTGTGTTTCAAGGCTTTTTAAGCACCGATCATGTCTGTATCAGCGATACTTAAGTATGCTGTAAGTCATTAAAATGACTGGAAAAATAGCTCTGCAAGAAGTCTTTGAAAGCAATGGTAGCAGGCGATAACGCACGAGAAGAACGCTGATAGATAAAAAACTGCCGCATTTTAACGGGTTGTGCCAGCGGCCTCATTTGTAAGCCGTTGGCGCTAACCCAGTCAATGACTTCGGGCATATAGGGCAAACATAAGGTAATACCGAAGCCTTGACGGGTCATTTCAAGCGCGGTAGACATAAAATTCACTTTATACCGTGCCTGTTGAATATGACTGGCGATCCGGTCGTCCAACTCGACTGTTACTTGTTCAATGAAAGGACCTTGCAGCGTGATGAGCGGAATGTCTAATAAATCCTGCCACGTTATTTCATGCTTTTGTGCCAGCGCATGGTTGTCAGGCATCACCACACAAAATGGCAGCTGATATAACAAATCAGCATTGATGTCGTCCTCAGCCTCCATAAATCCAAGCTCAGTACCGACACCCAAATCTACTTCAATGTCCTGAATATGTCTGAGTAAGTTTTCTGCCGAACAATCTAATAGCGACACGCTAATCTCGGGGTGTTGTTTGGAAAACTGGGCGATGACCGCTGGCATAGAGGAGGCGGCAAACTGCGAAACAGCGAGTCGGACTTGACCTTGCGCCAAGCTTGTTAAGCTGCTCGCCTCATTTTCAAACAGCTGCATCTCATTCAAGATACGCCGTGCTTGCGGCAATAAATGCCGTCCTACTACCGACAACGACAACTGGCGGGTAGTACGGTCGAACAGCACAATACCAAGGCTGGACTCTAGCTCCTTAATCAAGCCGCTAACGGCAGATTGGGTCAAATGCATCTGATCGCTGGCACGGGTAAAACTGCCATTGTCAGCGACTTGGATAAAAGCGGTTAATTGGCGAATGCTGATATTCATAAGTAAACCTGATAAATAAATCATAAAAAACAATTAGTCTTATAAATAAACCTAATCTAATATAAATACATCGTCAATAAGAATTATTGATTGAAGACATTTTTTATCGCATTTTTACCACCAATTGAAATTAAGGATGATTACAATGGCAGATTTATTTGATAACCCAATGAGCCTGAATGGGTTTGATTTTGTTGAATTCGCCTCACCTCAACCGGATGCGGTCGACGCATTGTTCAAACAGCTTGGCTTTGCCCATGTCGCCAACCATCGCTCAAAAGATGTGGCGCTATACCGTCAAGGTGACATCAATCTTATTCTAAATCGTGAACCAAAAAGCGAAGCGAGTTATTTCGTTGAAGAGCATGGTGCTGGCGCTTGTAGCATGGGTTTTCGTGTGCAGAATTCCAAAAAAGCTTATGAGCGTGCCATCGAAATGGGCGCGCAGCCAGTAGACGTACCCACTGGTGTGATGGAGCTGCGCCTGCCTGCTATCAAGGGTATCGGTGGCTCACTGATTTATCTCATCGATCGTTATAAAGATGGTGAGTCTATTTATGACGTCGATTTCGAGTTTTTTGCTGATGTAGACCGTCGTCCTGTCGGGCATGGTTTCAAAGTTATCGACCATTTAACCCATAACGTTTACCGTGGTCGTATGGCTTATTGGGCAAACTTTTATGAGCGCATTTTTAACTTCCGCGAAATCCGCTTTTTTGACATCAAAGGTGAATATACGGGTTTGACCAGTAAAGCCATGACAGCGCCTGATGGCAAAATCCGTATTCCATTGAACGAAGAGTCAAAGCAGGGCGGCGGTCAAATTGAAGAATACTTGATGCACTTCAACGGTGAAGGTATTCAGCACATTGCTTTAGCCAGCGATGATTTGTTTGCCAGCATTGATAAATTAAAAGCAGCGGGTATCCCGCTTATGACCGCTCCAACCGCGACTTACTATGAAATGCTGAGTGAGCGTCTACCAAATCATGGCGAAAATGTCTCTGAGCTACAGATGCGCGGTATCTTGTTAGATGGCACCACTGAAGGCGGAACACCGCGTCTGCTGCTACAAATTTTCTCTGAAACTATCTTAGGTAGCCCTGTTTTCTTCGAGTTTATCCAGCGTAAAGGTGATTACGAAGATGGCTTTGGCGAAGGTAATTTCAAAGCCCTATTTGAATCCATCGAGCGCGATCAAGTCCGTCGTGGCACGGTTGGTCAGCCAGAAACTGAAACACCGTAAGCGCCTCTACATTTAGGGAAAAATCCATAAAATAAACGGGCAGGGCAAAAGGAGTTTGTCTTGTCCCTAATAACCACTGCGCTCTGTAATACCATGTGTTCAATGCGATGACTGAGCTATGATTCAGTCATGATTGAAAACGACTAGCAAAAATTCAGAGCGCTAATGGCAATAAAAGGAATACAGGCATGGAACGCCTACCACATACGAATTCTGTTAATAAAGCTATCGGTGCCAACAGCGTTGCTTGCAAAACGCTAGGCACTGATGCCAGTCACGATGATTCTGCTCATAAAAAGCAGGATTCTATGCCTAAAAAACAACCTTACGTGTCGCATCAGCCAGATAGCCATGGTCATATTCATTATAGTGATGATGAAAATGGTATGTGGCAGGCATTACTTGAGCGTCAAGCCGAGCAAATACCCAATCGCGCCTGCCCAGCCTATCTAGACGGTTTAAAAAAACTGAATTTGCCCGCTACGCGTATTCCGCAGCTGCAAGATATTGATGCAGTATTGCAAGCCACGACTGGCTGGCAAACTGCCGCTGTCCCTGCATTAATCAGTTTTGGTAAGTTTTTTAAATTGCTTGCCAATAAATCCTTTCCGGTGGCAACTTTTATCCGTCGATTTGATGATATGGACTATATCGAAGAGCCTGATATTTTTCATGAAATCGTTGGACATTGTCCGCTTTTGACCCATCCTGCCTTTGCGACGTTCAATGAAACTTATGGCAAGCTGGGTCTTAATGCCACTAAAGAAGAACGGTGGTTTTTGGCACGGCTCTATTGGTTCACCATCGAGTTTGGTTTGGTGGGACAAAATAAAGGCAGTCGCCGAATCTATGGCGGAGGCATCTTAAGCTCACCGTCTGAGACGGTTTATGCGCTCAATGCTGGTTCTGAGCAGCAAGCAGAACCTCAGCATCAACCGCAAAATCAACCAGAGCACCGAGCGTTTGACTTGCTTGATGTGTTACGTACCCCTTATCGTATCGATCATATCCAGCCGATTTATTATGTCATTGATGATTTGGATACATTATTTGATATCGTCAATAGCGATGTCATGGGAATGGTCAAACAAGCCATGTCGCTAGGATTGTTCGAGCCTAGTTATACGGTAAAAAACGCCTAATACATGGTTAAGAAAAACGGCATCATTTGAATGATGCAGTCGTAAATGACAGCGTCAACATGGACGTAACTGTATTAAAAGTAACAGTATTAAAAAAATGAATAGTTAACATAAAAGGACATTATAATGACGACATTATCACAAGCCAGCTGTGAGGCCTGCCGCATTGGCGCGCCAACGGTCAGCGACATCGAAGCACAAGAACTATTACAGCAAATTCCAGATTGGTCATTGATCGAGGTTGATGGCATTAAGCAATTACAACGTCAATATAAATTCAAAAACTTCGTCAAGGCGATGGAGTTTGCTAACCAATTAGCAGACATCGCCGAAGCAGAAGGGCATCATCCTGGCATATTGATAGAGTGGGGCAAGGTGACGGTTACGTGGTGGTCACACAGCATTAAAGGTCTGCATCGCAATGATTTTGTCATGGCAGCTAAGACCGATAGTCTGCTGGATCAATAATGAGGGTAGCAATCGCTATTGCAACTCATTAAACTTGTCCGACTCAAAGCCAACCCTAACGCCAGATTTGACTGGCAAGCTAAGGATGTGTGATGCCTCCAAAAATATTAACCCAAATTTCACCTCAACTGGCATTTATGATTTCTGCCATTGTCATCGCTATTATGGGCGTTACCATGATAGGTTTTGGCTGGGTACCGCATTTATCATTGATACTCGCTATTTGTGTCTTGCTGGGCATTGGTCTGTTTAAAGGCTTGACCTTTGATGACATGCAAGCGCAAATGGCATCGGGTGTCATGCGTGGTATCGGTGCGATCTATCTATTCTTCTTTATTGGTTTGATGGTCGCCGCTTTAATGATGTCTGGTGCTATTCCAACGCTGATGTATTTTGGTTTTCAGTTGATTTCACCAGAGTATTATTACATTTCAGCCTTTGTATTGACCTCTATTATTGGTATTGCCTTGGGCAGTAGTTTGACCACCGCGGCGACATTGGGCGTGGCTTTTATTGGTATGAGTAATGCCTTTGATGCCAACGTGGCGATTGCGGCTGGTGCGGTGGTTTCAGGGGCGTTTTTCGGTGATAAAATGTCGCCGTTATCAGATACCTGTACCATTGCTTCATCGGTGGTGGGTATTGATTTGTTTGAGCATATTCGCAATATGATGTATACCACGGTACCAGCGTGGATACTCACGGTCATTATTTTTTGGTTTTTCTCTGGGCAGACCGCAGGCTCTGACTTGAGTCAAGTAACCGTATTGCAAGGTCAGTTGATTGAAAGTGGCTTGGTACATGGTTATGCGGTATTGCCATTTGTGGTACTGGTTGGGTTGGCAGTTTTTCGTGTCAATGCCATTTATACGATTATTTGTACCATTGTGGCAGCATTGATTATTACTTATTTGCACAGCTCGCCGAGCTTTGGACAATTAGGCGGCTATTTATTTGCAGGCTATGCACCGGCTGAATCGTTAGAGCTGGGTGAAGTCGGTGGTATGCTATCGCGCGGCGGTGTGCAGAGTATGTTCTTCACTCAAGCGATTGTAATATTGGCACTCAGTCTCGGTGGCTTGCTCACAGCATTGGGTATTTTGCCAGCACTGTTATCAGGGATTAAAGACACATTAACCACATCAGGACGCGCCATATTTGCCGCTGCCATGTCTGCTCTGAGTATTAACGTGCTTATTGGCGAGCAGTATTTGAGTATTTTATTATCTGGTACTGCCTTTCGTCCGACGTTTGAGCGGTTGAATTTACACCCAAAAAACCTGTCTCGTACCATTGAAGATGCAGGTACGGTCATCAATCCTCTAGTGCCTTGGAGTGTGTGCGGTGTGTTTATCAGCCAAGCATTAGGCGTGCCCGTGCTTGATTATCTGCCTTATGCGTTCTTCTGTTATTTATCGCTGTTACTAACGATATTGTTTGGTTTTACGGGAATTACCATCAGCCGACTCAAGAGTCAGTGACCCGAAAAACTTTTGTCTCTAAACTCTGCATTAAAACGCTAGGGCTTGTGTCTTCTAAGACAACATAACAAGCCCTAGTTTTTATTTATACCCTTGCAATCATGACATTGTTGTCATTTAAGACGACCTGATATGCATCCAGCATCACGCTCTCATCATCTAAACACTGACCAGTAGCTAGGTTAAAGCGTTGCTTATAGATGGGCGAGGCCACATAAAGGACTTCTTTTGCTGTTCCTGTATCATCTGTAATTGTGGTGCCACCAATCAACCCTCGAGACAATACATTGGCTTGACTGAATGGATCGTAGTTATCAAGAGCAAATAAATCGTTCTGTTTGGTGCGAAAAATAGCAATTTGTTTGCCATCTATCAGTGCACAGACGCCGGTTTCAGGAATGATATCGTCAAGTGTGCAAATAGTCTGTTGGTTCATGAGGCGGTATCCTTAGTGATGATAATATTGCTCTGTATGAGTGATAAATCGTGAGCGATAAGCTGCAAGTTGCAAAACATGATTTGAGAAAAATGAGTCTAAAAACATGAGTGGAAAAAACAGCGCCTTGTTTTTTGTGATAATTAACAAGGCACTCATCATTGGCTAGGCCAATTCAACCAAGTTGATGGTTGCTTTTTCCGCATCAGTCGCTGGACGAATCTGTTCACGATCAGTCACGAAAACGACATTCTCATCGCCTTGCTCACTGTTTACAAAATGACGGAAACGTTTGAGTTTTTCGGCGTCGTTAATCGTCGCCGCCCACTCACACACGTAATTGTCGACCAATAATTGCATTTGAGCTTCAAGCTCATCTGCTATGCCTAAACTGTCTTCGATAATGACAGCCTTCAGATAGTCAAGCCCACCATCTAAGCTTTCACGCCACTTTGAAGTGCGCTGTAGTTTGTCTGCTGTTTTGATATAGAACATAATGATGCGGTCGATGTATTTGACCATGGTTTCGGTATCTAGATCGGTGGCGAACAGCTCACCATGACGCGGGGTAATACCACCATTACCGCAGACAAATAAATTCCAGCCGTTTTCAGTCGCAATCATGCCAAAGTCTTTACTTTGAGCCTCAGCACATTCGCGCATACAACCCGACACACCCATCTTGATTTTGTGCGGTGAGCGTACGCCTTTATAACGATCTTCTAATCTTAAGGCGAGACCAATGCTGTCATCGACTCCGTAACGGCACCAGTTATTGCCAATACAAGATTTCACGGTACGTAAAGATTTACCATAGGCATGGCCAGTCTCAAAGCCTGCTTGCACCAGTTGCGTCCAAATATCAGGCAATTGCTCCATGCGCGCGCCAAACAGATCGACCCGCATCCCACCAGTGATTTTGGTGTACAAATTAAACTGCTTCGCTACTTGACCCAGTACGATGAGCTTGTCTGCAGTAATTTCACCGCCTGGCACACGAGGTACGACGGAATAAGTGCCGTCTTTTTGGATGTTACCTAAGTAGTAATCGTTACTGTCTTGTAGTGGTGTCAGTTCGGTTTTGAGTACGTAGTCATTCCAGCACGATGCTAAAATAGAGGCGACCGTTGGTTTACATATCTCACAACCATGACCGCTACCATGTTCAGTTAGTAATTCATCAAAGGTTTTGATACCGTGCACGCGAATCAGACTATATAAATCTTGACGAGAGTAAGCAAAGTGCTCACACAAGTCATTGTTTACTTCAAAGCCCATGGCGGTAAGTTGATAGCTGACCGTATCTTTGACCATAGGTGCACAGCCACCACAGCCACTACCAGCACTGGTCATGGTTTTTACATCGCTGACGGAGTATGCACCGTTTTCGACTGCCGAGCAGATAGCACCTTTGGTCACGTTATAACAAGAGCAAATCGTGGCGGTATCTGGCAGATTGTCGATACCCATCACGGGTTTTTCGACATTGGGTAGTATCAGACTTTCGGGATGTGCGGGTAGGTCAATGTCATTTAAATACAGTTGCAGTAAGTTGTTATAGTCTTCGGTGTCGCCTACCAATACGGCACCAAGCAAGCGTTTGTTATCCGGTGTAGTAACCAGTTTTTTATAGATGCCCTCAGCAGGGTTTTGATACAGATAGCTTAAGCTACCGTCACTCGTACCATGTGCATCGCCAATACTACCCACATCCACACCCATCAGTTTTAACTTGGTGCTCATGTCAGCACCCGTAAATATCTGCTTGCTATCACCAGCAATTTGCGCGGCACAGATACTGGCCATATTGTAACCGGGAGCCACCAGACCAAATACTTTGTTGTCCCATACTGCGCATTCGCCTACGGCATAAACATGATCAGCGTTGGTGCGACATTGCTCATTGATCAAGATGCCACCGCGCCCGCCCATTTCGATACCGCACTCGGGGTTGTTTTTAATGAGACCATCTTGCGGTCTAATACCGGCGCTAAACACAATCATATCGGTCGTTAGAGAGGTGCCATCTGTAAACTGCATGGTTAAATGTTGATCATCACCGCTGGTGTCATCAGAGTTCGGCGCAGTGTTAGATAGAATCTCTTTGGTGTTTTTCCCCGTCAGTACTTTGACACCCAGTGCTTCTATTTTTCGCTTTAAAATCTCACCGCCAGCGGCATCAAGCTGAACACCCATCAATTGCGGCGCAAACTCGACCACATAGGTATCAAGACCTAGCGTCACGAGTGCTTTTGCAGCCTCAAGCCCCAGTAAACCGCCACCGACTACCACACCTTTTTTGACAGTGGGCAGTTCAGCAATCGCTAAAATCTCATCTAAATCTGCAATGGTACGGTATACGTGGCAGTGCGGATGCTCGCGGCCTGGGATAGGCGGCACAAAAGGATATGAACCAGTCGCTAGTACCAACTCAGAGTACTCAATAATCTCGCCTGCCTCAGTAGTAATACGCTGACTGGCCGAATCGATATCTACAATACACTGATTCAAATGCAAATTAACTTTTGATAATTCATAAGCCGTTAAATCTACTAGGTTCAGCTTACTGGCATCTTTATGTTCAAAGTAGCTCGACAAATAAACACGGTCATAAGCAGGGCGGTCTTCTTCAGCAAATACATGAATGTCAAATTGCTGGTGTAGACCTTGCTCAATTGCTCGTTCAATAAAGTGATGACCGACCATACCGTTGCCAATCACCACCAAATTGCCTTTACTTTTTGTGCTCAATGCAGTGCTACTCATGCGTCTGTCCTTAGTAATGGGGTTGGTTGGGTACGGTCGTCGTTTATTTTTTTATCACGCTATAAACGGCTCCGTCCCTCAACAACAGCTGATAAACAGCATTTAATACCTACTATTACAGAGCATTCAATAATCATGCCATGGCACTTTGATTAGCTGGGTTTTTACGCGTTGCTATTAGGCATAAAGGCATGCCATATCGGGACCAGTCGCTTATGTATAAAGGTTTTTATGTCAGCATAATTAGCGCTATGACTTGCCAAAAATCAGGATAGATGCCGTTATTGCCGACTGCGATGTCAGAAATTAATGCACCAAAATAGACACTACTGTGCCCCACGTTGGATGTTATTGCTGTTTATAAGGGAGACTGATGGAATGTTTTAAACCTGCTGTGTTAATGCTTTATTAGCATAAGCGTCAGGTGTGGCGATGGTTATAGACCCGCTAGTAAAGGCGCCTGGATAATTAACGTGCACTGGCCTTTATACAGATTTGGCAATGTACACAAATAACTGGCATAACCATTGCACCGCCTGAAACATCGCTACTTATCATTTTTGAATACTGTATTTTTTGAACATTTAGTACGTTGCCAGAACCCTGAAGTTAATCATTTGAGGAAGTTGCCTATGTCATCATCAGCCCCCGTTGCGCCTAGTAAAGACAAGCTTAATGTTTTGTCATTTACGGGTAAAAATAAAATCCTTCATTTAGGTTGGATGGCATTTTTCCTTACCTTTTTTGTATGGTTCAACCATGCACCA
The DNA here is from genome assembly GCF_904846075.1 of Psychrobacter glacincola. Lineage (GTDB taxonomy): Bacteria > Pseudomonadota > Gammaproteobacteria > Pseudomonadales > Moraxellaceae > Psychrobacter > Psychrobacter glacincola_C. Next base: position 230,351 of record NZ_CAJGZH010000002.1, read on the forward strand.
TTTCTATCAGCGATTGGAGAAACACTCAATCTGAGTAAAGATCAAATCAAAACGTTACTTATTTTAAACGTGGCATTGACCATTCCTGCCCGCGTGATTATCGGGATGCTGACAGACCGTTTTGGCCCTCGCATTGTATATACCGCTATTTTAGCCATTGGTGCTATTCCTTGTTTTACCTTTGCATTCGCGCAGGATTACAACACTTTGGCGCTGTCTCGGTTTTTACTGGGTTTTGTGGGTGCAGGTTTTGTGGTGGGTATTCGTTTGATGAGTGATTGGTTTCCAACCAATGAATTGGGGACAGCTGAGGGTATTTATGGGGGTTGGGGTAATTTTGGTTCGGCAGCAGCGGCACTATTATTACCAACTATAGCGATTGGTGCCGCAGCAGTGTTCGGCGGTGATGAAGGGTGGCGTTATGCAACAGCCACATCAGGGGTGGTGATGGCGCTTTATAGCATCATTTTTTATAAGATGGCACGTAATACACCCAAAGGGGCTACTTATTTTAAACCCAAAAAATCAGGTGCCATGATGGTGACGTCATCGGGTGATTTTTGGTTAATGATGGTTTTTAAACTGCCTATGTATTTGGCATTGGCATTATTGGCATGGAAACTATCACCTGATGGTGTGAGCTTACTGAGCCAGTCTAGTGTCACCATGGTCTATATTGGCCTTGCGATACTGTATGTTTACGAGTTCATCAGTAGCTACCGTTTTAATAAAGAGGTATTCACTACGCCTGTACCAGCGGCGCATCGTTATGATTTTAAGCAAGTAGGTATCTTAAATATTTTGTATTTTGCCACGTTCGGCTCAGAGCTTGCCGTCGTGTCGATGCTACCTTTGTTTTACCAAGAAACTTTTAGTTTATCGATTGTGATGGCAGGGGTATTGGCATCGAGCTATGCCTTTATGAATCTCATGTCACGCCCAGGTGGCGGTTGGCTCAGTGATAAGTTTGGTCGCAAAATAACTTTATTGATTTTGACAGCTGGTTTGGCCATCGGGTATCTGTTGATGGGCTTCCTTGACTCAACGTGGCCACTTGCATTGGCATTGTTAATCACGATGTTTTGCTCATTCTTTGTACAAGCAGGTGAGGGTGCTGTTTTTGCAGTGATTCCTCTGATCAAACGCAGTATGACAGGGCAGTTTGCAGGGATGACAGGCGCGTATGGCAATGTTGGTTCAGTGGTGTATTTAACGGTGCTTAGTCTGGTGTCTTATCAGGTGTTTTTCTTTGTGATTGCCGCGACAGCAGTGGCTGGATTCTTTGCCTTGTTTTTCTTAAAAGAGCCAGAAGGCATCATTATTGAAGAGATGCCAGATGGCACATTTGCCGAAATACAAGTGAGTCATAGATAACACGGGGTGCAGACAGATGACGATAGCAAGCGTAGCAAACGCCAATAGACATAATAGTCAAAGTGCTGATGGTGATGTGTACCAAAACGCTGATGATATGGCAGCTAATATCAATAACAGTCAGTCGTCATCTGCAATAGAAACAGATCAGTTTGTTGCCAATGAGGCCATCAAGAATATGGAGAGTATTGATAGGCACTCTATTGATGAGACTGGTGAAAGTAAGAATTTTGATGATGCTAGTACTGCATTATGGTGGCTTGATTTTTTCACGATGGCAGGACGCAAGACGGAAAATCAAGACAGTTTACTTATTACCACCTGTCTACCATATCAATGTTCAGGTACAGAATCATCTAGTGCCAATCGCTCAATATCTCAAGCAAGATCTCACCCGTCATCATCAGCCCCATTATTGGTGTTGATGGCAGATGGGGTCAGCGCTTGTCAGTTTCCAAAACAGGCAAGTCGATTGGTGGTGAATACCATTGCTCACAAAATCACATTGGGGTTGACCGCACTGGCACAATCACAAGATGAGACGTCATCCATCAGTTTTGACGATGATCAAGTCGCTAGTCTCATCAAAACAGCAGTCAACAAAGCCAACGATATCCTATATTTCCCTCAAGCGTATCAACGGGTACCGCCATTGTTGTCTACGTTATCAGGCTTGCTCTGTATTGGTGACCGTATTCACCTGTTTCATACAGGCGACTCTCGAATATACCGCGTTGGGGTAGATTGTCTGACGGTATTGAGCAAAGATCACCGCGTGCACCGCGGCCAAGACAAAGGAGCGCTTGCTGCAGCTATTGGCGCAGATAGCCAGTTAGAGCTACAACAATCTGTATTTACCCTCCATCAAAACGAGTGTTTGGCCATCATGACAGATGGGGTTTATGAGCATATAGAGCCCACAGAGCTACAATTTGAGCTGTGCAGCAGTGCGACTGATATATTTCAGTTGATGGCTACTACGCACAAATTACCGCTAGGGTTTAACACCAGTCAAGCCGTGTGCGAGCAAGCCTTTAGTGCAGGCAGTCATGACAATCTAAGCATGGTTATGCTGAGTATGAACACACGATCAGCCCATTTTACTTCTATCAATGGCTCTAAAGGTGTTGGTCATTTTGATGGTATTGACTTTGATAATCTGGATACGATCATACATGATGTGAATCGCTACCAGCTGCCAACCGATTTACAGATAGGCGACCATATTGATGGTTTTACTGTGATTGGTATCATTGCTCGTACGGCTCGCAGTCACGTGTACTGGGTGCAAGATGAATACAACCATGACTTTGTTCTAAAATCACCCAGTTTAGATTCGGTCGCCGATGGTCACTATCTGCGTGATTTTTTAAAAGAACGCAAAATTGGTTTGAGCCTATCAAAACATCGCCGCGCGGGTGAGTCGGCTTACAATCAAGCTGATCCCAATCGATTGCCTGTCAATCCTGCATCCAACAATATTGGTCATAACGTGGGTTCTGGGCTCAGTGAGTCAGGGCTGCTGCGTTACTATCCAGTACCAGCAAGTACCACATACTTATATCATTTGACTGAATATATCGCTGGTGAGAGTTTACGGGACTTTATGGATCGTCATGCGCCTTGTGATGTGTGGCAAACCTTTGATTTACTCACCAAAATTGGCATGGCGGTTCGAGTCATGCATCGCAACTATCTGCTACATCAAGATATCAAACCTGAAAACATTCTTTTAACCAAATCAGGCGCGGTCAAACTGATTGATTTTGGTTCCGCCAGTTCCTCTATCTTAAAAGACAGCACCCGACCACCAAATGGTGATTTGCACTATGCTGCACCAGAATATTACACCGATGCACCAAAAGGCGTGCATTCTGACTTGTTCTCGATTGCAGTGATTGGCTATGAATTGCTGACAGGGCAATTGCCATTTAATACCCAAACACTAATGATGCCAAACCAAACATTACTGATGCCCGCGCAGCCGCTACGGCAACAGAACGTACCGGACGCCAGCCAACAGGCACTCATGCGTGCGCTACATGTCAACACTAACGCGCGCTATCAAGCCATTGGCGAGTTTTTACAAGATTTTAACCCCGATAATAAGGCGCACAGCCGTGACCCAGAACCCCTCATTAAGCGTAACCCTCTACTGGTATGGCATGGCATTTGCTTCATAGAGTTTGTCATCATTTTATTGCTGTTGGCGTACTTTTCATGACACGCTGTTTTGCATTCAATGCTGCTCCGCGCGGCTAAGGGATTTACTGTCTATGTCATTATCTATATCGCAAGCCACCACTACGGTAGATACTCATACCAACACTCACGCCTTAGCATCAGGTCATCAAAAAAACGCTGGCATCGTTATCATCGGGGCGGGCATGGCAGGCAGTCGTTTTGCCATTGAGCTTGCTCGCACACAATCGAATGATGACACCGCCCGTTTGCCAATTACTTTAATCAGTAAAGAGCCGCACGTGGGCTATAACCGCATTATGTTATCACCCGTATTGGCTGGCGATACAGCGTTTGAAGATACTTATTTGTACGACAAAACAGAGTATGAGCAGCTAGGTATCACCGTATTGGCTGGGGTTGCGGTAGAGAAAATAGATACCAAGTGTCAATGTATCGAGTTGGATGATGGGCAAACACTCAATTATGCCAAGTTAGTGATGGCCACAGGATCAACTGCCCGAGTCATTCCGTTTCCCAATTACACAGCTAAAGGTGTGCATGTGTTTCGAGACCTTGCCGATGTGACCGCCCTGATGGACTATGCCCGCCAAGGAAAAACGGGTTTGGTGATTGGTGGTGGCGTACTGGGATTGGAGGCTGCGTGCGCGTTGGCGGCACAGGGCGCGAGCATGACGGTCATTCATATGGATGGCTATGTACTCAATCGTCAACTAGACCTGCCAGCTGCTGAGCTTTTGCAAGCTGAGCTCAGTCGCCGAGGGGTTAGTCTTGAGGTTTCTGCACATACTGAGGCCATTGAGATGAATGATGCAGGAGAAGTATGTGGATTGTCTTTAAAAGACGGGCGCATGCTAGCGGCCGATTTCATCGTGATGGCAGTGGGCGTGATACCTAATACACCGCTTGCCAAACAAAGCGGGCTTGAGGTTAATCGCGGTATTGTCGTCGATGATTTTATGCACACCAGTTGTCCCAATGTTTATGCCATTGGTGAGTGTATAGAGCGAGAGGGGGAGCTATTTGGAATGGTGGCGCCAGTCAATCAGCAAGTGGATACATTGGTTACGGTTTTAAAAGATGCTTTGATAGAAAATGATATAAATGTGATAGATGGTAAAGCCGCCGTGCCAGACCACTGGATTCCTTTTGTGAGCAAACCGCTATCATTAAAATTAAAAGTGTCTGGTATGTCGGCATTTTCTGCAGGGCAAATCGCTTTTGATGACGAAGCAGCTGACACCATTGAGACCCTCGTATATCGTCAGCCTGACTTAAACCATTATCATTGTCTGTACCTCAAAGAAAACAAACTCATTGGTGCTGTGCTTTATGGAGACACCAGTGATGGCAGATTTTATAGTCAGTTAATTATAGATAACGTTGATATTACGCCTATCAAAGACACACTCATATTTGGCGAAGCATATTGTCATTTGGATGAAATTACGCTTAACAATTCGCCAACTACGGAAGTCGATGTAGAGCTTGATGATACGGACAAGAACATCAATCATCATAAAGCGGCCGAACTGTTAGAGGAGGCATTATGAATGATGCTACCGCCAATAAATCTGCTGCTAGCAAAGTAGTGTCAGCTAATAAATCGAACAACCTACCTAATAGCGTACAAAAAACGACAGGCCACGTCATTGAGACACATGACATAAGTGCCGCCAAAAATATCAAAAAAGCAATATCATTATCGTCGTCCTCTGATGGTGATTTGATTGATAGCTCGACCATTACTATCCGTACGACGTGCCCTTATTGCGGAGTGGGGTGTGGTGTTTTAGCAAGCGTGAATGCAACAGAGGTGCTGAGCGTCAAAGGAGATCCTGAACATCCTGCTAATTTTGGTAAATTGTGCTCCAAAGGGAGTGCGCTGGCACAAACATTGGGAACCGCGCGCCGCTTGACCGAGCCATATTATCAAAACAAGCAAGCAGTAATGCAACAGCATCAGCCTATGCAATTGGATAACGATTTTAATGCCAAACGTAAATCTGACAAGCCACTTATAAAGCAGACAGACTGGGACACCGTACTAGAGGATGTTGCCAGTCGTTTAAATGACACCATCGACAAACACGGTCGAGACAGCATTATGTTTTATGTCTCAGGTCAATTACTAACTGAAGATTACTACGTCGCCAATAAATTTATTAAAGGGTTTATTGGTAATAACAATATCGACTCCAACTCTCGCCTGTGTATGTCTTCCGCAGTAGCAGGGCACCAACGTGCGTTTGGCGCAGACCTTGTGCCGGGTAATTACGAGGATTTAGAGGCTTGCGATTTGTTGGTGCTGATAGGTTCAAACATGGCATGGTGCCACCCTATTTTGTTTGGTCGATTTTTAGCCGCCAAAGAAGCCAATCCTAATAAAAAAATGATTGTGATAGACCCGCGCCGTACCGACTCTTGTGAATTTGCCGATTTACATTTACCAATTGCTGCGGGCACGGATACACATTTATATAATGGGTTGCTGCATTACCTAGATCAGCACGGTTGCCAAAATGATGAATATGTTAACCAAAGTTTGGGCGTTGATGATGCGGTGAATGCGGCCAAAGCATGGAGCATCGACAAAGTTGCACACGCCTGCCAAGTATCGGCGGACAGTATCCGCCAGTTTTATGAATGCGTTGCTGCCACTGATAAAACAGTCACTGCTTTTAGCATGGGTGTCAATCAGTCACAAAGTGGGACTGATAAGGTCAATGCCATTATTAATACTCATCTGTTCACAGGGCGTGTGGGCAAAGTAGGGGCCAGTCCGTTTTCACTCACTGGACAGCCTAATGCGATGGGCGGACGAGAAGTAGGCGCTCTTGCTAATCTATTAGCGGCTCATTTAGAACTAGACGATGCCGATCATCGTCAGCTCGTGGCAGACTTTTGGCATTCGCCTCAGCCTATCTCGCCAAACGTGGGTGTGAAAGCCTGCGATGCTGCCGCTGCGATATTAGATGGTCGTATCAAGGCTATTTGGATTATGGCAACCAACCCTGTGGTCAGCTTGCCAGATGCCGATAATTTTCGTCGAGCGCTTGCTGAGTGCGATCTAGTGATTGTCTCTGATTGCTCGGTAGACAGTGACACGGTGCAGTGTGCCGACATTGTATTGCCCGCTCAAGGGTGGGGTGAAAAATCTGGAACGGTCACCAATTCTGAACGGCGCATTTCTCGGCAGCGGACATTAATGCCTGCGGTAGGGCTTGCCAAACCAGATTGGTGGATACTGTCTCAGGTTGCCACACGCATGGGGTTAACGGGATTTGATTACCAACAGCCAAGCGAGATATTCAATGAGCATGTGGCATTGACCGCTTATGGTAACGCAGACGACCAAAGCACATCCAATTCTAATAAGAACTATCCTCGCTATCTGAATCTTAGTAAAGACTTGTCTGCTTTAATGACAGAAATGACAAATGAGGTACCAGTCAATCAATCTATTCGCCAGCCTATTAACCAGAACGTCAATCAAATATATACCCCAGTCGCACTCAGTAAGCAAGCATACGAGGAGATGTTGCCGTTTCAATGGGGTGGCACACGTATCTCTATGATTGATGAGATTAAACCTTTAACAAATGAGGTCGTTAATTCCACTGCTAGTGTTATCAAGTCACAGTTAATCGCGATTACGCCCTCTGACGAGGCGAGCGTAGCCAATGTGCATCGACGTCAAAGAAGGCAGAATACCCAACGGATTGTTGAGAATCGAGCATCCTTTGAACATGAATCTGATTATCATACTCAATTTGAGAGCCAAGCGGTTCATTTACGCCTGATTACGGGCAGGCTGCGCGATCAATGGCATACCATGACTCGCACTGGCCTTGCACCGCAGTTAAATCAACATCAGCCAGTACCGACACTTTCCATACACGCTAACGATGCACGGCAGCTTGGCGTTCAAGATAATGATTTTGTGCAACTGCATCGCAGGTATGAAAGCTATGAGAACGGTATGACCAGTAATGAGGCAGCCAGTGACACCTCGATGAATACAGCTATGGATGGCAACGAGTCCACAAGTACCGTACTAGCTCAAGTTGCCATTAGCGATATGTTGCGCGTTGGTGATGCGTTTATGCCCATGCATTGGAGCAATGCTTTTGCTAGCTTTGCCCGAGTTGGCCCACTTATTCCAACAGTGGTCGATCCATATTCAGGGCAGCCAGAGCTCAAAAATTCAGCCATTAGCGTCACGCCTGTTCCTATGCAATCATTTGGCAAGATTTTGGTGCATCCTGAGTGGCAAGACGCTGTTATAGTGCAATTACGTACTATTTTGGCCAATTTTTCTGCCAAAGCATCAGAGAAAGAATTATCTGAAACAAAATGCGAAGCACGTTCAAATAATATTGTGCCAGAGGCATTACCTGCACTTACTTGGAGCTTGAGTCATCAAAGTAACAGCGTCTTGATTACTCTCGCTAGCCCGATGATGGAGTCTAGCAGTACCTTAGCGTGCCCCGAGTTTTGGCAGCAGTTTATGACCTCTATGCAATCATTATCACCGCCAAACTCTCAAAAGGGTGTCATGCATACGGCGTTTACTGTCGATAATGTGCAGAATCAATTACGTTTTATCGTGACCCAAACTGAGTCTAAGGTAGGAGCAGATAGCCCTGTTATCAACCGTCAAGTGTCCGATGGTAAAAGCTCTAGCGCACAACTGATAATGGCAGTCTATATTGCCCCAATGCAAAAGCAATTACCGAGTGTACGCTGGCTCGATAGCTGCTTTACGGATACTAGCCAGATACCTGTTAATCAACGATACAAGTGGTTGCTCGCGGGGCGGCCTGCCAGTGGTTATGTTGATCCAGGACCTTTGGTCTGCTCTTGTATGTCGGTTGGAAAAAATGCCATTCTCAACGCTATTACGCAGCATAATTGTAGTAGTGCGGCGGCAGTGGGTAAGCAGTGCCGCGCAGGTACTAATTGTGGGTCTTGCGTGGGGCAAATCAACGCATTAATCGCAGAATACGCCTCATTGGCGCAAGCTTAAATGATGGGATGGCACGTCGCTTGCAACTTGTTATGTAGAATTAGTTGCACTGTGTTAACACAGGTTAGCCGAGCCTGAGCGCTTATCTGGTCGGTCGATTTCTATCGAATAACCTTATTTTTATTACATGGTTTTCTGTATTTATACTGTCATTAGGAACTATCGTCATGATTGATTTATCTGTCCTTATTGCAAACAGCCCAACATCTGACTTGGCAGGGCAAAACTGTATAGAAAATGCTAAAAATTCTCATAAAAAAGGCATGGTATATTTGGTCGGCGCAGGCTCTGGTGATCCTGAGTTATTAACCTTAAAAGCATGGCGAGTGATGCAGCGCGCAGAAGTAGTGTTATATGACAGTTTAGTATCCGAAGATGTTTTGGATATGTGCGCGAGCACGGCCGAAAAAATATTCGTCGGTAAGCGCCGCGCCAATCATGCCTTATCACAACAGAGCATTAACGAGCTATTGGTCAAACACGCGCTGGCAGGTAAAACGGTGGTGAGGCTAAAAGGTGGTGACCCTTTTATTTTTGGACGCGGTGGTGAAGAGCTGCAAGAGGTGGTACGTCATGGTATTTATTTTGAATCTATTCCGGGTATTACGGCTGCCAGTGCTGCTGCAAGCCGCGCAGGGATTCCACTAACGCACCGTGATCATGCGCAATCGGTTAAGTTCATCACTGCTTGCAAAAAAAATGGCGCGCCGAATAACGATTATAAAGAATTGCTTGATACTACCCAAACGGTTGTTTTTTATATGGGCTTACACCGTTTGCATGAGATGACGAAAGGCTTGATAGAGGCTGGTCGAGACAGTGAAACCCCTTTTGCTATTATCAGTCATGCCAGTCTACCTACGCAGCAATTGCTTATCGGTACGCTTGCCAGCATCGCTGAATTACAAGCCACCGCCAAGCTACCGACACCTGCTTTACTTATCATGGGTGATGTGGTCACTCTGCATGCCGAGCTTGCTGATTACAATATAAATGCTATCAAACAAAAGGCGCTTCACTTCATCAATCATAGCAATATCACGCCCAGTGACGAGCCAGACAATGTTTTGCCCGCTGTGAGTGTTGCTTAAAGACTGGATTTGTCTCTCAGCTTGCGCTCTCAAAACGAACTTTTTATATGCTTGCTGTTTGAGAAAAATTTACCGGGTTTGTAGCTCGCTAAGTTGAGTAGTAGGTGCTGTACAGGGGATTAAAAACGTTTGTTCAAGAGATTGAGCAGACGTTTTTTTGTGTCTTTCAATAATACTTGTACAGCCATTGCTTCGGCATAGATAGTCGTTACTGACGTTGGTACTAGATAGCTCTTTGGTGGTTAAAGAAATAAAAGCGACTAAAAAACCAATTAGCTTATCTCAACTTATTGAAGTGTTCTTCATTGAGTTGAGTAATGGTTTGTGCGAGTTCAAAAATGATTAAGGTGATAAAGAATTAGGCTTGTATTTGAGGGTTACGTGTCACAGATAAAAGAAAATGGGTCGTATATATACTTACAAGTAACAGCGAACGGAAATAAAAAGAATGGTATTTTAAGTTAATGATAATTGTTTTTATTATCGTTTACGAGTAAAATCAGTTTTTATTGGCTGTCCAATATAAATACAACGATTTAAATTCATGATGAGTACCGATATGTTACGTGCAAACCAATTGACCATCAGTCGCCAAGGAAATACCTTACTAGACAATGTAAGCTGTGAGATTGATAGCAACCAATTAGTCGCTTTGGTTGGACATAATGGTTCAGGAAAATCGACTTTAATCAAAGCGTTGTCAGGCGAGATGATGAGTAATGGCGGTAGCATCAGCTTGGATGAGCGCCGTATCAGTGAGTACAGTAGTAAAGAGCTGGCGCGACAAATGGCATATTTGCCACAGCAACTACCAGAAGCCGCTGGGTTTTCAGTACGTGAGCTGGTCATGCTAGGACGTTATCCGCACCAAAAATGGCTGCAAAAGCCCAACCAAATAGACAAAGATAAAGTAATAGAAGCCATGCGCATCACCCAAACAGAGGCGTTCGCTGACCGCATTACGGCCACGCTTTCAGGTGGCGAGCGCGCTCGCGTTTGGCTTGCTATGTGTCTGGCACAAGACACCAGATATTTATTACTTGATGAGCCATTAGCCGCGCTTGATATGCACTATCAGCTTGAAGTTATCCAGCTTATACGTCGTTTGGTGGATGAGCAGGGCTTGAGTGTGGTTATTATTTTGCATGATATTAATTTGGCCGCGCAGTATGCCGATCGAGTTATCGCCTTAAAAAACGGTCGTATTTGCCATAACGGTGATATCGGCAGCACCATGCAACCGACAGTATTGCACAAGATTTTTAACGTCGATATGCAGCTGCTTAGTCATCCTATAACGGGGCAGCCAGTCGCCGTTGCTTAGTAGGGCATATCATCAATCTGAACGAAAATGAATAAGTAGGCTAAAAATGGTTAAATTTTTATGACCGTTTTTAAAATGAGGGCATGCCCTAGTATTTGCCTCATCTTTTTCATTTATTTTCTCTTATTCGCGCAAAAGATAGGCCGCCATGTTTCCTGCTCTTTATAAATCTCTGTTCTCTTTAATAGCCATAAAATCTTTCATAAAACCTTGTATAAAAGCTGGCTCAAATCTCACTATCAGTAAATATAAGTGTTTGCCGCTCATAGCAAGCTTAACACTGACCACTATGCTGACGGCCTGTCACCAACCAATAACGGCACAAAAAGACGCTCAAGTGGGCAATACAGATAACGCTAACATCAATATAGTCTCACCTGATTGGGGCAATGCGGCAACCTTGACCGCCATGGGTTACCCCCCGATAGCTACGGGTGATGTGAGGGTGTGGGACAGATGGGTAGGTACGCCTGAACTGCCAACCTCAATCATTGATTTGGGCATTCGCTATCAGCCTAATGCGGAATTGGTTGCCCAATTGCCTGTCGATTTGGTCATCGATAACTTTTTTTATGAGCATGCCCGCAATCTCTATGGAGATGTGCCCTCTGAGTCGGTCATGTTCGCCGCTAAAGGTGATACTGCAACTTGGGCAGATTATACTGAGCCGACTCGTCAGTTGGGACAGCTAATTGATGAACCAGCCTTGGCTGAAAGCTATATTACAAAAAGTCAGACAGATATCAAACTGGCAAGTGAGCGTCTGCAGCAGCGCTATCCAAAAGTAAAGAGATTTGCCGTTGTACAGTTTGCTGATGCCAATAACATGCGCATGTATGTCAAAAATAGTTTGTTTCAGCCCGTGCTAAAAGAGATGGGCAAAGGGCTTGATGTATTGGGCAAAGGCAATCAATGGGGGTTTGTCCCCATTCGAATGGGCGACTTGGCTCAATTGGATAATGAGACCTGCCTATTAATCATCGATCCTTTAAGTCCGATAACCCGAGCTGAGATTAAAGACAGTTTGGTTTGGCAGCGTCTAGGCTATGGCGACGAGCGCTGCGTGGGTGAGCTGCCACCCATATGGATTTATGGTGGCATGTCGTCACTGGTCGGCTTGGCAAATAATTTATCAACAGTGACATTAAAAGGTGGGGCAGCATCATGACTATTAATACTGCCGCACAGACTCATCACTCTCATACCAATAATACTACTGATTATGTCAAACCTATGACTTCACTTGCAGCGTCTCAGTCGCCCACATTGAAAACACCATCAGAGCAACACTCCAAGCTTATGCAAAAACCTCCCAATCCAGCACCAAAATTACCTAGGAAACTACCTTCGGTATTTGAGGATACATGGCGCATCTGGGCAGTAATGATTATCCTTGTAATATTGTCAGTATGGAGCACGTGGGCATTAATCGCTCAGGAGTGGACACGCCCAATCAGTGATTTGTTTATTCCAAGCTCGCAATTGGACATTATCAGTCTTGCGACGCAGCTGCATATAGTGGCGACTAGCATAGTGGCGCTATTGGCAGGTGGTCTGCTTGGGGTTGTCAGTATTTTGCTACAGCAGCTGGTCAAAAACCCATTAGCGTCAGACACCACATTGGGCGTCGGCGTTGGTGCACAATTGGCCATGCTCATTGTGACCTTGTTTTTGCCAAGCTTAGCGATTTATGGCGGACTTTATGTGGCCTTTGTCGGCGCGCTTATTAGTATGGGACTGGTCTTTGTATTGTCAGCACCCAGTCGTTTTAATCCGCTCATTTTAATATTGGCAGGCTTGGTGGTAAACATTCTACTTGCCGCCGTTGCCAATGTTTTGGTGTTGTTTTTTGCTGAACGTAGTAATGGTATGCTGTCGTGGGCGGCGGGATTTTTGGCACAGAATAGCTGGTATACCAGTACGATGCTAGCGATAACAGCCGTCGTGATGGCGGTTGTCTGTCTACCCTTGTTAAAACCATTAACCTTGATGAGTCTCGATGACTCACAAGCCAAGCGCTTGGGCGTGCCGATTAACGGTATTCGTGCATTGGTAGTGCTTATTGTGGCGGTCGTTACCGCTTTGGTGGTTAGCGAAGTTGGTCTAATCGGTTTTATCGGTCTTGGCGCTGCCAGTCTGGTCAATGCACTGGGAGTCGCTTCTATTAGCAAACGTCTGCTTGCAGCCTTTGTCTTAGGGGCGTTGCTTTTATGGCTGACTAGCAATGTTGCTTTATTACTCGAACCCATACTAAATATGCAAATTCCAGCAGGGGCGATGACGGGTATTCTTGGTGCACCACTGATTATTTGGCTGATTTTGCGTCAGCGCCGCGAGCGGATAGAAACAGTAACCCCGATGCTAACGGGCAAGCATGCACCTGTGGCATGGTGGCGCTGGACTCTTGGCGTGGTAATGATAATCATACTTGCCTGTTTTTTTGTCCAAGACGTCAGTGGCTGGGGACTAAGTACCGATTGGGCGATCACCCAGCAGTATCGGCTACCGCGCAGTTTGAGCGCTGCGGCAACAGGTCTGATGTTGGCCATCGCTGGTGTGTTATTGCAAACACTCACCCGCAATCCGATGGCAAGTCCAGAAGTATTGGGTGTGAGCTCGGGCGCGGCGCTTGGGGTTATCTTAGGATTTTTACTGCTACCAAGCTTAGGGCTATCTGCCGGAGCTGGTACTTTATTAATCTCAGGATTATCAGGAGCGATGGCTGTGTTATTGCTGGTTATTTGGCTGGCACGTAAGGTAAGTTCTGGCTATCTATTACTGGTCGGTATCGGTATTGCCGCGATGATGGATGGGGTGATGCACATGGTCAAGCTGTCTGGCGATCCACGCCTAGAAGCGATGCTTAGCTGGCTATCGGGAACGACTTATAGCGCTCAGCCTAGCACCGTGTGGTATCTTATCGGCATTGCCCTCATTTTATTTGCCCTCAGCTTATTGCTTATCAAACCCTTAAGAGTGCTTGGTTTGGGTACAGGGGTCGCTCGTAATTTAGGGGTGGCAGTGACACCAGTGACACTCGCGTTATTGGTGTTGGTGGCGGCGCTAAGTACTGCCAGTACGCTTGCGGTTGGGCCATTGAGTTTCATTGGTCTAATGGTGCCACATTTGGCGACGTCACTCGGTGCGGTAAGGCTTGAGCGCCAATTGCCATTAGCGGCTTTGTTAGGCACAGGGGTGATGGTAATAGCAGACTGGATTGGGCGTTATATCATTTTCCCTTATGAGCTGCCTGCGGGTACTATTGCGGCTATCATTGGTGGGGCGTACTTTTTATGGCTGATTCGTAAAGTGCCAGTCGCAGTAAGTGGATAGTTTTTATGGGAAATTAATGACTGACGAATAATCATGATCAGTCATTAATACATACCGTCCAGCGCTTGAATAGCGCTATATCTTAAAATCACCAATGTTCGTCATATTCAGTAAGTCATTTGACATTACTTTTAAGGGGCTTTAAGCTTTTTTATTCAAGCTCTTTTTTAATAAATGATCGAATATAAATGGACCAAGGGGTAAAAAGGATCCGAGTACCCCTGCTGGCATCGCCCAAAGCGGCATTTTGATTTTGGTGATGGCTATCAACAGCATTAAAATATACGCGATGAACAATCCGCCATGAGCCATCCCTATGTAGGTGACCGCTTCTGCAATACCCATCATGTACTTTAGCGGCATGGCGATGCAAAGTAATAATAAAAAGGACGTACCTTCTAAATAACCCATGATCGTAAGAATCTTTAATACAGAGTTCTGATCTTTTGTGAGATTAGGTGTTTCTGTGATAGTTGTCTGAGCCTGCGACACTATATCTTCCTTTTGTTTATAATAAATAAGGTAAGGGTTTTTCAATGCCGCTATGATACTGGCTTTGTTCAATGCTTTGAAGTATTAATTTTACCAACCCTTAATAGAGATCAGTAACGAAACTAAATGACTCTTGATGTCAGTAACTCTAAGGCTACTGATCTCGTTTTAACTGTGAAAAAAAATATGACTGCTTACTCCCTTTCTTGTCTTTACTCTTTTCGTCGCTGTCCTTATGCCATGCGCGCGCGTCTTGGCCTGTTGTTTGCCGAGTTGCCAGTAGAGCTACGGGAGATCACCTTAAAAAACAAACCTGCCAAAATGCTAGCGATTAGCCCAAAAGGCACCGTGCCCGTTTTACAGCTCGCTGATGGTGTTGTGATTGAAGAGAGTCGGGAAATAATGGAGTGGGCGCTTGAACAGCAAGACCCACAAGAGCTGATGAACCCTAAGACTTTGCATCAAGGTAATACGTTAATTGAGCAAAACGATCAGGAGTTTAAGCATTGGCTAGATCGCTATAAATATGCTGACCGTCATCTTGAAATTACCCAAACAGAATATCGGAAAAAAGGAGAAGCATTTCTACAGATTTTAGAAGAGTTGCTTACTAAAAATACTTATTTGCTAGGAGACAGTGTGACCATTGCCGATATCGGCATTATGCCATTTGTCCGCCAATTTGCTCATGTAGATCGCGACGTTTTTTACAGTTTGCCTTATCCTAAACTGCAAATATGGCTAAAAAACTGGCTTGCACATCCATTATTTATACAAGCCATGACCAAGTTTCAACCTTGGCAAGATGGCGATGAGCCAGTGATTTTTCCTTCTTAGCAAAAGTAGCTCACTCATTTCTTTGTAAATATTTCATCAATCTATTTTAGATATGTCTAGCAAGAATCCACGCGTCATTAAACTATTCCTAATAGTGAGGGAGTTGTTTAACCTCATCATTTTGATAGACCTCAACAGTACTATTCTCAAAATAAATATCAATCTATGGCAGTTTGATAGCCGCTTTTCATAACCTTTGTATTAAAAGGGTTGAATGCCTATTGTGTACACTTGTACTCTTAGGTTAGAATGAACATAAGTGTATCAATATATAAATATTCTTGAGTGACCTCTATTACGAATTGATTGGCATGGTTGTTAAAGTAACTTTTATACGAGTGTGAATATAAGAGTGCGCAAACAACGAATCCACGTGCCAATTATAGTGACGCCGATGGCTTTGCTTTTTATACGCGATAACCACTTAATTCAACCCTAATCCCAACATTTACGAAGGACTGTTTGAAATGTTAAAAAGTGCCATTAAAGAGACTGAATTAGAAAAAATCGATATCATATTAGTAAAAAATATTTTAGAGATTGGTATTCAAGATGATTATGCTGACAAGATAGCGGCTGATTATATCGAGACGTTAGCCCGCGCAAAAAGTGATAAAAACAGTCTCTTATATAAATCATCTAAGGTAAAAGAGTGCTATAGACAGTCGGATCTGCATAAATCTATCAACCGTATTATTTATAAGATCGAGCCTTTAAGGGTTTCTATTATGCGTGAAGGCCTAGCATTGCAGCAGGCAGTGGCTGAAGGCAATAAAGAGATAGCTGATGAGATTATTAAGGTTGTCGTTAGAATGAAGCTAGAAAAAAGTAAGCTTGAGAAAAATCTTAGCGCACTTATGGGTAACGTAAAAAAGCTTCAGCTCGCTAGCTAATAAAATAATAACAAAGCAAGGCCATGCTTGAAAGTGGCGTCAGCCTTTTTGAGCTACGTAGCCAAGCTGCGTCTGGTGCACCCGCTGACCATCTAGGAGCGTTCAGATCGTCAAAAGCCAGTCTTCACGCGAAAACCTTTGCGGTAGATGGAAAGCGCATTTTTATTGGCTCGTTCAATTTTGACCTCCGTTCGACTGCGCTCAATACCGAAATGGGTTTAATGATTAACAGTGAACAGATGGCACAGAAACTGCACAAAGCATTTGACGAGGGCATGGTTGGCCTTACTTGGCGAGTAGAGCAGCGTAATGGAAGGCTCGTCTGGATCGATGAGCGTCTCGGAGCCTGGACAAAGTACCCTGCTTAACATTATCTTGACGATAATAGGGTGGTTACCAGTTGAGTGGCTTTTGTAGCTATAGAGAATACCCCACTCTCAACTTGAAATAAGCAAATCAAACTGAAGAGGCGGATTACCAAGTTTTTTGTTGAGTACAAAGCACAGATTGTGTGAAAGAATCTTACGAATCAATCGATGAGACAAATGCCATAAATCTCTTGCTCGTACCCTTTGTATATTAAATCGTTCTGATAGCTGACCAATGACTGTTTCAACGATACGGCGGGCTTTCATCAGCCGTCTTACCACAGGTTTGGGCCTATCCTCTTTCATGTTAGCTCTGAGTGGCGTTTGTAAATCCACGCCTTGAGCGTCGTAGTACGATGTCAGACTAGGGCTGATATACCCTTTATCAGCGCCAAGTAGCCCATGAATATGAGTGGTGATTTCTGGGGCAACGGCTCTTTCATCAACATTGGCAGGAGCAAAGGTAAAGCCTTTAATCATGCCCGATAAGTTAACAAGCAAATGTCCTTCAAAGCCATAGTACCTCTCTTGCTTAGCCGCACAGTAGCTAAAAGCCGCTAAGTCTTGATAGTTTTTATGCCGATAAGCGCGTCCATAATGACAGACGGGTATCGGAAAACCATCCATAAAATGGATGTTGTCACGGCCCTCGAGTTCACTGACTTTATCTTGTATCTGCTGTTTGACTTGCCACAGATTGGCGCAGTGCTTTGCGAAGTTAGGGTATGAGCCGATGGCTGGAAACCAGTCTTGCCAATGCTGGGTAAAGTATTGCCAAATTTGTTTGTCTTGATCTAGGTGTAAAAATTCACCGACCATCTCCATGCAAATGATCTCAGGATCACTCAACTTTGGTGCGTAACCTGCACTTCGCAAGGGTTTGGTGACGACTATTTTGTAATATTGCTCTACCATTAAATAGATATTGATGATAAATTCGTCTATGGGCATCTCATGACTCCATTGTATTCTTGGTCGAAAACAATAGATTAGTGAGGTGCTCTTCTTTTTTCAATCACTTTCGAAGTTGAGAGTGGGGTAGAGAATAGTACTATATATGATGAACAGTGCTATATGGGATTATGAGCTATAATATCCAAAATCTGACACATTCATTCAGCAATGTGATAAATATAAAAAATTAGCTAATGCTATGTCTGTCATAATGCTTGGAATGTTTTTACGTTCTTTTAATTAAAAAAAGCAGCGATGCTACAACTATTAATCATTATTTTTACTATTTTTTAAGATGATTTGTTAGCGTCTCTATCCTGCTTGTTTTTAATCGTTTATGCTCAAGTATTTTACAGATACTCACTAAGATATCTAAAAAACAATTAAGGAAAATTTATGCATATCACTGCTAATTTCGATGCTGGTAATATTGAGGTTATTAATTTAGAAGATAAAAAAAATGTCCAATTGGCTATTCGTCCGGACGTCGGTGGCGAGTTTTTTCAGTGGTTTAATTTTCGCCTGACAGGTCAGGTTGGCGAGCAATATGTGCTCAATATTCTGAATGCAGGGGATGCAGCATTCCCTGCAGGGTGGGAGAATTACCAAGCGGTGGCGTCGTACGATCGCGACTATTGGTTTCGTCTACCCACCTCTTATAAAGACGGAAAGTTAACCATAACGGCAGAGTTGGAATGTGAAACCATTCAAATTGCGTTTTTTGCCCCTTACAGTGATGAGCGTCATCAAGATTTATTAGCAGCGGTGCAAATGCATCCATTAGTGACGTTAGAGCATTTGGGAGAAACCCTTGATAATCGCGATTTAACCTTAGTCAAAATTAGTGATGGCGCTAGCAATAATGATGCGCCTAAACGCAATATTTGGATTACGGCACGTCAACATCCTGGTGAAACGATGGCTGAATGGTTGGTCGATGGTCTACTGCATAGCCTGTTAGATGGTGATAATGCCACGGGTAAATTATTATTAGATAAAGCTAACTTTTACATCGTGCCCAATATGAACCCAGATGGCAGCGTGAGAGGTCATCTGCGTACCAACGCAGTTGGGACTAACCTAAACCGTGCTTGGTCAAATCCAAATTTGGAAACCAGCCCTGAAGTCTTTCATGTCATTAATAAAATGGAAGAAACGGGTGTTGATCTATTTTATGATGTACACGGTGATGAAGAAATACCTTTTGTATTCCTTGCTGGCTCGCAGGGTACGCCAAATTATAGCGACCGCCTCGCGCGTCTACGTGATAGATTCTCAGAAGTGTTAAAGATTGCCAGTGCTGACTTTCAGACGGAAGAGGGCTATGACGTTGATGCACCGGGTACAGCGAATATGACGCTTGCGACTCACTGGGTTGCCGAACGTTTTGACTGCCTTGCCAATACCTTGGAGATGCCATTTATAGATAACAATAATGTCCCCGATGCGGATACAGGTTGGTCACCAGAGCGCTCTATGAAATTAGGGGAAGCCTCATTAGTGGCTATGTTGGCAGTCGTGGATGATTTACGTGAGTGAATCATTTAGGTAGATTGTTTGGGTTATGAAATCAGTCCATCTACTCAATGGTTACTTGTTCAACATTCTCTATGCCATGCCAAATTTCCTTAGATACGCCATCAGGTTGATCTGCTGCCAGACCTTGCGAGTGCCATAACGGCACTTGCAATCCTACCGGACGCGCTCACTCTTACCGATATAACAATCGTTGTGCTAACTGTGCTGTGAGCGTTTGGGTAGGCGAATCTTACTCATAATGCTATTTCTCCATAAAACTATCCCAGATTATTTTGCTTATCTAAGACAGCTCTGAAGATTAAATATCCTTTAATGTAAATATACAGGTATGTTAGCTTTGTGCTTTAATAAGTGACAGCTGTCATTTACGAGCATGGTTAATGTAAGTGACATAGATAGCCTTGATTTTATCAACGAGTAGTTTTTGGACTTATGGAGCGAGCTATGAATAAAGTATTTAAAAAGATTTGGAGTCAATCACTAGGTTGTATAGTGGTGGTGTCTGAAAATACCAAGAGCGTTGGTAAGACCAGCGGCACGACTGGCACTATCGCCCTGATAGCTCGCTCAAATAACTATAAGATGTTGACTGTGAAAGGGCTTGCCTTCAGTATTGCAGCGATCAGTGGCTCTACAGTGTGGGCAGGCGTGGTATGCGTAACGGATCCTGTCTCTGGAGGAAGTACAGCAACAGGTGTAATTGCACTAGCCTGTGGAATAAATAATGCAGCAGACGGTCTCAATAGCAGTGCTTTAGGTATTGATAATGAAGCATTGAGTGAAGCTACTGCGCTAGGCTATGCAAATAAAGCAAAGGGCAGTTATAGCAGCGCAACAGGTATTTCTAATGAGTCTTCGGGTATTTATAGCAGTGCGGTTGGTTATACTAATGCAGCATCAGGTGATTATAGTAGTGCGTTAGGTGCTAATAATGAAGCATCAGTTAAGTACAGTAGTGCCGTTGGTTATAACAATACCGCATCGCGTATCAATAGCAGTGCGGTAGGCTCTAATAATATCGCATCAGAGGGTTATAGTAGTGCATTTGGTTATAACAACACGGCATCGAACATAAATAGCAGTGCAATTGGCTATAAAAACACCGCCTCGAATGTAAATAGCAGTGCCGTCGGTTATAATAATACAGCATCAGGTGAGGACAGTAGTGCCGTCGGTTTTGAAAATACATCAGAGGGTGACTATAGTATTACAGTTGGTTATCAGAATACCGCATCAGGTACAGACAGCAGCGTGTTTGGCAGTAATAGCCAAGCCACTGCGACAGGCGCAACCGCCATCGGTAGTTTCTCCATTGCAGATGAAAGGGATACGATTTCAGTTGGTAGCAAGGGTTTCGAAAAACGTATCACTAACGTGGCAGATGCAATAAATGATACAGATGCGGTAAATAAACGATATACCGACGGCAAAGCAACCGAGACTTTGACTGCATCAAAAGGCTACACCGACGACAAAGCAACTGAAACTTTAACCGCATCAAAAGGTTACACCGACGACAAAGCGACTGAAACTTTAACCGCCTCAAAAGGTTATACCGACGGCAAAGCAACCGAGACTTTGACTGCATCAAAAGGCTACACCGACGACAAAGCAACTGAAACTTTAACCGCATCAAAAGGTTACACCGACGACAAAGCAACCGAAACCTTAACTGCCTCAAAAGGTTATACCGACGGCAAAGCAACCGAGACTTTGACTGCATCAAAAGGCTACACCGACGACAAAGCAACCGAGACTTTGACTGCATCAAAAGGCTACACCGACGACAAAGCAACTGAAACTTTAACCGCATCAAAAGGTTACACCGACGACAAAGCAACCGAAACCTTAACTGCCTCAAAAGGTTATACCGACGGCAAAGCAACCGAGACTCTAGCATCGTCACAAATTTATACGAATGATCAGGTATTGAGCGTTAAACAGGACATTGCTGCACAGCATAAATACCTAAGCATCAATGGTGGTACGTCTGCAGAAGCGATTGCTAGTGGAGACAACGCAATGGCTTTAGGCGCTAATGCGGCGGCGCAGGGCAAGCAATCTATTGCAATGGGAGATGGTGCTCAAGCAATCGGCGAGCAAGCTATCAGCATTGGCACTGGTAATAAAGTGACTGGAAATCATTCAGGTGCGATTGGCGATCCAAGTACGGTCAGTGGCAATAACAGCTATAGTATGGGCAATAATAATACCGTGTCTGGCGACAATACTTTTGTGCTCGGTAATAATGTCAATACTACTGCAAAAAACGCCGTGGTACTCGGCAATGACTCTAGCTCTAACCGTGAAAACACAGTGTCGGTTGGTTCGGATCTTAACCAACGTCAGATTATCAATGTTGCTAATGGTACCGCTGATAATGACGCAGTCAATGTCAGTCAGTTACAAGACGCAAAAACAAGCGCTATCGAAACCTCGAACACTTATACTGATACTAAATTTAATGCTCTAAATGACTCTATTCAAAATTATCTGCAAGACAATGGACAGCGCTTTAAGGAAATTGATGATCGTTTTGATCGTCAAGGTGCGATGAGTGCTGCGATGTTAAACATGGCAACCAGCACGTCAGGTTTACAAGGTAAGAACCGTATAGGCGTGGGCGCAGGGTTTCAGGGCTCCGAGCAAGCGGTCTCATTGGGGTATCAGCGTGTCATTAATCCCAATACCAGCTTTAGTCTCGGTGGTGCTTTCACGAAAGATGAGAACTCTGGTGGCATGGGTATGGGCTTTAGCTGGTAAGCATTGAGTAAACCAAAAGCCAGAAAAAGGACATTAATTTGTCCTTTTTTTCTGATGACCATTTCATACTTATTATCTAAAGCTTCTTATAGCCCAAACCTTTTTGAATGCTAATCCTGCTGTGAGCTAAGCGGTCGCTTGCGCGGCCTTATTTCTTTAAGAGTTTCTTTAAGAGCTGTCATAAGCTCAGGGGCATAAGGCAATGTCACAAGGCAATTTAGATAATGTCACCTGCGTGCATTACACTTCAACTTACTACCGTGTTAAATAACTCTGTGTATAAATTAACAAAGTTAACCTAACAGCACACCGCATAAACCGACAACAGCTATAACACGTTGAATAATCAAGCTGTCTTGCAGGTGAGTGTTTAGATAAGTGGCAAATCCTTTGCCGATAGTATATAGACCTAGCATGGCCACAATCATACCCGTAAAGAAGCCAGCGGTATTACTGTTTGCAGGCACTTCGATTGCATGAGCAGCACCGTGGAACATAGCAAGCGCACCAAAGCCAATGATTAAGAATTTATACACGGTTTTGACGGACATCTCGTGGTTTTGATTCAATGCTACATTAAAGTAGCGGCTCATAAGTGCCATGGTCAGGAGTACGATAGAGAGTAGAATACCGTATTCAATAAACAGGCTATTCAAGCTCACACTTAAACTCAGTAAAAATCCTGTTACTAGACCAATTAACAGTGCTACAAAGCCTTTTTTAAAGCTGTGCATTTGAGTAAATAGCATCCCCATGCCCAGCGCTAACATCAGATGGTCGAACCCAGTTAAAGGGTGCAACATACCAGACAATATTGAAAGGCCAAATGAGCCATCTGCTGCCATCAAGCCATGCCCAGGGTGAGCAAACGCGAGTGTTGGTAGTAACGATAACAGCGCTAAGCCACTGATTATGGTGGTTTTTTGGAAGAGGTTTTTGCGTGTCATCGTTTTGGCTGTGTCTGTTGTCATGATAAATCCTTAATAAATAAACAAATCGATATAAAAACTGACTCATAATCCACTGATCCATCAGCGGTTTGTAGAGCACTTATTAATGCCATTACCTAAGGCATTCTACGCCACATTTAACATGCCTTTATCTAAGATAAAAGCAACAATGTCATCAAGACCTTCGCCTGTTTTCATGTTGCTGAATACCACAGGCTTATCACCGCGCATTTTTTTGGCATCATGTGCCATTACCTCAAGTGACGCGCCTACGAAAGGGGCAAGGTCGGTTTTATTGATAATGAGCAAGTCCGATTTCATGATACCAGGGCCGCCTTTACGAGGAATTTTATCGCCTGCAGACACGTCAATGACATATAGTGTCAAGTCGGACAATTCAGGGCTAAAAGTTGCTGCCAAATTATCACCACCAGACTCGATGATAATGAGCTCAAGACCTGCAAATTGCTGCTGTAATTCGGCGATGGCAGATAAGTTAATTGAGGCATCTTCACGAATGGCAGTATGCGGGCAGCCACCGGTTTCAACACCGCGAATGCGCTCAGCTGGCATCGCCTCATTGCGGGTTAAGAATTCAGAGTCTTCTTTGGTATAAATATCATTGGTCACCACTGCCATATTGATGTCATCCCGCAGGCGTTGACATAGTCTCAGCGTCAATGCCGTTTTTCCTGAGCCTACAGGGCCACCAATGCCTAAACGTAGCGGAGAGAGCGTCGTTTCTAAATTTTTGTTTTCGACTTTGGGTGTTAGTGCCATAAATAAAGTTCCTTGATGAGAGTTGTGTTTATTAGCGATTAAGAGCGAAATAGGCGGCTGTATTGCCTTTCATGCTGGCAAGACAGTATGGCTAAATTTGGTAGGTTAGCGGACATATGTAGCTTTTGATAAAGTAGATTCAGCTTTACGTTAGCCTCTAAAGGCATATTTTGAACTTGCAAAAATCTTTGCTTGACGTTGGCAGCCAATGCCTGTATCTGCTGACTTAATAACTGTTGTAGCTGCCAAATAATGCGCTGTCCTGCCATTTGCCCAAGCGGTACGGTCTTGACCGCAGCCAACACCATATTTTCGATTTGACCAAAGGCGTAGGTGGTCAAGGCTTGTACAGGCTTAAGCTGCCAGTGCGAGCTGATATGGGCAAAGAGGGGTAAAAATCCATGGGCAAGTAAGCTGTCAGGCACGTCGAGCTCAAGGACATCACCAAGCCATGCTGATAAAGAAAGAGCCAATTGGCTTGACTCATAGACAAACTCTTTACTTTCACGGCTGGCATGGTAATCTGTACCTAAAGCGTCAGCAAGCGCAACGTCATCAACCATAAGTGCTTCAATCATAAGCGCCAGTAGCGGTAGCTCATACCGACATAATGCCAGCTCCAGATAATCACTCATAAACGCTAAACTACTGCTTTCATTATGAATCAGCCCTGCCTCAATAGCGGGTTCGATGCCTTGCGAGTAGGTATAACTGCCAATAGGTAGGTTACTTGACGCCAGAATGAACAAAAGTCCAGTTACTTCTGTATTATTCAGATCATTTATACCTTGTGCGGTACAGGTAGTCTGCTGTGAGTGTGTGGCGTGATTAGTCATGAGAGTTGCCGTGGGTATGTGAATGGTCATGGTCGTGACCATGATGACTATGACCATGAGAGTGAGAATGTCCGCCTTGATTGCCTTTATAGGCACCCGTTTCTGGCTCAAACGGCGCTTGTACGGCTTGGGTATGTAGTCCAAGTTGATTTAACATCGCTTCTAAAACATGATCAGGCTCAAAGTACAGGGCCTTAGTTGTAATCATTAATGGCACATGACGATTACCTAAATGGTAAGCGCCTTTCATAAGGTCAAAACCATTATCAGCAGTCACTTCGATTAAGGCTTGATTAGCGGCCATAATCTGTATCAAGTTGCCTTGATGGTCTGCCAGTACACTGCCATTCTTAATAGTTTCCGTACGTGGTAAATCAACACCAATGATTGCGTGGTGCTGTGTTTCTGCTTTAAAACGGCTACGCTGACGGGTATCGAAATCTAAATATAAAAAGTTTTCTGCCTGTTTTTGCCTATCAATAATCGCCTGTTGTTCAGCGCTAAGGGTTGATAGATCAAGACGTTGCGTATAAATGTTCATAATTATGTTTATAGTCCGTTAAAGTAGATGGTTGACAGCTGATGGTGGATTATCAGCACGACAATAAAAAGCAGCTAGAATAAAAAATAGCGCTGTGCCATCGGTAGATAGTCGGCAGGCTCACAGGTCAACAGCTCACCATCGGCGTACACTTCATAAGTCTCAGGGTTAACCTCCATCTTAGGACAGTAGCTGTTGAATTTCATGTCTTGTTTGCGTACCTTGCGAATGTTATGTACTGCTTTGATGACCTTTTCTAACCCTAATTGCCTATCAACACCTTTGTCTATCGCAGCACTTGACATAAAGGTGATACAAGTCTGCGCCACTGTTTTGGGGAAGCTACCAAACATGCTGCGATAGTGCACAGGCTGCGGGGTTGAAATGGAAGCATTGAGGTCGCCCATGGACGCTGCCGCAATCAAGCCGCCTTTAATGATAAGGTCAGGCTTTACGCCAAAAAATGCAGGCGACCATAAAATTAAATCCGCCCATTTATCTACTTCAATGGATCCCACTTCGTCACTAATGCCATGAGTGATGGCAGGATTGATGGTGTATTTTGCGAGGTAGCGTTTGATACGAAAATTATCATTGCTGCTATTAGAGTCAGTGGGATTTAGCATGATATTTTCTAAGGACTGCTCCGTTTTAGCTGATTGATCAGGAGCCAGATGACCGCGTTGGGCTTTCATTTTATCAGCCGTTTGCCACGTGCGAATAATGACTTCTCCCACGCGTCCCATCGCTTGCGAGTCACTACTCATCATGGAGATGGCACCCATGTCTTGTAAAATATCTTCGGCGGCAATGGTTTCTTTACGAATACGACTCTCGGCAAAAGCGACATCTTCAGCAATGGCTGGGCTTAAGTGATGACAAACCATGAGCATGTCGAGATGCTCGTCAATGGTATTAATGGTGAAAGGGCGCGTCGGGTTGGTTGATGAGGGTAAGACGTTGGTTTCGCCAATAGCTTTTAAGATATCTGGGGCATGACCGCCGCCAGCGCCTTCGGTATGGAAGGTATGAATACAGCGGTCTTTAAACGCGCCGAGAGTGCTATCTAAATAGCCGCTTTCATTTAACGTATCAGTATGAATAGCCACTTGCACATCATATTCTTCAGCCACGCTAAGGCAGTTATCAATGGCTTTGGGCGTGGAGCCCCAGTCTTCATGAAGCTTAAGCCCGATAGCACCCGCTTCAATCTGCTCAACAATGGGAGCAGGTAAACTGACGTTGCCTTTACCCAAGAATCCGATATTCATCGGAATAGAGTCGGTGGCTTTTAGCATGCTGTGAATATGATAGGCACCAGGCGTACAAGTAGTGGCAAGAGTACCTTCAGCAGGTCCCGTACCACCGCCTAACATCGTAGTCACACCAGACATTAGCGCCGTTTCACATTGCTGAGGTGCAATGAAGTGAATATGGCTATCGATTCCGCCAGCAGTCAAAATTTTACCTTCTCCTGCGATAATTTCGGTAGCCGCGCCAATAGGTAACGTCACATTAGGCTGAATATCAGGGTTGCCAGCTTTACCAATGCCGCTAATGCGACCGCCCTTAATAGCGACATCTGCCTTATAGATACCGCTGTAGTCCACAATCAAAGCATTGGTAATAATAGTATCGGCAATTTGCTCACCCAGCAGCTGTGATTGACCCATCCCATCGCGGATTACCTTGCCGCCACCAAATTTGACCTCTTCACCAATGCTGACGCTATCAATATCAGGCTGGTGGTCAATATGACTGGTCAAATCATACTCAACCTCAAGCCATAAATTCGTATCGGCTAAGCGTACCTTATCCCCTGTGGTAGGGCCAAAATGCTCGGCATAGATACGTCGGTCAATGCGTTTTTTCGAGGTGTTTTGAGAGGTTTTAGGGTCTACAACGCCCATAACCTCGCCTGAAAAACCATAAATGTGCTGTCTACCTGAGATGGCAACCAGTTCCACTTCGCGCGCTTGTCCTGGCTCAAAACGTACCGCAGTGCCAGATAGGATATTGAGTCGATAGCCAAGCGTCGACTCTCGATCAAAGCTCAGTGCTGCATTGACTTCATAGAAGTGATAGTGAGAACCGATTTGAATAGGGCGGTCGCCAGTATTGATTACCGTTATGGTTTGAACATATCGACCAGCATTCAAAGCCATATCGCCTGCTTTAATATTATATTCGCCTGCTTTTATCGTCATTTTTATTATCCTTAATCGTCTTATGGCAATGGCTCTAGTTCAATATCGTTTTATACGGCTTTACAACAAGCAAGCTATACGATGGGGTTATGTACCGTCACCAGCTTAGTGCCATCGGGGAAAGTGGCTTCAACTTGGACATCGTGTATCATCTCTGCAATGCCTTCCATGACGTCATCGGCAGAGAGATAAGTGGATCCTTCACTCATTAGTTGCGCCACGGTTTTGCCATCACGCGCGCCTTCCATTAGTAACATGCTAATGTAAGCGATAGACTCAGGATAATTGAGCTTTACACCGCGATTTTTACGACGTTCCGCCACCATGCCTGCGGTAAATAGTAAGAGTTTATCTTTCTCTGTAGGATTTAATTGCATAAAGCTTCCTTAATAATTATTGTGCTTTAAAGACTATGAACCGTTTTTAATCTTCATAAAGTAAAGGTGCTAAGTTAAATGTACTAAGTAGAGTCATTCTGGTTTGATTCAGCATTGTTCAGGGATGAGAGTATGCAGGAGCACATGGTATTAGGTGTCCCAAATTCTCGGTCGATGAGGCTCAAGCTTGTACCATTTAGACCTGATAAGCTCGCGGACTTGGTAAAAAGCCTCAAAGCAGGCACGCACATCTACCCCTAAATAACGGCAATTAATACCTTGAAAATTGTGAGTACAGTGAATAGGTAGTGACTGCGTATCAATGAGATGGCGTATCTCGGTAATAGTGGCATCTAAATACTGACCAAGCTTGAGCGGATTATTCTGTAACTCAGGTGCAATGATCTCTGTGCTAGGTATTGCCCAAAAAGAGCCATGCACATGTTGATTATTCAGTCCTAATGGTGAGGTAAACCAGCGCGTATTTGCTGGCTGGGAGGTGCATTCGCTGACCAATAAATTACTCTCACGCCATATCTCTAAGCGGTTGGCATAATGACCATTAGCAAACGTCTCTTGATACGCTTGACGTCCAAATACCGCAATATCCCAAGTCAATAAACTTGCTGTCTTAGCTAAATAAAAGCGGCTATTGGCATTAGAGTTGGAATAATCGTAATAAATGCTTTCTTGAGGTAGCCATTCAAGGACAGCGTGATCATCGAGGCGGGCGTCGATATGCTGTTCTGCGCTGACAACATCATTAAAACAGTCGTTAGAAGTGTTGCTGTTTGCCGATTGAGTACCGTTGTTAAATTTTGATGAGTCGCTGGGTCTAGAGGATCGCAACGATTTGCGTTGCCCGTACCATTTTCCGGCTCCAGGGGTGGTAATCACCGCATGGCTATTAGAGTGTAGGTTAAACTCCAATGTTAAGCGGTCATCATCGGCGATACCAGCAGGAGGATACAACACATAAATATGGCAAATCCCTGCTTGGCTGTTATCAGTACTATCAGGCTCAGGATACAGCGCGCGCTGCACCATGAGTGCGCCAGTATGGGCACGATGACACAGCCGAGTTTTTGCAGCAGTAGAGGCGCAGTCGAAATGGAGCTGTAGTGAGGATTGCCAAGTCAAAATTGTATTCCCTTTTATAAAGTGTCTTTTTATAAAGTTTCCTTTTAGATTGCCACCAACTCTTGAATATTGTTTTTTGCCATGTCACATCCAGCCCCCTGAGCTACGACTTGTCCTCTAGAAAGCACGGTATAGTTATCGGCAAGCTCTTCTGCAAACTCATAAAACTGCTCGACTAAAACAATTGCCATATCGCCTTTATTAGCAAGACTACGAATGACTCTACCAATGTCTTTAATAATGGACGGTTGGATACCTTCAGTCGGCTCATCAAGTACTAGTACTCGAGGCTCTGATGCAAGCGCACGAGCAATAGCGAGTTGCTGCTGCTGACCGCCAGATAGATCGCCACCACGGCGATGCTTCATCTCGTCCAGCACTGGAAATATATCATACAAGTGTTTGGGTACTTTACTTGCTTTTCGTTGAGAAAATTTCGCCATTCCAATCAGAATGTTTTCTTCAACGGTCAAAGTAGAAAATATATCACGTCCTTGCGGCACATAAGCGAGTCCTGCGCGCACACGTTGCTCAGGTGTCATCTGACTAATATCCTTACCGTCCAATAAAATCTCACCTGATTTGATTGGTAGGATGCCCATCAAGCATTTAAGCAAGGTGGTTTTACCGACGCCATTACGACCCAGTACCACGCTACATTCTCCTACAGGGGCGGCGAGGGTGACATCACGTAAAATGTGACTGCCACCGTAATATTGATTTATGGCATTGATTTCTAACATATAAGCACCTCTATTTTTTAGGTCTATTTCTAAGTGTTACTATTTGTTATCGACCTGAGCTTATTACCGACCCAAATAGGTCTCAATAACGGCCTCATTATTCTGTACTTCACTCAACGTGCCTTCAGCCAAAATAGCGCCATTTGCCAAAACCGTTACTTTCTCACTTATGGCATCAATAAAGGTCATGTCATGCTCAACCACGATCAAGGTGTGATTCTTTTTAAGGCGTAGACATAACTCAGCGGTATGTTCAGTTTCGGCATCGGTCATGCCTGCTACTGGTTCATCAAGTAAGATAAGTTTTGGTCTTTGCATCAGTAACATTCCAATCTCTAGCCACTGCTTTTGACCATGAGACAATAATCCTGCTGGCTTGTTAATCAGCTCTTTTAGGCGTATTTGATCAAGCGTTGAGTCAAGGGTATCTTGGATTTCTGTGTCAATACGAGTAAACCAGCTCTTTGATACCCGTTTGTCCTTTGGCGCAGCCAGCATTAAGTTATCAAGTACGGTAAATTTCTCAAATACGGTAGGTTTTTGAAACTTACGGCCAATGCCTGCTTCCGCTATTTCTTCGGTAGATAGTTTGGCTAAATTATGTACTTGACCGAAAAATGCACTGCCTTTAGTGGGGCGCGTTTTACCCGTAATAACATCCATTAAAGTTGTTTTGCCTGCGCCATTAGGGCCGATGATGCAGCGTAGCTCGCCTGCCTCAATGTATAAAGATAAATCATTGAGTGCGCGGAACGAGTCAAACCACACGCTAACGTCTTCTAAATACAGCGCAATACCATGTCTCATATCTGGCCCTGATTTGGGAACAGGATGCGCTAAGCCTCCTCTATCTCCGTAATCTTCAGCCAAAGTAGTGACTGGTCGGGTAGGCATGTTTTCTGCGACCGTTATGTGTGGTGTATTTTTAGATTTTTTCATTGGATTATTGATACTAGGATTGTTTTTAACAAGCGTATCGTTAGTAACTTTTTGGGAAGTAGCAGCATTAGTTATTAACATTATTCTTTTTCCTTTTTAAAACGATCAAGTACGCCAATGATGCCGTTAGGGAGAAATAAAGTA
This sequence comes from Psychrobacter glacincola, assembly GCF_904846075.1. GTDB lineage: Bacteria > Pseudomonadota > Gammaproteobacteria > Pseudomonadales > Moraxellaceae > Psychrobacter > Psychrobacter glacincola_C. The sequence goes on from NZ_CAJGZH010000002.1 coordinate 261,207, forward strand.
ACCACCACAAATAATCCACCTAGAATAAGTAACCAAAACTCCGGATAGGCGACGGTAAAATACGTTTTAATCACATTAATTGTACCAGCGCCTACAATGGCACCGATTAATGAACCTCTACCTCCAGCAGCCACCCATACTGCCATCTCGATAGAGTTGACGGGGTTCATCTCACCTGGATTAATGATGCCAACTTGCGGTACATATAGAGCACCAGCGATACCAGCTATTATTGCAGACAATACCCAAGCTGAAAGCTTGTACCAAAGCGTGCGATAGCCTAAATACTGCAAGCGATTTTCACTATCACGAATGGCACCGAGCACGCGCCCATAAGGCTGGCTCATCAGATAGCGTAGTCCAAGATATGACAGTAGCAGCGCCAAAGCAGTCGTAAAACACAGTACAGCCCTCGTTGAAGAGGCAGTGATGTCATAACCTAGTAGCGTAGTAAAACCTGTGAAACCATTGTTACCACCAAAGCCTGTTTCGTTACGGAAGAATAATAAGGCTGCCGCGTAAGTCATGGCCTGAGTAATAATCGAAAAATAAACCCCTTTAATTTTTGAGCGAAAGGCAAAGAAACCAAATATAAAAGCGACCAGACCGGGAACTAGCACCACTAAAGCCATCGCCCACCAGAAATGTTGAGTGCCTGCCCAGTACCACGGCAATTCGGTCCAACTCAAAAAACGCATAAAATCTGGCAAGTCCGTGCCAGCAGTTTCACGCGTCAAGTACATACCAAAAGCATAACCTCCTAGCGCAAAATAAAGACCATGACCTAAGCTTAGAATGCCGGCATAGCCCCAGACCAAGTCTAAAGCCAGTGCTACCATAGCGAGCGCCATTATTTTACCAATCAAAGTTATCCAATAAGCAGACAGGTGAAAACTAGAGGTTTCAGGTAATAAATGGAGCCAAGGCAATATCAGTAGCACTAAAAAACACAAACCAATCAGAATGGCATTACGTGGGGAATCAGATAATAATTGAGTCAAACGCATGAGGTTCTCCTTAATCCACAAAACGGCCTTTGAGGGCGAATAAACCTTGTGGACGTTTTTGAATAAACAAAATCACAAGAACCAGTAACACAATCTTAGCCATCACAGCACCAATGCCAATCTCAAGCACCGTACCACTGACACCAAGACCTAAAGATGCCAATACCGCGCCCCATACTTGCCCAACACCGCCAACCACGACGACTAAGAACGCATCAATAATATAAGTTTGACCTAAGTCGGGTCCGACGTTGCCCACTTGTGCTAGAGCGCAGCCAGCGAGACCGGCCAACCCTGAACCAAGGCCGAATGCCAACATGTCGATGCGAGCAGAGGAGATACCAACTGCACGTGCCATTTGCCGGTTTTGAGTCACAGCGCGCACAAATAGCCCGAAACGAGTCTTGTTAAGTAAATACACCAGTAGCATAAGAATAATGATGGTAAAGCCGATAATAGCGATGCGGTTGAAGGGAAGCACAAGGCTCGAGGAGACTTGATAGGCACCGCTCAACCAGTCGACATTGCTGACTTCGACATTTTGCGCGCCAAATATCATCCGAACTAACTGCATGAGAATCAGACTGACACCGAAAGTTGCCAGTAAGGTTTCAAGCTCACGACCGTAAAGCGGGCGAATAATGATTCGTTCGATAATCATGCCTATAATGGCACTGACTAAGAAAGCGACGGGTATAGCGGCAACCAAATACCATCCAGTCATACTAGGAAAATACGCTTGAAAGAGATTTTGCACCATATAAGTGGCGTAAGCACCAATCATAATGAGCTCACCATGAGCCATATTGATGACACCCAGTAGCCCAAAAGTAATGGCCAGCCCTAATGCCGCCAGTAGTAAGATACTTGCCGTACTAAGCCCCGTGAATAGATGACCTATCCAAGTACTGAGGGTAATGCGCTGCTCAATACTTTCTTCAGCGTCTAACAGCGCAGATTTGAGTACAGGATCGATATCATTTGCCGTCAATGCTTTTTTGACATCAACTAAGACTTGCGGGCTATCGCTATCAGCGAGCACAGTAAGCGCGGCAATTTGGGTAGTAACGTCGCCATCTCTAAAATCAATCCTCGCTTGTAAAGTACTCAACGCTGTTTTGACGTCGTCGTCTTCCTCATTAGTGGTAGCAGTACTTATGAGTGCTGGATCTAGCTGTTCGATATTGTCCGCTAAGATGGCAACTGCCTGCACACGTTGCGTAGGATCGTTTGACTCAAGCTTAACCTTGGCTTGTCCAAATACTAAGGCTGAGCGTAGCGTATTGGTCAAAGTCACTTGCGCCAAGTCACTAGGCCACTCGGTGGTCAGCTGCTTAGCAGGATAAGTAAATAGCTCATCTTCGCTGTTAAGTAGGTAGGTTTGCCCACCATTACCTTGGTACAGCTCATCGTTTTTTATCAGCTCAACTAAAGTATCCAAACTCTCAACTGACCCCGGCCACTGGTTGAGCATGGTTTGGCGAATGGTGAAGTCAGCAGCAACGAACTGCTCGATAGCATCCCCTTTACTTATCGCAAGATTAGCTGGCGTAGTAAGAGACTGCTTGTTTTGAGCAAGCAAGGTGTCGTCTTGAGCAAGTAAGGTCTCTTCACTTACAGCATTGGATGTCGCTGCCACAGTATTAGTCGATAGTTTCTCGCCATGGCTGTGTACTGCTGATGTCTCGTGAGCATGAGCAGCTGATGTGATAGCAATGAGGAGGAGTAAAGATAGTAAGGCGAGTATAAAAGTCTTGTTAAAATAATTGGCTTGCGCGTCACTTTTATAATAGGAAGGGTAATGTGACATGATGGTTCCTTTTTTGCAGTCAACACTCCTTTAACCTCTACTAAAAACTGTTTTATCAGTAGAGGAGCTAAAGGGTTGCTGGTTTTGATACCATTAAGGGGCTAAGGATTAGGGACTAAGGCTTGGGTGATCACAACCTTATTTAGGAATGTATTGACTCCATGGCTCAGCACGAATGACTTTTGGAGTTTTGCTGATCACATCGAACTGACCATCGGCACGGATTTGACCGATCATGACAGGCTTCCATAAATGATGGTTTTCCTCATCCATTTTCAATGTATACCCTGATGGCGCGTCAAAAGTCTGACCTCCCATACTAATGCGCACTTTATCGACATTAGTCGTACCAGCTTTTTCGACTGCTTGTTTCCACATATTGATACCCACGTAGGTGGCTTCCATAGGATCATTGGTCACGACTTTGTCAGCATTGGGTAGCTTATGATCCAGCGCATATTTCTTATACTTTTTAGTGAAGTCGCTGTTGACAGGATTTTTAACCGACATAAAGTAGTTCCATGACGCTAAATGCCCTTGCAATAAGCTGGTATCGATACCGCGAAGCTCTTCTTCTCCCACTGAGAATGCCATGACTGGGATATCAGACGCTTTAATACCTTGGTTGGCAAGCTCACGATAAAAAGGTACGTTTGAATCCCCATTAATGGTAGAGATAACCGCCGTCTTTTTACCAGTAGAGAAGCTTTTAATATTGCCAACGATGGTCTGATAGTTGCTAAAACCGAAAGGGGTGTACTCTTCCATGATATCTGTTTCAGCGACGCCTTTAGATTTTAAGAAAGCCCGCAGTATCTGGTTAGTAGTCCGAGGATAAACATAATCTGTCCCAAGTAAGACAAAGCGTTCTGCACTACCACCCTCTGGACTCATTAAGTATTCAACGGCAGGAATAGCTTGTTGGTTTGGTGCAGCACCAGTGTAGAAAATGTTTTCTGACTGTTCTTGACCCTCATACTGCACGGGGTAGAACATGAGGCCATTTAGTTCTTCAACGACAGGTAGCACAGACTTACGTGATACCGACGTCCAACCCCCAAATATCACATCCACTTTATCTTGGGTTAACAGCTGACGAGCTTTTTCAGCGAATAACGGCCAATCAGAAGCGGGATCTACGACGATTGGCTCTAGCTGCTTACCTAACACACCGCCATTGGCATTAATTTCATCAATGGTCATGAGCGCCGTATCTTTTAATGACGTCTCAGAGATGGCCATCGTTCCAGATAAAGAATGCAAGATACCAACTTTGATGGTGTCACCATCTGCCGCAGTGGTAGCAGCCGTCTCAGAGGTGTCCGTTTTTGTGGCGGTAGAATTGGTTTCTGCACTGGTTTCCGCAGGTTTTTGACAACCCATAAGACTTAAGCTGCCGACAACGGCTACTGCTAGTAGAGACAAACGTGATGTCAATTTTGAGTCGATACGATAATTTGTACTTATAGGAGTAGCAGTGATAAGCGTTGGCAATAAAGACATATATTTCTCCAGAAAGATAAAGTAGCAGCATGGTAGGCCGAGTGAACGAGCCATTCCTAACTATTATTAATACTTCAATATCTATGCCAATATAAAATACTAGACAAATGCACCAATATTGGTCTTTATCAGGAGCTAGGGCACTTTTGTGCACCATAATTGGTTTTTATGATTTTCTATGCACCATTTATGTCTGGTTAAGGAATGCTAAAGCGGTATAAAAAATGATGACATCAGAAGCGATGTTTTTTTTTGAGTTCAGGAAGTGTGAACAGAAGGAAATTAAGAAGCAAACGTACTAAATGATGTCAACTTAACTAAAGGTAGGTTTTTTTTAGCTAAAGCACGTTAGCCATTAGGCTTGGTAGCTAGCTTGGGATGAAGTCTGACATTTAGTTTTTATAATAGGATGCTGATCTATGCTGAAGAAACCGTAAATTCACCCTGCGTAAGTAAAATATTTATTCGCTTATTTGTACCAGTACCAGTAAAATGCGAGACTGTTTTCTACACGAGTTTATGAGTAACCAATGATACGTTTAACTGAAATTAAATTGCCATTAAATCATGCACCTGAAGATTTAACGACTGCGATAACGACAAAACTTAAAATCTCTGCTGAGCAAATGGCGTCATTTGTGATGTTTAAACGTGGTTATGATGCTCGTAATAAAAGAAATATCCAATTAATTTATACGCTAGACATCACCCTGACCGACTCGGATTTAACCAATGATTTACTGGTTCAATTTGAGTCAGACAACTATGTTAAGCCAACACCAGATACCAGCTACAAATATTTAGGTGAAGCGCCAGAGAATTTAACTGAGCGTCCTGTTGTTATTGGTTTTGGTCCTTGTGGATTAATGGCTGGACTCACCCTTGCTCAAATGGGTTTTAAACCTATTATCATTGAACGTGGTAATGAAGTCAGACAACGCACCAAAGACACCTTTGGCTTTTGGCGTCAGCGCAAATTAAACACAGAATCTAACGTACAGTTCGGTGAAGGCGGAGCGGGTACTTTTTCTGACGGTAAATTATATAGCCAAGTGAAAGATCCCAATCATTATGGCCGTAAAGTCATGACTGAATTTGTAAAAGCTGGCGCACCAGATGAGATTTTATTTGTCAGTAAGCCGCACATAGGTACTTATAAGTTAGTCACCATGGTAGAAAAAATGCGTGCCGAGATCATAGCACTCGGTGGGGAAGTCCGTTTTGCGACTCGCGTAGACGACTTGCACATCACTGACTCAAAAGTAACAGGCGTGACCCTTAATACTGGCGAAACCTTAAAAACCAACCATGTTGTTCTTGCTGTTGGTCATAGCGCCCGAGACACTTTTGAGATGATCCATGATAAAGGTGTGTATATTGAAGCAAAACCTTTTTCAATTGGCATTAGGATTGAACATAAACAGTCAACCATAGACCAAGCACGCTTTGGTGACAATGCTGGAAACGAGATACTTGGCGCTGCGGATTACAAACTGGTTCATCATTGTAAAAATGGTCGTTCTGTTTATAGCTTCTGTATGTGTCCAGGTGGAACCGTTGTTGCCGCTGCATCAGAAGAAGGCCGTGTTGTCACTAATGGTATGAGCCAATATTCAAGAAATGAGCGTAACGCCAACAGTGCTATTGTGGTAGGTATCGACCCAGAGCGAGATTACCCAAACCATCCCCTTGCTGGCATTGACTTACAAAGACAATTAGAAAGCTTAGCATTTGAATTAGGCGGCAAAGACTACAACGCACCAGCGCAAACCATTGGTGACTTCTTAAAAGGCAAACCAGACTCAGAATTAGGCGATGTAAAACCGTCTTACACTCCTGGTATTACCTTAACCGACTTAAGCAAAGCGTTACCTGAATTTGCCGTGGATGCCATACGTGAAGCCATTCCAGCGTTTAATAAAAAAATCCAAGGATTTTCATCTGATGATGGGTTACTCACTGGCGTAGAAACCAGAACATCGTCACCAATCAGCATTAAACGCAATAAAGAATTCCAAAGCATTAACACCAAAGGCTTATTCCCTGCAGGTGAAGGCGCAGGATACGCAGGTGGCATATTATCAGCAGGGATTGATGGCATTAAAGTGGCAGAAGCCGTGGCAAAATCGATGTTGAACCTAGAGTAAGAGCGGCTCTAAACGGTAAGCAAATCCTAATATTAAAACGCTTACCTAGATAAAAGCATGCGATTGATAAAGCCTTTCAAGCTATGAAATATAAAGCTTGAAAGGCTTTTTTGTGTTTTGAAGATGGAAAATTATTCTCATACCTTTAATAAGTTTGGACATCCTAAAAGCATGAATTGATTGGGTTAATAAGCGATGCCGGATATTTTGTGTTTTGACGGTATGCTTTATGAAAATACATTGTCAGTTATGCGATAAGACATCAAAAACCCCCGTAGTATAAGGCTTACGGGGTGATATGTTTTGTTATATGGTGCGCCTACAGGGACTCGAACCCCGATCGATCGCTTAGGAGGCAACTGCTCTATCCTGTTGAGCTATAGGCGCATTTTGGAATAACATTGTAGGAAAAATCGCTCATAAAAGCAATCAACAAAATATAAAGATTTTATCATTACTTGCCATTACTCAAGGCATCAGCGACATTCACAGTGTTGGCATTTGCTGCTTCTTGTGCACGTGATGTTGGATTAAACAAGTCATTTACACTGTTTTTATAACCTTCGATATTATAATAATCGTACTTTTCTAATATATCTTGTCCGGTACTCGAAAGTAAAAAATTACGGAAGTTAATAGCAGCAGTATTCTCTGTCAAAATAACCCCTTCAAGCGCTTGCTTGCCTCTCAGTGCATAGCTGAAAGAATTTAGGGTACGTGCCTCTGCATTGTCAGTTTCAATGGCACGAGTCTCAGCAGTATCTACTTTTTTATCATCAGTATTGCTGATATTTTCTTTGTCTTGGTTTATTTTATCTTGAGCCGCTTTTAGCTCTGCTTGTAACGGTGTGAGGCGGTCTGCAGATAGGCTGTCGTTAGCGACGATCATGTCTATATCAGCGCCAAATTCAGAGTGTTTATTATAGTTAGGATTGGCGTTTGATAATGTTAAGAGGTCGCTGGCGGGTACATAACTTGGCACAACCTGCACATGAGGATAACGAGATTCGAAGCTAACGATGATATCGTCCAAGGGTGCTTGTAAATCCTCTTCTGCCTTTATATACAGCGTACTGTCGGTGAGGGTATTTACCTCGTCTTGAGTGGAGGCTGACGGCTCATTTGCATTTGCCATGATCGGTAGGGGATCTATATTTTTACGGTTACTGCTCCATAACCACGTAAAGATTGCAATAAAGATTATCAGCAGCAGTAAAATTAGCCCAGCCAGTAGCAGCTTGTAGTCTCTCATATGTTACTGCTCTTCTCTTAATGGGTTTGTGTCAAGTTTACATAAAATGCGATGTATAACGTATTATTTTTAAAGCTGTTGGTGTAACACTTCATCTGCTAAGTCCGCAAGCATATCTGCAAAAACATCGGTTTCTGAATCAGGTAAAAGTTTTTTCTCGCTATTATTCTTATGACCAATTGTACTATTTTGATTGGATAGCACAGGTTGATCGTTTGAGGGGGAGGTAACATCATTGTCAATGGCTTTTATTTGGTGTGCAGCCAATGGCGATTCGCCCATCGTAAGCTTGTCTTTAAGCCATTCAAAACCATGGGCTTCCCACCATGCTTCAAAGCGTGGCAGCGTGCTCCCACGCACTGCGACAGGCAGATTCAATGTTCGCAGTTTTTGTGCAAGTATGGGGTCATTAATGGCTTGATGGATGCTCAAATAAAGCGAGCGACTATCATCAGTATAGGGCTGTCTGTTTTGCCACGATCTGTCGTCAATTTTCATACGTGGCAATTGCCACAATTCACCGCGATAGTATACAACATATAGACGTCGTTTAGGATGAACGAAAATGGCATCAATGGGACGCAAGGGCATAGTATTAAGTTATTCCGTTAAAAAAGGGTTATGGACATAAAAATTACAGCAGTTAATCTGACAGCAGCACTGACTTCTCTATTCATAAATATGAGACTTATCAATGCGACACTATCTGTCGTAAGATATTATAATAGTGGCACATATACTAGTAAACGATAGCTATCGATGGCACACTAATCAGCAGCCTATTTTATGATTGTTATAAATAATCACTGATGATGCAATGATAGTTAATCGTTGTTGTCATTTGCATCGTGTTTATGACAGCCATGCTAGCAGAAATACATTGTAGTAACGACCGCGAAACATAGATTGGTGAGTATTCTTCGTGGTATTCCTTAGCAGCCACCAATATGTATTAGAAAGCTAACGCAAATGTTATTCCATTTCAGGCACTCATGACCGTCTACATCACACTATCACTCATATATAACTTCAATCAGACTATCTTCTATGTTTACCATTATTCAATCGCACCGCACCGAAAACCTTGTTGATCAACTGCTTGTGCAATATCAGTCTAAGGATCAGCCTGTTTTTGAGCCTTTTATTGTCATTGTGCCCTCAATGGTATTGGGCGATTGGTTGGACAAAACCATTGCCAGTCGTGCTGGGATTAGTACCTTGGTACGTACTAAGTTTTGGGGTCAGTATCAGTGGACGCTCATGCAGGATGTGTTAACCCGCCATAACGCGTATTTGTTAGAGAATGACTCCGAAGCGGCAACCTTAAATGTGCCAGAAGTGGCGGTGTTGTCACCAACGGTCATGCAGTGGCGATTGTTTGGCTATTTGACCTACTATCAAGAGGCGATTGTTGCAGATGAAAAACATCCGGTTCATCCATTGCTGGCGTCTTTGATTGATGAGCCGCAGGCAGATACTTATCAAGATAATGTGCGACAGGATATTATAAAAGACAAGACGCAACAAGACGCCCGTATTTGGCAGCTGGCAAGCGATTTGGCAAGAGTGTTTAACCGATACTTAACACACCGTGAGGATTGGCTAGATTTATGGTCGTACAACAAACCGCTAAATGTGAATGAGTTGATAGCGGAGAAAGATGCATTGTCACTGCGTTTTGATAAGTATGTACGCGGCACGCCTGAGTGGCTGGTTGAGCATTATATTGAGTTAGAGGCTGCGCAACGATTTTTATGGTCGCATTTGTTTGCTGATGTTCATCTACACCGTGTGGCACTTGAAGATGTCTTCTGGTCGGCTTTGAAAGATAATAAGGCGAATGAGCGTGCTCAGTTGCCCAAAGTACTGCGCATTTTTACCATTCAGCAGTTGCCACAGACCGAGCTAGATTTTTTGCAGCGTTTATCGAAGTACATGAATATCACGTTATTGCATTACAACCCATCGAAGCTGTTTTGGGCAGATATTGTTGATAAATCATGGTTACAGCGCCAACAGATTATTAACCCTGAGAGTGTGTTCTTGCGTGATTATGGTCATAGCTTGCTGTCACGTTTGGGTAAGCAATCGCGTGATGCGTTTGCCATGCTTGCTAACTTGTCGGGTAATGAGCAGTACGATGATGCACTGGTTGAATGGCAAGATAATTTTGATGATACGCTGAGCATTGGTTCTAATCATGAGGTTGCTGCTGAGTATATTGATAATGCTAGTAGCGTTCAAAACAGCCAAAACAATCCAAGTCTGTTAAAGCGTTTGCAGAACGATGTGCTGATGCTTGATGAGCAATCGACCCAACAAGCGACGGCTGCTAAAGTCTCGCAAGCGGTAAGTAAGCAGATAGAGCCAAGCTTCAATGAAGAGAAGCAAGGAGCGGCCTGGTATGAAGATGAAGCGTTAGAGAATAAACGCTTTGAGAAAGACCGTTTTTGGGCAATCTCTTCTCAAGATAATAGCCTAAGCATTCATTCGTGTCATAGTTTGCAGCGCCAGCTTGAAGTGTTGCGTATTATGATTGGTCGCTGGTTAAATGAACCTATCAAACTTGGTGAAAAGAAACGTCATATATCTGACATTGTTGTGCTGCTACCCGATGTCGAGCGTCATCATGCGCTGATTGGTTCTATCTTTGTTAATGGTAAAGGTCAAGATGGTTTGACCTTGCCCGCTAAAGTGACAGGTGTTGTTGATGCGGACATTCGCCAGTTATGGGAAGCTATTATTGGTTTTTATAAGCTATTGGGTAGCCATAGCGCCCGTTTTGAAGCGGCTGAAGTCTTAGACTGGTTGATGTTGCCGCCCTTGTTTGAAAGCTTTGGACTGACTCATGAGCAAATGAGCCGTGGCTGTGATTTATTGGTAGAGGCAGGCTTTATTCGCGGTTTTGATGAGCTGCATCTTAAGCAAACTTTGGATAGTAATGACTATGACTATCGCTTTAGTTTTGCGCAAGCGTTAGACAGATTGACCCTAGGTCTGGTCATGCCAGAAGCTGAGTTGAGTGATTGCTTATATGCTCTAAATGAAGATGTATGGCCAAGCACTGCCTTACCAGAAATGACTTTACCGCTACCACAAGTCAGCTTAAATGATGCGTTGATTGTTGAAGCGCTTTGCCGCATTTATACCGGTTTGGTCGCACGACGGGATGACCATATACAAAAAATGAAAGCGGAAGACTGGCTCGATCAGATTGAGAGACAAGTGATTCATCGCTACTTTGGCGATGTGGACCAAACGCGTACCATGCGCGCCATTTACAATGCGATGAATGGCTTTAAATCAAGTTTGCGAGCCAATCGTCACTATAGGCAGTACTCGAGTGGTGATGTCGACAACAGAGAAGTGGAGCAAAGGCTGGCAGGTGTGGAGCAGTTGCCACTAAAGTTGAGCTTTATGCTAGACAGTATTGAAAACGAGCTTGAAAGTCAGCAAGTCAGTGCTGAGCCTACTGGTGTTATTACCTTTGGTAAGTTTGGTGCTTTAAGGAACGTGCCTTTTGAGTTGGTGGTCATGCTCAACATGGATCTCTCAGAGTTCCCTGGGCGTGATCGTGACAACCGCTATGATTTGATGAAAGCGACCAATGCTCGCCGCGGTGACAGAGTCAGTGAGGACGATGACAACGGTGCATTTTTAGATGCCCTGCTGTGCGCGCGCAGTGCATGCTGGATGTTCTACAACGGTCAAAGCTTGACGGACACTCATGAGCATCTGCCAGCCAATCCAGTGAGTGAGCTATTACAGTTTTTGCAAGGCGAAGTGCAATGGCAGGTGAACTCGCTTGAGACATTACCTAAGGATGTTGACCCAACCACCGAAAGTCTCAAGCGCTATTTGCCTAAATTGATTAAGCAGTGGTTGGTGACTGAGCATCCTGCTCTGCCTTTTCATGAGAGTCTGTTTGAAACAGAAATTGAAGGTACGAATGTTTCTGAGCAAGCGTCTTCTGATATTGATGACAATGCTAATGCCAACATTAATATCAATGCTCAGGATTCCAGCCCTTTTGAGATGATTGATGAGCTGGACATTCTCTTAAGTAAAGCCATGCGCAAAACCAAATTGGCGCAAAAAAAGCAATTTCCGCCTGCGCCGCTTTGGCAAGCGGTGTTTGATACACTAAAGGGCAGAGTGTCTAGTGAGCAGGTACAGTTGGTTGGCTTGCCCACAAAGACACAGTACGAAGCAATCGCTAAGATGCTTGGTCAAGGCTTGGGTCAGCTCGGTCAAGTAAACACTCAAACCTTGTCTGCATTGGTTGAACTATTGGCATTAGAGGCTGTTGTTGATACTAGCAATATCAGTGATATGACTCAGGTGCTCTCCCAAGCTGTATCTGATAGCGTATTTAATATTGGGGAGATAGATGTTGAAGGTGCATTGGCTTACCAAGTGCGCCATCCTGCCAAAGCGTTCTTACGGGCTCAAAAGGTGCATGTGGTACAAGGTGAAGAAGCACTGTCGCATCAAGAGCCATTATTTCTAAACAGTTTGACTACCTATCAAATTAAAGATCATTTGATTAAACAGTTGGTCACTGATGAGACTAAGGCGAATGGCATTAATACAGCGACCCAAAGCACTACTCCGATTCTGATGTATCAAAAAATTATGCCAGCTGGTGTCGCTCGCCAAACCACGCTACCCAATCAACAACAAAAACTGCAACAGCAATGTTTGGAATTTAAAGAGCAGTTAATAGCTAATGATTTTGGCGAAAATATTGTACCCCATGAAGATGGGATAGAGGGTACGACAGGGGCTGATTTGCAGCTACTAACTCCAACCGCCGAGTACCCTGTTCAGATAGAGCTAAAAAATATACTGAATAACACTGATAACGGGTCAAACAGCCAGACAGATATTAAAGAGATAGAAGCACTGCTTAAGCTGTTGCCGAAAATCATTAAGATCAAAGGCTCAGTACCTATATTAGCACCCATATCAATTATTCAGGCGGGCATGCCTTATGCTCAGCAATCACCCAAGCAGTGGTTAAACATATTGCCCAATTCTGCCAGTCCTAGGCATTTACTCAAATTTTGGTTATCACATTTGTATTGGCAAGTGGCCAGACGTACCACTGCTGAGCAAGTGGCACTCAATGATGGGGTGAGTATTTGGCGCTTTAATAAGCCTAGCTCGCAAATCAAAAAATATGACAAAGTAATTGCATTTAAACTAAGCCCCATTGTCTATGAAGACGCTGTGATTGAACTGATAAAATGGGCGATTTTTTCCAAGCTATCTGGACAAGTGCCTATTACATTACTCCCAGAATATGCACTCAATTACCTTGATCAGTGTTCAAAATCTGAAGATAGTGAAGGCGGCAGTTATTGGCCAAAACGAGCAGACTTTTCAGATTGGCTACGGTCTGGCTATCATACAGACACAGTATATGATACTTGCTCTCAGCATGCCATTTGGCAGTACGTATTACGTGATCAAGATGCATTTAAGGCTTTGTCAGGGGCGTTGACCACCTTGGCGCGACCATTGTACAAGCCGATGTTTAATGCGTTAATTGACTTAGATGGCTAGCTAGTCATTTAGAATAATCGATTTCTGCTCTCCTGATCTAATAAATAATAATTAAAAGTATGCGCCCATATGACAGACTTGACTGATCCAACCCATATCATTGAACTTTCTGCACAGCCACATTTATTCGATGAGCACTCAGATGCGCCTCACTCAGATCCTATGAGTGAGCGTCAGGCTGATGTGATACCAGCAGTTGATGTTGACCTAACGGGCAAGCACCTGATTGAAGCGTCTGCTGGTACTGGTAAAACTTGGACGCTGACAGGCATTGTATTGCGCCTGCTAATTGAAGCACGACGTGCGCCAGAGCAAATTATTGCTACTACCTTTACGCGAGCCGCTGCCGCTGAGATGCGTCAGCGTATTCATGATCGTTTGGTGGATTTTTATCAATTATTGCAGTGGGTCAATAGCTTAAGTGCTGATATTCGTAATAAGGAGGCTTTATATCCCAATATATTGCAGGTGATGCCTGAAAGCGATAAGGATAAACAAGAGGGCAAACAATCAAGTACGGATTTAAATACTGAGATAGGCGCTGATGAGTTAAACCAAGACCTTGCTACTGATAAGCAAGCCGCTGCCACAAAGCGTGCGCAAGCAAAAAAAGACCGTGAAGATTGGTTGGTAGCACAGGCTAAATATGTGCGCTTGGATGGCATCATGCAAGATCCCATTAACCTGCATCTCGTCGGTTATTTGCTGGATCACGTGTACAGCTATCCAATGACGGAAGCTATCAGGCGTACCGCACTGGTTTTAACCACGTTGGATAAACTGTTTGTGGGTACGCTCGATAGCTTGGCGCAAAAATGGCTGAAGGAGTACAGTAGCGAGACGGGTCATCAGCAAGGTATGGCTATTATCGAAGACAGCAGTATCGAGCAGGTGACTGATAGTATTATTCATGATGAGCTGCGTCAGTTTCAAAGCCGCTTGCATCATGAGCAGCCTAAACTGTATGCGCTTATGGATCAGCAAGGTAAGCTGACTGCCGTGAGTGATCATAAAAAATATGTGACTCGCTCGCTTAACTTTATTTCAGCACCGATTGATGAGATTGTAGTAAATGACTTTTCGTTTGAGGGCTATGAGCGGCTTATAAATACTATCATTGAGCGCAGCGATGAGCTTGATATCTTTTTTAAACCTGACGGCGAGTACTATGACGTTCCAAAAGGACAGCTACAAAATAACAGAGACTCTTGGCCGAAAATCATTCAAGCATTAAAAGATTTTGGTCCAGCCGCTTACAAATTTATATCAGACGAAAAAACTTATACAGGAAAGTTAATACAAGCTTTTCAGAAAACTGATGACGTAGGTAAGCAATTCTATAAACCAAAAGATGGTGAAAGAGTTAATCTGATATTTAATGAGTTGCAGGTCGTTCGTGACTTTAAACGCTATATTAAAGAAAGTAAAAAGCTAGACGAATACATAATGACTGTTTTAGCCAATCTTAACCGTCATATCGTGCTTGCGGTACGTGACAGGCTACCCATTATTTTGGAAGAGCGAGGTGAGACGACCTTTAGCCTGCAAATGGTACGTTTAAACCAAGCATTAACGGGTCGTCAAGGAGAGAAGCTGGCACGTTATATCCGTCACCACTATCCTGTGGCGTTGATTGATGAATCACAAGATATCAATGGCGCGCAAGCCATTATGATTGAAAGTATCTATTTGCCAAAGAAAAAGGGCAAGGCTGCTGATAATGATAAACAGTCAGCTACTAAAAAAGCCAGCCATGAATTTTTATTATTGGTTGGCGATCCCAAGCAGGCTATTTATGGGTTTCGTGGTGGCGATGTGGCCAACTATAACTACATGAAAGCTCAATTTGATAAAAGCACGCTTTGGACGCTTGATATTAACCGCCGCTCAAATGCTGGTGTGATTAATGCCCTAAACTGTTGGTTCGGCATGGCTGATGTAACCACTGGCGAGAACAAATTAGCTCAATTAGGCGCAGGTATTTATTACCAGCATATCAAAGCGGCAAAACCAGAAAATCGGCTGTCTTGGTTTAATGAACCAGACGCTCACAGCACTACTTTAGTGACTGAGGTGCTCTCTGCCCAGCCAGTGAGCGTATTACACTTACCATATGATAAAGACAAAGAGCTTGAGTACGATGAGCATGAAATCACGGCGCGTCATATTGCGACTTTGCTTAGTAGTGGTCAGACTTTAAAAAGCAAGCCTATTCAGCCTAGTGATATCGGTGTGCTGGCACGTACCAAAAAAGATCTAAAACGGGTTGAGGATGAGTTGGTTAAGCTTAATGTACCGACTTTAACCACCAGTGATGTCAGTATCTTTGAAACCATCATGGCAGAAGATGTGGCGGCGCTGCTGAGTGCCATGCTATATCCGTATCGTCATGACATGATTAATCGGGTGTTGACAAGTCATCTGTATGGACTGAGTATTAAAAACATCAAAGCCATGATGACGGATCATGAGTCAGGAGTTACTGATAGCAGCAGTACCACAAGCGCCCATTCACACAACTCTAATTCGAAGGATACCTCAGTTAATGAGGCTACTGATAATAAAAAAAGTTATCAAGATTTTATTACTTATCTAAAAGAAGGCGCACAGCGTTGGCAGCACTTTGGTATTTTGTCAGCATTGCATTACTTGTTAGATAAAAATCCCATACAGCCGCAAGGCGTTTGGCAAGCGCTAGCGGCTCATCCAGAAGGCGATCGCCATATCATGGACTTGCGTCATGTGATGGATGTTTTGGCGCAATATGGCTTAGGTATGGGCGAGCATGAGCTACTGGCTTGGTTTAGACAAAATATAGATGCAGCGCCCAATAGTGATTGGGCTAAGCAATATCCGCTACCGACAGAGTCTGGCGTACAGCTGATGACCATTCATAAGTCCAAAGGACTTGAGTTTCCCATTGTCTATGTACTGGGAATGGGTGATGCCAGTAGGAAGTCAGGCAATAAAGAAGACTATGGATTGTACTTGTACAATGCCGAACAAGCGCCTTCAGCGCTAGTGCGGCAGTCGATAGATAGTGAATCAACGGGAAACCAGCGCCGCTTCTCACCGATACAAGGCTCAGCGACTACAGAGGACTATTACACCAATATCGAAACTCAAGAAGACTTTGATGAGCTGCGACGGCTTGGTTATGTGGCTTTTACTCGCGCCAGTGAGCAGCTTTATGTTGTGCTGCGAGATCCTAACAATAAGACAGGGTTTGAGTTAAAGCCGGTGTTTTATTGGTTTGAATCGCCAGAAGCAAAGTTTGAACTACCAGATAGACTTAAAGGTACGATAGGCATGCTCAGAGGGCATAAGGTTAATGAGTTCTATGACAATAACTACGTAAGCAATGCTGCTAAATCAGCAGGCGTAAATGACAATGTTCAGCTAGCCGAAACCGAGTTAGATGCTCATAAGCCTGCCACAGAGACTATTGAATACGCGCCTTTTGCAGAGGTGATGAAAACCAATTATTTTTATGGCTGGGCTAAGACCAGCTTTACCGCTTTGGCACGTCAGCTCGATGAATCTACACAAGCGATGTCGATAGCGGATGAGCGTATGGATGATGCTATAGACATTGATATGGCAGACACTTCAGTGTCGGTTGAGCCTTTACTTAGTAGTAACGCGTTTCTTAAAGAAGTCGATGGGTTAAATCTCAAATCAGAAGATGATATCCGCTTTACCTTTGTTAAAGGTGCTAATGCGGGTACGTTTTTGCATGAGATATTTGAAAAAATTGATTTCAGCAATAAAGCGCAGTGGTCTCAGGTTATCGATAGAGCTATCAACAGCTATCAACTGCCTCTAGTTTATAGTAGCGCTGAGCAGCAAAGCCGTCGATCACAAGCGAAGAAGCAAGAGCAAGGCGATGACGGTTCATTTAATACTGGTTCACTTGATCTTGCTTCAATAGATGCTACCAAGCATGAGGCACTAATCAATTGGATTGAAGAGGTGCTACATGCGCCGCTATTGGCCTCCAATCAACCATTAAACTCTCTTAATGCAGGTCAGCGGTTTTCTGAGTTAGAGTTCAATATGGGGTTGTCAGAGAAATTTAAAGTACAGGATATCACTAAACTCTTCCAACAATATCTCCCTAATGAGATGGACAAACACGTCACTCTTATTCCGCAAAACAAAGCGCATTTGTATCGTTATTTACGCGGCGAAATTGACTTAGTGTACGAACATGCTGGTAAGTATTACGTTGTCGATTATAAAAGCAACTTTCTAGGAAATAGCCTAAGCGATTATAATGAAAATACACTTAAGCAAGCAATGTCCAAGGCAGGGTACTGGCTACAAGCAGCGATTTATCAAGTAGCTTTACATCGATTCCTTTCAATGAGAATACATGATTATGCAGGCAATGAAGATAAGTATTTAGGCGCTGTGGAGTATGTTTTTTTACGAGGTGTGTATGATCCCAATTCTCAAGCAGCTGATGATCTATCACCAGATGTTAAAGAGGCTGATAATAGCCACTCAATGCACAACGACCGCTATGGACTAGTCACGTGGGATATTCCAATCGATTTTATTAAAGGTTTGGATGCGTTGTTTGGCATGCCCGATTAGTAGGCTAGAAGTAATGATTAAATGCTAAAAAACATGATATCGATTAACTATTTCAACATAGAGACAAGCATACTATGAGTAATAATAAAAAAGAGAGCAAGGCAGTAATTGGGCTACAACAAAGCTGGGCTAGTAACATCAGTGATTATATATTGCTACGCCGCGAGCAAACGTATTTAGCGTATAAGGCAACGGATGCAAAAGCTAATACTAATAGCAAGCAAGTCGATAAAACAGAAGAAAGTAATTTATTCACCGCTCTATTCGTTATGTTAGCGACTCATTTGGAAGAGGGGCATACCGTATTAACCATTGAGTCCTCTGAGCATGAAGAAGCATTGCAAGGTCAAATCAATGATGAGGCAGTTACGCTATATGCTTGGCAGCAACAGTTATTAGAGATGCTAGCAATGCCAATCTTTGCGCTGATAGATACCAAACTAAATACGCAATCAGAAGATGACTCTATAACTGAAAGGTCGCTATTCGTATTGCTAGTCACGCTATTTGATAAGAGAGATCAGCTGTGGATGCAATTGGTGCTTAGCAACCACGAAAAAGAGGTACTAACCAAGCGTTTTGACATGATTGCTGCGCTATATCACTTATTGAAAAATACGGACTTAAGTTTTTTTATACGCCTAGTTAACGAACACGATTTGTTTGCTGAAGTTAATAGTAGCATTAATAATAAAGATAAAGTAAATAGCCTAAGCAAAAATAAGCCTATCATATATAAAATTCAAGAAAATCAGACTAATAATGAAACAGAGCTAGCACTAACTTTTTGGCTACATCGTTCTTGGCAAGCAGAATTTAACTTAGCACAGCACATTAATACTATTTTGCATCAACAGATAACCCCTCTAAATATATCAATACCAAAAAATTTAAACGATCAGCAGATAGCAGCTATTAATGTGGCTAATAATAATGCATTTAGCATCATTACTGGTGGTCCAGGTACAGGTAAAACCTATACCGTGGCTCAGTTAGTCATTGCGCTGCAACAAGCGACAGAGAGTGGGGGGTACGGGGCTGAAAATATTAGATTCAGTACGGACAGTGCCAGTCTTGCATTGGCAGCACCGACTGGTAAGGCTGCCCAGCGCATGCAAGAATCTTTACAAGCTGCTCTCGATACAGCAGATATTGATCTACAGTTACAAGAAGCTAAAACCATCCATCGCTTGTTAGGTATTGGTCGGACGGGCAGACCGCGCTACGATACTAACAATCCACTTGGCGAAGATATCATCATCGTTGATGAGGCGTCGATGCTCGGGGTCGAGTTGGCTAATTATCTCGTAAGTGCAGTAAAACCAGGTGCAAGGCTGATACTATTGGGCGATGCGAACCAGCTAGCAGCGGTAGATGCAGGAGCAGTGTTGGCTGACTTGTGCCGTATTCCACTGTTACAACCCATTCATGCAGAGTTAACCGAAAGCCGCAGATTTAGCGCAGAATCAGGTATTGGCAAACTTGCCTACCAAATTAATCAGGCAGAGATAGATACGCAAGCCATCTGGCAGCTGTTAAGGCAGGATGAAGCCTTGAGTTTTCATTATGTAAATACGCTGCAAACAAATGAGCTTAAAGATAATAAGACAAGAAATAGCCTAAGTAATAAAAAAATTATTCTAAAGATATCATTAAAATATATTAAGTATATAAATAAAATAAAAGAACTCCTAAAAAATCCAATAGAAAAATCCATGCCAGAATCAGTAAAAAATACGATTACATCACTAATGGAAACATTTAATGAGTTTAGAATTCTAAGTGCTGGCCATAATGGCGAGTGGGGCGATCATTATATTAATAATTATCTCACGCAGTGGCATCTTGCTGAGCTAAAGCTACCACTGGGCCAAAACACATGGTTTCATGGCCGTCCTGTCATGGTTCTACAAAACAACTATGAATTAGGATTGTTTAATGGTGATATCGGTTTCTGCTTGCAGACTAGCGATGATAGAAGCCGACTAGAAGTGTTTTTTGAAAATAAAACACAAGGGATTGCCGTTAATTTACTAAATGAAGAAGTCATCGCCACCGCATATGCAATGACCATTCATAAGTCACAAGGGTCTGAGTTTGATCATGTGGCTATTACTTTTGATAATAGTCATGCTAGATTGCTAAGCAAAGAGCTTATTTATACGGCGGTGACCCGTGCTAAGAAACAGGTAACCATATATAGTACAAAATCTGCTTTTGAAAAGGCTGTTCAAACACCTACTGAGCGCCATACAGGTTTGGCATTACAGTTTTCTAAGCATTAATAGATAAATGCTCAGAAATATAAAAAGAGGACTAGAGTTGTATACCTTTGATACTGTGCTAGAGCATATTAATGAAATTATTTATAAGCCCAACCAATTGATTATTGCTTCAACTCAAGAAGAACAACAAAATCTAGAATATGCTGCTGGTACATTTGAATTAATGAACAGACGGGCTGTCAAAACAGTTAGATTCAGAGTAGCTAAACAAACACCTACCAAAGTAGGGCAGTTCGTTACCTTTTGGGAAAAAGATTCCAAAGGTATTAATCAACCTTTTCAATATGATTCGTCACCAGACTTATTGGTAGTCACGACATTTAAAGATAAGCATACATTTGGGCAGTTTGTTTTTCCAAAAAATGTCTTGCTTAGACATAATATTCTTCAGTCTCATTTTACAAAAGGTAAGATGGGTATCAGGGTGTATCCTAGCTGGGATAATCCAACCAGTAATACTGCTAAGAAGACACAGAATTGGCAACTCGATTATTTCTTCGTGGTGACTGGTACAAACATACTGCCTACAGAAAAAATACGGGCATTGTATGAGTAGCAAAATTAACAGTAAGTGCAAAATCCAAGCAATAAAAAAGCATCCAAATTGGATGCTTTTTTTGAACTCAAATGTAGAACTTAAACTTTGTCTTCTTTGATGGCATAGATGCCAGGCAGATGACGCAAATAACCATGGAAATCCATACCACAGCCATAGACATAACGATCTGCAACATTGATACCGACAAAATCAACATCAAAATCTTCAACTTTACGATCATGCTCTTTATTAAGCAACACACAACATTCAAGTGATAAAGGTTTTTCTTTGCTTAATTCTTCGACAACTGTTTTTAGCGTGATACCTTCATCAAAAATATCGTCAATCAGCAATACATGCTCACCTTCGATACTAACATCAGGTTTGAATTTCCAATCTAGCTCATTGGTGCCTGCATTATCACGATAGCGCGATGCATGAATATAATGCATGCGATGATAGAATGTCAAATGAGTCAATAGTTGACCAGCTGGAATAAGTCCACCATTCATAACAACCATAACGATTGGGTTTAAACCAGCATAATGTAGGTTGAGCTGGGCGGCAAGGCGCTCATAAGCAGCGGCTACTTCGATGCTACTGATAAGGCACTCTGAGTTGCGTAATGTTTTTTCAATTTCTTGGTTGCTGATTTGGGTCATCGGGTGCGCCTTCGGTAAAAAGTGCCGCTTATTTTAGCAAATTTTAGTGAATTTGCCCAATACCATCTGTCTTTTGAGACAAAATTAATCAAATACTGGCATTTATTCCGGCTTTTCTACGATGAAAGGGCGGTAATAGTTTGCTAAACGATTTAAAGAGCGATCCGGTAGGTCGGGTAGCAACTTATTTAAGGCCATACTCATGCCTTTATCAATGGCGGCTTTGGCAACTGGGACAGCTTTGCGTTTAATCATGCCAAGTTTCAGGGTTTCAGCATAGCGGCTGATAAAGTGAGTCAATGTCTCTTCATTCATGGTTTCAAGCGCTGTTTTAAATGCTTTCATATCTACTTGCTCAGGTGTGATAGCAGCAAAGCCTTTTTCGATGGTTTGCGCATCTGCATCAGATAATTTGAAACCCACTCGTTTTACACCTTCATTATCAATAAAC
Organism: Psychrobacter glacincola; assembly: GCF_904846075.1. Classification (GTDB taxonomy): domain Bacteria; phylum Pseudomonadota; class Gammaproteobacteria; order Pseudomonadales; family Moraxellaceae; genus Psychrobacter; species Psychrobacter glacincola_C. The sequence continues at coordinate 283,029 of NZ_CAJGZH010000002.1, forward strand.
GTCGCCCGATCTCTCAAGAAGTGAAAGCTTGGCATTACTTCTTCGTTATTCTCTTTACCGAGTAAGATGTTAAGCAGCGTATCTGTCGCTTTTTCAACTGTGCCAACAATTTCTCGCATGGAGGCTTGACGTTCAGGGTTTGGAATAATATCTACCAATCCAATCAACAAATTGTCGATTAGATCACGTGCTGTTTGATGCGTCAGGGCATCACGATATGGGTAGTATTCGACCTCCTCATTTGAGGCAATCACTTGCTCAGCGTCAATGATTAATGCTTTCAATTTATCTGAAGGTACAAACCCAAAATAATGCGCCATGGTGCTTCCTTTATTTGTTGTTTTTCATGTTTAACCAGCGTTACATTTGTCGTTAAATCAGTTAGTATCTAGATGGGTTGCAGTCAAAGACTCACCATATGCTGACTAGTGACATGTGCTAACGATACAATGCAAAGCCTTATTAATGGATGATGATACCACAGTACTTCTATAAACAGCCTTTCAACAGGTGCGCTAAGTCACTAGTCGCCGACTAATTTAACATATTTTTTATATTCTAAATTAAAAAGCTTGAACTTATAAGGCTACCTATTACTTGTCTAAGGAGAGATAAGATGAATAGTGCAATCGTGCTAGTGTTTGCTGTTGCCGCGATGCTTTGCGGTTATCTGTTTTACTCAAAATTTATCGCTACTAAAATCTTGGCATTGGATAACAGTATCCCCACGCCAGCGCACACTATGAAAGATGGGGTGGATTATATCCCCACCAATAAATATGTGCTATGGGGACATCATTTTACTTCAGTCGCAGGAGCGGCGCCGATTATTGGTCCTGCCATTGCCGTTATTTGGGGCTGGGTGCCTGCTATCATTTGGGTAGTATTGGGCACGATTTTTATGGCAGGTGTCCACGATATGTCAGCCATTTGGGCAAGTATGCGCAATCGAGGTCAATCGATTGGCTCGATTGCCGGTACCGTCATGGGTACACGTGTACGTAGCTTGATGATGATCGTTATCTTCTTATTATTACTCATGGTGAATGCGGTATTTGGTGTCGCTATTGCTAATATGATGATAAAAACCCCATCCGCTGTGCTGCCAGTTTGGGGTGCTTTGATAGTCGCCTTTATCATCGGTCAGTGTATTTATCGCTACAAGATGAATCTGGTTTGGGTATCAATCATTGGGGTCACGGCTTTATATGGGCTTATCTATCTTGGTCCTATGTTCCCTGTCGTATTACCTGAGACATTCTTAGGCTTACCTGACAATGCTGTTTGGATTATTATCTTGTTTGCTTATGCGGCAATCGCTTCTTTATTACCAGTTTGGATGCTCTTGCAGCCGCGCGATTACATCAATGGCTTACAGTTATTTGTCGGTCTAATTTTGTTATATGCCGCCATCTTTATTGCGACGCCGAATATTGTCGCGCCAGCGATAAACACGGCATTGCCAATCGGTACACCATCTATGGTGCCTTTATTGTTTGTCACCATTGCTTGTGGTGCAATTTCAGGCTTTCATGGTTTGGTGGCAACGGGTACGACGTCTAAGCAGATTGATAAAGAAGAGGATGTGCGATTCGTTGGTTACTTCGGTGCCATGGGTGAGGGGATGCTGGCACTTGGTGCGATACTCGCGGCAACAGCAGGCTTTGCAACCCTTGGCGACTGGCAAGCCGTTTATCAAAAATTTGGCGATGGCTCTATTGGTGCCTTTATTGATGGCGGTGCAACCATACTGAATGCAGGCGTCGGCATTGATATGGTTTTATCACAGACGATGCTGACGGTAATGGCAGCATTGTTCGCTGGCACCACGATGGATACTGGAGTACGTTTGCAACGCTATATTTTCCAAGAGTTTGGTGAAATTTATAAACTACCTGTTCTAAATAAAAGTGTGGTGGCAACATTGCTTGCCGTTGGTAGCTGTTTGTTGTTAGCTTTTGGTGCTGGTGGCATCGATGGTGCTGGCGGTATGATTATTTGGCCGTTATTTGGCACGACGAATCAGCTAATGGCCGCATTAACCTTGATGATTGTTACTGTCATCTTGTTACGTAAAGGCAGACCTGTGTGGTATACCTTGGGGCCATTGTCATTTTTACTGGTCATGACGGTTTTTGCGTTATTGATTCAGCTAAAAACCTTTTTCAATGATGGTAATTGGCTGCTTATTATTATGGATATCATTATCTTAATAGCCACGATTTTAGTGACGTTTGAGAGTCTATCGGTACTCCGCAAAGAATGGTCAATACACAGAGGCAAAAGTAACCTCTAAGCCATGTTGAATGCCTAGTTAAATATTTACTGAAATGTATAAAAAACGCTAGCAGCAATTGCTGGCGTTTTTTGTCTCATATAGGCATGATAGTTAATAAGCATCCGCAAAAGAAGAGTGATTATGGAAAACACGGATATAACAAAACCCATAAAAAATATTGAGCCATGGTGGCAACGGTTTGTGGCTGGGTTAAATGAGTTTTATCATGCGCCTTATCGTCAGACAATGGCACGCGCCGCGCGTGATGAAGAAGATTTTTTCATGCTACTCATGTTTGCGGAAAGCTTGGGTATCGACAATCCGGCAAGCTTTTATACATTAGAGTTGCAGCCATTGTTTTTAGAAAACTTCCATGAATGGCATACCAGAATGGGTATGGATAGATGCCCTTTTGACCACGTAGGTTGCTGCTAGTTTCCTTTGAATTCATTAAAATGAGATACAAGTATGGCATTACACCCTTTACCCGCATTGGTAGAGCAACTGGCAACCCAACCGATTATATTTATCGGTGGGAAGGGCGGTGTCGGTAAAACCACCACTGCCGCCGCACTTGCCAGCTATTATGCCAATCATGGCAAAAAGACACTGATTGTCTCGACCGATCCAGCACACAGCTTGGGCGATGTGTTAAACGTCCCGCTCAAAAACCAAAAAACAGCAGTAACTTCTTGTCTAGATGCTATTGAACTAAACCCTGACGTCATCGTTGATGAGCATTTTGCCCAAGTTGAACGCACCATCACCTCTTATGCCAATCCAGACATGATGCCAAAAATTCGCGAGCATCTACGGCTATCAAAATCAGCACCTGGCGCACAAGAAGCCGCCATGCTCGAATCCATGTGTCAGCACTTGGTTGCAGCAGCAGATGCTGGCTATGAGCACGTCATTTTTGATACCGCACCGACGGGACATACACTGCGTTTATTAGTGCTGCCTGAAATGATGGGGGCATGGACGGATGGATTGCTAGCGCAGCAGCGGCGGCAGGCAAAACTGCGCTCAGTGGCAAATCATTTAGGCAATTATGAACCACACAATAACAAAAATGACTTAGCCAATCCATTTGCCGCAAACAAAACTGACCGCTGGGAGCAAGCAGTATCCGTACTAGAGAAACGCAAGCAGCTGTTTCGTCAGGCAGGGTTGCTACTGCATGACCGTACACAAACCGCCATAGTATTGGTTATGACAGCTGATGTACTGCCACTGGCTGAAACAAAGCGAGCGATAGCTCAGTTAGAAGACAGTAAGCTCATGCCAGCCGCCATCGTTATCAATCAGTTGATAGAACCGACCCAGTCTGATGCGTTTTGGCGTCATCGAGCTGAACGCCAACAGCAATTAATGCAAGATATTGAGCAAAGCTTTCCCAAGTATCCGCTATATCCCATTTATTTGCAGCAAACGGACGTACGCGGCACTGTTGCACTAGGTGCTCTATTGCGACCAGTACTTAAATAATAACATCTACAACTTTAGTCAAACTTGACGATAATTACTCAGGTTTATATGACTGTAGCTTACTTGCCAGCGACCATGCCATATCTGCTCGTAATAGCTGCGCTTGTTCAGACTTACCACTACTGAGTGATGACCATTGCGGTTTACCACGAGCTTTTTTTAGCTCACTGGGCAATTTATGTGTTGGCCATGGTGTGACAGTGGTGCTTTCGTCATCTAACGACTGTTCAATACTGGATTTCTCACCTTTATACAGCAATTGCGTGGCATCGGTTGCCGCATGACCGCGATGGCGCAGGGCGGTGAGTAAATCTATCGCTCGCGTGGCTAATAGCGTTAAAGTAGCAGGATCGATATATAAACGTTTTACCCCAGTGATTCTATCGGCAATACTACTGGTATTAGATAACAGCCCACCTGCGATACCGCCAATGGCAGCACCTAATCCTAAAGTAGTGCCAAGTGCTGCAGCATCGATGCCAAGACCCAATAACGCGCCAGCTGCCGCGCCAGAAGTGGTGCGAATACCGTAACTTTTTAGCAGCTCAGGGTCAAACGGATCTTGTTGATAAGCTTTTAGCTCAAGTGGCGTTGCTGCTACGTCATTGTCATAAAACTTATATAAATTGAGCAAGTTGTTCTGCATCGCACGTTCGCTTTGGCGAACAGCTTCTTGCATTTGCTGTAATACTGGCATTGGGTCGTCATCTTCACTAATCTCACGAACAAAAGCAGCAACATTGATTAAAAAATCAGCAATGATAATATTGGCCTCGTCATTTAGCTGTGCCCAGTCTTCAGTACGACGTGCCATCAACTGCTCAAGCATCTCTGAGTGAGTGAGCATAGTCGCAAGATTTTGCCATAGACGCATCTCATCGTTAAATTCAAAGGCAACAGAATCAAAGCGCGTTGAGATATGTAAATTACGTCTTGCCAGCATGGTCTGCCACTCATCTATATTGGCATCTTGAGCGTCAGTGAAATTAAATACTGGCATCACAGGAATCGCTGCCCAAGATAAAATAGCTAACTCGTCTTTATATTTACCGAGTACTGGCTCACGTGCATCGACGACATAAATGGCCATATCACTTGCCAGCAGCTGCCGAATCACTTTGGCCTCTTGGCTATAGTCCTCATTGCTATTTAGCGCATCACCACCTTGGGCAATGTCTGCTGCCAAAAACTGTTGCAAACGCTCAATGCCATCACGCCGACTGGCAGTATTGTCCTCCAACCAATCCATCAATCCTGACGCATCTTCTAAACCCGGTGTGTCATACAATACCACCAACACTTCGCCCATTTGGCTGTCTGTTAATTTGGCTTGCTCTACATGACGGGTAGTTGCGGCTTCGTTTTTGACTTCACCAAAATAGACGTCACGCAATAGTGTACGTAGTATGGATGTCTTGCCCGTATTGGTATGACCAACGACGGCCAATTTTAGCGGTTCACCACTGGCGATGGTTTTCCTTGTCATACTTGTCGTTGTTGTTAATGGTTCAGTTGATAAAGGTTGATTGTCTTGAGTTTCCACTGACTCAGTTACAGCTGATTTTAAAGTGCTGTTTGCGGTGTTAGGGTTAGGGGTTGCCTCATAAGCCTTATCTGCAAAGAGACCAGCAGGCTTATTGTGTTCATAATTCTCTTTTTTATTATCATTATTCATAATATCGTCTTATATTTATTAATGACCAAACATACAGTGGCTTTTATTGTAGAACAAATTATGCGCTATTTCGGTATTAATACTAACCATTTGTCTTAAGTAACTGATAATCCCATTTTGGCTAGTCAATCAATTATTCACTAGACCAATTTTCCGAGCGGCAAGGGCGGTTTGCCACTGCTGATAACGAACATCTTGATTGTCTGCAACCTGCTTGGTTAACTCTAAAGCGCTTGAATCACTCAGCAACTGCACAATGAGCCCATCTTTTGCATGGCGGGCGATTTGATCAAGTTTGCGTAGCGTACCACGGTCAGGTAAGGCCTTGCTATGAATACCTAATAGTACTTGAACGGGATGATTGTCTAAATACGTCTTCAGACGTGCCATATCGTCACGATCATCAACGATACCGAAATTCTCTATCTCGCTATTATTAATATTGGCATCCAGACCTGCAAGCCACCAGTTATCTTGCTCTGATGGATACTCAAGCAAAGCAACCAGCTTCTTGCCAGCGCTGACAGCTGCTTTTGGCGCAATAGACGCAGGCACTTCTTTAAAGTCATCAGCATCTACCACCTGACGTTGCCAAAAGTTTAAAATCTTTTGATAATAAGGCTGCTTGATGTCCAACCGCATCTTTTTACGACGGAACATCAATGCGCAAAACGCCCAAGCAATCGCTCTTGGTACAATACCGTACATCAGCAAACTACCAACCAATAAGCCTGCCCATTGCCGCGCAACAGTCAATGGCATCGCATCAGTCACCAAGCGACTCTGTACAATAGCGTTGCTATTTGGCACATCAAACCCAACCATACTTGGTAACCAGCCAAGTACCTGTGTCAAAGTAATTAGCGCTTGATCGGATAGTAAAGTCGACTCCCAGCTAAAGCTATACTGACGCACAATCAACAGGAAGATAATCGCCAGCAGCATGCCCGTCAACGTTGCCAGCCATAACTGATGACTAAAGCGCCCCAAATACCAGCGCATCCCGCTATGCTGTAATTGGCGTTCGTACAAACCGACTGCCGCCTTGGTAACATCATCCTTGCCACGTATCAGATAATTGGGACTGACAAAATTGGCAAACCAATTCGAAGACGGCTTGCCTTGATTAATCATGCTCATCACCAGCCAGCCTAACAGCATAATAGTATGAAAACCCAGCAAGCAAACCAAGACATAAAAGAAATTCACCACATTGGTCTGTAGTAAGGTGAATAATCCCAAAAATCCCGAGAGACACCACACCACGCTCATGACCACCATGATGCCTTTGATACGCCCGTCAATTTTGCCCAATACTCGTGCCAGCACACCATTACTATCGATGCGTGAGGCTCGGCGGTGCAATTTTTGAATGGGTTTGCCATCCTCACCTTGTAGTTTTTCCGTGATAAGTAGCGGGTCAGTGGCAAAGACATGTTGCTGCGTCTCAAGCGTGCGTACCAACTCAGTCAATTGATCTTGGGGTGATAGCATAATGCGATAACATCCATATAAAGGCGTTTATGTAGGAGATAATTCTTGATTATTGTAGCGTATATATGAGGACACGCCTTCGCCAAATGTTAAAAAATGAACATTTATTAAGCATTTTTATCATGGTAAAGACAATAAAAATCAGCCAAAATGAATAATGAACAAAATGATAATGACAATAGTGTAAAAAAACAGAGGGTGAAAAAACGCTGTTAAAGAGAATCCAAAAAAGGAATCATCATGAATAACAGAACGTATCTAATCGTTGGCGGTACAGGCGGCATTGGTAGAGCGATGATTGAACACTTATTAAATGGTACTGCCAGTGGCAATGAGGATGAGAATGCGAATACCGATAATTGTGGAAAACAGGGTATTCATGTTTTTGCAACTTATCATCACAATGTACCTGATTTTGAGGCTGACAATCTGCATTGGATATCCATGAACCTCTGCGACGAACAGAGTATCCAACAAGCAGCCGAGGTTATTCAGCAGCAAACCACTCATATTGATTGGATTATCAATTGTGCAGGGTTATTACATACGGCGACGCAGCAGCCAGAAAAAGCGCTGCGTCAGGTTGAGACTGATTTCTTTTTACAAAACATGCAAGTGAATGCCTTAGCCAGCTTACTCATTGCCAAGCATTTTAGACCACTATTAGCCAAATCTGCGCGTAGTAATGATAAGCCCGCAATCTTTGCGACGATATCTGCACGCGTTGGTAGTATCAGTGACAACCAACTGGGCGGCTGGTATAGCTATCGTATGAGTAAAGCGGCACTCAATATGGGTATGAAAAACCTGAGTATTGAATGGAGTCGCTCGCTCAAAGACGTGTGCGTGGTTGTCATGCAGCCAGGAACGGTAAATACGCAACTATCCGCCCCTTTTCAAGGTAATGTGGCCGAAGGTCAGTTGTTCTCGCCAGCCTATAGTGTGGAATGCTTATTAGAAGTGCTTAACCGTATGACAGCGTTGCAATCAGGAAGCTTTGTTGACTGGGCAGGGGAATCCATACCTTGGTAGTTTTTAGAAGCTAGCTATTAATGGATAAAAAAAGGCGTGTCGTTGTCATTATATTAAAGACAATAACACGCGCTATGTTATTGATAAGATAAAGGTAATTTTCAAATAGGCAAATGCTTAATTCGCCATAAACAAGTCCATAAACTCATGTACAGGTGTGTGCTCTAAGCGGGTTTGATCGCTACAAAGCGCAAAAATATCCTGACAGCGACTGTCGATAAAACGCGTTGCTAAACTGGCACGAAACTTGGCTTCTAATACAGGAATACCTTCTTTGCGGCGGCGCTTATGTCCGATAGGGTATTCGACAACAACCTTGTCGGTACTGCTACCGTCTTTAAAAAATATCTGAATGGCATTGGCAATCGAGCGCTTGCTTGGGTCATGGTAATCTTTTGAATAACCCGCATCTTCTTCTACGATCATTTTGCGGCGTAGACCATCGATCAAAACATGGTGCTGCGCATGATAATCGTCTTCATAATTTTCTGCCATTAAATCTCCAGTTAGCAAAGGCACCGCGACCATATATTGCAAGCAGTGATCTCGATCAGCAGGGTTGGCCAATGTGCCTTCTTTAGAGATAATTCTAATCGCGGATTCATGAGTGGTCAGGACAATTTTTTCAATATCGTCGATTCTGTCATCAATGCGTGGATGTAAAATAACAGCAGCCTCACAAGCAGTCTGCGCATGAAACTCGGCAGGAAAGCTTAACTTAAATAAAATGTTTTCCATCACGTAACTGCCAAACTCACGCTGGAAAGTAAAATGACGCTCGTTTGCAGGTTTAAGGGCTAAGTCTTTGTTGGTATGGCTAAACAATACATCATAAAAACCCCATTGCGGTGCGGAGAGTGCCCCAGGGATACCCATTTCACCGCGACGGGTAATATCAACCAAGCGTACCGCACGACTGGTAGCGTCGCCTGCCGCCCAAGATTTACGGCTACCGGCATTGGGTGCATGACGATAGGTACGCAACGCCTGACCATCGACGATCGCCTGCGAGATGGCAGCCATGATACGCTCACGTGGCAATTTATAGAGCTTGGCGACCACAGCAGTAGAGGCCAATTTAACTAAAAACACATGATCAAGACCCACACGGTTGAATGAGTTTTCCAGTGCAAGTACCCCCTGAATCTCATGCGCCATAATCATAGCCTCAAGCACCTCACGCATGGTTAATGGCGGATGATTGCGACTGACACTTTGTTGGCTGATATAATCGGCGACTGCTAGGATACCGCCTAAATTGTCCGAAGGGTGTCCCCATTCAGCAGCCAGCCACGTGTCATTATAATCGAGCCAGCGCACCATACAGCCGATATCAAAGGCGGCTTTGATAGGGTCAAGGCGGTAAGAGGTGCCAGGCACACGCGCGCCATTAGGGGTAAGCTGATCGGCACAATCAGGACCCAGATGCTTAGTACATTCAGGGAAACGTAGCGCAAGCAGGCCGCAACCAAGCGTATCCATCAAGCAATGACGCGCAGTATTCCAAGCATCTGCGCTATTGGGGGAGTCGTTATCTATCGAATAATTAAGTACATAATCAGCAATCTTTTGAATCTCAATGTCATATTCTGGACGGACATTGCTTTCTACCGTTGCATCATTTTTATTTGAATTTGTTGTATCTAAATTATCATTTGACATGGTTGTCTCCTCTTCCTTGAGTGTGCTACTTCCTTGACCCATTATCTCGGTCATTTTTTTAAATTAGCCATCATTTAAAAGTAGCATACTCAATATGAAACAACCAAACTGAATTATGTTAAAAATTAAAACCTTGTGGCGCGCTTAAATCATCAAATATAGCAGACCTAACACAAATAAAGCCGCCATGATAAACAGCAGAAAACTTAATACTTTGTTCGTTGTGGAGGCAGACTCAGTACGCTCTTTTTGTACTTTGTTTTTCTTGGCAACGTATAGAACCATTTTCACATGCTCTATGTTATCTTCGAGATAATGATCGCCTTCAGGTACAAACCCCAAGGACTCATAGAAGCTAAGTAAGTAGGCTTGTGCAGAGAGTATAATTGGGCGCTTCTTACCATATTTTTTACGGCAGTGCGCTATGGCATGAATCATCATCTGCCGTGCTATACCGTCACCTCTGTGCTCTGATAATACCAACACTCTACCGATGGCAGGCATAGCAGTATGATTGGTCTTAATCGTAGGGTCGGCGACCGATATATTGGATTTTAATTTATTAAATTCAGGCGGAATGATACGGCAGTAGCCTACCAACGCCTCGTTTTGATGCGCGATAAGATGTAGGCAATCAAAGTCCACCTCATCCATATCTTGATAGGCGCAGTTTTGCTCAACCACAAACACTTGTGATCGGGCTTTTAAAATATGATACAGATCAACTGAGGTCAGCTCATCAAAGGTTTTGATAGAAAATTCACAAGTCATAGTGGGCTAGCTTCTGGATATAGGCGGTAAAAGATTGGCATTATAACGATTTAGGCACAGATTAACCATTCCTAACCCTTTAGAGTCTGGCTGATTTTATCCAAATTTAAGCTGTCCGACATGGCATTGAATATCTCAAAATACTTGCCGTGTTTCTCGTATAGCGCTTCATGCGTACCGGTTTCAACCACGCGACCATCTTCTATCACGACCAAGTCATCCGCATCGATAATTTGGGCAATATTATGCGAGACCATGATCACGGTACGATCTTTTTTGATGAGATCTAGACTTTTCTTCACTTGTTGGCTGGCGATGGCATCGAGGCTAGCGGTTGGCTCATCCAAAAACACAATGGGTGGATCTTTTAAAAACATCCGTGCCAGCGCGATACGCTGCTGTTGACCACCAGACAATGACTTTGCTGTACTCTCATAGCCTTCTGCTAAATTAATAATTTGCTCATGAATGGAGGCTTTTTTTGCTGCAATGATAATATCTTCCTCAGTCGCATTCATATCACCATAGCGGATATTTTCGCTAATCGTACCGGAAAATATATGATTACTTTGTAGTACCAAGCCAATATTTTGACGCAATTCATGAGTATCGCAGTCGGCTAAATTATGTCCGTCTAGCCATATGGTGCCGCTATCTGGCGCATAAAACTTTACCAATAAGCTGATAATCGTACTCTTGCCAGCACCACTTAAACCCACCAGCGCAGTAATACGATTGGGCTTGATAGTAAAGCTGACATCTTTTAGCGCTTGCGTGCCATTCGGATACGTGAAATCAACGTTTTTCAGCTCAATATGACCTTTTAAATTTTTACTACTTCTGCCCGTGATATCTTCAACTTGGCCTTCATCTTCTAATATATCAAAGAAGCCTTCAGCGTAAGTCAGGGCATTATTAATCTGATCATAAATACGATGCAATTGGCGGATAGGGGCGGCGACGTTTTGGAATAGCATGACATGGAATAAAATCATACCGATGGTCATCTCGCCTTTTAAAACAAAGTAGGACGTCAGCAGAATGATTACCACCACACCAATCTGCTCAATAAAGGTCTTTATCGCATCATAAATAAAACCAATACTGCGAATGCGCAGCTGATTGTCAGTCATGTCTTTTTGAATGGTTAAATGTTTTTCTGCTTCTATCGACTCACGAACAAAGGATTTTACCACGCTGATGGAGTTGATCAAGGAGATAACCAAGCCACTTTTGGCTTCTCGATAGCCACGCATCTGCCGACGGAATCCTTGTAGACGCCGCGCTTGTTTTTGGCTGATGAAGAAATAAATGGGAATGATAATAAGACCGACCAAGCCTATCCAAAAATTGGTCGAAAACATAATGATGAGTGAGACGATCGCACTGGCAAACAGCGGTAGCATATCGATAAAGAAGTTTTGCACTAAGCTTGTAAGACTACTAACGCCATAATCGATACGCGTTTGCAACTTGCCGCTGTCGTTTTCGCTACTGGTATAAAATGCCATGCGGTAGGTGAGGATGCGCTCAATGATTTTTTGCGATAAATCACGCGAGAGATTGATACGAATTTTCTCACCATAAAAGCGCTGACCAAAAGAGATAAATATCGACAGTATCTCTTTGGTTAAGAGTACGGCACTGATGATACCTAGCATACGCACGCCTGCCTGCCACGGCTCGGCAAGCGTGGCAATTTCGGTCAAGGTATCAACTGCATAGCGCAGCACAAAGGCATTAACTTGCGCTGTAAAGGAGCCAAGCACCGTTAGTATCAGTGTGGCAATAATTAAAACTTTATATGGCGCGGCAAAAACGGCAAGCTTTTTGAGGATATCCCATAGTAGAGCCCGCCGCTCCGTTTTTTTGAGTGGCGGCTTTTTATCTAACTGCACATGGCGTGGCTGGGGAGATGTTGGCATGTATTTTTATGAATATTAGTAATTAGCTTTCATTATGTACTACTTTATTAGCGATTCCAAAAGGAATATGAACTGATGGCAATACACCAGATGATTTCAAATGTGTCATCTGGTCGTCAAAAAAGATATGAGGCTTTAATATCTCAAGAACCTTTGATTTGTCTACTCCGCCCATAAAAAAAGCTTCATTTGCAAGAATACCCCATTCACGCATTGTGTTAATTGCACGTTTATGTGAAGGTGCGTTTCTTGCAGTGACGATAGAGACTCTTACCATTGGTTCATAATTAGGGTTTTCAAGCTTATAATCATTTTCAAGTTTTTGAATATGAGAAATACGGTCAATAAAATTCTTTAGTGGTCCTGGATTATGAGCTATATCAACCTTAGTAGACTCATGGAGGTGAAACTCATCAAGGTTTTTATTTTCTTTATAAACACTTTCAGATTCATCGTCGATTATCACGCCATCAAAATCGAATGCTATTCTCAATTGCGTATCTTCAATATTATCAGAAATATCTCCATGTAAAATCTGACCTGCTGGGTAACCTGCCTCTATTGCTTGTTTAACGTCTCCCTCATTAGCAGATAAAAATAATTCAATATCAAAGGCTGGAATATATTCGTGTGCTGATCGACCTTGCAAAAAAACCGCACGAGTAATAGAAAGGTTATAATGTTCAATTGAGTTAATAACCCTGAGGCCGGTGTCAGGATCATTGCGTGATAATAAAATAACTTCTACTAACGGATCTTTAAGCAGCTCATTTAGCTTCAATAGTCTCCTGATAAAAGGGTAGGCGACCCCAGTATTAAGAGCATCATCTTGATTCTTTCTCTGATATTCTCTATAGGCTTGCTCGCCTTCTGTCCTGAATATACTATCTGATTCTTTAAGATCAAATAATGCGCTTGATGAAATACCGATAACTAGTTTTTCTGTAAGATCGTAAGCCATTTAAGTCTCCTTAACTAAAAAGCATCCGCTGGTACAAACACTTCACCAACCATAATACGGCGTGCCGAGCGGCTCATCGAGACTTTTTTGGCTTGCCAGCGTCCATCGACTTGCTCGGTTTTTCCACCTACAAGTAAGGTTCCTGAAGGGTGACCAAAACGCACCTCGGTCAGCTCGCCTGCACCTGCTGCTTCATTGACCAATGTCCCTTGCGTGGTCGCTGCGGCGGCAATAGCGACCGCTGCTGTGCCCATCATCGCATGATGCAATTGACCCATACTCATCGCCCGTACGACCAGATCAATATCATTGGCATGAACGGCTTTGCCACTTGAAGCGGTATAGCTTTGTGCAGGGGCAACCCAAGCAATTTTAGGAATATGTTGACTGGTTTGCGCTTCACTGACGTCTTTAAATAGCCCCATCGCCACGCCGCCCTTTGCGCGAATCATCTCAAGCTTGGCAAGTAGCTCACCATCGCCATTGATGTCGCCTTGCAACTCAGTACCGGTAAAGCCCAAATCTTCTGCTCTCATAAAGATGGTTGGGATACCAGCACTAATAAAAGTTGCCTTGACGCTATCAGTATTTAGACTACAGTCAGAGACATCAAAATCATCGACCAAGTTGCCAGTGGGGAACATGTCACTTGATGAATCAACGGGATCAATAAATTCGATTTTGACTTCGGCGGCTGGGAAGGTGACGCCGTCTAGTTCAAAATCGCCGATTTCTTGTACTTGCACTTTTCCTTGCTCATCAGTATAAACAGGTACATGAGCGATAATCGTTTTACCGATATTTTCTTGCCAAATACGTACTTCGCAAATGACGTTATCCGTACTTTCATTAATACTATTAGCCACTTTATCGGCATCGACCAAACCCATATTAATGGCACAAGCACCTACCGCAGCGGTTAAATTGCCACAGTTACCAGCCCAATCAATCATTGGTTTGGCGATATTGACTTGTCCAAACAGATAGTTCACATCGTGGTCTGAGCTAGAAGACTCAGATAAGATTACCGTTTTTGAGGTGCTAGAGCTGCCATTGCCTAGACCATCTATTTGCTTGCCATAAGGGTCAGGGCTACCGATGACACGTAGCAGAAACTTATCGCGCGACTCGCCAGCAACTTGGCAACGCTTTGGTAAATCAGATAGTTTAAAGAATGTACCTTTTGAGGTGCCGCCACGCATATAGGTGGCGGGGACAGATAGTTGTGGGGCAAAAGCAGGGTTTGGTCGGGTCATTTTTTTATTCCTATTATTTTAGTACGATATATTCATCACCGTTTTGAATGACCATTGTTAATGATTCAATAGATTGCGGCGACAACATATTTAAAGACTCACTGGTTTCTTCAGAGCTTTGTGCAGCTGCTTGTTGCAGCCAATAACGTGCTTTTTCTTCATTTTTTCGAACACCCCATCCGTTTAAATAGGCTGCTGCTAAAAAGTTCTGTGCCTGCAGATCGCCTTCTTTTGAGGCAATAGACAAAAGCTTAGCAGCTTTAGTCAAATCTTGCTTGGTACCCCGTCCTTTTATATACATAAGGGCTAAAGTTGTCACGGCATGAATAAATCCACTTTCAGCGGACAAACTGTACCAGTAACACGCTGCTACTAAGTCTTGACCGACACCATCACCAGTATGAAATTTAAGCGCCAAGAGATACTGCGAAACTGGGTCGCCTTCATCAATGCCAGGTCTCAAATCGGACTTAGCCATTTCAAGTTGTTCCCGTCGAATTTGTATAATACTATCAACGGATTCTTGTATATCGCGGCCGGTACGTACATTAGAAACCCAACAACCAATAATAATAGCAATAACGACAATGGAAATAGAGACGTCTACCATTGATAAATCAGTGAGACTACTACAACCGCTAAGATTCAATACAGAAATCAAAATAATAAAAGTTCTATTGATGTTTTTCATGCCACTTCTTATGATAAAAAATGACAATTATACTAAATAGAAAAACAAATGTTTATTTTTTAAGAAAATTCATTTAAATAAAGTACGATAAGTAATGTATTTAATGGATAGAAGCCTAATAAGACTAAAGAGTATCAGAATCTATTGTGAGACTACTAAAAAAGCCAATGCCATATAAATATAACATTGGCTTTTGTCACGTGTACGGCAGCTATCGCTGTTGTTTATTCGTTTCTATTAAACGATATCTAACGTGCCATCGATAAACTCTTTAGCAAAGCGCTGGAGCATACCGCCAGCGTTATACATTTTAACTTCATCAGCGGTATCTAAGCGGCATTTCACTGAGGCTTTATCGACAGTACCATCTGTTCGGTTAATGACCAATGTCATCTCACCGCCGGCAGACACTTCGCCTTCGATATCAAATACTTCAGTACCATCGATATTAAGCGTATTACGATTGACACCTTCTTTAAACTGCAAGGGTAGCGCGCCCATACCGACCAAGTTTTGACGATGGATACGCTCAAAATCTTCAGCAACCACTACTTCAACGCCTGCTAAACGCACACCTTTAGCAGCCCAATCACGGCTTGAGCCTTGACCATAGCCGTCGCCGGCGATGATGATAAGCGGTTGCTCTCGATTCATATAGGTCTCGATTGCTTCCCACATACGCATGACTTGACCTTCAGGCTCTACTCTAGCAAGCGAACCTTGTATTACTTCACCTTTCTCGTCACGTACCATCTCATTCAATAGCTTAGGATTGGCAAAGGTAGCACGCTGCGCCGTTAAGTGATCGCCACGATGGGTTGCGTAAGAGTTATAGTCTTCTGCTGGCAGACCCATGGTATCAAGGTACTCGCCAGCAGCTGAGTCACCCAAAATCGCATTAGACGGTGATAAATGGTCAGTAGTGATGTTATCACCCAATACCGCTAATGGACGCATGCCTTTTAGCTTATTCATCGCTGCCATTTTGCCTTCCCAATACGGCGGACGGCGGATATAAGTCGTCTGTTCACGCCAGTTATAGAGCGGACTTAATGCTTTACCCGTGTCTTTTTTGGCTTCGTCAAACATCGGAATATAAACAGCGTTAAATTGTTCAGGCTTCACGGCTTTGGCAACGATGGCATCCACTTCGTCATCATCAAACCAAATGTCTTTTAAATAAACGTCATTGCCGTTTTGATCTTTACCTAATGAATCTTTTTCGATATCAAAGCGAATATTACCGGCTATAGCATAGGCAATCACCAATGGTGGCGACGCTAAAAACGCTTGCTTGGCATACGGGTGGATACGACCATCAAAGTTACGGTTGCCTGATAACACGGCGGTAGTGAACAAATCATTATCAATGATTTCTTTTTCGATATCTGGGTCAAGTGCGCCGCTCATACCATTACAAGTGGTACAAGCAAAGCCAACCACATCAAAGCCGATTTCTTGCAATTCTGGCATCAAGCCGGCTTCTTCTAGGTACATTTTGACCGTTTTTGAGCCTGGTGCTAAAGATGATTTCACCCAAGGTTTCCGTAACAAGCCTTTAGCATTGGCGTTACGGGCGACGAGGCCTGCAGCGACCATGTTACGTGGGTTTGAGGTGTTGGTACAGCTGGTAATAGCCGCGATAATCACCGCACCATCTGGCATCATACCGTCTTTGGGTTCTGGTAATTTTTCATCAGCACCGTGGGCAATACCTTTTGCTACCAAATCGGTGGTTGATACGCGAGCATGTGGACGTGAAGGGCCCGCCATGTTACGGACGACAGCTGACAAATCAAACTCTAGGACGCGGGCGTATTCGGCTTTTTCCATGCCGTCAGCCCATAGACCCACTTGCTTGGCATACTGCTCAACCAGTTTAATCTGATCTTCACTACGACCGGTTAGGCGTAGATAGTCGATGGTTTGTTCATCGATATAGAACATCGCCGCGGTTGCGCCATATTCTGGCGTCATATTAGAGATGGAAGCACGGTCACCAACACTTAGCTGACGTGCACCTTCACCGAAGAATTCAATATAAGTAGAGACCACGCCTGCATCACGTAAGAACTCAGTCATCGCAAGTACGAGATCCGTACCGGTAATGCCTTTTTGCAGTTTGCCGGTTAATTTAACCCCAACGTAATCCGGTAGGCGCATATACGATGGATTGCCTAGCATGACGCTCTCAGCTTCAAGCCCGCCAACACCGATGGAGATAACACCTAAAGCATCAACCATTGGCGTATGGCTATCGGTACCGACCAAGGTGTCAGCAAAAGCGACTTGTTCACCGGCTTTATTGTGCACGACCTGTACAACAGGCGACATTTTTTCTAGATTGATCTGATGCATGATGCCGTTACCCGGTGGCACGACGTTTACATTGTCAAAGGCATACTGACACCAGTTGATAAAGTGAAAACGGTCATCGTTACGGCGCTCTTCAATAGCACGGTTTTTCTCAAAAGCGTTTTCTTCAAAGCCTGCATGCTCAACAGCTAGCGAGTGATCAACGATGAGCTGAGTCGGTACAATAGGGTTTACTTTTGATGGGTCACCGCCTTGCTCAGCGATGGCATCACGTAGACCAGCCAAATCAACAAACGCCGTCTGACCCAAAATATCATGACAAACCACGCGGGCAGGGTACCAAGGAAAATCTAAATCTTGTTTGCCTTCGATATGCTGCTTAAGCGCATCGGTTAACTCTTCTGGTGGGCAACGGCGTACTAGGTTCTCACACAGTACTTTTGAGCAGAATGGTAGCTTGTCATAAGCACCAGCTTCGATACTCTCGACAGCCTCACGGGTGTCAAAGTAATAAAGATCAGTATCTGGAAGCTGTTTTTTGAATTGTTCGTTCATTGGTTGTACGAGGGCGTTGTCCATAAGTCACCTTTGGCTGTTGGCTAATTATAATAAATCGTTAAACGTCAATATTAGGTAAAAGTCATTCCTTTAGCAAAATCATCGTTCGTTATTATAGGCTTTGCTAAAGAAGCGATATTGAAAAGTAAAAAGACGTGGTTTATATAAAGAAATGTTTATATGAAAAAGACAGCGTATGACGATTAAGCCCAAACAGACAATAAGGCTCAATCATCATATCGTTACCAGCCAGCACTATTGCTAGCTGATAGTAATTATTTGGCAAAAAGCACTGAACAATCATCATTCAAAACTGAATAACAGCTACTTAATAATAAGCTTAACGCGCATTCATATCTGGTACTGGACGCAATTCTTCGCCAGTGTACTCTGCGCTTGGGCGAATGATGCGGTTATTAGCACGTTGCTCAAATACGTGTGCCGCCCAGCCCGTTAGACGCGAGCAGACAAAGATTGGCGTGAACAGTTTGGTTGGGATACCCATGAAGTGATAGGCAGAAGCATGGAAAAAGTCGGCATTACAGAACAGTTTTTTCTCGCGCCACATGACTTCTTCACAGCGCACTGATACTGGGTATAGCACCTCATCACCAACATCCGCTGCCAGTTTTTCAGCCCAGCCTTTAATCACCACGTTACGCGGATCTGACTCGCTATAGATGGCATGACCAAAGCCCATAATTTTGTCTTTACGCGCCAGCATACCCATCATTTCTTCTTCGGCTTCATCAGGTGAGCTAAAGCCTTCAATCATATCCATTGCCGCCTCATTCGCGCCGCCATGAAGAGGGCCTCGCAATGAGCCAATCGCACCTGTTATACAAGAATGGATATCAGATAGCGTAGAGGCGCAAACGCGTGCCGTAAAGGTTGAAGCGTTAAACTCATGCTCTGCGTAGAGGATAAGCGAGACGTTCATCACTTTTGTGTGTAGCTCGTTTGGTTTCTCACCCTTTAACAGATGCAAGAAGTGACCGCCAATGGTCGCATCATCGGTTTCGGTTTCGATACGCACATTGTCATGGGTAAAACGATACCAGTAGTTGATGATAGAAGGGAATACCGCAAGCATGCGATCTGCTTGGTCGTTTTCTTCCTCAAAACTCATTTCGGTTTCTAAGTTACCCAGCATAGAGCAACCTGTACGTAATACATCCATCGGATGCGATTCGGCAGGGATACGCTCAAGCACGTCTTTTAATGACTGTGGTAGACCGCGAAGGGTCTTTAGCTTGGCTTGATAAGCATCAAGCTCGGTTTGGTTTGGCAAGTTGCCGTATAGCAGCAAATAAGCCACTTCTTCAAATATGCATTTGTCTGCCAGTTCTGATACATCATAACCGCGATAGGTCAGACCTGATCCTGACTTGCCGACGGTAGATAGCGCGGTCTTGCCAGCTACTTGTCCGCGCAGACCTGCGCCTGACAATACTTTTGTTGATGGGTTTTGTGCTGCCATGATGAAATTCCTTTTGTGGGTAGCTTTTTGGGTGAAAACCGGTGTTTCTAAGTTTCTAAGTTTCTAAGTTTCTAAGTTTCTAAGTTTCTAAGTTTCTAAGTTTCTAAGTTTCTAAGTTTCTAAGTTTCTAAGTTTCTAATAATAAATTTGTCAGTTGATGACTGACTATAGCGCCAGTCAAGTATTACGCAGGCTGTTCAGGCTGTGGACCATCTAAATCGACATTACAACGCTTGAATTCGGCTTCAATAGGAACGTTCAAGACTTCCATTGCGCTGCCTTCGCCTTCTGCATTATTGATTTTCATGTACTTGACACCCAGTGGTGATTCCATGAATGTCTGAATCTCAGTCATCTCCTCTGGAGTAGGGTCAGCCATTGGTGTTGCAATCTCTTCACCATTCATGACGCGCAGTTGCTCATTACCAAACGTAATCAGCTTTTTCCCTACCTCTGACGTATAAAAGTCATCCAACTCTTGTAACTCTGCATCGGTAAACTGACTCTTATAGAAGCTATCGACTTCGGCTTTACCCAAGTCTTTGTCGCGTGATTCGAGACAGCTGACTTGCTCTGCACTGAGCGCACCACTATTGATAACTGGTGCGAACAATAGACTGTCGACGGTATCTAGCGTAATCGTCGTCATGACCAAGTCATCTTGAGTGGCAGGTGCAGGAGCCTGTTTGGTAGTATCAACTTCAGCAGTGCTTGCACCACTGGTCGTATCATCAGCGGTTTCTGGTGTTTTATCACAGCCCGTCATGAATAATAGCGCCGCAAGCGTGCTGCTCAGTAGTGACGTTTTAAGAGCAGTATTAGCAGTAAAAAATGGCATAAATAACCTAAAAGTAAATGAAGACGGATTTCGAAAAAATAACACACTCAAAGGTGAGCTATCTTTTCAGTATTGCCAATGAAGAATGCCTAACTACTTATTAGCAAATAGCTTGTCTAGCGTCTGCTCAAACTCATGATAATTTAAGAAATCATACAGCTCCATGCGGGTTTGCATGGTATCAACAACTTTTTCTTGGGTGCCATCAGTCAATAGATGCTGATAAACGTTTAATGCCGCTTTGTTCATCGCACGGAATGCTGATAGCGGGTACAACACCATCTCTACACCCACGCTATACAGTTGATCAGTGGTGTAAAGGTCGGTCTGACCAAACTCTGTCATGTTGGCGAGTACTGGGATATCCAATACGTCAGTGAACTTACGATACATTTCGATATCGGTTAACGCCTCGGCAAAAATCATGTCTGCGCCTGCTTCTTGGAAGGCAACGGCGCGCTCGACAGCAGCGTCTAAGCCTTCTACCGATAGCGCATCTGTACGTGCCATGACCACAAAATCAGGATCCGTTTTGGCATCCAATGCCGCTTTTAAGCGATCAACCATTTCTGAAATACTGACGATTTCTTTATTTGGGCGATGACCACAGCGCTTTTGCGCCACTTGGTCTTCGATATGTACCGCTGCCACGCCCGCTTTTTCCATTTTTCTGATGGTCTGGGCGATGTTAAACGCACCACCAAAACCAGTGTCGATATCGACTAATAACGGCGTATCAACTGCGTCAGTGATACGGCGTGCATCTTCTAGCACATTATCAAGGCTAGTCATACCCAAATCAGGAAGACCAAATGAGGCATTTGCCACACCAGCACCAGAGAGATATAACGCTTGGTGACCGACTTGGGTTGCCATCATTGCAGTATAGGCATTGATAGCACCTGCAATTTGTAGTGGCTGGTTGTTATCATTTTTTTGAGTGAGGGCACTGCGAAAGCGTGCGCCAGCAGATGATAGAGTCATGTGAGTGTCCTTGCATAGAGAGATAGTATTATCGTTATTGTGTTCGATTATACTCAATAATCAGTGAGTGCAAAGCATTGTTTGAGCACAATAATTTAAATAATTTAAATAAATATTTTATTAAAATTAATATTATTCACCATATGAATAGCATTATCTATAAAGTAATGGTTTGCTTAAGCTATTATTCATATTGCTGAATTTGCAAAGACACGTATAGCCCATGATTTACATTTATTTACAATAGCGGTTGCGCTTATTTTTATCGATTCATGGTTTTAGCTTACCAAAAAGCCCTAATAGCTAAGCTAAAAGGGCTTTTATGATATAAATAGATATTTTTAAAACCGATACCTAGCCAAATAGTCCAGCAAGATTGGCTAAAAATAACAGCGCAAAACCCGTTAAGAAGATGAGTCCCGCGATAGAGAGTGCATTCATGCCAAAAGACAGTTTTTTATGGTTTTTAACCAGTGAGTAATTCAACCAGCCAAAGATAGGCGCTGAAACAAACGCCGATATCATGGCAAACTTAAGCATAGTACCTAGTTGTCCAGTAAAGAAAGTGATAATCATCAACCCACCACCGATAGCATAGGTCGTCCAAAAAGCGATTTGCTTTTTGTTGATTTCGCTTTCACCTTTTATTAGACGCCAGCACTCAGCGTTGGCACGGCCATAACCGTCTGCACAGGTGATCGTCGTGCCGAACATACACATAAAGGCGACGAAAGCGACCAATAAACGTGACCATTCGCCGATAGTCGCGGTATACATGTTGATCAACTGATTGATATAAGCGCCACCGACCAGCTCAATTTCTTGTCCTGAGCCATACTGTACAAACACACCTAACGATAAGAAGAACAATGCCAAAATGGCAGAAACGGCATAACCGACGTTAAAATCTAACAAACCTTGGCGATGGGTGGTGTGATCGGCTTTGACTTTGGCAGATGTCCACATCGAGGTAATGGCGGCAAACTCAAGCGGTGCTGGCATCCAGCCCATGAGTGCCACGATGAAACCTAAAGTTGCTAAATTCCAAGGGGAAGCCGCGACAAAGTCAGCAGCCATGACTGTCGGCTTGCCAGCAGCAATGATGACAGCAGCGACGGTCGCAGTCGTCAAGGCAATCATAATCCATTTGGTCACACCATCGAGCAGCTTATAGTGACCCGCAATTAAAAAGAACCAAGAAACCGCCACGATAATCAATGACAGCGCCATCGTCGACAGACCAAGGGAGGCGGGTAGCATAAAGCCTAGTATCACCGCCGCGATGAGCGAGACCGCGCCCGTACTAATGACGGCTGATAGGATAGAGAGTATAAAATATACCCACAGATATACTTTTGAGCGTTTGGCATAGCCTGCAATCAAACTCTCGCCAGTGTCATAGACGTAGTCGGTTGCAAAGCGAAAAAATGGATACTTAAAAACGTTGGCTAAAATAATCATAATGGCCAGTTGCCAGCCATATATAGCGCCAGCCTGCGTCGATGAAATCAAATGCGAGCCACCGATAGCAGCGGTTGCCATCAAAATACCGGGACCAAAGATGCGCCAGCTAAAGCCTTCTTGCGGCGAGGTCGCAGTATCGTCAGTGGCATTTGGGTTGGTGCGTGGATTATTGAGTGGTTGTGTGGTCATGAATACCTCTAAATGGTTAAAACGGCAAATTATCACTTACCTGTGTCAGCTTGCCAATGATCATGAGAGAAGAGCTTTATAAACTGCTTAAATATAAAACGATTCATCTTGTATCGACTTTAGCACACCGAAGCCAGTCAGGAGAATGATTATTCTAGTTGTTATTACTATTTGTTTGCATTGCCATTCTTTTTAGTTAGCATAATCAGTTGCTAATATCAAGTATTAAGGCTGATTATTTTTTAGCGGTTCTTTATAACACAATATCCATCCAATATCTGATAATTTAAGGCTGTGACACAAATTTTTGCTGACGATAAGTGATGCCGCGCTGCTCATATACCTGATAGGTGGCGCTCAGCAAATCAGAAATGCTGGGATGAACGAAATCTTTGAGTGTATGTAGATAAATAGGGGAGGTGACGTTTTCGTGTACTAAACGTTGATAACTGATTTGGTCGGTACGCACAGTCTTTAGGCTAGCAGGCACAAGGGTAATGCCTTCGCCAGCCGCCACCAAGCCTAGCGCTACTTGCAAGTCACTCACCGTCGTAGTCATAAAAGGCGAAATACCGTATTGTGCGAATAAGTGTAGTAAAGGTTCAGTAATAGGCGCACTAAGTGTGGATTGCTCAGCGCTTGTGCGTCTGGATTTTGTATTATTATCCAGCTTTGCACTGGTTGATTTTACGCTCGTCGCCATCGGTAAATGGGTTTGATGGTAGAGAATCAGACGATTGTTCGCTAAGTCTATCAACCGTTGCTCTGTTACATGCGCCAAAGGATGGGCTTTTGGTAAGGCGACGACATAACGCTCATGACGCAGCAGTATTTGCTGAATCCATGGATCTTGATGGGGGAAACGCCCAAAACCGATGTCTATCTCACCAGATTTGAGCGCCTCTATTTGTTGATATGAGCTAATGTCTTTGAGATTGACGTCGATATCGGGGCTGGATTGCTTTAGCATGGCAATGATTTCAGGAAGCAATCCATAAAGCACGGATGGGACAAAGCCAATATTCAGCATACTACTGGGCGTCGATAGCCGCTGCGTCATGCTGGTGACGGTATCAATCTCTGTCAATATGGCGCTGATTTTGTCGTAAAAGAATGTACCAGCTTCAGTCAGATGTAGCGGTCTATGGTAGCGATCGACCAATTCCACACCCATATCCGTTTCAAGCTGTTTAAGCAGACGACTCAAGCTTGGTTGTGACAATCCAGTTTTAGTCGCTGCGGCACTAAAGCTCCGTGAATCTGCGATAGCAATAAAAGCGTTGAGCTGTTTTAAATCCATATCTTTATGCTCACTTGTTTATGATGTCACCGTTGCTTGTGGCTTATTTTTTTTGGCTATTTTGATTATTTTATCCGAATAAGAGCAGTAAGCGACAAATTATGCTTGAAGCGAACGAGGCGAGCTACTATATTGTTTGTTAACGTTAGTGTTACACTTTAGCAAACAATAAAAACTTTATTCTTAATTCTAGCTGTTATCTACTTTTTCGCGGTAAAAACTGGTTTGGTATTACTTCATGAGCGACAAAAAAAATAGCCCTAATGCGCAGTTAGAGGCAAATTTAGCCAAAATTGCTAATACTAAGCCACGTAAGCGTATGCGTAAAGATAATATCTACGAGCGTTTCATCACGCGTGTCGAAAATGTTGATAGTAATGAGGATAACCCTGCTTTCAAAGAAAATGCATTAAAACCACTAAAGAATACCAACCATCTTTCATCGTATGAGCCATTAAGCGCCACAGAGCTAGAATTATTTGCTAATTTAGAGCAAGAAAGCGTGAGCACAGGTATTCATGTAGATTTTTCTGATGACGATAAAGACGAGGGTTTTTCGACAAATCATGCACCGCTAGCTAATACTGACAACTCTTTAGATTCTGATGCAAGTAACGATAAATCTTCTTTATATATCGCTGACAGCGCGAATGCTGATGATTTAAAACGTCAAGATTCAGAAAGATTAGCAGCTGAAAAAGTTAGAAACGAACAACTATCTAATGATAACGAGACTGTAAATGACAATGCCACTGTTAAACAATTAGTAAAATCAAAGGAAAAGCAAGTAAGTAGCAAAAAACCGCTTATTATTGGCATGATATTTGGCTCATTATTGATTGCTATTATTGTAGCAACACTGATTTTCACCGGTGTTCTATCGACCTCAACGAAAACGATTGCACCTGATAGTGCAGAGACGAAAACAACAACGACAGATGCAGCACCAGCTGTTAGCACTGGCAAAGCAGTAGTAACCGATGACAACCAACCTTCTGCTGATACAGGCGCGATAGACAAATCGACAGTGATATCGCAACCAGAGGAATTCCCCACTGAGAATCCAGACACTAATCCTAATGGGGTAGAGACTACTGAAGCCCCATCGACCATGCCAGCAGCTGAGGCAGCCATCACTTATGATGACTTTAGAGAAGAATCCCAAAGTACCTTGTATCGTGAGACCAATGATTAGGGTCTGTTGGACATTCATCATTTCAACTAGTCATTTAATCTAAGGCATATTCTCAATTCAAATGGACTGAATTTTGCCAAGCAGTGTTAAATATCTGCTTAATACCTCGAGATAACCTGTGCTATTTTGCTTATTAGACTGCAATTCATCTCATTTTTATCACCATTTTTCAAATTGCTCATCAGCAACTAGCCATACAATAATAGTGCTTTCAAGCCGCTTATCAGTCAATTCTATCGCTCATACCAAAAATCATTGCAACATACCCGAGAGCCCGTATCCTAAGATCAAGGATACGGTGATAGGCCGTTCATGACATGGATTGACTCGGTATTGAATTATGACTATCTCAGACAATAAAAATGATATCAATAAAAGTGTTGGCTTATCCAGTAATTCTAATAACGAGCCACTATTAGCAACCGACACCGCAAAGCTAGCAAAAGGCAGTTTGCTGAGTCATGTAAAATGGTTTGCCATAGTGGGTGTCTTGTTGTTAACGACTATATTCGTGTCGGCTCGTTTTTTTTCAACAATCCCTCAAACATCCATGGTAAGTGTTCATGTACCTGTTACGGTAGCTACTCATCAAATCAACGAGACGGCAGCAGATAGTTCACAGCTAGCAAAAGTTAAAAATAATCACAATCAGGCTAATGTTGAAGCTAAGCATGCTCAAGCCAAGAATGCTATTAGTTATGGTGATTTTAGACAGGAAGCACAGAATATCTTATATCGTGAGGCAGAAGCGTCTGTCTCACGTGTGAACCTAAATACAGCTAGCATTGAGCCTGCCATTAGTCATGAAGATTTTAGAGTAGAAGCAAAAAATATCTTATACCGTGAGGAAAAATAATCAAGTTTATAGGCTAACAGTCACTTTGGTTAATGCTAATTGATAGTGGACTTAACCATATTTTTAATTTCAATGACACTTAATATCTGCTGACCATCTGCAACCAGCAGTAGCGTACTACCACGGCGTGCCACTTCTGGTAATTGTTGTTCTAAATCCATAGTACATCGACGTCGCCAGCAGCTTCCACCGCTCGTCCCAAGATCACAATCACCTTAGCTTGAGCATCCAGCTCATGACTACTACGCTAATCGTTGTCGAAATTAAGCAAACTAACAAAGCCACTGAAATAAAAATAGCAATGAGTTTGCCTTTTGAGAGGACGGCAATATAGTCAGTTCAATCTCATTTGGCGTTCTGGTACGTTTGGCATCTTCTATCGTACCAAAGCCATCATATGCTCTAAGAAGCCTTGTTCAGGCGCTTGGGTGATATGAATAATATATCAGTGTTGAGCCATATAGAAAGCTATTAATTGAATTATGGATACCGCTTAGATATCAAATCTTGAGTGACGCTGGAGTAGTATTTTTCGGAAGCACTAGGGGTTTTCGATATTGTAAATAATTATAGAAACAAAAATGATTATCATTTACAATATTGTTCACAAAGTTAGTACACACAGCATTATTAGCTAAATATAACGTTTACCACTCTTTGATCCTCCAATTAAGTGAAGTGAATATGAAACGCCACCATCAAGTTGCTCTATCCTTTCTTACCCTTTGTATCAGCCAGCAACTATATGCACAAAACAATGTCAGTGCTATGGACATCGCTTCAAATACGATTCTTTCAGAAGACTTAGCTGTCAACGCCGCCTCAAGTGAGTTACCAAACGTGACTTTAGATACCATTACGGTCACTGCTAAAGCAAGGACAGGAACGGCTCTGGCACAAAAAATTAGTGAGATGCCCGCCGTCACACAGGTAATTACCGAAAATGAGCTACAAATGCAGGCGACAGGCAATCGTACTACTGGAGATATATTGGCTCAGCTGATCCCAAGTTTGGGGGCAAGCAGCGGCTCAACCAGTAACTATGGCACTACCATGCATGGCCGTCCCGTGCAGTTTTTGCTGAATGGTGTGCCATTGAGTGGCTCACGCAGCCTTTCACGCGAGCTAAACAGTATCGACCCTGCGCAGCTTGAGCGGGTAGAGGTGCTCTCTGGTGCGACCAGTATTTATGGGGCTGGCGCGGCTGGTGGTCTGATTAATCTCGTCACAAAATCTATGGTAGGTTATGGCTCTATCAGGCAAACCAGAGTCGGCGTCAGTAGCAGTCGTAATTTTGACTCAGATTCATTAGGTTATCATGTGGGGCAAACATTGGGTTATGGCGGTGAGCGAGTCTATGGTCGCCTAGATGTGGATTATGATCGTAAGGGCGGCAAATTCGATAGCCACGATAATCGCATCAGTCCAGACGTCAATCAAACTGACCAACAAGATACCGAGTCGCTAAGTATTAACGGTAGCTTGGGTATAGAGCTCACTGACAGCCAACGTCTTGATTTGGCAGTGACTTACTATAATGATGAGCAGGATACTGACTATGGTCCAGATTATGGTAAAAATTTACAAGTATTATTAAAACCGAAAAAATTACCACCATCTTTAAAAGCGATTGATGGCGCTGAAGTAGAAAACGAGCCTTATACCACCAAAACATCAGTGAACCTTAACTATAATAATGATGATATTGCAGGCTCAAATTTGAGCGTCACAGGGTACTATCGAGACGAAAAAGGCCGTTTTTACCCTTCTGGGAAAAGTGCAGCAGACCAAGCAGCTGAAGTTTGGGCTGCCAATGGTCTGACTGATAAAGACACGCTAGGTAAGCTGTTGAGCGCAGCAACATTCGTCACTCAATCAGAAGCAGATATTGAGGTGATGGGTTTGCGTGCCGCTATGCAAACGGATAGTGAAATTGCGGGTAAAAAGACACTGTTTAGCTATGGGGCTGATTTTGAACGCGAAAAAAGTGAGCAAACCTATGAAGGGCAAGACTTAAACACGTTTCTTGCTAGTAATGGTTTGAGCGCTCAAACCAACGGACTATCTTATAATGGTGGACCAGATACCACCATTGATAAATGGGGCGCTTTTGTCAATGCCGATATAGATATCACTGATAAATGGCATACCAGTGCTGGCGTGCGCTATCAAAAATTGAAAGCAGAAACGGCTACTTTCACGCCCATTTATGAGCAATTGCTCGAAGAGTATTTTAATGATCCTCGCATCAGTGGTGTCAGCGATGCTTATGGCATTGACTATCAGGCTGGTCAAGTGGAAAAGGGCAATACAGACCACGATAAAACCCTATTTAATATCGGTACCAGCTATCAATTAACCCCAAATGACCAAGTATTTGCCAATTTTTCACAAGGCTTTACCACTGCTGACATTCAGCGTGCGCTACGTGATGTACGGGCAGGCTTTGTCGTCAACTCAGACAATGTACAACCTATCGCAATCGACAATTACGAGTTGGGCTGGCAGGGCAAGCATGGCAATACTGCTGCACGATTGAGCGGTTTTTATAATAAATCAGATAAAACGGTACGCTTTACCAATGACTATACGGTAGAAGTGGTCGATACTGATGAGCGCGTCTACGGAATAGAAGGTTCGCTCAGCCATGATATTGATGATCAATGGCAATTGGGTGGCAGTGTTGCCTATACTCGTGGTCAGTATGATAAAGATGGTGATTGGTTGGAGCTTGATGCCGTACGCTTGACACCCCTTAAAGGCACGGCATTTACACAATATAACTTCGATGAAGGCAGCAATGTACGTCTACAAGCATTAGCAATTGGCGGTGATAATAAAGCCTTTAAGGATCAACAAAAAGATCCTGATTCTAGTGCATTACCAGTCACAGGTTATATGACACTTGATGTATTAGGACAAGTCAAAATGCCGGTAGGTCGAGTAGACTATGGGATTTATAACTTACTCAATAAGGATTATCTAACGGTCTATCATCAAACAACCTATGGCGATTTGAATCGTTTGCCTGCATCGGGTACAACTTACGGGTTGAGCTACACTGTGGATTATTAAAAATAATATCAGACCAGTTTTTATTGCCCATAAAAAACTCTTCACTATCTCTTTAATTTTAAGACCGCTTTATTAGTTTTTTTATATACATCAAAAACAGGCTTATTACTTAGTAGTAGTAAGCCTGTTTTTGATGTAATGAGTCTCGTAAATGTGCAACGAGCAGTTTTAACTTTTGATCCGGTTGTCTGGCCTTAGGATAAACCGCATATAGCCCCAGCTTCTTGCTGGTAAAACATTGTAAAATCTGCGTGAGTTTATTTTTCTGTATCTCCTCATAGATCAACACTTGTGGTAAAAAAGCGATACCTAAATCGCTAAGTGCGGCTTGTTTAATTGCACTCAGATGATTGCTATGAAACCGACCATGGACAGATATTAATTGCTCTTTGCCGTCTATATATAGCGGCCATGTGCTGTTAGCCGTATTATCAAACTTATAAACCAAGCACTCATGATTCTGTAACTGTTCAGGATTTTGAGGTGTACCATGTTGCTTTAAATAATCTGGAGTCGCGCATATCATCCATTGGCTATCTATAAGGCGCCTTGCAATGAGTGAAGAATCTTCAAGCACAGCGGTCCTTAGTGCCAAATCAAATCCTTCCTCTATCAAGTCAACCAATCGATTGGTAATTTGTAACTCTACTGATACTTCAGGGTGTTGTTTACAGAATTCGGCAATAGATTCGCTAAATATGAAATTCGCAGAGACCACAGGCATGGTTATACGTATATGGCCTTTCATATCTTCGCCGTAACCCGTGACAGCATTTTCAGCTTCTTGAAAGGCGGATTTAGCAATTTTAGCTTTGTTATAAAGCGCCCTGCCTGCATCGGTTAAGCTCAACTTTCTAGTGGTTCTATAAAGCAGTTGTGTATTTAAGTTCTCTTCTAATCTCGCAATGCGCTTGCTCACTACCGAGTTCGTCAATGATAATTTTTCAGCGACTCTAGAAAATGACCCTTCTTCAACAACTTGAACGAATAAAATCATGTCGTCAGCTTTGGTCACACTTGTTCTCCAATTGCAGTAATGTGTTTCTGATTATATCAAAAAAGGAAAATAACATTGTCCATTGATGCAATATATCAATGAATTAACAAGGCGTAGACTATTCCAGGGCGTTTTTGACATTGGGACATAAACTGTCGCAAGTCGTGCTCGGCTTTTTCTGCAAGACAGATTTAGTAAATAAGCAGTCCCTATTTGTGAATATTTAATACAACTTAGTCATCATGGGTTCGTCAAAATAAAGGCTTCGATGACTTGGTTCAAGGAAGATCACACAATCAAAAGGATGTAATTTTGAATCAAACAATATATGGGCTTTTGGCATTACTGCCAATCGTTCTCTGTGGTATTTTTCTGATAGGTTTGCAATGGTCAGCTAAAAAAACAATGCCAATCATTTTAGTGGTTACCGCTGCGCTTGCCATTTTTATATGGGATATGACGCTTAACCGAGTGTCATCATCTATTATTCAGGGTTTGGTCATTACGGTTTCGGTATTGTGGATAGTCTTTGGTGCTATTTTTTTGTTGAATACATTGAAACACACTGGTGCAATCGCCGTTATCCGTGCTGGGTTTACCAATGTATCGCCAGATAGGCGTGTGCAAGCCATTATTATTGCATGGTGCTTTGGCTGCTTTCTTGAGGGTGCCTCTGGTTTTGGTACAGCTGCCGCTATTGCAGCGCCTTTGCTGGTGGCAGTAGGATTTCCGGCGCTGGGTGCAGTGCTGATGGGAATGATGATACAAAGTACACCTGTATCATTTGGTGCGGTCGGTACGCCTATTGTGATAGGGGTAAATGATGGGTTAGATAAAGCTGCTATTAGCGCTCAACTGGCACAACAAGGAGTACAGTGGGGCGAATTTTTACAACTGATTACCAGTCAAGTCGCCATTATTCACGGTGTCATTGGTACGTTTATGCCACTTTTTATGGTGATGATGCTCACTCGCTTCTTTGGTAAAAATAAAAGCTGGCGGGAAGGCTTTGCGATTTGGCCGTTTGCTATTTTTGCAGGCTTGGCATTTACAATCCCTTATGTGATAACCGGTGTTTTTTTAGGGCCAGAGTTTCCGTCACTGGTCGGTGGCTTGGTCAGTATTACTGTCGTTGTTAATGCTGCTAAAAGAGGGTTTTTGGTACCAAAAACCACATGGGATTTTGAACCGCAAAAAAACTGGCCGAGTGAATGGCTTGGTAAGTTAGTGGTCAGTAAAGAAGATATTACGCTGACCTTGAGTGATAAGAAGATGTCCACCCTTATGGCGTGGTTCCCTTATTTACTGGTTGCCCTTTTACTGGTGTTTTCAAGAGTATTTACAGGCTTTCAGTCTTTACTTAACAGTGTGGCAGTAGACCTAACCTCGATTTTAGGTGAGACAGATATCAGTGCCAGTTTTAGTCCTTTATACTTACCAGGCGGCTTGTTACTAATTAGTGCTTTGGTTGCCGCCGCTTTTCAAACTAGAAAGCCCGTCAGCGCCCTAAGCAGTGCCTTTAAAGAGTCAGGTAAGACCGTGTTAGGGGCAGGTTTTGTACTTATTTTTACGATTCCAATGGTTAGGATTTTTATCAATTCAGGCATAAACTTATCAGATGTGGCGAGTATGCCAGTCGCCAGTGCAGAGTTGTTTTCAGGTACTTTTGGCAATGTTTTTCCATTGATTAGTGCAACCATTGGTGCTTTAGGTGCATTTATCGCAGGCTCTAATACCGTATCTAATATGATGTTCAACCCCACTCTCAACTTGAAATAAGCAAATCAAACTGAAGAGGCGGATTACCAAGTTTTTTGTTGAGTACAAAGCACAGATTGTGTGAAAGAATCTTACGAATCAATCGATGAGACAAATGCCATAAATCTCTTGCTCGTACCCTTTGTATATTAAATCGTTCTGATAGCTGACCAATGACTGTTTCAACGATACGGCGGGCTTTCATCAGCCGTCTTACCACAGGTTTGGGCCTATCCTCTTTCATGTTAGCTCTGAGTGGCGTTTGTAAATCCACGCCTTGAGCGTCGTAGTACGATGTCAGACTAGGGCTGATATACCCTTTATCAGCGCCAAGTAGCCCATGAATATGAGTGGTGATTTCTGGGGCAACGGCTCTTTCATCAACATTGGCAGGAGCAAAGGTAAAGCCTTTAATCATGCCCGATAAGTTAACAAGCAAATGTCCTTCAAAGCCATAGTACCTCTCTTGCTTAGCCGCACAGTAGCTAAAAGCCGCTAAGTCTTGATAGTTTTTATGCCGATAAGCGCGTCCATAATGACAGACGGGTATCGGAAAACCATCCATAAAATGGATGTTGTCACGGCCCTCGAGTTCACTGACTTTATCTTGTATCTGCTGTTTGACTTGCCACAGATTGGCGCAGTGCTTTGCGAAGTTAGGGTATGAGCCGATGGCTGGAAACCAGTCTTGCCAATGCTGGGTAAAGTATTGCCAAATTTGTTTGTCTTGATCTAGGTGTAAAAATTCACCGACCATCTCCATGCAAATGATCTCAGGATCACTCAACTTTGGTGCGTAACCTGCACTTCGCAAGGGTTTGGTGACGACTATTTTGTAATATTGCTCTACCATTAAATAGATATTGATGATAAATTCGTCTATGGGCATCTCATGACTCCATTGTATTCTTGGTCGAAAACAATAGATTAGTGAGGTGCTCTTCTTTTTTCAATCACTTTCGAAGTTGAGAGTGGGGTATGTTCAGTCAATTCCAATATGAAGCCGCCATGAGCTTACATATTTCACCTTCTCTAATCATCGCGGCGCAAGCGGTTGGTGCCGCAGCCGGTAATATGGTTGCCATACATAACGTAGTTGCTGCATCAGCAACGGTGGGTTTACTTGGTATGGAGGGCGCCACACTTAGGCGTACTATTTTACCCACCATATACTATGTGTTGTTCTGTGGCATCATCGTCATGGCCGCCATTTACATTTTTGGTTTTCAAGGGCCCTTAGCATGATGAATGACACACAATCACAAGATAAGGAGCATCATATATCTTCGTCAAATCGCGCTTCTCAAGGCATGCTTAGTCCTGATCAGGTGTTAGATAAACTAACCAACTTGCTAGGCGCGAGTAATGTACAGGCTGATCCAGAGAAAAATGAGCACTATAGAATGGGGTGGCGCTCTGGTGGCGGCAGTGCCTTAGCGGTTTTGTTTCCGCAAACATTGCTGGAGATTTGGCGTAGCCTAGAAGTGTGCGTTGAAGGCGACTGTATTGTCATTATGCAAGCGGCAAAAACAGGCCTGACTGAAGGATCAACACCGAGCGGTAATGACTACGATAGACCCGTTGTAGTGATTAATACGCTTGCCATAAACCAGTTGTATTTAGTGAATGATGGCGAGCAAGTGATTAGCTTGCCTGGGGCGACATTGCATCAGTTGCAAAGTCAGCTTAATGCTGTCAATAGAGCGCCTCACTCTGTCATCGGTTCCTCGACGTTAGGCGCGTCTATTATTGGCGGTATATCTAATAACTCTGGTGGGGCTTTGGTCAAAAGAGGGCCCGCCTATACCGAGCTTGCGTTGTTTGCCCAAATAAACGAACAAGGACAGCTGGTATTGGTTAATCATCTAGACGTAGAGCTAGGTGATACGCCAGAAGAAATACTGACTAATTTGCAAAATGGTAATTTTGATAAAAGAGAATTACCTGATAGTGGCAAGCTCGCATCTGACAAAGAGTACATCGCCAGAGTAAAAGACATTGATGCAAGCACGCCCAGTCGCTTTAATGCGGACAAGCGCAGACTGTATGAAGCCAGTGGCTGCGCTGGCAAGCTTGCGGTGTTTGCAGTACGTCTTGACACTTATCCAATAGCGGCAAAAGAGAAAACCTTTTACATAGGCACTAACAGTGTGAGTGAGCTTGCACAGCTCAGAAGGCAGATACTATCAAGCTTCGATAATATTCCTGAAGTTGGCGAGTATATGCATCGTGATATATTTGATGTATCCGCTAAATACGGTAAAGACACGTTCTTAAGTATTAAGCATCTCGGTACAGATGCTTTACCTAGACTGTTTTCTATTAAAGGTGCTATGGACGCAAAATTCCATAAATGGTCATGGATGCCAAAGCATTTTACTGACAAAGTCATGCAGTTCATCGCTACTCTATTTCCAAAGCATTTGCCCAAGCGCATGATGGAGTACCGCAATCAGTACGAGCATCACCTCATCATAAAAATGAGTGATGAAGGTATAGCAGAGGCTCAAGATTTTCTGAAGACGTTTTTTGATGCGTCGGACACGGGTAACTATTTTGAATGTAGTCAGGAAGAATCAGAAAGCGCACTTTTAAATCGTTTTGCAGCAGCCGGTGCCGCATTACGCTATGAAATCATACATGAAAAAGAAGTCGGTGAGATATTAGCGCTGGATATTGCCATACCACGTAATGAGCTAGAGTGGCTTGAAAGCTTGCCTGAAGACATTGAAAAACACTTAGAAAAGAAGCTGTATTACGGACATTTCTTTTGTTATGTGTTTCATCAAGACTATATATTGAAGAAGGGCAGTGATGCCAAGCTTGTTAAAAAGATGATGTTAGAGCTATTGAGCGCACGCGGAGCCAAATATCCTGCTGAGCATAATGTCGGTCATCTATACGAAGCAGAGCCTGATTTGCAGAATTTCTATAAAAGTCTAGACCCAACCAATAGCTTTAATCCCGGCATCGGTAAAATGTCGAAAACCAAACGTAACTGCTCGTGCTGTGTGTAATAGTGAGTGTGGGCTAAGCTTGCTGCTTCAAAAATAAGCCAATTGCATCCATCGTTTAGCACTAATCAATAGATAATTAGAAATTCAAAAATATTACATAGATATCTAACAGAATAAGGGCAAGCGTATGATTATTTCATCTCCAAACGACTACAGGGCTGCTGCCAAGCGCCGACTGCCACCCTTTCTATTTCATTACATAGATGGCGGTGCTTATGAGGAATATACCTTAAAACATAATGTTGAAGACTTATCGAAAATTGCCCTTAGACAACGTGTACTAAATGATATGTCACTGCTTAGTCTCGAGACGCAGTTATTTAATGAAACTCTGTCTATGCCTGTCGCGTTGTCACCCGTGGGTCTGACAGGTATGTATGCACGTCGCGGAGAAGTGCAGGCCGCTATGGCAGCCGATCAAAAAGGCATTCCGTTTACCATGTCGACAGTTTCGGTTTGTCCGATTGAAGAAGTAGCGCCTAAAATTAACCGTCCGATGTGGTTTCAGCTTTATGTATTAAAGGACCGAGGTTTTATGAAAAATGCCTTGGAGCGTGCCAAAGCGGCGGGGTGTTCGACCTTGGTTTTTACGGTAGATATGCCAGTACCAGGGGCACGCTACCGAGATATGCACTCTGGTATGAGCGGTAAAAATGCTGCTATGCGCCGTTACTTACAGTCTATGACGCATCCGCAATGGGCATGGGATGTAGGGCTAAATGGTCGTCCGCACGATCTGGGCAATATCTCTACTTATTTAGGTAAGCCAACAGGATTGGAAGACTATATAGGCTGGCTAGGTAATAACTTTGACCCCTCTATTTCTTGGAAAGATTTAGATTGGATTCGCGAGTACTGGGATGGGCCTATGGTTATCAAAGGTATTTTGGACCCCGAAGATGCCAAAGATGCTGTGCGTTTTGGGGCAGACGGCATAGTCGTATCCAATCATGGTGGGCGACAGCTGGACGGTGTTTTATCCAGTGCACGGGCGCTGCCTCCTATTGCCGATGCGGTTAAAGGAGAGATTAAAATCTTAGCCGACTCTGGCATACGTAATGGCTTAGATATTGTGCGTATGTTGGCTTTGGGCGCTGATATTTGCATGCTAGGGCGCGCTTTTATTTATGCTTTAGCAGCGGATGGCGGTGCAGGGGTAAGCAATTTGTTAGAACTGCTAGATAAAGAAATACGCGTCGCAATGACCTTGACTGGTGCCAAAACGATTGCTGATATTAATTCTGACTGTTTGGTAAAACTGGATAATTAAATCGAGGCTATAGATTTTGTCAGTACATGAAGTGAGCTCATGCAGATAAGATACCGAAGATTAGAAGCCGTCGGCTTGGTCGTTGGTCACAAGCGCGAGGTTGCAGAAATTCCAATACCTAGGCTACCAACAATCGAATGTTAGTGTGTTTTGGTTGTTATGTGATGACTGGAAATGAGATGCTATGCAAAGGGCTTATTGTGCATTGTGAATGCTAATAGGCATATTATTGTTGAGTGATATGATCAACGTAAAGTAATTATTACGTTGAACCCCGGAGCTTATCTATATAATCAGCCCAATCTTGCATCATGTGTACCCTAGTATCTATTTCATCTAATCGGTTATAAGCGCCGCCATGCGTATCCTTTATTCGATGTCCTAATTGCAGCTCAGTCACGATATCTGAATAACGCAGCTCAGGTTGTTCCATTAGTAGGGTTTTAGCTGATGCTCGAAATCCATGAGCGCATTGAACATCCTTATATCCAAGCCTATGGAATATTTGCACTAGTGTTGCTTTGCTAATATAAGGATTGCTTGAGGCACGTATCGATGCAAATACGTGTTCTTTGTGACCTGTGATTGCTTGTATTTTTCGTAAGCGCTCAATTACTTGAGTTGCTAGTGGTACAACTAAGTGCGATACCACCTTCGCCTTTTAGGGATCCCAATCTACAGCTCATCAGCTCACGACCTTCGCCTTTTGTTGGGGAAAACTCCCATAGCTTGTGATCCCAATCTATATCTTGCCAGCGCATAGACCTCAAATCAATACTACGCACAAAGACATATGGCAGTAAATTCATTGCTTCTAATGTGGTTTTACTTGCACCTTTGAAATTGGACATATCGTTCAGGAGGGTAGCAAACTGATCAGGCTTGGTAATGGCTGGTAAGTGGTTACCTGAGCTAGCAGGTGCGAGCTCGCCACGTGTATCAATAGCTACGTTTCTATCGCATAATCCTCTTGCAACAGCAAATGAGAAGACCTTTTCAGTATAAAGCCGAGTGCTGGCACCAACGAAGGTTGCTTGGTTTTCATTATTTTGAATCGCCTCACATACACTCAATATCATCTCGCTCGTGATATCGTTCATTCTTAAGTCGCCAATCTCGACACATATATATCCTAGACATAAATCCCAAAATTTAAGGGTTGAGTCACTAAACGCGCGCTTTCTGGATTTACTGTGATAACGACTTGACGTTTTGTGATCTCGCCACGCTTGTGTGATTTCAGAAAATGTGGCGTTCTTTAGATGAGCATACTTATTGACTTGTTCTTTTTTATGAATGGCTTTAGGGTCGGAGCCTTGTGCGACCGTGCTAAGTATAGTTTCTGCTTTATACTTAGCTTCATATAGACTGATATCTTCGACCTTACCTAGCATCATTCTAGGGCGCTTACCATCGATATGCGGATGAGCGTATCGTAAGTAGTATTCCTTTTTACCATTTGGATAAATACGAATACTTAAACCCGCGATACCTGAGACACTGACCGAGTAATCTTTATCTCGGCATTCAAGTTTATTGATATCATTTAAATTATCGACAGCCATGATGTACATCCGTCAGCTTTATAAGCTAGGTAAATTGTGAATGTTAATTTATTATCTCTATACTTAGATTTAGAGCAATCTTTGCGCACATTTTATGAGTCCTGAAAAGCGTCTTCTGGGAAACGTAGATAGCTATTGGACACTAACATGGACACTGTTATTCATTAATCATTTTATAAAACCCTTTAAATATAAGGTTATAAAGTATAATCATCCCCAACCTTCACTTGGGGATGATTATAGTATAACGACTGAAGGAGGAGTAGGCTATGCGTTTATTGAGCTGTAGGTTGTTATTACTGGTTATTTTTCTCAAATAATTGGAGTTAATATAAGATGGATGCTTTGCCTAACATTTGATTGAGCATATTTTCGACAAAAACCATGCTCCTGTACGTGCACAGAATATAAAAATTAGGGGCATAGTACTGTTCTGTGCAAATTTGGCGGTTATCAACTTAGTGCTTTAGATTGAATTATATTACGCATAGTGAGTGGGTTTTTGATAACTTAAAACAAAAAGTATTACAGCTTAGTTGGTCATGATATTCGCCACTATAAGGTAGATCTAAACCAGACTTGCAGACAGGCTAAGTAGGAGCATTGTAGTATCATACATGCGCTATTAGAACTGATATGAAGTAACAGATATCAAAAAGAGTTATGATTTTTGAGCTAAGCTAATAATCTATAGGTAGTGATATCTTTATATGCCTAACGTATTGCAAAAGCATTCGTACCAAAGAGCCAGATGATTAAGATGCTAACAATTGAATGATAGTGAATTTTGCTGTTGGATGATGATTAGGAATGAGAGACTATGCAAAGGGCTAGCTATGCATGGTGAAGGTAATAAGC
Source organism: Psychrobacter glacincola (assembly GCF_904846075.1). GTDB lineage: Bacteria > Pseudomonadota > Gammaproteobacteria > Pseudomonadales > Moraxellaceae > Psychrobacter > Psychrobacter glacincola_C. The sequence continues at coordinate 321,982 of NZ_CAJGZH010000002.1, forward strand.
ATATTAACCATAGTCAGGACAAGTTCATCGAACAGATTAACTTTGAATGAATGGTAGAATTATTGTATCTACAACACATAGGTAAAAGGTTTGTGAAATAAATGCAAAGAGGTTATTAGTGACTTGATCTAATACACTAAGCTTAATTAGGACTCCGCGTATTAAACCTTCAAGACATATCAGCTAGTAGTTACGTTAGGAGTGATTACGGTATTTATTTGATAGGTGGTACATATTCTGGTCAAGAAATTATCAATCAGATTAATAATTTACCGTTTGATTATAATTCCATGAACTTACTATCAGATACTGTTAATTTAACATAATATACATTATGCGAAAACAAGCCAATGGCTTGAGAAGTTATGCTCATAGTTTTATACAGTGCCATTTATAAGATCTCATGATTGGCACTGTGATTTTTATTTAGGGTTTATAGTTTTTTATATTTAGGTATTAATGAAAATTATGCTCAACATTGGCTAGCGACGGTTTCTAGTAAATGCTTGCGTAAAGACTTGCCATCTTTATCTAAAATCACATCTGCTACTCGGCAATTAGCATCGTCATCGGTACCATTACATGACAACTCATAAGAGACATTGCTGCCATGTGCTAAACTCACTTGCACCAATCCTTGGTCAGTCATCGAAAACTGTTTGTCTTGGGTATAATCAGGATCTTGCGAATCCCACAATATATCATAATCAACATGACAAGATATTTGCTCTCTATCAAAATAATCCTGTTCAATCTGCATCGCGGCTTGTAGATCTGGGTCGGCATACTGTTGCAATACGACCGGATTATCCATGCCTTGATTGCTGACGTCTTGCTGATACATGTTGCTAATGGTCGCTATTTTTATGGCTGCATAAGTCTGAGTTGACTCTGCTATATCAGCTATAGCAGAATTGGTTGCTATCAGTCCCATAGCTAGCAGCGTCAGTGAATAATATGTTGGCATGGCGTTCTCTACGAGCTTCAATGATATAAGTGTTATAAACCATTACATCATAACCATATTATGACTCTGCTGTATTATCGTATCATTCCGGTTTATCTACTAAAAACGATCTATTACTTAGGGCGTGTCCTCAATTCAATCGATTATTATCTAAATGGACTAAAAATGGCTAAATTTTGCCAAACATCGTTAAATAGCTTATTAATATCTCGATATTCTTTGCGCTACTTTCCTTGTTTGACGGCAATTTATCTCATTTTTATCACCATTTTTAGAATAAGGACACACCCTAGTAACTTTTAAATAGTAACTTTTTGCTCAGGAATCTTGTGAAATTTGCCCAATTATATTCACAGTAACGTATATTTCGCTAACCACTGCGATAAGGATGCTTTATGACCCTATTATCTACTTTCAAAGACCGTTCATCTAAATTAACCGTTGGCGGCGCATTGGCTTTGGCGCTAGCAGCAACTGGCTGTCAATCTTCTGCTGAATCCAATATAGTCACTCCAAATCAATCTAACGGCCATTCATCAACGCCCGTTGTCTCCGATATCAGTCAGCAAACCATTAAGCAGCAAGCCTTACGTATTCAGCGCGCGCTTGCAAATAAAGACTTCGCTCGCATCACCAATGATATTCATCCAACCCGTGGCGTCCGTTTTTCGATGTATGCCTATGTGCGTCCTGAGACAGATAAAGTCTTTAACCGTGAACAATTCGCCCAATATTTGCAACAGTCTAAAATTCGTTTTACTTGGGGTGAAAAAGACGGTACGGGCGATCTACTCGTCACGCCACTACCTACATATTTAGACACGTGGATTGATGCTAGCAAATTTAACAATGCCAGTATCAGTATTAATGAGTTCCAACACAGTGGGAATATGATTAATAATCTAAAGAAAATTTATCCCAATTCAGAGGTTGTCGAGTTTTATCATAAAGGCTCGGAGGAATACGCTGGTATGGATTGGCGCATCATGCGTTTAGTGTTTGAAGAGTATGAAGGTAAACGCTATTTGGTCGCTATTGTGAATGAGCAATGGACAACTTAAATAGTTTTTATCTATAAAAACATAGACTTAAAGGAAAAATAATCCAAAAAAAGGGCAGTGTCATGAAACCCATGCACTGCCCTTTTTCATTGCTTTTTCATGTCTATATATTCATTGTCGAACATTAATAGCGACTATTAATGATTTTGATTAAAGTGGTGTTTGGCGAAAAAACTTCATCATTATGTCGTAAATATCAGGGTAAGCATCGACCAGCTTTTGCGGCGTCTCAAAAAATACCTCACTGAGCACTGCAAAAAACTCCGCTGGATTGGTCGCGCCATAACGATCAAGACCTGATTTATGATGGCTTTGAAAATCCTCAAAATCTCGTGTCATAATTTCAGTCCAGCGCGCAGGATCCATATCCGCTTGCAGTGGTGGAAAGCCGTTGGCACGACCATTTAACATATCAAGCTTATGCACAAACTCATGAATGACCACGTTATGACCATCGCGCTCCCCTGAGTGTTTGGCATCCTTCCACGACAGAATAACGGGGCCACGCAGCCATGCTTCGCCGCTACGGTGCTGACTGCCCTCATGGACAATGCCCAGCTCATCGACAGTGGTGGTTTCGCTCTTGTAGGAACCAGGATAAATGATAATGGCTGACCAGCCAGCATACCACTCAAGGCTAAGGTTTAAGATAGGCAAGCAAGCTTGCAAGGCGATGGATTGCCGCACCGTATCGCTAATCTCAAAACCTTGTGCGCCCGTGATTGACTTATCCGCCAAAAATAACGTCGCCAGCTCAAACAAGCGTGTTAGCTCGTCCTCATTTAACCGATCAAGTATGACAATACGCTGAGCCGCTTGCAGCCAGTCAGCATGGGTAAACTCGCTGTTGTCCAATATGCGCTGCTCGCGCCAGTCTTTTATCATGCTAAACATATTGAAGTTCCTTTAATTTTGTTGTTAGACTGTGCTTTTTATTATTGGCGTTATGTGTTTTATGGGGTTAAGTGGTGCTGACAATAAGCCTGTTTATCAAGATTCTAACGACAGCATATTCATAATCAATTTAATCAAGGTTTCTTTTTGGTTGGGATCAGATTCAGCGACCAGTAAGGTTAATGCCGCAAGCCCTGTATTATTGATGACCATGTCACCTCTATCATTCAGTAGTCGATTATTACGATGCAAAAAATCTACAAACAAAAAAGCGCCGCTGCGTTTATTACCATCGGTAAAAGGATGATTTTTGACCATAAAGTACAGCAGATGCGCCGCTTTACTCTCGATGGTCGGGTATGCAGGCTCACCAAAGACGGTTTGCTCTAAATTACCCAGTACACTGTCCAACCCATCACCACGAGGCTTGGCAAATAGTTCAGTCGCCTCGCCTCTATTTATCAGCTGCGCTTTCAAATCCGTCAGCGCTGCCATTGCCTCAGTCGGACTGGGTAAGATACCGCCATCCTCCCCTGCGGGATTATCAAGCAAGCCTTCATCATAACGCTGTAACCATAAGAATGTCTGTGTATAACGGCTGATAATTTCAACCAAGCCGCGACCTTCATCGGTGTTAAGTTCGGGACTTTGCGCGGTTTTTCGAATTAAATTTAATGCTTGTTGTAGCTCGCTTGAGTTTTTATCAAAGCGCTCTTGATTGAGTGTATAGCCTTGAACCAAGTATTCACGTAAGCGCTGGGTTGCCCAGCGTCTAAACTGCACACCTTGGGGAGATTTGATGCGATAACCCACTGAGATAACCACATCTAAGTCATAAAACGTCACAGGGCGATCAGAATTTGCAATATGCATTTTTTGCATATTGCTTTTCTCAGCGATCTCTTCATCGTTTATAGCATTGGCAATATGACGCGAAATTACTGACTGATCACGACCAAACAACTCAGTCATTTGTGATTGTGACAGCCAGACCGTATCCTGTACAAAACGTACATCTACCTGCGCTTTTCCATCAGCGCTTTCATATATCTCTACTTTTGCTGTTTTATCATTCGTAGCACCAGTCATCTTGGTTCTTCCTTAAATATAAATATACGCGCTAATGTTCAATGTATAAATCATACAGCGACTGCATAACAGAGTACATAATAATGACTACCCTGTGCTTGGTGTATCTCGCGGCGAATAACCGAAATGTTGCTTATAAATGCGTGAAAAATAACCTTGATCGGCATAGCCTACCCTATGAGCGACCTCATCTATAGTCACGTAGCTTTTGCTCTTCAAAATATGATTGGCTTGCTTTAAACGCAATTCCTTGACCCATTCTGAAAAAGTATAAGGTAGCTCAGAAAATAACTTATGTAGGTATCTGGCAGAGATATGACAAGCAGCAGCGACCATCGCTGGAGTTAAAGCGGAGTTTTCTAGATGCAAATAAACGTAATTCTCGATGCGCTTTAGGTGCACCGACTGTATGGACGAGCTGCAACTCATCATCACCTCTTTCGGGGCACTCAATGTCAATACAATAAGATTAAGCAGCTGCTGCTCTAGTATTTTTATCTCCAAGTCACCCAGCTGATTGTTATGAATAAGCGCCAGTATTTGACCAATTTGAAATACCAGTAACCTGCCTGCCCCTTCATCAATAGACAGACTGCGGGCAAACTGCCGCTCTATAGTGCCCATTTGCGGGGTTAATAGCGCTAAAGGCACTTTAATCACATACAGTGATGCTTCGTGCAGATGATAGAACTCATAAGGTAGGCTGGACAGCTCAATAAAGAACTGACCGGGCTTAGACGTTAGCTGTCGACCTTTTTGAGTAAAACGAACGTCGCCTGTGATAGGAAAAGTAATTAAAATACTGTCATCAATATAGCCGGAGCTCTGTCTACCGCGATTATAGTGCACAGTATTAGCATGATAGTGCGAAACACCTATCTCTAGAAGCTTAGCATGTTGCAAAAAACCAGAAAAATTATTCGGTTGCCTGAAACTAACATCAAGATCAAAATAAGTCTCATTGATGGTATGTTTCCAATCGAAGGCACCTAAGGTTTGCATGCGATCCGTTGTTGGCATCTCTAACCCTGAGGGGCTTAGAATGTTTTTGTTAGTTGGTGAATCATGTGCAGTGACGTCTTTTGTCTTATCTGCTAGCAAGGTTTGATTAGAGGTATTTTGATAACGGTCTGGCTTTTGATTTGCATTCATCCTTGAATACTCAATATATGGTATACAACTGTACTGATATCCTATCAGTTGTTGATCAATAATCCTCTTTTTATCATAAAATAAAAAAGGCTTCAGGCATTAAATACTCTTTAATGCCTGAAGCCTTTAGTTGGTGAAGCCTCTAGTTGGTTTTACTTAACAACCTACCTTTATGCTGCTCGCGTCAGCTTATAAGTACCCGTCTCATGCAGCTCTGCTTGCCAGCCATTTTTAATGACCACGGTAGTGGTTGGCTCTTGAATGAGCGCAGGACCTATGACCACAGCGCCAGCACCGAATTTCTCCCCGTCATAGATAGGCGTATCAATCCAGTCATAGGATTGATCAAACAGCATCTCGCGGCTACCCGTTTTAGCATGACTGATATCCCCTTTCTGCGGCACAAGGCTTGGTAGTTTTGGCTTACTGATTTTACCAATTACCGATACCTCAATGTTGACCAGCTCGACGTGACTATCACGCTCATCATAAGTATAAAGCTCACGATGGCGATGATGGAACAACTCTAAGATGGTGCTGACACTATCCGCATCGAGCTTACCATTCGGTATCAGCACGTTACATTCATGCACCTGACCAACGTAGCGCATCTCCATGGTACGTTCGATGGTGATATCTTCATCTGTAAAGCCATCTTCTAGCAGTTTTTGTACACCCTGCGCTTCAAGCTCTTGTAGCTTGGCATTGAGTGACTGCAACTCTGAATCTGGTGCAAGGATCATCATTTGTGTCGCTAAGTAGTTATACTTGATATCAGAGATAATCTGACCAAAGGCACAGAGACAGGATGCAATTTTGGGTATTAAAATAGTCCCTATTCCCATCTCTTCGGCCAGAGCAATAATATGCATGCCAGCTGCTCCGCCAGCGCAGACTAGCGCAAAGTCCCGAGGGTCATAGCCTTTTTCGATAGTAATACGGCGAATGGCATTAGACATGTTTTGGTTAACGATAGCACTGATACCAAATGCGGCATGATCTAACTCGATGTTTAGCGGATCAGCGATGTGTGTTTGCACCGCTTGCACCGCTTTGTCTTTGTCTAAGGTCACACTACCACCTAACACCGCATTCGGCTGTAGATAGCCCAATACTAAGTTTGCGTCTGTGACGGTTGGCAAGTCACCGCCTTTACCATAACATGCCGGCCCAGGCGTCGCGCCAGCACTCTGAGGACCGACCTCTAGCATACCAAAGGTATTAACATGTCCAATAGAGCCGCCGCCCGCCCCTAATGTTTCTACATGAATCATAGGTACGCCAATACGATTACGTAAGAAATCAATATCACGGTTGAGGCTGGTTCTACCTGCCTTCGCCATGGTGATGTCAAAAGAAGTACCGCCCATGTCGACCGTGATAATATCGTCAATTCCAAAAGGGCTAGCAATATACAGACCCGCTTGTGGTGCAGATGCGGGGCCTGAGTTAATAGCATTTACTGCGCGCTCTCGCATGATACTACCGACAGCAAGTCCGCCATTTGACTGGAAATAACGTACGGGCTGCTCAGCGCCTAACGCCTTAAAGTAGTCGTCAATTTTATGGACATAAGATGCCATAACTGGGCTTAAATAGGCATTAACGAGGGTCGTTGAGGTACGGGTGTATTCCTTAATCTGTGGATATACGTCACTACCGCAGCAGACGAACACCCCTGGCATATGCTGCTCAACCAGCTCTTTAGCGCGATGCTCATGCTGAGTATTACGAATAGACCAGACGAAGGAGATAGCAACTGCTTGAACGTCTTTTTCCTTAAGTACTTTGATTGCATCGAGTAAGTCTTGCTCATTTAGCGGCTCGTGTTCAGTGCCATCAGCTAAGATACGACCACGGATAGGAAAGCGACGATCACGGGTAGCAATTTGCGGTGCTGGCGGATAGCTAGCATCATAGCGATGCCCTTCTTCTTTATGCCCTAAGCGTATCTCGATACTGTCTTCATGGCCTGCCGTACATAATAGCCCGACCTTCACCCCTTTCATCTGAATCAAGGCGTTTAGCGCGACGGTCGTACCGTTGATGCATAGGTCGCAGGCTTGAATAATCTCTTCAATAGGACGGTCAAACTGGGTGGCGATTTGCTGTAACCCATTAGCAATGGCCAGAGTGCCATCTTCAGGGGTAGAAGGTGCTTTGAACAGATGTACATTGCCACTTCTTTCGGCCAGAACAAAATCAGTGAACGTCCCGCCAGCATCGACCCCAATACGGAAATCATTTTTCATAAGTCATCCTTAACTCAAATTATTTAATATCAGTTGGTATTTGGTGTTATGCCGTCAGCTGACGGCGTAGCGATTCAGTCTCTGCTTCATTCACTGCTAGCGTTTGTGGGTCAATAACCACCCCGTACTCAGTCTTAGCCGCTGCTACTGATATGATTCTTTCTTCTACATCTTTTAATACTGCGGGTACCGACCGTGCAAACGAGCTGCCATAGCCGCCACCGCCAGGATTGGTATTACGCGCACGATCACCCGGTTGTATTTCAGTCATTATGTTTTTCTTATGAAGATCAGTGACGCCATCCTTATGAATAATCTCCAAGCGCCCTAACTTCAGCTCAGGTGATATTTGTTCTGCGCCAGCAGCCCCCATCGTCGGATGCTCACGGCCTTCACCAAATGCTACGACAGTCATCTCATGACCTAACGGCTCAACTTCCCATACCGTGCCGCAACCACCACGATATTCACCAGCACCGCCACTATCTTCTGCCAAGCCATACTTATGAATCAAGATAGGATATTGATACTCTAATAGCTCGATATCACCAGAGCTTAACGCACCGAAGCAGCATAAAGGACCGCAAGCATGCCAGCCATCCATTTGCTGAGTTGCGCCAGCACCAGAGATAATCGAAGCTAGAATCATAGTGACATATTGTTCCCCTGTTTTCGGATCAATACCTGAGATGTTGATACCAGACGCATGACCCCAAGAAGCAATGACCCGATCTGGCGCGGCATCTTCAAAAGCCATACGTACGGCATCGGTTAAGGTTTCCATCGGTGTGGTGGTACAATTCACATGAGGGGCGGGTTCTTTGGCATTACACAGTGTGCCATGCTCGCCCAAGTCTACCGTGACACAGCGGTATAAACCTTCGTTGTACGGTGGGTCTACTTGGGCAAACATCATCAGCCCTAGCAGGACACCAGACATCGAGTTGCCTGCATAGGAGTTAATGAAGTAAGGGACTTGCGGCGGACAAAGTAATAGGATCAATTGAAGTGTGAGCTTTGCTCATGTGAGACTCCCTGTCTAGAAATTTATATCAGAAGATATGAGTGGCTCTGTAAAATATAGCGCCCAATGTGGCCGTCAATACTTAACAATTACACTCATTCTTTGTCTGGTCGTCATCTATCCTAATGACGAAGCTTTTTTACTATAGCGAGGTTGTTAGCAAATAGATTGACTGACAGTGCAGAGTTTTTGACTGTGAGTGCACACCTGTATGAATAAGTCTTGTGATTTCAGCTTTTGGAGAGAATGTTAACAATAAAGAGCGTTTGCAATAAAAAAGACAATGCATCGGTTATGATGCACTGCCCTATGAATTTACGTCTTTGACTATGTATTAGTTTAGTTTTGAGTTTACAGCCACACTTAAGCGTATTAAATGTCTGACATCAAGAAAAATGCCGTCGTCAATAATACAGTCTTAAGCATAATCGTGTGTACCACGAATAGGATAGTTGTTTTCTGGATTTCTGATAAAGGCCAGACCATTTGCTAAAGCTTCCAGCTCAGGTCTAGTAAAAGGAGCGTTGGAGATATCTACAATCTGAATATCCCCTTCTGTATTGATAACAAACAAGCCGGGCTCTGCAAATGGATGATCTGTTTCTTTCTCTGAACGTGGGTTGGAGATATAAAGACCCAGCATTTTCATTTGTTCAACGGTCAGATCATAGGCAATAGGAAAACTTACATTTATTTTTTCCAAATGACTTTTTACCTGCTCTTTGCTGTCACCTGAAACAGCGATGACGTCGACACCCGTTTCATTAAATGCTGATTTTAATGTTTCTAACTGATTGAGGTATTTGGTACAAATTGGACAGTGTTGACCTCGGTAAACAACAACCATTTTCCAGTCATGACCATTTTCGGGATTGCCTAATAGCGTCATGTCACCATTATAAGTGGGTACTTTGATATTGGGGAATGTTGCACCAGCAATGATTTTTGGGTTGTAGTTTGCTTGCATTGTTTTATCCTTATAGTTTTGAGTCAAAAATATTTCATATCAAATTTGAGTGTTTGCTCAATTTGGTATGTATTGATACTACAAGTAAAAAGCCGACAGTGAAGTCGACTTTTTGTTATTAAATTGGTATAGATTGAAAGTTTTTCTCTCTGTAGATATATGATTGGTCAACATAGTTGTTTATCAACCAATACTAACCAGTCCGACTCATATGAATATGATGGCGATTCACAGCGCTGGCTAGTTAGCGTTATGACAGAAGCGTCTGGCGTTACCAATGCTGAGCATTATATTCGCGCTCACCCTACTACTAAGCGCATCAATTGGGTACTAATATAGCCACCGAAAGTGCCTACCGCATAACCGAGAATACCCAAAAATACCCCAACTGGCGCGAGTGATGGGTGAAACGCTGTTGCGACAATGGGTGCCGATGATGCACCACCAGTATTGGCGTTAGAACCAACTGCTAAAAAGAAAAATGGCGCACGAATTATCCTAGCCACAGCAAAGATAATGACAACGTGAATGCTCATCCATAATAAACCAATAAGTAACAATCGCCATTGCGAAACGATACCCGCAAGATTGATTTGCATACCAATAGCAGCAATCAAGATGAAGATGAATACCGTACCAATTTTGGAAGCGCCCACATGGTCGAGCCTACGAATCTTGGTAAAGGAAAAAATTACCCCTATCAAGGTTATAATCACAACCATCCAAAAGAATGAGCTGGCAAAGCTATATTGTACTGCCCAGCTATAGGGCGCAAAAAACCCTGCAATTTGCCCACCAACAAAGTGTGCGACACCCACCATAGCAAAGCATAAGCCAAACATCACCATCAAGTCATTTAAAGTTGCTGGACGAGCATTGTCACGCTCATAATTCTCAACCGCCTTAATCACTTTATCAATACTACTGGTATCTGCCCTCAATAGCCGATCTATCTTATCGCTATGCTTCGCCAATACCAAGATAGCCAATAACCATAATGAAGCATTGGTGGTATCGACCAAAATCATCATCCCAAATAAATCATCACTGACGCCAAATAGCTCCTTCATCGCCGCTTGGTTTGCCGCGCCGCCGATCCAACTACCCGCCACCGCCGAAAACCCACGCCATAGCGTATCACCCGTGAACATCTCAGGCGATACCCATTTAGCAACACCCAAGCTGATTGGGCCACTAATAATAATAGCGATACTGGCAGCGAAGAACATCGCGATAGCTTTCCAACCTAAGCCCAGTATTTTAGGTACATCCATTGACAAGGTCATTAACAGCAAACTTGCTGGCAACAGATACGTGGCAGTAAAGCCATAAATCTGTGAGCCAATACCGTCAGCAAAAACACCTAAACTGTTTAGCGTCGCAGGGATAAAGCAGCACAGCACGATACCCGGTAATACCGCATAAAAGCGCTGCCAAAATTTACCGGGTAATCCTTGAGTATAAAAAACCAAGCCGATAATGGCCATAATGATGCCAAAAGCCAATGGCAGGCTATCAATAGTTAAATGAGAAATATCGGGCATCAAATAGCTCCGCAGCACACGATGAATAAAAGCTTGTTAGTATAGACAAGGCGAAAAAAACGCGCAAGCAGCGATCGAATAAACACAAAAAAGCCAGATAACAAGTATCTGGCTTTTTTAGTGCTATCTTTAGGCGATCAAGTAATTAATAACTTTAATCACCAAATATAACAGTATTACGAGTTGTTACCACGGTTGCCGCCGTTTGGACGACCTTGACCACGGCTGTCAGAACGACCTGCTGGGCGACCTTGGCTGCCACTTGGACGACCACGACCTGTTGCAGCACGCTCACCACGTGGAACGCCAGTGCTATCGCCGCGGCTAGGAGCACCAGTGCGCTTGCCTTGATACGGCTTGCCACCTGAACGCTCATTTGGCTTACCAGATGAATCACGTGGCTTACCTTGATAACCGCTGTCATTGCTTGCGCGTTGACCAGTTGAGGCGCTATCGCTTGAACGACCGCGAGCATTAGCAGGATTACCTTGATAACCACCGCTCGAGCGACCACGGCCTTGACCATTGCCACCGCCGCCGTTAGAGCGACCACGACCACGGCCACGACCATTACCTTTGTTTTCGCTAGGTACATAAGTCTTCTTAGGTTCCATACCTTCGATGATACATACTTCCATTTTGCGATCTAAATAACGGTTGATCGCGTTTAGCTGTGGACGATCATCCATGCTACATAAGCTGATAGCGATACCAGTACGGCCAGCACGACCACAACGACCGATACGATGGACGTAATCTTCAGTTTGGCGCGGTAAATCATAGTTGATGACGTGCGAGATTGCTGGGATGTCTAGACCACGAGCAGCAACGTCAGTCGCTACTAGGATTTTTACTTTACCATTACGCAAGTCTTGAACGATACGGTTACGCTTGCTTTGTGGCAAATCACCATGTAGGAAGCTTGCTTTATGACCCGCTTCTTGTAGCTGTTTGGCCAGTTTTTCAGTACTACGTTTGGTAGCAGCAAAGATAATGATCTGTTCCATATCTTGCTGGCAAACGATTTTATCAAGCAAACGGTTTTTGTGATCAAAATCATCACAGTAGTACACTTTTTCTTCGATGTGTGCAGATTCTACTTTGATTGATACACGCTCAGGGTTCTTAGTGAAGCTGGCAGCGATTTTACCTACTGGGCCATCCCAAGTTGCAGAACACATAATCGTTTGACGATCAATTGGTGCGGCACGAAGGATGTCACTGATGTCATCAGCAAAACCCATGTCTAGCATACGGTCAGCTTCATCAAGTACCAAAATTTCTAGGCTTGATAAATCAACACGACCAGCATTGATATGGTCAAGTAGACGACCTGGGGTCGCAACGATAACTTGAACGCCTTTTTTCAATGCAGTGATCTGACCATTGTATGGTGCGCCGCCAACCAAAGGTACGCAGAATAGACCACGCATGTCTTTAGAATAAGTACGTACGCTGTCATGTACTTGCTGAGCAAGTTCACGCGTTGGCGTTAAGATAAGAGCTTTAGTTAGTTTGTCAAAGCTAGTGGCACGGCTTAAACGATCAAGTACAGGGATAACGAATGCCGCAGTTTTACCACTACCGGTTTGCGCAGACAATAACAAGTCGCGGCCCGCTAGTGCAAAAGGAATGGCTTGTGCTTGAATAGGTGTTGGATTGGTATAACCACTGCGATCAAGCGCGGTCAAAATCGGCTTGGCAATGTCTAGTTCAGCAAAGGTAATTTGATCTTCATCAGTCGCGTCAGTAGTAGCCGCTTGATTATTAGTATCAGTATTTGGAGTGTCAGTGTTTTCGATGATGCCGTTTTCAGCGGCGATTGCAGATAAAATATCAGTCATGAGAATCCTTGGTAAGTATAAGTTGCTGTAAATTCAGCAAGCTTGATGCATACCACTGATAACCGTTCACCACGCTGCCTTTATTAAAGAATTACCGGACCACATGTAAGTGTCGATAATCAGAAGCCAAGCCAATAAAGCTTAGAGCCCCTACAATAAATGCGTTCGTGCTGTCTGACGTATTTTGGTGGTAGTGCCGAGTGTCTCATCCTTGTTTGATATAAGCGTATTATTAATGCTTTGTCCAAAGCAAATAATCGCGAATAACAACCAATTTAAACCATATTTATGGTTCGGTAGATAAGATATGAGTCAAAAATAACTGCTATTTTCATGACAGGTTATTCAAGTACACAAAATCATCGGCAACAATTACTTATGGTCATCCTAGACCCAAAATCGCAGGCGATGTTATCAATCTCATAATTCACGAAAGCCTAAGCTAACGTGGCGACGCAGTATAGCACAATAAAATATTATATGTAGCTATTTATTAAATCTCTCGGTAAATAAAGCAAATTTTCTTATAGATGTACGCATTCAATATGCTGAGTAATAAGACAATCAGCAGTATTATTGGCGGCTATCGTACCATTTTAACTTCGGTGACATACGTCGGCAGCTGCCACGCACCGCCCGCTTCAATCATACGGCAAAGCCCTGTGGTACTTTCATGGCTTTTTTCAAATGCCTTACCTGTCCATACCCAATCAGTCTTGGTTAAACAATCACCGATGCCGCGACCTTTTTGTACGGAAGTGATTTTACCCTTATCATAGCCAGTGGCGTTGGTGGTTACCAATGTCGGTTTATAAGGTTTACTGTCATTGATGACCCAGATGCCTGCACCAGTATTATAAGCGCCCGTCCAGCAATCGTGTTGTGCCAAGAGCTGTGAGCCATTCAGTCGGCTCACACGCCATGGTGATTTGTCTGATAGATTGGGACAGTCACTATCCGCATCTTTCATCGTACTTTTCATCAGCGCCGCTAGCTGCGACGATTTCATCACAAACTTTTTATTGTCGCTAGCGACGGCTTTCGGATTGGGCGCTACAAAGCGAAGTTTTGGTGCAGGTTTAGATGGCAATACAGTGCTATTTGATTTGGCGGCACCATCAGTATTGATAAAGGCAGATGATGTCCCTACTCGACCTTGGGCTTCATCTGCTTTGAGCATGACGGCGCTAGCCCCTTTATCAGACAGTTGCCAGCGTGAGTTACGTAGCACTAGCTCAATTTTGCTTGACTTAGTCAGTGCTTCTAGTAGCGCTGTGACTTGTGTTGGGGTCAGATCAGCATTACCTGCTGCAGTTGAAAAAGGCTTGGTTTCGCCATAGTCTCTACCATTGATGAACAATGATATACGATGACGATTACCAAGTTGCATCAAGGCTTTAGATGAGCTTTCTTTAGCACCGCCCAGCTTTACCTTGCCATCCACACCAGCATTTGCACCTGCACGGCGTATGAGCAATACCGATATAGGAAATTCGCTATTGTTTTCTGCTTGATAGCCTGCCAGCCGGCACGTACGGGTATTGTCGCAGACTACCTGCCAGTCTTGATTGGTAAATTCAACGCCATTGCTGGCCATCGTCGCTGTACTAAATAAAGCTGCGCTGATAGCAGCAAACATAGGTAATCGTATTTTATTTTTTATCATCAATAAGAGTATCTTTTTTATTTTTTTAGGATGGGTGGTTAAGTTGGCTTTGTATTGCAATATTGAGTATCGATCAGCATCTATCTGTTGATCGTTATGAATGGCGCTGAGCTTAGTATTAATAACTTTTAATTCGCTAGCCATCGCCTGTCGTGAGAAGTTGATCCGTTTACGGTTATCATCCTTCATAATCATTATCCATCAATATAGTCAAACTTATTTCAATCAAATATGCTGTCTGATTTACTCAGTCTATTATAATAAGTGGCTCTATTCGCCTTGCTGGTATCCCAATAATATTAAACCAATCAAATAAGCACTATAAATACCCGCTCATTAAGGTGTTATATGCTTGAGGTACTCAAGCTATCTTAACGTACTAAGGTTTCTATCTGTTGTACTAATGTATCATTGTGTAAACAGGTAAGTATATCTCTATTTTAATATAACCATATATGAATATAGAATAGCAAGATGTCGGATAAAATCAAGGCTGATAAGCAAATAGCCTATCAGCCTTGATTTTATCAATGCGTCTGTTATCGATAGGTTTAGTCAATAGGCTTTAATGACAAGTCTACGGCACGCTTAACGGCTGGACGTTCAGCAATTGCCTGTGCCCAGCGCTTCACATGCTTGTAGTCATCAACTTGCAGGAACTCGGCGGCATCATAGAGCTTTCCAAGCACCAATTGTCCATACCATGCCCAAATAATCATATCCGCAATATTATAATCGGCTTCGTTGTCGCCACACATATATGTGCTGTCTTTTAGATGGGTATCCAGCACATCGAGCTGGCGTTTGGTTTCCATGGTATAGCGGTTGATCGGGTACTCTAGCGGTTCAGGCGCATAAGCATAAAAATGTCCGAAGCCGCCACCTAAGAAAGGCGCACTACCCATCTGCCACATGACCCAAGACAAACACTCTGCCCGTGCTTTGCCAAGTGATAAAGGCATAAATCGGTCAAATTTTTCTGCCAGATACATCAAGATAGCACCAGACTCGAAGAGCGCTATCGGCTCGCCAGCTATATCAGCAGAATGATCAACCAAGGCTGGAATTTTTGAGTTAGGGTTTATGGCTACAAAGCCAGAACCAAACTGCTCTCCTTGGGATATATCAATTTTATAGGCATCATATTTAGCACCTTTAACACCAATCTCGGCAAGCTCTTCTAACAGGATATTGACCTTGACGCCATTTGGCGTATTCAACGAGTACAGCTGTAATGGCGCATCGCCTACTGGCAGCGCTTTCTCATAGCGCGCACCCGCTGTTGGGCGATTGATACTGGCAAACTTACCACCGTTTTCTTTGTCCTGCGTCCAAACCTTTGGCGGGACATATTTATCGTTTTGCCCATCGGTATGATTGCAAGCTTTGTTATTTTCCTGACTCATAATATATCCTCAGTTTATCTTTATCGTATTGTTGATGCTTCTACTTATATCGTCGGTAGTCAATTCGATATCATATGATTGAGATGAAATTAACTATACTATACTGCTTATCTATTGGTTTAAGTCGTTAGCGAGGGTTTACTATAACGACAACCAACCCTGATATTAAAGTCCTCTCTTGTAAGCAGTGTTAATATTATTACCTCTAAACACAGAATTCTATAACCTCAACCGCCAGCCGTTACTTTGATTCCCTTTTATTATGATTGAGTCTTTCTTATACTACTCGGTTGGTATAGCGAATTAGTCGTCAATAGACTATTTTGTTCATTTTATGATGGGATATCTAATGAGATTTACATGGTAACGCTAACCCCGACACAAGATAAATACTTGCCCTATGTGCTAGCGGTGGCGCTATTTATGCAAATTTTGGATGCCACTATACTAAATACCTCATTACCGCAGATGGCACAGGCGCTGGGTGAGTCTCCATTAAAAATGCAGTGGGCGGTGATCAGTTATGCGCTAACTTTGGCCATATTTATTCCCATCAGTGGTTTTTTGGCGGATAAATACGGCACGCGCCGAGTATTTTTGGCAGCGATTATTATCTTTTGTATTGGCTCACTACTATGTGCTGCGTCACCAACGTTGGATTTTTTGATTGGTTCACGGGTTATACAAGGTATTGGCGGGGCGATGATGACGCCTGTGGCTCGCTTAATATTGGTCAAATCCTACCCACGCAATAAGCTGCTGACCGTCATGAACTTTGCGGTAATTCCTGCTTTGGTAGCACCGCTAGTAGGACCGGTCTTAGGTGGCTATATCGTACAATATACCAGTTGGCATTGGATATTTTTGATCAATATACCGATGGGCATTTTTGGTTTTATCATGGGCAAAAAACTGGTTCCCGCACTATTTGAGGATACCAAGCGGCTTGATTGGACAGGATTTTTATTGTTTGCCGCCGCTGCTTGTGGGTTTACGCTTGCTGTAGAGTTCGGCTCACAGACTGGTCGAGGGTTTTATGGGTTGCTGCTTAGTTTGGTGGCCAGTTTATTGATCGGCGCTTATATCTGGCACGCCAAGCGTCGTCAAGCACCGTTGTTCCCCTTGAGTTTGTTTGACATTCGCACCTTTCGTATTGGCATCACTGGTAACCTATTCACGCGCTTAGGTATTAGCGCTGTACCGTTTTTGCTGCCGCTGTTGCTGCAAGTGGTGTTTGAATACTCACCGTCGCAGGCAGGTTGGCTCCTCGCGCCCATCGCGGTCGGTGCTATCGGGATTAAACCCTGGGTCAGTAAAATTATTCAGCGTTATACTTATCGCAAAGTGCTGGTCTTCAACACGTTTTTGATGGGCACGCTCATCATTGTGTTGGCACAGTTTACCGATGCCTCACAGTGGCTGTGGTTTATCCCTATTTTGACCATAATGGGCGCTTGTAATTCTATGCAATTCAGCGCGATGAATACGATTACTATCGGTGATTTGCAAGGCGCTCAAACCAGTAGTGGAAATAGCTTGATGGCGGTCAATCAGCAGTTAGCGATTAGTTTCGGTATTGCCTTTGGAGCAGCGGTACTGACGCTGTTACGTGAACGCCTACAAATGGATACGCTGACAGCGTTTCAAACCACCTATTGGATACTTGGGGTCTTGACCATTCTCTCGGGGCTGTACTTCTTACGACTTAAGCCCGAAGATGGGCGCGGCTTATACTGAGCCGCTGATATTTGGATTTTGAATAAAGAGTTTGAAAAAATATTGATTAAGCGTTGATTTTGTCAGCAGTGCAGATAGCACGCGTTGTCAAATATGAGAAATAAAAATGCCAGCATATGAGTGATTATAAACCACACGACACGCTGGCATTTTTAGAGCATAGTACGATTCATTGCATCAATAATGAACCATTAAGGCGCGTCATCATCCATTTGTGATTGGATATAGCGCTCAACCCCAATGCTTTCGATCAAGTCTTCTTGAGTCTCTAACCAGTCTTGATACTCTTCATTACCATCTTTTAGCGTCACCAATAGCTGGCGCGACACATAGTCAGACTTTGTTTCACATAGAGTAATGGCATCGGTAATGATCTCGAATTTTTGTTTTTCTAGGCGCAAATTGCATTCGATAATCTCTGGCACATCTTCACCGATGAACATCTTGCCGTAATCTTGCAAATTTGGTAAACCGCCTAGCAATAAAATTCGGGCAATCAGCTCATCAGACCATTTCATCTCAGCGATGGATTGTTTATAGAAACTTTCATTGAGGGCTTCTAATCCCCAATGGCGCGCAATGCGCGCATGTAAAAAATACTGGTTGATGGCAATCAATGACTGTCCGAGCACTTTATTTAAAGCGCGAATAACCTCTTTATCCCCTTTCATTATCTCTCTCCCTTTCATGTCGTTATTTATGCTAAATACTATGGTTATTGTTCATATCTTCGTGACATTAAACAAGATTGGGAGTGACTTCAGCCATTTGGCTTTGCAGATAATTGGGCAGACTGATCATCTCAATTAAGCGCAACTGTTGCTCAAGCCAATGCGCATGATCTTCTTCAGTGTCTTTTAGCTGTTCTACCAACATCTCACGCGTGACATAATCGCGCTCTGCTTCACAGAGAGCAATACCGTCTTTTAAGTGCTGTTGTACTTGATACTCTAGCTCAAGGTCAAGTTGCAGCATTTCAGGAACTGTCGCGCCGATATTAATGGCATTGACCGTCATTTTTGGCGTGCCGCTCAGCATTAGGATACGGCGAATAATAGATTGGGCATGTAGCGTCTCATCTGCCATCTCATGATGGATACGGTCGTACAACTTGCCATAATGCCACTCAGCATACATTTCTGAGTGAATAAAATACTGGTCACGGGCAGCAAGCTCACCGCCTAACAAAAAATTCAAATAATCAATGACTTTTGGGCTACCTATCATAACCTATACTCCCCTATTTATATTTTACAGATCACCGTACATTCATAATTACCCATATAAGGATAGTACTATTGGTAAACTGATCAGTAAAGATCAAAATCAACAAAACGTCTTACAACGTGAGACAGATATAGTAGCATATAGGCACTATACAGCTTGTAATGTTATGAACTAAGAATAAGATGCTAATTGAGAATCATAATTAGCTAGCTTTAGGAGTCACCGGTTTATCGCAACAATGGCTGCTAATGATGCTCAATATCATTGAAGTAGGTGTATGAGTAAAGTTATACGGACGCTCGCAACTTACCCTTTATGTATAATGACCAAAGGATAAGTGCGGAATATTGAATGTATGTGATATCGAGGCGTACTAGTGATATTGGTGTAATGAGGTGATGAACAGCTGGGTAGTAAATCTCTGGTTTGATAACGTTTAAACAGCGTAAGCCAAGACATCGAGTCTAGCATGATGCTCATCTAGGTAATCGTTAACCATCGGTTCGCAGCAGCCACAGCAAGTCGCAACATCAAGGGTATCTTTTAGACCGTCAAGGGTATCAATACCTGAAGCAATGGCTGCTTTGATTTGCTTTTCTTTTACGTCATTACAGATGCATACGTACATGGTCTGGCTCCTCTGAATACCGCTATTCGGTAACTGCTTTTATTGCTCATAAATTTAGTGCATTGATGATAAAAATGGTGAATAGAGTGTTTGTCTTGATATTCACGGTCATTTTTATGGCTTGATGTATAATAACGATAACTATTATCATTTGCAATAGCATTTGATATATTATTGGTATAAAAGTACAGTCATGAAAGTAGAGTTATATTGCACGCAGTTAATTGATGTAAGTGAATATAAGCGTGCGTGTAACCGAATATGATGAAAGGTAGTAAATTAACGACGAACTGTAATTTAGCCCATTTTTTAATCGATTTTGTAGATAACTGCTGTTATATTGAACCCCTATTAACAAAGCCCAATTGGAATTGTTCTATGTCTGATAATAATTTTACGATACGACCTATCGAGTTATTTAAAGTCTTATCTGACCCGACGCGCTTAAAAATATTTCAAATTCTATTTAACAAAGAATCGCGCTGTGTTGGTGAGTTAGTAGAAATACTAGATCAACCACAGCCAACGATATCGCGTCATCTGAACCATTTAAAGAAACTCGGTATTTTAAGCTGTGTTCGCGACGGTACGTGGATGTGGTATGAAGTCGCTGACGACTTGCCAGAATGGTGCCAAGAGATTTTGGATATTACTTATAAACAAATATCTAGCAAAGATATCGATATGTCCAAGCCTGCTGAGATATGATGACTATCTAGCATTATTGCTATCAACATTTGATCTCAATAACGCTAGATACCAAATGAAATTGATACCTGCTTTAACCCATAAAAAAAGACCTATTTATTGTAGGTCTTTTTTTATGGGTGATAATAGAAGAACTGCACCAAATTTTACTATGCCAAATCTAAAAAATCACTGATAAACGCATTGGCTGGCTGGTGTATCAGCTCCTCCGATGTGCCTACCTGCTCTACCCGCCCTTGATTCATGACCACGATCTCATCTGAGACGGCGCGGGCTTCTTCTTGATCGTGAGTAACCATGATACTGGTAATACCAAGCTCATGATGGATGTTCTTTAGCCACGTGCGCAGCTCTTTACGTACCTTGGCATCGAGTGCGCCAAAAGGCTCATCAAGCAACAATAATTTTGGCTTCACTGCTAAGGCGCGTGCCAGCGCAATCCGTTGACGCTGACCGCCTGATAATTGATGCGGATAAGCATTGGCCACTTGTGGCAGCTGCACCAAGTCTAATAGCTCAGCAACGCGCTTATTGATATCTGCCTTACTTGGCCGCTCATTCTTTGGTAACAAGGTCAGTCCAAAGGCGACATTATCGGCGATATTTTTATGACGAAACAATGCGTAATGCTGAAACATAAAGCCAATATGGCGCTTTTGTACTGGCGTATTGGTCACATCCATCTCATCAAACAATATCTGCCCTGAGTCAGCATACTCTAAGCCGGCGATAATGCGTAGCAACGTCGTTTTGCCACAGCCTGATGGTCCCAGCAAAGTGGTCAGCTTGCCAGTCGGCACGGTGATATTGATATTATCTAAGGCGGTAAACTGACCGAATTTTTTATTAACGTTGCGAATCTCGATGCTCATAATGGGTTCTCTTATTATATCTTTGGTATGGTGGCAGATTTTTTGGTTACCGCATTTACATTATTAAATTAAATCTAATGCCAGCCCTTTCAGACCAAGTGTAGATAGTATTACTTATCCGAACTTTCAGCGGTTGTTGCATCAGTAGTATTGGTAGCCTTAGTAGCGTTGGCACTTACCAGTAACTCAGGCACACTTGCCAGCCGTTCGGACTTGGCAAATTTGCGCTCTTGTAGCTTAGTCATGACTTGTTGAATAAGCAACGTCACCAATGCCAATGCAGCTAGTAGGCTCGATAAGGCAAAAGCGGCGGTAAAGTTATAATCATTGTAAGCAATCTCAACCAGTAGTGGCATGGTATTGGTCTCGCCGCGAATATGACCAGATACCACACTCACCGCCCCAAACTCACCCATTGCCCGCGCATTGGTCAAAATCAAACCATAAAGTAGTGCCCATTTGATATTGGGTAATGTCACATGCCAAAACGTCTGCCAACCAGTCGCGCCCAAGGTCAATGCCGCTTGCTCTTCAGAGTCGCCTTGCGTCTGCATCAGCGGTATCAGCTCACGTGCTACAAAAGGGAAAGTAACAAACAGCGTTGCCAATACAATACCTGGAACCGCATAAATAACTTGGAATCCCATGCTTTCAAGCCAGCCGCCAATGGTGGAATTGAGTCCGAATAGTAAAACAAACATCAAACCTGCAACGACGGGTGATACTGAAAATGGCAGATCAAGCAAAGTGGTGACCAGCTGCTTACCTTTAAACTGATAGCGCGTCACTAGCCATGCGATTGCGATACCCATCACCATGTTGATGGGCAAGACGATAGCCGCGGTAATTAACGTCAGTTTAATGGCTTGCAGGGCTTCTGGATCAACCAGCGAGGCAATATACAACTGCCAGCCACCTTTAAAAGCTTCATAGAACACAGCCAGTAAAGGAATGACCAACATGATGACCATAAATAGCACTGCGATGACGATAAAGGTAAGGCGTATCCATGGCGTATCTTTAGTCGCTGCGTTGCTCTGGTAGTCGTAGCTATTAGATATTTGCATTAGCGAGCTCCTACACGGCGCGACAGTTTCCACTGCATAATGTTAATGGTCAATAAGATCACAAATGAGATCAGTAGCATAAATAATGCAACTGCAGAAGCCCCTTGAACATCAAACTGCTCTAGTTTACTAATGATAATGAGCGGTAAAATCTCTGATTGCATGGGGATATTGCCAGCGATAAAGATAACCGAACCGTACTCGCCAGTGGCACGGGCAAACATCATGCCTGCACCCATGAGTAAAGCCGGCAAAAGCTCTGGCAAAATTACTTTGCGAAACGTCGTCAAGCGATTGGCACCCAATACCGCGGCTGCCTCTTCAAATTCAACCGATAGCTCAGCGAGTACAGGCTGTACCGCACGGACAATAAAGGGAAAACTGACCACAACCAAGGCGAGCCAAATACCTATGGGTGTAAAGGCGACCTGAATGCCAAATTTATCAAACCACTGACCAATCAAACCATTAGGGGCATAAAGGGTCGCAAGCGAAATGCCTGTGACCGCCGTTGGTAATGCAAATGGTAAATCAACTAGCGCATTAATCAGCGACTTACCCCAGAACTCGTAGCGTACGAGTACCCAAGCGACCAATGTGCCAAACACCATGTTGGTCAGCATCGCCAAAAATGACATCCATAAGCTTAGCTTGATAGCAGCAGTGACTTGCGGCTGACTAATCGTCTCCCAGAATCCAGTCCAACCCATCTGAGTCGTGGTATAGGCCATCATGGCAAACGGCAATACCACCAGTAGCGACAAACTAAAGACCGTGATACCCATGCTCAGGCCGAACCCTGGCAGCACATTGCGTTGGCGCAAACGTGTTAACCACCCTTTTTTTGCAGGGGCTTTGCTGGCAGGAGATGTTTTTGCACTCATAATGATGTCCTATTGCCTAACCAATCGTACTTAGCGATGATTACTATTTATTGTTATTGCTTAACGTGGGTTTTCACTATTGATACTTAAAAAGAGCACTTAACAGAAAGCATTTAACGATGATGTCGTGCATAAAACCATGCTATCAGGTAGTTATTAGTGTGCTTACGGTATAAAGGACATAGCGTATATGACCATGTCCTTTATGAGGTTCAGCATAACTAACGGTGTAACTGACTGCATTTGCTAGCGCAGTAGCTTCTCTTATGCACTTAGAAAGTGATTACTGCGGGGCGTTAATGGCTAGCTGGTCGAATACACCGCCATCACTGAAGTAAGTACCCATAATCTCATCCCACGTGCCAAAGGCATCATTTGGACGGAATGTTTCGATTGGTGGTAATTTATCACCATTTTTATCAAGGACGCTTTTGACGCTAGGACGCAAGTATAGGTTGGCTGCTAGCTGCTGAGCAGGCTCGCTCCATAAGTAGTCAAGATAAGCTTTTGCGGCATCCGTTGTGCCTTTTTTATCTGTTACTGACTTGACAATCGCAACAGGGCTTTCTGATTTAATAGAGTATTTAGGATAAACGATGTCAACTTTACCAGCACCAAAATCAGTTGCGGCAAGGTTGGCTTCATTTTCAAAAGTCACTAGGACATCACCGATACCACGCTGAACGAAAGTGGTGGTCGCAGCGCGCCCGCCATTCTCATAAACTTTGACGTTTTTGAGCATGTCTTTCACGTAGTTTTTGGCATTGGTCTCGTTTTTATCAAAAGCATGTAAGCCATAACCATAAGCGCCCAAGAACGCATAACGACCATTACCGGTCACTTTTGGATTGGCCATGACGATCTCAACGCCTTCTTTGGTCAAATCTTCCCAGTCATTGATACCTTTTGGATTGTCTTTACGGACTAGGAATACAATGGTACTGGTAAAAGGGACGGCATTGTCTGGGAATTTACTTTCCCAATCTGACTCAACCAAGCCTTTTTTCTCAAGCAGCTCAATATCAGAGCCTTGGTTCATGGTGGCGACATCTGCTTGCAGACCATTGGCAACTGACAGCGCTTGTTTACTTGAGCCACCATGTGACTGCTTGATTAGGATATTGCTGTTTGGATTTTCCGCTTTATAGTGCTCAACGAATAATGGGTTGTAGTCTTTATAAAAGTCACGTGCCACATCATAAGAGACGTTCAGCAGCTCAATATTTTGACCTTCTGTGGCAACTGTGCCATCTGCATTAGCAGTCGTCTCTGTCTCGCTATTGCTACAGCCAGCCAGCCCCAAGGTTAATGCAACGCCTGCAATGCTCAAGACGTGACGTTTTTTACTTTTTTGTTGATAGTGCAAAGCGTATGTCATAAATCCCTCAAAGGTATCTGTTAAGTAATGCAAGTATGCTAACAGTGCCATCTTATTATGTTTAATGATGAATATGCGTATGTTATTGCCAAAATGGAATAACAAAGGGATAAATACAAGGTTATCAATTACTTAAATAGTATCGTTAATACATAACGCTGACACCCTACTAACTACCCGCTCTGGCTCATACAAATTGAGCACTTTGAGTATGTATCAGGCCATTGACAATCTCTTGATAAAGGCTCCCTACTTCACTCTTGCCAGCTGATCAAAACGCCCACCATCGACAAAGAAAGTGCTCATAATCTGCTCCCAAGAACCAAACACTGCTACCGGCTCAAAAGTCTCAATATCAGGCAAGGTTGCTTTGTGAGCTGCCAGCACTTGTGGGTTACTGGGACGCATATACATCTGTGCCATGAGCTCTTGTGCTGGAGTGTCCCATAAACCTTTTAGGTAAGCATTTGCCGCTGCCGTCTTGCCGCCCTTGTCAGTAACGGCTGTTACGACCGCCACTGGGTTCGCAATCACAATAGAATAACTGGGATAAACGATATTGACCTGTCCTTTAGCAAATTGCTTGACGGCTAAATGCGCTTCATTTTCGGTCGTGATGAGCACATCGCCCAGCCCACGCTGAGTAAAGCTGGTCGTTGCGGCGCGCGCACCATTGTCATAAGTGACCACGTTTGCCAGTAGCTTTTTGATAAAATCATCCGTTTTGGCAGGACTTTGCACCGTTTCTTTAAATTGATGTAATCCGTAACCATAGGCACCCAAAAACGCATAACGCGCGGTGCCACTGGTTTTCGGGTTTGGTATCACCACGTCGATATCGTTACGCGCCAAGTCCGACCAGTCTTTGATGTTTTTGGGGTTACCATCGCGCACCAATAACACCATGGTACTGGTATAAGGCACCGCATTGTTCGGGAACGCTTGCTGCCAGTCAGAGGCAACCAAGCCTTTTTTAACCAACAGATTCATATCACTTTCTTGGTTTAAGGTGACTACATCTGCTTGCAGGCCATTGGCAACCGACAGCGCTTGTTTGCTTGAGCCACCATGTGATTGGTTGATATTGACCTGACTGTCTGAATGCTTTTGCTGATAATCTGCGCTAAATAAAGCGTTATAATCTTTATAAAAATCGCGTGATACATCATAAGAGACATTTAATAAACTGATATTTTTTGCATCAACCGTTGCGTTCGAGCCATCTTGTTGAGTGGCTTCGGTAGGATTACAGCCTGTCATTAGCATGGCAAACGCTAGTACGCTACCAACTTTAACACTGATATTGGCGAGCGGCGTTGGTGTCTCTTTATCCTCAATAAATGTATGTATGTTCGCAAAACGAAGATTTTTAGATACTTGCTGAATACTTTTGTTATCTGGTTGCATGGGTGCTCTCGATAATGTTGATAGAAGCGTTTTCCACAGCATTAACAATCTTATTAATGCTCATAATTCTTTGGGTACGGTTCTATGGATAATGAGAAATATGCTAACAGCATGTGAGTCAAATGCTTAGTGACAAATGCGCTTATCGAGTGATTAACTTGGCATAAGTCATTTTATTAATTATTTCACAAGGCTTATTTTTTCTAAGTATTTTGCGCTATAGTGATGAGCAGACACTTTTGAGTAAGTAATGGTATTGCTTACTCTATAGACGAGCCTTTATGTAAACGATACTATCTCTAATATCCTTACAGCCATGCTGTTAGGCGTTGCGTTTAGATAACGACCATTCCTCTTAATCACTCCTTTATCAAAGGTACTTAAATGATCATGTCTCCACCTCGTGCCGCTCGTCACTCACGCTTTTTTTCGGTATTTTTCACCACATCGGCGGCTCTGTTTGCCTTAAGTGGCTGTAATAACGTGACACCTAGCGTGAATCACCAAGCCGTAAAACAACCAATAGCCGATGTCATGCCAGCTGTGCAAGCAGTCGTTGGAGATTATGCTGATGAAGGTTATGAAAAGCGGGCACAAGGCTATGATTGGGTTGGCGTCATGGTACGGGCAGAGAGTGATCAGCAAATCAACATAAAGGTTCGCGCCCGTAGCGATATTAAAAAGCCCAGTTGTCAGTTTGATGGCAAGGCGACATTAATGGGTCAAGATGACGCGCACGGCATTATTTTCCAAAGCAAAGTCAATGACAGTACGGCATTCTTTCAATTTAAGGATGATAAGCTGACTATTGATAGTCAAGATAAATACGCGTTGAATTATTTTTGTTCGGGCGGTGGCACATTGGTCGGTGACTATCAAAAGCTGACAACAGATTTAGAGATTTAATAGATAACAAACGCTAGCTTAGATAACAGGCGTTGAAAACCAGTATCAAAAAAAGGTGTCAGACGATAAGTCTGACACCTTTTTTTGATACTGGTTTGTATGCTGATAATCTTGGTTTACACCGCAGAGGCACCGACTAATTTCACTTCAGCACGTTCCTCTCTTGCGATACCAGCATAATAATCACGCAAAATTTGTAGTACTTCTGGACGGCTAAAGTTCTCTGGCACCACTTCATCTTCTGATAGCGCTTTACGCAGCTTGGTACCTGATACTTTAACGTGTTCAGACGCTTCATGCGGGCAAGTCTTGTCGGAAGCCATGGCATTACAAGCATTACACCAGAACGTCCAGCCAATTTTTAGTGGTTGAGTGATAAGATCATCTTTACCAACCTGTTCAAAAATCGTTTGTGCATCAAAGGCCCCATAATAATCGCCGACACCAGCATGGTCACGACCAACAATCAAGTGGCTACAGCCATAGTTTTGACGGAATACGGCATGCAACAGTGCTTCACGTGGACCGGCATAACGCATATCTAGCGGATAACCGGCTTGAATAACGGTGTCTTGTCTAAAATAATTATCAATCAAGGTTTTAATGGCTTCTTGACGGACGTCGGCTGGGATATCACCAGGTTTGAGTGCCCCTAGCAATGAATGAATCAATACGCCATCACAGATCTCAATCGCAATTTTTGCCAAATACTCATGTGAGCGGTGCATTGGATTACGCGTTTGGAAGGCGGCCACTGTTTTCCAACCTTTAGCATCCAAAATTTCACGCGTTTCTGCTGGCGTTTTGTAGATTTCTGGATATAACGTTGGGAACTCGCCTTCGCTCAATACCTCGACACTACCTGCAATATTGACTTCGCCTTGCTCTAAAACTTGTTGAACACCCGGATGTTCTGGGTCTGTTGTGGTGAATACATGCTGACACTCATGCTCTTTATCGATGGTATAGGTTTCTTCTACCGTCAAGATACCCATGATTTCGCCGTCTTGAGCAACCAAGGCTACTTTATCGCCTTGACTCAAACTATCTGCAGTCGCTTTTGGTGCAGACAAGGTGATCGGAATTGGCCAAAACAGACCCGCATTGTCACCACTTTGCAAACGCATATCATCAACCACACCCTGCCAGTCTGCTTGATTCATAAAGCCATTCAACGGCGTAAAGCCACCAATACCGAACATGATTAAATCACCACGCTCACGTGAGCTTAGCGTAATGGTCGGCAAAGTGCTAACAAGTTTCAATGCTTGAGCGCGTGCCTCAGCATTCAACAATAGCGGCTTAAGATCAGTGCTGCCATGCGGCGGAACGAGTTTTGATGGTTGCTTAGAGGTGATAGATGTCATATTGATTTATAACCTTTATGGGTAGTGATAAATTTGATAAGCATAGGCTACCTAACTTTCGTTATGAAAATTTATGCTGTGTTTGGATATACATATGTCTTAAAGGAATTTATGTTTATAGACGCAAGCTTATATGATGTGACTCTGAATGGTTTACCTTGCGACTGGCAATAAGACCGATTACACACGCAAATCATTTTCGTCACTGCTTTTAAGACTAAAAACAAAATTGAGATTACGTCATGTATCAATATAATTACGCTGACCAAACCTTGGTAGAAGAACGAGTCGCTCAGTTTCGCGACCAGACCGAACGGTTTTTGGCAGGTGAGCTGCCAGAAGAGCAATTTTTGCCGCTGCGATTGCAAAACGGCCTTTATATTCAGCGTTATGCACCGATGTTGCGTATCGCCATTCCTTACGGGCTACTTGCCAGCTACCAATTGCGAAAATTGGCTGAAATTACTCGTAAGTACGATAAAGGTTATGGTCACTTCACGACCCGTACCAATATCCAGCTGAATTGGCCAAAGCTAGAAGACGTGCCAGATATTTTGGCAGAGCTGGCATCAGTACAAATGCACTCGATCCAAACCTCGGGCAACTGTATTCGTAACACAACCACCGATCCATATGCTGGTATTCATAAAGAAGAAATCGCTGACCCACGTCCCTATTGTGAGATTATTCGTCAGTGGTCAACCTTCCATCCTGAGTTTGCTTTTTTACCACGTAAATTTAAGATTGCCGTCATCGGTACCAATGATGACCGCGCGGCAACCCAAGTACATGATGTGGGTCTGCATATCAAAACCAACGATGAAGGTGAGATTGGCTTTGAAGTATTGGTCGGTGGTGGTCTAGGACGTATTCCTGTTCTTGGTAAAGTCATCAATAAGTTCTTGCCGCGTCAGCATCTGCTTAGTTATTTAGACGCCATCTTGCGTGTCTATAACTTGCATGGTCGCCGTGATAAAGGCAGTAAATACCGATCACGTATCAAGATTTTGGTCGAGAGCATGGGAGGCCCTGCCTTTGCCAAACTGGTCAATGCTGAGTGGGAAGCCCACACCAAAGATGGTTCGCTTACCTTAACTGATGAGAACTTTGCAACAGCAAGCAGCTTTTTTAGTGAGCCTGACTATGTGTCGTTTGATGCGCTACAAGTACAGTCTGAGCTACAACAGCAATTAAATGCTGATAAAGATTTTGCCAATTGGTATAACCAAAACACGGTGGCGCATAAAGTCGCTGGTTATCGTGCGGTCGTTATTTCGCTCAAAGCAGGCTTGGTCGATGGCAAATATGTGCCCTCTGGTGATGTCAGCGAGTCGCAGATGGATGCACTGGCTAATCTGTCTGACAAATACAGTTTTGGTGAGCTGCGTGGTACTTATCAGCAGAATTTGGTATTCGCTGATGTGCAAACCAATAACCTTTATGAGTTGTGGCAGCAGCTAGCAGAGTTGCATTTAGCACGCGCTAATATCAATACCCTAACAGATATGATTGTCTGCCCAGGTTGGGATTACTGCTCGCTTGCTAATGCGACGACACACAACATCGCTGAACAGATCGAAAAACAGTTCGATGATTTGGACTATCTGTATGATTTGGGTGAGATTCGCTTAAACATGTCTGGTTGTATCAATGCGTGTGCGCACCATCATACAGGTGACATTGGTATCTTGGGTGTGGATAAAAAAGGTGAGCATTGGTATCAGATCAGCATTGGTGGCAATTCCAGTGACGATGCCAAACTTGGCAAAATCTTAGGTAAATCTGTCCCTGCTCTTGAGGTTGCCAATACCATACAGCAAATCGTTGATGTCTATGTAGACTTGCGTGCCAGCACCGACAATGATGTCGAAAGCTTTGGTCAATTGGTTGAACGCGTTGGTATTGATCCATTTAAGGAGAAGGTCTATGGCTAATCATCATATTTTGGACAGTCATGGCACAGATATCAGCAGTCAAGATAACTGGTATGTGCTCACTACGGACGTGCTACCAGAGAGCATTGTATCAACAAACATCACTTTGCTTGAGCTGCTACAAAGGCAAGAAAAGCCCGATGTGATTGTACCGCTCGCTGACCTATTAGACGAATCAGGTGCGCAGGTCGGTGGTCTTATCAAAGAGGTTTATGAGCTGATAGTACAGCACAGTAGCCGCCTTGGATTGTGGGTGACGGCTGACACCGATGCTGATGCGTTAGAAGGTATTGGTGATTTCTTATCAACGCAGGCGCTTATCGTGATTGATGTACCTAAATTTGCTGATGGTCGCAACTTTAGCTTTGCACGTACCCTACGCCAAATTGGCTACCAAGGTGAGATTCGGGTGGCTGGCGCGTTTGGCCGTGATCAAATCGCATATCTACTGCGCATGGGTGTTGATAGCTTTGTATTGAGCGAGCATGACATGCAGCCAGACTCTAAATTCGGTATTGAGCAAGCATTTACTGCCCTTGCCAGTAGTTATGATGGACAAAGTGCTTCGGATTTACCGATGTTTGCTAAACCGTCAGAACCCTCAATCGCCTAGCTTTAACATTGACCATAAATTTTTAATCAACGATTTTATATTAACTTTATATTAACAACCATTAAGGAAGGTATTATGAGCCAATTACATCCAAATTTAGACCTCGACCAAGCCAACCAAGCATTGCAAGGCAAGTCGCCTGAGCAAATCGTTGAGTGGGCATTAAGCCAAGCGAAAAACCCAATCATCACGACTAACTTCCGCCCATACGAGTCAGCGATTCTGCATTTGGTTGCTAAGCAACGTCCTGATATCACGGTATTGTGGGTAGACTCAGGCTACAATACGGATGCCACCTATCAATTTGCCAATAAAGTCATCCGTGATTTAAATTTAAACGTCATCACCTATATTCCTAAGCAAACGGCGGCGTATCGTGACGCGACCATGAACGGTATCCCAGGTATCGACAACCCACAGCATGATGAATTCACTGACCAAGTGAAGCTGGAGCCATTCCGCCGTGCGCTAGATGAGTTAAAGCCAGATGTTTGGTTCAATGCGATTCGTAAAGATCAAACCGAATTCCGCCAAGGTCTTGATGTACTTAGCCTATCAAAAGATGGCGTGTTAAAAGTAGCACCATTGTTTGAAAACACTGATGCTGATTTAGATGTTTATCTCGAAGAGCATAACTTACCGAATGAATTTGATTACTTTGATCCGACGAAAGTAGAAGAAAGCCGTGAGTGTGGCTTGCACACGCAACTTTAGGTATTTCGTAGTTTTACGATAAAACACTTCTTAGATATAAGAGGTGTTTTTTTATTGTCATAGTAGATTCAATATTTAGTCCCACAAAATTTGAATATATCATTCAAGCGCTACCGCCAAAAAAATGAGGACACACGCAAGTATCAAAATTATTGAGCTAACTGCCAACCACCTTTCTCATCCCTTTTACCCATGACTGCCAAAACCAACACTAGACTTAACATCAGTAATAAGTACCAAGAGCCCAGCTTACCCCAACCTACCATATGCCATACATTTGCTTGTGAGGGATAACGCCAAATATTGGTAAAAGTAGCAATATTTTCTGCCAACCAAACCAAAAAAGCGAGGAACAACAGTAATGGTAAAAATGGACATTGATATTGCTTGGTATCATGCAGTTGAAGATTATTTTTGTGATGTATTTGAAAAAACACTCTGGTTTTCCAAAATAAAATTATCGAAGCGATGAACAATATATTGCGAATATCAGGGACAAAAAACTTAGTGAAGAAGTTGGCATAAGAAAAAATAACCAATACACTCACCCATAGTAAACGTGGCAAGTCGGTAAAAGAGGCATTAAACAATCTTAAGCCACGCGCTAAAAAACTACCTACGGCCGAATACATAAAACCGGCGAAAAGTGGCACAGTGGCAATTCTAAAAATTGCTGGTTCAGGATAGTACCAAGAACCAATTTTGGGATGGGTTAAAAACAGCTCCATTGCCATGGCCATGATATGAAAAATAGCAATGACCCATACCTCACGCGGCGTTTCTAATTTGAAATAAACCAAAAGAAACTGAATAATCAAAGCATAAGCCAACAACAGATCATAGCGATAGACACCAGAAATTGACCAACTTATTTGATAAGTCAGCACAAAAGCCAATAATAAAAGTATGCCAAACAAAGCAGACGCTAAACTTAGCGCGGCGCCACGCGGAATAATGTTCAACATCTTAGATTAGCACTACAATCATATTGACTACCGTTTATTGCTTTAACAGCTCGCTTCATACGCTATGGTGAACCATGACATACATCCTCCTCTTCCTCACAATAGCTTATTATATAAAGTATTCATTAGAGGCCGCCAAACTATAGCAAATAGTCTGCTCAATAGACAATTTTCTACTATTCTTGAATATCTCTTGAATAATTAACGTTTCTTGAACGTTTTATTGTCTAACATTGCGGTATTCTATGGCTTGCCTTAGTGGCTGCTCGGTATTAAACCGACGCTATGAAGCCACATCATGGACAAAGTTACTCATCCTTTTTTATTTCCTTATAGGCACTCGCGCTCATCAATATGGATATTTATTATGTCTTTTATAAAAAAAATCGATTCACTCTATGAAAAATTGCACGATAAGCTACCAGCGGTAGGCAAGACAGCCTCTTTTTTAACCGGTACGAGTGTTCTTACTGCCAATAGTGCGATGGTGGGTCTGCCCATCTGGACTTTGGGAGCGGCAAAAGTATTGACAGGAGCAAAAGCTGCGGATGATGCGCTGATTGCGATTACCAAATACTGGATTAATAGTAATAACGCCGTCATTGATCATGCCCTGCCTCACAAAGACTGGCGCATTAACCTGCCTGACGATCTGAGCGAAGACAAACAGTATCTATTGGTAAGCAACCATCAATCGTGGGTTGATACCAGCATTGTGCAATATATCAGCCAAGATACGCTGCCTCTGACACGGTTTTTTACCAAGTTTAATCTGATTTATATTCCTGTCATCGGTCAAGCCTTTTATTTCTTAGACTTTCCAATGATGAAGCGCTTTTCTGCCAAAGCGATGGCCAAAAATCCAGAGCTTAAAAAACAAAACCTGCTTGAGGCTAAGCGGGCATGTCGTCAATTAAAGGACAAACCCTTTGCGCTATTAAACTATTTGGAAGGCACGCGCTTTACTAAAGAAAAACATGACCAACAAAAATCCCCTTATCAGCATTTGTTAAAACCACGGGCTGGCGGTTTGTCGTTAGCAATTAATGCGTTAGGCAATGAGTTGGATTCTATCTTGGACGTGACCATTGTCTACCCAGACGGCGCGCCTGACTATGATGATTTATGGAAAGGCAATATTCGCCGTTTGGGCGTCGATGTGACTCGCTTAAAGATACCAGACGAATTATTTGCTGCCATCATGGACGGCGGCTATGACCGTGATGAAACCACCAAAAAAATGATGTTTGATTGGTTAGAGGATATCTGGCAACAAAAAGATGCCCGTATGACTAAGATGCTGAGTGAGTTTGAGTAGATTTTGTACGTTGTCAAATCTCGTTATTGCTAATATCTAATGCAAAAATCTAATCTACATGACAGCCACAAGCTTTGACGTAAGCCTGTGGCTTTTTTAGTTCTGTATTTCACGACTCACCTATTCCCTTTTACATCAAAAACCCTCACCAACATGACAAAAACGAATATGCTAATGCCAATTCGCTACGTGAGCGTATGCCTGTGATACCTCATAATAGCGACATACCTTACATTGAATGAGTTACAGGTAATCCTATGAACACTTTTCCATTATTTTTTAAATTAGAAGACCGTAAAGTACTCATTGTTGGCGGCGGTGATGTGGCGTTACGTAAAGCGGATTTGCTCAGCCGTGCTGGCGCGTGCATCACTGTTCTTGCGCCAAATATCAGCGACGAAATACAAGCCTTGCTCAGTGACAGTAAGCACGCACTCATTTATGAGAATTATAATAAAACTTATATGACAGGCGCACGCGTCATTATCGCTGGCACGGATGACGAAGCGCTGAACCATCAAATTCATGCCGATGCGACGGCATTAAATATCCCTGTAAACGTCGTCGATACGCCGCATTTATGCGATTTTATCTTCCCTGCGATTGTTGATCGCAATCCAATCGTGATTGGCATATCGTCAAACGGCAAAGCGCCAGTGCTGGCACGTCTATTACGCGCTCGCCTTGAAACCTTGATTCCACAAGGCTATGGTAAATTGGCAAAGCTTGCTGGCGATTTTCGTAGCGAAGTGAAAACTAAAATACCTACGCTGACAGGACGCAGGCAGTTTTGGGAAAAGGCATTTGAAGGTCCAGTCAGTCAGCTGATGTTTGCGGGTAATGAAACTGAAGCGGCGGCACAATTACAAGCCGATTTAGATAAAACAGCATCAATTATCAGTGATAAACATACAGAGAATAATATATCTACAGAACCTCAAACCCTACAAAATAATGTAGGCGAAGTCTATATCGTTGGTGCAGGCCCAGGTGACCCAGAGCTGCTCACTTTTAAAGCGCTGCGTCTCATGCAGCAGGCTGACATTGTTTACTATGATGCGCTCGTCTCACCGCAAGTATTAGACCTATGCCGCCGTGATGCCGATAAAGTGTTTGTTGGTAAAAAACGCAGCAATCATGCAGTAGCGCAATTAGGCATCAATGAATTGTTGGTCAATAGCGCAAAAGAAGGTCGCCGTGTGGTGCGTTTAAAGGGCGGTGATCCTTTCATCTTTGGCCGTGGCGGCGAAGAAATTGA
Organism: Psychrobacter glacincola; assembly: GCF_904846075.1. Taxonomy (GTDB): domain Bacteria; phylum Pseudomonadota; class Gammaproteobacteria; order Pseudomonadales; family Moraxellaceae; genus Psychrobacter; species Psychrobacter glacincola_C. Next base: position 356,831 of record NZ_CAJGZH010000002.1, read on the forward strand.
GAGCTTGCGTGCGCACAGTATCCCTTATCAAGTCGTACCTGGTATTACCGCTGCCAATGCCGCTGCCAGTTATGCCGGTATTCCATTGACTCACCGTGATCATTCGCAGTCGGTACGTTTTGTCACTGGATTTTTAAAGGCTGGCGCGCCCAATAATAACTTTAAGAGCTTTTTGAATACGGATGAAACAGTCGTCTTTTATATGGGGTTGCATTCGCTGGCGCGTTTGACGACAGGCTTGATTGATGCAGGGCGCAGCAGCGACACCCCGATTGCTATAGTCTCCAATGCCAGTATGCCCAATCAGCAGGTATTAACGGGAACGCTTGCCGACATCGTTGAATTGCAAGAAAAAAATCAGCTACCCACGCCAGCCTTGCTCATTATGGGAGATGTGGTCGCATTGCATCATGACTTAGCTTGGTATAATTTGCAAAATCAGCAGAAAAACAACAATAGTGACACTACAGCTAGTAACTGGCTACGTGGTGGCACAGCGGCTACACCAAAGGCAAATCATACTAGCCAGCAAGCCCATGCGTTATCTATGGTGGCTAATTTGGCAACGGCTGATGATGGTTTGGAGCAGTTAGTGATTGGTTGACGTATGATCTTCAATTTCTAAAAAGCCCTGCTAGTAGATTAGTAGGGCTTTTTAGTATTTAGTATAACGCTATTGATCTTTTATGAGCTATTCATTTTTAACAATTAAGATTTGGTCTTTTGTTTCTCAATGACTTTTATTAGCGTGCTATGAATTGATGATGCGTCAGCAGGCGGATTGCTAATCGGTGTATTCTTGATGAGCAAAGTGTATTCATAATTAGGTTCAAAATCAAAACCTTCTATACCACTATATCGATACTCCCAGTCGGCGTTAGCTTGTTCAGCAGGCTTAGTCAGTAAGCATGATTGCGGCGCAACACCGACACAGTCTACTTGATGGTCAGCGATGATGATTTTACGTAAAACATAAGGCATCGCATGGACAGTAATGTGGTGCTTACTATCTACCTCTGATTGTAATGTCGATTGCTCTCCCATCACTTCAACATAATCGCCTATGATTAATTTCTGCATTTGATGGGCGTTTTTCTGAGCAAAGTTGGCTTTACTGATTTCTGCGGTATACGTCTGTCCATCTTGAGCGACGATAGTAACTTTTTGCTGCTCTCTGTCTTGCGAGATGACCTCAGTCACTTGACCAATGATTGCGTCAGAATGACTCGGTTTAATCGAATGGACAAACGCGGTGCTATCTTTTATTTGACTCACACTGGTTTTATTATTCATATTTGCTTGCTCATAACTGCTACAAGCAGCCAAAGAGGAAGTGGCAATTAAAGCCAATGTGCATAATCTGATAAACGACATAACATAACCTTATATTAATAATGGCTTGGATGTTACTAAATATGGACCTTTTCTAGTACCATTTATTTGTTACTTAATACTATTAACAACGCGCCTTATTAATCAGCTTTTTTAAATAGCCATTATTTTAATAATCGATCATCGTTTCATTTACGGTCAAATGTCACTACTCATTCGTATCTACTTTGCTTTACTGGTAAATTTATAGCAAAGCAAACTTCTCTAATCCTTGCTAAAATAATCGCTGTCTTTCATTCACCATTAAGCCTCATTATGTCTGTATCTGCTGTTACCCCTCTGACTATCCTTCACACCTCTGACTGGCATTTGGGGCGTAGGCTTTATGGACGGATGCGCTATGAGGAATTTGAAGCGTTTTTAAGCTGGCTCCAAGACACCATTAGTGCGCAGCAAATCGATGTACTTATTGTCGCTGGTGATATATTTGACACCATGACCCCAAGCAATAGAGCACAAGCGCTGTATTATGAATTTTTAGGAAAAGTTTCAAAATCATGCTGTCAACATGTCGTCATCGTCGCAGGCAACCACGATTCCCCGACATTTTTAGATGCACCAAGCAATGTACTCAAGTTTTTAAACGTCCATGTTATCGGTACGGCTTGTGAAGACTTAAACGATGAAGTATTGGTATTAGATGATACAGATGGAAACCCGCATTGTATTATCGCTGCCGTCCCCTATTTGCGTGATCGTGACGTGCGTAGCAGTCAGGCTGGCGAGTCGGCTGATAGCAAAGATGCCAATGTCATCGCTGGTATCTGCGCACACTACGATGACGTTGCAGATATTGCCAAAGCCATACAAGCTGAGTTAACCAAAGCGCATAAGCGTCATATTCCTATCATTGCGACAGGGCATCTATTTGCTCTTGATAGCAAAACAACTGAGGATGATGGTGTTCGCGACCTTTATGTAGGTAACCTAGGTCAAATATCAGCAAGTATGTTTGATAGCTGCTTTGACTATGTCGCACTTGGTCATTTGCACGTACCGCAAAGGGTTGGTAGCTGTGATCATATCCGCTATTCAGGCTCGCCAATCGCGATGGGATTTGGTGAGTCAAAACAGCAAAAACAAGTATTACTGGTACAGTTTGGCGCAGTAGCAAATGACATTAGCAGTCAAAAATCAGCCTCAAATAATATAGTTGAAAGCATTATTCCTCAGCTGACCAATACCGTTACCCCGATTGAAAAACCTGTTAAGAAAGTAGCCAGTCAGACGACTGGATTTATAGATGACTTGTTTGGTTTTGACGAGCAATCAGAAAGTAATGAGATAACAAAAACTGCTGCTATAGAAAATATCCCTGATCAGCAGGATCAAAACAACCAATCAATGCCTAGAAATATCGATACTCCCAACAAAATACTGCACCGAGATGACTCTAATCAGATGCAAGTAGTATCCCTACCTATTCCAAAGTTTCAACAACTGGCGCAAGTTTCAGGTGATTTGGAGTGCATTAATCAGGCTATAGATAAAGTCATTCAATCTCTTAACGCAACAGAGTCTGTATGGCTTGAAATTATTTATACGGGTGATGATATTATCAGCGAGTTACGTGAGCATATCCAAACGATGGTAGATAATTTGCCGTGCGAGGTGTTAAAAATCAAAAACACTCGTACCTATAATAAAGTACTAAATCAACAACAAACTTCCGAGACGCTACAAGATTTAAATGAGGAAGAAGTATTCGAGCGTTGCTTGATTGCTCATGATATTCCTGATGAGCAAAAATCATCCTTACGTGACGCCTATGATCAAATCGTTTATAACTTACGTCATGAAGATACTCAGGCTGAATAGTATTATGTAATCATAAACGCTGTTGATCGAAGCTAGCTAGAATAATAGCTTCATTTCTCATTATTGCCCTTTTTATTACTACCTATAAAAATAAGACCTTATCATGCGCCTAATTGAACTACGACTTAAAAATTTGAATTCTTTAAAAGGCGAATGGCACATTGATTTTAGTGACCCCGCTTTTCTTAATGAAGGCATCTTTGCCATTACTGGACAGACTGGTGCTGGCAAGACGACCATATTGGATGCGATTTGCTTAGCACTCTATAGCCAGACGCCAAGACTGGGCGATATCACTGGTTCAACGAACGAGATCATGACTCAAGGTACAGGTGAATGCTCAGCAGAAGTCATCATCGAGATAGATTCCAAACGCTACCAATGCTACTGGTATCAACATCGCGCTCACAAAAAAGCCAAGGGCAATTTATTACCGATTAAGCATGAGATTAGCGAGGTGAAGACCGGCAAGATTTTAGAAGAGAAAAAGTCCAAAACTTCTGCCTATATACAAAACCTCATCGGCATGGATTTTAATCAATTTACGCGCTCCATCATGCTCGCACAGGGCAGTTTTGCCGCGTTTTTAAAGTCTGATATTGGCGATAGAGCCGCGATTTTAGAGAAAATAACGGGTACGGCTATTTATGCCAAAATATCATTAAACGTTCATGAAAAAAAACGCTCTGAGGAAGAAGTGCTTGGTAAGCTGCAAGCGGGCGTGAATAGCTTGTCGTTATTAAATATTGAAGACGAAAAGCTATTGGTAGCAGATTTAGAGAGCTTTAACCAACAGCAGAGCGCACAGCGCCAAACATTCAAAACCCTGAGTGAACAGCTACAATGGCTGGATAGCGTTCAGCAGCTACAGCAAAATCTCTCGACCTATCAGGTCGAGTTTGCAACAGCGCAGCAAACGCAGCAAGCCTTTATCCCAGAAGCACAGCGCTTAAACATTGCTAATAAAGCTCTAGAGATTGACAGTCACTTCCGAGAGCTGAGCTACAACCGAAATTTGGTCAAGCAGTTAGAGGTTGAGCAGCAAGGTTTACTTAATAAGATTCCAACTCAGCAAGAAGTACTGGCACAAGCTTCAATCCATCTAAATAATATCAATACCATTGAAAAGCAAGCCACAGATAGCCTACATGCTACTTTGCCTATTATTAAAAAGACGCGTGAGTTGGATACTGAGATAAAACAGCACTCTTATTCTTTAGCTAGCGATAATCAGCGTAAAGAGGTATTAGTTAGTAACACTCAACAATTAGGTCAAGATATAGCTGACTACAAACAAACAGAGCAAAAGACTCAGACTCAGCTTAGCAGTGTAGAAAAGTACTTTCGCGATTACCAAGAGCTAAAAGACCTCGATAAAGATATGGTGACCTTCGATAACAGCTGTCGCCAATTAATGGCGCTGTTGGAAGATAATGCCAATCTAACAGCGGATAAACTTGCTTATAGTAATCAAGCCCGCATGCTACAGACTGATTTTGATAAGTTATATAAGCAGCAAAACGCAGAGAAATTATTGATAACGCAGCAACGCGAGCAACTTGCCAGCGTACAACAGCAGCAAGCCACACTCATTCAAAACCAGCCCATTGCTAATATGCGTCGCGAGCAAGAGCAAATCGATCAAATCAGCACCCAGATTGCGCAAGCCAATATTAAGCTAGAGCAGCTGTCTGAGCGTACCAACCAAATTCAACACATCAATGCAACGTTACCCAAACTGAATCAAGAGCTTAAGACTTTAGAAGGTTTGATTGACAGTCACAAGATAAATATTGAAGAGGCTAAGCTCAAGAGACAAGAGAAACAAGAGCATCTACATCTACTACAAAAGGTCGCTAAGCTTGAAGATTATATAGTAGAGCTAGAGGATGGGTCGCCCTGCCCGCTTTGCGGTGCACATGAGCATCCTTATAGCAAACATCATCCATTATTAGACTCTAGTACCAAGAATAATAATACCGACGCCCATGACGATCAAAACCAGTCGTCCACAATAAAACAGACTAAGGCGCAATTAACTCAGCAGCACATAGCTGAATTAGAAACTGCTATTGATAATCTTGAGCAGACTTTATCTAAACATCATATCGACCATGCCACCAAAAAAGAAGCCATCAATAATCAACAGCAGCAGTTAGCGCCCTTACAGCAGCAATCTAAAATCTTACACGCTGATATTCAGTCTAACCTTTCCTCGCTATTTAACACTAAAAATAATTATTCGGAATCGACTGTGGCAATTATCGATCCACTTGCGCAGATTAAGAGCGATACTGATATTCATATTGATCACAGCTTATCCTTATTAGACACCATCAAACACAAACTGACTGAGCATAAACAGTCTCTTAAAACGATAGTCGTCAAATATGACAACCTAGCTGAAAGTGCTGCAACGCTCAGTATTGCCATCGAAGCCGATGAACAGCAGCAACAGCTACTTAGTCACGCCATTAATAACCTGATGACTGATATCAAGCTAAATGCTCAAAAAATTGAAAGTGTCGAAGATAAGATTGCCACTAATTTTTCGGCACTCATACCCATGATGACCAATATTTCATCTTTGGTGAGTAAGTACCCAACGGCTAAATACGAGAAGCATTTAACGATAGCGCCCAAAGCGACTGACATTCAAGGCGCACTGCTGCAACTCATTGAAAGTACTCATAAGCAAATAGTATTAGCAAGCGCAGATTATGATGAGCATATTAACCAATTGCGGGCACAACGTCATGCTTTGAAGCAGTTAAAGCAATATCATCATGAGCAAAGTAGCCGCCAACAGCAACTCACCAATACTCTGAGCAGCCTGACTGCGAATATTGAGAGTAAGCAAGCACAGCTCGCCAATGATGAGGCAGCACTCAAAGAATTAGAGGAATTAATTGATAATAAAACAGAGGATATCGAACAATTAAAGAAAGCTAGAAAAGCGCTATTCGCAGATAAAGATACAGACTATGAAGAAAACCAGTTACGCAGCGCTGCTGATGAGGCTAAAGCCAAACAAATCATAGCTCAAAGACAGCTAGATTCTATACAGCAGTCTTTAGAGCAATTAAAGAGCAGAGAGCAACAGCTAGCTACAGAGCAACAGTTGGCGACTACTACCGTAAATACACAGGACAGTATTTTTACTAACTTACTCGCAGAGTCAAAGTTCGTCGATGAGTCGGATTTTTTGAGTGCGCGTCTGCCTAAAGAAGAGCGTGAGGCATTACATATACGTAAACTAGCGATTGATAATGCCCTACAACAAGCTAAGTTGCAGTTAAATAATACCCAGCAAGCGTTAGAGCAAAAACTTGCCACACCTATGACACATGAAGACCGAGAAACACTTGCTGGCAAGCATCATCAAATACAGACGGATATCGATGAGTTAAGTCAAAAAATCGGTGCGATTGACCAAAAGCTTAAGGATAACGACAGCCAAAAAGGGCAACAGGCGACACAGCTGATTGCAATCGATGAACAAAAACAAAAACTACAAGTTTGGCAGCAGCTACATACGTTAATTGGTTCTGCTGATGGCAAAAAATATCGCACCTTTGCGCAAGGCTTAACGTTTGAAGTCATGATTAGCCATGCCAATACGCAACTGCAAAAAATGAGTGACCGCTATTTGCTCATTCATGATGACAGTAATCCGCTTGAGCTTAATGTGATTGATAACTATCAAGGTGGTGATATTCGCAGTACCAAAAACTTATCGGGCGGCGAAGGATTCATTATCAGCTTGGCGCTCGCCCTTGGGCTATCGCAGATGGCGAGTCACAATATTCGCGTGGATTCACTATTTTTGGATGAAGGGTTTGGTACGCTTGATGAAGAGTCGCTTGATATTGCGCTCGATACTTTAACGAGCTTACAACAAGAAGGTAAGCTTATTGGTATTATCTCTCACGTACAGGCGTTAAAAGATCGCATCTTGACTCAAATCAAGGTTGAAAAAATCTCGGGTGGTTTTAGCCACATCAGTGGTCAAGGATGTCGCCGAGTGGTCAATATTACTAATGAAAAAGCCTTGTAAGTTAAAGCGGTCATCAAGAGTCGAGCGTGCATCACGCCGTTGATTGCTTTTTACGCTTAGCCAGACAATAAAAAACCACCGTTAATTAATAACGGTGGTTTTTTTGAAAAGACCTTTATCTTGTTGTTTATTGAATGACTACTTAGTTAGTTTAGTTAGTTTAGTTAGTTTAGTTACTTAGTTACCAAACCGCTTAGCTCACTCATCAATACTGACAACGTTGAAAGACCAATTTGACCATTTTCATCATTACGATGCAGATTATCTAACTTGCTCATCTCTGTGGTGACAGACTCCAGATGATCCAAGTGACGTGAACGCCATTCACCAAATGCTTGCTTCGCATCTGGTTTAGATAATATGGCATCCATCAGTAGACGTAGACTACGTGACAGCTCATTCATCAACGCATGGCGTGCGCGGCGATCCCAGTAGTCTTGCTGTGGTAACGTGGCGATGTTGTCCATCATCCAATCTAACTGCAAGACGTGATAGGCATCAAAGTACAACGTTGCAATCTCATCAACAGGACGCTCATATTGCTCAGCGAGCAGTGCGGCATCAAGTGCATCAACATGATAAGGCAGCATCGCAAACAACGCGGCATCACTATTAGACAGATCATTCTGCATCAGGCTAGTAGTATCTTCTTGCAAGTATTCTGCAAATTGTTGCTCAATAAAGCCGCCTGATTTGGTTAATTTCTCAACACTATCGCTAAAGCGACTGATCATGTCAGCGACTTGCAATTCTTGACCAAAGGCATTGATAAACCAAACAGCACCTTGCTCAAGCGCGTCACGTAGACGCAGTTCAAGAGTTAGTAGTAATGTAGCATCGACTTGATTGTCCAGTGCTTCAAGCGTGTTCCAAGCTTTTGACACATTGAAGACATCACGGCTAATCGCATAACCACGTACGATGGTCGCAAGCGATTGGTCTGTTTCCTCATAAAGACGGAACAGTGCTTCAATACCCAAACGATTGACCACACTATTGGTCAAATAGGTGCTGATAATCTCACGATGTAAGCGATGTTCAGTCATCTCATCAAAGAACCGCGTCGCCAGCTCATCAGGGAAATACTTGCGCAGCTCATTGATAAAATACGCATCATCTGGCAAGTCTGATGATAACAAGTTGTCATACACCCACATTTTGCCATAAGCCATGACAACTGCCAGCTCAGGGTTGGTCAAGCCAGTATCTGCTTTTTGACGTTTGGCAATTTCTTCATCTGATGGCAGATATTCAATCGCCCGATCAAGACGCCCTTCACCTTCTAACATCTGAATGAAACGCTGATGATCGCTTAAGTTAGCCGCCGCACGAATGTGGCTAAGCTCGATCGCTTGTGGTTGAAGGTAGTTTTGACGCAATACCAGCTCTGCCACGCTATCGGTCATGCTCTCAAGCAACTCATTACGCTGCTTTAAAGTCATGTCGCCTTGCTCAACCACTTTACCAAGTAGAATTTTGATATTTACTTCATGATCTGAGCAGTTTACGCCGCCTGAGTTATCGATAGCGTCGGTATAAATGCGCCCGCCTGTTTGTGCATATTCGATACGCCCTTGCTGGGTAAAGCCTAAGTTACCACCTTCACCAACGATAGCCGTACGTAGCTCATTGCCGTTGACCCGTACTGCGTCATTGGCACGGTCGCCGACATCAGCATGGCTCTCATTCACGCTTTTCACATAAGTACCAATACCGCCATTCCAAATAAGATCAACAGGCGATTTTAACAACGCACTGATTAACTCATTGGGTGCCATGCTGTCTTCAGCGATATCAAAACGCTGCTTCATCTCAGCACTGAGCGTGATGCTCTTATCTTTACGGGAGAAAACACCACCTCCTTGGCTAATGAGCAACTTTTCATAGTCATCCCACGTCGAACGTGGCATGTCAAATAAGCGGGCACGTTCTGCGTGTGAAGCAGCAGCATCTGGATTCGGATCAATAAAGATATGTAGATGGTTAAATGCAGCGACCAGCTGGGTATGGGTGGAGAGCAGCATACCATTGCCGAATACGTCACCGCTCATATCGCCAATACCAACCACGGTAAAGTTATCACGGTTCTGAATGTCCATGCCGCGCATACGGAAGTGGCGTTTGACCGACTCCCAGCCACCGCGTGCAGTGATACCCATGGCTTTGTGATCGTAACCAACCGAGCCGCCTGAAGCAAAGGCATCGTCGAGCCAGAAATCATATTCAGCAGACAAGGCATTCGCAATATCAGAGAAGCTGGCGGTTCCTTTATCAGCCGCGACCACTAAGTACGGATCATCTTCATCATGACGCACGGTGTTGGCTGGCGGGACAATTTTTCCATCAACGATATTATCCGTCACATCGAGCATACCGCGTAGGAATGCTTGATAACAAGCAATGCCTTCGGCTTGGAATGCGTCGCGACCATCTGCCATGGTTTTGGTTTTGACGATAAAACCGCCTTTTGAACCAACAGGGACAATCACCGCGTTTTTGACCATCTGTGCTTTGACCAAACCAAGCACTTCGGTGCGGAAATCTTCCATACGATCTGACCAACGCAGACCACCACGGGCCACTTTACCACCGCGCAAATGCACGGCTTCAACACGCGGCGAATACACGAATATCTCAAACATCGGTTTTGGTTTTGGCAGATTAGGAATATCTGCTGCCAAAAACTTAAACGATAAACGATCTTTACGCTGACCATCGCTATCGGTTTGATAGAAATTGGTGCGTACCATGGCGTTAATTAAATCTAAGTACCAACGCAAGATACGGTCTTCATCCAAGCTATCCACACCTGCCAATTCCGCCGTGATTTGCTGTTGAATCTGCGCGGTTTTTTCTGTGCGTTCATCTTCACTGTACTTAGGATTCATACGGGCATCAAACAGACTACCTAGCGCCACGCTAATGTCGCTATTTTTTACTACCGTTTGCTGAATATACGTACTAGAGAATGGTGCTTTTGCTTGCATCATATAGCGTGACAATGCTCGTAGCACCACCACATCATAAGTGTCTAAATTGGTCGTTAATACCAATTCGTTAAAGGAGTCACTCTCGACATGTCCCGCCCAAATCTGCTTGAGACTGTCTTCAAACTGACCACGCACCACTTGCATGTTGACAGTATCGACATGCTCCAGTGTCAGTTCATACTCTTGCATCCAAATGGGCTGCTCTGGCAAATCAAACTCATAGGTTTGCGCTGAAATGACAGACACACCAAAGTTTTCAAGGATTGGCAGGACTTTGGATAAAATAACAGGCTGTTCACGACCATACAATTTTAGGTGTAATTGATTGCTTGCATCGCCAGTTGACTGGTATAAATGCCAAATCATCGGCTGTTCTGCTGTCAATACAGCCAAACGCTTGGTGTCTTCAACCGCAGTACGGGCATCAAAACGCTCTTGATAAGCGGCAGGGATATAATTCAAAAAGCGACGGTTTAAAGCATTGGCTTGTTGCTCACCCACATTATCCAGCAGCATCTTTTGATAGCTGTCGCTCCATGATTGCATTAAAGCAGATAGTTTGGCTTCAAGTGCCGCAGTATCGACGTCTTTCACTTGACCTGGCACCGTACGCACGTGGACATGCACACGTGCGTGAGCTGATTCATTGAATTCTGTGGTAAATCCTGATGATGTGCCACCGTAAGCTTCTTTTAGGACGTTCTGTACTTTGATACGTAGCTCGGTGTTGAACTTGTCGCGCGGGATATAGACCAAGCATGAGACAAAACGCTGATAATGATCCACACGGCTGAATAGGCGCAGGCTCTTTTTATCTTGCAACTGGCTGATACCAGAAACGATAGGATATAGCTCTTCAACGCTGGCTTGAAAGAGGTCGTCACGCGGCAAGGTGTTAATCACATGCATCATTTTATGGTGCGCATGACCGTCACGTGGCAATTCTGCCATCGCCATAATCTTATTGGCTTTGTCACGTAATAGCGGAATTTGCTGTACCGTTAGTTGATACGCTTGTGAGGTCAATAGACCAATAAATCGATATTCACCAACCAGTTTACCGTTGTCATCAAATTTATGAATACCCAAAAAATCCATATATACGGGACGATGCACAGGCGATACACGGCTTGATTTGGACAACATCAACACTCGCGGTTCAGTCAATAGCTGCTTTAATACTTTTGGCAATTGGCTAAAACTTTCTGACAGTTTATCTTCTTCAGCACCGCGTAATAGACCAAGACCGCTATTACCAATGGCGAATAAATCTAAATCAGCAGGTTCAGCATTCACTTCAACAGCCTGACCGCCTTCCAAACGGTATTCACGATAACCCAAGAATATAAAATGATCGTCTAATATCCAATCTAAAAACGCTTGTATCTCTTGCTGCGAGTAAAAAACTTCTGGCAGTGGTTTGTTTGATAGCTCAGCTTTGATATCCGTCAACTGCGCACGCATCTGCTTCCAATCGCCAACGACTGTATCTAGCGTATCAATTTTTGCCAATAACATTTGCTGTAATGCAGCCAGATCTTCATCATCTTGATAGGCAATTTCACAATGAATCAAAGACAAATGAGAGGTCGCGCTTTCATGTGCGCCTTCGACATGAGTAATATGACCATTATCATCACGTGCAACACTGACAATGATGTTATAAGTACGATGAACATCGATACCTTCAGACTCAAGACTCATCAAAATCGTATCGACTAAAAACGGTCTGTCATAGGCAACAATTTGAATAACCGTATGTGAGCTATGAAAATGCTGCTCTTCTGCTTTGGGGTACAGCACCTTCAGTTGTGGCTTGCTGCCATCATAGGCTTGGAGCAACGTAAAATGATGTAATGCCATGCCCGCTAGGTCAGCATTACTGATAGTCTCAGCTGCCTCTGCGTGCAATGGCTGATAATAGCTATGAATAAAATGATCAAATAATGATTTGTCTTTTTGTACATAACTGGTAGCAATATCGCTTATCTGGCCGATGCGCTCTTTTGCGATACTGAGGGAGTTTGGCATGTCCTTCATCCTTTTTTATAGATTTGATTTATCATTTATTTAAGTTTATTAATTCGTACTAACTAATGGCAGCGCATAAATATGTGAAACATTATTGGTGCTGCGGAGCAGTATATCCATTTACGCAATTTATTCTGTTTTTTCTTGATATTTTAAGTTTCTCTCCTTTTTTCACCCTTATTTTTAGGAATATGTCGCAATTGGGATTTAATGCCATTAATTTAGTGAAGTGTAACGTACATAGCGCGCCAGCTAAAGCGTACAACATCATTTCATGAATCAGCAACATGTCGATAACATTTGCTCATGAGACAGGTTTTTCCGTTTATTAATGATTAATTGCTGGCAAGTGGATACTCATGGCAATCGGTACGACTTTTTTGTTAGAATATGCCAGTATATTTGAGAGTGTGTGGCTAACTCATAATTAACTTTAATGCTAAGGGCAAGACGTATGATGAATATTTTGGTGATTGGTTCAGGTGGTCGCGAACACGCGCTAGCATGGCAATGTGCAAAAGACGATAAGGTCAATAATGTCTACGTCGCGCCTGGTAATGCTGGTACAGCGCTTGAACCTAAATGCCAAAACGTTGTTCTAGTATCTACGGGCGACAACGCTAGTGAACATAGTGCAATCATCGATTTTTGCCAAAACAATGCCATTGATATGGTCATTGTTGGACCAGAAGCGCCTTTGGTCACTGGTATCGTTGATGCTTGCCGCGATGCTGGGATTCAAGCGTGGGGACCAACAGCATACTGTGCGCAGTTAGAAGGTTCCAAAACCTTCGCCAAAGAATTCATGGAACAAAACAATATCCCTACCGCAGCCTATAAAGGCTTCACCGAAGCGGTGGCAGCCAAAGCTTATATCGATGAACAAGGTGCACCCATCGTTATCAAAGCTGATGGCCTTGCCGCTGGTAAAGGTGTCATTGTTGCAGAAACTATCGAACAGGCATATGAGGCCATCGATGATATGCTTGCGGACAATAAATTTGGTGATGCAGGCAGCCGCGTGGTGATTGAGCAGTTTTTGCAAGGTGAAGAAGCCAGCTTTATCTGCATGATTGATGGTAAAAATATCTTGCCAATGGCAACAAGCCAAGACCATAAACGGGCTTTTGAAGGCGATACAGGTCCGAACACAGGCGGTATGGGAGCATACTCTCCTGCGCCAGTGGTCACTCAAGATGTCCATGAAAAAGTCATGACCCAAGTCATTCAACCAGTGGTTGATGCAATGAATAATGCTGGTCACCCTTATACGGGATTTTTATATGCAGGTCTTATGATTGATGAAGCAGGTGACCCTTATGTGATCGAATTTAACTGCCGCTTCGGTGATCCAGAAACTCAGCCTATCCTAATGCGTTTACAATCATCAATGGTAGATTTGGTGGCACAAGGTCTAGCAGGACAGTTGCCTAGTGATGCTCAATGGGACAGCCGCCCTGCCCTCGGTATCGTCATTGCTTCAAAAGGCTATCCTGAAACATCATCAAAAGGTGATGTAATTGCTGGCTTGCCAGAACTAGATGACAATAATGACAACGCTGTCAAAGTCTTCCATGCTGGCACTACTTTTTCTGACAGCGATGCCATAGACCGTGAAAAAGAAGTGGTGACGAATGGCGGACGTGTATTATGCGTGACTGCTCTTGCAGATAGTATTTCAGATGCTCAGCAAGCCGCACTTGCGGTAACAGGTGCGATTAGTTTTGATGGTGCACAGTATCGCCGTGATATTGGGCATCATGCCATTGCTCGTGAAAACAGTTAAAAATCAATATTACTCAGGCGATAGCTGTTCTCAGTTTTAGTCTGATATACCAAATTATTTTTAGCTTTTATGATTCGACCTAGCATCATGCTAGGTCTTATTTTTTGATATTATTTTTTACGAAATTATAATCTGCAAATATATACTGCGGCTTACAAAGTAACTGCTATTGGCAAGCTTAGGCTCATCAACCAAATGTGCTTTATATGATACAATTTTGTACCCGTACATCGCATCTCCCTTGTATTGTAGGTTTTGAACCCACAAATCAATACCAACTGGATGAATGATTATATTTATGGCAAATGATACGTCTAAACCTTCTAGCACCAAGCAATCCATCGATAACTTAAAAACCTCAGGGTTTGATAGACGAATGTCGATTGCTAAAACTTCCTTAAATATTGGTCGCCGCTGGGCGGGTAATAGTGTGTCTGGCATGTTCTTAAATAAAGAAGCTCGCACAGCACGCAACCAAGTATTTATGGAAGCCCAAGCAAACTACCTCGCAGAAGAGCTAGGTAAGCTAAAAGGTTCGGTCGTCAAAATTGGTCAAATGCTAGCGATTTATGGCGAACATATTTTGCCACCAGAAATTACCCGTGCCTTGCAAACGCTCAATGACGATACCGCTACGTTATCATGGCCAACCATGCAACAAACCCTGCAGCAATTATTGGGCGAAAAACTACATGAATTAGATGTCGATACGGTTCCTATAGGCACTGCGTCGCTCGCTCAAGTTCATCGAGCCACCGTGATTGCAACTGGCGAGCAAGTTGTATTAAAAATTCAGTATCCGGGTGTTGCTGATGCGATCAACTCGGATCTTGCTTTATTTAAACAACTATTAAAAGTGAGTAATATCGTTCCACAGACCCGTTCGCTCGATGCGTGGTTCGAAGAAATACGTGACCTACTCCATCATGAAGTGGACTATGAAGCTGAAGCCGCGACGACAGAACGATTTTATGACCGTTTGAGTAATGATACGCGTTACATAGTGCCCAAGATTAATCGTACTTATTCCAAAAAGCGCCTACTCTGCATGTCTTATGAGCCAGGTATTACTGTAGTTTCTGAGGCATTACAATTATTACCTCATGAGCGTCGTAACGCTATTGGTCAGGCGGCCATCGAAATCATGATGCAAGAGATTTTTGTGTGGGGTGAAATGCAGACAGACCCCAACTTTGGTAATTATTTGGTTCGTGTCAGTGAAAATGAAGGTGATATCGATAAATTAGTATTATTAGATTTTGGTGCTATTCGTCAATTTGATAACAACCTTTTGACCATTGCGCATGGCTTACTAAAAGCTGGTTACCGCCATGACCATCGGGCGATGATGCTTGCGATGACGGGTTATGACTTCTTTGATAGTATGAGTGATAAAGTACGCTCTGATATGGCGTCACTATTTTTATTGGCAACCGAACCGTTTAGTGATCCAGCGACCAATCCTGATATTCCTAGCGATTGTTTAGATAAGGACGACCGTTATATTTGGGCGAATAGCAAACTTCACTCTCGCCTTTCAACACAAGCCACAAAAGCAATGCAGTCTTTTGAGTTTAACTTGCCACCAAAAGAATTTATGTTTATTAGTCGAAAATTTATTGGTGCTTATACCTTTTTGACGGTGCTTGACGCTTATACTGATTCGGATACTTTAGTAAAACCTTATTTATAGTCTTGATTGAAGCAAATTTTCTTTAATAATAAATAATTTTTGAACCGCCTTTTTGTGGCGGTTTTATTTTTTAGTATTTTATCTGCTTAGGCTATTTTATATATTATAAATTAGCACTTATTATCGGCAAGATTTATTTCGATTTATTACTTAGGTTATTTAACTTGATTCGCAATATCCGTCTGCCACTCATCAAACCTAGTTTTATAACCCTCTGGCTTACGCATAATAAGTTCCCAGCATACCTCCCCACGGGCTAAATATTTTATTTCAAAATGCGTGCGCTGACTGTCATCAGCGACTTGATAGCGCTCATTAGGCAACGACCATGTCTCCGTTGCTTGCTGCTCTGCATTATTGATATAGGCTTCGATGTTTGTTACTAGTACCACCTCTCCACCTACTTGCAAGCGTGACAATAGAAACTCGAAGAAAGGCATGTTTAGCCATTGCTGGTTGGGATTATGCTGTTCAGGATTGGGGTACAGTATGAAGATTTTACTGACACTATTGGGTTTAATGGCATGCACAATCCATGCGATCGCATCAGCATGAATGGCAGTTAAATTCGGTGAATCTTGTAGCACTGCCAGTTTGGCAAAAGCGTCAAATTTATTACGCGTACGTTCGATCGCAATCAGGTGCTTATCGGTATTTTTTGCGGCGAAACCAAGCGCATGCTTACCCTTCCCTGCACCAATTTCTAATATTAAAGGGACAGTGCTTTTATTGTCGTGAATGATATTTGGCATAATAAAATTACGTGGTGCTGAAAGCTTTTCTGGTTGAAATGCTCGCTGTTGCTGATGTGTAAGCTCAATATTGTCGGTCATCTACTATCCTTAAAGTATTTGTCTTTTGCCATTATTCGGGCGCATGCTATTATATAGCCAATCCACTTCAATAGTAATATAGCGACAGCGAGTAACGCGCTATCGTAGTCTATCAAGCGCATACGAGATGAAAATAGATGTAATTACCGACTGCCGCTCGCTAATGACATTCATCATACAAATAAATCGAGGATACTCCCACCCTTATCATGACTGAATCTACCCCCCAAACCTCTCCTAAAACCTATCCTTGCCCACGTTGTGGTACTAAAACAGCATGGCAAGACAATAAATACAAGCCGTTTTGTAGCAGTCAATGCAAACTTATCGACTTAGGTGCATGGGCAAATGAAGACTATACCTTACCTGCTGAAACCACGCCTTTTTCTGACGAGCTATAATCAACACCTTCTCTTTTAACTAATTTATCATCTTAAGGATGTTTTATATGTCTGCTACTTATCTGATGCCCACTTATAACCGTCAGCCAATCAGCTTTACACGCGGTTCAGGCAGCTGGTTGTATACCAAAGATGACACGCCTTATTTAGATGCGCTGACTGGTATTGCCGTATGCGGTTTAGGGCATTGCCACCCGCAAGTGACTGACGCCATTCAGCAGCAAGCAGCGACTTTAGTACATACCAGTAATTTATTCGGTATCGACTGGCAAGAGCGTGCGGGTGAAGTACTATGTACAGCCGCCCAAATGGACAGTGTGTTCTTTGCCAATAGTGGTGCTGAAGCGAACGAGGCGGCGCTTAAATTGGCGCGTCTATATGCCTATCAGCAAGGTTTTAAACGCCCAAAAGTCATCGTTATGGAGCAGTCATTCCATGGTCGTACCTTATTATCATTGTCAGCCACCGCCAACCCAAAAGCCCGTGAAGGGTTTTACACATTAGATGATGACTTTATCCGTGTACCCTTTGGCGATATTGCCGCGATTAAGCAAGCCGCGCAAGATCATGATGAAATTTGCGCCATCTTTGTAGAGCCTATTCAAGGTGAAGGGGGTTTAAATACTGCTGCCAACGGATTTACGTATCTTGAAGAACTACAAGCAGAGTGTGAAGCCCACAACTGGCTATTTATGCTGGATGAAGTGCAAACAGGTAATGGCCGTACGGGTAAATACTTCGCTTATCAACATAGTAATGCGCGTCCTGATGTATTGACGACAGCTAAGGGCTTGGGTAACGGTTTTCCAGTAGGCGCGTGTATGGTACGTGGCCGCGCTAATGGTCTGTTTGGTGCTGGTAGTCATGGCTCTACTTATGGTGGTACGCCGCTAGCCAGTCGTGTGGTACATAGCGTATATGACGTATTGGCTAACAGTGATATCATGACCAATGCCGTAACCGAAGGGCTGTTTATTCGAGAGACGCTGGTCGATACACTAGGACAATATGGAGTCAGCAGTCGTGGTGCAGGTATGATGATTGGTATCGCTTTGCCTGAAGACATGGACTGTAGTCAGTTGGTTGATCGTGCGCGTGATGAACAAAAGCTCATCATCAATGTCACTGGTGGGCATGTTGTGCGCTTGCTACCGCCGCTTAATATGAGCCGCGATGAGAGCACACAAGTGGCTGAGCGTCTGATTGACTTGCTAAAACCATCATTTTAAATGATTGGTTACATTAAACGCTAATACTAAAAAAGCCTATAGATAATATGTCTATAGGCTTTTTGCTTTTGGAGGCTTTAAACCACTCTCTACGGTGCATTATTCAAACGTCATCTAATTAGCATGAAAATACTTTTTTAACACCTCTAAACAGCGAGTGATTTTGGCTGGCTGTTGATCACGGTTTAAGGTGACAGCATATAGTACAAAACCTGGTAATTGATAACCGGTCAACACTTCGACCAAGTCACCATTTTCAAGCTCTTTTTTGATGTCCATTTCCATCATTCTAACCAAGCCATGACCTTCTTTTGCCAAGGTGGTCGCCATAAAAACATTATTGGTATAAATGCGTGAATTCATTTTCGTGCGCGTCTTTTTACCCGTTTCTGTCTGAATGAGATCAATTTGATTGGCATCTTTCATGATTTCAATACAAATCAGCTGATGGTCAGCCAAATCTTTAGGCGTCTGCAGTTTGGTATGTTGACGTAGATACTGCGGTGAAGCAACCAACATTTGGCGCACATCGGTCAATGGATGACTGCTGAGGCTCGAGTCATTAATCGATGGACTCATACGAATCGCAATATCGATCCGCTCATCAATCATGTCAATATAATGGTTGTCTGCCAGATAGGTAATGCTAAGATCATCATGTGCCGCCATCCACGTAGAAAGTGCCGGCAAAATATGATTAACGCCAAGCTCCGGTGTTGTCGCCACTCGTAAGCTGCCTGCCAACTCATCACGCAACTGATTGACCTTAATCCGCCCTTGTTCAGCAGCACTGACAACATCTTTTGCGGCTTCATAAAAGCTCTCGCCAGCTTCTGTTAAGCTCAGCTTACGAGTTGAGCGGTGTAATAGCACGACGCCCAGTTCATTTTCTAATGAGCGGATTTGCTGACTGACTGCACTGGTTGTAATGCCAAGCTCACGAGCAGAGCCACTAAAAGAGCCATGTCCAACCACACTGGCGAACACAGCCATACCGCGTAAATTATCCAACATATTCTCACCTAAACTTCATTTCAGTTTTTAATATAACTTAACCATTATAACGAATCTTAATTTATCTTATCGTTATTAAATATTTCTCTCTTGTTTAAAAAAGCCCATTTAATCTGCAATAAAAACAAAAATATCAAGGCGATAGTACAACATCGCCTTGATATTTTATATGAAAGTTGTATTTAATAACTATATAGACTTTTAAATAATTTTAACAACAGTTTTTCTGACTGTTTAATACAACTGAACCTTACCCATTTTTCCTTCACCGCGCTCATTCAAATACTGCATCACAGGCGTAGCAAGCAGTCTTGCTTCTGCAACCGTTTTGGCTTGCACCAAGCGCTTTTGTTGGCGACGCTCAGGCGTCTTATCCTCTGCTTGCATGACGCTGCCATCGATTTGCAAGTCAATTTCTGCTTGGGTGAACTGCTGTTGCAGTTTAGCCGCTAATTGCTGAAAAGTGGTTTGTAAATGCCGACTATCTACACTGGTTATAAATATTGCCTTGCCATCGCATAAGCCCGTCATCATGCCTTGACGCGCAAGTGCCAATTCGTCTTGAGCCAATATCTCCGCTTCACGAGCCGTTTGTAGCCAATAATCCCATTTTTCTGGTGTCCACTCACCAAGCAGTTCTTGCGGTGAGCAACGCAGCAAAGTACGAGGATCATCCAGTTGCGTTGTTAACTGAGAATTATTTGCATCAGGCTCAACAACTGGTTCAGGCTCAACAACTGGTTCAGGCTCAACAACTGGTTCAGGCTCAACAACTGGTTCAGGCTCAACAACTGGTTCAGGCTCAACAACTGGTTCAGGCTCAACAACTGGTTCAGGCTCAACAACTGGTTCAGGCTCAACAACTGGTTCAGGCTCAACAACTGGTTCAGGCTCAACAACTGGTTCAGGCTCAACAACTGGTTCAGGCTCAACAACTGGTTCAGGCTCAACAACTGGTTCATATTCTTGAATTGCGCTTAACTGCTCATCATTACCTTGCTGTTGATAATCAACATCGTAAGATTGTAATGGCGGTACTGAAGCTAAATGTTCATTAGAAGGCACCGTAACATTTGCACCATCTGTAATGTTTTTGACACTGTCATTATCTAAGGCTGCACTGCCACCTTCTATAGCAGGCGTTTCTGAAGATGATGCAGCGCCAACAGAATGACTACTTAGCACTTCATCGACAGGCAAAGGACGAAATGCCAATAGACGTAAAATACACATCTCAAGTGCTTGCATCGGTGTACTAGCAAGTTTCACACCTTCGCGCGCTTGCACAACAATTTCATAATAGAGCTGCAATACATCGGGACTAATATGCTGGGCAAGTGTATTAATGTCTTGTGCCTGCGCCTCATTTACATTCAGAGCAACCTCAGGTAGCAGTTGAGTCAAGGCCAACTGATGCAATAGTTCAGCCAATCCATCGAACATACTGGTCGCATCAACCATTTGGGCGCGCATCTGCTCAATATGGGCAGCGACGGCAGACTTATCATGATTGTATATATCTGTGATTAAGCGCACCAAGTCGGCAGCATCAATCAGACCAAGCATGGCATTGACAGTGACATCATCAAGCGCACCTTGACCAAAAGCAATCGCCTGATCAGTCAACGATAAGGCATCACGTACTGAGCCTTTAGCCGCACTGGCCAACTGCCAAAGTGCTGGCTGCGTATAATCTACCTGCTCTTGGGTAAGAACATTTGCCAAATGCTCGCTGAGTAACGTTTGCGGTAGCGGACGTAGTACAAACTGCAAACAACGCGAAATAATGGTAATCGGCAATTTTTGCGGATCAGTCGTGGCAAGTAAGAATTTTACATGCTCAGGGGGTTCTTCCAAAGTTTTAAGAAGCGCATTAAAACTGTGTGTGGACAACATATGTACTTCATCAATCAGGTATACTTTATAACGCCCCTGACTTGGCGCATACGGTACATTATCCAGCAACTCACGTGTGTCTTCTACTTTGGTACGGGATGCCGCATCAATCTCGATAAGATCGATAAATCGCCCTTGATCGATGGCCACGCAGTTATCACACACACCGCAAGGCGTACTAGTAATACCCGTATCGCAGTTCAAACATTTAGATAAGATACGCGCAATTGTGGTCTTACCCACACCGCGTGTGCCCGTAAAGAGATAAGCATGATGCAAACGGTTATAATCAATCGCATTAATCAATGCTTGAGAAACATGCGTTTGCCCAATCAACTCGTGAAAGTTCTTGGGACGGTATTTGCGCGCTAAAACTTGATATTGCTGCGTCATAATAAATGCCAATGTGAATAATACAAATATAGATGGGGTGTCAAACCAGTAGGCTATATTAGGTTTAGATTATAACTGCGCTTGAAGTTGTGCTAAACGTTCGTATAAGCGCTGAGTATTTGCGTCAATCACTGAGCCTTTTTGATAAAAGGCATCCAAATGCACCTCTGTATTGACGCTATCATCACAAGGTCTAAACTCTACGCCAATCAAAAACAAATCATCCATCACTGGATCCTGCATTTGAGCATTGAGCTCCAATAACAAGTCTTGTTGAGACGTGCGCACCTTGTCAGCTCTCAGCGAACTATTATCATCTTGCGCATAGAAAACCATCAGATAATGGCGTCCAAACACGTGATAAGAGTGCTCATGACAGACATAACCATTCCAGCGAGAGTCTTGATCCATCGTTTTGTAAGCTAAGATTTTTTCAACCAAACAAGCGTAAGTATACATTGACTCATCGACCAAAATATCGACTGGCTCTTTTGGTAGTGGTTGACCTGCCTCATAATAATTTTTGATCAAACTATTAAACAGCTTGTACCACATCCGAGTATTTTTCTGAATCTCAGCCATGAGTGCTTTGGCAAAGACTGCCTGATCTGGTTCTGTAGCTTTGAGCAAGCGTTGCTCAATCTGATCGATCAACTGATTATCAATCAATTGCTCTTGCACCCTAATCGCTCTTTGATGAAAGTCAGGCGACTGTAAAAACTGGGTAAGTAATGTCGACTCGTCTTGGAATGACTCAAACCCTGTCAGCTGGCTGCGATGAAAGTCTAAAAATGCGGATAAATCGCTTGGCGTAACCAATTGGCTGATGATATCGACAAAGTTTTGATGGCTAAATACCTGTAAGACACTCTGCTCATCATCCAGATCTAAAACACAGTCTTCAGCAAAAAACTGACTACCATATTCATAATCAACCGTATGCGAGGATGCTTGTGGTTTATCATCTTGATGCATGACAGACAGTGATGTCAAACCAATGAAATAAACATCCTTACCAGCTGCCGAGGTATTACTTTCTGCCATCGACTTATCGTTTTTTAGATAAAGCTGAGCGTGACGCTTAATTAGTTGGTTGACGACTTCTTTTCTCCACTCACGAACTTGAGCGCTGTCTACTTTTTGCCTACTCGCTTGCATCACCACATCATTGACGATCAAATAAATGATAGCGCCAGAAAACTCAAAAACGAAATCATAACCTTGAAACTGCTTAGGATTGGTTGTTTTATCTGCTGGTAATTCATACAAAGATAAGAAACTTTGTTGAATCATCTGTTGCCAAAGTGAGGGTGACGCGTGCTGAGTATCCATGATATCCCTATAAATGAGGTCTCATAAAGAATCTGGGACCATTCCATTGAAAGCAAAAGAGCTTTCTTATGTTCAGTTTAGTCCCAGCATGGATTTATGGCAAGTAAACCAGTTTTAGCTTTCTAACTTGCGGCGCATATGCGGGAACAAAATCACATCACGAATACTGGCAGAATCGGTAAACAACATCACTAAACGGTCAATACCGATACCTTCGCCTGCGGTTGGTGGTAAGCCATAAGACAACGCTTCGATGTATTCTTCATCAAAATGCATCGCTTCATCATCACCAGCGTCTTTTTCAGCGACTTGTCCACGGAAGCGTTCTGCCTGATCAGCAGGATCATTAAGCTCGCTAAAGCCGTTTGCCAGTTCACGACCACCGATGAATAGCTCAAAACGATCGGTGATTTCAGGATTGTCATCACTACGGCGTGCCAGTGGTGACGTTTCCGCTGGATATTCAGTGATGAACGTTGGCTGACGCAATTGGTGTTCAGCGGTTTCTTCAAAGATAATGGTCTGTAGTTTGCCCACACCAAACACCTCTTTCACTTGCTGTTTAAGCGTTGTCGAGGCGTAGTCTGCCAGATATTCACGGTCATTGATACGTGCCATATCGAAATTTTCGGCATATTTTGCAATTGCATCAGACATAGACAAACGTATAAATGGCGCTTTTAGACTGATGGCTTCTTCTTGATAAGTAATCTCAGTCGTGCCCAAAATATCCATCGCCAATTCATTAAATAAGCGTTCGGTCAAATCCATCAAGTCATGATAATCAGCATACGCTTGATAAAACTCAATCATGGTAAATTCAGGATTATGGCGAGTTGATACACCTTCGTTACGGAAGCTGCGGTTAATCTCGAACACTCTTTCAAAACCACCAACGACTAAGCGCTTCAAGTAAAGCTCAGGTGCGATACGCAGATATAAAGGCATATCTAGAGCGTTATGATGCGTCACAAACGGACGCGCCACCGCACCACCCGGGATAGGATGCATCATCGGCGTCTCAACTTCCATGAAACGCTCATTTAACATAAACTTTCGAATGCCGCTAATGACTTGACTGCGAATCATAAAGGTATCACGAGTCGTCTCATTGGTCATCAAATCAAGATGACGATTACGATAGCGAGCTTCGACATCAGCTAAACCATGGAACTTGTTTGGCATTGGACGTAACGCTTTAGTCAATAACTGAAACTCTTCGATATGCACATATAAGTCGCCCTTGCCTGAGCGACCGATATAGCCTGATACGCCAACAATATCACCCAAATCTAATGATTTAATGGTCGCTAACGTCTCTGGATCCAACTCTTTGCGTGCAACATATAACTGAATGCGACCCGTCATGTCTTGAATAACAATAAAGGCACCACGGTTCAGCATGACGCGACCTGCCACGTTGACCTGTGTTTTTTCGCCATTCGCCGCTTTTTCTTCAATTTCTTGTTTTGAGACGCCGTCAAAAGCAGTTTGCAAATCTTGCGCATAATCAGTACGTTTAAATGTATTTGGATACGGCTGTTTGCCTGAAGCACTGATATCGTCTAGCTTGGCTTGCAGCTGAGCAATTAGCTCGTTAGCGTCTTCTGGGGCTTGCTCTTGATTCTGATTGTTGTGCTTTGACATAACACTCTCAATATTATTAGATAATTAAATGGAATAAACGAAAACTGCAAAATTAAATCTATACTTATTATCATAGTCGATAGCCGTAAAAAAACAGCTATAAACAAACAGACACTATCATCAAGACAGTGTCACGCTTTTATGAATTAATGGATTCACGACCAGCTATTGAGCCTCTAGTCATTAATATCCTGATGGTTACTAATCACCACCGCCGATACTGGCCATTAAATCAGCCTGATGCTCACGCAACAGTGCATCAAGAATCTCATCCAAGTCGCCTTCCATGATGGCATCAAGCTTGTATAACGTCAGGTTGATACGGTGATCAGTCATGCGACCTTGTGGGAAATTATAAGTGCGAATGCGTTCTGAGCGATCGCCACTACCCACCAAATCACGGCGTATGGTATCTGCTGCATCAACTTGAGCCTGTACTTTGACTTGCTGAATCTTTGAAATCAGCATTTTCATCGCTTGCGCGCGGTTTTTGTGCTGGCTACGCTCTTGTTGACACTCTACCACGGTACCCGTTGGAATGTGGGTCAAACGTACGGCTGAGTCAGTGGTGTTAACGTGCTGACCGCCAGCACCGCTTGAACGGAAAGTGTCAAAGCGGATATCGGCTGGATTTAGATCTACTGTATCATCAATCTCAACTTCAGGCATCACCGCCACGGTACAAGCTGAGGTATGCACGCGACCTTGGCTTTCGGTTTCAGGCACACGCTGCACACGGTGTACGCCTGATTCAAACTTTAAGCGCCCATACACGCTGTTGCCTGATACGCGAGTGATAATTTCTTTATAACCACCATGCTCGCCTTCACTTGCCGACAATACTTCCACTGTCCAGCCTTGTGTCTGCGCGTATTTTTGGTACATACGGAACAAATCACCAGAGAAAATCGCGGCTTCATCACCACCTGTACCCGCTCGAATTTCCAGGAAAGCAGGCACTTTATCATTTGGATCTTTTGGTAGCATCATGACATTGAGCGCCTCTTCCATCTCTACGATGGTCTCGCGGGCGTTATCAATCTCTTCTTGCATCATCTCTTTCATGTCAGGATCTGAAGCATCAGCCAGCATAGCCTCTGCATCAGCCTGATCCGTTTCTGCACGCACATAGTTCTGCCATAAAGTAGTGATATCCATCAAGTCGCTGTGCTCGACAGACAATTCACGGAATTTATTATTATCGCTGATGATACTAGGATCTGATAATAAGGCGGTGACCTCTTCATAACGGTCTACCATCTGGTCTAAACGCAGGCGTAAGGATTCTTTCATAAAAGGACTTTTAATTGGATGAGAGGAATAAGACCGTGATTATAGCAAATTTTTCGGGGTAAATTAAAACCTCTAAGCATTCTTCCCGTTATATTCGCAAATAGCGCCTCATTCTTGAATAATATATTGCTTAAATAATGTGATTAAATGCTTATAACAAAAATAACAGACAAAAAAATAGCTAAGATTGCTCTTAGCTATTTTTTATTAGTAACAGGTCTTACTTTAAAAATTAAACCTTACGCACCAACACTGAACCGATAGAGTAACCAGCACCAAATGAGCAAATCACACCCAAATCACCTGATGCCAGCTCATCTTTATAGCGATGGAAAACAATCATCGGACTGGCTGAACTGGTGTTAGCAAATTCAGCAATGACACTTGGCACAATCGCTTTATCTGCTTCTTTACCAATCACAGTACGTAGGATTAAATCCAACATATTGGCGTTGGCTTGGTGCAGCCACATCATTTTAACGTCAGAAGTTGCGATATCGTTTTCTTGCAAATGCTCAGTGATGACCTCTGAAACCTTTGGACAGACTTCACGGAACACTTTTCGACCATTTTGTAAGAATAGCTTGTCGGTGACAGGCTCTTTAATGTCTGGATACATCTCAGTCTGTGCTGCTAAAAACTCTGAGCGATCCATAAAACCGTATTCGTTTTTGATATTGGTCGAAAACTGGGTAAATAGCTTAGAGTTAAGAATCTCATAACCTTTTGGCGTGTCTAGCTCTTCGACGATAGATGCTGTTGCGACATCACCAAAGATAAAGTGGCTGTCACGGTTACGCCAGTTCAGATGCGCTGAAGTAATCTCAACGTTGACCACAGCGATGCGCTTAGCCAGACCAGAAACGATAGAGCCATGTGCTTGCGATAGACCAAAAGTCGCGGCACTACAAGCGACGTTCATATCATAAGCAAAACCACCAATCATACCGATTGCATTTTGAATTTCGATAGCGACCGCAGGATAAGTACGCTGAAAGTTTGAACAGGCAAGGATAATACCATCTAGGTCATTCGCCTCAAGACCCGCATCTGCTAGCGCGTCTTTCAAAGCCGCAGTACCCATTTCTGCCATGATAGACAGCTCTTCACCTAAATGACGATAAGGAATCACTGGTGCCATGATTTCAGGATCTAAAATACCATCCTTTTCCATCACATAACGTGATTTGATACCAGATACTTTTTCGATAAAGGCCGCTGAAGAAGGCTCTAGGGCAGTCAAAGTTCCTGCTGCTATCTCGTCAGCATGCTTTGCATTATAATTCTCAACATACTTATTAAATGAATCTACTAGCTCTTCATTACTGATGCTATAAGGCGGAATATACAGGCCAGTGCCTGTGATACAAGTCGTCATGATAAGCTTCCTTGTCTACTACTATAGGGCTTGGGATAAGCATAAAAGTGGAAAAATAACAGTCGTTTGATTTCAGTGAATAACTGTAAACTTAAAATCAGAGCCTTTATTATGCCTGAATATAATTATTTTTCTAATACTTTGTTACAAATAATCTGTTTGTTGCGAAAAATAAGTAAAGTCCTGACTTCATTTTGGAGCAGCTACGTTATAATTGGCGCATTTTGCTAGCGACACGTTCACAGTTCGAGCGCATAAAACTGCGAGACATAAAACCCGCTCATATTTGGGAATACTCATGGTAGAAATTTTTAACTGGTTATTTGGACAATACGCTGACTATCCCACTGTCTTTATTGCTCTGGAATTGATTGCTGTCATATTTGGGGTAGCAAGTGTCTTACTCGCCAGCAGAACCAATATTTTGGTATTTCCGATAGGTCTCGTCAGCACCGCTATATTTGTCTATCTATTGTGGAAATGGCAGTTATTTGGCGATATGTTTATCAATGCCTACTATACGGTAATGAGTCTATATGGCTGGATCAATTGGACACAGAGTAAGAAAAACACAGCAATCAAAAAACAGCAAGATTATATCAACCCTACTGGTCAGCAGCAAAATGAGTCGTTAGCAAGGACTAACGCCCAGAATGCTATTCAAGTAGAACATCTCGATAAAAAAGATGTGCCAATACTCGCCTTACTAGCCTCGGCGACTATTGCCTTTGTCGCGTTGGTGTATTATTTCAGACCAGTCATCAATAATAACTTTAGTTTTGATGGCGCGGTATTAGGTTTGCATTTATTTACGTGGATCGATTACACCGATATGTTGACTACCGCGCTGTTTTTGATGGCGATGTGGCTGATGGCGCGGCGCAAAATTGAGCATTGGATACTCTGGATAATCGCCGATGCTATTTCAGTCCCGCTATACTTTTATAAAGGTCTCACTTTTACTGCGCTACAATACGTAGTTTTCACTCTTATCGCAATTTGGGCTTACTATGAATGGCAACGACGTTACCGCTTGCAACCTAAAGCAGCATACGCCTAAATCGGTCATCAATGTCGCGATTCTAGGGGCAGAGAGCACTGGTAAGACCACGCTATGTCGCGACTTGGCAGCGCATTTTGGCTGCCCTTGGGTGCCAGAATACATGCGCACCTATCTACAAGCGAAATGGGATAAGGAACATCTCACTTGCACTTGGGAGGATTTACTCCCTATTGCACAAGGTCAAATTGAGTTAGAAAATAAGCTCGCCGCACAAGCCGCGCAAAATTCTGATAGCAGCTACTTGTTTTGTGATACCAGTCTGTTTGAATTAATGGTCTATGCCAACTGGTATTATGGTGATTGCCCTAAAGCGCTCACCAATGCGGCGTTAACGCATCATTATGACTTGATTTTATTAACCGAAGTTGATATCCCGTGGGTCGCCGATGATTTGCGTGATAGCCCACATCAACGTGATGAAATCAGTGCTTATTTTGAAAGTCAGCTGACCCGTCACCAAAAGCCATTTCATCGCATAGGTGGTGATAGAGACGAGCGGGTACAACAAGTGCTCGAATGGCTGTCTTAAATTCATCCTATACCACGTTATCAGTAAATGACCTACAACCTTACCTTTAAGAGCATTAAGAGATGTCCATGCTAAAAAACATTGAACGATACCTAGAAAAAACCATCTTTAACAGCCGCTGGATATTAGCGCCTTTTTATTTAGGGCTGGTCTTAGGGATTATTTTATTATTTATAAAATTCATTCAAAAAACAGTCATGATGTTCAATACTGTATTTAGCGCTTCTGTATCAGATGTCATTGTTAATATATTAGTGTTGGTCGACCTCTCTTTAGTAGCCAGTTTATTATTAATTATCATATTTAGTGGCTATGAAATATTTGTCTCAAAAATTGATACTGGTGATCATGTTGATCGACCTAGTTGGATGGGAAAAGTAGATTTTTCTGGTCTAAAACTAAAAGTCATCGGTGCCATCGTCGCTATTTCTGCGATTGATCTATTAAAATCGTTTATGGATATTCCTAATGAATTGAGTGAGGGTGAAGCGGACAAACTCATGTGGAAAGTCATCATTCATATGACTTTTGTGTTGTCTGGCTTATTGTTTGCTATTATGGATAAAGTGGTTGGTGATACTAAAAAACACTGATGCCAGAAAATACTAAGGCTTATTTTTTCACACACTCTCCATCGTTCTTACATATTTTTTCTTCATCTCTCCTCTATGATCTTCTTTGAACCTACTGACTGTTATATGCACAGTTTTGGACTAAAGATTCATATGAGGAGCTTTCATGCAAAAAACACTATTGACTAAATTGTCCATCATCGCCGGGCTTTGTATTATTTTTGCCATCGGTCTTGGTATGATTGGCTCAGTCATCTACGAACGACAAAATTATGCCGCGTCGGTGGTTAAAGAAATTGCCCAGCAGCACGTCAATCCGCAAGAAGTCATCACCCCATTTATCATCATACCTACCACAATTACGCCTGAATGCCAGATTACAGCACCTGAAACAACCAGTAAATGTGCACCATCCTATTCAAAAAATGAAATTGTCTTTGCCAGTCAGACCCAAGCCATACAAGATCTTGAAGTCAGCACTGATACCTATAAACGTGGTATCTATCATGCGACCAGTTATGATGGTGCGTTGACATTTGACCAACGCTATACATTTGATCAAGCCATCAGCAGCTTATATGACACTACGAGCACAGCTAGTGATGCACAAGGTTCTGTCAGTACACCCACCAATAAAAATAACACCCAGCCCGAAAAAGCCATCATCCACTGGAACGCAGCAAAATTGATTATTCCAGTATCAGATCTGCGCGGCGTTGCGACGCTACCAACGGTGAGCATTGATAAAAAACCGATAAAAGCGACCTACCCTCAGATAGCGCTGCTGAAAAACCTGGCCTATGTAGAAGTAGCTATTCCGCAAGATATATTACAGCGTTCAATAAAAAATATAACGAGCCAGCAGAATGGCAATAACGCTCTTGCTACGAACAGTGCTAGCGAGTCATTGACTAGTACAGAAATCGTCATTGATTTACCGTTAGCTGGTATTAGCAATGTAAACACTGTGCCGACTGGACAAAACTTTAACTTAACGATGCGCAGTAATTGGCATGCGCCAAACTTTATTGGTAAGGCGCTCCCCAATGCCAAGAAACTTACCGCTAAAGGTTTTGAAGCCAGTTGGCAAAATCAGTATTTAACAATAGCCAACAATCAAGATTTGTCGCAATGTGTCAGCATCGCTAACAACCGATGTGTCGTCACCAGTCAAGCCACTCTTGATAACAACAGCCAGTCAATGGCTTCTGATGATGTGATTACAGCAATGGAAGGCGCTGCTACAGCAGAAGCTACTGACATACCTGATAGCTATCGAAACGTGCGCCTGAACAGCTTTGGTGTGAGTTTTGCTGAGCCTAATGATGTGTATTTACAAACTGAACGAACGATGAAATATGCCTTATTATTAATCTTAGTATCATTCGGCACTTTCTTCTTATTTGAAGTAATTAAATCCAGTCGTATTCATTCTATTCAATATCTGTTGGTCGGTTGCGCGCTGTTTGTGTTTTATGTCTTACTATTACCACTTGCTGAGCAAATTGTCTTTTGGAAAGCGTATGCCATTGCTGCCAGCGCCTGTGTTGGACTCATTGGTTGGTATACTTATTATGTACTGGGCGGCGTCAAGCGAGCGGCGATTTTTACTGTCACATTGGCAGGATTGTATGCGGCGTTTTTCGGTATATTAACCACCGAAGATATGAATTTATTGCTTGGTGCTGTCTTCTGTTTTGTGCTACTCGCTTGCGTGATGGTCATGACCCGTAAAATTGATTGGTATAAAATTGCCTAATTCAGATAGGGCATGTCAAAAGCGTTTAGTCTAGGGCTGTCTTACGTTGGTAGAATTGGCTATTATTAAGCCTGCCAACATAAGACAGCTCGATCTACTCATAGATAATTTAATATAGCTATCATCTCATTTATTATTATCTAACGATCTCACTATTCAAGGCCTTCGCCCAGTCTCGACATCCATTCTCACAGCGTTCACAGAGCTGATTGGGGTCAGATATATGATCGACATAGCCGCAATGCATACATGCGTAATATGTTTCTGACTCTATCTCTTCGACAGGTGGATACTGCTTAGGAAAAAGCGGCATACCATAGCCAGTGTTTTCAGGCGGATATAACAATATACTAAAATTACCGTCTGTCTCTAGCAAGCCTGTACGCACTTGACCCAAATGCTCGACCCCTTGTTGGCGCATTTCAGTAAAAAACTCATCATGAGACATTTTACCCTTTTTAATCTTATCGAGTACCAGCATCCCGTCTTCTACAATATAGAGCGATTTCCCTTCTAACAGATCTTCAAAAGGTTGGAATTCCATCATGATCCACGTGCACAGTCGATAAAGCACGATAACGGCGCTCATGACCAGCACCGCCTGAATAATCGGCAAATCCTCGTTAAACATAGGATCACCTGCGATAGAACCCAATGATAAAATAATGGTCAACTCAAAGATTGACAGCTGACGGACGCCGCGTTTGCCCGTCAAACGCAAAAACGAAATAATCAGTACAAACATGACGCTGACACGCACCAATATCTCAAGCGCAAATGCCCAAGTGGTGTCATGAATAAAGATACTTGCCCAATCCATATTACTTTTTCCTATCTATTGTTTTTATTTGATTTATGACGATTAACTTCAGCAATCGTTCTGAATATGCGCTTGACCTGCCACCACCCTTGCAGTCGGTCTTTATTGTTAATTCAACTATCATCAGTCCAATTTAAAAAATACTTTTGCCTGCGAGTGCAATAAAATATGGTCTGTTGTAAGACACCTCCCAATTGGCAACTAGCAACTGGGTTTTCACACTTCAGCCAGTATTTTTGCTGGTAAAAAAGCGGTAATAACAACATCCCTAAAAGTCGAATTTGCCTATTTTATTCAAAAACCAGCTTCTTTATTGTAGGAATTATTTTTGAAAGCCACCTTGTACACCGTTATTGCATTAATCGCCTTTGCTGCAAACTCTCTCTTTTGCCGTATGGCGTTAGCAGAGGGTCATATAGATGCTTGGAGCTTTACCATTTTGCGACTGCTGAGCGCTGCTGTCTGCCTAAGTATTATCATGACCATTCATGCTTATCGGTTACGACAGCACGTGCGAAAGCCTGACAGTATTGCTCACGCTGCTATTTTAAACAATAAAGGCAGTTGGTTAAGCAGCGTGAGCTTAGTGATTTATGCGCTATGCTTTTCGATTGCTTATGTAGAGTTGGATACTGGTACAGGAGCGCTGATTCTATTTTCAGCGGTTCAGCTGACGATGATTAGTTGGGGCATCTACAAAAAAGAGCAATTGAGCGGTTTACAATGGCTAGCATTCATCGTAGCGGTAGCAGGGTTTGTCTATTTGATGCTACCGTCAGCAGCGGTGCCTTCATTACTAGCGGCGGTGCTTATGGCAATCAGTGGTGCCGCTTGGGGCATATATAGCATACGCGGCAAAACCTGCGTGTCACCGCTGCGAGCCACAGGTTTTAATTTCATTCGGAGTCTGATAGCAGCGCCCATACTGTTAGTGATAAGCATGACTTATTTAGACAATATAGGCTTGGAAAACATCAATTTAGGTGACATTACTATCAAGGGAGTACTTTTGGCCTGTGCATCAGGAGCGATCGCATCCGGTATAGGCTATAGCATCTGGTATATGGCCATGCCTTTGTTAAAAAACACCCAAGCAGCAGTTGTACAACTGTGTGTCCCTATACTGGCTGCGATATTAGGCGTGGTATTTCTATCTGAGCAATTGACCGTGCCATTCGTTATAGCAAGCTCGGTTATCTTGGGTGCAGTATTGGTATTTATTTTAAATAGAGAAAAAGCCCCTACGTGAAATATCCTCATTCGTTATTCAAAATTAATAGGCTAATAAAGACTAAAATGCTTAGTGATAAAAAAGACAGATAAGATTACTACCATAGCCCTCAAACACAACATGAAGTTACATTCTCTACGGTATCATGTTGCTTGAAGTAACAACCTACTTTTACCGATACTTTTGAGGCATATTATGAAAAAATTATTAGCCGTAGCACCTTTTGCTCTATTATTGTCTGCCTGTGCCACTAATGCACCAACTACTACGATCTCAGAGACCAATACTCAGCCAGTAGCCCAATCATTCACTTGTGACGACAACGGTCAACTCACTGCTGCCTACACTGCCAATGGTCAAACTGCTAACCTAAACGTGACCTTGCCTAAAGTTGGCTTAACCAACGCAAAAATCACCATGGAGCAAGCAGTATCAGGTTCTGGCGCTCGTTATGTCAATAATGTTAACCCTAAAACCACTTACGATTGGCACACCAAAGCGGATTACGGCATCATGACCATCAAATCAGACAATGGTCAACAATACCAAGTGAACTGCCAACTATAATAACCCTAGAAACAAGCGTAAATAATACGTGGTGGTTATTTGAATAAAATCCATGTTTTTATTCACATCTATTGAAAACGAAAGAGCCAGTAGTCAAACTACTGGCTCTTTTTTGTACTTAACTTTTTATACTTGATAATTTAATTTTAATGATCAACGTTGAATCACTCAATAAAAAACTGCCTGAATACTTTATGTACCCAAGCAGTTGAAAGTCATGTCGTTTTTATATTTGTTTATAGTTATTAGAAACAGCTGTTGAATCAGTCGTTAGGTGTTAACTACTGCTGACCGTTAAACCACGGTCACATGCAAACGTGCATCGACATTACCGCGAGTAGCATTAGAGTATGGGCAAATTTGGTGAGCTGTTTCGACCAGTGTTTGCGCTTGAGCCTCATCAATGCCCGACACTTCAACATATAAATCTATATCTAAGTTATAGCTACCATCGGCTTTCATACCAATACCCACTTGGGTCGAGGTTTTTGAGGCAGTGATTGGCAGTTTCATTTGCTGGGCGGTCAGATTTAAAGCACTATCAAAACAAGCCGCGTAACCCATTGCAAAAAGCTGCTCTGGATTAACCCCTTCCTTGTCTGTTTCTTGAAAAGAGACCAAATCAAAACCTAGCGAACCATCGTCAAGACCTGTATGGCCAGAACGACCACCCGTTGCCGTTGCTCGCGTTTTATAGAAAATTTTCATCATATATTCCTTATGGATTGGCATATTGTTGGTATTGGGCAATACGCTGCAAATCAATCTTGCTGCGTTTTGATGCCATCATTATAGAAGTGAGCACGCTAATCCAGTAGAGCATTACTCCAGAATCCTTGCCTAATCCTATAAATATTTATATCATTAGGCAAATTATAAAGTAAGCATAAATCATGAAAACAAAAACGGTAGAGCAGCTACTTAGTATGTTACCCAAAAACCAAACCATCGAATCAGACATTTCAGGCTTGTTTTTTTATTGTGCCGACACACCAAGAAAGACTATCAGCTATATCCAAGAACCTAGTATATGTATCGTCCTACAAGGCACGCGTGAAATTTACTTAGGTACAGATTGCCAGAAATTTGATGACAGCAGTCTGATGTTCTGCCCTGTCAATATTCCTATAAACATGCATATCAAACACGCCACTGTAGAGAAGCCTGTCATCGTATTGTCTATGAAATTAAATCTGGCGCTCATTCGTGAGGTCATGGCGCAAATACCCCCTCAGAAAAATGCCGATTATGAGCATCAAGGTATAAAATGGCCATTAGAAGACACCATATTAACCGCATTCGAACGGCTGATAGACTTGCTTAATTATCCAAATGATATAGAGTTTTTATCACCTTTAATTCAGCAAGAGATTTATTATCGTCTGCTCTCAGCACAGCAAGGTCATAAGCTTCGGCAACTGATGGTTAACGGCAGTCACACCCACCGTATTGCCCAAGCTACCGATTGGCTAAAAGCGCATTTAGAAGAGCCCGTCATCATAGAAGATTTGGCCAGTCGCTGCGGTATGAGTGTTTCGGGATTTCATCAACATTTTAAAGAAATCACTCAACTAAGCCCGCTTCAATATCAAAAAAGCCTACGATTGATGAAAGCGCGGCAGCTTATTCAACTCGGCGAGGCACAAGTATCGCAAATCGCCATGCAAGTAGGCTATGAAAGTCCCAGCCAATTTAGCCGTGAATATAAGCGGCTATTTGGAGTAAGCCCAAGCAGTGAGTTAAATATCTAGAATGAGGCTTCTACTATAATGGTTTCTGACTAGGGCAATCCCTCTGCGTCTTGACAGCTTCATAAGCAACTGCGTACACAATGTAATTATCTGTTTAACAGATTCCTACACCCTCCCTCTTTCCAGCCAAACAAACGACGAAATATCTTACCCAAGAAAAAAACAGTTGACTTGGTCTATATATTCATATTATAACATATATAATATATTCATAATTTAGCAACTATTATAATAATTTTTCTACGTGTGATCGTCAGAATATTTCGGGAGGCACTAACATGATTCGTTTAAGCTATACTCTCAAATGCTGGGCATTGGGTGTCACTTATTTTTTGGTGTTTTATTTTATGGTGGTCATGAGCGACCCTGGTTTTAGCAAGTATATTTATATGCTGGCACTAAGCACCTTGTTATTCCCTGTAGCTAAGCGTGCAGTCGATGTCATGACGGACTTTTTTACACCAAATACCGTATTATTTAACGGATTATTGCCCTCATTATTGATCAACGTGGTGATCTGGATACTCACGCCATTTATTGTAGCATTGACCGTCATTGCATTCGTTCTTTATAGTATGGGCGTACTGACAGAAAAGATCAGTCACTAACTTTATCTAGGTGCTAATTTTTAGAGCAAAGGTCACATGAAGTCGCCTTTGCTTTTTTGTTTCATAAAAGATTTATCCGTTGCAGCAAAACAATGACACTCAAAAGCGGTGCAATAAGACAAATAAAA
Organism: Psychrobacter glacincola; assembly: GCF_904846075.1. Classification (GTDB taxonomy): domain Bacteria; phylum Pseudomonadota; class Gammaproteobacteria; order Pseudomonadales; family Moraxellaceae; genus Psychrobacter; species Psychrobacter glacincola_C. The sequence continues at coordinate 393,042 of NZ_CAJGZH010000002.1, forward strand.
CGATAAAACCCGCATCTTGGTTATGATGCGTCTTCTTTTGTCGCGAGAAGACGCAAGAGACTGGTGGCAGTGTATATGACATTGTATTAGAAAAAAACGAGGGATAAAGAGATGCTAAACGATAGCTTGTCTCCTTCCGATATGGTGTATTCAGAATTTAGGGCTTTACTATAATTTATCTTTAGTTCAATAAAAAAGGTTGGGTTAGCGATTACTAATCTAGCCTTTTTTATTGTTTGAATCAGAATGTATAGGCGATACTAAATAAACAATATTATGATACAGCGTGACTGCTACAAACTTTTTTGCTTGCTTTGCCTGCGCAGAGAGAAGCTACTCAAATTTACAACAGTCATACGGCATCTCTTTTATATTGACATGACTATAGCAGGAATAACTCCAAGAGATACGGCATTCAAAATCGATGGGTTACGAATTTTCTGATCCATTCTAAAAGCCTAACGCTATCCTAACTCATTTTATCCCACATCTTGCTTAGACGTTTTGGTGACACCGCCATACGGGTTTTCATCGGTTGCGCGAATAGCTGAATGCGATACTCCTCGACCATCCAGCGGTACTCACTAATGGCTTTATCATTGGCGCGATTCGCCAGCCGCTCCATATGTACATCAAGCGCGTATACTCCTTCGAGATCAGATTCGAGATTGTGCTCAAGCCGTTCGATACGAATTTCAAGCGCCTCTAGATAGCGCGGATACTGCTGCCAATGGCTATAATCCATACGATAAACAAAATCAGCCAAGTGCAAATCTTCTAACTGGTCTTCGATATCTTCGATAGACTCACCAAATACCTCTCGATCGAGCATGAGTAAGCTTTGGCGAATACGTTGCCAGCGAGTATAGACATTTTTAAGGATTTTTATGACGTTTTGACCTGTCAATAGAAAGTTACCCGAAACCACTTCCAAGGTTTTCTCGTACTCTTCTGGTGTAAAGGGTAATTCTTCAGCAAGGGCTACAGCACTATCATCAGCGCTTTCAGGCAAATCAGCACTGTGATCAAATAACACATAATGCTCTTCAAGCGACGCGTCCAATGCCGCGTCGATAACGATGGTTTTTAGCTTCTCCATATCACCAAGTGGGGCAAACGCCAATTTAAATATTTTGTCGATTTGGCTGGTCAGCTGTTTTTTCTTCGCACCAAGCTTACCTTTTATTAAGGTCAAAACGCCAATACGGTGCGCCTGTAACGCCGCATTGACATCGGTATATTGATGGATGGATACCGCCTCGCCTGCTTCATCAGCAACCAAAGCAGCAAACTGCTTCATTACTACTCCTGCACTATGATGGTTTTTACTAAAGGCAAAATGCTCAGGGAATTCGGTGTGCGTACCTTGCTGCTCATTCACCGCTTGTCTAGTCTCAGAAGCGTGGCGAATCTGTAGCGTTTGCAGGTCGCGACCCTTTTCGATAATACGATTTTTGTCATCGACCACACAGATTTGTGGCTGCAAATATCGATCAATGCTGGAAGGATTAAAGCTATCAGGCGTCACTGACATAACGCCGCGACGGTTGAGCGCTTGGCAAAGCTGCTTAAGCAGTCCTTGTCCACCAGCAGGTTGCAATTCATCAAACAAACTATCGGCAGTATCAGGAATCGGTACAATTTGACGGCGGATATCTTTAGGTAGTGACTTGAGCAACTGCAACACCAACTCATAACGCCAACCCGGTACGCCCCATAATAATTCGATCGCATCAAGCTGCGGTAGCGCGGCAAGTGGCACACGAATGGTCACGCCATCATCATCGCTTGACGGATCAAAGACATAACGTAGCGGTAGTTTTAAATCGCCCAATTTCCACACTTCTGGAAAATCGCCTGTGGTCGGTGCTTGGCTATTGAGCACGTCATCATCGGTAAAGAATAGATATTTGGCATCGGTTTTTTCAACCTCGGCACGCCAATCTTCAAAGGCTTTGCGACTGGCAATATGCTCAGGGATTTTTTTATCATAAAACTGATACAACGCCTCTTCATCCACCAACAAATCACGGCGGCGTAATTTATCTTCAATGCGCTCGATATCGGCAATTTTATCCATATTATGCTGTAAGAATGGCGCTTGACGCCCCAAGTTACCAGTCACCAGACCATCACGGATAAATATTTCTCGTGACTCAACTAAGTTCACTTGCTCATAATTGGTCAGCTGCTTACTGATAATTATGAGACCAAACAAACTAATCTGCGCATAGGCTTTAACCCGTCCGGTCTTCTTCGACCAATGCGGCTCAAAGTAGTGATACTTTAATAAGTTACCAGCGGCTGAGATAATCCATTCAGGTTCAATTTTGGCAACAGTGCGCATAAAGACTTGTGAGGTTTCGACCACTTCAAAAGCCATTACCCAAGGTGGTACTTGTTTAAATACTGTACTGGCTGGGAATATTTTGGCTTTTTGCTGGCGCGCCGCTAAGTATTCACCACGATTTTCAGTTTTATGCGCAATCGTAGACAACAAGCCTGTCAATAATGCGCGGTGTAAATTGGCATATTTAACGGCCTTGAGGTCTTCATCTTCGATCGCGGTAGGATCGCTGGTCATATTTTCTAACGAAGCATTTTTATCAGTAGCTTTTGCCTCTTTAACATCCGTCAGCTTAAGTTCTGTGACCATTTGTACTAACTGACGATGGGTTTGACTCCACTCACGTACACGCGGGAAGCTCAAATAGTTTTTCTTCGTAAACTGCTTTCGCTGATTACCAGACAACTTATTGCCGTCTTCATCTTTTTCAAATAGCGCTTTCCACAGACTTAGATAGAATAAAAAGTCAGAATCATCTTGTCTAAATTCCGCATGCTTTTGATCGGCTTGTTGGCGTTTATTGGCAGGACGCTCGCGTGGGTCCTGTACAGCAAGCGCAGCTACTACAATAAGCATTTCACGGATACAATCAAAATCACTACCCGCAACCAACATACGTGCCAGTCTTGGATCGATTGGCATACGTGCCATTTTTTGCCCAGTGGGCGTCAGGCTTAAATGATCGAGACCTTTTTTTGGTTTTGGCTTATTGTTTTGATGAGCAGAAGTTGCTTCGCTTTTAGAAGTAATAGCGCCTAGCTCATCGAGCAATTTATGACCATCAGTAACCAAGCGACTGTCAGGCGGCTCAATAAAGGCAAAATCATCAACGCTACCTAAACGAAGATTGGCCATTTGTAAAATAACCGAGGCTAAGTTAGTTCGCAAAATTTCAGGTTCAGTAAACTCCGGACGACCAGTAAAATCTTCTTCGCTATACAGACGAATACAAACCCCTGGTGCAACACGACCACAACGACCTTTACGCTGATTGGCAGCGGCTTGCGAGATCGCCTCAATCGGTAGACGCTGTACGCGTGAGCGATACGAATAACGCGAAATCCGCGCAAAACCCAAATCAATCACATAGCGGATACCCGGTACGGTCAATGCAGTCTCGGCAACGTTGGTCGCGATAACGATACGCCTGCCACGACCTGATGGCTGAAAGATACGCTGCTGCTCTTCATAAGTCTGCCGTGCAAATAGTGGCAAGACTTCTGTATGCTTTGGCCCATGACGCTCAAGCACCTCTTGTAGCTCACGAATCTCAGCTTCTGTGGCGGCAAATATGAGAATGTCCGCTTGATCGGCATGACCTTTATTTTGTGCATCGCTAAAGCATTCTTCGACGGCGGCCACGACCGCACGTGGCAGATTTTCTTCAAAGTCATCGTAGCTGTCATCATCTGAGCTGTTCACTGGCTCATCGGTAAGCGGACGGTAACGAACTTCAACAGGAAAACTACGACCTTCGACATTGAAAATAGGCGCAGGCACATTGCGTTTTAGCTTATTATCATAGCGGCTAAAATATTCACTAAAGCGTTTGGTATCAAGTGTTGCTGAGGTAATAATCACTTTTAAATCAGGACGTTTGGGCAGTAGCTTTTTCAGATACCCCATAATAAAATCGATGTTTAAGCTACGCTCATGCGCTTCATCAATAATGATAGTATCGTATTTACTCAAGAACCGATCATGCCCCAATTCAGCCAGCAAGATACCATCGGTCATGAGTTTAACAACAGATTGCGCCGTACCCTGCTCATTAAAGCGAATCTTGAAGCTGACAGTATTACCGAGCTGCTCGCCCAATTCTTCAGCGATACGGTTTGCCACACTGCGCGCGGCCAATCGTCGAGGCTGGGTATGCCCTATCTGCCCAGTGATACCGCGACCTGCCAGCATTGCCAGCTTCGGCAATTGCGTCGTCTTACCAGAACCCGTCTCCCCTGCAACAATAATGACTTGGTTATCAATAATTGCCTGTACTAAATCTTCTGCACGTTGACTCACGGGCAAATCAAGATTCAGTTTTTCTGCCAGTTTGTCTGGAATACTATCCATACGTGCCTGCACCGCTTGCTGTGAGCGGCTTTTAATTTTTTCATACTGCGCACGTTTTTTAGTTAGCCCATCATCCGCTTTATCGTCAGAATATTTTTTATTTTTAGCCACAGTAGCTCGCGCCAGCTCCCGCTCGAGACGACTTAAATAATAACTGTCTTTAGCCAGTACTGGTAAATCAACAACCATGTCGGGCTGTGAAGACGCCTCATCACTGTTCGCCGTCATATTTGAATTATCATTATTTGGGCTTGCTAACTTACTTAATTCATCGGATTTAAACACATTGGTGTTGTTTTCAGTCGGCATATTTGAGGTGTTCTTAGAAGTATTCGGCATATTTACTTAGGCTATTTATTGTTTGGAAGTGGTTAGATTATGAGGGTAATTTGGGCGTGATTCAAGGTGGTTATAGTGTTTGCTTGGCAACTATGCAGACTATTATCTATTTTCAAAACGCTCAGTCAAAATATTTCTAAGCTCATCCGTCATGGGTCTAAATTTAAAATGCTTTGGCTCCATCTGAGCAATCAAAGCATACTGATCCTTTTCAATCGAGTTATTCTCACAAGAAAAATGATTCATCTCCTGACCAGTGATGGCATTAATAATATAAAAAGAAGTATCGCTATCTTCAAACTGTGTCAGCTCATAGTAATTATTCGGATCCCGCATAACGAGATTAGTACCATTAGAAAGAGTCGTATAATAGGTATCCTCAGTCGCTTGCTGCGCCTCTAATCTTAAAGGATTGCCTTGGGTAGCGAAATAATACTTCAGCATATAACCAATATCGCTATTAATCACATCCAAACGTAAATGCTCACCCTCTTCTGTGATGCATTGATAGATCATAAAAGGTTCGTAAATTCGTGGTTTAGTAGTGACATTTTATCAAATTTCTCAAACCTGCCAGCCCTATTTTATTTTTGTGAATAAATTATTTGTAAGCTCAAACGCTGCTTGTATAAATAATCTGTTGACGAATGGCAGCCCCCGTAAAGAAATTCTGCAACTTTTGCAATGGCAGCCTAGGAAAAGGCAGATGCAGCGAAAGTATTAACCTCTCAAACGCTACCATTTCATCAGCTAATGCTTGCGCGACGTCAGGTTGAATCTGCGGATTTTCATACACATTATCAATTAACCAAGTGAGTTGTGGAAACTTAGCATTATCATGAATCTGATAAAGAGTGGGTAATAGCTCATCAGAAATTTGGCAACGCGATTTGCGAATCATGCCATTTTTATAGTACATATTTAAAGCCATATTAGAATCTGTCCTTAATTAAATGATGAGACTAAAAATGAAATATATTTTTGTCAGTCAAAGAGACAATTGCAGAGAATATGAACATATTGTCTAAAAACTTGCAAAGAGTGACGGAGATATAACCGCTTTTAGTCCATTAAACTCTAGTCTCGTCAATTGAGAACAAGCCTAGAGTAACTTCCTTAAATTCTTGATACTTAGATAACCAACATACTCTTTATCTTCGTCAGCATTTGCAAGTTCGTGACTATTATTAATCATAGGCTCAATTAAAATCTGTATGTTTAAGACAAGGTCATTCACGTTGTATATATCATCAATATCTACCTCAAATTTATCATCGATGTGCGATGCGGCATTAAAAGGTGTGTCTTTATCTTTATAAGTAAATTGCTGATAAAACTCACTTTGCTTTGCTTGTTTAATGGCATCTGTTTGATTATCAGCAACGATAAGTAGCTTATGGTGAAACTCTTCAAAACTCCCCTGCTGATAGCCACCTAAATTAATAAAGAACAGTTTTAAACCGTTATCGTTCTCTACTTGATTGTTTGACTCAATCAATTTAATAGTATGGTTTCCCACTTTGGTAATCGCTCTGTATGAATCAATATGCCATTTATTGTTGACTTCTGGCCAATGATTATTGATATCGTCTATCAGCTCATTTACTTTGCCAGCTACACCAAAGAAAATATCATGCTGCTCAATCAAACGACCTTTAGGGCGACCACCAAGCTGCACCATAAAGAGTGTTGGCATCTGACGCAGTCCTTATTTAATATACAAAACTCATCGTTAGTCTAATTAATGTAATCAGCTTACTCTAAAAATATGTTGGCAAATTCTACATTTATAACACCCGCCCTGTTCTCAGTGCAAACGCCCAGTCTTCACGACCGTTCATTGAAGCTAATTTAGCCGCAGCCTCATAATCATAAGGCACTTTGATATGCTCAGCTTGCCAGTATTTGCCCTGTTCAGTATCAACACATTTAATAATCGCGTAACTGGCATGGGGCGAATAGGTTTGCATCTTATGCAAAATAGGCAAATCATCTTCATAGGCTGGGTAACCAACGCTACCTGTATTGACGACCACCTGCCCTGTCGATAGCGTGACTGTACGTGGGATATGAGTATGACCACATATGATAACAGTGCTATCGATACCGTTAAGCAGTGCCAAAATGTCTAGATTATCACGTAAGGTTGGCTGACCCGTCTCGATATTTTCTAACAAATATACCATATCATCGGTTGGTGACCCATGGCACAGATAAATATCCTCACTCAAATGACAATCAAACGGCAAATTCTGTAGCCAATTAACCGCTGCTTTAGGCAAGTCCTCGGTGATAAAAGCCATGGTTGCGTTGTTGCCAATCTCCGCCGTTGTCGCTTCATAAATCTGTCTATCCTGATTACCTCGAATAGTAATGATATCGTTCTGATGTGCCATTAAGAGCGCATAGGTATCTTTAGGGGCAATCGGTCCGTATAAAATATCACCCAGATTAACAATTTGATCAATATTACGCTGTTTAATATCAGTCAACACGGCTTCAAGCGCGAAGACATTACTATGAATGTCAGAAATAGCCGCGATAGTATTTAAATGCTTATTATTAGAGTGCGCCATTCTATTTATTCTCCTCACAAACCACTATGTTATACATCGACTAACCGTAAAAAGGAATAGAAAAGAGAAACAAAAAAACCCAATGGCTCGTGAGTATTGAGACATCGGGTTTCATAAGTTATGATTAATGTGATTGCTAAACTATATTAAGAAGAAATAAGCCCACAATCCGACGACAAAGGTAGCAATGATATTAAGAATGACACCCGTACGGATCATTTCGCTCTGTTTAATCAACCCCGTACCAAAGACAATCGCATTTGGCGGTGTCGCAACTGGTAGCATAAAGGCACAAGATGCGCCAATACCGATGACCAATACCAGCACTTCGTGAGGTAAACCCATCTGCTCTGCAATGGCAGCAAATACGGGAACCAGCAGTGCAGCAGAGGCGGTATTAGAAGCAAACTCCGTCAAGAAGATAATAAATGCTGATACCGCAATCATAACCACGATAAGCGGTGCAGAAGACAAGGCATTAGCGACCGTCTCCCCTAGCACCAAGGACGCACCTGATACCTTCAAAATCGTCGATAGGGCGATACCGCCACCGAACAGCATGAGTACACCCCAATCCGTATTATCAGACACTTGCTTCCAAGATACCAAACCTAAGCTCACCACCGCAGCGGCGGCTGACAAGGCAATAACTGCATCAGTATCCGTAATATCAAGCGCGGCACCGATCTTTTTGGAGAAAATCCAGCTCAATGCAGTGACAATAAAGACGATAATCGTCACCACACGCGGTTTATTCCATGCGATAGGTTCGTCTTCAACCAGTACAATTTTACGATTCAGATTGGGTTTAAGGAACAGATACATCGCACCCAATAATAGTGGAAGTAACACCAACATCATTGGTATACCAAACTTCATCCAATCCACAAAGGCAATATTGAGCGCCTTTGCCGCGATGGCATTTGGCGGTGAACCAACGATCGTACCCAGACCACCAAGGCTTGCTGAATAAGCAATACCTAGTAATACAAATACAAAAGTACCACGGTCTTTTTCGCGATCAACTTGCGTTAAAATACCGAGCGCCAGTGGCAACATCATCGCCGCCGTCGCGGTATTCGATATCCACATCGATAAAAATGCGGTCACGCCAAATATCAAAAACACCGCCGTACTTAATTTGCCGCCTGACATCGATAAAATCTTCAGTGCAATTTTTTTATCCAACTGCTGCACATGCAAGGCCGCCGCCAAAGCAAAACCACCAAAAAACAGATAAATGGTCGGATTGGCAAAGCTTTGTAAGCCTATCTCGGCATCGAATTCTGGTATCCCAACTAGGGCACCCACCACTACTACCAATAGCGCCGTAATCGTGACGTGCAACGCTTCCGTTAGCCACAGTACGCCGATGAAAAACAATAAGGCAAGACCCTTATTGGCATTGACATCGAATGGCAATATATTAAAGATAATTATACTAATAACCGCCGCAATAGCGACCACTATCAACCCTTTACCAGTACCCTTTGGAAAGGTATCGGTAAATAAATACTCGTTGCCATCATCAGGAAGATGGCTATCTAGTTTTTGCTCTGACATAAAATGTCCTTATTTTCCCAAAGACAGTGTAAAAAGACGCTAAAATAAAAACGTATGTTAGCGATTGACACTGATTCAACCAGCAACCGTAAAAAATACGTTGTCATAATAACAGATATATAACAAAAATCTGATGCAACAAAGCCCTTATGAGATTTGCAATAAATATTGTCATTTCAAAGGTAAAAAATTACTTTGATGCATTTTACGAAATGCACCTTAAAACAGTACTTTACAGAGATAAATCTTTCTCATGGACCCGTTCACATTTTAATTAAAAACTTAACTCAACAGCTTATTATTGTTAAATCGAATACAGAGTGAGCAATCTATAGCTGAGTAATCGCTTTTCATCAAGTCGCAAGCCTTGTGATGTACGGTTACACATCGTCACTAAACAAGCGTACACTTAGTATGTACAAGCGCATGGTGCTATCTCATACTAAATAAGTCAAAATAAAAATCTAATACCGCTAACAGCTTAACAATTATTTTTTAATAGTATTTATATCGGAAAGTTAATAACAATAAATAGGAGTATTTTATGACAGACACAAATAAAACCGACTCAACCACTAAAATGGCACCAAAAGATATCAATCAAGACGGTTTGGCTAAAGAAGACCAGCAACGTACCGACGACTCAGCACTCGATATGATGCAGGGCATGCATGAACATGAAGACCATGAAGGTGAGAAGTAAGCCAACGTTTTATGATTACCCCAAGCCAAAACACGAAAGGTGCTTATCGTTATGATGAGCGCCTTTCGTGTTTTGGCTCTCTTTTTTCTGGCAGGCGATCTGAGGCGTAGTTATATATAAATGCCGCCGTCAAGACGATAGCAATTGGTACAAATAGAGCTTCATAGCCAACTTTAGCGAATAAAAATGCCCCTACGGCGCTACCACCACAAAAGCAATACCAAATAATGGCTTGAAAACCCAATGTCGGTTTACTAATTGATCGACCAGCCAGCCAGTTGCCAATAGCAGCGCCCATATCTGATGTCAAACCTGTCAAATGGGTGGTACGAATGACTGCACCGCTATAAGTCGCTACCATGGCATTTTGTAATCCGCATGCCATCGCCGCCGCCAATTGTCCTAAATAATCATGCTGCTGATACAACCAGTAGCTGGCCATTAACAGTGCCGCCTCGATATATAGCGCACTACCATAGCGCCTACCTAACTTTAATGATGTCTGCCCAATCACATAACCACTTAGTATCGCGCCTGCCAAAAAAGACAATAGCAGCGCACCGATATACAAGATACTACGCACATCCAAGTAAGCAATAGCCGCTGCAAATAAGCTTACGTTGCCAGTGACATGAGAAACCGATAGATTGGTAAACCCCATTAACGCAGCAGTGTTAACACAGCCAGCACTGAATGCCAGTACTGCCCCGCCCCACAATATCCACTTTGGTAATTTGGTTATCATATTCGCCGCCTAATGGCTTATCACCAAAAAGCATCTATTATAACCAAAAAAGGCAACCGATTGGCTGCCTTCCTGATGTATAAAACCCTATAACCGACTATTGAAGTGGATTATTTCGGCTCATCAAGCATCATTAATTGCTCACTGATAGCCACAGTATTAAAACCTGCGTCAACAAACATAATCTCGCCGGTGATACCAGATGCCCAAGGTGATAGCAAGAAAAGCGCCGCATTACCGACTTCGGTTTGTGTGATATTACGTTGTAGCGGCGCGATTTTTTCGCTGATATCGAGCATTTTACGGAATGATTTGATGCCACTGGCAGCAAGCGTGCGAATAGGACCTGCTGAGATCGCATTGACACGAATGCCTTCACCGCCCATCGAAGTAGCCAAATAGCGAACACTGGCTTCGAGGCTGGCCTTTGCCATACCCATGACGTTGTAGTTTGGCAATACCGAGATACTACCTTCATACGTCAATGTCAGCATCGAACCGTGACGCATGGCCAATAAAGCACGAGCTTCTTTGGCTAATGCTACAAAACTATAGCTTGAGATATCATGGGCAATTTGACTGCCTTCACGGGTCGTCGCCTTAACAAAATCGCCATCAAGCTGATCCATCGGTGCAAAGCCAATCGCATGTACCACACCATCGATTCCATCACCCCAATGGGCAGTGACTTGCTCAAAGCAGGCAGCGATAGACTCATCAGACGCCACATCACACTCAAGTACCAAATCTGCTTCGAATTTCTCCGCTGCCATATCGACACGCTTTTTGATCTTATCATTAGGATAAGTGAGAATTAATGAGGCACCCTCACGGTGCAGTGCCTCAGCGATAGCCCAAGCGATAGACAGTTTGCTCGCAATGCCTGTCACGACAAATCGTTGTCCTTGTAGTAGCATAATATTTCCTTTTGGGTCGATCAAAATTGTTTAATCATATTAAGTTATTTAGAGTGATTAGATACGATGAATATCACAGCGTAAAAAGTACAAATTATAAAATAAGTCATTATACACGAATTAATTTAAGTAAACAGTCGTAAACTGTATTCCCTTATAATGGCGTCTAATATTGATTAAACGCCCAACTGCTCGCCACAGCAGTATGAAGTTAAGTAGATTTCAAGTATAATCACAGCCCTTCCCAGCTTGCACAATTTTTATAAAAATCCTTTACAACAGTTATTTGTAACTGTTCGTAATTAGGGATTTAGCGTTAAGCTACACCCACATTTTGGATGGCTGCCAAACTTATGAGTAACACCCCAACAATAGCATCAAATTACCAAGAAAGCGTTGAGTCTTATCGTCAACTGATTCTCTCAACTGGCGAGGACTTACAGCGTCCCGGTCTTGAAGAAACACCGATGCGTGCCGCGAAAGCTTTTGCACATTTAACCCAAGGTTATCATCAAAGCTTGGATGAAGTCGTCAACGACGCCCTGTTTCCATCGAGCAATCGCGAGCTGGTATTGGTACAAAATATTGAATTTTATTCATTGTGCGAACATCATATGCTGCCTTTTCATGGTATCGCTCATGTAGGCTATTTACCCAATGGTCAAGTACTGGGCTTATCAAAATTTGCCCGTATCGTCGATATGTTCGCCCGTCGCTTGCAAGTTCAAGAAAATTTAAGCGAGCAAGTGGCACAAACTATTATGGATGTCACTGGCTGTCGCGGCGTAGCGGTAGTGATGGATGCAGCACATATGTGCATGATGATGCGCGGCGTAAATAAACAACACTCTACTACACGCACGATGTCGATGTTGGGTGAGTACGTACATGACAATCAAGCGCGCAATGAGTTTTTGAGTGCGATCCCTAGACGTCAGCCTGCATTCTAACGCTTCAAATAACAATAGATAGTCACAAAAAAAGGATACTTAAGTATCCTTTTTTAATGCGTACCTTTCAATATAGCTATCATTAATAACTAGCAATCAATCCTTGATTGCAATATAACGAGGCTTAACTAACCTAGCTTACTTCATCAATCCAATTGCCATAACCTTCTGCTTCCATTTGTGCCAGTGGAATAAAACGCATTGCCGCTGAATTCATACAGTAGCGCTTGCCTGTCGGTGCTGGGCCATCATCGAACACATGACCCACATGTGAATCAGCATAGCGACTACGAATCTCGGTACGGCTTCCGAATATCCCTCTGTCTTCCTTCTCAACGACCATATCCGTGCTCAATGGACGGGTAAAGCTTGGCCAGCCAGTGCCAGATTTGTATTGATCACGAGAGGAATATAGTGGCTCCCCCGATATCACATCGACATACAGCCCAGGCGCTTTATTATCCCAATATTCATTATCAAAAGCGCGTTCGGTGCCGTCTTTTTGAGTGACTTTATATTGAATGTCACTTAGTGACTGCTTTAGCTCATCCTGTGCAGGCTTCTCAAAGGTATCTGGATTGAATCCTGTACTAGCTTTAGTAGCTGACGCATTGTTTGATGTTGCCTGTACGCTATCTGCCGCCGTAGATTTAAACTGGCTAAAATCCAGCTCGTAGTCTTTACCATAGACACTTTCGATAAACTGATAGCGACCAGAATTAAAGGTATAGGCCTTATAGCGGATTGGGTTTTTCTTATAATAATCTTGATGATACTCTTCAGCAGGGTAAAACTTGCTAGCAGCAACAATTTCAATCACAACTGGTTTGCTATAGATACCAGAGTCTTGCAGTGATTGCTTAGCCGCTTCTGCTATCTGCTTTTCTTGTGCATTATTATAAAAAATAGCAGCACGATACTGAGTACCACGATCTACATACTGGCCGTCAGCATCGGTTGGATCGGCGATACGCCATAACGCTTGAACGAGACCATTATAGGTGATTTTCGTCGGGTCATAATAGACTTGAGCCGCTTCAGTATGCCCTGTGCCGCCTGCTGATACAGTGCTATAAGTTGGATTGGTCGATTGACCGCCGGTATAGCCAGAGACCACTTCTACAACGCCAGGTATTTTTTCATAACCCGCTTCCACGCACCAAAAACAACCGCCAGCGACCGTAGCGACTGCGAGATTTGGATCCGTTGGCGCATAAGGATTATCGATGGCAGTATTTTTCACAGCGGGCGTATTTTCGGTGGCAGCACAGCCAACGAAAACCATACTGATGGCTGCTACAGCCATCGTAATAGCGCCCGTCTTTAATTTATGATTCATCGATACCTCCTAAAAGTAATATAATATAACCATGATAACTCTTTGACCTCACTAAACTACACCTATATTGTTATAAACATTTAACAGTAATCAGATATTATTTAATATAATTAAACAGTAAAACCCTGAATTATACACAATTATCTTAATAAGATAAGTTTGCTACAAAGTATGATTATTAAAAAAGAGCACATTACGGACAGTGTAGTGTGCTCTTTTATATTATATCAATATAGCTTAGTTACTCTTTTATTTTGCAGCAGAACGCTCATCACTGGCTTGCTGAATCTTGGTTAAAATAGCCTTAATTTCAGACGCTGATAGATAAGTCGGTACGGCATAAGTATCACTGACTTCTTTTACTGCTGCTTTAGCAATTTTATCAAAATCACTGCTTTGCATGCCTTTCACCGTTGGATCGATATTCAAGGTGGCAATCAGTTCGCGTACTTGCGCGATGAGGTGGTCGGCAATCTCAGCATCACTCTTGCTAGCTTGTCCCGATTTTACCATACCTGTTTTTCTAGCCAACTCTGCCAGTCTTTTTTTACTTCCTTGACGATTGACATCAAGCACATACGGCAGCACGATGGCATTGGCACGACCATGCGGGATACTGTAATACGCCCCTAATTGGTGAGCGATAGCATGGACGTAACCAAGACCCGCTTTATTAAAGGCGATACCGCCGTAATGAGCGGCAATACCCATTGCTTCTCTGGCTTTAAGATTGCCGCCGTCTTTATAGACCAGCGGTAAGTTTTGCATCACAGATTTAACCGCAGAAGCCGCATAATAATCGGTCTCGACGCTCGCATTAGCACTCATCCAAGCTTCTAACGCATGGGTCAATACATCAATACCCGTATCTGCTGTGATATGAGCCGGCATGCCTTTCATAATAACAGGGTCAATAGCCGCTGCTAATGGCACCATTCTTGGGTCAATAGACAGTGCTTTTTGATGCGTTTTATCGTCTGATACTACTGCACCAAGGGTTGCTTCTGAACCTGTGCCAGCCGTGGTAGGAATACAATAAAGCGGCATCGAAGGCTTTCTGGCTTTAAGAATGCCGATAAGCTGTTGCGGCTTGCAACTATTGCCTTGTGACATCGCAATCATCTTAGCCGCATCAATGACCGAACCACCACCGATGGCAATAATCGAATCGCACTTAGCATCGATAGATTTTCGCAGTCCCTCTTCGACAACTTTAAAAGTAGGGTCTGGGGTAATGCCATCATAAACGGTATAGCTGATATTTTTGCTATCTAGATAATCAGTCACTTTGGCTGGAATGCCAAGCTTATTAAGCACGGCATCAGTGACGATAAATACATTGGTGCTGCCTTCGTTGATAGCCATATCACATAGCTCTTCACAAGAGCTCTCACCGACAAATAGCATTGGTCTTCTAATTGGAACAACATAAGCGAACGCTTTTAAGACTTTAGCGCGTGTTTTAGCAACGGCTAAATAACCGACATTCTGCAATCCATTGGTATTTACTAACTTGTTATTTGCTAATTTAGCAATACTGTTTTGCTTTTTCATAAGTAAAAATCCTTTTTAATGATAGTAATAATAGCGATAACAATCCTTTAAAGCAGCGATTTAAACGGCTCTTTAACTAAAAATTAAACAAATTTAAGCATCTAACTAAAGTGAACGTCTGTTTAACTTATTGTATCACTGCTATTTTTAGGATATCGCAATTAGTATGAACTGCCATGTTCTGCTTATTTGGCTCTATCTGCTTAACTCTTTTTGGCTAAGCTAAATCATACTCGCCTGCAGCAACTGCTGCGCATAGGGATGCTGTGGGCTATTAAAAACATCTTCAGTACGTCCAGACTCAATACATATGCCATCTTTAAGCACCATAATTTGCTGACATAGGGCGCGCACCACTTTTAAGTCATGACTAATAAACACATAACTGATTTGCAATTTTTCCTGAATTTCACGCAGCAAGCTAACTACAGTGACCTGCGTGGTACTATCAAGCGCGGACGTCGGCTCATCCAATATCAGTAGACTCGGCTGCATAATAAGGGCGCGAGCAAGTGCGACACGCTGACGCTGACCACCTGATAGCTCATGCGGATAACGATGCGCAAACTCAGCTGGCAGATGTACGGTAGTAAGGCTATCCATCACCGCCTGCTGCCGTGCTGCTTTATCAACGCCTTGTACAAGCAATCCTTCTTCAATGATTTGCATCACCGTCATACGTGGATTGATACTGGCAAAGGGGTCTTGAAATACCATTTGAATTTGCGAGCGAAACTGACGTAGCTCACCCTTGGACAATACTGAAATATCTTGTCCATTGACCATTATTTCGCCACCCACACGCGCTTGATTGCTAAGTAATTGACTTAATGCCAGCGCTATCGTGGTTTTTCCAGAGCCTGACTCACCTACAATGCCTAACGCCCACCCTTTCTGTAGCGTCATATCAACATTTTTTACCGCATCAAACCAGCGCTTAGTACCACCAAACAGACTTTTTTCAATGGGAAACTGTACTTGTAAATTGCTGACTTGCAATACGGTTGATTGCTGAATTTTATCATCATTAGAGAAGTTCAGTGCTTGGCCAAAGTCTTGCTGAATAAGCGAGCGAGTATATTCTGCTTTAGGCTCATTAAATACCGCTGCCGTTTGCCCTTGCTCAATCGTTTGCCCTTGGCGCATGACAATTACTTCATCACTGTAGCGCCTGACCAGATTGAGGTCATGGCTAATAAGCACCATCGCCATATTATGCTGACGCTTAAGATCATCTAATAGAGCGAGAATCTCACGTTGCAGAGTCACATCAAGCGCGGTGGTCGGCTCATCAGCGATTAAAATATCAGGCTGCTGTGCCAATGCCATGGCAATCATGACCCGTTGACGTTGACCACCTGATAGCTCATGCGGATAGCGGTTCAGCTTATCAGTCGGATTGGTAATATTGACATCATTTAGTAAATCGATTGTTTGACTTTGCCATTGTTTCTTGGGCACACCAACTAGACGTAGCGATTCAGCAATTTGTTTGGCAACTGTATGTAGTGGATTGAGCGCTGTCATCGGCTCTTGAAACACCATGCCGATGCGCTGTCCGCGAATAGAGCGCAGCGCAGCGTTACGTGCCTTAGCACTAACACTAACATTGGCATTGGCATTGGCTATCGGTAGCACAGTCAACCCTGCTAGCTTCACCTCACCGCTAACAGTCAAACTGTCTGGCAATAAGCCTAATAGCGCAAGACTTGCAATGGATTTGCCAGAGCCCGATTCACCAACGATAGCAAGGGTTTGTCCTTGCCTAAGCGCATAAGACAGATTATCAACTAACGTTAAGCCAGTATTGGTAACAATGCTCAGCTTATCCACGGTCAGCATCAGCTTATTTTGGTTATTGCTATGACTATTATTTAAATGGGCATTTTGCTCAGTAGCAATCGTCATATTAGTAGTTGTCAAACTATCAGTAATCACATTATCAGTTGTCATATCAGGAGCGCCTCGGGTCAAACGCATCACGCAGCGCTTCGCCAACGAATATTAGCAGTGATAAGATAAAGGTCAAACTAAAAAACCCAGATAGCGCAAGCCATGGTGCATCGAGATTATTTTTCCCTTGTACCATCAGCTCGCCGAGAGACGGTGACCCAGGCGGCAAGCCATAACCTAAAAAATCTAGTGCGGTTAAAGCGATAATATTAGCTGTCAATATAAAAGGCAATTGCGACAAGCTTGACGCTAAGGCATTGGGCAAAATATGTCTGAGCATGATTTGACTGTCTGAAGCCCCAAGATTACGAGCAGCGCGCACATAGTCAAAGTTACGCGCCCGCAAAAACTCTGCCCGTACCAAGCCAACCAGCCCCATCCAACCAAATAATAACATCATTGCAAATAGCATAAAGATACTAGGGCTGAATAAGCTGACCAAGATAATAATCATAAATAGCTGCGGCATACCGCCCCACACTTCCATGAAGCGCTGCCCTGCCAAATCTATCCAACCACCGTAATAACCTTGTATTGCACCGACGATAATACCAATCACTGCCCCAGCAAGTGTTAATGCTAAACCAAACAATAATGACACGCGCATGCCATAAAGTATTCGTGCCAACACGTCGCGGCCTAAGTCATCAGTACCAAGCCAATTCTGGCTATTGGGCGCTGCTGGATATGGAATACCCAGCTCAACGTTTGGTGTCTGATCGGCAAATGGAATCGGCGGCATAATGTAAAAACCCTGCTCATTAATCAGCGTCTGTACCGCAGGGTCTTTATAATTGGCTTCAGTCTCAAACACCCCACCAAAAGCCGTTTCAGGATAGGCTTTTAGAACAGGAAAGTAATAATCGCCTTGATACTGCACCAGTAGCGGCTTGTCATTGGCAATCACATTGGCTGCCATACAAATGACGAATATCAGCGCAAAAATGAATAATGATACGACGCCAAGACGATTTTGGCGAAAATGGTTTAGGCGTGCCTGCCAGATAGGATTTAGACGACATTTATTTGGCATAGAGACAGGAGATGCAGATGAAGGCGTTGAAGGTAATGGATGATTTGATATTTTATCTGACATTAGCGCCCCTCAAAATCAATACGAGGATCAATTAAGTGATAACTTAAATCACTGATTAACTGCAATAATAGTCCGAGTAAAGTAAAGATAAATAGCGTACCGAATATCACAGGATAATCACGCTGTTGAATGGCTTCGAAGCCTAAGAGACCCAAACCATCAAGCTTAAAAATAATCTCAATCAAAAAATTACCGGCAAAGAAAATACCAACGATAGCCGCTGGAATACCCGCGATAATAATCAGCATGGCATTACGAAACACATGCCCGTATAACACTTGACGCTCAGCCAAGCCTTTGGCACGAGCAGTAAGCACATATTGCTTGCCGAGCTCTTCCAAAAAGCTAAACTTGGTCAAATAAGTCAAGCCCGCAAAACCGCCAATCGTACTTGCTAGCAGCGGTAGCGCTAAATGCCAAAAGTAATCTTTGATTTTACCCAGCGCGCTTAATTGATCGAAGTTCTCAGAGGTCAAGCCTTGCAGTGGAAAGATATTCCAGTAGCTACCACCGGCAAAAAACACCAGTAATATAACGGCAAATACGAAAACAGGTATTGCATGCCCGATAGCCAGTAGCATGGCAGTAACTTTATCAATCCCCGAGCCATGATGCATGGCTTTATAGATACCTAATGGAATCGCTATCATATAAATCAGCAACGTGCTCCAGAGCCCAAGCGAGATAGAAACGGGTAATTTCTCGATAATTAAATCTGTTACCGACTGTCCTTTAAAAAAAGACTCGCCGAAATCTAGCTGAGCGTAATTCTTTAACATGAGCCAAAAGCGCTCAGGTGCCGATTTATCAAAGCCGTATTGGGCATTAATCGCTGCAACCATTTCCTCAGATAAGCCACGCGTACCTTGATAGGTACTGTTATTTCCCGCACTACCTGCGCCAATATTACCGCCAAGTGCATTGTCTTTTGCACCTTGCTCAATAAGCGCCAGTTGCTGCTCGACAGGACCACCAGGCGCTGCTTGTACAATCACAAAGTTTGCGAGCAATATCAAAAAAAGCGTCGGTAATATCAGCAGTAACCTTTTTAAGATATAACGACCCATAACGGTGGCTTCCTAAGATAAAAACATAACAACAGAGAAAATGAGCAGCGACCACTTATCGACTTATTATTTGTTAAAGCATTGATTAGAACTTATGGCTTAAGCTTTAAAAGTTAGAAACTAGAAGCTATTTTTAAGCTCACGTAACGCAGCAAATACAGCCAAAGATTTATCATCATCGATAGTTGCTTTAGACTTCACCCCTGCTATCACACTCGGCTCTTGCGTCCGTAAAAACACATTGACTGCGCGCTCATGTTCTAGAGTGACTGGCAACGTCGGGATACCCTCGGCGTTTTTTTCTTCTGCTTGTGTCAAAGCTTGCTGCATCGCTTCATTAGCAGGCTCAATAGATAAGCCAAAGCGCAGATTACTAGCGGTATATTCGTGCGCAGGGTATAGCAAGGTATCGGTTGGCAAACCATTTAAACGCTTAAAGCTGTTGTGTAATTGCTCAATCGTCCCCGTAAATACCCGTCCGCATCCAGCACTAAATAAAGTATCGCCACAAAAGCAGTGCTTAAGCCCGTCAATCTCTAAAATATAAGCCACGTGGCTAGCAGTATGACCGGACACATCCCATACTTGTGCTGCACAGCCCCACGCACTGACGGTACTACCATCTTTGATGGTTTGATCTTCATCGACATTATGCTCAGTATGCGCAACCAGATGCGTCATCGGATAAGACTCTTGCAGTTCTGCGACACCGCCGATATGGTCATGATGATGATGAGTCGTCCAGATAGACGTCAGCTCTAATTTATTTTCTTCCAAATAACTCATGACAGGCTCAGCTTGACCAGGATCAATAACGATCGCCTGTTTATTATTTTCATTAATCAATGTCCAAATATAATTATCATTGAACGCTTTGATTGGGTGAATGCGGATAGTCATATTAAATCCTTACCAGTAGTTATCTTTATTGCTGATGTCTTTTATTGATTTTTTAAACGAAATAAAATTTTAAGATGAAGCGTTATTTCCTTTATTGTTCTAAATTATTGCTTCAAGTATTGGTTAACACGTGCTTCTGCTTCTTTATCCGTCCACCAGTAGTCAATACCGATGGCATTAGAGGGCAGTTTTTCAGTATGACGATATTGATCCCAATAGGCGACATTGGTCGCTGATTTGCCGTATAAGGGCACTAAATAATGACCAGCACGTAGTAGGCGATCGAGCACCTGAGTATATAAAACAATCTCATCACGATTTTTGGCTTTGCCTAACTGATCTATTACTGTGTCAATCGCCGTATTTTTAATACCAATAGTATTTCTATTACCCGCTTGGTCAGCGGCTGAGCTACCCCAAAAACCAACTTGTTCCGCACCAGGGGATAAACTCTGAGCAAATTTATCAACTATCATGTCGTAGTCAAAACGGCGTACCCGCTCATAATATTGTGGTCCGTCGACTTGACGTAACGTGGCATCAAATCCCAAGCGCTTTAAATTTCGAATATATGGCAGCAGCACCCGACCCATGGTTTCGCCTGTCATCAATATCTCAATCTGAGCAAGTTTTCCATTGGGCTGATATAGCTTCATATCGTTATAATAAAATCCAGCATCTAGCAACAGCTGCCGCGCTTCTAGTAACTCTTTACGGTTAAAGCCACTACCGTCACTGGTCGGCAATTGCCACTCCATTAATACGGCTTGACGTTGCAACGGTTCAAGCTTAGGTAATAAAGGCGTAAGCACCTGCATCTCTTCAGCAGATGGCACCCCTGTTGCGGCAAGCTCGGAGCCATGAAAGAAACTTTGCAAGCGTTCATACTGCCCATGAAACAAGGTCTTATTCATCCACTCAAAGTCATAAGCCTTGCTCAGTGCTTGGCGAACGCGAATATCTTGAAAGATGGAACGTCGCATATTCATGACTAGACCTTGCATCGGTACTGGGTTTTCGCTGCTGATCGTTTCTTTATTAATCATCCCTGCCTTGACTGCAGGGAAGTTATAACCCGTTGCCCAGTTCGAGGCTTTATTCTCAGGGCGAAAACGATATTGACCAGACTTAAAACCTTCGAAGGCAATCTCATCGCTTTGATAATAAACAAACTTAATCATATCGAAGTTATAACGACCGCGATTGACCATCAAATCACGACCCCAATAATTGGGATCACGTACATAGCTGACCGAGCGCCCTGCATCGACACGTCCTAACTTATAAGGTCCACTGCCCATCAATGGCGTCAACGTTATTTTTTCAAAATCCGTATCGATAGAGGACTTAGCAAAAATAGGAAACTGTCCGACGGTTAATAAAATCTCTTTATTATCATCAGAAGCAAAGACAAATTTGACTTGCTGCTTATCAACAACTTGAATGTCTTTAATATCACCCAAATAGCTGCGGATATACATCGGTCCTTTATTTAACAGTGCGTCATAAGTCGCTTTGACGTCACTACTGGTGACTGGCGTTCCATCCCAAAAACGGGCAGCAGGATTAATATGATAGATAATCCAACTGGTATCATCAGGGTCATAAGTGACCTTGCTCGCCAGCTGCGGATACATGGTAAAGGCTTCATTTAATGAGCCAGTCATCAAGGTGTCATAGAGATAATCGGTGCCAACCATCGCCACACCTGTGGTCATCCACTTGTTGGCCGCATTAAAGGTGCCGCGCGCATCGAGCGATAACGTGCCGCCTGTCGGTGCCTTTGGATTGGCATAAGGCATAAAAGGCGCATTAATATACTCAGTAGTACTATTATGACCAAGCGCAGTAGTGGTGATCGGCGCCGCGATACTAACTGGTATCCAGCTCGCCATTGCTCCTAATGTTGCCACTAACAAGATGACTTTTAGCATGGTATTTTTTATCATAATAAAGTTATAACAAACCCTTGTGCTAGCCCAATGAGTATGATGAAATTTTACTTAAGTGCTACCATATAATTGAAAAGAGTGAGTGCTGCAGAATTTTATCATAACAAACTTAGGTTTTTTAACCTAATGATTTGCAGCGTTAGAGTTGCTACATGATGCATCATTTATCTTAAAAGAATACTAACGTGTATAAAAAAAGACGCAGCTTATAAAAGTTGCGTCTTTTATTTTAAAGTCTATGCATAATTTATGCGTGTTTTTTCTCAAACGCAATCATAAAGTCAACCAACTGCTGCACCCAATCTAATGACACTGCATTGTAAATGCTGGCACGCATACCGCCCACATCGCGGTGACCTTTTAGATTCATCAATCCTGCCGCTTCCGAATCTTCTAAGAATACTTTATCAAGGCTGCTGTCGGCTAAGGTAAAAGGCACATTCATGATAGAGCGATATTTGGGGTCAACTGGATTGCTATAAAAGCTGCTATCATCAATCGTTTTATAGAGTAAATCGGCTTTTTGTTGGTTGATTTTGCCGATAGCAGCGACGCCGCCCTGCTCCTCTAGCCAATCAAATACCAGCCCTGCCAAATACCAAGAGTAAGTCGCTGGTGTGTTTGACATTGATTCTTTTTCAGCTTGGTGCTCATAGTTCATCAGCAGTGGGCACCATTCACTCGCTTGACCTAATAGGTCTTCACGGATAATCACGATAATCAGACCTGCTGGCCCGATATTTTTTTGCGCACCCGCGTAAATCATGCCAAATTTAGAGACGTCAATTGGCTGTGACAAAATGCAAGAAGACATATCGACGACAATCGGCGCATCGACTTGTGGCGGCTCAAATATTTGCAAACCATGAATGGTTTCGTTGGCACAGTAATGAAAATAAGCGGCATCTTTGCTAATATTCCACTCGCTCTCGGCTAGTACATCAGTAAAGCTGCTACCTTTGCCTGTTGCAACTTCGTTAACTTCACCAAGACCTAGTTTGGCATAGCGCTGGGCTTCTTTGACCGCTTTACCAGACCATGCACCCGTCGTTAGATAGTCTGCGCGCCCACCATTTAGCAAGTTTAATGGAATCGCTGAAAACTGTAAGCTAGCACCACCTTGTAAAAACAGCACTTTATAGTTATCTGGAATGTCCATCAATGAGCGCAATTTGGCTTCGGCTTTTTCGGTAATGGCGATGTATTCTTTACTACGGTGACTCACTTCCATGACCGACATGCCGCGTCCCTGCCAATCAAGCAACTCTTCTTGAGCGCGTGATAATACGGCCGTCGGTATAGTAGCAGGTCCCGCTGAAAAATTGGGTACGCGGTTAGGAGCGGCTTTATTGGTCATAATCAATATCCTAAATATGATGAAGTCATCGTGGTTATTAAAGGTTGAATGTTGAATGTTGAATTTATCGTTATTTTTTAATCTCTATCATAGTAAGTGGTAAGCCTTTAACTGTGACTCGATAACTGCTCCCAAAGCTGACGTTTGAGATTACTATCAGTAAGCATCTCATCCAACGTGGGTGCAGTCGTCAGGTTAGGATGCTCAAGACCGTCAGGCAACACTGTCAATGCGGCAATTTTTATCTCTTCGCTACGGCCGATTTTAAAGACGTATCCAGCAAGACTGGCATTGGCAAGCTCAGCCGTATCCATACCTTCACAGATAGGGAACGATGTCGTCTCACAACTGATGGATAACGCTTGGGTGATATTTTGCCACAGTTTTTGGCTGTCATGATTAAGTGCTTGGATATCCACCAAAATCACCCAATCACCATAACGACCACCTTGTAAATCAAAGGGTGCTACCTTTTTAAAGCTTTCCTCTTGAAAGCCCTCTTCTTTAAAACTGCCATTTTCAAAGCTCGAAGCGTCATTTATATCAACAATAGAAGTTTGCTGTACAACAGTATCTACAAAGGAGGTAACGGCGGGCTTAGAGATGTCAGGGGTAGTCGAGTCAAAACTATAGGTAACGGGGCTTTGCTGGTCAGAATAGCTTAAATCTGTATCATTAGCGTCATCATAATAGTGATTAGTAGACTCATCATCCACTATACCTGATAGCGAATCAGCAGATGCTGAATGCGACATCCCAATGCTTATATCTTCACCATTGGGAGACTCAATAGTTGGCTGTTCAGTGGTCGGAGCAGCAGCAACAGAGGCAATGCTGGTATTAGCGATAGTCGAGTGAGTGGTAGCCGGATCAGGCAGAGTAGGCGCAGAAATATCTGCGATATTCATGGTTTCAGAGCTCGGCTGCACCCACTGATTGATACCCATCATCGCTAAAATCTGGCGCTGCTGCATGCGCTGCTGCAATACAATTAGCGGCTCTTGGATATCACTCATGCTTATTTACTATCCTACTTATCTAAAATGAATTTACAGGCTTTTACTATCAAAAGAAATGCTATTAAGAAAAGGTCAAGAACATATCGTTTCTTGCCAGCAAAACAATTACTTAAGTACCATCAACTAAATTGCTCAAAAAAGCTGCCGAACGCCTAACCAATGATTGGCTAACATGGACAAGCAATCATATTCATCTTGACTGACTATCGTATCGTGTAACATCACCGTATGCAATGTGCTCAGCCATTGCCGGTAAGTATGATAAGCATAAGAATGACTGTCATTGCCTGCGTTGACGTCTTGTCTATGAGCATTATAATCTATTTGATCGCCGCCCTGTTGCCTCTGTCTATAATTATCATCACCTTTGGCTTTAGAACTAGATGATTGACTGGCAGGCGCTATAAAAATAGGCACCGCTTCTATCACTGCCAATAACTGGATACTATTTATATTTTGCGCAGTCAATAGTATCCATTGCAAATTTGCGTCACTAACGGCGGCTAAGTCAATATCAATCAAACGTGCATGACGCCGCAAATCCACAATATAGTGAGCAATACTGTCATTATTATAGCCGAGTACTGAAATAGGTGCTGAAATGTGTACTGAGCTATCTAGTGCTGATACGACCTGACCCTTAACATCTTTTGATAGCCGATAAGCCAATAAAATAAGCATTGTTTTCGCCGCAACATCGAGACCATCAAATACCTGTCCTGAAGGGTCAAGCTGGTCATAAATATCATCTCTACTCGCTTGCAATGCTTGCTGCCATAACAATAATAGCTGAGGCTGAGCATGCACGTGTGTCTCGTTTAATACAGTAGACAATATCGGTAATAATTGCTGCAGCTGTAGCGCTTGCCATAATGATAAAATCGATGGCAACCGAGAGTCGATTTTTCCTGAGTACGTTGATACTGGCTTAGTTTTATCCATAGCACCATCTTCACTAGCTATGTTATCAGCCAAATGTTGACTTAAATCCGCCGTTAGATAGTGTTCAAATAGCTCAATGATACCCTGTTGATAGCGCATCAGCATTGTACGACACTTTTTTTGCTGCACATAATGTTGATGATCTTGATTGCTATGACTCGATTCATATCTTAAGCGTGATTCATTGATAGCAATTTCTGACAGGTCATGCTGACTCAGTTGCTTTATTGCCAATGCAATCAATGCGTTGTCTAAACGCCTATCAAGATGTGCCACTGCCGCTAATAATTTATGATCTATCGTATGCGCTAAAAATTGGGGGTGGCTGCTAATATTAGCGCTAGCGTTATTATCGATTTCAGCAGCAGACGTTTTATCGTTAGCAAGTTCAAGCCAGATATCACTCAAGTCATAACTCTCAGTCGTTGATAATATGCGACCTTGATGGCATAACATAACAGCTTCAATCAAAGCTTGCGCCCCGAGCGGGTGATAACTGTGATTGAGTATATACTGCGGCAGTGAAACTTTTTGTCTATCGTCGATACCAATCAATGTATCCGATGGCAAATCGCTATCATGTTTTGCTTGCCATGGCTTGAGCAACTGATGAATACCGGTATTTTGCGCTTGAATCTGTAAACGTCCTTCAACAATGACATCTTTCTCGATAACAAACTCTAGCCCCTTATCTTCGTTCAACTCATTCTTTATTTCATTTGCAGGAAAAGCAGTAATTTCTTTGTCTATAACATCATTGCTGTTATTAGTAAGGCTTTTATCGTTATTGCTTTTATTGTTATCTAATCCTGATTGAGTTTCAAATATTGATGATTGAGTATTTTTTTCTTTTTTATTTTTGCTTAGGCTATTTGCTTTTATGACACCCCAATCCCCTAATCGCCGCTGCTCATATATCTCTTTTATTTTCTGTTGATTTATGCGCTTTTCTTTAGCTACTTTTACCGCAAAATCATGATAAGCGTGGGCATTAATGGCACTCATTCGCTCAGCCAAGCTCGGATGGGTAGCAAACCAAGAGACGTCACCCAAATCAGCACCACTACTGGCAAAGAAGAAATGACTAAGACCATTGATATCGGCGATACTGGTTAAGCGCGAACCAAGCGAATCTTGATGAATGGCTTGTAAGGTTTCCATAATAGCCGGCGAGCGTGTCAGCTGCACGCTGGTGGCATCGGCGAGCAATTCACGCTGGCGATTAAAGCTGTGTTTAATCAGTTGCGCACTGGCCATACTCGAAAAACTCAATCCATGTATTAACAACGTCCAAATATTGCGCGGTGCTTGACTATCGAACTTATTATTATTTTGTAGCCATCGTGACTGGCTCTTAGCTGACGACTGCTGGCTTTGTGATTGACTTTGCCAATAGCTTACCCATTCACTATGGGTGGTAAAGCTTGCTGTTTGTGCCTCAGTGCTACGCGCATGGCTATCGACGGCTCTTTGTGACAAGAGATTGCGTCGATTGACCGCATCATCAAAATAATTGTGATGGCTATTCTGATGATTGCGTTGATTACCAGTGCCAAAATTATTAATAGAATCACTCCAGTCATAGAGTAATTGCAAGCCTGCCAGCACCACCATCAGTTGCAAATTAAACGTCGCATCACCATGCAAGATATGACCATATTCATGCCCTATCAGTCCATACAGCCCTTCATCGGACAGCTTATCAAGCGCGCCTTGAGTGACGACCAATACCATATCTTGACTATGACGACCAGCAACGAAGCCGTTAATACCTTGCTCATCAGGCAGTACATACAGAATCGGCATACGTACACCCGAAGCAATGGCTAGCTGCTGGGCAATCTCATAATAACGACGGTAGACAGGCGGGAAGTCTCGCTCATCACGCACGGCGATATGGTGGGCGCTGAAACGAACCTTTGGTATGGGCCCATGCTGATGGGCAACCCCTTGACTATGCTCCCACGCGTCTTGGCTGTGGTCGATAAACAGCCGAACCCCGCCCACACGCTGAGCAATAGCGCGACCACCGGCTTCTAAACGTCTGTACTCTAAAAAACTACCGATCACAAAGCTACCGATTGTCCAGATAGCAACCAGTATCAACACCCAATGATAAATGCCACCAGTAAATATCGTTAGCAGCAGCGCCATGATACCCAGCGCTACTGCCAGATGGGCAAAGACAATAAGAAAAAATAGCCCATAGAGCAACAGACTTCGCTGGGTACGGGTGCGTTGTTCACCAAAAAAATCCATCTATATGCCTGACTTAAAAATAGCTAAACGCATCTGAACATATGAATATAATTCAATATCAGCCCATATTGACGACAGGTGCTTGAGCGATCACCTTTCTGTCTTCAAAAACTAGCGGGCTTAACGGGCGAAAGCCAAAAGTCGTACTAATAAGATTGTTGGGAAATACCTCGCGGTCATTGTTGTAGAACATCACGCTGTCATTATAGTGCTGACGGGCGAAGCCAATGCGGTTCTCAGTATTGGTCAGCTCATCCATCAACTCTTTAATCATGCTGTCCGCCTTTAGCTCAGGGTAAGCTTCCACAACCGCTGAAAACTGCCCTAACGCTTTAGACAGCATACTCTCAGCTTTGGCAAATAGCGCCATATGCTCAAGCGAGTCTGGCTGATGTGTATTGGAGTCTTGCAAGCTCTGGGCATGATTACGTGCACTAATCACACGGGTCAGCGTCTCTTCTTCATGCGTCAGATAGCGTTTAGCAGTTTCAACCAAATTTGGAATCAAATCATGACGGCGCTTCAGTTGTACATCTATTTGAGCAAAACCATTTTTCGCTTGATTGCGAGCGCGTACCAATTTATTAAATATAGATACGCCAAACACAATCACTAGTAGCACAAAGGCAATGAACAACCAAACAAACATCTTCATAAGAAAACCCTAAAGTGTCCAGAATGTTAATAAAAGTTAATACATTGTATTTTAACCCATCTTAATCAATCAAAGGTCAAAATCGGACAAAAAAAGGTCGAAAAAAAGCCCTTTACAATGAAGGGCTTAATAGATCAAACGAGCATTTTTGATTAAATATCAAAACAGGTATCAAATTTTAGGCAAAAAAAAGCGACTCCAAAAGCAAATCCTCGGCACACACTGTGACTATTACCGTTGCTACCTTCCGGTCCTGGCGGGGTTCATAGAACAATGTTGCGAGGCTACCAATGGAGCCACCAGTTGCAAATTATACAAGAATTTTTAAATATTACAACCCCTATCGTAAAACTCTTTCTTTTACCTCAAAACGCCCTGTAACTTAGGTGACAAAATTCTCACAGCAAGCCTGTTAAATTTTGCTATTTTAGTTGAGGAAGCTGAGCATACTCGGTATCAACTAATAACTAAAATGGACAGCTTCTCATATAAAGGCGAGTCTTACTTATTGTATGGCTCACCTAAATACTATTGATATAACTCACTCAGGAGATCATTGTGAAAACCACTTTACTTAATAAAGCCGCTCTAACGACTGGTACTGCATTTCTACTCACAGCCATGATGGGTAGCGCGCATGCAGAACCAACAGGCTACGATCAGCTTACTTTTCAGACAGAAGTAAAAGAAGAAATCCAAAATGATGAAGTACGGGCCAGCTTATATAAAAAAGCGCAGGCAACGGATTCTAAAACTCTAGCGACAACGCTCAACACCTCAATTAATAATGCCATGAAAATTGCTAAGCGCTATCCAACGGTTACCGTGAGCACCGGACAACAGCGCACCTACCCTCGCTATGATAAAAATGACAAAATCATTGGCTGGACAGGACAAGCAAACATCGATTTAAAGAGCACCGACTTTGCAGCAACCAGCCAACTCATCGCTGACCTACAAGAAACGCTGGTGATGGACAATCTGAACTTTGGTGTCTCAGATACTAAGAAGGATGCGCTTGAGCAAAAGCTGATGACCAATGCGTCTCGTGCCTTTCAGCAACAAGCTAAAAACCTAACACGCGCTTGGGATGCTCGTGGCTATCGTGTGGTCAATGTGAATTTAAATACAGGTAGCAACTACCCACGTCCGATGTATAGTGCTATGAGTATGAAAGCAGGCGCAGCAGACGAATCAGTACCTAGCCAAAGTTTTGAATCTGGCAATAGCACTATCTCAGTGACTGCTAACGGTACGATTGAATTGACTAAATAAGCTATAAATACATAGAATTGATAAATATCCTGATAAACATAAAGGCAAGTGCTGCAATCAGCGCTTGCCTTTATGCTTATATAGAAGAAATCAACTTATAAAGTTACTCTATTTTGTATGGGTTCTTATACTTATCCATGATTGACACATTGACTATAAGTTAATTTATCACGGGTTGCTCAAGCGTCATAGGTTTATCCACTATAGGCTTAGTAAATGATTGCATATTCGGTTGTTTGCCCTCTTGACGCATTTTTAACAGTACTTTTTGATACCAAGGTAGATTTTGATAAGCTAAAAGCTGTTGCGCGATTTTCTTATTATTTTGCAATGTTGTATTGTTTTGAATCACATAAACCGTACGCTCTACTTGTTTGAGTGTTTGACCTTTCTCATTTTTTAACACGGCTTTTATGTTGTGCGATCCTGGTAAAACATCTACCGTTGCAATCGAGGCGCTAAGACCTTGCGCGACTTCATTACCATCCAAATAAATACTAACACTATCACCTGTTTGTAAGTTCGGCTTCACTTGCACATTAACATCAATGCTTTGGGCTGGGCGACGATATGCACGTTCTGCGCTTGGTTCAGTAATAGCAAGCTGATAATTGACGACTGGTTTGGCGTCAGGGCTATTTTTAGCAGCCGTATTTTGCGTAGTAGTATTAACATTACTAGAATGAGGTTGACTACTCGTGTTATCACTGTTACTTGAGCTGACGCGACTTTCTTTCGTCATGACACCCGTCTGGCTGATTTGTTTACCTGCCTGCTGCTCATAATTTTGCGGGCGATCGGTAAAGGTGACTTGACCAGTTTTTTCGTCAATAACTTTATAAATAGGCGCAGCATTTGCCAAAGGGGCGTAGAGAGTTGCCATACTAATCATCGTAGCAGCAATCAGTGCCAACCCTAACTTACTGTTTGAAAAAACTGGTTTTGATAATGAAGTCATAGTCAGTCAACCTAATGAGTACTTAATATTATGAATATCTATTATGCGATACTTTGGGCGTTAAATCAGTAATAATTTCAAAGAGGACATATCTGTTGATTTAGTAAATTATTATTGAGACGTAAAAAAACCAGCTAAGATTGCCTTAACTGGTTTTATGAATTGAGCTTGCTATGAGCGTATTAGCTATAAATTAGCAACTGTAGTATAAGTCAAACTCAACGGGATGCACGGTTACATTGACACGTTGCACTTCTTCTTCTTTCAAAGCGATGAACGCCTCTAGCATGTCTTCAGTGAATACATCACCTTTTAACAAGAACTCATGATCATCACGCAGGGCTTGTAATGCAACTTCTAAGCTCTCCGCAACGGTTGGGATGAGCGCTTCTTCTTCTGGTGGTAAGTCATACAAGTTTTTGTCAGCCGCTTCACCTGGATGTATTTTATTTTGAATACCATCAAGACCTGCCATTAGTAACGCTGCAAATGTTAAGTATGGGTTGGCTGCTGGATCAGGGAAACGTGCTTCAACACGTACCGCTTTTGGGCTGCTAACATGTGGAATACGGATAGACGCTGAGCGGTTAGACGCTGAGTACGCAAGTTTGATAGGCGCTTCATAATGCGGCACTAGGCGCTTATAGCTATTAGTCGATGGGTTGGTAATCGCATTCAACGCACGCGCATGCTTGATAATACCACCGATAAAATACAGTGCAGATTCAGAAAGACCCGCATACTCATCACCTGAGAAAGTATTGACACCATCTTTGGAGATTGACATATGCACATGCATGCCTGAACCATTGTCACCAACGATTGGTTTTGGCATAAAGGTAGCCGTTTTGCCAAACTGATGCGCAACATTATGCACAACATACTTTAACTGCTGTACTTCATCGGCTTTTTTGACTAGCGTATTGAAAGCGACACCAATTTCTGACTGGCAAGGCGCAACTTCATGGTGATGAACTTCGACACAGCCTTCGCCGATGATTTCTTCTAAACGCTCACACATAACAGAGCGCATGTCTTGCGAGCTATCGATTGGTGGTACTGGGAAGTAAGCGCCTTTAACACGTGGACGATGTCCCATGTTGCCCCACTCATAGTCATTGTTAGTCGACCATGCCGCTTCTTCGGCTGTGATCTTGTGGCTAACGCCAGACATATCAATTGACCATTTCACATCATCAAATATAAAAAACTCAGGCTCAGGACCAAAATAAGCAGTATCGCCAATGCCTGTTGACTTCAAGTACTCTTCGGCGCGGCGCGCAATAGAACGTGGGTCACGATCATAACCTTGTAGCGTTGATGGCTCGATGATATCGCAAGTAACAACTACGGTAAGTGAATCAAAGAACGGGTCAAGAAAAGCCGTCTCTGGATCAGGACGCAAGATCATATCTGACGCTTCGATACCTTTCCAACCAGCGATAGATGAGCCATCAAACATCTTGCCATCTTCCATCACTTCTTCGTCAACGCTATGCGCTGGAAAGCTGATATGTTGCTCTTTACCACGTGTATCAGTGAAGCGAAAATCAACCCATTTAGCATTAGAGGATTGGATAAGATCTAGTAGTTTGTTCGACATAAATAGTCTCCGTTGTGTTGATTAGGTTATTGCGATTTAAAATTATAGGTACAATCTGTTGGTTAAAAATCTCTGGTTTGATAACAGTCAGCGCTGCGTTTAGAGCTAAATATCCTGTTTAATATTATGCTTATTCTCAGCACTGTCAATATTATTAGTCAAGATAGTCACCTGAGTTATGCGCTTAATAAGACCCGCCAGTGTTTTGGTTCGATATTATTCTAACAACATATCACTCATTATGCTGAACTCTTCAGGCACTCGTTAATAATAATTATTGAACCACTTTATCACCAAAGATAATCATAACAGTAATAATGCAAAGGCTATGCCAGTTTTTTATAATAAAAAAAATATCGAAGACATAAGGATAGTTATTAATAATAATTACAGTAACTTATAATACCTTTGACAATATTGCAGCCGTAGATTTATCGTCAGTGGTGTCATGCAAATTGTTTATCCAGGATCATTAATAACGCATTTACGCACTAAATTAGTGCATATTGAATGTATAAATAAAAATTATGTACTTTTTTAGTGCGTTTGAGATGTTAACGAATGTCATCCAATAAGCAAAATGTATTGTTATTCACCGCTTATTTGGGTCGCCTGCACCCTACATTTGATAGTCTACAAAATAGTGGTAAGATAACGGCGTTATATAACCATCTTCATAAGTAGAACCCAATAAGTAGAACGCTAATGATTCTGATGATCGATAATTACGACAGCTTTACGTACAATATTGTACAGTACTTCGGTGAATTACAGCAGGACATCACCGTCTGGCGTAACGATCAAACCACTATTGAAAATATTAGAACCCTTGCGCCAGATGCGATCGTCATTGGCCCCGGTCCCTGCGATCCTGATCAGGCTGGTATCTCTCTAGAAGCTATCAAGACTTTTCAGGGCGTGATACCGATACTAGGTATTTGCCTAGGACATCAGGCAATTGGACAAGCATTTGGTGGACAAGTGGTCAAGGCTGGCGAAGTCATGCATGGCCGCTTATCCGCCGTTTATCATACTGACCAAGGTGTCTTTGTAGGCTTGCCTAATCCCGTACAAGTCACGCGCTATCATTCGCTTGTCATTGATAAAACCAGCCTGCCCGATTGTCTTGAGCTGACCGCATGGACACAAAACAGTGATGGCAGTATTGAAGAAATCATGGGTATCCATCATAAAACGTTTGCGATAGAAGGGGTACAATTCCATCCTGAGTCTATCTTAAGCGAAGCAGGTTATCAGCTGCTCAACAATTTTTTGCAAACGCATCATTTGTCAGTACTAACCTCAGATGAACTACCACAAGTCGGCTAACAGTTTATTAAAGCATGTTCTAAAAAAGCCGTTAATAACAAAATTAAAATAAAACCTATTCTATTGATAATTTAAAATTAACGTATAAAAATATTAAGAGAGATCATAATGAGTACGACAAAAATAAATAAAAGTCCTACCCCAACTAATATTGCTCAACTGTCTGATGAAGACACACATACGCTACTGACGACGGCTTTGGGGCGAATTTTTCAGCACATTGATTTAACCTTTGATGAGATGTATCAGGTGATGCTGATTATCATGCAAGGCAGATGTAGCGACGCCATGATGGGGGCTATTTTGACTGGTCTGCGTATGAAAGGTGAGTCCATCGATGAGATTACTGCCTCTGCCAGTGCAATGCGTGCGTTAGCAGCCAATATCGAACCAAATGACTGTAATTACTTAGTCGATATCGTCGGAACTGGCGGTGATGGTGCCAATTTATTCAACGTTTCTACTGCGTCAGCATTGGTTGCTGCCGCTGCTGGTGCGCAAGTGGCAAAACATGGTAACCGCGGCGTCTCTACCAACTCTGGTAGCTCAGATTTGCTTGAGCAAGCAGGTATCAGTCTGGCGCTTACCCCTGAGCAATCTAAAGCGTGTATCGAAAACCAAGGTATCGGCTTTTTGTTTGCGCCCAATCATCACAGTGCGATGCGTTATGCCAATCCAGTACGCCGCGAGCTCAAAGCGCGTACCATCTTTAATATTTTAGGACCATTAACCAACCCTGCTGGCACACCCAATCTGGTAATCGGTGTCTTTACCGCTCAGCTGTGCGAGCCTATCGCTAAAGTCATGAAAAACTTAGGCGCACGTCATGTCATGGTTGTGGGCGCAAAAGACGGTTTGGATGAAATCAGTCTCGCTACCTCAACCACTGTCGCTGAATTAAAAGACGGTGCGATATCTGTTTATGAGATGATGCCAGAAGATGCAGGTATTGAGTCACAAACCCTTATCGGTCTCGATGTAGATTCTCCAGCGCAAAGTCTTGAGCTGATTCGCGCGGCTCTATCAGGAGAAAACTCTCAAGACCGTGCCGTCCTTAAAGCACGTGATATGATTGCACTAAATGCAGGCGCGGCTATATATACCGCAGGGCTTGCCAGCAACTATGCTAATGGTGTGAGTCGGGCACAAAAAGTCATTCAGAACGGTGATGCCCTACTCAAGCTCGAGTCTCTCGCCAAATACACGCAGCAACTGGTGACTCCTGCTTAACGGCTAAGCACCATTACTGTGCACTCTAGCTATTTTGTCTATTTACATTCAACGATATTCGGATACCCGCATGACTCATACAGAAATTAAGACAGATATTCCTTCCGTACTGCAACGCATTGTCGCCACTAAAGTGGAAGAAGTAAATGCCGCACGCGAGGTATTATCTCTTGAAGATTTACAAGCACAAGTAGCGGCGGATAACAAACCACGTCGTGGCTTTGCGGCGGCGCTGCGAGCGGCTAGCACTAAAGAGCATGGTATTGGTATCATCGCTGAGATTAAAAAAGCCTCTCCTTCTAAGGGCGTTATCAATCACAACTTCGCGCCTGCCCTATTTGCCAAGCAATACGAGCAAGCCGGCGCCAGCTGTCTGTCTGTATTGACTGATCGCGATTATTTCCAAGGTGATGATAGCTATCTTATTCAAGCAGCTAATGCGGTAAGCCTACCGATACTGCGTAAAGATTTTATGATAGATGTGTACCAGATCTATCAATCTTATCTGATGGGCGCTGACTGTATTTTACTCATTATGGCCTGCCTTGACGACATCCAAGTACAAGAGCTGCATGCGCTAAGTATCGAATTGGGTATGGATGTATTGATAGAAGTCCATACTAAAGCTGAACTTGAACGTGCGCTACAGCTACCGCGCTCAGCGCATAATATTTACGGTATTAATAATCGTGATTTGAATACTTTCGATGTCGACTTACAAACCACGCTAGATCTAAAAAATATTTTAATCGACGCACTGGCGGCTGATATGGACAGCACGCTTAAACCGCTTATCGTCACCGAAAGTGGCATTCATAATAGCGCTGATATTCATTTGATGTTGAAGCACAATATTCAGCACTTTTTAATCGGTGAACAGTTCATGAAGACTGATCATCCTGGACAAGCGTTACAATCCTTACTTGCGGGCGTCGCAGCAGACGGGTAAAGTGGCTTAAGTCCACTAAACAGTTTAAATCAGTCCATCATTCATCAACCAACGATACGTTAAATTCTATGTCAAACTCTCTATTTTCAAAAGAAATGCAAGACCAGCTCAAAGAGCTAAAAGGCCAACTTAGCAAAGGTCGTGATACCAATTCGCCTGAAGATGAAAATCAAAAGCCTACTGAGCCTGTATCATTGCCCACGCAAAAGCAAGTAAACAAGACTGTCAAGCAAATGGCTAGCGAGCATATTGACGATGACAAAGTGCTGTTTATGCAAGCAATGCATGGTGTCAATCAGCTTGAAGACAAAAACGTGCGCTCACCTGCCAATGCTAGCAAAGCGGGCAAACCTGATGCGACTACCTTGTCTAAACGTGCTGCCGCGCAAGGTAGTGAAGCGAGTGATTTGGGAGCTGGCTTGTCAGATATGCAAGCACTACTCAACCCTGTCGCTGCTGAAGCCTATTTATCTTACAAACAGCCGACTTTGCAGAATAAAATCTTTGATCAGCTTAAAAAAGGCAAACTACGTTGGTATGACGCCGTAGATATTCATGGTTGTACCATCGAAGAGGCGCGCGTGGCAATGACTCAACTCCTAAGCCAAGCAAAACAGAAAAACGAGACCATGGTAAAAATCGTCCATGGTAAAGGCAGTGAAGCCATTTTAAAAACCTGCGTCAATGGTTGGCTACGTCAACTACCAGAAGTATTGGCATTTTGTTCTGCACCGCCAAAAGATGGTGGTAACGGTGCAGTATTGGTACTGCTCAAAAAATCTAAAGCTGATGGTGAATAGTTTTTAGTGTTAGAGTTAGTATGAATAATCAAAAGGACTGCTTATTGGCAGTCCTTTTTGTTATGCTCATAAAATCATTATTTAATCTTTATCTACTATAGCCCCTACATTTAACATCTAGCGATAACGTTATTTGCATAAGTTAGGATCAGACATTTATGAGCATACAGATCATTGAAAACACACAGCAACTAGATGAACATATCATGGCTTTGATTGTTATCGAGCCAAGATTTTTGTCTATCTATGAACAAGTTGGTATTCCCAGTCTACGGCATAATATCGGCGGGTTTGAGCAGTTGATGCGAGCAATGGTTGGTCAACAGCTGTCTGTGGCAGCAGCAGCCAGTATTTGGCAACGATTGCTTGATGCAGACTTAACTAACTCACAGGCAATAATTAAAGCAACAGATGAGGACTTAAGAGCGCAAGGGTTATCTAAACAAAAAACCCGTTATATTCGCTCATTAGTCGATCATGATATAGACTTTGCTGCGTTAGAAATTTTGCCTGATGAAGAAGCAATAGAAGTGCTGACAGCCGTTACTGGTATTGGTCGCTGGACGGCTGAGATGTATTTATTATTCTCTCTGAAACGTGCAGACGTACTTGCGATCGATGATCTAGCGATTAAAGTAGCGGCGATGGCGTTATTAGGCTTAACGGAACGCCCAACGCCGAAACAGTTAAAGAATCTAACACAAGATTGGTCACCACATCGCAGCGCTGCCAGTCTGTTACTATGGTCATACTACGGCTTATTACGTAATCAAACCGCTGTCCCTTTATAATACCAAACACCAAAGTACGATTCACTATGTCAAACTCGCTTAGCTTAGCTTAGCTTAAGCTTAGTCTAGCACTCGTTTTCTTTGCTGCTCTAATTTTTGTGGATGGTATAAGATGAACGCTTGATACTTACCTCAAGTGCTGATCTTATACAGCTTTCAATCCATAATTTTATGGCTGATTCCATATAGAAAAGCCAGATTTTCTTTTTGCGTACTTGAACTTGATCTTCTTTATCATACGGCTTTTATTTCTCAATGCCTTTAACGCATTGTCTTTTTTACTCTCTACGGATTTAGTCGTTTGCTGGCTGCTCTTTTCATCTGCCTTGACATTATCTTTACTCAAGTCCACGGCATGCTTATCATCGTTGCTGTTATCCTTATTGTCGCTAGCATCATCAGCATGGTCATCGTTTGACATGTCTTTTGTCGTTTCGGCGACGTTACCTTCCTTATTCTTATCTTCAATTTCGTTTTCTATGTGATGCTCAAGCTCAGTTTGATTGACAATAAGCTGCTGCGTTGGCAAAGCATGCTCGACATCATATTTCGCCACTTGGTTCAATAAATCAACAAACAAAACGTTCTGTTTGTCATAGAACTCAGTCACGCCATTAGCATTAACATACGCCTGTAATTGAATGATGTAGCAGTCTTGACGTAGCTCTAAAATATTGACCTGATTCCATTCTTGGTTGGTCAAATAATGCTCATCTATAAACTCATCCAAGTCCTTGACCATCTTAAAGACCACATCAATATCAGCAGTGCGTTTAATATATAACTGATGGAAGAAGCGAAACATATCGCGGGATGTAAAGTTTTCAATCTGCATCGATGAAAAATCACCGTTTGGTACAGTCACAACAGTGCGCGTCAAGGTGCGCACACGTGATGAGCGAATACCAATATCAATGACTGTGCCTTCATAAGTGCCAAACTTACAATAATCACCAATACGTACGGGCGAATCCGCCACGACCACGACACTACCAACAAGGTTTTCGATGGTTTTTTGAGCACCCAGTGCTAATGCCAAACCACCCACACCCAAGGCAGCAATACCCGTGGTCAAATCAAAACCCAGATTACCGAAGATAACAATTACGGCAAAGATCAGCAGCAACGCTTTGACCACTTTGCGTAGCAGCCCCAAGATAGAGACACGTTCAGTATAATTTTTCTTATAACTTAAGTTTACCGCACGAGTGAATATGGCATCGATGACTCGTAACAGCAACCAAGTCAATGCAAGCCAAGATGCAATCTCGGTAAAACGATTGATCGGTTCACGTAACGTCACCGACACGCCTGCATACACCATCACTTCTGACAGTATCAGCGCCATAATGACTACTGCCAGCGGCAATACGACCTTATCAGGTAATGGCAATGGTACGCCGCGCACACGAGGATAGACGATGCGTAATAGATGGTACAGCAGCCATACCATGATATAAGTAAACACAAAGCTGCCGACAGTCATCATTAACGCTGCGGCTAAATCCGCCACTTGATAACCAAACAGCTTTTTGCCTTCTAATGAATCAAAAGTATAGCGAGACACTAACGTTGGTTCGGTATTTTCTATGACTTCTGGTACTGAGCTAAGCGTATCCGTAGAAAACTGCCAATACTGCTCTCCTTGCTTAGACACCACTCTTTCAAGTATCAGTGGCACACTTTTTTCACCCACATTAATCGCACCGACGTTTTCTTGGCTTGGCGGTAGCTGATCAGTTAGGTTGCCCTCAGGCGTATTATTAATCTGCAAATCAGGCTGAAAACGCCCACCTGCATCCAGCGCTTGCTTAAATTGACGAACGATTGTGGTTGGATTATCCGACTTTGATAAGTTTAAATAATTACTCGCCAGCAGATAGTCATTTTCACCTAACGCACTGATGAAGCCCTGTACGGTATGGCGCGGAGTATCACGTCCGAATGAATCTGGTATCGGCGTACTCGCCGACTCCTCACTGGTACTGCCACCCATCCCCAGTGCGCTAGCTTCAGCAGCAAATGCATTATTTGGTAACAACGCACTCAACAGCATCACAAGCAAAAATAAAATTGCCATTAGTGGCATTTTGATGATTGAGTATGGTGAAGACAACTCGGGACTGGTAATCATAGGAATCAGGCGATACTTAATAGACAAAACAAACCTCTTAGCATTATGAATGGTACAACGAAGAACAAATGAGTGCTTCCCTATAATAGCAATTATTTATAACAGCAGTGCTTTTGATTACACGTTTTTATGGTCATCTATGTGAGTTATCTGCTCTCACCTTTGCTTATGGCTTCTGATGTTTTATCACCTTTCACGATACTCCTTCTCAATGCCTACTATGAATAAGAGTGATAATCATTAAATGAATAAACCGCAATCTATCATGAAAACTACTCAGCTTACCGTGAATAAACATTAGGTTAAAGTGGTTTATAAAGCGGTCTGTTTTGTAGATAATGAACGCAGTTTTGCTTGCCCACTGTTTTTTGTAATTTTTAGCCATATTAACGTCAATATGGTTACTTTTTCGCTGCATTTTTTAATATGATTATTTTGGAATTGACTATGTCTTTATCACGTTCATCTTCAGGTACCTACCTTCGTTTGAGTATCTTAAGCGCATTGGGTTTACTTGCGGTTAACACAGCAATGGCAGTGACACCTGACGTTGCTACTATTAACGATAGCGAGCTACCACAAGTTGAGCTTGATGAAATCATCGTAACAGCAACTCGTACCCCCACTAAAACCAGCAATGTAATTGCGCAAACTCGTGTGGTTGACAGTGAAGAGCTACAACGTTATCAGGGTCAAAGTGCCCTTGAAGTCCTCAAACACCAGCCTGGAATAAGCTATTACACAAATGGTGGTCCTGGTACTACTTCAAACTTTTATATGCGTGGGTATGGTAGTAATCAAATCTTAGTCTTAATCGATGGTATACGCTATAGCTCAATTAGTGCTGGTGGCGCGACCCTTAGCCTGTTACCTGCTGATCAAATTGACCGTATCGAAATTCTATACGGTGCGTCAGGTTCTAGTCTTTACGGCTCAGATGCCATGGGCGGTGTGATTCAAGTATTTACGAAAGGCACGAACGTTGACAGAACCACTTTTTCAGTAACGGTTGGTGCAGGGTCACATGACGAATATCTGTATGGTGCCAGCGGCCAATTTGCGAATAAAGCCGGAACGACACTAAGTATCTCGGCAAGCCATAATGAAACCGACGGCTTTAATGCGACGTTACCAGGCTCTTATGGTTACAATAAAGATAAAGATGGTTTTGAAAGCGATAATGTCAGTCTTGCCTTAACCCAAAGTCTCAACGAGCAGCTACTTGTAGGTGCAAGCGCCTTGTATAGTAAGTCTACCACTGACTTTGATAACGGCGCTGCAGAAAACACCTACTCTGATCAAGAAAATGGTGCCGCACAAGCGTTTGTCGATTGGCGTTATATGCCAGGCTCTTCAGTAAAATTGCAATATGGCCATTCTATAGATAAGTCTGATAACCCAACTTACAGCAGTGTTTATGATACTAAACAAGACCAAATCAGCTTAGTCGGTCAGCACTTACTTCCTGTTGGTCAAGGTATATACGGCATAGAATATCTTAACCAAAGTATTGATACGACTGAATATGATGTTGATGATCGCGATGTGAGCAGTGCATTTTTGGGTTACGTATTGGCCAATAATCAATTTGATGCGCAAGCCAATTTACGTTTTGATGATGACTCACAATATGGTAATGAAACCACTTATAACTTAGGCGGTGCCTATCATATCAATCCCAATGCACGCGCTGGTATCAACTATGCTAAGGGTTTTCGTGCACCAACCTTCAATGATTTATACTATCCTGGCTCAGGCAATCCCAACTTAAAACCTGAAACTAGCGACAACTATGAAGCCTTTGTCGAATATGACACCACTTTACAATCGACTCGATTAACCGGCTATTATAATAAAGTTGATGACTTAATCGGTTATGTTGCTAACCCAACGCCTGAAAATGAATGGGCGGGTAGCAGTGAAAATGTTGATGAAGCTAAAATCAAAGGGTTATCGCTAACCTCAGATTGGACAATTGATAATTATTTGTTCGGTGGTAGCTATGACTATCAGCAAGCAAAAAATAACAGTGGCGGCACTAACGATGGCAACTTCCTATCTATTCGTCCCGAACATAAAGGTCTAGTGTATTTGGGCTATCGCTTACCAAGCGTAGATATCCGCGCTGAGTATCAATACGTAGGCGATTATTATAGTGGTGTTGCCAATACTGAGTCAGAATTTGTTGATAATTATGGCTTATTCAATATCAGTGGTAATTATAAAT
The DNA here is from genome assembly GCF_904846075.1 of Psychrobacter glacincola. Classification (GTDB taxonomy): domain Bacteria; phylum Pseudomonadota; class Gammaproteobacteria; order Pseudomonadales; family Moraxellaceae; genus Psychrobacter; species Psychrobacter glacincola_C. The sequence continues at coordinate 434,641 of NZ_CAJGZH010000002.1, forward strand.
TGACTAACAATCTATCTATGACAGCGCGATTAAACAATATCACTAACGAGAAATACACCACCATACCGGGCTATAATACGGACGGCACCAACTTCTTTACCTCATTAACTTATAACTGGTACTAATTTTCTCTTAGTACTATTTGGACTGTCTGAAATGAGAATAAAAAAGGTCATCCATCGATGGCCTTTTTTATTGCTACATATTACCGCTCGCCTTCTTAGTGCCTATACCGTCAGCTATTTATGTTATCCAACAGGTGACAATTCATGACTCATCAATTACAATAACGACCTCCGAGAGGTGTTGCGCCATAATATCTGATAGTGCATTTAGGCTTTAAAGCCCTGCTAATCAGTCATTATGTTAGGCTCGGTAACTGTTAAACAATCATCTCATTGATTGTTGACAGCGCAAATAACGGCACCTGCGTTTTTATTCTTTTTATCATACCTTAACCACTGATAGGAGCATATTATGGACGCAGTGTCTAACACCCCATCTGCCCATACGATCGATCCCTCTTTTACTGACTATAAAGTCGCTGACATCAGCCTTGCTGACTACGGTCGCCGTGAAATCACCCTTGCCGAAGCTGAAATGCCTGCCCTAATGGGTTTGCGTCGTCGCTACGAAGCCGATCAGCCGCTTAAAGGCGCAAAAATCGCTGGCTGTATCCACATGACCATCCAGACTGCCGTACTTATCGAGACACTAGTCGCGCTAGGTGCTGAAGTACGTTGGACCTCATGTAATATCTTCTCAACCCAAGACCATGCTGCTGCGGCTATTGCTGCTGCTGGCATCTCTGTTTATGCTTGGAAAGGCGAAACTGAAGAAGAGTACGAGTGGTGCTTACGTCAGCAAATCCACGTTGGCGGTGAAGCATCAGGTCAGCTTTGGGATGCCAACTTAATCTTGGATGATGGCGGTGATTTGACCGCATTGATTCATAATGATTATGCTGAATTGCTGGATAATATTCACGGTATTTCAGAAGAGACGACTACAGGCGTCCATCGCTTAGTTGAAATGCTAAATAAAGGCACACTTAAAGTTCCCGCTATCAACGTTAACGATGCGGTTACTAAGTCTAAAAACGACAACAAATACGGCTGCCGTCATAGTTTAAATGATGCTATCAAACGTGCAACTGACATGTTCCTTGCTGGTCGTCGCGCTTTAGTTATCGGCTATGGCGATGTGGGTAAAGGCTCTACGCAAAGCTTACGTCAAGAAGGCATGATTGTCCGTGTCTCAGAAGTCGATCCTATCTGTGCCATGCAGGCATGTATGGACGGTTTTGAAGTATTGTCACCATACATCAATGGTGATAACACTGGCGGCGCTGAGAATATCAACACCCGTCTGCTTGAAGACACCGACATGATTGTCACGACTACTGGTAACTACCATGTTTGTGATCGTCATATGCTAGCCGCATTGAAACCTGGTGCAGTTGTTTGTAACATCGGTCACTTTGATACTGAGATCGACACGCAGTTTATGCGTGATAACTGGCGCTGGGTTGAAATTAAGCCACAAGTCCATCAAATCTTCCGCTCGGACGACGAAAATGATTATTTGATTTTGCTTGCTGAAGGTCGCTTGGTTAACCTAGGTAACGCGACTGGTCACCCATCGCGCGTGATGGACGGCTCATTTGCTAACCAAGTATTGGCTCAAATGTACTTGTTTGACGAGAAATTCGCAGACTTGCCAGCTGATAAACGTACTGACAACCTATACGTCAAAGTACTGCCTAAGAAGCTCGATGAAGAAGTCGCTGCGGCGATGGTTGCTGGTTTTAACGGTACTCTAACGAAGCTAACTGAAAAACAAGCAGAGTATTTGGGTGTGCCTGTCGAAGGTCCATTTAAGCCTGACGCTTATAAATACTAAAAGGAGCCAGACTGTGACTAAGCCTGCTTTCTCCTTTGAGTTTTTCCCTGCCAAAACCGAGCTAGGTCATGAAAAACTACTCAGTACTTATGATGAGTTGAATAAGCTATCACCTGCGTATTTTTCGGTGACTTACGGTGCTGGGGGTTCAACCCGAAATCGCACTTTAGATATCGTCCAAGCACTATGCGCACGCGGCGAGACTGACATTGCGCCGCATATATCTTGTATCGGTGATGATAAGGCGGAAATCGCTGAATTGCTCGATCTGTATAAAGGTTTGGGCATCAAGCGCTTAGTCGCCCTGCGTGGTGATTTACCGTCAGGTCAAGTCGGTATGGGCGAGCTGCCGTTTGCGTTAGACTTGGTTAAGTTTATCCGTGAACATTCAGGCGATCATTTCCATATCGAGGTCGCAGCGTATCCTGAAATGCATCCACAAGCGCGTAGCTTTGCATTTGATGTTGACAACTTGGTCAATAAATACCAAGCGGGTGCTAATGCATCGATTACTCAGTTTTTCTATAACGCTGATAGTTACTTATATTTGCGTGATACCTTAGAGAAGCGTGGTATCGATACGGTTGCTCAGCCTTTAATCGCTGGTATCATGCCAATTACTAACTCAAGTAATTTGGTACGCTTTGCCGATAGCTGTGGCGCTGATATTCCGCGTTATGTACGTAAGCAGTTGTCTGACTTTGGCGATGACCGCAAAGCCATTCGTGAATTTGGTTTTGATGTCGTCTATCGTTTATGCGAGCGCTTAATTGCTGAGGGCGTACCTGCCATGCATTTTTATAGCATGAATAAGGTTGAGCCAAACAAGCGCTTGATTGAAGCACTCGGCTTAGCTTAATTGCTCATCATATTTATCGAATATATTTTTTAAAGACTGGCGCTCATAGGAGCGCCAGTCTTTTTGGTATAAGAATTGCACTAATGCAAATTCTACTAAAGATAATCCCTTTACCCTCTCAAACGATATTCTGCTAAGATATTTGAAAATATTATTCAAACAATAGGACTAAGCAACTGTGCGACGTTTTTTTTATGACACCAGCAATGACATCAGTGATGAAAGAAGCTCACTCCATCCTCAACTTAGCACCTTGGCTATTGGAGATAGTGCCGAATTAACAGAGAGTATCGTCCATCATTGGTGCCGTGTATTGCGTGCCAATATTGGCGATCAAGGCATATTATTTGATGGCTTTGGCGGCGAGTATCAAGTGCAGCTACAGGTCATCAGTAAAAAACACGCCACTGTGACATTATTAGCACATGTAGATACTGACCGAAGTGCCGCTGTCTTCACTAAAATCGGTTTAGTGATGAGCCGCGGTGAACGCATGGACTATGCGATTCAAAAATCCACCGAGCTTGGTGTCACTGCTATTCAATTGCTAAGTAGCCATCATGGCGAGGTCAATCTAAAGCCTGCCCAAGTAGAAAAAAAACTGGCACATTGGCAGCAAGTTGCCATTGCCGCGTGTGAACAATGCGGTCTTAACCGTCCACCGCTTATTATTGCGCCTGTGTCCATAAATGACTGGTTACAAAAGTCAGCGACCCACTCTTCCGATTCACAAATGGACGTGCGCCCTCCTACTACCAGTACTATTGTTACCACCCTTAGCCAAGACCCTTATTACCAAATATTACAACAACCAGCAGATTTGCGTCTGCAACTGAGCGTACCAGCTGCAGGACAACCAGCAATGCCTAAGTCTCTACCAACAGTCTTAACGCAACAGTCTCCTTATATTGAGCTGCTAATAGGCCCTGAAGGTGGTCTGAGCGTTGATGAATGCCAGCAAGCAGCCAAAGCTGGTTTTGAACCTTGGCAAATTGGCTCAAGAGTCTTACGCACCGAGACCGCACCCGTGGTGGCGTTGGCGACTCTGCATGCTTTGAGCTATTATGAGTAAATACCATATGCGTAATCCTAACTGCTGCTCTATTTCGATATGATGAGTCCAACTATGACTGCTTTCGCCCCTATTTCCATCGCAGACAAGCAGCAACTGCTGGCCGAGTTATGTGAGCAGCTTGATGATGCAATATTCATCTTGGATGCCAATTTACGCTATCTATCGGTCAATGCCAGTTATGAGATTATCATTGGCTACAGTGAGTCATTTTTGCTTGGCAGACCACTTGGTGTTTATGCAGCAGAATTTTTATCAGATGAAGAAAGGGCCGTTTTAGCAGATATCACTAACCATCTAGACTGCAATGGTTTTTATGAAAACGACTTTTCGATGCCGAACCGTTATGGACAAATACTTGACTGTCACATGACTTATCGCAAAATCTGTGTCAATCATAAGACTTACTATATCGGTATGGTGCGTGATATGTCCTCGGTCGTCAAGGATCAAAAGCAAGTGGCTCATTTGCTCAATTATGATCAATTGACTGGGTTACCAAACCGTAAGGTTTTCTTGAGTCAGACAAGCGACCTATTGTTGGACAGCTATCAAGAAGTCGTGATTGTGCGCTTTAATATTGACCGTTATCGCAATCTAGCAAGCTTGCTTGGCCCTGACGGCATCAACACTTTGGTAAAGAACTTTGTCACACGCCTGAAGAACCTCAAGCTCGATAATTTACAGTGTTTTTCCCATTTTGGCGGCGATGATTTTGCGTTATTATTCGAATTCAATGACGCTAATATGGTACGTCATCAGCTAGACAGCTTAATGCAAATGTGTGAACGCCCCTTCTCCTTAGATGAAAACACTGCGACAGACGCCAAGATTTATTGTCATATTTCCGTCGGGGTCAGTTACTTTCCCACTAACGACGACGAAGTGACAGGATTATTGACCAAGGCTGAAAAAGCCCTGCATTATGTCAAGCAGCAAGGCGGTGATGACATTTGCTGGTATGATACGGCCATTGACGAAGCCACTGCGGGTAGCTTGCAGTTAGAGGCGGAACTTAGAGCCGCCACCACTGAAAATCAGTTTGTTCCTTATTATCAACCAAAGTTTGAGCTGGCTACTGGCATCATTATTGGTTTTGAAGCGCTGGTACGTTGGCAACACCCGACTCGCGGACTGCTAAAGCCGATACATTTTATCAATGCCATTATCACTCATAAACTGTCGTTTGAGCTGTTCTCGCACATGGCGGTTCAAATTGCTAAGCAGTTATCGACTTGGCAACAGCAAGGATTTTTTCAGCATATCTGTATCAATGCAGATGCCGCCGAATTTAGCCACCCTGAGTTTTCTGAGATGGTGAGCAGTTTACTGGTGCAACACCATATTTCTGCCCATCAGCTACATATTGAAGTCACCGAATCATCCTTAATTCAGCGTCATGCAAATGTCAAAAAACAGCTTAATTTACTCAAGGAACTGGGGATTTGTTTGGCGTTGGATGACTTTGGCACCGGTTATGCCTCTTTGAGTTACTTACAAGAATATCCGTTTGATTTCATTAAAATTGATAAAAGTTTTATATCCAACATCGACACTGATCGTACCCAACATGCCATTGTAAAAGCTATTTTAGACTTGGCAATTGCACTTGATATGCAGGTAGTCGCCGAAGGTATCGAAACCGAACAACAGCGCGATGTCTTGCTAAAAATGGGCTGTCAACAGGGTCAAGGCTATTGGTTTGGCAAACCAGTGCCAGCAGATGCTGCGACTGAGATGTTGATTCAGCAGTACGCTGCCAAATAAACCCCCTTTAACGAATGTTTATTTATCCAGTATCATTAGTATTTTCATATGGTTATTCGCATTTCCTCTTAACGCCTAACGTCGATTGTATAACCGATGCAAGATAGGTTCATGACTTATCAGTGCTGTCACCAAACTTGTATAATCCCCTCTGAAAGCCTATCTTTTATAGTGAATTTGTTAGAGTTTATTAAGTTTCAAGCTTACTCTGACCATCACCATTCTTTTCAATACTATTTTATATAGCCGACAACATCGTCAATCTCCATTATTGCCTAGCATTTATTTGGGCTCGTTAGATTAATATGGGCTGGACTTGTGCACTAAATAACAGTGCAGTCATGTGCCTACCCTTGATGATGATTGGTTATATTCTCAAAAGGACAGGAAGTTATGCAATACAAAGCGCCCTTACGTGACATTCAATTCGTGATGCATGAGTTACTCGACAGCGAAAGCCATTATAAAACCCTGCCAGCATTCCAAGAAGCGGATCGCGAGCTAATGGACAGCCTGTTTGAGATGGCGGCAAGCTTTGCTGAAAATGAGCTATCACCATTGAATCAAAGTGGTGACGCTGAAGGCTGCCAGTTTAACAATGGTCAAGTCACTACGCCAAAAGGCTTTAAAGAAGCATACAAAGCGTATTGTGAGCTTGGCTTCCCAGCGTTGTCTGCTGAAGAAGACTTCGGTGGTCAAAACATGCCGTTCTCATTATCAACCGTCATTAATGAAATGGTTGGTACGGCTAACTGGTCATTTTCTATGTACCCTGGTTTATCGCATGGTGCCATTCAAACCATCGAGCATCACGGTACGGACGAGCAAAAACAAACCTACCTAGAAAAAATGGTCAGCGGCGAATGGTCAGGCACCATGTGCTTGACTGAAGCACATGCGGGTTCTGATTTGGGTATTATCCGCACCAAAGCCGAGCCTAAAGAAGATGGCAGCTATAGCATCACTGGTCAAAAAATCTTCATTTCAGCGGGTGAGCATGACTTAACGGACAATATTATTCACATTGTATTGGCTCGTCTACCAGGCGCGCCTGCTGGTACAAAAGGCATCTCACTGTTTATCGTTCCTAAAGTAACGGTCAACGAAGATGGTAGCCTAGGTGAAAACAACAACGTCGTTTGTGGCTCTATCGAACACAAAATGGGTATCAAAGCCTCAGCCACTTGCGTGATGAACTTTGATGGCGCAACAGGTTATCTAATTGGCCCAGAAAACCGTGGTCTACAGTGCATGTTTACCTTTATGAACGTGGCGCGTATTGGTACCGCAGTGCAAGGTTTAACAGCAGCAGAATATGCGTTCCAAGGCTCATTGACTTATGCCAAAGATCGTCTAGCAATGCGTTCATTATCTGGTGTTAAAGCGCCTGAAAAAGTCGCTGACCCTATCATTGTACATCCAGCGGTTCGTAACATGCTGTTGACTGAAAAAGCCTTTGCTGAAGGTGGTCGTGCTTTGGTTTATTACCTCTCACATTTTGCCGATACTGTTGCAAAAGGCGAAGGCGATGCGCTTAAATTTGCTGATCAAATGTTGTCACTATTGACACCGATCGCTAAAGCGTTCTTGACTGAAACTGGTCTTGAAGCCGCTAACCATGGCGTACAGGTTTATGGTGGTCATGGCTTTATCAGTGAATGGGGCATGGAGCAAAACGTGCGTGATACGCGTATTGCTTGCTTATACGAAGGTACTACTGAAATCCAAGCACTCGATCTACTAGGTCGTAAAGTATTGGGCTCACAAGGCAAACTGCTTGCAAACTTTGTAAAAATCATCCAGACATTCTGTGAAGAAAACAAAGAAAACGATGAGATGGGTCAGTTTATTCGCCCACTTGCCAAGCATCTTAAAGAATGGGGTGATTTGACTGCACGCATCGGCATGCAAGCCACTGAAAACCCAGATGCGGTTGGCGGCGCTGCGGTTGATTATATGTATTTCAGCGGTTATGTGACGCTAGCCTACTTATGGGCACGCATGGCATTAGTAGCACAAACTGAACTTGCTAACGGTACTAGCGAACAAGCCTTCTACGACGCGAAAGTAAAAACCGCGCAGTTCTACTTTGCTAAGCTATTGCCACGTACCACCACTCACGTACAGCGTATCAGCACTGGTGTTGAACCATACATGAGCATGGACGTTGATCAGTTCGCTTTTTAATTAGACGTTAAATACTGCTAATACTGTATTTTTATCGGCAACATACTCAGGTGTGTTGCCGATTTTCTTAGCGCTATTAAAATTAATAACGAGTAGAGTCAACACTTTCAAGAAATCTAACCTTTTCTAAAAATCTATTCTTATTTTTATAAAGGCTATCCTTTATCAATACTTTTGGTGTACGCACAATTCACGAAGAAACACACCCGTGCGCAAGCTTATTTGCTAAACTTTGATTATTAACCGCTAAGGTTAGACCAAAAGAACAATTGATATCTTTAACAACTTTAATTTTATTTATTTGAACCAAAGGAATGTTTATGGCTGTTTATAATACCCCTCTGAATGACATGCGCTTTATCTTAAATGATGTATTTAACGCGCCTAAATTTTGGCAAAACAACGAAAACTTAGCTCATGTCGATATGGAAACAGTCGATATGATTTTGGAAGAAATGGCAAAACTGTCAAAAAACATTCTTTTGCCAATCAACCGCAGCGGCGATGAAGAAGGTGCAACCTTTGAAGGTAATGGCGTCGTCACGACTCCTACTGGATTTAAAGAAGCGTATAAGCAGTATGCTGAATCAGGCTGGGTTGGCTTAAGCGGTAACGCTGAATACGGTGGTCAAGGTTTCCCAAAAATGGTGACTATGCTGACTGAAGAGATGGTATTCACTGCCAACCAATCATTTGCCCTCTACCCTAACCTAACCGTTGGTGCAACACTGTGCCTAAACGCAGCGGCTTCTGAAGAACAAAAGCAAACCTACCTAGAGAAAATGTACAACGGCGAGTGGGCGGGCACCATGTGCTTAACAGAGCCACATGCTGGTACTGACTTAGGTATCATCAAAACCAAAGCTATCCCTAATGATGACGGTAGCTATGATATCTCTGGTACCAAAATCTTTATTACTGGCGGCGAGCATGACTTAACCGAAAACATCATTCATTTGGTATTGGCAAAAACCCCTAACGCGCCAGAAGGCTCAAAAGGTATTTCGCTATTTGTGGTACCAAAATTTTTGGTCAATGCAGATGGTAGCTTAGGCGAGCGTAACACGCTAGCAGTCGGCTCTATCGAGCACAAAATGGGCATCAAAGCCTCAGCCACTTGTGTCATGAATTTTGACAGCGCTAAAGGCTGGATGGTTGGTGCTGAAAACACGGGTCTGTCATCAATGTTTATCATGATGAACTATGAGCGTGTCACCATGGGTCTGCAAGGCCTTGGCGGTTCTGAGCTTGCTTACCAAAACGCAGCGCTATATGCCAATGACCGTGGTCAAGGTCGTAGCGATACCCAACTGCAAAGTCCAGAAAAACCAGCGGATGCCATCATTCATCATGCCGATGTGCGCCGTATGCTATTAAATGCCAAAGCCAATACCGAAGCCTCACGTTGCTTTGCGATGTACGTGGCTAAAAATCTTGATGAAGAGAAATTTAGCACCGACCCTGAAGCCGCTCAAGCAGCAGCAGCACGCGTTGCGCTACTAACGCCAGTTGCTAAAGCTTTCTTGACTGACAAAGCGTTAGAAGCCACCATTGATTGCCAGCAAGTATTTGGCGGTCACGGCTATATCCGCGAATGGGGTATGGAGCAAATCGTTCGTGATACCCGTATTGCCCAGATTTATGAAGGCACCAACGGTATTCAAGCACTTGACTTACTGGGTCGTAAAGTGGCGAAAAATAACGGCAAATACGTCACTCATTTCTTAGGTGAAATTCGTGATTTCGTCAATAACATGCAAGCGGATCATGGTATCAAGCAAGCAACGCTAGATGCTGCAGATACTATCGAAGCGCTAACCAACACTGTGCTTAGCAACATTGGCGAGCGTAAAAACGAAGTCAATGGCTGTGCCGTTGATTACATGCATGCCTTTGGTTACCTCGCTTACTCGTACATGTTTGCGTTGATGGTAGAAGCAGCTAACGGTAAAGAAGGTGAGTTTTATACCAATAAAGCCAAGCTTGCCGATTATTTCGTCGGCCGTATTTTGCCACGCATTGATGCCCATGCACAAATGGTTCAAGCTGGTAGTGATCCAATGATGAACTTTGATCTTAGCTACTTTGATGTACCCGCTAGCTAATTTCTTACTTTTATAATAAAGTAAGCCATACCGCACTACGATAAGGGGACAGTCACGCTACTGTCCCTTTTTTTGCCAAAAATATCATCACAGCGATGGTTTCCACAATAGATATAATGAGCGCCACAAAATAACTGCTAACAAAATAATTAACCGCTCAGGCATTGTTACGATTAAAATAACGTAAAGTCACAACATTAAGATTGGTACAAATATCTTTAATGCCTAAACCAATAAGCTCTGAACCAATAATTTCCAAATTAGTGAGCTGTAAATTAGAAACCTAACCATCAATAGTGGTAGATATCGCGACATTGATAACCAATATAGTCATTCAAAACACCTATATCTTTGCTCATACTCAATAATAACAATGACTGAAATAACCACCACAAGGGATGCAATGTGTCAGAAATAAAACACATTTTACAACAGATTACAGCCTTAAGTGATGTGCCAGATCCTGCGGTACTCAAGCGCCTAATCGATGAGCTACGAGTGAGCGATAAAGAGCCCACGTTAGCCAATCAAAACATTCAAGAGCTGATTGATATTTTACGTCAACATCCAGAATATGCAGATGGACTGTCAAGTTTCGTCTTAAAACTGATTATTGAATATCGCCAAATTGCTTTATATACCGATACCGGTATCATGTCGGATCAGGGCTTTTTAATAGTCTACGTCGCCTTATCGGACACCGTTTTTTACCGCTATTGCCACAAGAAGATTCTGTCGTAGAATTGGTCGGTTATTTATTTGATAAACGCTCTGACGAGCGCTGGCTTGCCAATATTAAAAAAGACAAATGGGATGAACTGGTTGAGCTACTCAAAGTCGATGAGCAGCATTTAAACTTAGTTGCGACAGCAAAAAACAGTATTTTGAACGCGATTATCATTTTGTCATACCGTATCAGCGGTATTGGCTTGCATCCAGATTTGATGGAATTTTATCCGCAAATGCTGAATTATTCAGCGTCATTTGTGGCACAAAATCAAGAGGCGGTCTTATACGTCAATCAGTACCGAGAAGCGCATGAGCTTGATACTTTAACGGATATCACGCCCGAAAAAGCGGTAGATCCTGCGCCGTTACTGGTCATGATTGAACAATGCGAAGATATCGTTGCCACCATACGCAAGCGCATTTATAAAACGGGGATCTCTATTCGCCTGACCAATATGATGCTGCGTTTAGACCAAAGCTTGCAGCGTATGCGCATCCTAACTGAACTGGTAGCAGATAATTATGATAAGCGTGATCAGGCGCTCATTGAATTGATTCAAGCACTGATTACCACTGCTAGCCGCCGTTATAGTATTGGATACTTAATTGATAATAATACTAAGCTGCTGTCGCGCAAAGTCACTGAAAATGCCAGCCGTGTGGGTGAACATTATATTAGTACCGATAAATCGGGCTACCAAAAAATGTTCAAGAAAGCCTCTATTGGTGGTTTTATTATTGCTTTTATGGCAACGCTTAAGATATTAGCCTATAACCTAGCCCTCGCACCGATGGGACGCGCCTTTGTAAATAGTATGATTTATGGATTGGGTTTTGTTTTTATCCATATCGTTCATGGTACGGTTGCTACCAAACAGCCTGCTATGACGGCGGCGGCAATCGCCTCTACTATATCGGACGGTTCTGGCAAAAAGTCACACCAGTTAAATAAACTATCAGAATTGGTGGTCGATATTTTACGTACCCAGTTTGTGGCGATTATGGGCAATATCATGCTAGCAATACCAGTCGCTCTGATTATCTCTTTTGCATGGCTACAATATACTGGTGCGCCGATGATCAATACCGACAAGGCTGCACACTTACTGCATGATCTTGACCCTTTTCACTCACTGGCATTGCCCCACGCGGCCATTGCTGGCGTCTATTTATTTTTATCGGGTCTTATTGCTGGTTACTACGATAACTTGGCGGTCTACAACCAAATCGGTGCCCGTATTCAGCGCCACAAACTACTTCAATACCTACTACCAAAAACTTGGTTACAGCGTTTAGGCGGTTTTATAGAAGCCAACCTCGGCGCCATTATGGGCAATTTCTTGTTCGGAGTGTTCTTAGGTAGTACTGCAACAATTGGCTATTTATTTGGCTTACCGATTGATATTCGCCACATTGCGTTTGCCTCGGCGAATTTGGCGCATGGACTGTTTAATATATCTGCCAACCAGTGGGATTGGCAGATTGTGTTTATTTCTATTTTAGGCGTTGCCCTTATCGGCATGGTGAACCTCATGGTCAGCTTTTCGCTCGCCTTATTTGTGGCACTGCGCTCTAAAGAAGTAAAATTCATGGAGTGGAGTCGTTTAACCAAGCAGCTTTTCAGCCATATGCTTACCCATCCTTCAGACTTTTTCTGGCCACGTGATAAGCCAATGAAATATGCTCGTATCGACAGTCAAGGACATATGATTTTTGACGATACCAGCGCTCATAAAGGGGGACAAACTATTCCCAATAATTATGTCGTGCGGCGTTTGTCTGATGTAAAAATTCTACCTAAATCCAAGCAAAAAAGCATGCAAAATGAACAGGCTATCACAGACATAGATTACGATAACAACATCTCAAATGCTGACACTGACGCGGCGCTAAAAAGTCGGGAAACACACAGCACCACCAATCATATCAGTACCAAAAAAACCATTGAACTCGATGATGGGCTGATAGATGAGGAGCTCAATAGCGTTCCTTATAGTAGTGATATTCAATATGATAAAGCGCATAACGCCTTTACTGAGGGTAATGAGACGACTGCCCATCCTGAAAACGATAACAGTAACCCTGAAAATAAGGCTGCGGGCGATGCTAAAACCTCATTACCTAAACCCAAAAAACCACCGAACCTACCCAGCTAATGAGAAGATTTTGGTGGTTTAATAAATCGTTTGAATAAGCAAAATAGTTGGGGCGTGACCTCATTTTAAAAACGGAGATAGAAATGAGCCCACACCCTAATATTATGTTTCTAGCGGTAAGCAGTGCGCACTTGACCTGATGATTTTTTCATCACTCAAGCGATAAGCCAATAGATGATTACCCCAAACGCAGCCGCCGTCAAGTGCACTCGCATACGGTAAGTCTATCTCACCTTTCAGCGCTGCCCAATGCCCAAATAATACCTTGCGAGTCCGCGGCACTTGCCATTCAAACCAAGGCAAAAAACCCTCTGGCATAGACGCTTCTAACCCTGCTGCAAAGCTAAATTCTAACGTGCCATCTTGTTTACACAGCCGCATACGAGTGAAATAATTGGCAATTGCACGCATTTTGGTAAAACCATTAATATCTGGATGCCAGTCATCAGCAGTCTTGCTATATAAATTCGGCAATAAACGATCCAGCTGTTTTAAACTACTTTGCAATTGTGACTCTAACTGCTGCGCGTAATTTGCGGCCGCCTCAACCGTCCAATGCGGTGGAATGCCAGCATGAACCAATACTGTCTGCTCATCAGGAAAAGCCAATACTGGCTGATGACGTAGCCATTCAAGCAGTTCATCGCAATCATCGGCAGCAAAAATAGGCGCTGTCTGATCCTTTTTTTTAATCTTTGCCGCACCGCGCCAGACAGCGATCAAATTGATATCATGATTGCCGAGTACTGTCGCGGCTGCCCCTTGCTCGCAAAGTGCTTTGACATGACGCAAGGTACTTAACGAATCTTCACCACGTGCCACCAAGTCCCCTGCAAACCATAGCTTGTCTTGTGCAGGATCAAAATCCAATATTTCAAGTAAATGAAGGTACGCCGCATAGCAACCTTGCAGGTCACCGATGACATACTGATGGCGAAAGCTCATAAATCCTCAGTGTTTTTACGTGATATTTTTATGTGAAAGTTTTATGTCGTCATTTCCATATAAATGTCTTTGACGACGAATCGGCAGTAACTCGATTTAAACCTCTACTTTACGCGCTTGATTGCTTAAATTCACAAAATCTTTCACACTTAAGACTTCAGGACGTGCTTGTGGGTCAATGCTACACGCTGCAAAATCTTCTTCGCTCAATGTCGGTAGCAACGTTGATTTTTTAAAGATGGCACGTAACGTCTTACGACGATGGTTAAAGGTTTCACGTACCACAAGCGCGAAATATTCTTCGTCCTCTGCGACGACTGGCTTAGTAATATGCGGCGTCAAACGAAAAACCGCACTGGTTACTTTTGGTGGCGGATTAAAAGCACCACGTGGTACGGTCAGTAGATAATCGGTATGGCAATGATACTGCATAATGACCGACAGGCGACCATAAGTTTTGCTACCGACATCCGCCGTAATACGCTCGACCACTTCTTTTTGCAGCATAAAGTGCATGTCTTGAATCACATCGGCATAACTGAGCAAATGAAATAAGATAGGCGTAGAAATATTATACGGCAGATTACCAACCACACGGAGCTTGCCACGCTCATCGCTATACAGCTCGCGATAGTCGACATGCATGGCATTGTCTTTGATGATCGTAAAGTTTCGATGGCTGTTGGCACCGATACGAATACGCAGGCTATCTGCCAAATCACGATCCAGCTCGACCACAGTCATCGCATCCACTTCTGCCAATAATGGCTCAGTCAGTGCGCCCATCCCTGGCCCAATCTCAATCAAATTGTCATCGCGCTCTAAGCGAATGCTCTCAACAATCTCACGGATGACACTGCGATCATGTAAGAAGTTTTGACCAAAGCGCTTACGCGGTTGGTGTTTGGCAGCGCGTAGGCTGTTGGTAATAGACTGAGCATCAAACGATGTTTTGGACATAAAAAAGTCTTCATAGATAAAAAAGAGAGGGTCGATAAGGCAATGCCAGCAATGTGCTAGTTTTATAATGATGAATTATAACACAGCTCATAATTGCACTGTATTTTTGAGATATTTTATTGTTAAACTACCCATACATTAGCGCAATCGACATAGTGCCTTATTTTTTTCTAAAATCGTTTATTATAAGAGTATTATGAGAGTAAGCATGGTTCCCTAGTGAGGACTTGAATCTTTGACTGTAGGCTAATGATATCGAGGTTTTGAATTACTGAGATAGCCACAGTGTACTTTATGGTGTACTTACCATACATACTCTATCTATGATCGGTGCGCTATACAGGCATCGAGCTGTATAATTAAAATCTCCCAAGTTAAGGTCTATGAGATTAGCGACAGTGGTCATGCTTATATTAAACGGTTTAATCGTAGTTATCGCAATGAGGTTTTAGATTGCTATTTATTTAATGATTTAAAGGAAGTCAATAAGCTGACTGAGGACTGGATCAAGGTTTATAACACTGAAAGACCCCATGATTCACTTAATGATATGACACCCGCTGAATACAGACAGGTGGCTTAATGATTCTACGAAGATGTTGTGTTAAGTATGGGGTATTTACATGGAAAGTGCACTATGTACAACAAAAAATTAAATATTAATAAGTGTCTAAACCCAATTTTATCTATATTGTCAGTTGCTGTACTTGCTACGCTCTCATCAATGGCAATCGCTCAAAGCACACCTAACCAGTCTTTTAACGTATCAAGCGTTGCTGACAGCTCATCAAGTTGTGACATCTACAAGCACGTTGAACAGTCTGAAACCTCCATTGACCTGAATAATGTCACACAAACGCCAAATGGTATTAAAGTTCATTCTAATGACTTAGATCTTCAAGTGGAAGACTTTCAACCATGCAAAGCCAGTAAGCCATTCAGTAGTGACAAAGAGGCTATTGCGCTGTACCAGCAACTTGAACACGACTTAGACAAGATAGCGGAGATAATTATTCGTGATGTACCAGAAGGCTTCTCTAAATATAAAGGTTTAGATAATGAAGAACTTGACCAAATAATTAAAAACGTAGAACCGGTAAAACAGAAAAAGTACGATCCAGACAAGTTCATAAACGTATACATCTATATGGCGGTTCATAGTTATTTAGGCGAATTCGTACCTAAAGACGATGCTAAAGCCGTGCAGTATATGAGCTATGTGGTTGACTACCATCAATCCTTTAGCCCTAACGATGTATCACCATTACTTAATTCTATGGTTGCGATAGCAATCATAGAAAAACAAAGACATATCAATGATAACAATCCTATTAAATTACAGCATGAGACTGAGAGTAGCGTTGAAGCCGTGACTGCTTATTTGCTATCCAAAGCAGGGCACTTAGACACGAAGGCTATATTAGTAAAGAGTTACATCAATCGAATGGATGAGACCCTTGATAACCCCACTTTAGAAGTGATTCACCAACTATTTGACCCAAAACTTGAGGAACTCACACATCTTGCCGAGCAAGGAAGTTATATTGCTACAAATGAATTGAAAGAATTGTATAAGGGGCTAAAGACCATTGATTTAGAATATGCAGAGCAAGCAAAATATTGGGAAGGTCGAGTTGACACTTTGCCTCACCCAGATAATAGTTGGAATTAGGTGATATACATTTTAAGTATTTTTAGAAGATAAATAAATACTGTTTAAGCAACGTATACCCCAGCGGAAGAGCCTTTCCTAAAAACTGTGTACTGCTTATAATCCACTAACCGGAGAATAAGCAATGACTACTCAATCTGACATTAAAAAACTGGCCGAGCAAATGGCTGGTAGCATGAAAAGCTTTGATGACATCAAAGACTTCCAAAAGCAGCTCATGCAATCCTTTATCGATACTGCTCTTGAAGCTGAGATGGAAGAGCATCTGGGCTACCCCAAGCATGAGAAAGCAGACAAGCCTAACAAGCGCAACGGACACACTAAAAAGACCGTCCGTAGCGACACAGGCGATCTTGAAATCTCCACCCCAAGAGACCGTGATGGCGCTTTTGAACCTGCACTAGTGCGTAAGCATCAAACCCGTATCTCAGGCCTTGATGACAAGATCATATTCCTTTACGCCAAGGGTCAAACCACCACCGAGATTGTAGAGAGCATTAAAGAGCTCTACGACGTTGATATATCAAGCTCTCTTGTCTCAAGAGTCACCGATAACATATTAGAGGACATCACCGCTTGGCAGAACCGGCCGCTGAGCAGTGTTTATCCTATCGTCTATTTGGACTGTATTGTCGTTAAAGTACGTCAAGATAAGCAGATTATCAACAAAGCCATTTACTTAGCGCTAGGTGTTGCTCTTGATGGTAAAAAAGAGCTGCTTGGTATGTGGTTATCAGAGAATGAAGGCGCTAAGTTCTGGCTGGGTGTTCTCACTGAACTACAAAACCGCGGGGTACAAGATATCCTCATTGCCTGTGTCGACGGCTTAAAGGGCTTCCCTGATGCCATCAACACCGTCTACCCCAACGCTCAGGTTCAGCTGTGTATCGTACACATGCTGCGCTATTCGATGAAGTTTGTACCGTGGACAGATAAGAAGGCCGTAGCGGCTGATTTAAAGGCCATCTACGGCGCTGATACGCTTGAGATAGCAGAGGCCAATCTTGAGTCATTCGATCAGGTGTGGGGTGATAAGTACCCGCATGTGGTTAAGTCTTGGCGCAGTAACTGGGAGGGCTTAACGGTGTTCTTTGGTTATCCTAAAGACATCAGAAAAGCCATCTATACCACCAATGCTATTGAGTCATTAAATAGCGTGATTCGAACGGCGGTGAATAAGCGTAAGGTGTTCCCATCTGATCAGGCAGCTTTCAAGGTGATTTATCTGGCAACCCAGCAAGCATCCAAAAAATGGTCGATGCCAATCCGTAACTGGACGTCTGCTTTAAATCGCTTTATGATTATGTTTGATGATCGTATCAGTAAGCATTTAATCTAAATAGCAGTTACACAGAATCTGGGATAGGCTCCAGCGGAACCAACTATTTCAGCCTCCAAACCTATTAACAGACTACTTAAAACAGACTGGTATAATGGAACCATATATAACAGGTCTTTGAATTAAGGGACTCGCTACTGTGCTTTCCTAATAACGTTAGCCTATTCTTAGCAATAAATAAGCCACCTATAAGAAGGTGGCTTATTAGCGCTTGAATCACTTGAATTCATTGTTACACATTAAAGCCTATATGCTTCCCTGTTGGCAGCTCAACGTCGATACGAAGCTTGCCGCCCATAGCCTCAACATATTTTTTCATGGTCGATATTTTAAGATCATTGCCGCGATTTTCTATAGCAGACAATGAAGGCTGCTTAATACCCATGGTTTGAGCCAGCTCTTTTTGAGAGATATCTAACTCTTCACGGATACGAGACAGCTGGTTTTCTAAAAGCAGTTGCTCTGCCAGTTGTTTAATACGCGCTCGGCTATCTAAAGAACGCTCAGCTAACATCTCTTGTAGTGTCTTAGTCATGTTATAGATCTCCTAAGGTTCTGAGGTGATACTCATACTGCTGGTCTGCAGTGGCTAGCATTTCTTTATAAAAACGCTTTTTATTACCCTTATCACCAATACAAAGCACAACCGCTTGCCGCTTTGGATCAAAGGCAAAAAAGGCTCTGAGTGGCTTGCCTCTGTGCTGAATACGCAACTCTTTCATGTTGGTAAACTTTGAATCGTACACCGTATCCACTAAAGGACGACTAAGCTTGGACCTTGCTGTTCTAGAACCATCAAAGCTGCCAGTACTTTTTCTTGCGTTGATTCATCTTGCTGATCAAACCATTGGTTGAACAGCTCTGTTGTGATGACAGTCCACATATAAAAACCAATATATAGATTATAGTCTATAATATATAGTTAATCGAGACAGTCTGCAATTATAGTGAGCGGCTCTTAACAGCCTATTCTTAGTAGCGACAATATTTTCTATCGTTAACCTATTGGTTAAAGGGCTGTTCTAGATAAGTAGATTGCAACGATTTAATTAGCTCGATTGACCTAGCTGGTCAGGATATGAGAGTTTGAGATGATTAATAGACTAAAAAAAGAATGCATCACAGTTTAGTAAGCGTCCAATTAGGGGTTATTTAGAGTATTAGGGCTCGCGCCATCACTCAAGAAGGCGACAATCTTTATTCAATGGTGGCCAAGTGAATTCTTTATCATCATAGTGCAGTAAGATAGTATCGTTAGTGATTCCATTTTTATTGTGCCATTTAAATGCTGTAGGCGTATTTTCAAAGAAGTCAGACTACAGAAAGCATTTTGGTAGCTCTCCGCCTCTAGGCTAGCTAACGTTTGCTCTACATACTTATTGATACCATCAATCATCTCGTTGGCATCTTCTTGCCATTCAAAACTGTAATCTGCATCAAGAGAATCTAGATCATCAATTTTTTTTAGATCAATTAAGGCATCCATGAGTTTGCGTAGATTATTAAAGTCTAGGCTCGATATTGTGGTCTGTTAATAGGTTTAAGGGCTAAAATAGCTGGTTCCGCTAGGGTATGCCTGATTTCATTTGGCGAATGTTAACTTTCTAGAGTTAAAAAGGTAAATCGTATGGAAAATTTCAGTAACAAGACAATAATTGACGAAGAAATTATTATTGAAAGTAACAGCTGTATATTTCTAGGACCAAATTTAAAACTCGTTGATTGTGTTGTTATCAATAAGCAAACGGCTAGAGGTATACAGTTCTTAGATGCTGAAATGGTTGGGGGTGTTTTTCAGACGAAGAAGAAGCTAACCAATTGGCAAGAGCATAGTGTGACCTTCGACTCGGTAACCTTCAAAGGTAATTTTTTAGGATGCGATTTGGGCGGACGCCCTGATGAAGAGTCATCAAATCATTATGGATTAGTAAAAGACTGTGATTTTAGCCAAGCAAATATGCACCTATGCCGATTGTTTAATGCTGATATCGAAAGCATTAAATTTGGTAGATGGCCGTACTTCACTATTATTAATCTCGAGGCAGCCGCCATTCAAATTCAGAAATTAAACGTCCCAAATGAGTTAATAATATCGTTAGATATTTCTGATGAGCCAGAAGGAACATCAGCTGTACTATTTAATGCTGAATTGATTGCTAAGAAAGAAGGAATTGATATAGAAGTTATCAAAGAATTAGTCAGCCAGATTGATAGTGTCATAATATAGGTTATTTTATGGTTATAAGGACTATTATTAAGGAGGTCTACTGTGATTGGTGATACGGTTATTTATTTTTGAACCAGATGTCGAAAAAATTAAATATTATCCAGAAGAAGGGCACGGGTTTACATTTGAAACGTTGTGGTTTGATACCATTACAATGCTTGAGCTTACGGATATAATTGACATTCCAATTGATATAGCTGACACCGTCGCTTATGACGAGCATAGTGGTTATTTACTTTCGAAGCTAAACCCAAAAGCGGTTAGCTATATTTTTGAGAAATATCCAACACTGACTACTCTAAAAAATGTTGATGATTTAGATAAGGACGATCCGCTACACCAATTAGGTGATGTTGAGATATCTGATTTGATCAAGCTCTATGAGTTTATAAGACGATACGGTATAGAAAATTTATATCTTTATTCTACCTTTTAAAAGCCTGCTCTTGCAGGTTTTTTTTATGATACTACGTTAAGCCCACATTTAAGGAAGGCAGCTCAGTATTAACGACTTATAGTTATAAAAGCAATAATACCCCTGAGGGTTTTGTAAAAAAAACTACCTGCCGTGATTAAAGTCACAGACTTAGCTACCTTTAATCGTATGGCAGAGAATCCACTACCCAACACGACTTATGAGTATGGTAGCTATGCATGGCGTACCGATAGTAAAGGTCGTGTTGATCAAGTATCAGGTACAATTGATCCGAAAGACCATGGGCGTCAAACAACAGATAGCATTACTACGACAAAAATTGGTAACGATAAGGGGTCGAAATCGGGTGATGTAGGTTTCCATTTAATTGGTAATCAGTTCAATGGTCCAATTAATCGATTAAATGTTGTACCAGGTAACGGAAAACCTTCTAATGGAGTAGCAAACTTAAATCAAGGAGCCTATGCGAGTAAGTTTGAGAGTAAGGTAAAAGCGTTAGCCGCAGCGGGTAAAAAGGTAGAAGTAAGGATAGAGCCAATTTATCGTAGTGGTAATAATACAACAAGGCCAGATACAATCAGAACAAGCTATAGAATTGAAAACGGTACTTGGAGAACTAGAACGTTTAAAAATCAAGCAGGAGGTTGAAATGAATAACTATGAAAAGAACTCTATTGAAAAAAAGATATCACTTTGGGTACAGAGTAACGCACCTACCGACTGGAAAAAATGTTGTGTATATATTGAGCTAATTATCATAAATAATGATTATGAGTCAGATGAATCGGTAGTCTGGTTTGATAGTAATAATCAAGTTATTGATTATTTAGTAGAAGGTAGTATAGGTATTCAAATGACCGATTTATTTTACGAATTAAATAAAGTTAGTTTTATGACTGACAATAGATCTTGGACGACCTGCAAGATGAAAGTTACTTCAGATGGAAAATACAACTTTGACTTTGGCTATGACATACCACCACGCCTTATGGGATCAGCTGAAGACTTGATGTACGACCCAGACTATAAAGAGTTCTAAAATATGAACTTACTATTTAAAAACTTTATCCGTTATTAATTTGATTGAGCCAATATATAATTCAAACAACCGAAGTGTTAGACCAGATGCTTTTTCAGTGTCTTATGGCGAAGTTGGTAAAAGAGTTACAGAAAATATTATTCAAAATAAAAAAGGTGGTTGAAGATGAGTGTAACTAAAGTGGAAGAACTACAAGAGCTAATCGTTAGATGGGTTTTTGATAATAGTCCACAGAACTGGACTAAGTACTGTCACTACATTGAGCTAGTCAAAACAGGTGAGGATTTTGAAAATAGTTCATCTTCGGTATGGTTTCATAATAACGAAGAAGTAGATTATAGAGTAGACGTCAACAATAGGTATCTCTTATTAAAATTATTTTTTGAATTAAATGAAACTATGCATAATTCAAAAGAATATTGGACTACCTGTAAAATGAAAGTCACAGTAGATGGACAATATAACTTTGACTTTGGCTATGACATACCACCACGTCTCATGGGATCAGCTGAAGATTTACTCTATCATCCAGATTATGAAAGTTTCTAAACTCTGAGCTAGCTATTAGGGAAGTATTTGGTTTTGTATCTATTCATAATTGAGTACTCCCTCATAAGTCCTACTGTACAGATGATTTAGGTAATCTCGTAAAACACTACTCAGTGATAGCAGATATAAGACCAATCAGTTTTTGGTCTTATATCTTGCTTCTGCTAGTGCCATCTTATTCTGTGCTACTACGGTCAACACACAAGGCTTACCGATATAGTCAGTTTTGACAAATAGCATGTTTCCAGCAGTGGCTTCGACGATAGTGATGTCGCACTTGCCCTGCTTCATTTGACTCGCGGATGAATCGCTCAGTGCTGATAGTGTGCTGCTCATCGCTGCAAACTTGTCCGTTTGATTGCTCAATTCACTGATCGAAAAGCAACTAATGGGAAAGCCATCTGTGGTGCATAAGCTAACCAATATGACTTCTCTATTGGCGTCACACAGTGCTTTCATATGGCTTAATAACACTATTTTTGCTGGTGATTTTTCGTCTAATTTTTCTTTTAACATAGTCATATCTGGCATTAGTCTTGATTGTTAAGGGTATTAAATAATGACAACAGAGACACGGCGGACTCTCTATTTCTAGGATCTGTATGGAGCACGGGTGCCACCACTTTATGCTGCATCAACATCACTCTTATTTCTTGTCCCAGTGCTGAAAGGCTATCTTTGTCAGCATCCTCGCAATGAGTGATGCCAATGATACACGTGGTCTGATTTTTTTCTGGTGCAAAAAAGTGTAATAGCTTATCTAAATTGGCATAATCGGGTGTCTCGTCATATCTAATCAAAATGAGCAATCCCCATAGCGACTGATTGACGAACTCCCATAAAAAAGAAAACCGCTCTTGACCTGGCACACCGTAAATACCTAGCGCCATATCGTCAGACAGAGTGATGCGCCCATAATCGATACCGACCGTCGTGTACTCTTTACCGATATCGATACTAGATTTTGCTTCTGTTTCGATGGGGCTTATCTCGCTTAGGGTTTTGACCAACTGAGTTTTTCCAGCACCTACTTCACCAATGATTGCTAGTTTCTGATATTCAATTTTTTACCTCATTCCTAAGAATTTTTTGATCGCACCATAAAATTTGTTAGGCTTTTTCTCATTTACGGTTTGCTCATGTATCGGTGCTGCCTCTGTGACACTCAATAAACCTAAACGATCAAACTCTCTGATAATCTGTGTGACTTGATGATGGCTACCAAAATCACCACTATCCGCTAGTGCATTAAACGAATAAGGCTTTTTAGTCAATTTGATACACAGGTTCATAGTCATTTGAGGATTACTTTCATTATTCAGATCAGGCCAAGCTAATAATCTTAAATTCTTACCTTCATAATACTTTTCAGGCGCCGTATCAGATTTTTTTATATCAATAAACGGTTGAATACGTCTTTGTTGAGACTCATCAAAGCTGTTCAACACAGCGCTATTATTCTCAATGAACGCATTAAAAAAGTTATCTTGATCCACAAAGTCAAACACGCTCACAGCCCAATTATTAAAGCTGCGTTTGATCACGCGCACATCCAAAAACACCCAAAGATCTTCATGTCTAGGATCAGAAGCTATCTTACTCATTAACTTGTCTACTTCCAGATGAGGGCCTTCTAGCACTTGCAGATACTGACCGTCACGGTAAGAGATGATACCCGTAATTTGCGATTTTGGATTATTCTTACGAGAGACGCTAACGATGTCTGATAACCCAGTAGGCATTCGAATAGTACGATCACTGATAGGCACTCTACTGACGTATGCAATACACTTCATTTTGCCACTTGATAAAACGGCTCACGCTCGTTAAGTTATTCCTACTGCTTATAAAATAATAATTCGCTATGTACAGTACGTACATAACGAATTTGACCTTGTTGCCAGTCTTGTCTTATTTAAGGCGCGATAAGCAACAAGGAGAGTTTGATAAATCACTCATTTTTTGAACACGACCAACCGAATTATATTTCTAGTTTATTTTCTACCGCTTGTACCTTACGGCGGGCTAATGCAAGATTGGCTTTTGATTTATCAAGCACCAAATAAATAAACAAGTCTTCATGCTTGGCTGTAGGACGAATGATGTGCAATTGAGACTCCAAGGTGATTAACATATCTTCGATTTCACCTTTGATTTCTAATGATTTCATCGTTGCTACTTTCGCCTTTACCACTTGCGAGTTACCTGCTGCTGCAAGTTCTAAGTCAACGCCGCCGCCAGCCATACCAAGTACCATGCCTGACATATAGTCGACGATACAGCCACCCATTGCACCATCAAGATTCATTAATTCTTGTAACGACTCAGCGATATTTGACATACTTTTTCCTATTTATTTGATTGTATTAAAATAAAGTAATAATAAAATTGTGAGATGTTAATGACATTAAAACATCTGTAGCTAAGTGTTTTTTAGCGAATGCATTGCACTACAATTAGTAAAAGAATTTTTACTTAGCCGGAGCTATTATAGCCCATATATAAAAGATAAATTATTTTTATCTAGCCGCTTATCATTAAAAAACTACCGTTTATCTTGAAAGTAGGTGATAAATAAAAAAACATGTTCATTTATTAAATTAACTCGACTTAACAAATTAGAAAAACCAACTAATCCAACGATATCGAATACCGACTTACTTAGAAAAATTAGCTATATCTGACTAAGTTAAGCAATGGTCGGTTTACCATTGTCAAACATAACACTATAAATAACTACAACTCCTGTTCGATCAGGCAATAGCTCTATGATGTTGGCAACTGGAATAAAAATTTCTTGATTATCTCCTAGCTTAATAAAATATTTAGATGAAATTACTTTATGACCTTTACTTAAGTGCGTATACAATTCGGATCCTTTATTCTGATCTGCACTACTCTCTATAAATAATCGCCCATCATCGCATGTGCTTTTAATTAAAATTTCTTTAATCACTGTTTTTTTCATTTCAATACCTTTTACCATAACGTCCGTTGTGGGAACACGTTCGACTCCCGTATAGCACACCGATCATGAATAGAATATTTATGGTAAGTACATCATGAAGTACACTGTGACTATTTCAGCAAGTTAAAACGTTAATACCATTAGCTCACAGCCTTATTTTCAAGTCCTCACTAGGGAACTGTATCTTCAGTTTGCTATGAACATCTCTATTGACAATGGTTATCACCAACATTAATATTCGATCTTTTAAATAAACATACGTTCATTTATTAGGATTTTTGATGCGGAATTTTGTCCTAGATTACCCAAAGGGGAGTTACCGCAAGTTTTTCATTGTGGCTTTAATCCTAAGTTTTGGTTTTTTCATAAACTCTTCTATAAATAAAGACATACCAAACATCTTAATATGGCTAGGAATATTTTTAGCAGTATTGAAGCAAGTTGTCATACCTGTAGATCTAGACCAAAAACTATCTTTGTCGAAAAAAAGGTACTCTATAAGTGATGATGATTTCATAAGTCATTATAATAGTAGTTCTATTACTCATAATAACAACAAGGATAAAACTTGGCATAAATTAATAATACTGGGTGATGATATTTCGTCTATTTTACTTACTGCTGTCATAATCTATAGCATATTTGGTTAACTAAATTGTATTAGTAAGCCATAACAAAACTGTTATAGATTACTAATATAATGAAAGACTTACTATCTAAAATTGGGAACTGTAAGTAGCGAACTCAAATCTTTTCAGCTTCTAACTTAGTTACTATACTTTCAAAAACTTCTTCAAAGTGCTGGCTATCAGTACATTTTTTAAATGCGTTCTCATTCCAAAACCCTAAATGAAATATGATTGTAAGTCGCTTTTTATCCGCAGTTATCTTTTTAATTTCCGATAGGTTAACAATTCCATCGTCTACAACTATAAAGGTTGGCATATCAATCTCTTTTTATCATTTTTATTAGGGCGTGTCCTCATTTTAAAAATGGTGATAAAAATGAGATAAATTGCAGTTAACCAAGGAAAATAGCGCTGTTAACATCGAGATATTGATAAGCTATTTGACGATGTTTAACAAAATTTAGCCATTTTTAGCCCATTTAGAGAGTAATTGATTGAATTGAGGACACGCCCTAGTAATAGGTAGCTATAATACCCTATATTTGTTCAATGAAATGGATGATATATGTCTGAGTGCCTAACTTCTATACCAAGTATTTATAGTTTGCCACACAAGCACGTTAGTGCCATAGTTGTTCACTGAACGTTCTGTACAGTGCAACTGTACAGGTTCTAAAAACGTACTTGAACATTAGGTGAACAATGAACATATCGGTGACGAAAGCCGCAAAAGAATGGGGTGTTTCAAGAACGACGATCTATCAAAAAGTCAATGATGGAGAGCTCTCTAGAGCAGCAGACAAAAAAATTGACACTGCAGAGATGCTTCGGGTATTTGGAGAGCCTTTGTCAAAAAACGTACTGAACAATCACTGAACAGCTCTCATAATACGCACTTGAACAGTCTGACTGTACAGTCTTGTACAGCGCTTGAACACCAACTAGATCTAGAGAAATTAAAGAACGAACACCTTCGACAGCAAGTCAGCGATCAAAAGCAGTTGATAGAGAATTATCAACAACAGATTAGTCAGCTAAACAAGACACTGGACAAAGCTAATGCTAGTATTCACGATTTTTCTCAAGTGAGGCTGCTAGAGTTCAAACAATTTGAGCACAATGATGAACCACAGCCAGAACAAAAATCAACAATGACACCGGCAAATGCTCCCAAAAAGAAAAAACGGTGGTTCTTTTGACTAGAACGGATGTTAGACAAAGTATTAGTGTTTAATCTTTGGTAAATAGCTCTCTAAACCCTTATTGGGCTTGTTAAAGCTTTCAGGTTCTCGCTGTATGATATTTATCATTTCGCGCTTAAATGCGTCAGTCTGCATTTTGCCGTCATAACTTAGGCTTGGATGATTATTATAGTCATTCATAAACTGCAGGTTATCGACTATAGACTGTATGGTAGCTTTTGACAGAGTGCCATCTTCACTGGTTAGTTTATCCAATGTTTTCCGATGGAATTTGAGCGTTAATCTCTCATAACCTTTGCCTCTACTTTTTTATGATACTCAACAGTGACCTTGTAGTTTGTACTCTCATTGACTTCATCTATAGCAGTGTCAATCACACGCTCTCTAAGCTGTCCAAATTGCTTATACTTACCTTTAATGCCCATAACGTAGCGAAAATCATCTAAATTCATAGCTTTAGTATATTGATACTGACCTACCCAACAAACAATTAATTCATATAGGCGTATCGAATGAATACTTGATAGCTCAGATACCTCCATCAGCCTATATTTTGTGAAGTTAGCTTTCAGCTGTGTCAAATAAGGCAGTACATCCTCTGCAAATGTTATTGTTATCTGCTCTCCGTTGGGATCATAAAGAACGCCGCTAACAAAGCGGGTACGAAGCGTTTTATTATCCTCCAGTGCTATCAGAACTTCTCTATCAAAAAGCCGATTGCTAGCTTGCTCTAAATCTCTAAAAGCATTCTTCTTAGTACTATCGTTATAGAATATCTTTGCTACTTCCTCGACTGTCACTGTGAACTTGGTTTGCTTAGTAATGTTTGGCGCATCGGGTCTACTATCAATACGACTAATACAAGTTAGTAAAAGCTGTTTCTCTTTAGTGGTCATGGTATAAGCTGCTAGGACAAGCTCATTGGATTGTACAACTAGATTGTTTTCCATATTTTTTTCGAATCCCTGCTTAATATACTGTTATTTCCAATAATAACTAAGCTTTACTTTAACATATAAAACTATAAATAATATCATAAATTTTTATTTGTGTTTATTCTACTCATTTTGTGTTTATTCTACTCATTTTGTGTTTATTCTACTCATTTTGTGTTTATTCTACTCATTTTGTGTTTTTTCCATCCGTAACATATTGATTTTAAAGGGTAAAAAAGCCTCTTAAACAGGAGTAAACAGGAGTAAACAGGAATAAATAAAAACCCTTAAAGAAACGGGTGAATAAAAAAGTTGTGGATAAGATTAAAAAGGAGAAGGAGAGGGTCGATTGATAGGTCTAGCAATCTCTAATTTCTGACTAAGGACTCTCAATCCGTTATTAATGCTCTTGATATCGCTTTCAGTCAATTTATCAGCATATTTGGTATTAAACCCACTTAAACTAGATTCAAGCGCTCTAGCATGCTTCTGGACGATCTCGTTACTATCTAATGTTCTTAATCCTTGATAGGTAAGTTCATACTGCTTGGAAGTTCTTCTTAGAATCTCGCTGATATGCTCCTGAGCTAATACTTTGCATTCGTTAGCGGTGGTTTCTTTGTTTATGTACTGCTCAATGTTATCTAAATAACTGACCGCTGTTAGCGTTTCTGCCGTCATTCGGCTAATGTCACTACGACCCAACGAGCCTTGCAATTCATTGTTTTTGGCTGTTCTGCTAGCATCTAATCGAGTAATGAATACCTCAAAATCGGCTGTGACCTCGTGATAGTTTTTACGTTCTTTTTGTCTGTTAATTAATATATCCATTGCATTGAGGTTGTCTTGCATCACGTCAAACGTAAACAAGTCCAATGCGCCGCTGTTCCTCTCTGAAATCATCAAAATCGTTGGTTAAGCGCAATTCGTTAGCGAAGCGATCAAGGACTTTGACTTGTCGATAGTCAAATTTTTCAGGGTAATAAGCAGGATTATCGCGAAAGCCTGGGCGCAAGCTGAACTTTTCATGGTGTCGAGTCATTAAACGATGAGCAAAAGCGCCTAACGTCGCTCTAAGATCATTATTGTCTTTCTCATCTGCGTAACTTTCTCTGTGAGCTTGTTTATCCTGCTCTCTAAGCTCTCGATCAATTCGTCTTTTTCGCTCATGAAAGGCTCGTCTGTAGTTGTCATCAAAGGGGCTTGGAGCTGGTCTTGCGCTTTGCTCAACTGCTCTGTTAATTGCAATATCTGACTTTCCGATAGCTTCAGTGACGCTGTTAATTGACTGTTTTGTGTTGTTAATTCTTTGTATGAGCTTGTCATTTGCTTGTGCTGTGTCAGAATATCTTTTGTGTTGCTCTCAACTGCTTTGTGGTTTCCATCAATCCAACTTGGTAGGTTTTTGCATCGCTTACTTGACCACTCAATGTCTTGTTCTGTTCGCTCAATTTGTCGTTTTGTGTTTCTAATGCTTTGATTCGCTCGATCAATATATCGTTCTGCTCTTTCAAGTCGTTCATCATAATCTCGCTGCTCAAAAATAATTCTATTGGACGCTTCTAGCACTAAACTATTACGCTCCGCGATCATGGCGTTGATTTCACCTCTAATCGTCACTGGCGCAATGCCGTTAAATACCTCGCCTTTTTCCATTGCTACCGATTTAGCTTTCTCATATGCGTCACGCTCCAGCTTGGTTGCAACGCTACCCATCTTAAGTTGTGGCTCAATATCTTTGACTTGATCTGCATAGCTACGGCAATCTATCAAATCGTGCTTATGCTCAGCTATTTTTCATTAGCAAGCTGCTCCCATAGTTGGCGAACCTCTTTAATCTCAACACTGACTCGTTCCATGCCAAGCTTATGACGCTTCGTATCGGACAACTCAATATCAGCTTTGTCAGTCAATAGGATTTCATTATTATTGCCAATTGCCGCCGTACGAGTAGTAAACATAATATGAGCATGGAAGTTGCGAGGATCTGCCCCTCGATCAATCTCTTTTTGTGTGGGTTTGTGAATAGCACAATCGGCAATCGTGCCGTAACGATCCGCTAGGGTTTGGGCGAACTTGTGTGCCAGTGTCTTACGATCTTGCTCACTTAACTCATGCGGTAGATTAACCAGCCATTCACGAGCCACCCTCGCATCTTTGCGTTTCTCGGCACTCTCTGCTTTGTTCCATAAATTACTACGATCAATAGTAGCCGGCAGCAGCTAATGCTGACGGCAAAATAATATCCGTGCTCATGACACCTGAACGTTTGGAGTAATCATGGGTTTTACCGTATCGTTTATCCTCAAGCTCAACACCTGCACGATAGCTCGCACTGGCAACAGCACTTTGTCCGCTACCTCGTGATATGGATTTGGTCGATGCGAGAAAAATAGCCATTTTCAAATGCTCATACTTTTGCTTTTTGGCACTACATCTTTTCGTAGTGTTGGGGGTGTGGGGGTCTTACCCCTGCCGATGTTTTGACTTCATAAATGCATGACCGTAGGGAATAAACATTTGTGAAGTCGAAAACTCGCACTTAGTCAGTGGGACTCAACCATCTGTCAAATGACTATATCATAAACTGTTGTTAGGTATTGGCGAAGTTGCTATAGTTAAGTACATGAATAATTTGATAATTCAAGGAACGGTTATGAGCTTACTCGGTGGTAGTGATCTAAAGGAACAGCAGAAGATTAATGAACTTGAGCTTAAGATCAATAGAGAGAAGCAGAAGCTAGATAAGAAACTGACACGGCAAAAAATACTACTGGGCGCTTTTCTTGTAGATGCTTTAGAGAAGAATTCGTTAGATGGTTTAAGGGAATATACAGCCGATAATCTGTTAGATTTTTTGAGCAGACAAACGGATAATATTTATTTAATGCAGACTTAGTGAAAGAACTTAAGGATAGAGCTAGTGTTGAGAATAACAACGAAGCTAAGATAGACTCTAAGCTATTTTGAATAATTTAGTGATTTATGCTTATAAAAAATCTCGTATTGATTTACTTAATACTTAATTTTTTTGGTTAAACGGTGCTGTAATAGAGTTATTTTGAGGAAATTAGGAAATGGTTATTTCAAAGCTATACATAAAAAATTTCAGAGGTTATACAGAACAGACTATAGAAATACACAAAGATTTAAATGTAATTATAGGGAAAAATGACGTGGGGAAGTCTACTATTTTAGAGGCTTTAGAGATTTTTTTAACAACGATACAGTGAAAATTGATGTTTTAGATTTAAATAAAAAGAGATTGAATGGAGCAGACAGTGATATTACAATTCAAGTATCTTTTAAGATTGACTCAAAAAAATCTTATACAATTGATACTATTCCAACGCAACTATCACAAGAATACTTATTAGATTCAGAAGAATATTTAACTATAAGAAAGGTTTGGAGTGCTTCAGGGTCAAATATAACGTCAAAATCATTAAAAACTTATATAGTTGCAGATTATCCTTATGCAAAATTCAACAACCCATTAATATGTAGAAAAATAACTGACTTAAAAAAGAACTAGCTTTATTCCACAGTAGTCATGATACTACTGTGGTTAATAAAACTATTTGTAGTGAGATTCGTAAAGCTATTTATGAGTTTTCAAATATCCAAAGTTCAGACTTAACAGAAACTATTATTCCTATTGATGCGGAAGATGGAAAAAAAAATTTATGATGCAATTAAAGTAGATCTACCACTTTACTTCCTTTTCAAGGCAGATAGAGAAAATAAGGACTCAGATTCAGAGGTACAAGGTCCTCTAAAAGTCATTACTAAATCTATTTTAAGTGGAATGCAAGAAGATTTAGATAAGTTAAAAGATAAGATAGTAACAGCAACTGAAGAAGTTGGTTTAAGAACCATAAAAACTTAGGAAATGAACCCAGAGATTGCTAACGCATTAACACCGACGGTTTCAACAAAAGCATGGGATAGTTTGTTTTCATTTACATTCGAAGATGAA
The DNA here is from genome assembly GCF_904846075.1 of Psychrobacter glacincola. Taxonomy (GTDB): domain Bacteria; phylum Pseudomonadota; class Gammaproteobacteria; order Pseudomonadales; family Moraxellaceae; genus Psychrobacter; species Psychrobacter glacincola_C. The sequence continues at coordinate 466,298 of NZ_CAJGZH010000002.1, forward strand.
GATGGGATACCAATTAACAAGAGGGGAAGCGGTGTAAGAAGATTAATACTTCTAAACTACTTTAGAGCTGAGGCTGAAAGACAAAGAGTATCAGAAAAAACGGTTATTTATGCTCTGGAAGAACCAGAAACTGCACAGCATCCAGACTGGCAAAAAATGTTATATAGTGCTTTAGTTGACCTTTCTGAACAAGAAAATACCCAGATATTACTAACGACACATAGCCCTAGCTTAGGTGCATTGGTCCCTACAAATAATATTATTTTTATATACCGAGAACATAATCAAATAGAAATTGAGTCGAACGATCCATTAGTGCTAGATAAAGTCACTCAATCTTTAGGGGTAATGCCCAATATTACAATTGCAAAAGTCGATTCAAATATAAAGTTGATTATATGTTTAGAAGGATACACAGATGTTGAGTTTTTAAAAAATATATCGCCTTGTTTTAATTTTGACTTAAAAAATAACTCTAATATTTTAATTATACCTCTAGGAGGCGGCAACTTAGAACATTGGGAAAACTATAAATATTTAGATAAGTTATCTAGCATTCCACAAATGCATATTTATGATAGAGATGTTAAAAAATATAAAAGAATAATAAACAAGATTAACCAAAATGCATTACACAAAGCTTTCCAGACAAAGTTTTATGAGATAGAAAATTACATCCATCCCAGCTTACATAGCCAGTGCTATGAATTTTCAGATCCATTCATTGATATGCAGCAGATAGTCGATGGATAGACACTTGGAAAGATATGAACATCCCTAAAAGCTTAAGTGCCCATTTAAAAGAATGCTACAAAAACGGAGATAGAAACTTAAAGGAATATAATGAAAAAGAAATAAAAAGAAAATTTAATCTAGAGTTGTCTAAAGATTTAAGCGTAGGTCTACTTCAAGATATGGATGCCTATACTGAAATCAATGAGTGGTTCGAACATATAAGACCGTTACATGTGAAGTAAATTCATCTTCTTAAGCCCCACCACCTTCACTTAAGTAGATAGTAAATGGTTGAGAGTAAGGCTTAAACCTTACCCTCAACATATTATATCTTTAAATTACTCCATGGGAGTGATTCAAAATAATCTTGGACTACGGTATACATATCTGCTGGAGGTACTTCTGTATCGATATCTATTTCAAGAGAAAGGGTATGAAAATCTTCGAGTGAGAGTCTTTTTATCTCTTCATCTCTCATTCCAAATTGATTTAAGTATTCTTCTATTCCTTTACGCTCAGAGCATTTTATCAGTTTATCTAATACAGTTTTTTTAGTTTCGTTTGAGTATAAAAGACTTGCTTCTTGGTTTAAAAGATAGTGAATATCGAAAACATCCTGACGGCGACTACGAGTTCTAACGATCTGTTGTAGTATGCTGCGATACTTCTCAGCTATAAGCTGTTCAAGTGAGTAACATAAAACATTGAGTCGGTCAGTTAACTTGAAGTTCTCAGTATCACTTACTGACACACTCTCATTGAAGCTAATATCAAGCTCAATGATGTGAGGAGATTGCTTGTTATCTAAGCGTTTTATAGCGTTCTTATTTGTTCTATCCGCATACCCAATCCTCGCTTTATAAGCCGGGAACTTTACTTTACTAGGATCTTTAGGCATGTATTTTATAGAATGAACTAGGAGCTTTAAGTCGTAGTCATTTAAGGCGACAACAGCTGTAATTTGCTTGCTTAGCTTTAATTCTAGATCTTCTTTGCTTAAAACTTCCATGTTATCTAAAGAAGATAGATCAGATCGGTTGTATAGCGTTCCGAGCCATAAGCTAAAGATAATACTATTCCTCCCTTTATGACTAAATTTTGCGATAAGAATTTATCACGAGAGATAGCCAATAAAATTAAGTGAATAGCTTGCCTAAATTTTTTTCATCATCATTTTCTGCTCTGTCTATCCATTCTTCAATATTTTTCATTTTTATTTAAACACACTATGATTAAGGGATAGACACCAGTCCTCACTATATGAGTCTGAGTAAGGTTCGTTTGATATCATTTTACGACTTCCTCCTCTAGCTGTGGAATAAGTCTTCCATTCAGCGATTATAGGATCCTGAATATCCAAATGAGAGTTTAGGATGAAACCAATGCGACTTTTATCGATAGCAGTGCCATATAGCTCAACTGAGTCTATGATTTCATTTAAAAGAACCTCTGCCATTTCTTCATAAACCTCTAAAACATGTTGAAATCCACCGCATAAATCGGGATTTCTCACCATTTCTAAGAACAAATCTCCTATGCTAATAATTCTAACGCCTTGGCCTTTATTCATATGAGGGTAAAGGCATGAGCGAGAGTGAACATTAAGGTATTTGCCCTTAATTTTGATACGTTCAGAAGGGTATGGAGGTATAAAGAAATCATTCTTTTCTAGGTTTTCACCATTTGGGCTGTTTTCTGAGAGAATTTGTGACTGTGTTTTCTTCCACAATGGTCTGGTAGAGAGCAATATAGTCAATTTTTTTGGGATTCTGTTAGTAAGATTGTAGAACCTCATGGCGCTCAAATACGTTATATATCCTATATTATATAGCGAGCAAACTATTTCTAGGTCGCTAGGGTCTTTGTTAGCGATAACGAAGTAGTTGTCATATGGTTTTTGTACCAAGCCGCTAGATACAAGATAGTCCGTAACTTCAGATAATTTTTTCTTTAAATTACTATCCGTCCTGAACCCTTTGATATTTTGGTTTTGGAAGGATCTGGTTTCACGTATATAATGCAAAAACTCATACAACTCTGAATCGAAGAAGGCTGCTTTTCTGCCTAACCCAATTACCCAAAGGCTTGTAGCCTCTTCTATAGAAATTGTTTTTTGCATATTGGTCACATATTGTTTATAAGTCCTAAGGACTTATAAACAATATGTGACTAGTTTCAAGCTTTTTTTTTGTAAATGATATAAATTTTACCTGAGCCAGAGCTGATAAGGCTTTCAAGAATTGACATAAGACACAGGACATATTAAAATGCGTCCTTAGGACGCATTTTAATATGTCCTGCGATAAGTAAAAAAACTATATTATTTAAAGATAAAGCATACCCCAAGGGAACCACATATTTCACCCTCTAAACCTATTAATAGACCATTTAAAATAGACTGCTATGGTGGAACCACTTATATTAGACTGTGTTTAATGACTCATAAATAGCCATCATTCACACCAAAGTTAGCCAATACTGCGTGATAAATGTCGCTAAGGTACCGGCTTATGCAAGCGGTCTATTAATAAGCGATTTATCTGCCATCTCGTTTGCCATTTTTAATGCTTGATACAAGCTAGTGGCACTAGCATTGCCGCGCCCGGCTAAATCAAGCGCCGTACCGTGATCAACCGAGGTGCGGATATACGGCAGTCCTAAAGTAAGATTGACGGTATCACCAAAACCATGTGATTTCAGCACCGGCAACCCCTGATCATGATACATAGCAATCACCGCATCACAGTTGGCTAGATGTCTGGGTGTAAATAACGTATCCGCTGGCATTGCCTCTGATATATCGACGCCCACATCGATAAACTCACGCAATACAGGATTGATAATCTCAATCTCCTCAACACCTAAATGACCACCCTCGCCTGCATGTGGATTGAGACCGCAGACCAATATACGTGGCTGCGTTAAGCCAAATTTTGCTTTCATCTCATCGACGACAATTTGTACGGTCTGGCGTACATTGTCAGACGTGATTGCAGCAGGGATATCTTTTAGCGGTAAATGCGTGGTAACAAGCGCCACTTTCATGGCTTGATTGGCGAGCATCATAACCACTTTATCACAGCCACTTTGCTGCATAAAAAACTCTGTGTGACCGCTAAACATCGTGCCATCTAATAGCTTAATATCAGCTTCTATCAGTGCGGACTTTTGCAATGGTCCAGTGACGATAGCGGCCACTATTTTGTTGGTTGCCAACTGATGGGCAATGTCTAACTGCTTAACGACCATTACCGAATTGCGCGTGTTAATTTGTCCGCAGACAACTGGCTCAGCACAAGATATATTAAGCAGAATAAAAGAACTATCCACGTCCGTATCTGGCTGCGACATCTGCTCTACAACGTTAAGATTAAAGTCATCGGCATCGATATCAATAGTTTGCCAGATGGGAGGGTTTTTCAATACATCAGCTGCAACTAACTCATCTACGCGCTTTGTCATAGCAGTGCTATCGGCAGTGACCCAAATTGGACGTTCAAAATCTTGCAATTTACCCTCAGCCGCTAATAGCAGCACGATATCCATTCCAATACCAGCAGGCTCACCAGTTGTGATTAATAATGGCAATTTTTTTTGTATATCTTGCATCGTAACTACGCCTTTATATTTATATTGAGTCGTGAATTTTATTGTATTTTTTATGGGAAAAATAAGTACTGACACTTATATTGTATAGATGATTTTTTACTTATTACAACCGTCATCTAGAATAGATAGTTGTCTATCGGTGACGAAAAAAGCCTATTATGTGTTAAACTTTCGCTTTTCATTATAGCATTTACCAGTCAACACCGAGCTCAGGTTTTGGTACTTCAATTATAGTGGCACGTGGCGTTTTATTTGCTGTATCAGCACCCAATGAAACCCTGATGTCACATACCCATTTATACCCTCTTTTATATCGACTTTTGACACATTAGGCAATCATGGCAGACAACGAAAAAACCGACGACTTACTCAATCAGACACCGCCGCACAATATCGATATTGAAAAGGCATTGCTCGCGTCCTTAATGAGTATCGAAGAGGCGTACGACAAGATTGCTGATATCGTTACCAAAGATGATTTTTATGCAGGGCGACATCAGTATATTTTTGATGCTATTGCTCATTTAGCAGCAGTCAACGAACCCTATGATACGGTCATGGTACACGACTGGCTAGAAGCACAAAAACTCCTTAAAAGTGCAGGCGGCGATAGCTACTTGGCAGATATTTTGAGTCAAAGCCCTGCGACCTTGTTTAACCTGACCGCCTATGCTCAGCGCGTCCGTGAACTATCTACTCTACGCCAACTGATTACGACTGGCAATGAGATGCTCACGCTCGCCTATAATCCTAAAGACCAGACCGTCAGTGATATTTTAGACAGTGTTGAGGGTAAGATATTTAGCATCAATGAGCAGCACAATAAACGCGCTGAACAGCGTGGACCTGTGGGCATTACTGCTGTTTTGACCAACGTTATTGATAAGATTCAAGAGCTAAAATCCAATCCCGATGGCATGATTGGTTTACAGACGCCGTTTGCTGAGTTGAATAATAAAACCCAAGGCTTGCAGGCAGGTGACTTAATCATCGTGGCTGCGCGCCCTTCTATGGGTAAAACCACCTTTGCCATGAACTTGGCAGAAGGTATTTTATTTAACGAAGATCTGCCTGTTGTGGTGTTTTCGATGGAGATGCCTGCTGAGTCTATCGTCATGCGTTTGCTGTCCTCATGGGGCGCGATTAATCAGACGCATCTGCGTTCTGGGCAAATGAATGAAGATGAATGGGCAAAAATGATGAACGCCATTCAGCACTTGCAATCAAAGCATCTCTATATTGATGATAGTACTGCTTTGCCACCCTCTGAGATGCGTTCACGCTGCCGCCGTATCGCCAAAAATCATGATGGCAAGCTTGGCGCTATCGTCGTCGATTATCTGCAGTTGATGAAAGTGCCAAACCTAGATGGCAACCGTGTTGGGGAAATCTCTGAGATTTCACGGAGTCTCAAAGCGCTAGCACGTGAGCTTGAATGCCCTGTTATTGCCTTATCACAGCTTAACCGCAGTCTAGAAAACCGCCCTAACAAGCGTCCTATCATGTCGGATTTGCGTGAATCAGGTGCGATTGAGCAGGATGCCGATTTGATTATGTTCATCTATCGTGATGAGGTTTATAATGAGAATACAGACCACAAAGGCGTGGCTGAAATCATTATTGGTAAGCAGCGTAACGGCCCTATCGGCACCATACGTTTGGGCTTTGAAGGGCAATTTACCCGCTTTATTAACCTAACGCCAGAATACTATCAAAATGTCAGTTTCGAGAATGACGAATGATCAATCTTATAAAATTTTAGCCTAATAAAGCTGAGCCTGATAAAACTAAGCCTGATAAAGACTAAAGCTTAATCATAAGCGAACAAATAGTTTTTAATAAAATAGCCAGTGCTGCATTAGCCCAATTGATGCAGTACTGGCTTTATAACTTCATAATTCTACTTATAAAGAAGCCAATTATGCGTACTATCACAATCAAACCACAAGCCATTACTCACAACTTAAACCAAGTTAAAAAAATGGCAGCAAACTCTAAAGTCCTAGCCATGGTCAAGTCCAACGCTTACGGACATGGTGTGGCAGCGGTATTGCCTGCATTGCACCAAGCAGACGGTATTGGTATTGCAACCTTGACTGAGGCGCTAGAAGCTCGGCAGTTAGGCTGGGACAAAACGATTGGTTTGATTGAAGGGGCATTTACCGCTGATGAGTGGCAGCAAGCCATTGAGCATGATATTAGCTGCGTGATTCATCATGCACCGCAATTGCAGTGGGCACTCGACAATATCCCACCAGCCAATAGTGCGACCAGAGTGGTTTGGCTTAAATATAATACTGGTATGAACCGTCTAGGCTTCAACGCTGAAGGTATCATGGCAGCGGCTAAGCGCCTGCATGAAGCGGGATATCAGCTGATACTAGCCACGCATTTTGCCAATGCCGATGACAGCACTCATCCATTAAATTCAATGCAAATTCAGCGTTTTTCAGATGTATTAAGCACTTTGCAAGAGACTATTAGCAACGATATCAAAGGCTCATTATGCAATTCAGCCGGTATCGTTAATTTTCCAGAGCATCATTATGATTGGGTACGTCCCGGCATTATTTTATATGGTAGCGCCCCTGTCATTGATCAAAGCGCACATGAGTTAGACTTACAGCCAGCGATGGATTTCAGCGCACAAATTATCGCCCTGCAAACAGTTCAGGCAGACAATGCTATTGGTTATGGCAGTCGTTGGACAGCGCAGAAAGACACTAGAACAGCGCTGGTAAGTGTCGGCTACGGTGATGGTTACCCTCGTGTCATCAGCGATGAAGCCTATGTCACTGTTATAGATACTACCAACAATAAAAGCTACCGATGCGCAGTCATTGGACGCGTGGCAATGGATATGATTGTCATTGATGTCAGTACCGCACCAGAAGACATTGCATTAGACAGCAAAGTAATACTGTGGGGTGATGCCCCGCACGTCGATGAAGTCGCCGCACATGCTGGTACGATTAGCTACGAGCTACTATGCCGCCTAAGCATTCGCCCAAATCGCATACAAGCATAATTATGCTGACCTCATCACTATTCATGTAATGTCTGTTTGCCAGACTCATAAATCACGGCAAATTGGACATTTACATTAAGCCTAATTGCGCTATACTAAAAGTTTGTTGTCACCCCAGTATACGCACTGACGCGATGCTATTAAAGACTGATGACGTTTCACTGACTGCGATCGACTGCTAGGATTACTATGAGTTTGCGCCATTTTTTGACCTTATCTGATTTAACCAAACAAGAACTAGAAAACCTTATAAAGCGTGCCAGCGAATTGCGCAAGATGCAACACGCAGGCGAGATATATCAGCCGTTTGTTGGTCGTACGCTTGGCATGATATTTGAAAAATCCTCAACCCGTACGCGCATCTCATTTGAGACGGGTATGGGTCAGTTTGGTGGTAGTGCTATCTTTTTGTCGCCAAATGATACCCAACTTGGGCGTGGTGAGCCGCTAGAAGACTCTGCCCGTGTGATCTCTAGCATGGTTGATATCATCATGATTCGTACCTTTGGTCACGAAAAAGTTGAGACTTTTGCTGAATACTCAAGCGTGCCTATTATCAATGCTTTAACTGACGAATTTCATCCTTGCCAGCTACTGGCAGACATGCAAACCTATTATGAGCATCGCGGTAGTATCGAAAATAAAATTGTCACTTGGGTTGGTGATGGCAATAATATGTGCGCATCGTATATGCAAGCGGCTCATCAATTTGGTTTTGAGCTACGCGTCGCTGCGCCTTATGGGTTTGAGCCTGACCCTGAGCTGATGAAACGCTTCTCGCATTGCGTCAGTATTGTCGAAAACGTACAAGAAGCCGCGAAAGATTCAAACTTAATTGTCACCGATGTATGGGCAAGCATGGGACAAGAGTCTGAACAAAACACTCGTGCGCGCCGTTTTGCCGCTTATCAAGTAACGCCATCGCTATTGGACAAAGCCGATCCTGAAGTGGTATTTATGCACTGTCTGCCCGCGCATCGTGGTGAGGAGATCTCTCATGATATGCTTGACGATCCACGCTCAGTGGTATGGGATGAAGCAGAGAACCGCTTACATGCGCAAAAAGCCTTGATGGAATTTTTGCTAAAAGACAAAATAAAACTTTAAGAAATGTAGCCATAATCTATTTATGGAAGAGTAAGTACGAAAAAGGCAGACCACATTTAGTGTGATCTGCCTTTTTATTTTATGATGAACGATAAGCCACTGCTTAACTGATTCTTAACGAGTAAGCATTTTTTAACGAATAAGTGTCGTCACACCATTACTACCTGCTTTCAGCAATACATCAGCTTGATTGGCCGCAAAAATACCATTACACACCACACCCACAATATTATTCAGCTCTTTTTCAAGCTCTATTGGATTACTCACATCCAAATCATAAGTATCTAAGATAACATTACCATAATCAGTCACAAAATCTTCGCGGTAAACTGGCTCACCGCCCATACCGGCTAATTGCCGTGCGACATAAGAACGTGCTTGCGGCAGTACCTCAATCGGAACAGGAAACTCGCGACCTAGCACCTCAACGCTTTTGCTCTCATCAACCATACATATAAATTTATTAGAAGCCGCTGCCACAATTTTTTCACGAGTGAGCGCGCCGCCGCCGCCTTTTATCAATTGCAAATGCTCATTGACCTCATCTGCCCCATCGATATAAATATCAAGCGTACCAGCAAAGTTCAAATCAACTATCTCAATACCAAGGGCACGAAGTTTGTCTTCAGTGACCTGTGAGCTAGCCACCGCGCCAGCAAGCTTTATAGTTGGCAATAATTCAATCAAACAGTTGACCGTACTGCCTGTGCCTACTCCAAGTATCATGTCATCTTCGATATAACTTAGAGCCGCTTTGGCTGCGGCTTGCTTTTGTGCTTGCTGATCACTCATCATAAATCCTTGGCAAAATAAACGTATCGCTTTAAAAAAAGTAAAGGGTAAAAAGGTAAAATGCGCCGCCATTATACCCGATGAGCTTAATGGATGTCAGCGTAATAGCCACGCTAATCGCAAGACATTCACTCAAATTTTAAAATGAAGACAGATAAGGCAACCAAACAACCAAAGCCAGTAGCGTGACCAATAGTACGGGCGGGGTAATGAGCAGTCCAATCTTCATATACTGCCCCCAACTGATTTTATAGTCTTTTTCTGCCAATACATGGAGCCACAATAAAGTCGCAAGGCTACCGATAGGTGTGAATTTCGGCCCCAAATCATTACCAATCACATTGGCATAAATCATGAGCTCTCGAGTGGCAGCAGGTACTTGCGCACTATCAATCGCCAGTGCACCTACTAAAGTAGACGGCATATTATTCATGACAGAGGCTACAATAGCAGAGAGGAATCCAGTTCCTACTGTTGCGATGACCGTACCCTGCTGCCCTAGCCAATTCAAAACTTGAGCACCATAGGCAGTCAATCCTGCATTGCCCAAGCCATAAACAACCAAGTACATACCGATTGAAAATAATACGATTTGCCAAGGCGCTTTTTTCAAAACATCGGATACAGAAACAACGGCATCACGACCCCCTTGCCACCAGCGACCTGCAATTGCCATTAATATTAACGCCGCCACTCCTGTCACCAAAGAGATAGCAATGCCCAATGACTCAGTCGTAAAGTAGGCAATAAGTAGCAACGCGAGCAGTGGAAAGGCCGCTTTAAAGACCAGCGGATCTTCAATCGCAGACTCGGGCGCACTCAAATCAGCAATGGAGTAGTGTTTTGGAATGTGCCGCGCATAGACCACCCATAATACGGCGAGCGTCGCCAATACAGAAACAATATTGACCGGTATCATCACTGCTGCATAACGGCCAAAACCAATGTTAAAATAATTGGCACTAACAATATTGACCAGATTAGAAGTGACTAACGGCAGACTTGCCGTATCAGCAATGAAGCCAGTCGCAATGATAAATGCCAAAGCAGATGGTGGCGAGAACTTAAGACGTAGTAAGATAGCGATGACAATCGGGGTCAATAGCAATGCTGCCCCATCATTGGCAAAAAACGCCGAGATAAACGCGCCTAAAATCACAATCATGGGAAACAATAATCGTCCTTGCCCATTGCCTAGCCTAGCTACATGCAATGCGGCCCACCCAAAAAATCCTGCTTTATCTAAGATAAGCGAGATAATGATAAGCGCTACAAAGGTAAAAGTCGCATCCCAAACGATGTCCCACACAATGCCAATATCGGAGAGCTTTACCACGCCAAAAGCCAAGGCTATCAACGCACCACCCATTGCACTCCAGCCAATACCCAGTCCTTTGGGCTGCCATATTACTAAAACCAAAGTCACGATAAATATCATCAATGCGATCATTGAGTAACCTTTTTAGGCTTAATTATTATAAGAACAGTTATGTAAGAGCAAGCATTAGAAAATGAATGATGAGAGGATACATTAGAGTGATTTTTGATTGACGCGCTGCGACAGCTCCTCTGCGCTTTCTACTCGTTCAGAGTAACGGTCAGTCAGATAGTCTGAGCGTCCACGGGTCAGCCAAGTGAATTTTACCAACTCCTCACAAACATCCACGAGACGCAAATATAAAGGAGACTTATCCATACGATCATCGTCGTTAAATTCCAAAAAAGCTTTAGGAATAGAGGACTGATTGGGTATGGTAATCATCCGCATCCAACGCCCAAGAATGCGCAATTGGTTGACCGTATTGAAGCTTTGACTGCCACCGCTGACTTGCATCACTGCCAAAGTTTTGCCTTGGGTTGGACGTACACCACCTAATGACAATGGAATCCAGTCAATTTGTGCTTTCATAATACTGGTCATACTGCCATGACGCTCTGGGCTCACCCACAGCATACCTTCTGACCACTGCGCCAACTCTCGCAGCTCTTGTACTTTTGGATGATCTGCATCAGCAGCATCAGGCAATGGCAAACCCGTCGGATCAAAGGTTCGAACCTCACAACCATACCAACGCAATAGACGGCTCGCTTCTTCACTGGCCAGTTTAGAGAATGAGCGCTGGCGTAGAGAGCCATATAGCACCAATATTCTTGGCGCATGGCGCGGGTCATTTGTTCCAATTAAAGACTCAATATCGATAGGCTGTATACTGTCTGCATCAATATTGGGCAAATCACACAAATCGATCACATCTAAATCTGCTGTTTTATTTGCCATGATAAATCACTTCCCCATCTTCTTTAGTAAAGCTGCTCACGGGATTATCTAATAATTCAAATACGCGCTCAGACGGTCGGCATAATGCTGCGCCTTTATTGGTGACCACGATAGGGCGATTGATTAAAATAGGATGGTCAATCATCGCATCAATGATTTGATCGTCAGACAGTTCAGAACTGTCTAATCCTAGCTCATCATTGACAGGCTCTTTGCTTCGTAACAGCTCTCTTGGTGAAAGGTTTATCTTTGCCAACAGCTCAACTAAATAATCACGGCTTGGTGGGGTCTTAAGATATTCAATTACTTCTGGATTTTCGCCTGATGCTTTCATGATGGCCAATGTATTGCGAGACGTACCGCATTTTGGATTGTGAAAGATTAATGGTTTCATAGCAATCTCACTTATTGTCTGAATATGTTGTTTGAGTTCTGAATATATAGCTATATTACTCACTGTTTACGTCATTAGTATTAACAACCCCACATCCGCTTAAACTGTCCATAAGAGACGCACACAATTCTGGATGTCCCGCACAACAATCTTGCAATAGAAACTGAATAACCTCCTCCATATGTGACAGTGAGGCGCGATAAATTATCTGCCGACTGTGCCGTTGAGACACCACCCACCCTGCACGAGCCAGCACGGATAGATGAGCTGACATTGTGTTATGAGGCACAGACAGTTTGCGAGCTATTTCACCCGCTGGCAGACCAACGGGCTCTTGGCTGACAAGCAACCTAAAGGCCTTGAGACGAGTATCTTGAGAGAGCGCAGCAAAGCTGGCGATAGCATTAATTATTTCCATATGTCCAATAATACAGACATATGGAAATAATTCAATATTTTATTTAAAAAATATTGAGATAAAACCAACCCTATCTTTCATCAAAACTTAAAATCGCTGCAAAAACTGCAATAGGGTCTTGCAAGACCGTTAAAATCAGCATAGGCTAATCTATTTAATTTTTCTATTCATCCACACTTTTTATTAGGGAACATTATGCTGTCACATTGGGTACGAGCCATCTTGCAAGCCACCGTCTATGACGTGGCAATTCAAACACCACTTGAAGCGGCGCCCAAGCTGACCCAACGTTTTGCTAATGACATTCGTTTTAAACGCGAAGACTTGCAACCGGTCAAATCCTTTAAATTGCGTGGTGCCTATAATCGAATTAGTCAATTAAGTGATGAGCAAAAAGTACGCGGCGTCATTTGCGCCTCAGCAGGTAATCATGCCCAAGGGGTTGCTTATTCTGCCCGTAAACTTGCCCTAAACAATATCATCGTGATGCCGACCACTACACCTGACATTAAAGTAGATGCAGTAAAGGCGCTTGGCGGCAATGTCGATTTGTATGGTGATAGCTTCGATGAAGCCAACCGTTATGCAATCAATCGCGCTGAAACAGAAGGTCTGACCTTTATCCCCCCTTACGATGATGAATTGGTGATTGCCGGACAAGGTACCATTGGTCTTGAGCTAACTCAGCAATGGCGCAATATGGATTATGTGTTCGTCGCGGTTGGCGGTGGTGGTCTCATCTCAGGTGTCGCGGCATTCTTAGGTGAAGTTGCGCCGCATGTCAAAGTGATTGCGGTGGAAGCAGAGCAATCAGCTTCTCTTAAAGCGGCGCTTGAAGCCAATGAGCGCGTTAAGCTTGAGCAAGTTGGACTGTTCGTCGACGGCGTGGCAGTTGCTCAAATCGGCGAATTGCCATTTGAAATTGTCCGTATGCAAAAGAGTGATAAATCAGGTCCTTTAGTCGAGCCTGAAGTCGTGACTTGTACCAATGACGAAGTATGCGCGGCGGTTAAAGATATCTTTGAAGAAAATCGCAGTATCGTTGAGCCTGCGGGCGCGTTACCCGTTGCTGGCATGAAAAAATATATCGAAGCCCATAATCTGCAAGGTAAAAACTGCGTCGGTATTATTTGCGGTGCCAATATGAACTTTGACCGCCTACGCTATATCGCTGAGCGTACTGAAATTGGTGAGAAAAAAGAAGCCATCTTTGGTGTGACGATTCCTGAGCAGACAGGCGCTTTCTTAAACTTCTGCCGTAGCTTACATGGACGCAATATTACTGAGTTTAATTATCGCGCCGATAGCAAAAAATCACCTGACTCTATGGAACCTGCATCAATATTTGTCGGTATCGCGCTAAAAGAAGGCGACAAAGAGCGTAAAACCATTCGCACCCAATTGGCAGCTGATGGCTACACGGCTCATGATCTGACCGATGATGATATTGCCAAATCACATATCCGCCATTTGATTGGTGGTCATGCGCATGTCGCAAACGAGCAATTATTAAGTGTGGTTTTCCCTGAACGTCCAGGGGCATTGCTGAAGTTTTTAGAAAAGCTGGGTGATGACTTTAATATTACTTTGTTTCATTATCGCAATCATGGTGCCGCCGAGGGTCGCGTATTGGTCGGTTTGCAAGCGTCTGAAGGTAACTCTCGTCAATTACAAGACGCGTTACTCGATATCGGCTATGACTGCACCATGCTCAATGACAATATCGGTTATCAATTATTTTTGAAATAAAAATAGACTATCAATCCATCAATGGCTGTTTGTTAATCACCAAAAAGCCGCCATTGATGAATGAACAGTGGTTATGCATTGGTAGCTTTCCTTAATTCATAGCGACCATGATGAGGTGGTAAACCGTGACTCAAAAAATATTGATCTTTGTATTATTACTGGTTTTAGCACTTTTGGGTTATAAGATGCTGCAACCTAACAACACGACCAGTAACCCTATCGCTGACGTTGCGACTGAGACTCCAGTTGACGCTGCTTTTACCTCAACTGATCTGGATGACATACCGCCAACGTACGTCGATTCAGATGCAACGTCAACATCAGTCTCGGCAGTAAAACCAGTACTCACGTCGTCAGCATCAGCATCAGCATCAAGCTTTACCTGTGATGGCAGAAAGCATTGCTCTCAGATGACGTCATGCGCAGAAGCCACTTACTTTGTACAACACTGCCCGAATACCAAAATGGATGGTAATAATGATGGTATCCCATGTGAGCAGCAGTGGTGTCGCTGATTTTATATCAAATACAAACTGAGAACAGCATGCATATTCCTGCTATTTTTGCCGAAGAAAACCTAGAAAATATCATTGGATTTATCGCAGCCAACCCCTTAGCGACCTTGGTTGCTCAAACCAAAGATGGCATCGAAGCCTGCCATATACCGCTCTTCTGGCATAACGATAACTTTATGCCTGATGCTAGTGTTGGTGTTGGTGTTGGTGTTGGTGTTGGTTCTGATGTTAACTCTAATGCTCAGCACGGCTATCTTTACGGTCATTTCGGTCGTAAAAACCCTATTTATCAGAACACCTTACCAGATACTGCGTGGTTAATTATTTTTCAAGATTCTGGACATTATATCAGCCCCAACTGGTATCCTAGCAAAGCGAAAACCCATAAAGAAGTGCCCACTTGGAACTATCAAAGCGTCCATATTCAATCCAAAATTGAACTGCTTGAAGACGCCGATACACTGAAATGGATATTAGCAACCATGACTGCGCAGCAAGAGGTACTATCCGACCATCCTTGGTCATTAGATGAGGCACCTGCTACTTATATTGATGCTATGTGCCGAGGGATTATTGGCTTTAAGCTGCCCATCGATTCTATACAAGCCCAATTTAAATTAAGCCAAAATAAAACCGTAGAAAATATCACAGGTGTGATTAATGGTTTAGCGCAGTTAAAGACAAATGATGCGGCAGAAATGGCGATGAAAGTTGCCAATCAGAATAATGGCTAAGACGAGACTTTCTCTCTTTACCATAAAAATCTATTGTTAAACATTTTGATAGCGCAGGGCTCTTTCAATTTGCAAAAAAGCCACCATTAATATTATCTTACTTTATGGATATCGATGAGGTTTTGATGAGTAAACACAACAAAAACCACAATCAGCCTAGCCATAGCCAACCTGATGTCGTGCGTATGCGCCTCGATAAGTGGTTGTGGGCAGCACGATTTTATCGCACTCGCAACCTTGCTAAAGAAGCCATCGAAAGCGGACGGGTACATTATGCGGGTAGCCGCGTAAAGACCAGTAAAGAGATTATGGTTGGTGATGAACTACAGATTCGTCAAGGCTCAGCCACTGCCATGACTGAAAAGACCGTCGTCGTTGAAGCACTAACGGCGCAACGTGGTAATGCGCTCGCTGCTGAAGTTTTGTATTCAGAGACTGAAGAAAGCGAAGAGCGCCGCGCTTATCATGCTGAGCAGCGTAAACTTGCCAATCTTGCACGGCCTGATAATAAACCCAACAAAAAAGAGCGCCGTGACCTTCAACGCTTTAAGCACAAACAAGAGTAAGCTGGTCAAAGTACGACCTTAGATCATAAATAATATCATTGAAAATTCGTGAACAGATGACCGTATTGTTTAGCTTCTACTCTTGCCATTCAAGGCATTAACCGTTACGCTGACAGCCGATTTACTTAATTAATTGCATGCTAATAAAAGCCGCACTAACATGCCGGTCTCTTATAGCATGTTTTTTTGTTATACAAGGTCATATTATGCTGATGAAAACCTGTACTCCGTCTTCTGTATTATTGGTTTGTTTGGGAAATATTTGCCGATCGCCAACGGCTGAAGAAGTCTTTCGTCAGCAAGCAGCGATTGCTGGATTGTCAATCAAAGTAGATTCAGCAGGAACGAGTGACTCGCATATTGGTCATGCGCCCGACACTCGCTCGCAACGCCATGCAAAAGCGCATGGTTATAAAATCAATAAACTGGTCGCCCGCCAAGTCAGTGCCGATGACTTTCGTAATTTCGATTTAATTCTAGCGATGGATACACAGAATTTAGCTGATTTACAAGCCATCAAAGACAGCTTGATAGAGACAGAAGACAATTTGGCCAAGTTGGCTTTATTTAGTGAGGAAGATCCTACTTATGGCGGCGACGATGTGCCAGATCCTTATAAAGGTGATGGTGATGACTTTGAAGAGGTGATTGAGCGTATTGAGTCAAGCGCACAAGCGTGGATTGAAAGCTGGAAAGCTTGCTAACGATAAAGCTAACTTTCTGCCACCTTTGTGTCTTTCATCCTTTATAATAAACACTGTGTAATTCATTATCTATCTGCCACATGGGCTATGTTATGACCTCAGTTTCACGCTTGGATTCTAGTACTCAATTTGCCATGACCACTGATTTGCCACCGAGCTTATTGACCCGTAAACTAGTCGATTTGTCACATGGTAATACCATGGCCTTAGCCTGTGTCGCGGATACTGTCGTGACACTGACGGCTGAAGCACAGCTTGACGATTTTATGGCAAATTATACAAAAGACATAGCGAAAAACAAGCCATTATTTGTGTTGTCTGGCGGTAGTAATGTGTTATTGCCAGCGCATCTGAATGCTATCGTATTGCAGCCCCAAATGCGCGGCATCAGCCTAACCGCTCAGACAGATAGCCACGTCGATATCGCAGTAATGGCAGGTGAAAACTGGCATGACTTGGTGGTGTATACGGTCAGTCAAGGTTGGTATGGGCTAGAAAATCTGGCACTAATCCCGGGGCTAACTGGTGCGGCACCCGTACAAAATATCGGTGCTTATGGTGTCCAACTAGAAGACTGCTTACAGTATGTACGAGCCTATCACTTACCCACTCAAACTTGGCATCATCTCACAGCCACGGACTGCGAGTTTGGCTATCGTGACAGCATTTTTAAACGTGCGCCTAATACTTGGTTAATCAGCTGTGTTGGATTCAGATTACATACCGATGCAACCAAAATCCTAACCAGCTATGGTGATGTGCAAACCGTTGCACAACGCTATGCCGAGCAAGACGATCGTACGCAGCCAGTGCCTGCGGATATCATGCAAGCGATTATCGATATTCGTCGACAGAAACTCCCTAACCCCAAGCAACTGCCAAATTGTGGTAGCTTTTTTCAAAACCCCATTATTCCTCAATCGCAATTTATTGCTTTACAATCGACCTACCCTACTATCGTCGGCTACGCTATGCCTGATGCCATGGTAAAGGTTGCGGCAGGCTGGTTGATTGAACAGACAGGTTTGAAAGGTGGTGGTATTGCACCGATTGTCACCCATCAGCAGCAAGCCTTGGTGCTGACCAATCATGCCCCTTATTACGCCACTCAAGATGATGTAGCAGATGCCCAACGACATATCATCAATACGGTTTATGAAAAATTTTCGATTCAGTTAGCGCGTGAGCCAGTTTGGGTAAATGCTGACGGCTCTATTGGGTATGATGAGCATGTGGTCTAAGCGGCTATTATCTAAGCGACTATGGCGTTATTACCTGCGTTCAGCTGAGCGTATGATAAAGCTATTTCGCATTATTAATATTACCTTTTTACTTGGTTCAACGACTGTTATTTTAGTACTCATCAGCCTATTCACGCCGCTGTTCTCCCAAGCGATTGTTTATCTATTTACGCTTTTGCCATTGCCCAGCCTACCCTCTGCTGCCTTGAGTTCACCGCCTACCGCTTATGTGGTGTTAGGCGGCGGACTAACCAATGATCATGACAATCAGATTATTCTTAATAGCTACAGCCTCAACCGTGCCCGTACCGCTGCCAGCGCTTATCACGACTTACCCCTACCTATTGTACTAAGCGGTGCTGAAGCGCCGTGGCTCGGTCAATGGCTCATTGAGCATGGTATTGATGGGTTGATAAGTGAAAATGCCAGTATGAATACCTGCGAAAATGCGCGTTTTACCGCCAAACGTATTCCCCTGCGTCATGTGTATCTCATTACTGACAGCTACCATATGGCACGTGCTCGTAGACAGTTTGCCTTAAACGGTATCAATAGCACACCACTTAGCGCCCCTTTACCAGTGAGCCGTGACTGGATGAAACCTGCGCAAAACTTAAGTCATTCTCGACGCGCTGTTTATGAGGTTGCCGCTTATTTACGCGATGTGATACGTCCTCAAATGAATTGTCGTCATGCCAACGACGTGACCTCACAGCAGCTGTTAACCCCTAGAGGTAACGCAGCAAAAAAACCTGACGAATAAAGTTAAATACAAGCAGGTAGCCAATTCAATATCTTTTGAGAACTTACCCTAATCACTACCGGTCATCCACTATACTTGTGATGAGTGTATAATAATAAAAGAAAATGCTATTTAAGAGAGTTACCATGCTCAGTATATTTTTATTAATTCCATTAAGTCTCATGCTATTTGTGGTTGCCATTTGGGCAGTACGTTATGCTGTCAAATCAAATCAGTTTGAAGATTTGGACAATGCATCACAGCGCATCATATTGGATGATCGCCAAGAGCGTCGGCAAACCATACAGGCTCATGATTACTCAGCGCCTATTTCGCAGAATGACGATACCACAGCGACTGATATAGTCGCTGATGATAAGGTGAGCCATCCTGATATAGAGTCAATTGATCATGCTGACCTTGATAAACAGCCAAAAATCTAGCATTGAGCCACCTTATCTATAGTACAAGCTATTAAAAGTGTGAATATATGGCAACCGAGCGCAAATCGTACGACTTAGTACATTGAATGAGGTGACTGCCATAACCACTTATCAAGGCTTGTACTATCTGTGCAACCTACTGTTAAGTGTTGGTTAAAGGCCGATTGCATGCGTAGGTTTGCTTTTCATTTTTTAGGAGAATCGCCCCATGACCACCGCTTTACTTGTTGCGGCACTACTGATGGGATTTTTTGGTTCACCGCATTGCTTAGGCATGTGTGGCGGTCTGGTGACAGCATTTGGGCTATCGATGAAAGACGTCAGCCCTACCAAGCGCCGTGCTCTTGTGGCAACTTACCATTTAGGTCGTTTGACCAGTTACGCATTTTTGGGTTTGATGGCAGGCCTGATTGGCACCACTGTGCTAGAACCCTTAATGAAAGGTAATAGTACGCCACGTATCTTGCTAGGCTTGGTGTTAGTGTTCGTCGGCGTGACCATGCTTGGCGCACCATTTTTAAAAAATCTTGAGCGTTTTGGTATGCGATTTTGGCAATATCTCAGCCCACTTCGTCAAAAAGTATTTCCACTCAATACCTTTCCGCGAGCATTAACGGCTGGACTGCTTTGGGGATTTTTGCCTTGTGGATTGGTTTATGGTGCATTATTGATTGCAGTGGTCGCTCACAATCCACTAAGCGGTGCCGCACTCATGTTTGTGTTTGGCTTAGGAACCGTACCGATGCTAGTCGCCACGCACGAAACCGTTGGCTGGTTACGTGACAAGATTGGACGTTTTCGCTTGAGACAGCTTAATGGCGCTGTCATGGTATTATCTGGCTTAGCCGTTGTGTTTGTCCCTATAGCAATGTCTAGCATGCATGGGGGGCATGATATGTCCAATATGCAAGGCGATCATATGCAAATGAGCGATTCAGAAATGACGGATATGCCGATGGATACAAATATGGATCACAGCAGCCATAATATGATGCCAACTGATAACAGTACGACCCCCCAAGGTATGGATCATAGTATGCATGATATGAGTGATGGCGCGATCAACATGAACCACGATGAACATTCTGAAATGATGGAACAAGCTCAATAGAATCATCAATAATAGATATTGTTAAAATATAAAATCATTTAACATCGAAATCTGCCATATAGAAAAGCCCTTAACATCAATCATGACGTTGAGGGCTTTTATGATTCCGACAGCTGTACACTATAGTAGAACTGACGGCTTATAAATCACTACTCTTGCCACTGCTCAAGGGTAAACTTAGTATCTAAATGCTTCTCTAGCGCTGGTATATTAAAAGCATCATCTTCACTCACAAAACTAATGCTGATGCCTGTTTGTCCAGCACGACCCGTACGGCCAATACGATGCACGTAATCATCTGGCTGATCAGGCAAGGTATAATTAACCACGTGGCTAACATCATCGACATGGATACCGCGTCCTGCGACATCAGTTGCCACCAAGATAGAAGCATGACCATCTTTAAAACGCTGTAAATACTTTTCGCGTTTTTGTTGAATGACATCGCCTGACAACATCACAATTTTATGCGCTTGACGCAGCTTATGATAGAGACGCTTGACTTGGTCTTTACGATTGGCAAAGACAATCACTTTATCCACTGCCGTATCACTGATGATACGCTGCAACGCTTCTAATTTTTGATCTTCTGTCAGTAAGTAAAAGTGCTGATCGACTAACTCACTGGTTTTATGTTCTGGCTCGATTTCAACAAACTGCGGCTCATGCAACCAGCGATAGGCTAGATTCATCACATCTTGGTTAAAGGTGGCAGAAAACAGTAAGCTTTGACGGTCTGTATTGGCTGGCATCCGACCTACCAAACGCTTGATGTCAGGGATAAAACCCATATCTAGCATGCGATCTGCTTCATCTAACACCAGTACTTCCACTCGATCTAAATAGACCATGCCTTTATTGGCAAGATCAATCAAACGACCAGGTGTCGCGACCAAAATATCAACGTATTGACGCTCAAGCTCATGCTGCTGAGTCTCATAATTGGTGCCACCCATGATGCAAACACTGTGTAGCGAAGTATATTTGGTCAAAGCGATACAATCATCAAATATTTGCTGAGCAAGCTCGCGAGTGGGTGCCATAACAACGGCACGTGGCTCACCCAAATAACGCTCTTCATCATTGGTAAAAGGACGTTTAAGCAAGGCTTCCATAATAGTCAATAGAAAGGTTGCCGTCTTACCAGTACCCGTCTGCGCCTGTCCAATAGCATCTTGATTTGCCAGCGTATGCGGTAATATTTGTGCTTGAATGGGCGTCAATGCCATAAAACCTAGATCGCTTACGGCACGTAAGGTCGGTGCTGAAAGTGGCAAATCAGTAAACGTGGTAAAATTACTCAAAAAAATATCCTTTTAAATTAATCACTTGTTCATTACTAATAATAAGTAGACTCATGATAAATAGGCTCATGATAACCCGTTATATTGCTGTCTAAATTAAGCAGCAACAACAATATGAAATCTATATACAGCTGACTGAGATACGGGCATAAAAAAAGCCAAGCCTAACGCCTGATCCTACCAAACATACTGATTTTTACTCAACATGGGTAAGATAAAACGGGCTTGACTCAGTAGTATATCAGTAGTGTCTACAGACATTATAGCTAAACCGCTCTAATGACTGGATAGATTACTCTTCTACTTTTCTGACTTCTTCAGCTTGAAGGCCTTTATCACCTTCTACCACACTGAATTCGACCTTTTCGCCATCTTTTAGAGAACGATAGCCATCACCTTGAATCGCGCGGAAATGGACAAAAATATCTTCTCCGCTGTCACGTTGAATGAAGCCAAAGCCTTTTGAGTCATTAAACCACTTAACGATACCTTGCTCACGAGCTGACATAATATTGCTTCCTAAAAAAGTCCGCTTAGCCCCAAATTCCTTTGCAAAATTGCATATAAACGGGATCTAAGATGATGAAATCAAAAACTTAAGAGTACTATCCTCACTTCTGTTATCTACATATCGCATCTATAGCAAATAACGGTATGTAGCAACACAGTGAGTATTTACAAACATAACGACTGTCTTACTGATTGCTCTACTTCGGCAGTAGCAACAAACTTGCAATAATTATTGCATAAAAAATATCATAGCACGGGTTTTTAGCAACATAAAGACTTTTAACATGATTTTTTGGCTTTAGCTTTATTTTTCCTGTAATTTTTTTATAACCTCGCCATCAAGCTGTTATCATAAAGAGAAAGCTTTGATTAAACTGTGCAATTTTACGCTTATGCCATTTTATGCTTATATAGTATCTAAACCTTATAACAAATAATAAATCCTCAACCTCGTTTCATCGTTATAGAGACCATTATGACCTCTCCTTCTCAGTCTGTACCAACCGTTACGCCTTCGGAGCAAAATGCCGATAAAAAACTCACTCATAAGTTATTGCTGGTTAATGGGGTCAATTTGAATTTATTGGGTAAGCGCGAACCTGAGATTTATGGTCATACGACACTAGCAGATATCGAGGAGCGTCTGATCGCACGCGCAGCTCAGCACGGTATTGAATTAATATGTATACAATCCAATCATGAAGGTAAACTGATAGATGACATCCAATATCATGGACTTTTAGCGGATACCGCGCTGCAAGTAGATGCCATTATCATTAACCCCGCCGCCTTTACTCATACCTCGGTTGCGTTACGTGATGCGCTCTTGGCCACACAAAAACCGTTTATCGAGGTACACTTATCCAATGTGCATGCGCGCGAGCCATTTCGGCATCATTCTTATCTAAGCGATGTCGCCGTCGGTGTTATTTGTGGTTTGGGGCATCTGGGTTATCAAATGGCATTGTCCTACTGGCTTGATAGCCTCTACTCTGTCACAATCAGCGATTAATGCTTAATCCTGATAACCGAAAACCATGAATTGTATAACTATGCTTTATCAATAGCACACGAGTTAAACAGCAATTGTTTGACTAAAATACTAAAATTATGGCTGAGCAAACAACCCACTATATGGTGATATGAATGGCAAAATCGTCTGGAAAGCGCTTTATGAAATTGGCTGGCATGACAGCAAGCATTGCCGGCAAAGCAGCTAAAAACTCATTTAAGCACCTCTCAAGTGACGAAGAAAAACGTTTGCAAGCACGCTCAGAGCTGATGCAAGATGTGGGCATTCAGATAGCCGAAACCTTGGGTGAAATGAAAGGCGCGGTGATGAAAGTCGGGCAAATTGCCTCGCAATATAAAGACGTGTTCCCACCAGAAGTAGCAACAGCATTAGAAAAGCTACAAAAAGATGCGCCGCCCATGCCCTATGCGCAGATACGTGCACAAATTGAGCGCGAGCTTAAAGCGCCTGTTGCAGAATTGTTTAGCGAATTTGAAGAAACACCATTTGCGGCGGCTTCCATCGGTCAAGTGCATAAAGCCGTTTTGCCATCTGGTCAAAAAGTGGTGGTTAAAGTTCAATATCCTGATGTCGATGAAAACTGTGATAGTGACCTCAAACAAGTACGCATGGCACTAAAAATCGCGGGTGTGCTCAATATGAGCAAACAGTTGCAAGAGCAGCTATTCAACGAGATTCGCCAAAGTTTACATGATGAATTGGACTATATTAAAGAAGCGCATAACTTACGAGTGTTCGGCGCATTTCATGCAGAAGACAAAGGTCTTATTATTCCTAAAGTCATTAGCAGCCACTCTTCTAAACGGGTTTTAACCTTAACAGAAGAGATGGGAGAAACCCTAACCGTCGCGGCGACTTGGGATAATGACATCAAACAAGACATAGCCAAGCGTCTGTTCCACTTTACCGCAGGACAACTATTTGGCTTATACCGTATGCACTGTGACCCACATCCCGGCAACTTTGCCTTTCGCAAAGATGGCAGTGTGGTGGCTTATGATTTTGGCGGCATTCGTAGCTATAGTGACAGCGAAGTTCAATTGTTCCGCCGTTTTGCCAAGCATGCCATTAAAGGAGATGTGACTGCCCTTGAGCAGGACCTCATCGCTCTTGATATTCGCCGTGATGACGATAAAAATATCCCCGGAGAGTTTTATGAGAAATGGCTATCCATTGGGCTAAAGCCTCTGTCTATTCAACCTTATCAACAAGGCGCTTTTGATTTTGGTCAAAGTCAGGTTCATCACGAAGTCATTGCTCAAATGCGGACGTCGTTGAAGTACTTTGGTCAATTCCAACCTTCTGCAACTACCATGATGCTAGATCGCACAGTGTCAGGACAATACTGGAACTTGGTCAACCTCGGTGTTGAAATTGACTTATCACCGCTCGTTAGTGAATACATTGATGTATAACGATATAAAATATACATATTTACGAAAGCAGACAGCGCACAAACACTACTAAATATGCAAAGCATGTCCACAACGATCACAGAATTCTGCTGCAATGGCATGACCGAACTTGCCACAATTAGGACAGGTGACGGGATTGAGTTGCGGACGCATATTACGTGCCAGCTCAGAAGTAAAAATCCCCGTTGGCACTGCAATGATCGAATAACCCGTAATCATGACCATGCTCGCAATCGCTTGACCTAGCGGTGTTTTGGGTGACATATCACCGTAACCGACCGTGGTCATGGTGACGACTGCCCAGTAGATAGACAGCGGAATACTGGTAAAGCCATTTTCAGGGCCTTCTACCACGTAAATAATCGAGCCGAAAATCGTGACCAATAATACCAGCGACAAAAAGAATACCGTGATTTTTTGCTGACTGGTTTTAAGCGCCGAGGCCAAAAATCCCGCTTGTTGCATATAAGCTTTGAGCTTGAGTACGCGAAACACACGTAAAATACGCAAAACCCGTATCACTAATAGATACTGTACCCCCACAAACATAAGGCTTAGGTAACTTGGTAGCACAGACAATAAATCGACTACCCCAAAAAAACTAAAGACGTAACGCACGCGGTTTGGTGCTGAAAACAACCTGAGCGCATACTCTATCGTGAATAAAATGGTAAAAAACCATTCAGCATAGAAGAATATAGTGCCATATTGCAGGCGCATGTATAGCACACTGTCAAGCATGACCACAGCCACACTGGTCAAAATCGCAATCAATAATACAATATCAAAAAGTTTACCCAAACGGGTATCTGTGCCTTCAATAATAATATGAATGCGGTTGCGCAGGTGGGTAATGGCTTCAGCCGTCGGTTGCTTCATATAGTCAGTAGTATCGAGTCAGTAGCGATATAAAATTAATGGCTTGATGGCAACCAATGATTTAAAATACGCTGGATAAGGCCAAGTTAGTCAAAATAGATAAAATTGGTTTATAATATTGCTCACAGGTCACATGTGAATACAATCACTAAGTTGCCACAGTGTAGCAAAAAAGCACTCTCAACAAAATACAAATCGTTAACGTGTCGGTAGCTCTGTTACTTCAAAGAGATAGCGCAAGCTATATCATAGAAACAGGTGATCTGAGGTGTGTCATCATGCAGATTGAAAAATCTTAAAATGTATAAATACGCTCATTCATGACACACTCATAGTGAAAGATTGTTATTAAAACTTGTTTTAAGCACAATAAATAATACGCAAAACTTAAGGATGTTATATGGCAGGCCATTCAAAATGGGCAAATATTAAACACCGTAAAGCCCGTCAGGATGCGGTAAAAGGTAAAGTATTCACTAAAATTATTCGTGAAATTGTCTCTGCTGCCAAGCAAGGTGATCCTGACCCTAACAAGAATCCGCGCCTACGTGCTGTCATTGAAAAAGCCCTATCTGTCAACATGACGCGAGATACCATCAACCGTGCAGTAGCTCGTGGTACAGGCGGCGATGACAATGACAATATGGACGAAGTAAGCTATGAAGGCTATGGCATCGGCGGCGTCGCAGTACTTGTCGAAACCTTGACTGACAATCTTAACCGAACAGTCAGTGAAGTACGCCACGCCTTTACCAAAAATGAAGGCAATCTAGGTACTACTGGCTCGGTCGCTTATCTATTTAATAAGCGCGGTGAAATCATCTTTAATGATACAAGCCTAGAAGATGAAGTCATGCTAGTGGCATTAGATGCAGGCGCGCTTGATATCGAGAATGATGGTGAAAGCTTGCTCGTCATCACTGAATGGGAAAATTTCGGTCACGTCAAAGATGCGCTTAATGCTGCAGGTTTGGTCTCTGACAATGCTGAAGTGACCATGGCACCGTCTACCAGTGCTGAAATAGACAATGTCGATGATGCACTAAAAGTCATGAAAATGATTGATATGTTAGAAGATATCGATGATGTGCAAGAGGTTTATAGCAATGTAAACTTTTCTGCTGACGTAATGACCCAGCTTGAGCAATAGTTTTATTTAGCAACCCTTTATGTGTCACACATCAAAAAGCCAAACGTTTTAAATGTTTGGCTTTTTTGTTTAGAAATATGTGACGAGCGCTTCGTTCCTACTAAGTTTTGCAAGTGACACCTTCAAGCGCTAGCAAGTATGTTTTCTTATCTAGTCCACCTGTATAACCACCAAGCTTACCATCGCTAGCAATGACTCGATGACACGGAACGATAATGCTAAAAGGATTTTTACTATTAGCATTAGCAACCGCGCGAAACCCTTTGGGACTAGCGACATTTTGTGCCAGTGTCGCGTAGCTTATTGTTTCGCCATAGCCAATATCTTGTAACGCTTGCCAAACTCGTTGCTGAAACTTGGTTCCTAAGCTTATATCTAATGGCAAATCGAATGCCTGACGATCACCTTTAAAATACGATTTTAATTGCGCTATAGTCTCTATGAGTAGCGCTTGGGCAGGCTCATTTCCGCTTAGGCTATCCTCATTGATAAACGTAAAGCTCTGATCGACAAGCCCATAGTGTTTCTTAAGTTTGGGAATAGATTTTGAGCTATGCCAAGAGTCACCTGCTATCAGCCAATTGACTTCTACTAGCTTAGGGCGACTATGCTCATTGACACTCGCAATTAACGTTAGCTGGTGTGCTCCAAAAGCGGCTGTGGTGACTATCATGATGCTTCCTTTCAAATGATGATATTTTCAAAAATCGTTCATCGACTAAAACAACCTATCAAGCGCTACTCTTTATCATCGGTCTCAAATAATGCAGCGACAAATTGTTTTGGACTAAAGGCACGTAAATCATCAATCGACTCACCGACACCAATATAACGAATAGGAACATCCGTCGTTTCGGCAATATTAAAGACCACACCACCTTTCGCAGTACCGTCTAATTTGGTAATAGTAATACCCGTTAATGGTACGACTTTGTTAAAGAGTTCTACTTGATTAATCGCATTTTGACCCGTACCAGCATCGAGGACAATCATACCTTCGTGCGGTGCGCTTGGATCAGCTTTACGCATGACGCGTACCACTTTTTCAAGCTCTGCCATCAGGTGTGTTTTATTCTGCAAGCGTCCAGCAGTATCAGCGATTAATACATCGATATTTTTTGCTTTGGCAGACTGCATGGCATCAAAGATAACAGAGGCGCTATCAGAGCCATGACCTTGGGCGACGACTGGAATGTTATTACGCTCACCCCAAATTTGTAGCTGTTCAGTAGCAGCGGCACGGAAGGTATCGCCAGCAGCCAGCATAACGGATTTACCTTCGCCTTGTAAGCGCTTGGCAAGTTTACCAATCGTCGTGGTTTTACCGACACCGTTGACACCCACAACTAAAATCACAAAAGGTTTTTTGCTGGTATCAATAATAAGTGGTGCGACTTTTGGCGTTAAAATATCAACCAATTCAGTTTGCAACGCTTTATATAATGAATGCGCATAAATCAAATCACCACGATCTGTCTGCTCGGTCAGACTTTTGATAATACGATTGGTCGCATTGACACCGATGTCGGCGACCAGCAGTTGATCTTCAACTTCTTCCAATAGCTCATCATCAATCTCTTTGCCACCGATCAGAATACTGACCATACCTTCGGCAAGATTTTTACGCGACTTACTTAGCCCCGTTTTCATGCGGTTAAACCAGCTGCCTTTTTTCTTGTTTTCTTGCAGCTCTGTAGATTCGATTTCTGCTTGAGTGGTCGCTTGTACCGCACTACCCGCAGGACTGACATTTGGGCTATCCCCAAGCTGCTCTTGTAATGGCATGGTTGGGGCAGTAGAAATAGTGCTAAGCTTAGTATCAATATTTTTATTATTATCGTTATCAGCTGATGAAGCGCTTATAAAGCTTTCAGAGGCGTTTTTGGACGTGCTTTGCTCTTCTGTCCTCACAATTGGCGCACCCAAAGCAATGTTTTGTGCCGCATCAGCACTTGAGACATCTTTGTTTATCGTGCTGTCTTTTTGCTGATCTTCGATGCTTTTTTCATTGGGCGCTTGGATAGAGCCTGCATCTTCTTTCTCATCGATAATGGGCACAGATTGCGAAGGCAGACTGGGTAAGGTAATATCATCGTCATCTAGGTCATCAAGATTGCCATCGAGATTAATGATTACACGACTGCTATTATTGGAGTTATTCATAAGCTTGCCCTAAAAGTTATCACGGTCAGTTATTTGATTATTTTAAATGGGTTGGTATGTCGTCATGTTTTTGCCATAGGTCATGACCCACGACAGTCAATTTTTAGCCTAGTTTATCATAATTCGAGTTGTGCTCAGACCTTACCATCATAGCCTATCGTCAATTTTTGCAAATCTGGCAAGTCACACCATCCCTTTAGAAAGTTTCGCTTAAGATTTGGCAACAAAAATCTGACCTTACACATGCTAAACTTCGCCTACTCTACCAGAGTTTATTGTAGAACAAGCCTTATTCCAAAACTTACCAATTACTTCACTATCGCTCACTCAATCCTCATTTTTAGGAATTATCTATGCCATCACTATCTAATACTGACAAAACGTACGGTAAAAAAGCAATCAGCATCAGCGCAGCTTTATTAGTAGCAACACTGGTACTATCGGCGACAGGCTGTAATACCACCCAAGAATTTAAGCCAACAGCCAGTGTGATGGTTGGGGCACATAAATCTTTATAAAACCTGCTATCTATCGCTAGTATTGAGAGTGTTCTAACCACTGATCAATTTACAAGTTGCCATTTTATATAAGTAGAATATACCATGCCACTGCCTTTATCACCGTCGCACTTACCTGCCGCCTCTCTACGTCTTGCCTGTGCCTTAGCAATAGCAACGACTCTTGCTGCTTGCCAAACCAGTACTATCAGCGCCAACACATTGTCGACTGCTCAGAAGCCAGTCATTCAAAATACCTTGGGTAAAGATGGGCTAAATACCGCTAAATCAGGTCAAGACATTCAGCCCTCATCAGCATTGACCATGGATATGTCAGGTCGACACGAATATCAATTAGAAAACGGTCTAAAGGTAGTGGTAAAAGAAGACCATCGCGCACCTGTGGTAATGACTCAAATCTGGTATCGAGTTGGGTCAGCAGATGAGCCACTGGATAAAGGGGGCATCTCACATTTGCTTGAGCATATGATGTTTAAAGGCACTACTAACGTTTCGAGCGACGACTATGAGCGCTTGATTGCTAAATTTGGCGGCGTCAATAATGCGTTTACCAGCTACGACTATACGGGCTATTACGAGCTATTCCCTGCCAACCGTTTTCCTTTGGCATTAGAGCTAGAAGCGGATCGTATGAAAAACCTACTTTTTAATGAGCAGGAATTTACCAAAGAGCACCAAGTGGTCATGGAGGAGCGCCGCCAACGCACTGATGATAATCCACTTGCCAAGGCTTATGAGTCATTTCGCTTATTGGCGCTCCCGAATAGTCCAAAAGGCGAATCCGTGATTGGTCCGATGGATGAGCTTGAATCCATTACCCTTACAGATTTAAAAGACTGGTATAAAACATGGTACGCACCAAACAATGCAACGTTAGTCATCGTTGGCGACGTTAAACCGCAAGAGGTGTTGGCTCAAGTCAAACGTTACTTTGGTGAGCTAACACCAAGCGATCTACCTAAACGTCCTGCCGTCAGTCAAAAAGGCTTCCGTGGCTATCAGCAAGTCGATTCCGAGCAAGCCGTACAAGTACCAGT
Source organism: Psychrobacter glacincola (assembly GCF_904846075.1). GTDB lineage: Bacteria > Pseudomonadota > Gammaproteobacteria > Pseudomonadales > Moraxellaceae > Psychrobacter > Psychrobacter glacincola_C. The sequence continues at coordinate 496,473 of NZ_CAJGZH010000002.1, forward strand.
ATTATTAATGGGTTATAACGTACCCAGTCTCGTCACTGCTGGTGCAGCTAATGAAAAACAAGCTTATGCGCTCTCACTGGCTCAAGATGTATTAGACGGTGGTCTCTCTGCTCGCCTTGAGAGTCGATTGATACGCGAGCAAGGTCTACTTACCACAGTGGGCACTTCATATGACTTGCTAGATCGTGGCGATGGACTGTTTTTGATACAAGCAACTCCACGTGAAGGTGTCAGCTTAGAGCAAGCACAACAAGCCATTATGGCTGAAATAGAAAAGCTCAAAACCGATCCCATCGCTGCTGATGAAATCGAGCGTGCCAAAACCAATACGGTCACAGGGCTCGTCTATGCGCAAGACAGTATGGAAGGTCAGGCGCAGATGATTGGCTCATTACAGTCTATCGGTCTTGACGATACGCTGCTTGCCAAATTGCCCACCAAACTCGATAGCGTGACGATTGCTGACATACAAGCTGCTAGCAAAAAATATCTGGTAAAGGACAATTTAACAGTGATGCATGTCATTCCACCTAAAGACCAAGCAGCGACAGAGAAATAATCGTGCCGTGTTAGCTCTTTATTCGATACAAGTGCCAATCATAAAGACCTTATTTATAAGAAGAAAACCATGACTCAAAATAGTGATTTGTTGCAAAATAGAAAAAAAGCGTGCAGCTCAATACCATCAGCAACCGCCACAATGCAAAAACTGTCACATCTTAGTGTTGGCATCTTGCTAGGTCTAACAACGTTGACAGCACAAGCAAACACAACAGGTGCTGAAGAATATCGTGGCTCTGCGGCAGTGGATACGAGCGCACCGATTGCCGCATTATCAAAGCTAACCAGCCTTGACGATGATAAACCGTTAACCGTTACCATCCCAACGATTCAGCAGTTCAAAACCAAGGCAGGCGTTCCCGTACGTTTTGTACAAACAACAGCCTTACCGATTGTCGATATCGACTTGCGTTTTAACGCTGGTAGCGCCCGTGATGGCAGTATTAGTAACACAGGCTTTGGTATTGCTAATATGACTGCCACTATGTTGACACAAGGCTCTAAACGCTTAGACGAAAATGAATTTACTCGCGCTGTCGAAACCTTGGGTATCAATCTAAATAGTAGTGCTTATAAGGACATGTTTATTGTGTCACTACGTAGCTTATCTGATGATAAGCATCTACTTCCAGCCGTTGATTTAATGACTCAGATGCTCAGCGAACCCGCTTTTGACGACAGCATCCTAGCACGTAATAAAGCACGATTATTGGTTGGCTTGCAGCAGCAAAAACAAGATCCCAACAGCCTTGCTAGCATCGCATTTAGCAAAGCATTGTATGGCGAGCATCCTTACGCCCATCCATCAGCGGGTACGCTTGAAAGCGTTCCTACTATCGAAAAGCAACAGCTAATAGATTTCAAGAACCGCTACTTGGTCGCAGCAAATGCCTCTGTTGCCATCACTGGTAACCTAACCTTAGAGCAAGCAAAAAAACTTGCGGAAGATATCACTAGCAAATTACCGAAAGGTCAGCCTGCAACTGAGCTGCCTGAACCAAAACCACTGAGCCAAGCCAAGCACATTCATATCCCATTTCCAAGTACTCAAACCACCGTACTCATGGGACAATTGGGAGATAAGCGTGCCACCGATCCTCAGTCTCAGCAGAAGCAAACCAACTTTGCGGTTGGTAATGAGGTACTTGCAGGCGGTGATTTTAATGCGCGACTCATGACTGAGATTAGACAAAACTTGGGCTACACTTATGGCATATCAGGCTCTATGAATCCCATGCTGGCACGAGGACCGTACCAAATCGGTTTTTCAACGCGTAATGACAAGGCGCGCGCGGCCATTGATGCCAGCTTAGCCGTCATCAATGACACTTTAGAAAAAGGTATCACCAGCACTGAGATGCGCTTAACGACGGACAATCTTAAGAATAGCTTTCCGATGGGTTTTGCGAGCAATGCGGGAATTAATGGCTTACTTGGGATGATGAATTTTTATCAATTACCAAACAGCTATCTGACTGATTATGTCAAACGTGTGGATCAAGTAAAGCTATCAGAAGTCAATCAAACCATGCAAGATACCCTTAAGCCTGATGATTTCCTGATTGTCACCGTTGGACAAGAGGATCCTTGGAAAGATAAAAAGACCAATAAATAGCCGTACAAAGAAATGCTGGGCAACACTATTTAGTATTGCCCAGCATTTCTTTATAGATTGGCACTCTTTATGAGTGGTAATAAATTATGAGTAGCACTGTTTATGAGTGGTACTAAAAGTCGATAGTGGGTTGTCCATACAAAAAATAATGCTCTTAACCAGAAATAGTCACTGCCACGTCATACATGAAATTTTCAGGCTTATAAGTTGCACCATTATAGGTCAATCGAATCACGTGCTTGTCGTAAGAGTCTACTTGATAATCACCATTAGCAAAATCATGCAGGGCTGGCACTATGAGTAGTGCTTCAATTTGACTGTCGTTAATGCTAACCGAGATCTGCTGACCACTGCGTGGGTATAAAAAATAATCACAATGATTATTCACCATCACTTCTGCAGTACGCTCAACGACCTGACTGCCTATTTCTTCTTGTATGAGTTTTGGACAGATATCTGAGCGCTTTGAAGCCAGCCGAGCGTAAGAGTTCTTGATATTATCTTCAATATCTTCAACGTCCTGTAAGTTTCTGTCAGGATCAGTAGCAGAATCTTCGGCTGTTAGAGAGCCTTGTTCAGAAAACGTTTCTGGGCTACAAGCACTGATCAATAAAAGAGAGAGCAAGACCGAACCAAACAAAGCCATATACGTGTTATTTGATTGTAAAAACGCTTTTTTTGGCTTATCAGACTTATGTATCTTCACCATGGTTGAATACCGCTTCTTCATAAATCCTACTTACAATAGACGCTATGTGATTTCATAAACTAAATGATCATTAACCATAGTTTTTTAATGCTAAACTATTCATCATTTAGCGCTGCCTTTCATCAGTATTATTATAGCGCTTTTACTCTATTTTAATTCGCTCTGGCTTATATTTATTTGATTTTTTGATAGATCATAAATGACTTAATAGCGGCACGAAGATGAGCTACTGGCATGATTAAAGCCCCATTTACGATAACCATCCGTGTCTAGATGTATTGCACCCGTAGCATATAGCCCTAAACCGAAATTATGAGATTGTCCTTGATATTGCCAAAATTGACATAAGCCATCTTGCATCGTACTGAGCCGCCATAAGTTATCTTCATACTCTGGCACCCAGATGTCAATAGCACTGGCATTCATATGCTTGCTACTATCGGCGCCGCCTGCACAGTCATTAAGACCAGGACTGCGATATACCGAGCGTATTTCACTACTGATGGGTAGAATTCCTTGATGCTTCAATTCGCCATACAAACGTAATGTTGGGACGATATTTGCCCATAACTCTTGCGGTGGCAACTGATAAGGCTCATAGCCACATTTGCTCCAGCTTCGCGCTGTTGTGAGCAACTGCGACATAGGCGGTACATTGTGTACCCCTACCCGCGAATTTAGGTAGCGTTGAAAATCTGCTACTTGCCTAGCACGGTAGCTATTGCTATTCAACCACGCGTTAAAATCCATACTAATAGAGTCAGTATAAGTACTATTGTAAGTATTATTCGCCGTGCTGTAGCTGTTATTACTGTAAGTTGTATTATAAGCAGGCACGCGCCGATTGACATTCATGCGTTTATTTTCTTCAATAGACAGACTGTCATCGAAATCAAAATCACGCTGCTTTTGAGCAATCAATCCTTGCATGCTATCGCCACTCAGCATGGTAACGCCAGAATTATAGCTTGTAGTATTCGTCGAAGGTCTGATGTGAGCGTTACTGCTACTACCCTGACGTACTTGGATACGGCGCTCACTATTATCGCTGATAATAGCGGCATGAACAGAGATACTACTGGCACAGATGAGTAGTGCAAGCATAGGCTTGTGAATCTGCCTATAAGGATATTTTTTTGTATTGGTCATTGCAACAAGCTACCGCTAAAAACGTTTTATCGATACTATCAAATTTTCAGCAAGCAAGCTAAACTATCGCCTATAATCAGAGGCGTGTTATTGGTAATTAACACTTATCCTTATAATTTTTATAATTATGTGACTTTATTTCTTATGTGTTACTTTATCTACGATATTTTACTTGCATAGATATAGATATGGTGCGATTACCTTTAAATGTTGATCTGATTTGAAACTTCCCTCTTACCTCAATTGCCAGACACACTTTGCCTATGTCTTCTAATCCGCAATACCGTTTTTCACGTCAGAGCCATCATTTAGGCCAAGGTCATGCACCATCGTTATGGCAGCGTATACATATCGATCCATGGTTGACCCTTCTCTTATTGACGGTTTGCTGCATTGGTTTGACAATTTTATATAGTGCGGCCGGTCAAGATGTCGGTATGGTATTACGTCAAATGGTCAGCTATGGTGTGGCCTTTACGGTTATGTTTATCATGGCACAGATACCGCCTAGCCTTTATCGTACTTTTACACCCATCTTTTATGTAATGGGATTAATTTTATTGGTATTGGTCGATATCATCGGTGAAGTACGTATGGGTGCTCAGCGCTGGATTAATTTACCAGGGTTTGGCAGTGTGCAGCCCTCAGAATTTATGAAACTTGGGATGCCAATGATGTGTGCTTGGTTTTTATCCAAGCGTGATCTACCACCCTCTCTATCTAGCATCGTCATTACCTTAGCCTTAATCATCGTCCCTGTATTATTAATTGCAAAAGAGCCTGATCTTGGGACGTCGCTATTGGTGGCAGCCAGTGGTATCTTTGTGCTTTTTTTGGCAGGGTTGTCTTGGCGATTGATTTCAGCTGCCGCCATATTAGCGATACCGCTTATTGCGATTGCTTGGAATTTTCTATTACATGATTATCAGCGTACCCGTGTCTTAACACTGCTCAATCCTGAAGCCGATGTACAAGGGGCTGGGTGGAATATCATTCAGTCAAAAACCGCCATCGGTGCGGGTGGACTCACTGGTAAGGGCTATTTAGAAGGCACGCAGTCGCATTTACATTTTTTACCAGAAGGTCATACTGATTTTATTATCGCGGCTTTTTCAGAAGAGTTTGGCTTGTTGGGCGTGATTTTATTAATGTTCATTTATTCCTGTTTGCTCCTGCGCGCCTTATACATCGCTTTCACCCATCCTGATGTATATAGTAGATTACTAGCGGGTGCAATTGCCATGTCTTTCTTTGTTTATGTGTTCGTTAATGTGGGTATGGTTGGTGGTATTTTACCCGTCGTTGGCGTTCCTCTGCCCTTCATTAGCTATGGCGGTACTGCAATCGTCACTTTGATGGCAGGATTTGGACTACTTATGTCGATTCACACTCACAAGCCCAATTGATGCAAAGTTACCAGTGATTCTCTAATGAACATTCAAACTTTACCTTAATGCTATTCATGTTAAAAACCAAAGAACACAGGCTATATAAAAGTTGTAAGGCGGATGAACCAGCCAATTAAAGCCTTCATCTAAACCATTTTTACATGCAAAATGGTTGAAAATAAATGTAAATCAACAACAAATTAAGGGTTTCTAACAAATTTTATTGTTTCATCATTTTATGGCAAGTCCTATAACTTGCCATAAAAACCCTCCTATCTACTTTTGATAATAAATACAAGCCATTGATTTAATTTAAATAATTAAAAATACCCTTATATTTCCTCTCATCAAAATACTTCGTTGCCAATTGGTACTGATAGATTTTAATCCTTGTTTTTTACAAATAATTGCGTTAACCTCGTTTAACTGTACTTTGATACATAACCCGTACATAGCTACTAATAAACTTTGCATTTAATTATATTTTGGTTGTAGCTCGTACGTATAGTTAGCGAATTGTAGATTCCAAGCTTTCAAATACACTACTTAATTAACGGTTTAATAACAAAGACACACGCAATACCTTCTAAAACCTTTACTAATTTAGCAATGTTAGAAAGCTTGTAAATAGCACATATAGCGGACTCGATACTCAACCTTTGTATTCGGATTGGGTGTTCTACTAATATCGTTAGCTGTCATTTGAGCGTTTCATAAGTATCTTTGGTCGTATTATCCCGACCCGCTTATGATAATAAAATGAAAAATTACCATACCTTAAAATCTATAAAAGCCACGTTTAGTATCAATAATTATATGAAAAAAATATTGATGATGCGGCTTTAGAGTTTGTGACGCTGTTAGATTGGTCTAACATTGCCACGCTCAGTCTAGAACTATTAGAGTTAGATTTTAAAGTATAAGTTATAGAGGTATCTATGAATAAGCGTTTATCTGGTTTACTTACCATGTCAGCAGTACTGTTTGCTGGCTCCGCGGTTGCTACTAATGCAAATGCTGTAGAAGCAAAAACCTCTCTTGCGATGATTTCACAAGATAACGCCTCCCATATCGATCGTGTACTTGGTGAGCTTAGCCGTCAGCATGATGGCGCATCAAGTTTGGTGAAGTCAGCACGCCAACCAACTTCATTGGCACTTAGCAGCTCACTGTTAGCCAGTGACACCTCTCAACTGACTAATGATGAAGATGTATTAGAGCGTCTGACAGCCGTAGCCTCTAACTCGGTCAGTAAGTTCAAGCAAACAGGCCTAGCCTCTTGGTATGGTCGTAAATTCCATGGTCGTAAAACAGCCAGTGGCGAAACATTCGATATGAATGGTTTGACAGCGGCGCATCGTTCACTACCATTGAATTGCTATGTTAAAGTCACGAATAAGACCAATGGTAAAAGCGTCGTGGTAAAAGTGAATGATCGTGGTCCATTCCATGGTAACCGTGTGCTAGATTTGTCTTATGGTGCTGCCAAAAAACTCGGTATTACGGGTAAAGGTGTGGGTAATGTTGCTATTGAGCGCGTTTCAGGACCATAATTCTAAAAAACAGTCTATTTGCATTAAACCATAAAAAAAACCATAAAAAGCGCCTAACACTGATGTGTTAGGCGCTTTTTTGTAGTTTCAGTTTATTGTATCTATTAGGCTACAAATAAAGCTGTAGCGTTTAGCAATAATTTATAAAACAACTATAGTCAAAGTATTTTTAAATAGCTACAGTGCTGCTGGGATAAAATTTTCGCAGCCTCTGTGAATACAGCAAGCAAGTAAAATTTGTACCAGTAGCACCATAATACGATCGTATCGGTTTTATGTTTCTTTGACTATATAATCAAAATGATTAACCCTTACACCTTACAGTTCAAATGCACTTTCAATAGCATCATCGAGACGTTCAACGGCAATCACATTGATGCCTTTAAATTGAGGAGCATCCTTAGCAGGCGCATTGGCTTTTGGAATAATGGCGTGCTTAAATCCATGTTTCATCGCTTCCTTTAAACGTTCTTGACCGTTCGGTACAGGACGGATTTCACCCGACAATCCCACTTCACCAAATACAGCCAATGACGATGGCAACGCTTTTTCTTTAATGCTTGAAGCACAAGCCAACAATACTGCTAAGTCAGATCCCGTCTCTATAACCTTGACACCACCGACGACGTTGACATACACATCTTGTCCGCTGGTATGAATGCCGCCATGACGATGCATGACGGCCAGCAGCATGGACAGACGCTGAAAATCCAATCCTAATGCCATTCGTCTAGGTGAGCCTTGCGAATCATCGACTAACGCTTGTACCTCCACCAACAAGGGTCGTGTGCCTTCGCGGCTGACCATGACGACAGATCCAGCAACGGGTTTGTCATAGCGGCTCAAAAATATCGCTGACGGATTGGCGACCTCTTTCAGCCCCATATCTGTCATACCGAAAATACCTAATTCATTGACGGCACCAAAGCGGTTTTTAACGGCACGAATCATCCGAAAACGTGAGTCTGATTGACCTTCAAAATATAAGACCGTATCAACCATGTGTTCAAGAACGCGCGGCCCTGCGAGCGTGCCTTCCTTGGTTACATGACCCACTAAAAATAGCGCGGTGCCAGTCTGTTTGGCGTAGCGAGTCAAGATGGCCGCAGACTCTCGAATTTGACTGACGCCGCCAGGTGCAGAATTGATTGCATCCGTATAAATGGTTTGAATAGAGTCAATAATAGCGATGGCGGGCTGCTCTTGAGTCAAGGCGGCACAAATAGTTTCTACATTGGTTTCGGCCAGTACGCGTAATCTATCGGCCGGTAAATCTAAGCGCCTAGCGCGCATAGCAACCTGTGCCAATGATTCTTCACCAGTCACATACAAGGCGCTACCTGCCAACGAGTCGGCACGTGCCATATTAGTCGCAGTTTGCAGCAAAATCGTCGATTTACCGATACCAGGATCACCGCCGATTAAAACGACTGAACCAGCAACCAATCCTCCACCAAGTACACGATCAAACTCACTAATACCAGTTGGTAAGCGTGTGTCTAGCGTCACGCTCACAGCATTAAGCGGCATGACCGCACTATGCGTACCCGAATAATTTCCTGATGGTGCACCACCTAATTCACGAGAGGCTGATCGATTTGCTGCTGGTTTAGAAACGTTTTTATTGTGATGGGGCATGCTCACATTTGGTGCTTCGACCAAGCTATTCCATTCACCGCAATCAGTACATTGCCCTGCCCACTTACCAAAATGCGCGCCGCAATGCTGACAGACATAACTGCTCTTATTTTTTGCCATAACGTATGAACCTTATTCAAGTGTCCAATCAAGATTAATTGATAAAATATCGTGACGCTCTGATAAGCGTTAATTTGAGAATAATTTTTGAGATAAATTAGCCATCAGTATGATGGACTAGATCTTATAGAAGAAGTGATGCTAAATGTGATGAATAGCTAGATATAGGAAAATTAGCAAGCGCTGTCTTGAGCACTTAATGGAAATTATAAGTCTAACAGACAGCGTAAATAGTAGCGCGAAAAACACGTTGAGATATTAAGGGTGTATTGAACATTTAAAAATACGCAGAGCTAATCGATGCGCATTTAGCAAAAATGTATTCGAGACAAGTACAATATTCAACACATCCTCATTTATACGTGAAAGTCTTTACCCAAATAAACGGCTTTCACCAATTCATTTTCTAACACTTCACTAGAAGTACCTTCAGCGATAATAGCACCTTCTGAGACGATATAAGCTTTCTCACAAATAGCCAAGGTATCGCGAACGTTATGATCAGTAATCAAAACACCAATACCACGATTTTTAAGGGTCAAAATAACGTCTTTGATATCACCAACAGAGATAGGATCCACGCCTGCAAATGGCTCATCTAATAAAATGAACTTTGGGTCAGCCGCCAATGCACGGGCAATTTCACAGCGACGACGCTCACCACCTGATACGCTCATGCCTAATGATTTTCGTACATGCTCTAGATGGAATTCACCGATTAGTTTTTCCAGCTCTTGCTTTTGCTCGCTTTTACTCAATTCTTTGCGAGTTTCTAAAATAGCCAAGATGTTGTCTTCGATAGACAATTTGCGAAAGATAGATGCTTCTTGTGGTAAGTAACCAATACCCGCACGCGCACGCTCATGCATGGCATATTTAGACAGATCCATTTTTCCTAAAGTGACACGGCCTTTATCCATATTGACCAACCCTACCACCATATAAAAGCTGGTTGTCTTCCCTGCACCATTTGGACCTAATAAACCAACGACCTGCCCTTGTTCTACGGAGAAAGAGACATCTTTCACAACCCAGCGCTTACCATAGCGTTTGCCTAGATTTTGCATTGATAGTCGCGTCGCAGGTGCTGCGTTATTATTGGTTACCAAAGGGTTTGTATTTTTATTATCACTCATAACTTACTCATACGGTTGCAGAATTCAAGCACTAATACACTAACGGGTGTTGATACAGTTACATTAACCATTCAGCTTTTTAGCGAATGCTACTTTGGCTACCATTACTACTGGGCGGAAACACCAACTCTACGCGCTGATTACCGCCAGCAGTTGCTTCAACATCACCAGCTTTTAGGCTATAACGAATGACATTACCCGCAAAACTGGCGCCATTTTGAACCAACTTAGCATTACCCGTCAAAGTAACAATACCCGTGACCGCATTATAATCAATCTTATTGGCTTGACCTTTCGCCAGCCCTTTTTCTTGTGTGACTACCTGTTGCATGGTTGCAGGGCGTCCGGTCGCTACTGCCGAGTTGATACTGCGACCCTGTGATAGGTTGACCGTAATGTTATCAGCGGTCATTTTAAACGTACCTTGAGTGATAATGACACTACCCGAGTAGCTGGTAACGCCTGTACGCTCACTATAGGTCGCTTTATCAGCCAATAGTTTGATTTCTTGATTGGCATCTGATGGCAGCGCATGACTGTAAAGTGGCAGTGCCAGCAGTATAACCGTTGGCAGCACATGTAATTGACGCAAGCGGCACGATGTTAGATTGAAGCGTGCTAATGATGAGCGCAAAGTAGGCAAAAATTTAGATGTCATAAAAATCACTCGTTTTATAATGGGTAGTAGGATTTGCAAACTTTATGCTAGCTGCTATTTTTATTACATAGTCAATAAGAGTTACTGCGATCAAAACAATGCTTTATCTTGGCGTTCAGCTGGAGTAAAAGCGACAGCCACTTGACCAAACTCATATTCACCGGTCTCAAGGTTGGCGGTCATGCTAGAAGCTTCAAACCGATTCATGCCTTGTTCAATCTTAACAGGCGCGTCACTATATACTTGCCCTGATTTGGTATTGCCTTTAAGGATACTACCTGTCACCTTTATCGGTTCAATATCTGGCGCGTCTTTATTGCCTTCACTGACCAGTGAAAAGCCCCCTGACAAGCTGAGTTCACCCGTCTGCTGACTGATAGCAGCACTACCCGCTTCAATACGATAACGCTGCTCTGCCGATGGCTCCCAATTCATAGTGATGCCTGACATCTCGTCTAAATTGGTCTCTGGATTGTGCGTCAATGTTTTGGCAGTCAGCTCATACTCAGTTTCGCCTTTCTCATTAGTTTGTACCGCTTTGATATCTGTTGCTTCATAATCAACATCAGTCGCTTCCATGCTAACTGGCGGCGCTATCTCTCCTTGCTGTTGAAAAAACCAACCTGCAATACCAGCAATAATCAAGGCAAGAACTATTAAAACACGAGTATTCACGACAAATCATCCTGAGTCTTTGCTGCATCAAGCGTATAGTGCGCGATGAAGTCTTGATAGTGTCCATGACCTTTCAAAATGAGGTCACATACTTCACGTACAGCGCCAGTGCCACCTGCTCGGGTGGTGACCATGTCACTGCGATTGATAACTTCAGCATGCGCATTGGGTACTGTTGCAGCAAATCCAACGGTCTGCATCGCTTTAATGTCTGGTAAATCATCGCCCATATAAGCGCAATCAGCAGCCGTAATATTGAGAGCTGGATCAAGTATGGTTAGCAGCTCATTTAAAGCAACCAGCTTATCATCACGACCTTGCACCACATAATTAACGCCCATTTCCGTGGCGCGCTTATCTACCATGGCACTGCTACGACCTGTAATAATAGCCGTCAAAATGCCATAACGTGCTAACGACTTAACGCCTACGCCATCATGGACAGAAAAGGCCTTGGTCTCGATACCATTGGCATCATAGATAATTTGACCGTTTGATAAAATACCATCGACATCCATTATCAACAGCTTTACTTGTCTGGCTTTTTTGATTAAGTCTTGCATCATGTCCCTCTTTCTTAAGGCTATTCTTTACATTTTATTGTTATAAATCGATACTGTGCGAATCTATACTTTATAAACCAATATCTTTATTAATTCTATTTATTTTACACCGGCTTGTAGCAAATCATGTACCGTAATAATTGCTTCTAAACGATCTTGGTCGTCAATAATTAGCAACTGGCTAATACCATTTTCATTCATCACACTGAGCGCGTCTGATGCGCGCATGGTCTTGCTAATGCGCCGTGGATTACTAACCATTACTTCCGCCATCGGCGTTTGTAAATCGATACCCTTTTCTAGACCACGGCGTAGGTCACCATCTGTAAATACCCCAACCACCTTATCATTATCATCGGTCACCACCGTCATTCCTAAGCGCCCAGCAGACATAGTAAAAAGCGCTTCTTGCAGTGGCGCTTGCTGATGAATGAGCGGCAAATCTTCCGACTTAGTATGCATTAAATCTTCAACTCGCGTTAGCAGCTGACGACCTAATGCGCCTGCTGGATGCGATAATGCGAAATCTTCTGAGGTAAAGTTGCGCGCATGGACTAAGGCAACGGCCAATGCATCGCCAAGCGCTAAGGTCGCCGTGGTACTGGAAGTAGGAGCAAGATTAAGTGGACAAGCCTCTTGCGATTTACCGAGCGTCAATACAATATTCGCGGCACGAGGCAACATACCGCGCTTATCACGGCTAATACTAATCAGTGGAATATTTAGGTGTTTGACCACTGGCAGCAGCATCTTAATCTCATCGGACTCACCAGAGTTAGAGATAGCAAGCAGTACATCACCTTTTACCAACATGCCTAAATCGCCATGCCCCGCTTCACCAGGATGCATAAAAAAGGCTGGCGTGCCAGTAGAGGCAAACGTCGCCGCTATTTTACGCCCAATCAATCCTGACTTACCCATACCAGTGACCACGACTCGACCCTTACAAGCCAAAATAATATCGCATGCTTGTGCAAACCTATCGTCTATCTGCTCTGTTAGTAAAGCCAATGCCGATATCTCAGTGTTAATCGCTTCGATGGCCTTACTAATAAACTGCTCATGGGTTAGATTGATTTGGGTATTACTCATGGATTCGCTCTATTTTATAATGAATCAATACTGTATTTTACTATACTATGCCCAATATTAATAATAATCTACGAAACCAATCACTAACAACTCGGCACGTCATTTTAGACCATTATTATACGTCTATTTATACAAAAAAAACCCACTATAAAAAGCAGGTTTTGATCGGATAAATCACGTATTAGTAATGCACCTTCAATAATGAATCTTGCTCTCTAACCCTTAGTCTCTAACCATTATTATCATTAGATCCATCATTTGGTTTTTCCTCAAAACCCGTATTATCTGCTGGGTTTTCGAAGCCACGGTCTTGACCAAAACCGCCACGCTCAAAGCCACGCTCCTGACTCTGACCAAAGCTACCACGCTCAAAACCACGATCTTGGCCTTGGCTAAAGCCGCCACGATTAAAACCACTGCGATTAGACGCAAAACCGCGCTCTTCAAAGCCACCTGTGCTAGCAGGATTACTACCGCGTTCAAAGCCACCGCCTTGATAACCTGTTGGAGCAGCGCTTTGCGGTTGGGTGCTCGTACCTGTCGTTGTCGTACTGCTACGTGGATTACGTGCCGGCACGACGGTTGAGATAGCGTGTTTGTATACCATTTGACTGACTGTGTTTTTGAGCAATACCACGTACTGATCAAATGATTCAATCTGACCTTGCAGCTTGATACCATTGACCAAAAAAATAGAGACAGGAATGCGATCTTTGCGCAGCGAGTTCAAAAACGGATCTTGTAAAGTTTGTCCTTTTGACATGAGAGCTCTCCTAAATATTATTAATTATGTTTTAGTGCCAATTATTTTAAGTGTTAATTTAATTATAATGGCTAACGGCAGATACAATAATAAATTTTCTTTATAAAACGTATCTAAATAAACGCTACTTGTTCTTAAGTGATTCCACTTTATCGCGAATACATTATTATTGTAAATAATTAAGTAACTAGTTGTTTCATTAGTTATTTTTATCAACAAACGTCAATTAATATTGATTAAAAACACAGTTAGGCTAATATTACACCTACTATTTTGATGAATTTAAATTATAACAGCTATGTACGATATAATTTGATACTAATTGTCATTACTTTCTAATAGTTGCATAGAGATTTTTGCAATACTATAATTTTAGTACACCATATTGTATTTATAAGGTATTAACTCATACCATATTTTGAGGCAGTTTATCTCATTTTTATCACCATTTTTAAAATAAGGACACGCCCTAGTATCATTGATAGATTTAATACAAATAGTCTCTTGCCTGCGCCATGGTAGTGAATGCTTTTACCACCATATTGCGGTCTATAGAATAGCCTTCCTCGCTAGAGGTATAGGCTGCTATCGCCCCATCCATGGAAGTACTAGGCAATTGCATGACTTTGCGTAACCATGTGTACTGACGTTTTGCCAATTGTCTTGTCGCATATAATGCCTTATTTTGCATTTGCTGACAAGCAAGTGCCTCGGTCGCACCATCAGATAAACTTGATTGAGCCGAAGACTGGAGCACTTCAAAAGCACTGTGAAATTGCGCTTTGTCTAGATGAGGCTGTTCAAATACTGGGTGATCGATATGTACTAGGTATTCTAGTACTTGTCGATAACCAACGCAGCGCATGGATGGTAGATTTGGTGTTAAAGGATAGCGCTCCAACAGACCAATGACCTCAGCCACCAACCCGTCATTCCACATGATATCTAAACGTTGCTCGATACGTGTATGCAACCATGGACGATCAGGCATGACTGTCAATGCATGCCATTGCTGGTTGGGATTATTTGCCAATGCCTGCTTGGGCTTGCGCTGCCAGTCACTTATAGGGATGTCAGTTTGCAGATAAACTTCAACTGCTCGGGTGATGCGCTGAGTATCGGTCGCATTAAGGCGCTCATGGCTGATCGGATCTATCTCACCCAAATAGTCGTAAAGCGCACTAATGCCTTCATCTTGCCGCCACTGCTCCACACGTGCGCGAACACTATCATCACTATCAGGTACTGGAGATAGCCCGTCTAGCAGCGCCATGTAATACATCATAGTACCGCCAACTAGCAACGGTATTTTGCCATTCTCGTGACAGCTATCAATCAAACGGGCAACGTCATGCACAAATTCGGCGACGCTATAGCTCTGCATAGGATCGATAATATCAACCAAATGATGTGGATAACGCGCCAACTCAATAGTGGTTGGTTTTGCCGTACCGATATTCATATCACGATAAATCAGCGCTGAATCTACTGAAATTAGCTCATAACGCCCTGTATCATATAACTCATAAACCAGTGCAGTCTTGCCACTTGCTGTCGGCGCCATCAAACACACCACGCTATTATCTGCTAAATTGGCGTTTAGGCGATAAGATGAGCTGTCAGATGAAAGTTGCATAGGCTTGCCTTTATTAATGATATTAGTAGCAATAAATAACTTTGAGCGGTGTCATCGCTAAAACTTGCTTATTATATTTTTGTCGTTATAGCTGTATTGACTCAGGCGCTGATAATAGCATCAATGTTGCTAATTGATTACCATCTATTGCTTTAATCGCATGCTGAGTCAGTAACGCGTCGATATCCGCCAAGAACACCATCAAATCTTGCTTTGACATTTGCATGCTCACGGCGGCAAGTTGTTGATTAATCTCATTTGCACTGTGCAACCATTGATCTTTTTTACCTGCCCTATTGCTAAGTAAACTTGACTCAAATAATGAACGCATCTTTGATTGCCAACTCTCTGCACCGATCAGTACACATTGGCTTTGATGATAAAACAATAACCAAGGCAGTGCTTTATTCTCACTATATGTCGTGCCAACAGATTCGGTTAATGCCTCATTTAAATGAGTAACAACGTCTAGGCAATAAGGCAGAGATATCGAATGTCTTGCGACATCTTTAGCGATACCTCTGGTGTTTTGACTTATTTTCTCAGAAACACTTGGTACGTTTAAGGTTTGAGGCGAATACCTATTTTCTGACAATTGATAGGGTTGTTTGGGCGCTTTTACCTGCTGGCTTTTGCTTGAATGAATGGTCGCTGATACGTTTGGCATTGCAGTAGCGAATGCGTTATCGATAGACAGATTGCTATCTACTATCTGACTATTACCTAGTATTTGAATAGCATTAGCAGAACTGATCGTTTCTGTAGTCACTACTGTCTTAAGTTTTGTCCGAATCGCATGGCTTACATGCGCCATAATATTATTGAGCGGACTTATTTTGATACGCTGTTTAGATGGATGCACATTGATATTGAGCCACTGAGTGGGCAAGTCAAAATAAAGCGCATAGCCAATTCCTACCAACTGAGCAGTTTGGGCAAGTTGGCGTAGCTGATTGCTTATCAATGCTTCTTTGACCAGTCTTCCATTCACATAGATTAATTTTGGTAAGGTGTCCTGCGAATCAGTGATAGGCCATAACCAACCATTAACGCTTGCTTGATCGCCAAAGCTATTATTAACATACTCTCTAGATGGCTGCATTAAACTGGTGAAGTCTATCGCTATCTCTAACGCCTTCTTGGTTAACGACAACCCAGTCGCTTGCTCAAGACGTGCCAATGGCAAAGGATGGACATTATTATTGCCATTAGCATTTGTAGAAACAGCACTTAAAGACTTTGAATTTGAAAGCCTTGTAGTTGAAGACATCGTACTTAAAGACATCGTACTTAAAGACATCGCACTTGAAGAAAGTGACAATCGTTTTTTATGGTCATGAAAGAGCGTCAGTGCCACATCTGCTCGCGCCAAAGCCACTTCGCGCACAATCGTTTCGATATGACTGAACTCGGTCGCAATAGATTTCAAATTGCCACGGCGTGCTGGTACGTTAAAATATAAATCCTTAACTCTAATGGTCGTACCACGATGATGCACAACTGGCATGAGCTTTGGCGCATCATCTAACACACCTGCGACTTGCAACTGGCGACCGATGCCACTGGCGTCATGGCTACTGGTTAAAGTCAGCCGAGATACTGCCGCCGTCGCTGCCAATGCCTCCCCGCGAAAACCCAACGTCGTAATACCGTGTAAGTTAGCGACATCTGCGACTTTACTGGTTGCATGACGGGTAATTGCCATGACCATGTCATCAGGATGAATGCCCATGCCATTGTCGACCACTTCGATCATACCCATGCCGCCTTGAGTAATATGTATCTCAATATTGGTCGCACTAGCGTCAATGGCGTTTTCTAGCAGCTCTTTGACTACGGCTGCTGGGCGTGTCACTACCTCACCCGCTGCCAATTGATTGATGAGCAGCGGCGATAGTTTTTTGATGCGAGTATAAGAATGATTGTCTGGCATTTGCGGCATTAAGAGGTATCGTTGTTTTACGTGATGATAAGTAGTACTGCTAGATATTGATGACTTATATTAAGGTCTGTTGAACATTCAAATGTATAATTAAATCTTAACAGAGGATAAATCCAAGCCTTGCGCTTGTCCAGCCTTCGATAGCCGCAGCTCAACTTGACGAGACTCATTATCCTTATCAGTGCTAGTAGCTTGCGTCATATCAATAAACAAGGTGGGCGGCGGTAAATAGCTGTCTGCGCGGCTTGCCCATTCGATGATAACTAGCGCATTTGGCTCATCCAAATACTCATCAAAACCGATAAAAGACAGCTCTTCTGGGTCTTGCAGACGATACAAATCCGCGTGGTAAACTGGCTTGACTGAGCCGTCTGTTTGCTCGATGCTATAAGGCTCAACCAAGGTATAAGTTGGGCTTTTGACGGCACCTGCATGCCCGAGCGCCTGCAACCAATAGCGAGTCAGAGTCGTTTTACCTGCCCCTAAATCACCAGCCAGCCAGACACTACCTGTCAAGGGTAAAGCTGCCAATTGCGCGGCCAAACGCTGAGTATCAGCTTCTGTATACAGTGTCAGCGTCTTAGCGTTTTTGTCCTCTGTTGTACTATTAGGCATCAGGCTTACCTGCCTGTACTTGCGTCTGTACCTGCATAGTCACCGTTGGGTTGATAAAGCTTTCACCGCGGATCAATTTGGCATATAGCTCAGGGTCATGCCACTCGGCACTGACTTGATCGCTAAACTCAAACGCTTCTAGATGAAGCTTACCCATTTGCTCGTTCGCCACATCATCAGCAAAGCACTGTGCGTAACCGGTAGCGGTTTCGTGTGCAATCACCGAGTAAACACTGACATCAGATTCACCGTTTTGCATTTGGGTTTGTTTTAAAATTTCTTGCGCCCAAAAGAATATCACGCGTGAAAACTGCTCTGCCGATGGAGATACTGGCAAGCTTATCCAGCGCGCACTGAATTTTTTACAGGCAGCGACATACTCAGGGTCGTCTTTATTCCAAAAACAAATCGCATGATCAAAGCTATCGATAATGTCCTTGATAGACGATTTTAATAAGCCAAAATCATAGACCATTTGCCCATGATCCAAGCGCTTAGCCTCAAGAATCAGCTCAATCTGATAACTATGACCATGGATAGAGTGTTTGCAGCGCTCAGAGCTACAATTACGCACAATATGTGCATTTTCAAATTTAAAAAGTTTACGGATACGCATAACAATCAACCAAAACAGTAAGCATTTTTATGCTAAATATGAATATTATAAAAGTTTGCCGCGACGACTTATCGGCTTGTCGCTTATTATAGCAAATCATGATGACTCCGTAAGTAAGCACTTATTAATAGCAGTATTGACTAAATAAATCCATGGCATCGAAAATCTACTTATAAAATTCATTTATCAAACAAATTTTTAGAAGGAGCATCATACAAGGGATGGATACAGGATTGACTCAAATCGTAGGTGAATTGTGCTAGCGCTATCTATTGCGACCCCTTAAGCATATACTCATTGCAGTACGCACTATTTGCGTCATCAGCATTAATCTAACCTTCAAGTTATTTACACCGGCTTAAAAGGTATTACGGCTTATCTCAAGAGGAAAAAACCATGAGTAAAGGTCAAGACAGTAAAAAGAACGTAAAAAAGAAACCGCTATTAACGGCAAAAGAGAAAAAAGCCGCCAAACAATCTAAGAAAGACGACAATGGCAGTATCTTAGGTAAACATTAATATTTAGTGCATCATTGTGTCACTTAAATCTATGCCAATCGAACCTCACGGTTTGATTGGCATTTTTTATGCTAGGTGCGGTCTTTATGCTAAGCACCGCGCGGCGCAAACATAATAATTGCCATGCCTAATAACGCAACCGCAGAACCTACTATATCCCACGTGGTCGGCCTGATACCATTCACCGCCCATAACCATAAAATAGCCATCGAAATATACACGCCGCCATAAGCCGCGTAGACTCTACCAGCTGCGGCAGGATGTAAAGACAACAGCCAAACGAAAGCGACCAAGCTTAGTACGCCAGGGACAAGCAGCCAAATAGACTTACCTTCTCGCAGCCATAGATAAGGCAAATAGCAGCCCGCAATCTCTGCTAATGCGGTCAGTGCAAACAGTCCAACGGTTTTTAATTCAGCCAACCCTATGACTCCTCGATCGTGATAAAACCTATCATATACTGAACGGCATGACCAGAGATAATGACTCTATCGCCAGCGACGACACAGTCTAGAACCCCGCCGCGACGTGATGCTTGATAAGCGACCAAGTTATTTTTACCCAAACGCTCAGCCCATAATGGTGCAAGCCCTGTATGAGCTGAACCCGTCACTGGGTCTTCATCGCCACCATTAGCTGGCCAAAAATAACGTGAAATAAAATCATAATTTTTGTAGTCAGCAGACTTAGCCTGACAAGTCACCACCACATCTAAAGGCGCAAGCTGTTTTAGCTGCTCGTTATCGCGCGCTACTGTTAATACGTCAGACTCAGCATTATAAATCACAAAATAGGCTTGAGTATTTTTATAGACTTCAACGGGTGCAATAGATAGTCCTGCAAGCAAGCTATCAGGGATATTTTCAACTTTCTCAGGCTTAGTATTAGGAAAATCCATTTGTATCTTGCCATCGTCTGTTTGCACAATGGTCAATATACCAACCGCTTTGGCTGAAAATTTAATACAGTCTAAATGAGGGTTTTTGTTAAATAACACAAAGGCTGACGCCAAGGTTGCATGCCCGCAAAATGCAATCTCAGTGAAAGGTGAAAACCAGCGGATGTGATAAATGCCTTTATCATCAAGAACCATAAAAGCTGTCTCAGATAAATTATTCTCAAAGGCAATCGATTGCATCAAATCATCAGTGAGCCAGTTATCAGTGATAATAACTGCCGCTGAATTTCCTTTAAAAACGGTGTCCGTGAAGGCATCGACGACATTGATTTCTAGTTGCATGTTATATTCTCATTTCTATTTTTATTTTTTATGGTTCTACGGGCAATATCAATCAACAATAAATAGCTTAGCGCCTATCTTCGTTGACGAACGATGCGCAATCGTATTGTCCGCCACTTGATAAGTCATGCCCGCTGTTAAGGTGAAAGTACGACCATCTTTTAACTCAGTGTTCAGCTCGCCCTCAACACAGAATAAAATATGTCCTTTATCGCACCAATGATCGGCAAGGTAGCCTGCGGAGTACTCAACCATATGCACATTGATATTGTTGAATTCGCAAGTCTTCCAATACCCCGTGCCCGTTTCACCTTTGTTTTCTACCGCTTCTACTGTCGTCCAATCGGTAATAGCAAAAGGTATATTTTTCATTTCCATAACGTCATCTCCCTGATTTTATTGTTCATTCATTTATCATAAAATCTTTACTTACTATACCTCAAATCCAGCGCCGCACTTTATTTAGATAATCCTGATAAGTTTTGCCAAATTTCTGTGCCATCATTCGCTCTTCTGGCTGGATTTGAAAGCGCGTTATATAAAGTATAAAAATAGGCAATAATACAAACGCCAGAAGGTGAGAAAGATAGAACGCCCAGCCTAATAATATAATCACCAGACCCACGTACATCGGATTGCGACTATACTGATATACGCCGCTGGTCACTAAACTAGAGACCTTCTCTAACGCTTGCGGATTGGGCGTGGTCTGAGCTATTCTAAATTGAGTCACACCCATGATACCTAAGCTCAGACCCATCACACCCAAAGCCACTGCCAGTGCAGTTGAGCCGTTAAGTGAGAACGTCAAAGCAGGAACCATTTTAGAGACGCCATACATAGCAGCAGCGGTAATAATCACTTGGGCGACTGGAGGGACTTTAAGTGCTAGAGCGTTCATGATTAGACCTCATAGAGCGTTAAATGAAAAACCTTAACAGTGAGTGCTCATGATACCTGCTCACTATTTTCGTTTTAATTTTTACTTTTAGCCCTTGACTATTTAAACCATCAAAAAATAATTATTTTTACCTTTTAGATGTCGCTACCCTTTATTTTTATTCTTTGCTCTCTAACCATATCACTGTATTTATACGGTTAACTGGGATTGTTATTTATCAAAATAACGCCATTTATGTAAAGTAAAAACATATATAAAAATATAATACCTCATAGAGTATTATGTCTTAAAGTTGTATTTAAATTTAAATGAGGAAACTGGCATCATGATGCGTATCGGATTGTTCTTATTAACCAACTTAGCGGTGATTGTGGTATTTAGCATCGTTTTTGGTATTTTATCCAGATTTTTTGGAATTGGTGGCGTACATGGCGCAGGCGGGCTAAATTACACCAGCCTTGCCATTATGTGCGGCGTGTACGGCATGGTTGGTTCGATGGTATCATTATTTATCTCGAAGTGGATGGCCAAAAGATCAACGGGAACAGTGGTTATTGAAACCCCCAGCAATGCCACTGAAAAATGGCTGGTAGATACGGTCGCTAGACAAGCGCGAGCGGTAAATATTGGCATGCCAGAAGTAGGAATTTTTAATAATTCTCAGCCAAACGCGTTTGCCACAGGTTGGAATAAAAACAAAGCGTTGGTCGCTGTTTCATCTGGCTTACTGCAAAGCATGACACCCGATGAAGTAGAAGCGGTATTGGCGCATGAAATTGGTCACGTGGCAAACGGTGATATGGTCACGCTGGCGCTCATCCAAGGGGTGGTAAACGCCTTTGTGATGTTCTTTGCGCGTATTATTGGTAGCTTCGTCGATCGGACGGTGTTTAAAAATACCAGTGATAGCCCAGGTATTGGTTACTTCATCACGAGTATTGTGATGGATATTTTGCTTGGATTTTTGGCGTCTGCCATCGTTATGTGGTTCTCGCGTCTACGCGAATTCCGTGCCGATCAGATGGGAGCAAAACTTGCCAGCAAAGACAAAATGATAAGTGCGCTTGATGCTTTACGTCCTTCTGAGCAGCGTCCAGATCAAATGCCTGAGAGCATGAAAGCGTTTGCTATTTCATCAGGACAGTCTACGGGCTTTAGTATCGCGAACCTCTTCCGCTCACATCCAACGCTTGATGACCGTATTGCGGCGTTGAGAAATTATAATCCTAGTGAAGGGTAATGACAGGATCAGCTCCCCTACCTCCTCGTAAAATTAACGTAAAAACTCAGACATAAAAAAAGCCTATCTATAAAAGATAGGCTTTTTTGTTGGATAAACTTACTGATTAAATATCAAACACTAACGCTCTGTCGCCTTCGCTATCTTTGATACGCGTTGGCAAACCAATCTTATTCAGCAGATTGATAAATGGCTTGGCATCCAGCTCTTCGACGTTGACCATCTTGCCAGCATCCCACTCACCAGTTGCGATCAGTATGGCAGCAGCAACGGGTGGCACGCCTGCGGTATAAGAGATACCTTGGCTACCGACTTCATTATAAGCGTCTTTATGATCTGAGATATTGTAAATAAATACCTCGCTATCAACGCCGTTGATTTTACCTTTGACCTTGTCACCGATGCAGGTCTTGCCCGTATAGTTTGGCGCAAGAGAGCTTGGGTCTGGTAGAACCGCTTTGACCACTTTTAACGGAATTACTTCTTGCCCTTCAGCAGTCATCACCGGCTGCTCAGAGAGTAGACCCAAACTTTGTAGCACAGTGAATACATTAATATAATGCTCACCAAAGCCCATCCAAAAACGGATATTTGGTACGTCTAAATTGGCGGATAACGAATGCACTTCATCATGACCACTTAAGTAACTGTTTTGCACGCCAACCACTGGTAAATCGTCAGTACGCTTCACTTCGAACATTTTATTAGACTGCCACTTGCTGTCTTGCCAAGAGTAGACCGTACCGGTAAATTCACGGAAGTTAATCTCAGGATCGAAGTTAGTAGCGAAGTATTTACCGTGGCTGCCAGCATTGATATCAATGATATCGATATCCGTCACCGAACCTGCATCCATCATGTCATAGCCAAGACGCGCATAGGCGTTGACCATACCGGGGTCAAATCCTGCCCCTAAAATCGCCGTGACATTATTGTCCGCACAGCGCTGTTTGCGCTGCCATTCGTAATTGTCATACCATGGCGGCGTCTCACAAATCTTGCGTGGATCTTCGTGAATGGCGGTATCGATATAAGCAACACCTGTCTCGATACAAGCTTCCAATACCGTCATATTGATAAATGCCGAACCGACATTGATGGCGATCTGGATACCCGACTCTTGAATCAGCTGTATCAGCGCCTGAGTATCCATAGCATCCACTTGATGGGTATGTAATACCGCAGGCTGCTTGAAGCTATTCTTATCTTTCACGCTTTGGGCGATGGCATCACATTTATCTTGCGTGCGCGAGGCAATATGAATCTCACCAAGGATATCGTTATGCATCGCACATTTATGCGCGACCACTTGAGCGACACCGCCGGCTCCGATGATGAGTACGTCTTTTTTGCTAGATTTGGCTTGTTGGTTTGTGTTCAATGAACAATCCTCCTTTGTGTCTCTGTCGATACCATCGATAGTGGCGAGTCAAAACAGAAACGAGTGAATGATATGCGTGAATTAAAAAGGAAGACCGAGGAAAACCCACGCACCCGTCGGGCAAAGCACCATTTGATTGTTGGCTTTTGCCCGTGGCGATTATAACAATTTTTATGAAGACATCGGTAAAAATAATGTATAAAAAACAGACGAGTTAAAGTCATTCAAAAACAAACTTAAGTCTTTGATTTATAAAACTTAAATAAATTTGCCGACACAACTAAATTAAGATAAGCTGGCTTTGTAATCTTGATAATCAAATTCGCGCTGCACATCTATACTGCCATCTAGACGACGAATCACAATCGCCGGCATATTAACACCATTGAACCAGTTCTTTTTCACCATGGTATAACCTGCGGCGTTACCAAAGGTTACGGTATCACCTATTTTTAGGTTATTTGGCAAGGCATACTCACCAAAGATATCGCCCGCCAAACAAGAACGACCATAGATAATGGTATTATCAGCTGACTTAGCGCTCTCGCTGATGGGTGCGATATTGGTAGGGTCGATATCAAGAGAGGCAATATTCATTAAATCACTATTAACAGCCGCTATCGGCGCTGACTCACGGTAAATTAACAAATCAAGCATGTGCGCTTCAATGGATGAATCTACTACAGCGAGATTTTTTTCATTGTGCATGGTATCTAAGACGGTC
Source organism: Psychrobacter glacincola (assembly GCF_904846075.1). Taxonomy (GTDB): domain Bacteria; phylum Pseudomonadota; class Gammaproteobacteria; order Pseudomonadales; family Moraxellaceae; genus Psychrobacter; species Psychrobacter glacincola_C. Next base: position 520,907 of record NZ_CAJGZH010000002.1, read on the forward strand.
GTAACCAATGATCCAGCACCATGGATACTTGCCTCACCCGGTTCAAGATAAACTTGCACCCCATATTTTTCGCTAAAGCTTTTTAACCTGTCAGCCAGTTTTTCTAGTGGATAATCAGGCGCTATAAAATGAATACCACCGCCCAAACTCACCCACTCAAGCTGCGCTAAAATATCACCAAATCTGTCTTCGATATCTGCCAAGCTGGCACTAAAGGCTTCAAAGCTGTCATTTTCGCAGTTGTTATGAATCATTACCCCAGTAATGTCATCAAGTACCGCTGCAATCTTGTTTTTATCATGTTCGCCCAAACGGCTAAAAGGACGCGCAGGATCAGCGATGATAAACGATGAATTACTGGTCTTTGGGTTTAAGCGCAGTCCCACTGGTATATTTTTTGCCGCCGCTTGACCTTTAAAAGCATTTAACTGTGAGATAGAGTTAAAGATAATTTTATCAGCATAGCTCAATACTTCATCGATCTCATCAGCGCTATAGGCGACGCTATACGCATGAGTTTCTTTTTTATTATCACTGTCTTTACCTTTACCAAAAGTCTCGTAGCCCAAACGCACTTCATTCAATGAAGATGAAGTCGTGCCATGTAAGTATGGTTGCATAACATCAAACACACCCCAAGTGGCAAAGCATTTGAGCGCCAATAATGCTTTAGCGCCTGATAGCTCACACAGCCGCGAGATAATCTGCATATTGGCAACGATTGCCGCTTCATCGAGCAAATAATAAGGCGTGGGAGGTAGAGGTGATTGGTTGGTGTTTAGCGAAGTTTTTGCATTCATAAGAGGTTACCTAATAGCTGCTGTTGGCATCATGACAGATATAAATATTTGCGCTATAGTAGACTAAATCCACCGCAATTAGAATATCTTATGTCACTATCAACTGATTATTCCACTGCTACTAGCCAAGCTTATTCATCGCAGCTCGACCCAAAAAACATTCATTTAGAACATCTTGATGCTAATGCGCGTGCAGTACTGGAGTTTTGGTTCGACAAAGACAATGAGCAACATTGGTTTGCGCAAAATGATACTTTTGATAAGAAAATAAAAGATAAATTCGGTGACATCTGGCAAGCTGCCAAGCAAGGTGAATGCGTGACATGGCGTATCGCAAACGCGCCAACCGATAGCAATAGCTCAATCACCGCTTTGGCAGGCAGACTAGCAGAAATTATTGTCTTAGATCAGTTTTCGCGTAATTTATGTCGCGGGCAAGCAGGCGCTTTTGCACAAGATAGTATGGCTATCGCATTGGCACAAGAGGCTATTGGACAACCACACTTTGATACATTACCGACTGAATGGCGCAAGTTTATCATCATGCCATTTATGCACTCTGAATCATTGATGATCCATAAGCGCTACTTACCATTGTTTGAAAAATTACATGATGACAATACGCTGGATTTCGAACATCGTCATAAAGATATCATTGAACAATTCGGTCGCTATCCGCATCGCAATGACATTTTAGATCGTGAGTCAACGGATGAAGAAGAAGCCTTCTTGCAACAACCGAACTCGTCGTTTTAGCGCTTATATATTTATATGATTGATTGCAATATGATTGATTGTAATATGGTTTATTGTAATACAGTTACTTCAACTCAAAATAAGGGTGAAGTACAAGGCAACCAAGTATAGGCATATATATATTTCAAGCGAGAGGAACGCCGAACTCTTTTATAGTGCAATAGATTGACTATCATAATAAAGCAAGGGCTGAATCATAACTGGTTCAGCCCTTGCTTGATTTTACTTACTCTTTAGATACTTTCGTTCAGATTGGTATTTTTATTCAGATTAAGAGCACGTCTTAGTTCACTTAATTATTAGTTCACTATCCCTGTCGTAAAGGTAAAGCTCTCACGCTCGATAGTATTATGATCCACTAAAATATCAAAGCTGACACGGTAGTCACTGTTGCCATGTAAACCACAGTTTTTGTCTTTTTTACTGGCAATCTGGCAGCTTTTTAAATTATCAGTGATTGGTAATATAAAAGCTTCGTTTGCTGGCAGCGCATTTGCCGTATTTTTATGGGGATCTTGGCGATAGTCTAGCAGCTCAATCGGTACATTGATATTTCGCTGGATATCATGGAATGTCACATTGCTGATATCAATCGTTTGAGCAGATGGCATATTGATATAAATAGGTTGTCCGATAGGATCCACTCGCAAGTCACGCCCTGTATGCTTGACAGGATCTGGCGTCTCATTATATAGCGCGGTTACTGTATCCGTTACGCCTTCACATGGATAAGTGAATACGCCTTTAACCGTATTATCTTTAGTCGCTTGGGTCGCTGCTGCATGGTTGACCAATACATAACCTTGGTTATTCGCCGCCTCTTTATTGTATGGCTTATAGACAACCACGCCAGCACCCGTCACGCTTGCACTAGGCATCATTAATGAACGCAAATGGTAAGGTGCTGCCAGCAAGGACTTTGCCATCGAGCCTGCCACAACATCTGAGCGAATAAGATTGCCTGCTGAACTATAGTAGATAGATTGGGCGATATTCTCAGTCACACCATATCGCACATTTGGATAGTCTGCATTTGATAAGCGATCGGTAAAACTGAGCCCACCAAAAAATGGATTATTGCTACTGGTAACGCCCGAAATATCTGCAATCTTATTTTCGTAATGCGCGCTGAATGCGGTCGGTGAGCTATTAGCAAAGACGTATTTAATATAATTTGCATGTTTAATGGCAACATCATCAAGCGCGGTATCTACAGATAAACCGCTCAGCCCACAGCTGGTACGTGCCAAACTGAACTTATTGTTGGTAATCAATGCAGCCTTTACCTCATTAGTAGCAGTAGTGCTATCAGGTTGGTCGTCAACATTATCGCTTGAATTGTCGCTTGTATTATCATTGGGCTGATCGTTTGGCTCGATAGCAGGTGGGTTCGGACTTGGCGCATTGGTATTAGAGCTGCTATCAGAGCCACCACCGCCCCCACCACAAGCCGTTATAAATACTGTCAAAAAAAGCACTGCAGCAAGATTTTTCTGTGGCGTACTGATTAATAGCGTACTGAGCGTCATTTTTTATCCTATAGAATAGTAGCGCGTATATAAGTCAATAAATGCCAGCGTTAAGTATGGGTACATAAGCTAAGTAGACTTAAGCTGCTAGGGCGTGTTGAACATTCGACCATGGCACTGACAGGGACTATTTTTCAGGCGATTTGACGTTAAAAATAGTAAGTTTAGTTATTCTAAGCGTCTCTTTTTAACAATGAAGCGGCAAAAAAGAGTTCTGTCCCCTTCTGTTAATATCGGGGCTGATACTAAAATTGCCCCATACTGCATTGCAATTTTAGATAAGGTGTTAACATTATCGTCGACTTGCGCCTTGTCTGGAACAATTTTAGCTATCAGCAGTGTCCATTTGTGAATGTTCAACACGCCCTAATATCACAGTATTAAATTTATTTGTAATGGCATTGTAATACACTCCATAAATTTTTACTTGGTGTTTGTTGAAGACTGATACGTTCATTATAGACTGTCTTATTTTTAGTCATGACTATGTCCGCTTAGGCTATTTTAAAGAAGCACGCTCAGCTCAACGTTTATTTTTAAGTGCTTTACTCTTAAGTGACTTGTTCTTAAGTGGCTTTCTCTAATGACTTTCTGACTGGTGCAAAACTACGTCTATGCGCAGATAATACGCCGTATTTTTCGATTGCCTCCATGTGCGCGCGTGTTGGATAGCCTTTATGTTTGGCGATACCATATTCTGGATGCTCAGCATCAAGCACATACATGGCTTTGTCACGGCTGACTTTAGCCAATATACTGGCGGCAGCAATGCTGGTATGACGCGCATCGCCCTTTACCCATGCTTGGCAATCGACAATCGATTTTTCTATACCCAGTTCTGCGAGCATTGCCTCATTTAATTCAGGGCAGCGATTACCATCAAACAAAACTTCGACCTGCCTCATGGAGTTGACAAGAGGATGAGCAATGGCTTTTAACAACACTTCGGTACATAAGCGCATACCGAGCATCGTCGCTTGCAAGATATTGACTTGATCGATGACTGCTGCTGGGATCTCGGCGACAACATAACCAATAGCATGCTGCTGAACCAACGGATAAAGACGGTCACGCTTCTTTTCACTCAGCTGCTTGGAGTCGGTCAAGATAGATAATGGCGTGTCCTTTAATGGCTGCATCTCAATCAATCCTGACCAAGTTTTAGGCAATATCGCAGCAGCCACATTGACGCTACCGAGCAACGGCCCACGTCCTGCTTCATCAACGCCTATTTGTAGCGTTGACTGCTGTAAGCCTTGTTCCACCTTGATCGGATACTGAGTAAGTAGCTCATCAATATATACCTGACCCGATAAACGAATAGGCTCAACCAGCTGTAGATATTGACCTTTGATATCAATTTGCTCAATACTTACTTCAATCGGGGTGACAGAGTTGTGGGTTTGGTACTGGTTACTCATAGGGGCGCGGTATCTTTGTTATTAGGTATCTTTGTAATTAATAGAAGAAGAAATGATCGCAATCAATAATGGCTTAAATCCGATGTTTCTCTTGGATAAACCATTGCTCAATCACACTATTAGCAGGATCATGATTACTCTGCTGTTGTAATAAGTACTTTGTGGCGACGAGATCTTTTAATTGCTCAGCATAGGCACGCGGTTGCAATAGCCGCATGACCGTACGACAGATATTGTCACCACTCGCCTGCTCTTGGATCAGCTCAGGAACGATTGCAGTATTAGCCAAAATATTGGGCAGCGCCACATAAGGCACTTTGACCAAGCGTTTGGCAATCTGATAGGTGAGCTTATTTAATTGATAAACCACCACCATCGGTCGCTCTAACAGCATCGCCTCTAGCGTTGCAGTGCCAGATGCTAGCATTACAATATCTGAGGCTGCCATCGCTTGTTGGCTAAAGGCTGGCTGGCTAACATCATAAACCACAACGATGGCAGCACGTAGTTGCTCTGAGCGCTGATCAATAACATCTTGGACGATATATTGGTGATTCTGATCGACGGTCGGAATGATAAAGCACAGCTTGGGGTCAAGCAATATCAGCTTTTGAATACCATCTAACATCAATGGCAAAATAGCCGTGATTTCACCGCGCCGAGAGCCTGGCATCACACAAATAAGCTGGCTGACATCGTCAAATCGTTCAATAAAAAACTGCTGCAAGCCATCGTTGTGCCAAACCAGCTCACTACGGCGCTGATTGATCGGTGTCTCTAATAATGTTTGATCGATCGTACGCAACAGCGGATGACCAACACATATTGCTGGATGATTATGACGCTCATAAACGGACAGCTCAAAGGGGAACAAACACAACACAAGGTCGGTCGCCGCTTTGATATTGTGAATACGTGACTCACGCCATGCCCAAATAGAAGGGCTGACATACTGCACGCAGAATACGCCTTGCGGTTTTAATTTTTTAGCCACTCTAAGATTAAAATCAGGCGCATCAATGCCGATAAACCAATCAATATCAGCGGCTTTAAATGCACTCAGTAATTCACGGCGAGCTTTAAGCAAGTCAGGCAATTGCGCCATGACTTCTACCAAACCCATCACCGCCAAACGCTCCAACGGAAAAATGCTTTGCAGCCCTTGCGCTTGCATCTTTGTACCACCGACGCCGACCCACACAATATCACCACGTAGATTATTCATCTGCTGCATGAAGTCTGCGCCCAAGCTATCCCCTGACACCTCACCTGCGACGATACCGATGACCAATGGCACAGTCTGTAATTCAGCACTTCGAATTTCAGACTGTGTTTGGTCTATAAAGTTATGATATTGATCAGGCGTAGCAGAATCTGTCATGACAAGCTCTCGATATTAAAAAATACAATAAATGAATGATTATTATAAAATACGACGCATAAAATCTGCGCGAAAGCTCTGTGATACCTAAGCATTCGCCATACTCACTATTTTATCGTCATACCTTTTATATTGTCATCATACGTGACGATGATACAAATAGCTAAATTAGCTGATAAAAGCTAGAAATGACTACTTAACGGGTTAATTCGTTTTTCTACACGGACAGATAAATTGAGTAACAATCTTGCTTGTTGAAGCGCTCATCTACGATTGGCGCTGAACAAGTATAACTAAGTTTTGGTTTCCTCATTCCAGTTATCAGTCAATTAACTGCGCGACTGCCCTTGTCAACCAACACTTTTGTCCGCATAATGAAACTCCCTATAAATCAGCTAGACGATATATAACCATGACAACATCAGTTACCCATAATGCAGATATTGACGACGTGAATATTGAAAAGTTCATTCCTTTGATCACTCCCGCTGAGCTAAAAACTGAGCTACCTTTATCAGATGCAGCCTATAAAACCGTATTAAACGGTCGTAATACCATCCAAAACATCTTGGACGGTAAAGACAAGCGCCTCTTTGTGGTTATCGGCCCCTGCTCTATTCATGATATCAAAGCCGCTCACGAATATGCCGATCGTTTGGCCGTATTAGCAAAAGAAATCGAAGATAGCGTGTTCGTTGTGATGCGCGTATATTTTGAAAAGCCGCGCACAACCGTTGGCTGGAAAGGCATGATTAATGACCCTGATATGAATGACAGCTTCGATATCGAAAAAGGTCTGCGTACTGCCCGTAAGCTACTGCTCGATTTGAATGAAAAAGGTCTGCCTTGCGCCACCGAAGCACTAGACCCGAATACCCCTCAGTACATGCAGGATTTGATCAGCTGGTCAGCGATTGGCGCACGTACCACTGAGAGCCAAACGCATCGTGAAATGAGTTCAGGCTTATCGTGCCCAGTAGGCTTCAAGAATGGAACAGACGGCGGCATGACAGTCGCTGTTAACGCAATGCAAGCCGTCAAAGAAGGTCATAGCTTCTTAGGTCTGTCAGCAGATGGTAAAGTCTCCATCATCAAGTCTAAAGGCAACCCTTACGCGCACGTGGTACTTCGCGGTGGTAACGGCAAGCCCAACTATGACGAGACTGCGGTTGCACAAGTGGAAAACGAGCTGGCAAAAGGCAAAACCAATAGTAAGATTATGATTGACTCAAGCCATGCCAACTCAGGTAAAGACCCATATCTACAGCCGATGGTTATCCAAAACGTTGCGGAACAAATTCAAAACGGCAATAAATCTATCATCGGCATGATGATTGAGAGTCATCTAAAGGGCGGCAATCAAAAACTGACCGCTGACTTAAGTCAGCTCGAATATGGTAAGTCTATCACTGACGGTTGCTTAGATTGGGAGAGTACGGTCACTGCCCTATATAATCTACGTGATATGGTTAAAGACGTTTTGCCTAACCGTTAATATTGACAGCCCCTCATCACGATAGAGATCACTCTATCTTGATAAGTTGCTCAGCAAAAAGCCCGTCTGACATGATATGTCAGACGGGCTTTTTTGTACGCTTTAACTTATTAGATTATCACGTTTAACTTTTCAACGTAACTGATAAAATATTACGCTTTATACATTTGCCGCACCTAAAACACTGTTTAGACTTTCAAGTACATGCTTAGAAGAGGCCTGCTTTTGCAACTCAATCAACCGCTCATGCGCCATTTGACGACGTGGCTCAGCCAAGGTATTCCAACGCGCTAGCACTTGCAATAAGCGCGACGCCAAAACAGGATTGGCATCATCCAACTTTTTAATCACACCAATATAAAGCTCTAACCCTTCTGCCATCCATAAAGCCGTTGGCTGCGAGGTGAAGGCGCTGACCACTGAGCGTACACGATTGGGCGTATTCCAATCAAAATCTGCGTGAGCAATCAAGGATTGGATAGTATCAGCGGTCACAGTATCAGCAGACGCTTGCACACTAAACCATAAATCGATGACCAAATCATTATTTTGGAAGCGATTATAAAAGTCTGCTAAATACTTATCAGCATTTAGCAGTTGATGATTGACCATCGCTTTCAACGCACCGAAACGCTCCGTCATACAGCTTGCATCATCATACTGCTGCTGCGCCCATTCATCTGCGCCATCGACATTTGCGGTCAGCGCCATATCGAGCACCACATTACGCAAGGCACGGGTGCCACGAGCCTCGGCACTATCTTCATAAGACTGCATAGGTAGCTGCTCATAAAGCTCAGCACATTGATCTTTTAGCGCCTCTGCAAGCGGCTGATACAAGTCGTCGCGCTGCGCTTTCACCAATGCTGGATCGTAATCTTTATGAATAGCAGACGCCAGCTCTTGCGCTGATGGAATATCAAGCAAGCGGGCAGCCAACATCGCATCCTCAGCCGCGAGCACAGGCAATGTCTGCGCTAGTGCTTGCAGATAGATATCAGGACTGCTCTTCTCGCCTTGACCTTGCAGCAAGATACGATTGACCAGCATCTGCGTCACTTGCCAGCGGTTAAAACCATTAGTTTCATGTTTGAGCAAAAATGCCAAATCTGCATCTTGATAATCATAATTGAGCTGTACTGGCGCACTAAAATCACGTAGCAAGGATACTACAGGCTCACGCGCTATATGTTCGAAGGTAAAGGTTTGCGTGGCTTGATCGAGTAGCAGCATACGCTCAGCCACAATGTCACCACTGTCTTTATCAAATAGCGCAGTCGCGACCGGAATAGGCAAAGGTTTTGGCGCAGCAAAGCCACTGACATGACGGGTTTGCTGACTTAACGTAATCGTCAGTGTCTGCGCTGCATGGTCATAATGTTGATGACCAGACACCATTGGTGTGCCCGGCTGACGATACCAGTCGATAAAGCTTTCAATCTTACTATCAGTGATGCTAAGCGCTGACAAAAAGTCCTCAACCGTCACCGCTTGCCCATCATAACGACGGAAATACTCATCCGTGCCTTTACGAAAATTCTCGGCTCCTAACGTATTGGCAATCATGCGCACGATTTCAGCGCCTTTCTCATAAACAGTCGTCGTATAAAAATTATTAATCTCGACAAAACTCTCAGGGCGTACCGGGTGTGCCAGTGGTCCTGCATCCTCCGCAAACTGATGAGCACGCAAGGTCGCCACATCGTCGATACGCTGTACGGCACTCGACTGCTGATCCGCTGAGAAGGATTGATCGCGGTAAACAGTAAAGCCTTCTTTTAAGCACAGCTGGAACCAATCACGGCAAGTGATGCGATTGCCTGTCCAGTTATGAAAATACTCATGGGCAATGATGGCTTTCACACTAAAGCTACGCGAGTCCGTTGTGGTCTCAGGACTGGATAACACACAAGCGGTGTTAAAGATATTTAGACCTTTGTTTTCCATCGCGCCCATATTAAATTGACTCACGGCAACAATCATATAGCGATCTAAATCGTAGGCGCGACCATAATTGACCTCATCCCATTTCATCGAATCCTTCAACGCTTGCATACCGACATCACATTTATCAATGTCAGCAGACTTTGCGTATATTTCCAGCAACACCTCACGACCTTCGCTAGTGGTATAAGAATCCGTTAATACGTCTAAATCAGCGACAACGCAGGCAAATAGATAGCTTGGCTTATTGGTTGGATCATGCCATATCGCATAATGACGATCTGGGGCATCTGCCACCTCGCCCGCTTCGACCAAGTTACCATTGGCCAATAGTGTTGGATAACGCTTATCCGCCTCAAGACGCGTGGTAAATATCGCCAATACATCGGGGCGGTCTGGATAAAAGGTGATCTTACGAAAACCTTCAGGCTCGCACTGAGTGACAAACATCGTCTCATCACCACTGCCCGCCATATAGAACCCTTCAAGTGCGGTATTAGTCTGCGGACAGATGCGTACTTGAATCTCTAAAACAACCTCATCAGGTGCATTAGCAATCGTCAACGTGCCTGCTTGTTGTTGATAATCCTCAGCCGTCAATGGCTTACCATTCATCGTAATGGCGATCAGTTCCAACTCCTCACCGAACAATACGAGATCTCCTGCTGTTTGACGTACCATCTTCAGAGTGCTGTCTACCTGTGCATGATTTTCGAACAGTTTAATATCTAAATCAACCGTTTCCACATCAAAGCTAGGTTTCTGGTAATCTTTTAAATTAATTTTACTTGGTGCATGCGGTGGCACATCTGGCATATCAGGATTAATGATTTGAGCATCAGTTTCAGCAATAGACATGGGTATTCCTATTATTATTTGTGGCAAAAAATATATACGGTAAAAAGCGGGATAATTTAGGTTAAGGCAAGTCATCAATTAGCATAATTTTATGACCATTAACATGATAATGGTATCTTGCTACATTGACCTAAACTGCCAAATTTCAAGAGCAGGTCCCAATTTTATTATGTCCATCGTCCATGACACTTATCAAAATGCGATGGCAATGAGAGAGTCGATATATCAAAAGAATGAGAGAGTCGACATATTAAAAGAGCAGCATAATCAGCATCAATCACCCATTGGATAATCGCGATTAAAATGATTTAATAGGGTCACTGATGACCAACACTCGATAAACGGCCTATTATATGATAAAGCAAACTGCCAGTCGCTCAGACATTACGTTACCATTATTGATAGATTACGTTGAGGCTCTTTTGCCCTCACTAACCATACAAGCGAACGCATCCACAACCATTGAATCTACTGATAATGACACTGAGTTGCTGTGGGTCGTCCCAGACCAAAATGCGCGGTTAGCATTAAAGACACTGCTAAAAATACCCGCTCACCACAAATATCGACACTATTAGAGCTCAATCAACGACAATTGCCTGAACGTTATGAGCTCGCCTGTTTTTGGTTGCCCACACTCTCACCAGAGTTGCTGCAGCAGTATATTCCGCTGCTCATGCGCTATCGAGATCTTTATGCGGCACACCTGCTCATAGCCCTTGATGGCACCCTAGATTTAAAAGCTTATGGCTTTACCCCATTTGATATCTTGCATGAGCCATCTTTAGAGATGAATACTACTGAGCAAACAGAGCAGCCTTTATCTGTAAAGTCATCAGCGTCCGCCAGACTTTGGCAGTTCAATTTATATGATTATAAACAGTTGCCAAATTGGTTAAATGCGGATTATTGGGCCAATCCTGAAAATTGGGGCAAGCACCGCTGGTAGTGGATCTCATATCTATCTGTAAATTCTAGCATTATTTACAGTAATACTACTTACATAAAGTAACATTTAGTATATGATAGATAGCAATTGCCTAAGTTTTATCGTAAGCAGTTCAAAAAAACAATTTTAATTAATTAAAATTTTAGGAGCTCATTATGTCAACCAGTTTTTCTAAGATCGCAGCCCTCGCTGTATTATCAAGCGCTGTGGCACTAACCACAGGTTGTGCGACCAAACGTGCTACCTCTGAAGTCGTGGTTGCCCCACTAGGTATCCCAGGTGGTCAAGTTGGATACACTGGCGCAGTCATCGTAGATAACTCAAGCGCGGTTATTATGGGCGCTGAAAACCTACAGGCGGTTGTTTACTTTGCTTTTGATAGCAGCGAAATTACTTCACAAGCAGCGAGCATTCTTAATCAACATGCCAGCTTGCTAAACTCAAATCCAGCAGCCAGCGTTGTTATCGCAGGTAATACTGATGATCGCGGTAGCCGTGAATACAACATGGCACTAGGTGAGCGCCGTGCTGCAGCAGCACGTGATTACCTTGCTACTCAAGGCGTCGCAGTAAACAATATCCGCGTCATCAGCTATGGTGAAGAGCGCCCTGCTGCCGCTGGTAATACTGAAGAAGCTTATGCACTAAATCGCCGTGCTGAATTGTCTTACTAACACCAGTAAAACCAATCACAGTCGATAAAGCTCAATATATTTTATAATTGAAAGCCCAGCAATAATATATCGCTGGGCTTTTTGCATGTTACTAAGCGAACCAATCCAATAGATGCAATCAATGATGCCAAGCTCTATCTTAAATCTGACCCATGTCCAATATACCCAGCTCGATCCTGCAACGTGGTGCGCCACGGCACAAGTGAGCGAGCGTTCATTCCTCAACCTTAAAAGACTGTGGGATGAATTACTGTGGTCATCCGCGAACAATATATCGCAAGTAGATTTTCAGAAATTTTACGAGCTTAATTGGCATTACTGCCTGTCACCAGTAAGTTTATCAACACGTGAAATGGCGCAGCGTCAACGTCAATTACAACGCAAAGGCGTTCGATTATTGCTACAACAGTTACTGAGTGAGCTAAAGTTGCGCGATACTCTGGATGAGTCAAATTTCCCGTATCGGCTTAGCAGCAGTGAATATTACGTATGCTTTAGTCATACAGGCAGCAAGAATCATGATATTAATCAAAATACCGTTCAGACAATCAATACATCATTGAACAGTAAAGTAACCGTGGTCATTAGTCGTCACCGTCCCATTGGTATTGATATTGAAACCAATCATGTAGCATGGCACGTAGCGCAGCGGTTTTATTCTGAGCATGAAATGGCTGCTTTACAAGCATTATCCCCACTTCAGCGTAAGATTATCGCTAAATTACTGTGGCAAATAAAAGAAAGTTTTATCAAAATTCATCAATACAAACTGGCACAAGGGTTAGGAGTAGATTATTCCTACCTGATTGCTGATTTGATTCATGCTATTAAAGAACCCTCATCTTTAATGGTCATAGCAGACATTAAGTCCGATTACCGTATCGCGGTATTGTCAGCGCAACAAACCATCGTTATTTTCTAGACCATTTACACCTGTTATTCATTCTAACAACTACCCTTTCACAGACAAAAAAAACGACCCTAAAAAGGATCGTTTTTTCTTGCTCTTCTTCTAATAACAGTACTTAAACTGTGATTAGATTAGAAACGGTAAGTTGCACCAAGCTTAACAATTGGCATCCACTCAAGATAGTCTTTATCTTCAAGCTCACGCTCAGCAAGTTTAGCAACTTGACCAGCATTTAAGCCTGAATCTACACCACCTGGAGTAACACCATTATCAATATTCACATTTCTTTCTGGGTCAACTGCATTTACAGTCGCGTTAGTTTTACCCATATAGGCTGCGCCGATTTCGCCGAATACACCCCAGTTGTTACCGATGTTAGGACGGAAACCGATAGTACCATAAGGTGCTAGTTTGTTACGATGTTCCATAGTACCTTGTAAAGAACCTACACCGTTTTCGCCATCAGCAACAAACGTTCTATCGTTAATTTTGTATACGCCGCCATCTGGATTAGCAGTTACGTCGATGTCGTTGTCAGGTACGATGATACCAGCACCCATTGTAAACCAGTTACCAGTAGGACGTAATTGCACACCTAGGTATGGGTTGCTGAAGTCAGAATCAACGTCATAGTTTACGTCGTTTGCGTCAAAGTCACCGCCGAATAGGTCAGCAACATCGCCACCTGCCCAACCAGCTTGTAATTCAGTTTTCTCATTTAGTGACCAACCGATGTTAGCACCATAACCTAGTGTACCAACTTCAGCGCTAACAGAAGCTGGGTTGATAGCAGTTTGGAAGAAAGTCTTAGTACCACCAACAACAGCACCAGTAGTGTTGCGAACGATACCAGCGTCAGCATTGTATGCATAAGCAACAGGCTCAGCTTCATATGCAACAGCAACAGGCTCAGCTTCATATGCAACAGCAACAGGCTCAGCTTCATACACAACTGCATCGTTACCATCAACAACGATAACAGGTTCAGCAGCTAGTGCAGCAGTTGACGCTAAAACGGCAGCAGAAATTGCTGTTAATTTAATAAGTCTCATAAATACTCTCCTAAAGTGTGGAATAAGTCGCCCATAAAAAATGACAATTTAGCTTTTTTTAAATCGATCATTTTGTTGAGCAGATTAAAACAATTTTGGCCGGAAAAGTCACCCCTCTAGGAGCGCTTTTTATTTGCCGTTATGTAAAGATTGCATAGATATTGTAATAATTACTACACCAATCCGCAAAACTTCGACTTTCTGTTACACAATACTCTTAAAGTAACTCAACAGCGCAAACATGAATATTGGTTAGCTTAATCTTCATGTAAGGATATTACAAAATATGTCATTATAATGACCTACCCATTTATTTAACTCAATGACAGTTATATAGCTTATTACTACAGTTTGTTGTATTTTGTGAGTTGGTGTAGTAATTATTGCTTTTAGAAAACTTTTCAGAAAAATAAAGCATTAGTATAAATTTCAATGTCGTATGACTGTGTGACGTTAGTATGGATGCATTTAGTATTGGCATATAAAGTAACTAGATCTTGTCTAAGCTTGATATTATGCTAAATTAGAGAATAGGAAAATTTGTCGCAAGGCTGCGTATTTACTTTTATCTGTTAATGCCTTGTTGTATTTCCTACTGTATTCTTTTTATTCTTATTGAGCCACTCATATGCCTAAAGTATCGTCGATTACCCGTGTGTTAGAGATTATCGAGGCGGTGTCCTATGCCTCAAAACCGCTCTCACCACTTGAGCTATCGCAAGAGCTTGATATTCCAAAGCCGACCATTCATCGATTGATTCAAAATTTGCTCGATGAAGGGTTTGTGACTGTGGATATTGGCGGCGGTATTATACCGGGCAAGCGGGTACGCAACTTGGGTGTTGAGCTTTGGCAGCAGCGATTGTTCTTTAATGAGCGACAAATGATCTTGCAAAAGCTGGTTGATGAGCTAAAAGAGACCTGCGGGATCGGTGTGCCTTATCAGATGAATATGATCTATACCAACCGTGCAAATACGACCTTGCCAATACAGATCTATTTGCCAGTGGGCGCAAAATCTCCAATGTGGTGTACAGCGACTGGCAAGCTATATTTAAGTCAGTTGCCGCGCACAAGCCGCGACAAAATACTGCAAAACCTGTCATTGGATAAGTTTACCAAAAATACGATTACCGATATCGATGCGCTAAACGCTGAGCTTGATCGTATCGCTGAAACAGGTATTGGTATCGATAATGAAGAGTTTATCTCTGAGATGGTGGCAATTGCCGTACCGATACGGGATAGAAAGTCGCGCTACCTTGCTTCGCTATATCTTCATGCACCGACCATACGAGTGTCTTTAGATGATCTCTTAACCCATGTCCCACGACTGCAAAAAGCAGCGAAAGATATTCAGTCGCTTGTCTATGACCTACCCAGCTAGATGATGCAATATAAGCAAAAAAAAGGTCTGCATTAAGATAATAATGCAGACCTTTTTCATAGCTACTTTGATAATTTAAGTCAATACTGAGCTGTCATGTCGCGCCATAATGCTTGAGAAATCTCTATCACCATTCTCGACAGTATGTGCAGCATAAAGCTCAGTCGCTTTAGCGCCCATCGGTGTCTCTACCTGAGTATCTTCAGCGGTCTGCATGGCAAGGTTAAGATCCTTTTGCATGAGCTTACTCATAAACCCGCCTTGATAGCCATTGCTAGATGGGACATTCTCCATTACTTGCGGATAAGGATTATAGACCTCTAGCGTCCAGTTACGACCTGAGCTTTGCAACATAATATCTGATAGCACTTTAGGATCTAGACCGTTTTTGACGCCCAGATTAATTGCTTCTGCCGTCCCTGCCATCAAAATACCTAACAGCATGTTATTACAGATTTTTGCCACTTGTCCGGCACCGTGTTCACCTGCATGAAAGATGTTTTTGCCCATCACAGCTAGTATTGGCTCTGCTTTGGCAAACGCATCAGCACTGCCACCGACGATAAAGGTTAAACTACCAGCGATAGCTCCGCCCGTACCGCCTGAGACTGGCGCATCTAGGAAGTCGATGCCAAGCTCACTTGCCGCCTCTGCTACCGTCCTTGCATCAGCTGCGGCTATCGTACTGCTATCAATGACCAAAGTACCTTTTGGCAATTCTGCCAAAAGGCCGTTGGTTCCATCTTCACCCAAATAGACAGAATGGACGTGCTTGCCAGCAGGTAACATGCTGATAACTACTTGGGCATTTTGAGCAGCATCTTTAGGACTGTCTGCTACACTGGCACCTGCTTGCTGCAAGCGCTCAGTTGCTTCTGCCGATAAATCATAAACCGAGAGCGGGTAACCTGCTTTTAACAAGTTCTCTGCCATTGGTGCGCCCATATTACCAAGTCCAATAAAAGCAATATTTGGCTTAGTAGTATCGTTATCGGTGGCATTTACATCCTTTGTATTCATCTCATCATTCCTTGATGGTTAGTATTAATCATGCGCGCAGGCGTTGCTACACATATAGCTGTAAACTATTTAATTGAGTGTAATTTTAATTTGATGTCTATATTGAATTGATAAATTCAATTTTTAACGCACAGACTGACTGCCTAAAGCCTCATCACCCAACCAATCGCCTAACGGATGCTCACCTTTAGCATAAGGACTCATAAAGTGCTGCTGTATGTACGCCTGCCCTTCGCTACTTAGGCAGTCTGCTAGTGAACGCGACCATTGTGGATTACGATCTTTATCAATCAGTAGCGCACGTACGCCTTCTTTAAAGTCAGGATTGGCCGCACAATGTACGGCTACATTGGCTTCTAAATACAGAACTTGCTCTAGTGATAAGTCAGTGACTTTATAATAAAGCGCATAAGTTAAAGCAGCAGTAACTGGACAGCCATGGCGATAAGTATCTACTGCTCGCTGCGTCCAGCTGTCATTGGCAAACTCTGTATCTATTTTTTCGAGTGCCGCATCACTTTGTAATAAAGCATCGATATCACCCAGTCCGCCGCTGTTCATCAACTGCTCAATAGGTTGCCAATAGGTTGCCAACTTACTAGCAGGCAGTTCAGCTACTGGTTGCGCAGCCAGTGCACGGCTAACGATACTATGAGCGCTATTGTTATCGCATTTATCCATACTACTAGCGGCAACTTGCCAATCACTCTGTTTTAAACTTTGTATGACGGCATCATAGTCACTACTGGCGACGGCATACTCTGCAAGATTGGCTAATAGCGCATCATTGCCATTACACATCGCGCCCGTTAACCCTAAAAACAAGCCCGTCTTAGCTGGCATACGCTGTAAGAACCAACTGCCAGAAGCATCAGGGAACAGCCCAATAGTCACTTCTGGCATGGCAAAGCGCGTGCGCTCTGTGACCAAGCGGTGACTACAACCTGCCATCAAGCCCATGCCGCCACCCATAATAATGCCGTCACCCCAGAGTATTAGTGGTTTGGAATAAAAGTGCATTTGCCGATAAAGACGATATTCATGACCAAAAAATTCTGTCGCGTAAG
This sequence comes from Psychrobacter glacincola, assembly GCF_904846075.1. GTDB lineage: Bacteria > Pseudomonadota > Gammaproteobacteria > Pseudomonadales > Moraxellaceae > Psychrobacter > Psychrobacter glacincola_C. The sequence goes on from NZ_CAJGZH010000002.1 coordinate 538,150, forward strand.
GATTCGGTAGCGGTGCATCAATAGACATACTGTCATATAACCTACGAATATCACCGCCTGCACAAAACGCTTTGTCGCCTGCGCCTTTTAATAGCAATGCCACCACTTGCTCATCACATTGCCACTGCTCTAGTTGTTGCGATAACAATTGACACATCTCAACGCTAAGGGCATTAAGAGATTTGGGCGTGTTTAACGTCATTACTCCAATCAGGTGACCACAATCTGTCGGCTCGGTGCTGAATAATACCGATGCGTCTGCTGTGCTTTTTTCTACTGCGCCTTCTATAGCTGTTGTCATAAAGGTGACCTACAAATATTAAAAGAAAAAAATAGTATCATTAAGTTTGATTTTATGGCGTTTATTTATTTTTCCAAACGGGCTTACGCTTCTCTAAAAATGCTTGCACACCTTCGCGCTGATCTTTGGTATCAAATAATTTAACAAAGGCTTCACGCTCATGGATAAGGTTTTGTGCAGGCGGTGTGTGTCTTGCTGCTTGAATAAGCGCTTTGGAGTAACTGACGGCAACTGGTGATTGTTTAGCGACTTTTTGCGCTAGTGCTTGTGCTGCTAATAAACCGTCACCTTTTGCAGTGACTTCTTCGACTAAGCCAATGCGTAGTGCAATCTGGGCATCGACGCGCTCGCCGCACAATATCATACGCTTTGCCCAACCCTCGCCTACCAAAGCCGTTAGATTTTGCGTACCACCGGCACACGGTAACAAACCAACGCCTGTCTCAGGCAATGCCATTTGTGCATGGTCTTCTGCAATACGGATATCACAAGCGAGTGCGCACTCAAGACCACCACCCATCGCATAACCATTGATGACAGCGATGCTTACGCCGCGATAGGCTGACAGTGCCTCAAATGCTTCACCAAAGGCGATCGCCATACTGATCGCGCGGCCTTTATCACCATCGGCAAAATTATTTAAATCAGCGCCTGCTGAAAAGAACTTCTCTCCATCACCATGAACGATTAGTGCATATACCTCGTCGTTGGCATTGAGGTCAGTGACCAGTTGCTTAAGCGCCTGTAGACTGTCCATCGTCCACGTATGAGCAGGTGGGTTATTTAGGGTTAGCGTCGCAATATGACCATTAATTGATAGTTTTAAGTTGGTATAATCCGTCATGAAATATCCTTGTTATAAAATCATTTTATTCATATAAATAGGTTAGCGCAGTTGGCTCAATGCATCATCTTGCATAAGCTGACGCGAGACAATCACGCGCATGATCTCATTGGTACCTTCCAAAATCTGATGTACGCGCAAATCTCGCACATGACGCTCAAGCGGATATTCATTGAGATAACCGTAGCCACCATGCAGCTGCAAGGCTTCGTTAGCAACATCAAAACAAAGATCGGTCGATAAACGCTTTGCCATTGCACAATAAGTAGAGGCTTGCGCATCTTTATTGTCGACTTTATTCGCCGCTAAATAGAGCATTTGCCGTGCGGTAATGGTTTGGGTCAGCATATCAGCAAGCTTAAACTGTACCGACTGTAAGCTAGCAATCGGGCTGCCAAACTGACTGCGCTCTTGTACATAATTGGTCGCTGTCTCAAGCGCCGCTTGCGCTGTCCCTACTGCACAGATGCCGATATTAATCCGGCCGCCATCTAAGCCTTTCATAGCAATACGAAAACCTTGGCCTTCCTCGCCGATGAGGTTTTCTACTGGCACTTTGACGTCTTTAAAGCTAATCGTCCGCGTTGGCTGTGCTTTCCAGCCCATTTTATGCTCGTTTTTGCCGTATTCGATACCAGCACTGTCAGCGTCTACCACAAATGCAGAAACCCCTTTTGGGCCTGTAGCGCCCGTACGTGCCATCACGACCAACACATCAGTTGATCCCGCCCCTGAAATAAAGGTTTTTTCGCCGTTTAGCAGATAATGCTCGCCTTGTTTATCAGCTTTGGTACGCAGTGATGCGGCATCAGAACCGGCATTAGGTTCCGTTAGACAATAGCTGCCCAGCCATTCACCACTAACCATATTTGGCAAGTATTTTTTGCACAGCGCATCGCTACCAAATTCGCCAATCATCCAGCCTGCCATATTATGAATACTCATATAAGCCGCCACAGACGTATCACCCCATGCTAGCTCTTCAAAAACCATGGCAGAATCTAAACGCGGTAGGCCTAAGCCATCATATTCTGGATTGGTATATAAGCCCAAAAATCCAAGCTCGCCTGATTTTTTAATCACATCAATTGGGAAGTGCGAGGTGCGATCCCATTCAGCGGCATTAGGCTTTAGCTCTTTTTGGGCAAACTGTCTGGCAGTTTGGCGAAAGGCAATTTGGTCATCAGTTAATGAAAAATCCATGGGGTCATCCTTGTGCTGAATAGGGTGTATTAAGTCGTCAGTGCAAATATAGGTGATTCAGCGTTAAATTGAAATAGTCGTATTGACACCGCGACTTGCTTCATCATCAAACCAGCGCGCCGTAACGGTCTTGGTTTGGGTATAAAATTGCACCGCTTGCTTACCATAAGGACCCAAATCACCAAGCTTACTGGCACGTGAGCCTGAGAATGAGAACATCGGTAGTGGCACAGGAATCGGCAAGTTAATACCGATTTGACCGACTTGGATGTCTTGTTGGAACTTATGCGCGGCAGCCCCTGACTGAGTAAAGATAGCAGTACCATTACCATGTGGGTTGGCATTGAGCAGCTCAATCGCTTCATCTAAGCTATTGGCACGCATGATACACAGGACAGGTCCAAAGATTTCTTCTTTGTAGATTTGCATATCTGCAGTGACGTTATCAAAGATAGTCGGACCAACGAAGTTACCCTTCTCATAGCCCTCAACCGTAATACCGCGACCATCAAGCAATAGACTCGCCCCTTCTTCTACCCCTGTACCAATCAAATGCTCAACACGCGCTTTTGCGGCAGGAGAAATAATGGGGCCCAAATCTTTATCATGCTTACCAGCTGAGACGATCAAACCCTCAGCTTTGGCTTTGATATCATCAATCCACTCACCGGCAGCACCGACAAGGACAACGACAGACAGCGCCATACAACGTTGACCAGCAGCACCAAATGCCGCGCCTGCTAGTTGATTCAGCGTTTGCTCTTTATTAGCATCTGGTAAGATAACGCCATGGTTTTTTGCGCCCATCATACACTGTGCGCGCTTACCTGACTGACTGGCACGCTCATAAACGTGTTTGCCGACGTTGGTCGAACCCACAAAAGAAACTGCTTTGATATCAGGATGATCACAAATCGCATCAACGGTCGCCTTGCCACCATGTACGACGTTTAGCACGCCTTCAGGTACGCCCGCTTCTATTGCCAGTTCAACCAAACGCATCGTGACCATTGGATCTTGCTCAGAAGGTTTTAGGATAAAAGTATTACCCGTGGCAATCGCCATTGGGAACATCCACAGTGGAATCATCGCTGGGAAGTTAAACGGCGTAATGCCTGCACAGACACCCAGTGGCTGCCAAATACTATAGGTATCAACGCCTGAGGCAACGTTTTCAACGAAATCGCCAATCTGTAGATTTGCAATCCCAGCAGCATGCTCAACCACTTCTAAACCACGGAATACATCACCGCGTGCATCAGCAATAGTCTTGCCCTGCTCTGCGGTCAAGATTTCTGCTAGCTCATCCATATGGTCACGAATCAGTGCCTGATATTTTAGAAAGATACGCGCACGTGTGGTAATCGGTGTTTTGCGCCACGTTTGAAAAGCGGCTTTGGCTGCTGCAACCGCCTGATTGATTTCATCGTCTGTGGTTTGCGGAACTTTGGCTATGACTTCTTGCGTGGCAGGATCGGTGATATCAATCCATTCACTGGTATTAGAATCAACAAATTGACCATTGATGAGCTGCTTGACGTGGTGCATAAGATATCCTTATCTTGTTTGCGAGACTACCCTTTAGCGGTGTCTTAATATTCAAAAAGAGAGAAAAAATGATGAGCTTTTATCGATCAAACGTAATTTATAAAATGATTTATTTCGTATCGTTATTGACTATACCAATAAACCATTTTTAGGGTCAAGCGCTTTGTCAAAATTTTATCTGAGTTTATGTTAACGAAAAAAACTTTATGTAAGGTATATTTTCAGTTTGAGCGAAAGCGACTAAATAGTGATAAAAATGAAGAGACGCCTTAAATTGAAAACAAAAAAGCCCATGATTGTGCATGAGCTTTTTTTCAATATTAACGTTAGATGGCTTTTTTCAATTAATACGCCATCGTATTAGTAGTCTTTCATAGACTGCTTAATCGCCTCAATCGCTGTTGGATTATCAAGCGTTGACATATCTCCTGTTTCGTTGCCTTCTGCTAAAGCACGAATGGCTCGACGTAAGATTTTGCCAGAGCGCGTTTTTGGTAGCGCTTGCGGAAAATAAATTGCCGCTGGCCTTGCGATACCACCAAGGGATTTGACCACAGCACCGATGACCTGCTGCTCAATACGGAAACGATTTTCGGTGGTCGTGACTTGTTCATGATCTCTCAGCACACAAAAGGCTATCGGCAACTCTCCTTTCAATTCATCATGAATACCCACAACCGCACATTCTGCCATCTCTGGATGCGTACTAATCGCTTCTTCAATTTCTTGCGTGCCAATACGATGACCGGCGACGTTAATCACATCGTCAGTTCGTCCTAAAATATAAAAATAACCCTCCTCATCAGTCACGGCATAGTCTGAGGTTGAGTATTGCTTACCATCAAACAGACCAAAATAGCTGCTAATAAAGCGTTCGTCATTTCGCCATACCGTGGTCAGACAACCGGGCGGCAATGGTGCACGAATCGCGAGCAGTCCTTTTTCGCCAGCCTTACAAGGTTCGCCTGTTTCTTCATTAATGACATGCGCATCATAACCATACATGGGATAACCGGGTGAGCCTTGTTTGTGCGGCTTATGATTGAATTTGGGTGTGTTACTTAGAATGGGCCAGCCAGACTCTGTTTGCCAATAATGGTCTAAAATTGGCACACCTAAATGCTTAGTCAGCCAGTTGGCTGTCGATTCATCCAGTGGTTCACCTGCCAAAAAGAAGGATTTGACGCTGGAGACATCATAGCGCGTCATCCATGTCTCATCTTGTTTTTTAAGCATACGGACACCCGTCGGTGCCGTGAATAAGATATTGACCTTGTTTGCTTCGACAATTCGCCACCAAATACCGGGATTTGGGCGATGCGGCAGACCTTCATACATCACACTCGTCATGCCCGCCAGCAATGGCGCATAAATGGTGTAAGAATGCCCAACCGCCCAGCCGATATCTGATATCGCCCAAAATGTCTCGCCCGCCTTGCCATCGTAGATATAGTCCATCGACGTCGTTAACGCAACCGCGTGACCACCTGTATCACGTTGCACGCCTTTTGGCGTACCCGTCGTACCAGAAGTATAAAGCAGATACGATGGCGTATTTGACTCAAGCCAAACTGGCTCGACAATCGCATTGGCTTCACAGCTGATACGGCGCTGGGTTGCATAATCAACATCAATATTTTTTGGCTCAAATGGTAAAATGCCACGATTGATAACCAATACATGTTCGGGCTTAACTGTTGCTTGCTCGACCCCTTGATTGACAAGGTTTTTATAATTAATAACTTTACCACCGCGCAAACCTGCATCCACCGTGATGACCATTTTTGCTTCGGCATCATCCATACGAATGGCTAAGTTATGAGCCGCAAAACCACCAAATACCACCGAATGTACCGCACCGATACGAGCGCAAGCCAACATGGCATAAGCGGCTTCTAGAATCATCGGCATGTAAATGACAACGCGATCGCCCTTGCCAATACCATGACGCTGTAGCACATCAGCAAAATAATTGACTTCTTTATATAGGTCATTATAGGTCAGACGACGTTTGGTATAGTCAGTGTAAAGCTCAACGTTATTACCCAAATCTTTAAACGCATCGACGACTGCAGGAAAGGTTTCGATTAACTCTTGGTTAATCTCAGAGGATAACCAGATAAAAGCATCCTGCTCTGCGCGCTCTGCAAGATGGCGATCCACACAGTTATAGCAAAGATTGGTCTCGCCACCGACATACCACTGCGCAAATGGCAGATTGCTGTCATCAAGGATTTGTTCAGGCTCTTTATGCCAATAGATACGCTTTGCTTGCTCTGCCCAAAACTGCTCTTTATTTTCAATAGAAGAGTGATAAATTTCAGCAAAAGTTTGAGTGGTATTAGATAACGCTTGAGAAGTCTGAGCTTGGTCTGACGATTGGTTGGTCACTGAAGTGGCGGTTTGCTCGCTCATAATAGCTGTCCTTAGCATAAATGATGGGTAATACGATGTAATAATGTCATAGTAAAGATTGGCTATCCCTGCCAGCTATCTCTAATAGAAAAAAAATCGATACACTACGTATCGATTTAGTAGGTATCGGTTTAAAATGTAGCAGAGCTAACAATAAAGGTCAACTATTAAGCCAGTTATCTGCTCAATAGTTAAGCCACTTTAAGCCTATACCTCAGTTTGATCAGCATACATCTCACGCATCACTTTTTTGTCATGTTTACCAACAGAAGTCTTTGGTAGCTCATTGACGAACTTAAACTGACTTGGCACACCATATTTCGGGATAATACCCCGCTCTACGGCTTTCTCGGCAATGGCTTTGATATCATCAACGCTCGTGTCTTGAGCATTAGGTTTTAACACAATCAAGGCCAATGGACGCTCGCCCCACTGTTTGTCACGTATCCCAATCACAGATACGTCAGCGACCGCTGGATGTAACGACAAAATCGTCTCAATCTCTAATGACGATATCCACTCGCCGCCTGACTTAATGACATCTTTTAAGCGATCAGTAATTCTAATATAACCATCAGGACGTATATAAGCAATGTCTTGGGTGTGCATATAGCCGTTTTCCCACAGCTCTTTGCCCGCATCGTCATTTTTTAGATAGCTTTGCGTTAGCCAAGGTGCGCGTAATACCAGCTCGCCAGTATTGTCTTGACCGGTACCAACCGACTCATTATTGGTACTCCATATTTGAGCGTCCACCATCAGTACGGGCTTACCAGTCATACAACGGCGAGCGATATCTTCATCTTCACTCATTTCAGGCTCGTCGAGACTAAATTCTGTCAAGCTAATAAGGGGCGCTGTCTCTGACATACCATAACCAGTATATACTTCGATGCCTTGTGCCATGGCTGTTTTTGCCAAGCCTTCAGTCAATCTTGAACCACCGATGATCATTTTTAAACCATTAAAGCTAGCACCGCGATCTTGCGCTTCTTTGAGCACCATTTGCAAAATCGTTGGGACACAATGGGTAATACTGACTTTTTCATTAATAATCAAATCCATTAACACATCTGGTGCATAGCGTCCTGGATACACTTGCTTCAGACCAGCCATGGTCGCGGTAAATGGAAAGCCCCACGCATGCACGTGGAACATCGGCGTCATCGGCATATAGACATCACCGTAGCTGACGCCTTGCTTGTCGGGCAGCATACCTAATGTCGCCGCTTCGGTAAGAGTATGCAATACTAGCTGGCGGTGGCTAAAGAATACGCCTTTTGGATCGCCCGTCGTGCCTGAGGTATAAAACGTCGTGGCAATGGTGTTTTCATCAAAATCTGGGAAGTCAAACTCACTATCAGCAGCTTGTAATAACGCTTCATACTCACCTACTACGCGGTTTTGATTACCACCGAAGACTCCTTCAGATGTCACGCCATCATCATCTAGCCAAATAATATGCTCAATACTAGAGTTTTCAAACTGATAGCTTTTGACCAATGGCGCAAACTCAGAATTAAGCAGCAGCACTTTTGGCTTAGCATGATTGATGGTATAAAGAATTTTTTCTGGCGATAGGCGGATATTAACGGTTTGCAAAATATACTCTGACATCGGTACAGCGAAATACGACTCCAGATAACGATGGCTGTCCCAATCCATCACCGCCACTATATCACCTGCATCTAGATTTAAACCTGCTAAGACATTGGCCAAGCGATTGATACGATTGAATAAATCTTTATAGGTAAGGCGTTTTTTATCAGCATAAACGATTTCTTGCTCTAGCGACACCGTTTTGGCACGGTTCAATAGTTGCTTAACTAATAAGGGATAATCGTAAGCAGAAGGGGCGCTGTGGTAAATATTTGACATAGATATGACGTCCTTGTTGGTCATGCGGATAAGTTATTATGCGGGTGAATCATGGATAATTGATGGCACGCAGTTCTAGTTATTTTAGCTTTTACTTATAAAAAATTGGCTGTTTAAAAATTGATAGCGGCTAACATTATTAATAGAATTATTAAGGTGTATTGAACAGGCTATATCGATAGTAAGAAAAAATAGGTGCTATGTAAAGCGACCTTACGTAAACATCCTAAGCTGCAATAGCTTGATGAATATTGCTCAAAAACGGCCATCAAGCCGCGCGTGATTTTGTTTTAATCATGCCAAAACTGGCAACCAGTAATGCCAAAATCTGTACAAATAAGAGCAGCCATACTGTGAGCGACCACTGCCCGCGCGCATAAGCCATGCCGCATAACCACGCACCCATCGTACCGCCAGCATAATACCCCATGTAATATAAACCAGACGCCAATGAGCGCCCTTTTTTAACATTGACGGCGATATAACTGATGGTGGCAGCTTGGGTGATAAAGACACCTGAGGACATAATAGCAAGACCAATAATAATGCCCCATAACGGCGTTACTAGCGTTAACAGCACCCCAATCATAGAAACGAAAACAGCCACGCGCACTGTGCGCGCTGAACCAAAGCGACGTAGCAAGGTCGTCGACAATGGCGTGATGACAACGCCTATCAAATAAACGGCAAAAATATTGGCAAGCGCACCCGTACTCAACTCATATGGCGTCTTAGCAAGATGTAGATTGATAAAGGTAAAACAACCCACGAGTGAGAATAAAACACACGCTCCTAGCAGACAAGCCGTCACCACATAACGATTGGTTAAATGCTCACCGAGCGTCTGCATCGCGGAACGAAAATTCGGATTGGCCACAAACTGCTGTGATGATGGCAGCATTTTGCCGACCCACAGCGCACCAATAAGGGTCATCGCTGCCATCACATAATAGCCTGCACGCCAGCCGATAAGCTCGTGCAAGTGCCCAAGTAAAAATCGCCCCATAAAGCCGCCAAGTACCGAGCCTGAGACATAGAACGACATCAGTTCTGTGACAGCGCGTCCCTCAAACTCTTCACCGATATAAGCAATCGTCACCACGGTAATGCCCGGTACAGACAACCCTTGCATAAACCGCCACATGCCCATCCAACCAATACTCGGACTTTGGGCAATTAAAGCAGTTGGTATCGCTAAAAATAATAACGCGCCAACGATAAAGGATTTACGCCCCACAGCGTCAGACAGCATGCCCAAGAATGGCGACATGATAGCAATCGCCAATATGGTAGCACCGACAATCATGCCCGCCTGCACCTCAGTTGCGGACATATCCATCATCAATACTGGCAAAATAGCCTGAATAGAATAGACCTGCAAAAAAGCAAACATCCCAATCAAGCCAATGGTGAGCTTTAAGACCCACGATGTTGCATTATTGATTGGTGTAGATAGAGGTTCTGGCATATTATTTTGGGGTTTACTGATGGTATTTTTCACAGGGATACAGGCTATGTTGGACGCGGATAATCTGGCGTGAGTAATAGAAATAGGACGATAATAGCTGAAATAATGACAAAAACAATGATGACAATAATGGCTGATGCTAGGGATAGCCGTCATGTATGATTTTAGCACACCAAATACCAGACTCTGGTTTCGGTGTGTTATCGGTATTGCTTTATTTATGCTTAGGGTCTGTTGAGCACTAAAAATTGCTGCTTTGTATACTGCGTAGGTGACGTATATTTTTGACAGCAAGCAGATTACTGTCTACTATTATTTTGATCTATTATATATAAATGCGATTCACAAAAACTTATATCCACAAAATATAACCTGCGGCAAAATCCAACTCACCTATAGCAGACTCTCTATGATGCCCAAATATCCTTTTTATTCGCAATGGATTGTCGCCATAGGTGCACTGGTTTTTTCTATAAATGCGTCGGCAGTTACGTTAGACGAAGTAGCCGCAACGAACAAGCTCACAATTAAAGAGCAATCGTCCAAAATAGTATCAACCCCGATAGCGTCAGCGATTGCAATAACATCGCCTGTATCAACACCAGCCGTGCCGTCAAACTGTATCGCCGACAGTATTATTACAGCGGCTAATCTGTCAGATACGCGTGATAAGGGGCCTTTTTCGGTGGCTAAGAAAGCTGTTCCTCGTCAGTTAGCTAAAGGCTTTGGTGGCGGAACTATTTATTATCCAACCAACGCGGGCGGCTGTGGTCTGTTAGGCGGAATCGCAGTGATACCCGGTTATGTGTCCTACGAATCTTCTATTAAATGGTGGGGGCCGCGTTTGGCATCTTGGGGATTTGTGGTTATTACCATCGATACCAACTCCATTTATGATGACCCAGAGAGCCGTGCGGCACAGTTAAGTGCCGCGCTTTATCATATGCTTCGTGACAATACGGTAGGCGCTCAGATAGATAGTACGCGCTTGGGTGCTATTGGCTGGTCAATGGGCGGCGGCGGCGCACTCCAGCTAGCGACAAAACGTCAGACGGTTCGAGCGATTATTCCGCAAACGCCCTATCATGATAAAGACTATGGCGAAATGAACACGCCTGCTTTATTCATTACTTGCCAAAATGACCGTATCGCCTCAAATAAAAAATACAGCAGTCGTTTTTATGATAAAGCTACAGGCGCAAAAATGAAGATTGAGATAAAGAATGGTAGCCATTTTTGTCCAAGTTATCGTTTTAATGAGATATTGCTGAGCAAGCCAGGTATTGCTTGGATGCATCGCTATATTAATGGCGATATCCGCTTTAATCAGTTTTTATGTAGTAACGACAACTATGGCAACAATCCTCGTATATCCGCTTACGACTATAAAAACTGCTCATAAACAAGGCACTCATGAGAAAAGCACTTATAAACTAGGTACTGATAAACTAGACACTTATAAACAATCCGCTGGTCACTCTCTGACTTAGGAGCGCTTAGCATAGAAAAAGGCTACCGAAATGGCAGCCTTTTTTGTAAAGTCATTAACGCAATTATTCACAGCTCGCTTTGCCAGTGCGATGATTCACAGCACCATTGGCGGCTAATAGCTTTTGCATATCAACCAAATCTCGCGAACACGCATATGAATAGGCACCTTGATTATACGAGCCCATTTTTTTGTCTTTGGTTGTTGCCACTAGATTCGGATTAGCGCCTTGCGCCAATAAATATTGGACAGTTTCAAGGCGATTATTACTAGCTGCAACCATAATCAAGGTTTCACCATCACTTTCTACCGTCTGATCATTTAAGTCCACAGGCGCTTTTTCATTCAATAACGTATGTACTTTTTTGACAATATTGGTATTTTTTCCCAGTACAGCAGATTTCATGACGTTATACACATCACCGTCATCTTTAGCATAGATATCAGCGCCTTTACTGATTAAGTAATCGACCATATCTTTATAGCCGATAAAAGCAGCCCAGCCTAACGCCGTTTGGTTAAGGCTACCTGTATCTTTAACTTCTAAGTCTTGACCATTGTTAACCATGTATTTAACCGTGGCTAGATCACCATGTTTTACGGCGTCAAACCAAGTAGCATCTACACCTGTAGAGGGTTTGTCATAAAACACACGCCAAGAAAGTTTGTTTTGATTGGCAAGATCAAAATTCTCAGTAGTGCTGAAACGAAAACCCACTTGTGTGACTGGTGCGGTTTGAGCAGCTTGGATAGTGTCCATTTTAGTGACGCTGTTATCATTGTTTAGGCTTGAGCAACCTGCTAATAACATCGTTGCCATAACCGCTGATGCGCTCATTTTTCCAAAAAATCTCATGACTCAACCTTCAAATACAAATTAAATAGTGAGAAGTATTATACAGATTCATTAAATAATAATCTATAAATTATAAGCTATGAATGACAATGACCCTCGGTTAATATAGGCTTATATCAGACTTTAACGTTATACACTGAACCTAACAATCAACATCTTTTTTATAACAGACTTTAGGTACATGACTCACCATAATAAGAGGTCATTTATAATAAATTGTCATTTATTGATGAGAAATATTCATTATTAAAATTGCTAAGACATCAAGAAACTCGAATAAAAACACTAAGGAATAATTTCAATGACCGATAAAATTCATGATTTAGGGGCAGGATTTTGGAATATACGCGGATCTTTTCGCATTGGCGGTGTTCTAAACATTGGCACTCAGTGCTCACTTATACAGTTAAACTCAGGAAATTTTATATTTTTGGATAGCTATTCATTGACTGGTGACGTACGCGATGAGGTGATGGCATTAACCAATAATGGTCAAGATGTCGAAGCAGTACTGAACGTCCACCCATTCCATACGGTGCACTGTGCACAAATGGCAAAAGACTTCCCGCAGGCGACCTTTTATGGCAGTAGCCGCCACCATAAAAAAGTACCTGAAGTAAAATGGGCAGATGACTTGGTTGAAAGCGATGCGGTCGCCAAGCGTTACCCCGAGCTTAAGTTCTCAATGTCACAAGGCATCTACTATATCTCACCCAATGAGATGATTCATGCAGGCTCGCTATTAGCCTATCATCCTGCCAGTCAAAGCTTGCACGTCGATGATACCTTTATGAGTCCACCGATGAAGTTATTAGAGGCGATATTACCTGAACTGATACTGCACCCAACGACCAAAAAAGCGCTAAAAAATGAGCCCAATGCAGGCAAGCAATACTGCGATTGGGCAAGCAATTTGGCACATGAATGGCGCGATGTGCGTAATTTCTGCGCTGCACATTCCTATTTAGTGACATTCAATGAAGGTGAGTTTGAAGTGGCGCTATTAAAAGCCATTGATAAAGCCCGTCCAAAATTAGAAAAAGCTTAATTGACCGTATAACCTCACATTAGAAGCATAACAAAGGGAGTGACCAAGATGGTCGCTCCCTTTTTTGCAATGAATCCGTCAACATCAAAAATTATTAACGGAACAATAAAGACGCTAGCTCATCTTCGTTATTGATAATATCTGCCAAGGTATAGCGCTCAAGGACGTTAATAAATGCCGTCAGCGCTTCAAAGAACACACTTTTTAGTTGGCATGCTGGGCTAATGACACAGCCTCTAGCGTTATTTGTCGTTTCATCAATAAGCGTAATAGGCAAACCAGTCTGTCGACCATCACTACTCTTATCATTCGCGGGGGTCGCAAAACACTCGACCAAATCAAAGTCTGGCTCTATTTGTTTAATTAATACACCCAAATTGATGTCTTTTGGCGCACGAGCCAAACGTATACCACCATTTTTACCACGCACACTTTCTATATAACCAAGCTGACCCAACTGATGAATAATCTTGGTCAAATGACTTTTAGAAATGCCATAACTGTCGGCAATATTACTGATATTTGCGAGTAATGGCGGCTCTGGTCTCACCGCCAAGTAAATCAATGAGCGCAGCGCATAATCGCTATAATTGGTCAATCGCATTTATTTGCGCTCCTATTTTATATAAATCTCTCAAGTATGTATCAGCTTAAATTTTAGCAATGTAACTCTATAAGTTTGAAAATGAGGGTCTTGAAACCTTATAATATTTGCAAAACAACCTACTTAAAAACGTCAGCAATCAATCAATAGACTTGGATAAATCCCCTATTCTTTTGGCGATAGCATCATAACGGCTCTACAGGCTCTAATCAAACATACCATCAGGTCTAGGACGTGCCAGCATCGGCAAATAGCTGATGCAAAATAGCACAAAGCAAGCAATCCACGCCCCTTGGGCAATCATGATCCATAATAGATAGTGACTCATATCGGCAAGCGGCAATAGCACGCGACTGACAAATGCCAACACCATCAGAGCATACATGATATTCACCGTCTTGGGCGGCTGATGAATGCTGCGTCCCGTATGGCCAAGCGATACCCGCGTCATCATCGCCACGGTCATCATACCAACGCCTGCAATGGCAAGCCCATGCATCGCAATACTATGAGTATAGCCCAACCATGGTTGCAGCGCATACAGCAGAAAACTCAAACACATGCCCAAAAATGCAACATATAATGACCAAAGCAGTGGCTTTTTCCAGATACCGCGATGATACCAGCCTACTAAACGGACGATATTAACCACTGCTACGCCAAGTGCCGTAATAGTCAGCAGATACTGATTAGGATAAAACAAGTCACTGATAAAAAACGCTAAGAAAAACAATAAACTCGCAATATCCTGTACTTTACTATTGCGCAACTTGATGACTTCCGTCGTTCCAAGACTCAGACCACGTTCAATAAAGAATGGCACCACGCGGCGACCAATGGTCAGCACCAAACCGATAATTAAATAAAACCCTAGATAAATACCTATTTTAGTCATACTCATATCGGCATTGATAATACCCCAGTAGCAGATTCCATTGCCAACGGTCAATAAGGCCAATTTCGCTAAGATACCCATTTGCTTATACTGCTTGACCTGCAATACCGCTCGACATATCACAAATGCCATCGAGGCGATAAACAATAAGTCAAATACTGCGGCGACATATAACAACGATATACTGCTACCCGCAACCGTCATACCAAGCCCAAAACCTGCCCAGCTCAAACGTGCCAGCAGCCAACAGCCAAAGATAGCCAGCAGCTTATAACCATGCGGCATCATTACCCCTGTCCACGTCTTCACTGCCGTGAGGAGAAATCCTGCAATGACCGCCAAGGCATAACCATAGACCATCTCATGACCGTGCCAGTACAACGGGTTCAGCGCTTGTGCGTCAATATCTGTATGACCGGTAAATACGAAAGACCATAGCAGCATCGTTATCACGGCAAATAGCGCGGCAGCACTAAAAAATATTCGAAAGCTCAGATTCAGAATGGGATGCGGAGAGCTGGGCGGCTTGCTGGGTAAGTTGATCGATTGCATGGCAGTCTTCTTAGAAGCATGTGAATAGAGTTTAACTTAAAGATTCATTTTAAATGAATGTTATAAGTTATACAATAGTGATAATTTTATAACTCATTATAACGGTTTGCTATTAGCATAAAAAACAACCACTGATAAGACTGTTAGCGGTTTAAAACGTGCTATTCAGCATTTATGATCTAAAATTCATAAACCGCTTTAACTTACATGACCGCCTTGCCATTTATCAACGAACTCACCATTGGGGTCGTATTGTTGGGTTTGCTTGCTAAGATTAAATTGCCGACATCCTCTTGGATCAGCACCTACGCCCGCTAGATATTGCCAATTCCCCCAGTTACTCGCGACATCATAATCGATAAGATGTTGCTCAAAATAGGTTGCACCGTAACGCCAGTCTAAACCCAGCTCATGAATAAAGCAGCTAGCAACGATTTGTCTGCCTCGATTAGACATATACCCTGTTTGCTTTAGCTGATTCATGCAGGCATTGACGATAGGATATGGCGTGCTGCCATTCTGCCATTGCTGCAAACGCTGATCGTCAAAATGAGTAGCTGGTAATTGATGACCAATCCCCTTAAACAAAAACAGATTGCTACCATGCTCAATTGCATACCAATAAAAATACTCGCGCCACAGCAGCTCAAACCATATCCAATACGTTGACTCATTGGCGATAATCTCATGCTCATAATGACGTAAGCGATTCAATAGTATTTTCACAGACAAGCAACCATTTGCTAGCCAAGGCGAGAATTTAGTGGAATGCGTCCAGTCATCCAGTGCATTACGTGTAGTTTTATAAGTGCGCGGCGCAGCAGAATCAAAATAGTGAGTTAAATGAATCATTGCATTTGTTTCACCACCTTTAAAACTAAGCGCTTGCTCATCAGATGGTTGTGTTTTAAAAAGGTATTTACTATGACCTATCAACGCATCAGGCATTGGCGGTAGCGACTTTGGCGTAGGAGAAACAGCCACTTCGTCGTCAGCATTCAATAAATCATGGCTTGCTTCAACCTTTTTGCGAAACTGGGTAAAGCTTTTGGGCAGGTCTTGTGTCGGTAAATCAGCAAATAGCGTATGGGTTGATTGCCTGTGCCATATTATCTGCGGATATTTGCTCTGCAAGGCAGCATAGCCTTTATTTTGATTATAGTCTGCGGTGTGGCTGACACAGATATCGGTGACTTGTTGCTGCTCAATGAGCTGGCATAACTGCGTAAAGGTGTTTAAGGCAGACTCTACCTTATCTGCTGACAAATGACTCTTTGATGAATAGCTTGTTGATGAATAGCTTGGCGACAGATATAGCAATCGATTACCAAGGCGCTGAAGCGATCGATCCAAATTAGCCAAGCTCTCAGACAAGAACTGCTGACGAGCAGCGCCCATCTCATTAAAGTGGTAAGCTTGACGGCTCTCTTTCATTTCAATGCAATCAGCCAAAAAATCAGCATAGATGAGCATCAGGTTGCCTTGATTACTTTTAGCCAATGTCGCCGCTTTGATTAACGTTTCATTGCCCTCTATGCGCAAATCGTTATGAAATAAGACCAATACCGCTTTTTTGACTGACTTATTTGATGCGTTATCTGATTGGTGATTTGACATACTCTCGATTCCCAAGTAGTTAAACGCGCTCACTTGAAGCTGAGTCTAAACTATAATATTTTAGAATGTGACACACAGTATAGAGCGTGTTACCCGTTCAACTTAAGTCGCTACCCTCGTTGTTATCTGCGTTATACTAGCCATAAGCATTGACTATCACTGAGCTGACTGCTTAGATGGTTTATAACTAGGAGAATGTCATGACTCAAGAACACGCTTCCCATGAAAAGCGCAAAATCATCGATAAGTTTTTGATGAAACTCACCAAAGAAGAGCCGCAAATGTATTATGCTAGCACCTCTGAGGTCGCTCGTAGCATCCATACTATGATAAAAGAACACACCAATCGCTTGTCGGTAGAAGATCAGGCGCTCGTTAGACATATGACTGTCGAGGAGATACAAGGCTTGCTAGGCTTTCACCTTAAATAATCACACTTTCAACGTTCCCATAAAAAAAGCCCGCTGATTTGCAGGCTTTTTTATTATTAAAACTTTAATTTAGAGCATTGAAAATGTACATCGCTTAAAACGGATACTCGCGTGGCTCATGTTGCATAGATATCCAGTGCGTTCTAGTGAACTCTTCTAGCACCCACTCACCGTTAAAACGACCAATACCTGAGTTTTTCTCGCCACCGAATGGTAAGTTACTTTCATCATTGACTGAAATATCATTAATATGGGTCATGCCCGCTCTGATATCACGAGCAAAGCGCATGCCTTTTGCCATATCTTTTGTAAATACCGCACTCGACAGACCAAACATTGAGTCATTGGCGATCGATAACGCATCATCTTCATCTTTGGCACGGATGATACCGACCAATGGTCCAAACACCTCATTACGTGACAAATCCATTTTGCGCGTCACTTCAGTAAAGATGTGCGGCGGTACAACTTGCCCTTTAATCTCACCACTTAGTATCATTTTTGCGCCTTCTTGCTGCGCGTTGGCGATTTTCTCTTTCAACGATTCGACTTGTTTTTTATTAATAATCGGACCAACCGCCGTGTCTTGTTTGCTCGGATCGCCGACATTTAACGTTTTAACGTGTGCCAAGAAACGCTCAACAAAGTCATCATAAATCTCGTCTTCAACGATAATACGATTAATAGCAATACAGATTTGACCTTGATGTAAGAATTTGCCAAAGGCTGCTGCTTTGACCGCTTGCTCAATATCAGCGTCTTTTAGTACCACAAATGGACTGTTACCACCCAACTCAAGCGCTACTTGTTTAATGTAGTCGCCGCCATTGGCCAACTCGCCAATGCGCTTACCGACTGAAGTAGAGCCAGTAAATGATACAAAGCTTGGGGTTTTGTGTTCAACGATCGCATCTCCTATCTCTTTGCCTGAGCCAACAACCACATTGAGCAAGCCTTTTGGTAAACCTGCTTCTTCAAATACTTTTGCTAGCAGCAAACCACCAGTCACTGGGGTATCACTCGCAGGCTTGAGTACCACAGCGTTACCAAGTGCTAAGGCTGGTGCAATAGAACGTTGGGTCAAATGTAATGGAAAGTTCCACGGACTAATGACAGCGACGACACCGATGGGCTCACGGTAAACAAAGTTTTCTTTGCCAGGGGTGTTAGATGGACGAATCTCGCCATGTACACGACTGGGGAATGTCGCAGCCTCAAGGGTAATGGCGCGGGTAGCAGCAAACTCAACCATGGCTTTAACACGGGTACTGCCCGACTCTTTAATGAGCCAATCGACGATTTCATCTTGGCGCTGATCTAAAATCTCAACCACTTTATATAGCACACCTGCTCGTGTCGCTGGCGTCTGCTGCGCCCACTCTTTTTGTGCCGCACTTGCTGCTTGATAAGCTTCATTAAGCTGTGCTTCTGTCGCCTGCTGAATCTTTACAAGTGTATCGCCATTGTAGGGGTTGGTGTTGGTATTGACGCTATCATCTTGACCGCTTTGCCATTCCCCTGCAATGTACTGGAGGTGGAAATCATTATAGGCATTGGCTTTGGTATTATCGGTATCAGTTGACATAATTCTTCTCATTTATTTTATGGATGTTATGTTGGTTGTCAATAAAACAGTATGGGTAGCAAATTGAGGCAGATAAAAAATAACCTTTAACACAGTTATTTATATTAAATAGCCTGCGCTCGCTGCATTTGATTAAGCACATCAAAACGAAACTTGCTAGACGACTGGTCTAATGCTACCATAGACCTCATATAAATAAGCGTATTTTGTCAGAAAGTATTGTTTAAAAAACGTAACGTGACCATATCAACCTTTACAATAAGCACTAACTATAAGCAACAATAAAAATCTGCATCGACCCATAGAAAGTATCATGAATAATTGTTAATAGCGCGCTAAGTAGCATTATTCGCCATACCTTATCTCTGAAATACATTCATAAAAATATAGGAGGACATTACCATTATGTCTGCGGCCTCAACCACAATCCCACCAGATACCAAAACGCATCTGTTAGAAACAGGCTATCAACTGATTTCCAAAAAAGGTTTTACTGCCGTCGGTATCAAACAAATACTAGACACAGCCGGTATTCCTAAAGGCTCTTTTTACCATTATTTTGCCTCAAAGGAAGCGTTCGGTGAAGCTATCATCAGTCATTATTTCACTGACTATAAGATACGCTTAGACACCATTGGTCGTCAAAAAGTTAATGCTCAGCAAAAGATTTATGATTACTTTCAAAGCTGGTATGACACCCAGCAAAATGGCTGTGATCATGAAAAGTGCTTGGTGGTGAAGCTCAGCGCTGAGGTTGCAGATCTGTCTGAACCTATGCGCATCGCACTGAATGCTGGTTACCAGCAGACCATCAGCTGGCTTGCCGAACAAATCAAAGCAGGCTGGGCGGATGACTCTGTACCACAACCTGACAATATCGCGGCCGAGAGCATGGCAAAACGTTGGTATTTTGCTTGGCTTGGTGCCAGTTTAATCGCCAAGATTAGCCAAACCAATACGCCGCTTGCAGAAGTATGGCAGATGACTACTTCTCAACTGGGACGCTAATCTCGTGCGTTAAACGCTTTTTAGCCATTTATACTTCCCTATATCTAAAGCAAAAAATTGAGTTATAAGAGAGTTTTGTAAAAATTACTAGACGACTGGTCTATTTAATGTACAATGCCCACAGTTGCAAAAACGAATGGCTAATTTGCCACTGAGATTTTTGCACCCCATACGCCTAACACAAATATTTAATAATTTTAGGAATACTATGAATAACTTCCAATATTACAATCCAGTACGTATCGTCTTTGGTGAAGGTCAAATCAAACAACTATCAGAATTGGTACCGACTGATGCCCGTGTGCTTATCACTTATGGTGGCGGTTCGGCACAGCGCACAGGTACGCTAGACGAAGTAAAAGAAGCCTTGGCTGCGAGCGGTACACGTACCGTATTCGAATTTGGTGGTATTGAAGCCAATCCAGAATTCACGACGCTTTTAAAAGCAGCAGATATGGTCAATGAACACAATATTGACTTTTTGCTAGCGGTCGGTGGCGGCTCAGTCATTGATGGTAGCAAATTTGTGGCATTGGTATCGTCACTCACTGAAGAAGACGGCACGACTGTCTCACGCGAACAAGCATGGAACGCATTAACCAGCTATTGCAGAGACATTGATTCTGCCATCGATTTGGGTGCTGTTTTGACGATTCCAGCCACTGGCTCTGAGATGAACTCAGGCGGCGTCATCAATTATAGTGAACGTCAAGCTAAGCTACCATTTGGCAACGCACTTGCCTTCCCTAAGTTCTCAATATTAGATCCAGTCAAAACATTGACATTACCTGAGCGTCAAGTGATGAATGGTGTGGCTGATGCCTTTGTCCATGTCATGGAACAGTACCTAACGTATCCAGTCAATGCAAAAGTGCAAGATGCCTTTGCTGAGAGCTTGCTGAAAATCCTCATTGATGAAGGTCGTATCGTTAAACAAGATCCAGAAAACTTAGAAACTCGTAAGAATATTATGTGGACAGCGACCATGGCACTCAATGGTCTAATCGGTGCAGGCGTACCGCAAGACTGGACGACACATATGATCGGTCATGAGCTAACCTCGTTACACAGCATCGATCATGCTCGCACCCTAACCATTTTATTACCCTCAGTAATGCGTGAGCTAAAAGAAAGCAAAAAAGAGAAATTACTTCAATATGCGCATAATGTCTGGAATATTACGCTTGATGATACCCATCAAGACGAAGACGCTGTCATTGAAGCCGCTATTGTCCGTACAGAAAACTTCTTCCGCGACCTTGGCTTGCCTGTCAGTTTAGAAGATGCAGAACTTGATGCGTCAGCTATTGACCCGATTATCAAGCAGCTTGAGGCGCACAACATGGTTCAGTTAGGCGAGCACAGCAACAATGATTTAGAAGTGTCACGTCGTATTCTACAACGTGCTATTAGTAGCAAAGCTGCTTAATAAAAACACCACCGTAATAAGAAACACATATTGTTATGCTATTTATAGTAGTTGCTCAGCACTGAGTAACTACTCCATTCACCATTAAATATCAAAACCAGTAAATATTAAAATCAATAGAATATTAAAATCAATAAATAGAAAAGGAATCTGATAATGAGCTTTGATAAACAACAAAATCAAAAAACAAACCGTCAAATCAAATTGGCAAGCCGTCCAACAGGTGAGCCAAAAGCTGAAAACTTTGATATGGTAACCAGCGATATCCCATCGCCAAATAACAATGAAATGCTGCTGCGTACCGTTTACTTATCCTTAGATCCGTACATGCGTGGACGTATGAGCGATGCAAAAAGCTATGCTGATCCGCTAGAAGTGGGTGATGTCATGATGGGTGGCACGGTTGCCCAAGTCGTTGAATCCAATATCGACAAATTTGCTGTGGGTGACTTAGTGGTCTCAAACTCAGGCTGGCAAGACTATAGCGTCAGTGATGGCGAAGGCGTCTTAAAGCTTGACAAGAACATGTCAAATCCATCTTATGGTTTAGGTGTATTAGGTATGCCCGGCTTTACCGGTTACATGGGTTTGACCGACATCGGTAAGCCGCAAAAAGGGGAAACTTTGGTCGTCGCTGCTGCAACGGGTCCCGTTGGTGCAACAGTAGGTCAAGTTGGCAACCAATATGGCTTACGTACCGTTGGTGTGGCTGGTGGCAAAGAAAAATGTGACTTTGCTGTCAATGAGCTAGGCTTTGATGTCTGTATTGACCATAAAGCGGATGACTTTGCCGAGCAATTAGAAGCGGCGTGTCCAGATGGCATCGATATCTATTACGAAAACGTCGGTGGCAAAGTATTTGATGCCGTTATGCCATTATTAAATGCGCATGCACGTATCCCAGTCTGTGGTCTGGTCTCGCAATACAACGCCACCGAGCTGCCTGATGGCAAAGATCGTCTAGGCGTATTAATGGGCAACATTCTAAGCCGTCGTCTCACTATTAAAGGGTTCATTATTTTTGAAGAATATGGCGATCACTTCCCAGAATTCTTAAAAACCATGAGTAAATGGGTCGAGTCAGGCGATGTTAAAACCAAAGAATATATCGCTGAAGGCTTAGACGATGCACCAAATGCCTTTGTGCGCATGCTAAATGGCGATAACTTTGGTAAAACAGTGGTTAAAGTTTCTGAGGTTGAATAACCGAACCAATGGTTAGCAGTTGGTTGAATCGCAAATAACGACTTAACAACATAACTTGCTAAGACAACCACTGAATATGACCTCTCAACCATGAATACTGTTCTATGAATACCGCTAGCAGTCATTGCAAATACTCATATTGATTACAGATGATTAATTAAGCATGACTGCTAACAACCCATGATTTAAGAACAACATCAATAATAAATAAGGACGATTATGAATATTTTAATGGTACTAACCTCACATGATAAGTTGGGCGATACTGGTAAAAAAACGGGCTTTTGGCTAGAAGAATTTGCCGCGCCTTATTATGCTTTTATCGATGCCGGCGTCAATGTGACACTTGCTTCTCCTGCTGGCGGGCAGCCACCGCTTGATCCGAGCAGTGACACTGAAGACACCCAAACGAAAGATACCAAGCGTTTTAAAGAAGACAGCGATGCTCAAAAGCATCTTGCTAATACTGAAAAACTCGCTGATATGAAAGCTGAAGATTTTGATTCAGTCTTTTATCCAGGCGGTCATGGTCCACTATGGGACTTGGCAGTTGATAAAAATTCGATCAATTTGATTGAGACGTTTGTCAAACAAGACAAACCTGTCGCCTTTGTTTGTCATTCTCCAGCCGCTCTTAAAAATGTCAAAATTGACGGTGAGTATTTAGTCAAAGGCAAAACAGTGACTGGCTTTACCAATTCAGAAGAAGATGCCGTTGGTCTAACAGATGTCGTGCCATTCTTAGTAGAAGATGCACTAAAAGCCAATGGTGGTAACTATGAAAAAGCCGCTGATTGGGAATCATTTGTGGTCGAAGATGGCTTGCTGATTACTGGACAAAACCCAGCTTCATCAGAGGAAGCTGCCAAGCGCTTAATCACTAAGCTGAAAGGTTAATATCTTTTTAACGTTAATATAATAGACCATGCAAAAAGGCCACTATCATGATTCGCTTACATCATCTCAATCAGTCTCGCTCATTACGTATTTTATGGCTTTTAGAAGAGCTGGGCGTGCCTTATGAGATCATTAGTCATCAACGCGATCCTAATACTCATTTGGCACCAGACAGTTTAAAGGCGGTACATCCACTCGGTAAATCTCCGGTTATTGAGATGGATGGTCAACTTTATGCTGAATCAGGTGCAATCACTGAGTTATTGATTGAGCGATTTGCGCCAGAGCGCTTACGTCCTACGACTGATAGCGTAGACTATGGACATTATCTGCAATGGATTAACTTTGCTGAAAGCTCGCTCATGTTGCCGTTATTACTGGAGCTATTTACCAAAAAAGCCGGTATCGTCGATAACGATTTTTTAGATGGTTATATCAGTCAAGAAAAACACAGACTGTTGAGCTATCTAAACGAGGAAGTTGCAGATAAGTCATTTATCGTTGGTCATAAGCTAAGCGGCGCTGACTTTATGCTGTCTTTTGACTTAATCATGCTGGCTAAGCGCGAAGCGTTAGATGATTATCCGCATATCAAGCAGTATGCTTTACAACTCGCCAGTCTTGATAGCTATCAGCGCAGCATGCGTTTAGAGGCGAATTATGATCACTCTATTTAGTACCATGGTCTAACTGTTTATCGACTATTTAATGTATAAAAAAACAGCTCTTTATAGAGCTGTTTTTTATGGGCAAAAATGATCTGAGTCGTAGCTATGTGACATATAGTCAAGGAATTTTAGAATCGCTACAAGGCGACCGACCGCAGATAGTAAACTGAGTACATCTAGGGCGGGTAACACCGTAGCGGTTTAAAAGTGCTCTAACTATAGCACTGTGTTTCTTATCGTCTATCATTGACAGACAGCTGCATCTATCTTTTAACTTGATTTTCAATGTGTTAGTTATGCGTGATAAATGCTCAACAAAAATTATGATAAAATATTCAAAACAGGGTTTAGAATACTTTTTTGGTTTTATCAGCCTACTAAATGACTTTCTGTTAAATGGCTTTTTATTAAATGACTTTGAACGTCTTGATCTTCATGACTATCCGACGAGCGTGATGCTTGTTTAACAACGGCTATATACCATTTTATCCCTCTACGCAGATTATCCACCCATGAGTACTGAATACCAGTTTAAGCCCCATGAACGACCATTCATGCTTGGCTCGCCTGCCACCCCTGATCACCCTGTGCGCCGTAAAGTATTTTATTTACTGATTGGTATTTTTATCGGCTTAACTGCCAGCTTTCAGAACGGTCTATTGGTCGCGAATCTCACTCAAATCCAAGGCGAAATGGGTTTAACGCCCGTAGAAGGTGGCTGGATATCAGTCGCCTACAATATGACCAATGCTTGTGTCACGGTGCTGCTGTACAAAATTCGCCAGCAATTTGGCATGTCGTTATTTAGCAAAACCACTTTGTTCTTTTTATTGGCAGCCACCAGTATGCAGTGGTTGGTCAGTAGCAATCTACTCAGTACGACGATTGGGGTTAGCATTGAGCCTTATTATTTAGAACTGCTCGCCCGTGGCTTTAGTGGTGTGGTGGCTAGTGCGATGACGGTATTGTCTATTTTTTATTGTCTACAAGGCATGCCAACTGCTCGGCGTATCAGCGGACTTATTTTGGGCTTTGGCTTGGTGCAGTTTGGCATTCCACTGTCACGGATTATCTCGCCTTATTTAGCCGTTGATGGTCAGCTTGAAGGTTTATTTTTATTTCAAGTGGGATTATCGCTGATTTGCTTTGGGCTTATTAACATTCTTGAGCTACCACCGGGCAACACGGAAAAGGTCTTTGAAAAACTTGATTTGGTGAGTTTTGGCTTTTTTGCCAGTGGTCTTGCCGCCCTATCGGTATTTTTAGTACAAGGTAGAATTCAATGGTGGACAATGCCTTGGCTTAGCTATCCACTGATTATTGCCGTCGTGACTATCTCGATTGCTTTATGGATTGAGACGCACCGCAAAAACCCTATGTTACAAGTGCGCTGGATGCGTAGTCGCACCATTATTGCCTTTATGATTACTGGTGCCGTCATGCGTATTTTGCTGTCTGAGCAAAGTGTGGGCGCCGCAGGATTATTAGCAAACCTTGGTTATGGTAATGACCAGCTGATTGTTTTTTATGCCATCATCTTGGTGGCTAGCATACTGGCATTAGTGATTAGCATTTTTACCACCAAGGCGACGGATCTGCGCCGACCCGTGATTTTTGCGGTTACATTAATTGCGATTGGTGCATGGATAGATACGGGTGTGTCGCTGAACTCTGCCCCTTATATGTTTTATTTCAGTCAGTTTATAATCGCTTTTGCTGCCGTTTACTTTATGGGACCAATGGTATTTGAAGGTATGTTTCGCGCCATTGCTAACGGACCTGCCTATATTATTAGCTTTTCGGTGATTTTTGGTATTTCACAAACGATCGGCGGTTTGGCAGGCGCGGCAGGTATTCAAGCATTTACCACCATTCGTACTCAGATGCATTATGCCGATATGGTCAGTTCAATGAATAACACTGATCCTGCTACGATGACCCAAATGCTACAGGGCGTGCAACGTCAAGCAACGGTCGCCGCTTATGATGATTTATTCTTTTTGATGGCCGTGGGCGCCACTATCACTGCGCTATATTTATTGATGATTTATTTTTATTACCTTTATCATAAACGCAATCCACTTGGTAAAGAACTTGCCGCATTGGCAGAAATGATGGGCAAAAAATAACAGGTGATAATCATATCGATTTGTTGCTGTTACCTTTTCTTCTTATGCTAATTACTATATTTTAAAAAGTTATCCACTATGTTTACTAATCTCATTAGGAGCGCATCATGAGCGAAGACAAGTTAAATGATCTTGATGACCATAATCAAGACACCGCTCAAGATGCCACCCAAAATACTGCTGAAAACAATCAGACATCATCCAATGCAGCAGCAATAGAGATGCCTCTAAACCAATCGAAAAATGATGATACTGTGACCGTACCGAAAAAAGAGGACTCGGTAATAACGTCAGTTGCTGATGCTGATGAAACACCAATGCCGCCAAAAGAGCCTATTCCTGACGCTACGGGTTGGTCGCCTAAAAAGAAATCTTACTTTAACCTAGGCTTATTGATTGCACTAATCATTATTGGCGTACTTTTGATTCTTTATGCATGGAAGCTACCGCCCTTTACGCCTACGGTTCAGCAGACTAATAATGCCTTTGTAAAAGGTCAAACAACGATTATCAGCCCGCAAGTTTCTGGCTATGTCACAGAAGTGGCAGTGCAAGATTTTGAAAATGTACAAGCAGGTGATTTATTGGTCAAGATAGACGACCGTGCCTTTTTGCAGCAGCTCGAACAAGCACAAGCCAATATCGAAGTCGCTATGACCGACCGCTCAAGCAATGCGCAAGATACGGGCACCAGTCAGGCACAAATCGAAGCACGTAAAGCGGACTTATATAGTGCCAAAGTCAGCGTTGATAGTGCACGCGAAGATGTAAAGCGCTATCAAGGGCTTGATGCGATTGGCGCAGTATCCAAAGCTGAAGTTGCTCATGCCCAAGCTCAGCTCGCTCAAGCACAAGCGGGCGTGCAGCAAGCAGAAGCCAATTTACAAGTCGCCCTTGAGGCCAGCAAAAAAACCAGTGGTAGCCGCTCATCACTCGATGCCAATATTAAAAATGCAGAAGCAGTTGCTAAGCAAGCACAGATTAATTTAGACAATACGATTATTACTGCCCCTGAATCAGGACAACTGAGTCAAGTCAGCGTCAAAGCGGGGCAATATGTCAGCGCCGGCACACAGCTCATGTATGTGGTGCCAAAAGGTGTGTGGATTATCGCCAACTTTAAAGAAACCCAAGTGGCAAATATGACTGTCGGTGAGCCTGCAACTATTCATGTGGATGCGTTAGACGGCATTAAGTTTCGAGGTCAGGTCAGCAATATCTCGCCAGCGACTGGCAGTGAATTTAGCGCGGGCGCGGCAAACCCTGCGACTGGCAATTATATTAAAATCGCTCAGCGTATTCCGGTACGAATAGATTTAGAGCAAGGACAACCTGAGCTTGCGCAATTGCGCCCCGGTATGTCGGTATCGGTCGATGTCGATACTCAAAGAAACGAAAGGTAAAAGAATATTTGCTTGCTACTATTCATCATTTTTGATGCTGCGTATGTTTATAGTCAGTTTATGATAAATTGACTATATGAAAGGAATGATAATGCGGAATAAGATAATAGGGTTAAGTGCTTTACTCATTTTATCAGGGTGCATAAAAAATCATAAAAATACGGAAGTTCAATTGGTCGAGTTTAAACGGACATCATCATATTATGAAATAACTTTTTTATCAGAAGCTAATTTTTCAATACGTGAATCAACTAGAAATACAGGGAGTTATATACATTGTATCAACGATAAACGAATCTATGATGATAAATACATTCCTGACTACTCTTCGAATAATTATTTGAGCGGCAATATTCCTAAAAACACCAAACCTACTGCTGACACACTTTCAGATCAATACATCTATAGCATCAAACTTGATTCTTCAACATACTTAGAGAACGACAAAACTTTATATTGCCGTATATTTACAGGAAACTTCCCAGGAAAGCTAAAAAAGTCGCAAGTACTCGAGCTTATACCATAAAGCTTTTAATAAAATTAGGTGCTGTTGCTGTTTAGAGCAGCAACAGCACCTAAGAAATCACTCTCTGCTTATATCTAAATATAAACAGCAAATATGTTTAAGGTAATAAACGCTTGGTACTCCAGCTTTCACCATTGTCTTTAGTATAGACAATACGGTCATGCATACGATTGGCACGACCTTGCCAAAACTCAATCTCATGAATGCTAATCTCGTAACCACCCCAAAACGCTGGTGTTGGCACTTGGCTACCTTCTGGATACTGGTTTTGCAGCTCATCAAACTTGGCTTGCATCACTTCACGATCAGCAACCTCGCCACTTTGCGGTTGACTGACCCATGCACCCACTTGACTGTCGTGAGGGCGCTTTTGAAAGTAAGCAGCTGACTTATTAGCATCGATTTTAGCAATACTGCCACTAATACGTACTTGACGCTCCAGCTCGTGCCAAAAGAATAGCGCTTCGGCATTCGGGTTTTCGGCAATATCTTGACCTTTAGCACTTTCATAGTTGGTATAAAACACCACACCATTTTCAGTAATCTCACGCATAAGTACGATGCGCACGCTAGGTTTATTATCAGCACCGCACGTCGCTAGACTCATCGCATAAGGCTCTTGCACCTTTTGTGCTATTGCCTCATTCATCCATTCTTTTAGTAGCTCAAATGGAGAGTCTGGAATGGACTGTTGATCAAGCTCACCTTTTTCGTATGACAAACGCTGATCGGTAAAATCCATGCTCATAAAATATTCCTTATTTTAATATAACTATGTTATGACTTTAACCCAATACTGCTTTGATATGGTCAGCCAAATCATTTGCCAATACATCACATTCTATTTCATCATCCGACTCAACCATCACACGTATCATAGGCTCTGTACCTGACTGTCGAATGAGCAGACGACCACGACCCTCTAAAGTAGCCTGTGCTTTTGCAAAAGCAGCAACCAGCTCTTCATGTTCAAACGGATCTTGCATTTTACTTAAGCGTACATTGACCAGTTTTTGTGGCAATTTTTCAAAGCCTTCGGTCAAATCACTGAGCGCTTTACCGCGGGCTTGCATCACCGCAAGCACTTGCAAGCCGGCGATAATTGCATCACCCGTACGACTCTTATCTAAACATAGAATATGACCCGATGGTTCGCCGCCCAGTATCCAGCCATTCGCTTCAAGCTCATGCATCACATAACGATCGCCTACTTTTGCACGTGTAAATTTAATATCTGCCGCTTTGAGTGCCAACTCTAAGCCCATGTTACTCATGAGCGTACCAACCACACCTTTCGCCTTAGTATGACCTTGGGTAGCAAGTACGTATAAAATGCCATCGCCGTCGACCAGATTACCAGCCTCATCAACCATCACAATACGATCGCCATCACCGTCTAGTGCGATACCAACATCTGCCTCGTGCTCAATCACTGCTTTCTGTAAGCCTTCAGGATGGGTAGAGCCGCAGTCGGCATTGATATTGACGCCATCAGGCGTATTGTTAATAGCAATCACATTGGCACCCAATTCACGCATGACTCTCGGTGCCACGCTATAGCCTGCACCATTGGCACAATCTACGACGACAGTCAGATGACTCAAGTCGTACTGATAGGGAAAACTGCCTTTACAGAATTCGATATAGCGACCTTTGGCATCATTGATTCGATTATTTTTCCCTAATTGTGCTGGATCAAGAATAGGCATGATCACATTATTGTCCGCCTCAGAGGCACTCATAATCGCTTTTAGCTTGTCATTAATAGAGTTTTGCATCTCATCAGTCAGCTTTTTGCCATCACCTGAAAACAGTTTGATACCGTTATCATAGTAAGGATTGTGCGACGCTGAAATAACTACCCCAGCATCTGCATTAAAACTACGGGTCAAATGCGCAATCGCTGGTGTGGGTAATGGTCCAAGCATATGCACATCAACACCAGCGGCATTAAACCCCGCTTGCAATGCGCCTTCAATCACATAACCTGACAGCCGCGTATCCTTACCGATGACCACGCTTGGCTTGCGAGCAGGGTTGTCATTATTCTCTATCAGCACACGTCCCGTCACATAGCCCAATTTTAAAATAAAATCAGGGGTAATCGGCGACTCACCGAATTTTCCGCGAATACCATCGGTGCCAAAGTAGCTCATTATGTATGCTCCCAAATCTAAGAGTGAAAACCAGACGAATACGCAAACAATAACGTATAAACAGTCTAAGTAGTTATTATTATAATCCGCTTGTGTATTTTACAAAAAAAACAGCCAACAATAACAAGGCATTGTTGGCTGTTTGTATCTTAAGGTCACTGCAGCCCTGCAAAATAGCTATCGTTGACGTAATGCAGGATTATAAAAGACCTTTTAATTCACACGATAGTTCGGTGCTTCTTTGGTGATTTGAACATCATGGACATGCGACTCTTTCATACCCGCCGATGTCACCTTAATGAATTGCGGATTGGTACGCATATCTTCGATGGTCGCAGAGCCAGTATAACCCATTGATGAGCGCAAACCGCCAACCAACTGATTAACAATACCAGCAACTGGACCTTTATAAGGAACTCGGCCTTCGATACCTTCTGGTACTAATTTCTCTACGCCATCTTTAGCATCTTGGAAGTAACGATCTGATGAGCCATTTGAGCCTGACATGGCACCAAGGCTACCCATACCGCGGTAAGCTTTGTAGTAACGACCTTGGAACAGCTCAACTTCACCTGGCGCTTCTTCTGTACCCGCCATCAATGAGCCTACCATGATGCACGAAGCACCAGCGGCAATGGCTTTTGCCATATCACCTGAATAGCGAATACCACCATCAGCAATCAGTGGAATACTGTCTTTTAATGCGCTAGCGACGTTATCGATGGCTGAGATTTGCGGCACACCGATACCAGCGATGATACGCGTAGTGCAGATAGAGCCAGGGCCAATACCGACTTTTACCGCATCAGCGCCTGCATCACGTAGTGCAAGTGCAGCATCCCCTGTTGCGATATTGCCACCGATGACTTGTACGTGTGGATAGTGCTTTTTAATCCAAGACACCTTATCAATCACGCCTTTTGAATGACCATGTGCGGTATCAACCACGATGATATCGACGTCAGCAGCGATTAACGCTTCAACACGCGCTTGGGTATCTGCACCAGTACCAACAGCAGCACCAACACGCAGACGACCTTGCTCATCTTTACAAGCATTTGGATTGTTTTCAGCTTTTGCAAAATCATTAACCGTAATCAAACCACGTAAGCGGAAATAATCATCGATAACGATGACTTTTTCAATGCGGTGCTCATGTAGCAGACGTTTAATATTTTCGTTGCTTTCACCTTCATGTACTGTCACCAACTGATCTTTTGGCGTCATGATTTTACTAACTGGCAAAGACAGATTGGTTTCAAAGCGCCAATCTCTGTGAGTCACAATACCCACGACATTATCAGTGCCTCTTTCTACCACAGGTACGCCTGAGATATTATTGTCTTGCGTCAGCTGTAGCAGATCACCAATCGTCATCTCTGGATGCACAGTAATCGGATCTACAACCGTACCTGCTTCAAATTTTTTGACGCGGCGTACTTGTGTGGCTTGCTTGGCGATATCCATGCTCTTGTGCAAGATACCCATACCGCCTAACTGTGCCATCGTAATGGCCATTTCAGATTCGGTCACGGTATCCATCGCGGCAGAAATCAGCGGTAGATTCAGCGTGATATTTTTGGTCAAACGGGTAGTCAGATCGGCAGTTTTTGGCAAGACTTCAGAATAAGCTGGCAACAATAAAACGTCATCAAAGGTTAAGGCTTCATCGACAATTCGCAACATACAGACCCCTAGTGGTGGTTATTTTGATGGGTGGGATATTTTTGGCATTAAGACAATCAACCAAAATCACCGATATGACTTTATGAAGCTAAAGTCTTAAAATTAAAGACCTCGTATCACAAAGTTTTAGATAATCAGCAATGAGCCAGCCGGTGTTTGTGATTAAACAAACAGAGACACTCGAAAATTGCAATTGATTGATGTTAATAAGTTTGCACAAATATAGCGCGCCCCTACTCTTAATCGCTCATTTATCCCTTAAAAATAACGCCATATTATAACAAATAATCAGACAAATCGCATGCTATATTTGTCAGCTTATTTTGCTAGCGCTTGTCTATCGATATCGACGTCTGTAAAGCTCAGCTATTTAAAAGCATAGAAAACATACTCAATCGTCGGTTACTGGTCTTTACCCTTCAATATCAAACGTTCAGCAGGCAGATAAGCTTTTTGTTTGCTATATAAATAATTCAGCATCTGCTCACGTATCTCACAGGCCAGTGTCCATGCTTCTATGGGACCTACCGCTGAAACAGCGCCGCGCAGGTGAATAATGTTGGCAGTCACCTCAACGACAAACATTTCAGGCTCAGTTTTGTTGTCCCAAAGCTTATTGTCTTTGACCGCCGATATAAATTGCTGGCGAATGGCGTCAATATCTGCGCCATAATCGACATATAAAAACACAGGACAGGTCTGATGTACTTCAGTATGTGACCAGTTTTCTACCGTTTCGGTGATCAGCTCGCGCATCGGCACGATCAATCGACGTTCATCCCATGTTTTGAGTACCGCATACGTATAACGCAGGTCTTCAACGGTACTAAAGTTGCCATCCATTATCACACTGTCGCCAATTCGTACCGGCTGAGTCACGGCCACCTGTACCCCAGCAATGATGTTACCCAGTATCGGCTGCGCGGCAATTCCGATGACCACGCCTGCGATACCAGCCGAGGTCAATAGCGTTTTGCCAAGACCTTCCATATTGGCAAATTCACTGAGACCAATCCAAATACTGCCTAGAATCATGACAAAAATAAAGACGCGGCGAAATATCGATACATAAGTACGGCGACGGCGTTCTTTATCAAAGTGCTCTTCAGCCAGATTTTCAATTTGTAGGCTTTGATAGCGATTAGCGAAAAAGTTAATAACGCGAATGCCAAGCCATAAGGTGCTAAATACTAGCCCAATCCAGATAAGCGGACGAGTCGATGAAGCTACTGCATCCAAATAAGGAAAGCCCCCTGACACCAAAGTAAAGACGAGCAAAAAACTGATGGTAAAAGTCAACGGCACGGTCAGCTTATTAACCAAATCTGCCACGCCATTAGTACTACCAACATAATTACTGTATTTTTCATCGTCGATATAACGGCTGATGATTTTTTCCGTGCCTTTACTAAGTAACCATCCTACTCCCATGGTCACTAAGAAAAACAGTGCTAATGCCAAAAACTCCCATAGTGCGATACTGAAAATCTTAAGTTTTAACCACCCAGGTAAATAACGCTCAAATTCCGCTGGATGATATTGCTCATAGAGATTGTCGATATTATCAACTGTCTGTGCAGAAAACACCCAAATAGGCGCAGCCTCACCAACCCGTACTCGTTGCAAATAAATGGGGACACGGCGCTCACGATAGTCAATATAGCCTAGCTGAATCGAACGTCTAGGAATGCCCATAATACTACTGGTATTGCCAAGCGGCGGCTCGATTAAACCATCTGGGCGATCTGGCAGATCATCAAAAACGTAAAGCTCTTTTTCCGTTAACAAAAAATCCAACCGTTTTGATAACTCGAGCGCGTGGTTACGCTGAATTTTCTGATCGATTAAATTCATGTTAAGTGCATAAGCAGCCAAATCGTATTGTTGCTTCATGACCGCTGACTGAAAAAATTCTAAAGTCGCTAGTGGCGTGGTCAAATTTGGCAGCTCAGACAACGGCGGCAAGCCTACATTGAGCTTGTTTAGCAAATAATAACTTTCATTGTATTCACCCGTCAGTCCAGAATCGCCCTGCAAATTACCCGCTTGCTCTACTGCATTGCGCTCGGTAGGATCAAATATTTCTTCTGCAACGCCAGAGATGCTGAGGCTTTCGTCTTTAATTGTATTGATTTTCTGAGTAGCATATTCAGCCAGATTATCGGGCTTGCTGACTGAATTCGATGACGAGCTGGACTGCTCACCCGCAGCTTGTTCGCTATCGCTAGTGCTTGCGGCCTTAGCGGGTGCAAACACAGCACTCATGCTGACTATGAAAAAAACCAATAGTAATGACAAGGTACTGGCGCGCACATTCCAACGCTGAGCGTTAGGATAGTAGTCACCGTCGGTATCAGTTGCTATACGATGACCGCCAACAATGCTTTTTTTGAGAATATTCATATTTTAAAAGCCATTAATTCACTTGATGTTTGCATCTCTTGAAGTTTGCCTACAAAGCTTATTCTTACATATATTGCATAGCCAATTTAGCTTCATCTTTATGGTTTGACTGCCATTTATCTTGTTCTTAGTACCATTTTTAAAATGATGATACACCCTAGTTTAGTCTATAAAAAAAGCCAGCTCAAAGCTGACTTAGTTTATGACTATCTATATGGGTGTTCTGTAACATGATTGCCTTAAGCGCGGCGCCATGTCGTGCCAGCGCGGCTGTCTTCAAGCTCAATACCAGCATCTTTTAGCTGCTCCCGTATCTCATCAGCACGAGCAAAGTTTTTGTTGGTTTTGGCATCCGCACGCTCAATGATTAAACCATCGATAGTGTCATCGGTTAACCCATCATCCGCCTGTTCACCAATCACTGCTTGCAAAAACTGTTGAACTGGCTGCTGTAAAATATTGAGTACCTGTGCCAACGTTTTGAGCTGCTCTGCTAATTGCCATGCGGTGTCTACGTCTTCGGCTTTAATAGCTTTATTAATGTCGCGCGCAAGCCCAAACAGTACACTAATTGCCGTTGAACTATTAAAATCATCGTTCATGGCTTTGATGAAATCTTGTCCAGCACTGCTGCTATAAGCATCATTTATCAGCGTATCACTGACGACGAGCGCCTGCCCTTTTTGTTGTTCGGCCAATTTTAATGCATTATATAATCTGCTTAGGCTATTATGTGCTTCATCCAATGCGTTGTCAGAAAAATTGACTTGGCTTCGATAATGGCTTGATAATAAGAAAAAGCGCACCGTTTCAGGCAGGTATTTTGCCATCACGTCACGAATAGTAAAAAAGTTACCCAACGACTTGGACATTTTTTCGCCATCGACATTAATGAAACCGACATGCATCCAGTTACGCGCGTATTCACAGCCGGTCGCGGCTTCAGACTGCGCTATCTCGTTTTCGTGATGCGGAAATTGCAAGTCATGACCACCGCCATGAATATCAAAGGTGCTACCCAAGCACTTAGTCGACATCGCTGAGCATTCGATATGCCAACCTGGACGCCCTTGACCCCATGGCGACGCCCATTGTGGCTCATTGGGTTTTGCTGCCTTCCATAAGACAAAATCAAACGGATTGCGTTTGTCATTTTCGACATCGACACGTGAACCTGCTTGCATCTCATCGAGATTGCGCTTAGATAATTTACCATAATCTGCAAAATTATCGACGGCATAGTAGACATCACCATTGTCGCCTGCGTACGCATAATTACCTGTGACCAAGGTCTCAATCATTTGCTGCATATCATCGATATGATCAGTCGCGCGCGGCTCAGCGTCTGGCATCTCGCAGCCAAGAGCGGTTGCATCTTCGTGCATGGCTTCAATAAAACGCTGCGTTAACGTACCAATCTCTTCGCCGTTCTCAGCGGCACGAGCGATGATCTTGTCATCAATATCGGTGATATTGCGCACATAATTAACGTCATAGCCTAACTGAGCCAACCAGCGCACTACCATGTCAAAGCCAACCATCACCCGCGCATGCCCAATATGACAATAATCATAAACGGTCATACCGCACACATACATGCCTACTTGCCCTGATTTGAGTGGTACAAACTGACGTTTTCCGCCAGTCAGTGAGTCATGAATAGCAAGCTGAGACATCGCATCGGCAAGTGGTGTGGTCATGGTCAAAAAGCCTTTTAATATAAATGAAATAGATAAAATAAAAACAAAAATATAATCAATGTTTGGATATTAAACAGCACTGACTATGGTCGTTATAACTGTAAAAATAGCGGCAACATAAAACCTAACCCATTATCTTAGCGAAAACAGCCATAAAATACTACAATGAGCCCGCAACTAACATCATTCAATCATAAAAACTGTTAAGGATTTAGATATGGGCAATCGTTTAAGCAAAATATATACGCGTACTGGAGATGACGGTAGCACTGGCATGGCAGACGGCAGCCGCGTCAGCAAAGCAGACAATCTATTTAGCGTAATGGGTGATATCGACGAGCTTAACTCACACATTGGTCTGGTACGTGCTCAGTTACAGCATAATAAAGGGCAATCTATAGAAAAAGAATTTTCTCAAGCGTTAGTCATCATTCAGCATTTATTGTTTAATATCGGTGGTGAGCTGGCTATGCCAGAATATGAAGGCGTCAATGCCACTCACATTACATGGTTAGAACAGCAAATTGATGCGATGAATACGACCTTGCCGCCGCTAAAAGATTTTATCTTGCCCACAGGTTCAGTATTGGTCAGCCAACTACACGTTGCGCGTACAGTCTGTCGCCGTGCTGAGCGCCAAGCAGTGCTATTACAGCAAGAGCGACCACAAGCGATTCGCAGTACGGCCGTGAGCTTTATCAATCGCTTATCGGATTGGTTGTTTGTCGCTGCTCGCTTTTGTACAGATCCCAACAAAGTCTCTGAAGTCTTATGGGACAGTCAGGTATTACAAAAATTCGCTGATAAAAACTAATTGCGCATGACTACTTCAGTGGACTAAAACGCTAAAATAACACCCTAGAATTAAGGTCTAGAATAAAATATAAAAAAGCCCGCAACCTTAACACTGCGGGCTTTTTATTGACTAAGCGATACTATTCAGTCACGACAATACTATTCGAAAACAGCTTAAATCTTACTAATTAGTAAGTAGCGCTGTCATCTTCAATAATGACCATATCGATACTTTCATCTTTAGGTACTGATTTCGGTACAGCTGGTGTGGCTGGGGTTTTAACCTCAGGAGTGGCTGACGCGCCGCTATCCGTATTACTACTTGGATTGTTAATAGTCGGCGGCGTGGCAGGCTGAGTAGGACGAATCGGCTCAACTGGCTTGACTACTTGAGGCTGACGAACGGGTGCTGACTGACTGTCATCGTTTTGTGCTGCACGGCGCTCAGTGCTACGTTGGGCGCGCTGCTCATCCATCGCTGATTTAAATACAGAACCTGCCATCACATCGGCGACCACAGTAATCAATGCTGGCTGCCCAGCAATACGTGTGCGTACTTGACCGCCTTGAGTACTAACGACATAGGTAAAGGCATCATCAACCAACATGTTATTGTTGATACGAATGTTATTTTGCGCTAAACGTGATTGTAGGCTCGGCAAATTGTTGGCTGCTTGTACTTGACTGGCTTGATACAAATCTTCGCTTGGCAACGTCATGCTCACACTTGCCTGACAAGTCGTCATACCATTGTCATTGGCTGCTTGTAAGACTGCAGCATTTTGTACATCAATCACAATGCCGTTGGTTTTATTAGTGATAGCGCCGCTAGCGAGACTGATCTCTGCATCATTTGCGTAGTTGGCAGCCAGCGTTTGTGCTTGTTGATTGAGCGTGTTTTTTAAAGCCGTTTTGAGACGATCTTGTACCATGGGGTCATCACAGCTCACCGCAGTAGCTGCAGTATTTTCAGTAGATGCAGACTCTTGCTCTGTGAGCTCTGCCGTCTCGGTGGTATCTTCCTTCTCTGAGCGATCACAGCCAGCAAGCGCTAAACCACATACCATGCCAATACCAGCCACTTTATACCACTTGCTCACGTTTTTATTTGCTACGCTCATATTTCTTTTGCTCCCAATTTACTAATACGTACCGCCACTGATGGACAGTGATTGATGTTCAAACCGCAACCCTAGCTGCCCTAGGTTTGAAAACCAGATTATTATACGGTGTTTAAATAAAATGTTCATTAGTGTAGCCCATGGATATACAAATAACGCCCCTCATTATAGGTAAAACCTGTATTTAGTTGCAAAAACATAACAAATACATACTTATGAATTCGTTATAAATACGCTTTTAGACTACCGCGATCAACTAGGGTTTTTTGAATGTTTGACAGACATTCAACATATTCTAAGATTTCGCTCAGCTCATCTCTATAAAGTTTTTGGATAAAAGGAACCACATAGTAATATTGCTCTATTGAGCAAATTTTATTAGACGCTATTGTTTTAGCACTATATGATTGCGCGTATCACTAACCAACCATATAAATTATGATAAATTTCGAAAACACGCTTTTATTGGGTCATCGCGGTGCGCGCGGCGAAGCATTAGAAAATACCTTTTCAGGCTTTAAGTACGCTCAACGTCTCAACACTCAGGGTCTAACAGGGGTTGAGTTTGATGTGCAACTGAGCGCGGATGGTCATTTAATCGTGTTTCATGATGACACGCTGCAACGCATGTGTGGTCAGCAAGCACGTGTTGATCAGTTGAATCTTACTGAGATTCAACGCCATTCGCAGTTTGGTCATCAAATTATGACATTAGGGCAGGTAGCGCCGTTGCTAAAGGGCTTTACTGATATTGAACTGGAGATTAAAACGCATGACCGTACTGATTATGCTAAATTGGTAAAAGCATTGACACGCAACCTCATCGATAGTCCACTTGCCAAACTACCCATTGTGCTGACCAGCTTTGATGTAGAGCTACATGTTCGCTTACAACGTCATCCATTACTAAAGCATATCTCTCGCGGCTTGCTCATTCGCACACCTGAAGTCTTAATGACTGCACCGAATGCCGCCTTGCAACTTGGCTGTATTCAGCTAGGTATCCACTATCCGCTGATTAGTCGAGCAGTCATTAAACATAGCCACCGTTATGGCTTGCCAGTTAGTGCGTGGACGGTCAATGATATTGACACGATTAAACAGCTGATCGCGTGGCAAGCTGACGTCATCATCACTGATTATCCAAGTCATTTACTGCTGGGTTAATAAGCATCGCCTTTATTTGATTTATTTAAAATCATCTACATATCTACGGTGTTACTTACACTTCTCCTCAATGCCTGATAAGTCATCCATTATTTTCGTCAATACATTCCATAATCGATACAAGTTATTGTTATTTAGCAATATTTTTACAGTGTATAACTGTTCACTTTATTGATTTTTTAAGGTATCATATAGGCTTAAATTAATACCGCTAGGGATATTATATGATTGCAAAAAAAGCACTTGGCTTACCGCTTAAAGGCTTACGTTTCGCTATCAAATCTGGTGATACGCTTATCAAAGCCGCCAGCACTCAAGCCACACGTTTTAAGACACGTTTTGACGAGAGTAAAACTGCAAGCTCGCTTAATGAGCAGCCTGTTGCCAAACGCAACTACGCCCATGCTGCGGGAGAGCAAGATGTCGCTACTAAAGAAGACAGCATTGATATGCGCGAGTTTGAGTTTACAAAAGCGCCGATCAACTGGATTCCAGCGACTATTCTAGTAGCCACACCTATTGCTGCTGCGATCATTACACCATGGTATTTGTTTACTCATGATGTTAGCGCGCCAGTTTGGGGCGTATTTGGTGCCTTTATGGTATGGACAGGTATCAGTATTACGGCGGGTTATCATCGCCTGCTATCGCATCGTGCTTATAAAGCGCATCCAATCGTCAAAAACTTTTTATTGCTAGGTTCTACCTTTGCCGTACAAGGTTCAGCGTTTGATTGGGTTTCTGGTCACCGTACGCATCATCGTCATGTCGATGACCGCTTAGAAGACCCGTACTCAGCAAAGCGTGGCTTTTTCTTTAGTCATATGGGCTGGATGCTACGCAATTATCCTAGCGGTAAATTTGACTATAAAAATATCCCTGACCTAACCAAAGATAGAACGCTGCAAATTCAGCATAAATATTACGGTTTATGGGTTGCGGCATTAAACATCGGTGTGGTCGCTGCGATCGGTTGGTTATTGGGTGATGTTTGGGGTACTTTGGTCATCGTAGGCTTACTACGTCTGGTACTGACGCACCACTTTACCTTCTTTATTAATTCGCTATGTCATATGTTTGGCACGCGTCCTTATACGGATACCAATACTGCCCGTGATAACTTCTTCTTAGCTATCTTTACATGGGGTGAGGGTTATCATAACTACCATCACTTCTTCCAATACGACTATCGTAACGGGGTAAAATGGTGGCAGTATGATCCTACTAAATGGCTGATTGCTGGCCTATCGAAGCTGGGCTTAACCAGTGAGCTACGTACCGTTGATGACACCACTATCAAGCATGCAGAAGTACAAATGCAATTTAAAGCGGCTCAGCAGCAAATCGATACAGCAGCAGTGGGCGGTCTTGATCTTCCTCATGCCATGAGAAGCTTCCAAGATCGTATTAAGTTTGAATATGATGCCTTTATGCAGACTGTTGAAGAATGGCAAGCACTCAAAGCCAAAACGATTGAGCTGAAAAAGACAGAATATGCCGATCGCATGCATGAAGTGGAAGATGAGCTAAAGCATGACTATGCCAAAATTGAACAAAAAATTCTTGAGCATAATAGCAATTTAAAAACCGCGTTTCGCTCGATTGGTATCAGTAAAAAGGCAGCATAATCGCTGATTATTAAACTGTATTTTATTACTTTTGTGATGAACGATAATTGTAAAGCTTCTCCTTCCCTCTATCTGTAGCAGATAGAGGGTTTTTTTTGCTCATCCTTTATAGATCGTGTCGAACATTGATTTATAAAAATAAAAAGGACAAGTGGAAGCAATATCTTTGTTTGATAGGCTAAATGCATTCAATATTACTCATGGTTTTTGGGTGCGCTATTACAAGAGATGGACAGAGTGAAACGATGTAATATCAAGGCTATGCTATAGTGCTTTTATCGCCCCTACACTTTACTTATACTTCAAAAGCAGGAACGGCTTGTATGCGCTATCAAAATACCTATATCAATCTAGACACACGCCTTTATCATGAGCAACCGCCAACGCCGCTGGACAATCCACGTGCTGGACACTTCAATATGAAAGTTGCGCAGCAGTTAGGCTGGACAGATGATGAAAATCTGATGACCAACTGGGTTGAGATATTGGGCGGTCAATACGTGCCAGCGGATTTTAAGCCATTGGCCATGGTTTATGCGGGTCACCAATTTGGGCAATGGGCAGGTCAATTGGGTGATGGGCGCGGCTTGCTGATGGCACAAGTGCTCGATAACAATAATCAATTGCAAGACTTGCACCTTAAGGGTATTGGTCTGACGCCTTACTCGCGGATGGGTGATGGTCGCGCTGTCTTGCGCAGCACTATTCGCGAGTATTTATGTGGTCATGCCCTTACACAATTAGGTGTTCCTTCCTCTAATGCTTTGGGATTTGTTGTCTCCGATACGAGGGTGCGCCGTGAGCGCATGGAAGCAGGTGCGGCATTGATGCGCGTGGCTGATAGTCACATTCGCTTAGGTCATATCGAGTGGATTGCCAGCTTTGCTCCTGATCTACTCACTGAGTTCACCGATTATATGATCGACACTTATTATCCAGAGTGCCGTGATAGTGACGCTCCCATACTGACATTTTTAACCACGGTGGTTGAGCGAACCGCACGAATGATCGCTGATTGGCAACTAATTGGCTTTGCTCATGGCGTGATGAATACTGACAACCTCTCTATCACTTGTAGCACCTTAGACTTTGGTCCATTTGGTTTTATGGAGCGCTTCAACCCTGCTTGGATCAACAACCACTCTGATTATACTGGTCGCTACGCTTATCAGAATCAACCTGCTATTGGTCACTGGAATCTCAATGCTTGGCTGCCACATTTTATGCGCTTAGAGGGCGTAACACGTGAGGCGTTAGCAGACTGCCTAGCGCCTTATGAGGCTACCTTTATGCAACATTATCAGCAAGGACTGTGCCGCAAGCTTGGGCTGCCGCATGCAAAAGAGAGCTTAACCTTAGCTTTCGAATGGCTAACCTTACTAGAAGACAACTTGCTGGACTATACCAATAGCTTCCGTGCGCTACTCGGTTTGGTCGCGCCGAATGAGCACCATTATGAAGAGCAGCTATTGTCAACCATGACAAATGAGCTTAGCGATGATGCCAAACAAATC
Source organism: Psychrobacter glacincola (assembly GCF_904846075.1). Lineage (GTDB taxonomy): Bacteria > Pseudomonadota > Gammaproteobacteria > Pseudomonadales > Moraxellaceae > Psychrobacter > Psychrobacter glacincola_C. The sequence goes on from NZ_CAJGZH010000002.1 coordinate 580,320, forward strand.
TGGCAAGATTGGTCGACTCGTTATGTGGCTCAAATAAAACAGCTGCCACTTGCACTTGAGCAAGTTATCGATGATATGCAGCACAACAATCCTGTTTATGTACTGCGTAATAGTATGGCGCAGCGTGCCATTACGGCAGCAGAACAAGGACAGTTCGAAGAAGTAAGTCGAGTATTCGATTTACTGGCTAACCCTTATCAGGTACAAGCAATCGCTACCCTTCTCGATACGATGCCGCCTACCCCACATGCGCCGCAAATGCCGATTAGTTGCTCTTCTTAATGATATGTTATTAAACTGCTATTCTGTAATATTTTGAAACATTATAAGATTAGGGTTGATATTTAACCCTATTTTTTGGCATTATTAATTGGCTAAATAATGAATATCATTTTACTATATTATTCTCGCCGTTCACGGCAGCTGACTAGGCAGTGAATTGGCAATAGTGCTAGAATAACTATTCCACTAGATTACTTTTTTGGCTCAATGCTTAATCGCTAATCCTGATACTTTGAATTATTAACTGTTTAGCGTCACGTTGCCCTTAGATGATTTTTTGAGGGTAAAACGTTATTTTTATCTCCATTTACTTTATTCCAATTTATTCTAACCATGGCAATTATTATGAATGACGATACCACTTTGAATACGGATAACCTTAGTACAGAAAAAGAGCAGTTTGAACAAGCTGCCTTACATTATCATGAGTTCCCACGTCCAGGCAAAATCTCTGTCACCCCTATTAAGCAGTTGGCCAACCAACGTGACTTAGCACTTGCCTATTCACCAGGTGTGGCAGTTCCTTGTCTTGAGATTCAAAGAGATCCAACGTTAGCGGCTAAATATACCGCCCGTAGCAACTTGGTTGGTGTTATCACCAACGGTACTGCGGTACTGGGTCTAGGTAATATCGGGCCATTGGCATCGAAGCCTGTGATGGAAGGTAAAGGGGTTCTATTCAAAAAATTCGCAGGTATCGACGTTTTTGATATTGAAATTGCACAAAATGATCCAGACAAATTCATCGAGGCAGTTGCTTCTCTTGAGCCTACTTTCGGTGGCATCAATCTAGAAGACATCAAAGCACCAGAATGTTTCAAAATTGAGCGTGAATTACGTAAGCGCATGAACATTCCAGTATTTCACGATGACCAACATGGTACGTCAATCATTGTTGCAGCAGCGATGCTCAACGCGCTATTGATTACTGGCAAAAAAATCGAAGAGATTAAAATCGTCTGTTCAGGTGCCGGTGCCGCCGCCATTTCTTGTTTAGATATTATTTGCGCACTTGGTGTAAACAAAAATAATATCTTTGTTTCAGATTCACGCGGTATCATTACGACTATCCGTGAAAATCTTGACGAAACCAAACAGCGCTATGCGCGTGAGACGACTGCGACCACTATCGACGAAGTGATGGATGATGTCGATATGTTCCTTGGTCTATCGATGCCTGGTACGTTATCTGAAGATATGGTTCGCCGTATGGCAAAAGACCCTATCGTCTTTGCACTTGCTAACCCAACGCCTGAGATCATGCCAGAATTGGCGCACGCCGTACGTCCAGATGTCATCATGGCAACGGGTCGCTCAGACTATCCAAACCAAGTAAACAACGCTTTATGCTTTCCTTATATCTTCCGCGGCGCATTAGATGTTGGTGCCACGACTGTTAACGAAGAGATGAAAGTCGCTTGCGTAAGAGCTATCGCTGCGATGGCACACGTTGAAGCAACACCGACCACCAGCGCTAGAAACATTGAAAAAATGCAAAGTTTCGGTCGTGATTACTTGATTCCAGGGCCTTTAGAGCCAAACCTAATCATCGAGATCGCGTCTGCGGTCGCTCAAGCAGCGATGGACTCAGGCGTTGCAACCTTACCTATCGCTGATATGCAAGCTTATCGTCAGCGCCTGTCTGAGTTTGTCTATAACTCTGCATTCGTGATGAAACCAATCTTTGCTCGCGCTAAAGCCGATCCAAAACGTATCGTTTACTGTGAAGGTGAAGACAATAATATCTTACTTGCTGTGCAAGTGGTCGTTGATGAAAAGCTAGCACAACCTATTTTAATTGGTCGTCCTTCAGTCATCGAAGCCAATATCGAAAAACTAGGGTTACGTCTAAAAGATGGTGTGAACATTACAATTGTTAACGTTGATGACGATCCTCGTTATAAAGATTACTGGCAGGGTTACTACGAGAAGAACAAACGTCTTGGTGTGAGTATTGAACTTGCTCGTCGTGATGTTCGTCGTAAGACCACATTGATCGGCTCACTATTGGTCGAAAATGGCGCTGCAGATGGTATGGTATGTGGTACGTTTAGCCATTATCAGTTGCACTTAAAATATGTACAAAGCGTTATTGGCAAAAAAGAAGGTGTGAACGACTTCTATGCTATGAATGCAGTACTCATGCAAGATCGTAATATTTTCATCGCCGATACTTATATCCACGAAGATCCAACGGCTGAACAATTGGCTGAAATGACTGTCTTAGCGGTTGATCAGTTACGTCGCTTTGGTATTACACCGCGTGTCGCGCTCGTTTCTCATTCTAACTTTGGCGCTTCAAATCGCACCAGTGCTGTGAAAATGCGCAAGGTCTATGAACTGCTAACAGACATGAATGTAGACTTTGAATTCGACGGTGAGATGCAAGGTGACGCCGCGTTGAATGAACATATTCGTTTAAACAACATGCCATCAAGTCCGTTGAAAGGTGCTGCAAATCTGCTCATCTTACCAACACTTGACGCCTCAAATATTGCCTTTAATCTACTCAAGACAGCAACTGGTAGCGCCTCTATTGGTCCTATTTTATTAGGTACTAGCAAACCGGTACATATTCTCACACCATCAGCAACTGCACGTGGTATCGTCAATATGACCGCTCTTTCCGTTACTGAAGCTCAAGATTTGGCGAGCGAAAATCAGTAATTCATCCTGCGCTACCTAGGTAGTATGTATTATCGAGATGGTCTCTGTTATTCATTTATAGAGACTGTCTGCTATACTAAAACCAGTCAATGCTATTAAATAGCGTTGGCTGGTTTTTTTTTTGATTGTTATACATTGGCTAAGACGCAACGTAGCCTTATTCAATATCAGTCATCACTTGCTCAATAAAAATAAAAGATAGAGGCATTCATGCAAATTTACCTTGTCGGCGGCGCGGTACGCGATCAACTGTTAGCACGTCCTATTAAAGATAAAGATTTTGTCGTCGTTGGTGCAACTGTTGCAGAAATGCTTGATGCAGGGTTCCAGCAAGTGGGTGCAGATTTCCCTGTATTTTTGCATCCTCGTAGCCATGAAGAATACGCACTGGCACGCACTGAACGAAAAGAAGGCTTGGGTTATAAAGGCTTTAGCGTACATGCCAGTCCTGACGTCAGCTTAAAAGAGGATCTACAACGTCGAGACTTGACGATTAATGCCATGGCCATAGAAGTCACCAGCTTAACTGATGATACGCCAATCAACGGTGACGTCATTGACTATTATGGTGGCATGGCTGATATAGAAAGCAAAACCTTGCGTCATGTATCAGGTGCATTTAGCGAAGACCCTCTACGAGTGCTTCGGACCGCTCGCTTCTATAGCCGTTATTATGATCTAGGTTTTGTCATTGCTGATGAAACTTTGACGTTGATGCGCCAATTGGTTGACTCTGGAGAGCTTGCGCATTTAAGTGCAGAGCGCATTTGGCAAGAATCTAGCCGTGCAACCATGCAGCTATCGCCGCAGGTATACTGGCAACAACTGTTTGAGATTGGTGCGCTCATAGAATATTTTGCCCCGCTACATGAAGCTTGGGCTAATACTCAGATACGTGAAACGGTACAGACGGCGCTATATTTCGCAGGGCAAATGAAATTGAACTTGTCACAACGTTGGGCGCTATTAATGAGTAGCCTTAATTCATTTTTATTTACCTCAGAACATACAAATGAAAACGTAAATAAAGCAGCCAATATAAAAGGTATCAATGATATAGGCAACGCCGCTAAGGTACCAAAGGCACACACTCAATTTTCGAATCTCTTCGCTCAGCAAGTCGCAAAGCTAAGCACAATACACCATTTAAGCGCGGCTGAAAAAATTGATCTCATACAAACTTGCGGCGCTCATAAAGAGCCTGATAAGTTATCGCAGCTATTAGTGACCAGCCACGTGTTGCAATTGGCAACACAGCACCGTCAGATGATGCTAGCGCTGAATAGCTTTCATGCCATTAGTATGCAGGATATTGACTCAGCGCTAACAGGCCCTGCGATTGGTGCAGCATTACGACAAGCCAGAATTGAACACTTGCAAGTACGAAACCAATGTTAAGAAAATTTAAAAAGATGCAGCAGCGCGATATCATTGACTCAATTCCTATGCAGCGTATAGGTCGACCTGACGAGATTGGCCATAGTGTGTTGTACCTCGTGTAGGCCAATTATATTACTGCTGAGATTATTACTGTTGATGGTGGTCGCAGCCTGACATTGTCTGGTGGTCATATTTGATAGAAAAGTAGAGCATCATAAAAAATATCTTGATTACTACCTATCTTTTACTTGAAAAATTAAAAAATTCAGGTATCATTGTCCGTCTAGCGTTAGGGCCCATAGCTCAGTTGGTTAGAGCAGAGGACTCATAATCCTTTGGTCGTAGGTTCAAGTCCTACTGGGCCCACCAAATTCAAACCCTTACAGGCATTTGCTTGTAAGGGTTTTTTATTGTCTAGAATTTATGCGGACGCATTGATGTAATTAATTTTTTGATACTATCTTGATACTTTGACCCTTGTAGTAATTAAAGTATGATGACTACTAACACTATAGTTATGTACTGCTGCACGGGTGATATATGAAAGTTAAACTTACCAAAAAACTTATCGATTCAGTAGACTATACCGCTAAAGGTACTGAAATCTATATGGACGATGTACTAACTGGTTTTGCGCTACGTGTAGGTAAGCTGTCTAAACTGCTATACATTACATAAGCGTATAAATGGAAAATTATATCGAGATGAAGTAGAAGAGACGCACTTGATTACGCTAACCGAAGCGCGTGAGAAAGCCAGCATAATGATGGCAAATATAAAAAAAGGTATGCATGTTTACGATGGTCTTCATGAGAACTTGGAAGACCCGAAAGATAAGAACAATAATGTACCAACACTTAAAGAGGCTTATAAGTACTTTAAATCAACAAAGACTGGGTTAGCTAAAGGCACTATTACCACTTATGATCGTCAAATATTACATAAACTAAAAGACTGGTTAAATATTTCTCTAAATGATATTACTAAGTCAATGATAAGTGATAAGCATAAAGAGATATGAGCCGCCCCGAGAGTATATCGGAGAGTGATTTACTTGAGTCAGGCAGCGATGTCTGACAGGATTAAATTATAATAATACCGCTTTTCGGGAGTTTCCCAAACTTTGTGTAACTGCTTATAATCCACTAACCGGAGAATAAGCAATGACTACTCAATCTGACATTAAAAAACTGGCCGAGCAAATGGCCAGCAGCATGAACAGCTTTGATGATATCAAAGACTTCCAGAAGCAGCTCATGCAGTCGTTTATCGACACTGCCCTTGAAGCTGAGATGGAAGACCATCTTGGCTACCCCAAGCATGAAAAGGCGGATAAGCCAAACAAGCGCAACGGACATACTAGAAAGACCGTCCGCAGTGATAGCGGCGCGCTTGAGATCTCCACCCCAAGAGACCGTGATGGTGACTTTGAACCTGCGTTAGTGCGTAAGCATCAAACCCGTATCAGTGGCCTTGATGATAAAATAATCATGTTTTATGCCAAGGGTCAAACCACCACTGAAATTGTCGAAACCATCAAAGACATCTACGACGTTGATATATCAAGCTCTCTTGTCTCAAGAGTCACGGATAACCTCTTAGATGACATCACCGCATGGCAGAACAGGCCACTGAGCAGCATCTATCCTATCGTCTATTTGGACTGCATCGTCGTGAAGATACGTCAAGACAGCAGAGATCATCAACAAGGCTATCTATCTAGCGCTAGGTGTTGCTCTTAACGGTAAAAAAGAGCTGCTTGGTATGTGGTTATCAGAGAATGAGGGCGCTAAGTTCTGGCTGGGCGTTCTCACTGAGCTACAAGACCGCGGAGTACAAGACATCTTAATCGCTTGTGTCGACGGCTTAAAGGGCTTCCCCGATGCTATCAACACCGTTTATCCCAACGCTCAGGTTCAGCTGTGTATCGTGCATATGGTGCGTTACTCCATGAAGTTTGTACCATGGACGGATAAGAAGGCCGTAGCGGCTGATTTAAAGGCCATCTATGGCGCTGATACGCTTGAGATGGCAGAGGCCAATCTTGAGCACTTTGATGAGGTGTGGGGCGAGAAATACCCGCACGTGGTTAAGTCTTGGCGCAATAACTGGGAGGGCTTAACGGTGTTCTTTGGCTACCCTAAAGACATCAGAAAAGCGGTTTATACCACCAATGCGATAGAGTCGCTAAACAGTGTGATTCGGACGGCGGTGAATAAGCGTAAGGTGTTCCCCTCTGATCAGGCTGCATTTAAAGTGGTCTATTTAGCAACTCAGCAGGCATCCAAAAAGTGGTCTATGCCCATTCGTAACTGGACGTCTGCTTTAAATCGCTTTATGATTATGTTTGATGATCGTATTAGTAAGCATTTAATCTAAATGGCAGTTACACAGAATTTGGGATGGTCTCCGCTTTTCAAACTCAAAGGGTGACACATATCCAATCGTGCTATGCAGTCGTGTTTTATTAAACCAATCTACCCATTCAAGGGTTGCTAGTTCAACATCTTTAATGCCATTCCAGCTCTCTTTTAAATAATGAATCACCTCAGAATTGTACAGCCCATTGACCGTTTCAGCCAAGGCATTGTCATAAGAGTCGCCAGTCGTGCCCACAGAGGCGATAACGCCAGAATCCTTCATCCTAGAAGTGTAGCGAATGGATAAATACTGAACCCCTCGATCACTGTGATGAATGACATCTTTGGGATGGTTTCTATCTGCTATCGCCTGATTTAACGCTGCCATCACCATATCCGTGTTCATACGATTAGATACTTTCCAGCCGACAATAACTCGTGCAAATACATCAATGATAAAAGCACTATATACACAACCGCTTGTAGTCTTGATATAGGTAAAATCTGCAACCCAGAGCTGGTTAGGGCGATGGGCGCTAAAGTTACGATTAACCAAGTCACCAGCCCTTTGCTGGTCATTACGGCTGTTGGTAGTAATCTTACCCTTGCCACGCCAAACGCCTTGTAAGCCATAATGTCTCATTAATCGCTCAACAGTACATCGAGCAACCTTTATGCCTTCCGCTTGCATCTGCTGCCAAACCTTACGCACACCATAACGGCATTTACTGTCCAGCCAGATACGTCTGATTTCACTGATGTAGAAATCGTCATGCCACTGACGCTGTGAACGCTTGTGTGGGTTGGCGCTTAAGTCTTGAGCACGATAATAAGTTGACGGGGCAATCGGTAGTACTCGACAGATTGGCTCGATCCCGTAATTGTTTTTATGATCATCAATAAAGTCGACCATTACTAAGGCGTGCGGTCGATCTCCGCCTGGGCGAAAAAAGCAGCAGCCTTTCTAATGATTTCATTAGCTTGCTTAAGCTCTTTATTCTCGCGTTCAAGCTCTTTAATACGTTGCTCTTGGCTTTGAGCTTGTACTGAGGCAGGAATGGTTTGTTGTATGTGCTTCTTATGCCATGATCGCAGGGTTTCAGGTGTACAGCCAATCTTTGACACTATGGCTTGAATAGCTGACCATGTGGAGGGGTAATCGCTAGACGCTTCAATCAGCATGCGAACGGCGCGTTCTTTCACCTCGGGGGTGTAGGTTTGTCTTTTCATTGTCGTATTCTCTCAGAATATTAAGTCTCCGACAATCCCGGGGCAGTTCAGTATATGAAAAAAGCCACTTAAATATAAGTGGCTTTTTTAACTTCAAGCTATAGAACCATTACTAACCGAAGTTATATTCAAGTAAACACTATTTGTAATAAGCAATATGACACAGATTTAATCTAAAGTTGGCATAGAAAACTGCTTGTCTTCTCGTACAGCAGCACTAGGCCAACGTTGGGTAACAGTTTTCCGACGAGTAAAAAATCTTACACCGTCTGGACCATACATAAATAGATCTCCGAACAATGAGCGCTTCCAACCTCCAAAGCTTTGCGATGCGACTGGCACTGGCAAAGGAATATTTACACCGACCATGCCGACCTGAATATTGTCAACGAAATAACGAGCCGCTTCCCCATCTCGGGTATAAATACATGTCCCATTACCATACTCATGCTCATTTATAAGTTCTATTGCCTCTTCCATTGTCTTAACACGCATAATTTGAAGTACTGGACCAAAAATTTCTGCATCATAACTGTCCATCTCTTTTGTCACATTGTCTATTAAAGTAGGACCCACAAAAAACCCTTGCTCATGACCTGCTGGTGCCGCATTAGAACCATCAATGATTACGTTTGCTCCTTGGTTTGCAGCACTTTTTATGTGTTCCAAAATTTTAGATTTATGAGCTCCTGTAATAACGGGGCCAAAATCATTTTCTTTGTCCGAATAGGCACCTAATTTTAATTGTTGTATCGCCGGCTGTAACGCCTCGACCATTCTGTCAGCAATATCATCGCCTACTGCTACTGCAACAGATAAAGCCATACAACGTTCGCCTGAAGATCCAAATGCAGCCCCTAATAGCGAAGTAACCACATTATCTAAGTCAGCATCAGGCATGACGATTGCATGGTTTTTTGCCCCACCTAATGCTTGACACCTTTTACCTTGAGCAGTAGCTGTAGTGTAGATATACTCAGCAATTGGAGTAGATCCTACAAAACTTACAGCTTCAACATCTGAATGATATAATAGAGCATCAACCGCTTCTTTACCTCCGTTAACGACGTTAAGAACACCATCAGGTAGCCCCGCCTCTTTCAAAAGTTTTGAGATAAACATTGATGCACTTGGATCACGCTCAGATGGCTTTAATATAAAGGTATTCCCACAGACAATGGCCATAGGAAACATCCAAAGAGGAACCATCACAGGGAAGTTAAATGGTGTAATTCCAGCCACCACTCCTAGTGGATGAAACTCACTCCAAGAATCAATATCTGGACCGGCATTACGGCTATGTTCGCCTTTTAGTAGTTCTGGTGCACCACAAGCATATTCAACGTTTTCGATACCGCGCTGTAATTCACCGGCGGCATCGTGCGAAATTTTTCCATGCTCTTCGCCAATTAGCCTGCAAATTTCATCAGCATTCTTTTCTAATAATTCTTTGAATTTGAACATGACTCTAGCGCGTTTCATTGGTGGTGTTTTACGCCAGGCTGGAAAGGCTGCCTTTGCAGCAATAACTGCCTCATCAATAGTTTTAGAACCACCTAAAGCAACCTGTTTACTTACTTCACCAGTAGAAGGGTTGTAAATTGGTTGTGTTTGACTTTCTTCATTAATTGCCTGACCGTTAATAAAATGTCCGATAGTTTGCATAATATATATTCCTTTTATAGCATTTAGTTTATAGGTAGATTAAAAGTAAGCTTTATTTTATTAGCTTGTCGAAACATCATTTGAGCTACTTTCTGCCCATAACAATGTATAAAGTTGAACCATTTCTTCTAAACTGGGTATTCGGGGATTGTTGTTAGGAGAACCTGAAGAAAATGCTTGTTCACACATGGTATTTATTAGCGCATCAAAATCGGTTTTTTGAACCCCAAATTGTTCTAATGTAGGAACTTTGAGTTCGATATTGAGATTTTTCAGATACGTAATCAAATTTATATTCGCTTGATCATCATTATCATTAAAGCTCGCCACTCCTAATGCACGTGCACACTCTGCATATCGTTCTGGAGTGCCTGATATGCCAAATTCAGTAATAGTTGGCAATAGCATCGCATTGGATAAACCATGTGGCACATGAAAAAAAGCGCCAATTGGTCTGCTCATTCCATGAACCAGAGCCACGGATGAATTACAGAATGCAATACCAGCTAACGTTGAGCCTAACATCATGGCTTCACGAGCAGCCTCATCTTCGCCGTCATCATAGGCCTTTTGTAGATTAGGCCCAATCAAACGTAATGCAGCTAAAGCTTGTTGATCGCTATAAGCATTGCGTTTTTGACTAACATAAGCCTCTATAGCGTGAGTCATCGCATCAATACCAGTATCAGCAGTGGTTCTAGGCGGCACACTCATAGTCAGACTATAATCAATAATCGCTGCTACTGGCATGAACCCCATACCAACGCACAACAGCTTCTCGTTATTGGTTTCATCAGTAATAATAGTAAACTTGGTCACCTCTGACCCTGTTCCTGCCGTAGTAGGTATCGCAATAATAGGTAAACCTACTTCATTTACTTGACGAGGAAATTTATAGTCATTAATGACGCCACCAAACTTCCCTAAAATTGAAATGGCTTTTGCGCTATCTATAGGACTACCACCACCTAAGGCAATCAAACCATCATATTCTTGATTCCGTACCTGCTGCACTCCTGATTCAATAGAGCTTTCAGTAGGTTCAGGCATAGTATCTGAGAACACATCAGCCGTAATCTGAACTTCTTTCAAAATAGTTTGTAATGTATCTACATAACCCAATTTAACCATCATCTCATCCGTAATGATGAGAGGCTTTTTTATTCCCAAGCTATCTAATATAGTCGGTAGCTTTTGACATGCATCGCGGCCTACCTCCATGATTCTTGGGAGAAGAATACTATGTGACATATTTACCTATCCTTGTGTTAATCACTGTTTGTTTATTACTGTGCTAAAACGAGCCCATTAATGTACCTAAGGTAATTACTGCTATAAGTGCAAGCACAGGTACTGCAACAGCTACCACAAAAATATCTTTATAAGATTCTCTGTGAGTGAGCTGACAAATTACGAGTAGAGTTATAACTGCACCGTTATGAGGAAGAGCATCTAAACCACCTGATGCTATCGAAGCTACACGATGCATTAACTCGGGATTGATACCAAATTGAGAAGCTAACTGAAGATAGTTATCCCCCATTGTATTAAGAGCAATACTTAGTCCACCAGACGCTGAGCCAGTAATACCTGCCATAACGTTGACGAAAACAGCTTCTGAAATCAGAGGATTTCCTGGAGACAAACCTAATAAGAATTCTTTGACAATTATGAACCCGGTTAAAGTAGCGATAACCGACCCATAACCAACTTCAGAGGCTGTATTAAAAATAGGAAGTAATGAACCAAGTGCACCCTCACTGAGCGATTCTTTTAGGTTTTTCCAACGCTTCCAATTAAGCAGAATCATCGCTCCACAAGACACTACTAAAGCTATAACAATAGCCCAGATCCCTAGCACCTTGGTTAGTGGGACAGCACCAAACTCTTCACTTGCTAGATAACTATTGTCCATACTAGGTAATAGCCATTTCGTGCAAATGAAGTTAATTAATATGACTAATATGATTGGTAGTAACGCCACCAGTAATGAAGGTTTAGAGCTACGATCGACTACAGCTAACTTATCATTATGATGTTGACCATAACCCTCTCCTGCATTTAAAGCCGCTTTAGTACGATAATTAAGCCAAATCATGCCACCTACTAGCATAATCAAGCCACCGATAGCACCAAGACCAGGGGTTGCAAAAGAATCTGTTTTGAAAAACGGCATAGGAATGGCATTTTGAATTGCCGGTGTCCCTGGTAAAGCAGTCATCGTGAAGGTCAAAGCACCTAAGGCGATAGCACCAGGAATAAGTCTTTTAGGGATATTTAATTCACGGAATAGAGCGGCAGCAATGGGATATACGGCAAAGCCTACTACAAATAACGATACTCCACCGTAAGTCAAAATAGCACAAGCCATTACAATTGATAAAACGGCTTGTTTCTTACCAAGTTTAGTGACAAGCGACTCTGAGATGCTAAGTGCGGACCCTGAGTCATCCATCAGTTTTCCAAATATAGCACCTAGTAGGAAAAGTGGGAAAAAGCTGATGATATACCCACCGAGACCTTTCATAAATACTTGCGTATAGACGCCTAGCATCGTATTAGCCTCACCACTCAGAAGTACAGCTAACATAGCTAATAATGGTGCTAATAAAATGACACTGTGACCACGATAAGCTAAATACATTAGCAGGCCTAGCGATAGTAAAATCGGTAATAAACTTATCATATGCACTCCTTGTGCTATATAAACATAAAATCCATTTTCTAAAATTTCACATAACGATAGAATTTTTATCGTTATGTGAAATTAACAGAATATTTTTATAATAACAAGCCTTAAATCATTAAATATTATCGTTATAATGATTAGAAACATTAGAAGTCATATGGTTAGGGAGTTACAAAGATATGAGTAACATTAAAAAGAAGGGCTCAAGTGTTGAGCGGGTTTTGCAGATTGTGGAAATTCTAGCGAGGTCGCAAAGACCAATGAGCGTTAGCGACTTAGCAGATACATTGGATGTACCTATACCTAGTATGTACAGGTTGTTAGATCAGCTACAAAATATTGGATTCGTACAATTGGACTTGCCTGGGAAGGTGACCTCTGGGAAAAGAACCTATAAGTTAGCGATGGACCTATTACAGAATAATCATTTTAAAATTGAAAGACTTGCAATATTACAGCAGCTTTCAGCGCAAATAGGAGAAACCGTAGGCATTGCAATTATGAAAGACCTAGATGTAGTTTATGTAGATCGCGTTTTGTCTGACTGGCCACTTCAAATATATCTGCCAGTAGGAACTCATGTACCGATTTGGGCAAGTGCTAGTGGGAAGCTATTCTTATCACAACTATCCAATGCAAAATGCGAACGTATCATTAATAAATTATCGATACATGCATTGACTACCAATACGCAGACAGATAAAAAGCAATTGATGCAGACTATTGCTAAGACACGGGACACAAGAGTAGGAATAGATGACGAAGAGTTTATTCCTGGCATGGTTGCTTGTGCTGTACTCATTCCCAATGATGAAAACAAAACGTTTGCTACAGTATTTACCCATGGCCCAACTGTAAGAAAAACTTTGGATGAGCTTTTAGAATATGTACCTATTATGCGAGAAGCTGCTCTCGAGCTATCCGTTACTTTTAATCAGGACTATGATTAAGCTTCTAAAAGACTTAGTTTATTTCTGTTAGATAATTATAGGTGTAGAGATTTTAAACTAGTTTCTTGAATGCACTCTTAACGATTTAAGCAAGCATAATCAATAACAATTAAGTGTGCAGCTTTTTTTAATTAATAGTAAGTACAGTTAATAACAGACATGTTCTCAGTCCTATCTGATCTATTAGTATTTACAAAACATCTAAAAGCTTTTCCTACCCATCTTTAGAATTTTATATTCTTTATTTTTTGAGATTAGTAAGTGAAGTTATAGAACTCTGATGCTAGATAGGAGGCCGTCCTAAATAAGCTTTATTTAACAATTTTTCTAGCTCATCGTAATTGTATTCACGAGGATTATAATAAGGGCTGTCACACACCATCCTTGCTACATCAGCGGGACCCTAGGTAAACCAATATCTTTTAAAGCCAATTCAATACCTAAAGACTGGTTTAGACGGTAAATTGCCAAGCCAACTTCTTCACGGCTGCTGACGTCTAAAGCCTCTGCCAGTCTATCCATCGCTTCAATATCAGCGTTACGATTGTAATGTACTGAATACGCAAGCGTAATGGCATGTGCTTGCGCATGCGGTAGGTTAAAAGTGCCACCTAGGGTATGGCAGATTTTATGGTGAATGGCCATACCAACCGAACCAAGACAAATACCAGCAAGCCATGCACCATAGCTTGCTTTTTGGCGGGCTGAAATATTGGTGAGCTCTTTGACAAGCACAGGCAAGGAAGACTTTAATGCTTTGATAGATTCAATCGCCATCAGGCTGATGATTGGGTTTTTGTCCTTAGCATATAACGCTTCTACAGCGTGCGCCATAGCATTCATACCTGAGCAAGCTGAGATTTTAGCGGGTAATGCTTGGTTTAACTTCGGATCATAAATCACCACCTTAGGTAGGACATGACTGTCTTTACCAGTAGTTTTTAGATTGTTTTTGGTCAAACCATAAATAGTTGTCATCTCGCTACCGGCATAGGTAGTCGGTATGGCAACGATAGGTAAATGTGTTTTCAAAGCAATTATTTTTGCAAGTCCAATTGTAGAGCCGCCGCCCAAAGCCAGACAACAATCAATATCACTCTCTTTGGCAAATTTTACTGCTTTATTCGCCACGTCAACTGGCACATGCATGACAGCATGCGGATACACGCCTACACAGATTTCTTGTAGTTCTTTTGCCAATTTACGACCCGCTTCTTCTTGACCAGGTGTCGTAATCACCAATACCTTATGATAACTATGCTGAAGTAATATATCTTTGACTTCATTTGACTTTCCCACGCCAAAATGAACGTCAACTGGTAAGGCTTTATAATGAAATTCTTGCATAAAATTATCCTTTTATGAGTTCATATTAGGATTCTTAATGAGTGCAGAGTCTCTCAAATCTTCTCACGTTTATAATCAAACCCTTCTATATCATAAAACTGATAAGTTACTTCTAACAAGGTTTTTAGCAATTCTGATTTATCAAAGTGTCTAACACTCATGATGATAGGCGACGTTAATAGATCGTTTTCAAATGGAATATAAATCACTTCCTGACTACGCAAATGCTCTAAGGTTTTAGGCACGATCGTCAAACCTTCTCCTGCTGCGACTAATCCTAAAGCAACATGCAGCTCTCGCACCTCAGTAAAATAATTGGCTTTTAGGTTACGAGATTCAAATAGCTCCAAGACATAGTCAATAAAACTGGGACGAGGTCCGGTGGGATAGAGTATCAATTTCTCATTGGTTAAATCCATGAGACTTACTACTCTACTTTGCTCTTTTGCTAAGTCATGGTCTTTGGGAACCGCGACTACTAAGCTTTCTTCTCTTAATAATATACGCCTAATAGAAGCGTCCTCAAATAACATCCGTCCAAAACCCACATCTATTTTACCCTCTGTAAGGGCTTGTGTTTGCTCCCATGAGTTAAGCTCTTGCAGCTTAATCTCTATATTTGGATAGCATGCGCGAAAGCGGGCAATAATTTTCGGTAAGATGCCATAGAGTATCGAGGACACAAAACCTATAGATATTGAGTTATCAAAATTGGCCTTACGCATTGTCATAGATTTTAATTTGTCAGACTTTGCGAGTATCTGAACAGCATGATCATAAAAAAACTCGCCAGCCTCAGTAAGTTTCAAAGGTCTATTATCTCTATCAATCAGCATCACCCCGACTTCTTCTTCCAACTGCTTTATTTGCCGGCTCAGTGGCGGTTGTGAAATATACAAACGCTCTGCTGCCTTATTAAAGCTCTTTTCCTCTGCTACTGCTACAAAGTAGCGTAAATGTCTCAATTCCATTGAATGTTATTCCTTGAGTGACCTTACAGGGTTATCGATACCTAAAGAACATAACATAGTGCAATCTAGTTATCAAAATACCTAAAAGGTATTAATAATAGACTAAATAGGTCTTAGACATGTCGTTATCTAGCATCTATAGTTCTTATTAAGCATAAGGAAGCACCATTTACTTAATAGGGACTGTCATGATTCGTTCAATCAATACTTTATTGGTACCGATACCTACTATTCGAGCTCATAAGCTTGCTTGTACCGTTATGAACGAACAAGTTTTGGTATTGGTACACATTCAAACAGAAGATGGCTATGAAGGTTGGGGCGAAGCGACCACCATTGGCGGTCTAAGCTACGCAGAAGAAAGCCCTCATAGCATCAAGACTAATATCGATACCTACTTTACGCCTCTTTTATTAAAAGAGCAGCCTACTAGCACAGCAAAAGCCATGCAGCTGCTCAATCTTCATATCAATGGCAACCGCTTTGCAAAGTGCGCGATTGAAACTGCCCTACTCGACATTGAAGGTAAACGTCTAAACCTACCAGTAAGTGAGCTAATTGGCGGTCGTGTCCGTGATCGTATCGAAGTGGCTTGGACCCTTGCCAGCGGCAATACAGCGACCGATATTAAGGAAGCTAAACGCATGATTGAGCAAAAGCGCCATCGCATTTTTAAATTAAAAATCGGTAGCAATCCGATTGTTGTTGATGTTGCCCACGTATTAGCCATTAAAAAAGCACTACCTGACTGCCGTATCACGGTTGATGTCAACCAAGCATGGACAGAGCTTGAGGCTATGCAAGGTATTAGCCTATTGCAAGCTGGCGGCGTTGATTTAATAGAACAACCTGTCTCAATGCGCAATAAAGCCGCCCTAAAACGCTTAACCGAACATTTCGATGTAGCCATTATGGCGGATGAAATTGTCCAAGATCCTCAGAATGCCTTTCATTTAGCAGCAGATCATTATGCTGATGTTTTTGCCGTGAAAATAAATCAAGCAGGCGGATTAAAAGCAGCATGCTTAATCGGACAAATGGCACATCTAGCAGGTATCGAGCTCTATGGTGGCACCATGTTAGAAGGTCCTATCGGTACGGCCGCATCCGCCCATGTATTCTCAACCTATCCCAGTTTAAATTTCGATACAGAACTTTTTGGTCCTTTACTATTAACCGAAGACGTTTTAGTAAAGCCTCTTGATTATCAAGACTTTGGTTTAAATGTTCCTACAGGCGCAGGTATTGGCATCGAAGTAGACAGCGATAAAATCTACCACTATGCCAAACAAACCATCACCAATTTACCTAAATCATAAAAGACTTAATTTTCTACTAACGCTCAAACTGAAACACTGTAAAAGTCAGCCAAGTTATCTTTCATCACGTATAAGGAAATCATTATGTTATACCACGTCAGAATGGATGTCTTAATCCCAACAGATATGGACGCCGATAAAGTCAACGAGCTTAAAGCCACAGAAAAAGCACTATCACAAAAACTGCAAGAGCAAGGTAAATGGCGTCATATTTGGCGCATAGCAGGTCAGTATTCTAATTTTAGCATCTTTGATGTTGAGAGTAATGAAGAGCTACACGACATCATGATGTCGCTACCGCTTTATCCATACATGAAGGTTGAAGTGACACCGTTATTACGTCATCCATCTTCTGTTCGTAGTGATGACAGCTAAACCAAGCAAGTAAAGCGAATATCAGATTCTATAAAAACTGAGTAAGAGTACTCAATATAGTTACCCTTTATTAAAACAGTCCTCAACAAGGAGAGAGACATGGAACGCAGCCAAATTGAAGCATTAGCCACTCAATTCATCAAAGGCAAAATCGACTTCCCTGAGCAAGTCAATCCACGTGTACAAGCAATTGTTCTACGTATTGTCACAGACCTTATGCAAACCATTAACGACTTAAAAATTACCGCCGATGAGTATTGGTCTGGGGTTGAGTTTATCGGTGACTTGGGCAAAGAAGCAGGTTTATTATCGCCCGGCCTTGGTTTTGATCACTTCATGGATTTAATGATTGAAGAGGATTTAAAAGCAGCCGGTCTTGACGGTGGTACTGTACGTACTATTGAAGGTCCACTCTATGTCGCTGGTGCGCCAGAAGAAAAAGGCTTTGCGCGTCTAGATGATGGCACTGACCTTGACAATGGCACCGTGCTATTTATGCAAGGCACTGTTTATGGTGAAGATGGAAAGCCTCTTCCAAATGCAAAAGTTGAAGTGTGGCATGCCAACAGCTTAGGTAACTACTCTTTCTTTGATGAATCACAGTCTCATTTCAACTTACGTCGTAGCATCATTACCGATGAAAACGGAAATTATGCATTCCGCAGCATCGTGCCGCTAGGTTACTCGGTACCACCAGAAGGAATGACGCAAAAAGTATTGGGCGCGCTAGGACGTCACGGTCATCGCCCAGCTCACATTCATTTCTTTGCCAGTGCTGATGGTCATCGCAAACTGACCACGCAGATTAACATCGATGGCGATGAGTACCTATGGGATGACTTTGCTTTTGCAAGCCGCGAAGGTTTGGTACCAGAGGTAACGATGGTCGAAGATGCGGACAAGCTAAAAGAAAAAGCGCTTGATAAGCCTTACGCAAGTATCGACTTTGACTTTCATTTAGTAAAAGACATTGACCAAGCTATACAAGGCAGCGAAGTAGAACGCCGCCGTGCTCAAGGTTAATGAGCACTCATATTAAATAGCATTAATTAATAACTATTAGCGACTTACGTTTGATATGTCCTCAGTTGTCGTATCAAACGTTAGCTTCTAATCTCATTTTATACCGTCATTATACAAGGAAGGCAGCCATGAGCGAGCGTATCAATCTAGTACCTGAAGGATCAGACATCACTATTGATGATTTTTTAGAAGAAAACAGCGAAAAAGGGATTTATCGCCTGCATCGTAGCGCCTTCACTAACGAAGAGTTGTTCGAGCTTGAGATGAAGTACATCTTCGAAAACAATTGGGTGTATTTGGCTCATGAGTCTCAAGTTCCTGATAACAACGACTACTACACCTCATACATTGGCCGTCAGCCCGTCATTCTCGCCCGCAATAAAGAGGGTGAGCTACATTGCATGATTAACTCATGCTCTCACCGTGGTGCACAGCTCTGCCGACATAAAAAGGGCAATAAAGCCACTTACACTTGCCCGTTTCATGGTTGGACCTTTAACAACTCAGGTAAGCTGCTTAAAGTTAAAGACCCAAGACACGCCGGCTACCCAGAATGTTTCAATAAAGAAGGTTCACACGACCTAAAACAAGTGAAAATGGCCAATTATAAAGGCTTTATCTTTGCTAGCTTAAATGATGATGTTCAGTCAATTGAAGACTGGCTTGGCGGCTCTACCAAAATTCTTGACATGATTGTCAATCAGTCGCCAGAAGGTCTAGAAGTTCTACGCGGCACATCAACCTATACTTTTGATGGTAACTGGAAACTGCAAGCTGAAAACGGTGCTGATGGCTATCACGTATCAGCTGTGCATTGGAATTATGCGGCTACCACTGCACGTCGTAAAGAACAAGAAGCAGTCAAAGAAGACAATATCAAAGCCATGAACGCTGGCAAATGGGGTCGACAAGGCGGTGGGTTTTATTCTTTTGAAAACGGTCACATGCTGTTATGGACACAGTGGGAAAACCCACAAGACCGTCCAAACTACGCTTATCGCGATGAGTATGTCGCCAGCTACGGTGAAGCCATGGCGGACTGGATGATTGAACGCTCACGTAACTTATGCCTATATCCAAACGTCTACATCATGGATCAGTTCGGCTCACAAATTCGTATGCTCCGCCCTATCGCGGTTGACAAAACTGAAGTTAGCATCTGGTGTATCGCACCAAAAGGCGAAAGCGATGAGTCACGTGCACGCCGTATCCGTCAGTATGAAGATTTCTTTAACGTTACTGGTATGGCAACCCCTGATGACTTAGAAGAGTTCCGCTCATGCCAAGAAGGTTATAACGGTATCAAGCTTGAATGGAATGATATGTGCCGAGGCTCCGAGCACTGGATTCAAGGTGCAGATGAAGGCGCGGCCGCTATTGACCTCAAACCTTTAATGAGTGGTGTTAAGACTGAAGATGAAGGACTATATACCGTCCAACATCGCTACTGGCATGAAGAGATGAAAAAAGCTCTAGAGCAAGAGCAGCAGCTACACGGTGCTAATAGCGACTAATACATTTTTTATTATTACTCTGCTATTTATTGTAGAACTGACAAAAAATAAGGATATCAATCATGAAAAATGCAACGGTTAACATTGAAGACATTAGACAGTTTCTATACCGTGAAGCGCGTTTATTGGATGAGAAAAAATGGGAAGAATGGCTCACTTATTACGATGAAGACTGCCCTTTCTGGATGCCAAGTTGGGATGATGATGGTCAGCTCATCAGCGACCCACAACGAGAAATCTCGCTGATTTATTATCCGGATCGCCGTGGTCTTGAAGATCGTATCTTCCGCATCGAGACTGAGCGCTCATCAGCGACCATTCCTGATACGCGTACCACGCACAATTTATCGAATATTGAACTACTCGAAGACAATGACGGTATTGTGACGGTGCGTTTCAACTGGATCAACAAGTCCTTTCGCTATCACGAGACCAATACCTATTGGGGTTACTCTCAGTACAAAATAGACATGACTCAAGACCAACCAAAAATTTTGGATAAGTATGTGGTCTTAAAAGACGACTATGTGCATCAAATCATGGACGTCTATCACGTCTAATCATTATTCACTCATTATTTAGCCACTAGCTTTTAATTAATACGTGTTGAAAAGGGATATTTCTCATGGAATATAATATTGCTCTACAGTTCGAAGACGGCGTCACAGGCTTCATCAAATGTGAAGCCGACGAAACCGTCGCCGAAGCAGCGTATCGTCAAAAATTTAATATCCCTGTGGATTGCCTTGATGGCGCTTGCGGTACTTGCCGTTGCCATTGTGAATCTGGCAGCTACGACATGCACCCTGATATGTATATCGAAGATGCACTGACAGAAGCTGAAGCTGCTGAAGGTTATGTACTCACCTGTCAGATGATTCCAGAAAGCGACTGCGTGATCAAAGTACCAACCTCCTCTGAAGCTTGCAAAGTCGGCAAGTCTGTATTCAAAGGCAAACTACAACAGCTGAATGTACTGTCAGAATCTACCCTTCACTTTGGCGTCGAAGTCGACAATCCAGATGCACTAGTATTTTTGCCAGGCCAGTATGTCAATGTCAGTATTCCTGATTCTAACGAGACACGCTCCTATTCATTTAGCTCTATACCTAGTGCCAATCAGGCCGAATTTGTCGTCCGCAATATTCCTAATGGCAAGATGAGCACCTTCTTATCTGATACTGCAACTATAGGTCAAGAGATTAATTTTGAGGGTCCATTTGGTAGCTTTTACCTGCGCCCTCTGATCCGCCCAACTCTATTTCTAGCAGGCGGTACCGGTATCGCGCCTTTTTTATCGATGCTAAAAAGTTTAGAGGTGTCTGGTGCCCATCATCCTGTCAGGATGGTCTACGGCGTCACCAACGATTTTGATCTGATAGAAGTTGAGAAACTAGAAGAAGTCAAACAAAACCACCCTTGGTTTGACTACCGCACCTGTGTGGCCACTGAAGACAGCCAGCATGAGCGTAAAGGCTATGTCACCGGTCATGTTGATAATGAGTGGCTAAACGATGGTGACGTCGATGTCTACTTGTGTGGTCCGTTAGGGATGGTGGATGCGGTGAGTAACTGGTTAGACAGCAGCAATCTAAAACCGTGCAATTTTTACTATGAAAAATTCACGCCCAGTGAACAATAACATAGCTTAGCCGTATTACTCTACTAGCAAAGCATGAGCAAGATTTTTAGGAGACTGTCATGAGTAAAAGATTTGATAATAAAGTATGTATCGTTACTGGTGCCGCCCAAGGCATCGGGCGCGGAGTCGCATTACGCTTAGCAAGTGAGGGCGGAAAAATCGTCATGGCAGACTTTTCTCCATTAGTAGAAGAGGTGCTGGCTGAAATCATTGCTAATGGTGGACAAGCCGTTACCATTCAAGCTGACCTTGAAACCCGTCAAGGTGCTAAAGAGGCTATTGATAAGGCACTTGATAGCTATGGGCGTATCGATATATTAGTCAACAATGTCGGCGGCGCAATATGGATGAAACCTTTTACCTGCTTCTCTGAAGCAGAAATCCAAAAGGAAATCAGTCGCTCATTATTTCCAACATTATGGTGTTGTCATGCGGTATTACCAACCATGGTCAAACAGCAGTCAGGCATTATTGTTAATGTGTCCTCTATCGCTACTCGTGGTATCAACCGCATACCCTACTCGACAGCGAAAGGCGGCGTGAACGCCATGACCGCATCGCTCGCTTTTGAGTATGCAAACGATGGCATCCGTGTGAATGCCGTGGCAACTGGCGGTACTGAAGCGCCGCCCAGAAAGATTCCACGTAACACCAAACCATTAACTGATGATGAAAAATCATGGATGAATGCGGTGGTTGATCAGACCATTGATCGCACCTTTATGAAACGCTACGGCACGATAGATGAGCAAGTCAATGCCATCTTGTTTTTAGCATCCGATGAGTCTTCTTATATTACTGGTAATACCATTCCTGTAGGCGGTGGCGACGAAGGCTAATAATAAATCTGTCAATCAGTAGCATGCATCTTAATTTGCAACCCCGTAACGAATGCTAATTTGCAAGGAAGCAATATGGCCTCTGTAATCCAAACCTTAAAAAACGACTGGTCGCTCTCTGCATCGGTTGCAGGGTTCTTAGCGGTTCTTATTTCCTATGCAGGTCCTTTGATTATTTTTTTTCAGGCCGCACAAGCCGCACAAGCCGCACAAGTATCGGATGCCATGATGGCGTCTTGGATTTGGGGTGTCTCCATTGGTGCTGCCATTCCTGGTATTTATTTATCTATTAAATATAAAACACCGGTTATTACAGCATGGTCCGCACCTGGTACCGCTTTACTGGTTACCCTATTTCCACAGATGAGTATTAATGAAGCTGTTGCCGGTTATATCATCTCAGCGATTGTCATATTTATTATTGGAGCGACAGGTTACTTCGACAAAATATTAAAATGGATTCCTAACGGTATCGCCGCTGGCATGATGGCAGGCATCCTATTTCAGTTCGGCTTAGAATTATTTAAAGCCACTGATAGCATGCCATTTATCGTCTTTAGCATGCTCGGTTGCTATTTATTAGCCAAACGCTTTTCGCCGCGCTATACGATGATCTGGGTGTTGATATGCGGTGTTATCTTAAGCGTCTTACTTGGCAAAATGAACCCTGTCCATTTCGATTTAGCCGTTACCATACCTAATTTTATTGCACCTGAATGGTCGTGGAACTCAACGTTTAACCTCGCTATACCACTCATCCTTGTGAGCTTAACTGGTCAATTCTTACCCGGCATGGCTATTTTAAATCTAAGTGGCTATGACACGCCAGCCAAGCCTATTGTGAGTGTTACAAGCCTCGCCTCTTTAGCAGTTGCATGTGTTGGTGGTATCACTATCGTACTTGCCGCTATCACAGCCGCGCTTTGTACTGGCAAAGATGCGCATGAACTTAAGGAAAAGCGCTATATCGCAGGTGTCGCTAATGGCATCTTCTATTTATTTGGCGGTTTATTTGCTGGCAGTATCGTGATGGTATTTAGCTTGCTTCCAAAAGAGCTTGTCGCGGCACTGGCCGGCCTTGCGTTAATCGGTGCCATTTCTGCCAATATCACCATTGCTATGAAAAATGATGAGCAAAGAGATGCAGCGTTAATTACCTTTTTGGCGACAGCATCGGGTATGAGCTTTTTGGGATTAAGCTCTGTGTTTTGGGGCATTCTTATTGGCATGATTGCTCACTATATTCTGACCAAAAAACGCCTACTACCAACATCATCTATCTCATTAACGACCTCTAATAATGAAGCCAATTAAAAGCAAGTCTCTTACAAAAAATTTAAGTAGTGTCAGAGCAATGAGTCTAACCCATGTACCACTTATTAATTTTAAAGACACTACCTCATATGACTTTTTATAGGATATAAACATGATTAACAAAGCTGATAAAGGTATCACTGACGTACTTAGTCAAATCAAAGATGGCGCCACCATTATGATTGGTGGCTTTGGCACGGCAGGTCAACCCGCTGAACTCATTGACGGGCTTATTAATTTGGGCGTAAAAGATTTGGTCATCATTAATAATAATGCCGGTAACGGCGACCATGGCCTTGCCAAACTCTTACAAACAGGTGCTGTACGTAAGATAATTTGCTCTTTTCCCCGTCAATCAGACTCTTGGGTATTTGATGAGCTTTATCATGCTGGCAAGATTGAACTGGAGCTAGTACCACAAGGTAATTTGGCTTGTCGTATTCAAGCAGCAGGTATGGGACTCGGCGCAGTATATACGCCAACAGGCTTTGGCACTTTACTCGCAGAAGGTAAAGAGACTCGTCATATCGATGGTAAAGACTATGTTCTTGAATATCCGATAAAGGCTGATTTTGCCTTAATTAAAGCCAATAAAGGCGATCGCTGGGGCAACTTGGTGTACCGCAAGTCTGCACGCAACTTTGGTCCAATCATGGCAATGGCAGCTGATATTACTATCGCCCAAGTCTCTGAAACGGTGGATCTTGGTGAACTTGATCCTGAGTATGTTATTACACCGGGTATTTTTGTGCAGCATGTGGTGCAAATCCAGCCTACTAGTACTGAACCTGCTAGTGATGAATATGCTAGCACAGCAACGACAGCCACCGCTTAATACTGCCAATTATAAGGATCGTCATCATGAGCCATACTTCCTACACCGTTTTGACCCGCGATCAAATTGCCGAGCGCGCTGCACAAGATATTCCAGATGGTGCTTATGTCAATTTAGGCATCGGACTACCGACCAAAATTGCCCAATACCTACCGGATGATAAAGATGTATTTTTACATTCAGAAAATGGCTTACTAGCTTTTGGACCACCACCTGCTAAAGGTGAAGAGGATCCCGAGCTGATTAATGCCGGCAAAGAATACGTCACCATGCTCGATGGCGGTAGCTTCTTCCATCATGGCGACTCTTTTGCGATGATGCGTGGTGGTCATATCGACATTTGCGTATTGGGCGCGTTTCAAGTGGCAGCCAATGGCGACTTAGCCAACTGGAGTACCGGTGCAGAGGATGCAATACCTGCCGTTGGCGGCGCAATGGACTTAGCCGTCGGTGCCAAAAAGGTCTTTGTCATGACCAATCATATCACCAAAGAGGGCGAGCCAAAGATTGTTAGTGAGCTTAGCTATCCGGTGACGGGTAAAAAATGCGTAGACCGTATCTATACCGACCTCTGTATCATTGATGTCACTGATAAAGGTTTAGTCGTTACAGAGATGGTTGACGACCTAAGCTTTGATGAATTACAAGGCTTAACGAGTGCGATGCTAATTGACGCTACAAATTAAAAACAATAAAAAGGACAAGGACGATGACTGATTCAACCATTGGTTTAAACAACGCTTATATTATTGATGCCATTCGCACCCCTTTTGGACGCTACGGCGGCGGTCTCGCCCCTGTACGTGCTGATGATTTGGGTGCTATTCCCATTAAAGCCTTGATGGAACGCAATACCACAATCGACTGGGAACAGGTCGATGATGTTATTTACGGTTGTGCCAATCAGAGCGGTGAAGACAATCGCAATGTCGGCCGTATGTCGTCGCTACTCGCAGGTGTGCCCTATCAAGTGCCAGCTACCACAGTGAATCGCCTATGTGGCTCGTCTATGGATGCCTTAGCCATTGCGGCACGTGCGATTAAGGCAGGTGAAGCTCATCTAATTATTGCAGGTGGCGTTGAGAGCATGAGCCGTGCGCCATTTGTCATGGGTAAGTCAGATCAAGCGTTTGGTCGTAGTCAAAAGCTCGAAGATACCACTATGGGCTGGCGTTTTATCAACCCAAAATTGGATAAGCTATACGGTACAGAGACCATGCCGCAAACAGCGGAAAATGTCGCCGAGCAATTCAATGTCAATCGCGTTGATCAAGATACTTTTGCGCTTCGTAGCCAGCAACGTACTGCTACAGCCCAAGAGTCAGGGTTTTTTGAGAGTGAGATTACGCCTGTCGTTATCCCGCAACGTAAAGGCGAGCCTGTCATTGTCGATACCGATGAGCATCCCCGCGCCGATACCACGCTTGAGAAACTCACCAAACTGCACGCCATTGTTAAAGAAAATGGCACCGTAACCGCTGGTAATGCATCAGGCATCAATGATGGCGCGGCAGCTTTTTTAATAGCGTCAGAGCAAGCCGTTAAAGAATTTAATTTGAAGCCGCGGGCACGTATTGTGGCTTCCACCACAGTAGGCGTTGAACCACGTATCATGGGCTTTTCCCCAGCACCAGCGATGAAAAAGCTGCTTAAGCAAACGGGTCTTTCTCTCGATGACATGGATGTGATTGAGCTTAATGAAGCTTTTGCTGCACAATCTTTAGCTTGTACGCGTGATTTAGGGTTAGCTGACGATAGCGAGCGCGTTAACCCTAATGGCGGTGCGATTGCCCTTGGTCATCCACTTGGCGCTTCAGGAGCACGTTTGATTTTAACGGCACTTAATCAACTTGAGAAAACAGGTAAGCGTTATGCAATCTGCTCGATGTGTATCGGCGTAGGACAAGGTATCGCCATGATTATTGAGCGGGTTAATTACCAAGATTAATACTCATCTCTACATATACTTTCAACACTTTAATCCTAAATAAGGATGCTTAATATGCCCCTATTTGACAACCAAGAAATTGTCCTAAACTATGCCACTTTTGGTGATAGCAGCAATCCTGCTCTGATATTTTCCAACTCTTTAGGTACCAGCTATCATATGTGGCAGCCACAAATCGATGCCTTGCAAAACGATTATTTTATCATCTGCTATGACACTCGTGGCCATGGTAAGTCTTCCGCACCAAGAGGTCCTTATAGTTTAGATCAGCTTGGAAAAGACGTCACTGATTTGCTTGATTATCTGAATATTGATAAAGCATTTTTTTGTGGCATCTCTATGGGCGGTATGACTGGTCAATGGCTGGCTATCAATCACCCTGACCGCTTTCATCACTTGATGCTATGCAATACCGCTGTAAAGATTGGTAACGAGGCAGCATGGGTAGATCGCGCGCAATTAGTACGTGAGCAAGGTCTGGATCCTATTGCCGCTACGGCTGCCTCGCGTTGGTTCACTTCAAGTTTTATCGATAATCATCCTGATGTAGTTAAAGCATTATCTGGCGCTCTTGCAGCTGGCAGTAGCGAGGGTTATGCCAGCAGCTGCGAGGCATTATCTGTCGCTGATACTCGTGAGCAGTTAAAAGATATCCGCGTGCCAGTTACGGTGGTTGCAGGTACTGAAGACCCAGTGACAACGGTTGCCGATGGTGAATATATGGTCGATCATATACCTAATGCTACGCTCGCTACTATCAATGCCTCGCATATCTCAAATATTGAGCAACCTGAAGAGTTTAATCAGCTCGTGCGACAGTATTTTAAACAATAATATTGCTATATAACTTATCTAAATATCATCACTACCGGTTACAGCATTAACGGCAATCTTGTGATGTTTTTCCATAATGCATGGTGAATCTCATATATCTTTTAAATATATGAGCTATTTTCTTGCATGTCTTTTAAGAAATACCACTTGTTACCAAAAATCGTGCAGATTTCTTTAGTTTGCCTCTAAACAGCTAATATACATACATTTATTAGCTTCTTAGAGGTCGCCTAAGATAGGTTTTAACTGATTTAATGTAAGTCATCTACACGTGCCTATATCTTTTCATGCTCTGTAAAACTAAAAACCATACCTTATAGGTATATATTTATACTTAGATAGTTTTTGACTTGATCATCAGAAAACAATAACTTGTTAGACACTTATAAGGATATTATCCATGGAGAAATACGAATGGAATCACCAACCTTAAACATCAATAAAGTTATTGATGAAGCCAAATTCGCGCCCTTTCATTGGAAGGTGCTGTTTTGGTGCCTACTGATTATTATCTTTGATGGTTATGATCTCATCATTTATGGTGTAGCATTACCCTTACTCATGGAAGAATGGTCTTTGACCGCAGTACAAGCAGGATTTCTTGCCAGCGCAGCACTTTTTGGCATGATGTTTGGTGCAATGATTTTTGGTACCTTGTCTGATAAAATCGGCCGTAAAAAAACTATTATGATTTGCGTTGCCTTATTTAGTACCTTTACATTCGCTGGCGCATTCGCCAATGGTCCGATGCAGTTTGCTGCCTTACGCTTTATTGCTGGTCTTGGTATCGGCGGTGTAATGCCCATCTGTGTAGCGCTGACCTCTGAATATGCCCCAAAACGTATCCGCAGTACTCTAGTTGCCATTATGTTTAGTGGTTATGCCATAGGCGGAATGGCGTCAGCATTGTTGGGATCATTTCTGGTGGTAGATTATGGCTGGGAGATTATGTTTTATATCGCCGGCATCCCTACCTTACTATTGCCAATTATTTGGAAAATGCTGCCTGAATCTTTGATGTATTTGGTTAAAGAAAAAAGACACGATGAGGCCAAGAAAGTCGTCTGCAAACTTGCACCACAAGAGAAAGTTACCGCGTCAACTACTTTGATATTAGACGAACCAACCAAAGGTGACGATGCTTCTATTAAAGCCTTGTTCCTAAAAAATCGCGGCTTTACCACAATCATGTTCTGGGTAGCCTTCTTTATGTGCTTATTGATGGTATATGCTCTCGCCAGTTGGTTACCAAAGCTTATGATTCAAGCAGGTTACTCGCTAGGTGCTAGTATGCTGTTCTTATTCGCACTCAATATTGGTGGGATGGTTGGCGCTATTGGTGGCGGTGTACTGGCTGATAGATTCCATCTAAAACCAGTATTAACCATTATGTTTGTAGCTGGTGCAGCCGCATTGATATTACTTGGCTACAATAGCCCGCAAGTGGTGCTATATAGTCTTATAGCGATTGCAGGCGCTACTACTATTGGCTCACAGATATTACTCTACACCTTTGTCGCTCAGTATTATCCTACTGCTGTACGTACCACAGCTATGGGTTGGGCATCAGGTATCGGTCGTATTGGTGCTATCGTAGGTCCTATCTTAACTGGGGCGCTACTTACACTAGAGCTAAGCCACCAAACTAACTTTTTGTTTATCGCCATACCAGGAATAATTGCAGCTGCTGCTATTTTCCTTGTAAACTTAAATGCAGCAGTAGATAGTAAAAAAATTCAAGAGAAACCAGTCACTTTAGATACACCTATAGCGACCTAAATCTGATTTAGACTTTACTTTCATGCAGATGTTCTTGTTTTATACTTATTAGTTTTTAGCGTACTCACGATGTGGGTACGTTTTTTCAATATCTCCTACATATTTATGAGTAGGGTCTGTTGACCAATAGAATATGTCAAAACAAGAGTAACCAGCTCTTAGCTTTTTTTATACTTTGAATGAAAGATATATCCTTTATTGCCAATCATTTAAAAGTTTCATTTATAGACCCTTACTTTTAAAATATCTGCTGAAACTATCCATTTTGATACTATTTTGATACTCCAAATTTATTGATAAGCATATCTACTTGTTGATAGATATACTTATCTTCTAACCTAACCCTCCAATGCAAAAGGCTTTACGCCAATAATTGCAGCTACTTATCGCCATTCATTGTGTATTGTTGTTGTAAAAACAAGGACTCATAATCCTTTGGTCGTAGGTTCAAGTCCTACTGGGTCCACCACATTCAAACCCTTACAGTCATTGACTTGTAAGGGTTTTTTATTGTCTAGAATTTAATAGAAAACAATCATTGAGCTGTGCTGAAAAACCAGTAAAAGTAAACTTGCTAAACTAGTGAATTTAATAGCAGTAAAAAAGGTTGCCAACACTATATGTAATATAGCGTTAGCAACCTTTTTTCATTTAGTGTTTTACTTAGATAATGTGCCTAATATTAGAATTTGTTATATCTAATTTCTAACATTAGAAAGAAGTACGGCGATAATTACGATATTCAGGTAACCAAAAATTCGCTTTTAATCGACGTTGTAAATTCTCCGCTGTGATAGGTAGTGCTAGCTTATCTTGAGCCGCTTGCAATGCCACTGCATACGCTATTTTTTCACTGATCTCTCTAATGACTTTAATAGGCGGTAGGATGGCACCAGGTGCTTTTTCGTATTCCATTGATATATCTGCAAGGGCTTGGCTTGCCGCCATGAGCATATTATCGCTGATACCCGTCGCCCGTGCTGCTAAAACACCCAGACCAATCCCGGGGAAAATATAGCTGTTATTACACTGAGAAACCTCGAAAGACTGACCTTCAAAAGTGGTATGAGGAAAAGGACTACCTGTTGCAACAATTGCCTTACCCTTGCTCCAATTAGTCACTTCTTGCGGTGTTGCTTCTACACGAGACGTGGGGTTTGAAAGTGGTAATACAATAGGATGTTCAGTATTAACACACAAGGATTCGATCACCTCTTGGGTGAACAGACCTTTTTGTCCACTGACGCCGAATAATACGGTTATTTTTGCTTGTTTAACCACTTGCGCTAAACCGAGTTTCTTACTTTTATCCCAGCTTTCAATAGCGGATTCTTTTTGTACTAACGGTTCTTGGAATTTTTGTAGCTCCGTCATGTTATCAGTAAGCAGGCCATAGCGGTCAACCATAAATACTTGGCTGCGAGCCTGCGCCTCCGTTAACCCTTCACGCTGCATTTGGCGAATGATATGTTCAGCAATACCGCAACCAGCAGACCCTGCGCCTAAAAATGCTATTTTTTGTTGGCTAAGCTTTTGGCCCTTATTTAAGCACGCGGCAATCAAGGTACCGACTGAAACCGCAGCAGTGCCCTGAATGTCATCATTGAAGCAGCATAATTGGTCACGATATTTATTCAATAATGGTGTCGCGTTCTCTTGGGCAAAATCTTCAAATTGTAATAATGCCTCAGGCCAACGACGTTTAACGGCTTGAATAAATAAGTCGACAAACTCATTATATTCATCACCAGAAATGCGTGGGTTTCTCCAGCCCATGTACATAGGATCGTCAAGTAGCTGTTGATTATTGGTACCAACATCCAACAAAATTGGTAGGCAATAAGCTGGGCTAATACCACCACAAGCGGTGTACAAAGCCAATTTACCAATGGGAATACCCATACCACCAATACCTTGATCCCCTAGACCTAATATACGTTCGCCGTCAGTGACAACGATTACCTTCACATTTTGTTTGGTAGCATTTTGCAGCATGTCATCGATTTTATGGCGCTCAGGATATGAGATAAATAAACCACGTTTACGGCGATAAATTTGCGAGAATTTTTCACATGCTTGACCAACCGTCGGGGTATAAATGAGCGGCATAACCTCTTCAATATGCTGCTCAATTAGATGGTGAAATAAGGTTTCATTGGTATCTTGTATGTTACGCAAGTAAATATGCTTATCCATATCATTAGTGAATGAGCGCAGTTGATGATAAGCGCGTAGTGATTGCTCTTCAATTGTCTCAATGTTATGAGGCAATAGCCCAGTTAAATTAAAGCTATCACGTTCTTCTGATGAAAAAGCACTGCCTTTATTTAGTAAAGGAGTCTCTAAAAGAGCGGGGCCTGCAACGGGAATATATAAAGGACGCTTGTTTGACATAATGTAATCTTCTTATTAAAGGCATATGAGTGAAAGCTATGCTAGTGCTGCATTATACATAGCATCTACTGGTATTTAACAATAGATAACAAAATCATTTTGAATGAACATGGCTCTAAAGGTGATGGCACGGATACATTGGCCTAGAAATATAGATATATTTAGCTTTTACCTTAAATTTTTATAAAAAAGGGTTTTTGATTATTGGGTGTTTTCTATGAGATTTCATACAATCGAAGCCGCTACCTTTATTGATTTCAGTATTGACGGCGGTATTTATAGGAATCTTTGTTAAGCAGATAAGTAATCCGCCAATATGGCTTTTATTATCACTACGATATTTTTCAATTATTCAACGTATCACTATCAATACGACCATCAACCAAATTAATCGTTCGATCACAAGATGCTGACAAGCGTGGATCATGGGTAACCAACAATACCGCGCAATCACGTTCCTGATTGACTTTGCGGAACAGCTCAAACACTTCTCCAGCCGTCACGGTATCCAGATTACCTGTAGGTTCATCAGCCAATAGCAATGCCGGTTCGGTTATCAAGGCGCGTGCAATGGCGACACGCTGTTGCTGACCACCTGATAGCTCGTTAGGCTTACTGTCAGCGAACTGCTCCAGACCAACCGCTGCCAGTAGCTCGCGCGCTTTTTGGATAGCAAGCTTATTTGGACGACCCCTTGTCAATGTTAGCGGCATTAAGATATTGTCTAATGCACTAAACGCTTGAATCAGATGATGAAATTGAAAGACAAAGCCAATACTACTGCCACGTAAAGCGGTGCGACCAGCATCATTCATAGCGCTGGTTGCTTGACCCAATAGATATAGCTCACCGCTGGTTGGCTGATCTAGTAACCCTAGTACATTTAGCAAAGTGCTTTTACCTGAACCAGAAGGACCAATCAGGGCAGCAAAGTCGTTATTGCTGATGGTTAAGTCAATACCGTGCAGCACCTCAATCTCATTAGGTTGACCGATGTTATAAGACTTTTTTAGTGCCTCTAAACGCAGAACTTCGTGAGATTGACTGGACATAGGAGTTGACGTCTTATTAAAAGGATTGACAGAAACATCTTTAAAGTCACTGTTAAAGTCATTATTAAAAGTGTCGCTAGAATCATGATTAGACATAACGAATAGCCACCACTGGATCAAGTGCTGCTGCGCGCCGCGCTGGAATAGCGGCTGCTATCACACCAGTTAGCGTTGCTAACGACATAGTCACTAAGATCAGGTTTATCGATATGGGAATGGTAAATATGTCGGGCCCAAAAGTATTAAAAGACCAGACCAATACATAGCTGACACCACTACCGACAATCGAGCCTAGCAAGCCAAATATAGCCCCTTGAATTAAGAATATTCGTAGGATTTTCTGACGAGTTGCACCCATGGCTCGTAAGATACCAATCTCGCGCGTACGCTGAACCACACTGACTGACAGCACACTGGCAATGCCAAAAGCCACCGAGATCGCCACAAAAACGACAATCATATTGCTAGATAAACTTTGAGCCGTGAGACCACTCAGCAGTTGGGCGTTGGTTTCAATCCAGCTTTCTGCTTGCAATGAGGTCAAACGACCCACTTGTGCAGCGATTTCCTCCGCCTCAAAGATATCTTCAACCGTCAAATCAATGACTGTGATACCGCCCGGTAGGTTGAGTAATGACTGCGCTTGTTTTAAGTCTAGATAGACGTAGCGCGCATCAAGCTCTCGTACGCCGAGCTCAAATATACCAGCGATATTGACTACAGCGCTGTTGTTACTAAGGTTGCTACCAAAGTTGTTACTCAGATTATTGTTGCCATTATCACCACTGTCTTGACCTGTGTCCAAACGTAATTTGCTGCCGACCTCTACTCCCAAATCTTTAGCCAGTTCACTACCAATCAATACATTATCTGCGCCCACTCGCAGCTCACCACTGATTAAGTATTCATCAAGTGGGATTATATTCTGATAACGCGCCAAGTCAGTACCTACTAGTATTACCGACTCTAATGCCTCACCACGCCGGACAAACCCAGGCCCAGACACGTTTGGCGATACGGCAGTTAATAAGGGCAGTTGATCTAGCGTGTCAGTGATTTGCTGCCAATTATTAATAGAACGTAGCCGCTGTGGACGCTTGTCTTCTTGTATCAGTTGCAGCGTATCATCAGCAGATGGCGCTATTAGGTTGACTTCGTCTGGCGCTACTAAGCGAATATGTGCCTGACTGCCGAGGGTACTGTCAATAAGGTTGGTCTGTAATCCTTGGATGAGTGCGGTGATAAATATAATAACGGCAACACCTATCGCCACTCCAAGAGTAATCATCAACGACTGTATGCGTCCCTCGCGTAAAAAACTGATGGCAATGTTGGCATCAATCCATAGTCTATCGAAAAATGCCGTCAATTGACTGTCTCCGCTGCTTGGCTCTTATCACTTACCGTCGTTATCTTGTCAGCATCAGGAGCGGCAAAAGGTGCTGCTTGAAGCGCGGTTCTCACTCTTTTTCCATCAGCCAGTGAGACAGTGGCATCAACCAAAATCTCATCGCCTGCGCTCAGTCCTAAGAGCACCTCTGATGCTGATAGCTCGCGTAACCCTAATTTCACTACTTGACGTTGTGTTTTACCATCACGCAATAATAATACTTCGGCGCTGTCTTCTTTAATATTGGCTAGTGCATCATTAGGAATGACTAAGGCTTTTGCGCGTTGATCCGTTTCGATATTCACTGATACCGTCATATCTTGACGCAAAAAATCAGGTACAGGATCGACGGATAATCTCACCTCTACCGTACCGCGTTGCGGATCTATACTTGGTGCAATGAAACTAATACGTACGGGGAACGGTTGATCCGGATAGGCATCAGCAATAGCGACAGCCGGTTGCTGCAAGGCCAATCGAGATAAATTACGTTCATCAAGCGGTACTCGTATTTCAGTTTTACCATCGAGGGCAATAGTAAACAAGCTTTGACCTGGCTGTACCAAATCGCCTACCTCAATATTACGGGTTAGAATAGTGCCTGATACTTTGCTACGTACTTGCGCTTTGTTGAGCTGAGCCTGCAATGCTGCGATACGAGCACGTAATAAATCTTCTTCAACACCACCAGAGGAGAGTGCATTCGCTCTCAGTCGTGCATTTTCAAGGTTATTGCGTGCTTGAGCTTGGGCTTGAATCGCCTGCTCCATTTCCTCATCAGAGATGGCCGAGATAGTAGCCAATTCGCGCCTACGCTCGACATTACGGCCAGCTTGCGCCAACGCTACTTCGGCATTGGTCAAATCTACTGCTGCCTGTGGACGAGTGCTACTAATCAATTCCGCCAACTCGGCTTCTGCTTGCCGCACTTGGGCTGCAACGTCATCGGAGCTTAGTACCAACAATAAATCTCCTGCAGCGACTTGTTCGCCTTCTGCTACCCGTCGCTCTAATACAACACCTGATATCTCGCTACCAATGTCAATATTCGATACGGCAACGACCCGTCCAGTCGCTACGACCGTCTGCACCAAAGGCATCGAAGATATTCTATAGCTTGGTAATAGTGGTCCTTGCCACCAGCGAAAGGCAAAAAAGCCCGCAACAATGATGAGCAGTAGTGCGCTAACAATCAGTTTATAAGGAATAGCGCGCAATGAGTTTCTCCCGTTCAGAACAAATACCTAGTGGTTTACAGTTTCTACTAAATTCGATCGTTATGCGAGTTTACTGCAAAATTTTTTAGGTTTAAAATTATTTATTAACTGAAAATCATCCTGTTAGTATGGTTATATTTTGCATGGTTATATTAAAAATATTTTATTCACTACAATAGTTAAGATGCAAAAAAACCCTTCTTGCTATTATTTATATAGCATGAAGAGTTTTTTACTGCCGAATAAATCAGTGCGATATATACAGATTTAAAAGCCAAGTTAATCATCAAATGCCTATCGTAAAGACAAAATAATAACTCAAGTGCTCAGAATCATATAAACACCAAACCATCTTCAGTTTGATGCACCTTAATATCAACATCATAAACATCGCTTAATTGCGAGCGTGTCATCACTTCACTAGGCGTTCCTTGTGCAACAACTTGTCCACCGCTTAATAGCACCACTTCATCAGTATAGCGATGCGCATGGGTCAAATCATGCAACACAACCAAGATACTTTTGCGTTGCTGTCGTACCAAATTATGCAAATAATGAAGTAAAAAACGCTGATGGCGAATATCAAGATGATTGGTCGGCTCATCAAACATCATGATTTTAGTGTCTTGCATTAGCGCCCTTACGATAGCCAAGCGCTGCTTTTCACCGCCTGATAAGGTTTGCACGCGGGCACTGACCAAACTTGATAACTCAAAATCCTGTAGTAAACGTTGCGCGCGCTCAACATGATGGCTATTTGGGCGCTGATACCATGCAAGATTTGGCGAGACTCCTAACAGCGCATAATCCAATACCGTTAACGGTAGCTCAAAACGCTCATGTTGTCCAACCCAAGCGATATGACCATCATTCATGACCTCGTTGATCGGCTGACCGTAAATCGTAATGTGACCATCCGTTTTGAGGGCGGTTCCTGTGTGTTGACCCAAAACCGTGTGCAGCAACGTACTTTTACCTGCGCCATTTGGTCCGATAAAGGCGACCAGCTTTTGGCTTGGCACGGTTAGATTGTCTATCTTTAACAATGTTTTATGACCATGCGAGATATGAATATCTTGCATCGACAACAGCTCGCCTTCATCACTACTCTTGATATCACTACTATTTATACGACTGTCTCGACTCGCTGGTGATGTCTTTGATATAGCCGTAAAATACGAATGAAACATAAACACTCTCTCCAATTAACGGCGGCTACTACGCACAAACAGCCAAATAAAGAAGGGACCGCCAAGCAACGCTAAAACGATGCCAACGGGCACATCCACTGGATAAGCAACATGCCGCGCCGCGCCATCAATGACGAGTAATAATATCGCCCCAAGCCAGCCAGACCAAATCATGAGACGCATACGTCCGCCGCCAAACAGAATAGCCAGCAGGTTTGGCACCATCATGCCAATAAAACCAATGACGCCTGCTAAAGACACCGCTGCCCCTGTTAATAATGCCGAGGCAATCACGACCAAACAACGAACCATACCCACTTTGATACCCAAGGACTTAGCGGCTGCCTCACCTAACATCAACCCGTCCAACTGGCGACCTAATGGCAATAAAATCGCTAAGCCTAAAACCATAGAAATAATTGAATATCGCAGCGGTACGAAGCCCGCTTCCGCCATACTGCCTGACAGCCAATTGGTCGCGGAGCGCAGCACCATGTCATCAGACATGAATAAAATCAGGCTGACGACAGCGGCACAAAAAGCACTAATGACAAATCCCAATATCAGCAAGCCCATCTGCCCACCACCCAAAAACCGATGACAAGCGAGAATAAATAAACAGACCAATACGCTTCCGGTAAACGCCGCAAGCGGTATCCCAATGCCACCAAACCCCAACGCCAGAACCAAAACAACACCAAGCGCCGCGCCACCTGATGTACCGATTAAACTTGGGTCCGCTAAAGGATTTTCAAATAAAGCCTGTAATGCTGCGCCACTAACTGACAACGCCATACCAACCAGTAATGCCGTCACCACACGCGGATAACGCAGCTGCCAGATGGTGTCATCAAGATGATTGGGAATTGACCATTCACCAAAGCCAATACCAAGTGCCAACCAAATTAGCAGCACAGATGCGACAGTCGCGGCAACATAATAGATGCTAAGTTTGTGTTTTCCAGTTTGTGTAGAGATAGAAGCAGAAATCGTATTTGCCATGTGAGATGTCATTTTGTTGAATATGAGATAAAGTATTTTTGCTTAGGCTATTTTGCTACAGCGTTCAACTTTTTTAAGACGTCAGGCGAATGCAAGCCATAACGCAGAAAGTCATCTGCTGGCCAAAAATGTACGCCGCCCTTCTTGCCTGCGGCACTTGCTGCAATCTCAGGACGTTTACTAAATTTACTGACCCCGCCAACCACTGCCTGATTATGATCGGCAATAATAATCACATCGGGCTTGGCGGCCAGCCAGCCTTCACGGGACATAGGTTTTAATCCCGATACGTTTGCAGCGTTAATCCCACCAGCTCGGCGAATCAACTCATCCCCTACCGTACCCTTACCTGCAACGATACGACCATCGTAACTTAATAAATAACGCTTACCCGTCTTTGCCATTGGACTCATCCCTGTATTCCAACGCTTCGCAAGCTGCGATCCTTCAGATTTTTTATCAACGTAACTGCCGATAGATTTAATACTATTAGCAAAGGTGCTTACCTCTTCTTTGGGCGCGACATTAACGGCTTTAACCTTTAGACCATTTAAGCGCTGATAAATACTCGCAGGCTGCACCATATAACTGCCGAGCACTAAATCAGGCTTGACCGCCAACACTGACTCGGCGGTAATATTACGGTGCATACCCACGGCTGGCACGCTCTTTAACGCTGGATTATGATTAGTCGCATCTTTACCAACCAATTTATCGGTCGCTCCTAGTGCCACCACGACGTCTGCAACATCGGGGCTCATCGCGACAATACGATCATAAGCTTGGGCAGAAAGTGAGGGCACGGCAAATGCGCCAATAATGGCCGCAGTGCTGATAGCCCGACTCATCAATTTTTTATTTATCACTGAGTGAGTGATTACTGTGTTTGATAATGCAGAAGACATAAGCATTCCTAATTTGCTAACGTAAAAAATGACACTATTAACAGAACCATTAACGTGTATTAAGCATCCCAAATAACTCATACAACAGCTATGGCTTATCCGTTATGTGAGTGTCAATATCGCAAAATTTACTGATTTTTTATGACGGGTTTACACGCTCTCTTCTTCAGCCATTGCAACTGCTGCTAAGGCTTCTGCATATGGATGCGCTTCGATGACCTTTGATACAATTTGCTGCCATGCTTCAAGCTCAGGCGTGCCTTCAATTCGCTGACCGAACACACTAAAGATACTGACGCCGTGACCATCAAAACCTTCTATACAAGTCACGATGCCATCTTTGGTTGGGCGCTTAACGCTCCACACTTGCGCCAATGCTTTGTCTTTTAAATGCAGCGTAAAGTCATTATGGTCTTTATCTAAAATATTAAACCAATCGCCCATGCGCTTGAGTGTCTGTACCGTTCCTGTCTGAATCTGCACCAGACCACTATTACCAACAAATATCATAATCGGACATTTGGCATCACGGGCCTGCGTAAATACCGCTTCGACCGCGCTAATATCAAGCTGCTGCGTCATCTGCTTTGGTGCTTGACGGTAGCTACTAGCACGATCGATATCGAGATTTTTTAATAATGAATGAAACTGATGCACATCCGTCATCGCCTGCCAGCCTTGCTGTAACTGCGTACGCTCCTCTTCACTTAATGCCTTGTAACGCCAGTCATTACGTGGCTCTTGTGCCTCTAACGTCAGCGTCTCATTATTCACCGTTTGCTGCTGCTCCTGAATCATCGCTTGCCAGCGTGCAATAGTCTCAGCGCTTAACTCTCGTAGATAGACTTTGTCGATAGCAGCACCTTGGGCGTTATAGAACTGAATACTATAAGAGGGCTTATCCGCGCGGCTGGTATCCGTTACCGCCAGCATATGCCGCCATTGCCACATAAAGAATCGCAAATCTAGACCACCAACATTGAGTGCCAATCCCATCTTTTCGCCAAGCTTAAGATTATGATATGGCGCGGTTTTTTCATGCACGGCTAGCTCGTTTCTGACAATGCTTTCCATTTCACCAAAGTTCTCAAATTGCTTTAATACAGCTTTGCACTGATCACCCATATACTGGCTATAAGGCGAGGCTAACATCAGTTCAAACTCGCTGATGCCTAGCGCAGCCGCTCCTTCTGTGGGAAATAGCATCGGTGTTTTTGCTTTTAATGCTTGGTATTGTTGCCACAGCTCAGTATTTTTTTTGGTTAACGATAGCGGTTGACTCATGATGGTCTCCATAAAATGAATAGCAGTAAAAAAGCCAATGATCTTGGCTATGTAGTATTGAGATATGAATATCTTCAGAAAATAGCAGAGACGATGACTATGATTGATATTTGATAAAACCAATGCCTGCTGTACTACAGTGCTTGCAATGATGCAGCAAGGATGTATTTATCAAGCAGGCTGTTAGCAATTATCGCTGCTAGTTCATCATTTATAATTTTGTCTCTAGGCTTCGGACGAAATCATTATGGCAACATTTTTTCACTTTGTAAATAATAATAATTATCATTTACATCTTGATAATTGTTATCGTTTAAAATACTATATCTGGGCTTTGTTACTTAATCTATTGAATCAAGTAACCAAACCTTTAATAATTAATACTATGAAAAGGTCGCTTTAGATCGCTATTTTTGTAGCAAAAGGTCTTTAAGCAGCGTGACTTTCTTACTTTCTCTTTTTACGATGGCTGTTTTATTTATGTCAATTTTAGCGTTTGATTTATCGTTGACTCATACGGGACTAAACACCCATCCCTCACCGCTGCGTCGTAGCCCATTAGCCATAAGTGTGGCATTAGCCTTGTTTGCATTTACGTCAGTTTCAGTCCAAGCAGCGCCAATTTTCTCAGAGACGAATGGTGATATGACTAACGATGCAGCCATGCCGAGCACACGTTTAGACCCTATCGTGGTAACGGCGACTCGCTCTGAGCGCGCTTTAAGTGATGCGCCAGTTGCCCTGCAAGTACTCAGTCGCCAGCAGCTCGATGACAACCATGCTCATACTTTGAAAGAAGCGCTGGCCTTGTTGCCCAATGTCTACTTACGTGAAGTCCACGGCAAGACAGGTTACGAAGTCAGCATGCAAGGCTTCACAGGTGATCAAGTATTGGTGTTGATTGACGGTTTACCGATTACGGCAAGCACTGGCTCGACAGTAAACTTGAATCAATATATGAATATGGATATTGAGCAAATAGAAGTGGTGCAGGGAGCGGCATCAGCGCAGTTTGGTAGCGCGGCGATGGGCGGCGTCATTAATATCATCACCAAACCCATTGGCGCGGCAACAGGACATATCACCACCGAGATTGCCAGCAATGGGCAGCAAAATCCATCTGGTAAAAAGCTAGATGCCAATAAGCGCTATGTAGAAGCCAGCGTGGAAGGGGCGTTAGATAAAAACCAGCGCTTTCACGCACGTCTATCAGGCTCGTATCTGGACAATGATGGTTTGAGCTTAGATCATGAAGCGTGGCCCAGATTAAAAGATGCCAGCGAGCAATCACAAGTCAGTGCCCGCCTCAGCTACCGCCCTGACGGTAACAACACATCAGGTAATAACAATGACCACAACGATAGCCGACTGGTCAAAAATTCTCAATATTGGCTAGAAGCCAGCCAATATAAAGAAGACGATATTAGTCGCTTTAATTACTATGTCGCGCCGCGCTATTTGGCACAGCAAAGAGATGAGCACATCACCAAGCAGCGCTTTAGTATCGGTGCACGCGCTGATATCGCG
The DNA here is from genome assembly GCF_904846075.1 of Psychrobacter glacincola. Taxonomy (GTDB): domain Bacteria; phylum Pseudomonadota; class Gammaproteobacteria; order Pseudomonadales; family Moraxellaceae; genus Psychrobacter; species Psychrobacter glacincola_C. The sequence continues at coordinate 621,244 of NZ_CAJGZH010000002.1, forward strand.
CCGCATGTCGATGATCGCAGCAAGACTTATCGATTGTCCGCTCAAGCGCTGCATGAGGAATATCAAAGTGCATCCAATACTAAAACACAGCAAGCCATTACTAGTGCCCGTGATACAGAGATTAGTACGACGTTGGCACAAGCCCAGCTCGATCTACCTGAGCTATTGCTATCCGATAAGCACCTTCATCTTATCCAAGTCGGCGGTCAGGTTCAGCAAGACAAGTTAAGCCAAACGAAAAACCAAGTCAGCGAGCTCATCAGCGATGACGTCAGCCGTGATGTCGGTGAGCTGTATCTACAAGATGATTGGCTGATTGGCGATAACTGGGAAGTGTTGAGCGGTATTCGCTATCAAAACGATGAAGACTTTGGTGGTCATACAGCGCCAAAAGTATCACTCAAATACAACCATTTGGATGCCAGCGGTCGTGACCATGTCTTTCGTAGCAGTATTGGCAGTGGTTATCGCGTGCCCAATCTAAAAGAACGCTACTACGTCTTTGACCATAGCAATTTGGGTTATAAAGTCATGGGCAATCCTGACTTGCAGCCTGAAACCTCAACCAGTTACCAGATCGGCTATCAAGGTCAGCTGAGCGACACCATGAATTTGACGGTTAATGGTTTTTATAACGAGATAGATGACCTGATTCAGACCGATGAAGACAATGCGAGCTTTGAGGGAAATATCGCCATTTATAAATATATGAACGTCGATAGTGCCAAAACCTATGGCGGCGATATTGGCATTGACTGGCAAGTGGACGAGCGCGCCAAACTACAAGCCAGCTACGCTTACCTCAAGACGCATAACAATGTGACGGATACCGAGCTGACTTATAAACCCAATCACAAAGCGATGCTGGCACTAGATTATCGGATTAATGACAAATTACAGCTGATCCCGCGCCTCAATTATGAATCCAAACAGCTGATTAGTACCAGCGAGCAAGCGTATTCACCGTCTTGGTGGACGCTCGATAGCAAGCTCAATTATGACGCAACTGCAAACTTAAGCTTGTATGCAGCGATTAATAATATCTTTGATGTGCAGCGTGATGTCACCGATACCAGTGACTACCGTCCCATTGATAATCGTGAGTGGTTACTTGGCGCCAGCTACCATTGGTAAGCCTTTGATTCCCAATCATTCTAAAGCAAGTGTATTTGTACCGCTATTTTCACCCTTATTTTGTACCCTCTATCTGAAACCACAACCTTCAAGGAAGCTGATATGACCCCAATTATCCCAACAGTTCACACCAAGCCGACCAAATTGGCATTACTGTTTAGTGGCAGTATTTTAGCACTCAGCATGACTGGTTGCGGTGGCGGCGGTGATGGTACCAGTAATGACAGTAACAGTAATGGTGGCATTACCCCGCCTGTGAGCAATGCCAGCTTTAGCGAAACAGCTACTTGGCAAGTCACCAATCTAGCGCCTGATACTGCAACCTGTTATGACTTTGATGCCAAAGCTGAAAGCTCGTGTGCTGAGGATAAGTGGGATATCAAGTTTGATAACCAAGCGCGTTCGGTCAAGCTTTGGTCAAATAGCGGTGATTCTGGCGCAGGTAAAGGCGGCGTTTTTGGTTTAATCGATTGGTCAGATCTGAGTCGTTATAGCAATGCAACTCAAGATCCTGATACCAGTCGTGATATTACCATGCACTACAATGAAGACCGTAGTGGCGGTATTTTTGATGCACAGCCTTGGTTTGAATACAATTTAAAAGACAACCATCAGCTCTACCCGAACAATCGTGTCTATCTTGTCACCACAGATAATAGCAGCGCCATGACAGACAGCAGCGTCCAGCAGCCTATTTATGCCATGCAGATTACCAACTACTATAATAATGCTGGAACCTCGGGCTACCCTACTCTGCGCTGGATTGATACGGCGCTACCGAATAAGGTACAGACGAAAACTATCGATGCCTCAAACAATGATAACTGGGTCTATTTTGATCTAACCACAGGACAAAGTAGCGCCGATAAAAACAGTACTTGGCAGATTGGCTTTAAGCGTAATAGCGTCATTTTAAATGGTGGCGATTCTGCTATCGGCACTCATAAAGGCAAAGTTGGTGGCTTCTTATCAAAAACACCAATAGGGTATTATGATGATAAAGGTGAGCCCATTGTCAGCAAGTTTATAACCGATGGTAGTGCGGCGACTTTAACCGACCTTACCAACACCGCTGTGTACGATAAACCGATAAGTGCCAGAAGCTGGGTCATTGATAGTAAAGGCTCGGATCTCAACCCTGCTTATACGGGTAATTTCCCGAACCTAGACTTTGGCTGGTATACCTACAATGGCATGACCCATCAACTAAATGCCAAAGCGGTTGACAGCGCTCAAGGCGCGCTCATTAGATCCGCTGAAGGCAATAGCTATGCCCGCGTGCGTTTGGATAAAATCAATTACCCTGATAGCTCAGCGACGACTGCGACCTCATGGGAATTTAAAATAGACATTCAGCCTGCTCCTTAACACTCTACTGTTCGACTTTAGCTCGCCCAACCCATTTTTGTAAGCTATCAAACCTTACAAAAATAGGTTGGGCGATAACGTTTATACACAGTTTAAGAGTCACCACTGCCAATTATTACAAGAAAGCTATTAGTCATTCGATAACACCAGTCCTTTTATGATTGTAAATAAATTAACCTATGGTATATTATAGGAATAAAAATCTAGGTGATATTAATAATCATTAACATTTGAATGTTTTATGCTTATTAACTATTATAGTTCCATCTTACCTTTAATCAGCAGTCAATCATTTTAAAAAAAATTTTGCTGAATAATTATTTGAATTTTAGCTTGGATGACATCTTATGGCTCAACCACTTACTCAGTACGATTTCGACAAAACACCGCTCGACATGGCTGACAAAGCCCAGTTTATGAGTCATGTCAATGAAGAGCATCAAGATGAACTCGCGATGTTTATCAATGCCTTTACTACCACAGCAGTGAGTGAGCACGAGATCGCCTCGATAACAGAGCTGTATACTGATGGGATACTAATGGATGTCACAACCGCCCATCATGACTACGATACCTTAACAAACAGCAGCAAGCTCAGCCGTCAATATTTTATCGATTTTACAGTTCCTATTAGTGACTCTATGACGCTACAAGAGCAATATATAACGCTACTGCAAACATCTGCCAATAAGCTTGGCAAGCGCACGATTAAGCTTCAAGAACAGCGTTTTACGGTCATTAATGGCTATTATGCCAGCCCCAATATGTATCGACTGCTGGTAACCGCACCCGATAGTACGCCACTCTCTCATCCGGGCTACGCGTATTTGTTTGAGCTGGATGCGGACGGTCTATCTGCTACAAAGCACCAGCCCAAAGATAGCAACAAACCTTTGCAGCGCTACTATACCTTGCGAAAAGCATGGCGAGATTCGAGCAGCTCGTCCGTCCAAGCGTGGATAGACGTTTATACTCATGGCGATACGGCAGGAGGCAATTGGGTGCGCGCGCTTGACTGTGGCACTCAAATCAAAACAGTACGTGAATATCCAGAGAAAATAGAACATCTCAGCACTGGTCAGTGCTTACTCATCTGTGATGAAACCTCCTTGCCTACAGTGGCCAATCTATTGGAAAACTGGCAGAATCCATTGCCGCCCCTCGTCATTGCCATCATTAATGATCCAGACGATATCCGTTATCTACATACCCTAGCGCTCAGTAATCAACTACGCCATGAGGCGCATTTTTTGCAAGATAATGTGTGCCAGCTGGTTAATACCCCAACAACTAATATTACTGAGCAAATAATGGCATTATTAAATACACAATTTGCGCGACTGCCTGTCAAAATTGACAAAGTATGGGGCGCACTGGAAGCAGCGGATATCAAATCATTACGACAGCAACTAAAGGCAAATCTTGGATTATCACGTCAAGATATGGTCATTAAAGTTTATTGGCGTGCGCAATAATCATTATGTTTTTTATAAGTGGCATTTTTTATAAACAGCAAGCATTTAATAAGTAGCAAACATTTAGTCATAAACAGAAAGCATTTAGCCACTTACCAACCACTTGTGCTGACTGCTAAATTGAGCGATTAGCAATCTTTGCTGCTGGTATAGCGCGACTAATCAACATAGCGTGACTGACCAACTTTAGACGACTTACTACTTTGCCTAACGAAAACGTACACTTAATACGATAAAAATATATTGAGATTTAATCCAGTAATATATTGTAATGAAAATGATTATCATTATAATAAGTATTTAATCTTATGTGCTGGAAATATTCATGCAACTGTCTCGCTTATACTCTGCTTTATTTCGCCCTACTCTATTGAATATGTCTCGCCATCCCTTGTCATTAAAATCACTGTGCTCATCTTGTCTGTCCACATCGGTAATACTACTGGGTGCAAGCCAAGCCGCGTGGGCACAAACAGATTTAAATGCTGACGCTCAATCTGATATCCCAAGCGTGGTACTCGATGAGATTGTCGTGACCAGTAGTGCTGATGCATCAGCCGATGGGTTGCCAGATGCCTATGAAGGTGGTCAAGTAGCGACAGGAAGCCGTGTCGGAATCTTGGGCAATCAAGATATCATGGATACGCCGTTCTCCACTACCTCATATACCAATGAGTATATCGGCAATCAACAAGCCCAAAGTGTGGGCGACCTGCTCAAAAAAGACCCGACTGTTCGTGTCGCTAGAGGCTTTGGCAACTTTCAAGAAGCGTACTTTATGCGCGGCTTTGTCACAACCTCTGACGACACCATGTATAACGGTCTATACGGCATATTGCCAAGGCAGTATATCGCTACTGAATTGTTTGAGCGTGTTGAGGTTCAGCGCGGGGCATCCGCCATGCTCAATGGCGCAGCACCCAGTGGTGGTAACGCCGGTGGTACGATTAACCTGCTGCCCAAACGAGCTGGCAATGACCCGCTACGTAAGGTGACACTCGGTTATGGTCAGGGCGATCAAGGCAAAGTTGCCGTAGACGTCAGTGATCGCTTTGGTACTAATGATGCGTTTGGCGTTCGCTTTAATGCCGCTTATCAAGATGGCGACAGCGCGATTGATGATGAATCTTCAACACTGGGTCTGGCAGCGTTAGGATTAGATTATAGAGGCGATCAATATCGACTATCAGCTGATTTGGGCTGGCAAGACAATAAGCTTAAAGAAACTCGTCCTAGTGTCACACTTGCTGGTGTTTCTAGAGTACCAAAAGCACCAGACGGCTCAAAGAATTGGGCGCAGCCTTGGACGTATTCAGATGAAGAAGATGTCTTTGGTACCATTCGAGGAGAATATGATTTTACTGATAATATTACCGCTTATGGTGCTTACGGTGTGCGAAGTGGTGAGGAAGAAAACTCACTGGCCAATCTAACCGTCAACAATGTTGATGGTGCAGGTACGTTTTATCGCTTTGATAATTCTAGAAAAGATTTGGTACAAAGTGCTGAGCTCGGTCTGCGTGGTAAATGGCAAACAGGTGACGTGGCTCATAATTGGGTACTAGCAGCGGATCGCTATGACCAAGAAGAAAAAGGGGCGTTCGCCTATGATTTTGGTAATCAACCCGCAACCAATTTATATCGCCCTATTGACTACGCTGAGGTCCCTTTTACAAGCACAGCAATCTTCGGTGGTAACTTAGACGATCCAAAACTAACCAACGAGAAGCAATTCCAAAGCTTTGCGCTAGCCGATACCATATCATTGTTCGATGACAAACTAAAAACCACTTTAGGCGTGCGTCATCAGAATTTAAAAACCACCAGCTATGATCCTAACACTCAGGCTAAAACGGCTGATTACGATAAAAGCGAGTGGACACCAAGTGTTGGAATTGTCTATCAACCAAGCATGGACTGGTCTGTTTATGGTAACTATATCGAAAGCCTAGCGCCAGGCGCAAGCGCACCTCTGACTAATAATAGTGGTGCTGTCACCAATGGTGGTCAAAATTTAGACCCTTATGTGAGTGAGCAAACTGAGGTTGGTGTTAAGTATGACAATGGTCTGATTGGCAGTAGTTTGGCGGTATTCCGCACCGATGAGCCACGTGCTTATGTCAATGACTCAAATACGTTTACCGCTGCTGGAGAAAATCGCCATCAAGGGGTAGAATTGACTGTATTTGGTAGCCCGAGCGAAAACATGCGCTTCAATGCTGGTGTTACTTACTTAAATGCTGAGCAAAAAAACACGGGCGATGTGACGTTCGACGGCAACCGAGTCATCGGACTGCCCACGCTACAAAGCAACGTCAACCTAGAATATGATTTAGCAGCAGTTGAAGGATTAACGGTGACCGGCGATATCATTCACACAGGCGCACGTTATGCCGATGCTGCTAACAGCTTAAAAGTTGACGGTTATACCACATTAGATCTAGGTGCTCGCTATAAAACCATGCTCGCTGGACAAGACGTGACGCTAAAAGGAGTAGTTACTAATATTACTGGTGAAGACTATTGGCAATCAGTGGGTGGTTATGCGGGTGCTGGATACTTAAATGCCAGTGAGCCTACTGCCCTAAAAGTATCAGCGACTTTCGACTTTTAAGACATGCAGATTAAACCACGTTTATAAGACTTAGATAAAAGGGATTAGGCACCACCTACTCCCTTTTATGCCATCAAAAATACGCAAAAAACCATTCTATTATTGAGCCATTATGTCCTCTCACGCCACCGTTTCTTTATATCAGATGATTTGGGCACACTATCGCCTGCCCTTTCTTAAAGTTATTTTCCTTAATTTGGTAAATGCGGCGGTCAGTGTGGGCATCATTGCCTATATCAATCACACCTTTATCAGTCAGCCTGTTTTTAATACCTTATCGTGGGCAAGTTTGGGTCAATTTTCAGCTTTGGTGGTGCTGCTGTTAGTCACGACCTTCGTATCACAATATGCACTGACCCGTTTAGGGCATCAGTTCGTCTACGAGCTTAGAACCAAGCTGGTCAAACAAATCATCGACACCAAAGTTCCGCAAATAGACCATTTGGGTAGCGCACGGTTACTCGCCAGCTTATCCTCAGATATTCAATCAATTACCGTCGCCTTTGTGCGTATGCCAGAGCTGGTGCAAGGCGTTATTTTATCGGTTGGTGTCGCCCTTTATTTAGGCTGGTTGTCGCTGCCATTATTATTGATTGTCATGTTTTGGATTGCGATGACGATTTGGATAAGCACCATTTTAGTGAAGCATGTCTATACTCATTTAAGAGATCTCAGAGAGATCAATGATCGTTTATATGAGGACTATCAATCCATTATAGATGGTCGCAAAGAGCTGGCGCTTAATCAACACCGCGCTGAAAAACTCTATAAAAATAATTTCTTAAATCATGCCAAGTCTTATCAAAATCGAGTGATTAAATCGGATACCTATCATTTATCCGCCGTGAATTGGTCGAATATTATGATGTTCGCAGCCATTGGTGTGGTGTTTGCCGTGTCAAATTATCTTGCTATTCCAATGGGTATTGCCACCACTTTCTCTTTAACCATTCTATTCATGCAATCACCCATCCTCCATGCCGTCGGCGCGTATCCGACCTTACAAACGGCACAAGTGGCGCTGGATAAAATACAATCGTTGGAATTGGCGGAGTACCAATCAACCTTTACCACGGATATTGTGGTCAACAACTGGCAGTCCATATCATTCAATGATATTGGCTATCGTTATGCAAGTATTGATACCGATGCAAATGAGCTAGTGATCAAAGAAAATGAAAATTCTAGCGATATCCTAAAATCGGTTAACCTCACCTTAAAACGTGGCGATGTGGTGTTTTTAATCGGGGCGAATGGTAGCGGCAAATCTACGCTTGCCAAGATTATCACGGGGATTTTTACCCCTAGCATCGGTGCTATAAAAATAGACAGCCAGCTCGTTGATTCACAGAATAATGCTGATTATCGACAGCTTTTTTCTGCCATTTTTAGCGATCAGCATCTTTTTAAACAGCTGATTGGTAGAGAGGGACAGCAACCCGATGAAGCGCTCGTAAATACATGGCTGCATAAATTGAACTTACAAGATAAAGTCAGCGTGACTAATAACCAATTATCGACAGACAAGCTATCACAAGGACAACGCAAGCGCTTGGCAATGCTCATTGCCGTGGCTGAACAAAAAGACATACTGCTACTCGATGAATGGGCGGCTGACCAAGATCCTGCCTTTCGCCGAGTGTTTTATCAAACACTGATACCTGAACTCAAAGCCTTGGGTAAAACGCTGTTTATCATCAGTCATGATGATGGTTACTTTGAGCATGCAGATCGATTATTACTGATGAAAGAAGGCAGACTTATTGAGTTAAATGCTGAAGAGCGGCAACGTGCCAGTGCCGATGCCATTGCTATGTTGGCGTAAATGCTGGCTTAGTAAAAAATTAATGGCGAACAATAAAAAATCGGGGCATCTTTTAGAAAGTTGCCCCGATTTTATTTAGATAAAAATGACTTTTTGAATGGCTCTCTTATTTTATTTAATTTTAAAATAATAATTTCTGTAAAAATCCAACCCGTGAAATGACTAAGAAATCTAGTAATCCGATAGCGACAATCGCGATGATGGCGGTTGGGAATATGATTGCCACTGCTAACAAAGGAATGGCAAACGGCCACCATATAGAAAAACTGAGACCACGGGCTGGTGGATTTAGTCCAACCTTTTCACTGGCATGACGTGGACGGCGTTGCCACCACATCATGTAACCGCTCACACAAATAGCAATAACCGATAAGCAAAATAGGACATTGACCAATACGCTCCACCATCCAAGCGTCCCCATATGAATAGCAATGCCTGCCGCCATAAATTTACCAAAAGCATTGTAATCATCAAAGCGGATATCTGCCAAAATATTGCCCGAATAACGATCGATATGTACCGTACGATCAGCCATTGGATTTTTCATATCATAGCTCATTGAGTCTTGGCTAATCGTCCAGACGCCCGTACTACCCTGTGGCAGATTTAATTGGTAACGTCCGACAAAACCAATCTCACGGGCAAATCGATCTACGGTATCAATCATAATCGGTATATTGGACTCGATACCATCCTTGCCAGCGACAGTGCCAGATGCTGGCATTGGTGTCAATTCAAGCACCCAAGGCACATCTTTGGTACTATCCGTATTTAGTGCATCACTATGCGTGGGTGCTGTGGCTGGTGTTGCTCCATGAACGTGCGGCGTGGCTTCAGCGTTATTCATATCCATACCAACATGATGTTGACTGTGATCAATGGAAAGCGGTATGGGCGCAACGCCCCATTTGCCCGCAGGAAACTGACTCCATGCCTGTACCATACGCTCGCCCCAGATGCCTGCCCACGCCATGCCTGAAATACAGAAAAACAGTAGCAACACAGATATCCAACTGCCCAATGTCGCATGAATGGTACGTATGAATGAGCGTTTTTTCTTATTATTTACAGCATCATTGGGTATAAGCATGGCTTTTAGTGATTTGCGTTTTTGCCACCACAAATACCAACCCGTTAGAATCATTAAGATGGTTAATGAGGCAGTGGTTTCTTGGATATAATCACCGACTTTGCCCAATAGTAAATCAGCATGAATATCATTAAAGGTATAGTACAGACTACTATTAGTCGGTGTGCTTTTAACGATATCAGCCGTATAAGGATTTACCGCAACCATATTCTCATGGCTGGCTGACTTAACTTGAAACAAGGCAACGGTGTCCGTATCACGAGGCGCGATATATTTCACCAGTGTACTGTTAGGTAAAGTGTTCAACGCATTTTTAGCTTGCGTAGAAATAGGTGTGGTAATTACTACTGTCATCACCGACTCTGGGGTGGTAATGGTGAGGCGATCGTCATCACGACCTGAGATGTTAGACATCAACAGCATGCCAAGTGCGCTGCAAGCTAGGATAATTAGGAAAGGTGCTATAAACATTCCAGCATAAAAATGCCAACGCCATACCGTAAAATAGCGTTGAGTATTGGTTGATTGACTTGTATGTCTGTTCATAAATATGACCTTTAACAATCTTTGGTTGCTCAATGAACGACCTAGACCTATTAATAGTAGTAATAAATCCTGTCTGCCTGTTGATCTAAAAGTTGATTCCAAATAGACGGCTGCATCATACGAGAAAAGCCTTGTAAACACCATTGCTTATAGTCAAAAATTATCGTCATATTAAGGCGTTTCCTCAATTTTCATGTTTGCATCATAGTCATCTTAATGGCTAAAAATGAGGCTACTTCACTCGACATCTACTAAGGACGCTTTGTTTGTAAATTTTTAATGATAATGATAATCATTAATGTTATTATTCCTTTTCTTTCGCTTTCGGCATTTGATAACTTACAAGGAAATATGATGCGTTTTATCTCAACGTCTACATCCATTCGTCAAAAACGTTTAACTCTCGCGGTGCAACTGGGATTGGCAATGGGTTTGAGCCATGCAGCTTATGCTGAGACAATGCCGAATAACATCGAAAACAGTGTTGAGAACGACGTCGATAATGATGTTGGTAATGATGAAACCGTGACACCATCGACCACCTTGGATACCATTACTGTCTATGCCGACAACTACCGCAGTACGGGCACCAAAACAGCGTTAGATCCTAATGATGCGCCCATGAGCTATACGAGAATCGATCAAGCGCTATTGCAAAAACGTCAAGCAGACAGCGTCAATGCAGCGTTACGTTATGAGCCAGGGGTGAGCACTGAGAGTCGCGGTACGGTGTCTATCTTTGATGAATACAATATTCGCGGTTTTAAAACTTACTCCAATTTTTACGATGGATTAAGACTGCCCTACGATGGGGCTTGGAATCTGATGCCGCAAGTCGATATCTACGCAACAGAAGCAGTCGAAATAGTCAAAGGGCCCGCATCCTCACTCTATGGCTATGCATCTCCAGGTGGCATGGTCAATCAAGTCGCCAAAACCCCAAAAAGCACTCAAGCAACTGAGGTACAGTTGCGAGTGGGCAATCAAAACCTAAAAGAAGTGGCGGTCGATACGACAGGACCTATCTCAGACACGCTCAATTATCGTTTGGTGGCGTTAAAACGACAAAAAGATGGGCAGATGCAGACCACAGAAGAAGAGCGCACGCTGATCAATCCGTCACTGCAATGGCAACCGACAAAAGATGTGTCCGTTCTTGCCAATCTGTTTTATCAGGATGATCCAGAAATGGTGCCTTCCACCCCACTGCCTGCCGTTGGCACTGTCTACCATGCCAGCTATGGCAAACTGGGCAGTGACGCCTATGCCGGCGATGAGTGGAATCACTTCAGCAAAGAAGTACTCATGCCGAGTGTCACGGTGAACTGGAACATCAATGATACGCTCACCTTTAAACACATTCTGCGCTATACCGACGCCGACGCGCAGCAGCGTAATATGTACAACAGCGGGTTTGTAAGTGGTAGTGATAAGATACTAAATCGCGTGGCCTACACCACCGATGAGAGCATGAGCAACTGGACCACGGACAACCAGCTTGCCTATAAATTCGATACTGCTAATACTTCACATAACCTACTGTTTGGCGTTGAGTATCAAGAGACAGACAGTACTGCCATTTATTATGATGCTGGGGCAGATGGCACACCAAATCTTGACTTATCCAACCCAGATTTTTCGCAAATTAATGCCGATACTTTGCCTTTAGAGGCTTATCGTCAAAATGAAAACATTGAACAAAGCCAGCTTGGTTTTTATATACAAGATGAAATGAAATGGCAAGATTTGATAGTAGTAGCAGGCTTACGTCATGATAACTTTGATAGTATCACTAAGCAAACCAAGGCTTCTGAAGGTGCCATCTATAGTGATAGAACCATTGACAATGATGCCTCGAAAACCAGTGGTCGTCTCGCAGCTATCTATGACTTTGATAATGGGCTATCTCCTTATGCTAGTTATTCTCAGTCGTTTCAGCCAGTGGTCGGTAGTAACTTTATTACCAATGCGCCATTTAAGCCAACGACTGCCGATCAGCTAGAGGCTGGTGTCAAATATCTCTCTGCCAATCGCGCCACACAAGGAACATTAGCAGTATTTGATATCACTCAAAAAAACGTCGTGGTGGCTGATGAAATCAATTATAGAAGTCAAACACAAACGGGTGAAATTACCTCCAAAGGCTTTGAAGTCTCAGGCAGCCATATGCTTAATGATTGGGTAGATATTGCCGCCAGTTATAGCTATACCTATGCTGAAATTACAGAAGATGAATTCAACCCTGAGGTGGTTGGCAATACCCCTGCGCAAACGGCGAAGCACAAGGCAACATTGTGGGCAGATTATTATGCTACTGACAAGCTCAGTCTCAATGCTGGCGTACGCTATGAAGGCGGTATGCAACTTGATAAGCAAAACTCAGACGAATTACCAAGCGTGACGTTGGTAGACATTGGCGGTAATTATCAAATCAATCCGATGCTCACTGTCGGCGCGAGTATCAACAATCTCTTTGATAAGACCTATGTCGGCGCTTGTTATGATATTAACAATTGCTGGATGGGACCTGAGCGCCAAATGTCCGTCAGCCTAAAAGCCAATTTTTAGGCAATGTAGAACTTACCATTACTAGAGAATATCAATCTTATAGAGTGGTCTCATCTCAAATGATGACCTAAACTATCAAATAGTTAAATGAAGGAAAGTATTAATATGGCAAAACCTACCCCAAGAATGCTAGATGTAATTGGCAGTAAATACCTCACGCCACATATGTGCCGTGTCACGCTTGGCGGTGCTGGACTGACTGATTTTCCGGCAGATCAAGAAAGCGCGTACATTAAGCTGATATTCCCTCAAGGCGATGAGGCTCGACCATTGATGCGCACCTATACCGTCAGCGTTCAACGTGATGACGAAATAGATGTCGATTTTGCGTTGCATGAGACAGAAGGCCCTGCTTCAGCATGGGCACGTAACGCCCAAGTGGGCGAGCAAATATTGGTAGGCGGCCCTGGACCGAAGAAGCTGATTAACAATGAGGCTGATTGGTTTTTATTGATCGGTGATATGACAGCGCTGCCGGCGATTACCGTCAATCTTGCCCAGCTACCTGCTGACGCACGCGGCTATGCAGTCCTTGAGATTACCAATGAAGCAGATAAGCAACTACTCAAGAAGCCAGACAACCTTGACATTCATTGGGTGATAAACACGCATCCAAATGCAGAAACTAGCCCATTACTTGATCGCGTTAAAACGCTTACGTGGCTAGCAGGACAACCTGCTGTTTGGGCAGCTTGCGAGTTCCATAGTATGCGCGCCCTACGCCATTACTTTAAGGTAGATCGCCCAATACCAAAAACGCATTTGTACATATCTAGCTATTGGAAAGTCGATAGTACAGAAGACCAGCATAAAATTGTCAAACGAGAGGATGCCCAAAGTATAGAATGATAAGCAATGACGTTTTGTATTTTTGAACTATTTTGAAAGCGGTTTAAATAATGATTGATAAATTTTGCGTTACTAATCATTACCCCACTGCTTATATATTTTTGTTGGCTAAATAAAAGTATAGTGACAAAATATAGTGACATTGTAGAATATGAGCAGCTGGTGAGCTGCTCATAAAATGTGATCACTACCCTTACAACCCTATCACTTGCATTAAATGCCCTGTCTTGAGATACACTGTAGCTCCTTCAGATCCTGCCTGTATTTGCGCATGCTCACCTGCTGGCAGACGTATCCAGCCGCCGCGCTGATAAACTTGACCCTCATCTATCAACTCACCTGCTAATACCAGTATTTCTGCACCGCCACAGACTGCCTCATTAAACAGTAACTCGCCTGCCTTGATACGCTGCAAACTCACTTGCTCATTATCACCTGAGAATAGAGGACAAACATCACGGCTGCCCTGCTGTTGCCAATGAGCCTTATCTTTAGTATCGATAGCCACATAATGAGGTTCATCAGCTGGCATTTGACGTAGCTTGACGAAAATCACTGCGCCTTCATCACTATAGGGCTTGTGTCCTGAGGTCGGTGGATTGCGCAAATACCAACCTGCTGGGTAATGTTTGTCATCTGCAGAAAAAGTACCTAACAATACTAAAATCTCTTCACCACCCGGATGTAGATGATGCGGAAAATAAGAATTGGGCGCATAGCGTACAAGGCTAGTGGCACGTGCTTTTTCTGCACCCACACGGTCAAGCATCACGCGCTCTACCCTATTTTGTGGTGACTTAATCCACTGGTGTTGCTCAGGTGTAAGGGCAGCGCGGCGAGTAAAGTCTGCATGAATAAGCATAAGCCATGTCCAAAAATAGTATGATGAGATGATCCTTTAGCAAACGTCAGATATGATTATTGAACGTTATCGACAGCTAAAGGCGCAATGATTGCACCTCGCTATTATAAACCTTACCGAGTTTTCAACGTACTAAAATCACAGGAGATAGCGTGCTGGCGATAATTTCTGTCGTGGTACTACCAAGAAATAATTGTTGCAATTTCGAATGTCCATAAGCACCCACCACCATGATATCAATGTTGTTTTCTACCTGAAACCTTAACAAGCCGTCAACGGCATCGGAGGCAGATAAATGATGTGCCGCTACGCTAAAACCTGCGTCCTCCAATTGTGCCGCTACGGCGCTTAAGCTTTGTTTTGACGCGTCATTATGATTGCCTATCATGACGATATGACCTTGCAATCCTTTTAATACAGGACTTCTTGCAACCATCCATGCTGCTTTAATAGCCGTTTTGCTACCATCAAAAGCTATCATATATGAGCTAGGCTCTTTGAACGTCTCTGAGCAAATCAATATAGGAACGTCAGATGCACGGGCAACGGTTTCGATTTGGCTACCGATATTAATACGGCTGCTTTTGTGATCTTCACCTCGGCGTCCCATGACGATGGCACGATTTTCTGCTTTAAAATGCTCAATGGCAGGTAACAGCTTGCCGCGACGTTGATAGATACGAATATCGACCTGAGTAAAGTTACCTTGAATATGGCTTTTTGCGTCTTGTACCAAAGCATTGCTATAACTGTTCACTACCTTCGCTCTTTGCTCGTCTAACTGTGTCAATTCCTCCAATAAAAACTGGCGGCTATTGACTCCTATTGCGCCTGACAAATCGCGTCTGGTCGAGGCTGGAACCTCACTCACATGCAACAACGCTACGGGTAAATTTAACTTACTGGCATACCATGCTGCATAGTCACAAACCGATTCAGTCACTGCCGAGCCGTCTATACAGGCTAAAATGTGCTGTGATGTTGTCATATTCCGTCCTTAAATTTAACGATTTCATCCTATACAGCTTTCTATACCCACTATAAATATGGTCACCGAAAAACATAGTTACCAAAGTACATGGTTACCAAAGTACATGGTTACCAAAAAACATAACGGCAGAAAAAGCGTATCCATTGCCTTGATAATAACCAATTTAAACGGCTTCAGCCAGCGATGTGTGCCCACTTCTACCATAATTAAAAAAAGTCTTGTCATCGTCTAACAACATGCCGTAGCGAATTTTGCTACAATGGTTTTTTAGCATTTATGATTTAAGTATCCTTATCTAGGTGATGGAATTATGGCAAAAAATGCCCTACAGGCTCAGTTATTAAAAGCGGGATTGGTGGATAGCAAAAAAGCCAAGAAAATCAGCAAGCAGACTCAGCATGCCAAGCGTACTGGTGACTCAGAAAGCATGGAAGCGAAAAAAGCGTTGGCAGAAGCCCAAGCAAAAAAACTAGAGAAAGATCAAAAGCTCAATCAAGAAAAGCAACGTATTTTAGAAGAGAAGATGCTCAAGGCTAATATCGTCCAAATGATTAAGCAGCATCAGATTGCCGATACCAATGGCGATGTTAATTATCAATTTGTCGATAATGCTAAGGTCAAAAAAATCTTTGTCACTCAAAAACTATATGACCAAATCGTCGCCGGTCATGTGGTGATTGCACGCTTAGAAGAAGGCTATGCCCTACTTCCTCGTCCGTTGGCAGATCGCATCGATGCAAAAATGGAGGGCTTCATGGTCGTGTCTAACGATACATCAGAAGAAGTACTGGCAGAAGATGATCCTTATGCCGCCTATGTGATTCCAGATGATTTGATGTGGTAACCGCTTAATTTCATCATACTTATGATATAAGCCAAAAGCCTTTCATGGACTATCCCAGTCTATGAAGGGCTTTTTATTGTACGAAAAGCGACCACCTTTAACCCAGCATTGCTGCTTTGGTTGAAAAACGTAACGATGCTCTGGAACAGTAGCATGCTTGAGGCTACGAACTTGAACAACCACTCAATAACAACTACAATGCGGTTTATTAACCTACTGAGCGGTAATATTTTGTCTAATTTTGAGTAATCACTCAAAATAAACACTTTATTCATGCTTACTGCCTGACAATAGTAGTCATTGCCAGATATTTCATTGATTAGACTTGCCAAGCTCTTTTGCACTCACTTTTAACGCTTATTAAGAATAAATAACTTATGCCAAAACATCTCCCTCTTTCACTGTTATTGCTTCGACTGGGTATTTTCATTGTTTTTTTAGTCTGGACTTTAGATAAGCTGATTAATCCTGATCATGCCGCAGGCGTCTTTTCTAGTTTTTATGGTTTTGAAAGTATAGGCGACACCGTGTTTTATGTCATTGGCGCGGCTCAATTCATCCTCATTCTGTTATTTGTCACAGGATTCTTCAAAACTTGGACTTACGGCATTATCTTGCTACTTCATGCGATTTCAACGTTCTCAACCTTTGGCTTATATCTCAAGCCTTTTGATAACTTGTTGTTCTTTGCAGCATGGCCGATGTTGGCTGCGTGTTTGGCGCTTTTCTTAATGAGAGATTGGGATACCTTAACCTTGGGCAAAAAAGTTTCTTTAGCCTAAACATCAGTCATATTTATCGTTAGATTGGGCTGGGTTGAACATGCAAAAATATAAATACTAGCCTCCGAAACTCAAGCTCTATACTATGAAGACTACTAAGTTAGCTGTTTTATTGTATAGAAATGCACAAAGCATGCAAAAAACTTAACGCAATTATCGTTACCACTAACTTGTCATTACCACTAACATGGTCAAGGTTCTTAATCATAAAAGAATGACGATGACTTTAGCCTTCGCTCTACTACTTAGCCGGATATTTTATGATTAAAAGAATATTGTTAATACTGTTAATATTAATATTGGCAGCAAGCTTTTTCTACTTTGACCTCAATCAATTACTGACGCTTGACGGCTTAAAAGGCTCGATGGCGCAATTTAACGACTATAAAACGCAATCACCATTATTGATTATCGGTGGATTCTTTTTACTTTATGTCGTCGTCACCGCTCTATCCTTACCGGGTGCCGCTATTTTAACCTTGGCAGCTGGCGCATTATTTGGTTTATGGCAAGGCTTGTTGGTCGCCTCATTTGCCTCCAGTATTGGTGCGACACTCGCCTTTTTAACCTCACGTTATTTACTGCGTGATACGATTAAACAGCGCTTTCCTGAGCGCTTAGCAGCCATTGATGCTGGCGTTGAAAAAGAAGGCGGATTTTACTTATTTACCCTACGCTTAGTGCCGATATTTCCTTTCTTTTTGATTAATTTACTCATGGGCGTCACCGCGATTAAAGCGAGGACATTCTACTGGGTAAGCCAAATCGGTATGCTCGCTGGCACCTTCGTATATGTCAATGCAGGTACGCAATTGGCGCAAATCGACAGTTTGTCGGGGATTTTATCGTTTAATTTGATTGTCTCATTTGCGTTGTTAGGTTTCTTCCCATTAATCGCAAAAGGCATATTAAATATGCTAAAAAAACGCCGCGTCTATAAAAACTATAGCAAACCTAAAAAATTCGACCGTAATATGATTGTGATTGGCGCAGGTGCTGGCGGGCTAGTCACTAGCTATATCGCGGCGACCGTCCGAGCAAAAGTAACCTTAATCGAAGCGGGCGAGATGGGCGGTGACTGCTTAAACTATGGCTGTGTACCCAGTAAAGCCCTCATTAAAAGCGCAAAAGTGGCAGAACAAATGCGCCATGCTGAGCGTTACGGCTTGGAAAATACCCCACCAGAATTTTCATTTAAGAACGTCATGACCCGCATCCATCAAGTTATCGCTGACATCGCGCCAAATGATAGCGTCGAGCGTTATACGGACTTGGGTGTCGAAGTATTAAAAGGCTATGCCAAACTCATCGATCCGTGGACAGTAGAGATTGCGCTAAACGATGGCGGCACGCAAACACTCACCGCACGTTCCATCGTTATCGCTACTGGTGCGCGCCCATTTATCCCAGATTTGCCGGGTTTGGAAGAAACCGGCTATGTGACCAGCGACACCATATGGAATAAATTTGCCGAATTAGAAGCAGCGCCGAAAAAGCTGGTCGTACTTGGTGGTGGGCCAATTGGCTCTGAGCTGGCGCAAGCCTTTGCCCGCTTAGGCTCCGATGTGACCCAGATCGAAAGAGGCGCGCGTCTTATGAAAAAAGAAGACGTGGAAGTCTCTGAATTTGCACAGAAAGTCCTCGTTGAGAGCGGCGTAAATGTCTTAACCTCGCATCGAGCGATTCGTTGTGAAGCGCGCGATGGTAAAAAGTTCATTATCGTTGAAGCGCAAGGCGGCCGTACCGTTAAGCAAGACCGTCAAAACAAGCAAGAAATCGCGATTGAATATGACGAATTGCTTTGTGCCGTTGGACGTAGTGCCCGCTTAGAAGGTTATGGTCTTGAAGATTTGGGCATCGAAACGGAGCGTACCATCGAGACGGATGACTACCTAGAAACCCTTTACCCCAATATGTACGCCGCAGGTGATGTCGTCGGCCCTTATCAATTTACTCATGTGGCTTCCCATCAGGCATGGTACGCTGCCGTAAACGGTTTATTTGGACATTTAAAGAAGTTTAAAGTAGATTACCGTGTGATTCCGTGGACAACCTTTATCGATCCAGAAGTCGCACGCGTGGGCTTAAATGAGCAAGAAGCTATCGAAAAAGGTATCGATTTTGAGATTACCCGCTACGACTTTAAAGATTTAGATCGCGCGGTGACGGAAAGTGCCAATCATGGTTTTATCAAAGTCATTACCTCTAAAGGTAAAGATAAAATACTTGGCGTGACCATCGTCGCTGAACATGCTGGTGATTTAATGCCGGAATTTATATTAGCGATGAAACATGGCTTAGGTCTGAATAAAATACTCGGCACCATTCATATGTATCCCACATGGGCAGAGGCTAATAAGTACGCTGCTGGTGAATGGAAGCGCAATCATGCGCCCGAAACGGTATTAAACTGGCTTGAGAAATACCATACATGGCGTCGAGGTTAGTTGAATTTTTATTCACTGCGCTAAAAACATATAGTCGATGCACTCTAAAAAGAGCATAGCGCTACTGGGATGCTGTCTTTAAATGTAGGTTGCGCAGCCTCTGGGAAAGCAGCACGCAAGTAAAATTTATACCAGTAGCGCGTTTAAATTTATATAACAGTTTATTTTCAACTGACTATATCATCATAACGGAAACTTAAATGTACGTTATTAAATCTTTACCAGCTATGCCAACGCTAAAATATCTCACGCGATATAGCACATATGCTGTAGTGCTTAGCATTTGTGCAGTTATTTCTTCAAGCATATCCGCCAGCACCGCCTCCTCCACTACCGTTGCTAGTGCAGCAGAGTCCTCGTATTGGCAGCAGATTGAGGCGCAAGGTCAAAACCAAGACGTCTATTTCTATGCATGGGGCGGTGACCCGCAGATAAATGCCTATCTACAGTGGGCCGCAGAAGAAGTGAATGTCAAATATAATATTAATATGGTTCATGTCAAATTGAGTGACACCAGTGAAGCCGTCAGTCGCGTACTCGCAGAAAAGTCTGCCAACAACAATGATAAAGGCAGCGTGGATCTCATCTGGATAAATGGTGCCAATTTTGCCACCATGAGTGAGAATTCATTATTACTCAAACAATGGGCGAATAAGCTCCCTAACTTTGCGTTGACCGACCCAGAGAACAATCCTGCGGTTAACTTTGATTTTGGTGTGCCGACCAACGGCATGGAAGCGCCATGGGGACAAGCTTCGTTGACTTTTTATTACGACAGTTTATCAACTGACAAGCCACCAACCACCTTAAATGAGCTAGTCAATTGGACAGCGCAAAACCCCGGGCGTTTTAGCTATCCAAAGCCACCTGACTTTTTAGGAATGAGCTTTTTAAAATATGCCTTAGTCATGCTGCACGAAAATCAGGATGCTAAGACAGGCAAAAACATCAAGGCACAGCTCAACCTGCCAGCCACTGAGCAAAATACAGATATGGTATTAGCCCCTTTATGGGAATTTTTAGATGACTTACATCCCACTCTATGGCGTAAGGGTGAGCAATTTGTGCAAACGGGCGCACACATGCGGCGCTTGGTCGATGATACCGAGCTGAGTCTGGCCTTTACTTTTTCTGCACCTGAAGTACCAGCGGCCGTGCAGCGTTATGATTTACCCCAGAGTATTCGTAGCTATGCCATGAGCGATGGCAGCTTAAGTAACACCCATTTTGTGACCATTCCTTATAACGCCAGTCACCAGCAAGCTGCGCAGCTAGTAGCAAACTTTTTAATGAGCCCAGAAGCACAGGCCAAAAAGCAAACCCCTGATATATGGGGTGATAAAACCGTACTCGTTCCCTCTACGCTCAATCCTGAACAACAAGCGCTATTTAAAGAAAATAAACCACACCCTAGCGCCCTGCCCTTTGATAGCATCAAACGTACCGTGAGTGAACCACATCCAAGCTGGGTTGATGCCATTATGCAAGGCTGGCAAGCGCGTTATGGGGTTAGCCCATGAGTAAAAATACTAATAATAAAACGGCAAAAGAAAAAGTCCATTCTGCAACAATTACTGGCATAACCGCGCCTTATAAAACAGATCTATTTACGCGTATCGTCTCCTTGAGTCCGACATTTTTACTGCTGCTACTGATATTACCGGTACTCGGTGGTTTGGTGTGCGTGCTGTTGCCTGCCTTTAGCTGGGTGCCTGCACTTGAGCAAACGACTGTTAGTCTACAAGGCTTTCATGATCTTTGGCAGACGCCTGGTCTTACTCAAATGGTCGCTTTAAGCATCGCTACTGGATTAATCAGCACGCTATTCGCTTTTGTCATGACCTTAATGATTTTGGCGGCTTTTTTTAATAGCGTTTGGCTGACTCGTATTGAGCGTTTGCTGAGTCCAATCTTAGTCATTCCTCATGCAGCGGCAGCCATAGCGGTTGGTTTTTTAATTGCGCCTTCTGGTATGTTTTCACGCCTTATATCACCATGGCTAAGTGGCTGGGAATTGGCTCCAGACGGTATATTTCCACATGATCCCTACGGTATCAGTATTATCTTGGGTTTAACCTTAAAAGAACTGCCATTTTTATTACTCATGGCACTAGGCGCTTTGGCACAACCTGAGCTTGGTAAAAAGCTACGTCAGCAGTATAAAGTCGCGCTAAATCTCGGCTATTACCCCATTACTGCCTTTTTTAAAGCCGTACTTCCTGTCCTCTATCCTTTTTTACGTTTGCCTATCTTAGCCGTGCTTGCCTATGCCAGTGCCAGTGTCGAGATGCCATTGATACTCGGTCCAAACACGCCGCCAACACTGGCGGTCACCATCATGCAATGGTTTAACGATGTTGATTTAAACTTACGTATAAAAGCCTCGGCGGGCGCGTTATTACAGCTCGCTTTGACGGGTAGTTTAATCGCCTTGTGGCTTGGTAGCGAGAGAGCGATAAAAAATTGCTTTAATCGCACGTTGGTCAATGGCAAGCGCCACTATGCCGATGCATTATGGCAAAAAATTACCGCAGCATTGACCACTGTGGTGATTGGCTTTATTTTGCTGGCGCTCATTGGTCTGGTCATGTGGTCAGTAGCTGGTTTTTGGCGCTTTCCAGCCGTATTGCCAGAACAGTTGGTGTTATTACATTTTCAAAGTGCCTTTACGCAAATGAGCACGCCATTATTTAATACCATTACGATTGGTATCGTGAGTACCGTATTTGCCATTGTGCTGACATTATTATGTTTGGAAGCTGAGCAATTAAGTCAAAAACCACTTTCAACATTTACCAGTTTAATTATCTATTTGCCGCTGTTAGTGCCGAGCATTGCTTTTTTATTTGGCTTAGTATGGCTACAGCAACTGGTGAATAACCAAACAGCGTTTTTTAATGTGGCATTTACCCATCTGCTCTTTGTGCTGCCCTATGTGTTTTTATCGCTTGCCAGCAGTTATCGACGTCTAGACCCTCGTTTTGCTCATGTAGCGGCAAGCCTTGGTGCAACGCCAGCCAAAGTATTTTTGCAGGTGAAATTACCACAACTGTTTGCGCCATTATTAATAGCCATTGCTCTTGGTTTAGCGATTAGCTTTGGTCAATACTTACCGACATTATTGGCAGGTGGCGGACGAATCGCCACCATAACCACAGAAGCCGTAACCCTCGCTAATGGTGCCAGTAGACGCACCAGTGCAGTGTATGCCATTATCCAAATGGCGCTACCCTTAGTTGGTTTTATATTGGCTTGGATATTGCCAAAGTACTTCTTTAAAAGTGATAAAAATAGCAGCCGTTAAAACGTTTTTTAAAATATATTCGTTTTGAAGAGCATTGATTCTAAATAGCACTAATTTTGAAAATACCTAATAATAAAAACGCAAAGAAAAGGGCTCTTGATGCAATCCTCTTTACAGATAAAAGACTTACAGTTATATCGACAAGGCGAGCTATTACTGAGCCTAGATGAGCAGATTGCTGGTGGTGAAATACTAACCGTCATGGGTCCGTCTGGTAGTGGTAAATCGAGCTTGTTGAACTGGCTCACAGGTATATTGTCAAATGGTTTCACCGCTACTGGTGAGGTTTGGTTAAATGATAAAAATGTAAGTCATTTGCCGACGCACTTGCGTCATATTGGGGTACTGTATCAAGACGCCCTACTGTTTTCGCATTTATCGGTCGCAGGTAATATTGCTTTTGCGATGCCTCAAGACAATAAGAATAGCGCTGAGAAGCTCAATAAAAAACAGCGCCGTGAAAAAATAGAGCAGGCACTTGAACAAGTTAGTTTAGCAGGCATGGGAAATCGCCATCCCGATAATTTATCAGGCGGACAACAAGCGCGAGTGGCACTACTTAGAACGCTACTGAGCGCACCAAAAGCGATACTACTCGATGAGCCTTTTAGCAAGCTGGATACTCAGCTAAGAGTAGATACGCGGCAACTGGTATTTGAGCAAATCCGCACTCATAAACTTCCCGCCATCATGGTCACCCACGATTATAGCGATGCCGAGGCCGCAAACGGTAAAGTCATTCATTTAGAACTGTAGTTTTAGAGTTATCGTTTTATACATAAAGTCTTAAACGTCAAAGCGAAATACAAAAGGCAAGCGCATGCTAGATAAATTTATTACGCCCATGATTAAGCCGATACTAAGCCCTGTCGTCGTTGTCTTGCACAAACGCGGTATTACGGCTGATCAACTCACGGTGGCAGGCTTTTTAATCGGTATGTTAGCGGTGCCGTTACTCGCATTTGAGCTTTGGTATGGCGCACTGGCAGCCATTGCATTAAATCGTATTTTTGATGGTCTTGATGGCGCTTTAGCCCGTTATGCAAAGCAAAGCTCTAGCGCAGGCGGCTATTTAGATATTACGCTCGACTTTTTATTTTATGCCGCCATCCCGCTGGGTTTTATATTGGCAAATCCTGAACAGAATGCCATTGCTGGCGCTTTATTACTCGCGACCTTTATTGGCACAGGCTCTAGCTTCTTAGCGTTTGCCATTGCTGCAGAAAAGTTTACACTGAATAAACCACAGTTTAAATATAAAAGCTTTTATTACTTAAACGGTTTGACGGAAGGCACCGAAACCATCGCACTGTTTGTCGCTTTTTGCCTGTGGCCACAGCACTTTGTATTACTCGCTGGCATCTTTGCCACTGCTTGCGCGATTACGATTTTTACCCGTATCCATGGCGGCTATCATACCCTTAAGCAGCTAGAAATAGATAAAAACAGTATATAAATAGAATAAGTTAAGAGGCAGCTAATGACTAACGAAGTATGGTGGCGGCTTGGGTTCTTTTTAAGCATTTTAGTGATTATGATGCTGATAGAATGGCGCATGCCTGCACGTCAAGCACCGATCAAAAGCAGCAAACGCTGGTTCGCTAACTTTGGCTTGGTTTTTATCTCGTCAGTTATTGCTCGTCTAGCGGTGCCTGTCGGTCTAACGGCTGTGGCGCTTTATAATCAGCAGCATGGGATTGGTCTATTTAATATCATCAATTTGCCAAGCATTGTCGTCGTCATACTAAGCTTAATATTGCTCGACATCATCATTTACTGGCAACATCGACTATTTCACCGCGTGCCTATGCTATGGCGTTTACATAAAGTCCATCACGCTGATGCGCATGTTGATGCCAGCACAGGGCTTAGGTTTCATCCCATTGAAATCATTTTAAGCATTCTAGTAAAGCTCGTTGCCGTCAGCTTATTGGGTGTTCCTGCCATCGCCGTATTGATATTTGAGATTGCGTTAAATGGCTTAGCGATATTTAACCATGCCAATATTCGCCTGCCACCTGCGCTTGAAAAACCGCTACGCTTAATATTGATGACGCAGATTTTGCACCGTATTCACCATAGCCAATGCGTCAGTGAGACCAACTCAAACTATGGTTTTAGTGTCATTTGGTGGGATTGGATTTTTGGTAGTTATAAGGGTAAAGCAAAGCAGTCTGATAATGAGCTAGATATTGGACTAAAAGAATACCCAGCAGCCAAACAAAATGCTTCGCTATGGGGATTGTTAACCATGCCATTTAGCAATAACTTGGTTAAGAAAAACAAATAACTGTCGTGATGCCGCCTAGCTTTGAATGTAAGTCAAAGTTACAAACAACTTGAGCATTCACTCAAATATTATTTGAACGATTGCTCAAAATGGATTATAGTGGCTGCAGTTGTTGAGCGACTCACGAAAATCTCACTTATTAAATTGAGTATTCACTCAACTATATAATAGGTTCTCAAGTTGCTTATACACACTTACTTTTACAACCATTCACTAATAATGATTAAAAGGTTTTAATATGACTGAATTTACTCTACACGACAAAGACACAGCCCCAGCAGAAAGTAAAGATTTGCTTGATGTATCTATCAAAGCGTTTGGCATGGTACCTAATCTACATGCAGTCATGGCTGAAGCGCCTGGCTTGCTCGAAGGCTACCAACAGCTACATCAACTGTTTTTAGACAGCAGTTTCGATGATGAGGAAGTCACTGTTGTATGGCAAACCATCAACGTCGAACATGAGTGCCATTACTGTGTACCCGCTCATACTGGCATCGCCAAAAGCATGAAAGTGGATGACGCAATCACTGATGCATTACGTAATGAGACACCACTACCAACTGCAAAACTAGAAGCATTACGCGACTTTACGCTATCGGTCGTTCGTGATCGTGGTAATGTGAATGATGATGCAGTGCAAGCGTTCTTAGATGCAGGCTTTACTAAACGTCAGATTTTGGAAGTGGTTCTTGCTGCGGCTCAAAAGGTGATGAGCAACTACACCAACCATTTGGCCAACACGCCAATCGACAAGCCTTTCCAAAAGTTTGAATGGCATAAAGCTGTCTAATTATATAAGAACCAAATAAGGAGCCACTATGAGTAATTTAAAAAAGCCATTACGAATAGATATCGTGTCAGACGTGGTCTGCCCTTGGTGCGCTATCGGCTATAGTCAACTAGCCGAGGCATTAAAACAAACCAACACTCCACACGAGATTCACTGGCATCCATTTGAGTTAAATCCTAATACGCCGCACGAAGGACGAAACTATCGTGAGCATATCATGGAGAAGTACGGTACGACTGCTGAGGACATTCAAGAGAACCGAGCTAGAATGACAGAAGTAGGTGCTGAAGCTGGATTTAATTTTCAGTTTACCGATGACTTTCGTACTTACAATACTTTTAATGCGCATCAGTTGCTGCATTGGGCCGATCAGAAAGGACGTATACACGAGCTAAAGCAAGCATTGTTCGTCGCACACTTCGTCGATAATCAAAATATATCAGATTATAGTGTGCTTGCCGATGTTGCGGCCGATTTTGGACTGGATCGTAGCGAAGCACTAGCGGTCTTAAAAGATCAGCGATTTGCTGCAGCGGTAGAAAAAGAAAAGCAGCATTGGCAGCAACAAGGCATTCAAAGTGTGCCATCTATGGTTTTCAATGAGCGTCATTTAATTAGCGGTGCTCAAGGCGTTGAAAATTATAAAAGCATATTGCAGCAGTTGGCTGACATGCCAGACTAAATCATCTGTTGGTGGTTGAGTTTTCAAGACTAAGAGTTTTCAAGACTAAGAGTTTTCAAGACTAAGAGTTTTCAAGACTAAGAGTTTTAGAAAAGCTAAGGGTTTTAGCGTTACTGTATAGCCCGAGACTATGCAGTAACGCTAAAACCCTTTTTTTCATACCAAAAATATCTTAGCAATTAGCCTTACTTAATCGGCAATAACCCTTTAGCAGTGCTTATTTGCAAATAGTCAACATGAACTACACGCCAACAGGCTTATCAATACGCAGCGCTTCTATAGAGAGCGCCATATCTTCAGCCAACGCTTGCACCGCTGCACTCTCGACATCACGCTGCGCAAAAGCACGCAGCCCCATGATTTCCGCCTGTAGTCGTCGTCCAAGCCTAGTCGCGTCAAGCTCAGTATCAAGCTCACCCAGCCGCTGTGCTTCGGTAAAGTAATTTATAAAACGCAGCTCCATACCTGCTAGCAGCATTTCAACTTTTTGTAGCGCTGTCTGCTCACGAGCACCAAGCTCCAGTAAGCTTTTGACCAACATGCAAGCCTGACTCGGCAGCCCTTTATCACGAATACCGCCCAGCTGACGCACGAAAGCGGCTAACCCCAACAGCGGTGATTGATAAGCGCCCATTACCCGCTCAAGCTCACTCAAACCTAGGCGAGCATAGTAGTCTAACGCTTCTTGAAATAATCCATCTTTACTGCCAAACGCAGCATAAATGCTTCCTGGACGCATATCGAGCGCCTCTTCTATGTCTTTTAACGAAGTAGCATGAAAGCCTTTTTGCCAAAAAAGCTGTAACGCGCGTTCTAAGGCATCTTGACGGTTATAAAGTGCGGTACGTGACATAGTTTTTCCATCTCAAAAGCTGTAATCTCATATAAAAATAAGCACAGCGATAAAATTTGAATGATTGCTCAATTTTATATCGAATGGCATTCTTAGTCCAGTAAAGTTAATTTACAAAGCAAATATCTTATTTAGCCATTGGTAGCAATATTAATGGCTAAATAAGATATGAAAGCGCCCAACGTTTAATGACTCAATAGCACATGCTTGCTTTTTTGATACGCAGACAAGCCGTCTACGCCCAGCTCACGACCGATACCACTTTGCTTAAAGCCGCCCCACCCTGACTCTGGCAGTACAATTTGCTGTTCATTGATCCAGATATGACCTGCTTGAATCTGTAGCGCCATCTCGACTGCCGCCGTTTCATCAACGCTGACAATGCTCGCGGCCAAAGCAAACTGGCTATCATTGGCTAAAGCAATCGCCTCTGCATGGTCGGTAAACGTTTGACTCACTAAGACCGGCCCAAAAACCTCTTCTGTCCATAACTGACTGGTCACTGGAACATTGGTATAAATCGTCGGCATCGCAAAATACCCTTGTCGATTTAAGACCTCACCACCTGTGAGACAAGTCAGGTTTTCGGCAGTAGCAAGGTCGAAATATTTTTTTACTTGATTCAGCTGCTGCTCACTAACCAGTGGACCCATTTGCGTATCAGTGTCAAAGCCATCACCAATTTGCAAACTTTCTGTCTTAACTTTTAATGTGTCGAACAACGACTGAGCAATGCTTTCATGAACGAGCAGTCTTGAGGTGGCTGAACAGATCTGACCGGCATTGGTAAATATGCCACCGATGATTAAATCACAAGCGTGGTCGATATCAGCATCTGCACATACGACGATGGCTGACTTACCGCCCAGCTCTAAACTGATATCCTTGATACCTTTTGCCGCTTGGCTCATTACCTTTTCACCAACGGTGTTGCTACCAGTAAAAGAAATTTTGTCGATTAATGGATGGCAGGTCATGGCAGCGCCCACTTCAGCTGCACCCGGTAAAATATTAACGACTCCTTTCGGTAGTTTAATAGCAGACAATATATTGCCCAACATCAACTCTGGCAATAATGTCACCTCGGAGGGCTTTAATAGTACCGTACAGCCTGCAGCCAATGCAGGGGCTAACTTCAAGCAGTGGTCACCATTGGGAAATTCCATGGGACTATAAGGGCGCAAATACCAACAGGCGCATACGTTTTTAGCAAACGTATGCCTGACTCGCTGGTGGATACCTCCGACCAAGTCGCTTGTTCTGTGATGAGATTGGCATAATAGCGATAGCAGGCAATGGCATCGCTCACGTCTATTTTTGCCTCTTCAATGGGCTTACCATTATTTAACACAGACAATCCCACCAATTTGTCAAACTGCTGCTCCATCGTCTCGGCAATGGCATTGAGATACGATGCACGCGTGCTTACGGTGGTTTGCGACCAAGATGGATACGCCGCAGAAGCCGCATTGACTGCCATTTCTACCTGTACCTTGGTACACAATCGAGTGGTAGCGATGATTGTTCCCGAATTTGAATCATATAAATCATAACTTGAATCATGATTCGAATCATAGCTATCAGCATCAGCAGTATCGGTAGCAGGCGCTTCAATAGTCATCCATTTGCCATCTATATAGGCTGCATTTAACATCACTTCATTTTGAACCGTTTGGATGGCGCTTTCTCTCGTTAAACTGTTAGCATTCGTCATTTCCATGATGGTCAATCACCTTATATGGTTTGATATAATTGTTGTTATACCTATTGTCTTTAATTGCATTTATAAGTGTTTCTATAAATCATTCGCTAAATAATCAGTTTATTCTTTAGTTAGATAAACCGATTATTTAGCACATTATCGTTATGCTAGAGGCTGGGTTGATATTGGCTACATAGCTAGTAAAGTAAATGCGCCACTGAAGTAATCACCACCAAACTGATCAGAGTACGAAGAATAAAAATCATAAACAGCTCTAACACATTAAGCTTGATGTTTGATTTCAAAATCAGCGCGCCCACTTCAGACATGTAAATAATCTGAGTAATAGAACATGCACCAACGATGAATCTTGTCATCTCACTCTCAATACTTTTACCGACCAAGGCTGGCAAATACATATCCGCAAAGCCCATAATCATCGCTGGAGCCGCCTCTGCTGCCTCTGGAATCTGTAACAAATCCAGCAATGGCACTAACGGTGCAGACAACCATTTAAACACAGGCGTGTACTCGGCTAAGCCCAGACCAATCGTACCAATTGCGAAAATCACGGGGATTAGCCCAAAATAGATATCGAATAAATTTTTTACACTACGTTTGAACACTTGACCCAGACTTGGCATTGAGTGCGCGCGCGTCACAGCACGATTGACCGCCCATTGGTAGGTCGTGTACTGAGCAGGAATCCCTTCATCGAGCATGCTTTTTCCAGAATGATAGGTGTCAGGCTTTAAGGAAAGTGGCGGTATACGTGGCATAATAATCGCGGCGATAAAGCCTGTTAAAGCAATGGTCAGATAAAAATAAACAAAGTTATCATCCACGCCGATGGTTTTGGCGACGACGTAAGTAAAAGCGATAGAAGTCACCGAAAAAGTCGTCGCGATAATCGCCGCTTCACGCTGGCTATAGTAGCTTTTATCATACTCCTGCATGGTCACCAGTAGACCGATAGAAGCCGCGCCAAACCAAGAGGACATCGCATCTACCGCTGAGCGTCCTGGCAACTTAAACAGTTTGACAAATATTTTGCTCGCCAGTGTGCCCAAAAACTCCATCAAACCAAAATCTGTCAAAAACGGCAACGATAAAATGGCGAAGAAAAACAAAGGAATCAAAATCGGAATCAAATCTTCAAAAATAACGCCGCCGGTATTACGGTTAATAATAAACTCAGGGCCGACTTGCAGATAAATCATCCAGACAAACACCATCCCTAGCAATCGGGCGGTGAGCCAAAACCAATCAACATCGAAGAGTTTTTTGACCATAGAGTCTTCATGTAGGTTGGGCTTTAACACCTTCACAGCCAGCGCCCCAAGAAAGGATGTCGTCACGATTGCCATTGCCACATAAACGACAGAACCGCCCAACAAAGCTTGCAAAGCGTCCGTTAACACACCCAATAAAATCGTAACCTTTCCGTCCCATTGAAACGGTATTATAAATAGTGCAATGCCCAATGCTGAAAACAATAAAAACTTCCACATTGACGCATGCCACTGCTCTCCTTGCGGTGTTTCTGAATCGACAACATCGTTTCCTAATATCGGTTGCTGCGACTTATCGAGATAATTCGTCATTTAATTCCTCCTTGATGGGCGACGATCGCCAATTTTTCCATTTTGCTGTCTGACCAATGCCTGGATTTAGCGAATTGGTCGGATCTAGTTTTTTATAAAAAGTATGTAGTGCAGGTTTTGCGGTATAGACATGACCCACGTTGTGTTCAGCAGGGTACTCTATACGACGTCGATCATAAAACGCCAACAGCTCATCCTTGAATTTTTTTGCATCCACTTCAGGGTATAACAGATAATCTTGATGCATGACATGGCAAAAAAAATGTCCCAAATAAAAGGTTTTACTGACCTGCTTTTGTAAGTTAATAGGTAGCACTTCATCCCAATCTACAGCATTCCGTGGTAAGGCAATGTCGGTAGATAATAGCGCGCCAAACCTTGTGTGGTTAAGATTGTGATAACGAAACATGGCAGCGGTTGCCGCACTACGAAACACCAATAATGCTTGGGATTCTGCTGCTGTACAAAGATGTACGACGCCTTGATGCTGCTGCATATGAGACTGTAGAAATACTTGAGCGGCGGCAATATGACCATGACTGCCGCTATTATTGCCATTGCTATTATCATCGTCCGTATTATTGCCATCCGCAACTTTGATGATTAAATGATAACGATAGGAGCACGCCTGCTTCGCCAAAGAATTGGGTAATGACGGCGGCATGAAAACACCAGTCATTTGTAGCATCCGATCTGGTAACGTCTGAGGCAGTCGCCATTTATCCAAATAATAGCCAATCTTGGCTTGTAACCGATACAGCGCTCCTATCTTACTGGCTGGCAGTTTTCGCATACTCAAGCAAGTATCACGGCCATAGCGCATGGTAATATCGTTGTAATCTTGATGCATATATTCTGCCAAAATAGGCAGGTTTAGCTCGCTTTTTAACCACTCTTGCCTGAGTGTGGTTAAAGTATCGGCGTCATTGGTCGAGATATAAAACGTTTGCTCTTGCGTCGGTTTGGCAAATGTCGCGACTCGAACCGCAAAGACGATGACTTTGCCTGCTGAACCAGAGGCTTCATATAATCCGTTAGGGTCATTATTAAATCTAGCAGGTGTGTCTGCCACGCAATCGCGCACCTTGTGTTGATAATGGTGGTTTGTACAGGACTTACTGTTGGCACTCTCTGGATTTTTATTGAACGTGCCAGTTTGTAAGTTTCTAAGCATCTCTTCTGGATCTGCACCTAAATCAATGCCCAAGTGATTGATTAATTCAAACTCACCCATGGCATTACGTTTGGCAAATAGCGACATCTCGGTATACGCCGGACCACGCTGCACCAACATACCGCCAGAGCTGTTGCAAATACCGCCAATCACTGAAGCACCAACACAACTAGAGCCCAGTACTGAATGCGGCTCACGCCCTAACGGCGCAAGCTCAGACTCCAACTGCTGGAGGCTAGCCGCTGGCAAGGCAACCAGCTCTGCTGCATCATTGAGCAGATGAACACCGCCCAATCGTTGCATAGAAATCACGACGACTGCTCGATCGTACTCTCCGTACGGTGTCGAGCCTCCGGTCAACCCTGTGTTAGCAGCCTGTGCAATAATAATCGCATCAGCCGCCGCACAGAGATTAATGACGCGCCATAGTGCCACAAGAGAGTCTGGTATCACAACTGCCGCGACAGCATCGGTGATAGAAGCAATCGCCCCTTGTGTATACGACTGCTGCTGGCTGGGTTTGGTCAATACATTGGTCGCGCCAACAACGGCGGATAAATCCGTTAATAAGCTTGCCAGCGAGGTACTCAAGCGACCAGACGAGCGGTTAGCATGTGGCATCATAGACGTTCTTCCTTGAGCGACCAGCCTTTATTATGCTTAGTGTTGGTATAGTTGGTTCAATATAATTTAGATACAAGGAAGGCGAGTGAAAGTACTACAAATAGTAGACTAAGCGAGCCTGACACCGTATCTGATTTATATAGGATTAACTATATTGTTAGCTAAAGCAGGTGAACGTTTTACCCATTTCAATCAAAAAGTCATCGGTTTCATCAACTTCATAGATGATGGGTTGCTTGCCCTTGATATCTTCTTTTAGAGCGTCGAGCAATTGCTGTTTGGCTGTGATTCTGCGATAACCTGCACCAAGTCCTGCTGCCAGCGGCTCAAAGTTCGGCGTCTTAATATTAACCCCGATTAGTGGCAATCCACCCTCTTCCATATAACGACGAATTTCGCCATAGCCTTGGTTGTTCCACAGCAGCACAATCAATGGCAGCTCAAGCTCGGCGGCGCAGATAAGTTCTGCAATCGTAAACTGAATACCGCCGTCGCCAATCAAGCTGACCACTGGACTGTTGGAACCAATCATGGCACCAATGGCAGCAGGCAAACCATAACCTAACGTGCCAAACCCTGTTGACGAGTTAAACCATCGACGCGTCGCCAATGCCTCAAAACCAAGATTGCCGCTATAGACAGGCTGCGTTGAATCACCAACGAAGATGACGTCTTTTACTTCATCTCGAATCAATTGAAGTAGCGCATTTTGCCCAGCAAAGTCTGGTGTCATTCCCTCTAATAGTGCTTGTTTTGCCTCGTTTACTCGTGATGCCGCTTGATGATTTAACGCCTGACCCTCTAAGCGTTTGCAGAGACCACTTACCGCCATTTGCGCATCGGACAATACCGCGATATCGGCTCTAAAAGGACGCTGTAATTGCTGGGCATCGCAATCGATACGAATCAGCGTGCCATTGATTTTAAACTCGCCATTAAAGAACACATCATAATCAGTCTCACCCAGCTCAGTACCAATCGCCAATACCCAATCAGCCTCAGCAATAACGGCGCGACCTGCCTCTAATGACTGATTGCTACCCAAACTTAATGGGTGGCTAGGTGGCAGCAAACCTTTGGCATTGATGGTCAGAAATGTCGGTGCATCTATCAGCTCTGCCAGTTTTTGCGCATCATGATCGACATCGACGCAGCCACCGCCATAAAGTATCACTGGATTTTTTGCCGCTTTTAGAGATTCAACGATCAAATCTAATTGGATAGGATTGGGCAGCGGTCTCATTACTTGAGGTAACGTTAAACCATGTGCATCAGTTGAATTTTTTACAAATTTATTTAAATAATTAGAGGGCTTTGCGACATGGCTGGCATCTGTGGTAATCACATCAATGGGCAACTGGATATGCACTGGCCCTGGACGTGCGCCATTAAATAATGCAAACGCTTCAGCGATGACCTTGGGTAGCGATTCAGGCTGCCAGATAGTTTTGCTCATGAGTGCAACCTTACTGACCATGCCTTGCTGATCGTGTAATTCATGCAAGTGCCCTTCACCGCTGCCCGTATCTTTCACTTTATTAACACTAGAAATCACTAGCATCGGGATGGAGTCAGCCAATGCTTGTGCCATAGCCGTCATGATGTTGGTCATACCGGGGCCTGTAATAATAAAGCAAACCCCCACTTTACCAGACGCGCGATAATAGCCATCAGCCATAAACCCCGCACCTTGTTCATGACGCGGTGTCACGTGGCGAATGTTGGTGTTTGGCAGACCACGATATAGCTCGACCGTATGCACACCCGGAATACCAAATACGGTCTCTACCCCATAATACTCTAGCCACTGTACGAGCAGCTCACCACATGTCAGAGACGGCGTGGCGGGCGCTGAAGAAGATGTTTGAAGCGTTTGCGTCATGAGTTAATCATCCTAAAAAGTTCAATCGCGTTTAAATAAGTTGTTCAGTGTCAAACCCAAGCTGCCCTTTAATCCCTTATAAAAAGCAGCTTAATAAAAGCAGTTTGCGATTACAAATCATTCTTAATACACCGCCTTTACCTTATCGTCATAGCGCACACCCGGTAAGATACATAACATCTCAAATAGCAAGTTTGCCGCCAATACAGAGGTGTTACCAAAGGGGTCGTAAGGAGGAGACACTTCTACTAAATCGCCACCCACCACATCAAGTCCGCGCATACCGCGAATGATTTCTATCGCTTGCGTTGAGGTCAAGCCGCCGATTTCAGCAGTGCCCGTACCCGGTGCAAACGCAGGATCAATACCATCGATATCGAAACTTAAATAGACAGGGCCATCACCGAGCTTTTCGCGTACTTCTGCCATCAATGGTGTCAGCGACTTGTACCAGCATTCCTCGGCAGGTACCACACGAAAGCCTTGCTGGGTTGACCAATCAAACTCTTCGGCGCTATAGCCTGTACCACGTAAGCCAATCTGTACCACACGGTTGCCATCGATTAAGTTTTCTTCAACAGCGCGGCGGAACGGTGTACCATGAGCGATTTTTTCGCCAAACATCTCATCGTTGATATCTGCATGCGCATCGATATGCACCATGCCGACAGGGCCATGTTTTTTGGCAAGCGCACGTAAGATAGGCAAGGCAATGGTATGATCGCCGCCCAAAGTCAATGGGATAGCCCCATGATTCACGATTTTATCAGTATAGAATTTTTCGATGATATCAATGCTTTTTAGCAAGTTGAAAGTATTGATAGGCACGTCGCCGATATCAGCAACTTGTAAAGACTCAAAAGGCGCTGCACGAGTGGCGACATTATAGGGACGAATCATGCGTGATTCATCACGAATTTGTCGTGGACCCAATCGCGCACCGCTACGGTTTGACGCACCGATATCTAAAGGCACACCCACAAACGCCACATCTAACCCTTCTGCATCAGCTTGAGTCGGCAAGCGCATCATAGAAGCAAAGCCGCCAAATCTTGGCATATCGTTGCCGCTTAATGGTTGATTGAATTTCATAAATCACATCCTTGTTTCAGTTTGTTTAAAATAGGCAATTTTTTATATGCTTTGACAATACCTAAATATTTGAAGTCAGACCATGGTAAAATTTAGAAGTAAACTTCTGATTTTTCGTAGTAATTTAGATTTAACCGTTATTATCAGAAGTTTGATATAAATTTGATGTTAGAAAAGTGATAAATAGAAGATGCGTTTTGATGGGCATCAGAGGTACTGAGGAATAATGACCGATGCTAGATGAATTGATAAAAATAGACATCAAAACCTTGCGTAGCTTTATGGCAATCGTAGAATGTCAGGGCGTGACAGCCGCACAGTCTCGCTTAAATGTGACGACCTCTGTCATTAGTGGTCATTTGACCCATTTAGAAGATCGCTTAGGCATGACGCTTTGTCATCGCGGACGCGCGGGTTTTAAGCTCACAGAAGATGGTGCAGCAGTATATGAAGCTTGCTTGAGTTTTACCGAAGCGGTTGCCAGTTTTCAGCATCAACTGCACTATATTCGCCAATTGGATTCGGTGCGTGGCGGTCATATCCGACTGTGTCTCATTGACCAGATGCCGACGTTTTTTTATGATGCCTTGCGCCAATGTTTGGCTGCTAGCTATCGTGACAATCCCCTTATCCACTTTTCTATCGATGTGCAAAGCCCTGAAAGCATGCTAGAGAAGCTGCTAAGCAATGAGAGTGATATTGGTGTGGGATATTTTGGCAGTTTTCCACCACTACTCACTTTTCAGCCAGCATTTATTGAAAAGCAAGTGGTGTGCTGTGGGCGCGAGCATCGACTGTTTTATGAAGCAGAAGGGTTAACTTTTGAGGATTTGGAACAAAACTATCCATGGATAAAACGAGGCTATATTACCGATTTGAGTATCAATCATGTCCGCCCAAAAACCTTGAGTGCCACCACTTATCATATGGAGGCAACTGCGCAGCTCATTCTGGCGGGTCACCATATTGGTTACTTGCCTAATGATTTAGCCAAGCGTTATGAAGAAATGGGGCTGATGAAAATACTACTGCCCAATGAGGCCAGTTACGAGGTCAAGCATCATTGGGCTTATCGAGAAAACTTACACAAACAAGTCGCCGAGTTCTTAAGTCAAATGACGCGTCTTTTGTGAATAATAACGGCAAATAGCTACCCTGCTGTTAATCACTCTAGATGCTTTAAACCAATCGTTCTAAGCTTTCCTTTGTTATCCACTTCTTTTATGACCAACGACCATTCGTCATTGATGTCGACCGTATCACCCGATACTGGCTTTATTTCTAAGCTATCATTGATATATTCAGCGACCGTTTGATCCCACATGCTTTTGGCGCTGTCCTCAGATTTGGATTTGAGTTTATCGACCAGCGACTCAGACGCCATAATACCGGTAAAAAACGGCAAATCTCCAAGCTTCACACTTGGGGATAGCAGCCAATCGCCATAGAAGTCATCCATGGCTTTATGGTCAAGGGTCGTATCGTTGAAAATCTTAGCAATTTGGGTGGCGTGGTTTCCTGTCATCGCATACCACACCCTATCACCGCATTTGAGCTTGGTGTTTTCATCAACAACGATTATATGCTGCCTGCGTACCAAGGCAAAGACACTGATTTCATCAGGGTTTATGCGCTTAGAGATGGCCATTGGATGACGATCAATCGCAAATGCCCCTGACTTTACTTCAAACTCATATAAAGTAATGCTTGCTTTGTCAGATACCCAAACCTCATGCTCTTCTTCTGGATCTTTATTACTAGGAATACGCACTTTAAATAAATTTGCCATAAAAGGAATGGTCGTGCCTTGTAAAATCAAAGACAAAACCACCACGCCAAAAGCAATATCAAACAACATAAAAGCGCCATCTATTCCCGCCATCACCGGTAATATGGCAAGCGTAATAGGAACCGCGCCGCGCAGACCTACCCAAGAAATAAAGCCGATTTCTCTGTCTTTAAATTTAAAGGGTTTCACACTGGTATAGACCGCAATAGGGCGAGCAATAAAAATCATAAAAGCAGCAATCGCGACGGAGTAATACCAAACATCAATTACATGCGATGGCGTCACCAATAACCCTAGTACCACAAATAATACCGCTTGTGACAACCACGCAAAGCTATCCATCACCCGCATCACATGCTCAGTTGAGCGCACTTTATGGTTGCCAATTAGCACACCGGTGAGATAAATTGCCAAAAATCCACTGCCACCAATCAGATTGGTTGCGGCAAAAACGGCCAAGCCCGCAGACATGATCAAAATGGCATACATACCTTCTGCCAAGTGTATTTTTGGTAATAGCCTTGCCAATAAATAACCAAACAGTAAGCCCATGCCCAAACCAAAGCCAAGCTGCTGTAATAGCAGCCCTAAAAATCCCAGTACCGTCTGTCCAGCGGGATCAACATTTAAAGCGATTAATCCTGTCACCAGCAAAATAGCCAAAGGATCGTTCGCGCCCGATTCTAGCTCCAGTGTGGCTTGCACACGATCGTTGAGCTTGACGCCGCCATTACGCAATAGCGAAAATACCGCTGCTGCATCGGTTGAACCGACAATGGCCGCCATCAACAAACCAAGTCGCCAATCGACATCGAGTAGCCAAGTGACGAATACACCCAGTATCATTACCGTCGCAAGTACGCCCCAAGTGGCTAAGGTAATAGCAGGCTTAAGACCGACTCGAAATGACTTAAAAGACGTGCGTAGCCCACCATCTAACAAGATACAAGCAAGTGCCGCCTGCCCAACGAAATTAGCAAGCCCGTATTGGGCGAACTCGATACCTAAAATACCATCTTCGCCTGCCAACATCCCTACGATCAAAAACAACAGCAATAGCGGAACGCCTAAGCGCGCCGATAACGTACTTGCCATAATACTGGCGAAAATTAACAATGCCCCTACGAGATAGATGATATTTAAGGTATCCATCTTTTTTTAAGCCCTATTTTTATAAATTGTAATGAATGGAGTTATCGCGATCATTCTAATTTTAGTTTGCTACAGGTAGCACCATAAAATCGCTCTTAAGAATAACATCTACGACCGAATCTATAAAAATTATCTGTAGAAATATGTACCGAATTTTATATATACCTTTGATATATTGCCCTTTGACAGAGTTTACGTTTTTTTCTAACCACAACTAAGCCTGAATGTACTGCCATGTAAGGACCAAAATCGCTGCGGCTATTGTCCAAGCGACAACGCCGAACAGTAATGCCTTATATAAGCTGACGTAACCGATGCTAAAAAATACCACAAAGGTATAAATAAGGTGCGGTATGACACCGAGCATACTAAATATTAATGCGACTTTTAAATCAGCGGGGCTACGCTCAGTACCAACAATAAAGTGACTGATTAATGTAAATGTGGGGAACAATGGCGCGAGTGCTGCCAAATAAAAAAATCTGGTTTGCGCGAATAATTGAATCGCCAATACCATTAGAGCACCAATAAGCATTTTTAACCAAATCACGACGGGGTCATCTCCTATGGAATGATAAGGGCTGGAAATAGCCCAATCCACCATGATACTAAAGTCTGCAAACCGACATAAGAGTAATAGCTGATTAATTAATCTATATGATAAAAAAGTGCAAAAAGCCCCATCTAGCAATGGTGCTAAATGGGGCTATTCATTTTTATGAAGCGAGTTTTTTATTAATCACTCAATCGTTTTTTGGCTTCAGTGCGGCACTGATATCGGCGAGTAGTGGCGGGATATCATGCTTATCAGCGATGACCTCCAACATAACCAACTTGTCTTTTACAGCCGCTGCTTGCGTAAGAGCTGCTTTTAACTCGCCTGCTGTTTCTGCTTTTAGCAGCAGACTATTATCATCGGTAGCACCAAAAGCTTTTGGCATCATCTGCCAGTTACACTTAGGAATGTCATTATAGCGCTGGTTTTCACCATGAATCGCCCGCTCCACGGTATAGCCATCATTATTAATCAGTACAATCACTGGATTGATATGCTCTTGAATCATCACCGCGATTTCTTGAATGGTCAACAAAGCTGAGCCATCACCAATCAATAAGACACTGCGCTTGTTTGGCGATGCAATAGCCGCACCCAAACTTGCCGGTAGCGTATAACCAATCGAACCCCACATTGGTTGTCCATAACAAGTCACGCCTTCTGGTAAACGCACATCACTGATGCCAAAATACGCCGTTCCCTGTTCTGCAAACACCAAATTATTATGGTCTAGATGATCGGCAATGATATGCCATAGATCATCTTGAAGAATAGACTCGCTGTCCTTACCCTGTTGCTCATGCGGCTTGACTTCTTTACAGAACCGCTTTGGCACGATATTAACATCTGAGGTCAAGACTTCATGTAGCGTTTTTAGGGCGTCTTTTAGGGCGATGGGCGCAAAGTTTTTGCCAGCAATGCTCGCGCGCTCATAATGCAAATCAACCACCGCATTTTCATCAATATCTTGGCTAAATCCTGCGGTGGTCGTATCGGTATATTGCACACCGATTTTTATTAAGCACTCACAGTTTTCGACTGCATCCTTGACCACGGGACGTGATGCCACGCCAGCATAAGTCCCTGCCCAGCGCTCACTATTCTCGTCAAGCAAAGTTTTACCCCATGACAACGTCGTATAAGGAATATCTGTATCAGCGATAAGTGCTTTAAGCTGATTTTGTAGTCCCAAACGATGCACCATCAAATCTGCCATCAGCGTCGTGGTTTTGTTTGGCAGAAACTCTATGAGCGCTTGTTTAAAATCTGCCAATGCTGCTTGACTGGTGATGTCTTCTTGGCTATCAACAAGCTTTGTAGTCGGTGGATAAATAGGTTGACGAGCAACGTCAGGCGATAGTAACAGATAGCCCGGGCGATGTTTTTTAAGAATTAAGCGAATCACACGGTCGATTTCTGAGGCAGCATTTTCAGGGGTAAGCTGCGCTCGTGCTACCGTGACCGGCTCTACCATTTTAATAAAATGATTGAACACGCCATCACCAAGTGAGTGATGGATGCGGCGCTTTGAATCTTGTAGAGCCGTACTTGGCGCGCCCACGATATGAAGCACTGGTGCATACTCAGCAAAAGAGCCTGCGGTCGCGTTAATCGCTGACAATTCTCCCACTCCAAAGGTCGTCACCATCGCCGCAAAGCCGCGCTCACGTGCATAGCCGTCAGCTGCGTAACCTGCATTTAACTCATTGGTGTTACCCACCCAGCGCAGCTTATCAGAGGCGATAATATTGTCTAAAAAAGTTAAGTTGAAATCACCAGGTACGCCAAATATCTCTGATGCGCCTGCTTCTGCGACACGATCAAACAAATAATCAGCGATGGTATATTGTTGACTCATAGTACTTATCCTTAAGTGTTATCTTTATAAATCATGAAAATGATTAATATGGTTAAAGTCATTATAAAACTTTATTCCAGCCTATTTATAGAAAGCAAAGCTTTTGGAATATAGATTACAACAATCTGTTATATCACAGATGAAGGCTAGGATAATATGCCAATTTACTATCTTTTACTTTTTTTCATACTAACTGTTGACACGTTCAAAAAACTGCGTATAATACGCCTTCATCAACTGACGATAGTTAATTGATAATTAGCGGGAATAGCTCAGTGGTAGAGCATAACCTTGCCAAGGTTGGGGTCGAGAGTTCGAATCTCTTTTCCCGCTCCAAATACTTAAAAAGCCTCACTTAACAGTGAGGCTTTTTTTTGTCCGATTTTTAAGGGCTGTAGCGTTTTTCAGCATGAGCTATTCAGTCTAATTGCTAAGTTTATCTAACATATTAAAAGCTCAAAAATCAGCACCGTGACCAAAACGTGACCATTTCGTGCCCATGCTATAAATACTGATTCTATAACTGACCCCAACTTATTATTCTTATCTTTATAAAAAACCATCCTAAGAAAATATTTCTTAGCATGGTTTTTATTTTTTCACTGCTTTTGCAAATTAAGCTCATTGCGTGACCAAAACGTGACCAAATCATGAAAAAGGAATTATTAATAATAA
Source organism: Psychrobacter glacincola (assembly GCF_904846075.1). Lineage (GTDB taxonomy): Bacteria > Pseudomonadota > Gammaproteobacteria > Pseudomonadales > Moraxellaceae > Psychrobacter > Psychrobacter glacincola_C. The sequence goes on from NZ_CAJGZH010000002.1 coordinate 662,669, forward strand.
CCCCAACCTTAATTTCACACCTTGAAACGCCTTATATATATCGCTCTGCCACTTATTTCTCTGCGCATATTTTTCAATTTTGTAGATCCTCAAGACTCTTCATTATCTTTATTATTTGGCTTATAAATAAATAAGTCACCCACCTGCACATCTAAAAACTCACATAACTGGTCGATGGTATTGAAGTCAATTCTTGATGACTCTTCATTGTATAACTTATGAAGGGTTGATTTACTCATACCTGTTGCTCTTACAACATCTGCTACACGCAACTTTTTCTCTGCCAAAATTACAGGAAGTTTAGACACAATCATAATTAATACCTCTTTTCGGGTAAAAATGCTTTACATTGAGGTAAAAAGATAATATAGTACACAAATCGGTTACTAATTACCTCTAAGCAGGTAAATAACAGCTGATACTTCAAAGGTGCATTTTTAAGGCTGATAAAATAATTTCTATTCTATCACTTAATGCAATGACTTAATAACTGAAAAGAGGTAAACACTATGAGCAATACTTATTTAACAACTGATGAGTTAGCCGAACGCATCAAGTACGACGCACGTACTATCCGCAATCAAATGAAAGACACCGTTTTGATTGAAAACATCCATTACATTCGTCCTTTCGGCGGTCGCAAGATTTTGTACGTATGGGAGCGTATCGAAGAGGATATGTGTAAGCCAGTTATGAGCGCCATCAACGGTATGGCACTTCAGTAATAAAAGGAGAATTACTATGGCTACTATGCGAGGACGGTTTGGCAAGCTGGTCGTAGACTTCCGCTACTTAGGTAAGCGCTGTCGAGAGAAAACCAGTTTAGAAGACAATCCAGCTAATCGTAAAAAATTAGCGCAAGTCTTGAAAAAAATGGAAGCTGAAATAACCCTAGGTATCTTTGATTACGCTACTTACTTCCCAAAGAGTGAACGAGCGCAGGAAATGAATGCACTGGCTGATAGAGCGGAAGCTTGTATCAGTCGCAATCCTACCTTTAGGCAGTTTTCAGAGATTTGGTATGAGGAGAAGAAGATTGAATGGCGGCCAAGCTATCGGCAAAAAATAAAGATTATTCTTGATAAGTACTTGTTGCCTGAGTTTGGTGGTAAAGCAGTACATGCCATAAAAAAACCAGACTTGCTGACCTTCCGTAGCTCTCTCGCCAAAGTTCGTTACGGTAAAGATGGTCAGTCAAGTCTGTCAGTAGCACGAATCAATCAGATCATGATACTTCTTCGTATGATACTAGAAGAAGCGTCTGATCGCCATGAGTTTGAGATGCCTTATAAAAATATTAAGAATCTTAAGCAAGCTCGTCCGGATGTAAATCCGTTTACATTGAGTGAGGTATGGCTGATTTTAAAGCATGTCCGTGCTGACTATAAGCCCTACTACACCATTCGCTTCTTTACCGGGATGCGTACCAGTGAGATTGATGGGCTTAAGTGGGACTGTATTAATTTTGATCGCCGTGAGATCAGTATCCGTGGTGCATTAGTAAATGGTGAGATGGGTCCAACGAAGACGTTAGGCTCGCAACGTGATATTGCGATGTCACAGTTGGTCTATGACGCCCTACTAGAGCAGAAGGCACGCACCTTTGGTAAGTCAGAGTTTGTGTTTTGCAATTCACAGGGCAATCCGATGGAATACCGCAATGTGAATAGACGGGTATGGAAGCCTACACTTGCCCTGCTCGGCCTGAAACATCGGCGTGCTTATCAGACTCGGCACACGGCAGCGACACTTTGGCTCGCTGCTGGTGAGAATCCTGAGTGGATTGCTCGGCAGATGGGTCACAGTAGTACAGAGATGCTGTTTCGGGTGTATAGCCGTTATGTGCCTGATATCACCCGTCAAGATGGCTCAGCGATGGATAATCTGCTACTGGCGAGCAAGGAGAAGCTAACCAGCGCATCGAATAGCTCTGAAGCTGATGTACTGATTGCTAATGCACAAACAGACAAGGAGACGTCACAATGACAATTATCAATTATGAAGAGCTGTTTGCTAAACTTAAACCTGACGGTGCAATCAGTGCAGATGCGAACCTTATTGCTAATGCATTGATGCGTGAGTTGTATATTTCATCGGGTTATAACCTAGCACGCTTCTTGGAAGTGAAGCACTGCTTTAATAACGATATGGCGATGCGGGTATGGGTACAGAAGCGCTTGGATGCGAATCTTGACTATGTGATTGAAGATATACGTTGTCAGCTTCAGAGCGAGCTTTATGAGCTACTACCGCAGTCTGGCTATGGCGGCTACTGAGGAGAATGTGATGAGTGTAAAACTTCAGCCTAATATGACGCAGAATGCGCGAGATCTAAGAATCTGTGAAGATTACTGGGCATATGATAACGAAAGTGACTATATTGCTCATATAGAGACCGTCTGTGAGAAGTATAAAATAAGCCCACAAGTACTGTTCGAGACAATCGGTGAGTGTTTTGCTTATTTAGATGATGTGCTTTGTGAGTACTGCGGCTATGTTTGTCCCTTACAAATACCAGCAGACATTCCGTATATGCGCTCAAAAGACAGTTGGTGCTGTGAGGTATGTGAGCATGCTGTATGGCGGGAGCATAATCATAGATAAGTTGTTCAAGATTTTAAAGCCAGGCAGCTTGGGCTGCCTGGCTTTTTCGTATGCAATATATTTTCTCTTAAATATAGTCCAAATTTAGTGTGCCACTACATATGCTTTTTGAGATAGTATAACCCCTTATAAGCTGTCCAATTTTATTATACCACTACACATTAGACCCTGTATCAGCATGAAAAACGTCCATTACACCAATGAAGTAGAGAAATTTTTTAATTATTCGTCATAGTATATATCAATATAATTAAAACAGTCATGTGAATAATTTGGATTGGAACAAAAGCAAGTGCGTATTGAAAACCACCCGTAATTGCCGCATTAATTGATTTAGAAATTGCATGTGTCGCTAAACCCAATAATAAGGCGAGCAATAAAATAGGGTTAGTTGGGTTCCCTTGCATGACTACGGCAGCCATTGCTGCATGCACCTCAAACATAGAACTCAGTACGGTTCCTGCAATAAGACCGGCGTCACCCAGCCATAAACTTAAACCATAAACAACTACTTGAATAATAGTAAGTGAAACTACAATGATACCTGCCTCTTTTAGACTAAACATCGGTGTATCAGCTAACTTAGCTTTCTCTTCGGATCGAGTTTTTCTCATCAGCCATATCCCAGGAATAATTAACATTATAATGGCAATAATAGAGGGGAATAATAAGATTTTAAGCCAACTAAAACTTACACCTGCAACAATAATAAGAAGTTGCACCACTGTTGCGACACAGGATATAAGCGCAGCTCCAGCATTTTCTTTTGCATCTGCACGACCCTGACGAACTTCTATTCCAAGGCTTGCAATCGTGGCCGTACTTGAGACAAATCCTGATGCTAAAGCAGATAAAAACATGGCGTGGCGTGATGGTAGAAGCCTCTTTGCCATATGTGCTAGTGCTTGAATGGCTAAAATCAATGTCAACAATTTTAAAATAATATAAGGATTTAGTACTGAACCCCAAAGATCCCTATCGGGAGTTAAAGGAAGTGCAATTAAAAGTAAGGCCAGTAAAAAGATACCATCTTTGAATTCACGCTCAGTAATCCATTTAACCGCTACTCCATGCATTGAATGCTTTGTCACTAGAAGGAAAGTAAGGACGACGGTAAGTGCCGCTGCATAAGGAATATGCCATAAACATAGTCCACCTATAAAATAGGTGAGTATAAAAGCAAGTTCAGTGGTGACACCTGGATCTTCAATTTGTTTATGAATAGAGATGATACTTATACCACCTATTATCAATGCCCCTATGAGTCCGAAATAAAAACCGAAAGAAAAACAAATTGCCCCTAATAGAGAGCAAATTGCAAAAGATCTAATACCTGCAAAGCTGTGTTGATTCTCACGTTGTTTGCTACGCTCTCTTTCTAGACCAATGAGTAGTCCACAACCTAGCGCTGCAGTAGATGCAGTAATTAAGTTTTGGACAGATTCAATCGTAAATGTATTCTCTATTATGAAATTCATCTCACTCTCTATGACCCCTGCTGTCAAATCCGTACAGTTGAACTTGGGAGATTTTGATTACGCAGCATGACGATAAAAATCAAACCACACCTGTCTTGGCGACCTATATCTCAACAGAACCAGTCGTTTTACTCTTTAAACCTGTTAATAGACCACTTAAAATAGACTGCTTTAATGGAAACACTTATAACAGACTGCCACAGTACTATCAAAGACTCAGCACACTGACACAATACAATAGCCTTCATTCGCTTTATTATGCCAGTTAGATAAGGTTTCCATGGCTATCTTAACTGCTTTGCAGTCGCTAAGATATTGCCATTGTTCTCTAGAATTTTTTCAGCATAGCTCAATCTCGCTTTTGACAAATAATAAGCCGCTTGCTATCATAAAAAAACATCGTGGGTTTACCGCTACTTCCAGCGCGATGAAAAATAAAGACTGGTAAAACGCACAACTCCTTTTTGCTCTGTAAGGTGACTGTGTCGTTTCAATTTGACACAGACAGAGCAACAGGAGATTTCTTTATGACTACTTCTAGTCAATTAGCTGCAACCTTTATACTTCTTAATCATTGTCCTCATACTCAGCTACTGAGTCTTATGAGCGCTTTCTGTTATTCCGCTTTTTTAAGCAAATCCTCCAAACCGCTTCATAAACCTTTATCAGTCTCAGTCACTGTTATACCAAGCTCTGTTAAGAATATGGCTTACCTTGGTTTTATTACTGTGCCCAACTGTTCTGCAGTTTGACACATAACAATAAAACCAGATAAAAATTTGAATGCATTCACCTCATTTAACCATCATTATTTAACAGGCATTAAAAGGTAACCTTATGACAGTATATAGCGATAAAACCAACCAAAATGACAATACAAATATCAATCAAGATACGCACGTTGAAGACTGGATGATAGAGATATGGGACTGGATTGACAACCATAATATAGCAGGCCGCTCTGACAGCAGCGTCCCTCGTGAACCTGAAGCGTTGCGCCAGTTAGAGCGACTGGATTTAGGATATGGAAAATCAACGAGTTATAGTTATATTGATAATAAGTCAGTATTACAAAGCGAAAGTGAGTCCACTAAGCCATTACCTAGCGCTATCGGCCATTTAAAAAATCTAAAGTATCTTAGACTCAGAGGTTTTAATGAGCTGCCAGAAGAGATTGCTCAACTAGAGAACTTAGAGACGCTGGTGTATATGAACTGCGATTTCACTGAATTCCCAAAGGTACTGTGTAAGTTAAAGAACCTTAAATCGCTTAAGATTTTTTCAAAGAGCTTGGAGAGGTTTCCTGATGAGCTCGGTAATCTATCATCGCTTACCCATTTTGATATGAGAGGATCGAAAGTTCATGAGTTACCAGATGCTATTGGCAATCTAAGCAAACTCACAATTATTGAGCTATATGCCAATGAATATTTGAAGGTTTTGCCTGAGAGTATCGGAAATCTAACAAACCTTGAAAAATTAGAAGTACGTGCTTCTGATTTTCAAGTCCTGCCAAGTTCTATAGGCAATCTAAGTCAATTAAAAAGTCTTGGGCTTTATCACAATGGTCTACAAAGTCTGCCTGATAGTGTTACCAATCTCAAAGCATTAGAACAACTGGATGTTAGTGAGCCTATTCTCTCGGGTGTATCAGAAACTGTCAGTCGATTTTTGGGTAGTATTGGTGGTAAGGTGACTTAGACGATGTTGTATGTGAATGCTGCGGTTATGCTTGTCAGATTGAAGTACCTGAAAACATTCTTCATATGTGCAAAAAAGATAGTTAGTTATGCGCAATATGTGAGTATGCTTTGTGACAGACGGATGAATAAAACAAATTAGTATTGACCGTCAAAAAAGCCAGACAGATTAAGTTGTCCGGCTTTTTTGTGGGCAGCACTTCTTCTCTTAAACACAGTCCAAAATTAGTGTGCTACCAAAACCTTCGCTATTTTTATGCATTGTTATAAAATTAGGCTAAGCTGAATAGTTACCTTAATTAGCTGTCTTTTGATAAAAATTTTACTTATTTCGGTTTATTTATAAGAGATATGTTCAACTATAATCAAGCGCCAGCCTTTTCTGCTGCATAACTTGCTTGGCTTTGACTGTAACCATCACTTTCAGAAAGTGTTTCAATAAGACTTTTACGTGAGTAGCCAGAGTATTCAAGCCATTCTTTTGCTGACATCAGCGCTTGCTCATTCCAATCAATATTTAAGCCATCTACTGCTACAGTCGAATCATCAACAGCATATCCGTCGCTCTCAGTAAGTGTTTCAATAAGACCTTTACGTGAGTAGGGAGCGCAATCAAGCCACTCTTTAGCTGCCTTCTTAGCTTGTTTAGTCCAGTTCATATCTAGACTATCTACTGCAAAGGTGGCATCGCTAACGCCATACCCGTCACTCTCAGAAAGCGTTTCGATAAGACCTTTACGTGAGTAGGGAGAGCAATCAAGCCACTCTTTAGCTGATCTGGCCGCATTCTTTTGAGGGCCTGTTAGATCGCCAGGATTCTTACAGATTACTTCTGCTCTTTCTGTGTGGCTCTGCTTAGGTTTGTCGCTCTTAGCTTGACCTAAATTTAAGCTATCTACTGCTGCAGTCGCATCATTGACTGAGTAACCGTCATATTCTAGCTGCTCAATCAGACCATCTCGTGAGAAACCTGAATCTCGAAGATAAGACTTCGCTGTTTTCTTGGCTTGCTTAATCCAGTTCATATCCAAACTATCTACTGCTGTGGTCGCATCACTAATTGTATAGCCGTCATAATCTAGTTGCTCAATCAAACCCTTGCGTGAAAAACCCGAATCTTGAAGATAAGACTTCGCCGTTTTCTTGGCTTGCTTAAGCCAGTTCATATCCAAACTATCTATTGCTGTGGTCGCATCACCAATTGTATAGCCGTCATAATCTAGTTGCTCAATCAAACCCTTGCGTGAGAAACCTGAGCTTTCAAGGTAGCTTTGAGCAGTTCTAACCGCATTTTTCTGAGCATTGGTTAGGTTTGTAGATGATGGCTGCAGTACAGCGCTGTCTGGCGTAGTGGTGGCGTTTGCTGAATGCGACGTATGAGCAGGTGGCCGTTTCTTTACAGATGGGCGAGTCATGTCTAATGACGACTTTTGTATAATCGGCTGAGGTTTCTGTTTAAATGACTCAGTAATAGAAACAGGCGTACTTTGTGGCAGTTTTGGTGGCATAGCAGAACGTGCTGCAACTTCTGGTTTGGTATCTTATTAACCACTTGGTCATGCGTTAAGCTTGGAGTCTGGTCTATTTTTGCCCCTTTCGAGCGATTACAGCGCCAACACAGTACCTGTAGGTTATATTCTGTTGATTTACCACCTTTTGATAAAGGCACGATATGGTCAATCTCAAGTAAAAGATTTTTTTCATCCGAAGTGGAGAGGGAACATATCTGACAAGTAAAATTATCTCTTACTTTAATTCTCTCTCTTAACTTGGCTGTCATTAATGCTCGCTGACCTGCCACACTATTCTCGAATTTTACCAATTCAGCTAAATACCCAATAAATCGTTCTAGCTGTTCTAAGTCCAATCTAAAGTCAAACCTTGATGAGCTATTACCCCCAGCTGAGACATATTGAAAGGTATAAACAGGAAAATACAACTGAGATAAGCTAACAAGCATAAAGCCTAATTCTTGCTTTATCCTATCTTCACTAGAGCGCAGCACAAATGGTGGTATGGATTCCATTACACTTGCTATCGTATCATCCCTTTCTTGCACCAACAAACCCTTGCCTTGTTCGGCGGCAGAGAAATCATTTAGTGCGTTCTCAAACTTCTCTAAAGTTTCTTCGGTCGGTTTGATATTGAAATATTTACATAGATACTTGAAAGGCTGATCGTTAGCATTTTTCACAATAGATAGAGAGCATGGATGTGTCCATCGATTGTTTGTGCTTTCAGACCAGTTTTTTCTTTTCATGTTGTATCTACTAGTATCGGACAACTGCCCTTTACCATAGTCGAAGGATTCTATATCAGCATACGACAACTTTAGGTTTTGAATGTGTTGGTTTAAGTCATTACAGTCTTGTACATGCTGAGAGATACTTTCTTTTATGGCAAGAAATTCCTCACTCTTAAAGTAACGATCTATAGCATACGGGTAAGCGACATTCTTTATGAAAAGAAAAGTAACTACTGCAAAAATAATTGTATAAATAAAAAACAAGATTTTTCTCCATGCATATTTATCAGATAACTACTAATACCTTTGTTAGTCTAAAGGCTTATAACATTAAAAAATCTTTAAAATAAGCAGGTAGAGTAAGGCTAGCTATGCTTAAGCTCATTGTAGTCAATTTATAAAAACCTTCCACTACTTTAAAATTCCTGCTAGCTCGTTAGGGAACCATACCTTTATCTATGTCACTCAGAATTAGGATCTGTAGTAGATAAGGAGTAAATACCACTCAATTTTCTCAGAATTTTAAGCTAGTTAGATGATGACCCATAAATAAATTAAACTAGCTCACATCTAATACATTGCAACCTTGATAGCTATCAGTATAAACAAGCCTGTCAGGCTTTATTTTATGCTTGATGACGGACATTAGAGTGGTCTGTTCAGTATCTGCTAGGACTTTACAACCAGTTATCTTCATAAAAATAGTCTAGCATAGTGCTTATCTACTACAGCCACCTGTTAAAAATCTTACTCAATAAATCGACTGAATCAGTTCTTGAGTAAGCTCTACGTTTGGTTTCAACATATCATCAGCCAGACTGCGCTTACTAGATAGTAGCTTATCCAGTTTGATTTCAAAGGTTTCAAAATCATCTGCTGCAATAGATGGGTAATAAACAAAAACCTCTTTATCTTGCCCAATACGGTAAGCTCTATCAGTTGCTTGATCTTCCTTAGCTGGGTTCCAACTGCGTGTATAGTGGATAACATGGTTTGCTTTTTGGATATTCACACCAAAGCCAACTGCCACCGTGGATAAGATAATCACATTGAAACCATTCGTTTCTTGGAACTTATCAATAATGCCCTGCCGCGTTAAGCCTACTCTACTATTAGTATTTGAATCCCCATTCACTGTAGTAACGTTTAATCCAAACCGCTCAAGGAGAAGTCGCTTTAAAAACACTTGAATAGCCCTGAACTCAGTAAAAATGATAACCTTCTCATTTTTTTGTTTTATGGTCTCTAAAGTGTTTATTAACCATTCGGCTTTAGGCGAATCCTTGATAGTCGCTTTTTCTTGAAAGGGGTGAGCACAAATCATTCGCATGTCATGTAGTGCTTTTAACATAACGCCTTTATGGCCTTGCTCAGATAAACTTCTATAATCATTTGATACTTGTTTATAAAGTGTGCGTTGCAGCGTTGATATTTCAATATTTTTACAATCATTAATTTCGTGTTTTGCTGGCAACTCAGCGACATCATGCTTCATACGTCTTAATACTTGCGGCTCTATCAATTGACGAAGCTCATCTATTATCGCGTTGTCTTCATCGTCTTTCTTTTCAATAGGACGTCGATACTCTTTATTAAATTCACTAAGCGAACCCATCAGGTTTTCTTGAATGAAATCAAATAAGCACCATAGATCAACAAGTGAATTCTCTACAGGCGTGCCTGTACAAGCGATCTTAAAGTCTGCTTTTTGGGCTTTAGCGGCTTTAGTGACCATTGCAGTGGGCACTTTTATTTTTTGGGCTTCATCACATATCATGATACTCCAATCTACCCTCCCTAAAGAAACTCAAGGTCTCGCATGGTTTCATAAGTAGTCAATACGATATCTGCCCCGCCTAACCAATTTTCTTCAAGTAGATTTGTTATTCCATAATCATTTCTTAATTGAGAAGATATTAGGTGTTTGGGTATTTTTCGCTGTTTTAAATTATCGCCATATAAACTTAACACTTTTCCGAATTTTGCACTAAAAAACCTATTGATTTCAGCCTCCCAGTTCTCTAATAAAGAAACTGGTGCTACGACTAATGCAGGCTTTTTATATTCTGCGGTTTCTAGATATTCACCAATAAAACAAAGTAACTGCAGCGTTTTTCCTAATCCCATATCATCAGCTAATAAGCAGCCGCTAACCTGAGTTGGCGCATACTGATATAGGTTTTGTAGCCAAGCGATACCATACTCTTGATGCTTTTTTAAACTAAATTCTTGGCTTCTAAAACTTGATGGCAATCTGGCCTGAGGGCGGCGGCTTTCATCAAAAGTCAGAGTCTCGGCTCGCTTCTTAGTAAAGTCAGCCTCATCGATATTATTGGCAATCAATAAGGTAGATTTTTCTTTGTTTCATCAGCTTCTGGCTGCTCTTGCTCTATGTCGTTTTCCGCTGGGTCATCACTCTTTGAATCACGCAGATCATTAAGTAATTTTTTTGCATCATCTAATGGAATGGAGACGTTGCTGTCCGGATGTATAACAAAGCTCTCGCCTTCTGCCTCTGCATGCTGGATACGTTGCTCAAGTAGCTCAGTAGTGGCATCAGTATTATCAGAAGTAAATTGAGATAAGTCGGCTGACCCATCTATAAGATTCTGTGGTAACCATTCGGATTCACCACTATCTTTTTGAATGGCTTCAGAACTCAATTTTTCGGCTTCACCAATACCAATTACTCGATCGCTGTAATTATTTAAATCTAGTACGTTTTTAGCTTGTAAATCATCTTCATGCTGCCGAATTTCTTCTAGATCACTTTTCAGTTCTTCCACTTGGTTATCTAAGTAGTTTGTTCTATCTATACTGTAGCCTGCCCATAGGAACACTGGTGATGATTTCTCATAAGTAGCAATAAAGTGTTGAGCTTGCTCTAGATTTGAAAGTTCTAACAGAATAGGGTCTTGTGCTCTACTTGAGTTTTCATGTAACGTTAGTTGAGCCGAACTAAAATGTGATGCTTCATCATAGGTTTTATCTATTAACAAACGGTAGCTATAGATTTCTGCCTCTTCTTTGGATTGCTCAAAGCCCTCTGGAGATATCACCTCTACAGCATCTTCCCCTAACTGAGCAAAGGGGTTATGTAAAAAGGTCTGTGCACGCTCGCCAGCTATCCGACGATTTGGCATCTTTTTAATTTCATTGAGTACACTCTTAACTTGCGGCTCGATAATAACGTGAGCCAGACCTCCTTCTGGTAAGCTGATCGTATATTCATCTTGCACTTCATTATACTTATCAAAAGTTTGTAGCCAATTTGAGGGCGAGTCTTTAAAATCAGGCTGCACCTCTACCACTGACTCTGTACTAACTAAGTTTTTACGGAGATTGAGTTGCAGCTCCTCTGGAGCAAGTACGATGGTTTTACGCAGAAACTCATCTAAGTTCGCCTCACTTTTATTCGCTAAACTGCGTATTTGCGCCCAATACTTTTGGTTTAATGATTTGTTTTTATCCGTGACACGAGAGAATTCTTTGGTTTTCTCTAATAGCTTCCAAGTCGCCTCACTCAATAAATGTTCTTTACCGGCAAGACTAATGATTGCCCCTGTACGCTTGACTGAGCCTTTGAATTTAACCTTGTTGTTATCACACCAGCCATCCAAAATAATTTGAAAATCCGAATCACTTATACCATTTTCACTACGAATAATCGGGTATAAATCATTTGAGGACGGCAGATTGAGCAGATCAATAACGCCATCATGCTCAGAGTCTTGTTGGATCTGAAAAAGCTCTTCCCATGGTAAGATATAGTTATCATCCGACTGATAGGCAACCTCCTCATCAGCTAGGCTCTCCCAATAGAAATCTGCATCCGTTTTAGCCACAGCTGTATAGCCGTGCTTTAAGCCAATATCATCGTATTGCAGCTGCAAAGGCACGATACTTGCTAATTCATCTTCTGCAGAAGCCTGCTCAACGGATTTTTTTCTTTTCCAGAACGCTAGTTTCATATCAGCTCTTTAATAACGTTTTTTGTATTTTGGACTACTGGATTGGCTGGCAAAGACGCCTAGCTCAGCGAGTTTTTCATCAAATCTTGCCTCCCAGTTCCCTGAATGACTCAAACTCATCCCCCGACCAGAATCACTTTTAAAGATTGAATGCTGTTTGCTTTTTAATTCATGAACCGTGATGTTTTTCTTACTAAGATTGAAAGGTAAGTCACTATATCCATAGCAGGCATTCCCAGTATCTGAAAAATCAACAATATGAACGTTATCAATTTTAAGTAGAAAAGCATTGTTACTAGGAGTAGAACCCGTAATATTTTTTAATCTGCCATGATTAAGCTCTCTGAACTTTCTATGCTCAGCATGTCTAGATTGCACGGCGGCTGGGCCTAAAAATATCTGCGAAAACGAGATTTTATCAATAAACTTAATCCAATAATCAAAGCGGTCGACATCAGCTGTTTGGCTGAATAATTTAAAGAAAGCCTCTAAATCTGCTCTGACAAACCACTGAACTACCATTTTTCTAGTATCTGGGTTTACATTCCGCCAACCTGCTGCTGAGTCATATTGCGGGTTACCCCATTGCGTCAAACAAACATACTTTAAAGCTTCGTGTACAAGTGTACGTCTTGAAGTAGAAGCATAACGTTCAAGTAGAGCCGTTAAAATAGCTGTGGTATAAATTGGATTTTTTTCGAGGAGGAGCAAGAAACGAGGTATCAGTTTAAAGTAGTCATCTTCTTTCATTGTCTTAACTGATTTGATAGATGAACTTACTAAGCTATCCCAGAACCAGCTATTAGGAGCGATACTTAAGCTTTCTAACTGACTACTCACTCTACTGTCATCACTATTATGTAAAAAGTCATGAATAAATCTTTTGGAAGGATCTAGCGAAAGCACTTCAGGATGATCAGTTAACGTAGTAAGCCATTTTTTAGGCCTAAGAGTGGCTTGAAACAACGTAGAACGGTTGGTATTTAAGATATTTCTGAGCCCAATCCAGTTATTTGGCCGTTTATTTATCTCATCTTGTTCTACCGCAAAATAACTATAAAGCAGAGGGAAATAAACAGCTTTTAGTAAATCAGGCTCCATTTTGCTAAATTGTTCAATGAGCTCGCTACCTTTGAAAGTGAAAAGCATCTTGTCCTCATAACTTAGCAGCTTTTTACTGAGTGACCACGCTAGGTTCTTCCAATCGCGTTTTGTTAGATAGTCGGTACCATGATTTTCTAATTTTAAAATTGAGTTAACAATTTTTTCTTCGATAGGCTGAGTATTCTCCATATCATCAAACTTACGTTCAATGAGCTCTAATGTCTTAATTAATTTTTTTGGTCTGGCAAATTTATTATGCATTTGGGCAGGTTCAGAGAACTTATCGACACTCTGATTTAACCTCTGCTTTAATATAGCGATACTCATCACATTCACCTTGCCAGCTGACAGGTTTCAATAGGGGCAGAAACGAAAATAGGCTGCGCCTCAGCACTTTCTTTTTCTTTTAAACCATAAAACTGCATTCTTAGTTCTACACGGCGCGAAGCTTCTTTACTGTCTTTTGCTGCATTAAACGATACACCTCCAGCTAGGAACAGCTGTTTTATTTGGTTTTTTTGCTCATCAGTTAAAGTGAGCTCTGGGTTAAATGTAGGATCCAATAAGCTACACATCACCCACTCCGAACGGCGTAGACTTAAATTCAAGTTATATAAATATGATCCATCAGTATCTGTAAAACCTTCAATTACAATCTGTTTAAACCATTTTTTGCCGTTTTCACTATTAGCTGCTTCCAAGACCACAGGTACTAAAGCACTTAGAGCTTTTATGCCCTCTGCATTCAATCGGTAATCATTGTGTCCAAAGCGACCTGCTTCACCAAAGTTAATACGGTTCTCTTTACAGTCTACGGTGATAAGCTGATTCTTTAAAGTAGGGTCGTCTTTAATACTCGTACAAATATCCAAGATCTCTGAACTGCGTTCTTTTTCAGCTTGCGTTGCTTCGTTAATTTTCTTAGTGACTACCATTAAAGATACTGCCATCACTACTAAAAAGAGCGTCATTAGTGCTGTCATTAAGTCAGCAAATGAGATCCAAAAAGGCTTCTCACCCTCATCCTTCGAACGAGGTTTTTAGCGTACCTATTACCAATCATTAGCGATACACTCCAAAATTAGCGTCTAGTTCTTTGGGTAAGATCTTCAAGGTCTTCAACCACATTACCTAAGCCTTCAACACCAGTTGCAAGGCGTTGAACGGCTTGATTAAGTGTGTTGTCAAAAGACACCAACGATTGATTTAAACTACTTTCAACGGAAGTACCAAAGCTATCAAAGCTCTTCACTAGAACATCACTAACTTCTGCCAAATATTCTTGCATCTCTCTCTTTACTTGGCTTAAAGCTGTCGTCATATTCTGCATATCATTAAGCATTTGACTAGTCATTCCAGCTTCAGACTTTGATTGCTGAATGAGACTTTCTAGTGCTTCAATGGCAGTATTAACACTGTTTTGAGAATTCTTATAATCTCTTATCAACTCAATAAGGCTACTGCTTGCACTGGTCATGTTGGTTGAAGTCGTATTAACCTGTGCAATAAGCTCTGATGTCTTACTAGTCACTGTGCTTAGCGAACTACCAGCCGTAGTAAACTGCTCAGCAGCCAAGCGCATTCTTTCTGCACCACTATTCATACCAGTGATACTATCGGTGGTTACTTGAAACAGTTTTTGGATGTTTTCTTTATGAGTTTGAACGGCTTCTTTGCTATGCGTAATGAGCTCTTTAATTTCACTACCTAAGTTATCAATCAATACAGAGGACTGTTCGTGTAGTTTTTGTTGATTATCTGATATCTGCCGATCTTGCTCGATACGTTGCTCTGCAACATTTGACAGTAGATCTGACATTGAAGTACCTAAACCTGAGACAAGATCTGAAACCTTACTATTCAACTGCTCAACCACATGTAGGCCTTGCTCACCAATTTTAGCCGAACCTGCAGATAGATTTTCTACCATCTCATTCATTTGGGTAGACATCTCATTTTGCTTTTGATGGATATCCTCCATCATTTTAGCCATTTGTGTCTCTAACGTTTTAGTCGACACTTCACTGTTAGTTTGCATATCTATCATTAATTGAGAGAAACCTGACTGCATCTCGCGCATAGCAGTAACAGACTGGGTCATCATCTCACTCATGCCCGTCATTTGACCACCGAACGTTGTTTCTAACTTACTCATAAACGCAGTTAGCACATCAGTCATAAGATCTTGCACAGCCGAGCCTTGGTCACCACTGACTTGCTGCACGCTTGAAGCAATTTTATCTAAAGGGTCTTGGAGGCTATCTTTAATAGACTCGCCAATCTGTGTTGCCATCGACTGGCTTGTTTGCGCATAAGAATCACTTAGTTGTGAAGCAAAAGCAGCTTGATTTCTTTTATTCTCTTCGACCAAGTTAGTCATCATAGCTTTTAAATCATTAACCAGACTATCTTTAAGCTGCCGAGCATTAGCTTCATTTGCTTGAGAAGACTTAAGTAATTTAGCCAGATATTCCTCACCACTTTCATCAAAAGTAAAGGCATTATCTATGGCAGTATTTAAACGTTGTAATTTTTCATAACATTTCCTTAATAAAGATTTTTCAAAAAACGTAATAACCATGGCTGTGAAAATAGCCAATCCAGAAGCCATAAAGGCCTCCCACGCCTTTTAGCAATAACGTTAAGCTGTCTTGAACATTGTCAGGGTTTCCTGCCGGATCAAAAGCTAATAATCCAATCAACAGACCTGCAAATGTCACGATAATACCAACACCAGTAATCATACCGGGTAAATGCTTATAAAAATCTACTTTTAAGGGCGTATCGATGATAATTGATTCGGTAAAAAATACTTCACTTGGCACCGTTGCCCGCGAGTGATCTATAACGCTTTCACCGTCTCTCACGTCATGAATATCATGGAAGGTTTTTTTATAATTTAGCCATGCCTGCTTTAAGTATAGGGTGTCTTCAAAACTTGCATCCAATAAATCCTTATCGATATTAGAACTACCATCCAGACTATCTAACTCATCAGTTAATTTCGATAGTTTATTACTCAGTACATGAGCAGGTATAAAATAATTCAAGATAAATCGAATAAGAATAAATATCAGAAAGATGGAAACCAGTATAGGAAAAACATAATACTCTTGCACAAATTGAGCTATTTTGAACCAATCCATCAATACCACCCGTTCAGATAAAATAAAAGAGCATTCGCTTTATGATTCAAGCTGCTACACCCTAATAACGCTAAATTAAAGTCAAGTTAATTTCATTTCGAATGATATGTGTCAATAAATTCTCAAAATAATAGACCATACCTTTAGTTACATTATGTAAAAAGATAACATAATGGTAACATAAATGAATGAACAAAGAGCGATTGAGAATTAGCATTTAAGAAATAATAGATGGTCCTGAGAGTCCAAAAACATAGTAAACATAAGGAACAGTAGAAACCCTCTTCAAGAATGTGTATAAAACCTTTTCATCTTTAGGGGTATAAACTTCCATAGTTAATATTAGTAGGATTATGCTTTCGCAATAATCCTACTATCTTCTAATTTTTTATCTAGAAAAATAAATTAAACATGAGTTTACCTATTGCCCTATTAAGGCTATGTGAGACAATATGCTAATAATAATCAACCCTAGAAGGGTTTCACAATGATTGTACTTTATAGTAGCTACCTAAAGGCAATGCTTATATCCACACCTAAACAAGATAGACGTGAATACCTTATGGGGATCTATATTCGTGGCATCGACGAAAGAGTTGAGGCTTTTTCATCCGATGGCCATCGTTTAAGTAAATGGTTAATAACAACAACATATCAAGGTGAGGATTTTGAATTTATTATTCACCGTGATGCTATTGAGCAGGCTCTTCTTGCAAGAGAACATGAAGTGCGCTTAACTCCTGATGGGACGTTACATACTAGAATATCTAAAATCACAAAATTGATAGATGAACCTTATCCTGATATTGATAAAGGAGTTTTTTCTAGAATAAGTTTAGAACCAAACGCTTCTGACAACCCCTTAATTAATTGTCACTATCTTAAAGATTTGTACGATATTGCTAAGCTCTTACGTACCAATAGATCTCCTCAGTTTTGGCCAGTAAATCATCCAAAAGACGGAGTTGGACCAGTTGTGTACACAATAGAAGGTGTTGATGACTTTATACATATTATTATGCCTATGAGAGAAGATTCTAGTCGTAAGAATAAGGCACTTAAAACTATAAGAAATGTTGCATATATCGATTTTGATAATTAGTAGTCGCTAACATAAAAAATTAATATACAAATTGATGAAAGAGAGCTTCGAACATGGCATTTAACCAAACCCAGTTTTTTGAAAATTTAGAAAAATTAACCACCAAAGTCATTGATAAGAATAAAAAAGACGACTTTATATACGATTTTCTAACGCTGCTAGATGTCTCAAAATCTACGATAACCTCACTTAAAAAGAATGACGGTCGTTTTAACGTCGCCGCCAATCCTGAGGCTGGCGAGGTTGCCAATAAGCATCGAATCTACTTTAAGCCTGTAGATGAAGATCAAGACCTTGCTAAAGCCTTAAAAGATGTCATGAACAGCCCAATCATCAACCAGCACAAAATCCGTATGGTGATGGTGACGGACTTCAACACCGTACTGATTAACGACACTAAGTATGATGAGACGCTTGACTGCGACTTTACCGATCTTTATAAAAACTACCACTTCCTATTGCCACTTGCCGGCCTAGAGCGTGCGCGTGAGTACTCAGAGCACCCTGCTGATGTACAAGCGTCAGAGAAAATGGGGCGCTTGTTTGACCATATCCGCAAGCTCAACGAGTTTAATACTGCTGATGACTTACACGCTCTTAATATATTTTTGACGCGACTACTATTCTGCTTTTATGCCGAAGATACGGGTATTTTTCAAGCAGACCAGTTCTATGACGTTATTGATAGAACCACCAATATAGATGGCAGCGATGTCGATAGCACATTGTTTGAGCTATTTGAGGTTCTAGACTTACCTGAGTCTAGCCCTGAACGTAATTCCAAGCCCACTCACCTAAGTGCATTCCCCTATGTGAACGGCAGCTTATTTGAATATCAGTTTGCCATTCCTGAGTTTGATGCACGTACCCGCCGTATCTTGCTAGAGTGCGCACGTTTAAGCTGGGCCGAGATTAACCCAGATATTTTCGGTTCCATGTTTCAAGCGGTGATTGATCCTGAGCAGCGTGGCAGCTTAGGACAGCATTACACCAGTGTTAGCAATATCATGAAGGTCATACAGCCCTTATTCTTAGATGAGCTACGTACAGAGCTAGACACAGTTATAGCGCTAAGTTATGACAATCGCCATAAGAATAATAAAGCCGAACGCTTAGATGCTCTACTCAAGCGTATCAGCCAAATCAAAGTATTTGACCCAGCTTGTGGATCAGGCAACTTTTTGATCATTGCGTATAAAGAGCTACGGAAGCTAGAAATTGATATATTAAAGGCACAACGCGATTTAATAGGCTCTAAAGACAACCTGCTGGGTTTAGGCTTTGATAGTATGGTGAGCTTAGATAACTTATACGGTATCGAGTATGACGACTTTGCCAGTCAGATTGCACGCTTGTCTCTCTGGCTCGCTGAGCATCAAATGAATGTGCTGTGTGAGCAGGAGTTTGGTGTCTCTCAGCCGATGCTACCGCTGAAAGACAGTGGTCATATCGTTCATGGCAATAGCTTACGGTTGGACTGGAATGAAGTCTGTCCAAATAATGGCAGTGATGAGATTTATATTATTGGTAATCCGCCGTTTGGAGGTACTGGTAGTCGTAATGATGAGCAAACCGAAGATATGACCAAGGTATTCAAAGAGTTTAAAAACTTTAAATCTCTTGATTATGTCACTTCTTGGTTCTGGAAAGGCTCACAATATATTGCCAATTCAAATTCACAGCTCGCATTGGTATCGACCAATTCTATTGCCCAAGGTGAGCAAGTAGCGATGCTATTCCCTGTTATTTTTGATTTGGGCATACATATTCGCTTTGCTTATCAGACGTTTCCTTGGAAAAATAATGCCAAAAGCAATGCTGCGGTTCATGTAGTGATTATCGGTCTATCTGCCACTCCAAGTACTTATAAAACCATTTTTAAATTGATTGGTAAAACTTGGCATAGTGAGACTACCAACAACATCAGCCCTTATCTGGTAGCTGGTGGAAATATTGCTGTTCAAAGTAGAAGTCGTCCTATTCATGATGGTAAAAAGATGGTTAGAGGAAACATGCCAACAGACGGAGGCAATTTGTTTTTAACTAATGATGAAAAAGAAACTCTAGAAAGTGAAGAACCCATTGCTAGACAATATATAAGGAAGATTCTAGGTGCTCGCGAGTTTTTGCATAGTGAAAACAGATGGTGCTTATGGTTTGTCAATACAAGTTTAGATGAACTCAATAAAATACCTCATATTCACAAACGCTTAGAGGGTGTGAAAACAATGAGGCTTGCCAGCAAAAAGCTATCAACTAGAGAGCTATCTGCGAAACCTCATTTATTTGAACTTGTAATTCAGCCCTTAGAAGGTAACTATATTCTTGTACCTAGGGTTTCTTCAGAACGTCGTCAATATGTACCAATGGGATTTTTTAATCATGACATTATATCTTCTGATGCTAATCAAATGATTCCCAATGGCACTTTATATGAGTTTGGCATATTAACTTCAATGGCACATAACGACTGGATGCGCCTAGTTGCTGGACGTCTCAAAAGCGATTACAGATACTCTGGAACCATCGTCTACAACACCTTTCCCTTTCCTGATGCCACTGACGAGCAGAAAAAGAACATTGAAAATCTCGCGGAAGAAATACTACTTGCCCGCGCCAGTAATGCTGGCATGACTCTCGCAGAATTATATGACCCTGATAAGATGCCTGACGACTTAAAACAAGCGCATAGCACACTCGATGATGCAGTGGATAAGCTGTATCGCCCGCAAGGATTTACCAATACCGAAGAGCGCTTGGCGCATTTGCTGGCACGCTATGAGCAGCTTATCGAAGCGGAAAAGCAAAGTAAAATCAAAAAGAAAGCTAAGTAGCTGTTATACGAATCATAGCCTAAAAAATAACGCCACACATCTTTTCTATAGCAGAGTAAACCATGTCTCAGCCAGTTAATATTTTAAACCAAACGTACGCCCGTACTGGTCAAAGCAAAACACATAATTCGATGGGTATGCGTGAAATGCAGGCACGTGCGTTCGAGAAGCGTCATAGCCAGTATTTGCTTATTAAGTCGCCGCCTGCCTCTGGTAAGTCACGCGCCATGATGTTTTTGGCCTTGGATAAGCTTATCAACCAAGGTGTCAAAAAGGTCATCATTGCCGTGCCAGAGATGAGCATTGGCAAGTCTTTTAAATCTACCGCGCTTAGTGATTATGGTTTTTTTGCCGATTGGGAGGTGGCCGATCGCTATAACTTATGCTTGAGTGTTGCCCAAAGTGACACGCGCAGGACCGCTATATTCTCAGAGTTTCTGACCACAGATAGCAGTGATGACTCCTTACCCCAAGTATTAGTCTGCACCCATCATAGCTTTCGATATGGCTTTGATAAGGTAATCGAAGATGGCGGCAGTATTGAGCTATTTAACGATGTACTTATCGGTATTGATGAATTCCACCATGTATCAGCAGATGACTCTAACCGCTTGGGAGCCATACTAGATGGCATTATGACGCAAACTAGCGCGCATATCGTGGCAATGACTGGCTCCTACTTCCGTGGCGATTCAGTGCCTATCTTGTCAGATAGCGATGAAGAAAAGTTCGATAAGGTGACTTACACCTATTACGAACAGCTAAATGGTTATGAACACTTAAAGTCACTGGGACTGGGCTATCACTTTTATAAAAAGTCATTCTTTGATGCTTTAAACGAGTGCTTAGATACCAGTAAAAAGACCATTATTCACATCCCTAACGTCAATAGCTTAACGGCTGAGACAGACAAATACGAAACCGTTGGTCGCATCATAGATATTATCGGTGAAAGTGAATCTCGTGATGAGAATACTGGCGTTATCACCATACGTACGCATGATGGCAGACGCTTACTACTCGCAGACCTAGTCACTGATGACGCCATAAGGGTGAATACGCAAGCTTACTTAGCTGATATTACCTCTCGCGACCAGATGGATATCATCGTAGCTCTTGGGATGGCAAAAGAAGGCTTCGACTGGGAGTATTGTGAGCATGTATTAACCATTGGCTATCGCGGCTCGCTGACCGAAGTGGTGCAGATCATTGGGCGCTCAACACGAGATAGCGCGGGCAAACACCATGCTCAATTTACTAACCTAATCGCTGAGCCAGAAGCGGATAAGTCTGAGGTGACAAGCTCTGTTAATGACTTACTAAAGGCCATTACTTTATCCCTACTGATGGAGCAAGTACTCAAGCCTAACATCAACTTTAAACGCCGTAGTGAGATAGACATATTAGGCATGCTAGACTTGCCGGCAGGTACCATTGTTATTGATGACACTGTGAATTCTCCCTCTGATCGAGTGATGAATATACTTAACCAAGACCGTGAAGAGATATTGGCTCAGCTATGCCAGAACGCAGATCATATTAAAAAGTATATCGCCGCCGAAACCAATAACGTCGAGACCGAGGCTGTATCGGATACCGTCATCCCAAGTATTATTCGTAGCAAGTATCCATCACTAGATGCCAATGAAGTACGGCAAGTACAAGAAGGTGTCATGCAATATATGGCAATCAACCGCCAAGGTGGCGTGGTTGAAGGTAAAGATATTCCTGAAGATGCCATCATCGAAAATGAGCGCTGTTTCATTAAGCAAGGCACAGAGTATGTAGATATCGCTACTCTAAATGCTGAACGAAAAAGTCAGCTCAATGAAAACGACATTATTAAAGAGCGCCACCTGCCAGCTAACGCAAAAATATATAACCCTAAAACCAAATCAAGCAGCAGTAATGACTCAAATCCTAGCAACGGCTTTGTGAAGGTTGGCAGTAAGTTTGTCAATGTGAACAACCTTCCCATCGATCTCGTGAAATCGGTCAACCCCTTTCATGATGCGTATGAAGTCCTCTCCAGAACCGTCGATAAAGAAGTGCTACAAACCATTAACGATGTCGTGCATGCCAGCCGCTCTACCGTCACTGAGGCAGAAGCGGTCCTGATGTGGCCAAAGATAGTTGCGTTCATAAAAAATAAAGGTCGTCAGCCTAATAGAAATTCAGAAGACGCTATCGAGCGGCGCATGACTGAAGTTATCTCCTATGTCAGAAACCAAAAAGCTAAGCGAGAAGCCAATAGTCATGATTAAACTCGATGAAATCTATCAAAGTCGTGAGTACAAGACACTAGACGATATTTTTTAAATGACAGTACTGGTCTACTAGACGATATAAAGCCTGCTACCAAAAGCTCGTCAAATAACAGCGTTTTAGCGCAGCAGTTTGACAGTATTAACGTTTTTATCGATCAACAGGGGCGCGTGCCTAGTAGCAGTGCTAGCGATATTAATGAAAAGATAAATGCTCGCCTCTTAGCTACCATACAAACCAACCACGCAAACTCGCAAGAACTACTAGCTTTAGATAAGCATGGTTTACTAACTGCTCAACATACTGCGTCTACCCCATCTGACGACAAACCGACACTCTCAGACAAAAGTATGAGTAATGAGGGTGCTGGGTCTAAAAACGCAGTCAGCGCTAGCACTAAAGAAGCTGAGCCAGTAACCGAGGCTGTTAGCGAGCTACCTATTATTAATAGTCTAGATGATATTTTCAACAGTGATGACCTAGGTATTTTTGACAACATTCATTCTGAAATATTAGTCAGTGATAGTCAGCTCAATTCTCGCAATACTTATGATCAATACGATGATGAAGAAATAGCAACTCGCTTTGAATGTAAGGACTTTTATAAGTTTGAGGCAACCTTTGAGCGTATATCTCACGCCATTCAAACGGGGGCTTTTACTAAAACCAACTTTTCATCAGTGAAAGATATCAATATTGGCAGTGTCTTCGTTTTAAATGGGATTTTGTGTTATGTGGCGGATATATACCAAGCAGAGAATCGAAAGAATGAGCGTAACCAGCAGCGACTTCGTCTGGTGTTTGCTAACGGTACTGAGTCGAACATGCTCATTCGCTCTTTAGCTACTGCTCAATATAAATATGAAAACAGCTATCAGCTACTCATTACTGATCCCGACTGGATGGACGATGAATTAGCAAAAACTTCGGAGATGATAGACAGCTTACTGGTGTCATTTATGTCGCCAAGCTAACTGATACGCCAAGCAATTTAGCACACTATAAGCACCTGCATAAAGTAGGTTTCTCTACCCTTACAGGAGAGGCTCGCACAAAGCACTCGATTAGAGATACCGCATTCCTACAACAACCAGTAGATATCATTGCTGAGTGGCAAGTTTATGACGCCAATGCCCGCAGCGTGGAAGGTGTTTTACACGCTTTCTTTTATGATCAAAGAGTAAAAGTATCCTCAAAAGCAGCAAACGATAACCTATACAAGGCAACAGAGTGGTTCAATGTTCCCCTTGATGAGATTGAAAAAGCCATTAATTTGGTTATCGAAGGAGACATTAAAGACTATCGAATGGATGGTGCGGCTGGCAAGGTGGTTTTGAAGTGATAATCGCTTTGTATTTTCATTAACGACTTAAACTACTATTTTAGCGAGCAAGCTATGTTAAACCCTTCTCTTTTAGAAGCTTATCATCAAACTAACTACTGCTTTGGCGACATTTTACTTAATGTTGATGAGCGTTCCTCGAAAGCTGCTGCTCTTTTGCGGCCATTTGCTACTGATGGCGGATTGTTTATCACAGCTTGGAACCCGCTAGGAAAAGAGCTTAAGTGACCCCTGCCGTCAAATCCGTACAGTTAAACTTGGGAGATTTTAATTACGCAGCCTGACAATAAAAGTCAAACCACACCTGTCTTGGCGTTTTATAGCCCAAGCCCTTTTGAATCCTAGTCTGATTATAATACAACTCAATATAGCCAATGATATCGCTGATCGCTACAAACCTTGTTTTATAGTCTTGGTGATACACCAGCTCATTCTTTAATGTGCCCCAGAAGCTTTCTATCGGAGCGTTGTCAAAGCAATTACCTTTACCACTCATTGAGCCTTTAAAATGATGCTGATTGATGATTTTGTGATAGGCATGACTGCAATACTGGCTGCCTCTGTCAGAGTGCACAATCAATCCTTGGCTTGGACGTTTATTTTTGATTGCCATATTGAGTGCACGGCATACTAGATCAGCGGTCATACGTTTGTTAATGGCATAGCCGACCAGCTCTTTGGTGTATAAGTCTTTAACGCCTGCCAAGTACAGCCAGCCCTCATTTGTCCAGATATAGGTGATGTCACTGACCCACGCTTGGTTAGGGCGACTGGCATGAAACTTCTGATCCAGTACGTTTGGATAGACCAGCTTATTGTGATTAGAGTCTGTCGTAATTTTAAAGCGCTTGTGGCGACGGCATTTGATGCCATGTTCCTCTTTAATGCTTCTAACCATGTATAGGCTAATGTCATGGCCTTGCTCGGTGAGCGTTGCATGCAAACGCTCATAACCATAACGTTCTTTACTTTCACTGTGAGCGGCTTTAACTAGTAGCTCACAATGGTTGCGGTGTATCTGCTGCTCGCTGATATCGCGACTACTCCAGTCGTAATAACTTGATGGTTTGACGCTTAACACAAGCACATAGTGGTGATGCTAAATATCTGCTGATTGTCTTTAATAAAGGCGTACCTGACTAGCTGTGCTTGGCGAAGTACGCCGTCGCCTTTTTTAATATCTCTCGCTCCTCTTCGGCAACTTTAAGCTGTCGTTTGAGGCGCTTGTTATCTTCTAGAACAGCTATAAGCTGTGGATCATACTGCTCAGTGCCTACAAGCTTGCCTTGATTAGCTTTGTTGTTCCAATTCGATAAGGTTTGCATGGCGATGCCAAGCTGCTTTGCAGTTGCTGAAATATTGCCGTTGTTGTCTGTGATCTTTTTAACAGCTTCGGCTTTAAATTCGTTACTGTAGGTTCTTATTTTCTTGGTCATGGTAAACTCCGATTAATACGCTTAGTTTACCAAGTTTATCTCTACGGTTTCTTCAGCATAGCTCAAAGGTTGAAGACAACCAGAAAGCCAATCAAAAATTAAAAGCAGAGTTACTGACACGAGGCCTGAATGTAATTGATGGTTATGGTGTAAGTAAGGACGGTAAGTGGCGAGAAGACAGCTTCTTTACTTATCCGATAGATAAAGAAACCAGCCTCAAACTGTGTTGTGCCTTCAGCCAAAATGCCGTGGTCTATGTCAGCTTTGATGGACTGCCTGAGTTACTACTAAACCCTGATATTACTTGACTAAACTACTTTTGTTAGAGTTAATTGTGGCACTTCAAAAACGCTTTGAATAATCAAATGCTGAAGCTAAGTTCGCTTCTAGTTAGTCAGGCTTTACTATCCAACGTAGTCTGTCATTAAACTCTGATAAACCCTTCCTATTTACCAACTAGATTACTATCGTCTTAGTTAATTGAGGAGTTACTACATGGGACTTGCAAAGTTTTTAGAAGACAACCTAGAACGATTATACGAAAGTCTGGAGGAGTCTAAGCGTCAGGTGGACTCTATTGACGAGGAAAGCTCTAACAAAGACTTAGGTTTTATTAAAAATAAGATTTCTAAAGAGCTAGAGCTGGTTCAAGTAGAATATGAAAAGGTACTTAAAATTGTTACCGATCCTGACTTTGATGAAGTTATCGAAGTATATGAAGAAAATTTAAAGTTAGAAAAGCGGCTGAAAAATAAGCAAAAAGTTATAGACTTGTTGCGTGAAGCAGTTGCAAAGTACAGGTCTGAGTTTGAGTCAATACATGGCACAACAACCAATGTGCTAGAAACTCTTCAAGATAGAGATAAAAAGATTGAGAACTTAAATAAAGCAATTGAAAAATTAGAATATAGAATGGAGGAAACCAAGTCTGAGATGATCACAGCCAAAAATCGTCGCAGTCACTATGAAAGTGTCTTTCACAATCAACTTATTATTAACCAGCAACTAACTACTGAAGTAGCAGATAAAGATGAACGGATCTTATCCTTAACTTCAATGTTAGAACCTAACTTTGAACCGTTCAATATACTTGAGAATAAAGATGATAAAATTTATCAACTCAAAAATGAACTAATGATGTTGGATGAGTGGTGTGAGATGTTGGAGTTAGATCTTGGTATGGAAGGCAAGCGTCCTGTTGAGATAGCAACAGACCAACGAATAGGAAAGAACAAGAAAAGAAAACCAGTCACTCTATCTATCTACCATAACTTAGCTTATGAAAAAACTGAATTAGAGAATGAGCTGATTGAAAAGAGTAAATTATTTGCAGAGGTAAATGATGAAATAAGCAGATTGAAAGAAGTTATTAAAAGAGGTCAGACACATATCAGTATCTTAGAACAAAGTAATGAGCGTCTTACGTCTGAATTAAAGCTAATTAATGAAGAAACTATTAGTTCAAATAGTGAGATTGAAACAGTCGTTAAGGAACGATTTGTACGTATTCCACGAGATAAAGTAGCATCGAACACCAATGAAAGAGAATCCGCAACTAATGCTATAAGTAAACAACCATTAAAAACTAAGTCTAAACCAAGAATAATAAGAACTCGACGTACAGACAACACTACTCAGAACCTCAATGTCAAAAAAGACTCTACAACTCAATATCTTGATTACTTAGAGAAGATAAAACGGAAATAATGCTAAAGTATTAGATTGTAGATTTAGCGCCCCATTCGGGTAATGCTGAATATCTGAAATGGCTTCTTAAACAGAATACGGTTGACCCTCATTTAGCTGAGGCGTTTCACATAATCAATCTATGACAATAACAATTAGAGATAGGCTGATATAATACAGCTATTTATAACAAGTCAAAACGACCAAGGCCAATTATGACCACCTATATACTCGACACCGAAACCACAGGGCTGATTGAGCCACACATGACTGAAGCCGCCTACTCTATTGTTGATATCATTAATGGTAAGGTAAATGTGTTGCAGGAGCCGAGAGCGAAGCGCTTCAACCCTCTAAAAGAAATCAGCTTAGGCTCTATGGCGATATCACATATCTGTGATGAGGATGTGATGGATGAGCCACCTCACACAGACTTTCGACTACCTAGTAGTGTTGAGTACTTGATCGGTCACAATATTGATTTTGATATGGCTGTTCTTAAAAATGCTGGCGTGACCCATGTACCTAATCTGATATGTACCAATGCAATGTCTAACTTCCTGCTTCCTACGCTTGAAAGCCATAAGCTAGTATCCCTGCTCTATCACTTTCACCGTGATATAGCCCGTGCTCAAGCAAAGGATGCACATGCTGCCATTGCTGATATTTACTTCACTGAGCTGGTGCTAGGTAGTTTGATTGATTTAGCTAATAGCCAAGGCCATGAGATAAATGATATAGAAAGCTTATATGAATTTAGTGAAATGGCGCGTATACCGACGCATTTAAGCTTTGGTAAATACAAGGGTCAGGCTATTGCAGATTTAGCCGCTAGCTCTGAAGGTACTGGCTATCTTAAATGGCTGCTTAAACAAGATACGGTTGATCCTTATTTGGCTGAAGCTTGTACGAATGCTTTAGAGCAGTCTGCTTAAATATGCATACCACCAAGCTAACACTTTTATTATTCGCCCATTCTACCAGCTTATAACATCAGTATAATAAAAGCGCAAACGATCATCTTATTTCGTCTGTTGTATTGCCTTACACAATTGACGCCGACGCTCTTGTGCAGCGTTATAGCGATGAGCTTTCGCCCGCTCAATCTCTTCATGAGTTTGGATTAGTTCAGACGGCATCATCAACGCCTCCTCCATATTGATCGTATCGACATACATAGCATTACCTGTGAGAATTGAACGCAATACTTTATTCGCATCACTCTCAAGAAGACTGTCAATCACAGCAGCGCATCTATCAACATCTGCTAACTTTAGCTTAATCATCATTTGGGCATCGTAATAAGACTTAGAGTGGCCATTACTTGCTGCCAAACACCATAGAGCCACTAATATTTCAGGGCTAGCGACAGGTACATCAGCCACACTAAATATCTCTTTAGGTATGGGCTGACTCAATGTAAGACCTTTATGGGCGCTTTGGAATGAAAGTTCGAGAGGATACTTTTTAGTCTCACCACTATCATCTTTGATAGCAATGATAAGCTGTTGGTAGGCATTCCATATAAAATCAATGTTATTTTCTTTTAGAACGCTTTCAAGTTTACCGCAGTCACTTTCAGAGATTATGAAATTAATATTAGTAGTCGCACGAGGCGGTGCGTACTCTGAATATGCCACTGTACCAATAATCACATACTCAATTTTTCTTCTGACAAAAAACAGATGATCTGTTTAAATAAATTTTGGAATTTATTCATTCGGCCATCTGATTCAAACAAACTTAAAAGTTCCATTGACTCACTCATACCTAGCTGCCAAGTTTTATATCAGTTATTGTCAGTTGTTAGTCATCATTTTACAAAACTTCTAATATGATTATCTTCTCGTTTGATCATCACATTAAACCATGCATTTTCACAGTCGGCTCTTTTATCAGTCGACAACCAGATATCGTATTCAATCACTTGCGGTATGTTAGCAACAATAGCTTTCCAGCGTGATTCATTCATATCACAAAAGAAGCGCTCCTCATCTACTCGCTCCCCTTCCCCATATTTAAATGATAAGTACATCACTCCATCATCAGTCAAGGTTTCTAATAATGACTTCATAACGAAAGGCAGCTCGAGAAAAGGTACGTGTAGCAATGAGGCACAAGCCCAAATGCCAGTAAACTTATTTTCCCAAGCCTGATTTTTAATACTGCTAAAATCTAAGTGAACCCAACTAATTCTGCTCGACATATGGTGCTTCTGAGCCCACTGAATTAACTCGGCGCTGGCATCTATCGCTGTTACCTCATAACCTTGTTCAGCAAAGTGATTTGCATCTCTACCTGAGCCACAGCCCACGTCTAAAATACATTGCGTGTCTTTTAGAGGGAGCTGATTAATAAATCGCTCGTATAAATCATGCATATCTATGCTTACCGTTTGACAAGCAAACTCAACGGCATTTTCATCATAATAGTTAAGGGTGCTTTTGAATGCTTGTTTAGTCATAAAGTGGCATATCTATTTATCAAGCTCTAAGCTGTGGCAGTAAGTCAGGATTAATTGGCCGTAGCTTTATACTTGGTTCTGGCGACCAGACCAAATCCTCATGTTCTATTGCTATTTGATAGGCCCACTGGCTAATCGTCTCTGAGCGTTGCTGGTTGGTTATAAAGCCTATGGTTTTTGCTTCTTGTTCAATCGTATGACCATGTTGTTGATTGCGCTCTAACCACTTCTCATAAAATAGCTCTTCAGCAAGATAATCCCGTTTGCTATTGTTGCAACTATGATCAGTGAGTACGAAGTTATGAGTGGTATCAATGGGGTATTTCGACCAGGGAATGAAATGATCCACTTCAATATTATTTTTTAAAGCTTTATGACAGTAGAAGCATTGCCCTTGTTGAGTATCAATTAATATGGACTCTAGTATTTTTAAGTTTTGTCTTGATTGATGAAATAGAAATTGTTGCAGGTCAATATCATCGCTGAAATACGATTGATTATGACGGTTCTTACGCACAAAATCAGT
The DNA here is from genome assembly GCF_904846075.1 of Psychrobacter glacincola. GTDB lineage: Bacteria > Pseudomonadota > Gammaproteobacteria > Pseudomonadales > Moraxellaceae > Psychrobacter > Psychrobacter glacincola_C. The sequence continues at coordinate 692,572 of NZ_CAJGZH010000002.1, forward strand.
CCAATATTGCTGACAGAGTTTATGAATTATTTGACTGAAACGAGTAAAGCAATATGCGATTCCAGGCATCAATACTATGGCGTTTGCTTTAGGATTATAAACGTATAAAAATTCGCGACTGACCTTATCTTGGGCACTTTGTAAATACTTTGCAGGATTGTTCTTAATGGTCTGAGCAACCTCTTTAATCGTTGACTGCCACTTTTTAATATCACGCGTCCGAGCTATACGTATGCTGGTCGTTTGAGTCTCTTGTTGCAACTTCAGTATGCTAGTAATAACCTTAGCTTGACCCCTGCATTACTCTGTTTTAATACAGAATCATCATCTTGATCTGAAAACGGCAGTGTTTGTGTCCAGTAAAGCTGAACAAACTGCTCAGCTAACTCTTCATAGGAAATACTGCACTCACTATTATCACTAACCCCAGACTCTATAGCCAGGTTAGCCGTTGCCATTAATAGGGCAAATTTATAGGTTGAGGTATAAGAGCTAGACTCGAGTAGCCATTGGATACGTCTTAGAAAGTTAAGCTGAAAGTCGGCAGAGGGCACAATGATAGTCCTTTCAAAATACAGTAGTTATTTATAATAAAAAGGACAATTGTACTGCAAAATTTTTCTATACCAAGTTGACATGCTTTCACAGAACAAGAGTTTTTTAATACTTTAGAGCCCAATATCTTTGAGCTCTATTTTTTTACTTTATAAACAAATCAGATTATTTATTATTAGTTGTATTGATAGGCGATCTAATCACAACGCATCATTTCAATGACGTTAGCTCCTGAACCTACATACAGCTTGCCATTGTTAATCTTATACTCAAAACTGGAGAACGTTTTACTTGCTAATGTATCTTCCTCTCCCATCTCAAAACTCATAGATAAAGACTGGCCTGAAATATGATTTGCTGTGTATTTGCTATAAGACACAGGGTATTCAGTATCCAGATCTTCCCACCATGAAACACTTGTTAGCCTCTGTCCATCTGGATTGAAATCTACAAAAAAAGAGGTGTCTTGCTCACCACCATTTTTGCATAAGTCGTTCAGAATAGACTTAGTCAGCTTCTTCTTTGTCGAGTGCATCCCAGCCCACTTTCCTATAAAATTCTTAGGGATAGGTTTGATATTAAAATTAACATTAGAGGAGGAAAACGATAATGTTGAGACGAGCATCAAATTAAGTGCAAGCGCTATTCTCATAATACTATTAACTGTCATGATATATACCTTGAGATAAATCCCTTTGAATCATACGCAATCATTCCTATAAGATTCTTAGTTTTTGTTATGATTGCAAGATTATCAGTGAGGCACACCATCACAAGTGATAGATAGCTTCTCGCGATTAAATCCTTGCCCATCATCACTCTCCTGCCAGCCTGTGCTAGGAAATTTAAATGACGGCTTCAATGCCAAAAAACTAGCATCCTTAAAATATAAATGATCATGATAATCATATTCTGAGTAAGGTATGAAAGACACATCAAGCTTATCAAGGTCATAGCCGCGATAGGTAGCATTTTTAAAATTCACATAGTAATGTATGACCTCACGATCATCTTGCACCATCTGAATACTTTTAACTACATTGCGATATTTAGCAGGTATATTAGATAGAGGCTTTACATAATAACTATCAGAATGAGCTACGAATGTATTTTTAAAATCTTCGAATCGTTTTTTACTAGGTTTATTTGTCGGATTATAATTATTGTCAAAACCACAATTATCTTCAAAAAACTGAAACAGACCGACTAAGTCCTGTTTACCAACACTAGCTTTTACAGCTGTTTTGATAGACTTGTTCGATTTATTAACATTTGCATACGTTTGTGAGCTCATAGCTACTAACAATAATAGAAATACAGACTTACTAAATATACCCATCCCTTTTCTTCCTAATTTTAAATATAAACAAATATTTGGATAATAAAAATAGATATTATAGATAAAAATTTATTAATATTCTTAGTAAATGACTACTAATACATTTAAAAACCCAATACCTATGATTCAGTGAAACTTATATATCGTAACAAGCTAATCTAGATCATTGCTCTTACTCAAAGCAGTATTTTAGATAATATATAATTGGCTTAGTTGTTAGAACGTCTGCGTTACACGCAGAATGTTGGCGGTTCGAACCCGTTATCACCCACCATTCTTTTAGCGAAGTAGAAAAAGATGCTAAAGACGACCTAAGCAGCGGTAGTTCAGTTGTTTAGAATACCGGTCTGTCACGCCGGGGGTCGCGGGTTCGAGTCCCGTCCGCTGCGCCATATTTAAAACGAATTCGGATGTTAAATCTGAGCAAGTTTTGACTCAAACATTAGATTGTTTGGGGGGTTTTTGTGTCTGACTTTCCTCTTAAACTCTTTATTTACAAGGGCTGGATGCTTTCTCTCTATTCATCTTTACTAAATGGTCTACTCTTTAACAATACATGAATGATAAGTTTTTGCGCATGAGCTCTATCTTTTGAAAGTCGGTGACCAAGTGCTCAGTGACCAAACGGTGACCATTTTGTGACCAAGATTGTGAAAAGTTGGTTGTGGTAAACGATCCCGTTTGACAGAGCTTATTCAGCTGTTTGATTTTTAAGGACAGGAACAGAGATTGGCACCTTATAGAACTTAGTAAAGCCTGTAATCGATGTGCCATCGGTTAAACTATCAGGTAGCTTATCGCCCTTATCCTGATCAGTGTAAATAACGACACAGCTGACAACACTTGAAGATTGCTCCTCTACCGTATGGTAGCCTAGCTTATCTAATATACCCACATCTCTTGCATAACCACTTATCTGTCTAATATCCTTAATAATAAAAGTATTAACGTTTTTATCTTCTTGATATATAGGTCGATACTTTGCATCGATAATAATCGGCTCTATGTCGTCAACTAATAGGTAGTCTGGCTCTCCGTAAGTTCCTTCTGCTTGGTATAATATTTTATTACCATATTTGTCTTTAAGAAGTCCCAACACATATAGCTCAAAGAGCTTTGACATATCAATCCAGAACGGCGGTACTAATATCTTTTCAACGGTACTATGTTGGATTTCACTGATATGATAACCAAAGCGCTTAAGAATGATCTTAGAGAGTTTTAAGGCTTCCTGATACTCTTTATAAAAGGGGTTACGCTTGACTGCTTTAAGCTCATGTAAATTGACTTCATCACTGACATTTTCAAAAGCAGGTGTGCAATAGTCGATTAAATACTTCATTGATCTAAGGTATTCTGGGTATTGAGATAAATAACGTCTAACAAAGCTTAGCGTATGCTTTAAAACTCTATTTTCAATGCTATCAAAGCCAAATTCTTCATAACTACAAAAGGTGTTCGTAACTTTATTTCGAACTAAATTCTTTTTGATATTCTGAGCAATTAAGACTTTGCCTTTAATTCTGCTATTAAGATTGCGTTCGACTTTATAATAGGACTGCTTCAATCCCTTCTTTACCAAGCTTTTGAGAATTTGAAGAAACTGCATGATTAGTAGTGGCGTTAATAAATCCATCTGCTGGTCAATTTCGATAAAAGGCTCGTTTAGCTTAATGTAGTATAGGTCTTTGGTATTCTTAGCAATGCTACCATGCGTAAGACATGATTGAAGCATGCCAAGGTAATCAATTTCCTGAACGCTATTATTAATCTTCGGTGCAACATAAATGGCTTGTTGATTCTTAACAAGCCAGTCTGCGCCTATAAAATATGACATTTTAAGCGAAAGACTTTCTCTGCCATAAAGAACCTGAATACAGCGCTCATTTTTCTTATTGTCTTGAAAAAATATATCTGAAACCTCTACACTCTCACAAGCCAAGTCTATCTGCTCGTGCTCGCGCACAGTTTCTAAGTGGTTTGACATTATTAGCTTAGACATGAAGGTTTTTGACTACCTCTCTAGCGCTATCTAATAAAACACCGTCCTTTATGTACTCGTATAGAATGGGTTTAATCTCATATTTCAGTTTTATAGAAAGCTCTTTATAGAAATCTTCCTCGGATATATCCTTTTGAGATGGTAAGAAGTAGCTATGACCCAACTGAACGTCATCAGCATCAAAGTCAGAAGAAATTTGAGCACTATCACCTTTGAATAATTTCTCAATAGATTCGAATAGCTTTGTAGCTTTTTGAAATGTGATTACTTTTTTTGATGGCAATACGTCATAAAATGCAAAACGTCTACGAATGGCGTAATCAATGTGACCTACCGAGCGATCAGCCGTATTCATTGTGCCTATGATATATAGGTTTTTAGGGAGTTTAATATCTAGTGTATTTTCATACTCATACATAGATTCAACGCTCTCACCACGATATTCGAGCGCATAAATAAGCTCACCTAGGACAGATGGTAGGTTAGCGCGATTAATCTCGTCGATTATAAGAACGTAATTACCATTAGGGTTATCAATAGCTTTTTTTGCAAATTCAGCGAGAATCTTATTCTCAACTTCATAGCTGATATTTCCAGCATCATTAGTCTTGGCAACGATACCCCTTACAAAGTCTTCATAAGTATAGGCAGGATGGAATTGGATGATTTCAAACTCTCCATGAGTCATAACTTCATCATTCTCAGATAACTCCTCACCATCTTTTAAATTAAAGTTGTCCCAAATGATGCTCGCAAATTCGATGAGAGTGAGATCAGTATTGAGCTGTCTTTTATCGAGGTAGATATCCTTGAGCTTTATGTTTTTTTCAATGGTTCCCATTTGTTTATTATAGCTACCCAATAACTTCAGAGCATTATTAAGCGCATCTACACTGTTAATAGGAAAGTATTCATCTGGAAAATAACTATGCAGCAATTTAAGAGTAAAACATGGGCCAAAAAACTTGATTGAGTTATCAAGATCGGTTCTTTGGATTAGCTTTGATAGTTCATTTGAAACTAATTCCATTGCTGATTCAGCATCGGCTGCACCTACAACCTTATTGTTAAGCATGTATTTATTATTACTTTTGCTCCAGTATATTGGATAGTTATTCGAAAATCCTGGAGAGAATTTTCCTAAGCTCTCTAATCCTACTTCTAACCACCAGCAGAGTGAATCTTGATCTCCATGTCCAATGGCATACTCTGGCAATGCAAGGCTACTTAATTTATCTTGAGGAAAGGATTCATAGAACCTAGATAGCAATTTATCATTTTTTGTTCTAGATAACTTCGCTTCATTAGACTGTGTATCAAAGCTCTTAACCAAACTATCAATTATGTCTTGAGGTGTTCCTTTACGTTCAATCTGTGTTAACTGTTTAGCAACCAGTTTAGCCAGTCTTGTTTTACCGGTGCCAGGAGGTCCTTGTAATATGACTTGATGCTTGTATTTTAGAAGGTCTATTACTTCATTAATATCAGAGTCACTCATAACTTTTTCATACCATTTTTTTATGTTAATTGTAGTATCTGCTGTTGGACTAGAGCATCGCTTTAACGTTCCAAGCCATGCAACTTTATAATTATATTCATTTTTGTACCAGTCTAGGATCTTAATCTTACGTCTCCTTTTAAACCAATCTAGATCCGTGACTTTTTCTGTATACTCGTAACTACCTATTACCTGCGTTAAAGCTATTAATTCTTTCCCTCTTCTGACAGCAACAATGTCACCAATCTGCATCTTGGTTTCAAAATCTGTTTGTTGAGGGTTTGATGGGTCATCTTCTACCCAAACGCCCATACCAATATAGCCAGTCTTTTCGAGAACCTCCTTTTCACGTGCCCAATCCCATTTTTCATTGTTTTGGTGCATTTGCATATGCCAAAAATTCATTCTATTACCTTATTTTTATCGAATAGTTAAACGTTTTTTCCTATTCACGGGTTTAATGGCTACAATATTTGCTTACAAAGCAATGTTTGGCATAGTACCACTAACCCTTAGCGTGGAATAATATTTATTCCAACAGTTGTTGGTCTTAGCTTTATCAACATTTTTCAGCTATATTAGACTATTTAAATTCAACATTAAGATTGAGCGTGAATATGACAAAAAATCAGCGCCCTGAAGATGTCGCCCGAGACAATATCGATCGCCAGCTCAAACAAGCCGGTTGGTACAGAAGCTCAAGGACTATAATCCTAATGCCGGTCTAGGAGTTGCGGTTAGGGAATACCCAACTAGTACTGGCCCTGCTGATTATGTGCTATTCATAGATAGAGACGCTGTCGGTATCTATGAGGCAAAAGCTGAAGACTATGGACAGAAGATAACGACGGTTAAAGAACAAAGTGCGCGCTATTATGCCACCAGTGACTTTAAACATATCAGAGAACTACTTAACCATAAATAGTTTAAGTAAACCGTTTGCTACATAAGGATGACATTTTGGTTTATACGCAAGAAGAACTACAAAATGATTCTGATGAAGAGCTCTTTATTAAGCTTAAAGATGCTTGGAATTACGACGCTAATGAACCTTTAGAGGTATACGGTACACTTAAAGAGATCACTCCATCAAGCGGACGTTCCTTCTATGTTTTAGAAGACATTAAACATATACATAGAAATGAAAAACTAAGATTTCCTTTAAATTATGAACCGCCTGTGCAAGGTGTGTTCATTGGACGACTTTCAAGATTTAATATTGAACACGTCACAACAGGGGATAAAGCTAAAGCTAGAGTTACCTTGTCACCCAAAGATGAGCGCGATAAGCATAATAATCCTTTTGATTTGATGGCTTTAGCGCTAGATCTCTTAGTTGCTGTTGAGAACATCAATGAAGAGTTTGACTTTACAAAATCCACTTTAAATTTTCTTCAGATTGAAGAAGATCAGTACTTGGAAAGCTATTTATACAAATTACACTTTGATAAAGCTGTAGAAAAAATTGATCAAGCATTAATAGCAAAAAAAAATGAACTAGAGAGTCAGCTACAGTTAAAAAAACAAGAAGTTGACAAAATAACTGAAGATTTAGATATAGAGAAAGAATCCCTCAAAGGTTCAAACGACCATCTAAACATCAAACTAACCGAACTTGAGAGTCAAAAAACAGCTTTATTACAAGTTTTAGGTCAAGTTGAAGAAAATGTATTAATTTCTCAAAAGGCTTTAAATGAAGCTGAAACTGAATATGAAGATTTTATAAAACACTTGGATAGCAACATGGCAAAGCTCAATGATATTCTCAAAACAAAAGCAGAAATGCTGAAAAAAATCGACTTGTTAGAAGAAGAAGATTTAGACAAGCTATTGCTTAACTTAGAAGAACGAGATAAGAGAGAGGGTCATAAGTTCTCTGAAGTTTTTGATTCTAATTACACGCAAGCAGTAGCTTACATACAAGCTTACTTATGGCAACGTAATATTGTCTATAAACGTAGCGTTTTAGAAGACTTTCTAGCATTACTCTCAACAAATGATCTTATTATACTTGCTGGTGACTCAGGTTCTGGTAAAACAAACTTGGTTAAATCATTTGCTAAAGCCATTGGTGGTAAATCTATTATTGTACCTGTTAAGCCCAACTGGACAAGTGCAGAAGATTTATTAGGATATTACAATCCTTTAGAGAGTAAATATCTGTCTACTAAGTTTTTAGATGCGCTACTAGAAGCCCAGCAGAATCCACATGTTCCCTACTTAATATGCTTAGATGAAATGAATTTAGCACGTGTAGAGTACTATTTTGCTGATTTTTTAAGCTTATTGGAGGAACGTGATGAACAACCTGAAATTCAGCTTTTTCCTCTTCTGAAGGTGAGGTGTTAGCTAGTGAGTTAAGAAACTTTATTTCGCTTATTAATGACACTGCAGTAAAACTAGATAATCGCGATATTAATGGCTTTATAGATATTATGAAAGATGAAGAATTCAATGCCAAGCTTCATGAAGTGTGTGGGTTCAAAGAAGGCGATTCTCTCTTGAAGTATCATAGCTATCTTAAAAGAATGTTAAATAGTTTCTTAAATACGCCGTCCTCTATAAAGTTGCCTCAAAATGTACGTATTATTGGAGCGATAAACGTAGATGAAACTACCCATTATTTATCACCTAAGATCTTAGATCGTGCACATATTATGAAGTTCGGTAGTCCTCTTCTTGCAGACTGGAGCTTAATCGAAGATGAGGTTGAGGATTTTGATTTGGATATGAGTTTACCAATTAATTTTACTTCGTCTGAGCTTGGTGAGCGATTACCGTATCCTGAATTTGATAGAGAGTCAGAGTTAACACAAGATTTAATCACGTTAGTTAAAGATTACCTTGATCCACTAGGCATTGAATTCGGCTTACGTACGATACGCCAAGCCTTGGGATATTCTGAAGCACTAGGTAAATTTGAGACAGAATACAAGATAATTCTTAATAATATTATTCTACACAAAGTTTTACCTAAGTTGTTATTTGACGGAAGAAAGATTGATAACCAAGGTAGACTTCGCGAAGATATCTTAAGAGCAATGAGTATGCATCTACAAAACGAGCTTAATGGCTTGAGTTTTTATGATGATGCCGATAGCAGTATAGCTGAGTTGTTGAAGGTTATTGGTAATGCTGAAGCAAATGATTGGGTTGTCAACTACTGGTCAAGATAATGTTTAAATTCCTCGAAATTAAATACCTAGCGATACAATGGGCTGATAAAGAAACGGTCTTCAAGCTAGAAGAAAGTAACGACAAGCTCACTATACAACAAACTGATGATAATGTTATTTACGGAGGCGGAACTGTTCAAACAGTAACCTATCCAAAAGTGCATCATTATCTTGGTTTTAGTTTTGAAGGTGAGGTTTCACATACCCCATATTTTGAACTATCAAATGGGAAGCGTGAATATTTAGTTTGCTTGAAGTCACCTAAAAATAATAAGACTTGGTGGATTCAAAATAGTGGTTGGGACAAGAAGAATAAACGTTATTACAGTGAGCTATACCGTACAGTAGGTAAGTTATCTTTAGTAGTTCAAAACAGATCGTTAGAGATAGAAAATAATGATCTAGAATTCACAGTTAAAGAGCTTGAACACTATCTGAGTGATTTCAAAAACGATTTATGGCTACTGATTTTAGACACTAATAATCCTGCTAAAGCAAAAATAAGTAAAGAAGTCCCAAATATATTTCAAGAGGATGTATTAGAAGTATTCAAAAATTTTATTGATGTATCAATAGATTTGATCAGAAATCCTAATATGTTTTTATCTGAGAGACAAAACTTATTACCAATTAAGAAAGTTAAGCCTATACCTCGAACTTTTAGAGAATTAATACAGAAACCCAATCGAAAGTACGCCACCAGCAGAGATTTTTACGAAAGCTATAATACTGCAGAAAACAGATACATTCACTATTGTGTGTCTAAGACACTATATTTATTGCAAAACCTTGATCGGTTAGCAAATAATCAAGTTAAGAGCTATCAACAGAAAATTGATGATACAAATGAATGGAAGGATGAGTTATTAAATCAGGAAGTTAACATCATTGATAAGGATGTATATCAAAGTGAAATTGACACTATTAAGGAGCAGTTAAAGAATATAGTAGTTAGGTTCGAACAGCTAAAGATATACATAGAACCCAATGAAAATCCTACTACTCGTGATTTAAGTCATTTCGATTTTAATATCAGGCCTGGTACAAAACTAAATAATGAAAATGGATTTTTCATTAATGAATTAAATGGAGTAGGCAGAGATAAGTTTAAAGAGGTATATGGAGCAGATACTATTAGATTTAAGATTCATGACAATGCTTTTGCGTCTATAGACTTAAGTAAGATTTCATATTACTTGAATTTTGCTGGATTTTTAACTCAAAATAGATCTCAAAAACCACTATATGATAATAATGGAAATTATGTAGAAACAAAAGTGAATGATATATTTATTTTTCATAAAATAACTTGGATAGATTTTGATATAAATAATATTTATGAATATACAAACTTAGCTAATAAACTTAAAGAAATTGAGGCTCGTAAGGTTGAGCTTGAGGAAAAAGCCTGGACGGAACCACTTACTTATAGAGAAAAACAAGAATTAAAAAAGAAGCTTCAATATTAGATCGCAGAACTGAAATCTACAAACAAGCTGAACAGCAAATCAGTACAGTATCCTCACAACTTCCTACACAAATTACAAGCTTGAAGAAAGTTTTAAATTTCTTTAAGACCAATAACGTTAAAAAGCAAGCAAGCAGTCCAAATAGTATGGTGTTCATTCAGAACCCATTGTATGCAGGCTGTAAGAAATTTTTTAAACAAATTATGGATGTGAATGGTTTGGATCAAAGCCTATTTGATGCGATGTTAGAAATAGATGAGATAGGTTTGGTTAATATATCTAATCTATACGAGAAATGGTGTTTAATTAAAACTATTCAAATACTCAAAAACATTTATGGTTTTGTTTTACAAGAGGACTGGCAAAGTAAACTAATTAAATCAGTACAAAGCGAGCAGTACAACATAAGTTTGATGATGAAATGTGAAAATACCTCTCAATCGATTGAAATAACCTATGAAAAAATACTTAGTAGCGGTAAGCGTCCAGATATCGTAATCGATTTAACTTATGAGATTTACAGTGTTTCATATGACTCAAATTCTAAAAATTATATTATAAACGTCATTAAGACTGTTACCAAACGTCTAGTTTTAGATGCTAAATTTCAAAACCTCAATCAGAATTCACATGACAGTTTAGTGCACCAGTTATATAATTCTTCAGATGAGAGCGATAAAAACAAACCAAGTCATTTAAGAAATAAAAATTACTCTGAAGGTGGTAATAATCAGGTTTTTATTATCCATCCAAAGCCTAGAATAATAGATTCGCCTACTAGTCCATTAAAGTGGGGAAGATTTTGTGACTATGGTCAGAGTAACAAAGCTAGACATAGATACGGGGGCGTCTTTCTTAGTCCTAGTCTTAATCATCCACAATCAATCGATAACTTACAAAGATTGATTGGAATGTTTTTGCAGCAAAACGACCAGAAAGATTATGTTGAAGGTCGAGTATTTCATAATATGAGTTGTATAGCATGTGGTAACTCAGAAAATAATAGCTTGAATTTAAGTTACTCACAAACTCAAGGTAAGAATGATATTTGGACATTGAAATGTTATAAATGTTCTCAACTAACCATTCAAAGTGTTTGTTTTAACTGTAAAAATATCATTTTTAAAAATGGTTTGAAATGGGCTTATCATAGAACTCGAGCTGAACAAGTCTCGAATGTAGTTTGTCCAGATTGTGAAAGTTTTTTATAGTATAATTTTGAGGGATGTAGTTTCATGAATGGTCATTTTACTTTGTACATTGATGAATCGGGTGACTTCGAAAGTCCTAATCAATCTTGGCTGATTGGTGGACTAATCATTGCTGATTCATTCAAGAGTTCAGAAGATAAGTTACGTGCTGCGATACACCCTCTTATCGAAAAATATGAGCTAAACGGTCAAGATGACTTTCATCTTACTGAAATACGTAGAAACTCAGGTAATGATAAAGCTTTACATATTGCCACAGATTTATTTAAAACTTTAAATTCTGCTAATACGTCGTCTTGCTTCGTTACTACTATTAATAAAGCTAAAGTCAGCGCCCATAACCTTGAGCGTACCTACCGCTTGATGCTTTTAGATTTGATTATTCAGGCTGAAACTGCCGTTCACGAATTTTTCAATTCTGAAATAACTCATTTAGACTTAGTTATAGCGACAAGAACGATTAATACAGTCCGCCAAACTACTGAATTTAATATTGATCAGGAAATATTGCAGGCACTGCCTAAAGCAGTAGAGTCAGACTTAGTAGCTTCGGGACAAATTGCCCTATTGAACAATATAGAAGTACATATGAGAGATGCCAAATATCAATGGGGACTAATTTGTGCAGACTTCATATGCAATATAACTTATAACCAAAGATTTTCAGAAAACCATAAAATATTGAGCGATTTGAAAGATGATAGGCAATTATTTTCTTTTGAAACTTTTGCTTCACCTGAACTAAGAAGGATCTTGAATCATGAGCGTAATCAAAATTATATTAATGCATTGTTCGATAGCCTAAAATTAGTAGATAAACATCCTAAAAATAAAGATTATGAATCTACTTTGTACCGACTCATCAAGACGGTATTTACACGGACAGGCTCTTCTGGAGCAAAAATATACTTCGAAGGACTATTAGAAAGGGTATGGCGTGATAAGACAGTCTATAAAAGTTATTTTCAAAAATCAAATATTTTAATAAAGCTACTACGTATACTTGAAGATGCTAATACAGAACTAAGTATTCGCAATTTTGATTCTTTTCAATTTAAATTAAATAATTTAACTTTACTGTGCTTGAACCATATTGGTGACGTTGATAAGGCTAAAGAAGTAGTACAGAAACAAAAATCTATAATTAACGGAATTATATCAGACCCAAGCAATTTTCCAATAATATTAGATTTTCACTCTAGAGAAATAGAGATATACGTTAACTCTTTAGATTTTGAAAAGTCTGAAGTTTTAGCTCGTGCTCATTGGGATATGATAGATGAGTATCGCAATATCTGGGAGTTAATTTCACCTGATATGGAGAAGTCAGACTTCTTACGTTCTAGTATGGCAATTCGTGCTAAAAGCACCCTAGTACGCTGCATGACACTAAATTATAGCTCTGATAAAACAGAAGTAATCCAAAGCTATATTGAAGATATATTACCCTATCTAAGCCATAAATCTGATAAGAGCCGTATTTTCTGCCTGAGACTACTAATACTAAGTAAAGAGCATCGACTAGATGAGGCTATCAATGTAGCTATTGACTATATAAGTGGAAATGAAGATGTTCAAGAGTTTGACTACTTCTTCTTTCTATTTGTACTAAATCAAAAACTGCTTATCTCTGAAAAGTCAGATATTAAGGAATTGATAACGAGAGTTAACGATATAGTGAACGGTATTTCATTAAATAGTTTCTCCATGCAATATATAGATATGTTGAGATGTCGAGAGCTAAGCTTGTTTTATCATTTTAAAGGTTTGAAAAGAGAGTCCCATGATTACCTCAAGAGTGCACAAAGCCTTGAACTAGTGGAATTAAGTCCTATTGCAAAGTATTTGTCTGCAATGAACCAAGTTCAGTTAGACTTCATTAATAATAACTTAAAAACCTTAATCATTATGATTCTAAACACCCTAAGTTAAATATAAATAGTATCAAAGCATCAACGGATAGCGATTCACCTAATCTACTATTTAACTTGCGATATGATTTAGCTAGCTAAGATACGAACTATCAAGTATTAAATATATACAAAAAAATTTAAGGATAAGTAATGGAAGTACAGGATTGGGGGCGGACTTACACAACATAAAGTTGAGGCTATGTAATAATTGATAAGTGACATAAGAAAGATTATTGCAATGTCTGACCTATGCTGGAAAAACTGTACAACTAAACTTAAGAAGTATCAATCAGTCAAACCATCAACAATTAGCAAAAAATGCAAAACATAACTCATCAAAGCCGAAGACAATTTTGATTTACCCTTCTGCTTAAGTGAACTAATAACTGTTAATGCATAACCGTTGTATGTACCTAAGCTAGTGACCTGACCTTCGAAACTAGGGGCTTTTTTCTAAACTCTTCTATACGTCTAAGCTGAGCAGCTTTATTGACAACAGGGCGATACGTCTTTTTATTCTTCTCGTTGGTGTAGGACTCGGATTCAATACAGTTAATATTTACCCGCCAATGCTTGCTCGGTAGAATCTGGCACATGGTATCTAAGTATTTATAAAAATCCTTTTTTTGTTTAAATGTAAAACGAATCTCACTTTTTGAGGTATTGGTTTTTTCGTAGAATAATTGAAGCATGGGTTTAATTTCATGCCTACTCGCTTTGGACTTATAAAGCGTCTCAAGATTGTCAAAACATTGATATGCAAGCGCTTGCTCTTCATGATAATGCAGCGGTGTTGGCGCGATTAAAATATGATCGGAGCGCTGTTTACGTCTTTTAGAGATGAGCTTATGATTAAGCGTTCCATCGTCTTTTTTTATCAAGCTCAATGCGCGCTCATAAATCATCAATGCATCATCATACCTAAAGTTCAAGCTACTAGCTTCCCCTAGCGTTTGCCCATCTTCTATGTCGCATAACAGCTTTTCTATCATTTCACGGCTATAGCTACCAAATACGGCTGAAGACTGTTTTTTGATAGTGTTGCTATTATGGCTAGTTGGATAAGGCGCTTTTACCTTGTGAGTAAAGGCTAATTTTTCACAATCAACCTTACGATTCACGTATTGTCTAATGTTAATGAGATTGACAGCGTCATCTCTACTATCTAAGGCATCTTTATTGTGCTGCTTTAGGTCCATACGACTAGTACCAATCAACTTATTCACAACATCCAAAGGCAGGGTCAATTTAGCCTGCTGCAATTGATGACTTGCGATAATATCAGCGGTATGAATATATGAGCTAAAAGTCGTGATGAGGTTGGCATGACCTGCAAACTCCATTAGCGCATCCCAGTGATTTGTCGAAACGCTGCGCACTTTGCCTAAAAAATGAGTTTTAATATCATGGATTTTTATCTCATCGTAATCCATGAACTGCATGACAAATATTGGGTGACACTTGATTATAAGCGCCATATTCGATATCGCATTATGACGAAAGCTATGTAGGGTAAGATCGTGATAAGCCGTATTTTCTAACATGCATTTTAGTGGCTGCTCAATACTATAACGAGACAATGGGGTGGACTGATAATCTAAAGTAAATAAATAGCGAGAAGACTGACCCTGTTTTAGATGAAAGAACCTTTTAAAATCTTCTAGCTCTTCTGGCAAAAGCAATACTGATAAATAAATTCGCCGCGTACCGTCATCTGATTTCAAATCACGATGAGCGTTAGACCGAACAATGAGGTTATACTCCATAAAACCTTGATTATCGTATTCGATATCTTTAACCTGCAACCCTAATATTTCACTGATACGCATGCCGGTACGGTATAGCAGTATTGTCACGATGCTAAGAGCTTGTTTATAGTATTCACTCAGCGTCTCTTGCTCAGCGATACAATCAAGAATAGTATGATAAACTTTCTGAGGAACTAGGTAGCTCGATACTATTTGCGCATCACCGCCTCCTCTGATATCAATTTCAGGCGCTTTGTTATGTTTCTTTAAAGAATCATGCAGTGAGCAAATAACTGTTTTTGTATACCCTAATTTATTTGGGTTTTTCTCTGCAATAATTTCGTTATATACATAGTGATAATCATGTTTTGACCATTGCAAAAAATCAGCAGTACGTGTCCCTGCGATAAAGCCATTGCCGATCTCAGACAAATACCGCTTTAAGGTGTTAATTTTATTACCATTGATACATAAGTCCAGCATCCATCTAACCAATCGTTGTTGATTGGGATATAGGTTTTGGGTTAGTAGACTTACTAGCTGTGGTTGAACCTGTTTTTTATCGTTATTAAGTATCGTGCGTATCTCTTTAACTGCATCAGACCTAAATCGTTCGACTTTGACAGCATCAAGTATGTTATCACCATTGTTACTAGTACTAGGCCCAATCATTAATTTGCTAACATGCTCATCAGACAGAACCACCTTGGGTGTTTTAATGCTCTGAAAATACCTAAGTAGTTGCGATGTTGATATTGATGTTTGCTTTTGCTGACCTGTTAGTACTTGAACCAGTTGAATGTCCAAATACACGTCTGGTAGAGTTTGCCAGTAGATTGAAATATGCTGCAAATAGTTAGATTTATGGATTGATTTAACTGTGAAGCTCTCTCCAACAAATTCACCTAGCCTTTGAATAATTTGACGGTATTTAGGAAAATCGCTTTGCGCTTGACGCTGGCGTTGTAGCTTGAGCAGCCACAAACGGCTAATATCATCTATAATTATCAGGCGCGTTTGATATACCTCATCTCTCCCCCTCTATAGGAGTAACTTCGTTGCCATAGTCAGGTGATAATAGCCTGAGTGGCATGATAAGCATGTCGTCAAATAACTGATATATCGTTTTACTATCTTTGAGATACTCGTATATTGCCTTGAGCATCTTTTCATCGTTATAACCTGCAAAACTAACTAGTGAAAATAAAAACCAACTTACACAATCAAGTACGCTAAAGGTATTTTTTTTCTGCCATACATTAAACGCTTGTGTGACAATATTTTGGGCTTTAGACAAGTATAAAAACTCATCAAAATCATTGATATTTTTAGGGCGCTGTGGACGTACAGCTATGATTGGCTTTGGCAGTAACGGCAGATATCTTTTTTGACGTACTTCATTAACTTTATCAAAAAAACGCATGCGCTCGAATAACGCAAATGGTAGTAGATGCGCTGACACAGCTTGCTCGATCTCTCTATAGAGCAATTCGTATAAATTATAAATTTGCCCATCCGTTATCGCATCTGAGTACTGGTTTTCCTCAATAAAAGCATCCCACGCGTTTTGACACAGCTCTTTAGTATGCTGTAATGCCTGCTTGCGCTGATCCTGCGATTTTGCTGACCGTCTTAGATGACCGTATAGAGTATGTTGTTGTGTCTTTGTCATAAAATAACCTGCTGTAGCTTAAGTCTCACTGCCAGCTGGTGATAAGTATTTTTAGCGGCTAATATGTGCCCTATAGACAGTGCTGAGTTTCTTCTCCACGCTTCTTGCCCTATCATTTCATGACCAAAGATCGCTAAGATGACTGCTTCATCTAACCCATATTCATGTAAAAATCTTTGCCCAACGTGTCGTGTCCAATCTATTTTAAAGCGAAATTTCTCACCCAATTCTTGACTAACAATGGCTGGCCGCAAGGGGTGAAAGGTCCCTTTTTTATCTATAAAATTTAATAGGGGGCGCTCAGACGCCAGAATTTTATTAACTTCAATACTGAAATTAGGATCTAAGCGTCCATAACGCTTAGCGAAGCTTCCTAGGTAACGTAAGAAGTTTTGAATGCCTTCTGTTAAAAATGAGCAAATAGGTACCCTTCGCTGACTATTACCCGTTACCCTTTCCTCTTTATCAGAAATCCAAGCGATACCTGTTTGCAGGTTTATTTGGTTTAAATAACCCGGTGCGCCTTCTACGGCTCTAATAGACGTTAGTAAAAGGGACACATGCCAAAGCCATAAATTATAAAAATTGAATTTTTCTCTATAATTTGTGGTGGTTACTACCTTTTGATACAGATAGTTAATGAATAAACTGACTATCGGATAGTCAGGGCTGTTTTGACTGCCAATAGCATCATCACTAAGGGCTACCTTGGATAAATATTCAATGACGCTGGATTTATTTTTGTGGCAGCGGTCTGTTAGAATTTGAATCGCATCGTAATAGACTTCTTTTACCTCATTAATATCATGCGAGCTATACCAAATATCAGCCCTTTTTCTACTATTACGTGAGGTAATGATAGTGGCTAGTTGAGTGCTACTGACTTCATAAATGAGAATGGTATACAGCGACTTTTCAATTCTACCTAAACTAATAAGTGGTAGCGCTAAAGTTGCTCGTAGATCAGCAATGACCTCATTAATCAATGCTGAATCCGGATAACCTTTATAGGTTAAAAAGACGCCCAATGCTCAGGTATTGGTAGTTTAAACTGCGTTAATCGGTTAGCAATAACTGACTCTATTCCTGTCGTTCTAATGCGTAACGGCGTGATATCTAAATTAATGATAAATTCGTACTTTGCTTTACGAGCACTAATATCAATGATTTCTTTATGATTATTATTAATATCATTAGCCAATCTAGCGACTGAATGACCCGTGTATAAAGAAAGCAGCAAATAAGCTATAGCTCGTTTTTTGTCCCTATCAGCTTCACTGTCATTATAGTCATCGAACCACTGCCACAATTTAAATGCTATATTTTTAATAGCAGTTAACGGTAACTGACGGATATTGCTACTCACAAACCTCTCATTTTTATTTACATGCGCAAATTTCGCTCGCGTTCTTCGATAAATCTGATTACTTGAGAACTTCTCGGTCTCTTTTAAAGTTTTTTGCTCGATATAATTGAAATCAGGAATTGGATCATCTAATCGCTCACGATTAATATCATTACCACTCTCTGTTTTCTCAAAACTTGTGACTAATACTAGCTCATCTGTATCATCATCTACATCCGTTTGCGTCACATACTCAATTTTTGGCTCATCAATTTTGCTCTGTTTAGTCTGTTTTCTACCTAAGGAAGTGCGCGTTATGCTATCCCTGTTGTTGAATGCGAAGTCAATAGTTCGATAAATTTTGATAAATGACTTGAGAGTAGGAGTATTATTGCTTTCTAGTTCGACTCGATAACTTTCAAACCTTTCATAAGTAGCCTGTAACGTATCAGCTTGTAGTGTTAAATAACAATGCTTCCAAATACCGTAATTGCCACTTGCTGGATTCATCCATTTTCTAGCTTCAGCCGTAGTCTCACCAATACGTCTAGGCAAGTCATTTTGAGCAAAATAGATTAGTAAATGGCTCAATTTAGCAACCCACAACCATTCTTTACTTGGGCTACTAGCATTAAGTTCTGGTAGATGATAAGTACTAGCAATAAATGCTCGAGTCAAATTTGGGCTTAGTCAACTTACCTTTGTATGAGTCGTATATTTTTTTAAACATTCTGAAGTCAAAAACTCTAATTGTTCAACCTCAATGGTGATATCCATAAATTCATTTGAGACTAAATTGGCGACAGTTAAAAAGAAATTACTAAGATCATCGGTATAAACATCGTCAGTGGCTGGTATTAACTTTTCCACATTACTTACTATCAGCATAGCGCACCTCATCAATTAACTCAGAGAATGAGGGTATTTCACTAGCACACTGATTACGCATGCGCCTCACTTGATAATCATAATGATGACGCTCTAGAGTTTTTTTATCTAACATGTACTGAATAGTCAGCGCCCTCCCTAGTAAAGTACGTTGTATTGAGACGGGCATATTATTTTTTATAGCTTCGAAAATTCTAGGATTGATAGGGTTCAACTTTCTCAACTCTTCTATCAAGTAGGACCAAGCGCGCCGCTCAACTTCTGCTTTAGAAATATCTACCCTTCTAATAGATATTTCAGTGCCATCCATCAGCAAAGACACTTCTCTAAAACCCTCAAAAAAACAATACTGCTCATCGATTTCGACGACTTCAAATAATAGTGTTCTATCTGAAGAGAACTCATTAACTTCAGCATCAATCCATTCGCAAAATATCTGATACGGTTTAATAGCGCATTCATGCACTATTAAATCTCCATTGCGGTAAGAGTTTTAACGCTTCTTCTTATTGCCTTCTTAGTGCGCTTCGCCATAATCAATAACCTATATGTCAGAGGCATATACCAAAAAATCAATTAACTTCGATAGGGCAGGCATGCTAAAATATATTTTGGTTGGTATCATATTACCATAATATACTAGTGTCCATAAATATATTTAATCTATTGTAATACCTGTTATTCATAAATATTTATACACATAAAAAAACCTGAAACCCTTTAAAATAATAGGTTTCAGGTTTATGAACATCAATGTTACTTTGGTTGGCGTCCTTGCCAAGGTTGGGGTCGAGAGTTCGAATCTCTTTTCCCGCTCCAAATATGGCTTAAAAAAGCACTAAAATCTTCACTTCTTAAATAAGAAGTGAAGATTTTTTTTGTCTAGTTTTCCAGAATTACAGTCATACTTAGGGCCTGTCCTCAATTCAATCGATAATTATCTAAATGGGTTAAAAATGAG
Source organism: Psychrobacter glacincola (assembly GCF_904846075.1). GTDB lineage: Bacteria > Pseudomonadota > Gammaproteobacteria > Pseudomonadales > Moraxellaceae > Psychrobacter > Psychrobacter glacincola_C. Next base: position 712,349 of record NZ_CAJGZH010000002.1, read on the forward strand.
GACATGCCCTGGTATTTGTAAGCTTATATCACATCTACATAATTAAGAGTAATAAGCGTTCTGTTGAAATATATAACACTAAAATCAACCAGACTAAGGTGCTTGATTTTTTAGGCATGAAAAAGCCAAGACAAGCTTGGCTATTCTCATATATCATAAAGTCACTTGGTTAGCATAAGTTTATCTTGATAATTTTTACTACATAAATTACCGCTCTAACGATCAAACCCAACCCTCTTCCAAAAGCTGTTCAGTATTACTTATTTTGAATTCATGATATAGATTAAAAAATACCGCAGGGTCTTCAATGTTATCAAGCAACTCGCGTTTATTAAGCGCCACAAACATCGCCAGCGCATAAGCCGCACAATGGATCGTTTTTTTAGGATTAAATTCAAGATCTGTAAAGGCTTGATATTGCATAACTTCTTCATGCAGGTGCGGATTTTGCTTTAGAGCATTGACATAGAGCCAGTCATAAAATGTCGTCAATGGCTCTACGCTCCACTCCATGCCAAAATAATTATAGCCAATCAGTTCCCCGAGGTCATTAATCGCTCGTCCTTTCTGGCTTGTCTTGGCGGCGCACTTAGCAAGTCAGTATAGGGACCACCATCCTCAAAAACCATACTGCTTTGAAAGGCATTTTCGACACTATACTGCTGCCCATCTTGTTCATTCGTTAGCTTTAAGCTCAATGGACTCAGCGGAAAACTCAATTTGTTGCCAGATTTACTCGATAACTCTAAGACGTGATTAAACCCATATTTTTTGCGAATGACTTGATGCATATCATTGATGGATTTTTTCTTCTGGCGACTAGCAAACCCCACATGCCGCTCAAACCTAACCATGTCTGTTTTTACCAGATTGTCACTGTTGGTTCTCGGCATAAATACGGGTCTGTGTTCTACAATATCTTGTCTTTGATCCACAGAATTCTGTGTTTGTTGCATAGCAATGTGCCTTATATCAATAGTCTTTTATAGCTAGTCTTATATAAATATTCTTTTACAACGGCTCTTATAAAAATTGACGTTAAAACGTGTTGTTTTGACATCAATTTTACGGATAGCTACCTACTCAGCCGCATCTAATAACTTGTTAAGCGCCTCTACCATGGCATCATCTATGATACTGTCTTCCACATAGCTTATTACTTCGTCTATGGTGGTCAAATCCATTTCCCGAATACCCAAACTCGCTAGCTGCTCATTGATCGAGTCTAAACTGTCATTATCTTCAGTGTCGTCTAATAGATTTTCTTCGAAGCGTCCTCTAACGAACCAATACATTTTTTCTAGCACGGTTTCTTTTTTGGTTAAAGTAGAATAACCGTCACCATAAATAAACAAGTTGAAATGATAAGGTATCTCTACCTCATTAATGAAAAAAGTACGCTTACATTCTAGTGTATAGGCTTGAATGTCTTTGTCTTCAACGGATAGGTCTTCAGTGGCATGGTCATCATTATTGTTTTCATCACTGTCTTCATCATATTCAATCGCCTCCTCTATCAATCCACCTAGTATTTGATAGTCGCCCACTTTGATTTTATGGTTGTAAATGATAGAGGCGTCTGCGATTGCGTCGAAAATAATGGCACTGACATCTAACGTATGATCGTCAATATCATAGAAACTTTTTAGCGCGGGTAGAAACTCAGTCAGCTTTTCTTCAGGTACTGGAATAAGAAACTGCTGCTCATATATTTTAATCATATCTTCAGGCGCATAGGTATTGGCAGTGTTGGTCTCGTTTCTACCAGTTGGTTGCAAAGGTGCAAAATTATACGGGTTATAAAGATTAGTATCGGTCATTGGGGACGGCCTTTTTATTTGGGTATGCTGTGTTAAATGTTAACGCTACCAATTGATGAGTGATGTATCACATCCTACTCACACTACGGCAGATCATATTCGATGCTACCAACCACCTCATGACGCTGTCCAATGATAAGTTGATAACCGTTAATCACGCCATTATACGGCAAGTGACCGTTATATTCTGCATAATGCGCAGCCAGACATTGTTGAATCACCAACTCACGCTTTGCAACATTCATTTTGGCAATATTTCGCGGTAAATACGCAACAGCTTTACTGCTAGCCACGCCGCGCGACATCCAGTTAGCGCCCTCACTCCATGTAAAGTCGATGACAGCTCGCAAGTGATATTGCGGTAGCGGATAAGGATAATGCGCCAAGTCATATTGGATTTGCGCAATATCCTCTGCAAAGGTGTCATACTTTATATCGAGCACGGATAATAGTGCTTTTAAGAATTCATGAGCAGTAAAGTAGCTATCAATATCTGTCGCATTAAGTCCTAGTATGTCGCTAGACAATACATGACGCAGACGATTACAGGCAGATATGATGTGTTTTGGCGGATAACCCATGGCTTGGACAATATCTTGCGAACGTCGTTCACATTTCTCTATTTGGCTAACCGCCTCTTTTGCCAAAGGATGCCGCGGCGTATAACGATGAGTATATTTGAAAGGCGTGAGATTTTGGCTATTGATATTAGACATCAGTGACTCCTGAACTCCGACAACAATAAATAAAATAAGCCCAAATAGGCAAGTCAAATCAGGCATGGGTAGCCTTGTCGGAGTACAGGCTCATGCGCTTTACCAGAGTGGTTTTATATCGTGCTGGAAGTTGCAATGTTTGCTAAGTGATTATTGAAAAACTTGGCAAACCGTTAAACCCACGATAGTTTTTAGTTCTTTATAATAGTAATTAATAATGCCTTACTTCAAGGCTGATGGTATTTAATCTTCACCATGATATGTCGCGTCATCCATCCAGACAATGGGGTCTTCGCACAGATGAACCAAGTGATACCAAATATCTTCGCTACGGGCGATACGGTGATGACCACGTTCAAAATACTCTACTTCCCAGCTCTCAGGTAAGTTGACCAACGTGCGTCTGGCGACGGCCACATCTAAGCATTCATCATCAACCTCAACCATGACTCTTACCATCTCAGTATTCGAGGTCGGAAATGACAGTTTCATATTAGCCACGTCTGGTATACGGTCTGCTAAAACCTCACTGGGATAAATGCAAGGCGCAATTAATAGCGCACGCAAATTGTATTTGTGGGCGAAATGATTGGCGAACCAGCCACCAAGTGAGTGCCCTGCCAAGACGACTCGAGGATACTCGCGCATTTTTTCTAAAATTAACGCCTCATAAATATCGAAAATCTCGTTGAAATTATCTCGATAATTGACGGTTTGGCAGGTTTTGGGCTCACGGCTAATACAAGTATATTTAGTGGTTTCATTGCTTGAATCAAGACCGTGAAAGAATAGTAAAAATGTGTCATTATTTTCAATGGGAAACATCATGGCTTTTTCTTTTTCCTTTTCCTTTTCCTTTTATCATTGTGTCTTTTATTTATTAGCATTACTTTTATAATTCAACCATAGACCATAAATGCGCTCAGCGACATCCATAGGAATCCTCGTATATCCAGCACCAAATGACACGTCATAGACCCTAGTCATCATCGCGAGAACCTCATCGGCGCTATCAGCACCCTCCTTAATCAGCATGTTAGCAATCTGCTCCGCCTCACTGCTGTACTCATCCCAAGTATCATTGTAATAACATCCCACAATACCAAAGTCATAACGATAGATGATATCGGTGATAGACCTCATTAAGCTTGCACTCGCGTGGTCATAATGTTCCGCCCATTGCTGGTATAACTGCTGACGTATGGGCAATACGCAAGGTAAAATAGGACGATCTTTAGGATCATTTCGTTTGTCTGCACTCACAACGTGTGAGGGCTTAGTACCCTCCTCCCAGAGCAATGGATAGGATGTCGAAAACATGCCTTTTTCGCACACATTCAAACGCCATATTCCCCACATCTCCTTGCTAGCACGACTCATGGTATAGACAATAATCTGATTGAGATAATCACTATCATAGATGATATGTTGACGATCAATTCTCACGCCTTGCTTGGGCAATACATCAGTATAAGTGAGGGATATGTCACGTTCACTTGGTTCGGCAGCAACCACTACCTCAGGACAATCTGAATCTCTCTTCATCAGCTCATAAGGAGCAACAAAGCTCAATGTCTCATCACTATTATTCACAAAATAGATATCATCTTCATAGTTATCGATAGACTCGTTATGCAGATAAAACAATGGTATCTTTGGTTTAGTTTGTACCTTATTTTGAATGGATTTAGGCAGTTTTGATCCACTTGACCAATTTAAATTATCGATACGTTTTTGCTCAAAAGTGTTAGTTGTGTTCGTCATAGTATGGTCCTCATTTTTTAATTTATTTTGAATATCAGTAGCTTGTAGTATTTTTAATTTTGGGTGATTCTCAGAGCAAATTTAAGTCAGCCGAGCGTGTCCGCCGCTTTTAGAGCAATGTTGAAAAGTAAAATGAGTGTTTCACTGATGATTTTAGAAGTTATTTAAACTTATTTTTAACAATATGAAATCTGTGCCATCATCAATATGACAGCCATAATTTATGAGTAGCTTGGGTTTAGTTGATTAGAAAAATAATGATTAATGCCAGTCAGAGTGTTGATAGTTAACAGCAATAGCGAAGTTATAGGGTGAAGCGTTGCGCCTCGAGGGTTAACTCTATGTTGCTGTTTTCCTGACTGAATAACGTCCTAACTCAGTAACTATAATATAAAAATCGAGAAAAATAAAGCGTCTAATTAAAGCGGGCGACAACTGCTGTCGCTCAGCGGTATCGAATACTTAAGTTAAACACATAATTTGGTTTGAAGCAGAGTATAGCTTGACCATTAAAGCGTTTGTATTAAAAACCGTTCAAATTTATAACCTACTCAAACTTATGGCCTATTAAAATCTATCGGCAAATTATAAATTTTATAGATAGTACACCCGAAATAATGTATGACCCTTTAAAACTCGCTGTTATTGACCGCTTAATATCACTTATTTAGCGCAATCGCAGCCGACTTCAACCAAGCAGCCGCTTTACCTAGAGGCCGATGCTTGTGCCATACAATTTCTAAAGCCACTGGCCAATCATGATCGTTAAAATCCAATATTGGCTCGACTAAAAAACCATTATCCAATGCACTGGCTACCACATGTTCAGGCACGAATGCCCAGCCTAAATTGCGCTGTACCAGCTCAACAATGACCCACTGGCTCTCGACCCACCAGACATCAGATGCTATTCGCAACCGTGCTTTTTCTTCGCTATGGTTACGTGTTGCCACCATCAATTGCCGATAGCGTTTCAACTCCTCCCACCCCACTGGCTGATGAGCTAGCTCATGGTTCGGCGCGCACACCATTTTCATCGACACCCAACCAAGCCCATGAAAATTCAGCGCTGAAGGTAGTATCTCTTGACGCCACATAATACCCAAATCGGCGCGATCTTCTAGCACCAAGCGGCTGACATCTTCCATCAGCGGAAACAATAGTTCCAGCTCCACACTAGGAAATCGGCGCGAAAACTCTTCCATCAAACCGCCCAACGTTGCTTCGGGATACAGCTCATCAACCGCCAGTACCAATCGACTCTCTACTCCTTCGCCCAGACTTTTGGCCACCCCGCGAAAATGCTCACAACGCTCTAATATCACTCGCGCCTCTACCAGTAAGCGCTCTCCAGCTGGCGTCAGGACTGGATAGCGTCCACTGCGGACAAATAAGCTGTTGTCCAAATCAATTTCTAAATTTGATACCGCCGTGCTAATAGCAGACTGCGCCTTGCCTAGATAACGGGCGGCGGCTGAGAAAGAACCGGTCTCTACCGTGGTGACAAAGGCTTGCAGTTGCTCTAATGAAAGGCTCATCTATCTAAAAATCCTATAGGTTCTAACTTGGTTATAATAGTTTAACAGATACAATAGGCGCGAAAATAACTGATTCAACTAGGAAGCTTCATGCGCACCGTGAAAGATCGTATTCGTCATACCTTGGGTTTTGAGATAATAGGTTTAATTATATTTGTACCGTTGGCAAGCTGGTTATTTGGCTTTGATATTCAGTCGATAGGTCTTATCGCCGTGGCTGCTTCGATTATCGCGACGTTATGGAACTATTTTTATAACCTGTTATTTGACCACAGCATGCTGAAGCTACGCGGCAATGTACATAAGACGGTTCCACTACGGATGTTGCACGCGTTTTTATTTGAAGGTGGTCTACTGTTATTATTCCTACCAATAATTGCGTGGCACTTAGGCATCAGCCTCTGGCAAGCCTTTATCATGGATATTACGATGGCTACTTTTACTTGGTACATGCTTTTGTTTATAACTGGATTTATGACAATGTGTTTCCTATTCCAGCAAACCATCTGCTATCTCAACGTAATGATGTGATCGCCTAATAGCAATAGGCTGTGCTAAAGATTTATAGTCAATCCTATATAAATCAGATACGGTGTCAGGCTCGCTTAGTCTACTATTTGTAGTACTTTCGCTTGCCTTCCTTGTATCCAAATTATATTGAACCGACTATATCAACATAAAAACAACTTGGTATTTGAATGGTTACTGGCGCTTGTATCGCTATCATTGCTTTGTAATAATGCCTGCATCTGCTAGTGTCTCATGTCAGTTATTGGGGCAGCAAGCACAATAATTTTGAGATAAATATTTCTATACAATAATTGAAGCAATAAAGGACTTTATATGAAAAATATGACCAAGATAATGATGGTAAGCGTTTTAGCAGTAGGTACATTGGCAGCAGGTTGTCAAACCACCTCTACTCCAAGTGCACCAGTTACCCAGCCTATCACCTCTAATGGCTTGCAAGCCTATAACTGGCAACTTGTTGATGCCAAAACTAGCAGCGGTCAAACCATCGCCCCATTATTTTTTGATTCAACCAAACCATTGACCCTCAATTTTATGACGGAAAATGGGAACAATATCGTTAGCTTTATGAATACTTGCAATAATATGGCTGCTCAATACAGCGTGGTAAATGGTGAGGTAAAAATAGGCCCAGTCAGAAGTACGAGAATGGCCTGCCCTGCACCACAAGCCAACTTTGATGCCGCCACACTAGCAACAGTAAACGGTAAATATAGCATGAGCAAAAATGCCAAAAATATGCCTGTATTGACCATTACCAATGCGAACCAAGTGGCAAATTTTAAAGCAGTTGCTAAATAATTACTGCCGAATAGATGGCTAAATAAGCCACTCACAAAAAAACGCCTCACCATTGATAAGTGAGGCGTTTTTTTGTCTATATTTATCTTCTGGATGCTGACTTTATATTTAATATAAAGTCCATGGACTGAGCAGGTATTAAGGCTTTTTGGGAAGATAATCCACTATAACTATTGAATTAATAGGTATGAGATAAAAAGTTAAGAAATGCTACTTAAACCTATCTGCCAACCCTATGACAAGCTCACGAGCAGGTGCATTATCTAATGCCTCAGGCAAATAAACGTACGTCATGACGCAGTCATTCAGATCCGTCAGCATATGCAAGACTAAGCCCAAACCGATGATTCTATAAGGCTTAGGTAGCATTAACGTACCCACATATACGGCCATCGCATAATAACTATGCAGCGGGTGAAAGTTAATACTACAGCGATTAGGCGAGAAGTTAGGCGTTGCTAATAGATGGTCCAAATCAACCAACATAGTGGCTAACAATATTAGATAAACCTTTTTATAGTCATCGCGAAAAAATACATAGGCGATGATAAAAGGCAGACCAAAATGGAAAAAATAGTGAATAAGCGTTTGAAGCATTGACCTTTTTCCTATCTCATTGTGTCCGTTCCTTTGTTGAATTTATGCTATTTCAAAAACAGCGCATTGGATTCCACCGTGTTTGAACAAACTTCATGCGCTAATGCAATAAATGCGTTGGTCGCTCCACTCTGATACGCGCCTTTTCGTTGTAATAATACCGCCGTACGCTGGAGTAAAGACGGCGCTAAGGTAATCGCCACCAGCTCATCATAGTTATGGGCGATGTTGGAGGGCAATAAGGTGGTCAATTGGGTGTGGCGAACAATTTCTATGACGGCGCTGAGCGAGTTTGCCTCCATCAATACGTTTGGCGCAATGTCATGCTGGCGACAATAATGCTCAATCTGTTCGCGCGTGGCAAATTCACGACTCAGTAATACCAGCGACTGCGCGTGTAATGTTGGCAAATCAATCGCCGTTTGCTTAGCAAGGGTATTATGTTTACTAACCACCAATGCAAGCGTCTCTATCAGCAAAGTTTGTGTGTCGATATCGGCAGACTGTACATCTTCAAAAGCAATACCCACATCAAACTCATCATCAAGTATTTGCTTTTCCATCTGCTCCTGTGACATCTCCTGCACGCTCAGCGTGATACTCGGATAACGAGTATGAAACGCTTTGATTAAAGGTCCAAGCAAATACGTCGTAAAGGTAGGCGTAATCGCAATCCGCAGCGCACCGCGACTGAGATCTTGCACATCATGAATGGCGCGCCGTCCTTCCTCCAAATCCTGCAAAGCTCTATGAGCATAGCGCGCATAGACGTCACCAGCATCGGTCAATGTGACACGGCGACCAGAGCGATCAAATAACGTCGCGCCTAGACCTTCCTCCAACTGCTTAATTTGCTGTGATAACGCTGGCTGTGAGACGTACAAAGACGCTGCTGCTTGGGTAAAGCTTTGATGCTCTGCCACTGCCAAAAAATACTTAATATGCCGAAGAATCATGGGTTATCTCTTGTGTATTAGGAGTCTGTCAAATTTTCATTATAAGTATTTATTATCCATATCATAAGATACCAGTATTTTACCTTATAACAGTAGCGGCGTATCATTCCTTTTATCGACTCCACAGAGACCAACGCGATGAAAGATATTATTGAAGGTTTTCTAAAATTTCATAGTGACGCCTATCCCAAGCGCGCCGATTTATTCAAAAACTTAGCGACCAAACAAAACCCACGCACGCTGTTTATTTCTTGTTCAGATAGCCGCTTGGTGCCTGAGCTTGTTACTCAACACGAACCCGGCGGTCTGTTTGTGATTCGCAATGCTGGCAATATTGTGCCTTCTTATGGTTCAGAACCTGGCGGGGTATCAGCGTCAGTTGAGTATGCCGTTACCGCTTTGAAAGTCACGGATGTGGTGATTTGCGGACACTCTGACTGCGGCGCGATGACCGCCATTGCTAACTGCACCTGCATGGATCATATGCCAGCGGTGGGCAGCTGGCTTCGTTACGCTGACTCAGCACGGGTGGTTAATGAAGCCCGTGACCACGCCAGTGATAGCGAGCGAGTCGCCTCTATGGTTCGTGAAAATGTCATCGCTCAAATCGAAAACATCAAAACCCATCCTTCGATACGTCTGGCGCTAAGAGAAAATCGTTTGGCACTACATGGTTGGGTTTACGATATCGAATCCGGTGATATTGATGCCTTAGACGGCGCGACCAATGAATTTGTCTCATTGGCAACGCACACTGAGGTTCGTGCTTATCCGCTATCACCACTTGCAGTCGCCGTTTAGTGTTACATAACTGTCATTATCAATGACTATGCATAATCAGAAAATCAATTGGCCCAATAACCACCACCAACCTCAAAAGGTATTATTATGATTCAGTCTCAAGTAAGCAACACCGCACGTCAAACATTAACTGACACCATCATTGCTGCCAAAACGGCAAAGAATCTGTCATTTGAGCAAATCGCTTCAGGAACAGGCTTGAGTGATGTCTTTGTCACTGCCGCTTTGCTAGGTCAGCATCCGCTACCTGCTGATGCCGCCCAAAAAGTTGGTGAAACTTTAGGACTTGATGAGGACGCCATCGCGTTACTACAATGCATTCCATCACGAGGCAGCGTTGGTAGTGAGATTCCTACTGACCCGACAATCTACCGTTTTTATGAGATGATGCAGGTATATGGCACCACGCTAAAAGCCTTGGTTCATGAGCAATTTGGTGATGGTATCATCAGTGCCATTAATTTCAAAATGGATATCAAAAAAGTGGCTGACCCTGAAGGTGGTGACCGCGCAGTGATTACTCTAGATGGTAAGTTCCTACCGTTCAAACCTTTTTAAATGACGCTTTAAATAGCAGTTTTATCAGCGGTTTGTAAAAGTAGCACTTATTGAAAAAGTCGGCGTTCGGCATATAGTGACGTCGGCTTTTTTGGCGACTCAGGCGGTGATTTTTTGGTACTGCCTTTCTTAATACGGATTTTATATTATTCATGAGTACCGATCATATCTCTTCCACGGCGCGTTCGTCGATACTGACCTTGTTATTTCCTATGCTGGTGATTGCTGGGTTGGCGATGACGCTGCGCCCAACGATTACCTCTACTGGTCCGTTGCTAACAGAAATTCGCCTAAGCACAGCTATTGGTTTGCAAGCCGCCTCTTTATTGGTGGTGCTGCCGATGCTGTGTATGGGTATATTTCCGCTACTGTTGCCTTGGATTGGGCGACGATTTAGTGAAAGCGCGTGGATCACAGGCGGTCTGTTTGCAATTGCCTTAGCGGGTTTATGGCGCTTGTGGTTAGATACTGGAGGGACGCTGATAGCCAGTGCCTTAGTAGGCGGCACGGGTATCGCCATCGTGCAGGCAATGGCACCTGGTGTGGTCAAGCGTTGGTATCCTGCACGCGTACCACTTGCTATGGGCGTTTACTCTGCTGCACTGATGACTGGTGGCGGGGTTGCCGCTATCTTGAGTCCCGTGGTCGCTCAACATTACGGCAGTTGGCAATCCGGTTTGGGTATCTGGCTGGTAGTGCCAGTTTTTGCCCTCGTGCTGTGGTGGCGGCGACCCTCTGAGCAGATGGAAAATCGAGACGATGGGGTAAAAATCAACTTTTTTGGCAATCGCCGTGCTTGGCTGCTGGCAAGTTATTTTGGTCTAGCAAACGCTGGATATGCTTGTATGATTGCATGGTTGCCAAGCTATGCGCAGACTTTGGGCTGGAGCGCGCAAAGTAGTGGCGAGCTGATCGGTATCATGACGATTTTTCAGGTCATTGGTGCGCTGGTTATTCCAATGTTATCCGCCCATCGTCTCGACCGCCGACCTTGGTTGTTTTTTGCCGTAGGGATACAAATTGCTGGATTTATAGGTTTGATTACCATGCCGACAGCTTTGCTCATCTTGTGGATTGCTTTGATTGGCTGTGGTCTTGGTGCCTGCTTTTCATTGACACTGACCGTCGCGTTAGATCATTTGTCCAAACCCAAACTCGCTGGGGCACTAGCAGCATTTGTCCAAGGCATTGGCTTTATTATTACCGCCATCGCGCCTTATATCGCAGGTGTGCTACGCGAGTCGACTGGCAATTTTCAAGCGGTTTGGTGGATGCTATTGATCAGCCTTATCGGTATGCTGTTTGTCACCATCAAGTTTGCCCCAGCAAGTTATCATCAGGCAATTAACTTGCCTAAGCTTTGATTCAGGCGTATTGAGTCACGTCATGCGATATTCAAAACAACCTCAAGGATTAACTATGAAAGGACTGATTATGAAAAAACTCGTTATCTATGCCGCGCTTGCAACTTCACTGTTGTCCATCTCCGCGTGTGCCAACACTTCGCACTCACAGTATCAAGCGCAAGCGATTAAACCAAATGTAATAACCCAAGGAGCAGAGATGGCAACCATTCCATTATTGACTGGCGAGATGGCACAAAACATCGTGAATGCCGCCGCATTAGAGGCCAAAAACAACAATTTGATGGTATCTGTGACCGTCGTTGACGCCTCTGGACAAACCTTAGCAGTGCTCAGAGATCACCGCGCAGGCGTGCATACCGTGCGTGCCAGTTATAAAAAAGCCTATACCGCAAACTCACAAAAAAGAGAAACAGCGGTCATCGCCAAAGGCATCAAAGACGGCAAGATTCCTGAAGACCTACGCTATCTGGATGAAAACATCCTTATCTTAGACGGCGGCGTGCCCATTTATATCGATGGTATCGTAGTTGGTGGTATCGGGGTGGGCGGCGCACATGGTAGCGAAGATGTACACATCGCCAAAGCGGGTCTAAAAGCATTAGAGCAGCAGTAGCGCGGGCTAAAATTTTAAGACAAATATTCCACATATTAGGCTGTTCAAAAATCGATAAGCCTGTCTGTCCTTATGTTTATTGTTACTTCTATCAAAGAAGAAGGAGAGAAATCATTAGATGGTTTCTCTCCTTCTGAAATGTGCCATTAAAGTACCCCATGTCTTAATCTAGCCATTTTTAGCCCATATAGCTGCCTCAATTAAATTGAGGACATACTCTAGATCAATGCCGCTAGATCCGTGAGCTGCTCAAGCACGATATCTGGTGAATATTTCTCCAGTTGCACATGGGTTTGAGCACCAGTCAGCACCCCAACACATAGACCACAATGGGCATTTTTGCCTTCTTCGATATCGATGCCGCTATCCCCTGCTTTCAATACCTGTTGCGAATGCTCAATCCCAAACTTGCCCATAGCAAGGGTAATCATATCTGGCGCAGGACGACCATTATGCACATCATCCGCTGTAATCAAAGCATCAATATCACGATCCACTGACCATCCTAAAATGGTTAATATTTTATTGGCAGTCTGAATATCGTAGCCCGTATTTAGCACGACTTTTCTACCTGACTGCTTTAACTGAGTGAAAAAATCTAGCATGCCATCGAAGGTTGCTACCGTGTCCTTGGTATAGGCTAATGCCAATGCTGATTTAAACGTATTAAAGGCAGCATCCGTCCATTTTTCACTATCAGCGGTCGCGGTATTGTCATTTTTGCATACTTCATTGAGTATATCGCTAATGGCTTGTCGCTTTTCTTTGCCAGCCCCAAACTCTAAACACACCTCTAGATTAACCTGAATGTCTGTTCGACCAACCTGTTGTAAGGTGTGATTGATCGCATCACATACGGTCTTATAAACCAAATTGTTTTCATTGACGGTCGTGCCTGCCATATCAAAGACACACAGTTTGATCGCGTCGAATGGCGCTTTGATACGATGAATATCTGTATTCATTATTTTGACTCCAATACTAAATTAATTAACTCTTCACCAAAGGCAAATCCCGTTGATGCGCCTGTGCCACTTGTGATGGTACCGATGGCAACGCCTGCTTCTGGTGATGCTTTAAACACGACATTGTCGGCACTTGGATAGACCCCTAACCAGTGCTGGGTGATGTCTACCTCACCGATGTCCATGACTTTTTTGAACTCGTTGATGATTAAGTTATCTTGATAAGTGTCTCTAAAGGGCAGCTCTTTATCACAGTAATCATGACTGTCACCAATGATAAGTGAGCCATCCGCTGATTGAACAACGATTAAATGTACGCCAGCCTTGCGCTCAGCAGCTTGAGTGTCATCAAGTAAGCTGATAAGCGCACGGGCTTCTGGTAGCTGAGCAAACCCATCATAACGAGCAAAACTCAGATCTGACATGACAGCAGCATTTAGTTTGAACGCTTGCCTTGGCATCACGCGCATCATATTGAGGGTACAGAGTTTGGCATCAGACTGCGCTAAAGTACTGGGATATAAGCCATGTAAATCCGCCCCAGGACAGATCACACAATGCGCCGTCTGTAGCGCCCCTCGACTGGTATGAACAGTGGGCAAATCAACCTCCTGAACCGTGGTTTTGTTATAAAAATCCACGCCATGCACCTGTGCTAACCAGTCCGCCAATTTGCCAATCGCGGTATTTGACTCGACTCTCAGCTCATGCGGGCTATATAAAACGCCCAAACCTGTTTTAAGATAAGGCGTCTGCTCCTGTATTTCTGATTGGCTCAATAAGCGACAGGACTCGCCCATTTCAGTCTTCAAAAACGCATCGGCAACGCTCATCGCTTCAGGGCGCTGAACCAGCATGTGCAGACCGGTATGCTCAACCTTGATACCGGCTTTTGGCGCGATGTCCGCCCAGATATTGCGTGAGTGCATGGCACGTTGCCAATGCTCACCGCTACGCTGACCACTAACCGTCACAAAGCCAAAGTTACGAATCGAGGCATCTTTGTTCTGTGCTTCTCGTTCTACCAGTGCCACTTTCAGCCCTTTTTTTACGGCAGCATAAGCGCTGGCAAGACCAACGATACCGCCCCCAACGACGACCACATCATACTGTTTATCTGATAATTTACTTGTCCCTGTCATAGCTTTTTTCTTCTTTATGATTGATTACAAATGATACTCAATTTATGTTTTAGCGGCTCAATCCTTGTTTTAAGGATTTCACTAGCCAATGAAATAGTGCAATTGAACAATAACTACTCATCACGGTTTTTATGGATTCATTTACGATTCAGTTTGTCCATGGAAAAACGCTCTGTGCTTGTCTAGCAGCTCAGCCGTCAGTGGCTCGCCGTACGTTTTACTGTTTTTGATTTGATTGTCAGGAGCGACTGTTTCACCGTCATAAATCACATTTGGGTATATCGTCAATAATTTTGGGCGCGCATTTTTAACAATGATTTCAGCCATTTTTATCGCATTTGGATTGGTGTTCTCGCCTTTATCAATAACGGCTACCGATTCCGTTAGCGTATAATTTCCTTCACTTGGGTCAACATAATCAATGGGCAAGCCTTGTGCTTTGTTTGCGATTGCTTGATGACGCAAGCCAAAACCAATCGGTACCTCACCTGCCATCACTTTTTTGATCGGACCTGAGCCTGATAATTCCAAATTTGGACCCGCATTGGTGCGGATATCGTTCATAATTTTCTGCCCTTCAGCGCCCATTCCATAAGTAGCGGTGACGTCTTGAATAAAGAGCCAACCTGTCGATGAGCCATTAGGATCCACCATCGCAATTTTATTTTTGTAGATCGGGTTTGCCAAATCCTTGGCACTGGTTGGTCTGGGCAGATTTTGTGCCGCCATCTCTTTTGTGTTTAAAATAATAGCGCCCGTAAAGCCCAGTATTGGTGCATAGTAATTGGGGACCGCCACTTGCGGGTCAACGTCAAAGGTCAATTCTTTAAACATAGGATGCTTGGCTTGGGCGCTTTCTAAGTAGAACGAGCTCATCGTCACCATATCAGCCTCTGTATTATCGCCTTCTGCCAGCAAACGCCCACCCAACTCCCCTGTCCCAAAAGACTGAAAGACATACTGACCTTCATAGCCTGCTTCGTCTAAAACCTCTTGGATGACCTCGACCGCTTCTTCGTCGGCATTGCTATAAATGACCACTTCTTCGATATTGCTAGAAGCATCTCCTTCCGACTCAGGTGAACTACAACCTGCTAAGACGATTCCACACGCGAAACTTGCCACTAACGTTTTAAATAAAAACATTATTTGTCCTATTATTTGTTGATGTTTTAATAATGAAAAAGGTGTTGCTTAAAATATAAAACGAAAATAAGTCTTATCAATGCGCTTGACCGATGAGTAAGACTAAGAAGACGTTGGTACCACCATTGACTTAGGTTTTTTCTTGGTTTTTATTGCCGTTGTACCAGAGAGCCTTTTGCTATAAATATGACGGACAATAGCAAACAACATCAGTGCGCCAATATTGGTCAGCAATATCATCAGCGACAAGATAAAAATCTCATCGAAGCGCGCAAAGTGCTGTAGCTCAACTATCTTGGTGGTGAGTACCATGGTTTTGGCACCTGAAATAAAGATAACCGCGCTAATCGTCACCATGGCGCTGATAAAATAGAACGAAGCGATTTCAATCAGCGTAAAAAATGAATTGGGCACGACGATGCGGCGTAACGATGTAAACCATGAGTCACCCAACAGACCAGCCGTCGTCTCCCAGCCCAAATTCATTTTAGACAGTGCGTTTTTACTCATCAAATAAGGCGTGGCAAAGTAATGAATGATGTTGCTAATCACGATGATAAAAATAGTATTGGCGACCGCCGACCCCGAAAACACCATCAAATAGGCAATACCTACGACCATTCCAGGCACCGTATTGGTCACTAATGCCGAGCTTTCAATACTGAATTTACCCAGTTTAAAAAGGCTTGAGCGCTCGTATAACAGGGCTGAAAAATACGTAATCAAAGTGCCAAACACCGCTGTTAATACCGCCACAAGTAATGAGTTTTTATAGACCCGCATCAGATTGGCAGACTCTAAAGCCTCGCTGACAATCTCGGTGGTGAAGACCATCTGATAAGGCCATGATTTAATCCATGGGATGATGAATATCACGGCAAATACCAGTAACAGTGAGGCTAAAATCACACTCGATAACACCGCCAAAACACGGTCTTTGATTTTTGAGGTGGGCAGATCAATCATTTCAACTGAGTCATAGCGCACATTGAAGCGTGCCACGTACCATAGTATGGCGATGCTTAGGATGGATGGCCCCAGCATAAATAGCGCAACCACTGCCCCTTTTTCGAATGACGGTGACGCGCCTAAGATTTGGGTATAAAGCTCAGTGGCGATGACCCTATATTGCCCCCCAATCGACGCTGGAATACCAAAGTCTGTAAAGGCTAAAAAGAAACATTGAATCATCGCTGCTGCAAAGGTGCCGATTAGAGGGCGCACCACAGTCATATCAAACTGGCGGTAAGGAGAGTCTCCCATCAACTCTGATACAACGACGAACTTTTTGTCCAAATACTGGAAAGTATTGTTCAATAATAAAAAAGCAATGGGCAAGGTATAAATGGTATAACCAAGCCACATGCCATAAAAGCCGTATATGTCCTCAAACAGCTGAAAGCCAAGAATCTGAGTAAGCAAACCTTGTTTGCCAAAGGTATAAATAATGGCAAAGCCGTAGGTTACGGTTGGCAACAACATAGGAAATAATGCCGCCAGCTTAATAAATTGTTTAAAACCTTTGGGCAAATTGGTCCAATGCACGGTATAAGCCAAAATAAAGCCCAAAAACGTCGCGCTAAGCGCACTCATCGTCGCCACAAAAAAGCTGTTTTGCATGGTCTGCAAAAAGCCATCACTGCTCAAAATACTGGTGTAGTTTTCTAACCCTAATGCATCACTGACATTCAAAGACAGTGCCAGCAGTTTGACTAATGGCACAAACATAAACATGACGAATAAAACAGCAACGAATAGCCAAATTGCTTTTACGAGGGGTGAATTGCTCAATTTCATAAATATCCAAGACGATCAAATGGTCAAATACGTTCATTCACGGCATTTTTATTTTTAATCAATATTAATTGATGGGGGCATCTTTTCGTTTTTGCTGATGACTGTCTTTAATAACATTAAGATCGTCGGTATTGTCGATAGTATCAATACCATCGATATCGTCATAACGATGAGTCACCACACTGTCATCCTGACCATAATGTTGGCGCTGGGTATATTTGCTTAAAGGGTCGATGTTTGCGCCATCATCCGCGAATAAACTTAAGATATTGCGACGCTTAATATTGAGCTGATTGAGAATGAAGTTTTTGACAAAATCATTGGCTGGGTTGCGAATGATTTCCGTTGGTGTCGCGAACTGTGCCACTTTGCCGTCTGAGAGCAGTAAAATACGATCAGATAACGTCATGGCTTCTTCTGGATCATGAGTGACTATTAAAGTCGTCAACTGATAGCGAACGGAAATCTCACGGATACGTGCTTTGATGGTTTCTTTGATGACACCATCTAGCGCAGATAAAGGCTCATCTAATAGCAGGATTTTAGGCTTCATCACCAAAGTGCGTGCGAGTGCCACGCGTTGCTTTTGACCGCCTGACAACTGGTTGATGCGTTTATTTAGGTGGGCTTTGATATCGAGTAAGTCGACCAGTTCATCGACTTCTGCTTGCGTACTAATATGGGGATTATTGCGTAAACCGTATTCGATGTTTTGTTTGACATTTAGATTGGGAAACAGTGCATAGTCTTGAAAGACAATATTGAAGCCTCTTTTTTCATCGGCACTCGTGTAATGTCTTCGCCGTTATAAGCAAGACGACCGCCATTGATACCTGTCAAACCTAAGATAATATGCAATAAAGTCGTTTTACCACAGCCAGAAGGCCCTAAGATTGAGACAATTTCGCCCTTATTAATTTTGAGGGAAATATCTTCAAAGATAACTTTATTCTCATACTTTTTCGTCACGCCTCTAAGCTCTAACATATCAACCAACCTGATCATTTATTATTTGTATTGCCTAGGTCAGCAGTGTAGCCAGTAGTTGTGACATTTTGGTTAAAGAGCCATGACAATACGATGACATCAAACAACGTTAGGGCGTGTCCTCAATTCAATCAATTACTCTCTAAATGGGCTAAACATGGCTAAATTTTGTTAAACATCGTCAAATAGCTTATCAATATCTCGATATTAACGGCGCTATCTTCCTTGTTTGACGGCAATTTATCTCATTTTTATCACCATTTTTAAAATGAGGACACGCCCTAGATAAAGTATCGAAAACAATCCCATGAGCATTTTCCAAAATAGAAGACCTCATTTAATACCATTAAATGAGGCCTTCTAAAAACAGAAAGCCTGCCAATAGATGACAGACAAAATGCGTTAAACGTAGATGTTATTGATGAGAGTCTGTTGAGTAGTCGTTACGCTTCATGAGCCAATTTTCTCAGCTTGTGACGCAGTATTTTTCCGACAGTTGATTTGGGTAACTCGTCTATGAATTCGATATGACGCGGGCATTTATAGGCGGCCAAATTTGCTTGGCACAGCGCTCTAATATCATCCTCATTTAAGCTATCATCAGATTTTACAACATAGGCTTTGACCGACTGACCCTGCAACTTATCATCGATACCCACCACTGAACATTCGGCAACCTTAGGGTGCTCCTCAATGATGTTTTCTACTTCGTTAGGATAAACGTTGAAACCACTGACGATAATCATGTCTTTTTTACGGTCATATATCTTAATAGCACCCTGCTCGTTCATAGATGCAATATCACCTGTCTTTAAGTAACCATCAGCAGTAAAAAACGTCGTATTGTCAATATTATGATAATGAGTAATGACATTGTCACCTTTGATGCACATCTCACCAACTTCATTTATAGCAAGAATATTTTCATCATCATCACGGATACTGATATCGACACTAGGCAGAGGTAACCCCACGTTGCCACTATATTCAGTGCCATTAAATGGATTGGCGGTACCCACGCCTAGCGTCTCAGACATACCCCAGCCTTCGAGGATAGGCAGACCTGTGACTTCACGCCAGCGCTTAGCAGTTTCAGGGGTCGCTGCCATACCACCAACTACAGTTAATTTGCATGCAGAAAAATCCAGCTCCTTAAATTTTGGGTTCATCAGCAGGGCTTGGAACAAAGTATTAACACCAGGCAATAGATGAAAAGGACGCTTGCGCAATATCTTGATAAACCCTTCAATATCACGTGGATTGGTAACCAGTGTGAGATGCTGACCCACACTCAACCCAACTATTGAGCAGATAAACGCATAAATATGATACAGCGGTAAAGCGACAATGGTATTTATTTGAGTACTATCAGACATGGCGTCATAGACTGGCTTGAACCATTCGACAAACTGGTAAGTGGCGGTCACAACATTTTGATTGGTAATCAAAATACCTTTGGCAACACCTGTCGTACCGCCAGTATATTGCAGCATTAATAAGTCGTCCGCGTGAATGGTAGGACGAGAATAGCTTAATTTTTTGGCGAATTTTAAAACGGCTTTATAGCGAGTCACGGTATAATGAGAATTGGATTTCAGCTGATAACGGGGAATGGCTTTTTTGACATATTTGGCAGCGATATTAACAAACGCACCTTTCACTACTCCTAACATATCGCCAATCTTGCTGATGACCACGGTTTTGACAGGCGTGTCTTTGATGATTTTCTCTAACGTTTTGCAAAATGGTTCTAATATAAATAATACAGCAGTATCTGAATCAGCCAATTGATGTCTCAATTCACGAGGACTATACAGCGGATTGATGAGCGTTGTGACCATACCAGCGCGAATTATCCCTATGACAATAGGCAGGTACTGGTTGACATTGGGCATCATGATGCCTATGACCGAACCCTTTGCTAGACCCAGACTTTGAATCCAAGCCGCAATAGCCAATGACATGCTATCCACTTGCCCATAAGTATAAGTAACACCCATGTTGGTGATAAATTCCTGGCTGGCATATTCTGTTAATTTGTCATCAAACAGGTCAATCAATGTATTATGTGGCGGCGTTATCTGTGCATTTATCCCTTTAGGATAATGCTGCGTCCAAAACTGATCCATAACTTACCTTCCTTGGTAATCAACTTATGAAAAACTCAATGGCTTTGAAGCATTTCTCATAAAAAACCTAGCTACTGAACCTGCTGCCATCCTGACGTTGCATCATACGCATCTTGATGGGCAAATAAGGGATGTGCTTTTGCTTCACTGAGGCTAAGCACAGGGGTGACGCAGACATCAGCGAGCGCAAAAACTTGCTGCCAATGCTCAAGTGTTTGACTGGCAAATTTATCGCTTATCACCTTAGCCGCCGCTTGGCTTTCAGAGGTATTTGGCATAAACCCAAGTTGCCAATGGCTGTTTTTGAGCGCAGACAAATCCAATACTTCACACAGCCCTTGCCAGAATTTCAGCTCTAACGAACCAACGGCCATATAGCGCTCGTCTGAGGTTTTGTATAGGCGATAGCAGGGCAATAATCCACCCAAAAAATCATGATGCGGTGCTGGTTGTTGCCCTGAAAAGCTTTTCACCAGTGTTCCCGTTGCCTTTGGCATGACCATATGCTGATACAAGCTGTGCGTCATACTAACGGCAACATGACGACCTTTGCCCGTCCGCTGGGCGGCGAATACGGCAGCAAGCAGTGCAATCACAGCGGTATCACTGCCGCCTGCCAAATCTGCAAATTGAACGTTAGGCATCGCCTGCTCGCCGTCCGCCGTCTTTAATTGGTCTAAAACACCGCTCATCGCCATAAAGTTAATATCATGACCGGCTTTATCAGCCCAGTCATGATTAATATCAATTTTCGAATCGCTAGATGCCAAACCGTAACCAGTAATCGATACCATGACCAATTTTGGATTAATCGCATGCAGCGTTGTAGCATCTAGTCCCATGCCTTTTAGGACGCCAGGGCGAAAGCTATCCAACATAACATCAGCATCTTTGAGGTGCGCTTTGATAGCAGCAATACCTTGAGTATCACGAAAGTCATGACTTTCAATGGTTTTGCCATGATTTAGTGCTTTAAACAATTCGCCAAAGGCTCTGGCAGGATCACCATTTTTAGGTTCAATCTTAATGATTTCTGCGCCCAAATCTGCAAGCAAACGTGTGGCAAAGGGTCCCGGTAAATTACGAGTCAAATCAACGACGCGCAGCCCTTGTAAGCAATCTGCCATTAAATCTATCATTGAACCAGTGCTCGTATTAATCGCAGAATGAATCGTAGAATTAACCATCAACTCATTCATCAGAAAATACCTCGCCTTTATCTACCATATCTAGCAGAATTTTTGCTGGCTCAAAACGCTCACCGTATTGAGCCGCAAGTTCACGACTACGCGTGATGAACGTCTCTAACCCCATCGAATTGATAAACTGTAGCGTACCGCCTTGATGTGGCGCAAAGCCCCAGCCAAAAATGGAGCCAATATTGGTATCAGCGACAGAGCGGACGACGTTTTCTTGGTAACACTTAGCAGATTCGTTGGCTTGGATAAACATCAAACGATCGATTAAATCTTGCTGTGATGGCTGCTCTGCTTTTGCTGGGTATAAATCCATCAGCTCAGGCCACAAGTATTTGTCGCCATTATCGGCATACTCATAAAAGCCTTTACCATTTTTTTTGCCCTCGCGATTGTGTTCTTTGACCAGCGTTTTCAGTATCTCGTACGAGGGACGAACAGCAATGGGTTTACCTTCAGCCTTCATATCCAGCTGCTGCTGTTCGCTCACATGCAACGCCAAACTTAATGACACCTCATCTTGCAATGCCAGTGGCGGCATGGGCATGCCCGTTTTCATGCCAGCAACTTCGATGCTGCGCGGATGGACGCCCTCGCCTAACATCGCAACCCCTTCTGACACGTAAGTGCCAAATACCCGTGAGGTGTAAAACCCCCGACTGTCATTAACGACGATAGGTGTTTTACCGATTTGTAGCACATAATCAAAGGCTTTTGCTAAAGTGGCGTCATCCGTTTGCTCGCCCATGATAATCTCAACCAACGGCATCTTATCGACTGGCGAGAAGAAATGCAGCCCGATAAATTGATTGGGTCGGGTGCTGGCTTTTGCCAATCCAGTGATAGGAAGTGTCGAAGTATTAGATGCATAGACAGCCGTGTTAGGAATCACCGCCTCAGATTGCTGAGTACACTTGGCTTTAATCTCACGATTTTCAAACACCGCTTCGATAATCAGATCACATTCTGCCAAATCCTCATAAAACACTGTTGGCTTGATGCGATTGAGTAACGCTTGCTTTTTCTCTTC
Organism: Psychrobacter glacincola; assembly: GCF_904846075.1. Taxonomy (GTDB): domain Bacteria; phylum Pseudomonadota; class Gammaproteobacteria; order Pseudomonadales; family Moraxellaceae; genus Psychrobacter; species Psychrobacter glacincola_C. The sequence continues at coordinate 734,803 of NZ_CAJGZH010000002.1, forward strand.
AGTGGAGCGTTTACGGCTAATGGCTTTGTCCAAAATGGTGGCAGAATATGATTTGCCTTTTTCAGCGCCTGCCATTTCAGTGTCGAGGAGTACAACGTCGATCCCCGCCTTTGCGGTGACATAAGCAATGCCCGCACCCATCATGCCTGCACCTAAAATACCAACTTTTTTGGTTTTATAGCGCTCAAAACCATCAGGACGAGATTGACCTTTTTTAATACTATTCAGCTGAGTCCATAGCGTATTAATCATATTTCTAGATTCAGCAGACAGCACACAAGCGGCGAAGTAACGCGACTCAAGCTCAAGTCCCGTATCGATATCCACTAAGCAGCCCTCGAAAACGCAAGACATGATGTGAGTAATGGCTGGATAATTGCCGTGTGACTTTTGGTTGGCCATGGCAGGCGCGATAGAAAATATCGGCACAATACTAGGATGCTTACTATCACCGCCGGGAATTTTAAAACCTTTTTTATCCCATGGTTGCTGGGCACTGGGATTGGCGTTAATCCAGTCTTTCGCCTGCTTGAACATATCTGCTTTGTCAGTAGCAACAGCATCAATCAAACCCATGTCTTTAGCAGCAGCTGGACGCAGCTCTTTACCTTGGGTCATCAGCTCGAGTGCTGATTGAATGCCAACCAATCGAGGTAAACGCTGAGTACCTCCGCCGCCCGGCAGCAAGCCCAATTTGACTTCAGGTAGACCCAGTTTGGTTTTAGGCGAATCAATCGCGATACGATAATGACAGGCCAATGCCAACTCCAAACCACCGCCAAGTGCCGTTCCAGTCATAGCAGCAACGACAGGTTTACCAGATTTCTCTAGTTTGCGTAAACTGGCTTTCAGGTCTTCGACCAGCTCAAAGGCTTGTTCAGCGGTTTTAATATTAGCCAACTGATCAATATCAGCACCGACCACAAAGGTCTCTTTGCCAGAGGTTAAAATCAAACCTTTGGCGGACGCATCGTTAATAAAGTTGTCAGTCATCACTGCAAAACTATCGGTGAAACCGTCGCCGATGACATTCATTTTGCGACTACTTTGGTCAATCGTAACGGTGATAATGCCATTATCAGATTCGGCAGAAAAGTGGTTCAATGCATTGATGGCGTCTACGCTGTTTATGCTCATTTCAAGTCCTTTTTATATTATTCTATGTCGATATCAGTCACTAGAAACTAATGACAATCACTAAAATCTATTAGCACTATCAGCACTACACGCGCTCAATGATAGTAGCGATGCCCATACCACCACCGACACAGAGCGTAATCATCGCAGTTTTTAGATCGCGACGTTCTAACTCGTCAAGCACAGTTGTCATGAGCATCGCGCCCGTTGCGCCAAGTGGATGACCCATCGCGATAGCGCCGCCATTGACGTTGACGATATCAAGCGAGAGTCCGAAGTCATCGGCAGTATTTAACGGAACGGCAGCAAAGGCTTCATTGATTTCCCATAGGTCTATATCTGAAGCTTGCATACCTGCTTTTTTGAGCGCTTTTTGGCAGGCAGGCGTTGGCCCTGTCAGCATAATAGCGGGTTCTGAACCAATCACTGCAGCCATAGTGATTTTAGCACGTGGTTTTAAACCTGCTTTTTTGCCAGCAGCTGCACTACCCACTAAGCAAATTGCCGCACCATCGACAATGCCTGATGAATTGCCTGCATGATGCACGTGATTCACTTTTTCAATGGTGGTATATCTGTCCAAGATAACACTATCAAAGCCCATCTTGCCCGGCATAATAAAAGAAGGATTGAGGCCAGCTAAGGTTTCGATATTGGTATTAGGACGAATGGTTTCGTCTTTATCCAATAACGTCATGCCATTGATATCCGTGACGGGAACGACCGATTTATCATAATAGCCCTGCTCCCAAGCATGCGCGGCGCGGCGATGTGACTCGGTAGCAAACGCATCAACATCGGTGCGGCTAAAGCCTTTTAACGTCGCTATGGTATCCGCGCCAACGCCTTGCGGGACAAAATGCGTCGCTTCATTAACCCGTGGATCCATATACCATGCCCCGCCGTCAGAGCCCATCGGCACGCGGCTCATCGATTCTACGCCGCCTGCAACCACCATGTCCTCCATACCTGACATAATTTTGGCAGCGGCCAGATTGATAGACTCCAGACCTGAGGCACAGAACCGAGATAAAGTGACACCTGCCACACTTTGCGCCCAGCCAGCATCAATAACGGCTATACGGGCGATATCAGAACCCTGCTCGCCAATGGGCGTCACGCAACCAAACACCACATCATCAACCAAACTGGTATCCAAATGGTGGCGCTGTTGCATTTCCTTTAACAAGGTACGGGCAAGCCAAATCGGTGATGCCTGATACAAAGAGCCATCCTTTTTGCCTTTGCCGCGCGGGGTACGGATAGCATCATAAATGTAAGCAGTCTCAGTCATAAAAATCCTTTTTTATCTTTTTTGAATAAATAACCATGATGGATGATGGCAATATAATCTATGTCTTAGAATCAAGAAGTAGAACCAAAAAGCAAATCAGCCGCTTACATAAAGCGTGACGCCAGCTCTTTCATGATTTCATTGGTGCCGCCGTAGATTTTTTGTACTCGCGCATCAGCGTACAAACGAGCAATCGGGTATTCTGTCATGTAGCCATAACCGCCAAACAGCTGTACGCATTCGTCTATCACATCACACTGCTTTTGCGTCACCCAGTATTTAATCAAAGACGCCTGCGGTACTGTCAACTTGCCTTCTAACATGGCATCGACAGCGGCATCACACATCGTGCTGGCAGCGAGATAATCAGCGTAGCATTCTGCCATTTTAAAGCGCGTATTTTGAAACTTCCAAATAGGTTTACCAAAGGCTTCCCGACCTTTGACATACTCTAGGGTCAAATTAATCGCGAGCTTCATCGCACCAACGCCCGTTAAAGCAATAATTAGACGCTCACGTGGCAGCTCTTGCATCATTTGAATAAAACCCATGCCCTCTACTGTGCCAAGCAAATTCTTTTGCGGCACACGTACATTGCTGAAAAATAACTCCGAAGTATCTTGTGAGGTCAGACCAATCTTATCGAGATTACGACCACGCTCAAACCCTTCTACTTTGTCCGTTTCTACCACGATAAGCGAAACACCTTGCGCCCCTTTTTCACGATCGGTTTTGCAGGCGAGCAAAATCAGGTTGGCATGCTGACCATTGGTAATAAAGGTTTTTGAACCATTGATAATGTAATCATCGCCATCTTTTACCGCATAGGTTTTGATGTTCTGCAAGTCTGAGCCTGTACCCGGTTCGGTCATAGCAATCGCAGCCACATACTCACCCGTCGCCATCTTAGGTAGCCATTCTTTTTTCTGCGCTTCCGTACCATGACTCAAGATATAAGGCGCGACAATACCTGAATGCACCATGCCGCCGAATCCAGATTGATTGGCCTCAGCTTGCGCATAAAGAAGCGCCGCTTCATGACCAAAGTCACCGCCGCCGCCGCCATATTCTTCTGGTATCGATGCACATAAGAATCCCATCGCGCCAGCCTCTTCCCACGCAGCGCGGTCAATCATGCCGTTTTTACGCCACTGCTCATCTTTTGGCTCCCACGATTGAAACATTTTAAGCGCGCTGTCATGCACCATCTGGTGCTCTTCGGTCATCCAGTTCGGGGTGAATTTTTCAATACTCATATTGTCTGTCCTTGACGATGGGAAGTTGATAATGGCTAGGGCGTGTCCTCAATTCAAACGAGGACACGCCCTAATATAAAATACTATTGAGTGTAAACATATTACTTATGGTAATTTTAATTACCGTTATATACAATCTCAGTATTCTTTATATTTAATATCATGCAAGACTTATACTAGGACAGTAAAAGACTATGCGCAACCTATTAACAAACAATAGTAATTTATATTACCTATTTCAACTCTAGCTTATCAAGCCGATAAATAAGACGCTGTAGCACAGTATAAAAATTCTCACCGCACAGGAATCATCAAGCATGCAATCTACGAGTCAGATATCTAGTATGAATACAGCCCGAGCTTTGGCACCCTTATCCGATATGCGCCCTGCTACTTTAGAAAAAATTGAAAAAGCCGTTCGTAAAGTATTTGCAGGTTTTGATTCTAATGAGGTAACCATGGCACAAATTGCAAAGTCTGCCAATGTCTCACTACAGACGCTGTATAAATATTTTGGCGATAAGCAAACGCTGTTTTATACCATTATGGATATCGTATTGGGCAGATTGGCGGCGCGTATCATGGATCATTTGCAAGGCATTGATAGCGTGCAAGATCGGCTACGCAAGACATTATGGGTCTGTTTTGACTTTGTAGACTCACATCCCGATGCGGTGATGGTACTGTCTTCAGTGTCGGCATCGCGTATACGTAATATTGCGATTTATGAAAATAAAGAGCTGATTGGGGCATTTTTAAATGTATTAGAAGATGGTCAAAACCGCGGGGTACTAAATGACACCGTGCCCCTTTATATACTTTTTGATGTGTTTATGGGTTTTATCAGTCGTCTTGGCTTGATGCATATCATTCGCCAGACCGATACACCCATTAATGCAGAGTTTGATGCGTTATTCGTGATTTTATGGCGAGCCATATCAAAGCCTGATATATAATCAGTTCGATATACAATAATTTATACAATATTATGAAATATTCATACCAGCCAATTTTCAATTTCATCATTAAAGATCACAACGAAAAAAGCCTCACTTTGCAGTGAGGCTTTACTTAATGCTTAAAAAATAATGCTTAGAAATTAACATTCCTTAGATTTTTTTAGCTTATATTCTTCTACTCTATCAACCATTTCATAATCTTGTTCACTCATCTGTTGATAGCCATTACTCACACTGCCATAGGATGAACTTTTATTATCATGCTGAGCGTGTACAGGAGCATCTTTGATCTGGGCAATGTCTTCTGCAAACGGCGTATGAGGGATATCCAGCACAGCAAATAGCGCGGCTAGAAATTCTTCAGCGGTAAAATATTTATCCATATAGCTGCCATCAAGCCCAAGGTATTTATTCGATAATACATGACGCAGTCGCTCACAAGCAGGGATGGTATGCTTGATAGGATAACCCATGGCTTTAACAATATCTTGCGAACGCAGCTCAAGTGTCGCTATCTGATTGATCGCATACTGGGCAAGAAGGTGACGTGGGTGGTAATGACGGGTATATTTGGATTGGTTAGCAATGTGGCTCATGATATTGAACACCTTAGACTCCTGTAACTCCGACGAAAAAGGTTGAAATACGCCCAAATAGGCAAATAAAATCAGGCACAAATGAGGATGTCGGAGTACAGGCTCATGCGCTTTACCAGAATTATTTTATATCGTGCTGGAAGTTGCAAGGTTTGTACGCCACCATTTATAACGATAATGGCTGGCAATGACAAAACTGTTAAACCCACGATAATGACTTAAAGATGATAGCATATCAGATAATAGAAAATAAATACTGATATTAATACGCTTTGGTAATCACACGATTGTTACGGTCTCTCTATCGCCGTCAAAGTCTGAATACCTTTATATTTAAAAACGGTAGAAAAAATCAGACGATGACTCAACAAAGCTATCTAATTATTTTTAGACATTGTCCTGCATGATATAAAGTCAGTCCCAACTCAGTAAAGCCAGATTTCATCCCGCCAAAAAAAACTTTTGCCTCTTCTAAGGTCTTAAATGGTAAGGGAATACTATCTCTATTACCTGTCATTATATAATCTGCAAAGCACTTACCCATTAGCGTGCCTGTGGTAATGCCGCGACCGTTATAGGCCGTTGCTGTCAGCAAGCCCTCGTCGGGCTCCATGACTCGAAAAATATGATCTTGCGTGAAGCCAAAACTACCAGTCCACTCATACTGCCACTTAAATGCTGGCAAATCTGGATAATAGCTCTTTTGCACCGCATTGGCCCATGATTGATAAAAGGATTTTGGTTTAAGCTGTGTACCACCCACCGTTCCCAATAATAGGCGATCGTCGTCATCACGGCGAAAGCTAGACAAGGCCAAACGAGTATCCCATGCTCCTGTTTTGTAAGGTAAGATACGATCTGCCGCCTCGCCACTCAGTGGCTCAGATGCAATCTGATAGTAATAAACCAGATAAAATGTCTTTGTGATTTCTGTCCACTCGCCTTCGGTATAAGCGTTGGTCGCAATAATAACGCGCTCAGATTTCACGCGAGCTTTAGCGGTTCTTGTATACCAATGACCGTCTACTTTTTCTAAGGCTTCAACAGCGGAATGCTCGTAGATAGTCACACCAAGACTGGTAGCGACTTTTGCAAGTCCTCTGACATAAGCCAGCGGATTTATCGTACCAGCCCGATGATCTAGTAATGCTTTATTGATACTTGTCGTCCCGCAATATTCATGGCATTTACTGCCCGTTAATACTTCAACATTCGCACCGCGGCGGCTAAGTTGCTCGTATCTAATATCGACATCTGCTTCACCTTTGGCGTTATGTGCCATATGGATATTACCGGCTTGCGTGGCCTGCGCATCGATATCATAACGCTTAATTAAATCAAACACTAAGCTTGGCGCTTGCCCAAGGGCGTCTGTCAAGCGCTCACCTGCTACTTCACCTAGCGCAATATTCAAATCATCAGGGCGCGCCCAAGTACCTGCATTGACGAGCCCTACGCTTTTACCAGAGCCGCCACTGCCTATCGTATGGCTCTCTAAGAGGATAACTTTGACGCCTTTTTCTGCCAAATGAATCGCCGCCGACAACCCTGTATAACCGCCGCCTATGATACAAATAGTCGCTTCAGTATCGCTATTCATCTGGCTGTAAGTATCAATAATAGGTGCGGTCATATTCCACAAACATTGCTCTTGCAACATCTCATACTCCTTCTAAATTACACGTTGTCTACAGTGGAGAGCGTGCTTGTGTCGTTATTAACAATAGGTTCTTCACGGGGAATAAATTTATCTAAGAATACCCATAGCAGTCCAAATAGCGGTGATAACCAACAGGCAAAGGCAAATGGTGCATAAGTGAGTGTCGCAATACCTAATGTTGCCGCGACGAAACTACCACCCATGTTCCAAGGAATAAGGGGAGATAACAGGGTTCCGGTATCTTCAATAGAGCGTGTGAGCGTGGTACGCTTGTAGCCCATTTCTTGATATTTGTCTTTTAATAAACGACCTGGCAACACCAGTGTGGTATAGACGTCACCGATGAGCGTACCGACACCAAGAGTACTGGCATAAGTGGTCATTACTAAACCAAATCTCGATTTCACCATTTTATTAATTTTTGCCATGATGGCTTTTAGCGTACCGTAATGCTCAATTGAGCCGACGAAGGCTAAAGCAAAGATGGTCAAAGTCACGACCCACGTCATCGACATAATGCCGCCTTTAGACAGCAGTTGATCCACGACAGCAAAGCCCGTTTCACTGACAAAGCCATTTTGTAGGACCGTAAAAATGTCATGCACACCCACGCCTTGCATAAAAAACGCGACCAATCCTGCGACCACCACACCAGATAATACCGTTGGAATAGCAGGCATTTTCATCACCGCTGCAATGACAACGACAACAGCAGGTAATAACGTAATGATGCTCAAGTTATAATTGGCCGCTAGTGAGGTTTGAATTTCTTTAATTGAGGTTAAATCGACATTTTCTGCGCCGTAACCCATACCAATCCAAGCATAGATAATCAATGCAGTTACCATGGCAGGTACCGTGGTTGGCAACATACCGCGGATGTGCTCCCAAAGGTCAACACCAGCCGCTGCTGGGGTTAAGTTGGTGGTGTCCGATAAAGGAGACATCTTGTCACCGAAAAAAGCACCAGAGACGATAGCACCGCCCGTTAGTGACGGCGGAATACCCAAGCCTAGTCCAATACCCATCATGGCAAGACCGACCGTACCAACCGTGCCCCACGAAGTGCCTGTGGCGACAGAAATAATGGCACAGATGATACAGACAGAGACTAGGAATGATGAAGGAGAAAAAACGCTAAAACCATAGTATAAAATTGTAGGAACGGTACCAGCGATAATCCAAGCGCCGATGAGCATACCAACACCCATCAAGATAATCATGGCCGGTAGACCAATTTTGACAACCTTTAAAAAGCGTTGTTCCATGCCATCCCAGTCACGGCCACGCAGCTTCATAAACAAGCCGGTGATTAAAATACCGCAAGCTAAGGGAATGTGAGGGGTAAAATCTTTGAATACAAAAAACTGCACCATCAGAATAATGGCAGTCAACACCAGAGGTGCAATATCTAATAAAAAACTAGAAGACGGACCGTAGCCCTCTTTAGCTTCGTCATAAGGTTTATCATCCATCATAAGATACCTACCTTCCTTAGTAGTGGATACTGCTGTCATAGATATAACAGTAGTGGAAACAACCAATCCATGGCTGCTGATAATGCTGAAAAAAGCGCGAAAAAGGTTACGGCAAAGGGAGTAAAAAGCCTGTTTTGAAATCATGAATAGTTATTCATCACTTCCGCAGGCTTTCATACTAAAACAATAAATACTTAATAATTGGCGACCAAAATAGCTAATAATTGGCTTGCTAAATAAGCGCTGAGCCTACTTAACAAGCATCACATCACGTCAAATCAAACTACTATTAGCCAAAGTTGATGCCTTGCGCGAGTGGTAGCTCGGTTGAGTAGTTGACTGTATTGGTTTGACGACGCATATAGGCTTTCCATGCGTCCGAACCTGATTCACGACCACCGCCGGTTTCTTTTTCGCCGCCAAATGCGCCGCCAATCTCAGCGCCACTGGTGCCGATGTTGACGTTGGCGATACCGCAATCACTACCGCGGTCGCTGAGGAAAGTTTCAGCTTCACGTAAGTCATTGGTAAAGATACAAGATGACAGCCCTTGTGGCACATCGTTTTGCATCGCTAGCGCATCGTCAAATTCTTTATAAGGCATGACATATAAAATCGGTGCAAACGTCTCACTACGTGCCACGTCATTTTGCTCATCAAGCTCAACAATCGCAGGGGTCACATAATAAGCATCGGGGAATTTATCCATCAGCACCCGTTCGCCGCCCGTGACCTTACCGCCAGTATTGCGAGCCTTTTCTAACGCTGCTTGCATGTTATTAAAGCTGTCTTCATCAATCAGTGGACCGACCAAATTGCCTTCAAGCGGATGGCCGATGCTCACCGTCTCGTAAGCAGACTTAACGCGCGGTAAGATATCGTCTTTGACCGACTCATGAACGAACAGACGACGTAAGGTGGTGCAACGCTGACCTGCCGTTCCCACTGCAGAGAATAGAATGCCACGTAGCGCCAAATCCAAGTCCGCCGTTGGTGCCAAAATCATGGCGTTATTACCGCCAAGCTCTAGCAAGCATTTACCAAAACGCTCAGCGACTTTTGGCCCGACTTCTCGGCCCATACGTGTACTACCGGTCGCACTGACTAAAGCGATGTCTTTGTTTTCAACCAGCGCATTACCGATATCGGTTTTACCCAATATGATTTGCGATAAATGTGCTGGTGCCTCACCAAATTTTGCCAAGGCTTTTTCAAATAACGCTTGGCAAGCTAAGGCGACAAGGGGGGTTTTTTCTGAAGGTTTCCAGATGACAGGGTTGCCACAAACGATGGCCAATGCCGTATTCCAAGACCAAACGGCGACTGGGAAGTTGAAGGCAGAGATGACGCCGATGACACCCAGTGGATGCCATGTCTCACGCATGTGGTGACCTGGGCGTTCTGAGGCGATGGTTAGACCATAAAGCTGACGCGATACGCCCACGGCAAAGTCACAAATATCAATCATTTCTTGGACTTCGCCAAGGCCTTCTTCTTTGATTTTTCCGGCTTCTAGCGATACTAAGATACCTAGATCTTCTTTGTGCTCACGCAGAACTTCACCCAACAGACGAATCAGCTCACCACGTTTAGGGGCAGGAACGACGCGCCATTCTTGAAAAGCTTGTTTGGCATTTTGGATTTTAGTATCGACGTCGGCGACTGTATCTAATGTGACTTTACCGATAACTGAGCCATCAATTGGGGTGGTGACTTCAAAGTCGCCATTTTGATAGTGTGCTTCTTCTACGCCCATTGCAGACATATATTGCTTAATCATAATCAATCCCTTGCATATTGGTATAATGGTTTACTACGTCCTTGACTGACTTATAAAATTACCCTGCTACCTACTAAGTTGCAAAATAATAAATTTCTTGCAGTCATTCCTTTTTGGAATGACGTGCTAATAAGTCGGCTATAAGCTGGCTATTTTTAGCCTAAATTTTACTAAATACTGACGGTGGACAGGCACTGCTCAAGGCTTTGCACCTGCATCGCTTCATACAATGCCATCTCATCATAAATGGCGGCGCCCAAATCACGCTCAAACTCTTGTTGGCTTGAGTAACCATCATATTGGCTTGGCTGCGCCTCCTGCAGATTTGATTGGAAGATACCAGCGGCACTGACAGGCAAAAAGTCCTCATAAACGATAGGTTCAATGCGAAGCACCTCGTCATTAATCAGAGCGCTCAGCTTAGCATTAGGCACTTTATTCAGGTCATCATTGGTTAAGGTGACGGCTAACAACGCTTGACCGTCCTCAGAATCAAGGGTGCTATCCGTCAACTGGTAATAAAAATACGCCAGCCCCTCATCGTGTAGAGTTTGATAATCATCAGGAAAAGCGGTAAATACCTTGGTTAAAATTTGATTGTATTGAGCCGCATTGTCCTCATTTGGGGTAGCACCAAGCTGGCGGCGAGCTTCGGCCAATAATTCATCATAAAGCGCGCGGCCCTTTTGTGTTAACGCCACACCGCGTTGTTCAATCTCTCCAAAGCGCGCGGTATGGTGCCCTTGCTCATAATCCCCATTGCTAGGGTCTGAGGTATCAGCAACTTTAAAGCCAACCGCTTCTTGTAGTGCTTTAAAACTGGTTTGCCTTAATAAGATTGGACACGCTCTACGCGGTGGCCCTTCGATGATGGCTTTTGAGGGTATACCGCGAGCTTGCATGCCTTGTTGTACGGCATCAATATCCAAGGTTCTAGGCGTTAAATGATTGATATGTGGACCCTTAAAGCCAACCACATCAGCGACGAGCGGATGCTGATTTAATAAACGCTGATAGAGCGCTTTTGCCACCGGCGTTTTATCATGCCAGCGAAATGTCTCTAGCGCTTCTTGGACAAACTGCTGTGCTTGCTCAGAAGTTAAACCACCTTGCACCTCAAAAATCTCGATAAGCTCAATGACACCGGCAGTAAAAATCTGACGCTGCGCCAATGTGGCCGTGGCTTCTTGTTGTAAGGTGTCATCGGCAATCAAATCTAAACGCAATAACGAGGTAAAAACGCGAAAGGGGCTTTTATGCAATGAATGCGAGTCAAGTGCGCGAAAAGCTGTTGAATGCACGGGCACACCAGCAGGCGCTAAATCGTAGTAGCCGACAGGGTGCATACCCATCACGGCAAAAAGACGGCGCATCATGCTCAGCTCTGCTGCGGTACCTAGCCGAATCGCCCCGTGGCGCTCCATGCTTAGACGTTCAATCTCACCCGTATGTAGCAGTTGTGATTTAATATCGGGATGTGAGGTTAATACTTCGGTATTGACATCACTGACCAAATCAACCAAGTCGCCGTATAGCGGCACCTCATCTTGGTACATCGCTGACATGGCCATAGAAAAATGATGGCGGATATCATCGCTGCAGATAAAATCCTTATCTGGACTGACGCTACTATTTTTCACAAATAAACATCCTTGTAATAGAGTTAATAAATTTTTAAGTAATTGATATTTGATTTCGAGCATTTGGTTATGACGATGCGCTATCTATCCTAAGCACTCCTAAACATTAAGCGGCAGGCAATCCATCAGGAAGCGCGATAAGCACCTCTTTTAGAATAGCTAACCCTTCTTTTAGGGTGTCAGGTTCTATGGTTAGTGGCGGCAATAACCGAATGATATGGCGATATTGCCCACTTGGCATCAGCAGCAATCCACGCTTGCGTGCTTGCACTAATACTTGCGCCATCACACTCGGATGCACATCATGCTCAGGATGACGCAGCTCGATACCACGCATGGCACCGATACCGGTAAGTCCAAATAACCAAGGCGAGATACCTTCTTGTTGCCATTGGCTGATGGTCATCTCAATTGTCTGGGCATAATGCTTGGCTGACTGCCAGACGTCATCGGCTTGCATGATGTCAAGCGTGGCATTGGCAGCGGCGCAAGCAACTGGATTGCCCGAATAAGTGCCGCCCAAACTGCCTTTAGGCAAACCATTGACCACACTAGCCTTGCCGATGACTGCGCCTAATGGCAAGCCGCCCGCGATACTTTTGCCAAGTAAAATAAGGTCAGGCTCAATCCCTAAATGGGTAAAAGCAAACGGCGTGCCCGTACGACCATAACCGGATTGGATTTCGTCCATGATAAGTAACATGCCATGCTCATCACAAAACTTACGTAGATATTGCGCAAAGGTGGGCGACATCAATTGAAAACCGCCTTCCCCTTGTACAGGTTCGACGATGATGGCACCGATATTATCGATATCGGTTTCTACCATAAATAAACGCTGGAGCGCATCAATCGCTTGCTCGTCGCTGATATTGTTATCGGGGCTGGGGAAAGGTATGTGATAAACGCCGCTCCCTAATGCACCAAGCCCGCGCTTATAAGGCGCGACCTTACCATTGAGATTGACCGCAGCCAGTGTGCGCCCATGAAAGCCACCATCAAACGCAATGACGCCTGTGCGACCCGTCTTCATGCGTGCTATCTTTATAGCGTTTTCAGTTGCTTCTGCACCGCAGTTGGTGAGCATCCCTGCCAGCTCACCGCTAATAGGCACAAGCTCACACAATCGCGGCATAAAGGTTTGGTACGGCTGATGTGCTGCCGCATTGTAGGCATAGTGAATCAGCGACTGGGCTTGCTGGATGATGGCTTTCACGATGCGGGGGTGGCAATGACCAAAGTTTAAAACACCAATTCCGCCAACAAAATCGATATAGCTGCGCTCATTATCGTCCCAAACTCTGGCATTTTTGCCTTTGACGAGCGTGAGCGGATGCACCATCGTAAAGGCATCGGTCACGTTATAAAACTTGTCCATGATGAATCTCTATCTCTTCCTTGAGTTAGACTCATTTCAACAAAACATCATTCCGGCAGCAAACGAATAATAGTTGTGGTGGCATTCCTTTTTGTCATTACCAGTGAATCAACTTCCTAAACGAATCCTTTAAAAACAAAAAAACTGCGTATTAAGGCAGTTTTTTAGGTTTAGCTTGTTAAATTCTCACAGCAGATAACTTTGTAAAATAAAACAATAAGATATAAATTATAAAGCAAGCCCTAACGCCTTTTCACGCTCATCTGAGATTGCTAAATAAGCCGTAATCCATTCTAAAACCGCTTTGACCTTATGCGATTGCCCTGAAGAGACAGGATAAGTCACATAATAGCTGCCGCGACCCTTTGCCGCATAATCCCACGCCATCACTAAAGCGCCTGATTGTAGCTCAGGCTCAACCAAGCGTAACGGCACCAAGGCTATACCATAGCCCAGTAAGGCGGCAGAAATGCAAGCATGAAAAGTCTCAAAACGTGGACCCACAAAGGTGCCATCAACACTGATATCTTGCTGCTTAAAATACTCATACCACGCACTTAAGCGCGAGCTTATTTGCAATAGCACATAGTCATTTAAACACTCGGTACTCAGCGTCTTATCTTGCAAATACTGCGGCTGACAAACAGCAACACAATATTCATCGAATAATTTTATGGCCTCCATATTGCTCCACATCCCATCACCATATAAAAATGCAATATCGACATTTTGGTCTTCAGAAAAAAATGGACCTACTAATTCTTTGATATCTAGGTTGATAAGCGGGTATTCTTGACTAAAGCCACTGAGTGCTGGAATCAACCAACGAGCACAAAATGTCGGATGCGAGACGATTTTTAGCAGCTCAGTATTACTGCTATGCGACATCAAATTGGTGGTCGCCACCTCGATATGTTTTAAAATCTCTAATACTTCAAGATAATATGACTTGCCAGCAGGGGTCAATGAAATCCGGTGCGGTGTCCGATAAAACAAAGACAGGTTTAGCATCTCCTCTAACTGCGCCACTTGCTTACTGATGGCGCTTTGGGTCATGTGCATCTCTTGCGCGGCATTGGTAAAACTCAAATGACGAGCAGCGGTCTCAAAACATTGCAGCGCCGTCGTTGAAGGGTATCTTCTAAAGGCTAATGGTTTATTGGTGTCGGTTTTCATAGATTGTTTTTCTTTTATCCCATATTAGGGCGTGTCCTCAATTCACTCGATAGTCATCTAAATGGGTTAAAAATGGCTAAATCTTGCCAAACATCGTCAAATAGCTTATTAATATCCCGATATTATCTACGCTATTTTTCTTGTTTGACGGCAATTTATCTCATTTTTATCGCCATTTTTGAAATGAAGACACGCCCTAGTAAAATATCAATGATTATTTAAAATCACGTTATCAGGCATTCCTAGCCTATGGCGTCATCATACCTATATTCAAGCGTAAATAGCGATACCTCACTATAAGCACTATGTAACTGACACTGATGTCATTATCGGATTTACTTAAGCATTCAACCAATTATTCGGTCACTAATTTTAAAGACTCTCTTACAAAAAACACCGTCGATTCCTGATAAAATAGTAGAGTCTGATGATAAGCTCTGACATACCGCAACTGATTTGCTATCTTGCCCTCCTCTTTTTCATCATTACGACCTATGCCGCCGTTATTCTTAAACTCATGAATTATTTTTGAGCTAATTTGCACTATTAGCGCCTTCTTTATTTGTATTGGATCATATGAAACATAACCTTGAGGTGAGCGCAAATGCTCGCCGAACTCAGTATTTCCAAGTATTCTTAATGGGCGTCAGCGCCTTTATTATGAATACCACCGAATTTGTCCCCGTTGCCCTATTAAGTGACATTGCCCAAGATTTTTCCATCACTACAGCAGAAACTGGCTGGATGTTGACGCTATATGCGTGGATTGTCGCGGCGATGTCATTGCCATTGATGCTACTTACCAGCCGATTTGAGCGTAAAAGCTTACTCTTAGGCTTGTTTGTGGTTTTTATTGCCAGCCATGTATTGTCCGTATTTGCTTGGAGCTTTGATGTATTGCTGATTAGCCGAGTGGGTATTGCGCTATCGCATGCGATATTTTGGTCAATCACAGCGGCGATTGCGATACGCGTAGCACCAGAAGGCAAAAAAGCACTGGCGCTTAGTGTGCTTGCGACCGGTACTTCATTGGCGATGGTGCTTGGCGTGCCACTAGGACGCTTGGTCGGTCAATGGTTTGGCTGGCGGGCAACCTTTGGCGGTATTGGGGTGATTGCTTTTATCGTGTTTATTTTGCAAGCAAGGCTATTGCCAACGCTGCCAAGTATGTTTGAAGGCTCGTTTAGAAAAATTCCAGAATTGCTCAAAAACCCCTTATTGATCTGTTTGTATCTACTGATTTTACTGGTCTTTATCGCGCACTATACCGCTTATTCTTATATCGAACCTTTTATGCGACAGGTCGGTGCTATTAGTGAAAATTCGGCTACTTTTATACTGCTACTGTTTGGTGTCGCTGGGATTGCAGGCAGTGTGATATTCAGCCGCTGGGGTGATCGTTTTAATACCAGATTGATGCTGATATCGACGATACTCATGCTAATATCTATGCTGGTGCTATTGTTTACCGTAGCCTATATCTGGGCACTGAGTTTCATTGCATTACTGTGGGGCGCGGCGCTGATGCTGCTGATTATCTCCATGCAAGCCAAAGTCATCATGGTTGATGTCACAGCCCAAGACATGCTGATGTCAATGTTCTCAGGGATTATCAACTTAGGCATTGGTGCAGGTGCGCTGTTTGGTGGTTATGCAGTAACGCATATTTCAATATCAAGCGTCGGCTATGTCGGCGCCGCTATCGCCAGTGTGGCACTGCTATTGATGTTATTTATGATAAAGCGCTTTCCCGAGTTAAGTAGAAGACTTGGTTAAGCAAAAGACTGAGATAGCTAAAGACCTGATAGTAAATAAGACTATAAAAAATGCCAGCCTCTTAAATAGGCTGGCATTTTGCTTTCTCGTTCATTTAAAAATAGGAAATAAGCCACCCATTAGAAATCCACTTTACCGCGCAAGGCTTTTGTTTTGCCGCGCTGGGTCTTTTGATCCACCCGTTTGCGCTTAGCATTTCTGCTAGGTTTAGTCGGCTTTCTGGTTTGATTGACATGAGTGGCTTTTATAATAAAGCTTTGCAGCCGCTCAAAGGCATCTATCTTATTCCGCTCTTGCGTACGAAATTGCTGCGCCTTAATAATTAGTACGCCTTCTTTGGTGATTCGGCTGTCTTTACTGTCTAATAAACGCTGCTTATGCACATCACTCAGGCTTGAGGTATGGATATCAAAACGCAGATGAATCGCAGATGAGACTTTATTGACGTTTTGCCCGCCAGCGCCTTGCGCACGTATCGCGCTAATTTCTACTTCATTGTCATTAAGGCTAATGGTATTGCTAATGAAAATCATAGAGCTCTTTTTAAATCATAAATAAGTATGATGAATAATAAACCATTATTTGCTTCCCTGCTACTTCGTCAATAACTAATCTAATAGCTGGCGACAGCGCGCAATCACTGGCGCATCTACCATTTGACCATCTATCTCAAACACTGCCTGTCCACTGCGCTCATACTCTTCGACCACACGCTGAGCAAATGATAGCTCACTCTCTGTCGGCTTAAGGGCGCGCTGCACAACAGCTACTTGTTTGGGATGAATACACAGCATTCCTGACATACCTATCTGTGACCATAAACTTACTCGGGCGCTTAGTCCTATCTCATCATTAAAATCAGGATAGACAGTATCAATCGGTGGGGACAATTGGTGCACTTTTGAAGTCAGTATTAATTGATAGCGGATTTGATTGGCGACGATATCAGCAGCAGGCGTACCTACTTGCACGTGCAAATCATTGCACAGATCTAAAAAACCATAACTAAACGCAGCCAATCCGACTGCTTTTGCCATATTATTGACTTGATATAATCCAACAGCACTCTCAATCAGTGCAATCACAGGTAAATTGATAAGCTGATGTACACTCTCTATGTCTGCGACTTGCTCAGCTTTAGCTAGTAACACGCCAGCTAAATTTGGCATTTTTTTACAGAGCACTATATCTTTGAAAAATTCTTCGCTACCTGCCTTATTGATACGCACCCAAATCGGCTGATAATCTGCACTGTCATGATATTGTTGTAATGCTTTGCGGGCATCTGCTTTATCTTCTGGCGCAACGGCATCTTCCAAATCGACAATAACCACATCTGCACCACTAGCAAAAGCCTTCGCTACTCTATCGATACGAGTCGCTGGCACGAATAGCCATTTTTTATTTTGAGAGATTATATTTTTTTTATGATTGGTCACTGAATCCATGCTTGATTCCTATATTATTAAAGTAGCTATTAGTACCTTTATTATGCCATTACACAGCCTATTTTTACTTTAAATTAATAATCTATCGATGCAATGACACTTAGAGTATTTAGATACTCGATCAAAAATAAAATCAAAAAAACTGCCTGAAAATAAATCTCATGCAGTTCTTAATAGTAAATTGTTTTTTAACTTGTACTCTAAGTCTTCTAACTGGCTAAGCCAACATACCACCATCGACAACGATAGTCGCGCCCGTGGTATAACTTGATGCATCAGACACTAGATATAATACCGTGCCAGCCATCTCGTCAGGATCCGCAACACGTCCTAGTGGAATAGCATGTAGTGCCATTTTTAACACTTTATCATTGGTCGTCAAGGCAGAAGCAAACTTGGTATCGGTCAAACCTGGCAGTAGCGCATTGACACGGATACTGAGTGGCCCACACTCTTTGGCAAAAGCTTTAGTCATGCTAATGACCGCTGCTTTGGTGATTGAGTAGATGCCTTGCTTGTCGCCCGCTACCAAACCATTCACCGATGCAGTATTCAAGATGACGCCGCCACCTTGCTCTTTCATCATTTTGCCAGCGGCTGTCGACATAAAGAAGTAACCACGGATATTGACTTCAACGGTCTTATCAAAAGCCGCTAAATCTGTATCTAAGATATGACCATAATATGGGTTGGCTGCGGCATTATTGACCAAGATATCAATTTGGCCAAACTCGCTTTTGATATGCTCAAAAATCGCATCAATTTGCGCCATCTCGCCCACGTGACAAGCAAAGGCACTGGCTTTGTGACCGTCAGCGACGATGCTATCAGCGACTGCTTGGCAAGCATCAATCTTACGACTAGAGACGATCACATGCGCGCCTCTGGATGCCAATAAACGAGCAATAGCTTCGCCAATGCCGCGGCTAGCGCCAGTAACCAAAGCAACTTTACCGGTTAAATCAAATAAATCTTTCATCATGATTCCTTATATTTTTATAAACGTTATATTTTCAATCATTCTTGAGCGCTGAATTCATGTATCCCAAATAGGTATCCAAAACAGACGTCTAAAATTGGATAACTAAACGCAGATAATCGCTGTCATATCTAACAGCGATTATCGAGCACTAACGAGTTAATAATGAGCGCTCAACAGTCGCAGTTACGCTAACATACCACCATCAAGGGTAAACGCATGACCATTCATAAAACTGCTTTCATCACTAGCCAGCCAAGCAATCGCGCATGACACTTCGTTAACGTCTCCCAAACGGCGCATTGGACTGGCCTTAACCGTTGCTTGCTGCGTACGCTCATCCATCGTTGCCATAGTATTGCGAACCATTGGCGTATCAATGAAGCTTGGGCATACCGCGTTAAAACGGATATTGGCACGGGCATACTCATGGGCAGCAGATTTAGTCAGACCCATAACCCCATGTTTAGCTGCACTATAGGCTGAAATCATAGGCGCTGAACGAAGACCAGCAATAGAGGCGACGTTAATCACATGACCACCACCATTAGGCAGCATACAGTTGACGGCGGCACGCATACAGTGCCAAACACCTTTTAAATTCACTGCGATATTGCGATCAAAATCATCATCACTTAGCTCATGCATTGGTGAAGGCTTGTGGTCGATACCAGCGTTGTTTACCACAACATCTAGGCCACCAAGCGTTTCTACTGCAAAGTCAAACAACGCACGTACTTCATCACCACTGGTCACGTCTACTTTTTTGAAGACGATACTGTTGCCAGCATCTTGGCCTTGTTTGGCAACTGCTTCGCCCATTTCTTCTGCCATATCACCAATGACGACTTTTGCGCCGCGACTGGCTAGTAATAATGCACTTGCTGCCCCGATGCCTGATGCACCGCCCGTGATCAAAATTCGTTTGCCAGCTACATCTGATGCAATTCCATTTGTATTCAGTGTCATGATCTATCCCTCTACCTTAAGTACTAGTTTGCCGAAGTTTTCACCGTTAAAGAGCATCATCAGAGTATCAGGGAATGTCTCGATACCCTCAACGATGTGGTCTTTCACTTTCATATCACCTGACTGAATCCAGCCAGCGATATCTTTCATGGCGACTGGATATTCCTTGATATTATCGAATACCACGATACCTTCCATACGGGCACGATTGACCAGTAATGATAAATAGTTCGATGGGCCTTTGACTTCTGTGGTGTTGTTATACTGACTAATCGCACCGCAAATAACGATACGCGCATGCAGATTTATTTGTGTGAGCACGTCATTCAAGATATCACCGCCTACGTTGTCAAAATACACATCCACACCATCTGGGCAGGTTTTCTTTAGTGCTTTTTTCACATCTCCGTTTTTATAGTCAATCGTCGCATCGAACCCAAGCTCATCGACTAAGAATTTACATTTCTCAGCGCCGCCCGCGATACCGACAACACGGCAGCCTTTGATTTTGGCAATTTGACCAACCAAGCTACCAACAGCACCAGCTGCACCAGAGACGACCACGGTCTCACCCGCTTTTGGCTGACCTGTTTTTAGCAGACCAAAATATCCTGTCATCCCTGGCATACCGAGCACGCCCAAGTAATAAGACAATGGTGCCAGTTTTGGATCAACTTTATACAGATTAGCACCATCACTGACGGCATAAGACTGCACGCCATCGTGACCTGCGACATAGTCACCAACCGCAAACTTCTCATGCTTGCTTTCAATCACTTCGCCCACAGTGCCGGCGCGCATAACATCACCAATCTGAACCGGCGCGATATAAGATTTGGCATCGTTCAACCAACCACGCATCGCCGGATCGATAGAGATATATTCAACCTTAATCAGTAGCTGACCATCGGTGATCGTCGGGATTTCTGTCTCGGTATAATCCCAAGTCTCGGCACTAGGCTCGCCTACTGGTCTTGCTTTTAATCGCCACTGTTTATTCATTTTCGTCATGTCTCTTTCCTTAGAGTTGTCCTTAGAACCATTCTGTTTGCATATCAGTGCAAACCGAGTTGGTGTTGGTTAATAATTCGATGTCTCGTTTAACTAATGGTAGTTCCCAATCGATAAAATATTTAGCCGCTTGTATCTTTCCTTTGTAGAAGTTCTGTTGCTCAGTATCTTGTGTGGTGCTTAATAGCTGCTCAGCCTTACTTGCTTGACGAATCCAAATCCAGCTCAACACAATTGAAGCAAAAATATTCATCAGTGCTTGCGCGTTGCCCGTCAACGTGACTGCTTCTTCGGTTTGTAGCACTTTGCTGAGATGCACCAACACTTCATGTAGATGACCCATGTAAGGCATCAGCTTACCTGCAAGTTGGGCGCTCTCAGTTGTAGTGATATTTTCTAGATCTTTTGTGATTTCACGTTTGAGGATTTGGATGCCTAACCCACCTTTTTGCCACAACTTACGAAATGACAAATCCAATGCCTGCACGCCATTCGTGCCTTCATGAATAGGATTTAGGCGATTGTCACGCCAGAACTGCTCAGCCTGATACTCACGCGTATAGCCTGCACCGCCCAATACTTGGATACCCAAATCATTGGCTTTTGGCCCATACTCAGATGGCCATGCTTTTAATACTGGCGTGAGCAGGTCTAATAATTCTGTTAGCTCATTTTTTAAAGTTTTGTCTTCACAAGTGTTGATACGGTCAATCAGGTTTGAGCCATATAGACATAATGAAATGCCGCCTTCAGAGTACGTTTTTTGCGCCAGTAGCATGCGCTTTACGTCACCATGCTGAATAATAGCCGTTGCCGCATCTTCAGGCTTGTTGTTCGGGGCGATTCTGCCTTGCGTTCTGTCTTTGGCGTAATCTAGCGAATACTGATAGCCACGATAGCCAATCATCGCTGCACCAAAACCAACAGCGATACGCGCCTCATTCATCATTTTGAACATATAGCGCAGGCCAAAATGCTCTTCACCGATCAGATAACCATGGCATGCGCCTTCGTCACCGAAGCTCAGAGCCGTCGACGTTGTGCCTCTATAGCCTAGTTTATGAATGAGTCCTGTTAAATGTACGTCATTGCGCTCGCCCACCGATGCATCCTCGTTTAAGCGATACTTAGGCACGGCGAATAAAGAGATACCTTTGACCCCACCTGGACCACCTGGCACTTTGGCCAATACGAGATGGACGATATTGTCAGACAGTTCGTGATCGCCGCCTGAGATATAAATCTTGCTGCCTTTGACGCGGTATGAGCCATCATCTTGTTTTACTGCAGTGGTTTTGATGTCAGCAAGTGAGGAACCTGCATGTGGCTCTGTTAATGCCATGGTTCCGGTGAACTCACCTGTCAGCATGCGCGGCATAAAGGCGGCTTTAATCTCATCACTGGCAAAATGCGAGATGACGTTGATTGCAGCAGTGGTCAAAAATGGATAGGCAATCGTTGATGGATTGGCAGCCATAAAATAACCTGCCACGGCTGTCATCACTGTTTCAGGTAACTGCATACCGCCGTCTTCAAAACTATAACGACCAGCGATAAATCCTGACTCACGAAACGCATCAAAAGCGACTTTTACATCACTTATCATGCTGACTTTTTTGCCATCGAACTGTGGCTCGTTCTTGTCTGCTACATGGTTATGCGGCAAAAACAATTGGGTCGCAATTTTATTGGCCGTATCCAATACTGCGTCAAACGTTTCGCGGCTATGCTCTGCAAACTTAACATGCTCGGTTAAATTTTTAGTGCCCAATACATCATATAATTGGAACGGTAACTCAAAGTCATTGATTAGCGTATCTGCTGCCATAGTATTCTCGTTAACTGATTAAATTTGGTTATCAATCGATATTAATCTAATTTAACGCCTTACCGTATTGTCATTTATGACATAATTATGGTCAAATACGACATAAATAGCGTTTATATTTCGAGAATTCAGATAAAAAATCGATACTTTTGGTTAGAAAATTAAATTTTGGTCAGCCACAGCGAAAGGGAAATAAACATCTATGCCTTATTTCAAACCCTTTAAAGTCATCATTATCGGATTCGATGGTGTGCTCGGTAGCGCATTGACAGGTGCGTTAGATTTGTTTTCATTTACGGGTGTCAGTTGGCAGCGATTTTTAGATGAGCCAGTAGAGCCACGGTTCAATGTGCAGATAGCAAGCGTTGGTGGCGTAGATATCAGATGTAGCAACCGCTTAATCATGCAAGCGCACTGCGATATTCAGGACGTGGCCGAGTGCGACTTGCTATTGATTCCGACGATTGGTGATTCAATTGATAAGGCACTGAGCCAAAATGCAGATTTGATACCCCATCTAACGCGGTTGGCAGACACCAAGTCAGATATAGCCAGCAACTGTAGCGGTGCTTTCTTTTTGGCAAAAGCAGGATTATTAGATAATAGAATCGCCACCACGCACTGGGGTTACGCCAGTAAATTCAAAGCGGATTTTCCGCTCGTTGATTTACAAGAAGACCAGTTTGTCACTCACTCAAGGAGCAAGTCAGATAGCCAGTCGGGTAATATATTTTGTGCGGCGGGCGGTAGTGCATTTTATGATTTGGGATTGTTATTAATAGAGCGTTACTGCGGACGTGAGATTTCTACTCAAGTAGCCAAAACCCAAATCATCGATAGTAAACGAGGCAATCAAAACAGCTATACCAACGTAACGTTGCACAAACCGCATTCAGACCAATTGGTCAAGCAGGTACAAGAGTTCATTGAAGAAAATTTTTATCAGACTATTCAGGTGAGTGGGTTGGCTGCCATGGTCAATATCACCCCGCGGACATTAAACAGACGCTTTCAGTCTGCTGTTGCTATGCGCCCGATTGAGTATATTCAAGCAGTCAGAATTGAGCAGGCAAAACGCCTACTAGAGTTAGGCAATGTGACCATAAAATCGCTTGCCGAACAAGTGGGCTATGATGATATTTCATCGTTCACACGCCTATTCAAACGTGCAACAGAGCTAACCCCCAAAGAGTATCAGGATAAGTTTTCGCGGTTAGCGATTTAGTCATGGCAATGCATAGTAGTTAGAGATTAGTGCTTAATGTTTAACGTTTAAGCAGTTTGCCATAACCCTTCTACTTGGATAGCATCAGCCTTGATGGTTGGGTAATCGCTAAATGCCAACTGATAGCCACCAGCTGTATTGGAACTAATTTGACACTTTGTGCCTAGTGGAAAGCTGTGTTTTTGTCCAATATGACCAAAACGCATGCCGCTATAAATCGGTAATCTTGTCAGCTGATGCAATTGACGAATCACCGTAGCCACATCATAACGCTTGTCATAACTGTCCTCACCTGCACCTGACAATGCCCCAAATACAATCGCTTGCTGACCTTTAAACGCACCAGCCAAATACAAATCATATAACATGCGCTCGATACGATAAGGTTGCTCACCCACGTCTTCTAAGAATACAATACCGCCATCCATGCGCGGCAAATACTCACTACCTGCCAGCGCTGACACCACGCTTAGATTACCGCCCCAAATCGTGCCCGTTATTGCTTTGGGCTCAGCACTTGTTAGAATACTGGGTAAATTGGGACTGGTTAAAGACGCGTCTGATATATCAATAACCAGATTGGGATTGGTTAGTGCTTCAACAAACTGTCGACAGCTGACTTGATCAGGGACAGTTTTTCCAAATTCACTATAGAGCATCGGTGCTGCAAGCGAACTCATATCACCTTCTGCCAATAGCGCACACTGAATAGCAGTCACATCACTAAAGCCCGCCAGTATCGTGCCGCGCTCCTGCATAATACGTCCTAGCGTCAACCAATCAATCATCGGTAATATGCGCATTGCACCATAGCCGCCGCGCACGCCGAGTAACAATTTTGGGGCGGCTATTGCACCAGTAGCGAGGTTATGCAGGTCACTCGCTCGCTGCGAATCCGTACCCGCAAAACGCAAATACTGCCGCTGAGTAATCGCAGGATTGTCTACCTTAAAACCGGCACAAGCCATGCGCTCCAATGCCAATTGATTACGCTCGTTACTACCGCCGACATTGGAGCTGGCAAAAAGGCGCGTCTCAATCGTAGGCGTGATACAGCTGGTCTGCGTTAATGACGTTTGTGGTAATGAGCCATCATCCATAAGCGCAGACGGCAGATCATCCTTGGTGAGCTGCGGACTACTATTAGGGTCGATAGGGCTGGCGGCAAATACCTGAGAAACACCTTGCGTCGCCAATGCAGCAGTACCCGCACTGAGACCTACTCGACGTAAAAACTGCCGACGATTCAAGCCGGCTGCCGCTTCAATCGCTGTATGCTCATTGTTGTTTCTATCATCTGTTAATAACTGACTCTTGAAAACCATCTCTCTCTGCCACCTTATCATTTTTATTTTGATATACTTTTGCATCATATTTATTTTTGCAGTCTACTTGCTTAAACCACACAGCAGCATATTGTAAACGCTTTTTTGGCTATGATAGTTGCCCAACCCTTGCCACTATTTAATTTTTCGCCATGCTAGCCATGAGACATACCAAAAACCTAGCCCTATTGGCACATTCCGCGACTTTGTTGTAGTATGAGAATACCGATTTCGGTTAAATAAGGATAATAATAATGGCTGAGAAAACGACTGATAAACAGAAAAAAGAGGACATATTGGATACTGATTTAGAGTACCTCATCAACGAAGAAGAAAAACTGCAAGAAAAGCTAAAAGACAGTAGCCATCTTGAGCGTTTTGCCAAAGATTTGATGCTATTCATGAGCTTGATTAAAGACTATTATCAAGGAAACTATCGCGATATTCCTTACAAGACCATTTCAGCAGGTGTGGTTGGACTGCTCTATACTCTCAACCCAATCGATATCATTCCAGATTTCATACCCTTTATCGGTCATATTGACGATGCGCTAGTCCTCACCTTTTGCTTGAAGTTGGTCGAAAAAGATTTGCAAAAATATCAAACTTGGAAGAAAAAACAAACCGCTACTGACTTAAAGAAAAACAGGTAACTTTGTACAAGCTATCATCCTGAAATGATCATTATAAAAAATAATCGTTATAAAAAACCACGACTGACAATCAATGTATCAGCCGTGGCTTTTTTATTCATTAATAGCAATTATTTATGTGAGTTAATCTGGAACATCATAACGCGCTTTTTCTGGATTGAGACCGAACGAATAGACAAAGGTTGCAACGAGGCTATTGATAATAATAAACGGCAAATCGATAGCAGCATGCCCAAGCGCATAGCGACCAATCAGCCACGAAACAATCAGCATAATAATAAAGAAACCGCCTAAGTACGCCAAAATTGCAGGATGCTTTAAATTATAAGTCTGCTTAGGTTCAGGCTTCTTATCAAGTACATAGGTTCTGATTGCCCAACCAGCCGCATAAGAAAATCCGCCCAATACCACGTAACTAAAAAAATTCATATTGCTTAACTCTAATGACATATGGTTTATAGCAAAACACTGTTTAAAATAACACTATCGATCATAAATTCTGTTTATGAGCCGTGCTTGCTTAAAGGCTCTCATTAACATTATCAATCACAATATTAGCATGTGGATTGGCTAAAATATCGGTATTAACATCATCACACTCGACACGATAGATGGTATTGGCACCGCGATAAATATAGGATAAGTATTCACTATCTAAGAGTGGATCGATATTGGCATAGGCAGGCTTCACATGAGCCAGTACTAGCACTCGATCAGGACGCCCAATGACCGCATCGACATTGTCAGGGTCAATAGAGAAAAACTGCGGAATGTCGCTATTTTCAATCACTTCTAGCGGCTCAGCGTCATCCCAAACGCGCTTCGCACTTGCCGGCTCTTTCATCTGCATCACCCACGAGCCATCCTGTTGACTGATTTTTATTTGGGCAGGCTCGTCATGACTAACCGTGTAACAACCTTCAAAAACCGATAAGTCTGTCGCCGCTTCAACCAGTCCAGTATCAGCTTGAGTGTTGCTATCGTTACAAGCACTTAAAAATAGCGCGCTGCTCACCGCTATGCCGACTGGTAAGCGCATCAGCCTTTTATAAAAAATGTTTGAGCGTAAGGACATAATAGGGTTATCCTGCATTCATGCATTAAACTTTTATGAAAATTGTCTTTAAAAAAACTACCTTTAAACAGTGATGATGACAATCTTGCTATTAACGTGATTTTCTAGGGCATGTTTTCATCAACTATTGGCACTGTCGAATGATTTGCGCTACTAATTGACGCCAGCAAACTGCTGTTTTTTCTGCTGCGGAGTCAATACCGTTTGATACTGTGTCGCAACACAGCTCATTTTAACAGAAAATAGCAAGGTTACTATTATGATCTGTGCTTTTGGCGACTTTGTGCATTACGATTGCCCACATCAACGATAGATTTGTTATACTCATTCCCAAAATATAACGGAAGCGCTGGTGTAAAAACAACGCTAGCAAAATCCCTCCAACCCTCCCTATGTTTATCAATTTTTAGGTCAATAATTTTTTATGTCAGACAATCGCACCTCAGCGCAGCCATTCAACACCAGTAACGCGATGAATCCGTTGGCCGCCAAATCAAACACCACCGTGGCCTATACGGATGGTGCCTGTAAAGGCAATCCGGGCGCTGGTGGCTGGGGCGCACATCTCATTTTTAGTGATGGACGTACACAAGATTTGTACGGCGGTGATAAAGAGACGACCAATAATCGCATGGAGTTGATGGGCGCGATACAAGCATTGACCCATAGCCCGCATGAGCACAACCTCGAGATTTGGACAGACTCAAGCTATGTCAAAAAAGGCATCACCGAATGGATAGAGGGTTGGAAAAAAAGAGGCTGGAAAACGGCAAGTAACAAACCCGTCGCCAATCAAGACCTTTGGCAGCAATTAGATAAGCTATGCCAGCAGCGCGATGTTGACTGGCATTGGGTAAAAGGTCACGCAGGACATGCAGGCAATGAAAAAGCGGACGAGCTGGCAAACTTAGGCGTGACGTCCAGCAGTGAAGAATTATCGAGCATAGAGCCGCAAGCCACAGCTAAAAAAAAAGGGCAAATAATGCCTAATACAGCGCAAAATGCTGCTCACAATGACTGGCTAAGTTTCGATCCACTGGGTCTGGATATGACAGATGATGAGCTTGACGAAGATGTCATAGACACTGATAACGATACAAACCCTGCCGATGATATGATGAGTAAAGATGCTGTAATAGAAACCGATCGCTATCAGCATAATGTTAGCAAACCAATGAGTAAAATAGAGATGCCGGAAACCCAAACGTCTATGACTGATGCGACGATAAATGATCATGTGCCCGCTAGCGTTACTCGCATAGAAGAAGCTGATACACCAAAATTCGACGGCGACACCAGCCGTGCCAATCCGTATTTCATACCGCTGCTGCCCAAACCTATCCATCGTCATGAGTCTGATCGCCAGCTCATTATGGATACTGAAACCACAGGTCTTGATCCGTTAAAAGGCGACCGTATTATCGAAGTCGGTATCGTGGAGATGATCGGGCGTAAATTTACGGGTGAAAAGCTCCACGTTTATATCAATCCACAGCGCGGCATGGATGATGAAGTCATTCGTATCCATGGTATTTCTGAGGCATTTTTGACCGACAAGCCTACCTTCGATCAAGTTGCTCAGTCGCTCTATGATTTTATGGACGGCGCAGAAATCATCGCTCATAACGCCACCTTTGATATGAACTTCTTAAACATGGAGTTTGCCAAAGTTGGTATGAACGACTTTGCCGAGCGCGTACAAGTGACTGACTCGCTGGTCATGGCAAAGCAGCAATATCCTGGGCAAAAAAACACCCTAGATGCTTTAGTGCGTCGCCTAAATGTGGGGAAGCAAGATCGTACTTTTCACGGCGCCTTACTTGATTCAGAGATTTTAGCAGAAGTTTATCTGGCGATGACAGGTGGGCAGGTTACACTCGCCATCGAAGAAGACACGCAAACAGATGGTGGGCAGACAGCACACGCCAGTTTTGCCAATTTAGCGTCATTGTTGCTAGAGTCATCTACGGATGAAAATACCAACCAACAGTGGTATGCCGCGCTCGCAGAAGCGTATCCTGAGCTAAAAGCCAATATGTAGTTGCCGTATAAGTTGATGATATCAATCTTTGAGCAATAACATTTGTATAATATAGGCTTGACTATTGTTATATTAAGCATTAAAACATCAGCAGCAAGTGCTT
This sequence comes from Psychrobacter glacincola, assembly GCF_904846075.1. Classification (GTDB taxonomy): domain Bacteria; phylum Pseudomonadota; class Gammaproteobacteria; order Pseudomonadales; family Moraxellaceae; genus Psychrobacter; species Psychrobacter glacincola_C. The sequence goes on from NZ_CAJGZH010000002.1 coordinate 763,590, forward strand.
TTTCGATCATCATTTAAACCATCGCCATTCTCATCAGTACATTATGGAAAAACACCTATGAACCAGTCTGCGCAAATGAAGTTAACGGCCCCAACGCTTAGTGTTACTGATTTCAATCTACCATCGCTACATTTGTTGCATGATGAGATCATCGTAACCTTAAAAGATACTGAGATTCATCTGAGTGAATTTAATGATGATAATAGTCAAGCCCCTTTATTATTAGATTCTATCACTGTGCTAAAGCAGCTGTCTTGCATCTTTGAGCTGATATCTTTGGTTGGTGCCGAGGCTTTGAATACCGCTATTGTCAATGGTTTACAGCGCCTCTATGATAATGGTGATAATAACGATACCAGCTTGATTATGGACTTATCAGAAGCCATTATGACACTGGATCGCTATATCGAGTTTGTACTTTTGACAGAGTCGGTAGAGCCAACCTTGTTACTGCCTGTTATCAATAAACTCAATGCTCACGGGCAAGAAACCCCTATCACAGCAGACTATTTTGCAGCCTTTGGTAGCAGTAGTGTCATCATTGCCAACCCTGAACAAAACTTCCAACCACTTGACGAGCTTAACCTAGACACTGAACTACTAACTTATGCTTATCGTAGTGGTCTTGGAGTCGCTCTGCTCAATCAAGATGGCAACGTTAGCTCAGACGATCAGCAGAAACTTGACGCCATGAGTGCAGCGTGTGCTTTGATAGCATCAAACACCAGCAGTCTATTTTGGCAAGCGGCCACCGCAGCTGTCACGGACATTGCCACGATATTACCGCTAAATCTGAGTCAAAAACACACACTGATTTATTTAGAGCAGCAATTCCAAAGCTACTTGCCTGTGATGGACAAACGGTTTGCGGATTTGGTCAGTTTTGCTTGCCAGCGTGACAGTGATGCGGCGCAACGACTGCGTGAGCAATACGCCAGCAACCACTTGGAAAGCGCACAACTTGAGCAAATGAAACGTTTCTTATTCGGTCCTAATCGCGCCCTGACCGATACGCTGAACACCATCATTCAGACCCAAATTAATACCATCAAAGAAAATGTGGATAGCTACGCACGTGGTGATTCATTGAACCCTGTCGATATGCAAACCGCACAGATTATCGAAGAGCTAACAGAATTGAGCTCAGCGTTACTCTTGCTTGGTTTATCAAATGCAGCCAATAGTCTCAGCGTAGCAGCAGAAGCTGTTAGTCATTGGCAAACGCCCTCGCCTGACGATTTTGATCACTTGCTGTTGGCATTAATGCATGCGGAAAACGCCACCATTGCAATGGCAGAAATGCACACACCAGGGGCCATCTATTTGCCACTGAATAACCCGCATATCTCTTTACATCAGCTCAATACGGCTAATGATACTTTGATACAAGAAAGTCGTTCCGCTATTGCCAGTGCAGAACAAGCCATTAACGATTATTTGGCTGAGCCAGAGCGCGATATGCTCAATATTCAGAACATACCTGAGATGATGCGCCAAGTGGCAGGGGCTGTGCGCTTCTTACAGCTGCCAACACCTGCCAGCATGCTCAGTCAATTGGCCAATTATCTTCAGCAGCGTATCGAAGGTGGACAACGTATTGAAGACAGTACGCTTGCCTGTATCGCTGATGTCATTATGGCCGTCGATCATCATCTAGATGGTTTTGAACACAATCGTCCGGTCAGCAAACAAGCATTAGATGTGGGACAGCAGAGCTTGATTCATCTACTGGCAGCCTAATTTCTATCATGCTTAAGCACTAAAATGATATTTAAATGGCGGATTTTCTGCCATAGCCCTTCATTTATATATAATCGATCCCATATAATCTGGATACAAGCAAGATGCGCTTAGCACTACAAATAGTAGTGCTAAGCGAGCCTGACACCGTATCCGAATGATATAGGATTGACTTTAATTCAATTAAAAAAAGTCTGTATCAACACTGATGCGTACTGACCGTAACCGGTTTGGAATTTTACCTATGACCAGCGCTTTTGTATTTAGTGATGATACTGTTTTATGCCACCAGCGACCTAATGGATGGTGGCCGGTGCAGCTTGAATTACCCCCATCCGCTACACATTCAGACGAGGAGACCCAGCTTGCTTATCAAGTTGGTCATGTCACGCTACTCGAAAGCCTAGCACCGCGTCACTGGTCGCCTGATGTCAATCCTACTAGCGCGAGTGTAGATACTCTGAAGTATGCCGATATTCTAGAAAGTTCCGATATTCTAGAAAGTGCCGATATTCTAGAAAGTGCCGACAGTTCGATTAATACTCCCCACACCTTTACTGCGCAAGCGGCTAGCGCCATTACTTATGACTATGCAATTGCACATCATATTGCATTGCCTATCATCGCTGAGGGCAGTGGCAATGCGTTTGTTCCTTACCGCCAGCTGATTACTCAGTTGCCCGTGGCTTTGTCCGATCAGCTTAGCCAAGCGATACAGTTATTGCGCTGGCAAACAGATACACAGTTTTGTAGTCGCTGTGCTGCCCCAACCATTCATGCCAAACGAGATGAGCGTGCCATGGTCTGTCCAGTGTGCCGATTGCGCCAATACCCACGTGTACAACCCTGTGTCATCACGGCTATTACTCGCCCGAATCCGCAAACTGGTGAAATGCAGATTTTGTTAGCCCATCATCATCGTTATGGACAGCAAAAAACAGCGCCTCATTTATTACAGTCGCCACAACCGTTACTATACGGTTTGATTGCAGGCTTTGTAGAAGTGGGTGAAAGCCTAGAACACGCGGTGGTGCGTGAAGTGGCAGAAGAGGTAAATATCAGCCTATCAGATATTCGTTACGTCAGCAGTCAGCCATGGCCATTTCCGTCTAATTTAATGCTAGGCTTTCGCGCTTCTTATGCAGCTGGCGAAATTGTTATCCAAGAAGATGAGCTGTCGCACGCCGATTTTTTTGATCTGTCAAATTTGCCAAAAATACCCTCAAAAGGTAGCATTGCTTACGAGCTGATTGCACAAATTGCCAATGAGCAAGGTATTTTGCTTTAATCTATAATATCAATGCAGCATTTATCAATATCGTTATTATCCTATTATTCTAATGTCAGCACTCAGAGCACACTTAGCACTGATATTAAGGTTTTAAAGCATATGCAAAGCACCACTAGTAAAAATAGCACCCATATCCGTCTCACCAATTTGCCAATCTTGTTCGACACTTTGGATATAGAGCGCTTACCTGCGGACATACAAGCGAAAATTTCATATATTGATGCTTGTTTACCGCAAACACAATGTGGACTTTGCGAGCATCCAGACGGCTGCTTGCCCTATGCCGCCGCTATCGTGCTAGACAATGAGCCATACAATAAATGTGTACCCGGTGGTCAACCCGTTACCAATGCCATTGCTCAAATCATTAATATAGATAGTCATGAAGCGATACTTAGCGCTGCGCCTTCTCAGTGGCCAATAGATGCGACCTCTGAACGTCCGACTGAGGTACGTGCGGTGATTCGTGAAGATGATTGTATCGGCTGCACCAAATGTATACCTGCCTGCCCAGTCGATGCTATTGTGGGTACTGGTAAGCACATGCATACTATCTTTACGGATTTATGCACCGGCTGCGAGCTTTGCATCGCTCCTTGTCCAGTCGACTGCATCGATTTGGTCACTGTTGAACGGGAGCTGTCTAGCTCTGAACGTACCACAGAGCAAGAAGATTTAAGACAGCGCTATCATACTCATTTAAGACGCGTCACCGAGCAGCTGGCTGATAGTAGCAATAGTAGACCTGTGGTCAGCATGGTTGAAGCAAAACTGAACAATGCCGCTAGTCAATCGTTGAATATCAGCGAAGCGCAGGCAAAAAACACCATTGCCGCAGCGAAGCTTCGTAGTAAAATTAAAAAGCTAGAAAAGCAGCTAAGTGTCCGTCCAAATGAGAGCAAACAAGTAGAGCTTGACGCATTGCAAGTGGAGTTAAGTCAGCTTTAATAGCATAATTATCATTTGTTAGACAGTCTACCCAACATCGCTAAAATAAATTTATCCCGATATCTTGTATCAGTTATTAACTATCAATAGCCAAAAAATAGTAAGAATACTATGAGTAAAACCGTCAAACACAAAACTGCCGATACCCCGCCATCGAGACGAATGCCCAATCGTGACGTGCGTCCATTTTTTGAAAAACTGGCAGCGACGATTGATGAGCCGGTTACGGAATTGAATTATAAAAGTAATTTTGAGCTACTGATCGCGGTCATCTTGTCTGCGCAGGCGACGGATGTGAGCGTCAATATCGCCACCCAGCAACTATATCCCGTAGCAAATACGCCCGAAGCAATCTTGGCATTGGGTGAAGACGGTCTAAAATCTTATATCAAAAATATTGGCCTATATAATGCCAAAGCCAAAAATGTCATCAAAACTTGCCGAGATCTGATTGAGAAATTTGACAGCACCGTCCCTGATAACCGCAAAGACTTAGAGTCTCTCGCTGGCGTTGGGCGTAAAACCGCCAATGTGGTCTTAAATACCGCCTTTGGTCAGCCAACCATGGCAGTTGACACTCATATCTTTCGGGTAGGCAATCGTACGGGACTGGCCACTGGAAAAAATGTCTTGATCGTTGAAAACAAGCTGGTCGAGCGTATCCCAGAAGATTTTATCGTGGAGGCGCATCATTATCTTATCTTGCACGGGCGCTATACCTGCCAAGCTCGTACGCCCAAATGCGGTGCTTGTCCTGTTTATGACGAATGTATGTTTAAAGACAAAGCCAAGTTCTTGGAGCTATAGTTTTTAGAACTATAACCACTCTATTTATAAAAGACTTTATAGATCTACTTTAGATGCAATAGACGCCCTCTTACCTTTGTAAACGTTATTTTAAAAATCAGGAAGCCAGATGCATACGCTGACCGCGCTATTATTCGATAATTTTGAGACTTTAGATCTATTTGGACCTATCGAGATGTTTGGTTGCTTACCTGAGCATTATCGTCTGCAATTTGCCTCTTTAAGCGGTGGAATCATTCATAGTAAGCATGGCGTTGCAATGCAAACAATCGCTGTCAGCGAGTTGGATCATCAGACTGATATCTTGTTGATGGTTGGCGGCATGGGTACTCGCCAGCAAATCAATCACAGATCATTTTTGCAGACGCTGACAACCTTGGCTGGCCATGCTAATTGGGTACTTAGCGTTTGTACAGGTAGCGCATTGTTGGCTAAGGCTGGCGTCTTAGATGGCAAGCGTGCAACGTCTAATAAACTGTCATGGCAGTGGGTGATAGCACAATCTGACAAAGTCCATTGGGCTGAGCAAGCACGCTGGGTTGTCGATGGCAAGTTTTATACATCCTCAGGTGTCAGTGCAGGTATGGACATGGCGCTTGGCTTTATCGCTGACAGACATGACATCGATACGGCACGTCATATCGCTAACTATACTGAATATCGCTGGCAAGAAAATAGCGAGATTGATGACTTTTACCACGGTTAATCCATGTCTAGTTACCGCTTAGTATTATCCATCGCTAGAGTTTTACCTCGATACACGGTAAAATGTGCTAATTTTTTTATTCGTTTTCGCCTTTTATTTTTATATACATTTAATAATGACTGAGTTCATAGACTACAGTCCCTGCAATTAAGCGATCCCATTATGCGTGAATACAACTTATTTACCTCAGAATCTGTGAGCGAAGGTCATCCTGATAAAATGGCTGACCAAATATCAGATGCCATCCTTGACGCTATCTTACGTGAAGATTTGCATGCACGCGTGGCATGCGAAACCTTGGTTAAGACAGGTGCTGTGATACTAGCAGGCGAAGTCACCACGACGGCAAATATCGATGTTGAGCGTATCGTGCGTGATACCGTAAACGGTATTGGTTACCACCATTCAGACTTAGGCTTTGATGGCGAAACATGCGCGGTCATCAATATGCTCGGCAAACAATCTCCTGAAATCGCTCAAGGTGTCGATCGTAGCGACCCTGAAGAGCAAGGCGCAGGTGACCAAGGTCTTATGTTTGGCTATGCCAGTAATGAAACTGATGTCTTGATGCCAGCCCCTATCGAATTTGCTCACCGCTTGATGGAACGCCAATCTGAGCTGCGCCGCGCAGGCGAGTTGCCGTGGTTGCGTCCAGATGCCAAAGCACAAGTGACCTTAAGATATGATGGTAGCAAGCCTGTTGCCATTGATGCCGTGGTGCTATCAACGCAACACGATCCAAGTATCTCGCAAAAAGACCTGCAAGAAGCGATCATGGAATCTATCATCAAACAAGTATTGCCTGCTGAATTATTGCATGCTGGCACGCGCTATCATATCAATCCAACGGGTAAGTTTGTGATTGGCGGTCCTGTAGGTGATGCTGGATTGACAGGTCGTAAAATCATTGTTGATACTTATGGCGGTATGGCGCGTCATGGCGGCGGTGCATTCAGTGGTAAAGATCCATCGAAAGTCGATCGCAGTGCTGCGTACGCCGTGCGTTATGTAGCTAAGAATATCGTCGCGGCAGGACTTGCTGAGCGCTGTGAAATACAGGTTAGTTATGCCATTGGTGTCGCTGAACCAACCTCTATCTCGGTCAATACTTTTGGTACGAATAAAATCAGCAATGATGAAATCATCCGTCTGATTCGTACCCATTTTGACCTGCGCCCTTATGGCATTACCCGTATGCTAAATTTATTACAACCAATGTATCAGCAAACGGCGACTTTTGGTCATTTTGGTCGTCCTGGCTCTGAAACTGCTTTTACGTGGGAAAAAACAGACAAAGCTGAGATATTAAAAGCAGACGCTGGTTTGTAAAAATATCACGTTGCACCCCTTACAAACCTTCTTTATAAATTTAAAATTACCGACACTTATTAGGAGTCGCTTATGTCTCAAGACAATATGCAAAACAGCAACATTCAAGAAAGCAATGTTGACGCTAACATTGAGATTACCCCTGAAATGCAGGCATTTTATCAACGTGCTGATGCCATCATTGGTATCGCAAACAGTCAGTTGGGTTCTGAAGCACATTCAGGACAAGTAGGTGCATCACTACTTTATGCAGCCGCACGTTATAGCGCATCTGTCGCCTCTATTGGCTTTGTCAAAGGCGATGATTTTGCCAAAGAAAAAGATGATATCGTTGAATTTTATGTCAAACAGTATCGCCAAATGCTGAGCGACAACCTGACTGATTATGCGCAGAACTTTGATAAATATGTTCAGCTTAATCAAGATGACAAAGCAGCCAAATAGTTCTATAGCCTTTAGCTGGCATTTATAAAACGGCTGGTATAGTCGGTTCAATTTAAAAGTAGTACAAGGCAACCGAGTGTAGATGTATATTTAATACTTCAAGCGAGGTTAACGCAGTAATATTTTTATAGTGGAATGACTATAGTGATGCTCAAACCCAAGCTTAATCATAGGCTTGGGTTTTTTATTAATCATGATTTGGTAGATGACTGCTGATAAATAGGCTACTATCAATTAAAACCACCTTGTTCATCACATGGTTGCAACCAGCTATCGATAATAGGGATTTACCGAACACTATTTATAAGGACATATGATTATGAACCACTTATTCAAATCATGGCGATTATGCCTGTCATTATTAGGGTTATCAGTCACTATTGCCTTAGCTGGCTGTAATAACATCCAAAGCATCGATACGCCTGACACCGCCCCTATTCATAGCACTGGGCACAGCCAACAGAACAGCGACAACCCTTTCATCAAGTGCCCACCTTACAACCCTGAGCAAACGATGTGTACCGCGCAATATGATCCTGTGTGTGTCAAAGTAAAAACCAGCTCAGGATTTAGTTATCGCACTGCGGGCAACTCATGTTCGGCATGTGGCACAACGGCAGCAGTAGGTTATGTTAAAGGACAGTGCTCATAACCTTGCTTCATAACCTTGCTTCATAACTTTGTGTAAATACTTTATATCAAACTAAAAAAGACAATTAAATCATATAAAAAAGCACCCGCTTAATCATAGGCGGGTGCTTTTTTATGATCTTTTAGAGCGATAAAATCTAACCTTCAGGTTTTTCAATATCAGGTGGACCTGTCAGCAAATCTTCATCACGAAATTCATTGGCTGAATTATGCTCTGCTGACTCTTCAGTGACAAACCATTGCTGGTTGCGATACAGTATCAAACGATCTCGACTCAAGCCGCGTAATAAGGAGTACATCATAACGACTATCACAATCGCAAAAGGGAAACCTGACACAATTGAAGCCGCTTGTAGTGCACTCAAGCCACCTGCTGCTAATAGTACGGCAGCGATGATACCTTCGGTACCCGCCCAAAATAGGCGTTGAATTTTCGGTGGATTGGCATCGCCACCTGAGGTCAACATATCAATGACAAAACTGGCAGAATCTGATGACGTGACAAACCAAAGCACAATCATCACTACGATAAGCAAGTTCAAAGCTGACGTAAATGGATAAGATTCCATCAGCTTAAAGATGGCACTGCCAGTATCTGCTTGGACAGCCTCAATCAAGCCAGGACTAATGAGGTTGGGATCAGCGGCTGCCATTAATTCCATATTAACGGCTGAACCACCGAAAGCGGTGAACCATAAGAACAAAATAGTAATAGGAATTAATAACACCCCTAAGATAAACTCACGAATGGTTCGACCACGAGAGATACGAGCCACGAACACACCAACGAAAGGCGACCAGCTTATCCACCATGCCCAATAGAAAATCGTCCATGATGCCTGCCAGTTTTCTTGACCATCATACGATTCTGTCCAAAGACCTAATGGCACAATTTGATGCAAATAATTGCCAATATTTTCTACAAAGCTATTAAAGATAAACTGGGTCGGGCCTAAAATAATCACAAAGCTGAGCAATATCACAGTAAATAATATATTGGTATCACTTAAGCGCTTAATCCCTTTATCTAGCCCCATAAATAGAGACAGACCTGCCAACATAGTGATTAAGGCAATCAAAATAATTTGCACTGTAATATTATTGGGTATGCCAAATAATGTCTCAAGACCTGAGTTAATTTGCAACACCCCAAGACCTAAAGTGGTCACTACTCCAAACATCGTACCAAATACCGCTAGTGTATCGACCGTATGACCCCAGCCACCATAAATCTTTTTGCCCAATATAGGATATAGTGTCGAACGGATGGCCAGCGGTAAGCCCACTCGGTAATGGAAATAAGCCAATGACAACGCGACCATGCCATAGAGCGCCCACACATGTAAACCATAGTGCAAGAACGAGATATTCATCGCTTGCTTGGCGGCAGCCACTGTTTCAGCTTCTCCTAGCGGCGGCGCCATAAAATGATACAAGGGTTCAGCCGTACCCCAGTAAAGCAGGCCAATACCGATACCCGCGGAAAATAGCATGCCAATCCAAGAGACTATATTATACTCTGGTTTCTCATTTTGATGACCAAGCCTGATATCGCCATAACGACTAAATATCATGTAAATACTCATCACCAACGTTAAGTTGACCACCACAATAAAGAACCAGCCAAAACGCAAAGACACGAATGCTTTGGCATGACCAAACAACAATTCTGCTTGCTCATTAAAAAGAGCACCAAAAATAATGAACACAAGAATTAATAACGCTGAAGTTAAAAACACAGGTTTACTTACCCGCGGAAAAGGGCCTAAGCGGCCAACTTTTACATGATCCATTTAGTCATCTCAATTTTTGAAGGGGCTCACCTTAACAAGATACTGCACAACTATCAAATCGAATCAGACACTTTATAACCTTGCTATTGGTCAACAAATAAAAAAATCCTAAGATAACGATGCATCTTAGGATTTCAAATCACAATTGTTATATTGTGTTTTTACGTAAAAAAAGAAGAAGCTAACTGCCTGATTCATTTCATAAAAACAGTATTAAAGCTGATATATAGAATCTGCTAATCACCTTTCACGATTTTAGGCGGTCCTTTTAACAAGTGCTCATCAGCAAACTCATTGGCTGAGTTGTGATCTGCGGATTCTTCGGTGATAAAGTGCTGCTGTGCGCGATACAGTATCAAACGATCTCGGCTCAAACCACGAAGTAACGCATACATCATCGCAAATACTACTAAAACAAATGGCAGTCCTGCAACGATAGCCGCTGCTTGTAATGCACTTAGTCCACCAGCAGCAAGCAAAACAGCAGCAATGATACCTTCCGTACTTGCCCAGAATAAACGCTGGATTTTTGGTGGGTTGGTATCACCACCTGCGGTCAACATATCAATCACAAAGCTTGCTGAATCGGATGAAGTCACAAACCAAAGGACAATCATAACGACAATCATTAAGGTGACTGGTTGTGCCAATGGATAAAATTCAACCAATTTAAAAATTGCACTACCAAAATCCGTTTGCACGGCTTCTACCAATCCTGGGCTGGCCATAGCGGGATCAAGCGCCGCTAAGAGCTCCATATGAATAGCAACGCCACCGAAAGTGGTGAACCAGAAAAACAAAATCAGCATTGGAATCAATAATACACCCAATACGAACTCACGAATGGTACGACCACGACTGATACGCGCGATAAATACGCCAACGAACGGTGCCCAACTTACCCACCATGCCCAATAAAATATCGTCCATGATGACTGCCAATTTTCTTGACCTTCATACGATTCACCCCACAGACCTAGCGGTACAACTACCGACAGATAATTGCCAACATTTTCAAGATAGCTATCAAAGATAAAAAGCGTCGGCCCTAAGATGACCATAAACCCGAGTAGGATTGCCGTCAGTCCGATATTAATATCGCTCAAGCGCTTAATACCTTTGTCTAAGCCCATCATGACGGAAAAAGCAGCTAAAATAGTAACGAAAACAATCAGACCGATCTGTATCGTTAGATTATTAGGAACACCAAATAATCGCTCAAGTCCTGAATTAATCTGCATAACGCCAAGACCAAGCGACGTTACCACACCAAACATCGTACCAAATACCGCTAAGATATCAACGGCGTGTCCCCACGAGCCATAGATTTTTTTGCCCAATAGAGGATAAAGCGTTGAGCGAATCGATAACGGCAAGCCACGGCGAAAGTGAAAATAAGCCAAAGACAATGCAACAATCGCGTATAGCGCCCATGCATGTAATCCCCAATGCAAGAATGTAAAATTTATGGCTTGCTTAGCGGCTTCTATCGTTTCCGCTTCTCCGAGTGGTGGTGCCATAAAGTGATACAAGGGCTCAGCCGTTCCCCAATATACCAGTCCAATACCAATACCAGCAGAGAACAACATCCCTATCCATGAGAACAAACTGTACTGTGGCGTCTCAGTTTGTGCACCTAGACGAATATCGCCATAACGGCTCATCGCGAGATAAATACAAAGCAACAATGCTAAATTTACTAAAATAATAAATAACCAGCCGAACTTATCCGTAATAAAGTTCTGCAAAAAGCTAAATAACACACCAGCGGTTTCAGTAAAGAAAGCACCAAAGATAATAAATCCAATAATAAGTAGCGCTGAAGTAATAAACACAGGTTTACTTACCCGTGGAAAAGGGCCTAACCTGCCAACTTTTACATGATCCATTTGTTTGTTAGCCTTAGTTTTTAGGAAGAATACCTTAACAAGATACCTCTCAACTATCAAATCTAATTAGCTATTTACGTTTTTCTTATTGACAGAAATAGACCAAAACCATTTAGCAGCCTAACCTACAATAGTGCAAACGCTTGGAAAGTCGAAGAGCAATGGCTACTAATCATTACTGCGGAATCAATTTTAATAATCCACTATTATCGCCATCTTCTAATACCCAAACTTGTCCATCTACATTTAATACACTACGAATACGCTCGCCCATATCATAGCGATAGCGCTCAGTCGCGTGACTATTTTCATCAAAATCGACGACTATCAGTGCTTTAGATGATAAGCCACTAATGAGCGCATTACCTTGCCACGCTGGGAAATCATTATATTGTCCAACGTTATAAATACTCATCGATGACGGTGATATCACTGGCGTCCAACTAATTTTGGGCGGCGTAAACTCAGGACGCGTCTCATGGTCAGGAATATCCGTGCCTGTATAGTTACGCCCATTTGAGACGATTGGCCAGCCGTAGTTATGACCTTTTTCAATGAGATTAAATTCATCACCGCCCCGTGGTCCCATCTCATGCGCCCAAAGCCTACCTTTTTCATCGAATTCCATACCCAATACATTAGGATGTCCTATACTCCAAAACTGTGCGGCAATGTCATTGCTATTATCTACAAAAGGATTGTCTGCTGGCACTGAGCCATCAAGATTTAACCTAATAATTTTGCCCAAATTGACGCTCATATCCTGTGCTGGTGTTTTTTCTTGGCGCTCGCCTGAACTGATATATAAATATTTTCCGTCAGGTGAAAAAAGCAAGCGATGACTATAATGCCCCTGCCCTTTTACTTTCGGTGTTTGCTCCCAAATGGGCGTAAGATTCTGCAAACGAGGCTTGGCTGTATCCAACCCTATCAATGTCGCTTTGATAACTTTAGCACCAAATTTATTATTATCAGTGCCGTTCCCTGCTTCAACGTAGCTCATATAGACATGATTAGTAGTAGCAAAATCTGGTGCAAGAACGATATCGCCAAGACCGCCTTGCCCACCATAAGCCACTTTCGGTATACCACTGATGGTTGTCTTGGCACCTGTTGCCGTATCAACAATGAATAACTCGCCTGTCTTTTGGGTGACAAGTAATTTAGGGGATTCATTATTAACGGTAGGTAATGCTGTCATTGCCCAAGGCTCATCAAACGTGACAATTTTCTTGGTGATAAAGGCGGGTTTTTCGGTACTTGCTAGCGATTCACTAGCAGAAGCTTGCCCTTCTTTATAGTCTGTTAGGTCTTCATGGGTATTGACGGCAGTTTGATTGGAGCAAGCAGGAGCACTAAACAGCAGTGCGCTGATCATTATCGGTAACATTAATGGCGTGCTTAGGTGCTGCATACTGATGATCGTCATTTTGTCGTCTCCGTAACTGTTAATGTCTTATTCCTATTGCTTAGTTTTTAGTGCTTAGTTTATTTATAACATAGTCAAAGCACTCAAACCGTAAATAATAATAGCGCACAAAAAAACCCCTTACCTGCCTGTAGAAAAAATAGGCAAGTAAGAGGTTGGTTTTAAACCACGGTCAGTTAGAGTTAGATATTAATTCATGCTACGTTTCTCAAACACCAACTTATCATCTGCGCCGACATCGACTTTGATGATATCTCCTGCGCCAAAATCACCAGCCAATAGCTTCAATGACAATGGGTTTTCAATCTCCTGTTGGATCGCACGTTTTAGTGGGCGTGCGCCATAGACAGGATCATAACCAATCGCAACCAGTTTGTTCATCGCATCAGCTGATAACTCAATATCCATCTCACGCTCATGCAAGCGCTGACGTAAGCGATCCAACTGAATCGCAGCAATACCTGACATCTGCGACATACCGAGCGGATGGAATACCACAATCTCGTCGATACGGTTGACAAACTCTGGGCGGAAATGCTGCCCAACTGATTCCATCACCTCAGCTTTGATGTCTTCGTAACTTTCACCGACCATCTCTTGGATTTTATGCGAACCCAAGTTACTGGTCATAATGATGACCGTGTTTTTGAAGTCCACCACGCGACCCTGTGAGTCCGTTAAGCGACCATCGTCCAATACTTGTAGCAAGATATTGAACACATCAGGGTGCGCTTTTTCAACTTCATCAAACAAAATCACACTATAAGGCTTACGGCGTACCGCTTCCGTTAATGCACCACCTTCTTCGTAGCCCACATAACCTGGAGGCGCACCCACCAAACGACTGACACTGTGCTTCTCCATATACTCACTCATGTCGATACGAACAATCGCATCCTCACTATCGAATAAGAAGTTCGCTAGTGACTTGGTTAACTCAGTCTTACCGACACCCGTTGGTCCTAAGAATAAGAACGAACCTGAAGGGCGATTCGGATCAGACAAACCAGCACGGCTACGGCGTACCGCATTGGCTACCGCTTCGACTGCTTCATCTTGACCGATGACGCGTTCATGGAGCTTTTCTTCCATCGCTATCATCTTGTCACGCTCGCCTTGCATCATTTTACTCACAGGAATACCTGTCGCTGCCGCTACGACTTCGGCAATTTCATTATCCGTGACTTTGTTACGTAGTAGTTTTACACCACTACCTTCGCCTGTCTGCTCTTTTTGTTCTGCCAAGTCAGACTCAGTAATGCGGCGCTCAAGCTGCGGAATCGTTTCATACTGCAGCTTACTCATAGTCTCGTAATCACCTTCACGACTGGCTTTGTCATAGGCGATACGCGCTTTATCCAACTCGTCTTTTAGCTGCTGACTGCCTTTGACCAAGGCTTTTTCTGCTTGCCAAATCTCATTAAGGTCAGCGTACTCTTTTTCTAGCTCTTCAATTTGTGCATCAAGCACTTTACGCTCGGCTTGCGCACCAGCGTCTTCTTCATTTTTGAGCACTTCGCGCTGCATTTTCAACTGAATCAAGCGACTATCAAGCTTACCTAAGGCTTCAGGCTTGCTGTCCATCTCCATACGTAAACGACTGGCCGCTTCATCAATCAAGTCAATCGCTTTATCTGGCAGCTTGCGATCGGTAATATAACGATGGCTCATCCGCGCAGCAGCAATAATCGCGCTGTCTTGGATATCAACACCGTGATGCAGCTCATAACGCTCTTTTAGACCACGCAAAATCGCAATGGTGTCTTCGACCGTTGGCTCATCGACCAGTACCTTTTGAAAACGACGCTCAAGCGCCGCATCTTTTTCGATGTACTGGCGATACTCATCAAGAGTTGTCGCACCGACACAGTGTAGCTCACCACGCGCAAGCACAGGCTTTAGCATATTACCGGCATCCATCGCACCATCGGCTTTACCAGCACCTACTAAAGTATGCAACTCATCGATAAATAAGATGACATTGCCTTCTTGCTTTGATAAGTCGCTGAGCACCGCTTTGAGTCGCTCTTCAAACTCACCACGGAATTTTGCACCCGCAATCAATGAGCCCAAATCTAACGACAACACTTCTTTGCGGCGTAGTCCTTCTGGTACGTCACCATTGATGATTTTTTGTGCCAAACCTTCAATGATAGCCGTTTTACCAACACCTGGCTCACCAATCAGTACGGGGTTATTTTTGGTACGGCGCGACAGTACTTGAATGGTACGACGAATCTCTTCATCGCGACCAATCACAGGGTCAAGCTTACCAAGTTCCGCCTGCTCAGTTAAGTTAATGGTATATTTATTCAGCGCATCACGCTGATCTTCAGCATTTTGATTATTCACGGTATCATCACCTCGCAACTGCTCAATGACTGTTTTTAATTTACTCGCTGTTACGCCCGCACTCTCAAATATCTTTTTGGTTTCGCCTTGCTCAGCGAGCGCCAACATCACCCATTCAGTGGCGATAAAATCATCGCCTTCTTTTTGCGCTTGACGGTCTGCCAAGTTCAAAATTTTAACCGAATTTGGGTTTAAATTCACATCGCCGGTTGGCTCACTAATCGTTGCTTGATTGTCGAGCGCCTTTGCCACACCATTCTTTAGCGCAGGGATAGACGCGCCTGCTTGTTGGCAGATAGATAAATTAGACTCATCCTGTAGCAATACTGCAAGCAGATGCACGGGATCAATACCTGTATGGTCACGTCCCAATGCTAGGCTCTGTGCTTCTTGAATGGCTGATTGTAATTTCTGGGTAAATTTTTCGAACCTCATAATTGTATCCTTTTATAATTAGTATTATCAGTCAGTGGATGCAACGTAAAATACCGAACGCGCAGCATTTAAAACATAGCGCTTATCGTTAGTTTTATCGTGTCTCAATCACCGTTAGTTGTTATATATATAGGGTATAACATACAAGATTTCAACCTACTTATGCAAGTTGTCAATAAATATCTATGACTTATTAGTAAATACTGAAAAATAGTAAGATTTTATATAGGTAAAAACCTTACCCATAGCAATGATATTATCACAAACTATCAATAGGCACACTAAGAGAGTATTTCAAGAGGATAAATAAAAAAACAATTAAAAGAGAGGCTTGCTCAACAATGAAAGGCAAGCAAGAGACAGCTATAGCAGAGATACTAATGCGCTGTAGCTGCTAGAAATTTACTACACGATAGTCAGCATTAACATAACACTCATTCTACAATTTCTATCGATGTACCAACCTTAACTGTCGCCATAATCTCATCCATCTCATTATCAGTGACCGCAATGCAACCATCGGTCCAATCACGTTGTTGGTTAATCCACGCTAGGTGACCGAAGCCGTTCATCTGCCCATGAATCATAATATCGCCACCAGGATGGACGCCGCGTGATCGTGCCCGAGCTTTGTCCGCAGCATTGGGGTAGCTTATATGGATGGAGCGATGGGCAATAGAGTTCTCATTCTTATAATCTAAGATGTACGCCCCCACGGGTGTGCGCTCATCGCCTTGCTGCTGTTTATGACCAACCGGACTATCTCCTAGCGCAATACGATAGGACTTAATGACTTTATCACCACTCAATAGCTGCAAAATACGGTCGGATTTATCGACAAAAACTTTATCGATAACCACCGTACTAGAAATAGGCTGACCATTATTGCCTGTACTTTTTGCATCCGAGGAGGCTGTTTTGACATACCCTATCGCACTGGTGCTCATAATGGTGGTCAGTCCCAGTCCTATCACGACAAACAATCGACGCGGCTTTTTGCTGAAGCTCAGAGGAAAAAATGACATAGGCTTTAATAACTCCGTTTGGCGTTAAAGAGTGAAATGGCAACATACCACGCTATTAACTTACCAAAGCACCATGCCAGTTTTTGTGAAAATTTCATGGATAACATTAGGGTCTTTTGAACATAAAAACTTCGTTAATACCATTACACCATACGAATTGCGCCATCTAAGCGAATGACTTCTCCATTGAGATAGGCATTATCAATGATATGCATGACCAACTTGGCAAACTCATTGGGATTACCCAGACGCTTAGGATAAGGTACGCCTGCCTCTAGTTGTTCGCGCGCTTTTTCAGGGATAGTCTCCATCATCGGTGTGGCAAAGACGCCCGGCGCGACGGTCATCACGCGAATACCATGACGTGCCAGCTCACGTGCTAGTGGCAAGGTCAGACCGACGACACCTGCTTTTGACGATGAATAGCTTGCTTGCCCTACTTGTCCATCAAAAGCTGCGATAGAAGCCGTATTAATAATGACGCCATTATCAGCGTTCTTCTCTATGGAGCTGTCTGCGTTATTGGCATTTGCTACACGCTTTGCAATACTGGCTGCGACCAAACGCGCGACATTAAAGGAACCGACAAGATTAATATTGACACCGCGACTAAAAGCATCGAGATCTGCTGGGTTATTATCACGGTCCAGCAGCTTTTGTACCACAGCGATGCCCGCACAGTTGATAGACCCCTGTAAGCCGCCAAATTCTTTTTCAGCCGTATCCACAGCCGCTTGTACCTCATCACTACTGGTCACATCACAGCGTGTAAAACGCGCATTGTCACCTAGCTCGTCTACCAGTGCTTGCCCTGCTGATTCATTAAGATCTGCGATGACGACGTTACCGCCTTGATTGACAATAGCACGAACCACTGCCTCTCCCAAACCTGATGCACCGCCTGTGACCAAAAAGCTCCGTTGTTCAATGTGCATAATTATTCCTTTCATTAATGTTTTTACTGTTATTTTTATCAGTCATCGATTTCTATCTTAACCTGACAATATGAATGCATTGCGCTTTATTAAGCCGCAGATAAACTGCGCAGCAAAAAGCGCTGAATTTTACCACTTGGGGTTTTGGGCAACTCTTTCACAAACTCAACTTCGCGCGGATAAGCGTGAGTTGATAGACGTCTGCGGACTAAGTCTTGAATTTCTTTGGCAATCTCGTCTGTGCCTTCGATACCGTCTTTTAGCACCACATACGACTTAATGGTATGACCACGCACTTCGTCTGGCACGCCAACTGCCGCTGACTCTGCGACTGCCTCATGCTCCAGCACGGTGTTTTCGACATCGGTTGGTCCAACGCGGTAACCTGCGGTAATGATAATGTCGTCATCACGCCCTGAAAACCAATAGCTGCCATCACTGTGACGCTCAACCACATCACCTGTTAAATAGTAATCATCAGCGAAGGCGTCTTTTTCATTCCAGCTATAACCACGGAAATAAAACGCGGGCGATTGACTGACCACTACGGCAAGCTGTCCTTGTTCGCCATCAGCTAATATACTCATATCATCATCTAACACTACCAATGTGTGCCCCGGTAGCGCCATGCCCATCGAGCCAACCGGACATTCATGTGCTAATGCATGGTGCTCACAGCAAGTCATTCCAGTCTCGGTTTGCCCATACTGATCGCAGACTTTACAGTTTAAATAGGTTTCAACCCAATTGACCACTTCGGTATTTAAGGTCTCGCCTGCTGAATTGGCACAGCGCAGTGATAATTTAGCCTCACTATCGTTATTATTGTCATTGTGAGCAGCTTCAAACACGCCACTCGATTTCATCATACGAAATGCTGTCGGTGAGGACGCTAAATTGCTAATTTTATGACGTACCATAAAGTCGCGGGTACTGGCAGCATCAAAGCCCGCTTCATTAAAATACGTTGTTACCCCTAATAACAAAGGTCCTGTAATCGCATAATAAAGACCGTATGCCCAGCCTGGATCTGCCATGTTCCAGTAATTATCATCCGCTCGCAAGTCAATCGCATAGCGCATGTAGAGATAAAACGCTGAGAGCGCACTTAGCGGCACACTAACGCCTTTTGATTTGCCAACCGTACCCGAGGTAAACATTTGCAGAAAGGGTGCATCGGTGTCTAATGAAACCGCGTCTACCGTTTGCGACTGCGTTGCGACCTTTTCAGCGTAGCTATCATCACCCCAGCTTTGCGCATCTACCTTGCTACCAACCAGCACCATTTTGGTTTGCTTCGCTAAGTCGTCAAACTTGCCACGATTTTCTTGATTGGTAAAAACCACTTTGGTATTGGCTTTGTCCATCCGATACTTAATCGAATCATAGCCAAAGGCGGTAAATAACGGTTGATAAACCGCACCGATCCGCCAAGTCGCGAGTACAATGGTGAGCAGCTCAGGAGTGCGAGGTAGCATGGTCGCTACTTGGTCACCAGCTTTTACGCCATAAGACAACAATAAATTGGCGACTTGTGCGCTTGCCTTATCAAGCTCAGCAAAGCTCATGCGCGTCACATTACCCGCTGTATCTTCGTGCACCAGTGCAATATTACCACCGCGACCATCACGCACATGACGACCACAGCATGCCATATAAGCATTCAAGCGATCGTCTAAATGCTCGCCAAATATCTCTGTTAATAGCGCGTTCATATCAAAGTTATGATAGTAATCGCTATAGCTCATTGACGGGTGTGCAGTATGATTTGAAGTGTTATTTACAACTGATGGGTCTGAAGCAGAGGTGTTCATAAGCTAATCCTTTAGCAATAGCAGGTAACGGGCGAAATAAGAGAATTGTCAGCAGAAAAGCAGGCATATCCTAGCAACTGTTTTTTCTGCTTGTTCGCACATATCAATTTGCATAAACTATAAATGTGCATAGACTCTATTAGTAACGCATTTTAATATTTATTTCAATACATAACGTATCATTTTTATAATTCAATCACAAACTCTTGATGGAACTTTATTTCAAAGCACTCAGCAGCCACTTAAAAATCCTAGCAGCGCCTTTTCTTCATAACTTTGATGCTGTTTAGTACGACCACGGCGCGCTTGTTTATAAGGTTCAAAGAACTGCCCCGCCAAAAAGCGCTCTATAATAATGGGATTAATATAAGAAGATCGGCAGACAGCAGGGGTATTGCCCAGCTCATCAGCGACGCTTCTTACCATATCAGTCACCAGTTGCTGACGTTCTTTGCTATCGGGTTCACTGGATAAAATTGCTTTGCCAGACTTGGTTTGTAGCTCATCATAAAGGTAGCTTGCTGCCAGCACACTGGCCATCCAAGTACGAAAGTCCTTTGCGCTATATAAATTACCGCTATACATCTCACTGTCACGACTATGACTATGACCGCTAGTATGCGTGCGTAGATAGTCGTTGATATCGCTACTGTCGACGCCTTGCTTATGACCCTTGTCATCCAAATATTTAAAAATCTGATAACCAGGTAGCTCAGAACATGCCTGTACAATCTCAATCAAGCGCTCATCTTGCAATTCAATATGATGCTCTTTGGCACTTTTACCGACAAAATCAAACGCCAGTCCGTTATCAGTTTCGCTCACGTGCTTACTGCGTAGAGTACTCAAACCATAGCTCTTATTGAGCTTGGCATAGCGGCTGTTACCGATACGAATCAAGGTCGTTTCTAATAGTTTGACCACTGCTGATAAGACATTTTCACGGGATAATGATTTGGCTTTCAAGTCCTTTTCGACTTGTGCACGTAGATTCGGCAATGCTCTAGCGAAGCCTATCATGGCATCGAACTTGGCTTGGTCACGTACGCGATCCCACTCAGGGTGATACAGATACTGTTTTCGTGCTTTGTCATCACGCCCCGTCGATTGCAAGTGCCCTTTATCATCTTGGCATATCCAAACCTCTGACCACATCGGTGGTATCACTAGCGCATCAAAACGCTGTCGCAAGGCTTTGTCTTTGACCGTTTTGCCTGTGGCATCTTTATAAGTAAACCCGCGCCCCCAACGCCTACGCGCAAACCCAAGCTCATCATCACTGACATAGCGCAGATTAGCAAGGCGAGCGAGTTTTTCATAATCATGGCGTATGTCTTGCGTGGTTGTCTGGTCATTTAGCGTCGCCATAATATATACTCGATTGATAAAACAGTCGTTTTAGCATAATGAATTACGATTATTTTTGCTGTTTATTTGCCAAGAGCAAAGTGTAATTGATGTGTAAAAAAACACGCTAAAAAAGGTTCTAAATAATGAGATTATGAGCCATAATTTGATAACAATCACAATTTAATTTGAATAAAACACAATGAAAAATACCTCTATAAAGATAGCAGCATTATCTAAAGCCGATTACGAATTTTGGTTACATTTGTGGCAAAGCTACCTGATGTTTTATGACACTCAACTGCCATCAAGTACCACCCAAAACACGTGGCACAGTTTGCTGGATAGCGATGTACCGATTTATGGTTTTGGTGCTTGGCAGAACGACAAGTTGGTAGGTATCACCCATGTGGTGCTACATCCCAATACTTGGAATATCACTGAATGCTGTTACTTAGAGGATCTTTATGTTAGTGAGTCTGTGCGCGGGCAAGGCGTGGGACGCGCACTAATTGAAAAGGTATATGAGTTCGCTCGTAGTAAAAACTGCAACCGTGTGTATTGGACGACACAAGAGGGCAACACCACGGCGCGCAAACTCTATGACGCAATCGCCACTCAAACAGACATGGTGCAATATCGTAAGAACTTATAATGGTTGTCCAATACTTTATGACTCAAATTTATCTCAAAATGCAACCATAAAAAAACGCCAAGCGTTAAACACTTGGCGTTAATCTGTTGACTACTACTCTAAAAATGCTTATTTACCATAAACACATAAATAAGCCGTTTCTACTGCTACTTTTACTTGAAACTTCTGATTGGCTTCAACAGTAAATTGCTCACCTGCATTAAAGGTTTGCCACTCATCACTCTCTGGTAGCTTGACCGTCAATGCACCACTGACCACGCTCATGGTTTCAAATTCGCTGGTACCAAACTCGTACTCGCCAATTTCCATCACGCCAACTGTTGCAGGCTTAGTTGCCGTTTGAAAGGCAATAGAAGTGACTTTATTATCAAAATAACTGTTAACGCTTGGCATAATTTTCCTTAATTAAATATTAATTACTATTTTATTTTACAATCCGGCTTTTAAGCTCGCTTCGATAAATTGATCGAGGTCGCCATCGAGTACCGCGCCAGTATTAAAGGTTTCAACGCCAGTACGCAAGTCTTTGATACGTGAATCATCGAGTACATAAGAGCGAATTTGACTGCCCCAACCGACGTCTGACTTGCCATCCTCGACCGCTTGCTGAGATTCCATGCGTTTTTGCATCTCAAGCTCATAAAGCTTGGCACGCAGCAACTTCATCGCCGTCGCTTTGTTCCCATGCTGGCTACGCTCATTCTGACAAGTGACCACCACGCCACTTGGCTCGTGGGTGATACGTACCGCAGAATCAGTCGTGTTCACATGCTGACCACCTGCGCCAGATGAACGATAAGTATCGATACGCAAATCTGCTGGATTGATATCAATCTCGATATTATCATCAATTTCAGGCGACACAAAAACGGCAGCAAACGAGGTATGACGACCGTTATTGCTATCAAATGGTGATTTACGGACTAAGCGATGCACGCCGATTTCGGTACGTAACCAACCAAAAGCGTAATCCCCTTTAATCTCAATCGTTGCTGATTTAATACCGGCCACGCTACCAGAAGACACTTCAATAACTTCAACTTTGAAGCCATGCGATTCCGCCCAGCGGGTATACATACGCAACAGCATCTCTGCCCAATCTTGCGCTTCGGTGCCACCACTACCCGACTGGATATCCAAGTAGCAGTTATTAGGATCCATCTCACCGCTAAACATCCGGCGGAACTCTAAATCCGCGACGCGTTTCTCCGCATTGTCGAGCTCTGCTTGCACATCCGCCAGCAAGGATTCATCCTCTGCTTCTACCGCCAGCTCCAGCATGGCAGACGCATCTTCCAATGTGCTCTCAAGCGACACCACAACATCGATGACGCCATCAAGCTGGCTTTTTTCTTTATTAATTTTAGTCGCACGCTCTGGATCATTCCATAGCTCGGGGTTTTCTAACTCTAAATTAACTTCTTCTAAGCGTTCTTGCTTACCATCGAAGTCAAAGATACCTCCGCAAGTCCTGCCCACGCTCTGATAAATCTTTGATTCGTTCTTGATACGGATTGATTTCCATAAAGTTTCCTGTCTTTTTAAATAAATATCTCACTGATATGGCGCTATTTTAAATGAGATTAACGATAAATAGTTGGCTAATTATGACTGGCTTTATATTAAATAACGTTAAACAGCCTAAATTGACCAATCCTCTACTGCCCAGCGATGCGACAATGCATGAGCATGTAGCGCATCGTCGGGTGACACACAAATAGCCACATCCGCCCACTCAAGCAATGGAATGTCATTTTTGGAATCTGAATAAGCATAAGTTTTATCAAAAGTTGTGCCCGCTGATTGCTGCTTCTCTAGCCATTTATTCAGATGATAAATCTTACCCTCTTTAAAGTTTGGTTTATCAGTAAGTTTGCCCGTATAGCGCTCGTTTTTTATTTCAAGCGGCGTTGATAGCACATTGGCACCTTCGATACCAAAACGCTTGGCGATAGCCGAAACCACAAAATCATTGGTCGCAGAAATAATCACCACCTCATGACCTTTTTCAACATGCTGACAGAGCACTTCCATCGCTTTTGGGCGTATGTGCGGCTCAATTTCACTTTTAATATAGTCTTCTCGTAGCTCATGCAATCTATCCATCGGCAAGCTACTTAAAAACTGTGCCACAAATTCATTATATTCCGTCGCATCAAGCGTACCTTCGATATAGTCTTGGTAAAACTTTTGATTGGCCGTGCGGTATTGCGCTTCATCGACGAGGTCGTGCTTGACGATATACTCGCCCCATAAATAGTCGCTATCGACGTCGAGCAAAGTATGATCTAAATCAAAAAGTGCCAGCTCTTTTGGAGAAAGTTGTGCTTGTGTTGCCTGCATAATGAGACCTTATTATTGTTTGTTAAAGGACAGAAATACAACTGGTTTTTAATAACTTCCGCTTTGGAGATAGATATTTATATGAAAAATTTCTCAATAATTTTTCGTGAATGCTACTGTTTACCAAACAAAATTATGGTAACTTTATTTATATAACTTGTGGTTAGGGTGTGTCCTCAATCTGAACGAAAGCGCCTAAATGGGCTAAAAATGGTGATACGCCCTAGTATCTGTTTTGCTTACTCCATCATAAAAATAGAGAATCGCATGGAAGCGCCTGATGTCAAAACTGTTTTGCCAAGTAAAACGCGTCGCCCTGCCCGTTCAATCAAAGAAATCAGACAACGTCAGCTGGGTAAAAGCTATCAATCACCTTTCGACCGTATACTGTATGCGCTCTTAAATGGTGTGATGTACGGCGTTGGCGGTTTACTGATCGATCTTGCTATCGTGGTTATTCGCTCAATAGCTGGTATAGGTAATGGCGACGTTTTTTGGTTATTCACCCCATTTATGTTGGTCGTAGGCGCAATCATGGGTTTTATCGTTGGTAAAAATGCTGGCGCTGAGAGCGTCAATGCGCTTAACATCAACGAAACGGCCAATCATAATGCTTACCTTAATGACTACTCTATCCGCCATGATATTTTTCGTGGACTGATTATTGGTATTATCATTTTTGCCATTATTTGGCTGGTCATGATGCTCATGGCTTAAACTGATAACATAAAGAGCCTCTATGTAAAAAACGTTTGCGTCATTTATATAAAGACAATAGATCAATATCAGACAGTTCGCGGATGCTTTATAAATTTCTGCTTAATCAGGCATGGCTACTTCTGTTAAGCCCGTTTTAAATTTTTGACAACGCTCCGCATAATGCATCGCTGATAATTTCAACATCGCTGCTTGCTCGTCCGTTAAGGTTTTGACCACC
This sequence comes from Psychrobacter glacincola, assembly GCF_904846075.1. Lineage (GTDB taxonomy): Bacteria > Pseudomonadota > Gammaproteobacteria > Pseudomonadales > Moraxellaceae > Psychrobacter > Psychrobacter glacincola_C. The sequence continues at coordinate 788,460 of NZ_CAJGZH010000002.1, forward strand.
TTTGCAGGGGCACCCATGACGAGTGAATTGTCTGGAATCTCTTTGCCTTCAGTGACCAATGCCTTAGCACCAATAATGCAATTTTTACCAATTTTTGCATTATTCAATACCACTGCCCCAATACCAACCAAACTGTTATCACCGACTTCGCAGCCGTGCAGCATCGCTAAATGACCAATGGTGACATAATTGCCGATTTTGACCTCAATGCCTGCATCAGTATGAATGACACTGTTTTCTTGCACATTACTATAATCGCCGATATGAATGCGTTCATTGTCACCGCGAATCACTGCCCCAAACCACACGTTAGCTTGATGACCCAAATAGACATCGCCTATCACTCGTGCTGAGTCTGCGACCCAACCATTAAAAGGTACCGCGAATTCGGGTACCTTGTCTAAATATTGATAAATCATAACGGCTCCTTGTTATATATAGTAATGAAATAGGTCAATCATAAAAACCAGATATCTCGATTTGCTGTCCATTGTGGCAAAGCCAAAAGGGAAAATCCAGCGCTATTAACGGCTAATAATTAAAGGCATACTTTTCAATCTAAAAATCGGCTGGCTATCTACGGGCATATTGTATATAATGCGCAAAATCTGTGCCTAAGCGAGCGGACATGATGCAAGTTACCTATTCACTATCTAGTGGGTTTTGTAGTTTCCATCAATAATGTCTTCTCGCTTTTTTGTGGAAAAATTTTGGGTTTAGGTGTTTTTTAGTATCCATTAATAGCAATTTTTGCGATACAAAAAGCCATTTCTAATCTAACATTTAATCATGAAAATCATGGCACTCACTAATAACAGCGGAGGCAAACCTTGAATTCATCGGCAGAAATACAAGCAATTTTGGCATTAGCAGACGGTACGATTTTTCGCGGTGTGAGTATCGGCAGTCTCGGTCATCGTGTCGGTGAGGTGGTGTTTAATACAGCCATGACAGGGTACCAAGAAATCCTAACCGACCCAAGTTATGCGCGCCAGATGGTCACCCTAACCTATCCGCACATTGGTAATACCGGTACCAATAGCGAGGACACTGAGTCTGGCAATGGTCATCAGGTATGGGCCGACGGTCTTATCATCCGTGATGCTACAATGGTTACCTCAAACTTCCGTAACTCTCAATCATTAACTGACTATCTACAGAGCCATGATACTGTCGCTATCGCTGAAATTGATACGCGCCAATTGACCCGCCTATTACGTGATAAAGGCGCACAAAATGGCTGTATTATGACCGCATCAAATGGCGAGACCATCAGCACTGACGATGAGCAAAAAGCGATTGAGCTGGCACAAGGGTTTGCAGGCCTAGAAGGCATGGACTTGGCAAAAGAATGCTGTACTAAAGAGACGTTCGAATGGACAGCAGGTACGTGGGATTTATCAGATACCTTACTTAACCGTGATGCCATTGGCAGCCATGATAGCGGTACAGGCGGCTTCTTTAAGCAACTCGGCACTCACATCGATTCTAAATACAATGTCGTCGCCTACGACTTCGGTAGCAAAACCAATATCCTGCGTATGCTGGTTGACCGCGGCTGTCATGTAACCGTCGTTCCTGCACAAACGCCTATCGCAGATGTACTGGCGATGAACCCAGATGGTATCTTTTTATCAAACGGTCCTGGCGACCCTGCAGCCTGCGACTATGCTATCGATGCCGTACGTCATATCATTGAAAAAACTGATGTGCCAACCTTTGGTATCTGTTTAGGTCATCAGTTGATTGGTCTAGCTAGCGGTGCAAACACCATTAAAATGAAAACCGGTCATCACGGCGCCAACCATCCAGTTCAAGATTTATCGACTGGCACAGTTATGATTACCAGTCAAAACCATGGTTTTGCGGTTAATGAAGACACGCTGCCTGATAACGTTAAATCTACCCATCGCTCATTATTTGACGGTACCAACCAAGGTATCGAGCTGACCAACAAGCCAGTCTTTAGCTTCCAAGGTCATCCAGAAGCCAGCCCAGGTCCACATGACTGCGCGCCACTGTTTGATAAGTTTGCAGATATGATGGCAAAGGCTAAAGCTTAAGCAGTTAATCAGCTTTTAAGTATCAGTCATTAGCACACAGTAAGTATTCGTTATACAGCTTAGATCACCCATGATGGTTTAAGCTGAGCCACGCAAAATATCGTTTTATTAAAGTGTTGTTTTATTAAAATATAGCACTGTTCAAATACGAGTTTAGCCGAATATAAATCAATTAAAATATCATACTAACGAAGGTAGCCCTAACTATGCCAAAACGTATCGACATAAAAAGCATTCTTATCATTGGCGCAGGCCCTATCGTCATCGGTCAAGCGTGTGAGTTTGACTATTCAGGCGCGCAGGCGTGTAAAGCGCTAAAAGAAGAAGGCTACCGCGTCATTTTGGTCAACTCAAACCCTGCGACCATCATGACCGATCCTACCATGGCGGATGCGACGTATATCGAGCCAATTACTTGGCAGACGGTTGAGCAAATCATTGCCAAAGAACGTCCTGATGCCATCTTGCCAACGATGGGCGGACAGACTGCACTAAACTGTGCCCTAGAATTAGATAAGCACGGCGTATTGACCAAATACAATTGCGAGCTAATTGGCGCGACCAAAGACTCTATCGAGATGGCAGAAGACCGCAACTTGTTTGATAAAGCCATGAAACGTATCGGTCTTGAGTGTCCACGCGCTGAAACGGCTGAGACCATGGAAGAAGCCTTTGCAACCCAAGAAAAAATGGGCTATCCATGTATCATTCGTCCCTCATTTACGATGGGTGGTTCAGGTGGCGGTATCGCTTATAACCGCGATGAGTTTATCGAGATTTGTGAGCGCGGTTTTGACTTATCACCAAACCATCAATTACTGATCGATGAGTCACTTATCGGTTGGAAAGAATATGAGATGGAAGTGGTTCGTGACAAAAACGACAACTGCATCATCATCTGTGCGATTGAGAACTTTGACCCAATGGGTGTGCATACAGGCGACTCTATTACGGTTGCACCAGCACAAACGCTGACAGACAAAGAATACCAAATCATGCGTAATGCGTCATTAGCCGTACTGCGTGAGATTGGTGTGGAAACGGGCGGCTCAAACGTCCAGTTCGGTATTAATCCTGACACGGGTCGCATGGTCGTCATCGAGATGAACCCACGCGTGTCACGTTCATCAGCATTGGCATCAAAAGCTACTGGCTTCCCGATTGCCAAAATCGCGGCTAAATTGGCCGTTGGTTATACACTAGATGAATTGCAAAACGACATCACGGGTGGCAAAACGCCAGCCAGCTTTGAGCCTGCGCTTGATTATGTGGTCACAAAAATTCCACGTTTTAACTTTGAAAAATTCCCACAAGCCGATAGTGTTTTATCAACCCAAATGAAATCGGTTGGTGAAGTGATGGCGATTGGTCGTAACTTCCAAGAGTCGATGCAAAAAGCATTACGCGGCATGGAAACTGGCAATGATGGTTTTGATGAGCAAATTGACTTTGCTGCTATCAAAGACGGTAGCCTTAGTACTGACAAAGCCCGTAGCGAGATTCATAATCGCTTAACCATTCCAACGCCTGAACGTATTTATTATATTGCGGATGCTTTCCGTATCGGTATGAGCGTCGATGAAGTATTCAACTTAACCAAAATCGATCCATGGTTCTTGGTACAAATCGAAGATATCGTGAAAACTGAAGCACAAGTTAAAGCGTTAGGTTTTGGTGGTTTAACTGAGAAGAACTTACGCAGCTTTAAACGTAAAGGTTTATCAGATTTGCGTTTAGCAAAACTCCTTGGTGTCTCACAAAAGCAACTACGTAAAAAGCGCTGGGACTTAAACGTCTATCCAGTCTATAAACGCGTCGATACCTGTGCAGCAGAATTTGCCACCAGCACCGCTTATATGTACTCAACCTACGATAGCGAATGCGAAGCCAACCCAACAAATAACAAGAAAATTATGGTTATCGGTGGCGGTCCTAACCGTATCGGTCAAGGTATCGAGTTTGACTATTGCTGTGTACACGCAGCCCTTGCTATGCGCGAAGACGGCTACGAGACCATCATGGTCAACTGTAACCCTGAAACGGTTTCAACCGATTATGACACTTCTGACCGTCTCTACTTTGAGCCAATCACGTTAGAGGACGTGTTAGAAATCGTCCGTATCGAAAATCCTGATGGTGTGATTGTACAGTTTGGTGGTCAAACGCCATTGAAACTGGCGCGCGCCCTTGAAGCTGCTGGTGTTAAAATCATCGGTACTAGCCCAGATGCGATTGACCGCGCTGAAGACCGCGAACGCTTCCAGCATATGATTCAACAGCTGAATCTTATCCAACCAACCAATGCTTTAGCGACGAGCTTAGAAGATGGTTTGGTCAAGGCAAAAGACGTTGGCTATCCGTTGGTCGTACGCCCATCATATGTACTTGGTGGTCGCGCGATGGAAATTGTCTATAACGAAGACGAGTTAAGACATTACCTACGTACGGCGGTTCAAGCATCGAACGAAGCGCCCGTCCTACTAGATCGCTTCTTAGACGATGCAATCGAAGTCGATGTAGACTGCGTTAGCGACGGTACAGACGTCGTGATTGGCGGTATCATGCAGCATATCGAACAAGCAGGCGTGCACTCTGGTGACTCAGCCTGTTCATTGCCACCTTACTCATTGTCTGATGAGCTGTGCGATGTGATGCGCGCGCAAACGGTCGCCATGGCAAAAGAGCTTGGTGTTGTCGGCTTAATGAACGTACAGTTTGCCGTAAAAGGTGAAACGATTTATATCTTAGAAGTGAACCCTCGCGCTGCCCGTACCGTGCCGTTTGTCTCTAAATGCATCGGTACTTCTTTAGCGCAAATCGCGGCGCGCTGTATGGCTGGCACCTCATTGAAAGACCAAGGCTTTACCACTGAAATCGTTCCGGCATTTTTCGCGGTCAAAGAAGCGGTATTCCCGTTTGCGAAGTTCCCTGGCGTTGATCCAATCTTGAGCCCTGAGATGAAATCAACCGGTGAAGTGATGGGCGTTGGTAAAACCTTTGGCGAAGCATTTTATAAAGCCATTATCGGTAGTAATGAGCGTCTGCCAGGTCTACCGACCGAAGGCGAAACCAAAACTGTCTTTATCTCAGTACGTGATAGTGACAAAGCACAAATCGCCCCTATCGCTCGCCAGCTTGTCGACTTTGGTTTTAACATTGTATCAACCACTGGTACGCAAAAAATATTGAGCGACGCCGGTATTGAGTGCAAGCAAATCAATAAAGTTACCGAAGGTCGCCCGCATATCGTCGATGCCTTGAAAAATGGTAAAATCGACCTTATTATCAATACCACTGAAGGCAAACAGGCACAAGAGGATTCATTCTCTATCCGCCGTAGCGCCCTGCAAGGTAAAGTATTTTATGTGACGACTTTAGGGGCGGCAGACGCGGTTTGTAAATCTTATGCCATTGACCTACCGTTTGAGGTCTATAAGCTACAAGATTTGCACGAACAAGCAAAGACTATTGCTTAGCTCTATTGACTTAGCAGCATAATTTCAGTAGATTAAGCATAACGGCAACGCTCGTTTAACAGCGGATGCAAAACTTGTTATCGATTTTCATATAACAATAGGGCTTTGAAAAAACGTACGGCTTAAAAAAGCAGTACTTTAAAAAAATAAAGTTTTAAAAAGATAGACCTAAAAAGCATAGTGGCTAAACTGCGACTATGCTTTTTATTACGTAAGGTTAAAGTGCCTTGTTTGTCAGTGTATCCATGCTCACAGATAAGCGCGTGTTTAGTTGTTACGCAGTCTAAACCTCATTCTTTTTATATCTTCACATACTCATTGCAACAACACTGACACCATCTCACTATTCACTAAGAGTAGGAGATGGTGTGGTGTTATTGGTTTAAGGAAAAAACATGCAACGTTATCCCATGACTCCGCAAGGACATGCGGCTCTAGAAGCCGAATTAAAACAGTTAAAAAGTATCGACCGCCCACGCATCACTGCTTCTATCGCTGAAGCCCGTGAACACGGCGATTTGAAAGAAAATGCTGAATATCATGCTGCTCGCGAACAGCAAGGTTTTTGTGAAGCGCGTATCCGTGATATCGAAGCCAAACTTGGCGGCGCGCAAGTGATTGATCCTGCAACATTACCAAAAGATGGTCGTGTGATATTCGGCGTGAGCGTCGTTATCGAAAACATGGACACCGGAGAAGAAAAACAATACAAAATCGTTGGTGATGACGAAGCAGACTTTAAAGCGGGTAAAATCTCAGTCAATTCACCGATCGCACGTGGTTTGATTGGTAAGTCTGAAGGCGATGAAGCACGTATTGAAACGCCAAAAGGCGTGGTCGAATACGAAATCATGAAAGTGATTTACGATTAATTTTTCTTATTTGATAAATATCTGGATAGAAAGCCTTTGATAGTAATTCTTTGATAAAAAGCTTTTGATGACAGCAGTATTTTAACGCGAATAAGCCAGCAGCTTGCTTAGCTGATAAGCGTAGAAAATAGTACACAACCTCATTATTCATACAGCAGAAGTTACACAACGCTGCTTTTTTAGTCTGTTTGTTTTAGCGCATAATTGCTCGAGTATAGATGCTGAGCCTTGTGCTGATTACAAGTGTTTCATGATAAGCATTAGACATCAGTGCTTAACAACTGACTAAAATAATGATGGAGAGATAGCGAACGTTGGCTATCATTAGTATCTTTACCCTCGTTATTTGACATGGTTTACATGCTCATTTGACGGGGGTTTTTCTTTTCTAGGTGTTGTTTTCTAAGCGTTATTTTTTACGCTTTGCTTTCTGCTACTACATTAGCGGCTTTATTTACTGTTATCTTAAAGGAATCTATTATGACCATACACATCGATATGCCAGCGTTACTAACTATAAATAAGAGGGCGTTTACCCAGCACAGCCTCATCAAAAAAAGCGTGATAAGCACTGCTATTCCAACAATCTTAGCAGGCGCTTTATTGACGGTATCTACCGCACATGCTGCGCCTGAAATCGCCATCACTTCATCTGCTGGTAGTAGCACTACCGTCGTTGAGCAGTATTCTGACGGTAAAACCGCGACCATTACAGCGACACCACACGGCATCACTATGCAAGACGGCATGCCTTATGCTGTGACTCAAGTAACTAACGTTCCACGCTATACGGTTCGCCAAGTAGCCAGTAATGGTGCGAGCAATACGGTCGTCACCCAAGGCAGCACCACGGTTACAAGCGTACCTGTGACCAACCAAGTCACCAATCAAACAAGCAAAGTTGATGTCATAGCCGTGCCGACGACTAGCGTGACACAAGTATTGCCTGTGACGACGGCTACCCAATTGCCAGTCATCAATACGCCAACGACAACCGTAGTGACGAACCAACCTGCAACGACGCAAATAGTATCTACGTCTTTAGATGCTCTGCAACTGACCCCGACCTTTAGTACGCCTGACGTGGTGAATGCACAAACCAAAGTGATGAAAATATTAAAAAATAAAGATGGTCGCGAAGTGGCTGTACCTGCGAACCATATCGCACCTGGCGACATCATCGAATACCACACCACTTATACCAATACCACGGCACAACCCGTCACTGACATCAATGCCATGGTGTCACTGCCAAATGGCGTGCAATTGGTATCATTGAATAGCCCACTACCAACGCTTGCGACAACAGGCGGCGACAGTTATCAGACTATCCAACAAGTTGGCAATACTGTAGTTATCACAGAAAATTACTCTGGACTCAAATGGAACTTGGTAGATCTTCCTGCTAACGCACCGCAAACGGTTGTAATACGTGCGAAAGTTCAGTGAAAATTAGATTTTAAAGTTTAGATTTGAAAATATTGTTATTTAATAAATCTTAAAATTAATAAAAGGTCTTGCCGGCTAATTTCCTAGTCAGCAAGACCTTTTTGATGAGTGTACCTTATTCCTTAACAACCAACCTTTTGCTATAGTGCTCTTAACTCAAAACAAATATCCGGTCATTATCTGCATGTATAAATTTACTCCTCTCTATTCATTGGCTTTTATTATTTATGGCTGTATTTTTAGTTCTATATCTTGGGCTGAAGCTGCCGAACCAAAATTTGACGCTATCTTTTATATGTCGAAAATTTGTACTGCATATATAACTAAGAACGATAATGAATTTTGCGATGATGGTTATATCCTTAAAAGCGAAACGTTAAATAATGGCGAAGTAATAGAAACTGTGCTTATGGATGGAATAGGTCATTACGGCTGGAACCATACTTCGCTTAAAAAAATCGATAAAGATACTTATCATGTCTATATCGGCTGTGGCAATCCGTGCGGTGCTAACATGCTATTTGGTCGTGGCGGCAAGGAGCAATACTTTGGCCGTTATTTCACCTTTGACCTAAACAGTCGGTGTAGCGTTAGATATAATAATGATAAACAATTATGGACGGCTAGCCGTTTTTTTTCAGATAAAGAAATCGATTTTCCTTCGACCTATGACCCAGACGCTTTTGCAGCTTACCCCAAGTACAACGTCGAGTTTGATAAAAAAGGACGTCTCATTGTCAAAGAATACTTCTCAGAAGAAGTGGTTCAAACGTTGCCTAATCCCTGCTCTCATAATTAAAAAAATCTCATAAATAGCACGACAATAGTTGTCGCATGAAATCAATATTTCTTCAATAATTCCAGTGACTTACAAGCTTATTTGCTAAAATAACAACCTATGAATGAATTGGTAAATCGCAATTATGGCCACCATCAATTATGAACGACTACAAGGCAAGCTCAATATTTTAGCGGATGCTGCTAAATATGATGTTTCTTGCTCATCCTCCGCTGGTACGCGCAAAAACCAAGGCGGTGGTCTGGGCGATGCTTCTGCAACTGGTATTTGTCACAGCTACACTGAAGATGGTCGCTGCGTCAGCTTGTTAAAAATCCTCTTAACCAATCATTGTATTTACGACTGCGCTTATTGCACCTCACGTAAAAGCAATGACACCCCACGCGCTGCTTTTAGCGTCGAGGAAGTCGTTGATTTAACCATGCAGTTTTATCGCCGTAACTATATCGAAGGGCTGTTTCTTAGCTCAGGTATTTTTAAAAGTGGCGATTATACGATGGAACGACTGGTTGAGGTCGCTAAGATATTGCGGACACGTGAACGCTTTAATGGCTATATCCATTTAAAGACCATTCCCGGTGCATCAAAAGAACTGCTATTAGAAGCGGGATTATACGCTGACCGCTTAAGCGTTAATATCGAGATTCCGACCAAATCAGGTCTAGCACTGCTCGCCCCAGAAAAATCACATGATGAATTAAAAGCGCCAATGGAAATGGTTAAAACTGAAATTATTACGATCAAAGAGAGCCGTAAAACCCATAAGAAAGCACCGAAATTTGTGCCAGCAGGTCAAACCAGTCAGATGATTGTTGGCGCGAGTAACGAGACTGACTTGCAAGTAATTCAGTTATCGAGTCATTTTTATAAACAGTACGATCTTAAGCGCGTTTACTATTCTGGCTATGTACCGATGTTGTCCGACAGTCGCCTGCCAGCCATTGGAACGCCAGTGCCGATGATACGTGAAAACCGTCTGTATCAAGCGGATTGGCTGATGCGTTTTTATGGCTTTGGCGCCCATGAAATCGTTGAACCAGACTCGCCATTTTTAGATTTAGACTGCGACCCAAAGCTTGCTTGGGCAATCCGCCACCGTGAGCATTTTCCGGTCAATATTCAAACCGCAAGCTATGAGATGATTGTGCGTATCCCGGGCATTGGTACTAAGACGGCTAAAAAAATAGTGAAGGCGCGCAAGTTTAATCAGTTGACGCTTTATCATCTGAAAAAGATGGGCGCGGCGGTCAATCGCGCCAAATACTTTATCGCGACGACAGGTAAGAACGAACATTTAGCGCATTTAACGCGTAATAACTTCCGGCAATATATATTGGCACAGACGCAGACCAAATATAAAGATCAACGCAACGGTCAACTAGCGCTGTTTTAAATAGCACTGTTGTAATTAGCATTGTTTCAGTAATTACTATTATAAATAGGAGTGTAGATGTCACAACTGCTGCAAAGCCACGACTATCCTGTCGGTCACTTAACGCCCAACATTGTGCTTTATGAGCCAAGTTTTGAGGGTTGGCTAAGTGCGGTATTTTATGTCTATGCCAATAAATTGCAAAACGATGATTCTCTACAGTTAATCGCTCAAGACTGCTATGTACCTTCATTAATCGCACAAGCGACTAGCGTTACTACCGATGAAGACAATGCCGAACGCGTACTGATAAAGCTGAATAAGCTCTTAGGTCGTTCAGGTATGCGCAATATTCTCTGGGGATTTTTATCCGAAAAAGACAATATCGGTACGACTCTATTTCAAGTGGTCAAATATGCCATTGACTACCCTAGCCGCCATATTATGGAAGACTTGGGTAATCTCAATGTCTTAGAGCTGGTGCAAACTGTCAAATCGGTCGGTCGTGAGAAACATCGTATGGAAGCCTTTGTACGTTTTGAGCATACCACTGACGATATCTATTTTGCGCGAGTGGAGCCGGATTTTAATGTCTTGCCTTTGATTGGCGAGCATTTTCGTCAGCGCTACCAAGACCAACACTGGGCGATTTATGATTTATCCCGTGGCTATGGCATTTATTATGACAAGAGCCAAAGCACGCCTAAACGCCCCGCTGCCCTGCAAACCATCACTGATTTAGATGATACCGTGCTGCGCAATCCTGCCAGTATTCATAGCGAGGATGAGCAGCGCTATCAAAAATTTTGGCAAGGTTACTTTACCAACGTCAACATCAAAGAGCGTAAAAACCCACGTTTGCATAAGCAATACTTGCCGCAGCGCTATTGGAAATACTTAAGCGAAAAACAAGTACTGCCCAATGCTGAGCATTTACAGAAACGTCGTTAATGACTCTTATCCTTCGATTCAAGCCTTTATGCGTCTCTCTCTTAAAAACTCGACCATATAACCTTATCTTTTTATCTTGATGGTTGAGTTTTGGCAGCTTTTAACTGACAATAGCCACTTGTTATTATCAACTGGTCACCAATGCCATTATGAAAGTTATGCGCTTATTATCGTCTTTAAAGCATGATGAATCCGAGCGCGGTATTTTTCATCTTGGACGCGCATTGGTCAAAAATGGCCATACCTCCATCATCGTCTCTAGCGCCGATGAAGATAATGATCTGGTCAAACGCCTCAAGCGTGATGGTAATAACTACCATCAGCTGCATATGAATAAAAAGTCTTGGCTGTCGTTACTACAAGTCACGGCGCTGCGGCGTTTAATTGAAGAGTACGATCCTGACGTGATCCATGTGCACTCACGCACACCTGCATGGATACTGCATTTGGCATTGCGCCGCGCCCGTGTCAAACGGATACCAAAGCTAGTGTCAACCATGTATGGTTTTTATCCGATCAATAAGTACTCTCAAGCCCTACTTGATGTCGATACCATCATTACCGTCTCCGATAGTGTGACCAATTATCTAAAAAAAGGCCTGCGCCGAGAAGATGCCGACCCCAAAGTCATCAAACGCATCTACCGTGGTATCGATACGCGCCGCTATCCTTATCGTCATAATCCGTCTGTTTATTGGTTACGGCATACTTTTGCTGAATATCCTGAGCTTGAGCATAAAAAGTGGCTGGTATTTCCAACCATTATTGGTAACGAATATGGTCAGGAATGGCTGATTGATATTTTGGGCAACTTGCAAGAACAGTTCCCTAACATCCACGTCATTATCATGGATGATGATTATAGAGATGGTGACGTCGCGCATGAAGATTTCCGCCAACGCACCAATACACTAGGGTTGGCTGATCGCATTACGTATGTAGGTAGCAAACGTAATGACATGCGTGAATGGCTCTCAGCCGCCAATATCGTCATGGCACTTGCTAATGAGCCTGAATCAATCGGCATCAACGCCTTACAAGCGATTCATTTAGGCACGCCCGTTATTGGTTGGGATCAGGCCGCATTTAGTGAGATTTTACAACCGCTATATCCTCAAGGGCTGGTCAAAAAATACAATGCCAATGCGCTATGTAAAGCCGTGAGAAATCAATTAGAAAGCATCACACGCCCTGAAATGACCAATAAATTCACCATGCGTGAGATGATTGAAGAAACCCTCGCTGTCTACCAAGGTTTATACGACGACTCGCTCGCAGAGGAACAAGCTGCGAGCGATGCCGCTGCTGTCAAAAGAATTAACAAGACGCTAAAAAAATCCTCTAAACCCACTAGTAAGAAGCCTGAGTCTGCTTATGTCGCGCTTGCACCAGCCGATAAACAAACTAAAGTAAAGCTTATCAAAGAAAAACCTAAAGCGATGAGTCCCTCAAATTCGCCTACTGACGCAGAAACGCTTCAAAATCATAAAGACCTGTAAGCCTATTACTTTGTTACTTAGGCTAATATCTAACAGCCTGCTAGGGCGTGTTTTCACAATGAATTATTTCATACAAAAAAACGCGGCTTCTACTTTTAGAAGCAGCGCGGGAAATCACTATGGTTATTTAAACATCAACTTAAATGGCTATTAAAATGCTCACCTAATAAGTCGTCGGGGTGTGCGCACTAACAATGCGAGTCACGCCATCAGTAGGATTGATAAAAGTATGCGGGCGAATGGTATCAATCACGTAGCTATCCCCTTGGTTTAAGAGATACGTCGTCTCATCGATACGGATAAGAATTTTGCCTTCAATAACGGTGCCAATCTCTTCACCTTCGTGGGCGATTTTTTCTTCCGTTGAGCTGTTCGGTTGATACACCTCAATCAAAAAACCCAAATTCTTGGTGGTACTACAGTTATATACCTGTCTTAGCGACACTCTGCTACTCGGTTCGCTCAACTCCAACAAATCCTTTGGCGTTACTACGACTCTCGCCTTTGGTTCCTTCCATTCATCGCTAAAAAACGTGGTCAAATCAGAACCCAATACCGCCAAAATTGCCTTTAGCGTATTCACTGCTGGACTGACTTTATTGCGCTCAATGGAGCTAATAGAAGTATTGGTTAATCCTGACAATTTCGCAAGCTTACGTTGCGAGTAGCCTTTTGCGAGACGCAGCTGATTGATCTTTTTACCGATATCCTCTTCTGGCGACTCATCATTTTCGGCTGACATCGCTGCCTCAGAGTCTGTCAGCTCATCTTCATCATCACCACTGATGCCGTCATCTGTATCGATATCAGCCTTATCGCTGGCAACATCAGCGTCAATGCTGCTATTAATATCAATGTCAGTGCTGGCATTGTCTACATTGCCTTCAGTAGTGCTATTCAGTTTGGGGTTTGCTGGCATAGTGAATGAATTCCGCGAATAGAAATTTGGACAAGTCGTCTTGTGCATAATTTAACTCAGGATGCCATTGTACACCAATCATAAATGGATGTTGCAACAAGCTGATGGCTTCGACCAAACCATCAGGCGCTAGAGCCTCAACCAATAAACGCGCGCCCACTTTATTGATTGCTTGTTTATGTAGCGAGTTAACGTGCCATTTTTCACCAAAGGCGGCAAGCCTGCCATTTGGTTGAATAATCACGTCATGAACTGGCTGATACTGCACTTCAAGTGGCTGAGTATTGTCCTCTAAATGTGGCTCATAAAACCCCTCTACTTCCCGCCAATCAGGATGTAGCGTGCCACCAAAATGCACATTCATCTCTTGCAAACCTCGGCAAACCGCTAGTAATGGAGTGCCAGTCTTGTCTGCATAATCCAACAATTTAAAGCTCAGCTCATCACGACCTAAGTCTTGTTTCGCTTCGATATGCGTCGCGCCATAACGCGTTGGTGCCACGTTACTATAACTGCCCGTTAACAAAATCCCATCTGCGATATTCAGTAGCGCCTCAAAGTTTTCGCTATCGGCAGCAGTATTTGGCAGCAGTATGGGATTGCCACCATAAAAATTCACGGCATCGATATATTTTTGATACACCGCTTGTGCTGGCTGCCCATCAACCATCTTATGACAAGAAACAATAGCAATAATAGGTCTAGAATTTTTCATACCGTCTTCCCTAGTTATAACAAATAGACCTCATCGTCTATATTGTTCAATCCTTTATTTAGCTAAAACTTAACACAGCATCTCATAAAATGTAAACTATAAATTTCAATATCGCCGATAATAATAATAAAATCGAATAAATGCATTAATTTGAGATAATTTTAAATAAAAATTGACAACTATATTTTTCACACCTATATTGGAAGTCATCAGCGAGACATTAAACAAGGGTTGACGTTTATATCTCGATGTTAAGGGCTAAGAACAGCGAAATATAAAGAATTCATATTATTAATAAAATCTGTTTTGAGAAACCTAAAGAGACACATAAAGACTGTTTAAATAAGACGTAATCAATCGCTGTTTTACCAAGCACTGGTTAGAAATATCACTAAAAGACGATGCGCCAGCAGTATCCGTATTGACAATAATCCCAGTAATTCTAAAAATTCATAGGAAGAATAGACATGATGACAACCAATGGAATGGTCGAATCTGCAAACAACACCGAATACGTTTATGTTGCGGCAGGTGATATTAATGGCTTACTTCGTGGTAAGCGCATCCCTTTCAATCAAATGGAAAAAGCAGAAAACGGTGCGATACGATTGCCTTTATCTATCTTAGGCGTTGATATTTGGGGTGCTGATGTCATCGAGTCTTCTCAATGTAATGGCGATATAGATGCCATTGCCCGTCCTACTGGTCGTGCCGCCTATCCACTTCTCAATACCAGTGCGCCTTCATCGCTATTGCCCGTTTGGCTTTATACAGAAAATAACGAACCTTATTACGGTGATGCCAGACACGTTTTGGATTACATTAGCAAAAAATTCAAAGCGCTTGGTTTGACTCCAGTGATGGCCACTGAGCTGGAATTTTATTTGGTTGACTATACTGAAGGCGAAACGCCAAGACCACCTATCCGCCCCAAAAGCGGGCTAAGACTGAATAAAACCTCAATTTTGAGTATCAATGATCTATTACAATTCGATGAATTTTTAGACGAAGTTTATGCACAGTGCAAAAAGCTCGATATCCCAGCAGATGCCGCTTTGGCAGAGAATGGCTGTGGTCAGTTTGAGATTAATTTATTACACGTAGACGATCCACTGAAAGCCGCTGACGATGCGATTTTGTTCAAACAGGTCGTCAAAGCCGTCGCTGCTCGCCGTAAACTCACCGCGACATTCATGGCAAAACCTTTTGGTCTGCAGTCGGGTAATGGTTTTCATGTGCATTGCAGCTTATTAGATAAAGACGGTAATAATGTCTTTGATGATGGGTCAGATGAAGGCTCAGATATCTTGCGCCATGCAGTCGCCGGCTTGTTAAAGACCATGTCAGATTGCACGTTGCTATTTGCCCCACATGTGAATTCTTATCGCCGCTTTACACCCGGTACGCTAGCGCCAAACAATGTGTCATGGGGTTATGAAAACCGCACGGCGGCAGTACGTATCCCTGGTGGTGACTCAAAAGCACGCCGTATCGAGCACCGTGTCTCTGGCGCTGACGCCAATCCTTATCTGGTCTGTAGTGCGGTACTGGCAGGTATGCTGTATGGCATCGAAAACAAGCTAGAAGCGCCAGAACCCATTAATAGTATTACTTACGACGAAGCAGAGCTTAAGACCTTGCCACTAGACTGGCTCTCAGCCATCCGCAAATTTGAAAGCAGTGATGTGATTGATTCGCTGTTCCCAAGCGAGATGATTGAGCTGTTGATCGCGGTCAAAAAGCAAGAAGCCAAACGCTTTGCTCAGCAAGTGACCAACCTTGAATACCTCACCTATTTACAGGATGTTTGATATGTCAAATAGCAACTCAAGTAGCAATTTAAACGGCAATGCAGGAACGAACCAAAACCTATCCTCGAATAACACGCGCAATATCCCGCATTATTCAGACAAAGGGCAATATCCTGATAGCTATTATGCAGCCAGTCGTAATCCTAAGCCGGATAGACCAACGCTAAAGAATGATATCCAAGTGGAAATATGTGTGGTTGGTGGCGGCTATAGCGGTTTATCCACTGCCCTGCATCTCATTGAAACCGATCATGAAGTCGTGGTTTTAGAAGGCGCGCAAATTGGTTGGGGCGCATCAGGGCGTAATGGCGGTCAAATCGTCAATGGTCTAAATGCCAGCCTACAAAAAATCAAAAAGTCTTATGGTCAAGAAAATGCAAACTTCGTCGGTCAACTCGTGACCCGCGGTGGCAAAATCATTCGTCGTTTTATTAGAGATTACGATATCAACTGTGATCTTAAAGAAAAAAACATCTTTGCGGCATTAAATAATGGACAGCTAAAAGACTTGCAAGAAACGCATGCACTGTGGGAGAGCCATGGTATGCATGATCGAGAAATGCTCGATAAGCGCGGTATCCAAGAGCATATAAAATCAGATGCCTATGTGGGCGGAGTCATCGATCACTCTGGTGGACACTTTCATCCACTAAATCTTGCCCTAGGTGAAGCATCTGCCATTGAGCAAGGCGGCGGCACCATTTATGAAAACACCTTAGTGGTTGATATTGAGTATGCTGACGATGCTATCAAAGTCATCACAGAGTTTGGCACCGTAACTTGTAAGCAGGCGGTGCTGTGCGGCAATGCCTATCTCAATAAAGTCATCCCAAAACTGACTGACCGTGTCATGCCCGTATCGACTCAGATTATCGCCACCGAGCCATTAGGTGATTTAGCAGATCAGCTCCTCCCAACCGACGTCTGTGTTGAGGACGTACGCTATATTCTTGATTACTATCGCCTGTCAGCAGATAAGCGCATGTTATTTGGTGGCGGTACGGTCTACGGTGGTCAAGACCCCGCTGATATCACAGCTAAAATCCGACCAAATATGAATAGGATATTCCCAGAGCTACGTGACGTCAAAATCGACTATGCGTGGAGTGGTAACTTTGCGTTGTCTTTTTCCCGCGTACCACAAATGGGCAAACTACATGAGCGAGTATACTTCGCCCATGGCTATAGTGGTCATGGCGTGACAGGCTCGCATCTATTTGGACAAATATTAGCCGATGCCATCAATGGTAAAACCAAAGAGTTCGATGCTTTTGCACAAATTCCTTGGATTCCGTTCCCAGGTGGTCGAGCCCTACGTGTGCCTTACTCTGTCATGGGCTCATGGTGGTATGCGCTAAAAGATACCACTGGCATGTAAACGCATAAAAGCTTTGAATAATAAACATTTAATAAAGTATTTTTATTTTAAAAGCGGTCGTTACAGTCACCTATCATAGCAACGGATTGTTGTGATAGGGCGCGATAGACAGTTGATTCGCTACTGTCTGTCGCGCGTCAACCATAGAATAGAGCTTGTTTAAAAAAACAATGAGGTTTTACAGGGAGCGTAAATATGAACATGAAGCTCAATGATGCTGTCGAAGGACAGTATCATAATAAGCGAGTATTTCTCACCGTCATAGTAGCCGTCGTCATCTATCTGGCTTTTGCTTGGCTATCTACCAGCCGTGCCCCAGACCAATCTTGGGGCGCCTTATCTTTACTACCAACATTACTAGTATTAGTCACTGCCATTGTCTCTAGGCGACCATTTGAATCCATGATCGCAGGCTGTGTCGCTGGCCTTGTGATGCTCAACCCTTTTGATTTGGTCTCCCCTTTTGCAGACAACATGTCGATGGTGCTGGGTAATGAGACCATTATTTGGATTGTTCTGGTCTGCGGTCTGATGGGTGGTCTCATTCAACTGCTTGAGATTAGTGGGTGTCTAGATGGCTTTAGTGAATGGCTACAAAAAATCATTAAGTCGCGCCGTCAGTCATTGTTGGCCACCTTTGCTTTGGGCGTGGTGGTTTTCATTGATGACTATTTGAACTGTCTAGCCGTATCAACCTCCGTCAAAAAACTCACTGACGTCTATAACGTTTCTCGTGAGAAGCTTGCTTATATTGTCGATTCAACCGCCGCACCGATGTGTATTATCGTGCCTATTTCTACTTGGGCGGTCTACTTTGCCGGTCTTTTAGAAGAAAATGGCGTGGCTGGCGATGGTGAAGGTATTGGGCTTTATATCAGCGCGATTCCTTATATGGCATATGCTTGGTTTGCACTTTTGATTGTATTTTTGGTCGCGTATGGCATTTTGGGTGACTGGGGTCCGATGAAAAAAGCCGAGGCACGCGCCAAAGCGGGTAATCCTGTTCCTGAAGCCTTTGTCGAAGAGCAACTGATCTCAAACGTCCAAGCCAAACGTAAACTATCGTTCAAAGCCAATATCGCAAACTTTGCTTTCCCAATGATTTTGTTAATTGTCTCGACGGTTTACTTCGAAATCGATCTATTACGCGGTGCATTATTGACCTGTTTTGTGACCGTCGTTGTCTATTGGATGCAAGGCATTTTAAGTTTTGAGACGCAAGTTGAAGCCATCTTTAAAGGCTTTAAAGTCATGCTTTATCCGCTCTCAACCGTCATCGGTGGTTTTTTCTTAAAAGCCATCAATGATGAGCTTGGTATGACCTCATATGTGATTGAAGCTATCACGCCTTATATGACCATTATTATTTTCCCTGCCGTCATTTTTGCCGTCATGGCTTTTTTAACTTTTGCCACATCCTCAAGCTGGGGTTTGTATGTCCTTGCCATGCCGATTGTCTTTCCAATTTCTATTGCACTAGGCGTTAGCACTCCCCTTATGATTGGCGCATTGTTATCGGCTTCTTCATTTGGTAGCCATGCTTGCTTCTTTAGTGATTCATCGCTACTTGCCGCGCAAGGTGCTGGCTGCTCCCCTATGCAGCATGCCTTTACCCAGTTCCCCTATGCCATGCTCGGTGCGGGCTTATCCGTCGTCACCTTCTTAGGATTGGGTTATATGATGGCTTAAGCCAACCTTAACATTATTATTGTAATCATTGACTAACGGGCAATGAGAGATGGTTCGTTAATCAATAAAAACAGCCTTTTTATGTGGTACTCACTAATAAATACGATAAGGATTTAGATCATGCGCAATGTTACCGTTGCTACGACTCAAATGGCATGTGGTTGGGATATACAACAAAATATTGCCACTGCTACTGACTTGGTCACCAAAGCCGCCAAAGCGGGTGCCAATATCATTTTGCTACAAGAGTTGTTTGAGACGCCTTACTTCTGCCAAGTTCATGACTTTGATTACTTTACCCTTGCGACCGCAGTTGAGGATAATGCGGCCATCAATCACTTCAAACAGTTGGCTAAAGACTTAGAAGTGGTATTACCGATTAGCTTTTATGAAAAATCAGGCAATACCTTTTTTAATAGCGTGACCGTGATTGATGCCGATGGCGAGATACTTGGCACTTATCGTAAAACGCACATACCAGATGGCATTCCTTATGCCGAAAAATTCTACTTTACCCCCGGCGACACAGGATTCAAGGTTTGGCAAACAAAGTATGCCAAAATCGGTGTCGGTATTTGCTGGGATCAATGGTTCCCTGAGTGTGCTCGTAGCATGGCATTAATGGGTGCAGAAATACTGTTTTATCCGACTGCGATTGGTGATGAGCCAATATTGGACATCGACTCAAAAGGTCATTGGCAGCGCTGTATGCAAGGTCATGCTGCCGCTAATCTCATGCCAGTCGTAGCAGCCAATCGTATTGGCACTGAAACCATCAGCCAAAATGGCAGCGACAGTACCATGCAGTTTTATGGTGGCTCGTTTATCACGGATGGCCGCGGTGAGATCATCCAAGAAGCATCTAAAGACAAAGGAGAGATACTTAGTACGACTTTTGACTTAGATCAACTGGCTATCGAACGTCAGCAATGGGGCGTTTTCCGTGATCGTCGTCCATCGATGTATGGCACGTTGCTGACTCATGGATAAAGTTTGTTAACAAGCAAGCTCACTCGCGCTATCGTCAAATAAGGTGCTCTATATGTCATTATTACCGAACCAATCAATCACTGGCTCAACACCACAACAAGACGGCTTTTATATGCCAGCAGAATTTGAGCCTATACAAAAAATATGGATGGTATGGCCATACCGTGCTGATAACTGGCGACAACAAGCCGCTCCTGCTCAGAAAGCTTATGCTGATGTCGCATTGGCAATCAACAGATTTTGTGAGGTTGGTGTACTGGTCAATCCTGATAATTATCAATCATGCCGTGACAGCTTACCCGATGATATCGACGTCATATCAATGCCAAGTAACGATGCGTGGGCGCGTGATACTGTGCCGACATTTTTAATCCATGATAAAGGTGAGCTACGCGCTTGTGATTGGACATTCAATGCATGGGGCGGCGACTATGACGGGCTATACTCGCCGTGGGATGACGATGATAAGCTGGCTAAACGCTTGTGTGACCATCTAGATATCAAACGCTATCGAACGGATGACTTTGTGATGGAAGGCGGTGCATTTCATGTCGATGGTGAAGGCACGGTTCTGACCACACGTATGTGTTTGCTCAGTCCTGGACGTAACCCGCACCTAACCAAAGATCAAATTGAAGACACGTTAAAAGCCTATCTCAATGTGCAAAAAGTACTGTGGATTGATGACGGTATCGATCCTGACGAAACCACTGGTCATATTGATGATATTGCCTGCTTTGTGCGCCCTGGTGAAGTGGTTTGTTTATACACTGATGATTCTGAGCATCCGTTTTATGAAGCAACGCAAAAGGCCTATGAGCAGCTCTCAAATATGACGGATGCAAAAGGTCGCCGCCTAAAAGTCCATAAGCTTTGCTGTACTGAGCAACCTGTTACTTTACCTGAGAACTATGATATTGAACAATCTGATGATGCCAAGGCGCGTCAGACTGGTGATGTTTGTATCGCCTCGTATGCCAATTTTTTAATTTGTAATGAGGCTATCATCGTACCGCAATATGATGATGAAAATGATTCATTAGCCATCGAGCAGCTTGAAAAAGTATTTCCTCAGCATCAAGTAGTGGGAGTACGCACAAAGGAGATTGTCTTTGGCGGTGGTAATATTCACTGTGTTACTCAGCAGCAGCCAAAATCATCAATTAAAAGCATTAACTAAAATCATCAATTAAAAACACCCGCATAAAAATATAGACCCAAATGGATTTTGAACCCAATAATATTTTAAAAAAGGACATAGCTATGAGCGATTATCAAGTTAATAACCCAGCCACTGGCGAAGTAGAAGCCACCTACCCTACGGCAACTGAGCAGGACATCCAGAACGCTATTGCACAAGCCGATACCGCTTATCAAGATTGGCGTCAGGTTTCATTGGATGAACGCAGTGCCATACTTCATAAAATTGCCGATATCTATCTTGAACGTCAAGACGAGTTGGCTCGAATCGTCGCCAATGAGATGGGCAAGCCCGTTGCACAAGCAAAAGGTGAAATCGGTCTAGTTGCCGATATCTATCGCTACTATGCAGACAACGCTGAGCAGCTACTAGCACCCAGTACCATTGATGTTGACTCAGGGTCAGCTTCGATAGAAAAACGTCCTGTGGGCGCTCTATTAGGTATCATGCCGTGGAACTACCCGCACTATCAAGTGGCACGTTTTGTCGCGCCAAACTTTATGGCGGGCAATACCGTTATTCTAAAGCATGCACCGCAATGTCCTAAGACTGCAGAAGCCATCGCTGATATCCTAAAAGATGCCGGCTTACCTGAGGGTGTCTATAACAATGTGTTTGCTACCAATGAGCAAGCGGCAACAATCATCGAAGACAACCGCGTACAAGGCGTTTCGCTAACAGGTTCAGAGCGAGCTGGGCAAGCAGTTGCTAAAATAGCAGGCGGCGCGCTGAAAAAAGTCGTGCTAGAGCTTGGCGGTTCAGACGCCTTTATCGTTGCAGCTGATGCGGATATCGAACAAGCTATAAAAGGGGCTGTTTCTGGTCGTTTTGGCAATACAGGACAAGCGTGTAATGCTGCCAAACGCCTTATCGTCGTCGAATCTGTTTATGATAAATTCGTTGAAGGGTTTACTAATGCCGTCAGTAACATGACACTTGCTAATCCACTTGATGAAGATACCTTCATTGGTCCAATGTCTTCAAAGGCAGCCGCATTTAACTTGCAAGAACAGCTCGATAGCGCCATTCAAGCAGGCGCAACCGTATTGGTCGAAGGCGGCATGGTCAAAGACAAGCCGGGTGCGTGGTTTAAGCCTGCGGTATTGACAGATGTAACTGAGTCCATGGATGTTTATCGTGAGGAGCTATTTGGTCCTGTGGCAGTCGTCTACAAAGCTTGTGATATCGATCATGCCATCAAGATAGCTAATGATGTGCCTTTCGGACTGGGCGCTTCTATTCAAACGCAAGATGCTGCGCTAGCCGCTGAGATTGCTGACAAATTAGAAGTCGGTATGGTCACTATCAATGCGCCTTCTGGTAGCGAAGCCAATACCCCGTTTGGCGGCGTCAAACGCTCAGGATTTGGTCGCGAGCTTGGCACCCTTGGTATCACTGAGTTTTTAAATTATAAATTGATTCGTGATAAGTCGTAATCGATAGAGTCATTTTTAGAAAAATAAAAAGCCTAACATTGACTGTTAGGCTTTTTTTGTAGGACAATTTTATTAAAAATAATCCATCGAAAAAACTATTGCTTAGGTGGATTATCTTTTAACCACAACTGATTGACGATTTTTAATTCACGTAACTCTTCTGCCATAATTGACTCGCTAATACCTGGATACTTCACCCTTGCATAGCCATATAACGCAATACCTAAGACTGTCCAGCCAAAGAAAATCCACCACTCGATAGAGGTTAGTGCGGATGGCATACCTGGCATATACAGCATGAGTATTCCAAAACTTAGCGCAATCGTGACCATGCCAACGAGCTTACCTGCTGGTATTCTAAATGGGCGTACCATATCAGGCTCGCGGTAGCGAAGTACTAAGAATGAGATAGCGACACAGGTATAAGCAATAACGATACCAAAGCCACCAGCATCGACAATCCAAACCAGCATTTTACGACCAAACAAAGGTGCTAGTGTCGCCAAGCCACCGATCAATAAAATGGCATTCGACGGCGTCTTATACTTTGGGTGCAGCTTGCTTAAAAATGCGGGCAACATACGTGCTTTTGACATGGCATAAAGTAGTCGGCTACCACCAATCAAGAAGGCATTCCAACTTGATAAAATACCCAGTACCCCACCAATGACTAATAAAATACCTGCCCACTTGCCATGCCAAGCATTGGTCATCGCATCCGCAGTGGCGAGCGTTGAGTTTTCGGCTTGTAAGAGTGGCAAGGTCGTGCCAACACTCCAAGCGATACCCACGTACCACATTACCGCAACGACAATCGATAAAATCAAAAACTTACCAATATTAGGACGAGTCAGATCAATTTCTTCTGCCGCTTGCGGAATAACATCAAAGCCGACAAACATAAACGGCACCATGACAATAACGGCCATCATACCGCCAATACCACCGATGAATGCAGGCGCTTGTACTGAGTTTGAGCCTTCAGGATTAAACATGACTGCGCCAATGAACAGCAACGTACCCACAAATAAGATGCCCAATACGGCCGTCTTTTGGAACCACGCACTGACTTCCATACCGCGGATATTTAGCCAAGTGACGATGACTGAGCCCAGCATCCCAACGCCCACCCAAGTGGCGTAAACATCCCAACCAGCGATGGTCCAGAGATACCCTTGATTGTAATTGGGGATAAAATACTCTACGACTGTCGGCAAGGCAACCGCCTCAAACGCGACCACCGAAAAATACCCAAATAAAATACTCCATGAGCAGATAAAGGAGACATTTACCCCCAGTGCTCTATGCGTATAGGTATGCTCACCGCCCGTAATCGGCATCGATGCGGCAAGCTCGGCATAAGTCACACCAATCAGTATCACTGCCAAGCCGCCTATCAAGAACGCCAGCATTGCGCCCCACGTCCCCGCAGATAAAATCCAACCACCAGCCAAGACTACCCAGCCCCAACCAACCATAGCACCGAATGCTAAGGCGATAATATCTAGCGTCCCTAACGATTTCTTTAATTCAGACATAACCTGCTCCTTGTCTGTGTGTCATCCGTGTTAACCCTTGACGGTCACACTATTTTTTGTTTAGTGGGATAGTACCCATCATAATTATCATATATACCTTTTGATCCAAGCTGTTAGGCACTACCTGTTTCATATTCAAATAGTACAAACAGCAACGGCGTCTTGACTTGCAAGGCGCCGTTGTAAAAAATGTACTCAAAGCGAGTGCCATATGGGCAATCTTGCTGTGCTATTAGAGATAGCCTTTTAACCAAGATCGAGGCTTGATTAAAAGTGATGTATTTCACTATAAATAAATATTGAATACTTATTAAGCGGTTAGGATACCTTTGATAATATCTAGACCTTCTTGGAGCACTTCATCTTCAACCGTCAATGGCACCATCACGCGAATGGCATTGCCATACATACCGCAAGACGCTAATAATAAACCTTGCTCAAATGACTTTGCTTTTAGGTTAGTAGTTGCTTCCACATCAGGCTTGCCATCACTATCGATTAATTCAAACGCGAGCATGGCGCCTTTATGGCGAATATGACCGATACTGCTTAAGTTTAAGCCCTTTAAGAAAGCTTCGATTTTGTCGCCAATCTCAATACTGCGCTCAAGTAGGTTTTCTTCTTCGATGACTTCCATGACAGCGAGTGCAGCCACACAAGCCAGTGGGTTACCAGAGTATGTACCGCCCAAACCGCCGACTTGCGGCGCATCCATGATATCAGCGCGACCGATAACCGCAGAGATAGGATAACCACCCGCCAAGCTCTTGGCACTGGTCATTAAGTCAGGCTCAACACCCAACTGCTCGGTGGCAAACAACGTACCCGTACGGGCAAAACCACACTGCACTTCATCAAAAATCAAGACAATGCCATGTTCGTCGCAGATATCGCGTAGAGATTTGGCAAATGATGGGGTGACTTGATGGAAACCGCCCTCGCCTTGTACTGGCTCGATAATCATCGCCGCCACTTCGCTAGGATCGATATCCGCTTGGAAAATCATCTCAAGGCTATGCAGCGCTTGTGCTTCTGTGACATTCAACTCTTCAGCTGGGAATAGCGCATGGAATACAGGGCCTGGCATTGGACCAAAGTTCTTTTTGTACGGCAGCACTTTACCTGTCAAACTCATGCACATTAAAGTACGACCGTGCCAACCACCAACGAAAGAGATGATACCTGGGCGACCAGTTTTCGCACGAGCAATCTTGATACAGTTTTCGACGGCTTCTGCACCAGTCGTTAAAAAGAAGGCTTTTTTCTCACCGCTGATAGGGGCTTTTTCACAAAGTTTTTCGGCAAGATCCACATAGCATTCGTAGTTGATCATTTGCGCCGCAGTATGGGTAAACTTGTCAAGTTGCTCATGCACGCGCTGGGTGATTTTTGGATGGCTGTGACCAGTATTCAGTACTGAGATACCACCAACGAAGTCAATATAACGATTGCCTTCAACATCCCAAACTTCTGAGTTTTTGGCTTTTTCTGCAAAGATGGGATAGGCAACGCCAAGTCCTGTTGGTAACACAGCTTTACGGCGCTCAAGTAGTGATTTATTGGTAGTCGTCATGGGAATGTCCTTTTCTTTATTTTTAACATAAGTGCCAATGATTGAATGGCGGTTTTGAGGAATGGTTTATCTAATAGTTAACAATTATTAGTTGCTAGCTATAGAGGGGATTCATGGTGCTGAATCCCGTTCGATACGGTGTGACAATTAAAACCTTAAAAGAGAGCGCATGTCGCTAAACGATTAGCTGACGTCAGAACACCAGTATTTGGTCACGACATATTCTTCGATGCCGTATTTTGAGCCTTCGCGGCCAAAGCCAGACTGCTTAACACCGCCAAATGGGGCGACTTCAGTAGAAATAAGCCCAGTATTATGACCAATAATGCCATACTCAAGACCTTCGGTAACGCGCCATGAGCGTGCATAACTGCCACTGTAGAAATAGGCAGCCAAGCCATAAATCGTGTCGTTGGCCTGACGAATAACGTCTGCTTCATCTTTAAAGGTAAAGATCGTCGCAATAGGGCCAAAGATTTCTTCGTGCGCGATATCCATCTCAGCACTGATATCGGTAATGACCGTTGGATTGTAAGTCAGCTCTGAGGCGTCATTGGTGCTGCCGCCAGCGATAAGCGTCGCGCCTTTGTCTAAAGCATCTTTAAGTAGCGCTTGCACTTTTTCTAGCGCCTTTTGATTAATCAAAGGACCAATATCCACGCCTTCATCCATGCCGTTGCCAACATTTAATTCAGCGACTTTTTTCACAAACACATCTAGGAATTCATCTTTAATGCTATCTTGCACATAGACACGGTTGGCACAAACACAAGTTTGACCAGCGTTACGATATTTAGAAGCAATTAAGCCTTCAGCCGCTTTTTCCAGATCAGCGTCATCAAAGACGATAAATGGCGCATTACCGCCCAGCTCTAATGACAGTTTTTTGATGGTTGTCGCACATTGAGCCATCAAGGTACGACCGACTTCGGTAGAGCCTGTGAATGAAAGCTTATGAATACGTGCATCGCCCGTTAGGATATCGCCGATAGTTGATGATTTGCCCGTCACTACTTGGATAACGCCTGCTGGAATACCTGCTTGCTCAGCCAGTGCAGCAAGTGCTAATGCAGAAAATGGCGTTTCAGTCGCAGGTTTAATAATCATGGTACAGCCTGCTGCCAATGCTGGTGCGGCTTTACGGGTAATCATCGCTGCTGGGAAATTCCAAGGCGTGATCGCCGCACAGACACCAACGGGCTGCTTGAGTACCACATGACGCAGTTGTGACTGATTGGCAGGGATAACATCGCCATAAACACGCTTGCCTTCTTCGGCAAACCAGCGGATAAAGCTATTGGCATAGCCCACTTCACCGCGTGACTCGGTTAGAGGTTTACCTTGCTCAGCGGTCATAATGATAGCCAAATCTTCTTTATTGGCATCGATAAGGTCTGCCCACTTTTGTAGCAGTTCAGCGCGCTCTTTTGGGGTTTTGGCCGCCCACGTGATTTGGGCTTCATGAGAAGCCACAACCGAATCGTTGACATCGTCGGTTGTCAGGCTTGGTACCGTACCGATGATATCGCCGTTGAAAGGATTGCTCACATCAATAGTCGATTCATCACTAGCGGCATGCCAGCCATCTTTGATGAAACACTGCTGTTTAAGTAGATCTGGGTTCGATAGCTGTAGCGTAGACTGTGACAGTTGTGACATTGTGACGCTCCTTGTCAATTGAGGTTTGCAAATAGGATTCGCAGATTTATAGCGATAAGTGAATAATAATAAATAGAAGGTTATGATTTAAATAATTATTGATAACTTGTTAAGTGTTCAATATACTGAACATCTATTCTATATATGAGACATCATTATAAGAATGATAGCCAGCCATTTGCAACCCCTATTCTCATTTTAATGATGATTTATCGCGTTATTTTTATATTTTCCCAATTTTACTGACTTTTATAGGTTCCTTATGAGCTCAACTGCCGTTCCTGCCTTGGACAAAACCTTTCAGATTTTAGATTTAATTACTGACAGTGCGCAGCCTTTAACGGCAGCTCATATTGCGAAAGAGCTCAATCTACCACGTAGCTCAACCCACAATATTCTGCAAAGTCTTTTGACCAAGCATGTCATCTATAAAGACAGCGATAGCCGCTTTCATTTAGGCTCTTATTTGATGTATTGGGCGGGTAAGTATGAGCAGCAGCAAGGCGTCATCCAGTTATTTAAAGACCTCATTGTCCAGTATCCGATTCTTCTTCAACATACAGTTACTTTATCTAAACTTGATTTAGGTGAAGTGGTGTTTTTAGCCTGTCATGAAGCGCCTGCCCCGCTTGGCTTTACCTTTCGCGCTGGTGTTCGCGTACCAGCGGTATTCTCTGCCACGGGCAAAGCCATGCTCTCAACCTTTTCTATGGACAATATAAAATCTATCTACGCTACCGGTTTCCCCGCACCTATTACCCAACACGGTGTTGATAACTTTAGCGATTTGTCCACCGAGTTGACCGCCATTCAAAACAGTCGCATCTCACTCGATGATGGGCAACTTCGCGAAGGGATGTATTGTTTGGGTACTTATATTCGCAATGCGTCAGGCAATGCCGTTGCGGGTATGGCGGTTAGCTTTTTGCAAGGCGAATATGAGTCCAAGCGTGCTGAGGTCAGCGCGGTATTGATTGAATTGGCGCAGCAAATTGAGCAGCGTTTGGGTTTTATCGATAATAAATAAAGTTAAAACGCTGCTAGTTTCTTGCTTACTTCACACTCTTTCAGTTATTTTGGTGATAACTGTTAATCTTCTGAAATAAGCCCTGATAAAAATGCTTGCAAATTGTCATTGAGCTTTTGCAAGTAATAACCGCCCTCGACTAAAACAATCAGTGGTTTATTTAGCGCTTTCATCTTTTGTGCCAACACCTTAAACCCTTCTGTACTGACCGCACATCTGGCTTCTGGGTCATTTTCATAAACATCAAAGCCTAAGACATGAACAATGACATCAGGGTCAAATAGCGTCATCGCTTCAATAGATTTATCAACATACTCAAAAAACCCAGCTTCATCGGTGCCATGTGGCATCGGGAAGTTAATGTTATAGCCTTCACCCTCGCCCACGCCTCTTTCAAACGCATGCCCTGTCACTGCGGGATAGAAGTTAACGGGGTCACCGTGAACCGAGGTATAAAGAACATCGCTGCGATCATAAAATATCTCTTGGATACCCTGTCCGTGATGCATGTCGGTGTCTATGATGGCGATTTTTGCATATTTTTGCCGCAGATGTTCGGCGATGATGGCTGCATTATTTAGATAGCAAAATCCGCCAGCGGCGCTTTTGCGAGCATGATGACCAGGCGGCCGTGAGAAGCAAAGCTGTATATTATTTTGAGTGCACTTAACGTTTGATGCCTCTTTATTTAATAAAGCTTCAGCAGCATTTAATGCTGTTTGCGCAGACCAATAGATAGAGGTCCAAGAGTGCTCGCTAATGGGCGCACTGTCATCGGCTTGATACTTTGCCGCTTTTGCCATGATACCGATACCGGGATTGTCATACGGTACAAAAATTCCCGTCTGTACCTGCGCGCCTAGATCTTCTTCAACTGCCATCCATTCATCATAGCCATGCTTAAGAAACTCGACATAACCGAAGTCGTGAACCGCTAATATAGGGCCAATGCCAATATCGGTAGCGGTCGTCACCTCTAACCCTAACGCTGCTGGTGCTTTTAAGAACTCAACCATACGCTCTGGTATCTCTAACGGCTCATGCATCTTTCCATAAGAGAAATAAGTTAGTGGTCTGTGCAGGCTTAGGTTTTCATGGCTGTATATCTTCATGCTTAACATTCCTTTGTTTAACATTTTTTCCAATGGCGCTTTTCTTGATGCCTAACTAAACAATCCCATCGGCTTTAAGCTTGGCTATCATGTCACTGTCATAGCCTAAAGCAGTAAGCGTGCTGTCAGTATGCTCGCTCAACTTCGGTGGCGGTGACCGATAAGTGACGGGTGAGGCGGATAATTTAATCGGATTGCCAAGTGCTCGAACAGGGCTGCCTTGTTTGGCAAAATCAATTACCATCTCACGTGCCAGCGCTTGTGGCATTGCCAAGGCTTCAGCGACATTATGAATCGCCCCACAAGGAATACCCGCTTTATCCAACACCTCTAACCAATAAGTACGTGATTGCTCGGAAAATTTCTTACTCAATTCACCACACAGCAGCTCACGCTGAGCCACACGAGCTGGATTGGTCGTAAAACGCTCATCCATATGCCAATCAACTGCAAGCACATCACAAAGTTTGGCAAACTGACTATCATTCCCACACGCTAAGATAAAGTGCGCCTTCCCCTGACCAGCAAACACTTGATAAGGCACAATGTTTGGATGCTGATTGCCCAATCTGGGCGGGATTTTACCTGATGCCAAATGGTTCATACCCACATTGGCTAGCATTGCCAGCGCACTGTCTAATAGCGCTACGTCTACCTGTTGCCCTAACCCAGTAGACTCACGAGCAATCAAAGCCGCTTGAATACCAATCGTCAGCTGCAACCCGGCAAACAAATCGACCACTGCGACGCCAACTTTATGCGGTTCACCATCACTCGGACCCGTGATACTCATCAGTCCTGACAACCCTTGAATAATATAATCGTAACCGGGGCGCGCGGCATCTGGCCCTGTCTGACCAAACCCTGTCAATGACGCATAAATCAGACGTGGATTATCGTGTTTTAGACTGTCATAATCTAAGCCGTATTTTTTTAAACCGCCTACTTTGAAATTTTCTACCAAGATATCACTATCAATGGCCAGTTTCTTAATGATGGCCTGCCCTGCATCAGTGGTGATATCGACCGTGAGTGACTTTTTGTTGCGATTAATCGTGGCGTAATAAGCGGAGGTGTTGTCACTAAATATGGGCGGCGCCCAATGACGCGTTTCATCACCAATATGTGGACGCTCAACCTTGATAACTTCTGCGCCCAGATCAGCGAGTATTTGAGTACAAGAAGGACCTGCTAATACTCTCGACAAATCAAGTACTTTGATACCATGTAACGCGCCCTCTGGTATATTAGCCATATCCGTCATAATATTCCCTTATTGTGTGGCATATTCTTTAATAAAAAATTGCTATACATCATTTATCTTTTAATGCATGTAATAATACCTTTACTGCTTTAAATAATAGACAATGATAAATAAATGATGAATAACAACAATTCATAAAAACGATGTATGAAAATCAGAAACGCACGCTACTGTCTATAACAGCTTATTAAAAAGCCAAATAGTAACGTACGTTTATGGTGTAGAAACTAGCTAGCATTCATTAGCTAATACTTATTAATTAACAACAATTAGTAAAACGCTTGAATGCCTGTCTGCGCACGACCTAAGATGAGCGCATGAATATCGTGCGTACCTTCATAGGTATTAACCGCTTCTAAGTTCATCACATGACGAATAATGTGGAACTCATCCGAAATACCGTTACCGCCATGCATATCACGAGCAATACGTGCGATATCGAGCGCCTTACCACAATTATTACGCTTAATGAGTGAAATCATCTCAGGCGCAGCATTGTCTTCATCCATCAGACGACCAACACGTAGCGCCGCTTGTAGACCTAAGGTAATCTCAGTCTGCATATTGGCAAGCTTCAATTGTACGAGCTGCGTTGCGGCGAGCGGACGACCAAATTGCTTACGATCTAGCGTGTACTGACGGGCAGCTTTCCAGCAGAATTCAGCCGCGCCCATCGCGCCCCATGCGATACCATAACGGGCTTTATTTAAGCAACCAAACGGTCCTTTTAGACCACGGATGTCTGGGAAAGCATTGGCCTCAGGGACAAATACCTTGTCCATAACGATTTCACCGGTGACTGAGGCACGCAGTGAAAACTTGCCTTCAATTTTCGGCGCTGACAAGCCTTTCATGCCTTTGTCTAAAATAAATCCGCGAATTTCACCAGCATCATCTTTTGCCCAAACGACAAACACATCAGCGATAGGGCTATTGGTAATCCACATTTTATTACCCGTCAGCTCATAACCGCCGTCAACCGCGCGCGCACGCGTCGACATTGATGAGGGGTCAGAACCTGAATCCGGCTCGGTCAGACCAAAGCAGCCGACATATTCACCAGTAGCAAGCTTAGGCAAATAACGCTCTCTTTGCTCTTCGGTACCGTACGCCCAAATAGGATGCATCACTAAGCTTGACTGCACACTCATCGCTGAACGATAACCCGAGTCAACTGCTTCCACTTCCTTGGCAATCAGACCGTAAGCAACACTAGATAAACCGGCACAGCCATAACCTTCAATCGTGACACCAAGCAGACCCATTTCACCCATTTGACGCATGATATTACGGTCAAAATTCTCGTTACGATTGGCTTCAACAATGCCAGGCATCAGCTCGTTTTGAAAAAACTGGCGGGCGCTGTCCGTGACCATGCGCTCTTCATCAGTCAACTGGTCGCGTAATAAAAACGGATCTTCCCAATCGAAACTTGGACGCGTAGATGTTGCCATGTGGATCTCCTTGATATCAGTCATCCTGACCGACGATTAGTAATTAATGAATAAATTAACTTAATAGTTTATTGACTTACTAATTCCGCTGTGCGAAACTTAGTTTCATAATTTAAATTCATTAAAACAAAGTTTCGGGTCGCTGTAAACCTTTATCCAAAAAAATGAGCATAAAATGACAAAAAACATATCAACAGCTACTCCGCTACTCGATCGAATGACGACCATTCTTGAACAAAGTAAGGACGATAATAATCGTCAGTTCGTTACGGCACTGGGTCGCGGTCTGTCTTTACTCGCAGCATTTGAACATGATGATCGACTCACCCATCAGCAATTGTGTCAGATGACAGATCTGCCAAAGGCAACTATTACTCGCCTTATCCATACCTTGATGACACTTGGATTTTTACGTGTAACTGAGCACGGACAGTATCAACTAGGCAGTAGTGCTGTACGTCTAAGTGCTACCGCATGGAGTCGCCACGATATGATCTCAGCGGCTGAGCCATTACTGCGGCAGTTCGCTAGTGAGAATGAAGTATCAGTAAACTTGGCAACCGAAGTCGAAGGAGAAATGCGCTATCACGCTTGTTGTCGTAGCCCTGCTCGCTTATCAGTCAATTTGCAAGTTGGCTCAGCAGTGCCCGTCGCCCGTACTGCTATTGGGCGCGCTTTTTATGCGGCTAGCTCGCCAGCGAGACAGGCTGTCATCATGAGTAATCTACAAGAACAGTTATCTACCGAGGATTATAACCATGCGCAAACCGCCCTAGCCAGCGCTGCAGCGCACTATGCAGCACATGGCTATACGGTATCAGATGGGGAGTTTTCTACTGATATATTGGCAGTAGCGGTTGGGGTTTTTGATGTTGCGACTGGACAATATGCCTATTCGCTAAATGCCAGTGTACCAAGTGCCAACTGGGAATCAGAAGAATATGCAGCGATGATTGTGCCAAAATTGCAAGCGTTGGCGGAGCGGATTGGTAGTGGGGTTTAGAATAGTAATATGACTAAGATATAAGCCTTTTAGCCAGTCATAATTTTTCTATTGATATAAACTAAAGAGCTGGTTAATTGGCTGGCTCTTTAGCGTCCAGTACCCACACCGCATCATGCCCGACAAAATACGTATGATGATCTACCACTTCTATATTGTAGACATGGTCCTCATAAGGATTGGGGCAGACATCGTTATAGCGTCGCATCTGCTCATGGATACTTTCTTCTGTTAATCCCATTGAATCGCCATACTTTTTGATACTGGCTAAAGCTTTTTTGAATAAACCTTCATCACCAATTCTATTTTCTTTGATTATTTTTCCCTCAAAGATTAGAGGTGAGTGCATCTCTCTTACAAACCTTTCTGCACTATGTGTCTTAGGCGCTATGTCTTGACGTAATCTTACATTCAATGTTTTATAAAGATCAGGGTCTATAATAAAGGGTGCCTTTTCATTGATGAGCAACTTGGCATCAGAAGTTTGCAGATTGACAGTTTTGATTTCTTCTTTGAACGCTTCTTCTGTATTGGCTAAACTGACAAACTGGTAGCCATCATCCGTAAATTTCACAAACTGAACCAGACCATCTGTCTCCCATAAGTCATGTTCCTCAATACTTTGAGTATACGCTGTACCTTCAGGGAAGTTAGGTAAGGTGCGTACAGGGATAAACGAGTAATCATCAAGTGCAATCGTATCACCATGAGCAGACGTTAGATATCCAGCTGGTAAACGCTCCGCCGATAACCACTCACCCTCTAAATCTTCAGGCTGCCGAGTTACCCAAAATGGGTGGTTGCTGGTACATAAGATATAGTTTCTACCCTTCTCACCTTGCTTGGCTACCGTTTCGTTAAAGTATTCAACTTTAAAGATTCTTTCCTTTTTCGGGGATGTAAACGTACTTATGACAGGCTTATACTCTATATCACCGCTACCATCTTCAGGCTTGAAGAGTACAGGCTTTGATAAAATTAAGTCGCCCACTTTGATATCTTGGATTGGCACTAGACCCTTATCCGTATGTACCAATGTACCTGCGACAAATCCTGGAACGTTTTTATTCATATTATCAACTCACTGAGATTATTTATTATAAAATTCACCGTCATACACCCAAATGCCTTTTTTTCCTACAAAATAAGTATGAGTATCGGCGACTTCAATGTTATAGACATAATCAGTGAAGGCATTGGCTGGAGTCATTCTCCCAATCTGGCACTCTGTAGGCTGCAACTAACTTACTATAGTACTCTATCTCGACACGATTCTCAGGATTGTCTTTGTCTAAAAACTTATGAAACTTCGCATAAGGTTCAGAACCATCCTCCGAATGTAAGTCCCTACCTAAAAGACTATTGTCATCATTAGTAAACACCTCTACAGCTTCACCATTCCTAAAGTCAATCACCCCTATATCAATTTCACCTGGATCTGCATGCTTATCTTGACAGCTGTGCATATACAACCCAACCTTTGGATCGCTAGTTGCTATGACATACTTTCCTCCAATTTGATAAGGATCATACACCTCTTCGTGATATCTACCAGATATGTCAAGTATTTCACCTTGATGGCCTCTTTCTGGAAAAATATAATTAACAATATCGTTAGATGTAATGAACTTTGCAGCTACCCATCTTGGTTTTTCCTCATCACTGACATGCGTCCAGAATGGATGATTATCAGTACAGTAAATACCCTCAACAGGCGTTATAATCTTTTGTTTAGTAGCAGACTTGATGGTTCTTATCACAGGCTTATAGACCAGTTCTCCTTCACCACTTTCATCCTTAGACAGTACTTTATCACCGATTTTTAACTCCTGAATAGGTACTAATCCTTTATCTGTATGAACGAGCGTTCCTGCAACAAATCCTTTGTTATTCATTAGCTTTCCTTTTACTGTTTTTATTATTGATGCAATTAGTTATTTGAACTGGCATCATGTACCCATAGTCCTGCTTGATCAATAAAACAAGTATGATTGTCTGCCACCTCAAAGTTGTAGACGGTTGTCGTATAAGGAATAGGCTTATCTTGATGGTCTTTTAAATAATTTAGTGTTCGTAGCCCACCTTCTTTGTTTAAAACCCCTTTATTCAAGTAACCATTTTGCTGGTAAAAACTAAGATCTTTAACATAGCCTATACCTTTATATTCTGCCTTACTATAGTCGAGCATGTGCGCTTCGGCATCTTGTACGTAATCATCGTAGTAGTCTTCATGATAATGCTTTTGATACCAAAAATAGTTTGGATTACTCTCCAAATCTTCATGAGCGATTTGATAGGTAGGTTGCACACGCTCAACGGTATACATTACGCCATCGGCATTCACAGCAATCTCATACTGTTGTAGTTCGTCCACACGTTTAAAGTGAGGCTGATCATAGAACTCAATGTCCGCCTGTGGATTTTCCATAGCACCAACTACCCAAACAGGGTGATTGGGCGTCGCTAGAAAACTACTAAAGCGGCTAGCTGCTTGAATTTTTTCATCGACAAGCAGATAATTTTGAATATCAAAGTTTTCATCACCTGGTTTTAATCTATAAGGCGAAGTATTATTTTTCTCTAAACGTACGATCCACATCTCTTTGTCTTCATGCACAAAGGTCTTGACCCCTGCCGTCAAATCCGTACAGTTAAACTTGGGAGATTTTAATTACGCAGCCTGACAATAAAAGTCAAACCACACCTGTCTTGGCGTTTTATAGCCCAAGCCCTTTTGAATCCTAGTCTGATTATAATACAACTCAATATAGCCAATGATATCGCTGATCGCTACAAACCTTGTTTTATAGTCTTGGTGATACACCAGCTCATTCTTTAATGTGCCCCAGAAGCTTTCTATCGGAGCGTTGTCAAAGCAATTACCTTTACCACTCATTGAGCCTTTAAAGATGCTGATTGATGATTTTGTGATAGGCATGACTGCAATACTGGCTGCCTCTGTCAGAGTGCACAATCAATCCTTGGCTTGGACGTTTATTTTTGATTGCCATATTGAGTGCACGGCATACTAGATCAGCGGTCATACGTTTGTTAATGGCATAGCCGACCAGCTCTTTGGTGTATAAGTCTTTAACGCCTGCCAAGTACAGCCAGCCCTCATTTGTCCAGATATAGGTGATGTCACTGACCCACGCTTGGTTAGGGCGACTGGCATGAAACTTCTGATCCAGTACGTTTGGATAGACCAGCTTATTGTGATTAGAGTCTGTCGTAATTTTAAAGCGCTTGTGGCGACGGCATTTGATGCCATGTTCCTCTTTAATGCTTCTAACCATGTATAGGCTAATGTCATGGCCTTGCTCGGTGAGCGTTGCATGCAAACGCTCATAACCATAACGTTCTTTACTTTCACTGTGAGCGGCTTTAACTAGTAGCTCACAATGGTTGCGGTGTATCTGCTGCTCGCTGATATCGCGACTACTCCAGTCGTAATAACTTGATGGTTTGACGCTTAACACATAGCACATAGTGGTGATGCTAAATATCTGCTGATTGTCTTTAATAAAGGCGTACCTGACTAGCTGTGCTTGGCGAAGTACGCCGTCGCCTTTTTTAATATCTCTCGCTCCTCTTCGGCAACTTTAAGCTGTCGTTTGAGGCGCTTGTTATCTTCTAGAACAGCTATAAGCTGTGGATCATACTGCTCAGTGCCTACAAGCTTGCCTTGATTAGCTTTGTTGTTCCAATTCGATAAGGTTTGCATGGCGATGCCAAGCTGCTTTGCAGTTGCTGAAATATTGCCGTTGTTGTCTGTGATCTTTTTAACAGCTTCGGCTTTAAATTCGTTACTGTAGGTTCTTATTTTCTTGGTCATGGTAAACTCCGATTAATACGCTTAGTTTACCAAGTTTATCTCTACGGTTTCTTCAGCATAGCTCAGTCTTGACCACAGGCTTATACTCTATGTCACCGCTACCATCTTCAGGCTTGGAGAGTACAGGCTTTGATAAAACTAAGTCACCCACTTTGATATCTTGGATTGGCACTAAACTTTTGTCTGTAAGAATCAAAGTCCCTGCCACAAATCCTGTGTTGTTCATGTCTTATCCTTTTTAATATTATCGTTTTAACCCATCAAACCTCAGCCCAAACTTTAGCAGATACTTACGCAGTCGGTCGCTGTCGTTATTGCTTTTCAGCTGAGTTCTGGAGTTGGCGTACAGATAGCGCCCAGCCGCCGCTTGGTTTTTATGGTTGATACAAACCTCAATCACATATGCCAATTGCACTGCATCAAACGGATCAATAGTTGTCAGAATCTCTTCATCGAGACATTTTCTTAAAATATTATGGCTACCCTGCTCAACGGTTTCGCTGTTTAAAGTAGCATTGGGGCTATTATTACTTAGGCTATTTTTGTTCGCGTTATTACCCTGATTATTGTTACCTAAACTATTCGAGCCACTCAAACTGTCAGGCAGCTCCCAAAGATGCGTCAAGCGTTCAATCTCCGCTTGCACATCATCATTGCGAATCACTTTACTCTCAGCAAGTGTAGTCAAACGAATTATACTGGCCGTCAAATCACGAAAGTTCCCCTGCCATGTCGCATCCGCACTCATGGCAAAGCTTTCATACAGCTGCCGTGCTTCTGGGGCAAATCGATACTGCTGCTGTTGCTCGCTACCCAAGCGCGCCAATTCATAATCGATATTGGCAGGTAAATCTTCCAACCTGTCTTTGAGTGATGGCAAAGAAAACGTCCATGTATTGAGACGCGCAAATAGATCTGCCCGAAACTCGCCATTAGCGACTGCTTGGCGCAAGTCTTTGTTAGTGCCTGCCATCAGCTGAAATGACACGCTAATCGGCGTATCACTGCCAAGCGGATAAAAGCGCTGCTCTTCCAGTGCGGTCAATAGCATCGCTTGCTCATCAAGCCCCAACTCACCGATTTCATCTAAAAATAATAAACCACCATCGGCTGATTTTAGCAGCCCATCACGGCTCGTCGCAGCTCCCGTAAATGCACCTTTAACATGACCGAATAGCACACTCATGGCAGTGTCACCACGTAGCGTGGCGCAGTTGACCTCGACGAATTGTTCAAGCGTGTTTTTGCCTTGCGTACTGTTAGCTTTGGCTTTTTTGAGCGCGTAGATTTGGCCTGCCAGTTGCGACTTGCCCGCCCCTGTTGCGCCCATTAGC
The DNA here is from genome assembly GCF_904846075.1 of Psychrobacter glacincola. Classification (GTDB taxonomy): domain Bacteria; phylum Pseudomonadota; class Gammaproteobacteria; order Pseudomonadales; family Moraxellaceae; genus Psychrobacter; species Psychrobacter glacincola_C. The sequence goes on from NZ_CAJGZH010000002.1 coordinate 826,879, forward strand.
AGTATGGGTGCAGTCGAGCGGATTGCTACCTTTTCGATATCGGAGATGAGCTTTTGATAAGCGGCATTTTGGGTAACTAGATTGGCTTGTAAGGTTTGCCAATGTTGCTGTTTTTCTGCTTCAAATCGTTCACGTAAGCCATCATATCGTGAGACATCTAGATCTATTACTTGATAGCGACCTTGCGGATCGGCTTGGTCAGGTCTTGGACAAGGGGAAGTCTGAATCAAATCAGCTGGGATAAATCCTGCTTCTACCAATAAAAACCAGCAAATCTGTGCCACGTGCGTACCTGTGGTCAAATGTAATAAGTAATCGGTACTATCCTGAAAATCAAACCCTGCGGCAAAATCATACAGCTCAGCATAAACATCGGCAAAATCCCACGGGCTAATCAAAGCCACATGATGACCAATAACGGTAGTGTTCGGACTGACTTTCGCCATGTCATCTTTAATAATTTTAAACAGCCGCTTATCGCGCTTGCTATATAAGATATGCAGCTCATCGACGAGCAACTCATCATGCAGGCCTAAACTGACGGTTGGTCGCCAACGCTGCCAACGCTTATCGTTAAAACCATTGTCTAAAGTAGTGCCGAGGAAGCCGATGACGGCAGTTTTGTTGTTCGAATCACTGTTCATAATATTACTTATCACTGATTATCATTAATAAATAGTATATTATTTTCTATCTAGTTAGATATATTTCTATATATTTTTAGCCCATGGTTAAATAAATATTTTTATTCGAAAAAAATACAAAAATTAAACCATTTACTATCAATTACTTATGATTAAATACTGAATATCTTAAAAACTTGGCACGCCCTTAGCATTATATGAAGTAAGAATCATCTTTCATAATAAACAAACTTTGCAACGCTAAGGGACACACCATGCAACCAACTACTCATAATATTATTCAAGACGGTGGAACGCCGATTAGACTTTGGACCAAAGGCGTGCCTGTTGACCCAAAAGCACACGATCAATTGATCAAAGCCTCAAAAATGCCGTTTGTATATAAATGGCTTGCGGTGATGCCCGATGTGCATGTCGGTATTGGCGCGACTATCGGTACGGTATTGCCCACCAAAGAAGCGATTATTCCGGCTGCCGTTGGCGTCGATATTGGCTGCGGAATGATGGCAGTACAAACCACCCTAACCGCGAACGATTTGCCAGATAGTTTGCTTGGTCTGCGTACCGAACTAGAAAAAGCCATTCCACATGGTCGTAGTAAAACGCGTGGTCGCGGGTCACGCCGTGATGTTGGCGCGTGGGCAAACCCTGATGACACCGTAATGAACGGTTGGGGAACTCTGGTTGATGACTTTAATTATATAACCCAAAAGCACCCTAAACTTAAAAATACTAATAACCTTAACCATTTGGGTACGCTGGGTACAGGGAATCATTTTGTCGAGGTGTGCCTTGATGAAACCAACCAAGTTTGGATCATGCTGCACTCAGGCTCACGCGGTGTGGGTAATGCCATCGGACGATACTTTATTGAGCTGGCACGTGAGGACATGCGCAAGTGGTTTATCAACTTGCCCGATAAAGATTTGGCCTACTTTGCCGAGGGTACAGAGCATTTCGATGATTATTGGTTTGCAGTTGGTTGGGCGCAGCGTTTTGCCTTTAAAAACCGTGAAATCATGATGGAAAAAGCCATCAAAGCCCTACGCCAAATCATACCTAAGCCTTTTGATGCAGCCGTAAAAGCGGTGAACTGTCATCATAACTATGTGGCAAAAGAAGAGCATTATGGCGAGGAAGTATTCGTCACTCGCAAAGGCGCTGTCCGTGCCCGCGTTGGCGAGTACGGAATTATCCCAGGGTCGATGGGTGCCAAATCATTCATCGTACGCGGTAAAGGCAACGAAGAATCGTTTTGCTCTTGCTCGCATGGCGCAGGTCGTATCATGTCACGTACCGAGGCGAAAAAGGTATTTACGGTCGCCGATCAAATCGCGCAGACTGAGGGCGTAGAATGCCGAAAGGACGCGGATGTAATTGATGAGATTCCAGCAGCATACAAAAATATCGATGACGTCATGAAAGCACAAAGTGACTTGGTAGAAGTGGTGCATACGCTGCGTCAGGTGGTTTGTGTTAAAGGATAGGTAGGAACTATTATTTTCTAATATCACAAGGATAAAATTATGGAAGATTCCATCCAGTCTAAGCTTATATATACAAACTTGCAGTTAGATAATGCATCTGAAATGATTAATAAAGGGCAGTTTGAACAAAGCTATAAGTTATGCTTATATTTAAAGGAGCTTCTAGAAAAAGTCCATGATCTCAGTGACCCTAGTTTTTCCTACGCATTTTTTAGACTTGCTGGACTATTTGTTGATTTAGGTAATAGGGATTCCAACCTAGAGTCTTCTCAAATCGGATTGGAAATAATGGAGTCTAATAGCTTTGAACACTGTTTAACTCGTGATAGTTATTACTACTGCTTAGCAAACGCTAAAGGTAATTTGACTCAAAGTGATTCCAATAACTACTGTAAAACTGATGTCAGTAAGATAGAAAGATTTTCAGAAGTAGGGTCATTACTTCTCAAAGCAACTATGATTCGTAGAAAAAATAAAGATGTTTTGTCGCCACAGGTTATGGTTAATATGGGAATAAATCTATATCTGCAGTATAGATTTTCAGAAGCATTAAGTTTGTTTGACAAGGTCAATTGTATGGGATTAGACATTCCAGAATCTTGGGTAAATCGCAGTGAATGTTTAGCACTATTAAATCAGATTACAGAAGTATTCTCGATCCAACAATATAAAGAGGTAGCTCAAGGCTATTATCATGCTAGTGTTTCGAGTGAATTTCCTTATGACTGGCAAAATAACTTTTTCAATAAGGCTAAACACACGAAAAAAGAGATCGAAGATTATTGTTTGGATTTGGGTATAGATATAGAAGATGACAAACATTTAGACGAACAGGAATATCAATCTTTGTCAGAATATCGTAGATGGTGTTTAGATAATTTTTTAAGCCTTAGTGAACATGGTTTATATTGTAAGTGTCATGGAAGTGCGCGTGATAACTTGAATATCCCAGTGCCCACTAGAGCAGTTGCTGGAGATTTTATATTACCGATGGAGAAGGTACTAAATAGGCTTAAATCCGAATTTGGTCTTGCCAGATTAATGTTGTATGAACATCAATCTGATAAGAAAGATAACGATATTGACGATGATGCTTGCTATGCGGAGCTATATGACAACGAGCTGCTAGGAACAAACATCGAAAAGCTTCGTACTGCTTTTCGAATTTGCTTTGGTATACTAGATAAGATAGGTAATGCCATTGCTTTGTTGTTTGATTTACAACTTAAAACCAATAAAGGTAAAGTCAGGCCCTCATACTTTCATACCTTTTGGGAACTTGAAAACGAAGACAGACGTCAAAAGTTCGAAGCTTATGATAATGAAGGTTTGATTGGTTTATATAGCATAGCTTGTGATTTAAATCACAAGCTAGAAGGTGAGCTTAGTTTTTACAAGCAGTGGCGAAATGCCTTGGAGCATAGTTTTGTATTTGTTTATGAGAATGAAAAACCTGAAGATATTGAAACCTCATTAGCCTATTATGAAGAACCAGTTTTTATTTCAGAGTCCGAATTTGTTGAGAGCGCCGAGCATGTCCTGCAATTGACACGTTCAGCCATTTTTTCCTTCGTCTTTGCAGTTAGGATCAAAGCCGAGAGGGAAGCTCTTAACAATATCCCTGATATTTTAATTCAAAATAAGTTTCTTGAACAAAAAAAATATACTTAGAAAATGAAGAATAAGAGAGTACCAAAATGAAGCTCGCAGAGGCCCTACTCATTTGCCAATAAAGATAATAAATACTCATGACTAAAACAAAGCCCAAAACCCTAAAAATCGACGGCAGTACAGGCGAAGGTGGCGGGCAAATCATTCGCACTGCCCTATCATTATCGATGCTCACAGGCACACCAATCGAGATCACCAATATTCGTGCTGGAAGAGCTAAATCTGGATTGATGCGTCAGCACTTGATGTGCGTACAAGCCTCGCAGCAAATATCAGACGCTACCGTGGCAGGTGCAGCGTTGGTTAGCTCATCGTTTCGCTTTGCACCTAATGCGATTCAATCTGGTGATTACCATTTTGATATTGGTTCAGCTGGCAGTACAAGTCTCGTGCTACAAACGCTACTCCCTGCCCTACTTTTTGCCAATACCAACACACAAACGGTATCAACCGTAACAATAAAAGGCGGCACGCACAATCCACTCGCGCCAACCACGGACTTCCTACAGCAAGCGTTCGTCCCTGCATTAGCGAAATTGGGTATGCACGTGGGTATCGAATGCGTGCAAGCAGGGTTTGCGCCTATTGGTGGCGGCATGATTAAAGCGACGATAACGCCATTTATGCGCCATGCAGGCGCTTCACAATTTAACCTGACTAAACGCGGTAAGCTTAACGGTATAGAGCTGGTCGCGAGCGTGCTCAATCTAGAGTACGATATTTGCAAACGCGAGCTTGCCAGTACTCAAGCATCATTGGTTGAAGCAGGTATTGATAAGACACTAATTACTACTAAAAGCTTTAAATTACAAGGTATCGGTGAAGGCAATAGCTGCTATGCACAAGTCATTCATAAGATTTCTGACACCCAAAATCATAAAGAACATCACTCCGAGGTGTTTACTTTATTAGGAGAAAAACGCAGCTCAGCAGAAAAGATAGGTTGTCGTTTATCAGGCTTAGTCAAACGTTATGTATTTAACACCGACTCACTGGTCGATGAATACTTAACCGACCAATTACTCTTACCGTTGGCATTAGCAGGCGGTGGCGAGTTTACCGCGCGTGTCGTTAGTAAGCACGCTGAAACCCAAGCATGGCTCATTCAGCAATTTTTGCCCGTTGAGATTAAGCTTAAAGTGATCGACGAGCAGAAAACTTTGGTACAAGTTGTCTGTTAAAATCACGCCACTAGCAACATCAACAGTAGCACTCTGTTACCCAATTACTGCTATGCAGTGATATCATATGTGTATGATGTAGGCGATAAATCTGAGTGCTTTGTCAGTGTCTAACAATAATGGTCCTAAGAGGGTAGTTTTTGCCCTACTCTCTCTTTGAATCATTGTCACCTTTTTAATATTTATGTATTACTGTTGAGTGTAGCCATGCCCCAATCTCGTACCAATCTAAATCCTGAACCTAAAACCAACTCTCCGTATTTGGTCGGCTTATTGCTGCGTTATAGCACCTTTGGCGCTGCCATCTTGATATTTTTAGCAGGTCTACTACTGCTAAATTGGTGGTTAATTATTCTCGGTGGGTTTGGGGTATGCTTGGGGATTTATGACGTCATACAATCAAAGCATGCTATTTTGAAAAACTATCCCGTTGCCGGACATATTCGTTATGTACTTGAAGACTTTCGTCCTGAAATTCGTCAATATTTACTAGAAAATGACAAAGAGCAAGTACCGTTTTCACGCCAGCAGCGGGCGCTAATTTACCAACGTGCTAAGAATGTTAGTGACACCAACGCCTTTGGTACGCTAGATAATTTATACACCAATGGTAAAGAATGGTTTTTACAATCAGCGATTAGCCAACCTCTAGAAAACAAAGATTTTCGTATTATGGTCGGCGGTGAGCGTTGTCAGCAGCCGCATGATATGTCGGTATTTAATATCTCGGCGATGAGCTTTGGCAGCTTATCGGCTAACGCGATTATGGCGCTCAATCAAGGCGCAAAAATGGGCGGCTTTACTCATGATACGGGTGAAGGAGCTATCAGCCCTTATCATCGCAAGTTCGGTGGTGATTTAATTTGGGAGCTAGGTACAGGGTATTTTGGTTGCCGTGATGATAGTGGCAATTTTGACCCGCAGTCTTTTGCCGAAAAAGCGGTTGATCCACAAGTAAAAATGATTGAAATTAAATTATCCCAAGGGGCAAAACCTGGTAAAGGTGGCGTGCTACCCGCGGAGAAAATCACCCAAGAAATCGCTGATACCCGTCAAGTACCGACAGGTCAAGATTGTGTGTCGCCCTCGTCGCATACCGCCTTTAGTACCCCGCGAGAATTGGTCGCTTTTTGGCAACAACTGCGCGAGTTATCAGGCGGCAAACCTGTGGGCTTCAAACTTTGTGTTGGTCAGCCTTGGCAGTTTATGGCCATTGTGAAAGCCATGATCGAAACCGATAATTACCCTGATTTTATCGTCATCGATGGCGCAGAAGGCGGTACTGGCGCGGCTCCTGTCGAATTCATGGACAACGTCGGTATGCCAATGGTTGAAGGATTTTTATTAATACACAATACTTTAGTCGGCGCAGGCATTCGCGATAAAATCAAACTTGGTGTGAGCGGTAAAATCGTCTCTGGTTTCGATATTGCCCGTATGATTGCCTTGGGCGCAGACTGGTGTAATTCAGCGCGCGGCTTTATGTTTGCCGTTGGCTGTATTCAATCACGTTCATGCCATACCAACACTTGCCCGACAGGCGTTGCCACCCAAGACCCGTATCGTCAAAAGGCGCTGGATGTACCAAGCAAAGCTGAGCGTGTCGCAAGCTTCCATAAAAACACTCTGAAATCCCTAGCCAGTATCGTTGGTGCGGTCGGCTTACAACACCCAAGCCAATTACAACCTTATCATATCGCGCGCCGCCTCGATGATGGGCAGATAAAACTATTATCGAAGTTCTTTTATTTTACAGATAAGGGAGCGCTACTCAATAATAGCGCCCGCGCAGATGTGTTTAATCAGATGTGGGTCATGGCGAACCCAGATAGCTTTTTAGCCAATGATGACGCCCTCATTGCTTATAATAAAGACTCACGGGATAAAGGCAGAGAAACCACCACATCGGTGGAACAGAGCCTTGGCAACTTTGCAAGTATCACAGGCGGTGGGCAGTTAATCGGTAACGTCAACAATACTTTTCGCGAATTTCCGCCTAGCAGTGATTAAGAAATAGCGATTAAAAATCCGTGAGCCCTGACTATTTATATCTCACTCCATACTATAAAAGATATATCATTGATGCCAAATTTCGCTCTTCCCTTACCTTTAGGAGCAGTCGCCCTACTCTTGCTAAGTGTTAGTGCTTGCCAACCGATAAGCACTGATGCTGCTGACAGCGAGATACAAAAATGTTCGTGTCAGACTCAAGATGCACCATTTTCTTATAGTGTTTGTAGCATTGATGCTGAAGCTTTGACGGATGGCCGCTATTCATTGAAATTGTTTTGGCAGCAGCCTGATAGTACGAAATCGTTGCTAACCTTTGATACGTTATTAGCCACATTGCCCTCAAATCAAGCGCTGAGCTTTGCTATGAATGCAGGTATGTACAATGAGAACTATGCACCGATTGGTTATACCATCATTGATGGTGAAGAGATCAAATCGCTAAATCTCAAAGAAGGCGGTGGCAATTTTCACTTATTACCCAACGGCGTGATGTGGTGGGATAAATTGGGCAACGTGCAAATCACAGAAAGCAACGCCTTAAACGAGCAGCTTAACAGCGGCGAAGCTAAGCCTTGGTATGCCACCCAATCAGGTCCTATATTGGTTATCAATAATAAGATACATCCACAGTTTAATCCTGATAGCACTTCACTCAAAATTCGTAATGGCGCAGGTGTTTGCAATGACGGCCACATAAAATTTGTCAATAGCGATGAGCCTGTGACATTTTATCAATTTGCATCGTTATTTAAGAATGACTTAAACTGTCCGAATGCTCTGTTTTTAGATGGCGGGATTGCTTCGGCATTATATGCGCCCAGCATTGATAAGCACGATAAAAAAGAGATGGGCGTGATGGTTGGATTGGTTGAAAATAAAGATTAGGCGATGTATTTATTTTTAAAATAGTGATAAAAATAAGATAAATTGCATTGAATAAAAAGCACTTGAGACGATTTTGTCATCCAAGTGCTTTTTTTATTAATAGCAACAGTTAATGGCTAACAATAGCTAAAATTAACCGCCCAAACTCATCTTGGGACCAAACGGTTCATAATGAACGCTATCAACACCGTGATCTAGCGTCACTAGCCCATCGATCATGCTTTCCATAAATGGCATCGAGCCACAGACATAAATATCAGCAGGCTTAGGTAATTGAGCAAGCCACGCCTCATCTAATTGTTGTCCAGACTCAAAATAGAAAATATGCTTTTCTACAGTCTCAGCCTTTTCTAACAGCGTCTCCACTTCAGTATTGAAAGCGTGATGCGCATCATTTTGGCAAGCATAAACCCAGATAATAGGTCGTTTTGGATTGGCTAATACTTGTGCCTCCAACATAGATAACACAGGAGTTACCCCAACACCAGCACTTATCAATACTAGCGGAATCTCATTTTGCTGTACCAAGTCTTGATTGAGCGCAAAGTCACCTGCTGGTGCCGATAATAAAACCGTGTCACCCACTTCTAATTGGTCGTGCATATAGTTAGAGACCAAACCATGATGCTCATTGCGATTGTCACGTCTGACCGCAAACTGAATGCCTGCATCGGTACTAGCAGAGTACAAAGAGTAATGACGTAGCGCAACATGGTCACTGTCTTTTGGATCTGTTTTCACTGTGATGTACTGACCTGCGGTTAAAGTCAATTTGCTCAGGTCAATCTGTTGATGACTTTCTGCATTATCTTTGGCTGGTACAACTGTAAAGGCAGCAATATCCGTAGCAGCTGCTACCTTTTTAGTCACTACAAAAGGCGCAAAACCCTGCCACATCGCCTCCTCATACATGCCATGTTCAATCTGGATAAATACTGAGGCAATCTCATCATAAGCTTCAGTCCAAGCATTGATAATATCGTCATTGGCAGCCTCGCCCAGTACTTCCTTTATTGCACCGATTAAATGCTTACCAACGATAGGATAATGCTCAGGCAAAATCTGTAAAGCACGATGCTTGTGGCTGATTTGCGTGACTTGTGGTAATAACGTCGCCAATTTATCTAAGTGTTTAGCAGCGGCTAACACGGTCGTTGCTAGAGCCGTCTGTTGACGACCCAATTTTTGATTGGTTTCGTTAAATATGTCCAACAGCTCAGGATGCTCTTCAAACATGTTTTTATAAAACACCGTGGTGATTGCCGTTCCATGCTCTTCAAGGACGGGAACAGTTGCGGTGACGATTTCTAAAGTCTTTGGTGAAGCCATACTGTCTCTCTTATTAGTACCAATTCCAAAAAGTATGAGGAGCGATGTCAAACTCGTGTAGTCTACTGAATGTAGTACTTGCACGCGCTTTTTGCTACTAAAATGATTGAAAATGGCATAAGTTCATTACATTGATTGGTTGATTAACATATGAAAAATGAAGTGCTTAAATAAGCAACGACGACTGATTTTTACAAACGATTATCAAATTCTTGTCATCAAATTTTTCGCCGAACCAGTCAAAACGCTTTTATAACATTCATTTAAAATGAATGTTATCATATTTTGCTGCTTATACCAATGCCGTATGACTGCAAAACTGATTATTTTTGACAAAAAAGCAGCCGCTATGCTGTCATAACGGCTGCTTTTATCAAAAAATATGGGGATTAACAGGTTTTCTAAGTTAGGGCGTATCTTTATCCACACGTTAAAATTAACGCGCTAGATAATTGGTCATCTCTTCTACCCCATGTAAGGTCATCGGATACATTTTATTGTCGAATAGTTTCTTAATTTCAACGATGGTTTGGGTATATTGCCAGTACGCTGGATCTTCAGGATTGAGCCAAGCGACTTTATCAAAATGCGCCAATACCCTTTTTAACCAAACAATACCCGCCTCATTGTTCATATATTCAACGCTGCCACCAACTGTCATCAGCTCATATGGCGACATTGACGCATCGCCGACGAAGATAACGCGATATTCACGACCGTATTTATTGAGCAGCTCATACGTTGGCATCGGCGCACTATGGCGACGATTATTGTCCTTCCAAACATAGTCATACAAACAGTTATGAAAGTAAAAAAACTCTAAGGTTTTAAATTCATTTCTAGCCGCTGAAAATAGCTTTTCTAAGGCTTCAACATGGACATCCATACTGCCGCCCACATCAAACAGCATCAATACTTTGACGCGATTACGGCGCTCAGCTTGCATATGGATGTCGAGCACGCCTTTTTTTGCCGTGCGTTTAATAGTCTCATGAATGTCTAACTCATCGGCGCTACCGGTACGGGCAAACTGGCGCAAGTTTCGTAGTGCCATTTGAATTTGACGGGTACCAAGCTGACTGTCATCATCAAGGTTGCGGTATTTACGCTGCTCCCAGACTTTAGCGGCGCTACGTTTACGCGACTCACCGCCAACGCGCACGCCTTCTGGATGGTCACCATAGGCACCAAATGGCGATGTACCGCCTGTACCAACCCACTTACTACCGCCTTGATGACGCTCTTTTTGCTCTTTTAGACGCTCTTCAAGCGCTTTCATCAGCTCCTCTAACGAGCCGTATTTTTTCAGCAGTCGGCGCTGCTCTTCGGTTAGATTTTTTGGGTCGAGCTTTAAATCTAGCCACTCTTTAGGAATATCCGTCAATTTAGCCAATAGCTCATCCATATCCAGGCTGTCGACACCCTCAAAATAATCTGCCATAGCGCGGTCAAATTTATCAAAATGGCGCTCGTCTTTGACCATGCAAAGCCGAATTAGCCGGTACATATCCTCACGACTGGCAAAGGTAGACAGCTCTGGATCTTCCTGCTTTGATGAGACAATTGGCTGCATCATCAGCCCTTGATCTAACGCGGCATTTAGGTCAAGCAGCTCACGCGTACTGACGGGCACACCATAAGTACGTAAGGTATAGAACAATTTGATAAACATAATTAATTCTTCATCATAAATGTTTGGCTAAAATCCGAGTTAGGGTCAATAAGTGCTAAATTCGTTTTCCAAAAATTATCACTCTCAATATTTTGAATGAGCGTAGCTAAATCTAGATTGTTTTTGACAGCAATATCTTCAGTCAACATATCTGTAATAAACATTTCATGTTTATCCAATACTATCAATAACTCTTCAAAAGAAATCTTTAAAAAACCATCAATATATCCATGGTCAAATTCTAACGTAGTATCTACAATCCACGAATGAATACTAAATTTAGCACTATCAAGCCCTAAACTAGGCAAGAAAATATCTCTAACATATGTGGTTTTACGTGCTAGCTGATAAGCTGCTTTTTTGAGAACAAAGTTCCTATACTCATATATTTCTTTGACATTACTTTTGATGTAGCTAGATTTAAGCTCAATGATTAAAACCTTATCATCTGTTACCACAATGGCATCTATCTCACCTACTCCAGATTCCGAAGGCTCATACTGACTATAGACTCTGCCTTTGGATTTAGCTAACAATCCAGCTAAGTTATTTTCCATCAAATCGGTTTCAGACTTCAAACTGGCTCTATTTTTATACATTTTTCTAAAAGTATTTATGGTAGCAGTACTGAAGTTTTTTTGAGCTGACATCCATGGCAGAGCAAACAGATAGTCATCAATTTTATAGAAGGATTTTTCAGTATAGAACGCATCGCTACCATCACGTAAATCCTTTGACCAAAAATCAAGAATTCGACTCATATCTTTTACTTTTTGGTTGCCACTACCCTCAATTATCCAGTCTGACATCTTGATTGCTTTCTCTTTTTGAGTAGCGAAAGTAATAGGCATTCTATTTTGACCAATTAAGACACCATCTATCATCAGTTTCGCTAAGGTAGAAAATGCGTGTTGGTTATTACTGTCTCTTAGTTTTTTAAACGTTTCAAGAAAATCATGAACATAGTGCGCCTGCGACAGTAACATCGTAAAAACTAAAGCACATAAGTCATAATCTTGTTCAAAAACTGCTTTTTCGATGCCGTATACTTCATATAACTGTAAAATAATACCTTGTGTTTTAGCTAATGCCAGCGCGTTAGATTCTAAATTTTCCCCTCTATCCAACCGTTCAAAATGAGGGTTGTCTGTTAAGGTATTAACGCCGCGCCACTGCCAATATGCTGATAAAACTCCAAACTTCTCTTTGAAAAAATCTGAATCATGTGCTTCAGTTTCTAATTTCAGTTGACCATTCTCTAAATAGTAATTTGTTGACAACTTATAACAGTAAGCACTGATGACTTGATCTTCATATAAATTAATTTCTATTTTATGAGCGACTAGTCGTTTAAAATCCTCATATTGTTTCATAAGAGAATGATTGAGATTTTCACTAAATAGGAAAGGAGACATTTTAGCTTTTAACGTCTGACCTAACTTCTTCTCTGTTAGCTTATTTTTCTCTATATTTGAGCTTGTTATAATTTCATGAAAAACAGACCAAATATCTTGAACAGAAACGTTGTCATTAGTATCCATTTGATACGGTATTTTTACACAATCAGTATCACTCATCAGATATTCATAAGCATAGAAGCTACTAAATACCATTGCTGTGATTTGATCGAGCTGCAATTGCTTCTTAATATCTTTATATGCATTAATGCGCTCTTGATATTGAGTTTGAATATATCTTACTGTATCCAAAAACCCATCAAACCTTGACGACTCAACTTGATTCGCTATTTCATTTAAAATATGCCACGAATGATGATTAGGGTTTGCAATAGTACCCGATAGGCGTATTGCATTAATGACACTCTCTTCGTCAATTTTAAGAAGGGCTTTCAACGTACAAGCGTCTATAGATGAAGGTGATAACCGTATATATTGACCCAAAGCAAATACAAAATTCTCATTACTCAAATGTCTTTTAGGAAGTATCACAATAAAATCTGAAGACCAAAAGTCAGTGAATTTATTCACTTTGTTTTTAAGTATTGAAGGAGTACTACTTTGAAATAATAAAATATCGATTATCTTTGCCAATGCCTCTTCATAGCCAAAATCGATAACTAGGGCTTCAAACTTAGTTTCAAAGTACGTCTTCATTGTTGACTCATCAGCTAAAAATTTAACTCAATATTTGGATTAACGACGCATCATATTGGCAAAGCGCTGCAACAAGCTCACATCAGCTTCATTTTTGAGCAGTGCGCCATATAACGGTGGAATGGATTTTTCACCACGCAAATTTTCTTCCAGCTCTGCTTGTGCCATATCATCAGCCAGTAGGAGCGTTAACCAATCAACCAGCTCAGACGTTGATGGTGGCTTTTTAAGCCCTTGAACATTGCGCAGCTTATAAAAAATATCGAGCGCATCGTTGACCAGCTTTTCTTGAATATCAGGGAAATGCACGTCAATGATTTGACGCATGGTTTCTTCTTCTGGGAAGTCAATATAATGGAAAAAACAACGACGCAAAAAGGCATCTGGCAGCTCTTTTTCATTGTTCGAGGTGATGATAACCACTGGACGCTGTGCCGCGGTAATGGTCTCACCTGTCTCATAAACATAAAAAGACATTTTATCGAGCTCATGAAGCAAGTCATTCGGGAATTCGATATCAGCTTTATCAATTTCATCAATCAATAGCACACTGCGCTCTTTACTGGTAAATGCCTCCCATAGCTTACCGGGTTTGATATAATTACCAATCTCATAAACCTTATCATCACCCAATTGCGAATCACGCAAGCGCGATACTGCATCGTACTCATACAACCCTTGCTCGGCTTTCGTGGTTGACTTGATATGCCACGTAATCAGCGGCATACCCAAACTTTCAGCCACTTCTTCCGCCAATAGCGTCTTACCTGTACCCGGCTCGCCTTTGATCAGAAGCGGCTTTTGTAACGTCATTGCTGCGTTAACCGCTAATTGCAAGTCGTCAGTGGCTATATAGTTTTGCGTACCAGTAAAGCTTTTTTTTGTCTTATCAGTCGTGGTCATAATCAAATCTCAGTTATTGTTATAGATTAAGGCTATCAAGAGCCATAAAGGGGCTAAAAGCAATCGATGGCAAATAAATAATCATTTAGATTAGCACAGCATGATTGATTGCCAAAATACTCATGCGTTCGCAGTTGTTGAAAAATAATAGATACCTTGAACGCCTATTGACGGTTGGTCGGCACAGTTATAAAACGTTTTTTCATAAAAAAAGACACGCATGGTGTCTTTTTTATGGTGCTTTTCATTCACAGTATTTTTATTGATAGCGTCTTTTATGTAGCCACCATAAACCTAAAGCACAGAGCCAGTCATCGCTAGCAAAAATTTAATATCACTTTACTGACGTCACTTTACTGATGGCACTTTATTGATGTTGCTTTACTACTTATCGAGCTTTTCCATATTAGGATTTTTAGCTAAACTGCTGTCTTTTTTTAAGCTAACGTCTGCTTTAGGGTTAGCCGCTAAAGGCGTTTTATTAGACGGTTCAGCAACAGTGGCTTGATCGGTTAAAGTCGTGCCTTCTGTCAAATAATTGCCAGTCGTCAGCTGCATGGTCGCTTGTGTATCTTCTGCAGTACGACTGCGCGCTTTGTCTAGACTTGACTCAAAAGCACCGCGAATAAGCTGCCAAACGAAGCCCACAAACAAGCCGACCACTAACACCACGAGTATCGGCAGCATATTGGTAATCGCGCCAGCCGTGTCCTTCATCATAATCGCATAAACCACGGCGATACTAGCGGGGGCAATCACACTTGGATCGCCAAGGGCAGTACCTGGTGCCAATAACACAGCAAACAATATCATCCAACTCATACCGCCCAACGGCCGCGGCAGCATACGAGCGACCAGCAACCACAATACCAACACAATAACGACACCACCCAGATACGCGTACATCGGTAAGTCTGCGGGTGGCACGTCTTTTACCAGCTGTCCCCACCAAATAGCAATTTCGCCGAGAATATCACTAATGGCTTCCAGCGGTAAGCTGTTTATAATACCTTTTAACCAGTCCATGCGTGTGTAGTTACCTGCGTTTATAAATTGTGCAGCGCGTTTACGCGCTTAACGATAGACAATGTGCTGTTTCAACGAACCATAATATCGAATACATTATCTTCAAAAGCCCTTAAGACATAAGCACTTGAAACACGACCTTTTGCCTCGCCACGTATTTTTTGTCTTGTCACTCATTTTGTCTTGTCACTCATATAGCCTGCTAGTTTATCACGACTTTCTACCAAAATGCATGAGCGCAAATGTGTCGTAAACTTTTTCTTGCTGGCTGTCATGTAACATAGCCAATAGAGGCTGATTAAAAACTCGCTTCAAAAATAGCCATTAATCATAAATATTGTCTTGTGCTTCACGCGCACGTAATTCCGCTTGGCGGCGCATCACATCTTGCGGAGGCATTTGTACAAAATACCCTTGCGACTGTAATTTTGCCAGTACCTCTTCTTTGTCAACGCGCGCAAGCGTCGGCGTATTGGCTAAGTCCAAGTGCATCACAAATTTACTGCGCCCTAAACTGGCACGGAAATCTTTTGGTAATACGCCAAGCCAATCTTTAAGCTCGTCGGTATCGTCAGGATAATCAGGACGGGCAATATAGACATACATATCGTTATGTTTGGGGAATTTATAAATATCACAATGCATAATAATGACCTATCAGAAACTATCGCCATAGATTAGCATATTTTGGGTGAATATCAGTAGTCGCTTTACGTTTTACGATGGGCATTCGTGCTAAATTGACTACTGCCTACCAAACGTAAAACGCTTTACTTATCGATACGGTATTGATTATTCTCACAAAAAATCATTTTTGCCAAAATTATTCACTTTAATCGCGTAGATGACTTGTAAAAGCGCCTTGAACCTTTCATAATAAAAGCGTTTTTCAGGAGAGAGTCTTGAGCACAATATCAGGTGCGTTCATATTAATGAGCTGGCGCTGATAATTGCTACTTGACCACCGAAGGCGCATCTACCCTGCCAATCGCTCAGGTAAAAGGACTGAAAAACACATGCCACGACTGTTTCGCTGTCTACCGTCAATTGCGTAGCACACCCAAACATAAGGCATAACAAATCTGGAGAGCGGTAAGGACGGACGACGCCTTACCCACCGAAGGGGAGAAAATGCGACATCATTTAATTTGGTTTTTTAAGGCTGGTGCTTTTAAAAACATGCAATGATGGTTCGTGTTGAAAATCTCAGGTTACAGGACAGATAGGGCTTTTGCTTAAACCGACGTTCAGCGTCTGTTTGGCGGATTGCGCTATTTTTCTGTGCTACCCTTGGTTGCAATGTTTGCACCTTGCAATATTGCTTCTCGCTACTATGATAAGGCATATCAGCCCTCATACTTTGATACTTGTTTTTACGACTGGTTATCGAATGCAGCTGATGTCCACATAAGGATTTGTTATGACCACTACTCAAGATAATACTGCTCAAAGCGCCAACACTTCAGCCCCTAAACGCACACCTCTTTATCAGTCTCACGTTGATAGTGACGGCAAGCTGGTGGATTTTTCTGGTTGGGAATTACCAATCCATTATGGTTCGCAAATCGAAGAGCACGAAGCGGTGCGTACTGATGCTGGTATGTTTGATGTCTCACATATGGTCGTCGCTGATGTTAAAGGTAGCGATACCAAAGCATGGCTACAAAAGCTACTGGCCAATGATGTCGATAAACTCAAAACCGTCGGTAAAGCGTTATATTCTGGCATGCTCAACGAGCAAGGTGGCGTCATCGATGACTTAATCGTTTACCTGATGAATGAAGACGCTACTGAATATCGTATCGTCTCAAACGCTGCTACTCGTGATAAAGACATGGCACAATTTGACAAAGTCGCCGAAGGTTTTGACATCAGCATCACTGAGCGTCCAGAGCTTGCGATGATAGCCGTGCAAGGACCAAACGCTGTTGAAAAACTCGCGCAAACCAAACCTAGCTGGGCAGATACTTTAGCTGGTCTTAAGCCTTTCGTTGGTGCTGATTTAACAGACATCGAAGGCAAAGATTGGTTCGTCGCTCGGACTGGCTATACCGGTGAAGATGGCGTCGAAGTCATTATGCATGGTGATGATGCACCAGCATTTTTTGAGCAATTGAAAGCCAATGGCATTAAACCTGCCGGTCTTGGCGCGCGTGATACCTTGCGTATGGAAGCTGGCATGAACCTTTATGGTCATGACATGGACGACAACGTCAGTCCTTACGAGTGCAACATGGGCTGGACACTTGCGTTAAAAGACGATCGTGATTTTGTCGGTCGTGACGCTTTGGTCAGCAAGCGTCAACAGTCAAAAGACGATAGCTCTGCCATGAAGCAAGTTGGCTTATTGCTAACGACGCGCGGCGTATTGCGTGAAGGCATGACAGTCACAATCAATCAAGGCACGGACAATGAGCAAACTGGCATTATCACCAGTGGCACCTTCTCCCCTAGTCTAAAAAACTCGATTGCGATTGCCCGTGTGCCTGCCAGCGTATCAGATGATGATAGCGTTCAGGTCGATCTACGCGGCAAAGGTAAGTTGGTTGATGTGCGTGTTCTTAAGCTACCGTTTGTCCGTAATGGCAAACAGCAGTTTGACTCGTAGGCATTATAAACCCTATTATTAACGTCCACTATTTTTGTTAACCATCCTCTATCATTTAGGAGAGAGACCATGAGCAATATCCCAGCAGAACTAAAATACATCGCCAGCCACGAGTGGTTACGCTTAGAAGACGACGGTACTATCACTGTTGGTATCACTGACCATGCTCAAGACCTATTGGGTGACGTGGTGTTTGTTGAATTGCCAGACGTGGGCGACATCATCGCTGTTGATGACGAAATCTCTGTTGTTGAATCAGTAAAAGCCGCTTCTGACGTTTATGCACCTATCTCAGGTGAAGTCGTTGCGATCAACGAAGCCCTAGAAGACGATCCAGAAATCATCAACTCTGACCCATATGGCGAAGGTTGGTTCTTTAGAATGAAGCCTGACAACATCGCTGACTACGAAGCATTGCTAACCGCTGATGAGTACGAAAACGAGCTGTAATAGCAACTTCACTCTCTCGCTTAAAAGCGGTATTTTATTTAAATGCCGCTACTTATAACCTTAAAAAACACAACTTGTTATGACAGATATTGGCGTCAGCTGATATCTGTACGCTTTTTCTTAGAATGTTTATCGCTCAATTTATTGCTTCCAATCGCTATCTGATTTATTCATATCAATTACTTGTCAGGCGCTATTAAAGAGACGTACTCAATACTGCCCCAAGTTGATCACTTAATCTCCAGCATGGATTCTCATATGACCCCTGACACTGATAATCAAGCAAACGCTCAAGCAAGTTCTCAAGAAAAATTTGCCACGCCTGATAATACACCGCAGCTGCAAGCGTTTCGCGAAGTGGTTGAATCACGTCGTTCAGTGCGCCGCTTTACCGACACACCGATACCTGATGATGTGTTAGCAGACTGTTTGCGTTTGGCCATGCTTGCACCAAACTCTAGCAATCTACAGCCGTGGGAATTTTATGTGATTGATGATGCGGATAAGCGCAAACGCGCGGTGAAAAATTGCATGAATCAAAATGCAGCGAAAACCGCCGCTCGTTTAATCGCAGTCGTTGCTCGCACCGATGTGTGGCATGACCATGCCAAGCAAATATTGCGCGAATACCCTGATAAGCCAGTACCAAAAAAAGTCAAAGACTATTATACCAAAGTCGTTGCCATGGACTTCTTACGAGGACCTGCCAACGTGGTATCAGCGGCTAAATGGGGTGCGACTCAAGTGGTCAGACGGGTAAAAGGTCCGATTAAATCACCTTACTATACTTTTGAAGACACCAAAAACTGGGCGACCAACAATACCGCCCTTGCTGCTGAAAACCTAATGCTTGCACTACGCGCGCATGGCTTTGATAGCTGTCCGATGGGCGGCTTTGATGAGCCTGCCATGAAGCGCTTATTAAATTTAAGCGATAATCAGCACATTATCATGATGATTGGTGCTGGCGAACGCGCTGATAATGGCGTTTACAACAGCCAGTTCCGCTTTGACCAAAAGCAATTTGTCCATTACGTATAAAATCGTCAACCTTTTTTTATTTTAGCCATCCCTTTATTACTCCCTTAACCAAGGATTGTCATGACTATCTCTCAAAACCCAACGTTTGATACCTTTAAAGGTTTATTCAACGAAGCTGAATTTGTCTATCGTCATCTAGGCTCTAATGAGACCAAGCAAGCTGACCTACTTAGTGCTGTTGGCTATCAAGACATGGCGAGCTTCATCAATGATACCGTGCCTGAGCCAGTGCGCTTGCATAAAGAGCTAGATTTGCCAGTGGCGATGAGTGAACATGCCGCGCTTGCCAAATTGCGTACCATGGCAGATGACATCACTGTTAATAAGAGCTATATCGGACAAGGCTATTCGCCAGTACGTATGCCAGCGGTCATCCAACGTAATGTCCTTGAAAATCCAGGCTGGTACACAGCTTACACACCTTATCAGGCAGAGATTGCCCAAGGTCGCTTAGAAGCCTTGCTTAACTTCCAACAAGTATGTATTGATTTGACTGGTCTTGAGCTCGCTGGCGCGTCATTGCTTGATGAAGCAACCGCAGCCGCAGAAGCCATGGCAATGTCAAAGCGTGTCAGCAAAAGCAAATCGACGCAGTTTTTTGTTGATGACCGTATCTATCCACAAACCTTAGATGTTATTAATACCCGTGCCAAGTACTTTGGTTGGGAAGTGGTGGTTGGTGATTTTGAACTGGCTAAATCAGGCGATTATTTCGGTGCTCTCTTCCAGTACGTCGGTGTTGAAGGCGATGTTAAAGATTTAACCGACGTCATCGCTGCGGTGAAGAAAAACAAAACTTATGTGAGTGTCGTCAGTGACATCATGAGTTTGGTGCTATTGAAATCACCAGCAGATATGGGCGCAGACGTCGCTTTAGGTAGCACGCAGCGTTTTGGTATTCCAATGGGCTTTGGCGGTCCACATGCTGCTTACTTTGCCTTCTCTGATAAAGCCAAACGCTCAGCTCCTGGTCGTATCATCGGCGTCTCTAAAGATTCGCAAGGCAATACCGCCCTACGTATGGCACTACAAACTCGTGAGCAGCATATCCGCCGCGAAAAAGCCAACTCAAACATCTGTACCTCACAAGTATTGCTTGCCAACCTAGCCGGTATGTATGCCGTTTATCATGGTCCAGGTGGCGTGAAGCGTATCGCTACTCGTATCCATGCGTTTGCGACTGCCTTTGCTGATGTCATCAAAAATGCTAATGACAGCAATTTAAACGTGGTACATGATCAGTTCTTTGACAGCGTCGTCGTTGATTGTGGCTCAGAAAAATTGGCTACTCAAATTTTCGAAAACGCCGACAATGTAGGCTATAATTTATGGCGTCTTGGTGAAACCAAATTAAGCGTCGCGTTTAGTGAAACCAGCGATCAACAAGACTTTAGCGTATTAACTCAACTGTTTGTTAGTAAAGCACATGACCTACCAGAAGACGCTCGCGTTTCTCTTGATAGTACGCACTTGCGTACTGACGCTATCTTGACGCATCCAGTATTTAACTCGCATCATACCGAACATGAAATGCTGCGTTATTTAAAATCGCTTGAAGACAAAGATTTAGCAATGAACCGCAGCATGATTTCATTGGGTAGTTGTACCATGAAACTGAATGCCACCAGTGAGATGCTACCGATTACGTGGCCCGAATTTGCTAATGTGCATCCTTTTGCACCACGTGACCAAGTCACAGGCTACGTTGCCATGATTGATAGCTTGCAAGACCAGCTGAAAGCCATTACTGGTTTTGATGATGTGTCTATGCAGCCAAACTCTGGCGCTTCAGGTGAATATGCTGGTCTGCTAGCGATTCGCCGTTATCACGAATCATTGGGTGAAACTGACCGTGATGTTTGTTTAATCCCTCAGTCAGCGCACGGTACCAACCCTGCGACAGCTATGATGATGGGTATGAAAGTAATCGTGGTTAAAACTGATGACAATGGTAACGTTGATATCGATGATCTAACTGCTAAGTGTGAAGAAAACAGTGCCAATCTAGGTGCATTGATGATTACTTATCCATCGACGCATGGCGTGTTTGAAGAAGGCATCCGTAAAATCTGTGACCTTATCCATAAACATGGCGGTCAAGTTTATATGGATGGTGCCAATATGAATGCACAGGTTGGCATGATGCAGCCTGCCGACGTTGGCGCTGATGTACTACACATGAACTTGCATAAAACCTTCTGCATCCCGCATGGCGGCGGCGGTCCAGGCATGGGCCCTATCGGCATGAAGTCGCATTTAGCACCCTTTATGGCCAATCATACATTGAGCCCTGTGCATAATGCGCAAAAAGACTGCTCGGCCGTATCGGCAGCCCCTTATGGTTCAGCAAGTATTTTACCAATTTCATGGATGTACATTGCCATGATGGGTCGTGATGGTCTGCTAAAAGCCACTGAGCTTGCGCTATTAAATGCTAACTATGTCGCTGCTCAATTAAAAGACCACTACCCTGTCCTTTATACGGGCAAAAACGGCCGTGTGGCTCACGAATGTATCATCGATATTCGTCCGCTAAAAGAAGAGACTGGCATCAGTGAAAGCGATATCGCCAAGCGCTTGATGGATTATGGTTTCCACTCACCAACGATGAGCTTCCCAGTTGCGGGTACCTTGATGATTGAACCAACTGAGTCTGAATCTAAAGAAGAATTAGATCGTTTCATCAGTGCCCTAAAATCTATCAAAGCCGAAGCAATGAAAGCCAAAGCTGGCGAAGAGGGTTGGACGTTAGAAGACAACCCACTGGTCAACGCACCGCATACCGCTGCGATGGTCACCAACAGCGAATGGACGCACCCATACAGCCGTGACACAGCAGCATTCCCACTGCCTTATATCCGCGCCCATAAGTTCTGGCCAAGCGTAGCACGTGTCGATGACGCTTATGGTGATAAGAACCTCATGTGTTCTTGCCCAAGTATCGAAAACTACATGTAGTTTTCAAATAAGTATGTACAGTTAATATAAAAATAAACCTCCAAGTCAGCAGCTGATTTGGAGGTTTTTATTTTGCGGCTAATATTTAGCGCTATAATAAAATGACTATCAATCTATTCACATTATTTACTTGGTTAGAATTAACTATGCAGAAAAACAATCTTGTCATTCTCATCCATGGTCTGCACCAAACCGCTTGGATCATGCGACCACTGGCCAAACGCTTGCAAGCAAAAGGATTTGATACTCATCAATTCGGTTATCGTAGTATGCGTGACGGTATCAAAACCAATAGTGCCCGCCTAAATAGCTGGCTAGAAAACCATCATCACCCTGACCAACCGATAGATTTGGTCGGTCATAGTTTGGGCGGTCTGATTATTCGTGATTTTGTCACTGCATATCCGCAGTGGCAAATCGGACGCTGCGTAACGCTTGGAACACCGCATGTAGGCAGTGTATGTGCTGACTACATTTGGCGCTTGACCCCAGCTGTGGTGGGGCGCTCCTACATCGATGCGCTAGATGGAACGGTCGCACCCTTACCGGAGCATATTACCTTAGGTGTGATTGCGGGTAATCGCCCCTACGGTTTGGGTCAGCTGTTTTTACAGTATCATAATCGAAAATTGCGTCGAGCAGATAATATGCCATCAGTAGAACATCTGCTACATGATGGCACCGTATATGTAGCAGAAACCAAAATAGAAGCAGCCACGGATCATATCGTATTACCAGTGTCGCATACTGGGATGCTGGTCGATAAAACCGTGGCCGCGCAAACCAAGTACTTTTTACAACATGGACAATTCGAGCATAACAAGCTTACGTCTTGAGAAAAGCATCATCTTTTATCAATGATAGAATCTTATGGCTTATCGAACATTGATCCCCATACCCTGCTGCAACTCAGTTTTATGTTTTTTGATGACTGGAATCAGGGTGTTCATGACCCAGTCATTCCGCCAACCTTTTAAGCCCTCTGGCAATTCACTTAATTCCTTATCAAAGGCAATGACTTCATATAACTGCCCTAGCCATTTTTTACGCATCAATACACTAGCAGGAACGCCGATAGTACGTGCATGCTCATCAATCGCTTGCTGCACTGCTTTTGACAGTACTTTATTTTTTGAGCGATACGGCGGTAATAGGCAATCAGGAAATTCAGCAGGGTGCAGGTTTTTTGCTTGATTTATCACTTTTAGCAGCTCTTCGCCGTATAAGCGTAACATACTGCGATGCATCGTGGTTTTGTGCGCAAGCTCTCGCATATTACTTGGTCTTTCAGTGATGATCTCACGTACTGCTTGTTTTTTAATCACAAACGTACGTGGCTGATTGGTCGAACGCGCCAGCTCCTCGCGCCACGTCGCAACCGCCTGCAGTATCGCCATCTGCTGTGAAGTATAACGATAATCTGCCATTGTTAGGTACATTGCGTTGTCTTCAACATGCTGAGCATCATACAAATCACTGGCATAAAGCTGGCAATCTGCCCATACATAATCGTACAAACCTTGCTTTTTTAACGCATATTCAAGACTTAAATAGAGTGCTGGCAAAAAGCGTACGTCATCAATCGCATACTGCTCTTGCTCGTCTGATAATGGACGTTGCAGCCAGTCCGACTGGCTTTGTTCTTTATCAATGTGCATGTCTAGCTGGTCGTCAAGCGCTTGCTGATAGCCCATTTGCAATTGACCGGTTAAGTAAGACAACGCAATTTGCGTATCAAATATATTGGTCAATGGCGGACAACCAGAGAGTAGATAAAAAATCCCTAAATCCTCACCACAGGCATGCCAAATCGCCACATCAACTTTGGCCAGTGCCTGCCACAATTCGGTCAGTTGCAACTGAGGGGCATCTAATAAATAAATATGATTGCCAGTATTCAGCTGAATCAATGCTAAGCGCGGATAGTAAGTATCACGTTTGATAAACTCAGTATCTAACGCCACCCGACCACAAGTTGCCAATGCATCGATAACTTCAGCCAAACCATTTTGCTCACGCACCCACGTGACAGCAGCTTCGTCGGCACTATCTAGCAGCGCATCAATATCTGGCTCTGACGGCAGATCTGCTGACTCTATTGTAGAATTAATTGATGATTCTAATAAATCATCAGAAGCAGCAATGGTAATGTTGTCTGCAAGGTTTGATTGGATGGCAGCAGTTGAAGCTGTTGGAGCATGGTTGGACACGGGCAGATACCTGCATAAATAGGAGAAAATAAAACGCTAAAGGGCGTCTTAATAAAAGTAAATAATAAAATACTAGGGCGTGTCCTCATTTTAAAAATGGTGATAAAAATGAGATAAATTGCAGTTAAACAAGGAAAATAGCGCAGATAATATCGAGATATTAGTCAGCTATTTGACGCCGTTTAGCAAGATTTAGCCATTTTTAACCCATTTAGATAACTATCGATTGAATTGAGGACACGCCCTAGTGAATCAATTATAACAATTTCATAAAATAAAATGGAAAAGACTTGGTCCTTATAAAAAGATGCTATAAAAATGAACGATTTTGCATCGCTTGTCCAAGGGTCATGCTATCAAGATATTCAAGCTCGCCGCCCATTGGCACACCTTGTGCCAAACGTGTGACCTTATTAACATGACGACTAACCGCTGCACTGATAAAGTGCGCGGTGGTCTGCCCTTCGACAGTCGTACCAGTCGCCAATATCAACTCTTCAACAGGCTCTTGCTTGACCCGCCAGACCAGTTGTTCAATATTCAGATCATCAGCGCTAATGCCATCAATCGGTGATAAATGACCACCTAACACAAAGTAGCGGCCACGGTAGCCTGCGGTTTGTTCGATAGCCATCACGTCTGCTGCGGTCTCAACCACACATAGCAAGGCATCATCACGGCGCGGATCTTGGCACAGCGGACAGATTTGATCATCACTGAAGCTGTGGCAGCGTTGGCATTCGACGATATCGCGCATCGCCTCATCAAGCGCTTGGGCAAGTGCCATGCCTTGTGGACGTTTTTTGGTGAGCAAATGCAGCGCCATACGTTGGGCACTTTTTTGACCCACACCCGGCAAAATACGCAGCTGTTTAACCAGCTGATCAAATTTGGCTGTCAGCAAAGCATCTTCCTTTATTTAACTTAATTTATAAATCGTAGCTATAAAAATGGGGTCGTATCGTGTCGATAACAACCCCATTTTTGCCTTCAGTATGAAGTATTTAATGCTTAGAACATACCTTGCATACCAGGTGGTAGACCCATACCTGAGGTCGCGCCAGCCATGGTTTCTTCGTATAGCGCATCTGCTTGACGAACAGCGTCATTGATAGCAGCAGCGATAAGATCTTCGATCATATCTGGCTCATCTTCAAGCAAGCTTGGATCGATGGTTAAACGCTTAACCACATGGCGACCCGTCATGGTAACTTTTACCAGACCACTGCCCGCTTCAGCTTGTACTTCTTTATTCGCAAGCTCTTTTTTAGCGTTTTCAACGTTTGCTTCGACTTTCTTTTGCATCGTTTGTGCTTGTTGCATTAATGCTTGAATATTCATAGTTGCCTCTTTTGTTTTTTAATCATAAATGATTGATATTTTACTAGGGCGTGTCCTCAATTCAATTGATCATATCTAAACGGGCTAAAAATGGCTAAATTTTGCCAAACATCGTTAAATAGCTGGTTAATATCCCGATATTATCTGCGCTATTTTCCTCGTTTGACGGCAATTTATCTCATTTTTATCACCATTTTTGAAATAAGGACACGCCCTAATATAAAGTGCTAACCGCGATTATACCGTTATCTTTACAAACTGTCTAAACCACGCGCCAAATCTTTGATGATATCTTCTACATCTTCTAAGCCTACTGACAAACGAATAAGACCATCTTTGACGCCCGCTTCTGCGCGCTCTTTTGCACTCAAGCGAAAATGGGTCGTTGTTGCAGGATGGGTAATGGTGGTTTTAGCATCACCTAAATTATTAGTAATAGAAACCATTTGAGTGGAATCAATAACATGCCAAGCGGCAGATTTCGAATCACGACTATTTGAATCAGTGCTGTCAGAAGCCTTTACTTCAAAACCCATGATAGCACCATAGCCATCTGTCATATGATGTTGACGCGTCGCAAGCTCATGAGCGGGATGATCACTCAAACCTGAGAAATGTACGGCACTAACATTGGGATGATTAACCAAAAACTCTGCCACTTGATTGGCATTTTGACAATGCGCTTGCATACGCAGTTTCAGCGTCTCTAACCCTTTGGTAAATACCCATGCGTTAAATGGACTCATACTGATACCGCCCGAGCGTACCACGGTAAACGCCTCTTGCATGAGCTTATCACTGCCGACCAATGCGCCGCCGAGTACTCGACCCTGACCGTCTAGATACTTAGTTGCAGAATGAATCACCACATCGGCACCCAAATCAAGCGGACGCTGCAAAGCTGGGGTAGCAAAGCAATTATCCACAACGAGTAGGATATCATTAGCTTTACACAGCTGGCTTAAAAAGCCGATATCACAAATCTGTGCCAATGGATTGCTAGGGCTTTCGCAATAAATGACTTTGGTATTTGGTTGAACGGCGTTTGCCCACGCCTCATTATCGAAGCAATCAACGTAGCTGACTTCCACACCGAACTTTGCCATATAATTATTAAATAGACCAATCGATGAGCCAAATAATTGATTGGCAGCAAGCAAATGATCGCCCGCTTTCAGATATGCCAAGCACATAGTCAAAATCGCCCCCATGCCAGAGGCTGTCGCCACTGCGCGCTCACCGTTTTCAAGCGCTGCCAAACGACGCTCAAAGGTACGCACACTCGGATTGGTATGGCGTGAGTACACGTTGCCCGTCTTGTCTCCATTAAAATGTGCCGCGGCATCTGCCGCTGAGGTATAAACGTATGAGCTGGTGGTAAAAATAGCCTCTGAGTGCTCACCCTCATCGGTACGATGTTGCCCTGCCCGTACAGCAATGGTTTGCATACCATAATCGAGAGCTAAATTGAGCGCGTCACTGCGCCAGTTTGGATCTAATTTATCTACATTTTTATCATCATGGGCTTGCGACTGACTCATAAATATTCCGTTGCTTTGATTGGTATTTTCATTGATATAAAATGACTGCTTATTCTTCTGATTATCGACCGAATGCATCAGCGTTATCATATCATGTCAACTTATTCCACACAGCTGGTTTCAAGCGATGGCTAAATATTATTTTTGAATACACATCTATCTCTTTCTCAACAACAGATGAAAGAGAGACGATAAGTAAATAATGACTGAATAAGTCGCTGAATCTAACAAAAATAACGTATTTATAATAGGCATAGATGACGACAGCTGATAAGCTTAGCGGCGATTTAATTTTTGCCTTGGGCGATATTGTTATACGCTTCGTAATCAGTGCTATCATCGGTAAAATAAACGATGCACTAGCGCATGTCCTTCATTCAATTGATAGTCTTTTTAATGGGCTAAAAATAAGGACGTGCTCTCTCGCTTACTTTTTAACAAATACTTCTTTATGTAAGGCACACTAAGGTAATTCATTTATGTCGATGTTCAGTATAGAACCAAGCAACTTATCGTTGAGTCTAACACTCGGACTAACCTTAGGTCTTAGTGGATGTCAGGTTTTGCCAAAACAGCCACACTTACCTGAGAGCCAAGCATTATCAGCACGAGTACATGATTTATATCAACAAGAAGACAATCAAGAAACTGGACAAAGTGACACAGTAGCAACCAATGACGTTGATCTGGTAGCATCGATTAGTGAACAGAATGATATTCACCCAGATTTATCCGGCTATCACCCCATTGTAACTGGTGCCAATGCTTTTGCTTCTCGTAGTATCTTAACGGACATGTCCACACGTAATATCGATGCGCAGTATTATATTTGGCATAATGACCAAGCTGGTCAGCTACTATTGAAAGATCTGTGGGAAGCGGCTGAACGCGGCATCATTGTACGCTTATTATTAGATGATTTTAATAATGATGCCACCTTCGATCAGCATTTATTACGTTTTTCCAGTCACCCAAATATTGCAGTACGAATCATCAATCCGCTGATGCACCGTAAGTTTCAAACATTAAACTACGTCACAGGTCTGCCACGTATCAATCGCCGCATGCACAATAAAAGCATGACTTTTGATAAGCAGATTACCATCATTGGGGGACGTAATATTGGCAATGAATATTTAAGCAATGACCAAAATAGTCAATTTGCGGATTTGGATGTTTTACTCATCGGTAAAGTCGTCGCAGATATTGACAACAGTTTTTCAAGCTATTGGTCGTCGCCTTTGTCATTTGACATCGAAACGCTAGTGAAGCCTGACAACAATACAGCGCCTGATTTCCTAGCGGCACTGGACAAGCTCGGTCAGGATGAAAAAGGTAGCGACAATCATTTGACGGTGTATAAAGAAGCGCTAGAAGAGTCAACGATAGACAGTGATTTGGTCAATAAACGCGTGCCTTTTCGCTGGACAGACATGCAGTTTTTGAGTGATGATGTGGGCAAGCTGACCAAAACGGTACCAGCGGATACCAATTTGGTGCATCAATTGCGTACCTTATTAGGCAGCCCAACCAAAAAGCTAACCATCATCTCCTCTTACTTTGTACCCACCAAAGATGGTGTCAATACTTTAGTGCAATTGGCTGAAGCTGGTATCGAGATTAAGATTTTGACCAACTCATTTGATGCGACCGACGTGACTGCTGTGCATTCTGGCTATAGTCAATGGCGACCTAACTTGCTGCGCGCTGGTGTCAAAATATACGAGCTAAAATCCACCGCCTCTGAGGAAAAACGCGAAAACAAGCTTTGGAAAGCTCGTAGTCAATCCTCAACCAGTTTACATGCAAAAACGTTTGCCGTTGATGACTATCAAGTATTCATTGGCTCCTATAATGTCGACCCTCGCTCTGCCAATATCAATACAGAGATGGGTGTGATCATCAATGATGATGAGCTGGCCAAACAATTGCATGGTGCGCTGAGCGATGACCTGCTAAACCAAGCTTATGAAGTCAAACTATCAGATAATGGTAAGCTACAGTGGCATACTATGGAAGACGATAAAAAAGTGGTTTACGATTCAGAGCCACGCGTCGATATCAGCGATCATGTCTGGCTGACTATCATGTCATGGCTACCTATTGATTGGTTGCTATAGCTGCCATCATCAAAAACACTCTAAAACTTGGTCATATTTACATAATAACAGCGCTATTGAGTGATTCTTTGACCCAATTTTTTTAGTTTGAGCACTTTTTAATTTGGGTGCTTTTCATTTAAGCACTATTCATTCAAGTGCTTTTAACTCCGAGGCTTGTTGCTCAATAACTTTTAGCTCAAACGTCTTTATTTTTTCGGCAAATCATTATTTTTCATATTGATTTGTCGTTTTTTATTATAGCCGGTTATCCAGATAATAATCGGCTTAACGAATACTATTATATGTGGATGCGCGACCTATTATGCCTTCTCGTTCTCAATATGCAATGATGTCCTCTAAAGACAGAAACACCGTACTGTTTATCTGCTTTAGCAGCGCAGTCGCGTTTTTTGATTTTTTGATTTATTTATATCTAGCAGATATCATGGCGACCGCTTTTTTCCCTGCTAATATCGACCCAGCTATTACAAAGGTGCAAGGGCTTGGTCTATTTGCAATTGGCTATTTGGCACGCCCACTTGGCGGTATCATCTTTGGTCGTTATGGTGATATCAAAGGCCGAAAACCCATACTATTGATCAGTATATTAGTGACGGCGGTCAGCTTGTTGGCGATGGCATGCTTACCGACCTATGGGCAATGGGGGCTGATTGCACCAACCTTATTTATAGTCTTGAGGCTGATACAAGGCATGGCATTTGGTCTTTATGTGCCACTCGCTTGGGTTTTTGTGGCAGAGCATGTACCGCGCCAATATTCGTCAGTATCTTGTAGCTATGTCACCGCCAGTTTTTATGTAGGCGTGCTGTTTTCTAATGCCTTTTTTCTTTGGTTAACCAATTCTATGACGACTGAGCAATTGGCTAATTACGGCTGGCGCCTGCCATTTTTCATCGCGGCTATTCTGAGTTTATTACCATTACTGGCGTGGCGATGGATAGATGAGTCACCCTTTTTTCTGGAAATGAAAAACTCAAAACCAAGCGATTATATTGCCAAACCCTTCAATTTACTCTTTAAGCATTGCAAGCATTCGCTATTTATCGGCATGGTTCTCACGCTTATTGTTTCTAGCATCACGACCGTTGTTGTGCTATTGCTACCCGATTTGATTGAATTACGTTTTACCTTAGACAGCGATTTATTTGGATTCTCACACAGTCTGGGTATTGTGTTCATGGTTTTTGGTTGTATTTTTTATGGGATAATATCCAACCACCAAAACTTCGGTAAGATTCTGACGGTTGGCTCTATTCTTTTAATCGCTCAGATGTTTGCCTTTTTTTACCATCTGCAAGCCAGCGGTGACTACATCCTCATTATGTATGCGCTTTTAGGCTTTTGTGCTGGCATCGTTGGGATGATACCTGCCATCCTTGTACAGTTATTTCCGACCAATGTACGACTAACAGGAATGGCTTTTTGTTATAATATCGCCTACGGTATTGTTGGAGTGCTTGTGCCTTTTGGACTGGGTTATGCCACTTTGTATGTGAGTTTCTCACCAGCGCTCTACATTGCATTTATCGGTTTTATCGGCATAATAATGGGTATTTATTTTTATAATTTGCCTGAATTTAAAAAAATCGACCACATTATTTAGCTAGTAGCTGCCTATTATCTGCTTAACGATTGAAATTAAAAATTAAGGTGCGATCGTATGTCTCATACATTGCACCTTGTTCATTTATTTGAGACACCAATATTATAAAATATTAAGGCTTAACCACTATGGTTGATATGACCAACAAACGTCTTTCCGTTGCACCCATGATCGACTGGACAACGACGGATTATCGTTATTTTGCTCGGCTTTTTAATCCGCATGTTTATTTATACACCGAGATGATCAGTACGGGCGCGCTGATACATGGCAATCGAGCACGGCATCTGCGCTTTGATACGCTTGAGCATCCGCTGGTACTACAGCTGGGCGGCGCAGATATTAGCGAGATGACGCAATGTGCTGAATTTGCGCAGCAGCATGGTTATAGTGAGGTCAATATCAATGTTGGTTGTCCCTCTGATCGCGTACAGCATAATAAGATTGGTGCTTGCCTCATGGCAGAGCCGCACACGGTTGCCGATTTGGTTAAGCACATGCAAGCGGCGGTCGATATCCCAGTAACCGTCAAGCATCGTATTGGTATTGATGATTTTGACAGTTATGAGTTTATGGTAGATTTTGTAGAAAAAGTGGCAGCAGCGGGTTGTACACGCTTTATTGTCCATGCACGTACTGCATGGCTACAAGGGCTTAGCCCCAAGCAAAATCGCGAGATACCACCGCTACGTTATGAGGATGTCTATCGTCTCAAACAAGATTTTCCACAGCTTGATATCGAGATTAATGGCGGCATCGATACCGTTAAAGACATCGAAACACATTTGCAGCATGTGGATGGCGTGATGATTGGTCGCGCGTTTTATCACAACCCTTACCTATTAGCAGAAACCAATAGCCTATGGAACGAACCAGCACCTAAGCGCTCAGATATTCTAGCGCAGCTGTATCCGTATATGGAGGCGCAGATTGCTAAAGGTGAAGCACTGCCAACGATGACAAGACATTATTTAGGATTGTTTCAAGGACTGACGGGTGCGCGCAAATGGCGACAGGCGTTAAGTGGTAAACCTCAGCTAACAATCGACGATATCAAACGGGCAGCGGATGAGGTATTACTACTAAATCCTGATGCTTAAGAAAATTCATCATTATGACAGCTATAAAAGTGTAATAATAACGCCGAAATAGCCATTATTTATTTAGGCGGTTTGCGCAATATATTGCCACATCGCCGCCCCATTATTCACGATATGTAATAATATCGGCAGCAACAGCGAGTCTGACTTGATACGCGCGTAGCAAAATATCAATGCCAGTACCACAATGGTACTGATTTCATAAATACCATACTGCACATGGATCACCGCAAATATCAAGCTGGTCACGACGCTTGCTACGATTTCCCCTCGATGCCTTGAATAAGTTGACAAGGTAAATTGCTCTGCGATCGCTGACCATAATAGACCACGAAATATCAGCTCTTCGTAGATTGGCGCGACAATGACCATTGCAAATATCAACAGCCATACTGAGCTGACAGACTGATATAAAGGGTCGACGAAGAGCAGTGGCGATTTATCAAGCAAATAAGTCAATGCCTGACTGCCAATCATAAATATCAATAGCAGCCCAAGCAATCCCATACCCACCGCAAATGAGAACGGCTTTAGCGCTAAATACTGCCGACTATCGCCGCCTCTTACACGGATCACCAAAAGGCTAATAGCAATTAATAGCACGCAGCCTATGATAATAGAGAGGCTGACCACGGTGCCATCGTTACTACCAAAAAAGAAGATATCAGCCATGGTTGAATTTTTAGAAGCCGGTAAGACTAGCTTGCCAGCGATATACACGCCTAGCAGCTGACTGATAAAAAATGCCATCAGCATACCAACAGTCAGTAGAAAGACACCCAACCTTGAAAATAGCGGCGTGCGCTTAGGCGGCGTATTAAGATTGTGCGAACCAGTAGCATTTTTTAGCATAAAGTCATTACTCAAACGGATATTTTGTTAGTTCGCATCTAGGGCGTGTCCTCAATTCAATCGATTATCCTCTAAATGAGTTAAAAATGGCTAAATTTTGCCAAACATCGTTAAATAGCTTATCAATATCTCGATATCTCGATATTATTTGCGCTACTTTCCTTGTTTGACGGCAATTTATCTCATTTTTATGACCATTTTTAAAATGAGGACACGCCCTAGCATAAGCAATAATGAGCATAAATAGTCATCAGCGATTATGTTGGTAATTGCTGCTCAATCAATGATAATACTTGCTGAGATACCGACTCTGGATACTCAAGTGGGAACATATGACCACCGACATGGGTCTCATAAGGAATATCCAAACGCGACTTTATTTGTTGCGGAAATCGGCGTTTTAAAAAGATACTGTCTTGACCGATAATCAAAGTAACAGGCGGCTTTGGTCCATGATTTGGTGCCAGCCAATACCAAGATGGATTGGTGCGAAAGACAGCAACCTCACTGGCTTTCGGAATCGCCAATGTCACTTTGCCATCCGCACGTTCGTGTAGCCCATGTTCGATATAGCCTTGAAAACTACGTTCATCAAAGTTTTTGAAAAAGCCTTTGTGCCGCATCTTATCATACGCATCTGCGCGGCTATCCCAGACATCACGGCGATGCTTAGACACGCCAGCTGGTGACAATTTATCCATCAGGCGGTTATTCATCATCGGCAATCTATCCGCCGTCTTTGCCAAATGCCATAGCAAGCTCACTTTGCCATAAATCCAAGGTGGATCCATGAGTACCGCTTGGGCAAAGTACTGCGGCGCACGATACAATGCCTGCAAGGTACACATCGCACCCAGCGAATGGCCCACTGCCACTACTTGCGACACACCATGCTTCTCACAGGTATTTTTGACACTATCAATAATCTGCTGTGTAAGACTACGCCAATGATCATCGACTGGATAATCAGGCGTTGCACCCAGCATAGCAATATATTCAATGGTAAAAAATTCTGCTAACTTCTCAAAAAATGGCTGATAAACCGCACTTGGCATCCCATTAGCATGAGCAAAATGCAGGACAGGTTTGTTGGTTATTGTAGAGACAGGTAAAGCAGTAAAAGTTGGCAAATTAATTTCATCACTCATGACAAGCTCTCTTCGATTTAAGTCGCTATTTAGGATATTTTTTATAATCATTGAATCTCATATACAATTAAGGCTGAGCATAATCATACGCTCAGCCTCAACAATCATACACAGTAAATCTCAAACATAAAACGCTTAACGCATCTGCGCATTACCTTCTTCTTGCGGTAAAACGTCAAGGCTGACACTAGAGCCAATGCCCGCACCCAATTTAACAGCAAAGCGGTCCATGAATAATTGGAACGGATCTGTTGGGCTATAATTGATGACATTATCCAGCTCTAACTGCTTTTCTAAGCTAGCGATGCTGCCTTTCTTATCGGCTAAGCCAAGCTCAATCGACTGCTCGCCTGTCCAGAATAATCCTGAGAACAGCTTATTTTGTTCAGGATTTTTGAGACGATCACCGCGCCCTTCGTTCACTGCATTAATGAAATGCTTGTGGGTGTTGTCCAATACTTTTTCGACATGTTTTTCTTCATAGTCCGTTAACGGACGTGACAAACTTAAGATGTCTTTGTATTCACCAGCAGTAATCGTACGATCTTCTACGCCGACTTTATCCATCAAACCTTTGATGTTATAGCTTGGCATAATCACGCCGATAGAGCCAACCAAACTTGATGGGTTCACATAAATCTCATCCGCCGCAGAAGCAATATAATACGCGCCAGAAGCACCCATATCACCAATCACCGCATAGAGTTTTTTGTCTGGATATTCTTTACGCAAATCCATCATAGTCTGCCAAATTTCATCAGACTGTACTGGTGAGCCACCAGGTGAATTGATATCCAATGCTACCGCCTTTGAATTGCTATTTTCAAAAGCACGGGTCAATGCCTCATTGACACCATAAGCGTTGGCCACATCGCCACTACTAATGACACCTTGTAGCTCAACCACAGCTAAATGCGGCTTGCTCGTGTCAACACCATCTAAACCCGTTGGCGCGCTGCTGCTGCAACTACGACCAAGCGTCAGAAATATCAGTAAAATATAACCAAAGGTCAATAGTTTAAAAAAGATACTCCAGCGACGGGCGCGGCGTTGCTCGACCACACTAGCCAATAAAGTGTTTTCAAGCAATCGCCATTCTTGTCCACTCGGCTGGCTTGGCGGCGACATCGGTACTGGCTGATTTGCCGAATTGTCAGGACGTTTGTTAGGGTCTGGTGGCCAGTTGGGCATATAACTTCCTAAGTCAGAAACAGTCTAAAGCAATAAAAAGAGAAGATAGAAATACAGTCAGTAATAAGGAGCTGCTTGTCACTCCAAATACGATCACAGTCATCTATATTCATAGGCTGCTAAGTATGGTGGTATTTCAATCATGGTTCAATAGTATAACTGGGAAATATCACTATATTGTAACATTGATTAGATAAGCGATATTTTTATGGCGTCATATTGGTCGTATCTACTGCCGCATTGAGAAACAACGTTGCTTCTGGCATTTTGTCATCATAAGTGATCATTTCAGTGATTGTTTGACGACTTATCACCTCAGCAGTTATCTGTGATGTGCTATGTCCTAGCCATGTCACATTACGAAAAGTACGTGGTTGCTCAGGTGGTTCAACTGGACATAATAATGTCCACATTTGCCAAATGCGCTGATGAGTACCTGCATTTAATATCAGACGTGCCTGAGGCATATTGGCTTGATGAGTCGGTGGCTGGCTACTTGATGTGAGTGTTTGCGCAGTGGCAGGTGTTGATTTGAGTGGATCAGCCGCATTATATTTTAATACCCTTATGGGCAAGCTGGCATCTATAGCCACCGTACAATCCCAAATACTGGGACTGTCTATTTTGCTCCACCCTGTCAATGCTTGTATGGACAAATCACCATTGCCCAACTGCCACGTTTTGCCTTGTTCACAGCGTTGCACACTGATATTCGTCATGTCCTTGGATTGGCTAGTGACTTTATAGGCTTGCTCAAATGCAGACCAACGATCAGAGCGTCCTGCTTGCCAATACTGACTAATAGGTAAACGCTGATTAAGCTGAAAAACCGTCAAAGGTAACAGCTCAGAAGCATTAGCATTAGAAGCTAAATACTTCTTATCAGTAGCAAGCGTATCCGTCAATCCAGCACTACTACTCTGCACAACCATACCCTCTAGTGTATCAACTGACAAGCTACCCAGCTGCTGCGCCAATGTCATCGACAGCTTATTCGCCGTTAGATTACTTGGCATCGTTCGTGCGGCATTGGGTCTGTGGTCAGATAAAAATAGCCAGCTGATGTTTTTCTTATGCGTATCTGTTGTGGATGACTGCTTATTATTGGTAACAGGATACTGCAACAAAGCAGCGCTTATATAGGGATCACCCGTTGGTAAGATATACAAGGTCGGTATCGTCGTTAGTGATTGCTGATTGGCATATACCGTCATCATTAATAAGGTTAGCGGCGGCAGTGCCAGCCAACGACTGATAAATCCTCGTGGTAGTAGCCATGGCAACATACTTAGTAGTACCATCAGCAATATGGCGACATTCACAGGGGTATAAAGCCACGCTTCTGACAATGCTGGTAATGAAGTTAACCACGTTATCAGTTCATGCAATTTCGCGACAATGGTGCTAACGAGCAGCCAAATACTATCAGCAATAGCAGGTGATAAAAGATAGCAAAGCCCTGCCAATAGATTAAGCGGCACAATCACCCAACCAAATAAGCCGATAGCAAACAGATTGATGACAAGACCCCACAGCGACGCCTTGCCAAATAATAACAATGTAATAGGTAATAAAGTAATAAATAGCCAAAATTGTAATTTGAATACACGTTTGACTATTATCCAAACACGCTTGAACGCAGTCTCTACTACACTGGCACTATGAGCAGATGCCGTTTTTGATATGACAGCTGATTGCGTATATGACGTATCATCATATTTAAGGAGTAATGCCACTGCGATAAAAGATAGCCAGTACCCTGCCTGCCATAATACATAGGGATCAAGCCATGCCATCAACACTGCCAAGGCAAACAACACCCGCATCGTACTAACCGGCAATAATGTTAAACGTACCAAACCTATCGCGAATAACATCCATGCGGTACGAGCAGCAGGTACATCAAAACCAGTAAATAACGCATAAATAAAAGCAGCAGCGATCATCACCCACCAGCGCACTTGCCAACGCGATACATAACGATAAATCCTTGGCCATAACCGATCAAAAAGCAACACCGCCGCACCCGCCAGCATAATCGCTAAAAACAATACATGAGTGCCAGAGATAGCCAGCAAATGTGAAATACCAGCCAGCTGATATAGATCTTTGGTCTCGCGATTGATTAAACTGCGATCACCTGTGAGCAAACTTAAAGTGACCGCTTTTGCCTGTTGCGCTGCTGTGGTCTGTGTCGACCAATCTTGATAAAAATGCTGGCGTAATTGCCAACGTCCTTGGTTGATATAAGTCTGAAAACGCTGCAGATATGAAGAAGAGGCAAACGCTGGCTTTGATACCTCAGTATTGGTGACATTTGATGTGCCAACGGTCAATATATTAGCGACTCCATCAATATGACGACCTCGCAGCCAGCGATAACTGTCAAAACCAGATGGATTGCTCAACGCTTGCTCGGAGGTCGCCAGTGGTGCAAGGGCTAAACTCATAAACAGCTGATCGCCAGGTTGTAAGTAATTTAAGCGATCAAACGGATTATTATCCAAATTTTTCTTGGATGATTGTTTTGATGGTTTTTTTGGATAACCATTGAGCAATACACGGTACGTGACATTTTTGCCGTTATTGTTATTTGAGTTATTTTTATATAGGTTGTTATTGCTTAGGCTATTTTTTTCATCTATTAGAAAGTTACTGGTCATGGCATCTAAATCTTCAACCGCCAACGCCGACACCAAGGGTGATATATCACTAATGACAGCAACTTGTCGATAGCCACTGTCCGTGGCGACGTCATAAACGCTGTCACTTATCCCTTCGATGGTGACTAATGCTTGCACACGCATTGGCTCAGTGATTTCTGTTAATTCTGTTTGTTGATGGCTAATCAGGGCTTGCAGCGCACTTCCAATGATTAATCCAATTGCCAATACAGCAACTAAAACATGATTCGAAATACGAAAGAAGAGTTTAGATTTATGTGAAGTATTATATGAAGGATTACGTGAAGAGAGACCAGCATTATGTTGCGATAAATGGCTGGGTTTTGCAAAAGGTACATTAAACTGGGCAATAACAATCAGTATAATAGCAAAAATAATGAGCGACAAAGATAAGATAGGAGTATTCAATATATCCATTAATGATGAACCAGTGGGTATCGCCATACTATCTGCGACTGCCAAAACGCCCATCATGGCGATAATAATCAAGCTACCAATCAACCAGTACACCAGCGCTCCTCGCTTGATGAGGTGAATATTAGTTTTTGCCTAAATAAAGCCATTTGTTATGATAAATAGCCACTTAATATGACGAAAATGTACCGAAACACCAAAACACCAAAACACCAAAACACCAAAACACAGATTGATACTTAAACCAGCAACAACAACTGATACGTCATGCAATAGCATTTATATAACTATTACCCTATACTGACTGACATATTGCGATGATAATAATCTGATATCATTATCCTATATATTCTCAGCCGTACACTTTATGAATAATATTACTTTATAGCAGACCATCAATGCGATTGAGCGGACTGTAGCTAACGATTACAAAAGGCGATCCTGTGCCCCAAAAACGTCTGAAAGACCTGCTTCCTACGCCAGAGAAAATCTTAGAAAGTCGCACCTTAAAACTGTTCGCACCGCATTTGGCTGATCCACGATTATGGCACTTTAATCGACATAGCTTAAATAAAGCAGTCTATATTGGTGTGCTTAGTGCATTTTTCCCATTGCCAGGGCAGATGCTACTGGCTCTAGTTGGCTCATTAATTTTCCGTGCCAATGTTCCCATGGCACTCGGTTTGACTTGGATTACCAATCCACTCACGAGCTTGCCCATCTTTTATGCAGGCTATTATATCGGTGCCAAAATCCTTGACGTACCGATGATTAGTCTGCGGCTTATCGGCAGGATGATTGCTGATTTTAGCTTATGGGCACTGTCAGATGGTGCAAATCCATTCATTACCTATCGCGGCACGGTATCGATTGCTGCTTTTTGCATAGGCTTGACGATATTAGCGATTGTGACCAGCATCGTTTGTGGACTGGCATTTAAGGCGGTCTGGCGCTACAAAACTGTCGTGAGCTGGCAAAAACGTCAGCAAGAACCTTCTGATAAACCGCCTAAAATCTAATATATGCTGCTGTTCTCAAGTCATGGTAACCATAACGTAGCGAACCACCTTTTAGCTAACCATTCGCTAACGCCAGCAATCTAGATTACCATCTATCCTCGATTATTCTATGCTATGTCTCGATATCACCTTAAGCTGGCTATGACTTAAAAAAAAGCCATTTTCTTTGTTGATACCAGTCACTCTGCTTCTTTATTCTTTTCTATGGCCGCAAGGATGTTGTCCGTAAGGCTAGTGTTCATCACGAAAACTTCAACCACTTTTTCATCTTTAAGCAATGTATAGCGTTTGCCCGTTGCACTGTCTTGAGCTTTTAGATCATAATCAACGCCAGCCAAAGTAATGGCATCAAAAACGGGTGTTAATAGATCTATTTGTGCCTGTTTATCAATTGTCTCGAATAACGTCACATCCATATAGGGTTTTAAAGGTTCATTGCCTTCTTCGGCACTGCCAAAAGCAGCGATTGGGTCGTCATCTCTATCCATAATAACAGTCCTTCTTCAATAAATTGGCGGCATTTTGCAGCCCCATTTTGCGTTTATTTTTATTAAAAACTTAGTGTCTGTTGAACATAATCTTGTCGTTCTAGAATATATCCTCATTTAATAATGATGATAAAAGCAAGACAAATTGCCGTTAAACAAGAGAAACAACACAGATCATAGTGATATTAATCAGCGGTTCAGTTCAACAACGTTTGACAAATTTTAGCCCATGTAGATATCAATTGACTTAAATCAGGACACACCCTACTACTTAATAACAATAACCATTTACGCTATTAAAAATAAAGCGTTAAAAAATGCAGCGTTAAAAAACAGTTAATACTGCTCCCAATGACCGTTGCGTAGCAATAACTGACGATCCGCCAACGCCGCGAGATTGCGATCATGTGTCACCATTAATAGTGCGGTTTGCATGGTATTTTGCAGCTCTGATAATAATCCAAACACGCTTTGCGCATTGTCATAGTCCAAATTACCAGTTGGCTCATCTGCCAAAATAAGCGACGGCTTCGTAACCAAAGCACGGGCAATAGCCACACGCTGGCGCTCGCCCCCCGATAGCTCACCAGGTCTATGCGCCAGACGATGCTCAAGTCCGACACTTTCTAGTATCGCAATTGCTTGCTCTCTTGCTGAAGTCGTTGAGACCTCTGGTCGCATCAATAACGGCATTGCAACGTTTTCAATGGCAGTAAATTCGGCTAACAAATGATGAAACTGATAAATAAATCCCAAATGCTTGTTACGCATGGCACCGCGCTCAGTTTCATTCATACTATTTAACAATTGACCATGTAGCCAGACCTCGCCGCTGGTTGGCGTATCAAGACCACCAAGCAAGTGTAGCAAAGTGCTCTTGCCTGAACCACTGGTGCCAACGATGGCGATGCGCTCGCCAGCATGGACGGTCAAACCCAAGCCAGTCAGTACTTGCGTACTAACCGCCCCTTCATCATATATCTTGTTGATATTTTTCGCCTCTAAAATGGCAGACATGGCTTTTCCTTTATTCTATTTATACTGGTATTGATGCTTTATTCAGCGCTACAAACAATTTATCAGCCTAAACTTGCATTAAAATTAATTTTAACTAACAAGCATTGTTAATAACTTAAACTGTATATAAAAACTTAAGCGGCATATAAAATCATTTATTCATAACGCAACGTCTGTGCTGGCTGAATCTTAGCCGCTCGGCGTGCTGGATAAATAGTTGCCAAAAAGCTCAGTACGAAAGACGCACCTGTAATCAATACCACATCTAGTACACGCAACTCTGATGGTAAATAATTAACAAAATACGCATCAAACAAGTTCAAATTAAAGACTTGATTAATAAAGCCTAAAATATCACTCACTGTAAGCGCAAATATCACGCCCAGTATCGTGCCAGCAATCGTACCAATCACACCGATGACCACGCCTTGCACCATAAACACTTGGGTAATCAAACGAGGAGATGCACCAAAAGTTTTTAGAATCGCAATATCCGCTTTTTTGTCGGTAACGAGCATCACTAGGCTGGAGACAATATTAAAAGCTGCTACTAAGATAATTAAAAATAGCAGCAAGCCGACCATGGCTTTTTCCATTTGAATCGCACCAAATAGGTTGCCATGCGTTTGTGTCCAATCATTAGGATACAATTGCTGAGGGGCAATAGCGGCGGCTTTTTCTGCTGCCATCGGAGCGGTAAAGATGTCATTGAGCTTCATACGCACACCCTGCGCGCCATCTGGCAGACGCAACAGTTTTGCCGCATCACCCATCGGGATAAATGCCATGAGGCTATCCACTTCTGGACTGATGGTAAAAATACCTGTCAAGGTAAAGCGCTTAAATCGTGGTATCACGCCAGCTGGTGAAGGCGATGCCTCTGGCAGCACTAGCGTCACTTTATCACCCAGTTGCAGACCTAGAGACTGTACCATCTCTTCACCCAGCACAATATTGAACTCACCACTTTGTAAAGTATCAATACTGCCTTGAACCATATGTTCATTGATAATAGAGACATCTTTTTCGTATTCAGGATCGACACCAGTGACCATAATCCCTGCAACCTGACCGTTTGACGTCAACATCCCTTGCAGTTGAATAAAGGGCGCTACAGCTGCCACTTCAGGATCTTCTTTAATTTTATCAGCCAATTGCTTCCAATCACTGATAATTTCGGTGGAAACGACCGTTGCTTGCGGGACCATACCCAAAATACGGGTTTTTAACTCCCGATCAAAACCATTCATGACTGATAGCACCGTGATCAATACGGCAACCCCAAGAGTCAAACCAATCATCGAGATAAGCGAGATAAAGGAGATAAAACCATTACTACGCTCTGCTCGGGTGTATCGTAAGCCGATAAACAACGCTAAAGGACGAAACATATTCAAACTCTTTATCTTATCTACGTGCGACTTTATATATACTATAAAACGAGCAACAGCAAATGCATCTCACACCTGCACTTGCCATAGTCACATATAAATCGAACACAAAAACAGGGTTTCAGACGAGCCAAAGACAGCCGTCAAAAGGGAGCTAGTTTGACACAATTTGGCTGATATGTGCCAGTCATTAGCAAAAACTGGGCGTATTTTTTAATAAAAAACTGGCTTTTGTTACTATTTTTTATGAGGGGCTTGCTATTACTTGCGTCAATACCTATATATTGTATGCTAAGGACAATTGTCATTAACCATTCATTTCATTGTTGTTTGTTGACCCTTTACTGATGACAACGTTGCCAACTATCATAAATCTATCGTGTTAAATAGAGCCTTATGATAGCCAGCAATAGCCGTTTCAGGTCCAAACCTCACGCTGACTAATTTTGAGTATCTTCATGACCATTAATTATCAATATAAAAACGTCCAATCTCCCACCAAAATCACCATGACTGATGAGCAATCTGCAGGTCACGCCGATCATTGGAGTATTCTGACCGATGACATGAGTCATGACGTGCCAGAATGGCTACAAAAAATGATCGAAAAGGCGGCCATGCCTAAAGGCCTCAATAGCAATGTCAGCGCTCAAGACAGCTGCCTATTGCTGTCTGAAAATCAGCCTTGTCATATCAATCAAGTATTAGCCATGAAAAATGGCAAGCCTGAATGCTTTATCAATGCTTATCCTTGTGTCGATAGCCCGTATGGACTCAATTGTAAGATTGAGCGCATCATTGCCAATGACAATTCACACGATGCTGTATTACGCTTGCGTACCGCTGATGGCAGTATTATTTACGCCTTTGACCAGCTCTACACCACCAATCGCCATTTATATCAGCGAGACACGTCTTACTTTGTGAACTTTAGCGCTTGGGCACATGAGATTAAGCTAAGTGAGCAAAACGAAGTCATCATGGTTGAAGATCAAGAAGCGATCCGCTACCACCGTGCATTTAACGACATCGTTGCCGCCAATGATGGAAAAATACCCGATGATCTGCAAGAGCAAATCAAAGAATGGAAACCAGAGACCAAAGCGCAAATGGCGCCAGTTGAGATCAACTTAGGTCATATGTGTGCCTATCTATTTGGTGATACTTTGGGACAAGAAGATGAAGCATGGTGCCAAGGTCAGGTGCTCGGCAAGCAAGAAACAACATTTAATGATAAATCCATTATTCTGTTTGATGTCGTGATACTACGCGAACAAGATGCCGATCCTTTCGTGATTCGTATCGGTGCGCTCAACACGCCAGAGACGGCTTCTATTAAAGTGCATGACTACGTACAAGCGAACGTCTGGCTACAAGCTGCCATCTATAAAGAAAACCAGCAAAGTGCGGCGCAGCAATCAAAAGCCAGTTAACTACTTTACGAGTCATCCGCTACTTTTAATAATGACCATTAAATGTATCATCAAATAAAAAGCCCCTAATAAGCATTAGGGGCTTTTTGTCTTCTTACAATCGTCGGGATAAAACCCTGAAAATATGAAATTAAGCCATGGTCGTCATTGATTTGATACGAGTATATAGCTCTTTTTGTTCAGCACTTGGGCGTGCCGTTTGTACTGCCATCAGTTGTGACATATCGCCTTCAACGCGAATTTTACCACCCATAAAGGCACCCATAATTTCATTGGTATCGAAATCAGTGATAATTGATTGCAAGATACTGCGGTCAAGCAACAAGGTAGTTGTCGCGGCATCGTTCAAGCCGCGATGCAATAAACCGTTTGCAAAGTTCGCTTCGATGTCTTGCTCAGTGTCAGATACTTTTAGATTGACGATCATATTCGCCAGTGCTGGCGGCAAATTTAGCTCGCCTGCCTCATTACCCATTTGCTCAACTTGCTCAAACCACTCATCTGTCAAAAAAACTGCCATATTATTGTCCTTAATTGATGTTATTTCAGGCTACCGTTGTTTGGCTCACTCGCCTGACTGGATATCAAGTGATAAAATAGTTGCTCATAATAGCAGTATGAAAACTGCTATCATCACTTATATTTAGCCTCATTATAAGGGTCGACTTGCTGATAAGTAAAACTTATTTAGAGTGCTCATGCGGCCATTGTTACAAAAATGCTGCTGGTCATGATATCTAAGCGCAGTAATTACTGTCCATCTATCACCAAAATGTATTCCTAGAATCGTGATAAAATTGGGTATAAAATAGACAAATTGCATAGCTATAATAAGTTGCTTGCTAAGATTTTTACCAAAGAGTTTGTATTT
The DNA here is from genome assembly GCF_904846075.1 of Psychrobacter glacincola. Lineage (GTDB taxonomy): Bacteria > Pseudomonadota > Gammaproteobacteria > Pseudomonadales > Moraxellaceae > Psychrobacter > Psychrobacter glacincola_C. The sequence goes on from NZ_CAJGZH010000002.1 coordinate 871,287, forward strand.
TGCCGCATAGTTCTGATGATATTTGATTAGGATTGCGTTACAATACCCTTAAACAGAGTCGGGAGTTTTAACTAAACATTACGCAATCATGTTTTTTTGTCAGCCGCCGCTAGCATACGTCTATGGTCAGTACCTTTTTATGGCCCTATGGATATTGGTATCTATCTTCATTAGTACAGCATTTTTGGTAATAATTAAGATAAATACTTCACCTCTTTAGATGTTTGATGCTCAAAAACGGCGCACCTTCTTATTCACCTTAATGATTTATTAACAATCCTACTATCGACCAGCTGTGAGTGTCGTGCGTTTAAAACGCCTTTATGCCTCAATACCAGCTGATATAAAGCGAAAGCTTAGATTGATAATTAATAATATTATGGTGATAAGCGAGCCAAAAAACAGCATGTGCCGCGATTCTATTTTTATCTGACTATTACTTTTATGATGCAGATAGCGCGGAGAGTTAGTTAATTCTGTTGATAATTCGGGCTGTAAAGGAATCATCCAATGAGTTTACAAAACACAGCAGTCGCCCCAGTTGACCGTGAGTACGAAATTACTATCGTAAGATTCTTTACGATAATGGCCGTGGTATGGGGCATCGTCGGCATGAGTATTGGTGTGTTCATTGCTTCACAGTTAGCATGGCCATCACTTAACTTTGACATTCCATGGCTGACATTTAGTCGTTTAAGACCGCTACATACCAATGCGGTCATTTTTGCGTTCGGTGGCTCTGCCCTGTTCGCAACGTCTTACTATATTGTTCAGCGTACCTGTAAGACAAGGTTATTTGCGCCTTATTTAGCTTGGTTTACCTTTTGGGGTTGGCAAGCCGTTATCGTATCAGCGGTTATTACCCTACCTTTAGGTTTAACATCGACCAAGGAATACGCTGAGCTTGAGTGGCCAATCGATATTTTGATTGCCTTGGTATGGATCTCTTATGCCATTGTTTTCTTCGGTACGCTCATCAAACGTAAAACCTCACATATTTATGTGGCTAACTGGTTCTTTGCAGCCTTTATTATTACGATTGCATTACTGCATATCGTAAACAGCATGGCGATTCCTGTTAGCGCATTTAAGTCTTACTCGTTATTTGGCGGTGCGACTGATGCGATGGTGCAGTGGTGGTACGGACATAACGCGGTAGGTTTTTATCTAACGGCAGCTTTCTTAGGAATGATGTATTACTTCGTTCCAGTACAGATTGGTCGTCCTATTTATTCTTACCGTTTGTCTATCGTTCACTTTTGGGCACTTATTGCGTCATATATGTGGGCTGGTGGTCACCATTTGCATTATTCAGCGCTTCCAGATTGGACGCAGTCTCTAGCAATGGTATTCTCAATCATCCTGTTTGCGCCATCTTGGGGTGGTATGATTAACGGCGTGCTAACACTATCAGGTAGTTGGGATAAGTTACGTACCGATCCGATCATTCGCTTTATGATTGTTGCGTTGTCGTTCTATGCGATGTCGACCTTTGAAGGTCCAATGATGTCAATTAAGACAGTGAATGCGTTATCGCATAACACGGATTGGACAGTCGGTCACGTACACTCAGGTGCACTTGGTTGGGTAGGTATGATTACCATTGGTTCGCTATATGTACTGTTACCACGTATCTATAACAAACCTAAGATGTATTCTATCAGCTTAATCACCACTCATTTTTGGTTAGCGACAGCGGGTACTATTTTCTATATCGTATCTATGTGGATTTCAGGTATTGGCCAAGGCATGATGTGGCTGGCTACTAATCCAGACGGTACATTGGTATATAGCTTCGTTGATACAGTTGAGTTCTCACATTTCCCATATATTGGTCGTGCTTTTGGTGGCCTATTGTATGTATCGGGTATGTTTGTGATGGCATATAACGTTTATAAAACACTTAAAATGCCAGAAGGTAAGCCTGTCAATATCGCAGATCCTACTGATCATGAACCTAGTGTTGATAAACCTTCAGCAGCTAACGTATAAGGAGCGATCATGTCTGGTACACCGCATGAAATTATTGAAAAAAATACAGGCTTGTTGGTTATCGGTATCGTTATTGCTATTAGCTTTGCAACGCTAGTTGAAATCGTACCATTGATATATGACAACAAGGGTCCTGAAGAAGGTGGGGTGAATGCTCCCCTGCCCTCTATGGAGCCATGGACTGCACTAGAATTTGAGGGTCGTGACATCTATATTCGTGAAGGTTGTCACGTATGTCATACTCAGATGATTCGTCCACTACGTGCTGAAGTTGAACGTTATGGACCTTACTCACGTGCTGCTGAATCTACGTGGGATCACCCTTTTCTTTGGGGTTCAAAACGTACTGGACCTGATCTAGCACGTGTTGGCGGTCGTTATTCTGAAGACTGGCAAAAGCAGCATTTGATTGCGCCACGTTCACTAGTACCTGAATCAGTAATGCCTGGCTTCCCGTGGCTTGCTACCAACGAAGTGAATGGTGAAAACGTTCAAACTAAAATGCGTCTATTCCGTGATCGCTTTGGTGTACCTTACACTGAAGAGGATATCGAAGGAGCACCAGATGCTGTACTTGGTGCCACTGAACTTGATGCTTTGGTTGCTTATCTACAGCAACTGGGCACCGCGATGGAAGGACAGCGCTAATGGGTATTGGTGAATTACAAACAATTGCGACCGTTTCTGCCTTTGTTGCCTTCGTAGGTGTTGCATGGTGGGCGTATTCGCCAAAAAACAAAAAACGCTTCGAAGAAGATGCACAACTTGCGCTTGATGACGAGGATATAAAATCTCTGTCTGAAGAGCAGCGCAATAAGGATAAACGATGACATTTTTTTGGAGTTCTTGGATTACCATACTAAGTATCATGTGTTGGGCTGCTATCCTCGGTGTCTTACTAATGGTATTGAAGTACAAGCCAGAACTAGAAGATGACGGTACGACAGGCCACGCTTATGATGGTATCAAAGAGTACGACAAGCCATTACCTAAATGGTGGCTCGTAATATTTTTTGGCTCTATCGCTTGGGGTGTTGCCTATTGGGTATTTTTCCCAGGTATTTTCCCATCAAAATGGGAAGGTATTGCCACTGTAGAAGTCGATGGCGAAATTGTACCGTGGACCTCTAAGAACGAGCTATATAGCGAGCTTGAGAGTAATAACAAAGTATTTACGGATAACTTTGAGAAAAACATTTTAGCAAAAGCGGATGCTAGTGGTGCGACAGAGACCTTAGCGGCACTTGCTGAGTTACAGGCAACGATGCGCCGCAGTGAAACACCACCAGCAGATCTGCAAGCTCAAATTGATGAGAAAACTGCAGAACTATCCCCTTATGTAGAAAAGCTTTCAGAAAACCCGAATGCTTTAAAAGTTGGTAGTCGTTTGTTCTTACAGAACTGTGCGGTCTGTCATGGCTCTAACGCCAAAGGCGCGGTAGGCTATCCAAATCTAACTGACAATGACTGGTTATATGGCGGAGAAGCGTCAAACATTTTGACCACGCTACATAAAGGTCGAGTTGGTGGTATGGCTGCATGGCGTGATCAAATCGGTGAAGATGGGGTACGTGCGGTATCTGAATACGTGCTGTCAATATCTGGCAACCAACCTGGTTACGAGCTTGATAAAGCTCAAGTCGCTCAAGGTGAGGCAATCTTTAATGAGCCGACTAACTGTGTACTTTGTCATGGTGCAGATGCCAAAGGTATGACTTCTACTGGCGCGCCAAACTTGACAGATAACATTTGGTTATATGGTGGTGATCGTGAGACCATCCGCGAAACCTTACGTTATGGTCGTGCTGGTGTGATGCCTGAGTGGGAAACCAAACTGGGTAATGAGCGTATTATGCTGCTTGCAGCTTATGTTTACTCATTATCAGATAAAACCCCTCAACCTGCTGCTAAAGTACCAACCGCTACTCAAGTAGCAACCACTGTAGAAACGACGGCTAACTAATATTTAAAGATGGTTGTCATAGCATCAGTGGATAAGATTTGACAAAGGGAGAACTGTTATTGCAGTTCTCCTTTTTTTATAAATTCTTTGATGAGAGTTTATAAACTGCTGCCGCATTATCAAAATTTGAGTGGTAAATGAAATACGGTTTAATACTGCATATAGCACGATCAATATATCGATCATTATGCTGATATATTGATTGGTTTTTAAGATTATTACCCCATTTATAATAGGGAGAATGCTAAAATGACAGTATCTAAAAACCACTGATTAGTGGCGAATTTAGAAGATAGTCATCCATTCTCATTAAGCTATTTGCAATCGATCATTTGGTAGATGGGTTAAAATATTTTTCTGTTCAAAATTTTATCCGCTACTTACTGACATTGATAACATCACACACTCATACATCTGATGATTAAAGATGTTTGTTCATCATGCCAGCAAACTGATTCTTTTTTAAAAGAGGCACGTTTATGTCAGCACCACAACCCAATAAAATCCCTGTACAGCAAATTGACCTTGATGCAACCAAGCATCGAGTTCACCCTAGGTTTGTCACCGGTTTTTATCAAAACATTCGTGTCGTCACGATGTATGCGCTTTTAGCCGCTTTTCTGCTGTTGCCATGGTTACGTTATAATGGTAGGCAAGCAATATGGCTTGATGTTCCCTCGCAGCATTACTATATTTTTGGCATGACTTTTTTGACCCAAGATTTTTACTTCATTGCCGCCTTTGCGATTATTGCCGCATTCACTTTATTCATGGTGACTGTGTATGCGGGGCGTGTATGGTGTGGTTATGCCTGCCCTCAGACGATTTGGACACATCTTTATCAATATGTTGAAAAATGGGTGATTGGCGATCGCAACAAGCGTATCAAGTTTGACAAAGAACCGATGAGCGCCAAAAAAGCCTTTAAACGTTCTTTGGTATATTTTATTTGGTTGATATTTTCAGTGATTACCGCGGCAACCTTTGTCAGTTATGTCGCTGGAACAGATTACTTATATCAAAGCTGGCAAACCATTGGTTTTATCCCTATTCCTGATTGGCCAACATGGGTATGGGTGTCGATGTTTATTTTTACCTTTGCTACCTACGTCAATGCAGGTTATATGCGTGAGCAGATGTGTATCCAAATCTGCCCATACGGTCGTTTTCAAAGCGTCATGTTTGATAAAGATACCTTGGTCGTATCTTATGATTATGAGCGCGGTGAGCCTCGCGGGGCACGCAAAAAAGGCACGCATCCTGAACATTTAGGCGACTGTATTGAATGCACCATGTGCGTGCAGGTATGTCCGACTGGTATCGATATTCGAGATGGCTTGCAAGTCGCTTGCATACAGTGCGCGGCTTGTGTTGACGCTTGTAATGAAATTATGGATAAAGTCGGGTATCCACGTGGACTCATTCGTTATACAACAGAACGACAGTTGTCAGAAAAAGAAAATACCCGCGTCATCAGTCCACGTCTATTTGCTTATTTAGCCGTTATTACTATTTTATGTGGTGGCGTTATTTATGCGTTGACGGACCGTGTACCCTTAGAGATTGATATTCGCCGTGACCGTAACCAGTTGTCCTCAGTGAATAATCAAGGCATGATTGAAAACAGCTATATCGTCAAGCTGACTAATAAAACACAAGAGCCGCATACCTATACAATAACCCTTGCTCCACAAGAAGGTTTGAGCTTGGCGCTGCGATTCAATGATGTACCATTAGAAGCAGGTGAAAGCTTTGATATGCCTGTGAGTATTTATGGCGATCCTAAGGTTATCGATTTTGAACAAACATCAGTGACCCTAAATGTGACCAGTGAAGATGGTCAGTATAAAGTCAGTAAACAAAACGTATTTACTACTCAAGGGCAGTAGATTTTTATAAGCAATTAATAGCTTAGCGAGGGCGGGTCCTCATTTTAAAAGTGGTAATAGAAATGCAATAAATGGCAGCCAAACTAGGGCAATAGTGCAGATAATATCGGCATATTAACCAGCTGTTTGGCAAAATTTAACCATTTTTAATCTATTTAGGTGCTTTCTTTCAGATTGAAGACACGCCCTAGTATATAATTCTATATTTCACCTGTGAGTCAGTGGCTAGCAGGTGGACGATTTATCATTAAACTGGCAGCTGTTTCGCTGTCAGCTTATCCATTGATACAGTTTATAGATATCTGATAAACAGATATCTGATTAATAGGTATTTTATGTCTACTCCAGCATCAAATTTTAAGCATCAAGATACTCAGCCATGGTATAAGAATTACATGGTGGTTATTTTTGTTATTGGCATGCCAGCATTTGTCGTAGTGGCCTGTATCTTTTTTGTTTATTACTCTTATCAAATTCGGGATAGCGTGGTACGTGACGACTGGTATATGGATGGTAAGACGCTTTATCATGATGTGTCACGTGACAAACTGACTTATGACTTAGATTTGCACGGCGAAATGCAGTTTGCAGATAATGGTGATGTTGTATTCTATCTAAATTATCCTGAACAGAGTCTGCAATCAGGTAAACTGCTGAATGGTAGTCCTCTGGCTTATCCTGAAAAACTAGATCTGTCTATCTCGCATGCAACCGATATCAAAAAAGATCACGATGTCGTACTGCAACATGTCGAGGGCAATAAATACAGTGCGCAGGTAGATATAGATCCTTTAAAAGCAAAATATTATCTACAAGTAAGTAGTGATGGTAAAGATGACTGGCGTATGCAAGATGTGGCGAAATTACCACGTTCAAAAGTTAGCTTTGACCCATTACCTGTTTTTGCAGAAAGTTGATTTTACCAATCTTGCTATTATAAGCATGATTAATAATTGATTTATTAACACATAAAAAAACCAGCCATTTATCAATAATGAGCTGGTTTTTTATACTAACGGTTTATGCTATTTTTTATAAATGTCATTTAACAATATCGAATAAGCGAATCGTTAAATAACAGGATTTATTGTTGGAATCTTCTGATTCGTATGCTTGTTTTCTGCTGAATTATCAGACTCTGTCGAAAGCAGCTTACTATCGAACTTCGGATTGAACGCTTGAGTTTTTGGCGATACAGGTAAGCCAATTTCAGCCAAGCTCTCGGTCTGCCCAGCTTGGATGTTATCCCCTTCAAACAAACGCTCATTATCATCACGATCAAGACTTAACTGCTCAAAATCGAATAGCTCACGGTCTGCTAGTTGCGACGGTGCGACGTTTTGCATGGCTTTAAAAATAGAGGCCAAACGCTGCGGATGAGCATTATCCCATTCCCGCAACATATCGTTGATAATGGCTCTTTGTAAGTTGGTTTGGCTGCCACATAAATTGCACGGAATAATTGGAAATTCTTTTAAGCGAGCATATTCGATGATGTCTTTTTCTTCGACATAAGCCAATGGGCGAATAAGTAGGTTTTGCTTGTCATCACTGAGCAATTTCGGTGGCATCGATTTAAGAGTGCCGCCATGAAATAAATTCAAAAAGAAAGTCGCCAACATATCATCGCGATGATGACCCAGCGCAATTTTGGTTGCGCCAATCTGCTTAGCAAAACCGTATAACGAGCCGCGGCGCAGACGTGAACACGCCGAGCAATAAGTTTTGCCTTCTGGCACCACGCTCTTAACGATACTATAAGTGTCTTTTTCTAAAATATAGTGAGCAATGCCCTGCTCGTTCAAATACGCTGGCAAAATATCTTCAGGGTAACCGGGCTGCTTTTGATCGAGATTGACCGCGACGACATCAAAGTTAATCGGGGCGATACGCTTGAGTAATAGTAAAATATCCAGCAAGGTATAGCTGTCTTTACCACCTGAAACACAGACCATGACTACATCGCCGTCTTCGATCATATTAAAATCACGAATCGCCCAAGAGACTTGTCTACGCAGCTTCTTTTGTAGTTTACGGAACTCTGCTGATTCAGTAGACGTTGACGGTGCAGCAGCGATACTGTCTTCATTTGGATGATCGGCAGCAACATCCTCATATTCCATACTATCACCATCAGTGTCCCAAGCATGATTATCCAAACCTTTATCAGCTGACATATCATCGATTTCAGGCGTAATTTGTGGCGTAAACAAGGTTGCTGCGGTCATAAGTTACTCAATATCTTTACAAGGGAATTTTGCTAAAAAATGGAAGAATAAAGCCTTTAGCAAGAAAATAATAGCACAGTGGCTCTAAAAGCAGCGATTATAACAAAATTTGCTAACAGATTGAAAAGATGAGATTAAACTATCAGATTAAATATTCAGTCTTTTTTATGGCTTAGCTTAAGGCATGCTGAACATGCGACCATAGCACTGCTAATAGCTCCACACTTTTATAAACAAATTTCTCTTTTGAGCTGATTAAGGTTTCATATCGTATTTATAATGGCTTCGTGGTTCTGTAATGAGCGTATTTTTGCTAAAATAGGCGTTTTTCGCAAACCCATTTCGCAAACCAATAATAGATACCACTATGACTAATGTTACTTCGCAAAGTACCTCTAATAATCAAGCCTTCGATACTGACTTAAATGCTCTGCATAAAAGCCAAAATGCCGTTGTGCTGCTGTCAGGCGGGCTTGATTCGGTGACTTGTTTGTATTGGGCCAAGGCACGTTATGCGTCGGTGACTGCGGTCAGTTTTAATTATGGTCAACGCCACAATAGTGAGCTGGTCGCGGCAAAAGCCATCGCTGAGACTGCCGAGGTCAATCATAGAATCATTGATATTGATATCGCTCAGCTTGGTGGCTCTTCGCTGACAGATCACAGTATGATTGTTCCTGATGGCGATACGGATAAGTTCCCCAATAAAAAGCGTGATGAGATCGATAACGACGCTATTCCCAACACCTATGTGCCTGCGCGTAATACGATATTTTTGTCTTATGCGCTAGCCGTTGCTGAAGTGACCGATGCCAATCATATCGTCATTGGCGTCAGCTCAGTCGATTACTCAGGCTACCCTGACTGTCGTCCAGAGTATATTGCCGCCTTCGAGCATATGGCCAATCTTGCCACCAAAGCGGGCGTTACCGGTCATCACTTATCCATTCAAACGCCCTTACAGCAACTGTCAAAAGCAAAAACCATTGAGCTTGGATTGTCATTGGGCGTCGATTATGGGCAAACCATATCTTGCTACCAAGCCGATGCACAAGGTCTTGCTTGCGGTGTATGTGACAGCTGTGCCCTACGCCGTCAAGGGTTTGCTCAGGCGGGCATCACTGACCCAACCCATTATCAATCTTAATGAATGATGAGATTGCACTTGCATGAAAGCGTGATAGCAATCAACATTAGCGAAACATTCGCTTGCATTAACACAGCACGCCGCCGTTGTATTTTAACTCACATACTTGTTATGGTATGAGCGATTGCATTTATCACAAGATATAAGTAACCACATTAGTCAACGAACTATGAGTACTTTTGCTTTACTTTGAGTACAAAATTTAGAAAATTGATGCTACCCGTAAGAGGATATTTATGAAGTTGTTGCCATTATTACCCCTAGCTTTAGCTGCCATTTTTGTGATGCCACAAGCAAACGCTGCCGATATTAAGCAAAATAACATCAATACCTGCGTTAATGGTGCGGTCAAATATAAAGTCGCTGACAAAGGCGATGCGACCAAACTATGCAATTGCACTATTGGCGTGCGTAGCAACATGACCATCGGTCAGATGTGGGAAATTGAGAGCTATGCCCAAGACAAAAAAGATCCGTCTGGACTGCCTTACGTCAAAAAAATGCAAAAAGATTTGCAGCAATGCACCGTTGGCTTAGATTTAAAACAGCCACAAAAACCAGCATAATACACATCTCGTTTGATATACAAAAGACTGGCTATTGCCAGTCTTTTTTGTTGTCAATACAGGCGCAAAGTGTAAAACTGATTATGAATCGCTGCTAATCTGCTTATAATAAGCACACAGCATAGATTATCAATCGACATAAGCACTGATATAAGTACTGACATAAACAAAAACGAATAAGGATTTTATAATGGCAAAACCAACCACAGAAAACCTAACCTTACCTGACTTTCCAGTGACGATAGTACGAAAGCTTGCCGGCAACTTTATCCATGATGAAATCAATCTCCAAGAGATGATTGCCAATACTGATAAAGGGCTTATTCTGTACTTTTATCCAAAAGACAGTACGCCAGGCTGTACCACTCAAGCCACCGAATTTACTGCTCATCTCCATGAGTTTGATGATTTAGGCTATGACATTATCGGCGTCTCACGTGATAGTGTTGAATCTCATGAGAAATTCATCACCAAATATGATTTAAACATTGCCCTTATCAGCGATACTGATGAAAAACTATGCCAATACTTTGACGTTATTAAAGAAAAAAATATGTATGGAAAAATCAGCTTAGGGCTGGTCCGCTCAGCGTTTGTCTTTAACAAAGATAGCGAGCTGACTCATGCTCAGCGAAATTTACGTGCCAAAGGCTACACTGAACGTTTGCTTGAAACCTTAGCACCTTAACCAATAAAGCCAAGAATCATAAAAAAGCATTTTAAAATAGACGCTAATAATCATTAGGATAAACGCTGGATATCAGAGGCTGAAAGTCGTTTTTTAATAATTTTTTAGAGCAATCTCTTATCAGAGGAATCTCTTAAAAAAATCATCTAAAAAACAGCCCTGAATAATAAACATCTTATAACTTGAGAATCATATGAATAGACAATCCGATACTGCAGCGGATAACACAGCATCCAAAGCTACTCGCCAAGTATCTGTTGCCGTTATCGGTGCAGGTACTGCTGGGCAAAATGCTTTTCGTCAAGCCAGTAAAACCCATGATGATGTTGTTATTATTAATGACGGATTCTGGACGACCACTTGTATTGCGGTCGGCTGTATGCCAAGCAAACTATTGATTGCCGCCGCTCATCGCGCGTATGAAGCCAATCTCTCTGCTGAATTTGGCGTCCATGCCACTGTCCAGATAGATGGCAAGCAAGTCATGCAACGCGTTCGGGACGAGCGTGCTCATTTTGCTAGCTACGTCAAAGCTCAAGTAGATAGCTGGCCTGATCACAAAAAAATCTCAGGACGCGCTCATATCAATAACCAAGGATTCATTGAAGTCAATGATGCGCTGATTGCCGCTGACAAAATCATTATCGCCACGGGCAGCTCTCCATTTATCCCAGATGGCTGGGCAGATAAGCTTGGTGACGCCATGCTCACCTCTGATACGATCTTTGAACTCACAAATTTACCCAAAACAATGGCCGTCGTCGGTACAGGTGCTATCGGATTAGAGCTAGCGCAAGCCTTTAACCGCTTAGGCGTAGAAGTAACTTTGTTTAATCGTGTCAAACGTGTTGCAGGTCTCAAAGACGATGATATCAATAACAAAGCTATCGATTGCTTAAGCCGCGAATTGACCATGCATTTGGGCAGCAAAATCAACGATGTCGGCGTGCAAACAGCCACGGATAATGACCATTCAGCCGCGTTCATTGATTATGAAGACAGTGCTGGAGAGTCGCAACAATGGCAAGGTGAGTATGTACTGGTTGCCACTGGTCGCCGCAATAATATCAAACCGCTGGGAGTCGAACACTTAGGCGTTGAACTTGACGACAAGGATCGTCCAAAGCACTTGAATAAAAAAACAGGTCAGATTGGTGATTTAGATGTCTATATCGTTGGTGATGCCAACGCCAATCTCCCACTATTGCATGTGGCCAGTGATGAAGGCTATAGCGCTGGAAGTATGGTCTGCGAGAATGAAGACGCCGCTCATATTCGCCCGCCCGCCACGCCCTTCTCTATTGTGTTTTGCTCACCGCAAATCGTTAACGTCGGCATGTCTCTACCAGACATTCAGCAGGATACAAGCTTAGAATATGTCATCGGTAGTGTCAGCTTCGATAATCAAGGACGTAGTCGCGTGATGGGCGTCAACTGTGGCCTGCTACATATCTATGGCTGTAAAAAAACTGATAGAATCTTAGGCGCTAGTATGGTGGGTCCTGATGCCGAGTATATTGGACACATTTTAGCGGCAGCGATTACCAATGATTTGAGTGTTAAGGCCATGCTCGATACGCCTTTTTATCATCCTACGATATTAGAAGGCTTACGTACCGCGTTACGCGATGTTCAACACAAAATGGCAATACCTTATCAGTACCAAGACACACAGGAAGATAGCTTTTAAGCATCAGCTCAGCTACACTTCCAAAACAAGGATGTCTCGTATTAATCATCACTCATGTTGTGTTTGGTAGCACTGACGACTTGAGATACTTTAAAAAACTCTGCATGGACCAAAAAATGGCAATCGCTAGTATTACTGATTTTTTTAAAGAGATTGTTCGTGACCTGCATACTAGCCTCTACCTTGCGCTTGGCGGCTCTGTCGATGAAGAGTCGCTTGATTGGTCGTCTCAAGCGGTAGAGCTCGCTAGTACTGCCATCAAAATCCTAATACTGCTGGCAGTGTTGGGATTTTTTTATTGGCTTGCCATTTACATCCTTAAGCAAAGTAGGACAAAAATCCGCCTGAATGAGCGCCGTACTAAGATTGTCCGTTCGGTCTTGCGTTATATCTGGATAGTTGCCAGCCTGATTGCCATTATGAGCCAGATTTACTTTGAGCCTGAGACTATCAAAGCTACTGCAAAAGCCAGTACATGGGCGGGTATTTATTATGTACTTTGGGCGTCATCTGGACAGATTATCCATAGGGTGTTACAGCATTATGGTCTTAATGCTTCTATAGAGCAGCTGCTTCAAAACATCTTGTCAGTGCTGCTATTGGTACTCGGACTTGCCAGCGTCATGGCGCAATTTGGTTTCGATATCGTCTCATTGGTCGCAGGTTTAGGGATTGTGGGCTTGGCAGTCGGTTTTGCTGCCCAGTCAACGCTTGCTAATTTCATTGCAGGTATTACCATTTTACTCGAACAATCTTTTCAGGTTGGGGACTGGATTCATATCAATGACAACGAGGGTCGCGTCGTACTCATTGCGTTACGCACCACCCATATTTTGACGCGAGACAACATCACCGTCATTATTCCCAACTCTAACGTTGCCTCCTCTGAGGTGACCAATTTAACCTCCAAGAACTTCATACGTTTCGATATTCGTGTGCGTATCGCCTTTGAAGATGATGTTGATACTGCTCGCAAGGAAATTTTGCAGGTGCTTACTGATACCGATGTGGTACTCAGCCGTCCTGAAACCTCGGCCACCGTGGATGAAATTGGTGAGTATGGAGTGTTTTTTATTGTGCGTTTTTGGGTCAAGCCTGCCGCTGTCGCGCGCATGCCCAAAATTAAAGAAGGTTTAAAAGAAGATATCAAGCGTGCCTTTGATGCCGCTAATATTTCTACTCCTTATCCTCATATGCGTCTGCTTATGCCAAAGGATGTGGATTATCCTATTGCCACTAAACCTTTTGCAACTACAACGCAGGTCGTGTCAGAAACACCACCACTGAGCAAAGCGGATAAATAAGCTCATTATATTATTTATCCTTTGGACAATTTACCCCACAATTTTTAGGCTCAAGGTTTTCATCCTCAGTATGATAAGCATGATTTTGTGAAAGGTAGCGCTGCTGAATCTCTCTTTGATAAACACCACCACTTTAAACCATCCTGCCTTGAATTATGGTAAAATTGGCGGTTAAACATCTTATTTTATGATGTGCATTACTTATCAATTTAGCCCACAGGTATCCGTATGACCGAAACAACCGCGCCCGCACCTCTAACAGCAGCTTCACCAGAATTGTCGCTTGACCTTATTATCACCTGTGCCGATGGGCTTGAGGCACCACTCCAAACTGAGCTGACAAGTTTTGGTATTGCAAGTGAAATCAAAAGTACAGGCCGTCTGGCAGTTACTGGTACTTTGCGTGACTTATATAGCATTTGTTTGTGGTCACGTGTCGCCTCGCGGGTATTAATGCTCATTAAACGCAAAAACATCAATGCTGAATACGATGTGGCTGAGCAACTTTATGGCTTGGCAAAATCGGTCAATTGGATTGAGCAGTTTAGTTTAGAGCAAACTTTTGCCATTCGTCTGTCGGTCGACAAGCGTGTCGCCGTCAGTCAACAGTTTGCGATGCTACGTATCAAAGATGCGATTGCAGATACGTTCAATGAAGTTTATGACAGCCGTCCTAACGTCGATAGTAAAAATCCAGACTTTTCTATATTTGCAACCGTGAATGATAAGCAAGCTGAGCTGTATTTAGATTTATCAGGTACCAGTTTGCATCGCCGTGGGTATCGTGTGGCAATGACTGAAGCACCACTCAAAGAAAACTTGGCAGCGGCCCTACTTTATAGTGCAGGCTGGCACAAGAAAAATGAAGCTGGCAATGCACCTTTTTATAATGCGCTAATTGACCCAATGTGTGGGTCTGGCACCTTTATTATTGAAGCACTACTCATGCATTGCGATTATGCTGTGGGTATCGATAAAGCCGCCAATCAATTTGGTTTTTACCAATGGCAGCATCATGACGATGCCTTATGGCAACAGATGATCGATGATGCCCAGACACGTTTCCGCGAAGCCTTAGCAATTGCTAATGAGCAACCAGATACATTACCGCTGATTTTGGGTTTTGATGCCGATAGCGGCGCGATTTTAGCAACAGAGAAAAACTTGATTGCCGCAGGTTTGCAAGATTTACTACCACTACTTGATCTTGAGACGCGTGCGCTTGACCAGCTGAGCACTATTTTGAAGCCATTGGTCGATGACGGTCGATTGAGCAATCCTCTAATCATCACTAACCCACCTTATGGTGAGCGTTTGGGTGACGAAGAGATGATTAAGCCGTTATATCAGGCGATTGGACTTATTTTGCAAGACAGCTTTGCTGGTAGCGGCATCGATCCAATGCTTGGCATATTGGCATCTAATGTTGAGCAAGTTGATATCTTACCTATCAAAGAACCAAAAACCTTACGCTGTCATAATGGTGCTATCACCGTTTATTTCCGCTATGGCACGTTGATTGCGGGACAAACGGGCAATATCGTTAGTCGCTTCGAAAAACGTGAGATTGAAGTGGAAGAGGGACAAGACTTTATCAACCGCTTGCAAAAAAACCTGTCCAAGCTGAAGAAATTGGCTAAAAAAGATAAGGTTAGTAATTTGCGCGTTTACAATGCTGACTTGCCCGACTTCAAAGTCGCCGTCGATTTATATGGCGACTATGTGCACGTGCAAGAATATGCGCCACCAAAAACCATTCCACCTGAGACGGCTAAAAAACGCTTCAACTTGGCACTAATGGGTATTCGTGAAGTTTTTGGTATTAACCGTGAACAAATATTTATCAAGACCCGTGCACGCCAGTCTGGTAATGACCAATATAGCAAACAGAACACCACAGAAAAGCGTGGTAAATTTCATGTTGCACGTGAAGATGGTGCTTATTTTTACGTCAACTTTACGGACTATTTGGATACGGGTTTGTTCATTGATCACCGTAATATGCGTGCCCGTATCAAAGACAACAGTCGTAATAAATCCGTACTGAACTTATTTGCTTATACCTGTACCGCAAGTGTCCATGCGGCATTGGCTGGCGCGAAAAAAGTCACTAGCGTTGACTTATCACAGAACTATCTAGACTGGGGTAAGCAAAACTTTGTATTAAATGGTCTGGACGTTAGCCGCAATAAATATCAATTCGTCGCAGCCGATATCTTTGAATGGATTAAAGACAATACTGAACAATTTGATGTCATCTTTATCGATCCACCGACTTTTTCAAATTCGAAAAAGTTCCAAGGTACCTTTGATGTGCAGCGCGACCACTCTGCCCTCATTAATCGTGCGATGAACCGCTTGACCTCTGACGGGACTTTATATTTTTCAAATAACTTTACCCGCTTTGAGCTCGATGAGCAGTTAACCGAGCGTTATGATATTGTCGATATCACGCAAAAAACCATTGGTTTTGATTTTGATATTAAAAAGCCCATTCATCAAAGTTTTGAGATTCGTCATCGTCAGGGCTGATAATTTAAGTTTATGGATGGATATAAAGGTTGACCACCGCATTTAGACGCCATCTTTTATAGTCAATCTTGTCATACACATAACAATGACCCAATCGGCTTTGATTGGGTCATTTTTTGTTGTTATGATAGAGCGTCATTAAGCAATAGTTTTGCAGCTATAGTCAGAGCACTTTTAAACCGCTACGGTGTTACCCGCCCTAGATGTACTCAGTGTGCTATCTTCGGTCGATAGCCTTGTAGCGATTCTAAAATTCCTTGACTATATAATTTTTCGACCAGTTCAATCCCACTATCGATTTTGCTACTTTAGCTTACGTTTGATAGCTTGCATTGCTATTGCTTTAATATTGCCCCTCTCCCTACTCTAATAACCTTTTACTTTAATAATAAGGACAATCCCATGGCATTATCACTTAATAAAGGCGGTAACTTATCGCTCACCAAGACTGACCCAAATTTAACCAAGTTACTGATTGGTCTTGGTTGGGATGAACGCGCAACTTCTGGTGCTGAGTTTGATCTTGATGCCAGTGTGTTTTTACTGAATACGGCAGGTAAAGTACGCGGCGACCATGACTTCATTTTCTATAACCAACTTAAGTCTGATAATGGCGCGGTTGAGCATACTGGTGATAACCGCACTGGCGAAGGTGATGGAGATGATGAAGTCGTCAAAGTAAATCTGACTCAAGTCCCAGCTGATGTGGATAAAATTGTCGTCACTGTCACTATTCATGATGCAGCGGCTCGTAGTCAAAACTTTGGTCAAGTTGCCAATGCCTTTATTCGTGTCGTGAATGAAGAGACAGGCACTGAAGTGGTACGTTTTGATTTGGCAGAAGATTACTCTGTTGAAACGGCAATGGTATTTGGCGAAGTCTATCGTCACAACGGTGAATGGAAATTCCGTGCCGTTGGTCAAGGCTATTCAGGCGGCTTGCAAGCCATGTGTCAACAGTATGGCGTTGTTATCTAATTTGATAACTTATTCATGCTTAGACTACTATATGACAATTAAACTCAAAATATAACGCAGGTATTAGCCCTCTATTTTTACTCACCATTAGCAATGATAATGGCTGTAAAATATGGTTGCAAAATAGTCACAATTATTCATAGCTAAATGACTAGTAATGCTTTATGTTTCGTTTAGAATTATGCAAAAAAAGTGGTTAGCGATAACCGCTTTTTTTGTGGTTTGTGCCTATAGTAGGCCGACCTTAGCTTTATGCAACCAGACAGGATGTGTCATGAGACATTTTTATTTAGACTTTATTTTCACCGCCATCGCCCTAGCGGTCGCGGCATGGTGGGGATATTCACATGGCGGTATGGGCGGTATGATAACCACCCTATCTATTACCGCTATTTTGGCCGTCATGGAGATTTCATTATCGTTTGATAATGCGGTGGTCAACGCCTCAGTCCTTAAGGGCTGGGACGAGTTTTGGAAAAAGATATTTTTAACGGTGGGTATTTTAATCGCCGTCTTTGGTATGCGTTTGGTATTCCCTATTGTCATCGTCGCGGTTACCGCTGATCTTGGTATGATGCAAGTTATAGATTTGGCGTTGAACGATCCTAAAGAATACTCAGCCAGATTATTGGCGCATCATGCCGAAATCTCAGCATTTGGTGGTATTTTCTTGTTGCTCGTCTTCTTAAACTTCATCTTTGATGAAAAAGAAGTACACTGGTTCGATTGGCTTGAGAGCCGTCTGGCAAAATTAGGCAAAGTCGATGCCATGAGCGTGTTTGTCGCGCTTATCGTCTTGATGATTGCCGTATCATTTGCCAAGCCTGAGCAATCAGCTGCGGTCCTAATCGCTGGCGTATGGGGCATCTTAGTTTACCTTGGCGTACAAGTGGTTTCTGGTATGTTAGAGGGTGATCTTGAAGAAGAACTAGATGCTCAAGGTAATAGTACTGGTGCTGCAACTAGCGCGATTATGAAAGGTGGTATTATCGGTTTCTTATATCTAGAAGTCCTTGATGCCTCATTCAGTTTCGACGGTGTGATTGGCGCATTTGCGATTACCAATGACGTAATCGTCATCATGCTAGGTCTGGCTATTGGTGCGATGTTTGTACGTTCGATGACTATCTTCTTGGTCGATAAAGGCACGCTTGATGAATATGTCTATCTTGAGCATGGCGCGCATTATGCTATCGGTGCTTTAGCTATCATCATGCTGCTATCAGTGAAATTCCATGTACCAGAGCTTATCACTGGTCTGATTGGTATTACCTTTATTGGTTGGGCGTTTGTCGCTTCACTCAATTATCGTAAGCGAGAAGCCAAATCAATTACTTGATGCTCGTTCGATGTTAAAAACCCAAGCAAAAATTTTTAATATCAAACAGTATAAAGTGGATAGATAAAGTTAGTTTAAAAATAGACGGGTTGTACCAAAGCAGTTGGTATGACCCGTTTTTGCTTTAAAGCACTTATTTGACACCCGTTGAATAAGTGCTTTTTTATGTTGCACTGCCTGACGATCTAATTTACTTTTTGATAACAACACCTTAACGACTGTTGCTCGGACGGTTAAAAAGTATCAGACTTGCAGCATTGATATTTCCCTTAGTAATCATATCGTAATCACACAAAATACGCCTTGCTTAGTAAGCAATCGCTTAGTATAGTAAATCGTAATGATATGCAGGGCGTGGCATACGAGTAAATTTATTCATTGTTTGCATTTATATATCGACCACTGCACTATTTTAGTTTATTTTTTTTATTATTCAATCCACTCAATTATTAATCAAAAGGATATTTATATGGCTATTAGCTTAACAAAAGGCGGCAACGTAAACTTATCAAAAGAAGCGCCGGGTTTAACCAATATTACAGTCGGTCTTGGCTGGGATCCACGTGCTACTGACGGTCAAGAGTTTGACTTAGATGCGATTGGCTTTTTGGTCAATGAAGCAGGTAAAGTACGTAATGACCAAGATTTCATCTTTTTTAACAACTTAAAGTCAGACAATGGCGCGGTTGAGCACACTGGCGATAACCGTACTGGTGAAGGCGACGGCGATGATGAAAAAATCAAAATCAATCTTGCTAGCATTCCAGCTGACGTGAGCAAAGTCGCTATCTGTGCGATTATTTATGAAGGTCAAAGCCGCAATCAAAACTTTGGTCAAGTGGGTGACGCTTACATCCGTGTCGTTAACGACAATGGCGATGCTGAAATCGCACGTTATGACTTATCAGAAGACGGTAGCACCGAAACCGCGATGATTTTTGGTGAATTATATCGCCATAGTGGTGACTGGAAATTCCGTGCCGTCGGTCAAGGCTTCAGCGGTGGTCTTGGACCATTAGCGGCTTCTTATGGTGTTAATGTTTAAGAGCTGACTAACATTTAGCGCTAATAATATAAGCCCGAAAAGCCATCAAGTGTGCCCTACTATCGCATTTGATGGCTTTAAAAGTAATAGGCTAGCGAAAATCTATGGTTAAGCCGACTTACAGAGATGACTTACAAACATATAGAATACTGATATAAGGATTCGCACCCTATGACCGCCACGTTTAGCTTGATCGGTACCATTGAACCATTTCTTCATTGTAACCTCAAAAAAGGCGACTCCATCTATTGTGAAGCCAATGCAATGGTGATGATGGAATCAAACCTTGAGCTAAAAGGTAAGCTGCAAGGCGGTCTGATGCAATCACTTATGCGCCGTTTTGCCAATGATGAATCTTTGTTTCAGCAACAGATTGAAGCTGTGAACGGTGAAGGCGATTGTTTACTTGCGCCAACGCTCGACGGTGATATGCAAATCATTGATTGCGGTGCACAGCAATATACTTTAAGCGATGGCGCATTTGTCGCGGCGCAAACGGGTGTCGATGTAAAGGCTAAGATTCAACGTAATCTAGGTGGCGCCGTCTTTGGTGATACTGGCGGCTTTATGGTGATGCAGACGCAAGGTCAAGGTCAGGTAGTGGTATCGGGTTTTGGCTCATTGTTTGAGATTGATGTTGAACCTGGTAAAGACGTCATCATTGATAACGGTCATGTGGTCTGTTGGGACTCACGTTTGGAATACAAACTGTCAGTCGCCACCAGTAAGAAAAAAGGCTTCATGGGCAATATTATCAATTCGGTCACCAGTGGCGAAGGTATGGTTTTAAACTTCTCAGGCTCAGGCAAAGTCATTATCTGCTCTCGTAATCGTGATAGTTACCAAGGCTGGCTACAAAGCGTCTTAGGGACTAGCTCAGGCGGTCGAGGTGGCAGTAACAGTTTGCTTGGCAATATCTTATAGCTATTATTATGTTTTTAAAGCTGTATGTTACAACGACTCCTCGTTATCATAGACTTTATTTAACCCTCTACTCACAATTACTATAACACTGTAGTATAAGGAATATCACATGGCAGTTAGTTTACAAAAAGGTCAGAAAATCTCCCTAAGCAAAGAAGCGGGCGGCGAGCTTACCCAAGTAAAACTGGGTCTAGGCTGGGACGTTGCTCAAAACCCTCAAGATAAAAAAGGTGGGTTCTTGGGCAAGTTATTCGGTGGTGGTAGCGGCGGCGACTCAATTGACTTAGATGCCTCGTGCATCATGTTTGATACCAATAAACAAGCCATCGATGCGATTTGGTTCAGTCAGCTGAAATCAAAAGATGGCAGTATCGTCCATACTGGTGATAACCGCACTGGCGACGGCGATGGTGATGACGAAGTTATCAATGTCGATCTTTCAAAAATCCCTGCCAATGTCGTCTCTCTAGTATTTACGGTCAATAGTTTCACTGGTCAAACCTTTGAAACGGTAGAAAATGCATTTTGTCGTATCGTCAATGCCAATAACAATCAGGAAGTCGCGCGCTACAATTTATCAGCGCAAGGTGGGCATACCGCGATGATTATGGCAAAAGTATATCGTCATAATAATGAGTGGAAAATGCATGCGATTGGTGAAACGGCTTCTGGTCGCACCTTTCATGATTTGATGCCTGCCATCACGCCGCATGCGTAAAGGATTCAAAGCTTTAATTGGATTAGCGTTCATCCGTTAAAATGAGCCATTGAAGCAACGTTATTGATAAAAAACAGCCCATCTATAATTAGATCGGCTGTTTTTTTTACGTGTGCTAAAGAATATTTTTAAAGCACTTACTTACTACCACGCTTCCAACTAAAGCCCCAATTAAAGGCTTTATCCATCTCTTGATGCCCTTTGAAGTATTGATTGATACGTTCAACGTTGATACTACCTTGTTGATTGACCAGACGCGCAATCGCACACATTGGCAAATTACCTGTCCCTTCCGTTAAACGGGTTTCAATCGGTGGCTGATCGGGCACATGAATGGTCACCACGCCATCGGTTTGCGCCCAATTTGGTGCACCTTCATAGATAAAGGCGAAAATAAACACCTCCTCTATCTGCGACCACTGCTGACCATTAATATCTAGCCACTCACCGCCGCTGACTTGTCCAGTTCTATCATCAGCACGCAAACAAACGTAAGGGGCTGATGTTAAGCTACCAAAGCGATTGCCCAAGGCTTGAATCAAGGTTTTTTCACCATTTTTCAGATGAATCATCGCCCCAACATCAAGGTCAATACCGCCCGCTTTATGTTGTTTGAAAAGATCGCCTAACAAGCCTTTTTTGGGTGCTTGCTGATTGGCAGTCGGATTTTGATTCCAGTTTAAGTTAACAGAGATTTTACCAAAGTCATCACGTTTCTTTAGGTTGATGCTAGACTGATTTTTGGTTAAAGTGATTTTGCTTAGGTTAATTGACGGATTTGGAGAAGCTGTAGGAATTGGCGGCGGCGCGCTTGTTTGAGGCGCACTACCTGCTTTCTGCGTATTGATTGGGCGCTGCGTATTGATGGGCTGAGCTTGACCTTGTGACTGGTCTTGTACAGGGCTTTGAGCGGGCGCTTCATCAGCAATCTCTACACCAAAATGCTCAGACAAAGGCTTCAGCCCTCCTTCGAAACCTTGGGCAATAAAACGAAACTTCCAGCTACCTTGGCGGCGATAACATTCCGCTAAAATAATGGCTTTTTCATTACGTCCGGCTGCACTTAGTTGGCAAGTCATCAGCACTTGGCTGCCTTGCAATACCTGAATATCGACATCGCCAACTTGCGCAAGCGTCTGCGCGCTAGAAAAAGCTAATGCTATCTTCTCGATATTTGCAGGCTGCGCAGGTAAATTGATATCAAAAAATCCATCGCTATCATGACCACGGAAACTCACACTGCCATCATCGCTACGTGTCTGCCCATAAAATATCATGTCGCCATCGCCGCGTACTTTACCGTCAGCTGTCAGGCGATAAGCGGCACAATCAATGGCGTTTTGGCTTAAAATACGAATGCTAATATTATCTGTTGGTAGTGGCGCATTGGCACCAGCAATCAGTTGTTGAGGTTGGATTTGGCTCATCATACATCCTTTGAATTATTTATTATGTGCGTGTGTTTGTTATGCTAATAATTGTCATATAGTAGCATGGATGGCCGCTGACTTTTAAAGCGTACGACCGTTCAATAGCGTGCCAATGACCCTAAAAAATATTTTTACAAATCCTTCATGCTATTTTGTCAGCAGCATTTATAACGCTTAGCATTTGTATATAATAGCCCCTACTATTAGCAATATTACGGCTTGCTTATATTCCTGATGGTGTTGCGATGACGATACTGAATTATTCAATTATATCTAAAACCTACGATAATGCTGAGAGAACTATGAAAATCCCTGCTAACGATAACGATCATACAACATCAACTGCCGCGTCACCTGCCGTTTGGTTAGCTGAAGGTCAGTCAAGCCAGCGTGATATGTTAGCCAGCCTGCAAACCCTAAAAAATCACGCTGATACTTCGTTCAACATTATCGCTTCACATCGCCACAATAGACCTGAGATTTTTGAATTTGCTGACAGCGTTTACCGCGAGCCTTCTATAAGCACCGCAGATAACGATGAGCAAGCAGTGCTCGAATCTGCTGAACCATTGATGCCGCGTTGGCAGTTTGTGTTAGAACAAGCGCAGAAAAACAACGTAAAAGTATTGCTCACTGGACGCAATGGTATTGATTACGAAGCCCAGCGTGAGGCGTTTGTCGCAGCGGGTATTCGTTTATTGACGGGTGCAGCGAGTGTGGCAGCATTAGAAGTGATAGATGATAAGTTTGCCTTTATGCAGCAGTGTCATGAGCATGATATTCCCGTTGCCGAGGCGTGGCGCTTTGATAATGTCGCAGAGCTTGAAGCATTACTTGCTACGTACGGTCACCAACCATTATGCGTCAAACCGGTTACGGGTATTTTTGCACAAGGGTTTTGGCGTTTAGGCAAAGTTAAAGAGATGGGCAAAGAAGTAGGTGAACAATACGATAGCTTTGAGCATTTATACTTTACCGAAGAGAAAAAAATCAATACCACGCAATTTATCAATGCCTATGCAAACAGTGTCATGGTGCGTGAGCGCCCAATTCCCATGCTGCTAATGCCTTACTTGTCAGGGCAAGAGTACTCTATCGATGTCGTCTGTGAATATGGCGAAGTGCTGGCTGCTGTCACCCGTTATAAAACGGGGAAAATTCAGCATATCGGCTACGAGCAAGCGGTCATGGATGTCGTCATTCCACTCATAAAAGCCTTTGGCTGCGATGGCATCGTCAGTGTCCAAACCAAAGCTGATGATGACGGTTATCACCGTGTGCTTGAGATTAATAGTCGCCCTTCTGGTGGCATTGATTACACCACCCATAGCGGTGTGGATTTGACCCAAGTTGGATTTGCTTATTGGCTAGGCTTAACCGATAAACCGATACTGGCTGATATCGCGCAACAAATAACCCCCTGCCAAGTACGCTCTATTATGGTCGGTGTAAAGGTTGAAGAAGACATCACTGAATAAGTCAAAATAATAATATAAAAAGCTGACGGCAATGAATCGACAATAATAAATCAATCACAACCGAATATATTCAATAAGAGGCAAACGATGACAGCACAAACCACGTTAGTGTTAGGGGCAAATACGGTCATCGCGACATCGAATTGTTCGGTCGCCTTTGCAACGACAGATCAGTCAAAGTTTGGCGAGCAGCTTGGGCTACTATGGCTGCCTTTGGATGAGCATCGAAAAGCCGCTTGTAGTCCTGCTTATCTTCATGAACAGAAGGAATGGGCGCAGCTCAATAGCAAAGATGATCCAAATGCATGGCAATTGGATTTGCCTGCATTGTTTGATAAACAAGGTGCAAGCTTTTTACAACTGATTGCTTATGTTTATCATGAGCCAAGCCTAAACTTACCTGCCGTTGAATTGAGCAAGGTAAGCTTAACACTCAATGAGGGCGATATTCGTTATGAATTTACCGCAAGTGAACGCCATGTTAAAGCGGCGATCATATTAGAGATATACCGACGCAATGGACAATTTAAATGCCGTGCCCTTGGTGAAAGCTCCACGCAAGGACTGGCAAGTCTTGAGCATCATGTACAAGTTAGCCTTGATGTGCGTCCGCCAGATACGCATGCCCTTATCCAAGATGCCCAGCGTGCACAGCAGCAAGGTTATCCTAACAGTGACGCACGTCCGCCCAGACAAGTTCAATCTGGTGAAACTTGGACAGGGACAGCGTTTGCTATCGATCCCTATCATTTACTGACTTGCTATCATGTCATTGAATCGGCGGCGATGATTGGTGTGCGTCAGCAAGGGCAGCCTGATCGTGAAGCGCAAGTGGTGCTCAGCGATATTGGTAGTGATTCAGCCATTATTAGAGTAAGTGAGCCACTGCCAAGTTATTTACCCTTAGCACAGCGTTGTACTGATAATTTAGGTGAAACCATCACCACCTTGGGATTTCCGTTATCAGGATTGAGTAGCCAATTACAAGTAACGCAAGGCTGCATCTCAGGACTGACAGGGTTTGGCGATGATATTCGCTATCTGCAATTTACTGCGCCTATTCAGCCAGGCTCTAGTGGCAGCCCTTTATTACTGCCGACTGGCGAAGTTATCGGCATGGTAACGTCCAGCCTCGTCCATGAGCATGCACAAAATATGAACTATGCGGTGAAATTTCAGTTATTATCCGCCCTACTCGCGAGCGCCGGAATCAGTTTAGATAATTCATCTGGCTCATATGGCATGTCACGCACGACAGCTGCGCCGCTGACTACGCCGCAATTAAGCAAACAAAGCCGCGGTGCTTTGTGGTTGGTAGGTTGTCAGGGTTAATGATTCACTATAGTGTCGACAAACCTTAAATAAATACATCTAAACACTTGATTTATTTAGTAGTTGATTATTTCGATACGCGCTATCATAATAACCCGGCTTAGAAATAACAAGTGTTGAGCTACACTATATTTTTAAGATTTTAACCTTGATAAAATCTAACCTAAATAATTAGAAAGTTATAGTTACCCAACTTTTAAAAGCATACACTGCTACTCAAATGAGTTTTTAGCAATTTCTATCTGCGTAGGTCCAGCAAGCACAGAGTATCAATTCTAGTAGCATGTGATAATACTTGCACCTTTTTTTATTTCAAACTATATATACAAAGCAAAAATTTTAGTACAAATGTAATAAAAAATTCCAATAAAAATTAATAACTAAAGTAAGAAAATAGATATGATTTATATAATAATTTTAGTTGCTGTTTTTTTCATAATAGGTGCTTTGTCAAATGACGATGAAAGTGTTTCAGATAATACTGCCACTAGAAACTATTCCTACACTACGAAGCTAGAGGGCAAGTATCTACATTTAAGTATGGATACTATTCCTTATGGAACAGAAGTTGTTATTCTTGAACTTGCTTATCAGGGTCAAAATGTAAAAAGTTATTATGATATTTTTAATGATGAAGAAGGCAACTTTATAACTGGTGCTCGCAATAACGATAATAATGATCTTTACTCAATAAGTGTACCTATCAATGCTTTAATTTTGCCTAGAAATAAAGACATCACCTTAGATTTTAATATTACGCTTTTAAAGGATGGCGTTATTCTCGATAAACTCAAATCTCAAGAGGAAATTCGTATAAGCTCTAGCTCTTTTTTACTTATGGAATGGTTCATTCCTACAATAAAAATTTTGGCTTACTACTCCATAAAAAAAGGTGACTCCAATGATTCAAAATCTTGGTCCAAAGACAACATTAAAGTTATCAAAAATGTTTTTTCAAATCACATAGAAAGCAATCCAGAAGAACGAGATTTTTTAAAAAATCAAATGAAAATCTTATCAGGTACTTCAATAGATTTGAGAGAATGTGTTAAGGATTTCAATAATAGAGCAAATACTACTAATGACAAGAATACTGTTTTCTATGCATCCGCTCGGATAATAATCAATAACCTAGAGTCAGGAAAATGGTTGCATATAGAAAAAGGTCTAGCAGAGATTAAAAATCTGAGCAAATTAATGGGCATTAGCAATGAAATATTAGAGGATGTTTACTCTGGTTTTGAAACCCTTAAAAACCAAGACAAACCTACAGAAGCTTCTGATAATCTAAAAGCATTAAAGATTCTTGGTTTGTTAGAAGGAGCTACTATCGAAGAAATGCGTAGAGCTTATAGGTTAAAGATCAAAGACTTTCATCCTGACAAATACACTCACTTACCTGAATCTGTGAAACTGGTACTTCAAGAAAAAGCTCAAGAACTAAACCTTGCAAAAGAAACACTACGATTTTAGCACTCAATAACGTTGAAACCTTTATATGACTACAAACAGTATTTCCATGAACAAAAGCTATGTCTGCACCATTACCCTACCACGCGGCAATCTTGATTTAACCTATCAAACCAATTCAGCCACTACGAGAAATGGGGCAGAACCAAGTAACGATTATCAATTAGAAGACTTACTTGGCTTTGCACAACGCATTAACCCAAAACGTGCCTTTTTGTTTGTCTCAAAAGTATTAGGTCGTCATATTCCAGTGGCTCCTAGTACCATGCGTCATGCTTTTACTGACTTGGCGAATTTGGTTCCTAGCGATTTGCCTGAGCCGATTTTAGTCATCGGTATGGCAGAGACGGCGGTTGGCTTATCGGCCGGTGTGCACCAAGCGCTGCAAACGCGTTATCCCAATGCCTTACTATTGAACTCTACGCGTCATGCGCAACATGATGACAATAAGGACAGTAGCAGCGACTCTTTATTAACCACTTTCAGCGAAGACCACAGTCATGCCAGCCAGCATCTCATTTATCAAAGTGCAGATACAGTGACCCAAGCGCAATTACTAGCGAGCAAGACCTTGATTATGGTGGATGATGAAGCATCGACGGGCAATACTTGCGTCAATGTCGTCACTGCCCTTCGTAACGCAGGACTTGACCAACTAGAGCAAGTACATCTTACCACTTTGGTTGATTGGTCTTTAAACCAGAAGCAGAAGGCAGCCGATGCCAATGAAGCTGTATATGACCAAATCGCAAAACGCCTGCCCAATATCCACTTTCAACGCCATCATCTACTGTCTGGTGCATGGACTTGGACGGATGCGCCCAATCCCGAACCGATAACGATGCCATCGGTTGATACAACTGAAGCAGGCAGTCAGTCTCTAGGTAATACTGGTAATTGGGGACGTTTCCCAACCCTAGATAGCACCGATGGGTTTGATCATTATCTTTTGAGGTTTCAAACTGCCTTTAACGTTTTTAACAAGCAAACTCAACCTGAGAAAGAGCCGTTTGATAAAGAACAGTTGCCACAGCGTATCTTAGTATTGGGCAGTAATGAGTTTGTTTGGTTACCGTTTTTATTGGCGGAATGGCTTGCGCAAAATACGCATGTAGAGAATAGTAAGCATACGGTTAATTTTAGTGCGTTAACCCGCTCACCGATTGCGCTTGGTGGCGCAATTACCTCGATGTTAAGTTTTAATGATAATTATGGGCTTGGTATGACCAACTTTGCGTATAACGTTACACCTAGCGATTGGGATTTGATTGTCTTGTGTGTAGAAACGTCCGCTGATAGCGTTGATACTATGTGGAAAGGTTTGGAGAATGTATTGGTGGTGAGTCCGACGCTGTAAATTATTTTATAAGAACTGTGCTCTTACCACTATCCTCTAAATCCAGCTCTGCTTTTCACATTCAACTTTTATGGACACCTTTATGACCAGCCCATTTTTTCAAGCCAATCCTCATATCGTTAAGCCTTACGCACTGATGGATTTGGACGATACGCTCTTTCAAACTCAGCGTAAAATTGATGCGTGGAAATTACCCACTACTGAAGCTGAAAACTTGATTTGCGCAACCGTTAACAAACAAGGCGAGCCATTAAGTTTTATGAATCAGCGCCAAGCCACATTGTTTAATTGGCTACTTGCTAGCACTGATCTAATCGTAGTGACGGCACGCGACCGCAGTGAAATCCAGCGTGTTAAACTGCCTTTTGATAGCTGGCAAATTTTGACTCATGGCGCGATTATTCTTGACAAAGAAGGTATGTTACAAGCCCAGTGGCAACAGTATATGTATAATAAGCTTGCGCCATTGCAGGAAAAATTACAGCAGCTGAGCCAGCTATTCGCGAATCACAGCAAAAATGACAGTAGCCAGCTGGTCTTTACACCGCATATCGATAGCTTTAGTAAGGGCGCTGATAATAGAGAATTAACCATTTATCTGGCTATCAAACATGCGCAAAAAGACCATCAAGCATTAGTAGATCTCGCTGCAAAACTGCCAACGTTAATACGAGACTTTGAGCAGGATTTTTATGTGCACGTGAATGCGAATAATCTAGCGATATTGCCGCACGCAGTTCATAAGCGCCATGCGGTACAATTTCTGCTAGACCATCATTTAGACAGTCAACGACCAAGCTTTGGCTTTGGTGACAGTCTGGCTGATTTACCATTTTTACAGCTGCTTGACTGGTATGGTATGCCCAATCATGGTCAGTTACATGAACGACTTAGCGCTCAATCATTCTAAACCCTTAATCTCTCCTAAATAAAAACAATAATCGCCGCCGTTTATAGAAGTAGAAATTATTTTATGACCCATCATATAACGAACCCTAATGTTCAAAAATTAGAAGCATATGGCTCAGGCAGCTATCTTGCCAGTGATGTGACCGTACTGCTCGATATAGTCGCTAAAAACGCGGTCGCCGATGTGCCAGTCAGTCAAAAAGAAGCACTTATTCAAAGTGGGCAACGTCATTATTCTGATATGTTGACCTTGGAGCAAGCGCCTACTGCTATGCATGAGCACCTATACACGCAAGCATTAGAGCAAGGAGCTGAGAGGACTTCCACTGATATTGCTAATTTGGCTTATACGCTACATCATATTTTTCAAAAATCTCGAAATGAACATACCGTTAGTAATGAGCGCCCGCTAGTCTTAGTCAGTTTGGTGCGCGCAGGTTTGCCAGTTGGCGTTTTGTTGCAGCGTGCGTTAGCAGACGTTAATAGCAGCTCTGCTTTGCCGAGCATGCATTATGGTATCAGCATCATTCGCGACCGCGGACTTGATCCAGTTGCGTTACAGATGATATTGAATGCTCATCCAGACAGTCCTATCGTATTTGTTGACGGCTGGACAGGCAAAGGCGCGATTTATCAAGAGCTTGCTCATAGTTTAGAAAAATTTAGCGATCCTAGTCATGCAAACTTTCCCAATATCTTTCATCAAGGGGCAGATGTTATTCCCTTATTAACGCTGGCTGATCCAGCTGGCGTTGCTTGGCTTGCAGCTAGTATCGATGACTGGCTAATTCCTTCAGGGCTATTAAATAGTACGGTGTCGGGGCTTATATCACGTAGCTTATATACCGAGCCAGCATTGGGGCTACACCGCAGCGTGTTTTATGATAACTTAATTGAGGTCGACCATAGCTTAGCTTTCATCGCTCATATCGATGCAGCGCGCCGTGCATTAGCCCCATCTTTGCAATGTTTGCCGACGTTTCAGCAGCCGCGCTATCAGACAGCTGCTTTAATCGACAAGCTGGCAGCAGACTACGATATCGCCAATCGTAACCGCATTAAGCCAACGATTGCAGAGGCAACACGGGCGATATTGCGCCGTGACCCTGAACGCATACTATTAGCCAGCGCTGATCATCCTGATACCATACTGCTAAGACATTTATGTGCCCAGCGAAATATCATTGTTAGTGTATTAGGTGATAAAATACATCCCTATCAAGCCATCACGCTTATCAAGCAACGTAGCGAAGACCATTAATCATTGCTACACTCGCGGTTTTTATAAACCAGACCCGTCTCAAACTCAAAGCAGCGAAAGAAAAAGGTAAAACTACTCCTTCTTGTCGGCTAAACGAATTTGACATTACCAAACGTATTTTTGGGTTTGCGGTCATTGCTGCTAAGCCATACCACTTGATGATACTTCTTAGATTTTATACCCATTCACTTATCACTATTGATGATGCCAATTATGTCAGATATGCAAAACAACGAGTCTACTCTTTATCAAAACACCCAGTCTTACGCTCACCTTATTACTGAGCGTCATGCGATGCTCAAACCACATGCGCATCACCCGTATCAGTTGGGGGCTAGCCTATACATGCCAGCAACTCGCCAAGATATTTGGCAAGTCATTAAGCGTGATAAATTACCAACGATTAATAGCATTATCATCTGTTTAGAAGATGCGGTTAGCCATAATGATGTTGAGCTGGCACTTGAGCGCTTGCAAACGTTGCTGCATACATGGGCGACGCATGTCGATAGCATCAATGACCCATCAAAACATGCCGACATTCAGATTGAGCAACCAACACGCCCGCTGGTATTTATACGCCCGCGTCATCCAGCGATGTTAGAGCAGCTATCAGGTTTTGCCCATATCGATTTGATTGATGGCTTTGTCATGCCAAAAGTCGATATGTATAGTCTGTCTAATTGGCGTATGGCCTGTCAAAATCTGAGCACTGAGCAACTATTGATGCCGACGCTTGAAACCGCAGCGCTATTTAATCCGCATCATAATCAGGAATTGGCCATTGGTTTTAAAGAAGCTTTTAGCCAGCCTGTATTTGCCTTGCGTATCGGTGGCAATGATTTGTTTGCAGCATTGCGTTTGCGCCGTCCCAAAAACAGCATTGTTTATGATACTCCTATCGGCACCCTTGCCTATCAGCTGCTCGGCTGCTTTGTGCCGCATGGCTTTTATTTAACAGCGCCTGTCTTTGAATATTTGGATCAGCCAACGCTATTTATGCAAGAGCTAACCCGCGATGTTAGCTTAGGATTGGTCGGCAAAACGGTCATTCATCCAAGCCAAATTGCGCTGGTGCAACAAGCCTATTGCGTACCATTGAGCATTTTAGATGAAGCGCAAGCAATCTTGCATAGCGAGGCGAAAGCGGTGTTTAAATATAATAATACCATGCTAGAGCCTGCTACCCATCGCGCTTGGGCAACAGAAATCGTCAATCGTGCCGAGGCATGTGGCACTCTTGATGACGGTAATAATGACTATACGGCACGGTTATAAATAAAAATCTTAAGGTTAATAAGGCATGTCCTCAATCTGAACGGAAGCGCCTAAGTTTCAAATCAATATTTTAAATGCACTCTTTTACATGCGCTCAATAAAAAAGCCGTTATCACATTCAAGATAACGGCTTTTTTAGCACAAAGGTTCCATCACTCTATTACTATTAAAACAATGCCTTATTTAAGGATTTTTTAAGACCAACTCAAAACTAGACACAGTCCGCTAAAAAGGTGTTAATCACTCGATTTACCTGCTGAGGCTCTTCTACGGTGGCGGTATGACCAGCGCCCTTGATCACTGCCAATTTGGACCCTGCTATCGCAAAATGCATACGTTCAGCCTTTGAATAAGGGGTTGCTGTATCCTCATCGCCGACCACGATTAATGTCGGCAGCATAATACTTCCTAGCTGATCGTAGGTGCCTGACCGCTCAATGACGCCCATCGTTGCCTTAATGACTCCGCCTTTGCGATTGCCTTGTAGCATCGTTAACCACTGCTTACGATCAGAGTTACGCAACTTATCTGTCAAAAAAGTATTGCCAAACATAATAGGCATGACCTTGTTACTCACGCGTTTGAGACCCAGCCAACGAATGGCTTTGACCAGCTTACGATACTGCGGCACGTTTTTGGGATCTTCAGGATCAGCAGAAGTCTCTAACAGGGTAAGCGAAAGCAATAGCTCAGGGCGTTTGAGTGCGACACGCTGGGCGACAAACCCACCCATCGACAACCCTAACAAATGGCACTTATGAATATCTAGTGCCTCTAATAATGCCAATGTATCCTCGGTTAAGGTTTCCATATCATAGCCAGACTTCGTTATTTCAGACTGACCTTGTCCTCGAAAATCAAACGTAATACAGCGATAACCGGCTTTAAAATACTCAACTTGCTTGTCAAATAGGTGCGTATTCCACAGCAGACCGTGGGCAAATACCATGACGGGTTTTTGCTTATCGTTTGGCGCGCTGTCTTCATAATAAAGTTCAACATTATTGACATTAATAATTGGCATAACCACTTCCTTGTTGGTTTAAGAAATAAAAAATCAGTCTTTTAAAACCTGCCTTCTAGGGCGTTTCTTCATTTTGAAAATGGTGAAAATGAGAAAAATTGCCGCCAAACAAGGAAAACAGCACAAATAATATCGTGATATTCATCAGCTATTTGACGCAGTTTGGCAAAATTTAGCCATTTTTAGCCCATGTAGAGAATGCTCGATTGAATTGAGGACATACCCTAGCATAATTCAACCTTTCTACAGATAGTAGCCTTATTTTTGAATGGTAGGTTTAATAGCTTTAGCAATATGATAGCAGCAAAAAACACCATACCTGAATCATGTCTTAAGCGCGCACAGATCCTGCTTTTATAATAAGCTCAAACTGCTATAGTATTTGGCATTGCATTATTTGTCACATTTACTGCCAATAGCTATTGTTACCAAAAATGTTTTACAGAAAACTCAATTAAGGATATCAACCATGTCACACCCTCTCGTCGAATATCAAGTAGAAAATCATATCGCAACCATCACGATGAACGATCCCAAAACACTGAATGCCTTTAGCACAGTGCTAAAAGATGCCATGATGAACGCACTAACGAATGCAGACGAAGACAAAGACGTCAGAGTCATCATCCTGCAAGGCGCAGGCAATAACTTTTCAAGTGGCGGTCATATCGGTGAGATGTTAGAAAACGGCATGGAAAGCGAGGCGCTGTCGAATAAGCTAAACTTTATGGTTGGCGAAGTCGCTGAGATTAGCTTAAAGCTGCGTAATATTCATAAGCCTATTATCGCCAAATTAGAAGGTGCAGTGGCAGGTGCTGGCATGAACTTGGCACTGACTTGTGATTTTCGCATAGCCGCTGATAATGCCAAATTCGTGCAAGCCTTTGTCAATATCGGTTTAATACCAGATGCTGGCGGCATTTATTTACTGAATCAATTGATCGGTGTGGCAAAAACCACTGAGATGGTCATGCTTGGCGATAAACTCAAAGCGGAAGATATGGCACGCTTAAACTTGGTTAATGATGTGGTCAGTAGCGACGAGCTGGATGCTAGCGTATTGGCATTGGCAACGCGCCTGAGCAATCTGCCCGGAAAAGCATTGGCATCAATGAAGCATATGATTAATACGCACGCTTATATGGGTCTCAATGAAGCGCTCGATATGGAAGTGGATCAACAGACCATGCTTGCTAAAACGGATGATTTTAAAGAAGGTATTACCGCCTTTATGGAAAAACGTAAGCCGGTTTATCAAGGTAAATAATAACCTGATCACACTCTGTTTTGCGCTATCATCAAAAAGGCTGCCTAATGGCAGCCTTTTTTTAGGTCATACGATATCAAGAAAATTCCGTATTAAACATATCTTTAAGTGACACTTTTAACTCTTAAGAATCAGAGGCTATCTTATAGTGATGCGGTAAGGTAAATATCTTGTCAAAACCCAAGGTAAAGATAAAGGTATAAACCAAAAAAAATAGCAGTAACGCCGCTTCCATCATAAAAGCTTTGATTAAGCCAACGTCATACCAAATC
Organism: Psychrobacter glacincola; assembly: GCF_904846075.1. Taxonomy (GTDB): domain Bacteria; phylum Pseudomonadota; class Gammaproteobacteria; order Pseudomonadales; family Moraxellaceae; genus Psychrobacter; species Psychrobacter glacincola_C. Next base: position 905,368 of record NZ_CAJGZH010000002.1, read on the forward strand.
ATATAAAGTGGTAAGCAAATCAATACCAATCCGCCTTCAAATCCTAAAGCATGCGCACTGCGAATGAGTAAGGTACGCTTTGCCACATGCTTGCGACGTTCCCACGCTTCAAAAGCTGTATTGTATAAGAAGTTCCAAATCACTGCTGCCAATGACACCATCACAGCAACTGGTAATGATTCTGCCGCGTCGCTACCGCTCAGCTTCATCAATACGAAAGTAGAAGAAATGATAGCGATAAGCTCGAAAATAGTCACATAGACGATACGACGTTTGAGTGGGGATAAAGTAATCAACCAAGACTCCAAAGCACTTGAGCGTAAACAAAAAGTGCCTATCAAAGTATCGGTCCGTCCCGAGATAGAAAAGATAGATTCATTACAGAGCCACGGTTTCCGCCTGCTGCTATATTATACCTAATATAACCGGGAAAATCAGTTAGTGCTTATGTCAAAATCAGACATCAGAAATCGCTTATTTTGCTGGTTGACCCCATTGATTTGTTTCATGCTTAGTGTCGCTTGCAAGAAATATAATCAATAAAATACCTAATAATGGAATAAGTGATATTAAAATCCACCATCCTGAGCGATTGGTATCGTGCAATCTACGTATAGTAACCGCTAAGTTTGGTATGAACAAACCGAGTGCAACTAGTATATAAAACAACCCTACGCCCGTATCAAAGATGATCGTATCTAGGATCATAGCAATAATCATTAACCCTGTTTGTATAAGCAAGAAATACCAGTACTCTTTACGGCGAGCGCGCCCAGAGAAATTGGTATAATTTCTCAAGCCTTTCTTGAACCAGTCGATGATGCCATAGTTTGCTTCAGCGCTATGATTATTAGCCATTACAGAGTTGTTCAAAGGTGGCGGCGTCGCTTTATCAAGCATACTTCTACTTTCTATCGGATTTGTCATTTTTAGCCTCTAAAGGTGAAAGTCGCTGATTAAGAATTAATGAGCAGCTTGCATTATAATTACTCAATAAAAGTTTGCAAAGACTTATTGATATTTTTGAACTTTTATCCTTAACAAAAAACCTCGCATCATAAGACACGAGGTTCGTTTTAAATAATCTAAATTTTCAAACCAAAACTAGGTCAATTGAGCAACGTTAATTTTGTCGGCTTCTTCAGTATAAGAATCCATACGATCGAAGTTCATGTACTGATACACTTCCTCGCCCATACTATCAAGCATACCAGCGTACTGCTGATATTCTTCGTTGGTTGGCAATTTACCAAGTACCGCTGCGACCGCTGCAAGCTCTGCAGAAGCTAGATATACGTTAGCGCCTTGACCCAAACGGTTCGGGAAGTTACGAGTTGACGTCGATACCGCAGTAGATTTCGGTGCGATACGTGCTTGGTTACCCATACATAGTGAACAACCTGGCATCTCAGTACGAGCGCCGGCTTGAGCGTAGATGTTGTAGTAACCCTCTTCCATCAACTGACGCGCATCCATCTTAGTCGGCGGCGCAATCCATAGACGAGTTTTCAAACTACCTGCTGGTACGTCTTGTAGCAGTTTACCCGCAGCGCGGAAGTGACCGATGTTGGTCATACATGAACCAATGAACACTTCATCAATGGTATCGCCAGCGACATCAGCCAATGTTTTTGCATCGTCTGGATCGTTCGGGCAGCAAAGGATAGGCTCTTTGATAGTGCTCATATCGATAGTCATATCGATGGCGTATTCTGCATCAGCATCAGCACGCAATAGGCTTGGGTTTGCTAGCCATTCTTGCATCTGCTCGATACGACGGCTGATAGTACGTGCATCGCCATAGCCTTCTGAGATCATCCACTTAAGTAGCGTGATGTTTGAGTTTAAGTACTCAGTCACCGACGCTTCAGACAAAGTGATAGTACAACCAGCAGCACTACGCTCAGCTGAGGCATCAGACAATTCAAACGCTTGCTCAGCGGTCAAATCTTCTAGACCTTCGATCTCTAAGATACGACCATTGAACTCGTTGATTTTGCCTTTCTTATCAACGGTCAATAGACCTTCTTTAATCGCTTGATAAGGAATCGCATGTACTAGGTCACGTAGCGTGATACCAGCCTGACGTTCGCCAACGAAGCGTACACGGACAGATTCAGGCATATCAAGTGGCATCACACCAGTTGCTGCTGCGAATGCTACTAGACCAGAACCTGCTGGGAATGAGATACCCATTGGGAAACGCGTATGCGAGTCACCACCAGTACCAACGGTATCTGGAAGTAGCATACGGTTCAACCAGCTATGAATGATACCATCACCAGGACGTAAGCTTACGCCGCCACGGTTCATGATAAAGTCAGGTAGTGTGTGCTGAGTTTCAACGTCAACTGGCTTTGGATAAGCGGCAGTGTGACAGAATGACTGCATTACTAGATCTGCCTGGAAACCTAGGCAAGCCAAATCTTTTAGCTCATCACGAGTCATCGGACCAGTCGTATCCTGCGATCCTACAGTCGTCATTTTAGGCTCACAGTACATGCCCGGACGTACGCCCTCTAGACCACAAGCTTTACCGACCATTTTTTGCGCTAGGGTAAAGCCTTTACCCGTATCAACTGGCTCTTCTGGCTTAGCAAAGATATCTGAATGTCCAAGACCCATGTACGCGCGAGCACGATTGGTCAAACCACGACCAACGATCAATGGAATACGACCGCCAGCACGAACTTCATCAAGCAATGTTGGTGAGTTCAATTTGAACGTAGACAGCACTTCATCTGAATCATGCTTAGTGATTTTGCCTTCATACGGATAGATGTCAAACACATCACCCATGTTTAAGTTATCAACGGCTACTTTTTCGATGGGCAATGCGCCAGAATCTTCCATGGTGTTAAAGAAGATAGGTGCAATATTGTTACCAAGTACTAAACCGCCACCACGTTTGTTCGGCACGTTAGGGATATCATCGCCCATCAGCCACAATACTGAGTTGGTCGCAGACTTACGGCTAGAGCCTGTACCTACCACGTCACCAACATAAGCGAGTGGATGGCCTTTTTCTTTTAACGCTTCGATTTGCTTCATTGGACCGACAACGCCCTCTTCGTCAGCAGTGATGCCGTCGCGAGAGTTTTTGTGCATAGCCAATGAATGCAATGGGATATCAGGGCGGCTCCACGCATCTTGCGCAGGCGACAAGTCATCGGTGTTGGTTTCGCCAGTCACTTTAAACGTCGTGTAAGTGGTTTTTTCTGGTACAGCATCACGGTTCAAGAACCATTCAGCGTCAGCCCAAGATTGAACCACTTCTTTAGCGATAGCATTGCCCGCTTCTGCTTTTTCAGTCACGTCATTGAATGCGTCAAACACCAGCAACGTCTTTTTTAACGCTTCAGCAGCATCTTGTGCCACTTCCGCGTCATCCAGTGCCGCAACCAATGGTTGAACGTTATAGCCACCTTGCATCGTGCCTAGGATTTGAACGGCTTTTTGCTTGCTAATAAGTGGTGAAGAGGTTTCACCCTTAAGGATCGCTGCTAAAAACGCCGCTTTAACGTAAGCCGCTTGGTCAACGCCAGCAGGAATACGGTTTTCTAGCAGGTTCATCAAGAACGCGTCTTCGCCTGCTGGTGGATTCTTTAGTAGTTCGACCAACTCTGCTACTTGTTTTTCATTCAGTGGTAGCGGAACCGTTCCTAGCTCAGCACGTTCTTCGACATGTTTACGATAAGCTTCTAACACAATAGTCGTCCTCGTCAGTTGGGAGTATTAGTACATTACGTGGGTAGTCAGCATGACCGCCTGCGTCTATATACTAGATGAAATAATTATTGGTGCAATCATAGCTTAAAACGCCCTAAATGTTAATGGCTCAGCCTTTAAAAGGCTCATAAAGCGGTTATAAAGGGCTCATATTGAACATTTATTATATAAATAGTACCATCAACAATATGATTGAGCAGCCTTGCACAATCGATATACAGCTTGTCATTTTAGTCAAGCACCCCTCGATTTATGAGTAAATAAATACGCTGTGACTGCTAGACGCTTTGTAGGATATTATTTGATAAAATATCATCTTGATACGATAGCTTAGAGAAAATATCACTTAGAAAAATAGCGCTTGAAAAAACAGCTTTTATTAACCATATATTAAATGAATAAACATTAAGGATAATGATATGGATAGTGGTGCAATGGAAAACAAAAATAGGGAAAACAGCGATATGGAAAACAGCCATATAAAGAGCAACGCTAATTATCAAAACGGTCTCAAAGTTCGCACTGACGTGATGGGTGAAGCGCATGTCAAACGCTCGCTTGACAGCACGACTGGATTTACCCAACCATTACAAGACTGGATTATTGAGCACGCTTGGGGCAGCACATGGCAAGATGACTCAGTATTGCCACGCAAATATCGCTCATTAATCACCATCGCTTTTTTAATTGCGCAAAAAAGCCCCACTGAGCTAAAAGGGCACATTCGAGGTGCCATCAATAATGGCGCAAGTGTCGCTGAGATTCGAGAAGTATTAATGCACAGCTTGCCTTATTGCGGGGCACCTGCCACTCAAGAAGCGTTTCGTGCTGCCATAGAAATCCTGAATGAGTTGGATATTGATATAGATATTTAAAACTATGGTTGCGAGACAAACCATAGTAGCCTTAATGATCCACCTCAAAATGATCAGTTAAACATTATTCATTGAAAATTAGCCCCTAAGTTTCTGCTATAATGTCCTCACTCACAACACATTCTAATAATTCCATAAACCCTTATACTATAAAGGGTTAAGAGATACTTTATTATGACAACTGCCGTACAAACACATGTGCCTGCTGCCAAGGTCAAACCTAAAAAAGCCATTCAAGGCGAAAAGCTACGTGGCTACGATAAAGTTGCCCGTATCCCAATTAAAGTGATTCCGACCATCGAGGCAAAGAAAAAGCCAGATTGGATTCGGGTTAAAATGTCCTCGCCCGCTGAAGTAGCTCGTATCAAAGCCACCTTGCGTGAGCAAAAGCTCTATACCGTCTGTGAGGAAGCGGCCTGCCCTAACCTACCGCAGTGCTTCGCTGATGGTACGGCGACCTTTATGATTATGGGTGATATCTGTACCCGTCGCTGTCCGTTCTGTGACGTCGGTCATGGTCGTCCTAATGAGCTAGATGCAGATGAGCCGCGTCACACTGCCGAGACTATTTTAGGTTTGCAGCTTAAGTATGCGGTAATCACCTCTGTGGATCGTGACGATCTAAAAGATGGCGGCGCGATGCATTTCGTTGAAGTGCTCAATGAATCTCGCGCACTTAGCCCGAATTGCCTCATTGAAATATTGGTGCCTGATTTCCGTGGTCGTATGGATATCGCGCTAGACTTGTTAACTGAAACACCGCCAGATGTCTTTAACCATAACATCGAAACCGTGCCTCGTTTATATAAAGCCTTCCGCCCAGGTTCTGACTATCAGCATTCGTTAGATTTGCTCAAACTCTATAAAGAGCGTCGCCCTGATATCGCGACCAAGTGCGGCTTTATGGTCGGTCTTGGTGAGACTGAAGAAGAGATTTATGCGCTGCTTGATGACCTAAAAGCGCATAATGTGGATATGATTACGGTTGGTCAGTATCTGCAACCCAGTAAAAACCACGCGCCTGTCGATCGTTATGTCCATCCAGACGAGTTCCAGCGTTATATGGATTATGGTAAAAAAATTGGCTTCTTTAACATTTGGGCAGGCCCAATGGTACGCTCAAGCTATTTTGCCGATCGTCAGTACTACGGCGAAGACTGCCCAGCGCCAATCCGTAGTAAAAAAGCATTGGCAGCAGAAGGCAAACTTGGCTGCTAAGTGTCGGGGTTTAATGAGCTAATACTTAAAAATTAAGTTGAGCATGTAAAAAGGGTGAATAACATTTTATGTTATTCACCCTTTTTTATGACTTTAATGAATTATTAAAACCTTTAACCGCAACGTCTTAAATGGTTAAAGTTGGCGTTGGCTCGCCACTGTTTCTAGTATTAAGGATGGCGATAGCAATAACGATCACGCCACCCACTAGACCAGTCATTACTCCAGGATAGATTAACAGCAAAGCTCCGATTGCCAAAATAACGCGTGTTACTGGGCTCATATCGCTTTTAAAATAACCCTCTAATGCTGCACTAAGTGCGATAACACCCGTAATTGACGTCAATACTACCGTGATAATATCGATAATAGGTGGTAGCGGGAAGTCCTTAGCAGTTACCGCAAGCCCAGTAGGATCAATCATTAACATCGCTGGACTATAGATAAACATAAACGGCACGATAAATCCGGCGAGTGCCAATTTGAGAGATAAGAACCCTGTCTTCATCGGATCGCCACCAGATATGCCCGCACCAGCAAAGGCGGCTAGACACACAGGCGGTGTAATATTGGCAAAGATACCAAAGTAAAAAACAAACATATGCGCTGATAAAATTGGAATATCAAAACCAGCTAAGGCTGGTGCTGCCATCGTTGCTGTAATAATATAGGCAGGAATAGACGGTAGTCCCATGCCCAATACCATCGAGGCAAGCATGGTCAAAATGAGCGTGAAAAATAACGACCCTGCACCAAGTGTGACAATTGATGAGGTCATCACCGTTCCAAAGCTGGTTAGACTCACGACTCCGATGATAATACCGACGACTGCACAAGCAGCCATTACCGCGAGCGACTGGCGTGCGCCATCTTCTAATGCACCCAAAATGTCAGAGAAACCCATTCTAGTCTCTTTTCGCAGCATACTAACTACGACAGTAAAACCAATGGTATAAGCCGCTGCATATCCGACGGGCACATTTCTGATTAATAAGAAAATCAAAAATACGATCGGTAGCAGCATATGACCGCGGGCTTTTAACACTTCTTTGACAGCTGGTAAGCTTTCTTTAGCGATACCTTTTAGATCACGACGACCAGCGCGAAAATGCACCTGCGCAATGACGCCCAGATAATACAATATCGCTGGCAATAAGGCCGCCAACGCAATTGTGCTATACGGCAAGCCTGTTGTCTCCGCCATGATAAAGGCACTCGCGCCCATAATCGGCGGTAATATTTGCCCGCCAACAGAGGCACTCGCCTCAACGGCACCTGCAAAATCTTTGTGGTAACCAACCTTTTTCATGAGCGGAATGGTAAAGGCACCAGTACTGACCACGTTTGACAAAGCAGAGCCATTAATACTGCCCATAAAACCACTAGAGATGACCGCCACTTTTGCAGGCCCGCCTTTTTTATGACCCGCAATTGCCAATGCCAAATCATTAAACAGCTGCCCCATTCCCGAGCGCGCTAAGAATGCACCAAAAAGAATGAATAAAAAGATAAAAGTGACCGATGCACCAATCGCAACAGAGTATAAGCCTTCGGTTTTTAGGAATAATTGACCAAAGATATCACCCATGTCATAAGGACGCGTCAGCAGCCTATCAGGCATAAAGTCTAAATGGCTAACAAACGGATACGCCAAAAATATCCCTGCCAATATCGGTAAAATCCAACCTGTGATACGGCGACTGCCTTCTAATACGCAGACCACCGTAATCAGCGAAAATATCACATCCATCTGATTGGCCATACCGCCACGTGAGGTCACGATATCTTGATATTCATATATCAGATAAGCCATTCCAGATAAAGACAGGGCAAACCAAATCCAGTCATACCATGCAACGCGCTGACGGCTGCTTTTTTTACTTGCGGGGAAAATTAAGAAAATTAAGGCAAAACCAATGCCCACGTGTACAGAGCGCTGTAGCAGCGCTGGCATGGGATTAAAGGTGATATATAAATGAAACAGTGAATATAAAATGCAAAGTCCAACGATAAAATACTTCACTGGTCCTTGAGTGATGTGCCTTGTGATGGATTCTCTATCATACTTCTCTAATATGGCTTTATTGTGGGCTTGCGCCTCGAGTTCAGCGTCGACCTGAGTATCAGCATCCGTGTTGGAATGTATAGGCAAGTCGTTATTGATATGGTTATCTGACATCGTTGTCACATTATTGTGATCCATCACTTGGGAGTTCATGACACAAATCCTTGTTAAATCTATCAATGAAACCATACGTTTTCGGCATGATCGTTACTTCAGAATAGTCTGGCACCCAGCGATGAATGAGCATCTGGTAGTTACCATAGTCAATCTCACCTTTGGTAAGCCGTGAGACCACCCAATTGAGCTTAGGCAATTTCTCATTGATTTGATAACCCAGATAGCCAGGTTTTTGTATCGGAGCAAGCGCTTCGGTTGAGGGTGTGCCCGCCCCAAAAGCTTCAAAATAAGTGGTGGTCAGCAGCAATTCAGCGTCTTCTGTACTGCTGCCGTCTATACGTTGGTATTGCTCTTCCCACCATTGTTTTTCTACAGAGTGTATCCAGCGCAGTTGAAAATTTGGCTCGACGAAGTAGCACACTTTATCATTAGCACCATCAACGCCTGCGACACGCACTTCCACCACAGGCTGACGGACAAAGAGATGCCATAGCGTAAAAAAAACCAGCGCGGCAATGCCTGCCACGCCAATCAATAACCCTAAACGCTTATTTAGCTGCTTGCTCATCATAGTACTTTTTAGCGCCAGGATGGATAGGTGCGACCATACCTTCACGCGCGGTTGCTAAACTAATATCATTGGCCGCTTGGTGCGCTGTTTTTAGACCGTCTAAATTGTCAAATAACGCTTTGGTCAGCTTGTAACCATCTGCTTCAGACAACTCTGAGCTCACCAATAGAGCATTCATGATTGCTGCGGTTGGAATCGCGGCGTCATTGCCATAAGTGCCAGCAGGAATCTCAAAAGTCTTAAAGTAAGGCTTAGTCGCAATGATTTCTTTTAGCTTGTCTTGATTGATGGTGATCAACTGTAAGTCTAGACCCTGCTCTAGCTCCATCAATGAAGAGTTTGGCAGACCACTACTAAAGAAAGCCGCTTCAATTTTACCCGCTTTCATACCGTCCGCTGCTTCCGCAAAGCCTAAATAGTCAACGGTCACATCATCATATGTGATACCAAACCCTTCTAATAGCGTCCGAGCATTTACTTCTGTGCCAGAGCCTTGATCGCCCACAGCGATGCGCTTACCACGTAGGTCTTCAATATTTTTGATGCCAGATTTTTTGGTGGTGACAATTTGCACCACATTAGGGTACAAGACTGCAATCTGTTGGATGTTGGTTATCGGCTTATCAAAGTTATTTTTGCCTTCGATCGCATCGGTGACCACATCACTAAGCGCCAACACCATGTCAACCTTTCCTTGGGTCAATAGATTGACGTTTTCGACTGAAGCGCCAGTGGTTTGCGTTTTTGAGTTGACCCCAAAGGTTTTGACATAGACCTCTGATAATGAAGTGCCGATGATGTTATAAGGGCCAGATGCTCCGCCAGTGGCGATGGTAAGAAACTTGGTGTCAAGCTTGTCGGCGGCAGTGTCAGTAGTAGCGCTATCTGTTGCCGTACTGTCAGTACTTTCTGAACTTGGTGATGAGCATGCCGTTAGACCTAAAGTGGCGCTTAACATTGCTGATAAAAGTAACGGGGATTTTAGAGAGTTGAGCATTGAATTCATCCTTGAAATAATCGAGTTAATACACTTAACGACATCAATATATCAATATATCAATAGTGATGCGTTACAGACCTGTAATAATATAGCAATTCTTGCTATAAATAAACTGCCATCCAGATTCCCTCTACACTCACACTTTATATGCGAAGCTATTTAAGTGAAGGCGCAGCAGTTCTTGTAATGAATCAATAGCCAAATATAGTTTTGCTATGCGGAACAATGTTTCATTAGACAATTCATTTAAACAAAGTCTGTGTCTATTGTAAACCTTTATAATCATCTAAATACAAACGAGGTTATTTGACCAAAAAATACTGATATAAAATGACTAAATGGTCGTTCTTAATGCATTTTCATCATACTGTAGGATTTATTATATTATATTTTATATATAAACCCTAAGCAGTTGTCTCATAAGGCAGCTTACTTAAAGTAGATCCCATCTAAATTTGCAAATTCGTCACCACATATCTTGGCAACGTTATCTGTTACTCTAAAAATATGGAAAACCTTTATGACAATATCTAGTGTAGAAAAGTCAGCGGCAGTATCTGCCGATATCGCCATCATTGGTGGTAGTGGTCTTTATCAGATGCAAGATTTAACCAATAAACGCAGTGTCAGCATATCGACGCCTTACGGCAAACCCTCTGATGATATTGTCTTAGGTGAATTGAATGGCGTAAAGGTCGCTTTTCTAACTCGTCATGGTCAAGGTCACAAACTCACCCCTTCCGAAGTGCCTTATCGAGCTAATATTTATGCGCTAAAAACCTTGGGGGTACGCTACGTCATTTCGGTATCGGCGGTGGGATCACTAAGAGACGCGCTTAAGCCCTTAGATATGGTCATTCCCGATCAAATGATCGATATGACTAAGTATCGAAACAGCAGTTTCTTTGGGGAAGGTGCAGTGGCACACGTCGCGATGGCTGATCCTTTATGTCCTAAAGTCGCGGATATTCTAACGCGTGCTTATACTCAGGCGCAGATAGCCGAAGGTCAATGTCATGCAAAAGCCACGTATATCTGTATCGAAGGGCCGCAGTTTTCCACTCGTGCAGAGTCACACTGGTATCGGCAGATGCAAGCGGACATCATCGGTATGACCAATATGCCAGAGGCTAAGCTTGCTCGTGAAGCAAGTATGGCTTACGCAACGCTAGCATTGGTCACAGACTTTGATAGTTGGCACCCTACCGAAGAAGCCGTTAGTGCAGACTATGCCATAAAAAACCTAATGAAAAATGCTGAAAATGCTCAAGCAGTGATTAAGCAGGCGGTCACCCTACTAGCAGCAGAACAGCCTGACTCTATTGCCCATACAGCTTTAGCTCAAGCGTTAGTCACGCCAGTAGAGACGATGAGTGAAGAGACTAAAACCAGACTTTCAGCAATATTGCCTTAGCCATATCAGTTTATGATTACCAAAAAGCTATCGAACTATAATCAACCTAATAGGGTCAACAAAATAGCTCGATGGCTTTTTAATACCTAAAAATTTCAAATGATAAGACGTTCTCAGTTATTAGTTCTCAATAAACTTGCAATCATCAAGCCAACCTTCAGGTAAATACGGTAAATCTTCAGGCTCATCGATATCAGGCAAAGGCGCTAGCAACTTTACAGACCAGCTCAATTCTGCCAAGCGCTGTTGAGTAATCTTTGCTACGCTCGCTGTACTCCATTCGATAGTGCTAAATAAGCGAGCATCAACTTGCTTAAAGCCAAACAGTACATAACCACCATCAAAAGCGGGAATCATCACGCTAACTTGTGTTTCTAACTGCTGGGCAGCCTGTCGAATACGAATGGTTGTAAGACTCGGACAGTCCGTACCTATCAAGATAACGTGCTCGAAACATGCTAATGCTTGCTGACTGGCGGTTAACATACGTAAACCCAAATCACCCTCTGCTTGTGCTGACCATCGCAGCGAGTCAAGTAAATTAAGCGCTTGCCAGCATGGATCTGTCGGCGCAGGACTGACACATAACTCAACCGTAAAGCCAGTAGCGACGGCTTGTTCAATGCTATGCAATAGTAGTTTATGCGCCATTTGCACGGCACCTTCAATACCAAGAGCTGGCTGCAAGCGCGTTTTTGCCATGCCCTGTGCGGGGAATTTGGCAAAGAGGATAATACAAGTTTGTTGGTTTTGATTCATGGTAAGAGCTTATTCATGGTAAGAGCTTATTCTTTTATTTATAATAACGCGCTTTGATATTATCAGCTGATACGCCGCGCCAATAATCAAAACGTAGATGCCACATCAAAATAATCGTCCGCCAAGTGCCATGCTGTTGCCAGCGTCTTGCTGATGTGATGACTTTACTTTTTAAACAAGCAGGTTTAGCAATACCTTTTAACTGTTTGCAAAGCTCAACATCTTCCATCAACGCTTGGTTAGGATAGCCACCGATTTGCTTAAATAAAGACTGGCTAATAAAAATAGCTTGGTCGCCTGTCGCGATTCCGCTCAACCGTGAGCGCCAATTAATCATTTGACTGACCAATCGCAGTGTCGGTTGACGACTGGCTATTTGCACATCAAAACGTCCCCACTCTGCCCGTTTCATCGCTTCAGAAACACTCTCTATAGCGTTCATTGGCAATTGCGTATCGGCATGCAAAAATAGTAATACATCGCTAGTTGCTAACGCTGCGCCTGTATTCATTTGCAGCGCGCGCCCTGCTTTAGACTCAGTCATTTGCCAATCAATTTTACGATCAATTTTACGATCATTATCAGGCTTTAACTCATTAATAAAACTTTGGATTATGCCAATAGAATCATCGTTTGAACCACCATCGACCAGTATCACTTGCTGCGGGTTTGGATTTAGCCTATTGATATTATCAAACAATAAAGGCAAATTATCTACCTCATTGAGTACTGGAATAATGATAGAAACCGTTGCCATAGCCGTCATAGTTAGCAGTACTCTTACTTGTTGTTACCATTATTTCTTATTAAGGCTCCAATTATAATCGGTATAACCAATCTTCACTTTTCCTGCTTTTAGCTCAGCCGTTTGCGACTTATTAAGCCCTAAAGACGAGCTGTAACGAGCCAAAAACCCTTCTAAATCATTAGTACCACGCCAGTTGGTTTCAAAGTCTTCTTTATACCATTTAAAAATTGGCGATATCTCTAACGTATTACCTTTGAGACGATTACGACTACTATCCGCGAGGAATTTACTCGTCACTTGCTCTAATTGTTTATCTAATTTACGCCCTGTAAAAGCATCATTTAATAGCGCAGGACAGCCGATGCTCGCACAGTTCACTGCAAAGTGAATACGCGGTTCGTTGTAGCGTTTAGAGCCACGGATTAGATTGTGCTCGATGTCATCAAGCGAGCGCTTTTTGCCTAATAGCGTGACGAAATCCTGTTTCCATGGCGAACCAAATATTCCGCCAATATCTTTAATCGACTTGATGTTAGGATACTTGGTCAAAACCAGCTCTACCGTTCCAGCATTATAGACGTTGATCAAAAATGCCAATTGCTCATCTTTACTCCAAGCGTTAAATTCCGACTGGCTGATTTTACCGGTCGCCGCCATGTAGCTATCAAGTTTGCTTTGATCCGCTTTCATACCGTTGTAATTAACGACTGAGGCTTTGCCACCATTGGTCATGGTGACGTTTTTATTAAGTAAGCTATCCCAAGTGCTGTGATTAAAATCCGCATAACTTGCCATACTGGATAACAGGATAGAAGTGGTCACTGCCGCTTTGATTAATAAACCACTGCTTAAAAAAAGGCTTTTACTATTAAGTCTTCGGCTATTCAATACTGACATGATTGACTCCGGTTAAATCGAGGATATTTCTTCTATCGTCCGATCTGTTGTCTCTTCTTCTAGCGCACCACCGCAGCTACTTCCTTGCCCTGCCGTACAGCCATAGCAATGGTCTGCAATGGCAATGTCATCGCCAGCAGGATTTTGCGTTAATAAATCGCTTAGATGCCGACGGGACTTGTTGGGCACTGGAATCTCTAATTGCTGGTTAAAGTCACAATCAAACAACTCTCCTAACCAATTAACGCTGATGGTCGATCGGCACATGACTTCGGTTAAATTGGCGGCCACATAATTGGCTTTGAGCAAATCCATATAGGGATGGAATTGGTTTTTAGCCAATAGCACCGCACCAAAACGCTGAATGGGCATATTGGTCAAGGCAAATAACTGATGAAATTCGATATCAAAATGCGCTTTTAACTCGCGCTTATAATCCGCTTCAAGCTGCTGTTGATTGGGCGGCAGCGTGGCACCTTGCGGGTTATAAACGAGGTTGAGCGTTAAGTTTGAACCCACTTTGCCATAACCTAAGGCGTTGAGCTTATGCAATCCCAATATACTGCCATCAAATGCGCCCTTTCCGCGCTGCTTATCGACATTTTCTAATGAATAACAGGGCATTGAAGCCACCACTTCGACCTCATTGTCTGCCAAAAACTGCGCCATGTCCTCATACCCGTCTTCCATCAGGATAGTCAGATTACAGCGATCAATTACTGTTACACCCAAGGCACGTGCGGCTGTGACCAAATACTTAAAGTCTTCATGCATCTCAGGCGCACCGCCCGTTAAATCGAGCGTCTCTATATTTTTTGCTTGTAAGACTTCTAGAATCAACTCAACAAGCTCACGCGACATCATCTCTGTGCGGTAAGGACTGGCAGCCACATGACAATGCACACAAGACATATTGCATAAGTAACCCATATTGACCTGTAGCGTGGTTAACTCACGACGTTTGAGCGCTGGGAAATCCGTGTGCTCGAGTAATTCGATAGTTGATTTCATAATGGTATAAAACCCCGTTAGTAGCACCTCTAAAGCAAAAAGGATGACGCAAAAATAAAAGGTTAAAAAAGACAAATTCACACGCAAGCAATTGCTTTTTATGATTATTTCATAAAATTATCATCTCATTTCCAGCCTTGTCACTTTACGATTTATCTAATTAATCATACCTGATTGTGAAACAATATTGACAACTAATAGCGTGATTTTCACCTTTTATGCCAAATGAGCATGACGTTTCGTAGGATGTCATACAGCACTTTTCAATTTGGCTTTTAAGATATTATATTCAGCAGCTTTATAGATCGACCTTCTCATCCAATTGGCAATGCCACAGTTGTCAGTGCAAAACTCTTAAATAGCATTGACCGCACAAGGCTTTATCGCTAAATTGGTTGCAACATTCATATCTTTTAAAACAACATGCACTGATAAAATATAAATACTTTTAAAATATAGAAAGCCCACCACGTACCAATGCTTATGACACACGGATGTAAGCATCAAATCACTTTTAAGGATAACGTAATGAATATGAGCACATTACTAAAACCAACTGTACTGAGCATTGGATTAATGAGTGTCATAGGTTGCACCACCATGCAGACCGCGCCCAAGGATATGAGCAACTCAGCAACTGTCTATTACAATGGCAACATCATCACGATGGAGGGCGATCAGCCACAAATGGCTGAAGCCTTAGTCACCCAAGCGGGCAAGATTGCTTATGTGGGCAATTTACAAGAGGCGCAATCGAAATATAAAAATGCCGCGCAGATTAATCTACAAGATAAAACCTTATTACCCAGCTTTATCGATCCGCACAGTCATTTTGACATGGTGTCGAACACCATGGGTCAGGTCAATCTCAACCCGCCGCCCATCGGTCAAGTCGATAGTATTCCCAAAATGATGCAAACGCTAAAAGATTATAAAGTGGACAATAACATTGCTGATGGCGACTGGATATTTGGTTGGGGTTATGATGAAACTCAGCTCGCCGAGGGGCGTCATCCGACCAAAAGCAAGATTGATAAAGTATTGCCAAACAACCCAGTGTATTTACAACACACAAGTGGTCACATGGGCGTGGCAAATAGCAAGGCGCTTACCATGATGAACATCACTGCTGACAGTAAAAATCCAGCGGGCGGTAATATTGCTCGAATTAAAGGATCTAATGAACCAAACGGTCTCGTACAAGAAACGGCGATGTATCCGTTCGTGCGCAATATGCTAGAAGTGTTAGCGCCGAATCAAGGCAAATTCTTTGAGCAGACGCAAGATTATTATGCAAAGAATGGCATAACGACGGCACACAATGGCTCAACGGCTCGAAACACTATTCAGTTTTTTCAAAAACAAGCCGATGCTGGTAAGCTCAAAATTGACTTGGTCGCACTGGCAGGAGTGAGTGACCTAGATGAGAATTTGGCTGATAAAAACTTCGTATGGAAAACCTATCAAAACGGTTTTAAAGTACAGGGTACCAAAATCGTTGCAGATGGCTCGCCACAAGGCAAGACCGCCTATTTTAGCCAACCTTATCTCACACCAGTTCCAGATTGTGAAAAAGACTGCCGCGGTCTACCAAGTGTCAGCCAAGATGAGCTGAACGAGATGTTTGTCAAAGCCTATGCTCGTGACAATCAGCTCTTTATCCATAATAATGGTGATGGCGCAACCGATATGCTCATCAAGGCACACGAGTATGCCGTCAAAAAGACTGGTCAAGCAGCTGATAAAGATCGCCGTACTGTGCCCATTCATGCTCAATTTGCCCGACCTGATCAGCTAGCCGCATTCAAAAAATACAATATGCTGCCGTCCTTCTTTACCAACCATACTTACTTTTGGGGAGATGTACACGTTAAAAACTTAGGTAAAAAACGTGCCGACTTTTCAAGCCCGATTGCCACTGCTGATAGAATGGGACTTAAATATACCAATCACTCTGATGACACAGTGACACCTGTTGACCCGCTATTTACAGTCTGGTCAGCAGTCAATCGCACTTCGCGCTCAGGTAAAATCATTGGGATAAATGAGCGAGCGACGCCGTATCAAGCGTTAAAGGCCATTACCAGCAATGCCGCTTATGAGTATTTTGAAGAGGACAGCAAAGGCACCTTGACGCCAGGGAAACTGGCTGATTTGGTTATCTTGGATGCCAACCCATTAACCATAGAGGCAAGCAAGCTCAAAGACATCAAAGTCATTACAACCATTAAAGAAGGTCAAACGATTTACCAACGTCCAGTACAATAGTTCATGGTAAGCGCCGTATAATAAGCCAAATTTTAGCAGGCGATTTCAAATCATCATGCCTGCTATTCATTAAGATGATGAACCATTAAAGCCATTTATTAAAAACATTCATTAAAACTGTTTAAGGAACCCTATATGAGTATCAACACCGATACAGGTAACGACCACATTCTCTCCTCCGATAATATTCATTACTTGCATCATAGTTTTTTTGAACCAAGCCATGAAAACACAGCGGTAAAAGCCACGTTACTGATTGTCCACGGTATGGCAGAGCATAGCGGACGTTACGCAGACTTCGCTCAGTTTTTAGCGGATAATGGTATCGCAGTGGCAACTTATGACCATTTGGGACATGGAAAGACCGTCAAAACATCAGCAGATTTAGGTTTTTTTGGTGAAGAGCATCCAGTACAGTCCCTGCTAAAAGACGTCATTGTCATGGCAGATAGCTTAAAAAACCGCCATCCTGACGTGCCACACTTTGTAATGGGTCACTCTATGGGCTCGTTTATTGTGCGTAATGTCCTAAAGCACCATGCACACAATTTTACAGGTGCTATTTTGATGGGTACAGCAGATGCCAACCCCTTGACTAAAGTACTACTCCCAGTCAATAAAGTACTGGCAAAAGTAGCACCCAAAAAACCAAATGCAATGTTTGCCAAGGTGATGAATAAAGTCTTGAATAGTAAGCTTGAAGATCGCATCTCTTCATCAGAATTTGCATGGTTAACTGAAAATCCTGCCGCCATTGAAGCCTATGAAGCAGATCCCTTAACGGGCTTTGATTTCACCAACAATGGCTTTATGACATTATTCTTTCTGATGGAAACTGGCTTAAACAAAGGCTGGGCAATGACTATTCCAAAAAACTTCCCGATGCTATTTATCAGTGGCGAAGATGATCCTATTGGAGATATGGGCAACGGCATCCGCAAAATTGTCACGCGCTTAAACAAGCAAAATTTCAGTCAAGTAGATATCCAACTCTACCCAAATATGCGTCATGAGCCTTTGCATGAAAAAGACCACCAAACCGTTTATGAAGATATCTTAGAATGGATAGAAAGCCATAGTTCAGACAATTAACAGCAGCGCTCATCTTGGCGGTTAACTCGTTTGCTAAAAGTTGCCAAATTAGCGACAATACGGCAAGCAAGTTTTTACGCCAAGTCATGCGAGTTATTTAACGATAATATATGCTTTACCTTCCACTAACTTTAGGAACCTTTATGTCATTACAACAAACCATCGAACAAGCCTTTGAAAAACGTAACGAATACAGCCCAAGCACGATGCCACAAGACGTGCGTGATGCTATTAATCAAGTGCTTGAGCAACTAGATAACGGTACATTGCGCGTTGCAGAAAAAAAGGATGGCGAATGGGTCGTCAATCAGTGGGCAAAAAAAGCCGTCTTGCTCTCTTTTCGCTTAAACGACAACTATGTTCAGGCAGCGGGCGAACATGTGCAATTCTATGACAAAGTGCCGACTAAGTTTGCCAACTGGACCGAAGCACAGTTCAAAGAAGCTGGCGTACGCGTTGTACCACCAGCCGTTGCTCGTAAAGGTTCATACATCGCAGCTGGTGCAGTATTGATGCCGTCGTATGTCAACATCGGCGCGTATGTCGATCAAGGCGCGATGGTAGATACGTGGGCGACCGTGGGTTCATGTGCCCAAATTGGTAAAAATGTGCATTTATCAGGTGGCGTTGGTATCGGCGGCGTATTAGAGCCATTACAAGCGAATCCAACTATCATCGAAGACAATTGCTTCATCGGTGCGCGTTCTGAAATCGTTGAAGGCGTAATCGTCGAAGAAGGCGCTGTTATCTCGATGGGTGTATTTATCGGTCAATCAACGCGCATTTATGATCGCGAAACTGGTGAGATTCATCGTGGCCGTGTACCAGCAGGCTCTGTTGTCGTACCAGGCAGCTTACCGTCAGAAGATGGTACGCATAGCTTATATGCTGCTATCATCGTCAAAAAAGTCGATGCACAAACCCGCGCTAAAACATCAGTCAATGAGCTATTGCGTTTAGCCTAGTATTTTTAATACTTAGAGTCTCGTACCCAAACCGTACGGACAGCGACAGATCCTCCTTATTAAAGACGCTGAAGAAAACTTCAGCGTCTTTTTTGCAGCTTAATAGAGGGTGGTGCGTTATAATCCCTTTTTTTAGTTTGGCTTTATCCAAACGCAAAACGCCCATACCAGAACCTGCCTTTTTATTACCATTGATAAATGCCTCATCCCATTATCAATCTTTAACTGTATTTGACATATTATGAGTGAATCACTATTACGCACCGCCGCCATTCCTGTCACTGACCCTGAAGCAGGTCTACGTTTGACAGAAATTTTTTATTCTTTGCAAGGTGAAGCGCTGACCTCAGGCTTGCCAACGATATTTGTGCGCTTGACCGGCTGTCCACTTCGCTGTGTCTATTGCGATACTGAATACGCCTTTACTGGCGGCGAGCGGCAGTCGCTAGAAACCATTATAGAGACCATCAAAAGCTATCCTTGCAAGCGTATTTGTCTGACTGGCGGCGAGCCTTTAGCTCAGCCGAACGCCATTGAACTAATGAAGCGCTTACTGAACAACGGTTATGAAATCTCGCTTGAAACCGCAGGCGCGCTCACGGTAGCAAACGTGCCAAAAGCCGTCAGTAAAGTCATGGATCTCAAAACGCCAAGCTCAGGCGAAGTCGATAAGAATCTATGGTCAAATCTCGACCACCTCACTCAGCATGACCAAATCAAGTTTGTCATTATGAATCGTGAAGATTACGACTGGGCGAAAACCAAGCTGTTTGAGCATAAATTAAATGAATTGGTCGATACGGTTTGGTTTTCGCCGATGTTTAATGTCGCAGAGGATATCGACGACGAAGTCAGCCCCGATGTACCTTTGTTGGCGCGCGAACTTGCAGAATGGATGTTGGCTGACGCGCTGCCCGTACGCTTCCAATTGCAACTGCATAAAATCATCTGGGCAGATGCTAAAGGTAAATAACAGTCTAATTATCTAAACGGATATTCAATATAAATAGCGACCCAAGGATAGGAATATAGGTATGGTCAAACTCATTTTATTGGGCTTATTATCGGGGGCATTTTTTAGCTCGACGTTTGTGTTAAACGAAGTTATGAGTGCGGCTGGTGGGCATTGGTTTTGGTCAGCTAGCCTTCGCTATGCATTTATGTGGCTAATACTCACGGCTATTATAATTATGCAGCATGGTTTTGGGCGTATTACGGAGCTGATGACTATATTCCGTCAACATTGGGGCTTTTGGTGTATTACGGGCAGTATTGGTTTTGGAATTTTTTATACAGGAATATGCTACGCGGCTGATCATGTCGCAGGCTGGGTAGTCGCCGCGACTTTTATGTTTACCGTGGTTGCAAGCCTACTCGTTTTGCTAGCATTCGGACAACGTTTTGATAAAAAATTCATTGCATATGCGTTATTAGTATTTGCTGGCGTGGTACTGGTCAATATCAGTGAAGGACTGCATGCTGCTTCTTTGCTAGATGCTGATGCAGTGCCTATGAAAGATATGCTGCTTTATGGTGCCGTGCCTGCTCTAATAGCCGCCTTTAGCTATCCCATTGGTAATCAGTTGGTTTGGCAGGTATCTTACAACGCTCGCAAGCGTAGTGCCGAGCCTACTAGCACTCAAAAAATTGATATCCAAGCCAACGAGATTAGTAAAAAAACAACCTCACTTATTACAGAAGCATCTGCGTTGTCAGCCGATATGAGTTATACGGCGGACGCGGTCAATTGCTTAAACCTTAACCACCCCACTCAAACCTTGCCGAGCTCTTTGCTGCAAACTTTAATCGCACGTATACCTGCTATCAAAACCACCCTGCTACAAAATGCCTTTAACAAAGTATGGTTAATGACCTTGGGCAGTCTGCCATTTTGGTTGGTTTTGGGTCTTGTCGTTCATCCGGATTTGCCTGATACTAAGCAGGTATTCAATACCTTACTTGTGGCTCTATTGGCAGGCGTGGCGGCAACCAGTATCTTTTTATATGCCCGTGAAAAAGCGGAAACTTCAAGCGAAGTGGCTGGGGTTGATGCCACTCAGGCAAGTGAAGTGATATTTGCCTTAATTGGCGGTATGCTATTGCTCAATAATACTTTGCCATCAGCGATGGGTTTAATAGGTATTGCTCTGATTATCGTTGGGCTTATTCTATTTGCAAAAGATGGCTAAACTACTACCTAAAATTAGGTTAACTCTATTTAAATTATTCATATAAACAACTTCAAAACTAATCTATTCCAGCCCAGCCCAGCCCAGCCAATCTATTTTGATGGCCATTATATTGGTAATATAATCATGGTTAATGATTTAATTTTTCCTGATATTTTATTATATTTATTAGATATGGTTGGTGTGATTGCTTGTGCGATCGCAGGTACACTGCTGGCACAGCACAAAGGCTTTGATATTGCTGGCTGTATCTTGGTTGCGATGGTCAATGCTATCGGCGGCGGTACACTACGTGATATGGCGCTAGACCGTCATCCGCTATTTTGGATGACTGACCTCAATTATGTGATCGTCATCACAGTGACATCGCTTATTTTACAAATATTCTTTCATCTGTATCATAAGATTGATAAGGCATTGAAGCTGTTCGATGCCATTGGGTTGGCGGCTTTTAGCGTGATTGGTTTTAAGATAGCATTGACACAAGATATGTCACCTATTATCGCTATTATGATGGGGGTTTGGACGGCTATTATTGGTGGTCTGCTACGCGATATCATCTGTAATGAGATACCACTGTTACTTCAACGCGAGATTTATATCTCTGCTAGTATTGTAGGTTCGATCACTTATCTGCTGCTTGATCGTTTGGGTGTAAATGCTGGATTGAATGAATTTATTATGCTGGGCGTTATCTTTGCTGTACGGATGCTAGCATTGCGTTTTGATTGGCACCTGCCTTCTATACGTTTGGTGAAATAAGACCGATATATATGGTTTAAACACTAGAGCGTGTCCTCAATTCAATCGTTTACTTTCTAAGTGGGCTAAAAATAATCAGACAATCATCATACAAACTTAGTGAGACTTGCTCATGCTGGCTATCGCATTGAACCCTTCAGCACTAATCACTACGTTTGACCCACGCTCTCTCATTTATCTTTTTGATATGATTGGTATTATCGCTTGTAGTATTTCAGGCACGATACTGGCAAAACACAAAAATTTTGATGTTTTTGGTTGTTTGCTGGTGTCTATTGTCACCGCTATCGGTGGCGGTACTGTGCGTGATGTCATTTTAGATCGCCATCCACTATTTTGGATGGTGGATATGAGCTACCTGACTGTTATCACCCTCTCTTCATTAGTGATGCAAATATTCTTTCATCCCAACTCTAAACGCGTTAATAAGTTTCTCAAACTCTCAGATACTATTGGACTGTCAGTTTTTACCTTAATCGGTATCAAGGTTGCCGATAGTATGGGTGCAAATGTGCCCGTGGCATTATTACTTGGGGTGATTACCATTATTGTCGGCGGTATCATCCGCGATATGATCTGCAATGAGATTCCGCTGGTGTTGCAGCAAGAGATTTATATTTCGGCAGCTTTGGCTGGCGGCATCCTCTATTTCGCACTACACAATCTGGGTGTGACAGCTTGGATTGCTGACATCGCTACTATGGGTACGATTTTTACCTTACGCATGCTCGCCATTCGTTATGACTGGCAGTTTCCAACCATCGAATGGAAATACTAAAAAAGCGTCAACCTTAAACAAAGTCGACGCTATATTTGCTACTGGTTGAGTATCTTATAATAAGATAATGCCATCATTCCTGTACGACTGCTAAATCCTTTACCATCAACTGTAGACTTTGTTTGCCGTTCCACTCGTTGATGTCTAGCTGAAATAATACATGCACTTTTTCCGCACGATAATCCCATATCTCGCTATCAAAGTTAAAATAAATTGCTTCAATCGGATATTGCACATCAGGGTAACGTAGCGAAAGCTTAAGGTGCTTGTCTTTTAATATCTTAAAGCTTAACACTTCAAAGACCCCATCAAATATTGGCGGTGCAAAGCCATGACCCCAAATATTGGCATCAGCTAAGTGTTCAGCAAACCACAAGCTAAAGTCACTCGCCTGCAACGTGCCATCAGTGAGTTTTTGCTCAGCAAACACCTCATTATCCATCTGTGCCATGACGTCATTAAAAGCCATAACAAACCCATCAAAGTTACGGCGTTTGATCGTTAAGCCTGCTGCCATCGCATGACCACCAAAATGACTGATTAAATCAGGATGGCGCTCGGCAACCTGCTCAATCGCATCACGAATGTGCACGCCAGCGATGGAACGCGCCGAGCCTTTGATAGGGTCATCTTCAGCGGTACGCTCTGTGTCCGCAGGAGCAAAGACGATACTTGGCAAATAATGACTTTCTTTTAACCGTCCAGCGACAATGCCGATGACGCCTTGATGCCAATCATCTTGGTATAAAACGATACTGCGTTTATGATTATTATTCGTCTTTTTCTCAGATCTATTTTGAACAATAACATCGCCGCTTTCACGGTTATCCGCCGTAGCCTCATCGTCCATGTCTGTATCCGCAGCGGCTAATGTCTGTACGATGTTATCCGCTTGCGCGCGCATCTCACCTTCTACCTGCCGACGCGTCCGGTTTAACTGCTCAAGCTCTTGCGCCAAACGCTGCGCCGTACTCCAGTCCTCGGTCAACAAACACTCAATACCGACGCGCATATTGTCCATACGACCAGCGGCATTGATACGAGGTCCTAAGACAAACCCAAAATCCTGCGCCTGCAACTGCTTAGGATCTCGCCCTGCTTGTTCAAGGAGTGCCAAGATACCGAGCGAGCAACGCCCTTGGCGGATAGCCGCCAGTCCATGATGCACTAAAATGCGATTGTTTTTATCAAGCACCCCAACGTCAGCAATCGTTCCTAATGCCACCAAATCCAAATATTGACTCACTTGCACGGTAGATTTACCGGCTTCGCGGCGCAGCTTGGCTAAGCGTCCAAGCACATAAAATGCCACACCCACTCCTACGAGCGCTTTACTGCTAAAGTGACAATCGAGCTGATTGGGATTAACCACAGCCTCCGCAGGCGGTGTTTCTTTAGTCGTCAAATGATGATCAGTAATAATCACAGTGATGCCATCGGCTTGCGCACGAGCCACGCCTTCATGGCTTGAGATACCATTATCAACAGTCACTATCACCTCAGGATGATACTTCTCAATACCCAATTCGACAATTTCTGGTGTCAAACCATAGCCATACTTAAAACGGTCAGGCACTAAAAATTCAACGACTGCGCCCATTTTTGTGAGCGCACGCATCATCAATGCGGTACTGGTCGCACCATCACAGTCAAAATCACCCACGATAAGGATACGCTGACCGGCATCGATGGCGACGTCTAATAGACGCACTGCTTCGGTGACACCATGCAGCATTTCGGCTGGCAATAGCGCAGAGAGTTGCGTCTCTAGCTCATCAGGTCGAGTAATGCCGCGACCTGCGTATAAGCGGGCAAGCGTCAATGATTGGGCGGCAAGTGGTTGCAGCGCGGCGGGCAACTCGTCGATGCGAGTGCTGGTATAACGGGGGGTTAAATTTAGCATGTGCATATTCTACTGGCTTTGGCAGAGGGTCACAATGACAATTTTTGGTGGCTTGGTTTATCGTTTTTTGTTGCAGTACATTGTGATAAGCCATATTTTAATACTAGCATGGAGCAAATAATTCATACTCTATCCATATAATATGCATAATATTTCATTTACAAAAACGGTGTATAGCGACTGCATTTTTCTGCATTTTGCTACAAAGCAATGATTGTATGCCGCTCAGAAATCCATAAAATGGTAAACAACTGAGATACTTGCTATCTATTAAGATTTTTTGTTTGATTTTTTATTTTAACCATTTATAAGGATGCTTTATGAAAACCACACCACTGGCTGAAAAGTTACCAAATACCATTGACCCTAGCTTGGATCTTGAACAAGTAAAAAAAGAATGTCAAAAGCTGGTTAAAAAACGCGCCAAATATTCTGCTGGTGTTGCCATCGTTCCTGTACCATTTTTTGATGTCGCAGTAGATGCAGGTATGCTTACTCAACTATTACCTGACATTAGCGAGCGATTTGGCTTACTTGAAGATCGTAAGGCGGCAGTTGATTTAGAATCACGAGCCATTCATTGGGGTGCATTAAAAGATCGTACTGTCGATTTTGCAGGGTTGATGGCGACACGTGGTATTGTTAAAAAGACCGTACAAGGCTTTGGTGGTCGTATCGCTGCCAAACAAGTAACGAAATTTATCCCATTAGGGGGTCAAATGGTTGCTGCTACAATGGGCTATATGATTTTCAAAAAAATCGCCAATGACCACATCAATGAGTGCTACAAGCTCGCAAAAGACATTCAGCAAAAGCAACACGGTAAAAATGTCTAAAACAGTTAAAAAACTGACATCAACTTTATAAGATAAAACCAGCTAAGAGCCATTGCCTTAGCTGGTTTTTTTATGCTGAGCTACGTATATATGGGTTTAATTTTTCAATTTAATAATAGCCTTTTTCATAATACATCTCTAACTCAGAATACTCTATGTCACTAATTATAATAATGTTATCTGCATAAGGACGATACTTTCTAACCATTATTTTTGCCGCTGGTTTGTTCTTTATGAAAATGACGCCATCTTTGAGCCGAACATCGTTATCAAAACTAAATCCATCTCCCATGACTTTTGATGTAGAGCCTTTCCAATGACACTGCTGTACGTGATAATCAGACATCACATATACACTTCTTATAAAAAAAAGGCTGAGTGTCAAAGCAATTAAAAGACAGGGTATTGATAGCTTTTTATCCATTGAATCTCTAATTGAATTTAGGAAACCTATTTTGATGAAATAAATATTCCTGTCCATGCATGTTTCATGATATCTCGATGCATAGCATTAACAGTGGAAAATAATAAACACGCTACCCAAATATAGCAATACTTCATGAATATTTCACCTCTCTCAGTTAATGAACTCGTTAAAGTAAGATAAATTTTATTCTTGGATTATGGTATGCCAAACTTTAGCGTAGATAGTTATGAGCTCACGTCAACACTGATATTGCTATTGGGTTGCCTCATTATTTTCATCGCCAGTATTTCTGCGGCGTTCAATGACAATTTTGATGCTTTTTCATGCAAACACCTCACCACTTGGTTATTTATCGTCGGTGGTTTATTGATGATTGTCGGCTATATTGGTTATAAAGCCTATGCATATTATCACCCTTATGCGTGGCTGGATTGATAACGACAAGCTTTGATAAAAAAAGCTTTATTCAATACTAATAATAGTTGGTGGTGTTATTAATAAGTTTTGCTGATAATATACGACCTGCTTGGAAAAAATACATGTCAATTAGCAAACATCACCTCCTACAAAATACCAGTTTCTATTAAGCATAAACCTTAAAACCAATAAAAATCTTAAAGGATCAGACCCATGAAAAAAATCTTAATATCAACGGCTATGCTCGCTACCCTCGCTCTATCTGGATGCACAACGACTGGTGGTATGAATAATAATGCAGGTACTGCTATCGGTACTGCCAATGAGATTGGTATGAATGTCTTTAAATCAGCGATTGATAACCAATGCCGCAGTCAGATTGAAAAGCAAACTGCTTGGCGTGTGGCTAGCGTCGCTATGACCGACACACAACAAGAAGCTGTAAAAAGTAATGTTTGTGGCTGTGTCAGTGAGCAAGCGCCGCAGCAAGTGACACTCGTTGAATTGGGCAATGCTGCTATAGATTCGCAATATCGCACACAGCTGGTCACGAAAGTCGTCGCAAAATCTCTACAAAGTTGCTATACCAGTTTTATGAAATAAAATATGATATATCTACTGATTTGTAGTAGATATAGTTGCATAACATTCAAGTTTTAAGACATTAAAATAAGACCATAAAAAGGGTGCGTTATAAATAACGCACCCTTTTTATTGCTAAGTCTTTATACCATCCACTTATCTTATTAACTTGGCTTAGAACTTGTTTTTGTCGACTGGATTCTGTGACAAAGCTGCTGTAAAGGGCAGTATTTTGCTGCGACTAAAATACTTAGAAGAGCCATCGATAATCTTATCTACTTCTTTAATCAAATCATTAATAACGTCATCATAAACGCCATGATATAGTTCGGTTTCGAATGCCGTAAAGGGATGCTTACGTGATGCCGAGCCGACCTCTGTCACGCCTTGCTTACTATAAAAAATATCGACTCGACCATCACTGTTGAGTACACAGTTTAATACTCCGCCCTCCAGCTCCATCTCTACTCGCTCAGGCATAAAAATATAATCGTCTACATTAATGAGTTTTTTTTCTACTTCTCTCTTAAAAAATGATTTGATATCAAACATGAATATATCCCTGACCTTAAAATTATAATATACGTTAGCACGCCTGATTTTACAGCCACTGTCCAGCATGTAATCTGCTGCCTGTTCGTTCGTGCTTTATGAATCAATACTATAAGATGACGTGATATTTTTTAAGACAGGATATGTAAAACTGCGTTTGATGTTGGTAAAAATAGAATGTTAGCTGTAGCTCCTTTATCCTATTGCAATAAAAAAAGGAAGTGGCAAACTAGGGCGTGTCCCCTTTTTTAATGATGAAACTACTCTATCTGGCTTAATCACACCCAGCCTTTCTCACGAAACGATTTCAACACCTCAACAAACACTGCCATCTCATCAGCTCTGCCAAGCGTCAAACGATTAAAGCCAGTGATAGGCGCAAACTCGCGACCGACAGCGATGCCATGGTCGCACATCCTATCGATATAGGTTTGTACATCGCCTTTGATTTCGTGAAATATAAAACTGGCTTGTGATGGTAAGTAGCGTAGTCCAAGCTCATTCAACGTCTGCTCAACCAGCTGACGCGATTGATTGGCAGTATGCAAACTCAACGCCAAAAACGCCTCATCATCCAAAGTTGCTATCGCGGCGACAGCACCAGACAGATTGGTGTTATCCACTGAGATAAACGCCTCTAGCTCAATGATCATTTGCGGACTGGCAACGGCATAGCCGACACGCATACCTGCTAGCGCACACAGTTTGGAGAAAGTCCGAACCACGATAATATTGTCTGAGCGCTGCTCTCTTATCTACGCAATCCCACTCTCAAAACTTGGGTCAGTGACGTATTCTGAATAGGCTTCATCTAGCAAGAAATAATGATGGTCTGGTGCCGTTCCTACCCACGCTTTTAACTCATCTGTGTCAGTAATCGTCGCTGTAGGATTATTAGGATTGCAGAGATAAAACAAGCTTATACCATCAAAATCATCAGCCACTTTTTGCATATTTTGTAAATCAAAAGAATAGCTTTCAGGCATCAGTGCTACTTTTACCACGGGCACATTGATAGAGGTTGCATATAATTCCGCATAAGCAAAGGTTGGGTGCGGCACAATTACTTGGAAGTTTCTGCCTTCTCTTAACGCTTTGTTTTGCAGCATTTGTACGACGGTGCGGATATTCTCACTGGAGCCGCTGCCTAGAGATATTTGACTTTCAGTCACGTCATTAATTTTCGCAACTTTAGTAATTAAGGCTACACGCTGGTCATCTGGATAACGAAAGCCGATGTCTAAAGCATCGATAACCGCTTTTTTGGCAGAGTTTGCCATGCCCAGTGAGTTTTCGTTAGAGTTTAATTCTATTAATGGATTGGTAAGCACAATAGTAATACGCCTAATTGATACCCATACCAAATATGCGATGAACAATGTCAAACTCGCTCAGCCAGCGGACGTAGCACTTGCGCTCGTCTTTTTGCTACTCTGATTATTTAGTAGGGTTTATATATGGATGGTGATATGCATTCGGATAATAATGGTTATGGTAAGTGGCATTTACCCTGATTACAAGCGCTCTGAGCGATGAAACTCGTTAGCAGCTGTTATGAGTAAGATGCTCATTTATTAATATTATCCATTAAATAAAAAAGAGCCACCCTATAGGCAACTCACTTTGCAAAACTCTTAGCATTTTTGCTAATGCTAGGGCATGTCCTCATTTTAAAAATGGTGATAAACATGAGATAAATTGCCGTAAAACAAGGAAAGTAGCGCAAATAATATCAAGATATTAAAAAGCTATTTGACGATGTTTGGCAAAATTTAGCCATTTTTAGCCCATTTAGAAAGCAATCGATTGAATTGAGGACACGCCCTAGTCTTTCGAGTTTATCGATATTTAAAATTAGCAGTTTTTTAATGCACTACTTAGACCCAGCCTTTTTCACGGAACAGCTTTAATACTTTAATAAATGCTGCCATCTCATCAGGCGTGCCAAGCGTCAAGCGATTGAACCCTGTAACAGGTGGGAACTCGCGACCAACCTTGATGCCATGGTCGCGCATTCTATCGATATAAGTTTTTAAATCACCTTTTATTTCATGAAAAATAAAATTGGTCTGTGAAGGTAAATAACGCAATCCAAGATCGTCTAATACTGCCTCAATCATCTGGCGCGACTGATTGGTATTGCGCAAACTTAGCGCTAAAAACTTGGCATCATTTAACGTCGCAATAGCAGCAACCGCACCTGACAAGTTGGTGTTGTCCATAGACATAAACGCTTCGACAGCCTCGATTGCTTGCGGGTTAGAAACTGCGTAGCCCACTCGCATACCTGCTAAGGCACATAACTTTGAGAAAGTATGGATAACAATAAGATTGTCGGATAACCCTTGTTTCACCCACTCAATACCGCTCTCAAAGCTTGGATCTGATACGTACTCCAAGTAAGCTTGATCTAATAAAAAGTAATGGCTATCTGGTGCATTACTTATCCAAGTTTTAAGCCTTGAAGTTGATGTAATGATGCCAGTTGGATTGTTCGGATTGCAAATATAAAGTAGGCTGATGCCATCAAAATCGTCAGCTGCTTTTTGCAGTTCATCAAAATCATAATCATAGTTTTCAGCGGTTAATGGTATCTTGACCACAGGCACGCCAATGGAATTTGCATACATCTCTGCACAATCAAACGTTGGCACAGGAATCACCATCTGAAACTGCTTGCCCTCTTTTAATGCTTTGTTTTGCAACATTTGTAAGGTAGCTCGAATATTTTCAGTCGAGCCATTGCCTAATGAGATTTGGTTTTCTGCCACACCATGGATGGTGGCAATTTTGCTAATGAGCGCTGCGCGTGGATTATCTGGATAACGAAAGCCCTCACCTAAAGACTCTATAATGGCTTGTTTAGCAGAATCTGCCATGCCTAGTGAGTTTTCATTCGCATTTAATTCTAAGAATTTATTATTTTGCATGATGGATTATATGCCTCAACGTCCGTTGTTATAAGTTCATATTGCTCATTGATATCATATTAAGGGGCATTTGGTATAAACACAAGTTTTGATATAACCAATTATTAGTTATTAATTTACACCTATAAAGCCCTTCCTGTTAATCCTAATATTAGTTCAACTCAACAGACAGTCATTTGTCATCACCTATACTGCTATGAAATATAAGGCGTAAGTTAACAAAAAATGCTTTCAAGCTATGGTCATTAAGGCTTTTTATTCTCTGCATAAATATCAGGTGCAGCTTCAAATACCAGCCAGCCTTTTATTAATACATACTACACAAAGTAACTATATATTTTAAGTTAGGAAATTTAAAACTATGCTTGATATTAGAAATGATAATATTTTGAGATTGGGATAAAATTAAGCATAGTTTTTATTTATAAGTTTAATTTTATGAAGCAGACAACATATTTATGATTTTTTTCCAAAAGTTGCTAACTCTCCTAAAAACAGATAAGTATGTATGACGGTTAATCTTGCCTCTTCTATGGTCACATCCACATGTACACCTTTACACGTCTTTTCATAAACAACATCTAACCGTGATGCTAAGTGCTCTAACTCTGACTCTAGTAAAGCAAAGCTACCTTTACTGGTACTCAATTCTGATAAGTATGCAAGTAAGCGATTCTTATATTGCTCAGTACCTACTATTCTAACTTTACCTTGTCTATCTTTCCATTCTTCCTGAGCAGGGAAAACTGAATCTGCAACGTCCATCAAAAGGCGACGACATGAAGTTAGTGCTCCAGATAATGATTCAGCAGTTCCATCCTGCATTCTCTCATTAATTGCCAGAACTTTTTCAGCACCTTTAGGACAGTTAGAACGTATAAATGCATCTACTTGCTCTCTAGCACTTTCAAAAATATCTTGGGCAATATCTCCCAACTCTATAGCAAGATATGTATCGGTAACATAGCTATGTATCGCAGACTTCATAGAAGAAAGTAATGACTTACTGTTTGCGTAATTAGTCTTATATTGCAGCTTTAAATTATGTTGAGTAGTTAGCAATGCCTCAGTAGCTCTTTGTTCAAGAAAATCGTTTACCTTAGTTGTGGATTCTGTCGATAATTTAAATGAATTCATCAGAATTCCATCAGATTCGGCATTTGCTTCTAAAGTAGACAGACTTTGAGTATAGTAGGTAGCAGCTTGCATATTAGCTCTACCTGAAGACACCGCATATTTTAGACAGTTTCCCAAACTTTTAAAATCAAAGCTCTTGGGATAACCTCTAGTTTCAAGATCTAACCATGTTTGAGCATCAGTATCCCGCATTAACCTCGCAAGTCTTTTTGATTTCATCAGTATAGAATCAATGTTTGAGCTGGAATGCTCTAGTTCATCTAATAATGATCCACATACCTTTCTTGCTTCATCAATTCGTTTGCTCATAAAGTATCCAAATTTAAAAAAAGAGAATGTTCTTAAGCTTTATCTAAATATCATATTTTTTAATAAAAAACTATTTTTATAGTTAGTCCAAATTTATAGTAGCCTATGTTAAATAAGGCACAAAGTCACTGTAATTAACTAAAATAAGGCGAGCTAACTATCTATTAACCCGCCCTACTGTTTTTATATTCTAAGCCTTACCATCTAAATCAAATGCGCTTTTAACTCTAGCACTTTATCTCTCGTTTTCGCTGCATCCTCAAATTTCAAATCACGCGACATCTGCTTCATAAGCTTTTCAAGACGATTGATTTCTTTCGCCAGCAAACCAGGACTGCGTAAGATGCTAATATCAACATCAGGCAGATTGCTCTTGATTGGAATCACTTGATTGTCATTGGCATTGGCATTCTGATCGTCACCCGTATCGATTTTATCGGTGATACTGCGACGTGCCCCTTTTGGCGTGATGTTGTGTTCAAGGTTAAATGCCACTTGTTTTTCACGGCGACGGTCGGTCTCGTCTATCGCCTTTTGCATACTGTTGGTAATACGATCAGCATAAAGGATAGCCTTACCATTGATATGACGCGCGGCTCGTCCAATGGTCTGAATCAAAGCACGCTCAGAACGCAAGAATCCCTCTTTATCAGCATCAAATATCGCTACTAGCGATACCTCTGGCATATCCAAACCCTCGCGCAATAGATTGATGCCGACCAGTACGTCATGCACGCCTGTACGTAACTCATGAATGATTTGCATACGCTCGACAGTATCAATGTCCGAATGCAGATAAGCAACTTTGACGTCGTACTCTTTTAGATAACTGGTCAAATCCTCTGACATGCGCTTAGTCAAGGTGGTAATCAGTACGCGCTCATCTTTTTCGCGCCGCTTAGTAATCTCTGATAACACATCATCGACCTGCGTCAATACAGGACGAATCTCAATCTCAGGATCAATCAAACCCGTTGGACGGACGACTTGCTCGACCACTTGCTCGCTGTGTTCAAGCTCATACAACGCTGGCGTGGCACTGACATAAATAGTCTTAGGCTTGATACGCTCCCACTCTTCAAACTTCATCGGACGGTTGTTCATCGCACTTGGCAAACGAAAGCCATAATTGACCAAGTTCTCTTTACGTGATCTATCGCCTTTATACATTGCACCGATTTGCGAAACAGTGACGTGCGACTCATCAAGGAATAACAACGCATCTTCTGGAATATAATCAAATAAGGTCGGCGGCGCTTCTCCTGATGGACGACCAGACAGATGCTGCGAGTAGTTTTCGATACCATTACAGTAGCCAAGCTGTTGAATCATCTCAAGATCATACTGGGTACGCTCTTTGAGACGTTGTGCTTCAATCAGTTTATTGTTTTCACGGAAATACTCCAAACGCGGTTCAAGCTCCGCACGAATGGTATGACTGGCCGCCTCTAACTTATTACGCGGCGTCACATAATGCGATTTTGGATAAATAGTAATCCGCGGCACCGTACGCACCGTTTTGCCCGTTAAAGGATCAAACCACGTGATTTTTTCGACTTCATCATCAAACAAATGCACACGTACCGCCAGCTGCTCAGACTCAGCAGGATAAATATCTAGCAGCTCACCGCGCAAACGATACGTACCACGCCCAAAGTCTAGCTCATTGCGCGTATATTGCATTTCAACAAGACGTTTGATGGTAGCAGTGCGATCAATTTTGTCGCCAACGACGATATGTAGCAGCATTTTCAGGTAACTTTCTGGATCACCCAAACCATAAATACACGATACCGAAGCAACAATAATCGCATCACGACGCTCTAATAGTGCTCGCGTCGCTGACAGACGCATCTGATCGATATGGTCATTAATAGCGCTGTCTTTTTCGATAAAGGTATCACTCGCCGCGACATAAGCCTCAGGCTGATAATAGTCATAATAGCTGACAAAGTACTCAACGGCATTGTTTGGAAAAAATGATTTAAACTCTCCATATAACTGCGCGGCAAGCGTCTTATTATGC
This sequence comes from Psychrobacter glacincola, assembly GCF_904846075.1. Lineage (GTDB taxonomy): Bacteria > Pseudomonadota > Gammaproteobacteria > Pseudomonadales > Moraxellaceae > Psychrobacter > Psychrobacter glacincola_C. The sequence continues at coordinate 938,945 of NZ_CAJGZH010000002.1, forward strand.
GCCATGATAATGGTTGGACGCTGCGTCTCAGAGATGACCTTTGCCATGGTATAGGTCTTACCAGAGCCCGTTACACCCAGTAGTAACTGCTCATCCATACCAGAATTAATACCGTTGACGAGTTTTTTAATCGCTTGCGGTTGATCGCCTGCTGGCTCAAATTCGGTGACCATCTCAAAAGCACGACTTGATATTTGCGTCCCAGACGCATTGACACCACTAATTTCAGCTTCACCTTGGAGCTGAGTGGCCAATTGATTTAACTGACGCGACGAGCGCGGTTCAGGCATTCGCATAATGGCTTTCTTCTTCTGAAGGTTTATAACAATGTGGGGTCTAAGCTAGGGTTTTTAAAGGTAATTAAGGGTTTTATATTGTCATCTTCTCTTACAATATTAGCATCTAGACATGACGTCACACGCCCTATTTATAACCAATAAATAGTACCTTCGTTATAAAAAACGCACACAGCATCCGCTAAATTTACAAAGCTTTTCATGATTAACAAACTCATTACACGACCACCTAATAAAGCCTAACGCTTGAGGCTTTCAATCTTCATTTAAGCTGCTATTATTTATAACGAATCAACAAGTAGTTCATTAGTAAGATACCAATAACAACAAATGAGATTTTCATTAAAATAATACACATAACGGAGTAGAACATGAGAGAACGTTACGCAAGTGGAATAGATGACGCAACCGCAAAGAAAATGATCGACTTATTGAACGCTAATCTAGCGAATCTCATTGATTTGAGTATGGACAGTAAGCAATGTCATTGGAATTTGCAAGGTACTGGCTTTATCGGTGTTCATCAATTATTAGATGATACTTATGGTCGTTTAACTGAAGCTTATGATACGGTCGCTGAGCGTATTGTTATCCTTGGTGGTAAAGCCAATGGTATCTCTAAACGCGTCGTTGAGGACTCTATCCTCGATACTTACCCTACTGATATCACTGAAGTCGATCAGCATGTTCGTGAGCTGACCAATCGTTATAAGACCATTGCTGCCTCATTACGCGAAGGGATTGATGCGGCTGGTGATGCGGGTGACGAAGATACCGCTGACCTATTAACGGAAATAAGCCGTACTGTCGATAAAGATGCATGGTTCATCGGTGCCAATGCACCAAAGAAATAATATCTTTGTACTCAAACCAGTTATACTAATAAAACAGCTATATCAATAAGACAGTCTATATCAGCAAAAAAGGTCACTTTTATAGTGACCTTTTTTGTGTGTACGAACTTATGTGTAATAACTTTAAGATTCACGCTCAGAAACGGGCTTTAAAATAGTTAAATTATCAGTTATTAGCTGTCAGTTAAAAAACACCTTGGATTATTTGTTGCATCTGCGGTAAAAGCTCATCCAGCTGTGCCTCAGTTTCACTAGTATCATCAGGCAAGGATTGCTTTAGAAATGCTGCTGTAATCTGTGGCTGTTTCGACAAGATACTTTGACCCATCACCGTATCATAAAAATCAATTTGAGCATCAACTTCCGCTTGCGTATAGTAAGTTTTTGCCGCGTTAATATATGCTTGCGTCAACGTATGCTTGTCAGTGGTATCGCCGATAGTATTGGTCATTATCTTGGCATATTGACCCAGCACTTTTTGAATCTGCTCTTGTAGCGCCTGTTGGCGTTTATTTAAGTTACCATCACCTACTGACTCAGTACGATTTTGCGTTTGTACATTGATAGCATCGATAGCCGCTTGTTGCCCGTTAACGATAGATTCTATTTGCTCATCAATGTGCATCACTTCCATCAGCTTTACAATAGACGTATCTGTTGGGGAGATATTATTATTCATAAAAGCGGTATTGTTAATAGAAGCGCTATTCGCACTTATTCTATTGATACTTATGCTTGGCTGTTGAGCAGGCTCATTATGAATTACCAGCTCAGCCTGTGCTTGAGTCAGACTGGCTACTGCGCTAATAGTGACAAACGGCCATAGTTAATGAGCGAACCATGATTGAACGCCCAACAGGGCTCTCTATAGCAGACTGAAGACTTAGTTTCATATTAGTTTCTCTTTATCAGGCATCTTGGTTATAACTATTGGGTAAGCTCAAAGTTTCAGCATTGGGTACAGATAATGTCAGGATAGCTTCCTGAAATAAAGGATTGGCACGGAACTGACTTTCAATAATTTCGAATTTTTGGGCAATCTCTTTTTCTTTTTGATTGCCAGCGATATCGACTGCCGCCACCATAAATATCTTTTTGGGTCCCACCCACTCCAAATGTAAGTACGACACACTATCGATATCTGGATGATTGAGTAACTCGCTCAATGCATAGCCATGTATCCTCTCTGATACTTTATAACCGACCAAAAAGTCACGGTTACGGCTAATTAAAAAGATGGCTACCGCACCCAATAATATTCCGACAATGATGGAGCCGAGCGCATCCCAAAACGGCTGTCCCGTATAAGCATGCATACCCATGGCAGCAGCAGCGACAACCAAGCCGATGACAGCTGCCAAGTCTTCAAAGAATACACCACGTAAAGTTGGGTTTGACGTATCGACCACATAGCCAATGGCGCTGACATTTATCGCTTCGCCATGCTTTTTACTTTGTAAGTAAGCTTGCCCTAACGAAAACCCTTCGAGCACAAACGCAATCGCCAATACAATAAAACCGATGGTATAGTTGGTCTCGCTTTCCGCAGCATTCCACTCGGTGATACCGGTATAAATGGAGACAATCGAACCTGCCATAAAGACACCAAAAGCGGCAATCATCGACCAGACATAAGCTTCTTTGCCATAGCCAAGGGGATGGCTTTCATCAGCAGGTTTGATCGCCTTTTTCTCGGCGACAATTAATAAGGTGCCGTTACCTGCATCTGCCCACGAATGCGCAGACTCTGCGATCATAGAAGCAGAGCCCGTCATAAATGCTGCAACCGTTTTGGCAATCGCAATGATAAGGTTGGCTCCAACAGCAATTAATACCGTCACCAATGAAGCGGAATGTTGCTTGTCTTTATTGGTTGTCGACTTAGCAGAACCGTCTAATACAGAGTGAGAATTACCATCAGAAGTGGTGTCTGTAATGAGCGTGCCAGCACCCCGAGCACGACTATTATGCGGCGCTGGCTGATGAGAAATAGCAGGAGGTGACTCGGCTTCCGATGGTTTTAAGCTCATAATAATCTCGATATAGGCTTTTTGAACGCAGATATGTATATATTTAACCAGATCAATAGACCGTATATTGAAAGCATTTTAACTGACTATACAGGGTCTATTCATCTTAACGATCATGAGAATTAGCCAGCTCACCAACCATATCCCCGATATCACAACTGGGTCGATGTGAGCTTTCCAGACGCAGGTTTTTACGCTCTAGTGCTGCATCAGCGCGGCATTGCTGCATGGGATTTTTGATATCAAGTGGCGGCGCAGGTGTGGGCTTGCCATTATCATCGATAGCGACCATCGTAAAATAGCAGCTATTGGTATGGCGTACAGTACGGGCTCGAACGTCTTCTGCTTCGACGCGAATGCCGACCTCCATTGAAGTATTTCCCACATAATTAACACTTGCCGCAAAGGTAACCAATTCGCCAACATATATAGGCTCACGGAACATCACTTGGTCAACAGACAGCGTCACCACATAATTACCGCTATAGCGACTGGCGCAAGCGTAAGCGACTTGATCCAGCATCTTAAGCAAATCACCACCATGCACATTGCCAATAAAATTCGCCATATCAGGCGTCATGAGTATCGACATATATAGCTCATGATTTAATGGGGCTTTTTTGGCAGTCGAGCTGGTATTGTATTGCGGCATAAAAATCCTTGAATGATTTGGGGCATGTTGATAGTAAGTATCATTTATACAGCAGCTCACAAGAGAGCACAAACGGCACTCTGTCATTGAATGGTCTAGGTTATGTAAATTTTGAACTATTTAACTTTAGCTCAACCAATGAAAACGATAAGCAAGCCAAGCAACAATAGCGCTCACTGAACCTGTCAAGATACCGCCCCAAGCAAAATCAACCAACGCTGTATCCAGTGTAAAACCTTTGTACAACGCTAAACTGGTAAAGTCATAAGTACCGTAGGCCATCAGCCCTATCAAGCCACCAAGCAAGAATATATGACCAATCGAAGCGCCTGCTTTGATTTGTGGATATAAAATCAAGACACAGAGAGCCAGTAGATAAAACATATAGAACACGCCAGCAGCAATCATGTTTGGCTCATCGGCAAGCAGATGCCCGATACGCTTTTCATAAAATAAGCCAGTCATAGTCTTGAGCCAAACTGCGTCAATACCCAAAAATATAAGCACAGCAGCCAGATATATAAATATATAACCCATAACCACATCCTTTTAATTAGCGTTTTTCAATCCCAGCTTGTTTCCATCAGCGCTTGTTAAGTCAGTGTTTTTTAAGACACTACCTGTTGAAACGCAACTTGTTAAGACGCTATGTTTCGTTTGGAGGCGTCTTGGCCATCACTGTTGGCTTTACCGCTTTCATGAGAATTCATAATATCGTGAATCAGGCAGCTGCTTTGCTCATCGGTGAGAGTGTCATGAGAAGACAAATCAGAGAAATGCATCACATCAATATTGTCTGGCTTCACTGCGGTCAACTGTACCACGCCGATGGTGCGCTCTAAAAACCCACCTTCACAATAGCAAAAGTAAAAATCCCACAAGCGAATAAAGGCATCATCATAACCAAGCCCCTTAATTTCTTCACGCTGCGCCATAAACGCCGCACGCCAATCACGCAAGGTATGAGCATAGTCAAAACCGTAATCATGTAGCTGCTTGATGACCATGTCGGTTTGTTCCGTAAACTGTGTATTTAGCTCTTGATTAGAGAGCAAACAACCACCAGGGAAAATGTGCGTTTGGATAAAATCGACTGAATTAATATAATCTTGGTAGTTTTGATCATTAAAGGTGATCGCTTGCAGCACCATCAGCCCTGTGGGTTTGAGCAAGCTATTACATTTGGCAAAAAACGTCGGTAAGTACTCGTGCCCAACGGCTTCAATCATCTCGATACTGACCAGCTTGTCGTACTGCCCTGTCAGCTCACGATAATCTTGCTTCAGCAGGGTAATTTTATCAGACAGTCCTGCCGCATCGACTCGGCGCTGCGCCTCATCATACTGGGCGTCAGAGATGGTCGTCGTCGTTATGTGACAGCCATAATGTGTGGCGGCATAAATAGCAAAACCACCCCACCCTGTGCCAATTTCTATCACATGATCATCAGGCGTCAATTGTAATCGATGGCAAATGAGCGCCAGTTTATGCTGCTGCGCTGCGCTCAGTGATACATCAGGCGTACGATAGACTGCCGCTGAATACATCATCGTATCGTCCAAAAAACGCTGATACATATCATTGCCCAAATCATAATGCGCTAAAATATTGGACTTAGCACCAGACTGATCATTACTGCGCAGCCGATGCTTCGCTTTTTCAAAAGCCTTACTCACACCTGCAAAGCGATTTTCTAACTTATTCAGCACCGCCAAGTTACGCGCTGCCAACCGAATCAGCCCGGTCAAATCGTCCGTATCCCACTCACCATTGATATAGCTGTCTGCTAGCGAAATAGAGCCGCCAAGCAACAACTGCCGATAGACAGCAGGATCATGAATCATCAAGGTGACGTGCAGTGAATGGCGACCCACTGCCGAGCTGCTCGCGACACTATCGGATACTTTACCAAAGCTGACGGTATTAGGTGCTTGCTCATCGAATGCTTCGACTATAGTCAGGCTACCAAACTGGATATGCGCTAATGCGCGGAAGATGAGTTTTCTTGCCAATTGATTCATTCCCGCACTGACGGGCTGAAAAATGACGCGCTCATTGACGACCTTACTCATCTGTGCGGTCAATTTTCCTAATGTCGAAACGGGTGCTCGGTCGGTTGGTCGTGCTGACATCGTATATTCATCCTTGTTTAAATGCTCTATGCTTAAGCGTTAAGCTGATAAATTTCTTTGGCTGATCTTTAACCCTTCAACTATCAAAGAATATCTTTTGGAGTCGGTGCTTTGTTCTGTTGGCTATCGGCCAGTTTTTCATCATAATGAATATAAGGCACTTTTTTAATCGCATAAAGCTTGAAAGCATGCCAATAAATACGGGTTACAGAGGTCATGTTCATTAGCGGATTTTTTCGCAAACTGTTGCGAATCGTTGTGGCGGTCATTGGAACGCCAGCCATTTTTATACCCGTTTTTAATACCTCACCGCGCTCATCGCTGATATCGATAGAAATACGAACTTGCAAGCAATTATCCGGCTGCTTTTTTACCTTAACCTGCCAACGATATAGCTGATCGATCGGGTTAAAAGGTGAGACATGAAAATCTTTATTATGACAAAATTCAGTATTCGCACCATTGAGTGTAAACCCATAATAATGGCGCTTATCCCACGGTGTATTAGAGACTTCAGCCAATAAATGCGACGGCATCTGCTGCTCATCGAAACCTAAGTAAAAATTGACTGGACTAAAATATATGCCCGCATTGCGGCAAACGAGCATCCCAATAATATCGCCTGTTGGCGCACTACCCGTTTGCTCAGTAAACGCTTGATTTAAGCGATGATTAAGTGCTTGAACAGAATTTGAACGACAATTACCATGCTTGTCACTCATTGAGCAATTACTTAGGCTATTTACCTCTTGTAGAGGTAGACCTTGTAAGTAATCATCAGGACAAAACTGCTGCAATGCTTTTTTCTTTGCTGAAAATAATGGCAATCTTTTGACCAGCCGTCCTTTTGAAAGCAACTTTTTTAAAAGCTTATTTTTGCTACTAATACCTGTACTTACTTCAGGAAGCTCCAGCCCTTTAGCCAATGCGCTGATATTGATGCCCCAATAACGGTATGGGTACGCAAATTTATGCACACTTGGCAGTAACCGACTGTGCCAAGTCGTCCCATGGAACAACTGATGGGGTAACAGCTTATTAGGCGTGTCGGTTTCAATAGACATAGCATTCCCTTCAATAGTGTTCGTTGATTTCACTGCTAAAATCACTGCACGTTATGACGACCAAATAAGCGACGCTTTCGCTTTTGTTCATCATTTTTAACAGGCGGTTGTAAACGTTCAATGTACTCAATCAGCTCCTGATTGGTGAGCGCCGTGACCACCTCACGCTTATTAAGTGTGCGCAATTTGCTATCTGCCTTTACCGGTAGGTCCTTATAACGAAACGGCGTATGTGCGCTCTCGGCATCAGGCAGATGAGTCGGATCAACCTCGTCTTTTATGGCAATATCATAGCCGAGCGCCTGGCAGACACGTAGACCGCTACGTACACCATCTTCATGAAAACCATTAAACCAATAGGCACCGCAAAAATGTGTGTGCATGCCGTTACCAGAGATACTCGACCATTTGCTTTGCGCCTCAATCATCGCTTTATCAAACACAGGATGGCTATAATCGATGCGCTTAATGACGTGCTTATCGTCAATATTTTCATGAACGGTTTCTGGATTCAGCGTAACCAAATAATTGTGTTTTTTGGTCAGGCGTTGCAGAATATTCATGTGATAAGTCAGCACTGGTTTTGCTGATATTTGCGCTTTTTGATTTGCGAGACTCTCATCAATCAGATAATTCCAGCTGGCCCATGCCAATGGCTTGTTCGGTAGGACACTGATGTCGGTATGCAATACGGCGGTATTTTTGGTAAAGCGAAAATGACTGAGTACCTCATTTTCATCCTTACTGGCGTCTGTTAAAATTTTGAGCGCGGTGTCTGCATGACAAGCAAAGATGACTTCGTCAAATACCAATTTTTCGTTCAAGCTTTCGATATTGTTATCAGTAATGCTTTTATTTTGAACCGTCAATAATACTTGCTCACCATCGCGAACCACAGACTGTACGGGACTGTTTACTCTCACCTTACCGCCCGCTTTGATGAAGCGTGGAATCAACTTATTGACGTACTGTTTTGAGCCACCTTTGATCGTAAACCACTGCGGACGATTAACCACATCGAGCAAGCCATGATTGTCAAAGAATTGCGCAAAAAACACCAGTGGGAAGTCTTGTACTTCATGCAGACTGGTTGACCAAATGGCAGAGACCATTGGCAGCAAATAGTTATCTATAAACAGCTTGCCATAGCTTTTTTCTGTGAGATAGCTGCCCAGTGTTTGCTCAGTAAAAGCGCTGACATCTTGCCCGTTAGCACGTGTCATTTCGTAGTCTTGGCGTAGCTGCTTGATATGCTTATTAAACTGTAAAATGTCTTTGATAAATTGCCAAAACTTTGGATTGAAAACATTCTTACGCTGCGATAATAAAGTATTGAGCGTGTGACCATTGTATTCAAAATGGCGCGCTGTATTCTTTACCGAAAAGCTCATGTCAGTCGATTGAAACGGCACTTGCAGCTCATGCAGTAGCCGAAAGAAATTGGGATAAGTACGCTCATTAAAGACGATAAAGCCAGTATCTATGGCACTGTTTTCCACATTGCTGCTTTTTGCTTTTTTGCCGTCTTGTAGCGCCACATCGATGGTATTTACATGACCGCCAATATAATCATTAGCCTCGAACACTGTCACTTCATGTTGCGCCACCAGATAATGAGCGCAAGTCAATCCTGATATACCTGAGCCAATGATAGCAATACGTTTTTGAGCTTGAGCATTAGTCGTCTGTTTTGAGAGGCTGCTGGCTTCATGAGAGACTGTCTCTAGGTTCTTACGTTTACGGCAGTTAAACAGCATTGATGCGTTCCTTTCCATATTTTTAGTAATTTATTTTTTGCAATTTTTCAATATAAACTATTTTTTATTGATTTTTTCACTGACTTGCTGCCACACCAAATCTGGCAACGTACCCAATACCTTTAGCGGTAAAGTGAGCTTTTTGGGAAATTCGATCACATCGTGACCACTCGCGATACCATCACGAATAGCTTGGCTTGCCTGCGCTGTTGTTTGGATAAAGGGCATGGGAAAATCGTTTTGCTTAGTCATTGGCGTCTCGACAAAACCAGGCACGACCAAACTTACCAACACATCATGCGGTGCAAGGCTAATTTGCAAAGTTTTCATTAGGTAATGGATAGCAGCCTTTGAGCTGCCATAAGCTTCAGCACGAGCAAACGGCACATAAGCAGATGCTGAACCAATGCCAACCAGACGACCTTTTGAGGCGATTAGCTTTGGCAATATCCCTTCGATAGCATGTGACAACGTACCCATATTTACCGACATCACTTTCATAAACGAGGCGCTATCGAAGTTTGGCATGTCCAAATATTCACACATGCCAGCGCCACAAATCGCCAAATCAACCTCTTCAATTTTTTCAAAAGCGTCGATAACTTTATCCCGATCCATGAGATCTAAATCAACCGTTTCTGCGCCTAGTGACTCAAGCTCAGCCAATGCCCTATCGTCTCGACCAACGGCATAGACTTGATGACCTTCCAGTAGATAGTCTTTTGCCAATTGATTGCCAATACCAGACGTCGCGCCAGTAATAAGTATATGTAATTTCTTAGTAGAGTCAGTCATCGTAAACGTCCTTTTATTTGTGCTAATAGTACAAAACTTACCATGCATTTAAGTGCTAAATACTTGCTTATCATCTTTAGTCAGCTGATGGCATTAACCTTTTTTCATTAAGGTATCATCCATTTTATTTATTAAATCTAAACAATCATAGCGCAAGGCTATCGATTTATTGTTGTGGTTTCGCAATCAATGCGTCTCTCAATTGACTGAACCTTTCTACTCTCGCGCACTGGGAAAATTGCTCTTAGGTCTGTCGTTTTATGTTACTAGCCTTATAAGACAGCCTAATTACGGCATGCTACAATACTAAAAATCAAAAATAGCTTTACATTAAAGGGCTGATTAGTCAGCGTATTTATCATGAAAATATCCAACCTGTTAAAAGCGCTTGTCTTTATTAACGGTTATTTATTTTCAAAAATCAACTTCCGTTGCGGCAGTTTTTGAAACTGCCTGATATCGTGTCCTCCTGATACCGTGTCCTAATGACATCTCAAACGTTATACAATTGATGATAGCGCTTCACCAATCCCACTCCACTATAAAAAGGATCTCTCATGAGTGAATTGAAACTGTCTGACCGCGTCAACAACATCAAACCATCGCCTACGCTAGCGATTACCAATAAAGCCAAAGAGCTAAAAGCAGCTGGTAAAGATATTATCGGTTTGGGCGCTGGTGAACCTGATTTTGATACGCCAGAGCACATTAAAAAAGCAGCAATCGATGCCATTAATGACGGTTTTACCAAATACACCGCTGTCGATGGTACGCCAGAGCTCAAAAAAGCCATCATTGAGAAGTTCAAACGTGACAACAACATCAGCTATGAGCCCAATGAAATCCTAGTATCGGTCGGTGGTAAACAATCATTTTTTAACCTTGCGCAAGCCTTTATCAATCCAGGTGATGAAGTCATCATTCCGGCACCTTACTGGGTCAGCTATCCTGACATGGTCATCATTGCAGAAGGTGTGCCAGTCATCGTCAAATGCCCTGCTGAGCAAGATTTCAAAATCACCGCTGAGCAGTTAGAAGACGCCATCACTGACAAAACCAAAATGCTGGTACTAAACAGCCCCTCTAACCCAACAGGTATGATTTACACGTTGGATGAGCTAAAAGCCATCGCTGAAGTGCTGAGAAAGCACCCACAAGTTTATGTTGTTTCAGATGACATGTATGAACACATCCGCTGGACGGGCGATAAGTTCTACAATATTCTGAATGCCGCACCTGAGCTAAAAGAGCGGGCAATTATTTTAAATGGCGTGTCAAAAGCATATGCGATGACTGGCTGGCGTATTGGTTACGCTGGTGGCCCTGCCAAGCTGATTGGGGCGATGAAAAAAGTACAATCACAGTCAACCTCATGCCCAACATCGATCAGCCAAGTGGCTGCCGAAGCCGCTATCAGTGGCGATCAAAGCGTGCTTACGCCGATGGTAGAAGCCTTTGAAAAGCGTTGTGATCTAGTCGTTGATGGTTTGAACGCGATTAAAGGTATTACCTGCCTGCGTCCTGATGGCGCTTTCTACGTATATCCTGACATCAAACCACTCATCAAAGCCGCTGGTCTGTCATCATGTACTGAATTTTCAACATGGTTGTTAGAGAAAGTTGGCGTAGCAGTGGTGCCTGGTGACGCCTTTGGTCTTGGTGGCTATATGCGCATCTCTTACGCAACTGATGAAGCGACGCTAAAAGACGCCTTATCACGTATCGAAAAAGCGGTTGCTGATCTAGACGTTACTGAATAAAGACTAAACAGCCACTGTCTTAAAATTACTATGCTTAAGTATGTGCTTATAAATATGCTTATAAACGAAGACGCCACCTATCCTTTATGTGGCGTCTTTTTTATTTATCTCGCAATTGCTGAATTTTTTTGGCAAAAAACCTCAAAAAACGCCTTATCCCCTTATTAAAATAATTATCTTTGATAATTATGCAAAAAAGGCTTGACGTATTTTTTATTTTTGCTAGAATACGCCCCACTTAGCAAGAACTCGTTAGAGACTTCTAAGGCTCGTTGTAAGGTTTTAAATACTTGCAGCTTATTCTCCAATAGCTCAGTTGGTAGAGCAACGGACTGTTAATCCGTGTGTCCCTGGTTCGAGCCCAGGTTGGAGAGCCACATTTTAGTCGTAAATTTCTTGAATTATCTTTAATTCAATTATGGCATTTGCCAAAACCCTCATCTCTTTGATGAGGGTTTTTTTATTGCTGTTCTTTTCATTGGCATAAAGAAACTTATATAAAACTCAGTAGAAAAATAAGTAGCCAACGATATAACAATTATTACCTTGCTGTCCTAACAATTTTTATTTCAGCACAACGTATGCAGCTGAAATAAAAACTGTTAAAGAAGTTAGCATTTAAAGTAAGGAAAATAATTAAGGTAGGAAAATTGAGATATGAGCTTGCTCTTTGTTTTCTTGAATCACATTATCGTATGCTGACAGCTGCTCATTCGAGAAACTATTGGTAAACTGCCACATGGTAGCAAATATCGCGGTCAACAACACTGCCATGACCGTGAGTATGACCCATAGTGGCGTTTCGCTCGTGAGCGTGTGTTTGATTTGGTCCGGTATCGCCCAAAATGGCGAAAACTCGTTCTTATTACCCCGTAGATGCTCAATTTCATCCCCTAAGCGTGAGATAAGGTAACGAATTTTCTCTGGCGCCTCTAAACGATACTTCCCTTGAAAACCAAGTAGCATCGCATAGTGATAGACCTCCAGAGCAGGCAGACGCCTCTCTCCTTGCTCGCGTAGCCCATCTAAACGCTCAAAGAACTCATTACCAGCAATTTGTGAGCCAAATAAATCCAACTGCAAAGGATTTAGCTCCCAAGCATCTTTGAGAGTTTGAAACTCGGGCTCTTGCGAGGTCATGATGGTCTCATCAATCAATGCACAATACGCATACTTAGCTTCATGAATATCTTCTGACAGAAATCCTTTTTTGCGCGCATTCATCTCGAATTTATCTAAGAAATCATATATTTTTTGACGAAATTGACGCGGCTCTGTACTGAAATAATGATTACGCAATAAAAACACCAAGTAAAAGCCGTCATACATGATGTCTACCAGCGACTGACTACTGATACGCTTATCTAGACCCGTTGCTGAAACCTTTGAAGCCACCTCGCCTGAATCTAACAACGAAGGTGCAGAACCCATTGAATTATTCCCTGACATGATTATTCCTAATGCTTATTATTTCAAATACTATTGAGGGCGTGTCCTCAAAATGAGAGTGCGCCCTAGTGCATACTCATCTTGCAACCTCAGCACCTCTAGAGACAAAAAGAACTACTGTACGATAGCCATCAGCTCTATTTTTAAATCATCAAAGCCATTGGGCACATAAATACAGATAGATTCAGATTTGAGCATTTCGTCATATAGCTCGCCTACCGGTTCGATGGTGAAGTAGCTAAAGCCTGGTCTCACTGGTATCGCACTGGGTACTTGGCTGACATGTGAAATAGAAGAACCTGGCAGCGCTGACAAGACACGTTTCTCTACTGAGTCAGGCGTCGCAATTTTAAATCGGCGTGGTACGATATCGATGAGCTCGTGCATCGGCAATGATGAGCTAACAGACAGATACAGCTGTGAGCCACGTGTGATTTTGTCACTACTTAGCTCGCCTGTATAATAAGATGGCTTATTCTGACGTAATGGAATCGAGATAAAGTTACTGGCAATGACGGTATTGAGTAGCTCACGAATGATTAAAATGATACTAACAAATGAGTCATTGGCATTATCGTGATGATAAGAAGGTAAGTCGCCCACCTTATATAATGAGCTAAAAGTAGCCAATTGGCTGGCGACATTTAATAATGCTTCGTAAAGGCGTTCTGGATGTAGTTTGGCATTATTATATAAATGACTGAGCTGAGAGTATGCGGTATTTAGCGTATGCAATAGCCAAAAAGAGGCAATATCTGAGGAGCGAAACTCCAGTAAATCATTGTTAGACTGACGATGATGGTCATACAGTGACGTGGACTTGGTATTAATCATCGTCATCAAACGATATACGTGACCAATAAGCGCAGGGTTACTCGTAATATGCACACTTGGGACGATATAATCATCATCGACTTGATAGACGCCTTGAGTGGTACGCACGAGCTTGGCTACCAATAATGACACGGTATCTTGGCTAGGCGCTTGCGCAGAATGGCTTAATTGTAAACTTGGCGACAGTTTAATCACATCAATGACTGCTTCAGCCGCTTGGCTATATAGATCTTGTGCCTCAATAGCGCCCCTTACATAGCGTGTTGGATTGTCACTACGATCCGTCTGTATATTGCTGCCGCCACTATGGACAATCTCTAAACTCAAAAATACGAAAATTTCATCGCCATTGTCTTGGGTATCTAAGGTAATGGCTTTCGGTAAAGTGTCGGTACGAGGCGCATGATATATCGTACCATCGGGCAATACCGCATAAATACTTTGAAAGCTTAGTAAATTGCTTTCCAAAAGTTGCTTATCAATCTGAACATCAGATACGCCATAAGCATAAGGATGCACCAGCATCATACTCAAAGCTCGTTGCGAGTCATGATAAGTGTCTTGAATCTGAAAATGTTGGGGTCGCAAAAACAACCCTTCTCCCCATAATACCCTGTGTTTACTCAAGACAATCTCCTAAGAACAGCTGACTAGTGGCTGCTGATAATATTTAAGTTTGGTGGTAAATGTAGGTGCCAGTGCTGGGTCAACACCCTCAGTAATGCTGACATCGCATCCACCAATATTGATCGCCAGTGGCGTATCAAAATTGAGACTGGCAAGTGGGATAAGAAACTGTGAACGTTTTTTGGTATATCTCAGCCCCACTTTAATAGCGATAAAGCGCGCGTCTTGTGGAATGTTTACAGTCAGACTGCTCTCACGATTTGGGATAATACTGATCTCTTTGGCCGCCAGTACTTCAATATCCGTAAACTGGCTCTCCTCCTCCAAAAATGCGATATAGGCAGTACTTGCTGTGCCTACTTTGGTACGCCCTGCATTGGCATTAGTGGTGGGTTTGATATTTAGAGTAATCTGCTGACGCTTCAGTTTTTCTTGCAATGCTTGCTGCTCAGCACTCATGGTCGCCAGCTGCTGTTGCTGTAGTTCTAGCTGTACTTTTAAACTTTGCAGATCAGCACTATTTTTGCCATTATCAACGATATGGCTCATGGCATCTATAGTAGGAGGCTCGCCTGCCAATGCCGATACCTTGTCATTTGACTTGCTCAACTTATCAGTGCTGCATCCGGCGATCGTACCACTTAGCAAGCAAGTAGCAGCGATTAATGATACTGGCAATGTCATACATTTATTCATACTTTCAGTTTACCTTAGCTTTTTATTATCATTATTGACTGGTCAAAATCTCAGCCATTTCTGGGCGACCGAGCACGCCTTTTTTGCGCAGCTCGACATGCCCAAGATCCATCATACGCCAATCACCACCCCACACAAGTCCGGCAGATTTGGCTACTTTACCATATAATTTATAGCCCCGCATTGCCCAAGGATCCTTTTCGCTTATGACAATTTTACCATTTCTGATAAAGGCGCTATCGCCCGCCAAACCAAACTGATGATAGCTCTTGTATGATCCTGCCTTCGTTACATGAGTCCCTTTTTTCAATAGTCTTGCTTGCCTTGCAGGGCTACGATAGCCTTCTAACAGCACCATGTCATAGCCATATTGGTCACTCATTACTTTATACACAGTCAACAGCCGTTGAACAAAATCTGAGTTCATTTTTTGCCAATTACGGTCAGCATTTTTGATATTGATATGACCGTTGTTTAGATGTGTAGCCAACATATCACCTGAATAGCCAGTGCTATGATCTTGCGTGTTTAAGTCAGACAAATCAGGCTCAGGGAGCATGAGCGGTCTATCAGTCTGAGGTATATTTGTCTGATTATTTGGCCAATACCCTTCCTCTGTCTTGTCAGCTTGGTAGCTTGCAACCTCGGCTTCTAGTTCAGCAAACAGCTCCTCTGGCGGAGGCGACGGCGGACGCAGACGCTCTCCTATGAGTAGTTGACTGATTTGCAGATTTGTCGTGCTAGCCACGGTATCGTTGGCATGATAAACCTCCAGAGAATGATTGGTAATCAAGGCATAACACAATCCAACCGTTGCCATGACAATCAAAAAAGACAATGCTGATATCACTGGAATACGAGAAACATCTATGTCCGAAATAAAACGAACAAACTGCTTGATACGATAATGAAATACCTTCTTTGGTGTCTTTATTGATGAACGCTTGAATTTTAGGCTAGGCAATCGATGAAAAAATACCATTACCTTATCTAATAGTCGCCCACATAGCTGCCGATCAAAAAGCATGACCATCATGAGGATAGAGAGCAATGTAAAGACCGATACAGTCAAGTAAATCATAGGCAAGAGTCAGCGACAGTTGAGACGATAAAAACAAAATAATAATAAACAGGCGTTGATAATTACGATTTCGTCAGTATTATATAGACAAATAATCTCCTTTTAAAATAAAGCTAACTTAATTATACCAATTTTTATTTATTTCTATCCATTAGCTTATCTACAGACAACTTAAAAATACTATTTCATTATAGAAATTTACTTAATAATGCTTAAGAGGCTTACTGGTTATAGATTTTATAGTTTAACAACATTTTCAAAGTGATTCCTATCATTACAACCGAATCACAAAAAAGACAAATAAAGTTAACCAATATAGTAAAAAAAAGCTTGTAGATATCATAAAATTTGGATCGAAAAGCTTGTCTACATGGTAATAATCATAATAAAACCCAACAAATAGGGAGTTTAAATAAGTGGGCGCAAAAAAAATACTGTCATACGGCCGATCTGTTTTAGTCATGCTTTTGGTGTTGTATCTCATTTTGGTCTGGATGTACTTTAAAGACAATGCGCGACAGCTGACCTCATCTGGTTTATTACTATGGTTTGTTACCATCCCTTTATTGTTTCTTGGCTCTATCATGGCGCTCTCATGGTGGCAAAAAAAACTGGATAAACAAACAACCGATTCACCAGAGATAATTGATGGAACAGCAGATAAAACAGACACTATTAAACCGCCCAATACTTATCAGTTATTTATCTATAGCCGTGTCTGCCTACCAGAAGGAGACTGTTGGTCTGAGGTGGTGGACAATGATGCAGACCTAACCGTATTGAGCGAGGATTTGACAGATATTGATGGTATGCCAATGTTGGTCAAACCGATTGCAAGACTCTCTGATGCCGCTGCCCTACCATATCCTAATATCTCTGATGCCTATTCAGCAGATTCAGAGTTTGACGATAGCTATTCAGACCATTATTTAGATTCGAACAGTAATTTAGACAATGATTTAGACAATCATCTCGATGATGAGAGATTTACTGAATGTAAAGCCGCGTTAAATGCTACTACCTTGCGTTTACAGGCATTAATTTATGAGCAGCTAGTCTTGAGCGAGGAGATGCTGTCTAGCCTTGCCGAACGCTTTTACCAACATCACCAACAAGATACGAGTCAGTCCAACGCAGCCATTCATATTCATCCCGAATGGCAGCAACATTATTTGGTGAGTGCCAACGAAGTAAGTAGTGAAAATAACAGCCGTAAAGAGAACAGTGATGACAAAATGACAGCAGCCTCTGCTGGTCATTTAGCCAATCTTCCTATCTATCTATGCTTACCTGCCAGCGCCGATTCAGCATTTTTAATCGCGACCATAAAAGAACAGTTAGCAACTTACGGTATTCCTGATACACGGCTTGCTATTACGATAATCATAACTGACAGCACTGATGTCGCAAACACCGTAGCAAATAATGGCGCTAACAATACTGCCATTGCCACACCTACAGAATTCATCAATAGACATCTACTGCCTTTATCTAAATCAACTGCGCCTGATCTTTGCTTAATTATCATTGCAGATTCACAGATAAGTGAAGAATGGCTAGACACTCATTTGTATGCTGAGCAAATGACCAATGTCGTTCCAACTGAGGCGGGTGCGCTGTTGCTATTCTCGAATCAAGCGGCTCAAGAGCTACTCAATATTGACGCCAGTACCAGTATTTTATTAACGGAGATAGGTACAGCTCATCGCACTGAGCTTTTGAGTGATAATCGTCGCTATTTGAATCATTTAACGACTATCAAAAACCTATTAATAGACAATATGCTTTCACTGTCACCGACCGATACGACCACGCTAAAAACCACTGATAAACAGACAGTAAAGTCCGAAAAAAAATCGTCTGATATCAATAGCAAGGAAAAAAACAAGACTAATGTTGCTATAACAGATATGGCCATTACCGCCATATCTGACATTAATCCATTAAAGCAGCCTTATGACTTATCAACGTATATGAGCTTTCTTGAAGCATTTATAGCACAAGGCGCTCTGGTAAATGAACATCATTTAGGGCATTATATGCCATTGAATAATTGGTTGAAGCCATTCATCAGCCTATCACTCTTCATTGACTTAGCCAAAGAAGACCAACAAGAGTCAGACAGATCGTTTTTAATTACTCAACATAAGCACTGCAATATTCTTTGGTTGCTAGACTCTTCTCAAAAATCTGAGTCGTAGTTTTAATGGTGTTTTGTCGTGGTAAATACTCGTTTTATTATCTTAAGTTCACACTAGGTAGCACGCATGTTTTCAAGGTTTTTTCATCTTATCTATAACCCAAGAGTATTATTGGCGCTGGGGCTCATAGTCGCCCTAGTCTTACTTTATGATTATGTGACTATTAAAACCTTTGTCATACTCATTGGCGTCCTAATCACATGTACGGTGCTGGGGGCGCTTGGCTATTACCTGTGGAAAAAACGTAAGCTTGCCTCAGATGAGCTGGCAAACTTAGTGGAGGATAATGGCAACGAGAGCCAAGGTGACGATAGCCTTCATGTGGCCAAAGATGAAAACGCTCAAGAAGTGCAAGCGCTACGTCAGCAAATGCAAGATGCCATTAAAACCATTCGCAAATCAAAGATAGGCGATCAAACAGGCAAAGCGGCGTTATATGAGCTGCCCTGGTATATGGTCATTGGTAATCCCGCGGCAGGCAAAAGCTCTGCAGTGCTACACTCTGGCTTAAAATTTCCCTTTATGGAACAAGGTAACAAGCTATCCGTTAAAGGCGTCGGCGGTACACGTAACTGCGATTGGTTTTTTTCGACTGAAGGTATTTTGCTCGACACCGCAGGACGTTACTCCGTTTATGAAGAAGATCGCTCAGAATGGTTGTCATTTTTAAGCCTACTCAAAAAGAATCGACCTAAAGCACCGATCAATGGCATCATCATCGCGGTCAGTATCGCCGAACTCACCAAAAATGACCCAAACTATGCCTTGGATTTGGCCAAGAATCTGCGCAGCCGTGTGCAAGACTTAACTGAACAGTTAGAAGTTTATGCGCCTGTCTATGTGGTCTTTACTAAAATGGATTTGATTTCAGGCTTCCGTGACTTCTTTAATGACTATGAGCAAGAAGAGCGCAGCCAAGTATGGGGCGCGACCATCCCCTACCCTGAAGACCCAGAAAACATCAATATTACTGACGTATTCGAAGAACATTTTGGCGTATTGGTCAATGGTTTGAAAGATTTGAGCACCACTAAGCTATCCTTACGTCATCAGCGCACGGTATCTCCCAGTCTAATGACTTTCCCAATGGAGTTTCAGTCATTACGTCCCATGATACGGACGCTGATGCATGCTTTGTTTGAGGACAACCCTTTCCAATTTAAGCCCATATTGCGTGGCTTTTACTTTACCAGCGCCTTGCAGGACGGGCAAGTTAGCAGCCAAATGACGTTGCAAATGGTACAAAATTACGATTTGCACCCACCTGCGATACCGCTCAATGCGCAGCAAGAAGCCGCAGACAAGCCTTATTTTTTACAAGATCTATTTTCTAAAGTCATTCTAAAAGACAAGCATTTGGTCAAGCAGCATAAAAACCGACACAAGCGCAGTCATCGTGCGCTTGCGACGCTAGCTGCTGTCGTGACTTTGTGTGCGGCTGTCGGTCTGTGGACATGGTCTTATGCCAATAATAAACAGCTCACTGAGCGTGTCGTGGCTGACTTACAGCAAGTCGCAGCGCTACAAAAAAATTCTAACGGTGATCTACAATCCCAGCTTGAGTCGCTCAATATTCTACAAAGTCGAATCGAGCAGCTTGAAGGCTACGAAGACGACAAGCCGCTGTCTTTGAGATTTGGCCTCTATCAAGGCGATAAGCTTAAGCAAAAATTGCTAGCAGAATATTACAACGGCATCAGCATCATCGTTTTAGCGCCAACCAAACAAAATATCGAAACGTTTTTGACCGAAGTAAATACCAATGCCGATCAATTAGAAGTCCGTACAGAAGACTCAAGCACTGATGACACCTCTGATGCTGCCGTTAATGATGCTTATATCCAGTCGGACCCCACAGACGTTGAAGATGCTTATAATGCGCTCAAGGCTTATCTCATGCTTGGCAATCATGACAATTTAGAGGCCAGTCATTTGAGTGATCAGATGACCCGTTTTTGGCGCAACTGGCTCGAAGCCAATCGCGCTGACATGCCACGTGACAAGATGATTCGCCAAGCTGAGCGTATCTTGAGTTTTACCTTGGCTCATGTCGACGACCCCACCTTTCCATTGATCCAAAATGACTTAGGGCTGATAGACAAAACCCGCAGCAATTTATCCAAAGTTAGCAAAGGCCAACCTGCTCGTGAGCGTGTTTACTCTGAGATTAAAATGCGTGCATCTGCCCGTTTCCCATCGGTCACGGTTGCGCAGATTACGCAAAACAATGCTAATGAAGCACTGCTTGGTAGTTATGTCATTTCAGGCACTTTTACTAAAGAAGCATGGGATGCTTTCGTCAGTGATGAGATTGATAAAGCTGCCACTACGAGAGTGGTCGCCGATGATTGGGTGTTGGCCACCAGTAGCCAAGATGACCTTACCTTGACGGGCAGTCCTGAACAGATACGACAATATCTGGTCAATCGCTATAAGCAAGAATATACCAGTGAATGGAAACGTTTTTTATCTCAAGTGTATGTTCGGGATAGCACAGGCTTCGATGATCATGCGGTCTTATTAAACCAGCTGTCCAATGCCACAGAGTCACCGTTAAAAACCCTGTTTGAGACAGTAGATCGCCAAACTCAATGGGACAATAAAGCGGCTAATCAAGCAGCTGGCAATGGTGGCGAATCTCGTCGCTCATTTGTCAATTGGTTTAAGCAAACCATCCTGCGTCAAAGCCCTGCTGAGCTGCGGCAAGCAGAAGCTGCGATGAATAATGGTGGCAGCTCTAGTAACGCTGCGCCTGTAGCACAAGCAAGCTCAGGTGTGATTGCGCAAGAATTCTCCTCTATACATGCGCTAGTAACGCCAAGAGAAGAAAATCAGGATCTGTCATTATTAGACAGCTATTTAGTCAGTTTAGGCGATATCAGAACCCGCTTTAATAATATCGCTCGTAGTGACGACATCGGCCCTGATGCTTTGTTGTTTGCCTCACAAACCCTTAGCCCCGAAGGCTCAGAGTTAACCAAATCTCTACAAATATTAGATGAGCAGATCCTAAGTCAAGCCAACTCTGAAATAAAACAACTGGTTCGTCCGTTGTTGAGTGAGCCACTGACTCGTTCATTTAATATGCTGCTGACGCCCACTAAAGCAGAGATTAATAAAGTTTGGAAAGCACAGGTCTATAAGCCTTTCCTCGATAACCTAGGCAGTAAGTATCCCTTTACCGCCAATGCAAACTTAGAAGCGACGCCTGCAGAGATCGGTCAATTCTTCGGCGAAGATGGCTATGTGGCGCGATTCGTCAACGAAACGTTATCGCCCTTTATCATTCGCCGCGGCGATCAAATCTCCAGTAAAATCTGGAATGGTGCAGGTCTGGGTCTTAATCCGCAGTTTGTTGCTGATTTTGGCCGTTACTTTACCAATTATATGGGCAGCAATAGCACAGGCGCTGCTGGTGCGAATAATACTGGTGGCGCTGCCAATCAAACCACTTTTCAAATTATGCCATTACCCGTCAGCGGTTTGACTGAATATACCATTGTAGTCGATGGTCAACAGTTGCGTTATCGCATGGGTACTCAAGCGTGGACAACGTTTGTATGGCCAAATCCAAGTAGCCAACCTGGTGCCAGTATTCGCGCCAAGGACTATGATGGCAGAGACTTTACTGTCTTTGAAGAAGCAGGCAGCTTTGGGGTAGAAAGGCTCATTAACAGTGCACGCCGTACTGAACTTGGCAATGATATCTTTGAGATGGCATGGTCTGGTGACGGTATCACTATCTCTGTACGCTTTAGAATCATCAGCGGCAGCGGCAGTAGTACCACTACCGGTCAAGGTCGCTCTACCAATCCCTTTACTGGCATGAAACTACCAGAGGAGATTATTGCCCTTGGTGTCACACGTACAGCAAGGCCAATTTCTGATAATAATGCTGTTGATGGCGATACTCCTAATGCGGGTTCTGGCACCAATCAGCCAGTACCGACTGGCGAGCAAAATACAAGCAATGTCACGCCGCCTGCCCGTGTATCTACTGTAGTCCCTAATACCAATAGTGAAAACAGTCCACCAGTACAACCGCCTACTGATACCACGACGGCTACTGATGATCGTTCAGCCGTGACTGAACAGCAGGAGCAAACGCCATGACTCCAGACTCCTTGCCTTTAGTATATTTTGGAAAATTGCCTGCTCGCGGGGACTTTGTACGGGCGCGTGCTCATATCTCTGAGACCAATGCCATTGATGAATGGGTCAGCCAAGCGCTAGCCGTGTCGGAAAGTGTATTTAGCGGAATTCCGATAGACAATGTCAGTAATCATAACTTTGCCTTTTTAAATTTCAGTCATATCGATACTAGAGCTAATGAGATTATCACCGGTGTTTTGATCCCTAGTCACGATAGTAGCTATAGAAATTACCCATTGATAGGTTTTGGCGTGCTTCATCTCGATAAACCGAAAAACTGGATGAACTATCTGCCCGTCAAGTCATCAGCGCTTTGGAATGACACTTATGAAGTTTTAAGTATGGCCAAATCCAAAACTGACAATAGCGATCTGATGGAGCATCTCAATCATAGCCAACTCAGCATCGATAACAATGCCAGTACTTACTACTATGATTTTATCAATACCACTACGTTGCATGATATCGCGATCTTAATGAACATCGATAAAGCGCAGCTGATACAGCAAATCATTGCCACTGGCCTGTTATTTTTACCGACCTTTACTAAGGGTTTCCATGGCTTGAATAAAGCCATCTGCTGGTCACTTACCTCTGATAGAGAAAACTCGATACACATGGCCACTTTTTGGCACGATCTCATCAATGGTTTTTATCAGCCACACCAGCTCTACTTGAATACCTACTTATATCGTGTCGCTAATTGCTATCGCCTGCTCATTAGTTTTACTAAACCAGATGGACGTATACTCAAGCAAATATCAGAAAGTGAAAAAACTTATCCTGAAGATTGGGTGGTCATCGCTCATAGTGACTGGACTCAAGGCTATATCGATGAAGACATTGGGTTGACACGGTTTAATAAAGTATTGTTACAAGACAATTTATATCTGTATGATACTAGGCAATTGTTTAAAAAAACTTTTTTAGCACAATAAATAATGGCTCACGATAACTGCTGATTTGTAACAGCTGATAGTAGCCACCATGCATCATACCCCTGCAATTAGTCACTGCTCAATAATAGACAGATTAAAAAGGTACTTGAATGAAAGTCCTCTCTAGAATGACAAAACCCAAGCGAACAAATCACACGAAAAACCTGCTATTAGCCGCCGCTATCACCCTGCCTATGAGCGCCGTTGTATTTGCAGAACATAACGACACTCATGTGACAAATAATTCACAAAATGTGCCAGTGGTCATCAAGGGTGTGGTCGCTACCAGCTCAGACAAACAGCAACTGCTCGACAAGCTAAAAGCACAGTATCCTGATAAACCTGTCAGAGATGAAATCGAAGTACGTTCGAACATCAGTATACCAACCAACTGGCAACAGATAGCCACGACTATCATTGATAGCGATATCTCTAACATTCGTCAAGGGCGTATCGACATTCATGGGACGACCATTAGCTTACATGGCAAGGTAAGCAGCCTTGAACAAAAGCAAGCCATTCAAAACCGTATTCACTCGCGCCTAACTGATCTCTATCAATTAGAAAATCAGCTGGTCGTGGTAGAAGGTGAACAACGCCTCATAGACGAGACTTTGGGCAACCGTATCGTCGAGTTCGAGTCTGGTAGCACCAATCTAACGCCGATGGGCCTTGGTATCTTAGACGATATGGCAGGGGTGTTACAGCGAGTAGGTGATAAGCCTGTTCTTATCACCGGTCATACCGACAATGTCGGCAATTCTACCGCCAATCTTGCCCTATCAAATAAGCGTGCAGAAGCCGTCAAACAATACTTGATCGGTCGAAATATAAATGCGACTCGTCTCAGTACTACTGGCAAAGGGGACTCAGATCCTATCGCTAGTAACGACAACGAAGAAGGTCGCACTCGCAATCGCCGTATCGAATTTACCCTTAATGAATAACATCGTTATGTAGAACGTATGACGATAACGGCAACTAAACAATGACGGTTAAGTGCTGATAGCTGGTTTGATAATGCTGAAAAACATACTGTCATTGCTACTAGAGATATCGATGCTACAAAAAATGCCAATGCCAAAAGAGAGCCACTGCTAAAAAAATAGGGACATAACTATGCTACGCTTGACCAATACCGTGCTGCCTATGCATCCTGATCGGCTCTATGCCAGTGAAGGCAGCACTCAAGCGCCCTATCCGAGCGCTCGCCAAGACATCAATGCTCATCGTGCGTGGCAAGATAAGCTCATGCATAGCGCTGATGAAGCCGATATCATTGCTCAACTAAATCCCAATGGTAATCACCAACACCAGCAGCACGGTATCGACACTTATGTGCTACACGTTTATATCCATGAGCGGCATCACCCTCCCTTTACACCATTAACCCACCTCATCGGTAGCCCTCTGACGTTGAGCTTTGATATTCCAAGTGGCCTAAGCTTTCGCCATCTGTATATAACGGCTGTGCATCAGCTAGATCATGATGGCAGCTACGGCTATTATCGCTTGCTCGCCCAGCCCATCACTTATCGTCTGCATCAGCATATACGCGGTCATATTGATACTCATTTGACCGTACAAGCGATGGTAGCAGAGCGCACGGCTACGCTGGATATAGAAATAATCGATGACAGCAACAATGGTGAAGATGCTAACTGGTCATCAGCACGCATGACCCAGTGGCAAATAAGCGACTGGACACATATTTGCGAGCGGCTCGCGCGTCAAGGGCTGACAGCCTATCTACGCCATGAGCAAACGGACGAGCATAGTCCACCAAAGCTCGTTATTACATCGCACAGTCCAAGTGATAGCGATGGAATTAGCTTAAATATTGGCGCGCTGCGTTACCAGCAAGTGTTACATGACCGTGTCCATGCACCAGTATTGGCATTGAGTGAGCAGGTCATCACCCAGCCAAACTCAGTAACGATGCAGCGTTTTAATAGCAGCAGTGTTGCACACCCAACGCAGTCCGCTGACGTTGCGATGAGCCGTAACTCTGATGACATAAGCCATTCGAATAACTACACACTCACATTAGACACGCCTGCTGCTTTTGCGCCAGTAACAGATACTGAAACCATAGACGAAGCAACCATCGTGGCAAACAGTCATCAAAGTCAATATAGCGTCTATCATGCTCTAGCCCATGCTACGGATTTGAGTGTTGCTGATACCTTTATGCTTGTCGATCACAGTGCGCTCAATCAGCACTACCGTGCTACCCATATCGTGCATCTGGCTCGCAATAGTCTAGCGCATGTCACAGGGCTGACCCAAAGCTCACGCCACCAACAGCGTCATGCGTCAACATTAGCAGCTGGCATTCATTTGACTCAGCTGCGCCTCATTACCGCTGATACCTCATGGGTCGGTCATCTATATAGCAGACATGCCCTACCGCCGATGACGGGTATCACCGAAATGCAAAATGAGATGGATAGCCGTAACCATATGACGCCCACGCGCAGCTATTTACTGGATAGCCCTGCCCAGCCTATCAGTCGCCTTGAGGCTCAGGCTGGCGCTAACTATGGCACCCACTTCACCCATAGAGCGGATGACCAAACCCTGATGCAGTCTATCGGTGATAGCGAGCATCTGATTAATACTGGCAGTTTATTGTCATCGACTCGCCCTAGCCTATTTGCCACGGACAACGAACAAGCGATTGAAAGCGGTTATCGCAACACGAGCAATGGTTTATCTGAATGGATGACTGACCACCGTACAGAACAAGCTTACTCTCAGCTAAAAGTAGACAGTTCTGGGATATCCGCCAGTCTAAAAATGGGGATTATCAATCCATCAGACACAGCCAGGCGTCAAGGCATCAATGCGGCTACCAATGCCCAAATCAATATAAAATCAGGCGAAGCACTCGTCCTCTCCACTCAACCGCAAACTCATACGCAATCTGGACAGCATAACTATCAACAGCACACCCCGACTCTGACCCAAACTACATTAGGTGGTCAGCACTTAGCCGAACGTTTAACACAATTGGCGACAGGGCTTGGACGTCATGTCAATGACCACAAAGCGATTAAGACGCAGCTTGAGACTATCGCAGAGGAACAGCAAACCAAAACCCATCAAACGACGCCCTACACGCTAATCGATAGCGCAGCATACAGTGCTTATGCCAGTGACGATACGCTGATTCACAGAAGTATGGGTGAGATGATAACCACCACTCAGCAAGACATGAATATCAGTAGTGGCGATAGTCATAACCAAGTCAGTAGCGAGTCTCTAAATATCATAGCCGATGGTCAATTTAGCATGACCAATGCCAAAGAGAATATCACCCTCTCCGCCCATACGGGTAAGCTTGAAGCCACGGCTAAGCAAGATGTCAATATCGCCTCCTCGACCAAAGAGGTTGAGATAGTAGCGACGAATAAGATTACGCTAACAGCGGGTGGTACGAGTATTACGCTAGATGGCGGTGATATTACGATTTCGGCGATGCAGTTTACGGAGAAGGCGGGGAAGCATAGTAAGGCTGGGGGCGGAGTTGATGGTCAATTTGTATCAGGCTTACCTTCTAATATCTTGGACGAACCACCAACCTTTATCGAGCTTAATTATCTACACGATGATGAGACTCCAGTAAGCAGTGCGCCCTACCGTGTCGAGTTCGCAGATGGCTCTGTCAGAGAAGGCATTTTAGATAAAAATGGCTTTGCTCGTTTAGAAGGTGTGCCTAAGGGTCAAGCTCATGTTTATTATGGTGAAGACCCTGCTGACTTCAAGCCTGATATAGATATGGAGGATGGTATATGAGTAGTAATGGCTTTGGCGGCGGCGCACTAGGGATTAGTAACATAGGGAAGGATTACACTCCTCAAAAATATAAAAAAGCCAAACAAGAAAAACCCACAGGCTGGTTTGAAGCATTAAAAGAAGAGACAGGTTCGTTTCTAGCAGGTGAAAACACCTCGTCTTGGGCACTATTTGCTGAAATTGTGATCGGTGCAGTTCCTATTGCAGGACAGCTTATTGATGCTAGAGACATTATTAAATCCGTCATGAGCCTTAAAGATAAACCCTCCGATATTACATTATGGTTCTTACTCATAGCAGCATTAATAGGGCTGATACCAGTCTTTGGTGATGCAGTTAAAAGTGCTATTAAAGCTATCAAGATTGGCGGTAAAAACCCTGCTGATCTATTTGCCTTTATCAGAAAATTTGGTAAAGGTAATGCAGAGCAAGCTTTAAAAAAAGCGTTAGATGTCAGTAAACTAAAAGGCTTACTTAACAGTATCTTGACCCCTAAGTTTCTCAATAGTTTAAGTAAGTCTAATAAGCAAAAGTTAATTCAAATTCAAAAAGACTTTGATCGTTTCGCTCAGCAAATTATTAATGAGATAAATGGCTGGTCGAAAATGACACCGGCTACAGCGAGTGTTAATCATGCAGGCGTTGGTAAAGCTGCTGGCACAAAACCCAGCACAGCCTTAGCTTCAACCAACAGGAACGCTTCTGGTGAAACGGTTAATCATAATAGTAGTATCACGTCGAGACCTGCTAGAAAAGGAGTTATGAAGCAGCATAAGCCGAAGTGCTTTAAGCCAAGCAAAGACTTAAAAAGCAGATTTTCTAAAGACAGTAAAGCAAATGCAAAATTTGAGAAAGACTATTATAAACAACTTAAAGGTCAACAAGATGGCATCAATAATTTAACTGTAGATGAGTATCTAGCTGGCCGCGCCTCCTACAATAAAAACCAGCGTAAAGGAACAGGAAGTGAGCAGACTAAAGCTAGAAATAAATACGAAAACGATATTTCTGAATCATTACAGAGAAGCTATCGCAAGCAAGGCAAGACGGCTTCTGAAGCTAAAAAACTAGCGAACAAACGCACTCCTGAAATAATGAAAGACCTGAATGCTCTACATGATCCTGATATGATTGCAGGTGGTAAAGATAAAATTAATCGACTGGGTCGTGCTGATGTGAATAAGTCCATAGGTGGACAATGGTCTAATAAAGTTGAAGCAAATAGTAGAGTTGCACAGATGGATAAAGCCGCTAAAGAAGCTTTAAAACAAGGCGGGCAAACCAAAATGAACGTTGAACTAAATAGATGTAAATAAAATATGACTAAAGGACATTTAAATGAGTACATTTATTATAGATGAAGACTTTGATCTTTTCATGGAAGACTTTGGACAACCTGATTGGCAGCAGCCAGTTGCACAAGCTATTTTTAATCGTTATCGTGGTAGATTGCCTGATAAACTACTGTTCTATTGGGAGCGTTTAGGGTTTTGTCGCTTTAAAAAAGGCTTATTTTGGATAGTTAATCCAGCTGACTACGAAGAAGATCTGACTACATGGCTCGGCGATGAGGTTATGAGGCAAGATAACTATTATGTGATCGCTCGAAGTGGCTTTGGCGAATTATACGTTTGGGGTGAAAAATCAGGATTCACATTTGAAATCACTCCTACTCTAGGTTGGATATACCAAAAGAAAGGTAATGCAAAAGAAATAGCGTATGGAAAATCCAATCAAGAATTAGCTATGTTTTTGGGTTTAAACAGATTAAATATACAGATATGAGACAATAACGGTAAACCCCTATTCGACCGTTGTGTCAAAAAGTTTGGCGCACTTGACTATGATGAAATGTTCGGCTTCGTCCCTGCCCTTGTGATTAGTGACAATGCGTCTATTAAAAATGTGGATAAGATGAATATCTTTGTACATCTCAATCTTTTACCCGACTTGATTGAAATCCAATACATCGACTTTAAGAAATTAGGACAAATGGCATTCGGTGTTGAAGATTCATCAAATCTACCTGATTTAGATGACTTAGTATAATTAATTATTTAAGCCACCTTCGGGTGGTTTAAACACAGTTATATTATCCTAGCAAGTCTTACTCATATTAATGGCGTACCTAAGAGGCTCAACCTTTTAAGGCTTATGGTAGACAAAGGTGGCGACGCGAATATTGATACAGGCAATGGCAGAATTTTAGAGAAGATTAAGAAATATAGAGCAGAAGAAGCAGTACCTTAAGAAATATAAGACACTGCTTTTTATCTAAAATACTTCCATTCTTAAGCGCTCATCATTTAACTATTGTGCTTGGCTATCCAGTTTTGCATTTGCTCAATTTCAGGCTGCTGCGCGTTAATTACTTGTTGTGCCAATTGACGCATTTCTTCATTTTTGCCATACTTTAGCTGTATCTTTGCCATATCTACTGCGCCAATATGATGCGGCAACATACTACGAGCAAATGCCATATCTGGGTTAGGGTCAGCGATACCTGTCATCATTTCACTATGCATCGTATCCATACCTTTAGCATAAGCTGTCTGCATGGCTTCAGTATCAGACGTTGGCTCAGCAGCATCAGGATGGTTGGCAAGCCAGTTCTGCATTTGCTCAATTTCAGCTTTCTGAGCGTCAATAATCTCTTGTGCCAACTGACGCATTTCTGCATCCTTACCATACTTTAGCTGAATCTCTGCCATATCAACAGCACCTATATGATGACCGAGCATTCCTTGGGCAAAAGCAGCATCGGGATCGTTGTATGCCATGCCTGCCATCATCTCATCATGCATCTTAGTCATAGAGTCGTTATACTCTCCATGCATGCCCGTCATCGCATCACCTGACATATCATGACCTACATGAGCATCCATCGCGCTAGTGTCGGTTGTAACATTATTAACGGGAGCCGCCTCGTCTTTGACAGTAGCCTCTGTTACGTCATTCGTCGGCTGACAAGCGCCAAGCATCATCACGGCACTGACACTAACTGCAAGCATGGCAAGACGTGAATTTCTTATCATTTTCATAGTAGATCCTTCATTACGATCGTTTGGTAGTTATGGTTCATATAAAAACTGGCAAATCAGCTAAGATCCACCAGTTGGAAAAATCATTTAATTTATGTACTAAGAGCAGTGTGTTTTAAGGCTATTTATTCTAATGCTTCGATCAGTGCCTTCATCTCTTTAATTTCACGTTGTTGTGCTTCGATGATGTCGTCAGCAAGTTGCTGTACTCTAGGGTCTTCTATATCGGCTCTTGAGCTGGTTAAGATCGCAATTGAATGATGCGGTATCATAGCCTGCATCCAATCCACTTGATCGACGGTTGCTTGAGATCTGACGCCCCAGATACCCACGGCAAACATCAGCACACTAAGACCATAAATCATTAAGTTGACCTTAGTTTTCTTGTACATATTGCTCATAAAGGCGAGCATAATCACTGCCATGCCTGCGCCCATATATAGCGCCATATATGCTCTGGTCTCACTAAAATAAATATGATCCCACTCATAAGTATTGAAGTACATCATGATATACATCACCACGGTAGACGTCAGCATCATGAGGGTGAACTTTACATAAGGGTTCATCTGTTTTTGCTCTGCATGATTCATCAGTCAGTCTCCATCAATGCTGCTATCAGTACTACAATGAGTAGCTGAAATTTAAAAAACTATCTAAAGTATTAACTTATAGCTGCTGCTCTGCGGACTCAATCTCAGCGTATACTTGGTTTGTGCCATCTTTGTTGATTTGCATAATTTGGTATGGCATAAACTTATCTTGATATTCCATACCAGGACTACCGACGGGCATACCCGGTACCGCCAAACCAATGGCTTGCTTTGGTGGATTTTGCAAAAACTCAGCCACATACTTGGCAGGAACATGACCTTCGATGACATAACCATCACTGGTAACGGCGGTATGGCAAGAACGCATCTCAGCAGGCACACCGTAACGCTCTTTAAATAATGACAAGTCTGCAACATCATGGGCAGTTGTCGTTAACCCATTATCTTCTGCGTGCCCTATCCATTCTTTACAACAGCCACAATTGGCATCTTTATAGACAGTGGCTGACACGTTCTTGAGCAGGTCTGGGTTGTTGGCTGGTGTCTCTGTCACTGTTTGCTTACTCTGCATAGCGTTTGCCTCACCACTGCTGGCGTTAGCGGCATTGGCAGTAGAGGGGCTAGCATTAGAAGCATTGCTGTCAGATTGCCCGCACGCTGATAATATGGCAGCGGTTAATAAGACCGCTGACCCTCGAACAAACTTAACGGTAAAAGGCTTCATAGAGGCTTCTCATAGTGTTGAATATTTCATGGTGTTGAATATTAAAATTAGGATGTATTGAAGTCAAACTAGCATAACCACTCTGACAGTCAGATGACGCCAAGATGACAATTTTGTCATCTTCTAGACTGAGCATAGGTTTATTACCAGTATTCCTCTATGATTGATAATAATAGAGACATTTTATATTGATCTCATCCTAAATAATTGGCGCGAGTATGCTATGAAAATATTGTTAGTCGAAGATGAGTTATCGCTTGGCGACTACATTAAAAAAGGTTTAAGCGAGGCAGGTTTTATTGTTGAGCATAGAACCACAGGTTTAGATGGTTATCATGCTCTGATGACTGAGGACTTCACTGTCGTGGTGATGGATGTGATGCTGCCTGATGTGAGCGGATTTGAATTAGTCAGTAATTATCGCGCTGCTGGTAACACCACCCCTGTATTATTTTTGACCGCAAAAGATGACCTTAGCGACCGCATAAAAGGCTTTGAGATTGGCGGTGACGACTATCTTACCAAACCTTTTGCCTTCGCTGAGCTCTTGGTCAGAATCAAAAGCTTACTACGCCGTGCCAATCAAGCAGATTACGCCAGCACAGTGCTTCAAATGGCTGATTTAAAACTGGATATCGCTAAACGTAGCGTGCATCGAGATAAGGGTTCTATCAAATTGACGGCCAAAGAATTTGCGCTATTGCAGTTTTTACTTGAGCATCAAGGCGAAGTATTGCCCCGCTCTGTCATCGCTTCACAAGTATGGGATATGAATTTTGATAGCGATACCAATGTGATTGATGTGGCGATAAGACGCTTACGAAGTAAAATCGATGATGGCTTTGAAAATAAGCTCATTCATACCGTACGCGGTATGGGCTATAAACTAGAAGCGGACAATAGCGCCGTTACAGTTAATAATGAAACTAGCATTGATATGAGTAATGAGGCTAATACGGTTTCTAAACTCAATCATGTTGAAGTAAAATAGCATGGCATATAAATCCGAGCATCGACGCTTGTCATTACTGTGGCGCACTACCCTAGTATTAACGGTATGTGTGCTGATATCTCAAGCTTTTTTGTACATATGGATACAGCGTTCGGTTAATGATCATTTTGAACAAATGGACTCAGAGATCCTGACTCACGCTGCGTTTAATTTACGACAGTACATGACAGAGGTGACATCGGATGATCAGCGCTCTAACAACCTTGCCGACCCTGCTCATCTCGCCAATACAGCATCATCCGTGATAGATATCTTTCGACCAGATTATGAAGTCAAAACAATTATCACTGACCATAATGGACATGTCATTAATAGTCAGCCAAAGGATTTTATTGATAAACTCA
Source organism: Psychrobacter glacincola (assembly GCF_904846075.1). Taxonomy (GTDB): domain Bacteria; phylum Pseudomonadota; class Gammaproteobacteria; order Pseudomonadales; family Moraxellaceae; genus Psychrobacter; species Psychrobacter glacincola_C. The sequence goes on from NZ_CAJGZH010000002.1 coordinate 971,736, forward strand.
ATGACTCCCAATTGGTCGAAAAACTATGGCAGCAGCACCGCGATCAACCCTTTGACTTGCAGCTTAACCATCGTCATTATCGCGCGCTGGTCATTGAGCACTCTAATCGCTTGGCATTAATCGCGCTACCGATTGATGTGCATCATCAATACCTTGCCCAGTTTAATCGCCATCTTATTCTGATACTTATTGCGATCACTTTTATCTTAGTATCAGTGGCGGCTTTTAGCGTCTATTTAGGATTCGCCCCCTTAGCGACCATCAGTCAAAAAATGGCACGTATCAACGCCGAGCAGTTAGACGATAGAATCATCGTCTCTGAAATGCCAAGCGAGCTGCGACCCTTGGCTGACGCTTATAATGCCATGATGGATAAACTTGAACACAACTTTGCCTCATTATCACAGTTTTCAGATGACATCGCTCACGAACTGCGCACACCACTGGCAACGTTGAGCACTCAAACTCAAGTGATGCTCAGTAAACCTAGAGACCATCAAGAATATGTCGAGCAGCTACATCATCAACACGACACGCTCAAGCAACTATCCCTGCTAATTAACAATATGCTATTGCTGGCAAAAACTCAAAAAGGTCTCTACGACTCACAACGTCATCTTGTCGATACCAACTCACTGATAATTAAGCTCATCGATTATTTTGAACTGATAGCCGAAGAGCGCGGTATCTCTTTTGAGAAAAAAGGTGAGTTTGATGTGGTATTAGGGGATGAGAGCTTGTTACAAAGGCTGTTTGCCAACTTGATATCCAATGCGATTTACTACGCCGCCAGCGACAGTATCATTACTATTACCGCCGTTTCTAAGACTGCTAGCCTCATAAAACATAACGCTCACGCCCTTAGAGAAACGGCTCAGCAGCCATCGCTAAACATCACCATCACTAATCGCTTGCAGACGCCTCTAACTCAAGCGGAAGCAGATAGACTGTTTGAACGCTTTTATCGTCATCACAAATCCAATAATCAGCATTCGGGCACAGGGCTGGGATTGGCCATCGTACAAGCGATCGTCAATGCCCATAACGGCAAAGTCAGTATTACCATTAAGGATGGGTACTACTTTCAAGTTAACGTACAGTTATTAAAAGAATCATAGGGCGTGTTTAATCGAGAATGGTCACTTTTTGGTCACCGAGTAGGTGGTCAGCAAGCGGGTGGTCATCGATTTTCAAAAGGTAGAATGTATGCAACCAAACTTATAGAGAATACATTATTGAAGATAGACTATTCCCTATCAGTTGATAAAGAAAAATAGTCAACCTTTATAGATAAAGGCTGTAAGAGGAATTTTAAACACAAAAAAACCCCAAACAAAGTTATGTTTGAGGCGAAACTTGCTTAAACTCGAGAGTTTAAAATTCGTTTTAGCTTTTTACTAAATATGGCGCAGCGGACGGGACTCGAACCCGCGACCCCCGGCGTGACAGGCCGGTATTCTAACCAACTGAACTACCGCTGCTTAGGTCGTCTTAGCATCTTCTCTTTTAGCATCTTCTCTTATTACAGAGACACTCGCTAAAAAGAGTGGTGGGTGATGACGGATTCGAACCGCCGACATTCTGCGTGTAAGGCAGACGCTCTACCAACTGAGCTAATCACCCTGAGAAGCGTTAAAAAATTGCACTGCAATTTTAGCTTCGCAAGTTAAAATTCCTTAAAGGGAATTTTATAGAAAGTTTAATCTTTAAAGTTGTCACGCTTTAAGTCAGTAAAAATCCTAACAACATTGAACTTAATTAAGTCCCCTTGCTGTGGGTGTGTATTATATAGATTTACACATAGCTGTCAAACAGTATTTTCAGTTTTTTAACCAATTTTATAGGTTTTTATTTATTAATCTGACAAGCCTATGTTTTCATTGGATTTATATTTTTATAAAAAATCAATAAATTTTCAAGCATGACCCTATTTACTGGCTAATGCTTGTTCGATATCCATTTTTATGGCATCTGGTTTGGTGGTTGGCGCGTAGCGGTCAATGACCTGTCCATCTTTACCAATTAAAAACTTAGTAAAATTCCATTTGATACCGTCTGTTAATACGCCACCCTTTTGCTCTTTAAGCCAATCAAAAATAGGATGAGCGTCTTTGCCATTGACATCAACCTTCGCCATCATTGGAAAACTGACACCATAGTTCTTTTGACAAAATGCGCCAATCTCCTCATTACTGCCTGGATCTTGCCCGCCAAATTGATTACAAGGGAAACCAATAACGACCAATCCTTGATCTTTATATTGCTGATATATTGCCTCTAGGCCTTCAAATTGCGGTGTAAACCCACATTTGCTCGCGGTATTGACGATTAATAACACCTTACCTTGATAATCAGCAAAGGCTTGTGCAGTACCGTCCATACGCTCAGCAGTAAAATCGTAAATCGTGCTCATCATTTGTCCTTAAATCTATTAGTTATTATTTTGATATTCTTTTAAGCCGTGCTCATTTTTCAATAACAGTGAAAACGTTAATAATGCTAATAACTGGCAAGGCAGCATCTCGCGCTTCCCTGCCATGATTCTAAAATATTCTAAGCAATTTGTTTTACCAATTACTTTTCAGATTTATCTAAATCAATAGACACAGAATTGATGCAATAGCGCATCCCCGTCGTCTCGCTTGGGCCGTCAGGGAAGACATGACCTAAATGTGCGCCACAGTTACTACAGGTCACTTCTGTCCGCGTCATGCCAAGCGAATTATCCACATGCTCCTCGATAGCGCTGTTATCAACTCCTTGGTCAAAACTTGGCCAACCACAGCTGGCATCAAATTTATTGCTTGAGTCAAATAAGCTCGCACCGCAGCCTTTGCAGCGATAAATACCGTCATCAGTCGCATCGTTATAGACGCCCGTAAATGGGCGTTCTGTACCCTTTTCACGCATCACGTGATATTCATCAGCACTCAAACGCTCTTTCCAATCCGCTTCTGTTAACTGGCTGATCTCTTCTTGGCTCAGTTGATTGTCTTGCATAATGTATCCTTAATTTGGGTATGTATTATCTCATCCATTAGCATTAGCTTTTATCTGCTATTAACTAACACTTTATCGCCATATTTTTATAAAAACGATGGGCCTTATCTATTGTTTATCCACTCAATATTCAAGGCATACATTACAAGAAAACCATCATAAACAAGTGATGGCGTAAGGTATTGAAAAAGCTATGATAAATAAAATACAGCAAATTTTCTTAACATATCAATGAATACAGATGTAGCCATGACAATAACTCTCTGAAAGAAGTTTGATATCTAGTAGAGCAGCAATAAGGCAACGATAATACTATTAATGCAAGTTATTCTTGCATTTGCAAATATACTACCCTTAAAAACAGCTTGCATTGATACTGGTAATGCAATAATATCTTGCATTAAGGCTTAATTAAAACAAATGCCTGCTTTCCTTCTCTCCATTACCAACTAATGAATAAAGGCTTGAATGATTATGGCTGATGACAAAAATAAAAGCACACAAGCCGAAAGGCTGGTACAGCTACGTCGTGATAAAGGGCTGACTGCTGAGCAATTAGCACAAGCCATGACTGCAGCAGGCGCAAAAGTCAGTCGCGGTGCTATCTCGAATTGGGAGCGTGGCACCAATGGTATTGTGTCATCTAAACTACCAACGCTAGCACACATTTTAGGCTGCAGCGAAGGCTATCTGTTACGCGGCGAACTAAAAAACGACAGTGATAATAATAAAGAGGTGAGTAAGAGCGCTCATTCTCATAACAAAAACAGTCAAAGTACGGCACCCGCTCAAGCTGATAAGATACATGAATCACAAGCCAATCAAACGACTACAACTCCTACTATAGATACAAACTCACAAAACAACCCTATGAGTGGTCACGCTATGAACACAATAAAAAAATCGGATAAATTGCAAAATGTTTGCTACGACATTCGAGGCCCGCTATTACAAACAGCCAATAAGATGGAAGCAGAAGGCAAACGTATATTAAAGCTGAACGTCGGTAACCCAGCCCCCTTTGGTTTAGAAGCCCCGCATGAGATTTTGCGCGATGTGGCAATGAATTTACCAGACGCGACCGGCTATTCCGACTCGCAAGGGATTTTTTCAGCGCGTAAAGCCGTCCTACAATACTACCAATCAAAAGGGTTGCTATCGGCAGTTGATGTTCGTGACGTCTATTTAGGCAACGGAGTTTCTGAGCTGATTGTAATGACCATGCAGGCCTTGATGAATGATGGTGACGAAGTGCTTATTCCAATGCCAGACTACCCGCTTTGGACGGCAGCGGCGAACCTAGCTGGCGGCACAGCGGTACATTATCGCTGTAATGAAGACGATAATTGGCATCCTGATATCGAAGATATTAAATCTAAAATCACCTCTAAAACCAAAGGTATCGTGGTGATTAACCCTAATAATCCAACAGGTTCGCTTTATAGTGATGAATTGCTGAAACAAATTATTGAGGTCGCTAAAGCGCATGATTTAATCATCATGGCCGATGAAATTTATGATCGTATTCTTTATGATGATATGGTACACACCCCAATGAGTACGTTGACTGATGATGTGCTGGTACTCTCATATAATGGATTATCAAAATCGCATCGTATCGCGGGATTCCGGGCAGGTTGGATGATGGTGTCTGGCAAAAAACACCATGCCACTGACTTTATCGAAGGCTTGGACATGTTAGCGTCTATGCGCTTGTGTTCCAACGTCCAAGGTCAGTATGCCATTCAAACGGCGATGGGTGGCTATCAAAGCATGAAAGAGCTCACGTCAGAGCGTGGGCGCTTATATAAGCAGCGTGAAATGGCCGTGTCACGACTTAATGCGATCAAAGGTATCTCTTGTACCATGCCACAAGGCGCGTTTTATTGCTTTCCAAAGATGGATCCTGATGTTTACCCTATCGAAGATGATATGGCATTTATGATGGATTTGCTTGTTGAAGAAAATGTCTTAATGGTGCAAGGAACAGGCTTTAACTGGGATAAACCCGATCATTTCCGCTTGGTGTTTTTGCCAAACCTACATGATTTAGAGGATGCCATGGACCGCTTGGATCGCTTCTTTGCCAAAAAGCGCAAACAATTTGGTACCGAATAAACCTTAATTTGACATAAAAAAACGCTTATCGGCATGATGCTGATAAGCGTTTTTTATTTGAAATGTGCTTATAAATAACGTTAAATAAGACTTAATAAGCGTACGTGTTAAAAAATATTGACCAAAATAATATAACTGATGGCAGACATTGCCGCTGCTGCAGGAAGAGTAATGATCCATGCCAAACCGATAGGTTTCATCAACGCCCAATTGGTGTCTCTATTGACGATACCGATACCCAGTACTGCACCGACCAAGGTATGCGTGCTTGATACGGGCAGACCCATGGTTGACGCGCCCATTACCACTGCAGCCGCAGCCAATTCAGCTGAAAAACCAGAAGCGGGATGCATTTTTGCCAAGTTGGTACCAACCGTTTGAATAACTTCTTTACCAATGAACCAAAGACCAACGATAAGCGCAACACCAAAGGTCAGCATAACCGCAGGCGGTACAGCGGCTTCAGTCGCAATGCTATTGGTACGGATAACATCCATAATCGCGGCGAAAGGACCGACTGCATTGGCAATATCGTTTGAGCCATGGCTAAAGGCAAAAGCAGAGGCGGTAAAGACTTGCATCCAGCTAAACATAATAAACGTCGCTTTGGTCAAATCCTCTTTATGTTTACCGCGGATACTCTTGGTATAGATAAAGGTCGCAAGCCACACTAGCGCCGCGATCATACCCATGATTAAAAAGCCTTGCAGCGTCGTCATGCCATTATTGACATTCTTTAGCCCCTTAAAGATGACCAAAGAGGCCATGACCGCACCGCCTGCAGCCGCAATGATAGGCACCCATTGCTTCAACGCTTTTAGCGTATCAAGGTTGCTGCGTTCATTTTCAATCTCATAAAGCTGTTTATAGTAGTCAGTCTCTAAATCTTCAACATCGCAATCATCATCTTTGTAGATTTCTTGATCACGTAACATCGCTGACGTATAAGCCAACTGTTCTGATTCTGTTAAACCGTCCAAAAATTCTTTGTGGTTTTGTTTTAAGGTTTTTTTGTCGCCTTTCAAAGTCGCAATGTGCGCCTCTGTTCTATCATTATACTCAATGATGTTTTTCTTAATCTGTCCATATAATACATAGGACAAAACGCCGCCCAATAGCGGTGATAATACCCAAGAAATCGCGATGGTGCCAATCGTACTCCAATTCACCGTTGATAATGCCATTTCAGTACCACCTAACGTGATACCTAATACAACAGAGCTACCAACAACGCCGCCAATAATAGCGTGCGTGGTCGAAACGGGCAGACCTTTTTTAGTGGCAAATAATAGCCAAAATGCGGCAGCGATGAGCGCTGACAGCATGACATAAATGAATTGGTTGGGCGTTACTGAAAGACCATCTAAATCGACAATGCCGCTTCGAATGGTATCGGTGACTTCACCACCTGCCAGTACGGCTCCGGACACTTCAAATATCGCTGCGATACCCAGTGCCTGCGGGATAGTCAACGTCCCTGCACCTACTGAGGTACCAAAGGAGTTGGCGACATCGTTACCACCAATATTGAATGCCATAAAGACACCAAAAGCAGTGGCCACAATAAATAGCGTCGTCTGTTGACGCATCGTGTAATCTAGACCCCACCACAAAAAGTAGGCGGTCATCGCAATCAGTAAAATGGCAAAAAATAGATTTATTCTCATAGAACCGACTGATTTGGCTGGCTCTGTAGAACTGTTGCTAATACCCATACGTTGATACGTCCTGCGTAAGCTGATTGAAATTATAGGCGGTTGATGACATTGCGCGGCTATTAATAATGCTCGTGATAGCTTCTAACATTAAGATAACGTATATGAAACGCGCAATATGCTTGCTAAAAAACGGTTTTTCTTACTGCTATCTTGGTGCTCTACCCTAGCGCTTAGCTTTTATTTACTCGTATTTCATCTTACGTAAAGGCAGTAAATAAGGTAAAACACATCACTCAATATGTCACAAAGCCGCAAGGAATATTGCCAAATCGTCTGATTACAGCAGCTTGCGGCTTAGAGATGTCGTAGTAATAATTTTGGTTCTAATAACTGCTATTGTAAGAACCTTTGCCAAACTTATTAATCAGAGTGATTAAAATGTCTGTGTCAAAGGATAAAACACGCTACTCACTCAGTGAGTTTCGTGCACAGCAGGAACTATTACGCGCCCATTATATTAAATATAAGCGCATAATGCATGATGATATTGCAAGATTTGTAACTGCCAGCAGATGCGTTAGAAAACATCCTGCTGTAACGCCGCATTATACTCTCTTTCCCTGAATTTATTTAACGTTAAATATATAATTATGGCGCTTTGTAACCAGCTACCTAATTGAATGACCAATCACATATCAGCTGCCACACACCGCTGATAGTTGCTTAATCGCATGATGTAAAACATCCAAACGTGCTTGACGCTTCTCATTGGTCGCGATGACACACCACGGTGCGTACTCTGTATCGGTACGTGCCAGCATATCCGCCGCAGACTGCACATAATCCGACCATTTATCACGGTTACGCCAGTCATCGTCCGTCAGCTTAAACTGCTTGTGCGGTGTCTCCTGACGTGCCTCAAAACGTTTAAGCTGTTCTTTTTTATCGATAGCCAACCAGTATTTGATAACGATTGTCCCCGCCGCGGCTAAATCCGCCTCAAAACGATTGATTTCATCGTAAGCACGCTGCCATTCCTCATCCGTGGCAAAACCCTCAATGCGCTCAACCAAAACGCGCCCATACCAAGTCCGATCAAAAATGGCAATACGGCTAATACGGTCGGTTTGCTCGTTCGGAAGTTTGGTCCAAAAACGCCATAGATAAGGATGTTGCAGCTCATATAACATTGGCGCACTGATATTATAAATTTGATACTCGCGTGGGTCGAGCGGCGCAACCAACCTTTTGATTGCGCCACCTTTGCCAGCAGCGTCCATTCCTTCAAAGGCAAAAACGATATGACGCCCTTTGCGCGCACGCAGCAACTGGGCAAGGCGAACTTGTTTTTCTACCAACGCATCACGGTAGTCCGACTTATCAATCTCTGCCTCATCGATATCTTTTAAACATTTAGGAATTTTTACAGGTTCAAACCTTGCTGATTTGAGTGCTTGCTGAGCTTGCTTCTTAGCCTTCGATTTATCAGAGGTGTTTACTGTATTTCTTTTACTACTCATTAGCGCGGTTTGCATCGCTTGTAGCACTTCATGGCAAAAATGGTCAGCCGCATCTGACTTGTCATCACCATCAATGATGATCCAATCATCTTGCTGGCGTAGCAGAACGGTAGCCACTTGATTAAAGGTTTCGATAACTTTTTTACTATTCCAGTCAATTTGGTATAAAAACTGCGGATCGGCTTCATCGTCATTCAGTCGCGCTTGCAACGTTTCAATATCCACATGGAACCAGCATTTAAGCAGTCGGGTTTGATTGGCAGCTAGGTCTTGTTCGAATGCTTGTAGCTTGATAAGCTGCTGCTGTAAATATGCTTGCCATTGCGCAATCGGTAACGCTTTGTCTTTGGCAGACTTGTCATTGTCTGACGTTGCCATACGCATGACGTTATAAAGCAAGTCCGCATACCAGTTGCCAAAATAAACCATCACATCGCCATGACGGGGTAATGCCTTAGTATGTGCCTGCCAAATCGGCTGATACGCTAAGGGACAATCACCAACGGTTGCCTCAACTTTAAGTAGTCGAGGATCTACCCATTGGCGCAATTGCTTGACAGCAGTGCCCTTGCCTGCCTGCTCCATACCATTGACCAATACCAATAGCCCTGTTGGTTTATTGAGGGTTGGTGGCGTCTGTTGCCGCGTTGCTCGTAGAGCATATTGGGCGGTGACCAGTGCCAATCTCAGTGCATTTTTGTCCATAGAAAACTGGCTCAGGGGATTGGGAGTTAAGCGTTCATCGACAATCTGCTCACTAAATCGTGCACTTAGCGCTTGTGGTGCGGTGGATTCAGTCGTCTTATTATTTTGTCTCATAACTGTCATCATCCTATGATTGAAAGCGTGTTAGTGTCATCATAGCATTGCAGCAATTCGGTAAATAACGCTGCTATGTAACAGTTTGACATTTGTATTCTGCTTTATTTTCTTTTAAGGTGAACACAATCTCAGACACATGCTGTAATCACGCTCTATAAATACAAAAACCAAAAGTATAAAACACGGTTTATCCTGAGCCTTTTATTCGCAACCTTTTAACCCTCTTTACTTTTATGCAGGTTTACTGACCATGGCCTCTTTAGCCGATTTACAACAACATTTGAACCGTTTTTGGGCACTGCCTTATCATGAAAATTTACCATTAAACGATAAACTCAGCGAGGTGCAAGCTTGGCAACGAGATCGTATTCAGAACACTCATAAAGACTTGTTTGAACAACCTCAAAATCAATTAATGGCAGATTATTTTTTGACACAATTGTATGGCGGCGATGAGTTTAAATTGTTGGCCAGACAGTTAGAACGTATTGTGCCTAAAGCACAAAAAGTCGAGCGTTTTGCGCCAGCAGCGGCTTTAGAAACCGGCAGCATGGCGATACAAGCCGCTATCTTAGCGATAGAGCTGGATTTACATCTAGCAGAATGGCTATTGTCTCAAGATTTGGCTGTTAATGAAGACAACATGCTGACCGCCTATCGCGTAGTCAACGAAGCCGACACCAGACGTATCCAAATTGGTCACTTAAAAGAGGTGTGCTATCGTACTGATAAATATATAAACTCTTTTATGTTGCAAAAAGCCTTTGCCTTGGCTAAAGGCACCGCCTACCGTTACAACTATCGACCTTTGTATGAATTTATAGATTCAGGCTTTAAAGCGATGAAACCATTAAAAAGTGTCAGCGGCTTTATTGAACCGTTTTGTGAGCGTGAGCTTGAGATTATTGACCGTGTTCATGAGACGGATAATGGCGGTAAGCCAATGACGTTTGGTGTATGATAGACGCATCATTTGCTTGGTTAGCTGCTATTTTATACCTTGCAAACCAATAATCATAAAAGTGAATCACAGGATAATGCTATGACCGATAACACCAATAACAACAACGCTCATCTCGATCAAAAACCTACCATCAATGGTCATTTACAAGATAAATTGGTCAGAGATAGCATCACCCACAATCAAAATATTACGTCACAAGTGCAAGCACGTCAAAGCTATGAAACTAATACCACGCTTAATACGGGTATTGATGCTGGCGTCGAAAACAGCAAGAGAAATGACTTTACACAAGTCCAAGACCTACCAACGGGAACGCCACAAGGCCAGCAAACCACTATGCCAAACCATACTACCAGCAGCAACACTGTAGATAATGCATCTGCACAAACACAAACCGCCAAACAAACACTTTTTAATCAGCGTGATGATATCAATAATCCGCATACGCCTGATACCGATGGTAATGAAGAAACGCATTTTGGCTACAAGACTGTCAACAAGGCTGAAAAGCAAGCACGCGTTGCGGACGTATTTACCTCAGTTGCCAAAAAATACGACATCATGAACGACTTAATGTCATTTGGTATTCATCGCCTATGGAAGCGTTATGCCATTAGCTTATCAGGCGTGCGTGCGGGTCAACATGTGCTTGATATCGCTGGCGGTACGGGTGATTTGGCCAAAGTCTTTAGCCGTGAAGTCGGTAGAAATGGCCATGTGGTGTTATCAGATATCAATGCCGCCATGTTAGAAGTCGGTCGTGAACGCTTAATCAATGCTGGCTGCAATAACGTCGATTTTGTACTTGCCAATGCAGAAACACTCGCGCCATTCGATGACAATAGCTTTGATTTGGTCACTATCAGCTTTGGTCTACGTAATGTCACGGACAAAGACGCAGCGCTCAAATCGATGTATCGCGTGCTGAAGCCAGGTGGTCGTTTATTAATTTTGGAGTTCTCAAAACCTGTATTTGAGCCATTGTCTAAAGCCTATGATTTATACTCATTTACCGCCTTACCTATTATGGGCAAGCTGATTGCCAATGATTCTGAGAGTTATCAATACTTGGCCGAATCGATTCGTATGCATCCTGATCAACAGACGTTGAAACAAATGATGCAGCAAGCGGGCTTTGAAAATTGTGATTATCATAACTTAACGGCTGGTATTGTCGCTGTCCATCGCGGCTTTAAAGCGTAAGATTAAGTTAAAAACCATCGTAATAGACATGCCATCACGTAAAGTGGTGGCAACTGACCTTTACAAATGATGCGCTCTTTTAAGGCGCTCAACTGACTATGCGAGAGCCTTATGCTGACTGTTCTACTTTTGGCGGGTGCCGAAAAGCTGATTAACCTTGCTATTGCGAGTGATGAAATTACCAAATCAGGATTGGCACCGCTTGCTGGCAAAGTGTTGCGACTCAATATGGCCATGCCTGAGATTCGTTTGGATATTTTATTCACTCATGAGCGTTTGCGTTTTGAGCCGGTGACAACAGACAGCGTGTTTGAGCAAAGTGGCGCGATGAACGAGCACCAACAAGCCACTATGGAGCGCGCACGGATTGGTCATAGTCGCCCAGACTGTACCATTACTGTAGATAACCCAGCGCAACTGCTGAATCTGATGCGTGGCACTGAGGGCAACCTGCCTATCGCGGGTGATTACAAGGTACTCATGCAGCTCAAACAACTGGTCGCAGGTTTCGACCCAGATGTTGCAGGACAGCTTGAGCCATTTATTGGTAAGCCGATGGCCAGTCAGTTACATCTACTTATATCACAGCTAAAAGGTAGCTGGCGTCATAGTGCTAAACGCGCTTTTGACGATGTCAGCGACTGGGCTAATGAGGTGGCAGGTAATAGTGCTCCTGATCCTACCGAGGCAGCAGAAGTAAACGATCTTAAGCAGCAACTGTTAAAGCTGCGGGCTGATGTCGAACGTGAAGAGGCCAAACTTGCTGCTATCAAAGATGAACAGGCACGTTTTCTCAATAACTCATTTCATCAATAATTGTTGTCATCGATGATCGCTAAATCCTATTATCGACAGCACAGTTTATAAATAAGTGCAGTGCCCACCCTATTTTCGACTTTCTTTAGAGTACCCATACCTCATGCTATTATCTCATCGCGCCCGTTTACTTGAGCTTTGGCGTATCGCCGCAACTTATCGCATCGATACTCATCTTTCTATCGAAGACGCGCCACAGCTGCAACCTTTGGCGCGTTTAATTCGTTTGCATCCAGCGGCGTGGGGTAAAAAACACCAACCCAATGCGATTAAATATGCGCTTGAAGACATGGGCACGCTGTTTTTAAAGCTTGGCCAACTGCTGTCAACGCGTCGCGATTTAGTGCCGCCTGAGATTATCGAGCAATTGGTTCAGCTACAAGACAAAGTCAAACCTTTCGATTCTGATGTGGCCATTACCCAAATCCAAGACCCTAAACACGGTCTTGGTCAATCGATTGGTACCTTGTTCGCACGCTTTGATGTCAAACCTCTAGCGGCGGCTTCTATTGCCCAAGTACATACTGCTGCGCTGCATGATGGTCGTGAAGTGGTGGTAAAAGTGGTGCGTCCTGATATTCGTACCACCATCATTGCTGATTTTGAGCTACTACGTGAGCTGGCCAATTGGGCATCTGCGCGTATTGAAGCGGCACGTGCGATCCATATCGTCGATATTGTCGAAGACTATCGCCAAGTGATGTTAAACGAGTTGGATTTGACCTTAGAGGCAGACAATACCACTCAGATGCGTAACAACTTCTTGGGTTCGGCATTGATGTATGTACCAGAAGTCTATGATTCTGCCAAAAATGTGATGGTCATGGAGCGTATCCAAGGCGTTCCTATCTCGCAAGTTGCAGTGTTTGATAAGCTAGGTTACGACCGAGCAGCACTAGCAGAAAAAGGCTTAACGATATTTTTTACCCAAGTATTCCGCGACAACTTCTTCCATGCCGATATGCATCCGGGTAATGTGTTTGTAGAGACACCGCCGGTTAAAACACTCACCGCAGATATGGCAGCGGTTGACTTAGGTCATGAACCACGCTATATCGGACTTGATTGTGCCATCATGGGCACGCTATCAAAAGACGATCAGCTTATCGTCGCGCGCATGCTGTTGGCGGTGATGAATAACAACTTTACGGCGATGGTTGATATCGTCAGCCGTGCCGGTTGGATTCCACCAAATACAGACAAGCATGCCCTGATGCGCGATATGAAACGCACGGTTGGACCTATGCTACAAAAATCTATTAATGATATCGACTTTGCTGGTGTCTTAATGCAAATTTTAGATATCGCTCGCCGTCATCATATGAGTATTCCACCGCAACTTATGCTGCTATTGAAGACCTTGGTTCATGTCGAAGGACTTGGTCGCGACTTGTATCCTGACCTTGATATCTGGTCACTTGCCAAGCCGATTTTAAGCAGCTGGATTAAAGAGCAGCTCGATCCGATGCGTAACTTGCAACACTTACGCCAACAGTTGCCAGAGATTTTATTATCGACGACTGATATTCCAAAGCTACTGGATCAAAGCTTACAAAGCCTTGCCTCACAAGGATCACGCCAAGACAGTCAACTGCGAGAAATACAACAAATTCGTGCGGATATGCTTAATGATCGCCGCCGAGATTGGCTAGCACTGTCAGGTTTTGCCATTTTCATCGCCATTGCAACACAGGTTGTTGGCTGGCTCTCGCCTATCTTTTATATATTGGCTATTTTGGTTGTCGTTTGGCGTATTTTAGCCTAACGCTCTGTTATTTTTAATAAAAATAAGTATTGGTTAATAGCCATTACTATCTAATTTTTATTCAATAAGCTCTCACTCACTTTCATTGCTTTTTAGTGACATTTAAAGTGAGTGAGAGCTTAGTTTTTACATTGCCTCATTTCTCATTGTGTCGTTAAAAAAGACGCCCTGTATAGGAGTCACCCATGTCTACCGCTAAAATATCAATTGCTAAAAAAGACCACAGCGAGGCTATTGCTGCCTTACAAACTCGTTTCGGTAAACAACTTACTACCAATATAACGGTACGTGAGCAGCATGGGCATACGATGACGTGGCTTGCCAATCAGCCACCCGATGCCGTCTTGACAGTACAAGATAAGCACGAGGTAGCAGCTGCGGTGGAGATTTGCAATCAGTATCAAATGCCAGTGATTGCATTTGGTATTGGCTCATCCTTAGAAGGTCAATTAAATGCGCCATATGGCGGATTATGCATCGATATGCATGCGATGGATGGAATATTGCAGGTACATAATGAAGATCTGACGGTGACCGTACAACCAGGCGTCACACGTGAGCAGCTCAATCACTACTTACGTGATACAGGACTGTTTTTTCCAATAGATCCGGGTGCCAATGCCAGTATCGGCGGTATGGTCGCCACTCGCGCTTCAGGCACCAATGCGGTACGTTATGGCACGATGAAAGATGTGGTACTCGCGCTTGAGATAGTCACCGCTAGTGGAGAGATTGTCCGCACTGGTACCCGTGCCAAAAAATCTGCAGCGGGTTATGACTTGACTAGATTAATGATCGGCTCAGAAGGTACACTTGGTATTGTTACTGAGGTGACGCTTAAACTATTCGGCATCAGCGAATGCATTGGTAGCGGTATTTGCCATTTCCCAACGATTGAAGATGCCTGTCAGGCAGTGATGCTGACCATTCAAATGTGCTTGCCGATTGCGCGCATTGAGTTACTTGATGCCATGCAAATTAAAGCCTGTAATCAATATGCCAATCTTGATCTGGATGAGACGCCTACCCTATTTGTAGAGTTTCATGGTACAGATGCCAGCGTCGCCGAACAAGCTCAAATGTTTACGGATATTATCGAAGAGTTCGGTGGTACAGATTTTGCTTGGGATACCAATGAAGCCGAGCGCAAACGTCTGTGGCAAGCACGGCATAACGCCTATCATGCCAGCTCTGCCCTACGACCTGAAGCCAGTGCCTTATCGACCGATGCCTGCGTGCCAATTTCACGATTAGCAGAATGCGTCAGTGCAACAGCAAAAGATATCGAAGCGTCGGGCATGATTGGGCCTATCGTCGGTCATGTTGGCGATGGTAATTTTCATGTTTTGTTATTAGTCGATACCGATAACCCTGAAGAAATCGCTACTGCTGACGGCATTATCAGCCGCTTAGCTACCCGCGCTATTGAAATGGATGGCACTTGTACAGGTGAGCATGGCATCGGGCAAGGCAAACAAAAATATATGCAGCAAGAGCACGGTAATGCCTTAGTGCTTATGCAAGCAATTAAATCAGCCCTTGACCCTAAAAATATCTTAAATCCAGGTAAAATATGGCCTGAGCCTTTACCCGCTGTTTAACTGTCGAATGGTGCTTATAAGAGATCAAAGCCTAAAAAATGCTCCTACGTTTAACTAGAGTATTAAACGTAGGGGCATTTTTTAGGCTAATTTCATAACATCTGGTCAATCGCCATCTGGGTCAGTACGCGTCCACGTGCGGTACGCAATACATAGCCTTGCTGAATAAGATATGGCTCAATCACATCCTCAAGCGTACCGCGATCTTCAGCCATTGCTGCTGCTACCGCTTCAACGCCAGCTGGACCGCCATCAAAGCGTTCGTGCAATATCTCAATATAACGTCTGTCCAAATGATCAAGACCACGTCTATCAACTGCCAGCATATCGAGCGCACTGCCAGCAATCGCGCCATTGATACTACCGTCGCCTCTCACTTCAGCATAATCACGTACACGGCGTAATAAACGATTGGCAATCCTTGGCGTACCACGCGCACGGCGAGCAATCTCCACCGCGCCATCTTCACTCATCGGTACACGCATCAAACGTGCGGCACGACTCACAATCGTGGTCAGGTCAGCAATATTATAAAATTCGAGCCGCTGCACAATGCCGAAACGATCACGCAGTGGTGAGGTCAATAATCCTGCTCGCGTGGTTGCCGCGACTAAGGTAAACGGCGGTAAATCCAGCTTGATAGAGCGTGCCGCAGGTCCTTCACCAATCATAATATCCAGCTGAAAATCTTCCATGGCGGGGTACAGTATCTCTTCAATAACGGAACTCAATCGATGAATTTCATCGATAAATAGCACATCACCCTCTTCTAGATTGGTCAACATAGCTGCCAAATCACCGGGGCGCTCAAGCACAGGCCCTGAGGTTGAACGCAAATTACCACCCATTTCACGAGCAATAATATTGGCAAGCGTCGTTTTTCCAAGACCAGGCGGACCAAAAATCAAAGTATGATCTAATGCCTCACCCCGACCACGCGCTGCGCCAATAAATACTTCCATCTGCTCACGTACCACTGGCTGACCAATATATTCAGCCAGTAATGCCGGTCGAATATTAGAATCAGGCGCATCGCCTGCCCCTTCGAATGGATTAATTAAACGATCTTGCATCATAGGTTTTATCATTATATTAAATCATTATTTTTAAAGAATAGGTATAAATAGCATAACCAAACGCTACGTATAAGTCATGCAAAACATCATAAAGCAGCTACTAAATAAAGCACAGCCTAAAACGAAAATAAGCGACAATGAATGTCGCTTATTTTCGTTTTAGGCTTATTGATACTTATTAATGGTAGTGAGCTGAATGAATCAAAATCCTGACAACTGTTGCAATGTGGCTTTTAGTAAACCTTGCGTATCGGCAAAGGTATTACCATTACTCTTAGCGGCTTTAATCGCTTGCTGTGCCTCTCTTTCTTTATAGCCCAAGCTAATCAACGCGCCTTCTACCTCAGCAATGATGCTACCCTCGTGAAACACCTCAGCAGGTTGCATGGCAAACTCTAAATGACTGCTATCGACTTCGATATTTTTCAGCTTATCTTTTAGCTCAATCAATAAGCGCTGCGCTGTTTTTTTACCGATACCCGGAATACGGGTCAATGCTGTCTCTGACTCTTGCTCGACATGCATCTTTAGCTCAGCAGCTGACATCGCAGATAGCATTGCTAATGCCATTTTTGCGCCAACGCCATTGATCTTGATCAATTGACGAAAGACATCACGCTCTTTGCGATCGATAAAGCCATAAAGCAGCTGCGCATCTTCGCGCACATGAAAGTGCGTCCAAATGCTCGCCTGCTCATTGAGACGCAACTGGCAAAATGACGGTAGCGGCAGCTCTATGTCGTAGCCGACACCAGAGGTAGTCATGACACAGGCAGTCGGTGCCATCAAATACTGCACTTGACCACTAATCAATCCAATCATAATCCACTACCTCTATTAGAGCTGATATAAAAAATGAACTGAGCTGCTATTTAATGATAAATGCTACTAAATAAGCATATCTCACCGACATGCTTATTTATAAAAATCGACCATACCTTCAAGGCTAATTGGGCGAATTTTATGTGCCTGACCCGCAGAACCAAAGGCTTCGAAACGATTGGTACAGATATCTGACATTGCAACCATAGACGCTTTAAAGTATTTACGTGGGTCAAATTCACTTGGGTTTTCTGCAAGGAATTTACGAATAGCGCCCGTTGATGCCAAACGCAAATCGGTATCGATATTTACCTTACGCACACCATGCTTAATCGCTTCAACGATTTGCTCAACCGGTACACCATAAGTCTCACCGATATTACCACCATTTTCATTGATGACTTTCAGCCACTCTTGCGGCACTGATGACGAGCCATGCATGACCAAATGGGTGTTAGGAATACGGGCATGAATCTCTTTTACACGCTCAATCGATAGGATGTCGCCTGTCGGTGGACGGGTGAATTTGTAAGCACCATGACTGGTACCGATAGCAATGGCTAACGCATCGACGTTGGTGTCTTTAACGAACTGTTCTGCTTCGTCAGCACTGGTCAAGAGCTGCTCGTGATCTAATACGCCTTCTGCGCCAGAGCCGTCTTCTTCGCCTGCCATACCAGTCTCAAGACTGCCCAAACAACCGATTTCGCCTTCTACAGAAACACCGCACGCGTGTGCCATCTTGACAACTTCGCGAGTCACGCTGGCATTGTAATCATAATCCATTGGCGTTTTACCGTCTTCACCGAGCGAGCCGTCCATCATCACTGATGAGAAGCCAAGCTGAATTGAGCGTTGGCAAATCGCTGGTGACATACCATGATCTTGATGCATAACGACTGGAATATGTGGCCACTCTTCGATAGCAGCAATAATCAGATGACGCAAAAATGCAGAGCCTGCATAACTGCGTGCACCAGCACTAGCCTGTACGATAACAGGAGAATCACAGGCGTCGGCTGCCATCATGATTGCACGCATCTGCTCTAAATTATTGACATTGTAAGCAGGGACACCGTAGTTATTTTCGGCGGCATGATCTAGAAGTTGACGTAACGATATTAAAGCCATAAGACGCTCTCTGATTAAATTTTGAATATGATATTAAGAAATCATTCTTAAAAATACGATGTTGCAACAATTGCCCTAAAACCCTAGCCTGATAATAGTCAGACCAGCAAAAAACTGGTGTTTTTTGATCGTAATTATTACGCCGTGATTATAGCAAAAATTGCCAGCGCTTCGTAGCGGTTAACCGACTATTTCTTTCTTTGCTTGATTCATAAAACAGAATGATAGCGAGTTTCATAAAACAATTTGATAAGTTCCATATGATACGCAGCTAATTGAAAAAACGGATAAACCTTGTGCATCATATTTTTGACTGACTAAGGCCTGCCCTCAATTCAATCAATGGATATTTAAATGCGCTAAAGATGAGGACACACCCTAACCTCTAGATTATGATTTTAAATACAAAAAAGCCTTGGCTATCACCAAAGCTTTTTAAATATTTTGAGGGCTTATACAGCAATCAATATCTGCAACCAACAGCTTAATAAGCTATTCATCAATCAACAAATTAGTAGATCAATGGCTTAGGTTCAGTTGCTTATGTATTGATGATTAGTACTGTTGTTCTGCTTCTACTGCGTTTTCACTGGCTTTATTCTCAACAGCAGATGCGCCATCGGCAACCACTTCAGCAGTTTTGGCAACGGCTTCATTTGCGCCTACCACAACTGCTTCACCAGTGTTTTTTAGTGCATCTGTAGCAGCAACACCGGCAGTTTCAGCGCCTTCGGCAACTTCAGTACCAGCATCTTTTGCAGCAACTTCAGCTTCAGCAGCAGCGGCTTCTGTTTCAGCAGCGGCAGTATCAGCGTTAGCAGCAACATCATCACCAGCAGACTCAACAGCAGCTTCGGCGTTCTCTTCTGTTTGTTGGCTACATGCAGTGATTGCAAAAGTACCAGCAAGTACGCTAGCAAGTAATAAATGGCGTTTTAACATAATAAATCCCTCATAAATAAAGCATGTCAAATACATGATTTGCGCTATTTTATAGAGTGCAAATTAGACATGCAATCATAATTTTCAGTATAGAAACAAATAATTACTACTTAATAATAATGAGTGGCCACTGATTCTTATTTCTCTTAAAACAATAACATAAGAATAGTAGCCAAAATATTATTGATACAGCGTACATGAGATGGTGAGGCTAAATTGTACGGCTAATGTTACTCATCTGCTAAATATCGTTAAAGCGTTACGCATCAATCTGTAGAGCAGCAACCGCAGGCAATACCTTGCCTTCTACAAACTCTAAAAATGCGCCACCACCTGTTGACATGTAGCTAACGCCATCTGCCACTTGATATTTATCAATTGCAGCAAGCGTATCACCACCACCAGCGATCGAAAATCCTTCGCTGTTTTTAACGGCACTTGCTATGATTTGTGTGCCCTGACCAAAAGCATCGACTTCAAAAACACCGACCGGACCATTCCATAAAATGGTTTTTGCGTTGATAATAGCATCCGCTAATTGCTTAGCACTTTCTGGAGCGATGTCCAATATCATGTCATTTTCGCCAATCGCATCGACAGATTTGATGGTCGCAGTGGCTTGTTGTAATGAGCCCGTGAAGTCAGCAAAATCAATCTCATTTTTATCAGCAACGACAACATACTCAGGCAATAAAATTTCAGTCTTAGTCATAATGTCACGAGCTGTCTCAACCAAGTCCGCTTCATACAGTGACGCACCAACGCTATGACCTTGCGCCGCTAGGAAGGTGTTTGCAATACCGCCACCAACGATAATCTGCGAGCATAATTCAGACAAACTGTGCAGCACTTCTAGCTTTGTCGATACTTTGGAACCACCAACGATTGCCAACATTGGCTGTGCTGGGGTCTCAAGTGCCAAGCTTAACGCATCAAGCTCAGCCGCCAATAAAGGTCCTGCACAAGCTGTTTTTCCTGCTCGATGCATAGCTTGGGTAATGCCTTCTGTTGAGGCCTGCGCACGATGTGCGGTGCCAAATGCATCCATCACGAATACATCGCATAAATCAGCGTATTTCTGTGCTAAATCCGCATCGTTTTTCTTTTCGCCCTGATTAAAGCGCACGTTTTCTAATAGCATGACCTCGCCTGCTTGAATTGCCACGCCTTTAGTAAGGTAGTCATTGTTTAAGCTAACGGGCTTTGATAACTCTGTGGCTAATTTATCGCTTAAATACTCAGCAACTGGTGCTAGCGAATATATCGACTCAGGACTGCCTTCAGTTGGACGACCTAAGTGTGAACAAACTATAACGGCCGCGCCTTTTTCTAACGCCATCTTAATCGTAGGCAAGCTGGCTTGCAGGCGTGCATCACTGGCGACTTTACCGTTTTTAATAGGCACATTGAGATCTTCACGAATCAACACCACTTTATCCGTTAAGCTCAGCTCACTCATACGCAAAAAATTCATTACCTGCTCCTATGCATCATCTCTTGTTAATCTATCGGTTGGCTCTTTACTCATTACTGAAAATATTTATCAAATCGGCTGCTCTTGTCTATGGCTGTATAAAAGCAACCAAGCAAGAATTTGAGGCGGTGTATTCTAGCAGTTTTCTAGCAAGTGCTCATAAAGAACGCACTATTAAATTTTACTCGGGCGTGTCCTCATTTTGAAAATGAGGATAAAAATAATACAAATGGCTAAATTTTAATAAAAATCAGTAACATTTCGTGGTGGCACTTAGTAATAAAGCTGTTTAAGATGCTATTAGCACTGATAATAAATAATACCTACAATAAAAATAATCCATTAGGAGAACCCAATGAGTATCGACCTCCAAGCTGCCAAACAAAACCTACTAACACTTAAAGAAGAATATGAGACTCGTATCGATAAAATTGAAGATCATATCCAAAACCCGCAAGACGACCTCAATGAGCATTGGGAAGACCAAGCCATCTCTTATCGTCAAAACGACATGCGTACAAATTTGATGGTTGAAGCCCGTCAAAGTTTGATTTATGTCGAAAATGCACTAAGTCGTATTGAAAACGGGACTTATGGTAAATGTGAAGTCTGCGGTGAGCAAATTGAAGAACAGCGCTTACAAGCACTACCTTACGCTACCCTATGTATGGAACATGCTGAATAACGACTCATTTTTACTCTAAAACATCCCTTCTAAACCAAAGTTCCAGTGGTCAAGCAGGCGTTTTCCATTGAGAGAATGCCTGCTGCCATTGTTTACAGCGCGCAGCGATTTGATCCACAGGTAAATCCATAATATCGCCAACGACCGCCACGTAAGTAATCGGCAAACCTGCCAGTTCGGTGATATTTTCTGCCGTCAAGCCACCTATGACACATATCGCTATATTTTGCTGACAGCCATCTATGAGCTGCTGGCGCGAGATAATATTGGCGTTAGGTTTTGTATTTGAGGTAAAAATCGCACCCATAGCGGCATAGCTTACGCCCTCATTTTTTGCTTCTTCAACCAATTCCACCTTGCCATGACAAGTGCGTCCGATCATTTGGTTTGCATGTAGTTCGTGCTTAGCATCGGCAACTTCGCCATCTTGTTGACCCAAATGCACACCAACGCCGAGCTTGGCAGCCAGTTTAATATTGTCATTGATGACGACTGGTACGTTGTACGCTTTCGCCAACTCAACTATTTGTCTAGCCTCTTCGTATAGACGAGACTCACCATCAGGTAGCGCCAATATCTGCTTGCGACGAATTTGTAACAGCGCAATGAATCCTGTTGCTAGTGCTGCTTCTAATTTGCGATACAGCAGCGCAAACTCATCGTCATTGGTCAGTAAATATAGCTTTGGCGTTGATATAACAGTCGGTGTTTGAGTCATATTATTTTTCCTAGAGTGTGTCCTCATTTTAAAAATGGAGATAAAAATGAGATAATTTTTTAGCCCATGTATAAGTCCATTGGTTAAATTAAAGACACACCTTAAATTCAACACAATAAAAAGGCTGTTATATCCAATAACAGCCTTTTTATAAATGCTAAAACAGTAAAATTACACCGTGCGGCGTGTCGCTAGACTGTTTAGAATATTTTTGGCATCACCCCAACGTGTGGCTGAGCTGTTCGCTCCTAAGATGACGATAATTGCTGGGCGGTTATTCACACGCGTTTCCATGACTACACAACGACCAGCTTCATTGATGAAACCTGTTTTTGAGATACCAATTGGATAATCACCGGCACGAACCAAGCTACTGGTGTTATTGGCTTTATAAGTACGGTTACCACTTGAGTAGTTAGACACATAAAAGTCATAGCTCTTGGTGGTCGAGAAACGGCGAATCACATCATAGTTACCCGCCGCGCGAACCATTTTAACCAAGTCATTTGATGAAGCGACATTGCGCTTATCAAGACCCGTTGGATCACCAAAAAAAGCAGTGGTCATACCCAGATCTTGAGCTTTGCGATTCATGGCACGTATAAAGGCGGTATAGCCACCTGGATAATTACGCGCTAAACTCTTTGCTGCTGGATTTTCTGATTTCATCAATGCCATGAGCAACATCTCAGCACGATTCAAACGATCGCCTGATTTAAGGTTAGAGCTGGCTCGCTTAGGGCCGACGAAATCTTCTGGATCGAGTGTGAGCTCTTCACGCATATCGAGACCAGCATCCAATACGACCATGGCCGTCATCACTTTAGAGATACTGGCCATTGGACGTGCAATGTCAGCATCTTTTTCATAAATAGATTCGCCCGTTTCAGCATCGATGACCGCAACACTACGCGAATCAGTGCTGATCGGTATCATGTTACTGCTACCAAATGAGCCACGATACGTTGTATTGTAGCTATTACTGCTATTGTAACTGTTATTACTACTACCGAAGCTATTGGCGTTGGTGATACTGGTCGTACCATTGCCACTATCGACTTTCTTGATAGCTGAGCCTTTGGATTTGTACATAATATTGCGTGCTTCAGACAAACTATCAGCACCGCCCCAACTCATGCGAGCACTAGAGCTAGTGTCAGCGCTACCATTAATAGTAAGTGCGGCTTGTGCAACACTGCCCAAACTCAATGAAATCATAGCAGCGATTAATTGCTGTTTGGTTAATGGTAGTTGCTTCATTATGCCTCCTGCTGTCACGATGCTGTTAATTAGAGAATCAGTTACATACTAACCAATAGCAACAACGTACGTAGCGTTTATGAATGGGTTTATAAGTACTCGTATAGAGTTTTTGTATTTTTAGTGTATCATGGTTTGCATTTAAGTTTAATGTATCAAGCTGATTTAATAATTTATTTTGGTGTAATTCAAATTTTACTACAACCACTTTATATTACAGAAACATTGACTCACATTTCAGCAATATATCTCAACTTTGAACACTGTAATTATTCGTTTTTTGTTATATTAAACAATGGTATCTATCTAAAAGATTAGCAATATTTTATTTTTTTCAAAAACTAAAAAAACGACTCTAATGATTTTATTTTTTGTCATTTAGCGTCAATAAAAGCCTTCATTCTGACAAACAACAAAGAGTATCGTTATGATTAAAGTACTGGTAGTAGATGATCATGATTTGGTGAGAATGGGTATTAGCCGCATGTTGTCAGATAGTATCGATATCGAAGTAATCGGCGAAGCGGACAGCGGTGACATGGCCATCAAATTGGCCAAACAATTGCGCCCTGATGTGGTTTTGCTTGATGTCAATATGCCTAATATTGGTGGGCTTGAAGCAACCAAACGCTTAATTCAGCTGGATATGGGTATCAAAATATTGGCCGTCAGCAGTATGTCAGCGCAGCCTTACCCTTCTATGCTCATCAAAGCTGGCGTCAACGGTTACATCACTAAAGGCACGCCACTCGATGAGATGATTCGCGCTGTCAAAAAAATCTATCAAGGTGGTCGTTATTTTAGCCAAGATGTCGCTGAGCAACTGGCTGATGTTTTGCTGTCAGATAATGCCAACTCACCTTTTGACTTACTGAGTGATCGCGAAAAACAGGTGGCAATGATGGTCGTTAACTGTCAAAGCCCGCAGCAAATCGCCGATCAGCTATTTGTGAGTGTCAAAACCATCAACACTTACCGCTATCGTATTTATGAGAAAGTTGGGGTTGATAGCGATGTGAAGTTAACACATTTGGCCATTCGTCATGGTCTAATTCAGCCATAACTCATTAGGGCATGTCCTCAGTTCAATTGATGGACATCTACATGAGCTGAAAATGGCTAAATTTTATCAAATATCCTGATATTAATGGCGATATCTTCCTTGTTTGATTGTAATTTATCTCATTTTATCTCTATTTTAAAATGAGGACACGCCCTAGCAACTGTTCCCTTATTGCGGTCAATCTATGAAGCCTGCTACTAATATCATCTCTGCTGTTACTCACTATTTGCATCGTGATGACACGCTATCTCCACCTCAATTGCGCAGGTTGGGGCTTATTTATAGCAGTTACCGCTTTGCTGTTAGTCTGTTTTCTTTACTGATGGTGTATATCACCGCTCACTCTGACAACAGCCTCTCTCTACCAAGCTTTTTACAACAAACAACGCTTAGCTTTTATTTCCTGCTTAGCCTTATTTTACTTGGCTTGTTTTATGTCGTTAATCAGCAAATGCGGCGACAGTTGGCCTTTGGTTTAGTATTAGACGTCATTATATTAAGCTTATTACTATATACAGCGGGTGCGCCTGATTTACAGTTGACCATGCTATATATGGTGGTCGTCGCAGCGAGTTTTATGTTGCTACACGGCTCACAAGCCTTAATTATTACCTTACTCGCTATTATTTTTGTCATTTATCAGCAATTCTTTTATGCCATTGCCAATAGCATGAGCTTAGCAAATTTAGGGGACGCATTGCTCATGTCAGCCAGCTTTTTGGCGGTTGGTGGTTTGAGCTGGTCCATCTCACAGCGTTTGGTACAACTTGAAAAAGTAGCAGCGAGTCACGCTAAAGAAGTTGAACGATTAAACGTTATCAACCAAGAAGTCATCACGCAAATGGTTAATGGTGTCATCGTCATCGATAAACAGCATATCGTTTTAGCAAACCTTGCCGCTCACCAATTACTTAGCCTTTCACACAGCCCTTCCGCATCATTGCACAGCACCTCTATTGATACAAAAGATACTCGAAACAATACTCGCAGTGCACTCTTATCTAACTTTCAGCAGCAGCTTGGCCAACAACATACTCAGCTATTTAAAGCCTGTTTGTCAGTAGCGGTAGGCCAATCACGCACCTTTATTTATGATTTGCCTGCAGTCGCAAACGCTTCCATATTCGGTAAACTGCGCGTACAAATCATTCCATTGAAAGATGACAGTAAATTGATAATGTTAGAGGATTTACGCCGCGAGCAAGCCAGCGCCCAACAATTGAAACTGGCTTCTTTAGGGCAATTGACGGCGAGCATCGCCCATGAAATAAGGAATCCTTTGGCAGCGATATCACAAGCCAGCCAATTATTAATGGAAGATGTTATAGAAGCCAATCTAGAAGTCGATACAGCAGATAATACGATAACGCCGACTATTTCAAGTGATGATATGGCAGCGAATCATGAGCTTTATCAAATAATATTTTCACAAACAAAACGCGTGAATCGCATTATCGAAGATGTACTAAAATTGTCTCGCCAGCAAACTGCAAACCAGCAAGCGATTATATTGGCAGACTGGATGCCAACATTTTTAGAGAATTACTTTCAAGGACACGATGTTTTTCTACACGTAAAAACACAACCGACCATATCATTCGACACACATCAACTAGAACAAGTCTTAATCAATTTAATTAACAATGGCTTGCGCTACAGTAGCTACGCCCACCCTCATGCCTATGTGGAAATCGAGATTTATTGTGCGGATAACGATGTTATAATTGATATCTTGGATGCTGGTCGTGGGGTTAGCACCAAAGACTTAGAACATTTATTTAATCCTTTTTTTACGACAGACCAAGCAGGGACAGGCTTGGGGCTGTATTTATCACAAGCTTTTTGTGAGGCCAACCAAACTCGCTTGCTTTATATTCCTGAACATGAGAAAACCTGTTTTCGCTTGATAGCACCTGCTATTGGTGCTGATACTCATGTAAATAAAACTGAACATAATGTTAATACCACTATTTTATAAATATTAACGTTACCAAGTATTAACATTACATAGAATACTTTGCCATTAAGGCCTCTTGGTTTTTACCATTTTATAGCTATTGAATACGATGAGATGATGTATGACAACAACCGCGCTAGTCGTTGATGACGAAGTGGATCTGTGCCGATTGATGCAAATTACTTTGACCAAAATGGGCATTAAAAGTGATGTAGCATATACTCTGTCACAAGCAAGATCATACTGGCAAGACAATGATTACGATTTTTGCCTGACCGATTTAAAGCTGCCTGATGGGTCAGGACTAGAGTTGGTAAAAGAAATCAGTAATAGCTCTAGTACGCCCATTGCCGTGATTACTGCTCACGGCAGTATGGATCTTGCCATTGAAGCCTTGAAACTTGGTGCTTTCGACTTTGTGAATAAACCTCTTGAGTTACCGCGCCTACGTCAACTGGTGGAAAATGCTTTAAAAGTTATTCATCAAGACAATGAAGCAAAAGCCACAGCCGAATGCTCACCCGAACAAAAACTGCTGGACAGTAGACTCATTGGTGATTCTGCGGTGATGCACCCACTGAAAAATACTATTTTAAAATTGGCACGCTCACAAGCACCTGTATTTTTGTCAGGCGCTTCGGGTACTGGTAAAGAAGTGGTTGCCCGATTGATTCATGACTTAAGCCCACGCCGTGATGGTAGCTTTGTACCAGTAAACTGTGGAAATACCATCAGAGCTAATGGAGTCAGAGTTCTTTGGTCATAAAAAAGGCAGCTTTACAGGAGCTGTCGCTGACAAGCAAGGGCTGTTTCAGCAAGCCAATGGCGGCACGTTATTTTTAGACGAAGTGGCAGACTTGCCTTTAGCCATGCAGGTAAAACTACTGCGCGCCATTCAAGAAAAAACGGTGAGAGCCATTGGTGATACCAAAGAGGTTCCCGTAGATATTCGCATCTTGTCCGCCACCCACAAAAATCTAAACCAATTGGTACAAGACGGTGCGTTTCGACAAGATTTGTACTACCGTATCAATGTGATTGAGTTAAAACTGCCGACGCTCAATGCACGTCGTGATGATATCCCTGTATTAGCCAAGCACTTTTTAGCATTAATTGCTGATGAATGGCAGTTAGAGAACCCACCGATACTCACTGTTGAGGCATGCGAGCGTTTGCAAGATCATAACTTTGCGGGCAACGTTCGTGAACTGCGTAACGTACTTGAACGTGCAGTAACCCTAGCAGAGACACCGCACATTGACATCAGCCACTTGGGTTTGCCTGATATTGATATAACCCATCACCGCGCAGTCTCTCAAGATCAGAAGAGTGAGCCAGCGGTTGTCAATAATACTCAATATTCTGAGCGTCAAACAAACAAACAAATGATCGCTCAATCGATAGAAAATAGAGAAAAAGTCATTCAATCTATGGATGAGACAATAGCGCCACAGGTCCAGCAAGTGACAACCAACTTGCACCCTTATCGTACTAACGCTCAGCACTACCCTTCTATGATACAGCGTTCAGAAAGCCATCATGCAGAAAGCCCAAACCATACGGCCCGTCATAATCATGAAGAATCTGTCACCCATCGATCTATTCTGCAAGGAAGTGATGAAAAAGCAATTCTAAGCAAATTAAAGGATGGTCAGTTACCCTCTCAAGGGTTAGAACACTACCTACAAGAACAAGAAAGACAGTTGATTATTACCGCGCTAAAACAAACGGCTTGGAATAAAACGCAAGCAGCTGAGCTACTAGGCACCACTTTTCGCTCTTTACGCTATCGCATGAAAAAACTAGAGATAGCTGAGGATCAATTTGAGCCATAGCATTCGCCATTTTTGAATAATGACAAATGATATTTTAACGTTAATACATCGTGATAGCCTGTCTTTAAGTGAGCCTTACTGAACCCTATTGCCTGCCACCGCTTGATCAACTTTGGCAGGTTTTCGGACAAAACGAATACCCGAATCAAGTGCTTTTGTTTTTAGTAAAGCAAGCGCTTGCTGCTCCCATGTACTTTCACTTCCTGACAAGGTCATATCAGGCTCTACCCCGATTCCATCGATCTTATTGCCTGACGCTGTCATATAGTTAGCGACGGTGAGTTTGACAGCCTGCTCATCATTCAGTGGGATGACCGACTGTACAGACCCTTTACCATAGCTAATTTCACCAACGATTGTGGCACGTTTTTGTGCTTGTAAGCTACTGGCCAGCACCTCTGCCGCTGACGCCGAATAGCGATTTTGCAGCACCACCACTGGCAATGATTCAAGTATCGCCAGACCTTGAGTGGATAGCGTACGCGTGTCACTTTGACGACCTTTTACTTGTACCACATCAGTGTCGCTCATAAACAAACTGGCCACGCTCACCGCCGACGTTAGCACCCCACCTGGATTATCACGCATATCGAGCAAGATACCTGTAATAGGTGCGTCTAGATCTATCAAGCCTTCCAAGAGCTTTTCACGGCTATTATTTTGAAAGGCAGGCAACTTAATAACAGCGATACCGTCAATGAGACTTGCCTCGACCGTTTGAGGGTGACTGTTATTACGCTGCAAGGTGGTGGTATGTTTGCGGCGACCAGCTTTTGAGGTGACAACATCTACTTGCGTCCCCGCAATCCCTGTCAAAAGCTGCTCAATATCGTTACTTTCTTTATCTTCATCAAGCTTGAAATCACCGACTTGATGTAAATAATCGCCAACCGCAATGCCCTTTTTATCTGCAGGCGATGCATCAATAACCTCTGTAATCACCCAATAGCCATCTGTAGGCTGATAATTGACTTTGATACCCACATCACCCACATCACCTTCGGTAAAGGCACGCAGATTTTCATAAGCCTCAGCATCTAAAAATTCAGCATGACTATCTAGCTTAGTCAACATACCACTCAACGCATTATTGAACAGCTCTTCATCGTTGACCGCATCTACATATTCACGGCGTACCAAATCTACTACCGCAACAAACGTCTTGAGCGTTTCTGGAGAAATGGCATTCAATGATACTTGCGCAACCTCAGGTGGAATACTGACATCGATCTCGTTCGTGTCATCGGTCAAGGCACTCTCATCTGCGACACTGTCTATCGAATCGTCAACTTGGTCGGCCGACTCAAGCATATCAGCGACATCTGATAAATTATTAGCGTCATCTTCTGTGGCTATCTCATCGTTATTTAAGCTAATCAGTTGTAGACTGGCGGTGGGATTATTGATGGTCGCATTAGCTGGTGACCTCGCTGCTTGTGCGTACATACTAGCAGTGCTGAGCCCAAGCAGACCTATCATCAATGCAGGTTTAAAAATAGTCGGCGCAGTGAATACCTTCATTGCTTGTTTGCCCAATCGCTTCGTCACTGGTAAGCGCATAAAATAAATAGAACGCATAAGAGAACTCGTTTAATAATAGAATTATTTTTATAGATATATGGATAAATATTTATCTCATAAGATAGCATCAAGAGCCAGTCTAAGACTAGGAGAGTATTGCAAGTAACATTCACGATAACTGATATGATTTCATCAAATGATGAGTAGCGGTGTCAAGTTTGTTTAGCAGGCGAAATATCATGCTTACCCTTATTTTTCTCACTATCCAAACATTTAAAGATAATAAAGTCAGCCAAATATCTCTTAAAAAACAGATCAAAAAAAGGAGAGACAATAAATATCTCTCCTCTTTCTATTACTTCTAACAACGCTAGTAAGTTGTCAATATAATAGTATTAAATGCCTGACTTACAACGCTGGAACCAGTAAGCTTTCGCCCGTCATTTCAGCAGGCTGCTCAATATCCATCAGCGCCAAAATAGTCGGTGCGACATCGCTCAACTTACCACGGCTACGTACTTGTAGCTTTTTCTCACCCACGTAAATGAGCGGTACATGTTCAGTGGTATGTTGAGTATGTACTTGACCACTTTCGTAATCTTGCATCTGCTCACAGTTGCCATGATCTGCCGTGATAAGCATATCACCGCCAGCAGCGCGTACCGCTGACTCAATACGGCCAACACAGACATCTAGTGCCTCTACTGCTTTTACGGCCGCATCAAAAATCCCTGTATGACCTACCATATCACCATTGGCATAGTTGACAATTAACACGTCATATTTGCCTGATTCAATGGCAGCCACTAATTTATCGGTCACTTCAGGCGCACTCATCTCTGGTTTCAGATCATAAGTCGCCACATCTGGAGAGGGTACGAGAATACGTGTTTCGCCATCATACTCTTCTTCACGACCACCGCTAAAGAAAAACGTCACATGCGCGTATTTTTCAGTTTCAGCGATACGCAGCTGAGTTTTACCATTGTCTTGCAAATACTCGCCAAGTGTATTGGTCAACGACGTGGGATAATAAGCAACGCTAGTTTTGGGATTGTCTGCTAAAACGTCAGAATATTTGGTCAGCATCACAAATGCGGCAAGTTTTGGCTGCTTATTGCGGGCAAACCCTGAAAACTCATGATCTGGTAATACAAAGGCTTGCGCCAACTCACGGGCACGGTCAGCACGGAAGTTCATAAAGATAAGCGCGTCATTGTCATCAACGGTATATGGCACTTCATCACGGCCAATCACTACGGTCGGGTTAATAAATTCATCGGTTTCGCGTGCCTTATAAGCAGCTTGTACTGCGCCATCTGCACGCGTAGACAGACGATCGGCTTTACCTTCAGTGATAAGCTCATAGGCTTTTTGCACACGATCCCAGCGATTGTCACGATCCATTGCATAATAGCGCCCAATGATACTGGCAATCTGTACGCGGCCGCCTTCATAATGAGCATTAAGCTTATTGATATGATCCCGCAGACGATTAATATACTTATCCGCCGATTTAGGTGGGGTGTCGCGTCCATCCAAGAAGCAATGAACAAAGACATTTTTGGCGCCGTGCACTAACGCCGAGTGGCACATTGCTTCGATGTGATCTTGATGCGAATGTACACCACCATCTGACAGTAAACCCATGATATGGACGTTACCACCCAACTCGTTCGCGGCTTTAACCGCCTTGACTAAGGCTTCGTTTTTATAAAACTCACGATTGGCCACTTCACTTGAGATACGAGTCGAATCTTGATACAGAACGCGACCCGCACCTAAGTTCATGTGCCCAACTTCTGAATTGCCAAACTGCCCATCTGGCAAACCAACATCTTCTCCAGAAGCAGATATCAATCCATGCGGATATTGCTGATAAATCCTATCCAAATTTGGCATACTGGCGGCAGCAATCGCATTATCCTTATCGTCTTCACGATGCCCAAAACCATCTAATATCATTAAGACATGCGGCACTTTTTTATTTTGATCGCCATCCTGCTTACTATTGAGCTGAGCCTGATTATCATCGATAAATGCTGATTGTTGCTGGGTATTGGTCATGGATTACCGCTCCTCAAGTGAATGAACGCCTATAATGCTATATTAGGATGTTTAAAGCCCTCTATATTAACACACATCTTAAAATAGCTGAAAAATCGTCATTTTACGCCCACTCTTAAGCGTTTAAAGCATACTTATTTAAAGCACATCTATACAGTAGAAAAGGCAGTTAAAACTTAATAGCAATAATGCCACTCTCTAAATCTACGTATCAATCTGTAAATCATACTTGCAATCATTCAAACCATTCGTTAAGATAATTATATTCTGAAGTGTTGGCTAGTAGATGTTTATTCCCTGAGCCGATAATGCTTTACCAGGATGTGGTACCTATTGCTTCATTGTGTATGCCTGCACCGCTTGCGGTGTATCAGGAAACCTGCAGAGGCAGTGACGCATCCGCCCTGAACTTCACGGTTCATGGGTCACCATCTTACAGCGGCACTTCGGTTGTTCTATTCGGTTAATTATTATTTTATTTATATTCGTTAGGTTTACTTATAATCTACCACTTAGTAATAACCATTAAAAAGCCCCTTTTATCATTGATAAAAGGGGCTTTTTCTATGCTTGCCGATTAATTCTACTATTCATCATTGGCAGATTTGGTGATTTTTTTCACATCCTTGGGAATGGTTTTTGCTGTCCCATCAATCGTTGTATGCTGTTTAAACCCATCACCAAACGGGTTTTGTTGTTGACCAAATGGGTTCTGATTATTCATACCACCTGCGCCGCCGAATGGGTTTTGACCGCCCATGCCACCAAACGGATTTTGTCCGCCGCCCATCTGTCCACCCATTTGCTTGGCCATCATTTCCATCATTTTTTGCTGATTATTCATGACATAATTATTAGCAAAGTCTTTGAGCTTCTTTTGCACGGGTGGCAATATCACCAATAATGCGAGCAAATCGCTCAGCACACCTGGAATGAGTAGCAGAATACCAGCCGCTGCCATGGCCACACTTTTCATCATGGTTGATTCTTGCGGACGCATCGATGGGTTCATCATGCCACCTGCTTTCATTTGCTGCGCCATTGGATTGAGGGCAGCCATCCCTTTACGCAAGAGGGAGATACCGATGACTGCGGCGATAATAAACCACATAAATACCCACCAACCACTCATAAACTGAGCAAGCAAATACCAAAGTAGCATTTCGATAATAAACCAAACAATGGCAATACCAACTATCTGACCCATAAAGTGTCGTCCTATAAGATAAAATCTAAAAAATTAAGCGCCATGAAAATTAAAATGGCTAACATATGATGTATATGGGGATTGATTGCTATACTATCAAACTTAAGGCTGATTTTTAAGCCATATAGTCGGTACAATATAATTTGGATACAAGGAAGATGAGTAAAAGTACTACGAGTAATAGGCTGAGCGAGTCTGACACCGTATCTGATTTATATAGGATTGAATATAAAATAAAATGTAAGCAAGATGGGATATTATGGCAATTATTATCGGGATTGATCCTGGTTCGCGCATGACCGGTTATGGCATCGTGCAACAAACAGGCGACAAACTCACCTATATCGATGCAGGTACCATACGTACCGACACCAAAGAGATGCCTGAACGTCTAAAGCGGATTTTTAATGGCTTAACGCGCATCACACAGCATCATTTGAAATATGCAGATGAGCCTATTTATACGGCTATCGAGCAAGTGTTTATGGCAGAAAACCCTGACTCAGCGTTGAAACTTGGGCAAGCGCGAGGT
This sequence comes from Psychrobacter glacincola, assembly GCF_904846075.1. Classification (GTDB taxonomy): domain Bacteria; phylum Pseudomonadota; class Gammaproteobacteria; order Pseudomonadales; family Moraxellaceae; genus Psychrobacter; species Psychrobacter glacincola_C. The sequence continues at coordinate 1,005,493 of NZ_CAJGZH010000002.1, forward strand.
GCTGCTATTGCCGCCATGGTTGCTCTAGACTTAGAAGTATCAGAATATACCGCTCGCCAGATTAAGCAAGCCGTTTGCGGTTATGGCGCAGCGGCCAAAGAGCAAGTGCAAGAGATGGTCTGCCGCATACTATATTTGGATGTCGTGCCACAGCAAGATGCCGCCGATGGTCTTGCCTGCGCCATCTGTCATGCGCATTCAAGCCATTCCATGAATAAATTAATATTAAACAGCGCCATGCGTGGGCGCGGTGCGTCTAAGAAAAAAGGCCGCTGGCGTTTGACAGAAGAAGATTTAGGCAATTTGCGTTAAGAACGCTTATAAAACAAGCATAAAAAAACACGCGTCTAAATGCCGCGTGTTTTTCGAACTGTCTAAGCTATTTACACTATAGTTTTACTGTAAAATCGCTTTACTATAAAAATGCAACTGCTTAAATCGACTACTCTGCGACGGCACTTTCAATCACTGCATCCAACACATAAGCATATTCTTCGCCTTCTATACTATTGCTATCGTCACTGTCTAATGGGTAACGCTGTAAACGTAATACTTCATCGTGCATGCCATCATGCTGATAGCCATCGATTTCACCCGTAAAGACTGCCCACTTGCCTTCGCTCATTTTAATACCTTGGTCATCATAGGTAATGGGTTTCACTTGTAGACACATCTCTAAGCCATTATCGGTGCAAGGTATCATTTTCGAGCTTACTGCCCAGAATACGGTCTCACCTTTACTATTATACTTGGCTTGTGAGGTAAGCCTGCCTTCCCAAATCAACGTTGCTCCATCACTGGTGACTTGGGTTAATATTGGCTTATCACTCTTGAGACTATCATCCTGAGAGTTGTTGTCTTTAGCGTCGCCATCTTTGGCACTGTTAGCTCTCACTAATGTTAACTGGCTTTCACCTTGCATCAGCTGACTTAAACTATTTTCAGCCTTATCAAGCTCGCCACAAGACATTTTCGTACTCATACCCTCTTCAACAGTCAAAGTATGACCTTGCAATTGGTAACCGGCGCTCATGGTATTACAACCAACGCTATAACTTAACGTATTCTCACCTTGGTATTGATTAAAAGACAAACGCACTTGGTCTTTAATATCCGTCAGCATGTTTAATGGCTGTGCGCCTTTGTCCATTACAGACATCAATGTCCAACGATAACGTGAAAGATTGGAAATCATTTTCTCTTCATCGCTCATCTTATCCATCTGAGTATCATCCGTTACTGCATCAGCATTCATATCTATGCCATCATCATTTATTGCATCAGCGCTTGTCTGATTACCTTCTTGTACGTCACTTTCATTGGGTAAAGAAGCATCTTGGCAAGCACTTAATGCCAAGCTTAGTGCCAACAAACTTGGTAGTAAAGTGAATCGAATTGGCCGTTTTTTAACAGATGAGGTCATAGCAGTTATACCTTGTGGTTATCCCTTTTTTAAGTCAAAGTATTTAAAAAATCAGGTTAAATATTTAACAATAAGGGGCTGATGATATCCACTTAATTAAAGCGTCACAATTCACCACTATAGCGCCGTTGATTACTATGGTTGTAACAAAGTGTTTATTTTTATGAATTCATCGTAACTGCTATTTTAATATTTAAAAGTACCATAAAAAATCAATGGTCTCAGATAATTGAAAATTTCATCAATTATTCAAGACCATCAGTGATGTCGCATTTTTAATTTTTCGCGCTAGTCTTACTCGCTAGTCTTACTCGTTTGTATGAGCAATTTTGGCTTTTGCCATATTTTTAATACTGAAACGCTCATTCATCATTTGATAAAAACGCGCAAGATTTTCGCCCTGCTCATTCGGATTTACGTTAAGGACTTTACCAAAATCTAAACCGAGATATAGGACGATATCAGCAAAGCTTAATTGATCCCCGACCAAATACTCACGACCTTCTAAAATATTTTCAAAATAAGCAAGGGCTTTAACAGCCCGTGCAACAGATGGCGCGACAAACTCTGGGACTTGCTCAACGCGTTGGGCTTTGGACGGATGACTGTGCTGAAAAGCCAGCATAAAGTTATATAATACCTCAAACTCAGCAATGCGGCGCATAGCGCACACTTGCGCACGTTGTATCACATCATTGCCCATCACCGAGCGCTCACCATAGACACGGTCGAGATACTCACATACAGCCTGTGAATCATTGAGTACAGTGCCATCACCTAGTGTTAGAACTGGCACGGTCTGCATTGGATTTATTTTGGTGAACTTGTCTGACATTTGCTCATTGGCAGCAAAATCAATATCAATCACGTCCACATCATCCATATCATCGACATCGATACCTTTTGATGCTAACAAAATAAGGGCTTTACGTGGATTGGGTGCAGTACGGGTGACGTATAGTTTTTTCATGGCAAACTCCTTGTAAGATTGGGTAAAAGCGAGGCAACGCTATCTAGTTTTATTATGGTTATTACGCTGTTGATGATAAATGAAGACTGACCATCCTTTATACAACAGTTATATCCTACTCTGCTCATCATAGCAAAGCCTTATTAGGCTTGCTTTTTTGATCAGAGACTAAACAACAAAAAGCCCCACAACGTTACGTCATGAGGCTTCATTGCATTCATCCAATCATGCTACTTATTTATTGGGTGCAGGCGTGGTACGTAAATAAGGCTTAATTTCTGTATAACCTTTAGGGTATTTGGCCGCAATATCTTCGTTTTTAACACTTGGTGGAATGATGACATCATCACCGTCTTTCCAGTCAACTGGCGTCGCAATATTATATTCATCAGACAGTTGCAGAGCATCAATGACACGGATAATCTCGTCAAAATTACGACCACAGCTCGCAGGATAAGTCAGCGTTAAGCGGATTTTTTTATTTGGATCAATAATGAAGACACTGCGTACCGTATGCGTGCTATCTGCATTTGGATGCATCATGTCATATAGCTCAGCGACTTCTTTGTTCGGATCAGCAATGATTGGAAAATTTAGCTCAGTACCTTGAGTCTCACCAATGTCTTTTGCCCACGCATGATGGTCATCGATACCATCAACAGAGATACAGATTGGCTTGACACCACGCTTTTGAAATTCGCCATTCAGTGCCGCAGCACGGCCAAGCTCAGTCGTACATACTGGCGTAAAATCAGCTGGATGGGAGAAAAAAACGACCCAATTATCGCCTGCCCACTCGTGAAAGTTGATGTCACCTTCCGTGGTTGCAGCGTCAAAATTCGGTGCGATATCGCCTAAACGTAAATGTGCCATGCTTAATTCCTTAGCTATGTTAGTGATGAGCACTAATATCCAAAGATATTCACGCGCTCTATTATTATCAACGTACTTCTTATTATCAACGTGCCCTGTCAGATATTACACAATAACTCAAAGCACGTCAGCAAAAATTCTATTTTATCTTAGCAAACTGGTTATGACTGTCTTATGAAGGATTGTAATGCGGTTATTCTGTTTATTACTAGGTAACTTAGCATAGACTTAACGAATGAATCAAATCACCATTCCAGAATCCCATAAACAAAAATCACCGAATTTACCTTTTTTACTGGTACCACCTGCTGCACGCCCAGCATCTGTTAATGTAAGCTCACCTTCTTGCTCTTGTAAATAGCCCGCTGCAAGTAACTTATCATTTAACTCTTGGGTCTTAAAACCCAGCTCTTTGGCAAGCTTCGCCGTCGTTAATTTAGAATAATTAGGCGTTGCCACTTCTGTAGCAGTAGGTGCGACCGTTGTATTAGCACTATTGCTGGGCATTGTATGACTGTTAGTAGCAGTATTATCAGTCCTACCATCAGATTCGGTCACTTTTTCAAGCGACATGCGCACTTCATCGCTGATACGAATAATGCGCTGTGCCTCCTCATAAGTATCGGCATATAGTTTGGCATCTTCATTACGATAAATCAGCACGCCCATTTCATTATTATTGACTTGACTAAATTCATAAAGGTTCAAACTGGTAATGATGCATTCGTTTTCATTGAGGTAGCACTTCGCATGCAAATTTTTGCAAAAGCTGGTACGAATAAATGTCAGATTTTTGAGCCAGTTTATTTCTTCTGGGTGCAAATCATTCTTGCCATAGACAATGCGAATATCGATTTTTAGGCGATTACGGTCTTCTAATAGCTCTTTAATACGCTCATTCAGCTTTAGATAGGGACTGATGATAATCAACCTATCAGACGCACTTTTAATCAATTCTTCTAAATGGTAAGTCGTGCCACTGCTGTTTAAAAATTTTGCCATTATTATTTCCTCAAGTCTTACGATCAATCACTTTATAATCATGCACAAAAAAGCCCATCCCTAGCGTACTAGAAATGGGCAAGCTTGCAAACTACTATTGTTCAGTAGCTTTTCAAATAAGCGCTAATGCCGTTAATAGTGATAAATTAAGCTGGCTTATAGCTGTCACGCAAGCTGACGATTTGGTTAAAGACTGGTTTGTCAGTGCTATGGTCTTCGCTATCAGAGATAAAGTAACCTTCACGCTCAAACTGGAAGCGTGTGCCAGCGTCCGCATTCACCAATGACGGTTCCACCACGGCATTGAGTTCAGTCAACGAGTTAGGATTCAATGCTTGATGGACGTCAGCGACGCCACTTGGGTCTTCAACACTAAATAACTGCTCATACATGCGCACCGTTGCTGGAATGCCTTGGCTAGCTGATACCCAATGAATCACGCCTTTAACCTTACGACCTTCAGGATTTTGACCCAATGTCGTCGGATCAATCGTCGCTTTTAGTTCGACCACATTGCCCGCTTCATCCGTAATGTGCTCAGTCACTGCCAATACATAGGTATTACGCAAACGGATTTCTGGCTTTTCTGGCGATAGACGCTTATACCCTGCTGGCGGCTCAATCTCGTAATCGCCTTGATCGATATAAAGGGCTTCAGTGAAAGGGATTTCACGCTCGCCCATATCGACATTAGGATGGTTCGGCTGCGTCAGCCATAAGGTTTGCGAAGCATCATCAAAGCGAGCATTGACGCTGTCCGCTTTTTGCGACTCCCAACTGCTGACCGCTTCGGCAAAGTTGGTAATGGTCACTTTTAATGGCTTAAGTACCGCCATACCACGACCTGTGGTCGTCTCTAATGATTGGCGAATGCTGAATTCTAATAAGCGAAAGTCAACGACGCTGTCGACTTTGGTTACACCAACACGCTCACAGAAATCACGTAAACCCTCTGGTGTATAACCACGGCGACGCATGCCAGCTATCGTCGGCATACGCGGATCATCCCAACCACTAACGATATTTTCGTCAACCAACTGTTTAAGCTTACGCTTGCTGGTCAAGGTATGATCGACATTTAAGCGGCTAAATTCATACTGGTGCGGTGGTACATCAAAGCCAATTTTGTCAATGACCCAATCATAAAATGGACGATGATCTTCAAACTCCAGCGTACATAATGAATGGGTAATGCCTTCGAGTGCATCAGAGAGCGGATGGGCAAAATCATACATAGGATAAATGCACCATTTATCACCCGTTTGGTGATGCGCTTGATGCATGACGCGATAGATGACAGGGTCACGCATGTTCATATTTGGGCTTGCCATATCAATCTTGGCACGTAACACGGCTTTGCCTTCCGCAAACTTGCCTTCTTTCATGCCGTTAAAGAGGGTCAAGTTTTCTTCAACACTGGCAGAACGATGTGGTGACGCTGTGCCAGCCTCATTGAATGAGCCTCGGTTTTCTTTAATTTGCTCAGGTGACTGCAAGTCTACATAGGCATCACCCTGTTCAATCAACTGCACAGCCCATGCATACAACTGGTCGAAGTAGCCTGACGCATGGTGCGCCTCTCCTGCCCACTCAAATCCAAGCCATTTGACATCATTTTCGATATTATCGATGAAGTCTTGCTTTTCTGCGGTTGGGTTGGTGTCATCAAAACGCAGGTTACAAACACCACCAAACTCTTCGGCCACGCCAAAGTTTAGGCAGATAGATTTTACGTGCCCCAAGTGCAAGTAGCCGTTTGGCTCTGGCGGAAAGCGCGTCACGATTTGTGGGTATTTTTGTGCCTTGACATCGTCACGAATGATATTGCGAATAAAATCGTTTTTTTGTTCGTCTTTTTGTGCATTGTTGCTTGAGTGTTCACTCATCGGGCATTGCTCCTAACGCAAATTGTCAGTTCATGCTACGTGCCATCACGCAGCATGGAAAATTCAAACCAAATCATTAAAAACAAGTTATTAAAAATGATAATAAAAAGCTAAAGTTGCGTTATTCTATCAGCTTTTGCAAAGGCATTAACAGCCTGATACATGACACGAGATAAAAAAGCCGTTAGACTAGCCATAACTTTTTAATCACCAACTTTTTAGCCACCACTTAACAGCGTCATTTTAGGCGCTGCAATCAAAGAGGAATATCACATGGTAGACATGCCACCAGTAGTAGAACTAGACACCAATATGGGTGCGATCGTTATCGAACTCAATGAAGAAAAAGCACCAAAAACCGTTGAAAACTTTTTAAACTATGTAAAATCTGGTCATTATGACGGTACGATTTTCCATCGCATCATTGACGGCTTTATGATTCAAGGCGGCGGAATGGACGCTGAAATGAATGAAAAAGCGACCAATGCCCCTGTTGAAAACGAAGCAGACAACGGTCTAAAAAACGACGCTGGTACGATTGCGATGGCGCGTACGCAAGATCCGCATTCAGCAACCAGCCAGTTTTTCGTTAACGTAAAAGACAACGACTTCCTAAACCACTCTGGCAAAAATATGCAAGGTTGGGGCTACACCGTATTTGGTAAAGTAACAAGCGGTATGGATGTCATCGAAAAAATGCGCGGCGTACCTACTGGTCGTTTCGGCATGCATGCTGATGTGCCAAAAGAGCCAGTGGTTATCAATTCAGCGACTATTATTACTAAATAACTGTCTCTCAGTAATCATTCTTCAATAGTTATTACTCAGTAGCGATAAGTCTGTAAAAGCTTATGAGTCGTTGCTGTTTAAAATTACGAGGATAAGGATAAATGCAAAGTTTTGACCACCTAATTACCACCCGCCCTCATGAGGTGCGGCAAGTATTGATTAGCGATTTGCATTTATCGCCTGAAGAGCCTGCCTTAGTGCAGGCTTTTTTGGCGCTGCTTGATGATTGCCTTGCTCTGCCTGCGCTCAAGCGCTTATTTATCTTAGGTGATTGGTTTGAAGTTTGGCTCGGTGATGATTTTTATTTGTCTTTATCCGACGAGGAACGACAAAGTCATTGGCTCACTCCGCTTATCGTTAAATTAAAAAAACTGCGCATAGCTGGCTGCGAGATTTTGGTCATGCATGGCAACCGTGATTTTTTATTAGGTCAGCCATTCTGCAATCTATTTGGTGGCGAGCTTATTTATGAGCCGTATACTTTGACTGTCGGTAAGCAAAGCTATCGCTTAGAGCACGGTGATGCGCTGTGTACTGATGATAAAAAGTATCAGTTTTTTCGCAAAATCATGCGTAATCGGTTAACCCAGTGGTATTTGCTCAACAAATCTTTAGAAAAGCGTTTGGCTATCGCCGATAAAATGCGGCAAAAAAGCCAGCAGAATAATGCCAATAAAGCAGCACGTATCATGGATGTCAATGATGATGCTGTGCTGCAAGCCATCAGCGATAGCGATGCTTTACTGCACGGACATACTCATCGTCCAGCTATTTATCACGCGACTCATGATAAAAAACGCTACGTGCTTGGCGACTGGCGATTGTTAGATAAAGACACCCGCCAGCCAAAAGTCAGTGCGGTGGTCGGCACAGTGACAGGCGACGAGCATTCAAATGACAGTTTTAATAGTATTGCTGCTGAATTTAGATTGATTGAGTTTAAGTCGCTCATTTAATGTCGTTTTTTTTGAGCGCCTCTGAACAATAAAAAAGGTCTGTTGAATTATCAACAGACCTCTTTTTATATAAATGACACTGCATGATTGACGCGAATCTAAGTGTCAAACTATTGGTCGCTCAACTCTTACTTTACGGTATTAATTTAAAGAAATGCTGACGATAATGCTTTAGCTCACGAATAGAATCACGAATATCATCTAATGCTAAATGACTGCCGCCTTTTTCAAAGTTTCTGAGAATATCAGGACGCCAGCGGAAGCAAAGCTCTTTGATTGACGACACATCCAGATTGCGATAATGGAAGAATTTTTCTAATTCCGGCATTTGACGCGCCATAAAGCGGCGATCTTGACAGATAGAATTGCCACACATTGGCGACTTACCACTATCGACCCATTTATTGAGAAACTTAATCGTCTCAGCTTCGGCCTCTGCCAATGTCACGGTACTACGGCGGACACGGTCGACCAATCCTGACTGACCATGCTGCTTGGTATTCCAATCATCCATTTTATTTAACGTTTGATCCGATACTTTTATAGCGAACACTGGCCCTTCGGCTAGGACATTTAAATCTTCATCAGTGACAACGGTAGCAATCTCGATAATCTCGTCATTCAAGGTATCCAGCCCGGTCATTTCTAGGTCAATCCATACCAGCCCTTTTTTGCCTTGGTTTCTAATTTTAATCTTGTTGGGGTGGTCACCGGTACTCATAAAATATCCTATGGTCAATAAAGTTTAGAACAACTTTGGAGCAATATTAATTAGATAAATCGCCTATCAATGTTCATGCATAAGTAGCAAAACGTTGCATCTACTGATTTATAACCCTTAAAACGTTACAAAATCTCTGTCTGCAGCAGGCGCTTTAGGCTGTATGTTATCAAACTTTCACGCTACACTTAGCAATATTTTTTTAATAGGTTTAAAACCCATGGCATTAATTCGGCAACGCAAACTGACTAAGCAACAGATTCGTCGCATCGACAAACAACAGCTGGCAAGTCAAGACAGCATCGATGACAGTTTGATGGATGGCGTAGTCATGGCGCATTATGGCAAGCAGTTGGAAGTACAAGTGACCAGCTTGCCTGCGGTGATACCCGTGCAGCCGGAGATTGCCCCCGATGATCCTGAGCCGTTTTGGCAAGAGCTGGCATTAGGCGATATTTGGCGTTGTCATGTGCGTACTAACTTACCGATGCTAGCTGCTGGCGACCAAGTACGCTGGAGTGCCGATCCTAACACGGGCTTTGGACGTATTGAATCGGTCAAGCCGCGTACCTCTCTGGTCTCGCGTCCTGATCGTTATCATAAACTTAAACCTGTCGCCGCCAATGTCGATATTTTGGCGATTGTATTTGCGCCGCTACCTGCTGCCGCGCCAACCCTCATCGATCGTTATTTGGTCGTCTGTCATCATGCTGGCGTAAAGCCGCTGTTGGTGCTTAATAAAGCCGATTTATTGGCAGAAGAAAACGGCGTCGATACCAAAGAATTATTGGCACAATATGCTTCTCTCGGTTATGAGAGCGTTCTCACCTCAGTCGACTGCCCTGAAAACGTTGCGGATAGTGATGAGCAAGAAGGGCTGGATGAATTAAAACGTTATATCGATAAAAAACTGGTTATTTTTGCGGGACAATCTGGTGTCGGTAAAAGCAGTTTAATCAATGCACTACTACCTGAATCGGCACAAAGCGTCAATATCATCTCTGATAACTCAAAACTTGGTCAACACACCACCACCACCAGTCGCTTATTACCATTTAATCCAGCCGACTTGACCCAAGGCGGTATCGTCGATACGCCAGGTATCCGCGAATACGGCATTTGGCATCTCACACCCGATGATATCATTTCAGGATTTGTGGAGCTTGCACCGTTATCTGGCAACTGTCAGTTCCGTGATTGTCGTCATACTCACAACAGCAAAGGCTGCGCCCTATGGCAAGCGGTTGCTGACGGCGTGGTATTGCAGCGCCGTGTGGAAAACCTCGTTACCCTAAGAGAAGAGGCCGATACTAAGCCCTATTAATATTGGCATTATTGGTATCCGCCTTATTAATTGTAATCGCTGCCTTATAACTCGTTAATCGCTTGGTTGACCATCGCCCGTTTACTATGGATGGTCTAATCGGTATAATAGCGCCTTGTTCAGTATCGTTAGGCTGTCTTCTCAGCTTAACCGAACACTTATTTTTTTGGAGGTATGGTTTGGATCGTGCGCTGGAATTTGTGGGCAACCACCCGTTTTTATTTGGTATATTAGCCGTACTTGCCGTGCTATTTTTTACGATTGAAAACAAACGTAGTGGCAGAAAAATATCGCCCAATACCTTAGGTATGATGGTTAACTCGCAAAACGCGCAGCTAATCGATATTCGTGCCAAAAAGAAGTTTGAGACCGGTTACATCCAAGGCAGCCGTAACATACCGTTCACTGAGCTTAAAGACCGCTTAGAAGAAATCCGTGCAATTGAGCAGCCAGTGATTATCATTTGTGATATGGGTGTGCAAGCAGGCGCGGCGATTCAGATGATCGGCAAGGACAGTGTCTATCGCTTAGAAGGTGGTATCGGCGGCTGGCAAGCAGCGGGCATGCCATTGGTTGGTTTAAAAGACGCAAAGCCTAAAAATAAAGGCAAAGCCAAACCAAGTCTACATAAGTAGTCCGCTATACTGCTGTTTAAAAAATATTTAGCCCGTATCAATTGGTATATGATTGAGGCGCGTTGAATATTCACAAATAAAAAAGACACCTTATCGATAGGTGTTTTTTTGTTTGTGGCATTTATGCTACCGTCAGCGCTTTTATACTCAAACATCTTGAATTTGCTCTACTCATCCCCACTTTAATAACGAGCATTACCGAATCTATCTTCAATTTACTTGCTGGTAACGGATTATAAGAATTTTTATCAAATAATTATTTATAATACTTTTTATAATAAAACGGTTACCTTCTAAACTTATAAATAAGGATTTACCATGACTGTCGCTGTTAAAGTTTATACGACGCCTATCTGCCCATATTGCTCAAACGCCAAACAACTCTTAAAAACTAAAGGCGTTGACTACGAAGAAATTGGCATGCACGATATGAGCCGCGAAGAGCGTCAAGAATTAATGAAAAAAACCAATAACTATCGCACTGTGCCACAAATTTTCGTCGGTGAGACCTTTGTCGGTGGTTTTGATGAGCTCAATCAAATGAACCAACAAGGCAAACTTGACGAGCTATTAGCAGGTTAATCTGCTACTTTTCGTTGCTGTCTGTCTTTGCCTGTGCAATGATAGACAGCGGCAAAGATAAAAGAGAGTAATAAAAACATCCAGATTTTGTCTCGATTTATATTACAATGAACTTTTATTAAAATGACAGTTTGTCCAACTACTTGATCAACTTTTAGAGGATTTATCATGGCTGAAGAACAAGCACAACCACAATTGGCACTAGAGCGTATCTACGTAAAAGACATGTCACTTGAAGTCCCAGGCGCTAGTGTGTTCACCAAAGAGTGGAACCCAGAGCTTGATATCAATTTGTCTAGCAACGCTGAAAAACTGGATGACGATCATTATCAAGTCATCTTAACGGTGAGCGTTACAGCAAAAAATGCGGAAGAAGCGGCATTTATCGCTGAAGTGCATCAAGCAGGTATCTTCTTATTAAAAGACATCCCAGAAGACCAAATCGGTCAAATCTTAGGTGCATACTGCCCGAACGTTTTGTTCCCGTATGCTCGTGAAGTCATCAGCGACATCGTAACGCGTGGTAGCTTCCCGCAGTTATTGCTAGCCCCTGTCAACTTTGACCAAGCTTACGCGCAAAGCCAGCAACAAGCACAAGTTGATGCTGAAGGTAATGCATAAGTTTTAAGAAAAAATGTGCTAGCTTTATTCGCAGTATATTTTAATAAAAAAGCCGTTTACTCATCACGAGTGAGCGGCTTTTTTGTGGATGCTGTTTAAGCGCTTATTCAAAAAAATCGTTGAGCAATGAGAGTTCTACTGAGTAATATTGTGAGACATACAGTTAAAACCATCAGACATAAAAAAACCCTGCTAATAAACAGGGTCTTCAATCTCATCATCAATTATTCAAAATCGATGATTAGCCTTTTAACGCTGATAAAATTTGTTGCTTAACCTCATCGATGCCTTGCGTGCCATCAAACTTATCATAATTAGGGGCATCGGCACCTTCTTTGGCCTTGTCTTGATAAAAACCAACAAGCGCTGATGTTTGCTCATGATAAGTCGCTAGACGATCACGAATGGTAGATTCTTTATCATCTTCACGCTGGATTAATGCTTCGCCCGTAACATCGTCGATACCCTCAACCTTGGGTGGATTGTGATCAACGTGATAAACGCGACCTGAACCAGGATGTTGGCGACGACCAGATAAACGCTTGACAATCTCGTCATCCGGCACGCTGATTTCGATTACATGATCGATAGCAACGTCAGCATCTGCAAGTGCTTGAGCCTGTGGAATCGTACGCGGAAAACCATCCAAAATACAACCATTGGCACAATCAGGCTTAGCGATACGTTCTTTCACTAGGTTAATAATGAGGTCATCAGAAACCAAACCACCAGCATTCATGATGTCTTTGGCTTTTTTGCCAAGCTCGCTGCCTTCTTTGATTGCTGCACGCAGCATATCGCCAGTTGAGATCTGCGGGATATCATATTCTTTAGAAATAAACTGGGCTTGGGTACCTTTACCGGCGCCTGGTGGACCTAGCAAAATAATACGCATCATTACACGATTCTCCTTAATAGATAGGATTTTGGGACTAATAAAACTCAGGGATTGGTTGTTTGCCAAGCTACCTTACCTTGTGGCTTGGCAAAGCTCAAGTATTTTCATTATTTACAGTGATAAGTTGTCATGACTTATCTGTTCATATAATGCTGTTGCGCGCTGCTGTATCGGACAACAGCGCTTACGTCAGAGGTGCTGACAACAACAGATATAAATACTATGGAATTTGTTGATTAATTTCAACATTGACCTGATTTTGTTCCGCACTAATCACCACTGGATTACCTGACAAATCCCCTGACTCTGCACTGGCAGTACCACTATGGCTGATACGAGCGATGACAGCCAACTGAACTTTATCCGCTCTCGCCGATTTCAAAGTACGTTCAGGCATCATGGCATCCAAATCGCTTAGGCTAATGCTGGCTTCACCTTGCTTGATAACACTGATCGGCAAACGTTTGGCAGCAAATGGTGGTCCACCATTGACATCACGTATGGCGACAAACAACACATCATCGGCTTTGACTAACGGCAGCAGGCTAGCATTAATTTTAACAGTCACTTCAACACCTTCAGAGGCTTGCTGTTGCTGAGCGGTGACATTAGCACTTAGCTCATCTAGACTCGCCAATGCTTTGGTATGATCACCAGATTTAGCCGCAATACTGTCACGTAGACGCTTAATCCAGCCTTGTGCTTGATCGAAATTACTACTCCGTGCCTCACCCATTGCCATGAGCATTTGCGCGCCCTCATGATCTGGATTTTTAGCCAACACGTCTTGTAGCACTCGGCGACTATTAGCGTCTAATTGGCCTTTATTGGCAAAGAAGCTAATCTGTGCATAAGTGGTTGCAATCTCTTCATTGTCTGGTGACAAACGATAAGCACGCGACAAGGCTTCAATTGCGGAATCCGTCGCTTCTAATGATAAGAATAATTCTGATAAACGCATCCAGCGATCTGGATCATCAGCGTGACGATAGACATTGGTCTGCATGGCACTAATCAGCTGTTGACCATCTTCAATCGCCCAAGCAGGCGGCTGATCAATCTTACCCGTTAACAAGTCATCAGCCACTTGACCCACTTTGTCTTCAGCTGCCCAAAGCTCGAACACAGGCGTACGATCGCCGACCATCAAATACGCCATCGCCGCGAGGACTGGCACCCAGACAGTAATGATCAATCGGCTTTTGATACCAGGCGCGACCATCGGTGTGACTTCACGCTGAGCATCCAATAACTGGCGTTCAAGCTCCAGTTTTTGGTTCTGGTAATGGCTGTCATCGATCGTGCCATTGTCTTTATCTGTTTTTAGTTCTGCTAGACGCTCACGGAACACAGCAACGTTGATATCCAACAGCTGATTGTCCATAGGCTTTTCTGGCGAGCGTGATGCTCGCAGCCAAGGCATGATAGTAATAACAGCGAGTATTAGGGCGATGAGTAAGCTTAGAGCAATAAATAAGCCCACAGTAGAGAATATGGTCATTTTTTGTCCTTGAGGCTTGTAATATCATGGTCGTTTTTGTCATCGCTCGAAGCACGGGATAACAGACGATCAATCTCGGCTTTTTCGGCAGCAGATAGAGCAGCAGCCGTACTATTGACCGTTACCCCGCTTTCACCACTAGCGACAAGCTGACGTCGTTTGCTTTGCCAGAACCAGCCTATGAGTAAACTGATGAGTAATAGTGGCGGAAAAAACCACAAAATCCACGTTGATGGACGGACAGGCGGCTTATAAGTGATGAAATCGCCATAACGTTCCTGCATATAAGCACGAATCTCGCCATCACTACGACCATCTTTTATCAAATCATACGTTTTTTGCTTTAAATCTTGAGCAATGGGCGCATCCGATCCTGCAAGATTTTGGTTTTGACATTTTGGGCAACGCAGCTCTTCGATGAGACCACGATATTGGGCTTCTTGCTGCACAGAATCAAAGTCATAGACCTCAATAGCAGCATAGCTTGCCATACTTATTAAACAAGCTATCAATAAGCTCGCTACTTTTAACGTAACAGCTGTTATTTTATTGGCTATCATTTACACGCCTCCGCAACCTGAGTCGGATCTGGACTGACGTTGTTATTATTGGCTTCATTGAGCACCATCAAGCAGGGCGTAATACGGCTTTGCCAGTTGCTTTCATTGATCTCACCAATGATGTGCTGACGAATAATACCATTACCATCGACTACGAAAGTCTCAGGTGCACCCGTCAAACCTAAGTCCAAAGCAAACTGACCAGATAAATCCTGAATGGACATCGAGAACGGATCGCCACCTCGGTTTAAGTAGCCTAGGGCATCACCAATATCATCTTTATAGTTGACCCCGACCAGATTGACACCGCGCTCCTCTAGTTGCATAAGAAAAGGATGCTCAATAATACAAGTTGGGCACCAAGAGCCCCAAATGTTCATCAAAAAGGGCTTATCAGGCAGATTCTCATTGGTCATGATACGACTGGTATCTGATAATAAAGGCAGCTCAAAAGCGGGAACTGGGCGCTCAAGTGCCGTATTGGTAACGATATCCGTCGGCTTACCCAAACGCAGATATAGCATGATGATTAAGCCAATGAAAACGATCAGTGGAATCAAAAACCATAGCTTAAGTTGCTTTTTGTTCATGGTTTTCGTGCCACCTACCTTATCTTGCTTTACATTTTGCTCAGGGGATTGCTTTGATGTGTTCATATTAATTATCCCCTGTCTTTAATGCTGACGCATCCAAATCGGCGACGGTGGTAAAGCCTGCTTTATTCGCCGCAATTTGTGCAGGTGTCTTGGTTTTCTTAATACGATAGCGATGATCAAGAATACTCAGTACTGCACCAAACGCCATAATCAGAGCGCCTAGCCATATCCAGCGGATAAGCGGTTTCACATAAATACGTACTGCCCATTCGTTGCTATCTTCGGCGATAGGTTCGCCCAGTGCTACATAAACATCACGCATGAGGCTAGCATCAATCGCGGCTTCTGTGACTGGCATCATACTAATGATGTAATTACGTTTTTCAGGATACAGTGTAGTCACAGCACGGCCATCTTTGCTGATTTCAACCTCAGCTTGGGTGGCATCAAAGTTACTGCCTTTGACTTCACGAAAGCCTTTAACGGTAAAGTCATAGCCTTGAACATGAACACTATCGTTTGGTCCAAGCGCGACATCACGTTCAATACTTAACGTACTGGTAAATGCGACGCCGATGACGGCAATAATGACACCGATATGAGCGGTCTGTTGACCCCAATAGCTCAGACGTAACTGGCGTAACCCTTTAACAAAATTGGGTGCGTTTTTGGTTTTGTCTTTAAAATCAACCACCATCCATAGCAGTACCCAAAAACTGACCGCCAAGGTAACGCCAATATTAAGCATCGCAGACGGGCTCACAAAATACGTGATAACTGCTGCAAGCACTAAACTACTGGCTGCAATGACCATACCAGCGCCCAATAGCGGACGGCTGTCTTTTTTCCAGCGAATGTTCGAGCCCATACCCATTGCCACTAATATCAGCCACGTGAGCGGTACAAATAGCGCATTAAAGTAAGGAGGGCCGACAGACACCTGACCTAAATTAAAGGAGTCAGCAATGATAGGATAGAGCGTGCCGAGTAGTACGACCAAAGTCGAAATCAAAATAATAACGTTGTTAATGACTAAAAATGACTCGCGTGAGATCAGTTGATACTGACTTTCGACCGTTAAACGCCAACCACGTACTGCAAACATCAACAAGCCACCGCCGATGATCACACCGAGAATGACTAAAATGACCAGACCACGCGTTGGGTCTGCGGCAAACGAATGCACCGAGGTAATAACGCCAGAACGCACGAGAAAGGTGCCCAATAGACTGAGTGCAAAAGCAAAAATCGCCAGCATAATCGTCCATGCTTTAAAGACACCACGTTTTTCTGTAACGGCAAGCGAATGTAGCAGCGCTGTACCAGCCAGCCATGGCATCAATGAAGCGTTCTCTACTGGATCCCAGAACCACCAACCACCCCAGCCAAGCTCGTAATAGGCCCACCATGAGCCTAGTGCGATACCAACGGTCAAAAAGCCCCAAGCCGCCAATGCCCACGGACGCGACCAGCGTGTCCACACTGCATCTAAACGACCTTCCCACAATGCCGCCATACAAAAGGCAAACGGCACGACCAAACCCACATAGCCCATATACAGCATCGGTGGATGAATAATCAAACCAAAATCTTGTAGCACAGGATTTAGATCCGCACCATCGACAGGTAAGTTTGGCAATGTACGATCAAATGGCGACGAGGTAAAAATCAGCATCGCTAGCATCATCATCTGCACGCCAGCCAAAATTACCAACACTCGCGCACGCATAGACAGTGGCAAACCACGGCTAAAGTAAGAGACCAGCGCACACCAAGTAGCCATGATGGTCATCCAAAGCAGCAATGAACCCTCATGACCACCCCAAGTTGCCGACAGCTTATAATACCAAGGCAACAGCGTATTAGAATGCTGAGTGACATAGACGAGGCTGAAGTCATTGTAATAAAAGCCTGCCATCAGCGCGGCAAATGATGTGATCATGGCAGCAAATTGTGCCCACGCCAGACTTGGTGCCAAACGCTGCCATGCAACGTGGTCACGCATGATACCGACGGTTGGTAATACCACCTGCAAAATCGCCAATATAAAGGCGGCTAGCAAGGCAAAATAACCCAATTCTGTGATTAACATACGGTCTAACCTTGTTTACCTTAATACGGT
The DNA here is from genome assembly GCF_904846075.1 of Psychrobacter glacincola. GTDB lineage: Bacteria > Pseudomonadota > Gammaproteobacteria > Pseudomonadales > Moraxellaceae > Psychrobacter > Psychrobacter glacincola_C. The sequence continues at coordinate 1,022,952 of NZ_CAJGZH010000002.1, forward strand.
CATTGTTTATTTTAGGGATTGGTTTTTTAGGATATTCGAAAGTATCCAGTAATCGTTACTACGAGTATTTATACTGCTGGTCTTTATTAGTATTATTTATAATAAAAGCGCCATTAGCCATTGCAGCTGAGGGCGCTTACAGCAAGGTACATTAGCGTCAACTTGTCACGTTTCTGTATCCACTCTGTATGCGATGTGTATAAAGACATAAAAAATGCGTCATTACTGAATCGCAGGAAAAAACACTAAAACCAGATGCAACCAGCCTGCTAAAAACCCTGTCAAACCACCCAACACGATTAACGTCATCTCATCTTCACGAAAAGCGGGACGTAATAAGTTCTGAAACTCATCTGGCGTCAGCGCGCGAATACGGTCACGAAACAGCCCAAAAATTTTACTGGCACGGCTTTCATTGAGCTCAGGATCTCGCAATGGCACCATTGTCGCAACAATTGACTTATCAATGATGGTGTTTTTTAGCTGTCCATATTCGCGGCGACCCAAGCCTAGGCGCAGTGTCGTACTAATCACTGGCGACTCTAGCACTTTATATAAATGCGACTTCATCAACTCACGCGTTTGCGCAGCACGGTCGCCATACATCATCTCATTCATGATGTTCTCAAGCGTCACCAAATCTTTTACGACAATCTCAGCAAAAACCTCAGAAACTTCCTCTTGGCGTTTCATAAAACCGCCTTGCAAACGATACTGGGCGATATGTGGTAATTGCGGTCTAATAAAGGGAAAGCGACTCTGGACGGCAAAAAACTTCACATAAGGAATAAATCGCGGCTCTACAGGATTAAACACCATCCAAATAGCAATCCAATTGGTAAGAAAGCCCCAAATCGCGGCAAAAAACGGCACTGTCCAATGCTGCGGTACCGCCAAAAATATAAACATTTGGATAATACCGAAGACCAAACCAATCAAAGCACTGATATGCCAAATAAAATCGATCTCTTTTTGACCAACCTTCAAAAACATATTGACCATTAAACGACGATCACTTTCCATCGTGTTAACAATCATTTTGCGCATATCAACCAAGTCTTCGACGTTATGAGTCAAGTCAGTCACCAAAGACTGCATGATATTAGGCAGCTCTTGATGCGCTTGAGCGTAGACACGGCGCTTCAACGCATAAGGCAGATTACCCCACAGCGCTGGCGAATGGTCCAGCATAATTTCATCAATCAATGCTTCAAGGTTTTTGTCCACGGTATCCGTGATAAATACCGCCATCTGCTCAGGCTCCATCGCCTGAAAAAACTCATCAAGCGAGCCAAGCTTTGACAGCGTTTGATCCACGATAACGCCTGATATCTTGCCAGCCTTTCGTGGGACGATACCTTGCCAGCCAATACCCGGCAACCCAAAAAACGGGAAGTTTGGAATACGAATACCCCGAAACTTAATCGGATAGAACAGCATTTTAAGCGCCATCCACACGTGTATCCATGTGACAAATGCGGTCACAGGCGGAATAGTCAGCATGGCAAAAAACTCTGGGTGTTCAGCTATTGTCTGCCACAATGAAGTTGCATCCATGACTTATCTTGCCCCTGACAGGTTAATTGTCGTCGCTAATTAAAAAGGATTAGCAAATTAGAACGCTTAACAAAAAGCCGCTCTGCCCATGATAATTATTATCAAATAAATCGCCTGATTTTAGCATACTTGCCATTCATTAGCACACGTCGAGCCTAGGTAAGTTGTGACTAGGGATGACACGTTTTACTATTACTTTCGATAGTAACAATATTAATATCATCTACAGGCGCTTTAGATAATAACGACCACAAAATAAATGGCGGTGTACTGCGGCGGCTCATTTGTTCTGTTATAATTTGTGATTGTATGACCGCACATCGCTGTATATAGATTGAGGGATTATTATTTCAACTCATATCAGTCCATGTAATTGAAATTCTTATTATTATCCTTTATGCTCGCCGCACTTTGGTGAACGACCCTGCCCTTTTACTCTCTTTTATTGACTCACTGACCGTTTGGGCTCTTACTTTCTATGAATAAACCGCTAACCCCCAATACTGAACAGGTCAATCGTGTTTTCACCAGTCGTATTATTATCCTTGGAATTCTGATATTCATTGGATTGAGTGGCTTGATCGTGCGTTATGGTTACCTGCAAGTCTATGCGCACGATAAGTATACGACGCAAGCAGACAATAACCGTATTAAACTGATCTCTGCACCGCCCAGCCGCGGCTATATTTATGATCGCAATGGGATCATATTGGCAGACAACCAGCCCGTATTTACGGCCATGTTAAGCCCTGATGAAGTCGAAAATCCAGAGCGTACGCTAAATTTGCTTGCGCCTATTTTTGAGCTAACAGATGAGAATATTACCGATATTTTAGCGCGACTGAGTAAAAGCAAAAACGATCCTGTGACCATTAAAATTGACTTAACCGATGCCCAATTGGCGCAGTTTAGTGAGCGTAAACCCTTTTTTCGCGGTGTGACCATTCAAAGCAAGCTGACACGTTCATACCCTTATGACGAGCTATTTGCACACGTCATCGGCTATGTTGGGCGTATCAATGATAAAGAAACCAAACGCATTGACAAAGATCGCTACGCTGGCACTGACCTTATCGGTAAAATCGGTATCGAAGATTATTACGAGGATATATTGCTAGGGCAACCGGGTTATCAGTCGGTAGAAACCGATGCTCTTGGCAATATTTTGCGTCAATTAGACACTAAACCACCCGTAGCTGGTAATGACATTACGCTGAGCTTGGATTATGGCTTACAGCAAGTCGCCCAGCAGCAGCTAGACGGTCGTCGCGGCGCTATCGTGGCAATCGATCCAAAAAATGGTGATGTATTGGCGTTTGTCAGTAATCCAAGCTATGACCCCAACCCTTTCATCTCAGGCATCTCCTTTAAAGATTATGGCAATCTGCGTGAAGATTTGGATCAGCCGCTCTATAATCGTGCGCTACAAGGGACATACCCACCCGGCTCTACGATTAAACCTTTTGAAGGCTTAGGCGGCATTCATTATGGGCTGCGCAATTGGGAAACCACTATCTATGATCCCGGTTACTTTAGCTTACCAGGAGACTCACATCGATTCCGTGACTGGAAGCGTGGTGGTCACGGTACGGTAGATCTTAAAAAATCTATCGTGATGTCAGTGGATACCTATTATTATAAATTGGCTTATGAGATGGGTATTCAGCGCCTACATGATTGGATGGCACGTTTTGGATTTGGTGAACCAACAGGTATTGATTTGCCCAATGAAAAATCAGGAATTATGCCGTCACCAAAATGGAAAAAAGATACCTATGATAAAGGCTGGTTGCCGGGCGAAACCATCTCAGTCAGTATCGGGCAGGGTTATTTCTTAGCCACACCATTACAGATTGCAAATGCAACCGCCATGACAGCGAACAAAGGCTATCACATTACTCCGCATCTACTAAAAAGTAGCGATGGTGCAGCACAAGTTAACGTAATCACCAAACCTGATGGTAAAATCGAATATAACGGCAAACCGTCTGACTGGCTACGTATGCACGATGCGATGGAAGAAACCGTCAAGGCAGGTACCGGACGTGGGATTTATACGCCGCGCTATCGTATTGCGGGTAAAACGGGTACTGCGCAAGTCAAGTCCATTGCGCAAGGCAAACGCTATGATAAATCTGCCATAGACAAACGCCATTGGGATCACGCGTGGTTCAATGGTTTTGCACCCGTAGAAAATCCTGAGATTGCGCTTGCAGTACTGGTCGAAAATGGTGGCGGTGGTAGCGTGGTAGCTGCACCTATCGGTCGCGCACTATTTGACTACTGGATATTACAGCGCAAAAACGACCCTATCTTGCCACCAACGGCTGATCAACTAAAAGTCATCAAGCGCCAAAAAGCTTTTGAAAAATTGATGCGTGATGCCCAGCGTGAAAAAGAAGAAAAAGCGCTAGAAGAAAAGGCAGAGGTGGAAGCAGCCACAGCCACCACGACCTCTGAGTAAAAGTACGCTAAACGAGATACGGTAAATATAAATATTATGAAAAAATCTATAAGCAGCCGCGAGCATAGGAACAATCATAAGAGCAAAAATATAGCTGCGGGCGACGTGCGGATCATTGGTGGTCAGTTTAAACGCCGTGTTGTACGTTTTATCGACGCAGAGGGTCTACGTCCTACCCCAGATCGCTTGCGAGAGACGCTGTTTAGCTGGCTACTTCCTGATATTCATGGCGCTTATGTGCTTGATAGCTGTGCTGGTAGCGGTGTCTTAGGTTTTGAAGCACTGTCTCGTGGTGCCGCGCACGCCACCTTTATCGAAATAAATCCTGCGCAAAATAATATGCTGCGTCAAAGTGCTGAACAGTTGCATCTGAGCGCTGATACCCATCAAATTATCCAAGGCACCGCAGAAAGAGTATTGATGCAAGAGCAGATTGTTCCGCGCCCTTTCAATATTGTATTCATCGATCCACCGTATGCTCAAGATCTGTGGCAACCTATTTTAATAGCACTGATTACCCAGTCGTTAATTGATAGTGAAACCCTGATTTATCTAGAAGCGGATAAAGATTTAGAGAGCCAATTGAAGCAACTGGAAGAGACGCTTAATAAAAATCCAGATATCCAATCAGGTACTATTCAGCAAATAATCCGCTTTGAATGTGTGAAACAGACCAAGGTTGGACAAGTTGTTGCTGGACTTTATCGTTTATCATCGTCATAATTGCCTAGTTAATGAAAGCCGTTAACAAATTTTACAAATGTTTAGAACCGCTAAAAACTGGCCAACGCTGCAGTTTAATGTATATAAGGCGAAAATAAACCCCAATGCAGCTTGCAAGCGTAGGCACTACTGCTTATAATGTGCAGTCTGTTTTTTGAGAGCCCCGTTCCCAGCTAAACTCTCAACGAATTCTAATTTTAAGGTTTTATCATGAAAACACTTAGTGCAAAACCAGCTGAAGTGACCCATGACTGGTATGTCGTAGATGCTGACGGCAAAACCCTTGGTCGCTTAGCCACTCAAATCGCTAGTCGCTTACGTGGCAAGCATAAGCCTTCTTTTACGCCGCACGTTGACACTGGTGACTTCATTGTTGTCATCAATGCTGATAAAATCACGGTAACGGGTAAAAAAGCGCAAGATAAAAAATACTATCGTCACAGTGGCTACCCAGGTGGTATCAAGGAAACCAACTTCAGTAAGTTGCTTGCACATAAGCCTGAAGATGTTCTACACAAAGCAGTTAAGGGTATGCTTCCAAAGGGCCCTCTTGGCTATGCGATGATCAAGAAGCTGAAGCTATATGCGGGTACTGAACATCCACATACTGCACAGCAACCTAAAGAACTAGACATCTAAGGATATACTTATGGAACGCAATTACGGAACTGGTCGCCGCAAGACGTCTACTGCTCGTGTCTTTTTAGCTAAAGGTACTGGTAGCATCGTTGTTAACGGTAAGCCACTTGATGAGTATTTTAGCCGTGAAACTTCACGTATGGTTGTTCGTCAGCCTCTAGAATTACTTGACTCACCTACTGCTTATGACCTTTACATCACTGTAAAAGGTGGCGGTATTAGTGGTCAAGCTGGCGCAATCCGTCACGGCATCACGCGTGCATTGATTGAGCTAAACGAAGCCAACAAACCTGCACTAAAAGCAGCTGGCTTTGTTACTCGTGACTCACGTCAAGTTGAACGTAAGAAATTGGGTCTACGTAAAGCACGTAAGCGTCCACAATTCTCGAAACGTTAATCAAAGCTATCTCTTATCTTTTTGTGGCTGTTGTCTTTATCTCAGAGCGACAGTCACAATCTTAAAGAAAAGAGTAGATTTGCAAAACCTTATAAGCTGTCCGCAGCTTATAAGGTTTTTTTATGGCTGATGACTTTTGCATTTGCTCGTGATTTTGTGCGTAAACCACCTTGCAAAGCAATGCTGACTACCCCATCATGATGATAACTTTTCATTATTAGTAACAATTTTATGAAAGCGCCTGAACAATACGACCCCAGCAAACCACCTACCAAAAGCAGCCTGCCACCGCCAAGTACGCAGCAGCCTGCTAAGTCCCCAGCGATACCTGCTGGCATGCCAACGATTACCCAAAATCATAAGCGCACAGCACCCATCGAAAAAAAGCCTTTTCAATGGCAGTTTTTGTTGCCTAAATATTGGGGCATTTGGCTATTGGCAGCAATGATCTTACCCATCATATATTTGCCGCTACGTTGGCAGTTTTGGCTGGGACGTCAGCTTGGCATATTTATCTATAAAATAGCAGGCTCACGTCGGCGTGATACGCTTATCAACTTGAAACTGGCTTTTCCAGAAAAGCCAGACGTCGAGCGCGAATTGATGGCAAAACAAGTCTTTGTCAATCAGGGCATTGGTGTGTTTGAAACTTTATGTGCTTGGTATCGTCCAAATGTTTTTACTCGTACCGTTTCAATTTCGGGATTACAGCACGTTGTCAATGCACAGAATGAGGGTCGTCCTGTCATTTTACTGGGCGCTCATTATACGATGCTTGATCTGGGCGGCATGCTCTGTACGCAATTTTTTCCGATGGATGGGATGTATCGACCGCAGAATAACGCGCTACTTGATTGGTTTGTTTATAATGGTCGTGCCAGTATTCTTAGCAAGCAAATAGCCAGTCGTGACATGCGCAGTTTTGTTGAGTCAATTAAAGCTGGTCACGTGATTTGGTACTCACCTGACCAAGATTATGGTCTAAAACAAGGCGTCATGGCACCATTCTTTGGTGTGCCAGCAGCGACTATTACAGCATCACGGCGCATGGCAAAGCTAGGCGACAAGGCACATCCACCCGCATTAATGGCGCTGCATACTTACCGGCAGACACCAGACAGTTTACCCAAAGGCAAACGCCCGCACTATCATCTAACGATTACCCCAGAAATTCAAAACTATCCAAGTAACGATGAATTGGCTGATGCGACGCGAGTCAATGAGTTGCTAGAGGGGTTGATTCGTATTGATCCCACTCAGTGGATGTGGTTCCATCGTCGTTTCAAAAATGGTCCTGATGGTCGTACTGATATCTATAAGTAAGCGTGTATTGCTACGAAAGATCGCCAGAAAATTTGCTATACTTTGCAGCTTATATTTTTTATATTACCTACATATAAATAACAATGAATTTATAACAAATTGAAAAACAAAACTTTTATAAATAAAACCTTGATGAACCAAATAATGGATTTACCATGAATAACACTCATATTTCTGATAACCAAAGTTCTGACAACCAAGCTCCTGATCACTCAACGCAAGCCAAGCGCATTTTGACGGGCATCAAACCGACGGGTACCTTGCATTTAGGAAATTACGTTGGCGCGATTCGTCCAGCCATTCAGTCTATCCAAAACAGTGATGACGAAGCATTCTTTTTTTTAGCAGATTACCATGGCATTATCGGCTGTTATGATCCTGCTATTATTCATGAATCGACCAAAGCCATTGCAGCGACTTGGCTTGCCTGTGGTCTGGATCCTGAGCGCGTCACTTTTTACCGTCAATCAGATGTGCCGGAAATACCAGAGCTTGCTTGGATTTTGAACTGCTCATGTGCCAAAGGTTTAATGAATCGTGCTCATGCTTATAAAGCAGCTGTTGATATTAATATGAAAAAAGAAGACGTCGATCCTGATCAAGGTATTAATATGGGATTGTTTAGCTACCCTGTACTCATGGCAGCAGATATCTTGATGTTTAATGCCACACATGTACCTGTTGGTCGCGACCAAATTCAGCATGTCGAAATGGCGCGTGATATTGCTGGTACCTTTAATCATCGCTATAAAACGCTCTTTACCTTACCATCTGCCGTTGTAGATGACGATATCCCATTACTAACGGGTTTGGATGGTCGCAAAATGAGCAAGAGCTATGGCAATACCATTCCGCTATTTGGTGATTCTAATCCACAAGTTAGCGCAGAAAAACAGATGCATAAAGCCATCATGAAAATTGTGACCAACTCACAACTGCCTGCTGAGCCAAAAGATCCTGACGATTCGGCTATTTTTGAGATTTACAAAGCCTTTGCTACTCCTACAGAAATTGCTGATATGCGCGCGCAGTTCGCCGCTGGTATCGGCTGGGGCGATGCCAAGCAAGCCCTGTTTGAGAAAATAAATACGGAAATAGCACCCTTCCGCGCACGTTATGAGCATCTTATGGCTAACCCAAAGGAGCTAGAAGAAATCTTACAAATGGGTGCAGATAAAGCCCGTCGTCATAGCCGTAAGCAACTAGACAAGACTCGTCGTGCGATTGGTATACGTCCACTTGCCAAAATTAAATAATCATTTGATTATGTTAGCCAAGATGGATATTAAGCGTGCAGACTAAGCTAAAAAATGAACAAGCGGCTTTACCAAAAGCCGCTCTTCTTCTAACTGTACCTCAAGCCTCTGATTCTTTAGATACTAAGCGCGCACAAGACGGCTCATTTATTAATGATATGTCTTTGCGCATTTACCAGACATCCGTACAACATCTACCAGAAGATCTCTATGTGCCGCCGCAAGCCTTTGCCATTTGGCTTGAGCAGTTTGCCGGACCATTAGATTTCTTGCTATATTTGGTCAAAAAAAATAATGTTGATCTGACCCAAATGCCGATACTACCCATAACGGAGCAGTATTTGGCTTACATCAGCGAATTAGATACCGAGCATTTTGAATTGGCAGGCGATTATCTGTTGATGGCGTCCACGTTGATTGCCATTAAAACCGAGCTATTGCTGCCCAAGCCTGAAACTCCGAGCGATGAGCGTGATCCAAAAGCAGAACTGATTGAGCGCCTTGAAGAATATGCGCAAATCAAAGTAGCCAGTCAACGCTTAGATAATCTGGTGCGTCTTGAGCGTGATGTGTTTTTAGCCATGGTCAGTATGCCCGGTCAAGACGTCATGAATGCGGAACTACCTAGCTATTCGCCAAACCTTTTGATTGACAGCTTATTTAAAATGCAACTGCAGCCCGATTATCAAATGCATACCATTAAAGTCGACGCTGTTCCCCTTGCTGATCGTATTGCCAGTATTAGCCGACAGCTCAGTACGGATGGTGAGCACTCTTTTTATGAGCTACTAGATAAAACACAAGGTAAAATAGGTGTGGTTGTCAGCTTCGTCGCCATACTAGAGCTGATAAAACGACAGTTGGTTGGTATTATAAATGCTGATTTAGAAAGTCACCCTACCACTGACAATAATGATGCTGAAGACAGTCATATTAAACCCTTAACGTTGCAGTGGTTGGCATAGTTATTATCGACCTGTCTATTCCTATAAATATCGATACACATTATCATTTAAAAAGAGTCGCTTTCTAATGACAGATACTGACAATACCAAGCAAGATCATGACAAACCATCCTCATTATCTAGCGCTTTACTGTCATTGACCGATGAGCAGCGACAGCATCTAGAAGACTTAAGCAAGCATATTGAAGTGCTATTACATGCGTCAGAAGCGCCCCTAACCGCCACTGTCTTAAGAAAACACCTTTCTTTAACGGCTAAAGAGCTAACACAGGCTTTGGCGCTACTAAGACAGCGCTTGGATATGGGCGTGCTAAGCTTGCACGAAACTGCCAGCGGTTATCGACTGCAAGTCGCGAATAACTATAGTGCTTTAATTCAACGCGTCTTCCCGCAGCGCCAAGAACGCTTGAGCCAAGCCTTACTTGAGACGCTTAGTGTGATTGCTTACAAGCAGCCAGTGACTCGTAGCGACATAGAGCACGTGCGCGGTGTCACGCTATCGAGCAATATATTGCGCCAGCTTTTCGATAAAGGCTGGATTGAAGAGAAGGGCTACAAGGAAACATTGGGTCGCCCAGCATTGCTACATACCACGCCACAATTTTTAGATGCCTTTGGACTGAGTGAGTTGAGCGAGTTACCACCGATGCCAGATGTAAGCGCCATCAAAGCGATGTCTTAAGCCTTTAGAGCGTGAAGCCTTTAAAAATCATTAAGCAATTAAAACATAGTATAGAAGAGATTTAGCATTATTCTCTAGAGAATCTTCATTCAAAAAAAGACAGACCGCATAGGATCTGTCTTTTTTATTTAATCAATAAAGTCGTTGATTAGCCTTTAATAATTGGCTCTCGCTAACGACCTATTATTGATTGATAACATCAACGCCTTTTGGTGGTGTAAACTTAAACTGACTGCTACTGATGCTTGGGTTTAGTTTGATACCACTGAATTTGATGGAAGTGGTTTGACCAAGGCTGTCATTTAGCACCATCATTACTGGCTTCCCACCACTAAAACTCATTGATAAGCTCTTAAAACTGGCACTGTCTGATTTTGGGTACAGCACGTAGTAATTTTTATTATCATATGGCTGGGTAATTTTGAAATTCTTGTCAATTTGGCTTGGGTCGCCTGATAACAGCAGTGCTGGCGTATTGCCAACTTGGCTGTCAACGTTTTGCTTAGTCGCTTGCTCTAAATCCTTGTCATAAACCCACATGGAGTTACCATTAGCGACGATCAGTTGCTGTGACGGCGACTTTGTTTCCCAGCGGAAATTATTTGGGCGTTGTACACTCATCGTACCCGTAAAAGTACCACTGTTGGCACCTTTCGTCGTTTGACTAAAGTTAGCCGTCATGCTTTTGGTATTTGTCAGCAGCTTGTTTAAACGTTTGGCAGCGGTCAAATTATCAGCTGGTGCAGCAGTAGCTGATTGTGTCAATACCATCATCGGGGCTGCAACACCAAGCGATGTCATTAATACACCAGCTAAAGCACCGCTCATCATTTTTTGTTTTAAAGTTGTTTTGTTGGTTAATAAAGTCATCATAAATCCTCTCTAAAAATGCATAATCGCTTAAAAATTGTCGCTTAAAAATAAGACATCTTATTAATTTTTTTGTTTTCCATAAATGTTTATCTAGCAACCATAAAACGGGTGCTTATAAACAATGACAACAGTGTGCCAGTTTTTTTATTACACGCCTAGTCATGATTTGCAATCTTTACTACCGCTGCCATACACGCTTGTAACTACTCTTTTGACCATTTTTGCGATCATAAGTGGCTACACAATAATAAACCGCATGGATGGTGAGTTTTTTACCTATTCATTATTTCCTAACGTTATTTACTAAGATTGTTTAGCAGCATTAAGCCAATTTAGTATCCATAACCACTACGAAAATAACTAAAAAAAAGCCCCTACTACCAAACGGTAATAGAGGCTTTTTAGTCATCGGATTATTTTAGTCTTTGACTAAAACAACCTAGATGGGCAATTATGCGCTTTCAACCATTACATAACGACGGTTGAACTTACCTTTGGTCGCAAACTTTACCACACCGTCATTCAGTGCAAATAAAGTATGGTCACGACCCATGCCAACGCCTTCGCCTGCGTGGAATTCTGTACCACGTTGACGAACGATGATGTTACCAGCTGTGATAGCTTGGCCACCAAAGATTTTAACGCCTAGCATTTTTGGGTTTGAATCACGACCATTACGGCTTGAACCGGCAGCTTTCTTATGTGCCATGGGAAAATCTCCTTGTTAATTTGACTTATCGCTGATGCGATAACTCTTAAGCATTTAGTGCACTATTTAGCAGTAATTGCTAAGTGGATAATTAGGCATTAATAGCTTTGATTTTTAACAAGGTATACCATTGGCGGTGACCTTGCTCTTTGTGATAATGCTTACGACGGTTATGCTTAACGATACGGATTTTTTCGCCGCGACCATGTTCAACCACTTCAACTTCAACGCTAGCACCTTCAACGATAGGCTGACCGATTTTGACAGTTTCGCCGTCAACAATCATCAATACATCTTCGAATTTAATTGTTGCGCCAGTTTCTGCTTTTAGTAGTTCAACTTTAAGCAACTCATCGACAACTACACGGTGCTGTTTACCACCAGTTTTGATTACTGCGTACATTGTATGACTCCGTTTAACCCGTGTGCCGTGGCTGATGTTATACCAACGCTTTTACGACGAACACGACAGGGAAAAATTAAAGGCAAGATTTTACGGCTTTTTGCTCATAAAAGCAAGCCGTCTATCTCACTTGTTTGACTGGTTTTTGTAAGGCAGTTACACGAATAACCACCTCACTTTTTATTATATCTACTGCTGATTAGGAGCGCATCTAAGATGCTACCCCAACAAAAAAACACTATATAATAATAGCGGCTATTATAACTTATATAATCAGCGACTTACAGCCTTTTATACATCTCTTAAATGACCTTAAACGTCGCCGATAAATGACCATTAATTCTAGTGACATTTCAGCCAATTTTTACAGTTTTTATGTCAATTTCTATATATAGTAAATCTTATCTAAAAGATAGGCGCGATGTTTTAGGCACGTTTTAACCCACAATCTAAAAGCATAGCTATGCTATTATAGAAAATAATGCCTTACCTATCTATAAAACTAAGGCTATAAAAAATTCTCTTTATTCTTATTAATATGACTATTTATTATGACCAGCATCCCTTCACATAAAACAGATTCAATGACTCAATCAACGCCTAATTATGCGGATATTCAAAGTATCGTGGCGGATGATTTTGAGATTATGGACAAGCAAGTATTCGGTAGTCTTAATTCCAAAGTTCAGCTGGTAATGAGCGTCTCGCAGCATGTAATCAATGCTGGTGGCAAACGTATGCGCCCGCTGATTACCTTGTTATGTGCACGCATGTTTGAGGACAAGCCCTCAGAAAAAGCCATGCATCTAGCCGCTATTACTGAAATGCTGCATACAGCGACCTTGGTTCATGATGATGTGATTGATGAGTCAGGACAGCGCCGTGGTAAGCCGACTGCTAATGCCACGTGGGATAATGCCACCGCGGTACTGGTCGGTGACTATCTGATTGCTCGCGCCTTTAATTTATTAGTTGGTTTCCAAAGCTTGCCACTGTTGCAAGTATTCTCAGATGGCACCTGCGATATCGCTGAAGGCGAAGTATTGCAGCTCCAGCATCAGCACAACCCTGCCGCGACAGAAGAGGATTACTTGCGCATTATTGATGGTAAAACCTCGCGGCTGTTTATGATGGCGACTCAAGGCGCTGCAATTTTACAAGACAGAATAGAGCATATGCAGGCTTTAGGCGATTTTGGTCAGCACTTTGGCAATGCTTTTCAAATTATCGATGATGTGCTCGACTATAGTGGTGATAGTGAGGTAATGGGAAAAAACCTAGGAGACGACCTTGCTGAAGGTAAACCTACCCTACCGACCATAAAAGCGCTTGAGCTGTTAAAAGACAGCGACATCGAAGGCTATGAGCAGTTGCGTGTCGCTGTACAAACTGGAAAGACACCGAACGCTGAGCAGCTTATTGAGTTAGTGCGCCGCTCAGGATCATTAGATTACTGTAAGCAGCGAGCTTGGGAAGAAACCAAGCTGGCGCAACAAGCATTGAGTACGCTACCTGACAATCGTTATCGCACAGGCTTATATCAATTGACTGAATTGGCTAGCGCGCGCTTGCTGTAGTCAGTATCGTCATAACAGCTGTCAATACTTGCGGCTAGCAGCCATTAGCTGTTGATAAAGACCATTAATGAGTAATTGTGTTAATGGTCACAGTTAATAGTTGCTAAAGTTTTTGTTTTGTTGGCAAACCTTATTTATCATTCATTAAAGACCTTACAATCTATATGGTTATGCTATTTTCACAAAAGTTTACAATTATTTCTCACTGACCATTGTATGACTGTACATTAGCTGTTAATGAAGATGGCGCTTGCCATGACAGCATTTAATGCATTCACAAAAGCTGATATTACGATTTCTAACCATAAATCCTGCGCTCAACTACTTGACTGTGGGGTTATCCCGATAGTTTATAATTACTCGTTAACTTTACTAATCAAGGTTGTGGTTTGGCTACAGCTTTGATGCTTATGATTCTTACACCGATACTTGATACTTATATCGCTATTAGAGGTTCTAATAGTGATGTTTGGCTAAATTCATATTATTAAGAACAAATTTAGCCAAAAAAGTAAAGATCATTAGAATCAATACTCATTTTTATATTCAATACGCTTAGATTTATTGATAAACTTTTTATACTGTCATTACTTATTTTATACCTATTGCCGAGGACATTGATGAAGCACTCTACTCTTGCGCTTGTAATAGCATCTGTACTATCTGGAGCTGTACTGATTGGCTGTGACAAAAACGAGGACGCCGCTGGCGCAGATGCCGCACAGCAGCAGATGCCGCCTGCGGTTGTTAACGTCCAGACTGTCACGCTCGATACTGTACCCCAAGTACAGACTTTTTCTGGACGTACCACGGCTTATCAGACTGCCGACGTCCGCCCACAAGTTAATGGCGTTATTGACGAAGTATTGTTCCGTGAAGGCGGCAACGTCAAAAAAGGCCAGCCACTTTATCGTATCAATACTGATAACTACGCTTCTTCTGTCACCAGTGGTCAAGCAGCAGTGCAACAAGCACAAGCAAATTACCAGACAGCACAAGCAAATAATGCCAATGCAAAAGCCGAGCTAGCCAGCCGTCAGGCATCATTGGCACAAGCGCAAAATGATTTACAGCGCTTACAAGGCTTGGTCAGCATCGACGCCATCTCAAAGCAGCAGTATGAGCAGGCACAAACTCAAGTACGTACTGCACAAGCAGCGGTACAAAGTGCGGTCGCCGCTGTTGGACAGACACAAGCAGGCATCGAAAGTGCAAAAGCAGGCATTCAAACTGCTCAAGCGGGTTTAGATGCTAGTAACCTAGATCTTAACCGTACCATCGTACGTGCCCCGCTGTCAGGTCGTACTGACCGCTCTAGTGTCACCGCTGGTACTTTGGTCAGCGCAGGTCAGGCTGATCCGCTGGTGACTATCTCACGCTTAGATCCTATCTATGTTGATATCAGTCAATCATCCTCTGAGCTATTAAAACTGCGTCAGCAAATCGCTGAAGGCAAAGCACAAGCAGGAATGAACTCGGTTGAGTTGGTATTAGAAGATGGCTCAGTCTACCCAGCACGCGGCAAGCTTGCTTTATCTGAAGCAAAGGTTGACGAGTCAACAGGCGCTGTGACCTTGCGTGCTATTTTCCCTAACAGCAATAACATCTTGCTGCCTGGTATGTATGTGACGGCGCGTTTGACACAGAGCGTGATTACCAATGCTGCATTGGTACCGCAAAGCGCCGTGATGCGTACACCGAAAAGTGAGACGCAAGTTTACATCGTTGATGAAAATAATAAAATCCAAGTACGTCCTGTCACTATTAATGGCACTTATAAAGGCCAGTGGGTTGTCACTGACGGCTTACAAGCAGGGGACAAGATAGTTGTTATCGGCGGCTCAAAAGTTAAGCCTGAACAAGAGGTGGTCGTTAAGCCATTAGAGAATCCAAACCCAGCACCAGCTAAAGAAGGTGCCCCTAATGCCCAGACGCCGCCGCAAGCTGCTAAAGCGATGGATAAGCCAGCTAGCAAAGATGCCACTGCTCAGAAACCAGCAGAGTCTACCGCTAACTAATTCCATTCAAAGATAGGAAGACTAGGAATATACTATGTCACGTTTTTTTATTAATCGCCCTATTTTTGCATGGGTTATGGCTATTTTAGTCATGCTCATCGGGGTGATATCGGTCATTAACTTACCGATTGAGCAGTATCCACGTATTGCACCACCGACGATTTCAGTCAGCGCAAGCTATCCTGGTGCTAATGCTCAGACGGTTGAAGATTCAGTCGTTCAGATTATTGAGCAACGCATGAAGGGTCTTGATGGGCTGATGTATATGTCGTCATCGAGCTCCTCGAATGGTGCTGCATCCATTACGCTCACTTTCGAAAATGGTACAGATTCTGATACTGCACAGGTACAGGTGCAGAACAAACTCCAAGCCGCCATGAGCTCACTACCCGAGTCGGTACAGCGTCAAGGCGTCAACGTTAATAAATCCTCTAGCAGCTTTTTAATGGTGCAAGGTTTTATTTCTGAAGATGGCAGTATGGATCGTGCGGATATCGCCGATTATGTCAACTCAAACGTTGTTGATCAGTTAAGCCGTGTGGAAGGTGTTGGTGAAGTACAAGTTTTCGGTTCTGCTTATGCCATGCGCATTTGGTTAGATCCGGCGCGCTTACGTAGCTATAACATGGTACCAGCGGATGTGGTTGAGGCAGTACGTGCACAAAACGCCCAAGTATCTGCCGGTCAGCTAGGTCAAGCACCTGCTGATACCAGTCAACAGGTTATCAATGCGACTGTCACGGTTCAAAGCTACCTACAAACGCCTGATGAATTTAAAAACATTCTATTAAAAACCGATACCGCTGGCGCAAAAGTGCGTTTAGGTGATGTGGCAGAGGTTGAGATTGGTAGTGCAGACTACGGCGTAGTGTCGCTATACAATGGTAAAGAAGCAGCTGGTCTTGGTATTTCATTGGCGGGTGGTGCAAACGCACTGGAAACTCGTGAAGCCGTTGGTGCTCGTATGGCAGAGCTGGAAGCAAACTTCCCAGCAGGTCTAACATCCGTTATCCCTTATGACACCACACCATTTGTGCGCTTGTCTATCGAACAAGTGGTTATGACACTGCTTGAGGCAATTGTTCTCGTATTTATCGTTATGTTCGTTTTCTTACAAAACTGGCGTGCGACTATCATTCCTACTCTTGCCGTACCTGTGGTACTACTTGGCACCTTCGCTGTACTTTACATCGCTGGTTTTAGTATTAACGTCTTGACCATGTTTGCCATGGTACTATCCATCGGTCTGTTGGTCGATGATGCGATCGTCGTCGTCGAAAACGTTGAGCGTATCTTGGAAGAAGATCCTGATATCTCTATTAAGGATGCTACCGTACAATCAATGGGCGAGATTAGTAAAATCGTTATTGGTATTGCGCTGATTCTATCTGCCGTATTCGTACCTATGGCGTTCTTCGGTGGCTCAACAGGTGTGATTTATCGTCAGTTCTCTATCACCTTGATTACCAGCATGGTGCTATCAGCCTTAGTGGCGCTTATTTTTACCCCTGCCCTTTGTGTGACCTTACTCAAGCGTAGCAAGAGCCATGATAAAGGCAATACAGAAGAGCAAAAAGGCTTCTTTGGTTGGTTTAACCGCTCGTTTTATAAAGTCAGTCGTAGTTACGAGAATTTAGTTGGCAAAAGTTTCCGCTTGAAGTGGCTATACTTAATTCTTTATGCTGCCATTATCGGTATTATGGCAGTGGTATTCTTACGTATTCCCGGCTCGTTCTTACCAGAAGAAGATCAAGGTATTATGTTTACCTTGGTTCAGTTACCTGCTGGTGCGACGCTTGATGAAACGCAAGAAGTGCTCGATAAAGTCAGTGATTATTACAGTACCCAAGAAGGCGATAATATCGCTTCAGTCTTTACGATCGCAGGTTTTAGTTTTGCAGGACAAGGGCAGAATATGGGACTGGCCTTTGTACGTTTATCGGATTGGGCTGATCGTCCCGGTGAAGAAAACACTGCACAGGCTGTCGCTGATCGCGCCATGGGTTACTTCTTTACCCAACTAAATGAAGCACAAGTATTTGCGATTGTACCGCCAGCCATTACCGAACTTGGTAACGCCAGTGGTTTTGACTTAATGATTCAAGACACCGGTAACCTTGGACATGAGGGTCTACTCGAAGCACGTAATATGCTGCTTGGCATGGCTGCGCAAAACGACAAAGTCGCAGGCGTTCGTCCAAATGGTCAAGAAGATGCACCGCAGTTAAAAGTGAATATTAATCAAGAGCAGGCCGCTGCTTATGGCTTGTCACTTGCTAGTATTAATAGCGTTATTTCTACCGCTTGGGGCTCAAGTTATATTAATGACTTCGTCGATCGCGGGCGTATTAAACGCGTCTTTGTTCAAGGTGAACCAAGCAGCCGTACCAATCCTGAAGATATTGCTAAATGGTATGTACGCAACGATGTAGGTGAAATGATTTCATTTGATGCGTTCTCTAGCAGCGAATGGCAATCTGGCTCACCGCGTCTGACCCGTTATAACAGCTTACCATCGATGAATATTCAAGGTAGTGCTGCACCCGGTCTAAGTACGGGTGAAGCGATGAGTTCTATGGAAGCAATGATGGAGAATCTGCCTGAAGGTGTGGGCTATGAGTGGACGGGTATGTCACTTGAAGAACAAAAGTCAGGTGCACAAGCGCCAATGCTATACGCGCTTTCAATCTTGGTGGTATTCTTATGTCTAGCAGCCTTGTATGAAAGCTGGTCTATCCCCTTCTCTGTGCTATTGGTCATTCCACTTGGGGTATTAGGTGCAGTCATCTTTACTTGGCTACGTGGCTTTAATAACGATATTTATTTGCAAGTAGGTCTACTCACAGTCGTTGGTCTATCCGCTAAAAATGCTATCTTAATTATTGAGTTTGCAAAAGAGCACCAAGAGGAAGGCTATAGTCTGAGAGAAGCCGTTATGACAGCAGCGCGTCAACGTTTGCGCCCGATTATCATGACCTCGCTTGCCTTTGGACTGGGTGTTGTGCCATTATTTATCGCCACAGGTCCTGGTTCAGGCAGTCAAAATGCCATTGGTACCAGTGTACTAGGTGGCGTCGTGACCGCGACATTGTTAGGTATCTTCTTTATTCCAATGTTTTATATTTGGGTACGTAGTATGTTCCCGTACAAATACGAGAACAATAAACCAAATGATAAAGATGATGGTCATGGTACGCCTGATCCACAAGACCCAACGCCTTCTGAGAATTATCAGCCTGCAAGCTTTGGAGACAATACACAATGAGTGCTCAGAAAACATATAACACCAACTCAGCAGCGGTAGCAAACATTGGTATCACTGCGCAACCAGCGTGTTCACATATACGCAGAAATGCTGGTCGCCTAATCGGTTTGACCGTTTTAGCGATGAGCATGGCTGCTTGTAACACGATTCCAAAAGCAGATATGCGCCCTGTGCTTGCTGAGCCAAATATCCCTATCGAACAAACCTATGGGGCATTCGATAAGGAAACAGTTAGTAGCGCTGATCAAGCAAGTATTGCGGGTCAACGCTGGCAGAATTTTTATAGCGATGAGCGTTTAAAGGGCTTGATTGCTTTAGGGTTAGAGAACAACAAAGATTTTGAAAGTGCTCGTTTAGCAATCGAGAAAGCACGCGCACAGTATCAAATTACTGATCTTAATGATCTACCAGCGATTAATGGTAATGGTGGATACACGCGTCAAGCACAAAATAGAACCGATAAAAATCCCAATAGTAGCTATAACGTCAACCTCGGCTTGGCTAATTACGAGTTGGACTTTTGGGGTAAAATTGCTAGCTTAAAAGATCAAGCGCTACAGAATTTCTTAGCCACTACAGCGGCCAAAGATTCGACCCAAATCAGCTTGATTAGTAACATCGCTCAGAGCTATGCCAACTTGAGCTATAGCTTAGCGCAGTTAAAGCTGGCAGAAGCCACGGTTGAGAGTCGTGAAAAGTCCTTGTTTATCGCTGATAAACGCTTTGAAGCAGGCATTGATCCGAAGCTGCCATCTTTGCAAGCCAGTGCGTCATTAGAAAATGCCAAACTTGCTGTCCTACGGGCACAAAGTAGCATTTTAAAATCACGTAACGCCTTGCAGTTCTTGGTGGGTGGACCGATTCCAACCAATCTAATTCCAACACCAGCAGTCAGCAACATCACTAGCCAGCAGATATTTAGTGCAGGCTTACCAAGTGAGTTGCTACGTTATCGCCCAGATGTACTGCAAGCAGAATACAACCTAAAAGCCGCTGGAGCCAATATCGAAGTGGCACGCGCGTCTTATTTCCCATCTATCAGCTTAGCCAGTAGCATTGGGGTTAGTAGCGGCAGTTTAGATGACTTATTCAAAAGCGGCGCTGTCGGTTGGTCGTTTGGCCCAAGCATTAGCGTGCCTATCTTTGACGCTGGTCGCTTAGACGCCAATTACGATGTGGCTAAAATTGAGCGTGAACAAACGCTCACAGGCTACGAGAAGTCGATCCAAACTGCATTCCGTGAAGTGTCAGATGTACTCGCGACACGAGCCACACTGGGTGAGCAGCTCGAAGCACAATACCGTCTACAAGATAACTTTGAACAAACGTTCCAGATAGCAGATGCACGCTTTAAAGCAGGTATTGCCAACTATCTAGATGTGCTAGATGCACAGCGTTCATTGTTCTCAACGCAGCAAGGTATTTTGGATTTAGAGCTACAAAAAATTGTGAGCCAAGTCGAGCTATACCAAGTGCTGGGTGGCGGTGCTAATCTGGATGTACCAACGGCGATTCCTGTACCGCATAAAAACTTAGTGCAACTAGTGAATCTACCTGCCAATAGCAATAAAGCAAAAGCGGCAAATGCTATCGATGCGGCTAGCTCAGCGCGAGTTGCTTCTACACAAGAAGCAAACGCCATTAAACAAGCGCAACCATCGGAAACGGCTACCTTTGAGCCGACCGCTGTCGTTGATGTCAATAATGATGGCAAAAAAGATGCTGCCGTAGGAGTGGTTACCAAACAGACGACGTATAACGAAACCAGCATTGAGCAAGTACCGGTCACGCAGATCGTTGAGCCTTAAACACTCATAAATAGTGTGAAGTGATTTCCTTCACATTGATAGTCGATAAGTACAAAAAGCCCTACCGACTTGGTAGGGCTTTTTGCTTTTGTAAGGCGCTTTTAGTTATAGTAGACAAATTAGCTTACACATACTTTTATCCACTTATTAATGTCCGTTCTATAAAAAAATATGCTTCAAAACAGCTTATTTAATCAAGCTGATAAATAACAATGACTAAAATCTAATGAGGACAAATCATGACTTATACCTTTAACCGTCAATTCCCTGAAACTCGTCTACGTCGATTACGCTACAACGATAACGTACGCGCGATGATTCGTGAAGTTGAGCTGCATCCTAAGCACTTTATCGCCCCTGTCTTCGTCTTAGAAGGCAAAAATAAGCGCGAAGCAATCGCTAGTATGCCAGGCGTTGAACGCTTATCGATTGACCTGCTGATCAACTATGCCAAAGAATTATTAAGCGAAGGCGTCACTACCATCGACATCTTCCCTGTTATTGATAATTCCTTAAAAACACCCGACGGTAAATCAGCTTATGACGAAAACGCCCTTACTGCTCGTACCGTAAAAGCGATCAAAGATGCTGTGCCTGAAATGGTAGTAATGACCGATGTGGCGTTAGATCCTTATACCTCGCACGGTCAAGATGGACTGCTGGATGATTCAGGCTATGTGATTAATGATGAAACGGTCGAAGTATTGGTCAAGCAAGCATTGGTACATGCCCGCGCTGGCGCTGATATCATCTCGCCTAGTGATATGATGGATGGCCGTATCAAAGCCATGCGTGACGCCTTTGAAGCCGAAGGCTTTGTGAATACCGCTATTATGGCTTACTCTGCCAAATATGCTTCTGCATACTATGGCCCGTTCCGTGATGCCGTCGGCAGTGCTGGTAACCTAAAAGGCGGACACAAGAAACAGTACCAGATGGATTTCGGTAATCGTGCTGAAGCGTTGCACGAAGTGGCGATGGACATAGCCGAGGGTGCAGATATGGTCATGATTAAGCCGGGTCAGCCGTATCTAGACCTTATTCGTGAAGTTAAAAATACCTTTGGCGTACCGACCTTTGCTTATCAAGTGTCTGGTGAATATGCGATGCATATGGCTGCGATTCAAAATGGTTGGCTAACTGATGCAGTCATTTTAGAATCGTTGATTGGTTTCCGCCGTGCAGGTGCTGATGGGATTTTGACGTATTTTGCGCTAGAAGCCGCTCGTCAGTTGAATAATGCGTAATATAAATTAAGCAGCTTTTTATTTATACCGTCAATCTATCGCGCCAACTGTGATTAATCAGCTGGCGCGATTTTTATTATCTTATATTAAAACTTCACTAAAAATTATAAACGTGTACGCTCGTGTGGCTCATTAAAATCAAGCACTGGACCAACAGGAATGATACGCGTGGGATTGATATTGGCATGGCTAGTATAATAATGCTGCTTGATATGATCGATGCTTACCGTCTCTGCAATATCTGGCACTCGATATAAATCACGTAAATAACCCCAAAGATTGGGATAATCAACAATGCGGCGAATATTACATTTAAAGTGTCCGACATATACCGCATCAAAACGCACCAGCGTGGTAAATAAGCGCCAGTCCGCCTCAGTTATCGTATTACCTAGCAAATAACGCTGGTCTGTCAAACGTGCCTCTAGCGTCTCTAATGCATCGAATAGCTCCATCACCGCTTCTTCATAAGCCGCTTGTGTGGTCGAAAATCCTGCTTTATAAACGCCATTATTGACCGTAGAATAAACGAGCTCATTAACTGCATTAATTTCTGCTAATAACTCGGTTGGTAAAAAAT
This sequence comes from Psychrobacter glacincola, assembly GCF_904846075.1. Classification (GTDB taxonomy): domain Bacteria; phylum Pseudomonadota; class Gammaproteobacteria; order Pseudomonadales; family Moraxellaceae; genus Psychrobacter; species Psychrobacter glacincola_C. The sequence continues at coordinate 1,045,438 of NZ_CAJGZH010000002.1, forward strand.
TACCTGCTAGTGCCCCAACCTCATCAAAAGCTGAGTTAAACATACGAATGATCTCAGAGGACTCATTACTGACGATGGTATTGGTTTTTTTGTCCCATAATACCGGCACCGTCACCCGTCCTGTATAGTCAGGCTTTGCCGCCGTATAAATCTCATATAAGTAATTCGCATTTACAATAGGATCAGCAATCACGCCCTCGCCCTCTGCAAACGTCCAGCCCTTATCGCCCATAAATGGATGCACCACTGACAGCGAAATCAGGTCTTGCAAACCCTTTAGCTGACGGTAAATAATGGTACGATGTGCCCAAGGACATGCAAGCGAGATATATAAATGATAGCGATCAGCTTCGGCTTTAAAACCGCCAACACCTGATGAGCCTGCGCTGCCATCGACCGTGACCCAATTTCTAAAACCGGCATCTTCTCGCTCAAAGCGTCCACCGCTCGCCTCTGTGTCATACCATTTGTCTTGCCATTGACCATCAACCAATAGACCCATATCACTCTCCTCAACATTCTATTTTGATATAATTTTTGTGAACTATGAGTACTGTGAAACTATTATCACAATCCTCACTTTATTTTGAGAATGATGATACCAGTTATATATCACCTAGCTATTAAGGTTTGTAGTTCTACTGACAATAAAAAATAAACCAATTTCAATCACTATTTAATATAACTACATAAAAAAATATTAAAAGTTACTTAGTATAAAGTGTGATACTCATTATTATGCTAATAAAAAAATTTATTAGAAATAAAGCTTGCAAAGTCTCAAAAACTTGATAGAATACTCAACCTAAATAGGCGTATAGCTCAGTTGGTTAGAGCGCTACCTTGACATGGTAGAGGTCAGCAGTTCGAGTCTGCTTATGCCTACCAAATATTTAAAAAGCCCCAATCTCACGATTGGGGCTTTTTTTGTCTGTAATATATGGGCTGTCCACCCAATAAAAAGATCACCATGAATAGTATTAGATTTTGCAGTAGCGTCATGACGGAACCGCCCTTGACCCATGTAAGCAATCCAACGCCTCACCATTCTCCAGTTGCGCGATAGAATATTAAATAAATACTTACTGAGTAGTGATCATAAGTCCATCACAGCGGTAGCGCCAATACCGATTAATCTTATAAAAACGACGTTATCCATGATGACTCTCTTACTGGTTTCAGTATCAATGTGATGATTGCATACAATTTTAAGTCCAGAGGGCATTATGGATATTTCGCAGGTTGCTAAACAGTCTGGTGTTCCTGCTTCAACGTTACGATTTTATGAGAAAAAATGCCTAATTCGCTCTGTTGGTCGGCACGATATCCGCCGAGTTTTCAGCGAAGATATATTAGAGCGTCTGGCCTGAATTGCTTTAGGACGTGTTGCAGGGTTTTCATTGGATGAGATTACTGGGATATTAGGGTCTGAAAAAACCCTAGATGTTGATCGAGATTTGTTGCTGAACAAAGCCTCTGAACTGGATGAAACGATTCAAAAATTAAGCGCTATGCGTGATGGGCTGCAACTTGCGGCAATTTACACAGCGCCTAGCCACTTGGAGTGTCCGAGGTTTTGACGTCTAATGAATCTAGCAGCCACTGGCGCTATTAAAGGTAACACCTTGCATAAATAAGCAATAGAGCCGATTTTACTAGGTGATTAGGTCAATCAAATAATATTGAACTGCTTAACAAATACACTGCGCTTATCCAAAAAACCTAGATTACTAGTATCACTTGCCTACGTTCTCTCTATTCAATTGTGCCAAACGTATAGAGTAGCATTCGTAAATAAAGACAAACCTACTCTAAAGCCTACCCCCTCATACGATGTTTGTTCTTCGCAACTGTCGTTAAAGCTAAACTAGCTATTTTTTATTCAAGTTATCACTCAAAGTTGGTTTTAAACTTCCAAAATATAACACCTTCAGCCATATGAAATCCTAAAATCTGGTGCTGAATTTCTGCAAACTGTCATTAGACCAGACGATCTATTGTTGTTTTATTGCCTACCGTTCTTAGTTCTTCAGAGACTGGCTCACAAAGTGCTATATATTTCAGATGTGTCAATTCATTGACCAGAGATCTATAAGGCTTTTTATGATTGATATTCTCCTGAACCATAGTTCTTAACACATTCATTTTTCTAACTTTCGACATACTCATTATTATCTCAGTACCAACATATTCATTGAATGGCTGTCACATTTATCACTCACAAAGAAAGTCAAATATTGAAGTTACCTTGTGTAAGCGTAGCTAATATGCACACCTTACTGAAATATAAAGTTTGTATATCTTAATGTTATATTATAACATAACTAAAGTATTTACTCTTATCGTTATTTATCCCTATATAACTTCTTATTTTGGTAATCTCATGTCTCCAATTTTTCATATCAACAGATTAAGAGAACCTGATTATACTTCTGTGTCTTCAGTTAATTTTAGTATTCGCCGGGTAACGACTGTATTCTCAGTAACGACAGCTTTAGGTATGGCAAGTTTGTCGGTCAATGCGACGGATACGATCGTAGATATCAAACCTATGACATCCTCATCTTTTCACCTAAACTCTCCTGATACGACCCACCCTTCGGTGACTCTAGACACCATAGTGGTGACGTCTAACCCTTTATTGCCACAAGCGAATGAAATGGCAACCGCAACCAGTATTGTTACTGGCGATGCGCTCACTACTCAGACAAGCAGTACGCTTGGTGATGCACTAGCAAATGAAGTTGGCGTGTCTACTGATAGTTTTGGGCAAGGTGCGAGCCGACCCATTATTCGAGGGCAAAGCGCACCGCGCGTCCAAGTCATGCAAAATGGTTTGAGCGTACAAGATGCGTCACAAATCTCACCAGACCATCAAGTGGCGGTACCTGTACTAGGTGCCAAACAAGTTGAAGTAATCAAAGGCACGTCAGCGTTGATGTATGGCGGCGGTGCTATAGGCGGTGTGGTCAATATCGTCAATGACACTATCCCTAAAGAGAAACGACAAAAAAACATCAGCGGAAAAATGGCATTGATTGGTCAACAAGCCACAGACGGTTATTTAGGTTATGCAGAACTCAATGGCAGTATCGGTGAAAACTGGCTATGGAGTGGGTATTACCAAAAGACGGATAAAGGCAATATCCAAGTACCACACTTAGATACCGATGAGATTGCCAACAGTTGGTACACGCAAGATAACGGTATCATTGGCTTGTCTTATGTGACTGATATGGGCTATGTCGGTGCATCATATCAGCGCCTGTCTTCAGAATATGGCTTGCCGTTTCATGTGCATAATGAATGCTCACCTGACAGCACACTGACTAACCAACTGAGCTGTGATACAAATCACGATCACGAACACGAACATGACCACGATCATGGTGAAGCGCCCTATGTCGATATGACGTCAAACGTCTATCAGCTCCATGCTGAGCGAAAATTACCCTTGATAGGCGTCGATAGCATCAATACGAAACTCAGCTATACCGATTATCGTCACGATGAAATAGATGAAGGCGCTGTGGGCACAACTTTTGAAAACAAAGCCATAAGCGCTCAAACTCAAGCCACACATAGCACGTATAAAACAGGCAATCTAGGTTTTATGAAAGGTGTGGTCGGTCTAGATTACACAAACAGTCGGTTTTCTGCTGTTGGGCTAGAAGGCTATTTGCCGCAAACCGATCGTACACAAGTCGGTTTGTTCTTTATTGAACGACTCACGCCAGATTATTTTGGCGCAAAAATACAGAATGCTGATAAATTTGCAGGACAACCATTATCTGCAAGTGATGCCCATGCTGGTCACAACCATGGTGAGACGACGAACGACGCTCCTCTCGATACGTCTAATATTTTAAGAAAACAAGGCAAAAGTCCTTGGTATATTGAGTTTGGCGGTCGTCAAGATTTTCAAAATCTAATAGATAACGACAATAACATCGAAAAACACATGCCGGAACGTCTGTCAGTTTAGAAGGTGGCAAATATCTTACGCCTAATACGCAGTTGTCAGCCAGAATCAGTCATTCTGAAAGATTGCCTTCTCCACAAGAGTTATTTTCTAATGGCGCCCATCTTGCAACCAATACTTGGGAGCGTGGTAATGGGCAATTAGAAGAAGAATCTACTGATGGCGTAGAGCTCACTCTGCGTTACGACAATGGCAATCGTTTTGATAGTAGTATTTCTGTCTTTTATAACGACAGTACAAATTATATTTATGCCAAAACTCAAGACATTGCTACTGAAGGAGAGTCTGCTGGTTTCCGTTTAGTGGATTATGTCCAAAGCGATGCCAAGCATTATGGTAGTGAAATTCAATCACGCTATTATCTTAATGACAATATTAGTATTGGCAGCTTTGCCGACATTGCACTCATCACGCTAGATGATGCGAGCCTTACACGGAAATACGCACCAAGATTGGTAGCGCCCCGTATTGGTGGTGATATTACCTCTCAATTTGGTCAGTTTGACTTGGTGCTGTCTGGATATCATCGTTTTGAGCAAGATCACATTGCTGATTTTGAAACCAATACGCCGAGCTACAACATGGTTGATGCCAAGCTTGTCTACCATAGTTCGAGCGCTCATGATTACACCGCTTTTTTTCAAGTCGAAAATATTCTAAACGAGCTTGCCTATAATCATGCCTCTTATTTGGCTGAACAAGTACCAATGCCAGAGCGCTCTTTCAATGCGGGTATCACCTATAACTTCTAAAAGCCTACTCTCTTTTCATTAGTCACCAGTAACTAGCAATCCGTAATCAATTGTCATAAGCCTCATAACTTATGACTGGAGTCCTTTATGAATCAAATAAATGCTTTGAGCCGTGCCATCGCGCTCGCTTTCTCTTCTTTAATCGCCGTTTCAGTACTTAGCGGATGCGGGTCATCAGATGATAGGAAAACACCAATCATAGATTCAGAGCATGACCATGATGATGAATCTGCTGTCAGCACTGAAATGGAACAAGGTCGTTTATTCATCACTGCAAAAGATGGCAATCAAGCTTACATTTATAGCCTTGCTCAAAATAAAGTGATACAAACCTTACCATTAACCGGTCAAGCCGATGCCGTACAAAGTAGTCCAGATGGTCATTACGCCGTCATCATGGATCGTACTAACAACGCGGTCAATTTTTATCATAGTGGGCTTGAGATTGAAAACCATGGCGATAATGATCACCCATATGCTCGTGATGCGGCAAAAATGCCATTACAGCTAAATTATACCCGTCCTGTACATTTTCAAACTTTTGGAGAGCAAGCAGGGCTGTTTTTTGACGGCTTAGGTGCGACAGGCAATCCCATAGAGAACCCTGTACAAGAAGCTGGATTTGTACTTGTAACAGATACCGGTATAGCTGACGGTACACTGCCTTATCAAAAGCTTAATACCAGCATGCACGGTACAGCGGAACCTAGAGGCAATTATGTGATTGCCTCACAGCGTTATCAGACAACCGGTAGCTCACTGGCTGATACGCTCTCTGTATTTGAACAGCATGGTGATCACTATCATATAAGCCAAACCTTTGAGACAAAATGCATGGGGTTGCATGGCAGTGGCAGCGTCACAGATTACAGTGTCTTTGCTTGTAGCGATGGCGTTTTAAGTGTTAAGCAGATTGGAGACATTTTCAGCGCCGAAAAAATTGCCTATCCCAGCAGCCTAACCAATATTCAATGTGATAGTACAAGCAGTAGTCCTGCTCGGATTGGCTCATTCATCACTAACCACCATCATAATTATGCCATTGGCAGCGCTTGCGGTCAGCCTTACCGTGTTGATCCTGTCAGTAAAAACATGACACCTATTGTCTGGACAACAGACAGCAGTCGCCGTGTTGTCAGCTATGATTTTGATGCCCATGGAGAGTATTTAATGCTACTCGATGATACTGGCAAGTTATACATACTGGATGTCGCACAAAATTATAAGCAAACCGCCGTATTAAATATTTTCCCTAATGGCATCGAAGGCAAAGCGGTTCCCTCATTTATTGTTAACCCAAACACGCAAATGGTTTATATGATGGATGACTCAAACCAGAAAATTATCGAGATTGATCCTCATGATGGTAAAATCGAGTCAAAAATAACACTAAATTTCACACCCTCTCATGTGACTTGGTTTGGTGTGAAAGCTGGGCATGATGATGAACATAGCCATTAGCGCTTAGCACCTCATCTAATAAAGCTACTTTAATGACTGCTGACAGTAACTGGCTATTAAATATATTTATAAACGCTAGTATTCAAGATAACCCTTAATCCGACGCTTTTTAAATTCCGAAGCATCCGATTAAGGCGCTCGCTGATCTTGAATTCTTCTATAGGCATATCTTAAACAACTGGGCTAGTAGGATTTACTACATTAGTTATAGTCTGCTATAAAATCATATTATCCCAGTTTATAGTTATAAAAAAACCAATGAAACCGCTACGATATTTTCATAGCAGTTTCATTGGTTATACGGTCTTTAACGCTAAAAATTATTCGCCGAATACTTTCATACGCTCTTCAACTGGCTGAAACGCTTTGTCACCTGCTGGCTGCTCAATAGCGCCGAACACCATTTGAGCATTCAATTCCCAATCTTCAGCGATGTCCCAAGCATCAGCAACTCTCTGATCGATGACAGGATTATAATGCTGCAAGTTGGCACCGACATCAATGCCTGCCAATGCCGTCCAAATCACATACTGATGCATCGCGCTGGTTTGATGTGCCCAGATTGGGAATTTATCCGCATATAAAGGGGCTGCTTCTTGCATGTTTCTCACGACGCCTTTGTCCTCGAAGAACAATACTGTACCCGCACCCGCTCTAAAGCCTGCGATTTTATCTTTAGTACCTTGGAACTTCTCGTCATCGCCGACGATAACCTTGAGTGTCTCTTCAGTGATGTCCCATAATTTTTTATGATCTTCACCGAATAATACTACGATACGCGTCGATTGTGAGTTAAAAGCGGATGGCGTATGCAAAACCGCATGCTCAACTAACTTAACGATTTCGTCATTTGATACTGGCAATTGATTGCTCAATGCATAGATAGAGCGACGTTTTTCTGCCAATTTCTGTAATGTTTTTAGGTCTGACATTATTTTCTCCAGTGATTATTTATGAGTTTACGTGATTAAGAGCTAAGTTATAAAGCTAAATGCTAATCAACCTTTAACCTTTAAAACCTTGAGGTAATTCAGGTGCTGGCAAACGTTTCATATCAGAGTCGACATTACCGAAACGCTCATGACCATTATTCCAGTCGATGATGGATTGCTCGATCTCTGCTTTATTGTCCGCAACAAAGTTCCACCACAGTAGGACTTGGTTGTTTAATGGCTCACCGCCGATAAACATCACACGTGTGCCTTTTTTGGCGACCAGCTTGATGCTTTCGTTATTAGCAACATCGCTATCGTGGAAACGAAAGAGTTGATCCTGCTTACATACCTTTCCTTCAGATTCTATCTCACCCTCTGAGACTAAGATGCCGTATTCACAGCCTGGTTCTAAAATCAGTGTAGCCTCGCCATCTTGGATAAAATACACGTCGATACCGACCAGTTTTGAATATTGGATGGTAGGCGCTTCAAAGTGCTGACCTGAGGCATTGGTATAGCTACCGGTGGTCAGAATCATCTCAACACTATCTTCCGTCCACGTTGGTAGCTCTGGATAATGATGAAAACCGCGCTCAATCTCTTGATCCGTCGGTAGTGCAATCCAGAGCTGTACCATACTGAGGGCACGCGCGGCGTCTGGTGAGCCACCAGTGTCTGGAAAGACGCTTTGTTCTGTGTGACTGATGCCTTGATTCAAACCTGTACCAGCTGTCATGACGTTGACTTGGTTCTTAGTAATGACTTGCTCGTTACCTAAGCTATCTTTATGCAGTACTTCGCCATTTAACATCCAGCTAAAAGTTTGCAGATTGGTGTGCGGATGACGACCAACTTGCATACCGGTTTCATCTTCACCAAAGTCAGCAGGACCAGCGTGATCTAAAAAGCACCACGCACCGATAGGCTGTTTTCCTTTATTGGGTAATAAACGGGCAATCGGAATACCGCCAACATCAGCCAACCTTGGCTCTAGGGTTTGAATACTCATAAGTTAACTCCTTTTCTAATTAATTATTATTCATAATGATGATCATAAAGACGAGTTTAGATTATCATAGAGACTTCCATTAACAATACTCTAGCGTCCTCATCAGCATCCATCGTGAAGCTTTTGGTGTCTGAGATACCAAGACCATCTCGAGTATCAAGTACGTTACCGTTGATAGTCACTTTACCCTCTAGTAACAAGACATAAACACCGTTGTTGACATCTTTTAAATCATAAGTCTGAGTCACGCCTTTATTGAAATTACCCATATGGAACCAAGCGTCTTGATGAATCCAAACCCCAGCGTCGTCCGCGTTTGGCGAGAGCACTTGGTTAAACTCATTAGCTTTCATGTGCTCATCCATACGCACTTGCTGATAACGCGGCGTCACACCCATTTTGTTGGGAATCACCCAAATTTGTAAAAACTTGACAGGTTCATTGGCATCGCCATTCATCTCACTATGAGTAATACCCGTACCCGCTGACATGACCTGAATCTCACCCGTTTCGATGATGCCTTGGTTACCGATATTATCTCCATGAGCTAACTTCCCACTTAGAGGAATACTGATAATTTCCATGTCGCGGTGTGAGTGCTTGCCGAAACCTTGACCGCCAATAACAAAGTCATCATTGATGACTCGTAGCGCGCCAAAACCCATACGCTCTGGATTATGATAATTGGCAAAACTAAAAGTATGCTTACTTTTGAGCCAGCCATGGTTAGCATCGCCACGAGAATCTGCTGCATGATAGATCGTTTTCATAAGTTATCCTTTATTTTTAATTGGCTTGTTTAAGCTATGGTCCTATTATAATTGTTGACCATATATAGATAAACAGTGCTTATTGCAAATAACTATTCTTATTTATAGAACAATAGGCGCTTAGCATTAACGTAATATAATAGTCACGCCATCATTCGCGTCACCCGTTAGTACCAATAAACAGGTGCAAAAAATATTAATGATAAAGAGAGAATAACAATGTCAAATCAGCATACAACGCATTACGATGTGATCGACAATAAAAGCCAAAATCGATTTGAGATTCATATTGATGATCAAATTGCCTTTGAAGACTATGAGTTTTTTACCACATCCACAGGTGAAGAAGGTATTGAATATAAGCACACATTTGTGCCTGATTCGCTTAGTGGTCGTGGTATTGCAGGCTACTTAGTTAAGGTTATCTTAGATTGTGCAGCCGCTAGAAAACTGCGCGTTAAACCGACCTGTCCTTATGTGAAATCCTATATTGATAAGCACCCAGAATACCAAGCCAATTCGGTGTTTCATGGTGCGAAAGCCTAAGACAAGATGCATAAAAAAAGCCATGATAATTTATCATGGCTTTTTACGGTTCATGGCATTACTCAATGTAGGTAAAACTTTTATTAGCTAATATGCTGTAAGAACTCTGGATTACGCGCTAGTAGTGATAGGTACAGCACAGGAATGACAAATAAACCGACTGCCCAATAACTGAGATTAACGTACAGCACCGCGCCGAGTAGCGCGCCAATCACAAAGCTGATAACCAATGCCGCGCTATGCCCCAATTTTTTGGCATTATCAGCGCTACGGTTGGCAATATAATCTGACAGACCAATACCCAGTTGGGTGGTATTGCCTGTCATTAATACCGTTGGACTCATGTGTTTGATGACTGTTTTACTAGCCGTATTACGAATAGCAAGTGCCGTTAAACCTAGACCACCAGTGATGGCGACGGTTATATCTCCAGCCTCAGTGAAAGGTTGAAAGGACAATCCTGCTATCATAAAGGCGGTCAAAAATAGGGCTTCTGCCAAAAATAAATGGCTGAGTACCAACGTTTGCTTCCGGCTTTTATCAATGTATATTTTGGTAATAACCACCGTTATTATAAAAAGCGGCACTGATGCCAGCTTGATCCACAAGCCATCTTCACCTTTAACCAAACCGCTACCAGCCAGTACTAAGTTACCCGTGACATGAGCGGTAAAAAAGCCAAATAAAGTGATGAAGCCAATGGTATCAATCGCCCCACCAACTATCGTTAATAGTATAGGCGCTTGATAGCGTTGCCAAAAGCTTGGTGTCTTACGATCTAGAGTGTTGTTATCAGCGACAGCTTTAGGCACTGGTATTCCCTGCAAAATCCATGAAATCAGTCACAAAGCGCTGTAAGAATTTCTGTGTGCGCGGGCTAACACTGCCATCATCATTTAAGCTGTCAGTTGCACGACTTAAATGAATTTCAGGATCAATCATCATTTGTGCCGAAAGCATTTGCATGCTTTTTCTGACATCAAGGCCACTATTGATACCGCCAAAACTGCCTGGCGAGGCCGTCACTACCGCAACTTTTTTATGGGTCCACACGCTTTCTTTATAAGGACGTGAGGCGATATCTACGACATTTTTCAAGGCGGCAGGCATAGTGCGGTTATGCTCTGGTGTGACAATTAATACGGCATCAGCGCCTGTCAGCTGCTGACGCACACGCTCATAGCTATCGATAGTCGTATCATCATAATCCTGATTGTAAAGGGGTAAATCTGCGATATAGACTTCTTTTATAGTCACGCTTTCAGGCATCTGCGACACCATATATTCTGCAAATTTACGATTGATAGATTCTTTTCGCAAGCTGCCAATAATTAAGGCGATGTTTATGGATGGGCTCATAGCGGCTCCTTGATTATGATGATAAGAAGATATTTTCTAAGCCATTTACTCTACTATATTCTGCGATGATTACTGTTATCAATTGAATAAGCACCTGCTCCATGAGCAAATATCATCAAGAAACCACCCGCCATCGCAATGTTTTTCATGAAAGGGTTCATCTGTGATTCATCTATCCAGAATTGATGGAAAAGCAGCGCTGATATAATATTGAATCCAACGAGTAAAATAGCAACGAAACGCGCTTTGAATCCGAAGAGAATAGCGAGACCGCCAAAGAGTTCAACGGCTATAACTAAGGGTAATAACATCCCGGGCACACCCATTGATTCCATATAACCTTGAGTGGCCGCGTAGCCGGTAATTTTAGTAAAGCCTGAAAAGATAAAAATCATTGATAAAAATAGGCGTCCGATAGGAGCGCTTAGCTCTTGTAGTTTATCCATGGGTTTTCTCCAGTAATAGAATGTTTTTTAAATTTTATTTGATTATGCGATGGTCTTATTGTATTTGTTGCTTATAATTAGATAAACTGTGATAATTGCAAATGTAAGTTCTTATTTGTAGAACAATTAAGAGGTGGTTTACATGGGACAATTAGAAGATATGGCAATGTTTGTGCGTGTTGTCGAAGCAGGCAGTATTACCAAAGCCGCAGAACAACTGAACATCGCAAAATCTGCGGTAAGCCGGCGTTTAAAGGAGTTAGAGACGCGCTTGGGCAGTCAACTGATTAGCCGAACCACGCGTCAATCAAACTTAACCCAAGCCGGTGAGCAGTATTATCAAAAGGTGCACCATATACTCAGTGAAGTGGATGCGCTGAATGAAGAGACGAGTGGTACTCCGACGCGTATCGAAGGGACATTAAAGATGACTGCACCACTGTCCTTTGGTTTGATGCATTTAAACGATGTCATCGATGAATACGCCAATCAGCATCCTGAGTTAAAGTTTGAGCTGGATTTTTCTGATCGGCATACTGATTTGATTGAGGAAGGGTTTGAGTTAGCGATTCGTATTAGAGAGTTGCAAGATTCCAGTTATCAAGCCAAACGTCTGGCACTGATTCGTTATGCGTTATGCGCCAGTCCTGAATATCTAGAGAGAATGGGTACGCCAAAGACTTTTGACGATCTGTCAGAACATGAGTTTTTACAATATGGTATGAGCAAATCTAGCGCGATAGAATTGATAGATGAGCAAGGTAAGAAGCATCAAGTCGCCGTAAACGGTAAAATAAAAGCCAATAATGGGGACTTTTTGCGGGAGATGGCAGTCAAAGGTCATGGTATTGCTTTTCTGCCAACTTTTATTACGTATCAAGCCTTAATCAGCGGTGAGCTTGTGCCTATCCTCCAGCAGTATCAATTACCTACTTTAAACGCTTATGCGGTCTACCCGAAAAATCGATTTTTATCGCAGCGCTGTCGTTATTTGATTGACTTTATTGCCGAGCGTTTTGGTGATAATCCGTATTGGGATAATTTTTGATAAGCATTTACGGCTCAACACTTAACGGACAAGCTTAAATGAACACTATACCTGCCATTAATAAGATAAGTGCCCGCGATCCCAATGAACCAAGTCGACCCTCAACAAACGCTAGAGTTATTAACCTCTACCGTCAAATCCGTAGAAACAAAATTGGGATAATATTGATTATAATAGGTACAAATACGATACTGAATATATTTCTAAGGTTTTGCCATTCTCTCCCGAAATGGATATTGAATTTCCTATATAATGTGAGCCATCTCTTTGTTGATAACCCCTTTAATTTAGGCTTTTTTCTTAGTAAAAAAATGCTTCTTATCAGGTAAAACGGTGCTTTATGTTTAACGCTTCCTCAACTCGTTTAAATAAATACATCAGCGAAAGCGGTATTTGCTCCAGGCGAGACGCTGACCGCTTTGTTGAACAAGGTAATGTATACATCAATGGTAAGCGTGCTCAAGTAGGTGATCAAGTAGTTGCTGGAGATACAGTGAAAGTCAACGGGCAACTCATTGAGCCGCGAGAGGCGGATGATTTTGTATTTATTGTCTTGAATAAACCCGTGGGTATTGTGAGCACTACAGAAGCTTCAGAAAAAGATAATATCGTTGATTTCGTTAGACATAGTACACGTATTTTTCCGATTGGACGTTTGGATAAAGACTCTCAAGGTTTAATCTTTTTGACCAGTAATGGTGATCTGGTTAATAAAGTATTACGTGCTGGTAATAACCACGAGAAAGAATATTTGGTGACGGTGAACAAACCGATAACAGATAGTTTTATTGAGGGTTTAGCTGGTGGCGTGCCAATGCTTGGGAAGATGACCAAGAAATGCCCAGTTACTAAGGTGGCACCCACCGTGTTTAACATCACGCTAGTGCAGGGTTTAAACCGCCAAATTCGCCGTATGTGTGAGCATTTTGGCTATGAAGTGGTGAAGCTTGAGCGTACGCGGATTATGAATGTCAGTCTTAAAGGTACTCCCGTTGGAGACTGGCGAGATTTAACCGAAAAAGAGTTGTCTGTTTTACTTAAGTCCATAGAAGGTTCTTCTTCAGATGCCAGTAATCCGGGCAAGAAATCTCGTAATGCGCCACGAAAAAATGCTCGTACTGATGATTCATCAAAGACAAAAACGTCTTCAAAATCAGCGGGGGCAGCAAAGGGCAATAAAAAACACGCCAAGGATGATGCTAGAAAACCAGCGGGTTCTAAAGGTAAAGATAGACGTCCTTTTGGTAATGGCAAGAAGGCTGTGGGCAATGGCAAACCTGCTACAAATGGTAAGCGCCCTGCAAAAGGTCGAAGTTCTAAGCGGTAGCAGTATCGCGACTATAGATTGATGGGTAAAGGTTAGCTAATTAGAACACTTGATAAGAAATACTGCACAAAAAGCCAGACAATTTAAGTTGTCCGGCTTTTTTGTTGCCTGCAGACTCTCTCAACCAAATAATTTTTATTATAAAGCCAACTCATAACTCGTACTAAACACTGAGGCTTGAAATTCTTGCGGCATCCCCTGCTCTATTAAGTCATTAATCTCTCTTAATGCGATATCGATAGAACATTTGGTCATAACTCCTGCGGCGCTGCCATACTATAAAATCGTTGGCCACTATCATCGCTTTGTACCAATACTCTCTCAGTAATCTCTCAATAATTTCACGAAGTACCGCTGGTATGGGCGGACTAAAAATAGCAGAGTCTAAGACAGTTAGCAGATGTCATTGTTCAAAAATTCGATTATAGTAGATATCAAATCATACATTTAAAAATTGAGGACAAAATAATGAAGACACTAAGTTTATGTATTGCAGCAGGACTGGGTTTAAGCGCTTGTGCTGGTGGAATGACAGGGAATACGGGTCAAAACAATAATGTCAATGGCATCGTCACTCAATACCCTGTCGAGACTGCCATGCTCAACATCTATACCAAACAACGCAGTGATAAATTAGTTGCGGTTGTCGGCAGTCAAAGTGTGTCAGCAGAGATTCAAGTGACGCCTAAAGGCAGTATGATATTTAATAATAAGTCTGTACAAGGTACCGAAATAAACACCATCAATAAGATGAATAATCAAATCACCAATCAATCAGTCGCTATCAATTACTTCACCCTGAATCCACTGATATTCCATGGTTTTACAGATGGTACAGGTAAATACTCACTATCTAACCAGACGACCACCATTCCTAAAATGGCGACGGTGGGCGCTTCTAGTAAGCTACTGACGGAAAATGTCTATGCCGATAGCAGTATGCGTAACAAGATAGGGACTTATAACCAAGACTGGTCTTTGTCGCGTGATACAAATAATACCGCATGGTTCTGTATAGAAACCTCAGGCAATCTATTACTCAGCTTTGACCCTGCAGGCACTTCATCAGAATGCTACAAGATCAATGCCAAAGGCGATATCTTAGCAAGCAAAGTGACACTGAGTCAGCCTAGTAGTAATGGTAGTACTAAGACGGTGACTTTAAACAGTCAGTAGTGATTATCATGGTGACATGCCCTTTACCATATAGCCTTGTTACATAGCTTTCGTCACATAGCACTTATTACATAACAACGAAACAAAAAAATAGCGCCTAGTATGGGCGCTATTTTTATATCAGTCAGCTGAACGATTAAGAACGATGTCCATGAATATGCTTAGCTTGATATTTGCTTTTTGCTTTGAGATGAGCCGCTAGTTTTTTTGATTGATGCTTTGACACTACTGCCTTTTTCTTCACATGCTGATGTTTATTATCAAACTTTGCATTGACCTTTTGATGCTTCACTTGAGCAACATGATGTTTAGCAATTTGCGGCGCAGCACTTGCTTGGCTAACCATTGTGAAGCAAGCAGTAATGGCTAGAATTGAACTTATCATTATTTTTTTCATTATTTTTTCTCGTATAAAGTCATATTGGTTATGAGTTGTGGTTAAAACTGCCTTACTCAATATCAAGTAAAGCATTCACGTGATAAAAAGCATCTTGATAAAAATCTGCTCTATCGACAACGAGAATAATAAATGATTCAAACGTTAAGTAGATTTATTAAGATTGAAGAAAGGTAACCTTAATGAGGGAAGGTTTCTTAAGTGGTACGCTATAAGCGTCATATTGGCGCTTTTCTAGACGGGCAAGTAATAGCGAATGAAAAGATATCTTATATATAAATTATGATGACTGGCTTTGGCATATTTTTTATAAAGCGTAGACGTTGTCACGATACTTTCATTTTCACCTTATAAAATGCGTTGATTATTCAAAGCCATTGACGATATGCCGCATCACAATAAAGACTTTTAAAGAGTGAAGACCAAACTAAGCAGGCGAGATAAGTATTTTGTAAGGGTCGCTGGGGTTGGGATTTTTTTAAAGTAGCCAACTGATGGCCTTCTGAATAGCAATTTTGAAATAACTGAGAATCGATGTAATGAACCATTACTTATGTTTGACAGATTATGAAAAAAACTTGATTGATAGTGCTTTGCTCATTCTGATGAAAAAAAACATCCAATATAGCGATCAATCAAAAGAAAACTCAGTGCAACAATACTATCAAGATTTTAATCTCACACTTTTTGAGCTATGTGCAAAAATAAAAGCACCTGATTTTGACAAACAACTGGATTTATCTTCGAAAGAAATCAAAGCAATTAAAAAAGCTCTAACCTCACTGTACGACCGTATCTATCAAAGAACCCTTAAAGACACAGAGGGCAATCAAGAAGATCACTATAAGAGCTGTAAGTTACAGATTATAGAATTAGAGAGAAAAATCGATATTATCGAGAAAAATAATATAGAGAGCAATAGTTGTTAAATTATTCTTTTTTACCAAAAAATCTCACTATTTTTAAGTCTTTACCACCATCAATATTGGTCGCGTAAAACAAAAAATCGCACTCCGCATTACATTAGCCTATCTTTTCCGCTGGGTTTTATTAGCGCTTTCCCATTTGCTTGGTTATCATCTAGCTACTTCAGTCATATAGTCTTCTCAGTACAAGATGGATATAAGTACAGCAAAGGATAATACGGCAAATTAAGATACGGTAAATTAAAGTACGGCAAATATCAGGCTGAGTAAACATGACGACGCTGTGACCGATTTCTCTAGAATGCCCGATATATCTCTATACAAGACTTGTAAAGAGCATACCCCTTGTCTTAGAATGGCATTGTTAATGATAATGTCTATTTTGTTAAGTATTCTTTCTAAAATGCTTTAAACTGACGTTTCAAGTTAGCACACCTCCTTACTTATAAATGTTACCTATGCATCATCAGCATGGTAGTAATACGATGACCCTATCATGTCTACTAAGCGCCGCAAGCTTGTTTTACGATATTCATCACCGGTAACGATGTGGTTCGGCATGTTGGTCGCATGTTTTGCTTGGATCATGCACATCACGCTGTTGCTCACACCTCTGTGGGATGATAATGCCCACTTAGGTCATGGTATCTGTGCAGAGCTTGCACCGATTGTATCGGCAGCTAAGCAGTATGAGCAAATACAGACTGATATTGCGCAAACAAATCACAACATACCCATTGATAGTGCCGCTCGTCATTTACTTCATCATAATGCATCCCTATCTTTAGCATCGCCTGCGACCGTTGAGCCAGTTATAACGGTTGACGCCGCACCTTCACAGGAAGATTTGTATAGCAAAGATAAGGTTGCAAGCTCTGAATCTAACCCTGATGCCGTAAAATACACTGGCTGTGACCTTTGCACTGCCATGTCTGCGGCACTATTGCCAGTCGCTTTTACACATACTGACTCGGCTTTGATTGAGCTGTCTACTGTCTCAGTTACGTTTTTGTATCGCTCACATACCTACTCTCCTAGTAATTTTTTACGACCCCTCGCACGCGCTCCTCCAGTTACACTCACATAACTATCTACATTTATAGTCCAATATTTTTAGGCCGTGTCCTCATTTTAAAAATGGTGATAAACATGAGATAAATTGCCGTCAAACAAGAAAAGTAGCGCAAATAATATCGAGATATTAATAAGCTATTTGACGATGTTTGGCAAAATTTAGCCATTTTTAGCCCATTTCGAAAGTAATCGATTGAATTGGGGACACGCCCTAGAGCATGAGTGACAATGCTCTCAATCAACGCGCTCATTTGACGCTCTGATTGAGGCACTTGTATGCGTTTGCCTAAAACATTGCGCTCAAAACTGTGCTCATAATATTGTGCTCAAAATGCTATCTATTTATATCGGAAAATATTCGGCAAGTGCTTAGTCTAAGTCCATAAATGGCTTGGCTTACCTTGGCTTACATTGCCTCTTGGTAAAAACTGAATAACCGATGTCATAAAATATTTTTGCGAATTTCTAGGAAAGTAAGATGTTATCTTCATCAATAAACGCTGTACCTATTTTAAAACTAAGTGTTTTAGCTTTGTCTTTATTGCATATCAGTAGCGCTTATGCGGATTCCACAACCGTAAAGGCGCACATGCCTACTACTGATGATGAGCCACATATTCAATTGCCAGAAATCGTCGTTTATGCGACAGCAGCGGATAAGCGCTCTAGTACCAATGCACTTGGGACAGCCGCCACCCTTGATCAAAAATTTATTAACAGTAAACAAGTGGTAAGCAGTGATACGGCCACTATACTGACAAAAATACCCGGTCTAAATGTCCAAAGTGCCGGTGGCATCTCAAACTTGCCCGTGATGAGAGGCTTGGCGGACAACCGTCTGCGTATCTTAGTGGATGGCGTTGACTCAATCGCCTCCTGTCCAAACAGTATGAACTCACCCTTGTCTTATATTGCGCCAAGCGCTATAGAGAAGACCACCGTCTATGCAGGTGTGACGCCTGTGAGTGTCGGTGGAAATAGTATTGGCGGTACTATCGTTGTCGAAACAGCAGAGCCTATGTTTTCAACGGATAGCGACATATTAACCTCAGGTGAAATTGGCACATTTTATCGTAGTAATGGTGACGCTTATGGTGCCAATTTATCTACCACAGCGGCAAACGATCAGCTTAGCCTCACCTATAAAGGCAGCTTTGCGCAGGCGGATAATTATAAAGCTGGTGGTGATTTTAAATCTTATACAGAGACAGGAAACGCTGGTAAAACCTTAGCGAAAGACGAAGTTGGTTCAACCGCCTATGAAAGCAAAAACCAGTCAGTAGATGTGGCTTATAAGAATGGCAATCATCTACTACAAGGCACTTATTTGTGGCAAAACGTCCCAAAAGAGCTATATCCAAATCAGCGGATGGACATGCTCGACAATCAGCTTGACCGCATTAATTTGCGCTACAAAAGCGAGTTAAATTGGGGACAGTTAGAAGCACAGGCCTATCATGAAGATGTCGATCACTATATGAATTTTGGGGAAGACAAACAGTTCGTGTACGGTAATGCCAAAGGTATGCCGATGTACACCAGTAGCGAGACCATCGGTGCCAATCTTAAAGGTATTATTGATTTAACCAACCAAGGCACGCTCAATATAGGTGCTGAATATCAAGACTACACGCTAGATGACACGTGGGCGGCATCTGGCGACGGTATGATGTCGCCAAACGACTTTCAAAATATCAACAATGGTCAGCGTCAGCGTATCGGTATCTATGGCGAATGGGAAAAAGACATCTCGCCTGACTGGAGCACCCAGCTTGGCGCTCGCTATGAAAACGTACGTACCAGTGCTGATGAAGTACATGGCTATCAAATCGATGGTCAAAACAATATGACCAATCAGCTGCGAGATAGCGCTAACTTTAATGCCAGTAACCGCCGAACCACTGATAACAACTTTGATATTACTGCACTCGCACGCTACGACATTGATTCACAAAAAAATCTAGCCTTAGGTCTATCGCACAAAGAACGCACGCCAAGCTTATATGAACGCTATACATGGTCCACTTGGAAAATGGCGGCCATCATGAATAATACCGTTGGTGACGGTAATGGCTATTTTGGTGATC
Organism: Psychrobacter glacincola; assembly: GCF_904846075.1. GTDB lineage: Bacteria > Pseudomonadota > Gammaproteobacteria > Pseudomonadales > Moraxellaceae > Psychrobacter > Psychrobacter glacincola_C. The sequence continues at coordinate 1,064,733 of NZ_CAJGZH010000002.1, forward strand.
CTAATCTACGCCCAGAAAAATCTAACACCCTATCTGCCACCTTAGACTGGCGCGGTGCTGATGAGAGCTGGGGCATCAAAGCCACTCCTTACTATTCAAAAATTGATGACTATGTCGATGCCGTACAGTGGAACCCAATGGCAAACACAGCAGCTAGCACTCAAACAACGAATCAATATAATGTGCTGCGCTATACCAACCAAGATGCTGAGATATATGGCATAGATATCTCAGCCAATCGGGAGCTGGCAGCAAATGCTTGGGGGCACTGGGATATAGTAGGATCGTTAAGCTATACCAAAGGGGAAAATAAAGACAGCGGCTCAGACTTATATAACATCATGCCATTCAATGGCAGTGTTGCCCTGAATCGGGAAAATAACGGTTGGACAAACCAAATCGAAGTGGTGGGCGTCGCGGCTAAAAATGATATCTCAACCCCTCGCAACGAAATTAAAACGGCGGGTTATGGTCTCTTAAATCTCAGTACAGGCTATCAGTTTAAAGAGGTAGCGATTGAGGCTGGTATCGATAACGTATTCGATAAAAACTATGCCCTACCTCTAGGGGGCGCATACATGGGTCAAGGCAAAACCATGTCGATGAATGGCGAAATAGGTAGCGGTTCTAACTGGGGCACTGCCGTCCCTGGCGCGGGCCGATCATTGTATGTGGGTGTCAACTATAAGTTTTAGGTGTCATTAAGATAGGTCATTAACTGACTAACATAACGATTAAACCTTCAACAGATTTTATTTATTTTATATCTTAGGAAGCACCTTCATGACTATGGCACTATTAATTGCAGCATTCTTAATGGGATTTTTTGGTTCGCCGCATTGCTTAGGTATGTGTGGCGGTATCGTCACCGCATTCGGACTATCGATGAAAGAAACCAGTCCAGCAAAAAAACGCGGCCTCATTGCGACTTACCATTTGGGGCGCTTACTCAGTTATGCCCTATTGGGCTTAATTGCTGGCGTAATTGGCACCACGGTATTAACCCCTCTGATGGTTGGCAATAGCACACCTCGCATTCTACTAGGATTGGTCTTGGTATTTGTAGGATTAACCATGCTAGGGTTGCCTTTTTTAAACAAGCTTGAACGTCTTGGTATGCATTTTTGGCAAGCTCTATCACCTCTTCGGCAGAAAGTATTCCCCTTAAACACCTTTCCTCGAGCATTGACGGCAGGTTTATTATGGGGGTTTTTACCCTGTGGTCTCGTTTATGGCGCATTACTTATTGCGGTCGTCGGTCATGACCCGCTCACAGGTGCCGTGTTAATGTTTGTCTTTGGTCTAGGAACCGTACCCATGCTCGTCGCTACGCACGGAACGGTCAACTGGATGCGCAATCAAATCGGGCGTTTGCGCTTAAGGCAAGTGAATGGCGTAATCATGATATTATCTGGCTTAGCCGTCATAGCGGTGCCGATGATCATGGCCAATATGCATGGTGGACACGGGCAAATGAACCACGAGCAAATGAATCATGAGCAAATGAACCACGAGCAGATGAGTCATGAGCAGATGAGTCATGAGCAAATGAATCACGAGCAAATGAATCACGAGCAAATGAATCACGAGCAAATGAATCACGAGCAAATGAATCACGAGCAAATGAATCACGAACAAATGAATCACGAGCAAATGAATCACGAGCAAATGAATCACGAGCAATAAAAACGTCTCTCATGTACATAGGAGGCAATGATATTTTAAATTATGGATAGGGCATTTTTAACGTGCCCTATTTTTTTATCTGCTAATGCGCCAACCTCTGAATTTAGCAAAGAAACCTTTTAGCCTTTCAGAAAAATTAAAAGCCTCTGACTCCGGCACTTCTTCAACATGATGACGAGCTGCCAGTATCGGCTGCTGCACCAATCGTTCGTGATGATCGAAAGCCCGATCAAGACTGATACTCATGATAGAGAAGTTAGTCGGACGTGGTAGACAGCGATATACCTGACCCTTATTAATTAATTCAATGACCATATGGGCATCTTTGAATTCAGTCAACATCAGCACCATCAGATCTGGCTGGATATTTTTTAAGGCATAAACGATGGGGGTAATATTTTCTTTATTGAGCGTCGAATCTGTAATCGTGACACCAAAGCGTTTTTTTTGTAATAACTTTGCGGCCTGTTCAAGGTTACTCGCCCAGCTCACGGTATAAGCGCTCTTAAAATGACTTTTTATTTGTTGATAGACACTCTCATCATCGTCTAGTACCAATATATGGCGATTGCTAACCGTGCCACTATTAACACGGTTTTGAGTTGCATCATTTTTCATAGTGTTTTGTGTGATTTCTTGCGTTTGCTGAGCAATTTCTGTGGCTTTATTAACGATTTTTTTAAGTTCATCATTTTGCCATGGCTTAGTGATATAGCGATAAATTTCGCCCTCATTCACAGAATCCATCACGGCATTCAGATCCGCATAACCAGTTAACAAGATACGAATAGTATTTGGTGAAGCTGCTTTGATGTCACTCAATACTTCTGTACCTTGCTTATCTGGCATGCGTTGGTCGCTGATGACCACTTGTACTTCATTCTGGCTAACATATTCCATTAGCTCAGTGGCATCGGTAGTAATAAATACGTCATGTGACTGGCGAAAATGCATTTTTAAGCTGCGCAAGATACGCGGCTCATCATCGATAAAAGCGATTTTTGGTTTTTGCATGACGCTCTCTTTAAATAAGTGGTTGGAAGTCTCTCAACTTTCAAATAAGGCTTGCGAAGGTTTCTTTTCATGAACGATAGACTGTATCGGTAGCATGAGGGTAAACGTCGTGCCCTTGCCAACGACTGAGCTAACTTCAATGCGTCCACTATGTTGTTCGATGATTTGTGCCGTAATGGCCAATCCTAACCCTGTGCCATCGCCTACTTTTTTGGTGGTAAAAAACGGCTCAAAGATATGCGTTAAAATAGGCTCTGCGATACCGACACCATTGTCTATAATATGTACAACGATATATTGCTGCGCCTCATCGACAGACGAGCTGACTTGCAATGTCCCTTTATGATCTGGCGGCATGGCTTGCGCGGCATTATTAAATAGGTTTAGTAATACTTGGTTAATTTGTGAAGGATTACACTGAATGAGCGGCAGCTCGGCTAGATTGGTTTTGACGTCTAAGGTTTTTAAATTATTGCGAGCCATAATCAATGAGGTATTGATGCAATCATTGATATCGATATCTTTTACTTTGGATTCGTCCAGTCGAGAAAAGTCCCGCAAGCTGACGACCAGTTCAGCAATTTGGTCGACGCCATAAAGTCCATCTTTGATTAAATCTGCCAAATCTTCACTGACTTCATCTTCTTTAATCTCTTCACAGCATTGTAAAGTCTCTTCTATCAGTATCTTGACTTGCTCTTGATTGATAGTTGGCGCTTTTAACGCCTGCAATAATTGATCGGTATGCTGTAGCAATTCATCAAAACGCACGAGATTATCACCGACCAGCTCCATATTACTTCGTACGTAACCCAGCGGTGTGTTGACCTCATGAGCGACACCCGCCACCATTTGACCTAATGTAGCCATTTTTTCGGAGCGCACCAGATGCACTTGCGAGGCTTTCAACTCATCCATGGCTTGCTGCAAGTCTTGGGTACGGGCGGCAACTTGTTTTTCTAGATGGACATTGATTTCAGCAAGTGCGCCTTCATTTTCGACGACGCGGTCGATCAGTTGGTTGGTCTGCTCACTGATGATTTGAATTTCGCTGACATTTGAGTGTGGCAGTTTAAGGGCGCTTAATTGTTGGTATTTTTTTTGCTCAATTAATGCACCCATATCAGCCACTGCTAGTGCCATGTACTTTAACGGTCGCGTAAAGTAGCGACGGAACACCCATGCAGTCAACAACAAGATAGGAATAAAACCCAGTAGCATGGTTTGAATCAGCTGGTTCGACAATGCATTTGCCACGCTCATCATGTCATTATTGGGCTTGACGATGACCATCTTCCAATAGGTAAATGGCATACGAAACACAAAGGCGGTGGCGGGCTGCTGCAACACAAAGTCATTGGGCACAGCGATGGTCTCAATCAAGTGACTGTCTACCAGATTAAACGTTTGGTCAATATTCAATAGCAGCAATGCTGACAGCAACTTGGATTCTTGTTCGCTGATTTTATTCAGATTGGTCGTACTCAAAATACTACGTGCCGCGAGCGTATAACGACTTTCATCTCTGGCAACTGCCTCATCGATGAGTGTTTGATTAATGCTATCTAGGCTGTCCGCAATAGGGGCAAAGCTAGGATGTTTCTCGGACAATTGATGCGCGGTTACCATCTCGCCTTGGGGATTATCTTCAGTCGCTTGCGTGACCATAGATTGATCAGGAAAGGTCAAAAATCGATTGTCCAAGTCTACCAAAAAGACATAACCACCCAGCTTATCTTGCCACTTTTTCATAGCCTCATCGAGGTTATCTAATAGCAGATTAAAACTAACCACTCCATCAAAAGCCTGATTGCGACTGTCATACAATGCCTTGGCACACGTCATCATCGGCTGATTGCTTTGCGGATCAACATACGCACGGCTCCAGACACAGTGGTCATGACGTGCGTACATCGCAGGAATGTACCACCACTCTCTATAATAGGGACTCGGCGTTTGGCGCACTTGATTATACTGCTCTAACGGTTGCATGTTGCCTGAGTCATCACGCGCCCATACAAACGACTGGCGCTCTCGGTTTTGAGCGTACATATTTGGATCAAACCACACGCCACCGCCCACAATTCGTGGATCGGTCTGTTGCATGAGATTACCAAAAGTTTCTCTATAAAGGCTGTCTTCTTTTGGCAAGCCGCCCGCCATCGCACTGGTTGCCTTTGCCAGTCCGTCGACATGGCTGATATTCGCCATAATGCTATTAATGGCTTCGTTACCCGTTTCAACCACTGTCTCTGAAGTCATCTCCAGTATACGAGGCTTAGCTTGAGTCTCAATAACCCAATACACCATTAGGATAATTAGTAAAAAAGCCAATGCTAAAATAATCAGCATGCGTGTGGAAATACTACCAAGCCGACCAGCAACACTCATAGATAAACCTTATATTGATGCGTCTACCATCATCAATGCATCACTTAATGAATAAAGACACCAGTGATACGAAACCACCATTTATAGTGGGCTCAAGGATACGATGCCGTCATGACAATATGATGACAAAAGTTTTGTTTTCTTATCTGTTGACCAGTATCTTTTAATTAACAACAATTAGCTTGCGGTTGGTAAATACAACCTTGTACTTATTTAGCGCTGCTCTCTTTTTATCATCAATAACATCATGCAGCTTATTGAGCGCATATAGTCAGAGCACTTTTAAACCGCTACGGTGTTACCCGCCCTATATGTACTCAGTGTACTATCTGCGGTCGGTCGCCTTGTAGCGATTCTAAAATTCCTTAACTATAGCTGTACTATTATCAGCCATTGCAAGGCACAAAAAAGCCACTTATTTTTTAAGTGGCTTCTTCATATTCAAGTCAGTCGCTAATTTTTTTATTTATGTCATCAATATCTCTATGATTATAGAGTCTGCCAAGTTTATCTTGTTCTGTACTGTGAAATTTTATACATATGTTATATTAATAATACTAATATAGAGGGTGTGTTTGTATTTTATATAATATCGCGGATCACCGTCACTTATCACTGATTGCAAAGCCTGTCTGCTGTACACTCAGAGCTTAATATCACTGGCTCATACAGCTATTCAACTAACCCTAAAGAAAGGCGCTCACAAAGTCTTTCTCTTTTAAATATTAAAGGAAAAGCGATGCGTCCTTTGTTTTTTAGTACTTTGTGCTTAGCAAGTAGTCTTTCACTAATGGCTTGTAGTAGTCATCAACCAACCACGGCAAAAGAATCAACAGCTATCATTAACAACACGGCAAAAGAGAACGCTGACGAACAGCTAAGCATGGAGCCGTCCAGCCCCGAAGAACCGTTATCAGCGTTCACCGCTTTTGGTAATACAGAAAAAAGTTGGCGCACAGTAATTGATGGCAACCAACTCAGCATTGAAGCAGATTTTTTGAAACCAACGACCATCGTTGTCTCTCGTTCGACATATGCCGAAGGTGTGGAATACGTGAGTACCGTTAGCGGCAAGCCTATTATTATGAATATAAATAGCCAGATTTGTACCGATGATAATGGCTATCAAAATGAATTTACGGTGACGTTAACTTATGATAATAAAAGCTATCAAGGTTGCGCCGTTGCTGGAGCGTATGAAACAGCGCCTACGTAATTGCATAGAATTTATTGTGGTTAGCAACCATCATAAATAGCCAGCCATTAGCCAATGGATAACGCATAATTTGGCAAATAAGTACTTATATTACTTTCAACCGATGTCATTATTATTTAATAAAAACACCCTATAGTCTGTCTATAAACCCTTCATTTTAGTCAAATAACCTTTTATATCAGTCTTACTCAATAAGGATGAACCTATGAAAATTACGAAGACTCAAACCAATAATCCGGTAGACCACGACACATTTATCCATCAGCCTGATGCCAGTAAAACCCGTGTAGCAAACATACCAGGCAAGCGCTTACCCTTCCCTGATCAAATTGGTAATTATCAGCGCAATATTGGGACGCCCACTGACGCTTATCAGGACAGTAAGGTTTATATCGTTGGGGGCGGTATTGCAGGTTTGGCCAGTGCTTATTACTGCATCCGAGATGGCAAAGTATCTGCTGAAAACATTACCGTTTTAGAGCATCTTGACGTGGCAGGTGGCTCCTTAGATGGTAGCGGCAATCCTGAAACGGGATATATGGTGCGCGGCGGTCGTGAAATGGATTTCACTTACGAAAACTTTTGGGATTTATTCCAAGATATCCCCGCTCTGGAAATGCCTGCGCCTTATAGCACCTTGGATGAGTATCGCATAGCAAATGACACCGATCCCAATTACTCTATTGCACGCCTGATCCATAAGCAAGGTGAGATAAAAGACTTCAGTCAGCTGGGATTGAGTAAAGCCAACCAACTCGCTCTGATTCGTTTGCTATTAAAACCTAAGGAAGAGCTAGACGATATCACTATTGAAGAATATTTTGATGACAGCTTTTTGAGCAGCAACTTCTGGACATTTTGGCGAACCATGTTTGCTTTTGAAAACTGGCACAGCTTACTTGAGTTTAAGCTTTATACGCATCGATTTTTACACGCATTGGACGGTCTAAACGACATGTCTGCACTGGTATTCCCAAGATACAATCAATTTGATAGCTTTGTTAAGCCACTACAAAATTATTTAAAAGATAAAGGTGTGCAATTTCAGTATGACACGCTCGTTACCGATTTAGACATTGAATTTGAGCATGCTGATAAAGTAACAGGCACTAAAAAGGTCAAAGCCATCATCACGGAGAAAGCGAGTGAGCAAACCACCATTCCTATGGGCAGCAATGATTTCGTCATCGTGACGACTGGCTCCATGACCGAAGATACCCGCTATGGTGATGATAATACTGCGCCGACGCTAGACTTCACAAAAGACAGCATGGGGCAATCGTCTGGTTGGAAAGTATGGAATAATCTGGCTAAGCAATCTGCCGTCTTTGGTCACCCAGAAAAATTTAATCAGCATGTGGATAAATCTGCTTGGATGTCGGCGACGTTGACCTGCCAGCCGTCTGCCTTTATTGATAAACTCAAAACGCTGTCTGTCAACGACCCTTATACGGGTAAAACAGTGACCGGTGGCATCATTACGATTACGGATTCAAACTGGTTGATGAGCTTTACTTGTAACCGTCAACCGCATTTCCCTGATCAGCCAAAAGACACGCTAGTCGTATGGCTATATGCCTTATTTATGGATAAAGAAGGCAATTATGTCAAAAAACCCATCCCAGAATGTACAGGCAAAGAGATCTTGAGCGAACTCTGTCATCACCTTGGCATCCTCGATGATATAGAGAATATCATGGCCAATACCATCGTCAGAACGGCTTATATGCCCTACATTACCTCGATGTTTATGCCTCGTGCTAAAGGTGATCGTCCTGAGATAGTCCCTGATGGTTGTGTCAATATGGGTCTAGTCGGTCAGTTCGTCGAGACACATAATGATGTGGTATTTACCATGGAGAGCTCTGTTCGTACTGCTCGTGTCGCAGTTTATGAGCTATTAAACGTGCAAAAACAAGTCCCCGATATAAACCCATTACAATACGATATCCGTCAATTACTAAAAGCCGCGAATACACTCAATGATGGTAAAGGTTTCATCGGCGAAGGTCTATTAACTAAGCTTCTTAAAGGTACTTATTACGAGCACATATTGCCAAAAGCCAATCAATCCACCAACGGCAACGATTCAATATTTACTCAGCAGTGGGAAGCAATCAAAGGGCTTTGGCATAAGTAGGTCTGGCATCAGTAATGTTAGTTTTCATAAAAGCAGCTTTGATAAAAACGGCTTTTATGAAAACTAATGACGAAGAATAAAAACGATAACGCTCTAGGGCATGTCCTCATTTTAAAAATGCAGATAGAAATGAGGTCATGCCCTAGTCAGACTTGGATAACCGCTGTAATTGCTCAATCAGCCAACGGTGTATACCACTGTGACTGGTACGTGGGTGCCATGCTGCTATTACCTTAAATGTGGGTGGCAGGGCTTCCACTTTAAGCTCTTTAACCCGACTGTTTGGCAATAAACGCGAAGGGTAAAATGCGATCATATCAGTTGTATAAAGGATATCTGGCACCGCAGAAAAGCTAGGAACGGACATAACGATGTTTCGTTTAAGACCTTTTTCTGCAAACCATTGGTCATGAGAACCACGCAAGTTAGCGCGTGAAGGTGACACCACCAGCTGCGAGTGTGCAGCAATTTGTGCCAGTGACAGCGGCTCTGTTGTAAAATTATTATTGCAACCAGTAATGCAAAAATGTTGTTCTTCAAGCAGCGTCACATAAGCCAAGTTATCAGGGATAAATTCTGGGAAAGTAATCAGCAGATCAAGCTCGCCTGCCGCAATAAGCTGATTGACATTGTCTGAGGCAAAATCACGCACGATTAACTTCAAATCAGGCGCGTCGCGGCGCGTTATATGAAACAACTGCGGTAATAATGCCTGCGTCGCATAGTCGGTCGCGCTAATCGTAAACACGCCTTTATAAGTCTGCGGCGAAAACACATCTGGCTCTAACAGTGCTTCTAACTGCTCTAATATGCGACTAATGGGTTGCTGCATCGATAGCGCTTTTGGGGTTGCCACCATGCTATTGCCTTGACGAATAAACAAACGATCATCAAACAAATCACGCAGCTTACGTAATTGTTCGCTGATTGCCTGTTGTGTCAGCCCCATTTTGCGCGCGACTTGTGAGAGATTTTTTAGATCAAGCAACGCATGTAGCACTCGCAGCTGCTTGATATCGAGTCGGTTAATGCCATTCATAATATGTACCATTTATAATTGTATCTTAAACAACAAAATCCTGTTTCCGATTGTATCCATAAAACTCTATGCTTACCAACCTTACTTACGCAGTAATAAAGCATCAAAACAAGCTCAGTGGTTTAAACAATAACCCCGTCTATTTGTTTTAAAAGAGAGTTTTATGGAACCATCTAATATCGATACCAGCCCGTTGTTTGCATCTGTCACACTTGGACCATATACGTTAAAAAATCGTATTGTCATGCCACCGTTGACACGCTCTCGCAGCACGCAACCGGGCAATATTCCTAATGAATTAATGGCAAGCTACTATACACAGCGCGCATCAGCTGGTTTTATGGTCACTGAAGGCACGCAAATTGAGCCAAGGGGTCAAGGTTATGCGTGGACGCCAAGCATACATTCGCATGCCCAAATCGAAGGCTGGAAAAAGGTCACTCAAGCGGTACACGCAGCAGGTGGTATCATTTTCGCTCAGCTTTGGCATGTGGGTCGCGTGTCTCATACCAGCTTACAACCACAAGGCGCTCAGCCAATTGCACCATCAGCTATCACTGCTGACAATGTAAAAGTATTTATCGAAACAGCACCAGGTGCAGGCGCGTTAGCCGATCCTAGTGAGCCACGCGCACTCAGTACTGATGAAGTTAGTGAACTGGTCGCTATGTATGCGGCAGCCGCACGCAATGCATTGGAGGCAGGTTTTGATGGCGTCGAGCTGCACTGTGCCAATGGCTATTTGGTGAATCAGTTCATCTCTGAACATAGCAACACACGTGATGATCAGTATGGCGGTTCATTGACCAATCGCTTGCGTTTCTTAAAAGAAATCATAGCTGCCGTCAGTGAAGTGGTTGGCGCTGATCGTTTAGGCGTACGTTTCGCACCGCTGTTTGCTAGCACAGATGAGACTCGCGTGTATTTAGGGCTAGTGGAATCAGATCCACATCATACGTATATGGAAGCGATTAAAGTACTTGAACAAGCGAGTATCGCTTATTTATCTATTGCAGAAGCTGACTGGGACAATGCCCCTGATTTACCAGAGACTTTTTATCAGGCCGTCAGAGCTGAGTTTTCAGGACGTATTATCTATGCGGGTAAATACACGACGGAAAAATCGGTGCATATTCTAGCTAAAGGTTATGGCGATTTATTTGCTTTTGGGCGTCCTTTTATTGCTAATCCCGATTTACCTGAGCGCATCGCCAATCATTGGCCACTCAATGAGGCAGAGCCTACCACGATGTATGGTGGCACCGAAATTGGCTATAATGATTATCCTTACTATCAAAACTCTTAATACAATAAGGCCATTCGTGGCCTTATTTTTTTGCTTATAAATAGGATATTTCTAATAGCTGATTCATATATATAGCCCTTATGATTCATCCGACTGATCAAATAACTTTTCGATAGGCTTGCTGTGTATCTTTGAGCTATTGAACAGCGACTTATTACCAGTATCCGCTTCTGTCCAAAAATTAATATTGAATTGGGCATCATCACTTAATTCTACGCGGTGCCAATATTGAGGCGGACTGACCGCGAACTGCCCTGCTGTAATCACAATGGTTTTTTCAGGTTCAGTAGCGGCTTCATCAGCAAAGCCATAAAAGGTAACCGTGCCTTGCATGACACAAATTTGGCCGTATACGCCCTCTGCTGTATTGTGATGAGTCAACAAGGCTTTTGGGACTTTATCTTTAGTAAAAAAGTGGGTCGAACGCTTTATTTTCCAATGGCTAGGTATGACAGGGTTTGAGGCGACAGTATGACTCATGGTAACTCCTTAGCTAATTTGATGGGTGTATCCCAATCCTGTTTATTAACAGCTTACTTGTGAATAAAAAGGATTGGTAAACGAGAAAAACACGCACAGTAATGGTTATTATTACTATAGCGCATCATATTTTCAAATGTATTGCTATTCTCATATCATCTTAGTTAACCATCAATATATAGAATATTAAAGCCACTTTTTAATCCCCATTAAGTAGTATGTGAAATGACATTCATACTGCTTTCGCCTAATGGCTAGCGAGCTTACTTATTGCTACATTAACTCCATCTAAACTATCCAGTTCGACGGTGGAGAATACTTGTCATGCATGCAAAAGAGCTACTTGAGGTTGAACGCCGTGATATAAGAGCGCTTCACTATACGTGGATTGCTTTTTTTCTGACCTTTTACGTCTGGTTCAATATGGCGCCACTAGCCACTTCTATGCTAGAGGCTGAAAGCTATTTAACTTCTGAACACATCAAATTATTTCTCATTGCCAACGTTGCTTTGACCATTCCAGGGCGAGTGGTAGTCGGCATGGCATTGGATCGCTTCGGTCCGCGTCGCGTGTTTTCCATACTGATGGTCGTCATGGCGATACCGACATGGTTCTTCGCGTTTGGTGATTCCGCGATGCAGCTGTTCGTCGCTCGCCTATTTATGTCTATCGTGGGCGCAGGGTTCGTCGTTGGCATTCACATGACCGCCCTTTGGTTTAAGCCAAAAGACATTGGCTTTGCCGAAGGATTTTATGCAGGCTGGGGTAATTTTGGTTCAGCTGCCGCAGCGATTACCATTCCCACGGTTGCGCTACAGTTCTTTGGTGGTGATGACGGTTGGCGCTGGGCAATTGCATTATCTGGCTTACTGATGGCCGCTTACGGGGTAGCCTACTGGTTTTTAATCACCGATGGTCCTACACAAGATACCCATAAAAAAGCACGTAAGGCGGGTGCTTTAGAGGTATCAAGTTGGAGGGATCTATTATTATATTGCCTATTTATTATTCCTTTATATGGCGTATTGGGTGTATTGGTTTATCGTACCAAAAACATGGGATTCCTAAGCGAAACAGGCGCTTGGGGGTTTTATACTCTCATCGCTGTGGTGGTTATTTATCAAATTTATAAAGCCATCAGTGTCAACGTACCCATGCTCAAAGCGGGTATCCCTGAGGATGACAAATACCCCTTTACCTCTGTTGCCGCCCTAAATGTCACCTACTTTGCTAACTTTGGCGCAGAGCTGGCGGTCGTCTCTATGCTACCGATGTTCTTTGCCGCAACGTGGAAGCTCGACCCTACCGTCGCAGGGTTAGTCGCATCGACCTTTGCTTTTGTTAACTTATGGGCGCGACCACTTGGCGGCTATATCTCTGACAAGGTTGGCAATCGTCGCTTGGTGATGTTGGTATACATGTTCGGTATCGGTATCGGCTTTGGATTGATGGGATTGCTGAATGCAGAGTGGCCATTGTTTATCGCGGTCGTCTTTACGATTCTATGCTCAGTCTTTGTACAAGGGGCAGAAGGTGCAACTTTTGGTATTATCCCCTCAATTAAACGGCGCTTAACGGGTCAAATTTCTGGTATGGCGGGGGCTTATGGCAATGTGGGCGCTGTGTTCTATCTATTTATATTTACCTTGGTCGAACCAAATCAGTTCTTTTTTATCATTGCGATAGGTGCATTTATTGCTTGGGTACTTTGTTTCTTCTGGTTGAAAGAGCCTGAAGATGCCTTTGGTGACGAATACAAGATGTCCTCGGTCGATCGTCAAATTGCCGCTGAAGAAGGCTAATTTGGTTAGCTTATAAAATAAAAAAGCCACCCAGCATCACTGCTCGGTGGCTTTTTGACTGATATAGAGAACTATCTAGACATGTAATAGCGGTTATTCAGATGACCCATGATTTTTTTATAAAAAGTAATGCTTTCAAAAAGTAGCGATTTCAAAAAGTAATATTTTCAAAAAACAACCACTTCGATAAATAACCATTTTTACAAACGACTACTTTGATAAATGATTCACGGTCCATACCGCTGCCTCTACCCGTGTGCGTAGTCCAGTTTTGTTCAAAATATGCTTAACATGCACCTTTACTGTGGATTCTGCGATATCCAGTTTGTTGGCGATCATTTTATTACTTAAGCCTTCAGCAATCATTTGAATCACTTGCAACTCTCTAGTGGTGAGATTGCCAGCGATATCTTCAATACTTGGGGTACGTAATGTTTGCGCCAATATTGAGGCCAAATTGGGACTGATAACCAGCTCACCGCGCAACACTTTTCTAATATCGACGATGATTAACTCAGGCTCCATATCTTTTAGCAAATAACCATCCACCCCTAATTTCAATGCTTCTTGTACGTCTTCTCCGCTGTCAGAAACTGTAAATAGCAAGGTAGCCACGTCAATATTTCTGGCCTTGATTTCTCTTAAGGTTTCGATACCAGTCAACACTGGCATTTTATGATCTAGAATGACCAGATCGACCGGATTGTTTGCCAAAAAATCCAACGCTTCTTGCCCGTTATTCGCCTCACCAACGACCGTTACATCACTTTCGAGACTGAGCAGTTCTGCGACACCGCGGCGCAGCATAGGATGGTCATCGACCAATAGTAGCCGAGCCGGAGAAGCAGACGTATAAACTTTAGTAGTCATAAAATACTCACAAATTGAAAAATGCTACAAAAAATACAATGCAGTGGTTAAGAGCGTTTACTAAGCCGATTCACTTAGTTTTGCTCAGCCATATAATCCGTAAAAAAACTGGGTACAAACCTGACGATGACACTGGTACCTGCGGGTACATTATTAGAGATGATCAAATCACCGCCTAATTTATAGGCACGCTCTTTCATAATCATTAGACCATGATGCTGGGTCTGATTGACAGTCCCTGATATGCCAACGCCGTCATCATTAACCATCATCGCTACATAATTACTTTCATCATCATAAACCAAATCGATAGTGACGCAGTTAGCATGAGCATGGCGACTGATATTCGACAGCGCCTCCCTTATAATTTGAATGAGATGCACTTGTTCGGTTGCCGTTAGATTCAAGGATAGGATTTGATTGTTGACCTTTATGTCAAACTGCCCTTTTACAGCAAACTCATCAGCCGCCTCATATAAAGCTTCATCAAAATTGCCGCTATCAATCGTCAAGCGAAAAGTCGTCAATAAGTCTCGCAGCTCATGATAAGCAGAGTTCAGACCCATTTTTATTTGACTGATATGCTGCCCAACCTTGATTTGACTTTGCTCATCAAACACCACCAGCCCACTGTCTTTATCAGTAGACAGTTGCAGATGTTTTTCGAGCACGCTGACTTGTATTTTTAGATAAGACAATGACTGTGCTAAAGAGTCATGCAACTCCCTAGCAATGGTCGAGCGCTCTTCAAGTAGAATCAGCTGATGGTCTTGCTGCCTTTGTCTGCGTAGGGATAAGGCGGTGCTGACGAGATTGGTCAGCACGACAATCAATTCATTGTTTTTAGCAATTAAATAACTACTATCCACCTCTACTACTTTGATGCGTGTTGAATCTTCCTCGCTTTTTTTCTTATCTTCTGCATAAGCTTTATTGGTCATTAAGACAGATTTTGGTCTTACCTTTAGCTCACCAAATTCTATATCTTGATGAATAATCGGAAACGTTTTGGTATAAACGTCTTCTTTAATAGAGCAGCTGTCACAAGTGAGTTTGGTACATAGCTCCTTCATCCTATCATCGTGTAGGGCTATAGAGTTTTTATTGGTGAGAATATTGCTTTGGATACACAGCGTAAAATCTAAATATGGGAATATACACCCAAAGCCAGTAATCAATTCATCAAGCCGATGTAAGCTCACAGGACTACTGGTCAATTGCTTTGAGAAATCATAAAACAATGATAAGGCTTGGTTGGCTTTTACCAGATGCTGAGTCTTTGTCTGTACCTCACTCTCAAGTGAGCGCTGATACCTCTCAATGGTACTGGCCATACCGTTAAAAGAATTGCCAAGCGCTTCAAATTCTCTATAACCGCTGATAGATACTCTCGTATCATATTTGCCTTCTTTAAACGCCCGATTGGCTTTAATGAGTTGTTGAATAGGCGTTAGCACTGAGTTCTGTAATCTCCGTACGCCTATCAGCATGATAATCATGCTCAGTATCAGTGATAGTATTTGTAGGTTTTGCTGCCATGTCTGACGCTGCTCATTTCTATCCTGTAACGCGCCAACAAAACGATTAACATCGTCAATATACTTGGTTGAATCACTATAAAAGCCTTGCTTGTCTTGTGCCAACAATGCTGGTTTTAAATCACGAAACCATTGTGATTTTATCTGGCTCCATTGCTCACTGATCGCCTTATCTCTGTTGGCACTGGTCAGTTGATACGCTTGTAATTTGTTGAGACGACTCTCCATGTCTTCAACCAGTATGTCTATTTTTTCAGACTCGCTTTTATTGGAGAAATCCAGTCTGTCTTGCTTTTCTACCTGCGGCGCATTGTCACTATCTAAGCCATCTTGTTTGATATTTAGGCTTGAGCTAAAGGGATGGTTATCCGCAAAGTCAGTCGCTAACTGAAAGCTAATGCGATACGTTGCCATGCGTATCGATCCTGCAGTATTAATCGCCTCAGCATCAGACTTTGCGACCCAAGCGAGCGCACCGCTGCCTATCGCTGACATCAAAAACAAAGTAGCGATGATCGTAATAGCAATCCAAGTATGAAGGAACAAAGACTGCCGTCGTAGATTAGACATGATTAATAGCGCTCCCATCAGACACTTTCTGCACAAAAGATTTGAGATCTTAAAATTGAACGTCGCAAAAGCAAAAAACATACAGCATAAAAAATACTACAGCGCACTTATCAGTCCATCGACAAGCAAAATCTTAGTGATAAACCTGCCCGCAATATACCCCTTTTAGTCATCAGTATACCACTATGTATGAATACTCTTCATCGGGATAACACAGTACCGTGAGTTATCATTTTTTGATAGAGCAAGTGATTCATAGCGCTCATAAGCCAGTACGGCGGCTCTTTGTTATCAACAATAACAGGAGTAAGCGCTACGGTTTACTGTAAGTTTAGACAGCCATTTGATGATAAAAAATACTGAACATAACTAGGCATAGCTGATACTAAGTGAGGAATAACATGGGCAATAATTACAACTTCAAAGGTGGTAAGCTCATCACTGACTGGCGACCTGAAGTAAAAGAATTTTGGGAAGGAGGCGGCAAAAAAGTCGCTCGTAGAAATTTATGGATATCCATTCCATCGTTGCTATTGGCATTTGCAGTATGGATGGTATGGAGTGCCGTCATCGTCCGTCTGCCAGAGATTGGTTTTGATTTTGATGATGGGCAGTTGTTTTGGCTCGCCGCGCTGCCCGGACTATCAGGGGCAACGCTGCGAATTTTTTATTCTTTTATGGTGCCTATCTTTGGTGGGCGACGTTGGACAGCGATATCTACCTTATCCCTGTTAATTCCAGCATTATGGATGGGCTTTGCGGTTCAGAATCCTGATACGCCATTTATGATATTTGCCATCATTGCCCTACTTTGTGGCTTCGGTGGTGGCAACTTTGCCTCCTCCATGTCCAATATCTCGTTCTTCTTTCCAAAAGCAGAACAGGGCACTGCTCTTGGGCTAAACGCGGGTTTGGGTAACCTTGGCGTGTCGGTGATGCAGTTCGTTGTACCGATGATTATATTAGTAGCAGCCTTTGGTAGCTTAGGCGGTGACCCACAAGTCTCTGCAAGCGGTCAGCTGTTTTATCTACAAAATGCAGGGTTTATTTGGGTACCCTTTATTCTGCTATTTTCAGCACTGGCATGGTTTGGCATGAACGATATTGCCACTGCTAAAGCTTCCTTTAAAGACCAGTCCGTTATCTTTAAACGCAAACATAACTGGATCATGTGTATCCTATATATGGCAACCTTTGGCTCGTTTATTGGTTTTTCAGCCGCGTTTCCGATGCTGATTAAAAACTCATTTCCCGCCATTGATGCGCTTAAGTTTGCCTTCTTAGGTCCTTTAGTTGGTGCGCTATTTCGTCCTTTAGGTGGCTGGATATCTGATAAAACCAGTGGCGCAAAAGTGACTTTTTGGAACTATATCGTGATGGTATTGGCGGTATTGGCGGTGATGTATTTCCTACCTAGCGATACTCATGAGGGCAGCTTTGTCGGATACTTCATCTCTTTTATGGTGCTGTTTATCACCACGGGTATCGGTAACGGCTCTACCTTTACCATGATTCCCGTTATCTTCAGAACCTTTCATGAACGCCTTGAACCTCAAAAAGCAGGTACAGAGGACTTGTTTGTCGAGATACGTAAAGAATCAGCAGCAGTGGTTGGCTTTACTTCAGCGATAGCAGCCTATGGCGCATTCTTTGTCCCAAAAATGTTTGGTTCAGGACTGGGTGTTAATGGTACTTTTATCGCTTTAATTGTCTTTTATGTTCTCTGTATTGTGTTGACATGGTGGTATTACAGTCGCCCTAATGCTGAGATTCCTTGCTAAAGCAGCCTTGTATAAATCATTCTTTGGAAACAGATTTTTAAATTAAAAATATCGCTCTTTATAGTGCTACTTGCCAGCGTAAGTAGCACTTTTTTTATTTTCACCAATCCATATTCTGCTTGTAAATAAGCCCGACTTATAAATACTTAACGATTTTTTAAGCAAATTTTATCATTTACCGCTACTACTAAGGTGGTAGTGCTCTGCTCATGTTAGCGGATAGCAAGAGGGCGATGGCTTACTTAAAATAATACCATCGAAAAACATTTACAGCTTGGGCAAAGGGTTGTTTTTACCACGCCATTCAGCTTTAGATACCCCATAGGCAATAATACAGAGGATAGCGAAATGAGCCATTTACTCGACCAATTCCGTTTTTTTAAACGTAAAAAGGGCGAATTCTCCGATGGGCATGGTGAGACGCGCGATGAGTCTCGTGACTGGGAAAATGTGTATCGTAGCCGTTGGCAGTATGACAAAATCGTGCGTTCAACGCATGGGGTCAACTGTACCGGCTCTTGCTCATGGAAAATTTACGTAAAAAATGGCTTGGTCACATGGGAGACGCAGCAAACTGACTATCCTGAAACCCGTCCAGACTTACCAAACCACGAACCGCGTGGCTGTCCTCGTGGCGCAAGCTACAGCTGGTACATGTATTCAGCGAACCGTGTGAAATACCCTAAAGTACGTAAGCCGCTTCTAAAATTATGGCGTGAAGCCAAAGCGCAGTATCCTGATCCAGTCGATGCTTGGGGCAGTATCGTCCAAGACCCTATCAAAGCAGAACAGTATAAATCTAAGCGCGGTTTGGGCGGTTTTATTCGCTCAACGTGGGCGGAAGTTAATGAAATTATCGCTGCTAGTAATGTCTATACCGCCAAAACTTTCGGTCCTGATCGTATCGTTGGTTTCTCTCCGATTCCTGCGATGTCGATGGTCAGTTACGCGGCAGGCAGTCGCTATTTATCACTTATCGGTGGTGTTTGCTTGTCATTCTATGACTGGTATTGTGACTTACCACCAGCCTCGCCAATGGTTTGGGGTGAGCAAACCGACGTGCCAGAATCAGCCGATTGGTACAACTCTGATTATATTATTGCCTGGGGTTCAAACGTTCCGCAAACGCGTACACCAGACGCGCATTTCTTTACCGAAGTTCGTTATAAAGGCACTAAGACAGTCTCCATCACCCCTGATTATGCTGAGGTTTCTAAGTTAACTGACTTATGGTTGAACCCAAAACAAGGTACTGACGCGGCTGTTGCGCAAGCATTCTGTCATGTCATTATCAAAGAATTTTATCTTAAGCAGCCAAGTGACTATTTCTTAGATTACGCCAAACGCTATACCGATTTACCAGTTCTTGTGATGCTAGAAGGTGAAGAAGGCGCACGCCGTGCTGGTCGCTATCTACGCGCTTCTGACTTAATCAATAATTTAGGTCAAGAAAACAATCCTGAATGGAAAACCATCGGTCTAAATAGTGATGGTGAACTGGTATCTCCACTCGGCTCGATTGGCTATCGTTGGGGCGAAAAAGGCAAATGGAACCTTGAGCAAAAAAATGGTACGACAGGCGCAGAGATTGACCTAACGCTGACTTTGAAAGACAGTAATGAGACCTGCAAAGTCGGCTTTGATTACTTTGGTCATGTGGATCATCCACATTTCACCTCGGTACCGGGCGAAGCAATACAGCAAAAAACCGTTCCTTGTAAAACCATTACCCTTGCCGATGGCAGCACCGCTATCGTCGCGACCGTCTTTGATTTAACCGTTGCCAACCTTGGCGTGGATAATGGTGTTGGCGGCGAGCATGTCACTGATGACTATAACGATGCAACCGTACCGGGCACGCCTGCTTGGCAAGAAGTCATCACCGGTCTAAGCCGTGAGCGCGTCATTCAAGTCGCGCGTGAATTCGCTGAAAACGCCCATAAGACTCATGGTAAATCGATGATTATCATCGGCGCGGGTATGAACCACTGGTATCACCTAGACATGAACTATCGCGGCGTGATTAACATGCTCATGCTGTGTGGCTGTATCGGTAAATCTGGCGGCGGCTGGGCACATTATGTTGGTCAAGAAAAACTACGCCCTCAAACGGGCTGGTTACCATTAGCCTTTGCGCTTGATTGGCATCGTCCACCGCGTCATATGAACGGCACGAGCTTCTTCTACAGTCACAGCTCACAGTGGCGTCACGAAACCATTTCTGCCCATGAGATACTCTCGCCTCTCGTCGATAAAAAGTTCTTCCCTGAGCATATGCTTGATTACAACATTCAAGCAGAACGCGCAGGCTGGTTGCCTTCAGCACCACAACTCAACCGTAACCCACTGACCATCGCTGCCAAAGCCAAAGAAAGTGGCAAAGGTGTGGAAGAATATGTGGTCGATTCTCTCGAAGATGGCAGCTTACGCTTTGCTTGTGAATCACCTGATAACCCAGCCAACTTCCCTCGCAACATGTTTATCTGGCGCTCAAACCTATTGGGCTCATCAGGTAAAGGTCATGAATATATGCTGCATTATTTCTTGGGTACCAAAAACGGCTTGCTCAATAAAGAAAATGCAGAAGGTCACCTGCAACCAAAAGAAGTCGATTGGGTAGAAAAAGGACCGACTGGTAAATTAGACTTGGTTGTCACCCTAGATTTCCGCATGTCTTCCACCTGTTTGTATTCTGACATCGTACTACCGACTGCAACTTGGTACGAAAAAGATGACATGAATACCTCAGACATGCATCCATTCATTCACCCATTAACCGCCGCGACTGACCCTGCGTGGGAATCTAAGACCGATTGGGAAATTTATAAAGGCATTGCCAAGAGCTTCTCTGAAGTATCAAAAGGTCATTTAGGTGTTGAAACTGACGTTGTCACCTTGCCAATGCAACATGACACCCCGGGTGAGTTAGCACAGCCATTTGGTGGCACTGACTGGAAAACGGCTGGCGAAAAACCTGTACCGGGTAAAAACTGCCCGATGATTAAAGTGGTTGAGCGTGACTATCCGAGCACTTATAAAAAGTTCACTTCTATGGGTCCTGCCTTAGAAAAACTGGGCAATGGCTCAAAAGGCTTGAATTGGGATATGAAAACCGAGGTCAAACAGCTTGGTGATTTAAACCACCGCGTGACTGAAACGGGTATCTCTGAAGGCAGACCACGTCTCAATACAGCCATTAATGCTTCTGAGATGATCTTGATGCTCGCGCCTGAGACCAATGGTCATGTCGCCGTAAAAGGCTGGGCTGCACTCTCTGAGTTCACCGGTCGCGACCATACTCATCTTGCCAAATCTAGCGAGCACGAAAAAATCCGCTTTAAAGATATCGTTGCGCAGCCACGTAAAATCATCTCAAGCCCAACATGGTCAGGTATTGAGTCGGATCAGGTCAGTTATAACGCGGGTTATACCAACGTCCATGAGCTGATTCCATGGCGTACGATTACTGGTCGTCAGCAGTTTTATCAAGACCATCCTTGGATGCAGGCGTTTGGTGAGCAAATGCAGCAGTATCGTCCACCTATCGATACCAAGACCACTGAGCTGCTCAAAGACGCTAAGCCAAATGGCAATAAAGAGATTGTACTGAACTTCTTAACACCGCACCAAAAATGGGGCATCCACAGTACCTACTCTGAAAACTTACTCATGCTGACCCTAAGTCGCGGTGGACCTTGTGTCTGGATGTCAGAAGTCGATGCCCAAAAAGCCGGCATCGTCGATAACGATTGGATTGAGCTGTTCAATGCTAATGGGGCAATCACTGCCCGTGCCATCGTCAGCCAAAGGGTGAAAGAAGGCATGACCATGATGTATCACGCCCAAGAAAAATTGGTCAACATTCCAGGCTCTGAGCAAACAGGCACGCGTGGCGGTATCCATAACTCGGTCACTCGGACGATTTTGAAACCGACGCATATGATTGGCAGCTACGCCCAGCAGTCTTATGGCTTTAACTACTATGGCACCGTCGGTTGTAACCGTGATGAATTTGTTGTGATTCGTAAAATGTCAAAAATCGACTGGCTAGAAGATAAGCCAGATAACGAATTGCCACGTCCATTACCAACCAGCATTGAAGGGTAAAGCTGTTTCTTCTATCGAAAAGATATCCTGATTTCAGGATATCTAGGAAGAACATAAAGCTGCTTTTTTACTATTATTTGGAGCACAGATCCATGAAAATTCGTTCGCAAGTCGGCATGGTGCTTAACCTTGATAAATGTATCGGTTGTCACACCTGCTCAGTCACCTGTAAAAACGTCTGGACCAGCCGTGAAGGTATGGAATATGCGTGGTTTAACAACGTTGAGTCAAAACCCGGTATCGGCTATCCCAAAGAGTGGGAGAACCAAACCAAATGGAAAGGCGGTTGGATACGTAATGCCAATGGCACTATCAATCCGCGTATCGGTGGTAAGTTCAGAGTACTCGCCAATATCTTTGCCAACCCTGACCTACCAGAGATTGATGACTATTACGAGCCGTTTGATTTCGATTATCAGCATTTACATACTGCGCCTATCAGCAACCATCAACCTATCGCCCGCCCGCGCTCAGCCATTACTGGCAAACGTATGCAAAAGATTGAATGGGGTCCTAACTGGGAAGAAATCCTTGGCTCAGAGTTTGAAAAACGTCGCAAAGATAAGAACTTTGACAATATTCAAGCGGAGATTTATGGCGAGTACGAAAACACCTTTATGATGTATTTGCCACGTCTGTGCGAGCATTGCTTGAACCCAACTTGTGTGGCGTCATGCCCAAGTGGCGCGATTTATAAGCGTGAAGAAGACGGCATTGTCTTGATTGACCAAGAAAAATGTCGCGGCTGGCGCATGTGTATCTCAGGCTGCCCGTATAAAAAGATTTACTACAACTGGAAGTCGGGGAAATCTGAAAAATGCATCTTCTGTTATCCACGTATTGAAGCTGGCTTGCCGACCGTTTGTTCAGAAACCTGTGTTGGTCGTATCCGCTACTTGGGCGTACTGCTTTATGACGCGGACAAAATCGCTGAAGCAGCAAGCACACCTAACGAGCAAGACCTTTATCAAGCACAGTTAGACGTATTTTTAGATCCAAATGACCCTGCTGTTATCGCCCAAGCATTAAAAGACGGTGTACCGCAATCGGTCATTGATTCAGCCCAGCGCTCACCAGTTTATAAGCTGGCGATGGATTGGAAGCTTGCGCTACCACTACATCCTGAATACCGCACGCTGCCGATGGTTTGGTATGTGCCGCCATTATCACCGATTCAAAATGCTGCTGAAGCAGGCAAAGTCGGTATGGATGGCTTGATTCCAGATGTCGACAGTTTACGTATTCCACTGCGCTATTTAGCAAACATGCTTACCGCAGGCGATGAAGAGCCAGTTCGTCTAGCATTGAAGCGCCTACTTGCTATGCGTAGCTACAAGCGTATGCAATTGGTCGAAAAACAAGAAGTCCAAAGTATTTTGGATGATGTGGGTTTGACCAAGCTGCAAGTGGAAGAGATGTACCGCTACTTGGCTATCGCCAACTACGAAGATCGCTTTGTGATTCCAACGGCGCATCGTGAAGAAGCATTGAGTGATGCATTCGCTGAGCGTAATGGTTGCGGATTCACCTTTGGCGAAGGCTGTTCAGGACATTCGGACAATAGCATGTTTGGACAACGCAAAACCAATCGCCGCGATTTCATCGATACTGTCCAAAAGTGGGAGTCATAAGATGCAAACTACTCAACTCAATAACAGCACTTCAGTGCATGAGCCAATTAATTCAGCGATTGAGTCGCCGATGATTGGCGCTTCAGACTTAAAGCTACTCAAGGTACTCAGCCTACTTATCGACTATCCAAGTAATGAGCTGTTTTTAGGCGATACCTTAGCTGATTGCACAGAGATTGTTGCCAGATCAACGCTGATTAGCCCAGAAGTACGGACGCAAATCATCGACTTGATCGAAGATTTAATCGATACCGGCTCTCTTGAGGCGCAAGCGCGTTATGACGGTCTGTTTGAGCGCGGGCGTTCTTTATCACTATGGTTGTTTGAGCATGTACATGGCGAATCGCGCGACCGTGGTCAAGCGATGGTCGATTTGATGGGTCAATATCAAGAAGCGGGCTTTGAAATTAGCGTCAAAGAGCTGCCTGATTATCTGCCTTTATATCTTGAATTTTTAGCGTATCAAGCAACCATTATTGAAGACGACATTCAAATTCGTATGGATATCGCTGATGTTAGCCATATCCTCGCTTTGCTTGCCGCCAGATTAGAGGGTCGCGGTAGCTTGTATAAAGGCTGCTTCAATGCGCTATTGCAAATCGCTGGTAAACCGCTCGATATCGTTGAAGAGTACCAAGAAAAAATCAGCAAAGAAAAGCGTGATGACAGCTTTGAGGCATTAGACAAAGAATGGGAAGAAGAAGTGGTGACGTTTTTGGATGCGCAACAAGAAGAGCGCTGCCCGTCACAGACAAATACCCAAAATCTTGCAGCAAAAGCTGGTATAAAAAATGCCTCTGCTACAAATGCGGTCGATGCTCCAGTGCACTGGGTAGATTTTAAAACCAACCAGCCGGTTAAATCATAATAAGGAGAAAGGACATGAATATCGCAGATCCTAGTGTGCAGTCTTTAGCCAACCTAAACTGGCTACAAATTTTCCTTTTTGGCGTTTATCCGTATGTGGCATTGACCATCGCTATCATTGGTACTTGGGTACGTTTTGATTTATCTCAGTATTCATGGAAGACAGGCTCGACGCAGATGCTTAGAAGCAAAAACATGCGCCTTGCCAGCAACTTATTCCACGTTGGCATTATCGTGGTGCTCCTCGGTCATTTATTTGGTATGTTGACGCCGCATTTTCTTTATGACAGATTTATCAGCGCTGGGCATAAGCAGATATTAGCGGTGGTCGTTGGGGGTATCGCAGGGGTATTTTGTTGGTTCGGTTTGGTCATGCTCATGTGGCGACGCTTTACCGATGACCGTATCTCAAACACCTCATCATTCTCAGACAAACTGGTACTGGTGCTGTTATTTATCCAGCTGAACTTGGGTCTGCTGTCCATCTTTACGTCAGTGAAGCATTTAGATGGCTATACCATGATGAATTTGGCAGGCTGGGCACAGGACATCACAATTTTAAGACCTTTGCAGGCAGCGGCGCGCATTGAGCAAACTGACTTAATTTATCAGCTGCATATGGCGCTAGGCATCACCCTGATTGCGATATTTCCGTTTACACGGCTTATTCATATCATTAGCGCGCCAATTTGGTATTTCGGCCGTCGCTATCAAATTGTCAGACAAAAGAACTCTCAGTAAGGCTATAGAGCAGTATCTAAATGGAACGGCGTTTTTAACCCTATCCTCACCTAGATACTGCTCTTGACCCTACCTTTAACGATGAATCAACACGCCCTATATTTTAGAATTTCTATTACCAGAATCCTTAGTGGAGCAAAGCCATGACTGTCAGTACCTACAATCCAGCCGACCATGCGACCAACCAAAACGCTCATGTGCACAGTGGTAAACATCACAGCCATGGTAATGATAATCACAGTCACAGTCATGCCGATCACACCCCTACTGGTCGCGGTGATGATATTCTTAGAGTAATGCCAACCTTGTCTGATTTGCAAAAACCGCATTCTGACCAAGAGTTCATCGAAAAAGCAATGGCAGAAGAGCGAAGCAACCATAAAAATCTGATTGCCTCTAGCCGTGATGAGCTGCCTTCAGTGACGGTCAATGGGGTGATGATAGATAGAACCAATATCGCTCAAGAGCTGCAATATCATCCAGCAGAAAACAAAGAAGACGCCGTCTTTTTAGCGACGCAAGCGTTAGTAGTGCGCGAATTACTGAGATTGGCGATTTTAGATGAGCCAAGCCTTAATGAAGCGGCATGGGAAAACGACGAAGAGCAAGCCATTTCTACTTTAATAGACAAAAACGTTCAAGCAACGATGCCAGATATGGCAACTTGTGAGCGCTATTATAAGCAGAATATGACTGACTTTAAGACTGATCCCATCATGACTGTACGCCATATTTTATTGGCATGCCCGCCTGAAGATGGCGATGAGCGCTTAAAACTTAAAAAGACCGCTTACGAGTTTATTGAACAAATTAAAAATAACGCCAATCCTGATGCCGAGTTTATCCAGTTAGCACGCCAGCATTCTGCTTGCCCTTCAAAAGAGCAAGGTGGCGAACTGGGTGTGATTAGCAAAGGTCAAACCGTACCAGAATTTGAAGGTGTATTATTTAAGCTAGATAAAGGACTTGCGCCAAGCCCTATCGAAAGCCGTTACGGTTTTCATATCGTTGAGGTGCTCAATAAGGAACCTGGGATACAGATGACTTATGAGCAAGTCAGCCCTGCGATCCATAATAAACTGAGCCAACAAGCCTTTCACCAATCATTATGCGACTACTTGTTTACCTTAGCGCATGAAGCTGATATCCAAGGTATCGAGATGACGCTTGAGCAAGAAAATATCTTCCGTGGCTAAGCAGTCCGCTGTCGGTCACTTAATTCTTATGTTATAAAGTAGCTGCTATGGTATAAAGGTTCTTGTGATACAACACACTTTTTTTGCTATGTGTCGTTCAATATCAATAACACAGTTCAATATTAATAAAATGAGTAGACGTTTATGATTACGGTTGCAGAGCTAATCTCTGAAATACAGCAGCGCATAGAAACTTATAATACTAACGACTATCCGCTACATAAAAGAGACGTCGCAAGTTACGATTTATTAGACAGCCGTCATCATATATTGGCAGAAGATATCGTATCGCCCTTTGCGATACCAAGGCAAAACCTATCGGCGATGGATGGTTATGCGATTGCTAAAGACAGCACACTCTCAGCAGACAGCACGATTGATATCGTCGGTGAATCACAAGCAGGCAGTCCTTATAGTGGCGATATTTCAGCAGGACAAGGAGTGCGTATTTTTACCGGTGCGGTCGTTCCTGATAGCTGCGATACGGTCATCATGCAAGAAAATACCAACTTTGCCGCCATAAAAGGCAGCATTGATAAATCACAGCCTTATACTATTACCCTCAGTCAAGACGCTAAGTATGATGACAATATCCGTAAACAAGGCGAAGAAATTGAAGTTGGTGAAGCGGTTCTATTAAAGGGTAAACGCCTAAATCCTGCTGATATTAGCTTATTGGCTAATTTGGGCTTTGGTCAAGTGACGGTATATCAGCCTTTAATCGTTGGTGTACTCGCAACAGGTGATGAGCTAGTGGCGATTGGCAATGAGCTTACCAGTTTGGCGCAAATCTATAACTCGAACACGCCGACTCTAAAAAGCCTGCTCGCTGATTTGCCCGTCACTATTCGTGATTATGGCATTATCCCAGATGACTTAGATAAAACCACCACTGCCGTAACCCAAGCGATGCAAGAGTGCGATGTCCTTATCTCCACGGCTGGGGTATCGGTTGGCGACTATGATTTTTTAACCACGGTTATTGGGCAGCTTGGGCAGATTAACCACTATAAAGTTGCGATGAAACCCGGTAAGCCATTTGTCTTTGGCGAGCTGACTAAAGATCTTGCCAAGCCCGTGCTATATTTTGGCTTGCCCGGCAATCCGCTATCGACCATCGTTGGTAGTCTGCAATTTGTCATTCCAGCCTTGTGGCAAATGGCAGGCGCTGCGCCACAAGAGCGACCTATGCAGTTAAGTCTCACTGCAACGCTTAAAAATGATGTCAAAAAATCAGCGGGGCGTATGGATTTTCAAAGAGGCATATTGTCCCAAAACGAACTTGGCGATTTCCAAGTTGAAAGCTTTAGCAAGCAACAATCGCATCGTATCAAACAACTAAGCCATGCCAATTGTTTTATTGTCTTGGCACAAGATTCTGGCAATGTAGCCGCTGGTGAAACCGTAAAAGCGCAGCCTTTCCCTTGGTTGCATAGCTAAAAAACAGCTAAACAACAGCTAAATAATTGAATCATTAATAACGGTATAGCTAAAAAGCTGCATGGCTAATCAATGGTATAAAGCGTTACACAGTTAATCATTCTTTATACTGTTGATTAGCCATGAATCATGAGAAACTGCTTGGGGCGTATGTTGATTTTAAAAATCATAACCAAATAGCATCTACTACTTTAGTGGTAGTTTTTGGGTCACTTACGGTGAATGGTTATTTGCTAGCAAGCTGTCATAATCGTGTTTAAATAGAACTTCCCACTCACAACCTGAGGCAACGCCTAAAAGTACACACTATACTTAATATTAATGGTAATCATCTATGAACCATCTTGCCCCTACCCTAGGTAATGCGCAATTGTATTCGCCTGCCGCTGCACCCGTTATTTTTGATGGTGACTCATCATCGAACGTTGCATCGAAAGCTGCTAGCACGTCGACGTATTTTCCGGTCACGCTCTCTCAACCGTTAACCGATGGTTTCGCACGACGTCTCACCTATTTGCGTCTATCGATTACTGATTTCTGTAATTTTCGCTGTGAATATTGCCTGCCAGATGGCTATCAAGGCAAACCACCACAAAACGAGCTTAGTGTTACTGAAATTGCCACGTTAATCCGCGGATTTGCCGAAGTTGGTACTAAAAAAGTCAGGATTACAGGCGGTGAACCCTCTATACGCCGTGATGTGGTCGATATTATTAAAACCATCAAAAACACTGAAGGTATAGAAACCGTTGCCATGACCAGCAATGGTTATAAGCTTGGTAAGCACTTAGCTAGTTGGCAAGCGGCTGGACTGAATCAGCTTAATATCAGTAT
The DNA here is from genome assembly GCF_904846075.1 of Psychrobacter glacincola. Lineage (GTDB taxonomy): Bacteria > Pseudomonadota > Gammaproteobacteria > Pseudomonadales > Moraxellaceae > Psychrobacter > Psychrobacter glacincola_C. The sequence goes on from NZ_CAJGZH010000002.1 coordinate 1,093,383, forward strand.
GGACAGCTTTGATGCCGCAACCTTCCATAAAATGACTGGCTTTGATATGTTGCCGCAGCTCTTGGCTGACATGGATACCTTACTGGCAACCACAGATATTAAGCTAAAAATAAACAGTATTTTAATGGCTGAGACTGCTTTTGAAAATTTGATGAATGCCATTGAATACATCAAAAACAGAGCGGTCACTTATCGCTTTATTGAATTTATGCAGACCAGTGATAATAGCGATTTATTTTTTGCGCAGCATGCACAGTCCGATATTATTACCAATTACTTATTAAAAAATAGCTGGCAAACTCATATACGTGGCAGCAACGATGGACCAGCGATAGAATACAGCCATCCAGATTATCAAGGGCGTATTGGCATGATTGCCCCTTATGCTGCTCATTTTTGTGATAGCTGCAATCGCTTGCGGGTCAGTAGTCAAGGCAAGGTTCATTTGTGCTTGTTTGACCAAGGTAATTACGATATTCGTCAGCATCTAGCACACGATGATGTCGCAGGACTTGTTAATACCCTCCATAGCTTTATGCCAATCAAACCTGAACATCATCATCTTCACGAATCAAACAGCGGCATGATGAATAATTTGTCGATGATTGGTGGATAAAATCAATAATGTATCAATAATAAAAACTTTTATTTCCATAACAAGCGTATTTATTAAGGATTATTCATGAGTAAGCTGCAAGCACCCTTTACCCCGCTTAATATCGCCATCTTAACGGTTTCTGATAGTCGTACTCTTGCAGAAGATACCTCAGGGCAGTATTTGGTTGACCAACTGACCACAGCAGGACACCAACTTGCCGATCGTCAGCTGATTATTGATGATATTTATAAAATCAGAGCCGTCATCAGCGGTTGGATTGCCGACCCAAATGTGCACGCTATTATCACCACTGGCGGTACTGGCTTTTATATCCGAGACAGTATGCCAGAGGCGGTCAGCGTATTATTTGATAAATCGGTTGATGGTTTTGGTGAAATGTTCCGCTTAATCTCAAAAGACGATATCGGCATGTCTACCATCCAATCTCGCGCTGTGGCTGGTATGGCAAATGGCACGGGCATTTTTTGCTTACCCGGCTCATCAGGCGCTTGCCGCACTGCTTGGGAAGGTATCTTACAAGAGCAGCTCGATAGCCGCACGCGTCCTTGTAACTTTGTGCCGCACTTTATGCGCACCAACCCAGGTCACGATTGATTCATGGTCGATGTTGCAGATAGATTAATCGAAGTAGATAAATGCAATCGCTTAGTAGGTATCGTAATTTTGGCGGGCGGCGCGTCCAAACGTATGGGATCGCCAAAAGCTGAGCTTATCTTACCAACAGGTGAACGTTTACTTGATTATCATGTTAGACAAGCGCTTGAATTGAGTGCTGCGATGAAAAGCAATATACCTATTATGATTGCGGATAATGGACGTGGCTTTACCATTGATCCAAATTTGATGAAGAAACATCCAAAATTGCCAATTTTCCATATTGCTGACTATCTTTCGGTTCACAATGTTTTGGTTAAAAATGCTTCTAGCAATGAACTTTCTAGTAGCCATAATAAACCGATTGAAACAGGCGGCGCGTTGGTAGCGATTGAGTCAGCGTTGCAAGCATTAAAGAGTTTGGCAAGTTCAAACCAATTAACAAAAGAAGCAAGCTGGCAGCAATCTTGGTTGATGGTTATCAGCTGTGACAGTTTAATTCCTGTCACCGATTTATGGCAAAAACTGCAACCTTATATGACGAAAAATCCTGATAAAACTGTCATTTGCCTAACCGATGACAGCCATTTACATCCATTATTAGGTTTATATCGTTTAAGTATTGAACCTGATTTAAAGGATTATATTGACGATGGACAGCGGCAAGTGATGAAGTTTATTAAGCCGCTTGTGCAGCCCGTCCCTTTCGCAAGAGATTGGCAGTATTTGACCAATTTTAATACGCCTAAAGATTTTGAGCATGCCTGTTTAGCTTTAAACGACTTATAAAAAGGTTTATTGAGAGAAGCTGACCATCTGATAAAAACTGGCCATTTAAGAGAAATGAAAATGAATAGCGACCAAGTAAACAACAATAATAAAAACAATCAATCCGGCTTATCCCATCTAGATAGCGACGGTGATATCACCATGGTTGATGTGAGTGGCAAAACGCCCACCACCAGAGAAGCACATGCAAGCGGACAAGTGGTTTTTCCTGCAGACATTTATACGCAAATCAAAGCCGCGGACGGTATGACCAAAAAAGGCAGCATCACCCAAACTGCTCATATCGCTGGCATTATGGCAGCCAAACGCACCCATGACTTGATTCCACTTTGCCATACTCTGCCCTTAGATAAAATCAGCTTAAGCTTTACATACGATGATGACCAGAACAGTATCACTGTGACTGCTACCGTCAAAGTCACCCATAAAACTGGGGTAGAAATGGAAGCATTAACCGCTGTCAGTGTCGCTTGCTTGACCATTTATGACATGACCAAAGCCATCTCGCATGACATTGTGATTGATAATATTCATTTAATGAAAAAAACCGGCGGTAAGTCCGACTATCAACATGCTTAAATTGGCTTTATGCATATCATTTACAAAAAGCTTAGTAATGAATAAATAATGGAGATTTCTATGAGCACTTTAGTAGAAAGCAATACAAATTCTAAGCTAGACACCACGATGAATATTAACGTCTTATATTTCGCTAGCTTAGCTGATGAAGCCGATTGTCATGAAGAAACAATCACTGTGCCTCAGTCGACTTCATTGACCGAACTGTACGAACAACTACGCCAAAAACATCGCTTCAGTCGTCCGCAGTCGGAGCTACGCGTGGCGGTCAATGACTATTTTGCCAAGTGGACAGATGAGATTTATGAGGGTGATAGTGTGGTTTTTATCACCCCAGTGGCTGGTGGTTAAAACCACACTATCATTTGCATCACTAAGAATCTTAAAAACAATAAGAGAAAAGGTATATGACAGACAATGTACACGGTCAATCGATGAGCATTAAACGTACCATTGATGAGGCGTACCTCATCGCTGAACGTGATGGTTTTGCGCTGTTAGATACTGATATTGATGAAAATCGTCTTAAAAGCACCCTTGATAATGACAGTTGCGGCGCGTTTGTCTGCTTTGAAGGACGGGTACGCAATCACAATAATGCCAGTAGCGTCAATCGTTTGACTTATTATGGCTACGAAGATCTTGCCATCAATCAAGGTCGCGCCATTATTGAAGAAGCCAAAAAGCGCTTTGAGATTACCCATGCCATTGCCATCCATCGTATCGGTGCATTAGAAATTGGTGATGTCGCTATTTGGGTTGGCGTCGTCTCAGCGCATCGCTATCCTGCCTTTGATGCTTGTCGCTGGATATTGGATACTATTAAAGCCGACATTCCAGTTTGGAAGCAAGAATATTACCAAGACGATTCATCTAAGTGGCTTAGTAATAATGGGTAATAATGCGCTTCAAATGACTACTTAAAGCGATAGCTAACCTTTAGCAATAACAGTGAGCGACACTGGCGAGCAATAATAAGAAGGTTTTATAATAATGATTAAACTAATAACAATATCATCAGCTTGCTTAGTGTTAACGCTAACCGCTTGTAGCAAAGAGCAAACCACTCAGCCAGTCCAATCAGATGTCGATAACACCACTGAGCAAAGTCAAACACTGCGCATCGCAGCGGCTGCCAACTTATCAGATGTATTGCCTGAGATTATTGCTGCTTATCAAGCGGATAAAACCCCGCCTGCACAAGCGATTGACGTGACTTATGCCTCTTCAGGTAAGTTATATGCGCAGATTACCTCTGGCGCACCTTACGATATATTTTTATCCGCCAATCAAGAATTTCCTGCCAAGCTTGCCACAGAAAAACTAGATAACGTAAAATCTGCTGACGAAGCAACCCACGAGCCCTTTACTTATACCCAAGGTCAGCTGGCACTTTATAGTGTTAACAAATCCCTTAAAGGACTCAATACTACTACTTTAAATGCATTATTGATGTCTGAATCTGATAGCAAAATCACCATTGCCAATCCAGAACTCGCCCCTTATGGCAAGTCGGCACAAGCGTACCTGCAATCACAAAATATCTTTGACACGCTCACTGAGCAAAGTCGTATTATTCAAGCTGAAAATATCGGGCAAGCGTTTCAATATGCGCACACTGGCAATGTCGATTATGGCTTTGTCGCTCAATCACAACTGACAGCGATTAAAGCCACGCCTGAGCAGTTCTATACGTTGGCGCCAGACGCTTATCCCCCTATTTTGCAAGACGGGTTGGTAATTAGTGATACTACTGCCGCGACCGATTTTTCAAACTATCTGCGCTCACCTACTGGACAGCAGTATTTTTCTGACGCAGGTTATCTCGCTATAGATTAAGACAACTTTGATAAAAAATGCGCTTTAGCGGTTCTCATCTGAGCGTTTGATACTGTCTGGACTGGCATCATAAATAGCCTCTAATTCTTCTGTTGTCAGATAGCGCTCAACGATAGGAAACAATTCTCGTTCTTCAAAACGAATATGATCGTATAGCAAGGTGGCGAGTTTTTTGACTTGTCCAACGGTGACGTGATTGCTTTGAGAGTGCGGCAAATCTTGAACCTCTGCCATGAATGCATGCAGGGACTTGTGCTGCGCATCAAGTGTATTTAGTACCGATGCCACCTCAGGCTTGGAGCTGCTATGAGGCTGTAAGGCATGAGCCATTAGATTGTCTTCAATCTGAAAATGCTGTTGCATCTCGTTAATATAAGACGTGATATTTAGCCAATGCTCGGCAATTGCGTTAGGTTCATCAGCACACTCTTTAGCATGGCGAGATAGATTTAGACCTAGATGATGTTGACGAGATAATGGTTGTAATTGTGCGGCGCGTTTCATGATTAAGTACCTCAGTTAATCGACATAAAGCCCTATGTCAGTGGCATTTAAGGATGTTTATCTATGCTTAACTATATACTCATACTACACTTGTTAGGCGCTACTGTCTGGACAGGTGGGCATCTGATTTTGACCTTGGTGGTCTTACCAAAAGCGCTATCATCCCGAAATATTGATGGTCTGATGCAATTTGAGCAGCTGTTTGAGAGGGTTGGAATGACAGCTTTGGTGCTGCAAATAATCACTGGACTTTGGATGGCCTACCAGCTATTACCCAACATTGCTGCATGGTTTAAACTTGATAATGATTTTAGTATTCTTATTAGTCTCAAATTACTATTATTGCTAATGACTGTTCTGGTTGCCCTGCACGCTCGTTTCTATCGAATACCCAGATTGTCTATTCACACCCTGAAAGGATTTTCAATCAATATCATATTGGTCACTTTGTTTTCTGCCGCCTTTGTTGTCGTTGGTACGCTCTTTCGCACAGGATTAAATTAGGATGTGTCATCGTTTAGGTTATTAGGGTCTGTTGAACATTCGACTACGGCACTGACAGTGACTATTTTTTAGTCGATTTTAGATTAAAAATATCTAGTTTAGTCGTTCTAAGCGGATGTTTTTAATGACGAAGCGGCAAAAAAGAGTCCTGTCTCTTTGAGCTGATGTTAAAATCGCTTCATACTGTGTTGCAAGTCTAGCTAAGGCACGAGCATTATCTTCAATTTGCGCCTTGTCTGAAACGATTTGATCAATCAGCAGTGCCTATTTGTGAATGTTCAACAGACCCTAATATGTCCTAATATTTTATTGAATTCAACTATCTTAACATCTTCTTAACAGCGTACTTGTTACTGTAAGGCATTACACTCCTTACCATCCTGTTGAGAAGTACTTGTATGTCAATATCTCAAGCCGCCAAAATCGCTGCGCCCAAAGCCAATAAAAAAAGCCGCTCCCTAAGTAAGCTTTATAATCGCGAGATTAATCTCAATCATCTGATCATAGTCGTTGCTCTGTACTTAGTAGCGTCGGCGAATATTGGCTTTTTTGAGCAAGCACTCAGCGTTTATCCATTTAGCACAAACGCGGGCTTTATTTTTTCCATCATAGGCTTATTATTTGGGCTGATATGGTTGGTGTTATCACTGCTGTGTTATCGCTCAACAGCAAAAGTAGTGCTTATCATAATGGTGCTGATTGCAGCTATCTGTGGTTACTTTACCGACGCCTACGGGACGATATTTAATCGTGATATGCTCATTAACGGCTTACAAACCGATCAAGCAGAAGCCATGGGATTGATGGCACCCAGTCTATTTATTCGCCTATTTTTACTAGGTATAGTGCCTGCTTTTATGATTGGTAACATTCGTCTAAAGCGGTTGTCTTGGCAACGAGCGGTCCTTCAAAAATCAGTCACCCTATTATTATCTATCGTATTGATAGCGGTGTGTCTGGTGCCATTTGGTGACCAATACGCCAGCTTTTTTCGCCAGCACAAAATAGTCCGTAGTTATGTCAATCCTATTACTCCTGTTTATTCTGTCATCAAACTGGGTACTGATTATATCGCTGAGCGCCGTCGTCCCGATACGCTAATCCCTCATGCCACAGATGCAAAGCGTAGCATTTCTTTTAACACTAGCAACACTAGCAACAGCGCTGTAAAACCTAAGTTGATGGTATTTGTCGTCGGTGAAACCGTTCGCGCTGACCATATTGGCTTAAACGGTTATGCGCGCAACACCACGCCTTTGCTTTCAAAACAATCAGACATCTACAGTTTTAAAGACGCCTCGTCATGCGGCACATCCACCGCCTATTCAGTACCCTGCATGTTTAGCTACGCCAATAGAAAAACTTATGACCCTGATAGCGCTAGCTATAATGAAAACGTGCTCGATACGCTACATAAGCAAGGCGTCAATGTCGTTTGGCGAGACAATAACTCTAGCGCCAAAGGGGTGGCTGACCGCGTAACTTTTGAGGATTATAAAACAGCCGCGCTCAATCCAGATTGTGATATTGAGTGTCGAGACATAGGCATGCTTGATGGTTTTGATAAACTGGTTAAGTCAGGCAGCTCACAGAAAGAGACACCTAAAGACACACTTGTTTTGCTGCATCAAATGGGCAATCATGGACCCGCTTATTTTAAGCGTTACCCTAAAGATTTTGCAGAATATCAGCCCGTCTGTATGACCAATGAGCTATCAAAATGCGACAACCAATCGGTTATCAATGGTTATGACAATGCCATTCGTTATACAGATTATTTTTTAAATAGCGTGATCGACATCTTAAAACCTTATGAGCAAGATTATGAGGTGGTGATGGTATATATTAGTGATCATGGAGAAAGTTTGGGCGAAAACAATATTTACTTGCATGGTCTGCCATACGCTATTGCGCCAAATGCTCAAAAGCACGTGCCAGTGATTATTTGGTCACCGAATGGCAACGGCATGGATAGCAGCACTATTGCTAAGACTAGCCTAGCTAACATGATTGATCAGCCCGTATCACATGATTTTATTACGCCAACCTTGCTTCAGTTTTTTGGTATCACCACTGACGAAACCAAAGCAGCACCCACCTTTTTTAAAGTGGCTAATTGAACTCTTTATCATCGCTCCGCCTTTTTAGGTAATAATACTCATGTACAAGATACTCATCATTGAAGACAATCCCGATATCGTCGCCAATATTTATGCTTTTTTTGAGCCGAAAGGCTTTGAGCTAGACAATGCCCATAATGGCATTAGTGGCTTAGCGCTCGCATCGAATAATCGATATGACGTCATCTTGTTAGATGTCATGCTGCCGGGTATGGACGGCACTAAACTGTGCAAAAAGCTCAGGGAAGAGCTGCATGACAAAACGCCAGTATTGATGCTGACCGCTCGCGATACGATTTTAGATAAAGTGGCAGGATTCGATAGTGGCGCTGACGATTATCTGGTTAAGCCTTTCTCATTGGTGGAATTAGAATCTCGTATTAAGGCTCTCATACGCCGATATAAAGATGATCATTTTGAGCATGGTTTAACTGTTGGCACATTGTCTTTAAATCATAGTGAGCATACGATTACACGTGAAGGTAAGTCGCTAAAACTCACACCCACAGGCTTCAAAATACTACATACCTTAATGAGCGCCGCGCCGCGCGTGGTTAGCAAAACCGAGCTGGAAGAAAAAGTATGGGGCGAAGACATACCAAGCAGTGATGCACTGCGCACTCACATGCATGGGGTCCGTGCGCAGGTAGATAAGCCGTTCGATAAAATCATGATAGTCACGTTGCCCGGTGTCGGTTATCAGATTATTGATCCTGATAAAGCCTAAAAAACAATCGTCTGATGTCCTTATTTGACTCTCAACGTCTTTCATATCGTCTTTCACAACGAAGTAAATACCATGTTTAATATCGACTCCATCGCCAATAAGTTTCGACTCTCCTACTTGTTATTTGCCCTATTACTGTGTGCCACTTTCGTCAGTATTTTTATGTATGCCGAAGTCAGAATGGAGCCACAGCTGGTCAAAGCTCGCTTATTGCAACAGTTAGAGCTTAGCCAAGAAAAAGAAGGCGATCAGCCTATTTATACCGCTGAACCGGGTATTAAAATTTATCGCTTCGATAACGCACCGAGCAATCTGCAAAAACTGGCCACCCAAACCGTACAAGAGATGCCCGTCACTGTCACCACTAAAAATGGTCAATCGACGACAGAGTTACATTTTTTTAATTATAAAAAAGACAAAGAAAACTACATTTTAACTTACTTAGAAAATACTGAAATGGTGATGGGGAATTACCCTGTTTTGGCCATATTTGAGCATTTAGAAGACATATTTGCCAACGCCCTAAAAGTAGCAGTCATTTTGAGCTTATTGATTGCAGCGATATTTTCATCGCTGTCCTCCAAGCAAATCATTAAACCTTTATTAGACTTAAAGCAAGCCGTAGAAACAGATCATCACAACTTGACGGAATTGACGCATCTGCCCTCCGAGGTTGGCGTGTTAGCACGCGCAATCGATGAAAAAAACCACAAACTTGAGCAGTACCTCAAACGCGAGCAGCTATTTACTGGTGATGTCAGTCACGAGCTGCGCACGCCTTTGACGATTATCATGGGGGCATCAGAAGTATTGTCCTCACAACTAGAAAACGACCCTCACTTGAGCGCATTTGCCACTCGTATCAGTACGACCGCCAAAGAAACCTCGGAGATTATCAGCGCCTTATTATTGCTGTCTCGTGCTCCTGAAAAACTGGATGCACCGCCAACGTCTATCAATGACATCGCGTTAAATGAAGTACATCGCTTAAATTACTTGCTTCGCCATAAGTCAGTCACTTGTAAAATAGTCGCAGAACAGCTGTATGTCGCACACGTACGACCTGAACTGCTAAAAATGGCACTGGGTAATTTGATAAAAAATGCGTTTCAGTACACCGATGAGGGTGAGGTCATCATCACTATCGATGCTGAAAAAATCACCGTCACTGATACTGGTCTAGGTATTCCTGAGGTGATGATGCCGCTGCTATATGAGAGATTTGAGCGTCTAGAGCAGCATTATAAAGACATCTCATTGGATACAGAATCGTCATCGGCAGCTGACGCCCATTATCCAGCAGAAGGCACAGGCTTGGGACTCAGTATCGTACAGCGCATCATGACACATATGGGCTGGCAGCTTACCCATCAAGTCAATCCGTTAGGTGGCAGTACCTTTATCATCAATTATCATTAGAGCAGATCTCTATTTTAAAAAAGCTTAACGTTTTCTTAATGCCTACCCGCTTATACTTAGGGCATATTGAACATTCGACCATGATTAAATGATTAACATTTATCGCATACCTTGATATTAATAGACTGTGAAGCATTTGACATGAATAAAGCAAATCCTATTAATCTTGAAAACCAGTCGGCCAGTCGTGGGGTTTTAAGCCCAATAACAGGCAAAAAACAACTGCTACCCCATAGCTATGCCAGTGAAGCCAAGGGTAAAACAGGATTTTACCGTATTATAAAAGCCGCTGGTTACTCTCTGGACGGCTTTAAAGCAGCTTACAAATTTGAGGCGGCTTTTCGACAAGTATTTTGGCTCAATCTCATATTATTCATGGCTATTATATTGTGCCCTTTCACTATCAGCATCAAAATGCTGCTGGTCGTTGCTTCTTTCTTATCATTAATCGTCGAACTCATTAACACGGGAATCGAAGCCAGTGTCGATCACACATCGACCGCCAAGCATCCACTGGCAAAGATAGCCAAAGATGTTGGCTCTGCGGCACAATTTTTGGCATTACTGCTGCTATTTATCTTGTGGATGATGGCATTATTGAGTGTTGTATTTTGAAAACATATTCAGCCAATGGAGTCTGGCTTAAACTCCTATGTTTAACCATCATAGCGACACTGCTGTTTGAGCACAGCCAATTAGACATTCGTATTAGTGAGCTTTTTTACACTAATGGATACTGGCTACTAGAAAAAGGCACACAACCTTTTGCCTTTATTTTTTATGACTTGCCTAAATTGCTACTCATCTTGCTTGGCATTTATCTTATAGCCGCTCTAATCCTGAGACATAAACAGGATTCAGATATCAATCTGGCAATAAAAAGTGCTCAGTACAATAAACGGCTCACGCCTTTATCCACGCGTGAAATAAGTTATCTACTGCTTGTTTTAATTGCCGTTCCCAGTATGATTGCGCTACTCAAAGGTGTCACTCATGTCAGTTGCCCCAATCATTTAATACTGTTTGGTGGCGACTTGCCTTATCTAAATATTTGGCAAAATATAGTCGCTAACACGCCTGCCAAGTGCTTCCCAGCGGCTCATGCCAGTGCCGGATTTTCTCTATATGGCTTGGCCTTTTTACCCACTCTGCATCAGTATCGCTATAGAATATTTGAAATAGTCACGGTCGTAGGATGGACGATGGGACTGTATAAAATGCTGTTTGGTGATCACTTTTTTAGTCATACATTGGTATCGATGCTACTGTCATTGACCATAACCTGCGCACTTGCAACGCTATTTTTTAAATATCCAGTAGCGAATAAAGCCAACAGTATCAATGCTAATGGCAAAAAAACTGATGCGGCAAGCTTTCAAAAATCGTCGAAAACCCAATCTTAACTGTTGAATAATAGCCAAATTAACAATGATACCCTTATGAAAATAAAGCTACTAAGCATTTGATAAATAATGTATAAATAGTTATTGCTGACTGACTTAATATTGAGTAACAGCATGGATTGCGCTCGTCGACGACGTTCTTTATTTATCAATAGCCCGCAAAGGAATGTAGCTATGAGCATCCTATCTTTTATTCTACAAAGATCACATCTCTACCCTTTACTGACATTGGCACTGACACTGCCATTATTAATAATAAGCGCTGCACATAGCAGCCATGCCGCCAGTTATACCATCAATCCTGCTGGCACCCATGTGCGCTTTGCCATTGAACGCTTCCAATCCCCTGCCACTGCGGGCGGCTTTTATAATGTCCAAGGTCAACTGCAATATGACTCAAGTTTAAAAACTGGCAATATCTCCTTGGTCATTCCGATCAGCTCTCTAAATACGGGAAATAAAGCATTTAACCAGACTTTGACAGGCCCTAGATTCTTTGATATGCAGCGCTTTCCGTTGGCACGCTTTGATTCTAACAAATGGTATTTTAGCCAAGACAAATCACGCCCAATGGTCACAAAAGTAGACGGTCATCTAACGCTGCATGGCGAAACCCATCCTATTAGCTTAACAGCGACTAAGTTTGACTGTTATCTACACGCCATGCTCAAAAAAGATATTTGTGGTGGGGATTTTACGGCGATGATTGATCGCACCAAATGGAATATCGATAAATATGCGTGGTTTGGCGTCACTAAAAACCTTCATTTAAACATTCAGGTCGAGGCAACCAAACAGTAGCAGTCCTTATCAGCATTAATTTTATGACATTAATTTTTATAGCACTGTTTTTTTAGAGCCTATCCTCATTTTAAAAGTGGGCTAAAAATAGCTAAACGTGCTGAGGCGGTACGGAATACGTGCCAACTACGTGAGCCACCATGTCGCGAGAGCCTTCAGAATAAAGCGCAACCTCGCCAACGATTAGCGTGCGACCTACTTTTATCAACGTACACTCAGCGATAATACGTGCTTCTGCTGAGGGTTTGCGCAAAAAGTTAATGGTCAAGCTCGTCGTCACTGTTAATGGCACAATACCTATTTTACCAAGTATCGCCACATAGAGAGCCACATCAGCGATGCTCATCAATACTGGTCCAGAGACCGTACCACCGGGACGCAATTCATTGATACCAATATCGTGTGATAAGGTCGAGCGATTGTCACCGACTGACTCGATGACACATTTAGTTTGTGGAAATTCCAACGCCATAAAGGCGACAATTTCTTCTTTTGTTGCAGACATATCCCTTCCTTGGATTTTATTATCCTTAATCAATGCACCACTGGCGTACCTTCTGTACTAAATGCAAAGCCTTTATTGCTAAAATTACCGATCATCACCGCCTCAATGACGGGCTTGACCGTCTCGTCTATCCCTTCGACTTCAATGATAAAGTTGGCGCCCGATCCGCCTTTATCCTCTTCTTTTTCGACGATATAATTGAGCGTGGCCATTGCTGGAAGCTCAATCGGTTTGTTTAAATAGGATTTTATAAAGGTTCCATCAGTGCCATAGTAATCAATTTTATTGATATACAGCGATTTTTTTAGCGTGGTATTGCGTACACTCAAAGTCGCTGATAGCAAGACTTTACGATTGTCTCTATCGGTATAGATGTCAGAATAAATGGGCACATAAAAGGTTTGTTTATAGGCAAACTGGCTACGATCAACCGCTGTTGTCATCTCCAGCTCTTGAATGGGGTCTTGATGTTTTTCTGAATACAACACGTTCGGGTCTTGCGGCGTCTGGTCACAACCTGACAACAATGCCATCGTCGCAAGCAACAAGATGGATATAGTGCGCTTACTCATAAGTTTCCCCTTTGCCTTTTCATGTCACGGCTGTTGCAAATGTTTATTTGATTTTCACACCGACACTACGCAGAAACTCGTTGATATGCTTGTTAGCACCGTAGATGACCAATACGTCTTTATCTTGCAATACTTGCTCAGGCGCCGCCAAACCTTTAATACTAGGCTTACTTTGCGTACGACCAAAGCTGTCTTCATAATACTCATAGCGCAGGGTACTAAGCAATCGAATATTGAACTTTTGCTCCAATTGCAAATCATCAACAGTCTGACCAATCAACGACTTGGGAATGCTAATCTCCACCATACTGAAATGATCACTCAGCTCAAACGAGTCGACGAAATAACGTAGCGACAGCCGTTTGGCCCAGCGATTGGCCGCCTCTTTTTCAGGATGAATCAAATCATCAACGCCGATAGCTTGCAACACTTTTTCGTGCAGTGGATTGATACTACGACTGATCAAACGTTTTGCTTTGAGAGTTTTAAATAATGCCGTCGCCATGACGTTTGCGCCTTGGTCTTCACCGATTGCGACAATAACGATATCGGTGTCGACAATCGGTAAACCATTGACGGTATATTCATCCGTAGCATCCATACAGATGGTATGAGAGATGACTTCCTTATATGCCTCAACCTTTTGCATGCTGCTGTCAATGGCAATCACTTCGTGCCCCTGACGGGTCAACGCCATGCCTAGCGATGAGCCAAAGTTCCCTAACCCTACAATGATATATTTCATAACCTTATTAACCTTTTTCAGTATTTTTTAATGATGAAATGGCTTATTTACGACCATTTAATTGATCGTAATCTCTTCAGTTGGATAGCGATAATTGCGCTGGCGTCTATTTTTAAGCAGGGCAATAAAGATGGTCAACATGCTGACACGCCCAACAAACATAATGACTGACACCACCATTTTGCTAAAATCTGATAACTCTGTCGTCAAATTCAAACTTAATCCCACCGTGCTGTAAGCTGAAAAACATTCAAAAACCACCTTGATTAAATCAAGCTCTGGTTGATCATAGCTGATGAGCGTCACCCCCATACCGATGACCAATAAAGACAGCCACATAATAGAAAATGCACGGCGAATCGAGATGTCAGCAATCTGGCGCTTAAAGACCTCAACATTGGTCTGACCACGTGCCAAACTCAAAGTGTTTAACAGGGCAATCGCAAACGTACTGGTTTTGATACCACCGCCCGTCGAGTTTGGCGAGGCACCAATCCACATCAAAAATATCGTCAACATAATCGTGGGAAACGCGAGTTCCCCCATGTCGATGGTATTAAATCCTGCGGTTCGCGGCGTGGCAGCAGTAAACAGCCCTGTGACAAGCTTACCGAAAAAACTGCGATGGTCTGCCAGCACATTGTTATATTCAAATATCATCACACCGATGAGACCTACCAACAATAAAGCGCCCGTCGTAATCAAGGTTATGCGGCTATTAATATTGAGCAACCATGGTCGATAAATATAACGCTGATCATGGCGATAGATCAGGCGCTCGGCACGATCACGCAAATAACGCAGCACATTGACCACAATGACAAAACCCATACCACCAAAGATAAAGGTCGTAGCGATAATCAGTTGTAATGGGTAATTAAAACGTAGCGCGTCATCATACATGCCAGCGCTAAATGTAGAAAATCCAGCATTACAGAACGCAGAAATTGCATGGAAAACAGAGAAGAATAACTGCTCAGACCAATCCATATCTGGTATGTCATAAATACTGATATAAATGAGTGCCGCAGCCACTGCCTCAACGGCAAATGTCACATATAAGATGGATTTGAGGGTCGATACCACATCACCCATGCCGCGCATGTAAGACATCTCACTGATGCTCGCCTGCGTCTCATAACTGACACCGCCCTTAAAGAAATAACTAAAATACGTCACAAAAGTCAAAATACCCAAGCCGCCAATCTGTATCAGCCCCATGATAATGACTTGCCCAAAAGTTGTGAAATAAGTCGCCGTATCTACCACGATAAGACCAGTCACACAGACAGCACTGGTCGCGGTAAAGAGCGCATCAATGAAAGACAGCGGCTGCGTCGTTGCATTGGGCATCATCAGTAGCAATGCACCGACCAATACCAATGACAGGAAGCTTAAGATAAAAAACTGCGCAGGGTTTAGAAAGGTACGATTGAGATTAAAATCATGGTCAGATATTTCACGAATAAAGGTCACAAAGACGGCAATTTTGATGGCAACGAAGCCATCAACAGCGACCGACATCCCAGAGCGCACCAAATCAGTGAAATGTGCTACCAATAGGATAACAATCGCGATACTGGTCAGTAAGTCAAAGACAGCGACTTTATTTAGGGTCAGCGGCTTTTTGCTATAGAGGTAACGCCCTGCCGTCACAACAAAGCCTAAAAAAATAATCGCAAGATAAAAAATATGGAAAACCTGTTGTAACCACATCGGCAGCGTGAAACCACTGTCTAATAAAGCAATGGCTACGCCGATAATACTAATGACAATCGTGACATTATTTAACAATCGATAACGCTTGGCTGCATGCATCGCCCTAATCCATGATAGGAATAACCACGATATTTATACTCCTTTTTTGTGTTACTCACAAAAACTGATTTTAGATAATCGTAACCAATTATGATGCCCTGTTGAACACTCATACCTAGCCATGCTGATTGCTAAAATGGTTGTAGATAAATTATAGATTAGCAGTAACGGTAATATTTACGTTCTAACGAGGTTTTGTGAGGTTGGATTAGATAAAAAATGATTATTGTGAGGGTTGCATAGTAGCATTTCTATATAGTGACATTTTTCCATGGCTACACTTTTGGATAGTTGCAGTACAAACATATGCTCTAGTAGGGTCATTAGTCTATAGGTTAGCGTATTTATGAGCGCTATACCCTAACGGTCATCTTTACGTAGTTTCTATCGATGTGGTCGCCATTTTCACCCCGCCCCATGTCACCAAACCAACGCCCAGTGCGATCAATGAAGCACCCAAAAACAACCCTTCTGGCGGCATCTCACCCTGCAAAAAAATAGCCACTGGCACACCGACAACTGCACCGACCGAGCCTAATAAACTTAATAAAACAGGACCGCCGGTTTTTTGTAGTAAAAACAATAATAAGAATTGACCCGCAAATACGGCGGCTTGTATGCCAATCAAACCTAGCGGCAACCAGTCTAGTGGCATATTAACTGAAAAATTAGGCAATACACTAAATGACAGCAGCAACAGCGACGCCGCGATTAGCATACCTGGCGCGAGTGCACTAGGTGATGCCTTATCAGGCCAGCGTAAGGTGCGATATATATTACCAATAGCCAGTAATACTGGCCCGCAAAGCGCGATCAAAATCCAAAAAGTACTGGCATCGGGTGCTGTAAACTTACGCGCTGCCAATACTCCTGCGCCAAGAAGCGCCGCGGCCACACCCAAAGCGCGGACGATATTAAATCGCTCCATCCGCAGTGCCAATGCGCCAAGATAAGTCAACAATGGTGGAAGCGAGATAATGAGCGCGACGAAACCTGCACCCACATGTGGAATAGCCGAAAACAGTAGTAAATTAGAACCAGCAACACTGATGAGCGCCGCCACAAAATAGTATTCAAAGCTACGCGCATTTAAGGGAGGTAATTCGTGCCGTATTAATGCAACGATCAATAAAATAGCAGCAGCGCCCGTGATGGACCACAAGAGAAATGCCAGTGGTGTAATACCTATCTCACCAGCATATTTTGCCAAATTGGTAGAAATACCAATCAGACCTCCTCCGCCTAACAAGCAAGCAAAAGGGATGAGCCATGTGCTGGTGTTGCGAGAAGCTTGCTGTTCTAAAGACTCACTCATCAACTATCCTATTGGGTAGCGACGCTGATGACGATAGCTCATCAGACAAACCTAAATCTAAACCTTGTACTGCCTTATGTGCTGCATCGATAGCACCAGCAATATAACCGGGGAATGACTCTGACCATTCACTAGCGCTGCCCGTTAGGCAGTCTTGCCATGCACCTGTATTCGGCTTAGCGTTCGGTGCGCCAGCATGTTGACCAGCGCCACTGGCATCAGCAGGCGTCGCGGTCAATGAATCTTGCGCCCAGTCTTTCAGATACTCAGCCGTTGGCGTCTCTGCCTGTCCGCCAAATAAACGTACCAACTGCGCGCGGCAATGGGCTTTTAGCTCCATCTCTGAGACGCTTTGACGGACGTGAGCAGGAACGCCAAAGAAGCCAAATAATGCACCTTTTCCCTCTACCAAGGACGCATCATGAATCTCAGCAAGTGGCCCTATTGCACTTCTCGCTGAACCCGATAGTCCTTGATTGCGCCAAAAGGGTGAATCATAAACCGCCACATATTTGGCATGTGGCGCCATCCATGTCGCGGTCTCTTGCAACTCTGCCACCAAATCCTGCGGTAAAGTCGGTTCAAACTTGATGTTACTCGCCGCCAAACGAGGCGGTAGCGCAAGAAGCACATGCTGCGCTTGATAAGTAGTTATTTGACCAGCTGTCATCTGTTCAGCGCTGCTCTCGCTCTCTATGCTGATACAGCGCTCAGTCTTGATTACACACTTTACGATTTGCCCCGTGATAATGCGCGTAGGATTTAAGCGCGCATACATAGCATCAATGAGCGCTGCCATACCACCGACGAGGCGCATAGACGGTGGCGAGCTTTGATAGCCTTGGGTACGGATAGGCAGCTCATTGGCGGCACGTTCCACCATCATGTCGCCGTCCTCGAACTGAGCGAAACATGTTAAATTCAACGTTTCAATAAGACTGCTCAACTGCGGCTGATACTCTGGCCAAAACCACGATGGCCCTAAATCAAAGCCATCGTTTGATTCTTCATGATCGACACTGTGACTACTAGCATTCTGATCTACTGATGATTTCGCAACAGCGATGCGCCCGCCCAATCTATCACGCGCCTCAAGCAATATATAATCAATACCTTGTTGCTCTAACAAAAACGCTGCATATAAGCCACTCAAACCACCACCGATAATTGCAATAGGTAGGTTTTGCATAACAAATCATTCCTGCTTAGTTGAAGCTATTCAGTATTGAGATTATTCAGCCAACAACTTGGTAAGCAGCTCGTCTATCTCAACCTTAAACTCTTTATCTTCAATCTTATTAGCCGTAATTTTAGCATTCTGTAGACTTTGAATAGCCGCTTCTTTGTTACCTGTCTCAAGCTGTAGTACCGCCATAGAAAAAGCAATCGACGACAGATGATCTTTTGAATTGATCGCCGTGGCTTTGACTAGCGCTTTGTCATAAATAACTAAGGCTTCATCCAAATCTTCTGTAAAGTCAGCAAGCGTTTCCCACTGTTCTGGATGGTCTTTATCGGTATTTTCATTATCATTACAAATGGCTTCTAATTCAGCATAAAACCCATCAAATGCTGCTTGATTGCCTATACGATCAGCTTCCAATAACTCTTCAGCTAAAGTATAAATTGCTTTATAAATTTTGGTATTAATCATTGCTCATAACCTTTTATGAATTAGGATCTATGGTACTTGTTTTTCAGCCAAGAGTACTTGGCGAATATTACTTGGTAAACAGTGCTTAGCTGGGATTATAACGCAATTCCACTAGCCAAAATGACTGACACAAAAAAAGGATGCGATAGTCGATATCACACCCTTTTTATTCATCAAACTACTAATCATTTTTTATCTGCTTAAAAGCTCATTATCTTGGTGGTTTGATCGACCATTAGCGCCCCGATATCAGCAGGATCAGCATCACTCACGCCGTCAATCAGTGCCGACTGGTCAATTCCCTTACCCGGTAGATAAAGGGCACAAACCTCAACCTTGGTATTGGTATTCTTCATGACCATTTGCATCAAACCCTGTGAGCTCATATTTTTAGGCGGTTGCGCTGTGGTCACACTTTTAGGTGCATCACGGAGTGCCATATCACCGGCTGGACCGCAGAGCAATACTCAAGTATTGGCACCTTGCTGCGCGGATTGCATAGTTAGCACCATCGACATGAGCTGCACTTGAGCATCCTCTGATGTCACATTTATCAACACCGATGGCGTCGGTTTTTTATTCTCTGGAATGACGTCACTCTTTTGTGACATGGCATTGGTCGCTGTACAGCCAACCATTAGTGAGGCGGCGCTTATAGCAAGTGCAGTAGCAACTATCCGTTTCATCGTCTTCTCCATTTATCAACAATCATTAAAATCATCGTTATTAAACTATACACTAAAATATATTAAAAAAATGTATAATATTATTTATGATAAGAAAATTATGATAAGAAATACAATCTGTGGCGTATCCTCATTTTGAGAAGAAAAGAATACAGCACTGCGATCAACTCAGTTCGCGCCAGTGCAGCCACAACCGCGTATCAAGCTCAAACTGATGATACTCAGGCTCCATATGACAGCATAATTGATAAAACGCCTTGTTATGGTCGTGCTCTTTAAAATGCGCCAACTCATGCACAACAATCATGCGCAAAAACTCAGGCGGCGCTTCCTGAAATAAACTGGCCATGGTAATGCTGTTATGCGATTTGAGCTTGCTGCCCTGTATGCGAGACTGGGTGGTATGAATACCTAGCGCATGTTTGAGGATCGTTAATTTACTGCTATAGCTGACATTCGATAGCTGTCCCACTTTGCGCATATATTGGTTTTTTATCTCATTGATATACTGATAAAGCGCCTTATCACTTTTTATTTGGTGCTGAGTGGGATACTTTTTTTCTAGATACGCGCCCAATTTACCATCGCTAATCAGCAATGCCGCTTGGGTTTGAACTTGCTCAGAATAATGAGCGATATACTTTAATGTGGTCACAAACTTATCCTTTGCTAATATTTCGAAACTGATAATCCGAAACGTATCTTTATATATTTTACCCTATATCTACTTATTTTATTTTTCATAAAATAACCCCATAAGCTGCATTCAACTTATGGGGTTGTTTGTTACGATGTTTTTACTTAAGTGTTTTTACTTAAATATTCAGGACGTGTTGATAAATCAATTAACGCTCTAAATGTAGATACTGCAAATGGCGCTCGTACTGATTTAAGATATCGACCAATACTTGCTCTTTGGAGTAACCTACCAAGTCATACTCTTGCGAACCTTCGCTCAAGAACACTTCGGCACGATAATAGTACTCTGCATTCTTAGTTGAGGTGCTCAATGTAAAGTTAGGACGCTCAGCTTTAATCAAATTCACTTCATAAATAAAGTCGTCTTCATCGCCATGTCCAACTCGCAATTTTAGACCATCTATTTGACCGCTACTCTCATCCATGCCTTCATCTATATCTTGTCCGATATGTTCAGGGTTACGGATGTCCAAAGAGGTTTTTAGACCGCCTGCCGCAAATTCTTTTTCAACTTCCGTCATGGCAGGTCTAACCACGTTTTGTAAAAAGCGTTCAACTTGTGCATGTCTAGGGAAACTGACGATACGTTGCAAGCGTGCTTTCCAGCTCTTACCACTATCCAGCACATTAGCCGTACCAATCGTACTGGCCTTACGTTTATTGCCTTCCTCTTTTAGCGACTTCCACATTGACATCATATAGAGCACAAGAATGAGTGAGAATGGCAAACCAGCAATCACAGATACTGACTGCAATGAGGCAAAGCCACCTGCAAATAATAATCCTAAAGTGATAAGACCTGTTGCTGCTGCCCAAAACAGACGCAACCAAACAGGTGCATCGGTGTCATTGGTCATGCCGCGTGAGCTCAAATTCGCTAATACTAACGCGCCTGAGTCCGCTGAGGTCACAAAGAATACTAGCCCGATAACCACACCAGCGAATGATAAAACGTCACTGTAAGGAAAATACTCAAACAAGGCAAACATACCCATGGCGGCGTCATTAACAGCGATTTCACCAAGTTCAGTAGCTCCATTAGCAACCAAGTCTATCGCCGAATTACCAAAGATAGAGAACCAGGCAAAAATGAAACCAAGCGGAATAAACATCACACCAAAGACAAACTCACGTAAGGTACGACCACGGCTAATACGCGCGATAAATAGACCAACAAACGGTGCCCAAGCGACCCACCATGCCCAGAAAAATATCGTCCAGCCTGATTTCCAATCGGCACCAGCAGTACCGTCATAGGCATATACATCAAAAGTTTTAAAGAGAATGGTTTGGAAATATTGACCGATATTTTGGGTAAAGGTATTCAGCAAATACACCGTATTACCCATCACCAATATGGCGATTAATAGTAATATCGACGATAGCATATTAAATTCAGATAAGCGGCGGACGCCCTTTTCCACACCTGTCATCGCCGAAATAGCTGCAGCAGCAACGACACCTACAATAATAAGCGTCTGGACTGTTTTGCTAGATTCAATACCGAAAACATGGGTCAATCCAGCATTGGCCTGCAATACCCCAATGCCTAAGCTGGTGGCGATACCCATCAAGGTACAAACAACACCAAAGGTATCAATACCATCACCAAGCCAGCCCTTGATTAAACGCTCGCCAAAGATAGGCGTCAGTGGTGAACGCAGCGCCAATGGCATGTTTTTACGATACGCAAAGTACGCCAATGCCATACCGATGAGTGCATAAATACCCCAACCATGTAGACCCCAATGTAAAAAGGTTTGCGCAAGTGCTTCGCGCATGGCTTCTGCACTGGCAGGCTCCAGCCCCGTATGCGGCGTTAAATAATGCATCAATGGCTCAGAGGCACCAAAAAACAGTAAATCAATACCGATACCCGCAGAGAACAGCATCGCGGCCCATGCTAGGAAAGGAAACTGGGCTTTTTCGTGATCTTGCCCAAGCTTGATATCGCCGTATTTAGAAAAACCAACAAATAGTGCAAATATACTGTAAGCGGCAACCACCAGCATGTAATACCAGCCAAAACTCTCTGATACCCATGCCATGCTTGAGCTTAACAATGTCTCACTATAATCTGGAAACGCAATCGTCCAGATAATTAATAAAATAGAAATAATAGCTGAACCTAAAAAAACCGTCTTGTTTAGAGTCAGGGGTTTCGTCGCATCTTTTGATGGCGAGCTGTACATAAAAGACCTCAATAGGTAAATTAAACAGGGTCTGATATTGATTTGTCCGTCATAACTTGAGGACTGTATGACGCACAAAGCAGTACCAATAAATAAAAATTGCTATGTAAATAAAAATTTAAATGACAATCAAAGGCAGCCACAACAGTATTAAAAATACTTAATACGTTAGCGCTGATGAAAAAGACCTTTGCGTGGAAAGGTCTTTTTAATGAGATTCTCTTATATGATTATTGAATAAATAGTTCATCAGTCGCTTAGACAGCAGAGCCATATGCGCGCATCGGCTCAGTTCTAAGCGGTGCACCATTGGCAACGTAATAATCTACGGTCGAGCGTGGTAGCTGCTTGCCACGCATCTTATCGACGATTTTTTCTGCCAGCATAATGGTGGTAGCGTTTAGATTACCACTGATGATATTTGGCATAATCGACGCATCAACGACGCGCAAGCCATCGATGCCGTGTACGAGTCCTTCGCCATTGACGACCGAATCATTACCTTCACCCATCGCACAAGTACACGACGGATGATAAGCTGTTTCGCTATGATTACGAACATATTCGTCTAGCTGCGCATCGGTCACCAAATCATCGGTTGGCGCAATCGAGCGACCACGATAAGGGTTGAGCGCTGGCTGATGCATAATCTCACGAGTGATGCGCATTGCCGCACGGAACTCGTGCCAGTCTTGGTCGTGAGACATATAGTTAAACAAAATGCTCGGATGCGCGCTTGGGTCTTTTGAGGTCAGCTTGACGCGACCACGACTTGGCGAGCGCAATGAGCCTACGTGCGCTTGGAAACTGTGCGACTTCACGGCACTACGACCATCGTAGCGCACTGCTAATGGCAAGAAGTGGTACTGGATATTAGGATGGGTAAACTTCTCATCGGTACGAATAAAACCGCCACCTTCGAACTGATTTGACGCGCCAAGTCCTGTGCCATTGAACAACCACTCGGCACCGATGGCAGGCTTATTCCACCATTTATTGGCAGGCGCAATCGACACTGGCAACTTACATTCGTACTGCATATACAGCTCTAAATGGTCTTGTAGATTATTACCAACACCCGGTAAATCTAAAATCTCATTGACACCCAAATCTTTGAGCCATTGACCAGGACCAATACCAGAGCGCTGCAATAATTGCGGCGACGCAATCGCACCTGATGAAACAATCACTTCACGAGACGCGTAAAAATTCTTGGTTTGACCTTGATGGGCGACTTTAACGCCGACAGCACGTTTGCCATCGAACAAAATCACGTCAGTCAATGCACCCGTCAAAATGGTGATATTGCTACGCGGTTTGGCGCGGTCAAGATAACCGCGAGCTGTTGATGCGCGGCGACCATTAGGCGTCACAAAGCGATCCATCGGCCCAAAGCCTTCTTGTTGATAGCCGTTTAAATCATCCGTGCTTGGATAGCCTGCTTGCACGCCTGCTTCGATCATCGCTTGGAACAGCGGATTGACTCCTGGCTTTGAAGTGGTCATCTCGACGGGACCACCGACGCCATGATAGTCGTTCTCGCCAGCGTCGCGATTTTCTAACTTTTTGAAATACGGCAAGCAGTCCAAATAGGTCCAATCTTCTAAACCTTTGATTTGAGACCAATCGTCAAAATCCAAGGCATTACCACGGATATAACACATCCCATTAATCAGAGACGAGCCACCTAACCCTTTACCGCGACCACAATCCATGACGCGGTTATTCATATAAGGCTCAGGATCGGTTTTGTAGCCCCAGTTATAGGTCGTTCCTTGCAACGGCATAGCGAGCGCTGCTGGCATCTGCGTACGAAAGTCTAAGCGATGGTCTGGACGACCTGCTTCTAACAGCAACACCTTAATGTTGGCATCTTCGGTCAAGCGGGTGGCCAGCACATTGCCTGCTGAGCCTGCGCCGACGATGATGTAGTCATATTCAGGTGTGGTTGATGTCATAAAACGCTCCATAATATTAAAAAATCCATCATTTCATATCAGTAAGGCGGTGCCAAAAGGACAAATTAGTCCTAATAATTCAGCCTTACCGTTTTAAAAATTTCACAGCAAAAGTGATTAAAATACCGATTCAAACTTACCAAGCTCTACTTGGATAGACTTGGTCTGCATATAATGCTCAAGGGCTTCAATGCCGTTTTCGCGGCCGATACCTGAGTGCTTATAACCGCCCACTGGCATTTGTGCAGCCGACTCGCCCCACGTATTTAACCAGCAAATACCCGCTTCAATTTGAGCGATGACTCGATGCGCTCGGGTCAAGTCAGCAGTCACGACCCCAGCTGCCAAACCATACTCGGTATCATTGGCACGGCGAATCACTTCTTCTTCAGTCTCATAAGTCAATATTGACATCACTGGACCAAAGATTTCTTCGCGCACGATAGTCATTTCATCGGTGCAATCAGTGAATACCGTCGGTGCGACGAATGCGCCATTTGCCAATTTGCCTGTTGTGATACGTTCACCACCCGTCAATAGACGTGCACCGCTAGCCTTACCTTGCTCGATATAATCAAGCACTCTTTCCATATGTGGGAAGCTGACCAATGGCCCCATATTGATGCTCTCGTCCAGCGGATTGCCGAGTTTGATACGTTTGACACGCGTTAAGATGGCTTCTTCAAACTTAGCTTGTAGCGCTTTAGGGATAAAGACACGCGTGCCATTGGTACAGACCTGACCGGTGCTATAGAAGTTCGCCATCATAGCGATGTCCGCCGCCATATCGATATCGGCATCGTCAAATATAATCAGTGGCGACTTACCGCCAAGCTCCAAGGTCACGTCTTTAAGCGATGATGATGCCGCACTCGCCATCACTTTTTTACCCGTTGGTACGCCGCCCGTAAACGATACCTTTGCGATATCAGGATGCTGTGTTAACGCTTCGCCGACTTTATAATCCCCTTGCACGACGTTGAATACGCCGTCTGGTAAGCCCGCTTCTGTCAATATTTCTGCCAGTTTTAGCGCGGTTAACGGTGTGACTTCTGAGGGTTTAAAAATCATCGCATTCCCAGCGGCTAATGCTGGTGCTGCTTTCCACATCGCGATTTGAATCGGATAGTTCCACGCACCGATACCTGCGACGACGCCAAGTGGCTCGCGGCGAGTATAGACAAAGCTAGTATCACGCAATGGAATCTGACGACCTTCAATCATCGACGCAAGCCCTGCATAATACTCAACGACATCAGCACCAGTCACGATATCGACATATTTGGTTTCAGAGAGTGCTTTGCCCGTGTCTTTGGTTTCAAGTAACGCGAGTACATCGTTGCGCTCACGTAATATCGCAACCGCCTTTAGCAAAATACGACTGCGCTCAACGGCAGTCATCGCCGCCCAAACCTTTTGACCTTTTTGTGCCGCTTTTACGGCTTCATCAATCTGTTCACTGGTCGTTTGCTGAACGGTAGTTAACACTTCACCCGTGGCTGGATTGATGTCTTCAAAAGTAGCAAGCGATTCGTCGATTGCTAAGTAACGACCATTAATATAAGCAGTTTGTATTTGTTTTAAATCGATGATGTCTGTTAAGTTGTTGAGGTCTGTTTTTGAATCTGTCATGTGGTGCTCCTATTAACGACTGGCAAAAGCTCTATAAAAAAGTTAATACCGAATAATGTCGTCATGGGTTAAATGTTTAAAATAAATTTATATAGCCTATTGCTACAAGCCTGTCTTTCAATAATTTTTTGATAAAAAATGCTTATTTGATCAATCATTTAAGAACAATATTTTATTCATTCTCAGGTTGCGTCATTTTTATCAAGCGCTTATGGATGGATGCTTTATCTGAGATATTAATCCCCGAAAAATCAGAGAGCCAAATACCATCAGCCACCAGACGCACCATACATAATGTTTCGGTATTGTCGGTTGCTTGATGTTTCTTTAATTGTGCATTTGCCCACTTGGCCCACAACTCACGTAACTCGCTATCGCCTAGCATCAATGCATATAAGGTTGCTTGACTATCGAGCTCTTCCTGCCCTTTTTCGCCTAAGCTAATCGTGGCATTGATATAGGCACGAGTAAAAGAGCCATAACGCACAGGGTCTTCTGCCATGGCTTGATTAACTTCTGCCTCAAACCTCGCCATCGCATCATGAAACACTTCAAGGATGAGTGCATTTTTAGTGGTGAAATGATGCATCACCCCGCCTTTGGTCACCCCGACCGCATCAGCGACCGCCTGAAAGGTCACTTTTGATAAGCCCTGCTCTAACGTGATTCGCGCTGCCTGATCGAGTAGCGCACGACGGACAACTTCGGGCTGTTTTTTACGTTTGTAAGCGTTTTCCATTTCCATATCAGTGCACCACAGAATTAGAGAATAAGTTCATCACCACGACACCGCCCACAATCATAGCGATACCAACCACAGCTGCTGTATCAAGACTTTGCTTAAAAAACACCAAGCCAACGAGCGATGTCAGCACAATCCCCAACCCGCCCCACAGTGCATAAGCAATACCAAGCGGTATGGTTTTGATGGTTTGTGTTAATAAGTAAAACGAGATGGCATAAAGCACACCCATAATCAGGGTCGGCACCAAACGCGTAAACTGCTCTGACTTGACTAAAAAGGTCGTGCCAACCACTTCGCAAATAATGGCGATGGCTAGATAACCGTAGGCAATAGTGGTGGGACTCATAATTAGGTTACCTGTCTCAGATTGATCACATATTAATAATGTATATACATTAAAGAAACCATACGGTCGGTATTCTATAGAAATATTCTAGCCATGTGAAGGGCTGTTTCTGATTTTTTTGTTTCGAGGGAGGTACAGATTGTTTTACTATTCAAAAAGATAGCCGACTTGTCTAATCAAATTAGCGCTAGATTTTATATCCAACTTACATAAATAAGGGTTTTGACCATTTTTAGCCCATTTAGAGATTTATCGATTGAATTGAAGACACGCCCTAGTCAAAAAATAATATTTTAGCGGTCAAAATTTGCCAAAACAGCCCGCTTTATAAGGGATTACTGGTTATTTTTCACAGTTAACAACAATATTTATAATTAATGGCATAATAAGGTTGACAGCCTATAACAACTTGGCTAAAATGTGCCCCACATAACGCAAACAAGACAAGCAATAGCGCTTATCTAACTTATCGTTATACCAACTTATTCTCCAATAGCTCAGTTGGTAGAGCAACGGACTGTTAATCCGTGTGTCCCTGGTTCGAGCCCAGGTTGGAGAGCCATATACTAAAAACCTTCATCATTATTTGATGAAGGTTTTTTTATGGTTGCCGTTTTCAATTAAGAGGATAGCCGCAATCTTAGGGCGTGTCCTCATTTTAAAAGTGGTGACAAAAATGAGATAAATTGCCGTCAAACAAGGACAGTAGCACAAATAATATCGAGATATTAATAAGCTATTTGACGATGTTTGGCAAAATTTAGCCATTTTTATCCCATTTAGAGGTTAATCGATTGAATTGAGGACACGTCCTAGTACGATTGGCATGGCTACGGTGTTCTTTTAGGCGTTTTTGTTGTATGGTAAAGATAGTTTTGATTGGGTTAATTTTTGTCTGAGTGCTTCACTCTTACTCACTAAAAATAATGGTTTATTATGATACCTGTACGTGTGAAAAATAAGTTTTCTGATCATCCGCAAAAAATCATGCGCCCGATCAGTATTCGTTTGTCTGAAGAGATGATTTCGCTATTAGAAGCCACTTCAAAAGAGTTGGGGTTTAAACGCATCCAAGGGCTTATTCGTTTATATATTCGCCAAGGGCTTGACCGCGATCATCAAGACTACACCCTAGCCCATGACGAGGTGTTCATCGAAAGCCTGCGTAAACGCGGAGTCAGCCAGCGTATTATTGATGAGGCCATTGTTGTGACCCACAATAATAATATTACTCACTCACTATCTGAGCTGCAAGAAAATGACCAAGCTCATGACTAACCATTCAAACAGTCGTTAGCTGTTACTGCTGTCAATAAAAAAGACTGAGTTTGCTTAACGGCACTCAGTCTTTTTTTTGTGGGCGTAATAAAAATAGCTATTGTGAATAAAAATACCGATCATGATTGCTTGTCAGAACTTATTATAAATAGTACGTCTCCTGCCCTTTTTTGCTGTCATATAACAAAAATATGCCTATTTTGCTTGCGATACAGCATTTAGCGATAATTAAACACAACCTCTCATCAAACGAGGTATATTAAGAAAACGCTCATTATTTTGTTGTCATTCTTTATTATCCATAAAGATTTTTAAGGAGGTGTACGATGGCGAGTTTACATCAACGCTTGAATAAAGCTTTGTTATTGACGATTGCCTTAGCGATACTACCAATCGTTTCTGGTTGCTCACAGCCAACCGCGGATCCAACCAAAAAAACCATACCGACCAACTCAGATCAGTGGCAGAAAAAACTCGGCACCACTTTTGAGCAGTTGCCTCAATCTGAGCAGCAATTACTCAGCCGCTACATGTTGCGAATGAAACTCAGCGGTGCCTATGAGTCGGGGGCGATGCCGCGTACCACTATCAAGCAAGCCCTTGTGCAACAGCGTGAATACGAACGATTACATCCAAACAATCCAACAGGTAAAAAAAGCCCCATCGTCAGCAGCCAGCCAGCTTATAGTGCCAATGCGCAGAACTACCCTGTCGCTCTACTACCAGTCAAAACCAGCGATAGTGACAGCTTAAATCAAGTAAAACTGCAGTTTATGCTCTCTAATCACGGCAAGGTCGCCATTCAAAGCTTTAAGGGCACACTGACCATGCAAGATGCTAACTTGGCGCAGGGCAAAAGCTTTAACGTACCACTAACACAGTTTGACCCGCCTATTAAACCAGAGCAGTCTGGCAAGATCATCATCGAGAGCAGTATTGAAGACATCAACGTTATGCGTGCCATTAAAAACACCAAAGACTTGACCATCATGATCAGTAAAGGCACATTGATATTGGAGAATGGGCAGGAAATTAAGTTTGATGAGTCGCTAATGAAATAAAAAAGTGCTGCAAAGTATTTATAAAATTATAGGATAAATATCCAGCATAAAAAAAGCCCCAATCATCACTGATTGGGGCTTTTTTCGAATTTGGAGGAGACGGAGAGATTCGAACTCTCGAAGGGCTACAAACCCTTGTCGGTTTTCAAGACCGGTGCATTCAACCACTCTGCCACGTCTCCATTGGTGGACTATTATAGCGATATAAAATAAAAATGCAACAAAAAAAGCCGCAATCATTAATAATGATTGCGGCTTTCGAATTTGGAGGAGACGGAGAGATTCGAACTCTCGAAGGGCTACAAACCCTTGTCGGTTTTCAAGACCGGTGCATTCAACCACTCTGCCACGTCTCCATTTGTGCGTTATTATAGCGATATAACATAAGAATGCAAGCAATTAATTGCATGAATTTAAATTATTTTGATGCTATCGTTGATTCAGTTTAAAAGAGAGTCAAGGCAACTGCATGCAGATATATATATGACGCTTGCCGCGAGGTTAGCGCGGTCACTCTATTATAGAGAATTGACGATATGTTTTTTATGAGATGCCAGATGTAGACACATATCTAGTAGTCTATTGGCATAACCCCATTCGTTGTCATACCATGCAAAAACCTTGTACTGGCTACCCACTTGCATGAGCTGCTGACCATCAATGATCAAAGACTCTGTCTGATGGATAAAATCACTGGATACCAATGGTTCATCCGTATAAGCCATGATGTCACGCAAATGTGCCTGACTGGCAGATTTGAGTGCCTCGCGGACTGCCTCGACAGACACATCGGGCTTATCAAAAACAAAGGTCACATCAATAGCGGCTACATCAATGGTAGGCACTCGTATCGAATGGCCATTTATCTTGCCTACCATAGCAGGTAGCACACGCTCTGTCGCCGCGATACTGCTAGAGGTGGTCGGGATAATGTTGTAACCAGAAGCTCGTGCGCGTCTTGGGTCACGGTGCGCTTGATCAAGCACTGTCTGATCAGCGGTGACAGCATGAATCTCCGTCATCATCGCTGACTTTACCCCAAATGCGGTATCAAGCGTCGCAATCAAGGGAACCAAGGCCTGCGTGGTACAAGAAACGCTCGATATAATCGGCAGCTCACGTGTTAGCTCATCAGTATTAACGCCCATAACGATACAAGCATCGACATCATCGAATGGTGCAGCACCGATAATCACCTGCTGCGCGCCAGCCTCTATGTGCAGTTGTGCTTGCTCATAAGAGCGAAAATGTCCGGTACATTCTAGTACCACATCGACACCCAGCGCCTCCCAAGGCAACTGCGCAGGGTTAGGTTCCGAGAATAAATTGATACAGTAGGTATAATTGTTTTTTGTGAGACAAAGCTGTGTGGCGCTATTATTGTTACCGTCATCGCTCGCTTCATCGTTGCTACTCGCCACAATATCAGCACTGACCCCAAGGCGACTTAGGCGACCATGCGTGCTGTCAAACTTTAATAAATGCAGCAAAATATCCGCTGGTGCTAAATCATTAATTGCCACCACATGGATCGCACGGCCTAATACCTCAAAGCGCTCTAGCAATGCCCGCAACACATTGCGCCCTATACGTCCAAAACCATTGATAGCAATCCTCAGTGGCTGTGTATGCTTACTAGATGCATGAAACGCCGCTGCTGCTACTGGGTCAGACGTTAATTGATACGTGGCGCTCGAAAAATCAGGCATAAAAGGATATCGCTATAAAGTGATAAAAAAATTGAGCACTACAAAGTCAGCGCTACAATGAGACAAAACCAACAAGTCGTTAATCGGCTCTAAGGATTGTTATATAAAAGCTAAATGGCTTTGGTGAATGCTTGAACCCTGAATTGTTATACTCAGTATCAAGACGCCATTCAGTATTAGGGCGTTATAAAAATCAGTGCCAAACGAATGGCATTGTAATCAATACTTTGCTTAAGATGATCGAATATTGGACGCAATTTAATACTGCCATCATCATTGAAATCATTTGGATTATTGGCGACTTTAATCGCGACGTAGGCATTGCCAACCGCCGTCATCACCTCATCCTCTGGCCGCAAATGATCACAAGCGAGACTTGGATCTTGTGATTTTAGGTCAGCAATATGACGCATAATCGTTGATTGTGATAGCTGACGGGCTTGCGAGATTTCTGCAATCGACAAGCTCTCTTCTAACAACACTCTGGTCGCAAGCAAGGTACTGTCCGACTTATCAGAAACTTGATTGCCCAGTTTCTGTTTTTTATATATTTGCGCTTGTTGTTGCTCGCGGCGCTTTTTTTGCAAAGTGGCATAAGCATCAATCACTGATTTACTCAGCGTACCGCCCGATTTTAAAATAAATTTTTCATGTGCCTGCGTCATGCTCTCTTCATCAAGCATCGCATAATTGGCATCGGCTTCTTCTGACAGCACCAAAAACCGTTTGTCCGCGCCGCGTGCTAGCGGATCAAGCTGCAAACTCATGTCGTTCATACCGAGCAGCTGCAAACCTGCCAGCGACTTTAACCGTGACAATGCCACATAGCCCTGCCCCAACTCAAAAGTACGTGATAAATCAATCTCAGCAGCATCGAGGGTCATGCCTTGTGACTTATGAATGGTAATTGCCCATGCCAGACAAAGCGGTACTTGCTCATAGCTTGCTAGCACGTCACCGGTCTCATCTTCGATGATCCATTCTTCAGGCTCAGCGATGACTTCACGCCCTGAATTGAGCCGAACCACGGGCATTTTTTGCGTCGTTGGCTTTTTGGCTTTCTCTTTTATGGCTTTTTTACCTTTGCCTTTTACATTCTTATCAGTCTCACTTTCAGCACTGTCGTCATCGTCTTCGATTAAATCATCACTACTGTCTTTGCTATCATCGATTTTAACAGCAGCAAAGCCAATCAGCTCACCCATCGTACCGTTGGACACGCCAAGTTCGGTATTGTTTTTGATAAACATCACTTTGGCACCGACTTTTAGTACCAAATCATCTTGGGTACGTACCGTTTTTTTAAGGGTCTCAACCAATTTACTGTCGCCCGTAGATGTGGCGGTAAAGCGCATCATCTCGCCCTCTAACGCGGCAAGCTCTTTATCATTGATGCTATTAACGTTGAGGTTGTGGGTATAAAGACGGGTACGTTTGATATCGACATTTTGATCAAAAGTCGCCTCCAGCGCGGCAATCGATTCAAAAGTGACTTCCTGACGGCGAATTTGGTTGAGAATATCGTCCAAATCAAGCCCGCCATTTGCCGCTTCACTAACCTGCCTGTGTTGCTCAGACAGATAGCAAATATGGAACTTGGCATCAAGCCACGCTTCAGACATAAAGGCAAATTTTTCACGGTTGGTTTCACCCTTACTACCAATCGGCGGCAGCTGGAAAAAATCGCCCGCCACGACCACTTGAATGCCACCAAAGGCTTTGTCATTTTTACGGACATGCTTGAGTACTTGGCTAACCAAATTGAGCTGCTTAGCATGCAACATCGATATCTCATCAATGACCAATACCGCGGTGTCTTTTAGTCGGTCTGCCAAAAACTGCTTGCGTGATAACGTAGTCAAGTCGCGGTCGCTTAACTCATCTTTGATACCGATGCCGGACCAGCTATGAATCGTTGTGCCATTCATGTGTGTGGCAGCAATACCGGTACTCGCAGTAACGGCCACAGGCACACGGCGCGCACGCAGGTAGTCGATATATTGATTGAGAGTATAAGTCTTACCTGAACCTGCTGAGCCAGTCAAAAAGACATTTTGACCCGTTTTTAAGATATCAAGAGCAGAAGATTGACGCATATATCTAAACCAATTAAGTTAATAGTAATAAGAAAAACAGCTTAAGAGCAAATAATAAGAGAAAAAGCTGCTAACAATTATAGCAGCTACATCCGTTTCGCGGACGACTTTAACCCTGATAAGCCACATAACTTAAAGTTATACGATACGAAATATATCATTATAAAAAGTCATTATCGCTCATCGCTAAAGCTCAGTACGATAGGGTCATAGCTTGGTCAGGATGGCCAAATATTTATGCTTAAGTCGTTTGTTCTTAAATAGCCATAATACACAACAAGGAGTCGTTAATGTTATACGCCTATCCCAATACTGAAAATAGTCCTGTTCAATTCCGCAAAAAATATGACAACTTCATCAATGGTGAGTGGGTCGCGCCAATCAATGGTGAATACTTTGACAACTCAAGTCCAATCGATGGTAAAACCTTCTGTCAGATTGCGCGCTCTAAAGCTGCCGATGTTGAAGCTGCACTAGATGCCGCTCATGCTGCAAAAGACGCATGGGGCAAAACCAGTGTCACTGATCGCTCCAATATGTTGCTCAAACTTGCCGATGGTATCGAAGCCAATTTAGAGGCAATCGCTATCGCTGAAAGCTATGAGAATGGCAAACCAGTACGTGAGACCCTCGCCGCTGATATTCCAATCGCCATTGACCATTTGCGTTATTTTGCGGGCGTTATCCGCGCACAAGAAGGCGGCATTAGCCAAATTGATGAAGATACGGTTGCCTATCATTTTCATGAGCCGCTTGGTGTCGTTGGTCAAATCATTCCTTGGAACTTCCCTATTCTAATGGCGATTTGGAAAATCGCCCCAGCCCTTGCTGCGGGTAACTGTATCGTCCTCAAGCCTGCCGAGCAAACCCCTGCGTCTGTTTTATACATGCTTGACGTCATAGGCGCGGCGGATATTTTACCAAAAGGCGTACTAAACGTCATTAACGGCTTTGGTGTAGAAGCTGGTAAACCAATCGCTTCCAACCCGCGTATCGATAAAGTGTCCTTTACGGGTGAGACCACCACTGGTCGCTTAATCATGCAATACGCCAGTGAAAATATCATTCCGGTCACGCTAGAGCTGGGCGGTAAAAGTCCAAATATCTTCTTTGCTGATATCATGGACGAAGACGATGACTTCTTAGATAAAGCGGTTGAAGGTTTGGTCATGTTTGCGCTAAACCAAGGTGAAGTTTGTACTTGCCCATCACGCGCCCTCGTACACGAAAGCATCTACGATGAATTTATGAAACGCTGTATCGCTCGCGTAAAAGCTATCAAAATGGGCAACCCACTTGATACCGACACCATGATTGGCGCGCAAGCCAGCTCAGATCAGTTAGAAAAAATCCTATCTTATCTTGATATTGGTAAAAAAGAAGGTGCAAAAGTCCTTGTAGGCGGTGAACTTGCTAAACATGATGGCGATATGGCAAACGGTTATTATGTGCAGCCAACGATCTTTGAAGGCACCAATGATATGCGCGTGTTCCAAGAAGAAATCTTTGGCCCCGTACTCGCTGTCACCACTTTTAAAGACGATGAAGAAGCGATGGCACTCGCCAATGATACTTTATATGGTCTTGGTGCTGGCGTCTGGACGCGTAACGGCACTCGCGCATATCGTTTCGGTCGTGGCATTAAAGCTGGTCGCGTTTGGACCAACTGTTATCACCTTTATCCTGCGCATTCAGCCTTTGGCGGTTACAAGCAATCTGGTATTGGCCGCGAAAACCATCTGATGATGCTTGATCATTATCAACAAACCAAAAACATGCTGGTCTCTTATAGTCCTAAAGCGATGGGCTTCTTTTAATTCTGTTTTTCAAAGCACTTTATGGCAAAACTGTAAAGTGCGACCTCGATGCTCGCCGAGCATCTTAATGTAAAGAACGATGACAAGGAGTTACAACGTGAGTAATAAAATGAAAGCGGCCGTGCTGCATGAATTCGGACAACCCTTAGAAATTGAAGAAGTAGATATCCCAACCGCAGGTGCTGGTCAAATTGTCGTAAAAATGCAGGCATCAGGTGTCTGTCATACCGATTTGCATGCCATTGAGGGCGATTGGCCAGTCAAACCTAGCCCACCGTTTATCCCAGGCCACGAAGGCGTTGGTCTTATCACCGCCGTTGGTGAAAATGTCCATCATGTCAAAGAAGGCGACCGAGTCGGTATCCCTTGGCTCTACTCTGCTTGTGGACACTGTACCCATTGCTTAGGTGGTTGGGAAACATTATGCGAAAGCCAACAAAACTCTGGTTACTCGGTAAACGGCAGCTTTGCAGAATACGTCCTAGCAGATGCCAACTATGTCGGTATCATTCCTGAAAGCGTTGACTCTATTGAAATTGCACCAGTGTTATGTGCAGGCGTCACGGTCTACAAAGGTCTTAAAATGACCGACACCAAGCCAGGCGATTGGGTTGTCATTTCAGGTATCGGTGGACTGGGACATATGGCTGTTCAGTATGCCATTGCAATGGGATTGAACGTTGCTGCTGTGGATATTGATGACGAAAAACTGGCATTCGCTAAAAAATTGGGCGCCAAAGTCACTGTCAATGCGAAAAATACTGACCCTGCTGAATATCTACAAAAAGAAATCGGCGGTGCTCACGGTGCGCTCGTGACAGCAGTATCTTCAAAAGCTTTTGATCAAGCGTTGGGCATGTTACGACGCGGTGGTACTTTGGTCTGTAATGGTCTACCAACGGGCGAATTCCCAGTATCTATTTTTGATACTGTTTTAAACGGTATTACCATTCGTGGCTCAATCGTTGGTACGCGTCTCGACTTGCAAGAGTCGCTAGACATGGCAGCAGCAGGCAAAGTAAAAGCCACCGTTGCCGCTGAGCCACTAGAAAATATCAATGATATCTTTGATCGTATGCGTGATGGCAAAATCGAAGGTCGCATTGTCATTGACTATAGTCTGTAGCAACAATTATCTAGCCACATGCTTTATGATATTTTGAGATTCATAACATCGTCTCAATGACTGGCTAGAGTAATCATCAGTAAAGGGTCGTATCGTTTTCAACCACATATGATAAATGATGTGAGTGAATATGATGCGACCCTTTATTTTCTACTCAGTATGATTATGAAAGACATCCGTTCGGGTCTAACGATAAGGAAGTTATTATGAACGTCACAGCGACAGAGTCCTGCAAAGCATTAATCGACTTACTAAAATCTAAGCACGGTGAGCTGATGTTTCATCAATCAGGCGGCTGCTGCGATGGCAGTTCACCCATGTGTTATCCATTAGGCGAATTTAAAGTAGGCGGACAAGACGTACTCATCGGCGAGCTGGTTGGCTGTCCATTTTATATGGGTAAAGCTCAGCATAAGCTCTGGCAACATACCGATCTAACAATAGATGTGGTCGATGGACGCGGAGCCAGTTTTTCGCTTGAAATACCTGAAGGTAAGCGCTTTATCGTACGTTCAGAGATATGTGCTATATAAGTTTAAATAGCCTATACCAGCGTTTTAACGACCTAGTATTGTTTTGCCATGCCATATGTTGATTGATAAGTACCCCTTAGTCATTTTTATTTTATTATTCCAGCAAAATAATAGATACTGTAATGCATACCCTATTTCAATAAACGCGTTTTAACGAGCACGTTTTACTCAGCATGGATGCTAGAAGGAATATAAAATGGAATTTGATAAAAAATTTGATTACGTCATCGTGGGTGGTGGTTCAGCTGGCTGCGTACTTGCTAGCCGATTAACAGAAAACCCAGACATTAGTGTCTGCTTATTAGAATATGGCGGTGAAGGCAAAGACCTTGCTGTCCGTGTCCCTGCCGGACTGATTTTGATGGTGCCAGGCAAGCCGCTGAAACTGAATAATTGGTGCTTTCACACCACGCCGCAGACGCACCTGAATGACCGCCGTGGCTTCCAACCACGTGGTCAATGCTTAGGCGGTTCATCCGCTATCAATGCCATGATTTATACGCGTGGTAGTGCGCTCGATTATGAACGTTGGGTAGAACAAGGCTGTACTGGCTGGGGATTTGATGATGTACTGCCCTACTTTATCAAAGCAGAAAATAATATTCATGGTAGCGGCGAGCTGCATGGTGATAGCGGACCGCTGCATGTCAGCGACTTACTGAGTCCGCGTGATATCTCCAAAGCATTCGTAGAAGCCGCCATCACCAATGGTTTAGATCATAATCAAGATTTTAATGGCGAAAAGCAAGACGGTACAGGGCTATATCAAGTCACCCACTTTCATGGCGAAAAACAAGGTCAACGCTGCTCTGCGGCGGCCGCTTATCTACATCCAGTACAAAACCGATCAAATCTGACCGTCATCACCCACGCCCAAGCCAACCGCGTCATCTTTGAAGACAAACAAGCCGTTGGTGTCGCTTATGAAAAAGATGGCGTCGAGCATGCGGTTATGGCGCGTCATGAAGTGATATTATCTGGGGGCACTTTTGGCTCGCCCAAAGTCCTGATGTTGTCAGGTATTGGACCTGCTGAGCATCTACAATCGCATGGCATCGACGTCGTGGTAGATGCGCCCGATGTTGGTGGTAATCTACAAGATCATTTGGATGTCGTTTTTGATTACGAAGTCAATACCACTGACGTCATCGGTATTGGTATGGCGACGATTTCGACATTGACCAAAAGTATTCGGCAGTGGAGAAAGGATGGTACAGGCCTTTTGTCTACCAACTATGCTGAAGCGGGCGCGTTCTTTAGTGTCGGTGACGACCCAAAAGAGTGGCCAAATACCCAACTGCACTTTGTCATATCCCGCGTGATTGAGCACGGTCGTGATCTCAGACGTGGCTTTGCGGTCTCTTGTCACAGTTGCTACCTACGCCCTGAAAGCCGCGGTACGGTCAGACTGGACTCCGCCGACCCCTCAGACGCGGTATTGATTGATCCAAACTACCTCTCGCACCCAAAAGATGTGGAATATATGATTGCAGGCGCGGAGCGTACGCGCGCCATCATGCAAGAATCACCCATCGCCAAATATATTACTGAAGACTACCCTGCCCCCTATATCGAAAAAGACGGTATGCTCGGCTATATTCGCAACAAGTCAGATACCATTTATCATCCTGTCGGCACTTGCCGTATGGGTTCAGATGACCAGTCCGTGGTTGATTTGCAATTAAAAGTACGCGGTGTAAAGGGATTAAGGGTCATCGATGCCTCAATCATGCCGACTCTCATCAGCGGTAACACCAATGCGCCAACGATTATGATTGCTGAAAAACTCGCAGATCTTATCAAAGCAAACCACGGTCATATCGAACGAATCACGCCATAAAACATGGGAAGCTAAGCGTCTTATAATTAGTATTCTTATTTAAGAAACTTATTTACTAAAACTTTATATTCAATAAAATGAAAATAAGTAGATTGTATAAAAGTTTAACCCATATTTTTTCGTGGTTATTTTATCAGCATTTCTAAAACAAGGAGAAACTCTAACGAATTCGGCAATAAAGATAGTAAAACAGAACGTTTTCTATCAAATTAGCTTACGGATGTCTTGCATTACCACTGTTGAACAGAGTATATTTAAACCACTTATTTATATCGGTATTTTTTGCAAATCTGAATAATGGCTAATACAACCTAAAATATTTTTTATTTTGCATATTAGAAACACGATATAAACAATTGCTTTAAAGGGAATTAAAAGCACGCTCATTATATTTATAGGTCAAAAACGATCTTATAAATATATTGGCGACTATTTATCATTACATAGGATGTAATAATGCAAAAATCACTCTTCAAACTGACGATGTTGGCGACAGTAATTCTAGGCATCAGTGCCTGTAGCGGCGACAACAAAACCACCGATGAATCTGCTGCCAGCTCAGATGCTAAAGCAGCCAAAACCTTACTTTATTGCTCAGAAGGTAGTCCGGCTGGATTTGATCCAGCACAGTACACTGCAGGTACCGATTTTGATGCGAGCGCCTTTCCCATCTACAACGGCTTGGTAGAATTCAAAAGAGATGGTACTGAGATTCAGCCAGCCTTAGCCGAAAGCTGGGATATTAGTGAAGACGGCAAGACTTATACCTTTAACCTACGTAAAGGGGTTAAATATGGTAAGACCGATTACTTTACCCCAACCCGTGATTTCAACGCAGATGACATTGTCTTTACCCTAGAGCGTATCACCAATCCAGACTTTGAATTTAACAAAGCTTATCCTGCTGAGTTCCCTTATTCGGTCGGTATGGGGCTACCTGATATTATCTCCAATATCGAAAAAGTTGATGACAATACCGTAAAAATCACCCTAAGTGAAACCAATGCACCATTTTTACAGAACCTAGCGATGCCCTTCGCTTATATCGATTCTGCTGAGTATGCAGAAAAGTTAATGGCTTCTGGTAATGCTGCTGATATCAACACCAAACCTGTGGGTACAGGACCTTTCGTGTTTACCTCTTATCAAAAAGACGCGCAAATTCGTTATACCAAAAATCCAGACTACTGGAACAAAGATGATATTCATATTGATAATCTAGTCTTTGTCATCACCAAAGATTCAGCAGTGCGTGCGCAAAAAGTGCAAGCAGGTGAATGTCATGTGTCCGCTTATCCAAAACCGGCCGAAATTGACTCTGTCAAAAAATCTGGTAAGGCCACCGTTCTCGATCAACCCGGCTTTAATGTCGGCTATGTCGGCTATAACGTTGAAAAACCGAAGCTTAGCGACCTTAAAGTTCGCCAAGCATTAGACATGGCCATTAATAAAGACGCTATTATCAATGCGGTTTATCAAAGCGAAGGATTAAAAGCCACCAATCCAATGCCGCCCACACAATGGGGCTACGATAAATCTATCAAAGATGCGCCTTATGATGTGGAAAAGGCCAAGTCCCTTATAAAAGAAGCAGGCGCGGACAAACTTGCCATTAATCTATGGTATATGCCCGTTCAACGCCCATACAATCCTAATGCCAAACTCATGGCTGAAATGCTACAAGCAGATTGGGCAAAAATTGGTGTCGATACCAAGCTTGTGACGTATGAATGGGGCGAGTATCTAAACCGCGCTGCTAAAGGTGAGCCTGATGTCATTCTAGCAGGCTGGACTGGTGATAATGGGGATCCTGACAACTGGCTAGGTACGTTGCTATCTTGTGATGCGGTCGGTGGCAATAACTACTCACGCTGGTGTAATAAAGACTTTGACACTTTGGTGACTAACGCCCGTCAGATTACCAATCAAGATGAGCGCGTCAACGACTATGTACAAGCTCAGCAGATATTCAAAGAGCAATTGCCTTGGACGACAATGGCGCATTCGGTGGTCACGGTATTCACCGCACCAAACGTCGTCGATTATAAAATTAGTCCGCTTGGCTCAATACGCTTCGATGGTGTAAAGGTTGAATAACCTGAGCTGATGACGTCCGGTAAGACATGCATGATTGTTTAATTTATATTCGGCTGGGTCAGACACTCTGCTCCAGCCGTATTTATATGAGTTAAGCACCTTATTAAGCACTTTTTAAGCATTTTGTCACCGACTCTCTCATCTCTGCCAACATTCTACTCATCGATCTAAAACGATGAACCACAACTATTGAATTGAGCAGCCCATGCTACTTTATATTTTGCGTCGCATTGCCATTCTAATTCCTGTCTATCTTGGCTTAACGCTATCGACATTTACCCTAATTCGGCTCGTCCCTGGAGATGCCGTCGAGATTATGATGGGTGAGCGTATGGTCGATCCGGAGCTACATGCTCGAGCGTTAGAAAGACTTGGCTTAGACAAACCCCTCATTGTCCAATATTGGGATTACTTAACCGGAATATTGACCGGTGATTTTGGTCAATCCTTTCGTACTCGTACTCCGGTATTACAAGACTTCTTTGCTCATTTTGTACCAACCTTAGAGCTGGCTTTGTGTGCCATTGTCATTGCCAGTGTTGTCGGTGTGAGCTTAGGTATCTTTGCCGCGCTACGACGTGGTACATGGATTGACTACACTTTAATGTCAGGGGCGCTGGCTGGCTACTCTATGCCCATCTATTTATTGGGGCCTATCCTGACTGGTATATTCGCCCATTATCTCGGCCTGTTGCCCGTCGCTGGTGTCATATCTGTCGCGCAGTTTTTAGACGTCAAACCTTTATATGGATCATGGCTACTTGGCTCTTTAACATCAGGAGAACCTGGCGCATTTTGGGATGTGGTGAAACACTTTATCCTACCGTCTATTGCCTTATCGACCATACCACTCGCAATGATTGCACGGATGACACGCTCGGCGATGCTAGAGGTGTTAGATGAGGACTACGTGCGTACAGCGCGCGCCAAAGGCCTATCGCCGCGCCGCGTGATATTGGTACACGTCATGCGCAATGCCTTGATTACTGTGGTGACTGTAATTGGCTTACAGATGGCGACCTTGCTCGCGGGGGCTATTATCACTGAGACTATCTTTAGTTGGCCAGGTGTTGGTAATTGGCTGCTCGATGGGTTTTTCACTCGTGATTATCCTATTGTGCAAAACGGTATTTTATTGGTCGCCACCGCCCTGATTTTGGTTAGTTTATTTATTGATATTTTGTATGGTCTTATTAATCCGCGTATTCGACATACTTCTTAATTTAACATTGATAAATACTCATATTATAAATAGTGGTTATTGGTGTTTGTACGGTCTTGAGTGAGTTTTAGCACATTTTAAATGATTGCTAGAAATGGAACTCTACATACTTGTAACGCGTTAGCCACTATAGGAACTGCTCATGAAGCCTTCTGTTCTTCCCTCTGATGTCAATCTTATGGCCGCCACACCGCCGTCATCTTGGCAGCTATTTTTATCGACATTCTGCCGAAATAAAGGCGCGGTGCTTGGTTTTATTGTACTGGCATTGATGGTCATTATTGCCATCCTTGCGCCTGCCATTGCGCCCCATGACCCTTACGAGTTATTTACTGGTCAAGAGCAGTTGCCGCCTGCCTTTCTGGATGGCGGCAATACCATGTTTTGGCTAGGCACGGATGATGCTGGACGAGACACCTTGTCTCGGGTAATGTATGGCGCGCGTTATTCTCTATTTATCGGTCTGAGCGCGACGACTCTTGCCATGTTAGTCGGTGTTTCATTGGGACTTAGTGCTGCATTTTGGCCCAAGGTTTGGGGCAAAGCGGTCATGCTGGCCAATGATATTTTGATGTCTTATCCGAGCTTACTATTAGCCATCATCATTGCCGCTATCCTAGGTCCTTCTATGACCAATACGATCATTACGATTGCACTGGTCTGTACGCCACCTTTTATTCGTTTGACTCGTGCTACCGCGATGGTAGAGCTACAGCGTGAATACTTTATCGCTTCGCAAGTGATGGGTGCTGGCGTGTTGCGCTTATTGTTTATCACTATTTTGCCCAACTGTATGGCCCCGCTCATCGTGCAGGCGACGATGATTTTCTCTTCTGCTATTTTAGAAGCAGGTGCGATTGGTTTCTTAGGCTTTGGTGTTCAGCCACCCGATGCTGAATGGGGTGCAATGCTTGGTACGGCGCGTCAATATATTCAAAGTAATGTTTGGCTAGCGATTTGGCCCGGTGTCGCTATTTTCTTAGCCGCATTGTCGATTAACTTGACTGGTGATGGCCTACGCGATGCGCTAGATCCCAAATTAAAGCAGGTGACCTAAGATGACTGAACCATTAATTAAAACGCCTATCACTCACACTTCTATGAATGACGCATCAAAAAAAGAATCACCATTGCTGTTAGATATTGAAAATCTTTCAGTGACTTTCGGGCAAGGTGTGCGCGCTTTTCGTGCAGTCGATGATGTGTCGTTAAAGATTACACAAGGTGAGGTCATCGCTGTCGTGGGTGAATCTGGCTCGGGTAAGTCAGTTACGATGATGGCACTGATGGGGCTACTACCACCCTCTGCAACTGTCCGTTCCAAGCGCGTTATGTTCGATGATAAAGACATGCTCAGTATGTCAGCCAAAGAAAAACGCGGCATCATTGGCAAAGACATCTCAATGATCTTTCAAAATGCCATGTCTTGTCTAAATCCAAGCTTCACGGTTGAGATGCAACTGGGCGAAGTATTACGTAAGCATCTAGGCTTGCGTGGCTCAGCCGTACAGGCGCGTATCCTAGAGCTGTTAGAGCTGGTCGAGATGCCCGATGCCAAAAATCGACTCAAGGTTTATCCGCATCAGCTATCAGGCGGTATGAGTCAACGAGTTATGATTGCGATGGCAATTGCTTGTGAGCCCAAACTACTCATCGCCGATGAACCTACCACCGCGCTCGATGTCACAGTACAAGCGCAAATCATGGACTTGCTAAGCCGATTGCAACGCGAAAAACAAATGGCGATGATACTGATTACCCACGACTTGGGTTTGGTCGCGCAAAACTCGCGTGATGTCGCGGTCATGTATGCCGGACAAGTGGTCGAAACCAGTACCGTGCCGGAGATTTTTCAAAAGCCTGCTCACCCTTATACGGAGGCCTTGCTGCAAGCCATTCCAGAGCTGGCTATCGGTCAAGACCGTCTGAACAGCTTACCCGGTGTCGTACCCAGCCAATACGATCGCCCGAGTGGTTGCTTATTGTCTCCTCGTTGTCCGTATAAAGAAGCCGCTTGTGAGGTTCCACCGCCCATTTTAGATACGCCCAATGGCAAAGTGCGCTGTATTCACGCTGACCTACCAAGCTCACCTACTCGCATTTCTACCCCTCACCCTGCTACTTTGGAGTCCCAAGTATGAGTAATAAAGTGGTCCTAAAAGCAGACAATCTACATAAACACTACCCAGTATCCCAAGGGTTGGGTAAAGCAAAAGCATATGTCAAAGCACTCAATGGTATCTCATTCGAGCTTGAGGCTGGCAAGACGCTGGCCGTCGTTGGTGAGTCAGGCTGCGGTAAGTCTACCCTTGCCCGCCAGTTGACACTGATTGAAGAGCCTACTGATGGCGAGCTATTTATCAACGATGAAGGCACCACTGGCTATAGCAGAAAAGCGCTCAAAGAGCTACGTACCGAAATCCAAATGGTCTTTCAAAATCCTTATGGCAGCCTCAATCCGCGTCATACCATCGGCTATCAATTGACTGAACCATTGGATATCCATACCAAACTTTCTAAAGACGACAAGCGTGACAAAATCAATGAGATGATGCGAAATGTTGGTCTGCGCCCCGAACATGCTGGCCGCTATCCACATATGTTTTCAGGGGGTCAGCGCCAACGTATTGCCCTCGCCCGCGCCATGATGCTCAATCCTAAAATTGTCGTCGCTGATGAGCCAACTTCTGCGCTCGATGTATCCATTCAGGCACAAGTCTTGAATCTATTTATGGATTTACAGGATGAGTATCATACTGCTTACGTCTTTATCTCGCACAACTTATCTGTCGTACGCCACGTCGCTGATGATGTGATGGTCATGTATTTAGGTCAGGCTGTCGAACACGGCCCGAAAGAAGCGATTTATAATGCGCCAAAACACCCATATACCATCGCTCTGTTGGCTGCTGCACCGACAGTAAATGGTCATAAGAACGATTTAACGCTACAAGGTGAGCTACCAAGCCCGCTCAATCCACCAAGTGGCTGCGCCCTGCACAAACGCTGCCCATATGCCAAGCAGCAATGCAGCGAGATAGAGCCGCAACTGCGAGAGTGGGACGGTCGATTGGTTGCTTGTTTACGTTTAGAAGAAATCTATGGATAAGACCATTAACGACTAATCAATATTTACCACGCCCCAACATTTAGGAAATTTGCTACAACCAAAAAAGGCCTGACCTTGATTCAGGCCTTTTTTTGCAACACGTTCAACCATTTCTCCATGACATTTTGGACAGGTAGGTACTTGCTCTGGAACAACTGTATGATTGGTTGCACTAGACTTGCTCGTC
Source organism: Psychrobacter glacincola (assembly GCF_904846075.1). GTDB lineage: Bacteria > Pseudomonadota > Gammaproteobacteria > Pseudomonadales > Moraxellaceae > Psychrobacter > Psychrobacter glacincola_C. The sequence continues at coordinate 1,138,223 of NZ_CAJGZH010000002.1, forward strand.
TCACGCTCATTAGTTTTAAGGTCATTGCGCAATAGCTCAGACTCTACAACCTCAAACGGTGTAAGAAACACTTTATTAGCCATATCATATGGTGTATTTGTCTGCTGAGTACTAAAACTATCAATTGGTAAATCGCTAGATTCAATTTCAGTTTGACCAGACCATTGCAGCACTTCTCGGCTTTTCAGCGTGGCTCGTTTAGCGGTTTCTTTTATTACTGGCTCGAGTGTAGGCTTACTGGCAGTTTTAGCAATTGTTTTATCAGTGGAGTTACTGCTAGGCTGTTTGTTTGAGAGGCTATGCTTGTCTTTTAGATAGGCTTTATGCTCTCTATTGGTGCGCCAAGATTTGCTGAATCTGTTGCTATTAATCTGCTCAACGATAGACTTGACCTCGTCTTCAGTCAGTATCTCATCTTGTTTCTTCTTCACATAAGAGACCATCCCACCTGTCAATACGTGTTCGGGCAACTCATCACGAGTTTTTAGCTCACACTTCCCGATAAAAGCAATCATCGAATGGAAGTAGCTCAGCTCCAAGCCTAATAGATCCGCGAGCGTCTTAATGTGCAAGTAGTTTTGACGCAATGGGTTCTGAAATTTAAACTTACTTCCATTTGGGAAAGCTTGCGTCCACTGCTTTTGCTTCTCGCTACCATATATCCAGCCTTTATAATTTTTGGTTTCAATCACAAAGATGCCGTATACAGAAACGATGATATGATCGATTTGGGTACTGCCACCATTAGCTCGTGGCAAGGTAATACCGTTTAATCGGTGATAGACATCTTTTTCAAGTTTTAGCCACATGGCGACATTGATAACGGTCTCGCCTAGAAAGCCTTTGAAAGTGGATTTGAGGGACATGGTTTTTTTCTTGAAAGTGGTTATGAAAAAATAAATAACGTTCAATATCAATATACTAATTACTTTTGGTTAAAATTACCGATCTACAATTGCTGTTCTGACGATAGTTAAACCAATGACGCCAAGCAACGCCCCTGTAACTTTATCGATGTAATAAGCAACTTGGGTAAATTTAGCGCGTACTTTGCGAGTCGACAATAGAAATATGACGGCAGTGTCCCATGCGAATACCACAACAGTCATCCAAACACCTAAGCCCAATTTGAACACAAAACTTATTTCTGGTGTCAACACTACAGTGAATAAACTGAGATAAAAGAGTAGATTTTTAGGATTAAATATTCCAGACAAAAACCCTGCAGTAAATTCCTTTAAAAAAGTTGTCTTAGGTATATTTGAATGGGCTGATTGGGCTACCTGAAATTGGTCATACGCATCTTTTCGTGCGCGTAACGCCTGTATCCCAAGGTACATTAAAAACAACCCACCAATGATTTTTAGCGTAATCATAATAGGTGCAGAGGCGGCTAAAATTGAGCCAACACCAATTAGACATAGACCAATGTACACTGCATTAGCAAAGGTGATACCGAGCGCAACCCCTATTGCGTCTTTACTGTCGTTCTTAATCGCACTCTTTACGATCAATACAAAATCTGGTCCAGGACTCAATAGTGCAAGAAAATGCGCCAAGCCGACCGTGATAAAAATACTCAACAAATCCCAGTTCATAATTATTCCGTACTCTGTTTTTTTTAATTATGGACTAAATACCACTATGAATACACTGATTATTTAGCCAATAAAAAAAGCCACCAGATTTCTCTAGCAGCTTTTTTATTTATAACTTTTTTAACGGATTACACCAAACTATTCACCGCTTCAACCACAGCATCAGTCGTAATACCAAACTCTTTGTATAACTGGTCTGCAGGAGCAGATTCGCCATAAGTGGTCATACCGATGACTTTGCCATCTAGACCAACGAACTTATACCAGTAATCTACATGCGCGGCTTCGACTGCTACACGAGCACGGATATTGGCAGGCAATACCGCTTCACGATAGCTAGCATCTTGCTCAACGAAAATCTCTGCACATGGCATAGAAACGACACGTACGCCAACAGCATTTGCGCTTAGTGCTTCATACGCTTCCATCGCTAGGCCAACTTCTGAACCAGTAGCGATGATGATGGCTTGTAGCTCGCCTTGCTCTTTTGCAAGTACATAACCACCTTTCGTGATGTTCGCTACTTGCTCGCTATCACGGGCTTGATGTGGCAAGCTTTGACGACTAAAAATCAATGCTGATGGATTATGTTCAGACTTAATGGCCTCAACCCAAGCACTGGCAGATTCGGTCGCATCACAAGGACGCCATGTGCGTAGATTTGGCGTAGTACGTAAGCTAGTCAACTGCTCAACTGGCTGGTGCGTCGGGCCATCTTCACCTAAACCAATTGAGTCATGAGTATAGACATGAATCACACGCTGCTTCATGAGTGCACCCATGCGTACCGCGTTACGTGCGTATTCCATAAACATTAAGAAAGTCGCGACGTAAGGGATAAAGCCGCCATGCAATGCAATACCATTGGCAATCGCAGTCATACCGAACTCACGTACGCCGTAATAGATATAGTTGCCGTCAGCATCTTTTTCGATGCCTTTCGCGCCTTTGAATAGCGTCAGGTTTGAGCCAGCTAAATCCGCTGAACCGCCTAGCAATTCTGGCAATAATGGCTGTAAGGTATTAATCGCATTTTGACTGGCTTTACGACTGGCAACATCACCACCTGCTTCTTGCGTTTGCTGAATATAAGCTTGTGCTTGGCTATCAAAGTCAGCTGGCAAGTCACCATTTAAACGGCGTAATAGCTCAGACGCCAGTTCAGGATAGGCTTTTTTATACGCGTCAAAGTCAGCTTCCCAGTTTTTCTGTTGTACGTCGCCTTTGGCTTTAGCATCCCACGCTTCATAGATTTCGTCATCTAATTCAAATGGAGCATGCTTCCAAGATAGCGCATCACGGGTCAAGACAATTTCGTCATCACCAAGTGGCGCACCATGGCTAGCCGCTAAGCCTTGCTTGTTTGGACTACCAGCACCGATTGTGGTTTTACAAATCAGAAGACTTGGTTTGGTAGTTTCTTTAAGCGCTTGTTCAGTTGCCTGCGTGATCGCATCCGCATCATGACCATCTACTTTGATAACTTGCCAGCCGTATGACTCAAAGCGCGCTTGCGTATCATCAGTGAACCAGCCTTCGACATTACCATCGATAGAGATGCCATTGTCATCATAGAAGAACACTAACTTGCCAAGACCTAACGTGCCAGCCAGTGAGCACACTTCATGACTGATACCTTCCATCAAGCAACCATCGCCTAAGAATGCATAGGTATTATGGTCAACGATGTTGTGGCCATCACGATTGAACTGTGCGGCTAAGGTTTTTTCAGCGATAGCAAAACCAACGGCATTAGCAATACCTTGTCCTAGTGGACCAGTAGTTGTTTCGACACCAGGTGTATAGCCAAGCTCAGGATGGCCTGGGGTTCTTGAATGCAACTGACGGAAACCTTTCAGATCATCAACGCTGACGTCATAGCCAGATAAATGTAGCAATGAGTAAATAAGCATTGAGCCATGGCCGTTCGATAAGACAAAGCGATCACGGTTGTGCCATTGTGGATCGGTTGGGTTGTGCTTCAGAAACTTGCGCCACAAAACTTCGGCAATATCAGCCATACCCATTGGCGCGCCTGGATGTCCAGAGTTGGCTTTTTGAACCGCATCAAACGACAGTACACGGATGGCATTGGCTAATTTACGTTCGCTAATTGGAGCTGGCATAGAGTGTCCTAGTATTGGGCTAAGAGGAGAGTTTACTCAAAGGAGTATAAGCATAAGGACGCCAAATGCGCCCCCAAGTTATAGACTATAAAATCAAAGTGCAATATTAACATATTTGCTATAGGGCTAGCTAAGAAATGGTATGACAGAATCGTTTGTGTTTAATAATTATTCATATCAGTTTTATCAAACTACCCTATATTAAAAAGCTGTGAGTCATCTTAGTAACTCACAGCTAGTACAAGCAATATAGATATTAAACTGAAATAGTCTCAGCACCGCCCATAAACGGACGCAATACTTCTGGAATGGTGATACTACCATCAGCATTTTGATGGTTTTCCATGACTGCCAATAGCGTACGACCAACGGCCAAACCTGAACCGTTTAGCGTATGAGCCAAGCTGGTTTGTTTACCATCTTTGACACGTGTTCCCATACGGCGCGCTTGGAAATCACCGCAGTTAGAGCAGCTTGAGATTTCACGGTAGGTATCTTGGCTCGGTAACCATACTTCGATGTCATAAGTTTTTTGCGCGGCGAAGCCCATATCACCCGTACATAACTGCACGGTGCGATATGGTAGATTAAGCTGCTGCAAGATGTATTCAGCCTGCCCTGTCATTGCCTCTAGTAAGTCATCAGATTGCTCAGCGGTAGCGATGTTAACCATCTCGACTTTTTCAAACTGATGCTGACGGATCAGACCACGAGTATCACGCCCATGAGAGCCCGCCTCACTACGGAAACAAGGCGTATGCGCAGTAAACTTAAGCGGTAATTCACTGATGTCCAAACGCTCGCCACGTACCAAATTGGTCATTGGCACTTCAGCAGTAGGAATGAGATAGAAGTCCATGTCTTCATTGTTTGTGTGATTTTTCAGCTTAAATAAATCATCTTCAAACTTTGGCAGCTGCCCCGTACCTTTGAGGCTGTCTGAATTCACAATATAAGGCACATAGGTCTCAAGATAGCCGTACTTCATGGTATGGGTATTGAGCATAAATTGAATCAACGCGCGATGCATCTGTGCTAATTGTCCTTTTAGTACATTAAAGCGGCTGCCAGTCAGCTTAGTCGCGGCTTCAAAGTCGAGCATACCAAGTGTCTCGCCAATATAAGTGTGATCTTGAATCTCGAAGTCAAAAGTACGAGGCGTGCCCCACTTGCGCACTTCTACGTTATCATCTTCTGACGTACCCACTGGCACATCGGCTGCTGGAATATTTGGAATTTGCATAGCAGCTTTGTTGATACGCTCTTGTAGAGTGCGCAGCTCGTCTTCGGCTGTTTTAATCTCACCACTGACATTCTGCATCTCAGCCAATAGCTCACTGGCATCTTCGCCTGATTTTTTCAAAGCACCCACTTGCTTAGCACCCGCATTACGGCTCGACTGCAACTCTTCGGTTTTGATCTGCAAAGATTTACGTTCTGACTCAACTGTTTGCCAAAAATCTATATCAAGTGCATAACCACGAGTGGCCAGTTGCTGTTGTAAATCGCTTAAATCGCCGCGTAAGAGTTTTGGATCAATCATAATAGTTGCCTGTAACGCTAGAAGTGAGGAAGAGGTTCGAAAGTGTTATTTTTAAAGGTGCTGATTTTATCAAAATAAGTGATAGCCGCTATAATACCAAGACACAGCAGATTTGACCATGTTTTGACCTCTGCTGATTGAATTTTCATTTATTACTTTCATTATCTGTAGCCAGTTACATTTACTTTAAATGCATCTCTCAAAGTTCAGCTTACCTCAATAAGCCTCGCCCATCTTTATTAAAACCATTAATATCACCTCTATCAACGAACAGAGCGGCTTATATGTTTCATTTAGGGGTACTTTTCGGTAAGATAAGCGCATACCTTTTATTCGACTTCTAGCCAAGTACGACGTAGCTGCTACGTTTTGTCGATTTAAACCCAACACTTTCAATACAAGTATTTGAGAAACCTTTATGGCCTTGTACCCCTATACGCTACAACCTGTCGCCTTAAACCTAACTGAGGCAGAATTTCACCAAGCACAATACGAGCTATTTGCCAGTGCTAGCCCTTCTTTCGGTCTAAAAAGTATCAAAATGAAAGAATGGATCATTATGGCGGTAACCGTGGTACTAGCGATCGCAGGGTTGGTTTTTGTCACCGGCTACTCAACCATTATCTTTTGGCTGATGCTAGTTTCAGTCGTCATTTATTTACTGGTTCGTACCCTTGGCTTTAAATGGTATGTGAAAAGAGAGTTTGACAAGCAGGTGGCTGACCAAGAAATGCCAGACGAGATGCGTCAGATGAAATTGGGCGTACAAAAGCATGGCCTCGTCATGGCGATGCCAGTGAATCAGCCTGACACATTTAATAACAACCAAATGCGCGGCATGCAAATGCGAGCAGGCACGACCCAGCAAGCCGTCATTCCATGGTCAGCTGTCAAAAGCTGGGATGAGACGGACGACTATATCTTTATGATGTTTGAGATGAAAGGTCAACAAGGCAGCCAAATTGTGCCAAAGCGCTTAGAAGCACAGAAGTTTCCGATCGATACGGTACGTCAGCATTTGCAAGAAGTTATCCCCGTTAAAGGTTTAAACCCTGAAAACTTACAGCCGCCAGCATAAAATAGTAGAAGACTTCTTTATCGCTTACTATATGAGCGATAAAGAAATGAGCAATAAAAAATGCTTTTTACAAAACCAATCATAATTATAAATTTATTGAAATTAACTTATCGATGGTGCTCTGCTATTATAATAGCTATCAAAAGCAAGGTGATAACTGCTCTAAATTATATGAATGTATAGTTATGATTTTAGCTTAAGCTGAGGCCATTCTATATGGCAGTTTTATCATACTATTTTCTAAGATTGTTACTTTTTAAGGCTGAAAAGCGTTAATATATTAAAGAGCATAGTAATGCAGCACACGAGTTGCTACACTTCTCATCTTCTTCACTTAATGTTTTATCTCAACACTCAAACTATAAGGATAATATTATGAGTAACGCTACTAATCAAATCGGTCTAGAAAAAGCTGACATGAGCGAAGTCATTGCACAACTAAACAATTTATTGTCAACTTATCACGTCTTTTATTTAAACGTCCGTGGCTATCACTGGAATGTAAAAGGTGAGCATTTTTTCACTTTGCATCCAAAGTTTGAAGAACTGTATACCGCGCTACAGTTACAAATTGATGAAATTGCTGAGCGTATCTTAACTTTGGGCGGCACACCGCTGCATGCTTATAGCGATTTTACTCAGCATACTAGCATTCAAGAAGATAAAAATGTCAAAGATGGCAATGCTTGTGTGAAAGGTGTGGTAACTGGTTTACAAGCTTTAATTACAGAGCAGCGTAAAGTATCTGCTCTAGCAGCAGACAGTGAAGATCAAGGGACAGCTGACCTCGTAGATGCCTATGTACAAGAGCAAGAAAAGCTCATCTGGATGTATAACGCCTTTTTGGGTTAATCATTGCTAAAAAAACAGTACATCACTAAAATCTAGATCATAAAAAAGCACCTACTTTAGGTGCTTTTTTTGTGCTTGCTGTTGCTAATGAAACCTTACTTTTGCATCCATTGACGCATTTTTTCGCGCTCAGCAGGCGTGGCTTGTAACCAAATTTGCATAAATTGATCTAAGGTATTAGCAGATGAATTCACGCTAGTGGTTTGCTTAGTAGTCGCTACCGTACCCGTATTCACACTTGGTTGATCTAATGCGGCAATCGCACGCTGATTCTGTAGCTCTGCATCATCTGCCCCGCCAAACACACCGCCGAACGCCTTGCCTAAACCTGACAACAATCCACCTTGATTACCAGCGATACCTTGCTGACTTGCAACCACAGTATTGTTTTTCTCTACTGCCAGTATCGGACGTTTGGCATATTCTTTAGCTGCTGCATACTCTTCTGGCTGATTCGGCATGGTCAGACGATAGGTTTGATTGTCCGCCAATTCTGCCGTCACGCTCACATTACCCGAACGTAAATAGTCATGCTCATCACGGCGCAAGTCATATAAGCGATCATACTTCGCAGTAATCGCATGTTGACCCGGCTGAAGCGTAAACTTTTTAGTCAATGGTTGAAAAGCGCTCTGCTGCACTTCTTGCCCATTGATAGCCGTGACTTTGATATGGTCATCAACCAGTAGCGTTACTTCAGCATGCGACAGCATAGAGACAGAGCCTGCACCAATAAGCAACGTGCTGATGGTCAGTTTTTTTAGCAAAGAAGCATTGGATTTCATAAGTGATTCCATTAATAGTGAAAACGTTTTGGCAATAGTAAAAGCGCTTTGGATAAAAGACTTTAGTTTTTAATGCTAAAAATCGAGTGGCATCGTATGTTGATCTTGTTCCGCTGAATCATTATCTACTTGTGTCTCTTGCGCAATATCAGCAAGCTCTGCTGCTAGTGTCTGCTCATCAATGGTACGCAATGCGTCAGTGATGACGGCTTTGGATATATTGCTACGCCCAAGGTTCGAAAACATCGGCTGAATATAATTGAGTACTTCCATCATCGCACCGATGCGATGTGGTCCTTCAGTAAGCAAATAATCAATAATTCGATCATCAAACTGCCAACCACGTCGACGCAAGATAGATTGTAATAACGCCTGACGGTCAGCTAAGTCATGACCATTGGGTACTTTAAACGTAGGTGCTTGTGCCAAACGAGTCAGCAAATCCCTCAATTGAAAGGGCAAATCACCAGCAGGCTTATTGGCTGCAAACAACAATTGACGCTGACCTTCACGACTGCGATTAATCAAATGAAATAAGGCTTCTTGCCATTGACTGCTTTGCTCCAGCACCTCTAGATCATCGATCGCGATTAGATCGAAGTTTTCTAGAGAGGAGAGGACGTGCACATCGGTATGAATCAATTCATTGAGTGACAAACAAATCGCTGACTTGTCCATCTCAATAAATGACTCACAGATAGCGGATAATAAGTGCGACTTGCCCGTAGCAGGACTGCCAAATAGGTACAGCTGACCGATCAGGCCGACATGTAGTTGCCGCACTGCATCAATAATCGACATCCAACCAGGACCGGCGAAGTCACTTAGACTTGCATCATGCTTAATGTCCAGATTGAGACTTAGCTGTGCTTCTGCCATGAATCATCAACTCGTTTTGCGTAATGCAATAAATAAAAGGATAAATTATTAATAACTGTCTTCGAGGTACTCTTATACTACCTGATATAAACTTGCTGCGTTAGCATCTCGTTGTTTTAATCAGGAATATATCTGAGAATAACCTAATCAAAAGTCATCTTGTTAACGACCAACTGGATAACGGCTGATACTGTCAATACTGCGCCTATATATAACATATTTGCAAAATGACTGACAAGTCTTTTACCTATTAAGCCTTATCAATCACTATTTATTATCCGTCATCAATTTTACTATCCAATTATGATGACCTCGTTACTCTAACGATAAAATACTTATCTCTTCTCAAACAAAGCCAATTGCTTACGACCCTTATAAAAATCAGTCGAACGATAGTAGATGTATAAATGGCGAAACAGTACATTAAGCACGGCAGACACTGGCAAAGCAATTAGCATACCAACGAAACCCAATAAGCTTGCGCCTGCCAATACTGCAAAAATCACCCAAAGCGGCGATAGACCTATCTTATCACCCAATAGTAACGGCTGTAGAATATAACCTTCTGCGGCTTGCCCAACTAAAAACGCTCCGACAATCAGCGACAAATACGTCCAATTTAGCCCAAACTGGAACAGGCATGCGATAATGGCAGCGATAAAACCAATGCCAAAACCCAAATAAGGAACAAAGCTGGCAATACCGGCAACCATACCAATAATAAGCCCAAGCTCAAGCCCAATAAGCTGTAATTGCACCGCATAAATAGCACCCAATAATACCATTACCAATAGCTGACCTTTGATAAATGCCATCAATGCAAGGTCACACTCTCGAGCAATCTGAATGACTTTTTTGCTATACGCAGCGGGAATTGCCAGCTTCCATATCTGCAGACGCTGATCCCAATTGAACAAAAAATAAAAGGTAAGAATCGGCACTAGCACAATGAGTCCAGCATTATTGATAAAGTTCATGCTCGACACCAATATTTGGTTCATCATGGTACTGGCATCTTCAAACTTATAATTGGTCTGCATGTATTCAACCAATGTCTCAGAAAACCCTTTAGACTCCAACTCTGGCAGATTGATACGACTGTTGTTAACGAACCATTCACGTACGACTTCATTATACCAAGTTAAGACCTTAGGCAGATACTCCCACGCCGCTTGCAACTGATGCCACAAGGTCGGTATCAACCACCAAAGCAGTAGCACCATTCCTAAAGTGATGGTGGAGTAGACAATGATAATCGCCATCCAGCGTTTGATATACTTCGATAAGCGTTTGACCAGCGGATTGAACAAGTAAGCCAGTACGAAAGCAAAGACAAACGGTATAATGACTGGCATCATCAAATACAGTAATATTATACCCACCACCATCGCAACGACAATAAATAAGCGCCGAAAAAAAGGATCTATTGGTTGGTTCATCATGACAAGGAATCCTATGATAGGCTGATTTAAGATGGAGGTATAATTGAAAGAAATGATACGTCTTATCGTACAACAAAAGTATAATAGCGAACTGTTATCGACAATAAATTTAGCGTTCCATTATCGCAGAGTACAGCAAAAAATCCGTCATTTTTTGTTTCTTAACTTTTTATTTACCACTTAAAGTCAGTCTTCGTGAAATATCCGCCAAATATCCGCAAGTTGCTTTGCGAGTAAGGGTCATTTTTGGGTATAATGCGCGCACTATATTCAGAATTAACACGACCAACTCGATTTTCTACTGACAGACCTTCATTCCCTATAAAATTTGTGAGATGACCATGAGTAACAAGCCTTCTTTAAGCTACAAAGATGCTGGTGTTGATATTGATGCTGGCGATGCGTTGGTACAACGTATTAAATCAGTGGCAAAAGCCACCTCTCGTCCTGAGGTTGTGGGCGGACTTGGCGGCTTTGGAGCGCTTTGTCGTATACCAACTGGTTACACCTCTCCTCTACTCGTGTCGGGCACTGACGGCGTCGGTACTAAGCTCAAGCTGGCATTACAGCTGAATCGTCATGACACTATCGGCATTGACTTGGTCGCCATGTGCGTCAACGATTTATTGGTTTGCGGTGCAGAGCCATTATTTTTCTTAGATTACTATGCGACTGGCAAGCTTGATATTGATGTAGCAGCGACTGTGGTCACAGGTATTGGCGAAGGCTGTAAGCTATCAAATTGTGCGCTGATCGGCGGTGAGACGGCTGAGATGCCAGGTATGTATCAAGACGACGATTATGACTTGGCAGGCTTTTGTGTCGGTGTGGTCGAAGAAGCAGAAGTCATCACTGGCGAAAACGTCGCGGAAGGCGATGTATTGATCGCTCTTGCCTCAAGTGGTGCACACTCAAACGGTTATTCATTGGTACGTAAAGTCCTCGAAGTCAGCGGCATTGATATGACGAGCAGCGATGAGCAATTAGATGGTCAGCCTATCCAAGACGCGTTAATGGCTCCTACTCGCATCTATGTTAAAGCGATTAAAGCGCTACAAGATACTCTTGGTAGCTCAGCATTACATGCAATGTCACACATCACCGGTGGCGGCTTAACCGATAATTTACCACGTGTATTACCAGAGAATTTAGCTGCTAGCATTGATACAACTAGCTGGCAGTTCTCAGAGCTATTCACTTGGTTACAAACCCAAGGAAATATCGAGCAAAGCGAGATGTACCGCACCTTTAACTGCGGCGTTGGTTTTGTCATTGTCGTGCCTAAAGATAAAGCTGAAGCGGCTATCAATACATTGAATGATGCTGGCGAAAAAGCATGGCAGCTAGGCGAAATGGTGAAGCGCGAAGCGGATGCAGTGGTGTACCGTTAATGCTAGCCAATAACACCAGTTACGCCAACAAGCCTTTGCGCATTGCTGTCTTGGTCTCTGGTAGTGGTAGCAACTTGCAAGTATTAATCGATGCCATGCAAGCTGGCGCACTGCCGATTGAGATTGTTGGCGTCATTAGTAACCGTGAGGATGCTTATGCCATCACCCGTGCAAAAGACGCTGACATTCCTGTGGCAATATTGTCACATGTTGCTAGCGGCAAACGCATGGGAATCAAGACTTTTGAGACTCATGCCAGCAGCCAACTAGCCTTATGGCAACCAGATCTCATTGTATTAGCTGGTTTTATGCGTGTCTTGAGTGCAGATTTTATCGATAATGCACCAACGCCGATGATTAATCTGCACCCCTCTTTACTACCTATCTATAAAGGCCTCGATACCCACCAGCGTGCGATACAAGCAGGTGAGCGACATCATGGCTGTAGTATTCATGTCGTCACCGCTGAGCTCGACGCGGGTACTGTTTTGACCCAAGCGCTGTTAGAGATACATCAAAGAGACACTGCCGATAGCTTGCAAGCACGCGTGCAAAAGCTTGAGCATCAATTGCTCCCTTGGACGATTTTATTATTGGCCGAAGGCGCACTCTCGCTAGACCATGCTCAAGCAGCCAATCAACAAAGTATGTCTTTACCAACGCTACCGTTAAAACTATATTTGAACGACTGAGTAAACAGCGACAGTCACAAATTATCAGGCACCAACTGTCAAACTTAAACTCTTCGCATAAAAAAGCCCAGTCACTCAATGAATGACTGGGCTTTCTAATAGCTACCTTTAAAATCTTCTAAAGCATATTAATCCCGAAGACGTCAGCTATTATTGACTTTTATGAACATGTAGCCCTTTAATATTTACAAATTCTTTGATACCAAAACCGCCATGCTCGCGACCATGACCTGAGTTTTTCACTCCACCAAATGGCAACGCTGGATTTGCAAGACCGTAACCATTGATGTAGACCATGCCCGTATCAAACTCTTCACGCGCTAGGCGAATGGCTTTGTCTTCGTCTTTAGAGAAGATGGCACCGCCCAAACCGTAGCGACTGTCATTGGCAATGCGTAATGCATCATCTTGGTCTTTGGCTCGTATTAATGAGGCGACAGGACCAAATAATTCGTCATCATAGGCAGGTTGGCCTTTTTCGACATTCTCCAAGATAGTTGCTGGATAAAAACTGCCTTTACCTTCTGGCAATTGACCACCAACAGCAATCGTTGCGCCTTTTGCCACACTGTCTTCTACTTGCTCATGCAATTTTTCTTGTAAATCTTTGCGGGCTAATGGACCAAGATCAGAGGCATCATCCATCGGATCACCAGATTTAGCATCTGCAAATTTTTTGACAATGCGTTCACGGAAATCATCGTATAAGCTATCAACGACGATAAAGCGCTTAGCGGCGACACAAGTTTCACCATTATTAATGAGACGCGCTTGGGTACAAGTTTCTACCGCTAACTCTACATCAGCATCTTCTAAGACAATAAAGGCATCGTTTGAGCCTAATTCTAGCACCACCTTTTTAATGGCTTTTGCTGCTTGCTGACCCACAATGCTACCAGCGCCGTCGCTACCTGTCAGTGTGACACCGCGCACTTTGTCATGACCGATTAATGCTTCTGATTGGTCGTGATCGATTAAAATCGTACGGAACAAATCGTTTGGTAACTCTGACTCATGGAAGATTTTTTCGATTAACAAGCCTGAACCAGTCACGTTTGACGCGTGCTTGAGTAAAATACTATTACCTGCCATCAAATTTGCGATGGTATAACGGAATACTTGGTAAGCAGGAAAGTTCCATGGCTGCATGCCATAGATGACACCGATAGGCTGATAGGTCACAATACCTTTTTTCAAGCCTTCAATATCACGCTCATCGTCAGCAAGTGCAGCCACCCCTTTTTCTGCTGTATAGTCACAAATTGCTTTACACAAATCTATTTCTTGCAAACTCTGACTATAGAGCTTACCACGCTCCTCAGTCATGAGTTTAGACAACTCTTCTTTGTACTTGACCAATGTCTCACCGATAGAATTGATAACTTTTGCGCGCGCTTCATGGCTGGTTTTACGCCACTCAGTAAATGCTTGGTGCGAGGATTCAACAATATTGTTCACCTCATCATTACTCATGTAATTGTATTCTTTGATCGCTTCACCCGTTGCTGGATTTATAGTAGTAATATCTGCCATGATTGTTATCCTTATTTATTAAACTATTTTATTGATTTAAAAATTGATCGCTTAAACATCTGAAAACTTAGAAACACATAAACCAAGAATAGTCATTTTTATAAACGCATCTGGTTAAATTGAACAACTTCATCAACGATTTTATGAAATCCAATACTGTCGTATAACTTAACAATAGGCTATGTATTTGTGTTTTTTCTTAAGTGGGATTTATCATAGCAAAATGTACAACGAGTAGTTTTACAAGTTATAAAGAAGTGTTCGTAAGATGTTAAGAATGTGACTGTCCGATTTATTAGGTCAAAATCTTGGACGAGATTTTTCAGTAAAATTACGCCAATAAAAAACCAGCGCTTGAGCTGGTTTAATAAATAGGCAATTGATAACCAAAAATAAATGGCTTAAAACAAATGATTCATTACAGGAATTTCTTGGGGTGGATTTTCTTCTTCATCAACAATTTGACGAGCCACATGCATGATAAGCTGACGCAACCAACGATGAGCGGGATGATGCTGTAACAAAGGCGACCACGCCATTGTTAGCTCAAATTCAGGGATAAAAAATGGTGGCTCGACCATCATGATACTGTCGTTATTAGCCTGCATTTTTGCCACACGCGTAGGCAAAGTTGCAACCAAATCTTTATTGGCTGCAAGCATGGCTGGCATTTGATAGTGGCGGGTAAAAACACTGATTTGACGTTTTTGACCTAAACGTTGCAGTGCTTGATCAATTGAACCTAGGCCACCAGATTTTTCTGGATTGACACCAAATCCCACACCCATACCAGTTTTAGAGACCCAAACGTGCTGCGCCTTAAGATAATTTTTGAGATTAAAGCGATGAGCATAGGGACTGTCAGAGGACAATAGGCAGCTAAAGGTATCACGCCAGACCAAAACTTGGTGGAAACTTTGCGGAATTTCATTAAAGCGGTTGATCGCCAAATCCACTCGCCCCTGCTCCATATCACGATATGAGACGTCCGATGGCGTTAGGAAATCCAAGATGACATTTGGTGCCTCTGAGCGCAATGCTTTGACCAATTTTGGTACCAATGTCGCTTCAGCATAGTCTGAGGTCATGATACGAAAAACGCGCGAGGTACTATAAGGGCGAAACTCAGTACGTGGCTCTAATACTTGTGTCAAATCTGCCAGTATTTCACGGATACGAGGCTGTAACTCCAAAGCGCGTTCAGTCGGCGTCATGCCTTCGGATGAGCGTACCAGCAACGGATCATTAAATAGCTTACGCAGCCGGCGCAAAATATTACTCATCGCAGGTTGGGTAATGCCAAGCTGCTCAGCTGCACGAGTGACGTTTTTTTCTCGTAACAACACATCTAGATGTACCAATAAATTTAAATCTACCCGCTGCAAATTCATATATGTCTCTTTACCTTAAAATAAATACCACTACAAACGCGGCGTTTTTTGCCCTGTTATTTAGTATAAATCATCTATAACAGCATGAAATAAGGACAATTTTATATTAATTATTTTGATATACGCTTATTATAACTGAAATCATTCATTATAAGTCATTGTTTTATATATACTATCATAAAATTAAATACCCAAGATAATAATCATAAACTAGATAAATCAAGGCAACCTAGCTATAGTGGCTAGCAAGCACTTAATTAGTCCTTGTTTAATGTTAGGCTGTCGCCGTGCGTTTTGATGGATTGACTACCACAGGTATTTTATCGCATTTTCATGCGGAAATACGGACATAACATTTATTACGCAAACTTAATTTTTTGCTCTCATTTGTTTTTAAGCTTGAATGAGTAGTTGGCACTTTTTAGGGCAATAAGCACTTTAACAGTTAAAAAGACTTATAAAAAAGCGCATTCAACCTAAAACGAAAGACCTAATAATAAAAGCTGACCAATTCGACAGGTTTTATTTGCTTTTATCATAATTTTCTTATAGTTTAGTAGAGATTGCTAACGCACAAGGTTTATATTTTAGATTTTTACTTCTGCCAGCATCTTTCTACATATATCAAAATTACCTCAATACTTGTAATTTTCTAAGTTACTAATTTTCACCACCCCAAGGAGACATAGATGTCAACTGCATATAAATCAGCGATCGACTTAGTACGTGAATTAAAGCAAAAGCACGGTAACTGGCAGAATATCAGCGAAACCGATGCGGCACGTATGATGTCACAAAACCGTTTTAAAACGGGCTTAGATATCGCCAAATATACTGCAAAAATCATGCGTCAAGACATGGAAGACTATGACAATGATACGTCTCAGTACACGCAGTCTTTAGGTGCATGGCATGGTTTTGTGGCTCAACAAACCATGTACGCTAAGAAAAAATATTTCGGTACTACGTCTAAAACTTACATCTACCTATCAGGTTGGATGGTTGCAGCCCTTCGCTCTGAGTTTGGTCCTCTTCCTGACCAATCTATGCACGAAAAAACCTCTGTACCTAAGCTAATTGAAGAAATCTATACCTTCTTGCGTCAAGCTGATGCTAAAGTATTGAACGACTACTTCCGTGAGCTAAATGCTGCAGAAGAAGCGGGTCAAGATACCTCAGCCATCCTAGAAAAAATCGAAAACTTTGACTCACATGTTGTGCCAATCATTGCTGACATCGATGCAGGTTTCGGTAACGAAGAAGCCACTTACTTGCTAACTAAGCAAATGATCGAAGCTGGTGCTTGTGCTATTCAGGTTGAAAACCAAGTATCTGACGCTAAGCAATGTGGTCACCAAGCGGGTAAAGTCACTGTACCGCATGAAGACTATATCGCAAAAATCAACGCTATTCGTTATGCATTCTTAGAGCTTGGTGTTGAAGACGGCGTTATCGTTGCTCGTACTGACTCTGAAGGCGCGTCACTCACGCAAAAAATCCCAGTATCAAATGAGCCAGGCGACCTTGCTTCTCAGTACATCGATTTTATCGAGATGGAAGAAGTCACGCTAGAAAACGCCAAAGAGAACGACAGCTTGCTTAAGCATAACGGCAAACTAGTACGTCCAGTTCGTCTTCAAAATGGTCTATATCAATTCCGTGAAGAAACGAACATCGACCGTGTCGTACTTGACTGTGTAACGGCTCTAGAAAATGGCGCTGATCTACTATGGATCGAAACACCGACTCCAGACGTCGCACACATCAAAATGATGGTTGATCGTATTAAAGAGCAACAGCCAAAAGCCAAGCTTGTATACAATAACAGCCCATCATTCAACTGGACACTGAACTTCCGTAAGCAAATCATCGCTCAGTGGGAAGAAGAAGGCAAAGACCTATCTGCCTACAATAAAGATGACTTGATGAGTGCTGATTACGATGGTACTGAACTTGATACAGCAGCTGACGAAGCGGCTAGAAACTTCCAACGTGATGCATCACGTGAAGCAGGTGTGTTCCATCACTTAATCACGCTACCTACTTATCACACCACTGCGCTTAGCGTGCATGAGCTTGCTAAAGGCTACTTCGGTGAAGATGGTATGCTTGCTTATGCTGCTGGCGTACAACGTAAAGAAATCCGTGAAGGCATCGCTTGTGTGAAACACCAAGCAATGGCTGGTTCTGACCTTGGTGATGATCACAAAGAGATTTTCTCAGGTGAAAACGCCCTTAAAGCTGGCGGCGGCAAGAACACAATGAACCAGTTCTAATCACCGACCACTTATAAGTACATCTCGTAAGCACCAGTTATAAAGAAAGCCGTCCTATCTTGTAGGGCGGCTTTTTTATGTCTGCTTATTTGCACTCTATTATTGTAAGATTTTGAGCATTGTGAGCTTGTTAATTCTTAATTTGAGTGCTTATTATCCTTACTATCAGTCTCTTTCATATTATTGCTATAATCCTCTACCTGACTGCTCTGTATACCGAGTGAATCGTGACTTTTTGGATTTTCACCCATCAGCTCACGCTTCATATTTTTTATACGGGGATCATGTTTAAAAAATTTACGATAGATTGACTTTATCATTCTGTAAATTAGATAAAAAATACCGCCAAGTACAAGCAACCACCACAGTTGTATCAATCCAAGCGCTACTGATCTAAGTATCTCCCAGCCATCTTTAAATGCTTGACTCACTTGACTACTAAAACTTGGTTGCTCAGCATCTAATAGCACATCCAGATTTTGTGTGGTTTCTTTATAACTGATATCTGGCTGCATAAAGGTCAGGTTAATGGTGCTATATTGAACTTTATCAGCAATAGCCAGTTGCTCAAGCTTGGCAAGCTCTTGCTGACGACGTGCCGCATAAGTCGCGGTAATAGCATCAACATTGCTGCCTTGGTCTTTATCATTTTTACTATTGAGGCGTTCTTGGCTAAGCTCGCTTGCCATATCACTATTTAGCTGGCTCGCTAGCTGTTCACGATAAATATCTAATGTCACATCTTGAGCACTAAACTGCTGCCCATTTAAAAATGCGACTTGCTGTTGTAATTGCGCTAGGAACTTACTGACATTGGCGCGAGGAATACGAACCGTCATGTCAGCTTGACGAGTGTAGGTTGTAAGCGTGATATTTTTATTGCCTTGTACAAAGGTTCGACTATCACGTGGATGATTGCTAATATTGCTAAGTGCCACATAACCAGCCTGTTGCCGTGTCAAACTCTCAATAGCATCACTAGTTTTGACGACATCTTCAACTTTAAAATCAGCACTGGCAGTTATCAATAGCGCTTTGCCAGCAATTTTAATGTCTGCTGCCTGACTACCAAGGGTCTGTTCACTAGTGCTCGATAGGTTTGCAACCTCTAAATCATTACCGTTAGAGGCATTATTAGCTGCCACATCGGACATGATGCCAGCCATCTCACTATCAGCAACCTCCTCCGTTGCAGACTGAACTGACTCCATATCAGCACTACTCTCTGCATATTCAGAAGAGCTATCGCAGCCGCCTATCAATAACACAGACCCAAGCATTATTGGTAGACATAAAACTGATGGAAACAAGGCTTTAGGCAGTAAGATTGCATGAGATTGCTGAGTGTCATACTTCTTTTGATTGCATCGCGTCATTATTTTATAATCCGGCATTTTATGAGATATGGTAAATATATTGGATAAAAATATTTTAGCTTCTATTATAAAGCCAACCACCTTTATCCTACTTTTGTTTAATAATTTACGTTAATTATAATGATTACTTACTAAAAGTATATCTCTAATATTGGCTCAGATTATTTATAGAAAAAATTTTGCTTGTTATTCGCTGATAGCTTTCATACGATGGTAGTCATTCAAATTTATTAAAATAATCGGGAGCCATCATGCAAGAGATAGAGCTAAAGTTTTTGGTACCAGAGTCGCGACTGAAAGGTTTGATGCGCCAAGCACGAGTCAAGTCTTCTGAGGTGACGCAACTGGCTGCCCATTATTATGATACTCCAGACCAACAGCTTGCAGAGGCAGGCATTGGCTTGCGTATCCGTAAAGAAGGCAATGCTTGGGTACAGACCATCAAAGCGGGCGGCGATGGCATTGCAGCACGCTTAGAGCATAATGCGGTACTGGATAATGAACAAGTACAAGCGATGCTCGATAATAATACGCTCATGCCTGATTTAACCATTTATAAAAACACCTCTGTCGCCCCTGCCCTGGCTGAATTTAAGCTAAAAAAACTGGCTAAAAATCTCACACGGTTATATGTGACCGATGTAGAGCGCACCACACGATTGCTAGTGGGTGATAGTGGTAGTGATGGTGATGCAAATAACCATGTCGAGATGGCGTACGATTATGGAGAAATTATTCACGGTAATGATGATACTCAGCGTGATGCTATTCAAGAGATTGAGTTTGAGCTAATATCAGGAGATATCGATTTTTTATTTGCAACCGCCAAAACTTGGTGTAAGCGCTACAAGCTTTGTTTGTCTACGGTGACCAAGGCTGAGCGCGGTGGTTTACTCATCACAGAACAGCAGCATAGTCCAGCTGTCCACGCTGACCTTGATCAGCTAAATATCGATAAAAAAATCAGCATGCCTGCTTTTGTGCGCGCAGCGGTACATAACTGTCTGTTGCAAATACTGCCCAATAGCAGCGCTATCGTCGCTGGCAGCGAAGACGACGACCATGCATTACAACTATACATTGGTATTACCCGCTTACAAGCTGCCCTACAAGCATTTGCCAGCTATTCTGACGAAATCAATCCAGACTGGCTGCCGATACTAAAACCAACAGCCATGTTATTGAATGAATATCGAGAGCTTGCCCATCTTGCCTCACATATAGAGCCTAATTTACAACAGCAAGGTGCACCTACAGTCGATTGGGCAACAGATATGGATGCGCTGAAGATTACTCCGAAAGATGCCATCAGTGCCAACGATTTTCAGCTGACCTTACTTGAGCTGATCGCCTTTACCATGAGCGACCCAAGCCTTGAACCGCAAGCTGATCAACTCGCCGTCGATAAACTGGCAAAAACCTTATCCAAACAGCAGGCAAAGCTTGGCAAGGCAGTACAAGAGCTACAGAGTAAAAAAGACGTTGGCTCAGATAACATTAATATAGAAAGCAATGATTTAAAAGATGATGATTTACAAAGTGTTGACTTAGACGATAGTGACTTAGAAAACGTAGATTCAAAAAGTGACGATATAGAAAATATTGATCTAGACGATAATAATGCAGAGCACGAGCTGCATGAGCAGTTAACCACCTTACTTTATATCAGTGAGTTTGCTACGCCATTATTAGATAAGAAAAAGTCAAAAAAGAAAAAAGCCAAGAAGGAAAGTAAACGCTGGCTAAAATACTTAGCAAAAGCGCAAAAGACTTTGAATAAATATCATAATCATAAAATGTACCAACAGCGCTATCAGTTGAAATCAGAGACAGATAGCAATGCCCTATATGGCGCTGGTTGGTTTGCCGCCATGCTAACAAGAGATCATAAGCGCAGCGAAAAACGCTTGGCTAAAGTAATAGATAGCTCGATATTTTAGTAAAAATACTAATATCATCATGAACCAAGCCAAGCCTAGGATAAAAAAGACAGCTCATTTTATATGAGCTGTCTTTTTTATAAACTTAGCACTTTTATAAACCTAACACTTTCATACGCTCACTAACTGGCTGATACGTTTTCTCGCCAGCAGGCGCAACAATGTTGCCAAATGGCATTTGTGCCACCAATTCCCAACTATCTGGGATAGCATAAGCCTTAGCGGCATCTTCATCCACAAGCGGATTGTAGTGCTGTAGGTTGGCACCAACATTTAGAGTACGTAGCTCTGTCCACATCGCATACTGATGCATGGCTGAGGTTTGCTGAGCCCAAACTGGAAATCTATCTGCATATAACGCAAACTGCTCTTGCAATGACTCAGTTACGTTTTTATCTTCATAAAACAGCACTGTACCCGCTGCCGCACGGAAGCCATCTAACTTTTGCTTAGTCCCAGAAAAGTCGCCATCGCCGACGGCTGCACGCAGTTTTTCTTCAGCGATGTCCCATAATTTCTGGTGTTCGGCACCAAACAGTACGACCAGACGCGAAGATTGTGAATTAAAAGCAGAAGGCGTATGCAATAAAACACGCTCTGCCATATTGGCAATCGCTTGTGGCTCTACTGGTAGCTCGTTGCCCAATGCATATATTGAACGGCGTTTATCAAAAGCTTGTTGTAAAGTAACTAGGCTTTCTTTAGACATCGATATTATCCTTATAGTTATCATAAAATATAGGTCAAACGAGCCAGACTAGGCATGGCAAGTTGATCATTCATAAGAAAGCTATTATAGCAATATGCTAAATAATATCTAGACTCTATAAAGTTTTATTTATCAATTACTCTATGAAGTTATTCTGTTTTACTCAGGGCATGTCCTGAGCCTGAACGAAAGTACCTAAATGGGCTAAGAATGGTTAATGAGCAACAATCGTCACCGATATGCCCTCTGCAATTTGGTCGAACAATTCAATAATATCCTTATTACGCATACGTACGCAGCCGTGCGAGAGTGGCACACCCATCGGCTCACTGTCTGGCGTACCATGAATATAAATATAACGCTGATAAGTATCACAGCCACCTTGACTATTACTGCCTTTATTAAAGCCCTCTTCCACACCACTTAGCCAAAGAATACGGCCTAATATCCAATCGCGTTCAGGATGTCGTTCACCAAGCTCAGCACTATATCTCTCGCCCGTAGGGACGCGTCCAATGAATACGGCATTTATGGGTTCATTTGCGCCAATTTTTTTGGCGATAAAGTGTTTGCCAAGAGGTGTGCAGCCGCTATCTTGTTGACTACCAATGCCATTTTTAGCAGTAGACACCGTATATTGAGCCAATTCTCTATTATGCTGGTAGAGCGTTAATGTTTGCTTAGCAATATTAACCAACAACTGCACATCAGAACTTTCGTTATTTTTCTCGTTATAGCTTTCGTTATTCTTCATAGAATATTTCCGACGGTCATTTACCCAATAGATATCATTATTGACCGCGTGATAAGTAAGTGGATTGATTTTTTCTATTATTAAGGGATTGTATCAAGGCTTTTGGCACCGTAATATAGGGGCACACTTTTTGATGCTAGCAGATTATGACGACTATTTCACCGACACGTGTGTCGATGTATGATTTTCTCTATCAAGATACCAAGCCAATGGTATCTTTATTGGCCGATGCCGCCAAGCTTTCATTACCACAAGCTCGATTGGCAATGGATGCCAGTTTGCAGGCCATTATCAGTGCCTTGCTTGCTTACCAGCAGCACAATGACGGACAAGCTGTGAGCAAAAAGCTATTTAGTCGCGGCGCTGTTAAAGAGCTACGCCAATATAATTCGATGAATTTTTCGACCATGAATGCGACGTTATATCATCGCCATGAAGCGGCGGATGCGATATTTTATGATAATGCTCGCGTGATTAAAGCGAGTGACTATATTGCTCAGCAAATTGACGCAACAACGCAGCAAGTACAGATACTCCTCACGTCCTTATGCGTGATTGTCTTACGTGAACTGGCTATTTTAGCCGACTATAGCCAACTTGATAACGACGAGATGGATAAGTGGTTCGCTTTACAGCCACAGTTTTTATCAGCTGCTCGCTTTGCCATCAATGAGCCAGCGTCTGTCTCTGTTAAATTGAATGAGGTAAATGAAGATAACAGTCTAGTCGCAGCATCAGAGATCAATTTAGACTCGACATTAAAAACAAAATCAGCAGCCGAATCCGAAAAACATCCTAATACAGAACGTGCCTTATTAAGTACAGAACAGCTCGCTGACACCCCACCAGCGTTCAATCCTTACTGGCATGAATTGACGACATTCAAGCCTGAAAATCAACAGCCTGTGCAAGATATGCAGTTGGCAACTGGCAATTATTTAAAAGCCATTGGACGCTCACCTGATAACTTGCAGCAAGGTCGCCATAACGATATGCTAGTCTTTACAGAAATGCAAGCCATTGCCTTGCCACACCAACGCTGGCTATTACAGCTCGCCAAAATCTCAGATATCTATCTCAGTCGTAATCGCCTACGTATTACCTCCGAACCTGCCAGCGCACCCAAACCACCTTTGGTAAGCTTGGGTTTAATTGGTGGTAATAACGATAATACGCCGACCACCACCAGCGAAAAGCCCATTGAATACGAGGCATCAATACCCCTCTGGAAAAATCCGGTTATCCTGATTATTATTGCTGTGATCGGGGTGCTTGGCGGGCTTGCAACGCTCAAGTATCAAAGCCAAAAATCTGACGGTGTGTTACTGGCGACAGAAGAAGTCATAGAACAAGATGTTATCGAAGAACGTCAGCAGCAGGATGTGGCTATTGTCATGGTTGACGATGAGGAGCCTGATGATAAAGAAACAAAAGCGGCTCAATGATAAATAAAAGCTCTGAATACAGAACTTCTTAATTAGCAAAAAATCATCGAACAAACCTTTAAAAAATCCACAAAAAAAAGGCGCTATTCGTATAGCGCCTTTTTCTATTCATATTTTTTATTCATGCTTTATCTAGCACAGTCTATTAAGACCGGCTTACTTCGATAAATCACGACCACGACTGGCTTCGATAGCCAAACGTAGACCATTTAGACGGATGAAACCTTCTGCATCTTTTTGATCGTAAGCACCCGCATCATCTTCAAAAGTCGCGATTTTTTCGTCAAACAACGAATCATCTGACTTACGACCAACAACGCTCACAGCACCTTTGTATAACTTCACACGTACTGTGCCATTGACATATTCTTGTGACTTGTCAATCAATGCTTGTAACATCATACGCTCAGGACTGAACCAATAACCATTGTAGATAGTTTTGGCGTAGCGTGGCATCAGCTCATCTTTTAGATGCGCCGCTTCACGATCGAGCGTCAATGACTCAATACCGCGATGCGCTTTTAGCATAATGGTACCCGCTGGCGTCTCATAGCATCCGCGTGATTTCATACCAACATAACGGTTTTCTACGATATCCAAACGTCCAATACCATGCTGACCGCCAATCTCATTTAACTTAATCATGACTTCATACGGCTTAAGTGCTTCACCATCGATGGCAACGATGTCGCCTTTTTCGTATTCTAATTCTAAGTATTGTGCTTCGTCAGGCGCTTCTTCTGGGCTCACTGACCAGCGCCACATATCATCTTCTGCTTCGGCGTAAGGGTCTTCTAAAATACCGCCTTCATAAGAGATGTGTAATAAGTTGGCGTCCATTGAGTACGGAGATTTTTTCTTATTGCCCGCATAATCAATCGCAATGTTATGCTCTTTGGCATATTCCATCAAGCTCTCACGGCTAGACAAGTCCCACTCACGCCAAGGGGCAATAGTGACCACATCAGGCGATAAAGCAACGGCGCCAAGCTCAAAACGGACTTGGTCATTCCCTTTACCAGTAGCGCCATGACTGATCGCATCGGCATTGTGTTCTTTAGCAATCTCAACCAAGCGCTTGGCGATTAACGGACGGGCGATAGAAGTCCCTAGCAGATACTCGCCTTCATAGATGGCGTTGGCTCGGAACATCGGGAATACATAATCACGGGCGAACTCTTCACGTAAGTCTTCGATATGGATATGTTTGATGCCCATGGCTTCGGCTTTGGCGCGTGCTGGCTCAACTTCTTCGCCTTGACCGATATCAGCAGTAAAGGTAATCACTTCTGCATCATAGGTTTCTTGCAGCCATTTAGCGATGATGGAGGTATCAAGACCACCTGAATAGGCCAAGACGATTTTATTAATATTTTTTGGATCAAGTTGAGCCATGAAGAACTCCTATTGTGAGCATTTAGTGTTAAGAAAAGCGCTAAGATTCAATCAAAAGATAAATTACTTGCTCAGTGTACATCATATTTACTATAGGCAAAAGTGCAACTGCCCCATGGCATAAGCTTTTGATTTAAATTTTGGGTCGATAGATTTCAATTATTCACATGTAGGTGACAGTTAACTGCCGCAAATTAAAAAACAACCCATGTATTATGTACAGATATTTAGCCGCATATTTAGTCAAGTAGGCAAATCTGTTATGATAGCGGTACAGTATCCCTTCCTTTTATTTCCGTATATGACGATATAGAGCGCGACGACATTATGACTGATTCGATTAGAGAATTGACCATCCTTCAGCCAGACGATTGGCATATCCATTTGCGTGATGGCAAAGCATTGAGCACTACTGTATCGCACGCAGCAAACAGCTTTAACCGTGTCATATGTATGCCAAACTTAGTGCCTCCTGTTAAGAACACTGACGATGCGCGCGCCTATCGCGACCGTATCATGGCGCACTTAGTAGCCAGTGAGCTGAGTGCTGAGCGCAAAACTGCATTCGATCCACGTATGACTTTATATCTCACTGACAAAACCACTGCCCAAGATATCGAGATGGCAGCACAATCAGGTATCGTCCAAGCGGTCAAGCTTTATCCTGCTGGCGCGACTACCAATTCGGCTGATGGCGTCACCAATATTAACGCCTGTGTCGATGTTTTTGAAGCATTAGAAAAGTACAACCTACCACTATTGATACATGGCGAAGTGACGCAAGATCATGTGGATATCTTTGACCGTGAAAAGCGCTTTTTAGACGAAGTGTTGGCGCAAATCATTGTCAAATTCCCTACATTAAAGATTGTCGTCGAGCATATTACCACCAGTGATGCGGCAGACTTTGTCTTAGCACAAGGCAATCACATTGCCGCCACTATCACTCCGCAGCATTTAATGTTTAACCGCAATCATCTATTGGTTGGCGGTATCAAGCCACATTTTTATTGCTTGCCTATTTTGAAGCGTGAAAGCCATCAAAGAGTATTATTAGACGTGGCAACCAGTGGCAATCCCAAGTTTTTCTTAGGCACGGATTCAGCCCCGCATGCGACGGATAAAAAAGAAGCCGCTTGTGGCTGTGCTGGCTGCTATAGCGCTGCAACTGCCTTGCCATTGTATGCCACCGCTTTCGATAGCGTGGGGAAAATAGACAAGTTAGAAGGCTTCGCCAGTCGTTTTGGTGCTCAGTTCTATGGACTGCCAGTCAATGACAGCACGATTACGCTTGTCAATACGCCTATGCAAGTGCCAGCAGCCTATCCTTACTTTGATGGCTCATCATTGACCCCACTTATGGCAGGCGAGACACTGCCTTGGTCTATCAAAGCATAAAACGCACTAAGCAAATCCATCTGTATTCTATTTTAACTTGAGAAGTTTAGCCCTATGATAAGAATGACATCTGCTAACCAGCGGTGTGATTTGTATCATAGGTTATTTATTTTTCATTTAATGTCTTAATTCAATATAACAGTACGACTGATAAAAGCGATTTAACCAGATATGACCACTCCAAACGATGCCGCCTTACCTAACGAAAACCCATTAAACTCTGTAGAGAATAGCCTTAAAATCGCGTCAAATAGTCACACAGAAGATACCGCAGCAGACGGACTAGTACCAATGCGTCTAAAAGACCGATTTCGTAAGTTTCTGCCTGTCGTCGTTGATGTGGAAACTGCTGGCTTTAATGCGCAAACCGATGCTTTACTAGAGATTGCCTGCATTCCTGTACTACTGAATGAGCAAGGCGTGTTTTATCCTGGGGAAGCATTCAATG
>NZ_CAJGZH010000003.1 GCF_904846075.1 Psychrobacter glacincola
TCTTAAGTGGTAGATATTAGAGTATAGATATAGTGTTATAAACTGCTTATTTTTGAACAAAAGACACAGACAGAATTATCAAGTGACATATAAAACCATGCCTGTGTCGTTATGTGTCGATTTATTGTGCTAATCGTAATTGTTAAACAATTTAACCAGCCTGCATCTGTTAACCCTGAGCAAACATGTTAATATAATGGCACATTTTAACCACTTCTAAACGCTTCTTTGGTCACTCATCATTCTATTATGCAACAAATATATTGGTTGATGAATGGCGATAGAAATAATAAAACAAGAGAGATAAATTATGTCAGACCTTATTTTACATACTACCGATGCCGACTTTGACAAAGACGTATTGCAATCAGATGTGCCAGTATTGGTAGACTTTTGGGCAGCATGGTGTGGTCCTTGTAAAGCAATCGCCCCTATTTTAGAAGATCTAGCCACTGAGTACCAAGGCAAAGTTAAAATCGTCAAAGTTGATGTGGATAGCAACCCACAAGCGGCCAGCCGTTTTGGTATCCGTAATATCCCAACACTATTTGTCTTTAAAGATGGCGAAAAAGTTGACTCAGTGATGGGTCTACAGCCAAAAGCTGAATTGGCAAAAGTGTTAGACAAGCATCTCTAAGTCGAGAATTGCTCGTTTTGCATAAGCATTCTAAAGAGACAGCAACACCGTCGAAAAAGTCATTATCTAACTTAGATAGTGGCTTTTTTGCTTGTTTTTTATGCAAAAAACTCAATTAGACGACTTTTTTGGCAAAATTTATTGACAATGCTATTGTGAAGACCGTATAGTCTGCTGACAACAGAAAACTAACGGTTTTCCTAACTGTCTTATCGCTATTCTCCTCGTGTTTATCAACAAAAACACAATCGTCGTTATAAACACCATTGCTGAACGAAATGACTAAACACAATTACTGATATTGAGTTTTTGACGCAGACTCTTATGTAGACTTCTTTATCCTTATTTCTTATTACCTTGCATAAACGATTGCAATTCGTATATAAGCTGACACGTAATATCCAAACTACATAAATCCAGCTCTGTGCACGCACCCTCTATCACTATACTATCGTTGTTTTAATCACTGTCGTGACTTGTGCTGCTAATGGCATCTCTCATCTGATCAATTGCTAATGACCTATCTATGAATCTTACTGAATTAAAGAAAAAATCAATCGCTGAGCTATTGGCTATCGCCAAAGAAATGGGTCTTGATAATATGGCGCGTAGCCGTAAGCAAGACATTATCTTTGCTATCCTAAAAACCCATGCGCGGAACGGTGAAGCCATTTATGGTGACGGCGTACTTGAGGTTCTTCCGGATGGTTTTGGCTTTTTGCGCTCATCAGAAGGCTCATACTTAGCCGGTCCTGATGACATTTACGTCAGCCCTAGCCAAATTCGCCGCTTTAGTCTGAAGACGGGTGATAGTATCGCTGGCACGATTCGTCCACCAAAAGATTCTGAACGTTATTTTGCGTTATTGAAAGTTGGCGAAATCAACTTTGATACCCCAGATCGCTCACGTCATAAGCTTATCTTTGAAAACCTGACACCCCTATTCCCAACTGAGCATTTAAAACTCGAGCTTGGTAACGGCACCACTGAGGATCTGACGGGTCGTATCATCGACCTAATCGCGCCGATTGGTAAAGGTCAACGCTCTATCATCGTCGCACCGCCAAAAGCGGGTAAAACGATGCTGCTACAGACCATTGCGCAGTCGATCACTCGTAACAATCCTGAATGCTACTTAATTGTCCTATTGATTGATGAGCGTCCAGAAGAAGTCACCGAAATGGTACGTACGGTACGCGGTGAAGTGGTTGCCTCTACCTTTGATGAGCCGCCACAGCGTCATGTACAAGTCGCTGAAATGGTTATCGAAAAAGCCAAACGTTTGGTCGAGCACAAACAAGACGTGGTTATTTTACTGGATTCAATTACTCGTTTGGCGCGTGCTTATAACACGGTTATTCCGTCGTCAGGTAAAGTGTTAACCGGTGGTCTAGACGCCAATGCGTTAGAGCGCCCAAAACGCTTTTTCGGTGCTGCGCGTAATGTCGAAGAAGGTGGTAGTTTGACCATTATTGCCAGTGCCCTTATTGATACTGGTAGTAAGATGGACAGCGTTATCTTTGAAGAATTCAAAGGTACAGGTAACCAAGAGATTACGCTTGAGCGCGATCTGGCTGAAAAACGTGTCTTCCCTGCGATTAATATCAAAAAATCTGGTACACGCCGTGAAGAGCGTCTGCTTGATGAAGATAAACTGCGCAAAGTTTGGATATTGCGTAAGCTATTACAGCCGATGGATGGCGTACAAGCCACTGAGTTCTTACTGGACCGCTTAAAAGAAGCGAAAACCAATGATGAATTCTTTGAGCAGATGAAACGTAAATCACAGAACTAATGATAGATCCGTGCTGCTTTGCCAGACTCAATAGATAAGTAACTTAAGTAGAAAAGACCGCACTCGTGCGGTCTTTTTGTTTTTGTATTCATTTTTTATATATTCAGGCATGTCCTGAATTTAAGAACGACAATGAAAATGAGAGCAGACCTTAATACCTCACTATTAAACGCCAAAAGTACTATTTTTAAAAACAGTTAGCTTACTATCAATATAAATACAATAACCCTAAGCAAAACCCCTACCAACGATACAGTGGAGAAACATCCTTTACAGGCTATTTGCAAAGCTTAGCGCTTTTACTACGCCTAGAAATTATTATATGGGTTAGTATAGGAGCCAGTATAGATATACTCTGCTATCACGTGTTGATAGCAGTATAATTTTCGAGATATTTAACATCCTTGATGTAATCCTTACTAATGCAGACCTTTGTATGTCTTGCGGTAGCACAATAGATTATTCTAAGATACTTGCCCAAATATTTTAATACAGCTTACTATCTGTATTAAAATCAGTGGTAATAAAAATATCGTATTTTGATTTTGATAAACTAACTTGATAACCTAACAGGTGATACTATGAAATTTGCTAAAACTATCGCAATGACTGCTCTTACTAGCTCTGCCCTTATCATGGGTGGCTGTGCAACTAATGGATACAATAGTGGCTTGAGCAATACCGCTAAAGGTGCTGCTGCCGGCGCTGCTGCTGGTGCACTTATTAGAAGCGGCGGCGATAGCAAAGACATCGCTCGTGGCGCACTTGGTGGTGCTGCAGTAGGCGGTGCTGGTGCTTACATTCTTAACAACAGCAGATAATCACTAAATGATTATTTGGTGCTATCAAGACCGTTTTTAAGCATTTCAACTGTGTGTATTTTAAATCTATTGAATATGTCTAAAACGCTCTAAAATACAAAAAGCCTGCAATCGATATTGCAGGCTTTTTTATTTCTAACTCATGAGTTGAAAGTAAATCCGCTTATCATGATATCCAGTACACTTATAGCGCGCCGCTAAACGTATCACAAGACTGCACGTTGCCACTTTCCAAACCACGAGTGAACCACTGAACACGCTGCTGACTGGTGCCATGAGTGAAATTATCAGGTACGACTGCTCCACCGCTAGCACGCGCTAAACGATCATCACCAATTTGACCAGCGGCATTGATGGCCTCATCGATATCACCTGCCTCCAAAAACTGTACACGCTCTTGGTTGCGTTGTGCCCAAACCCCAGCAAAACAATCAGCTTGCAGTTCTTGTAGTACTGATAGCTTATTGGCTTGTGCACGAGTGACTTGACGGCTGGCTTCATTAACTTGCTGGCTGATGCCTAACAAAGTCTGTACGTGGTGTCCAACTTCATGCGCAATAACATAAGCTTGTGCAAAATCACCCGCTTTCCCTTGATTATCTTGGTCGCCAGAGCCTTGCTTATCACCCGTGATACCGAGATTTTGGCGCATTTCTACAAAGAAAGATTTGTCTAGATAGACAGTCTGATCGCCTGGGCAATAAAACGGGCCCGTCGCGGAGCTAGCACTGCCGCAGGCTGAGCTAACTTGACCATTGAAGAGAATCAATGATGGCTCCTGATAGGTGCTGCCTGCTTCTTTGAATATCTGATGCCAAACTTCTTCAGTATCAGCCAATACTACTTTGACAAACTGCGTATCTCGATCGTTACTTGTCGCAGGTTCGGTAGAGGCACTGCTATTGCCACCGCCTGCGACTACTTGACCCGTCTGTAAAGCGGTCATTGGATTTACCCCAAATACCAGCCATAAAATGCCAGCAATAATAATACCACCGATACCACCGCCTATCATTTTGCCACCACCACTGCTGGTGCGCACATTGGAACTGCCGCGTCTACCTTGCCATTTCATTGTTTCATTCCTCAAATATACGATATATATTGCTACTCGTATTGATGATTTTTTATATAGGGTAATTTTGACTCAATTCTTTATTTTTTGATCAAATCCGATTTCTGATACGTAAGTAGTGACAAAGTATTTTTGATAAACGCTACTTTACTAGGCTCTTGATATTGCACTAATCAAGACATGTAATGACTATTAAACCCCTAATAGATACAATAGATGCTTAAAAAGCATAGTAGAAATCAAGACATCGAAAAAGTCATCAAAATAGGTTGATGTCATTGATTATACGTCTATTAATTTGGCTCGTTGTATTAAAAATTATAACGAATAAGTGATGTAAAACACTATTTACAATTTTATTGTTACTTAATTGTACAGCCTATTTCTATTTATATAGAAATCCTATAGAATGCGTGAAAGCTGAGTAGCTGTAACTAAGACTAGTTGAATTCTGAGAAATCTCAGCTTTCAACCTTTTTTGCTGCTACTGATCATTTCATTTTCCCGGAGAAAACCTTATGAACTTAAAATTACTTGCTCTAGCTGGTATCATGACTGCAACTATGGGCCTTACTGCCTGTGACAGCAACAAAGAAAACGCTGCTGAAGATTTATCTGACGCACAAGAAGAAGTGCAAGATGCATCAGAAGAGCTAAACGAAGCTGCTGCTGAAGGCGAAGTAACTGCTGATGCTGACGCTGCTGTTGCTGAAGCTGAAGCTGACATCGCTGATGCTCAAGTTGCTACTGCTACTGACGAAATCGATGCTGAAGTACCTGTAGACGGTACTACTACTAGCGTTGACGTAGCTAGCGAAACTCCAGCTGTAGACGCAGCTGACGAAGTTGTAGTTATTGAAGAACCAGCTCAGTAATTTTATCGTTTATATGATAGAAATACTGTAGTAAAAAAAAAGAGAGCCTAAGCTCTCTTTTTTTGTGCGTGTCATTTACCATCGTTCATGGTTATTCATAGCTAAACATGATATTTAATGTCTCTGATCAAATGTAGATCAACCATCTCACATTAATAATAAAGCGCAACTTTAACAACCATCATGAAGTCATGATATATTTATCTGTTCAGTTTTATGCGATTGACAGTTACTGCTACTCGTCAAATAGGCGCTCATCAACTTGTTGACGGAATTTTTGCCCTGTTTTGAAAGTCACCACACGGCGTGCTGATACGGCGACTGGCTCCCCTGTCTTAGGGTTGCGACCTGGACGGCTATTTTTATCTTTAAGCTCGAAGTTGCCAAAGCCTGAAAGCTTGACCTCTTTGCCATCAATTAAACTCTCTGACAATTCATCAAAGAAATTCTCTACCAAACAGCGGCCTTCTTGGCGTGTTAGGTCAAGATGACTCATCAAATGCTCAATCATGTCAGATTTGGTTAAGGTGCTCACAGTACGACTCCTATGCTATGTCGTGATGTCGAATATCATGGTTTAGCGGTATGAGGGTTAATGCTAGCTATTATAAAGGTTTTCTAACCTCTTTTTAACAAAGACTGCTTTAAAATCCTTTATTAATAACCACTTAACTATTTTTATGAAAAAAATTTTATAAAATCATAATTCTTATAAATAGCAATGCCCTATAGCCTCTTTAAGAGTGAGGCTACAGAGCATGTCTATGATAAGAGTTATATGTTAGCTGTCACGCAACTTTGCAGCATGTTGCTCAGTTAGTGCTTGTACCACTTTGTCAGTCGCGGTTTTGATGGCGTCATCAGATAGCGTTTGTGCATTGTCTTGCCATATTAGCGCAAAAGCTAATGAGCGCTGACCAGCTGGCACTTTGTCGCCTTGATACACATCAAACAGCCACAGATCAGCCAATAGCTCACCAGCTACGGCGCGTATCGTCGACTCTAATGTCTGTAAGCTGATATCACTGTCTACTAAAATGGCAATATCACGGCGTACTTGTGGAAATTTGCTTGGGGTGGTAATGGTATGCTGCTCACGGGCAAGGGTCAGTAATGGCGCAAGTGATAATTGAGCAACCCACGTAGCTGGCAAATCTAACTGCTTAGCCGTGTTAGGATGCAATTGACCCAACCAACCGACATATTCATCATCAATATAGAGCTTGGCACTTTGACCTGGATGCAAGAAAGCAAGCTCACTGCGCTCATAGCGAATACGGGCGCTATCCATTTGTGCAGGTAATAACTGCTCAATATCATGCTTAAGATCATAAAAGTCTAACGCACGGTTTTGATACGCTTGCTCGTCCCAGACATCGCCAACTGCTACTAACGCAATACTTGGTGTCTGCACCAACTCACTAATACTTTGACCAACAAAGCTAAGCCCTGTTTCAAAGAAACGAACGCGTGGCTGCTGACGATTGAGATTGTACTGCACGCAAGGCAATAAGCTAGATAGTAAGGTACGGCGCATCACGGCTAAGTCACTAGAGATAGGATTGGCCAGTGCCAACACTTCTCCTAGGGCTTTATCATCGAGCAATGCTTCTATTTTGGCATCGCTAAAGCTAAAGCTGATCGCTTCCATATAGCCATTATCGACCAATGCCAGCTTCATCTCATGGGTTAAATCTGCGGTATCGTCATAATCCATGCTCACTTGCAAATGCGGCAACACGCTTGGAATATTGTCATAACCATAGATACGCGCAATTTCTTCAATGAGGTCTTCTTTAATACTCATGTCAAAGCGATACGATGGCGGCGTGCAAATCAGGCTATTGGCTTGCTGCGCTACCTCAAAGCCCAATTGGGTTAAGATACGAACCATGACTGCTGGCTCAATCTCAATACCGATGACATCACGAACTTTAGCAATTGGTAAAGTAATCGGTGCGCGAGCTGGTAAATGCTCACTGCTTTCTGCTTTTACTATTTGTCCGGCTTGCCCACCAGTAACGCTACTAATCAAATCAACAGCGCGTGCCAATGCTAGCTCTGGTAACTCAAAGTCTACCCCACGCTCAAAGCGTTGTGAGGCATCAGTATGCAGACCAAAACGGCGTGCACGTGCAGCAATAGCAAGCTGGTTAAAGAAAGCACTTTCTAAGACGATATTGGTGGTGCTATCAGTAACGCTACTGCGTTGACCGCCCATGATACCCGCGAGCGCAAGTGCGCCTTTATCATCAGCAGACTAATTCATCACCCGTTAGAGTAATGGTTTGCTCATTCAACAAAGTGATCGTTTCTTCAGGCTGTGCCAAACGCACCACGATATCGCCCTCGATAGTATCGGCATCAAAAGCATGTAGCGGCTGACCCAATTCCATCAATACATAGTTGGTCACATCAACCAAAAAGTTGTGCGAGCGTAGTCCTGACTGAACCAGCGCATCTTGCATCCACTTTGGGGTGTCGATGCTACGATCAATATTGCTGATTGATTGTAGTAAATAGCGCGGGCACGCTTCAATTGCACTGACCGTTACCGCTGGCGTAGCAGTATCAGCACCGTTATCAGTAACTACCACATTGGTAGGAATCTCAGGCAGCTGCATTGGCAAATCATTAATAACTGATATTTCGCGTGCAATACCGCGTACGCTAAAGCAATCACCGCGATTTGGCGTGATAGAGATGTCTAAGATTTGATTGTCTAAACCTAAATACTCACGGATATCCATGCCAATCGGTGCGTCTGCTGGCAATTCAAGCAGACCATCGATGCTATCGGTTAAATCAATTTCAGAGGCACCGCAAAGCATACCGTTAGAGTCGACACCACGTAGGTTGCCATTTTTAATTTTAAAGCCTTCTGCGTCGTTAGATGGTAAAACGGCACCAACGGTAGCAACAGGTGCTTTCATACCAACGGTGACATTGGGTGCGCCGCAAACGATTTGTAATGACTCAGCTGCACCAATATTTACCTGTGTGACGCGCAGTTTATCGGCATCTGGATGTTGCTCAACACTGATGACTTCACCGACGACCACACCACTGAAGGCACGGGCAACCGCATAGCGATCATCAATCTCAAGTCCTGCCATCGTGAGTTGTTCGGCCAATTGCTCACTAGTATTGTTGGGGTTTACCCATTGACGTAGCCACTGTTCGCTAATTTTCATAAATATCTCAGATCAGAATTTTATAATAAAGGTTTTGGAGTAAAGGTAGAGGTATTATTAAATAATAAAATCTAGCCAAACTGCTTTAAAAAGCGTACGTCATTTTGGAAAAACAGGCGCAAATCATCGATGCCGTAATATAACATCGCGAAGCGCTCAATCCCCATTCCGAAAGCAAAGCCAGTATATTTTTCGGCATCAATACCGCAGTTGGTCAGCACTTGCGGGTGTACCATACCGCAGCCCATGACCTCAAGCCATTTACCATTGTCATCGAGAATATCCACTTCAGCTGACGGCTCGGTGAAGGGGAAAAATGACGGACGGAAACGTACAGTCAGCTCTTTGGCAAAAAATGCTTCCAAGAACTCACTAATCAAGCCTTTTAGCTCTGCAAAAGTGCTCGACTCAGTGACCATTAAACCTTCTAGCTGATGGAACATCGGCGAATGCGTTTGATCCGAGTCATTGCGATAAACGCGACCTGGGCAAATAATACGAATAGGCGGTTCATTCTTTTCCATCGTGCGAATCTGCACAGGACTGGTATGCGTACGCAGTAGATAATGCGCATCAAAATAGAAGGTATCGTGCATCGCGCGTGCTGGATGATGCGACGGAATATTAAGCGCCTCAAAGTTATAATAGTCGCTTTCGACTTCAGGACCAGTAGCAACGTTAAAACCTGCTTGTATAAAATATTGCTGCATACGCTGGGTAATCATGGTCACTGGATGCAAATGACCTTTTTGACCACCGCGAGCAGGCAAGGTGATATCAATACTTTCGCTTGCAAGCTTAGCATTTAATGCAGCCACTTCTAGCTGCTGCTGCTGCTCTGTCAACGCATCTTGAATACGGCTACGGACTTGGTGTAACCAGCCGCCGTAGGTTTTTTTATCATCGCTGCTGAGTTTACCCATCTGCTTTGACCAGCCAGTTAATGGGCTCTTTTTACCGGTCAATTGCACACGCAAATCTTGCAACGCACGCAAATCGGTTACTTGTAGAACCAAGGCTTCAGCGGCACTGGCCAACTCATTTAGCTGAGCTTCATTAAGCTCGCTTAGCTCTGTGGACAAGGTCGGTAGCGCCGACAAATCGGTGGTAGCAGCAGGGGTAGTCATAAGATGCATTCTTCCTGATTTAAACGGACTATTAATAATAGTGATTGGTAATTGTAGGGATTTGACCAAATATTGCAAACCATTTACCCAGTCATTCAAAAATAATACCAGTGATATGAATGGCTTGAATATTTAGACAATAATAAAAGCTATCTCAACAAAGCATATTTAGCGTTGGTGCTAAAACAAGGCTGTGACATGAAGTATTAAGATAATGTGATATAAAAAAAGCCACCGACCAGCGGTAGCTTTTATTAATATCATACTATTAATCAATATTATCCCTGTCCATATAGATAACTACTTGTAAATTCTGACTAAACAAGCAGCAACCCTAAAGGAAGGTTAATATTTATGCTAATGCCGCTTTTGCTTTTTCAACCAACGCTGTGAAAGTCGCTGCATCATGCATAGCGATGTCAGCAAGTACGCGACGATCGACAGTGATGTTAGCCAATTTCATGCCATTGATAAAGCGGCTGTAGCTTAAGCCGTTTAAGCGTGCACCAGCATTGATACGTGCAATCCAAAGACGACGGAAGGTACGTTTTTTGTTGCGACGGTCACGATAAGCATATTGACCAGCTTTGGTCACTGCTTGTACCGCTACGCGGTAAACACGTGAACGGGCACCGTAGTAGCCTTTTGCGCGTTTTAGGATTTTTTTGTGACGACGATTCGCCTGTACACCACGTTTTACACGGGCCATAAATTACTCCAAGATTTCTTTAATCATTATTAAACGAATCACGATGTCATCGAATAGTAGACATCGCTATCAGATTGCAAAGTCAGATATTTTTAATCCAGTCGCCATAAATTAAACAGCGCTTAATTAAAGCTAAATGACGATAGCCTACTAGATGTATGGGCACATGCGACGAACTGCTGCTTCGTCAGACTTGTCCACCATCTTTAGACCGCGCAACTGGCGAATACGCTTAGCTGATTTCTTGGTCAAGATATGGCTTTTGTTTGCTTGCTTACGCTTGAAGCCGTTCGCTGTTTTTTTGAAGCGTTTAGCTGCACCGCTTCTGGTTTTCATCTTAACTTTCATGATGATTTGCCTCTTTGTCTTTGATAGAACCTGGTCGTCAAATAGTTAATAACGAATAGTGGCTGTAAAAACACCCACTAAACCTCTATTTGCCTCGAGGTGGGAGGCGGTATTTTAGCAGATAATGCACTGTTTTGCCAAGGAAACTTTTACGCCTCGCCTAGGGCGTGTCCTCAATCTGAACGAAAGCAAATAAATGGACTGAAAACGGTTAGATTTTGCCAAGCTAAGTCAAATAGCTGATTCATATCTCGATATTATTTGCGCTATTTTCCTTGTTTGACGGCAATTTATCTCATTCTTATCATCATTTTTAAAATGAGGACACGCCCTAGTAGGCATGACAGTGGATAATGGGTATGAGCCCATTTATAAAGATTTTAGTCAAAACACTCATAAAACTGCGGATTTACCGCCAAATAGATTGAATGTCAGCTTAAGCTGTGCTTAAGTAGAGACTGAACCTTAGTATAAGCTGAGCGTTAATAATACAAAGTTATTTATCACACTTATCGAGCGCCTATCGTACGATGATGACGCTACCAACCTACACCATGATTAGCAGCACTCATAGCCTGCAATCAATCTAGGAGATAACGTGTCAAAACAAGAATTAGACTTTGATAACGACATATTTGTCTTTGAAACAGTGATGCGTGTGCGTCATATTGAGCTTGATATGGCTCAGTACCTGACGCTCGAATCATTGACGGCATTGCTATGTGAGGCGCGGCAGAGATTTTTTTACTCTAAAGGTATTAAAGAGATCGATGCAGATTATCACGGTTTAATTATCGATGAGTTACAGCTAAGTATTGTCAGTCGCATACGGGCGCGTGAAGAGCTATTA
The DNA here is from genome assembly GCF_904846075.1 of Psychrobacter glacincola. Taxonomy (GTDB): domain Bacteria; phylum Pseudomonadota; class Gammaproteobacteria; order Pseudomonadales; family Moraxellaceae; genus Psychrobacter; species Psychrobacter glacincola_C. The sequence continues at coordinate 11,432 of NZ_CAJGZH010000003.1, forward strand.
TTTGAAGTAGGCGTTGAGCCGTTATACGATAAGGGTGGCACTATAGTGATAAAAATTACCCGTATGCATACTGGAGAAACAGTAGCCAAGGCACGGCAGCATTTTGTCAATTATGACTTTCGCCTCAATAAATCGATTGCGCTTGATAAAATTATGAAAGAAGCGCTGTACCCACATCTCTACAGGATTTGATATTGAGGACATGCTCTAATGCTAACCGCTTTTTTATTCAGACCATAAATAGAATCCGTTACGATTCACTTATTCCCCTTTGATTTCTATATAAACAAGAAGACAGATATATTATGACTTTACCTGCTTGGCTGGCTGCCATAAAATTTAATGATGATGGTTTGATTCCTGCAATTGCTCAAGATCATAAGTCTGGGCGTATTTTGATGATGGCTTGGATGAATGCCGAAGCACTACAGTTAACTGCGCAAACGCAGACAGCGGTTTATTTTTCGCGCTCACGTGCCAAATTGTGGCATAAGGGCGAGTCATCGGGTCATACTCAGACCGTACATGACATTCGCTTGGACTGTGATGCAGACGTGATTGTACTTAGTGTCACTCAGGCTGGCGGTATCGCTTGCCATACTGGTCGCGAATCTTGCTTCTATCAGCGTTTAGATTTGTCCGGCCAAACGCCTGAATGGCAAACCGTCGATAAGGTATTAAAAGACCCTGCTGATATTTATCATTCAAGCGATACAGCAAAAGCCATTCCTGAAACTAAAGAGACGCAGGCTCACGATGTAATCCCTTCAGATGCCAAGCACAGTCACCATAACAACGACACTACCAATCGCTCTATTTTGCAGCAGCTTGACGGTGTATTGGCAGAGCGTAAACAAGCAGATGCTGATAGCTCGTACGTGGCAAGCTTATACGCAAAGGGTTTAAATAAAATTCTAGAGAAAGTTGGCGAAGAAAGTACTGAAAGTATCATTGCCGCCAAAGATTTTGCCAATTGCGACGAAAATAGCAATAAAGCGCAATATGATGACGCTCGTCACGAGCTCATCTATGAGGTGGCCGATGTCTGGTTTCATACCTTGGTTGGACTGGCGTGGTTCGATATTGAGTCAGATGCGGTATTAAACGAGCTAGGTCGTCGATTTGGTCTATCAGGTATCGATGAAAAGGCGGCGCGATAGTTTCTATAAGCTTGGCCATTGCCCTGTTTGATTATTGTTGATTTCACCTTTTTGTCACAAGTGCAGGTTATAATATAGCTCTGTTTTACTTCGCATTGTATGTCGAGGCTGTTTATTGAATATAACGATATTCGATACACCCAAAGTAGGCATACAAAGACTGAAAACCAAGACACAAGGATACCTTTATGGGTAGTTTTTCTATTACGCATTGGCTGATTTTATTGGTGGTAGTGGTGGTCGTATTTGGCACCTCAAAGCTTAGAAATGCTGGCAAAGATTTGGGCGGCGCAGTCAAAGGCTTCAAAGAAGCGGTCAAAGATGAAAATACTGAGCATGCTAAAAAGCATGTGGTGCTCGATCATGATGGCAATGCACACACTGAAGAGCGCCCAACAACAACAACCAAGGTTGATGACACGCATAATGTATAGCCTCTAGACAGTGACCTTTTAGACAGTGACATCGGAACATTATGTTTGATATCGGCTTTTCTGAACTACTCCTCTTTGGTGTTATCGCCCTAATCGTCTTGGGCCCAGAAAAACTGCCACAGGCAGCGCGTACCGCTGGGCAGTGGTATGCCAAAATTCGCCGTACGGTATCCACCCTGCAATCTGAAATCGAAGCTGAGCTTGATTTGGCAGAGACCCGCCAGCTTATGCAAAAAGAGCTGGCCAAAATTCGCCAGACTGAAGCAGATATGAGGCGTGAGATGGCGGAGATGCGCGGCAGTATGCAAGAGTTTGAATCCTCGCAAAACCAGCATTTAAAAGCATCGCGTGATCCAGGCGATGACAATACGCCTAGACAAAGTAGTCAAGCCAGTAGTGAGAATGATGATAATCGACCAGTGCAGCCAAAAGCGTTTGACTACGCCTATGACAGTAATAGACAGGCTGAGAAACCAGAAAGCTCTGAGCAGTCATCGGCACAAGGCGATAATGATAGTCTAAAAACTGACTGTAGTGATAACGCCAATCCAGTGCCTCAAACCATCACAACTAGACCGTGGGAAAATATGTGGTTTCGTCTTGGAGCTTATGATAAAGCGCGTCGTTTGCCGCAACCGCCCTACTTACCAAATTATAAAGCCGATATCTTACTAAACAGCCATATAGACAGTCCTTTACCTAAACAGGCTTCTGTTCATGAGCAGGAGAGTCATTAGTGGGCTTATTTAAACGTAAAAAAAGCCGTCAAGAAAAAGTCGCGGATTCAGATATCGAGACCTCAACAGCTACCATTGATGGTAATGTCGACAGCAATACTGAGGACTCTGGCGATATCCTAAGCTCACTTGGCGATATGCCGATTACCGAGCATTTGATTGAACTGCGTCATCATTTGATTAAGATATGTGTTGCCGTACTGGTCATATTCTTGGCCTTGGTCGGATTTTCACGCGAGCTCTATGATTTTTTGTCCAACCCATTGGTTGCCCAGTTGCCTGCCAACTCAACGATGATCGCGACGGATATCACCTCTAACTTTATGGCACCGATACGCCTGACTGTTTTTGTCGCTGCATTCTTTGCAATGCCCTACATTTTGTATCAAATCTGGTCGTTTGTCGCACCCGGTTTATATAAAAAAGAGAAAAAAATCGCTATTCCCGTTTTAATGTCCTCTATATTTTTATTTTATGCGGGTGTGGCTTTCTCTTATTTTATTGTCCTCAAAGGCGTTCTCAAATTCTTTATTATGTTCGCGCCGCAGAACGTCTTGCCGATGACCGACATCGACAGTTATTTAAGTTTTGCACTCAAACTCTTTATGGTCTTTGGTTTAACCTTTGAGATTCCAGTCGTCACCTTGCTATTGATATTGACTGGTGTCGTCTCCATTCAGAGCCTAGAAGATAAACGCCGTTATATTATTGTCGGCTGTTTCGCCGTTGCTGCGGTCGTGACACCGCCTGATGGGGTGTCGATGTTGATGCTCGCCATTCCGATGTGGTTGTTGTTTGAGCTAGGATTATTTTTAGCGAAAATTTTAATTAAAGAAGAGCACAGTCCTGCTTTAGCAAGCGATATAGGGTTAAATAAAGAATAACATCACTTATCAGATACTTATTTCAAAAACAGCCAACGCGCTAATCTGTTACTATAACCTGCTGATTTCCACCTTTATTTTCTATGAGTTTTTGTATTATTGTTATGTGCGCTTGCAAGCATTTTGCAAGCGCACATGATGAGTCAGCCATTGTCTATGCAGTGGCTTTTTTTACCCCCGTCATTTTTGATCCGTTTTACTCTTTTAGGTAATTTTTTATGTCCGCATCTATGCCAGCTTATATGAGCGATCCCACTGATGAGCAGCTGAGCGCGCTCAACATGGCGATGGATCACAAGTCATTTAAAGTAGTGGCTTATGCGGGTGCTGGTAAAACGACGACCTTAAAACTGATTGGTGAGCGTTTGCGTGGACGCGGCTTATATTTAGCCTTTAACAAAACCATTGCTAATGATGCACGCTCAAAGTTTCCAGCACATGTGGAATGTCGCACTTTTCACTCACTTGCTTATCGGCATGTCGCCCGTGATATCACTGCTAAGCTGTCGTTGCCGCGTTTTTCACCCAAACGTCTGGGTGATGATTTGGGTTTGCAGCCCGTCCAAGTACGTCGGCAAATGGATGGTATAAACAAATATATTACCCTTACGCCAGCCCGACTGTCGCGATTCGTCAGTGATGCCGTCAGCAATTTTTGTAGTACGCATGCCAGTTATCCTGCACCCAGACATATATTGTTTCCCAACTGGCTCGATGATTCTGACGCAGAGCAGTTGCGTGAGATGCTCTATCCAGCCGTCGAGCAGCGTTGGCTACAGTCGATTGATGCGCGCCATCCTGCTGGCATCGGACATGATATTTATCTTAAATTGTGGGCATTATCGAATCCAAGCATTCCAGCAGATTTTATTTTGTTTGATGAAGCGCAAGATGCCGATCCCTTGATGATGGGAATTTTGACCCAGCAGCCACGGCAAGTGATTTATGTGGGTGACGCTCATCAGCAGATTTATGAATGGCGCGGCGCAGTCAATGCGATGAAAAAACTACCCTTACCACAAACATTATTGACCCAGTCGTTTCGTTTTGGCGAACCGATTGCTGAGATTGCCAATACTTTGCTCAAAGCATTGCAAGAAGACGTCCCGTTAAAAGGCAATCCGAATAAACAATCTTCTACTGATAAGGGTATGGCACATAGTAAAAAAGATGCCATTCTTTGCCGCACCAATGCTGCTGCTATGTCGCAATTGCTAACAGGCTTAAAACTCGGTCACCGCGTAGCGTTGCAAGCAGATACCGATCGTATGCTTAAATTCTGTCAGGCAGCCGAAAATTTAAAGAATGGTAAATCGGCATATGGCGTGCCTGAACTGGCATATTTTTATAATTGGGGTGACGTCCAAGAATATTCTGAAACCAATGAAGGCAGTGATCTAAAAACACTGGTGAAACTCGTCGATGATCATGGCACCAATGTCCTGAGCCAAGCGGTCAATAGTCTCACCAGTATCGAAAATGCTGACTATGTTATCTCCACCGCCCATAAGGCGAAAGGGCTCGAATGGGGAAAGGTACAGTTGGACGATGACTTTTATTATGATGTGACGACCAATGCAGTCAAGATAAGCCCTGAAGAGTTGCGTTTGCTCTACGTCGCTTGCACACGTGCCCAGAGCAACTTGGACATCCATAATATTAAAGACTTGATATCAGGTTTGCAGACAGGCAAAAAAGTGATTTTTGGTAATACTTAATTTTTCTCAGTTAGTCACTCTCTGTATTTGCCACTCTAAACCTCTAGCATACCTGTCTCTATGGCAATCCTTTAATAGCACCCTTTTAGCAGTGAACAACAAGCATGAATACTAATCAGCAACTTCAAATACGTCAAAATACCATCCGTCAGTTATTCGCCAATCCCGTCCGCCTGCTCGCTCCAATGGAAGGCTTGACCGATCCATTAATGCGGCAAATCCTCACGCAAATTGCATCGGACTTGGGTCGCCCTTATGATTGGTCGGTTAGCGAATTTATCCGTGTGACTCAGCACGTATTGCCAGCGCATGTATTTTATAAATACGTCCCAGAATTGCGTCATGATGCTAAAACTGCCTCTGGCACGCCTATTCATGTCCAGTTGCTTGGTAGTGAAGCGCAATTAATGGCAGAAAATGCTGCCTATGCTGCCGATCTTGGTGCGCCGGCGATTGATATCAACTTTGGTTGCCCTGCCAAGACGGTCAATAGCCACCGTGGTGGTTCCGTATTGTTGGATGAACCCGAAACCATGTATCAGATTATCAGCGCGGTGCGGCAAGCGGTTCCCGTTCATATTCCAGTATCAGCCAAAATTCGTTTAGGTTACACCGATACCAGCCGCATGGATGATATTAAAGTTGCGATTAGCGACAGTGGTACTGATTGGCTGACCATTCATGCACGAACCAAAACCCAAGGCTATAAGCCACCAGCCTATTGGGACAAAATCCAGAGCTTTAACACGCTAGATATTCCAGTCATTGCCAACGGTGAAATATGGAATACAGAGCACGCGCAAAACTGTATGACTCAAGCTGGTACAGAGCATTTGATGTTGGGTCGCGGCGCGGTTACCCGTCCAGATTTGGTTGCTCGCGTGGATTGCGGCTCAGATGATGCCATGCTAAGTGCGGCAACGTTGTCGTGGGAAGCAATGGTCACCCATCAGATAAGATTTTTGGAAGGTCGGGCTAAAACTGAAGTTATCTTGGTTGGTCGTTACAAGCAGTGGTTAGCAATGCTCATCAAAGGCTATAGCGAAGCAAAAGTTTTATGGGACAGTATTAAAAGAGAAAAAAATAAAGCAGCTATCATTAGTGCACTGCAAGCCAGTGTGCGCCAATAATAGCTGCTTTTATCTTAAAGCCAATCTGTCTAACGAATAAGATTAAACACTCACTCTAATCGCTAAATAGAATAGCATCAAACAACAGGCAATCGATAACACCCAAAGTATGGAGCGAAACGTCGCCAAATTAGTAATATAAGCCACGCAAAAACCGATACGAATCAGCACGTACAACCAAGCCAGTATATTGATAATCGATTGTGGTACAAAGAACAGCATCGCCGTCAGTACTGCTGCCAAAAATATTGGCAACGTCTCATAGCTGTTTTGCTGGGCAGCGTTAGCACGTGCAGCCGCGCCCGTCGTACCTTGTAAAAAATCACGTGGATGGGCATTGTCAGCCAAATTAAAGCCGCCAATAGCTTTCGCTGTCAATGCCATGGCAAGCGGTAGTAAACTTGCTACGACCATCGCCCAAATGGCGGACGCTGCGGTATCAGAGACTAATTCCAGAAGTGCATTCATTAGTATACTTGCCCCTACCCTGCAATCACTTCGAAATCATGGGTGACGTTCACCCCACCTTGTACCAACATTCTACTGGCCGAGCAGTATTTTTCTGCGGACAGTTTTATGGCCTTCTCTACTTGGCTTTCTTTGACATCTTGACCTGTCACTACAAAATGCATGTGAATGTCAGTATAGACAGCTGGTACAGTTTCAGCACGCTGAGCAGTCAGCTCACAACGTACGTCTGTCACCTCTTGGCGCGATTTTTGTAAAATTGCTACCACATCATAGCTAGCACACCCACCAAGCCCCAATAGAATCAGCTCCATCGGACTTGCGCCTTTTTCTTTATCGGCATCGATCTGTACATTATGCCCTGATGGTGACACGCCCATAAATGCTTTTTTTTCTTGCCACGTTACACTTGCTTTTGACTCTGACATTTTACCTATTCCTTATTTTAATTAGCTCGTTGCCCGATTTTTATTTTCTGGCCATATGTTTTACTTGGCTAGTGTAGCATAAGCCAATGGCACATTTTATCGAGCCATTGTCATCCAAAATTATTATCATTATGAATAGCTCACCTATTTGTCTTTTGCTGCCTTATTTTTAATTAAACCTTTTTACTAAAATTTTCTTAGCAGTGAATTAACATTCATATAGCGCCTACTGTTTATTATTCAAACCTATCCTCTTATAGTTCGAACCTATCTTTGTAGTAAGATTCCCCAAAAAACATTACAAAAGTTTAATTATAACTGGTTGATTTTAAACAGTTAAGCTCGTGAAACATTTTATAGCAAAATACTGTTACACATTTTGCTTGTTTCTTGGTTTAATAACGGTAATGAATCTTATTTTGACCTAATCTCGACAACCATCACCTTATAATAATTATGATTGCTGTCACGGTTCTAGCTCAAAATAAGCTATTTTAAATAAATTAAAAAGGTTTAATCATGATAGATGCAGACGGCTTTCGCGCCAATGTCGGCATCATCTTGGCAAATACACAAGGGCAGGTTCTGTGGGCAAAACGTATTGGTCACAACGCTTGGCAGTTCCCACAAGGCGGTATCGACCGTGGGGAGACGCCGATGGATGCGATGTATCGCGAGCTCTGGGAAGAGGTCGGCCTGCATCCGCGTCATGTAGACTTATTGGCAGTGACGCAAGATTGGTTGCGCTATCGTCTGCCAAAACGCTATGTGCGGCATGGACAGCACCCTTTATGTATTGGGCAAAAACAGAAATGGTTTTTGCTACGCTTAGATGAGACGAACACTCAACATATCCGCTTTGATGAGGGCAAACCAGAATTTGATCATTGGCAATGGGTCAGTTACTGGTATCCACTTGGACAAGTGATTCACTTTAAACGCGGGGTATACCGCCGCGCTTTGCAAGAGCTAGTGCCTGAGCTACCTCTAAGGCAAGAGCTGATTATTCCTGAACAAGACAATCACTTGTTGATAGGATGAACTGACATTTTGATTAAAAGTAACACGTAATAGAAGAGCCTGTATCCTTTAGATGCAGGCTCTTCTATTATATAGCGATTATATCTTGCGGAATAATTATGGCTTGATAGCAATTTTTAGTACGCCGTCACGCTGATGCATGAACAAGTCATAGGCCTCTACAATATCATCCAAGGCATAGGTATGCGTCACCATCTCTGATAAATCTACTCGACCCGACTCGATGACATTCATCAATCGGCGCATACGCTCTTTACCTCCTGGGCAGAGAGCCGTTCTTATCGTATGATCGCCAAGACCAGAGGCGAAATGAGCCATTGGAATGACTAAATCTTCAGAATACACACCCAAACTTGAGAGTGTACCGCCTGGTTTTAATATTTTGAGACATTGCTCAAACGTAGACTGTAAACCTAACCCCTCGATACTGCTATCCACCCCGCGACCACCAGTGATTTTCATGATCTCATCAACCACGTCAATTTCTGTGAAGTTTAGAGTAATATCTGCTCCCAGTTTCTTTGCCATGGCCAAACGGTCATTATTGCCATCGACAGCGATAATCAGTGACGCGCCTTTAATCCTTGCCCCAGCAGTCGCGCATAAACCGATAGGGCCTTGTGCAAATATAGCAACCACATCACCAATCTGAATATTGGCGTTTTCTGCGCCTTTGAAGCCTGTCGACATAATGTCAGGGCACATCAGCACTTGCTCATCCGTCAGTCCATCTGGCACTGGACATAGATTGGCCTGCGCATCTGGCACTAGCACATACTCTGCTTGCGTACCGTCAATGTGATTACCAAAACGCCAGCCGCCTGTGGCTTTATAACCGTGACAAGAACATCTACCATCTGCATCAAGATAGCCACCGTCTTGTGAAGGGAAACCATCTTGACTGGCATAGGAGGTAAACGTTGGGCAAATGGCGCCAGCAACGACTCGCTGCCCTTCTTCATAGCCCATGACTGCGCTACCAAGCTTTTCAATGATACCTACTGGCTCGTGACCAATGGTTAAGCCTTTTGCAACGGCATACTCACCTTTAAAGATATGGATATCAGTACCACAAATGGTCGTGGTGGTAATTTTTATCAAGGCATCATTAGGGCCGACATCAGGGATTTTTTTATCTACAATTTCGATTTTACCTGGTTCAATAAATATCAGTGACTTCATCATGCTCATTTCACACTCCTTGTTTTATAATCATTTACTCAGCTGGTATGAACTTTAGTGACATCTATATTTATCTTACGCCATATAAATAGTAATTTAAAGTGAAATCCATTCTTTAATAAAGGGATTGGTGATTTTCTCTTGTTCGATATTAAAACTGTAGTATCAAACTTCTCATGAAAATTGTACGTGAGCCTTATTAAGAGTAGATAAAAAAGCTAATAGATTAAAAAGCTAATAGATGAAAAGCCTATAGGCTACTTATGACTATCATGCCGACATTCTTTATAATTATCATACTGACACTCTCGGCTTACTAATCTAGCAATCTCATCCACTGCTGAATCTGCCAACTGAGAATGACATTTCAGGGTTAAAATGCTTTGGGTACGTGTCGCATAAGTGGGCAAATTATTTTGCGTATGATTAAAAGCGACAGGCTCTATATAAATAGAAGACAGAATCTGCTCAATCTCGACAGCCACTCCAGTCTCTGGCAGCTTATCCACTGGGGCTTGCGTATTATCAGACAATACCGCAAAGGCAGCTTCTTGCCAGTACTCAGGTTCGCTATTCTGAGCGATTAGTGGCAATACTTCTTGCCGCAGCCTACCTCGCAGCTTTTCAGTTTTAAACCAGCTGTCCTCAGGCTGACCATTGGAGATGACATGCAGTCCTGCATATAGTGGCATAGGAGCATGACCACGATTATTGACAATAACGGCTTGTGTCATATCACCAATAATGAGATTGAACCCAGCATAGTTTTGCAAACTAATCTGCCGTGCAAACTCCATCGGGCTTATATCACTGGTTAAGAAATCCGTGACTAGCGCCCCGCGTGAGCACTCATCAGAGCTTGCCTGCACGCCATCGCGAAAATTCAATACCGCAGCCCAACGTCCGTTTTGCTGATAATACTCTTTAGGCGCTTGATAACTGTATTGATGACTACCTTGATGATTGGCTTGGTGGGGCTGTTGATGAATACCTAACCAAGTACCGCCACTTTGTACATCGCGTCCTGCAAAAACAGGCTTATCTTCCCATTGATGTAGCGGCTCTGTCGGACGCTGCAAAAACTCATCGCGATTGGACAATAACACCAAAGGCAGCTCATCAAACAGTTGCCAAGCGATGGCGACAATACACATAAGACTCCTAATTTTACTAAAAATATGCTTAACAAACAGCCAAGCTTGATTTCGGTTTAACTTAGTTCACTGACAGATTAGTTTAATGATAAGTTTTTGCTAGCAGGATAACTAATCTGAGAGGTCGACTGTATGACTTTTGATTGTTTACTTGGTAAATCGAACTCCCACGCAACCATGCCTTTATTGTCATTCCAGTCACGCTCAGTCACTGGCGGTGTATGAGTGACGGTTACTTTAAGACTATCATCGCGGCTAATCGGCTCACTGCCTAATACTTGTAAATGCATAGGTCGGTTGTGCTGATTGGTAAATTGATACGCTTGTGTTTTAGTCAAGGTTTGCGTGCGATTGAAAGCGCCTTTATCACCCTGCTTATCTTCATCAGCTATCTGCTTTACGATAGTATTAGGGTCCATACCAAAACCGATACCTTGCTCTTTGAGCGCTTGATAATTATAGCGCGCCTGCCCGACATAATTATCATCACGGTATAGCTGTAGCGAACCATCTACCCAAGCTGGTGTCAAGAACGGTGCGGATGCATACCAATAGCCAGCTGCCTCCACACTCGGCGTACTACGAATCCATAGCTTGCTACTGCCCGACTGCTCATCAATGACTGTCCGTACGCGCCTGCCATCGCTTGGAATACTAATACGCTGTGGCAAGCGATATTCGGTAATGCCGTTTTTATTCTGACTGCTAACGGTAAAGCTTGGCAGCGGCGCCATGTTAGGTGTCGAGGCACCGTCATAGCTGTCTCTTGCAGATACCACAACAGGCATGTTTTCCGCCATAGGTGGTACAGATATAGTCCGATTTTCTCTATCTTCTTCATATAAAGAAAAACGCTCTACACGAGGTAATTGGCTGGTGGTGGTTTGATTGGGATTGACAGAGCTTAGCATCAAAGGGACATTGAGCCAGTTTTCTCCTGTCTGCTGGGCAATAACCGCAGAGGCAATGATATTTAATTGCTTGGTTTCAGTATTCAGCCTTGCTTGATACGTTGGCTCCCAACCCGCGCCGCGTACTTGATAGTGCAGTTTCACACTGCTTGGTACTCGACTGGCAGTACGTACACTCACTTGAGTCACACTATTTTGAGTGGAAGTCGCGCTGCCTGCCATTAGTTGGTTGAGCGCATCTTGTGCACGGGCTTGGCGCTGCTGAATTTCTAGTATACGTTTATTGATACTGACCGCTTGTGTTTCCAGATCGCGCGCATTATTGGCAAGCGTGCCATCTGTACTGATTTGCGTGACCTTGGTTAAATTCTGCAAGTAAGCTTTAGCTAAGCGTGCCGCTTCTAACTCAGCATTGATAACTGCCAAATTATCTTGCTGTGTCTGCACTCTCGCCTCACCTTGATACTGACACTGCGCTGCTTGCTCATCGCTTAAAGTCTCGATACTGACTTCACCAATATTGATGCCATTTGCTGCTTGTACGCTCACACTGTCTTTATCGATATAAGGGGACAAACAAGAAAAAACCAGTGTCTGCTCACCGCTACCATTGATTGGTAACGCACGAGTCACGCTCGCTAAGCCCTGATAAATGGTCACTTGCTCAATACTACTATTCGCTGCCTGAGCAGGAGTCAAAGCTAAAGCCGCTAAGCTAAATAAACCCAGTGGCGTCAACTGTTTTTTACAAGGTAAAAACTTAGGTAGTATTGCTACTTTTGATAACTTAGCTTGCATAATCATTCCTTAAAAATACGGTTAATCCATTAATACGGTGCATTAGCGCAAGCGCGCAGTATCTAACGCTTCATTAAATATAATGAGGCAATATTTATGATGGCATTTATTTTCAGCAGCTTTTTTATATCTTAGCGGTTTTCTGGCTTTCTTTCTAGATGTTACCCGTAGCAGATAAGTTGTTACCATGAGATGAGCCTCACCGTAATTTGGTATGCCTCACTGGCTATTTTTGCTATTATGAGCAGCATTCTATTACCAAATTTATGATGCCCTTATGATGATACATCCTCAGTACGATCCTGTAGCGCTGTCTTTGGGTCCAGTAGAAGTGCACTGGTATGGCCTAATGTATTTGTTGGCATTTGCCGCCGCCTTTGGTCTGGCTTGGTATCGCAGCACCAAACGTGACAATTGGAACACTGACATGGTGTCCGACTTGGTATTTTTTGGCGCACTTGGCGTCATTTTGGGCGGTCGTGTCGGCTATGTATTGTTTTATCAATTCGGTGAATTTTTACAAAACCCCGCTTACCTTTTCAAAGTCTGGGAAGGCGGTATGTCTTTCCATGGCGGCATGATTGGTGTCTTACTGGGCATGTTATATTTTGCCCGTAAGTATAAAAAGACCCCGTTTCAGGTGCTGGACTTTATCGTTCCTTGTGTGCCAACGGGCTTATTATTTGGTCGTATTGGCAATTACATCAATGGCGAGCTATGGGGCCGCGTCTCTAACGGTGGCTACAACTGGCTTACCTACTTCCCGCAAGCGGCGGCTACTGATATGCAGCAATTGCAAACCAACCCTGAGCTGCAAGAGTTGATGCTTGAAGTAAATGGGCAGTATTTGCTACCTCGTCACCCATCACAGCTGTATGAGGCACTTGCCGAAGGGTTGTTATTATTCCTATTCCTATGGTGGTATTCATCAAAACCACGCCCACGTATGGCAGCATCGGCAGTATTTTTATTGGGCTATGGCATCAGCCGCTTCATCATTGAGTTTTTCCGCCAACCAGATGCTGACCAAGGATTTGTATTACTAGGTTGGATGACCAAAGGGCAGATACTCAGCGCTCCCATGATTATTATTGGTTTCATCATGCTGGTATACGCTTACAAACGCGGTATCTATGACTGGGGTAAGCAGTCGGCTTATTAAGCACTAATTCACATCAAGTAGCCTGTTAAAAAACAATACAACTATGCGTTTTAATAGCGTAGAAGAGCAATTTTATGACCATGAGCAACTCCACTACTAGTAACAACAAACAGCGTAAAAATGAGCAAGCCTATCTAGATTTGCTGCATCTTGTCCTCACTGAAGGCACTGAAAAAGGCGATCGTACTGGCACTGGTACGCTCAGCCACTTTGGTGCGCAGCTACGTTTTAATTTAGCTGATGGTTTCCCCTTATTAACCACCAAAAAAGTCCACTTTAAATCTATCGTCTATGAGCTATTTTGGTTTTTAAGTGGTAGTACGCATGTTGATTATCTACAAGCCAATGGCGTACGCATTTGGAATGAGTGGTCAACGGCTGAACAGACAGCGCGCTTTAACCGCCCTGCTGGTGATTTAGGCCCTGTCTATGGTCATCAGTGGCGCAATTATGGCGCAAGCCAGCGTGAAAATGGGAGCTACAATAACGATGGTGTTGATCAAATCACCCAAGTCATTGAGCAAATAAAAACCAATCCCAATTCAAGACGTTTGATTGTGTCTGGTTGGAATCCCAGTGAAGCAGATCAAGTTGCGCTGCCGCCTTGTCATACGCTATTTCAGTTCTTTGTGTCGGATAATAAACTGTCATGCCAGCTCTATCAGCGTTCAGCAGATTTATTTTTAGGTGTGCCATTCAATATTGCCAGTTATGCCTTGCTGACCCATATGGTCGCGCAAGTATGCGGATTAGAAGTGGGCGAATTTATCTGGACGGGTGGCGATTGCCATATTTATCAAAACCACCGCGAGCAAGTTGAGCTGCAACTGACGCGTGAGCTTTATAAGCTACCAACGCTGACGCTTAATCCTGATGTGAAAGATATCTTTGCTTTCAAATACGAAGACATTAGCGTTGATGGTTACGAGTCGCATCCTGCGATTAGGGCAAAGGTTGCAGTCTAGCCTTTATCTGATTGAAAGTTTTAGATAAATGCAGCAAATGCAAGTAGCATGTTAAAGACAATAAAAAGGATACATTATGAGTTATGCCCACACCGAAGTTGCCCAAATCGCAGCTATCAGTAGCAACCGCTGTATCGGCAAAGATAATGAGCTGCCGTGGCATATCTCAGCAGATTTGCAGCATTTTAAAAGCATGACGACCAAACAAAATGATGGTGCGATTCAAGGTATCGTCATTATGGGTCGTAAGACGTTTGAATCAATGGGCAGCAAGCCTTTACCAAAACGCGTGAGCTTCATCATCAGCACCCAGCTAGATTATGCCGAACAAAAAGGTTTGGTCGGCAAAAGCAATGCTTATGTGGTGCATAATTTAGATGATGCATTAACGCAAGCAGCAAGTCTGGCACATGGTGCGCATCTTGATACGATTTGGGTGATTGGCGGCGAGCGCGTGTTTAGCGATGCGTTGATGTATACCGATCGCATTGAGCTGACCCACGTCGATACTGAGATTACGGATGGCGATGCCTTTTATCCTGAATTGCCAAATGAGTTCGAAGTGGCAGAAGAATCTGAGAAAATGCACGATGAAAAAAGTGACTTAGACTTTAAATTTGTGACTTATAGAAGAAAAAGCGCTGAATAGTAGTAAATTTTCAAACAAAATATAAGAAGAGGCTGTCCTAGATAATTCTAAGACAGCCTCTTCTTTATTTTCAAACTTTATTATCAGAAACCTACATTTGGCGAACATTGCCTAAATTATTCATGCAGCACTTTATAAACCGTTTTCGCGAGTATTGGACCAATACCTTGCACGCCTGCCAATTCTTGCTGCGATGCACCGAGCAATTGTTGCAATCCGCCAAAATGATTGAGCAAATCACGACGGCGCTTTTCACCCAGCCCCGGAATCACCTCTAATACTGACGATGAACGGCGCTTATCGCGCTTCTTACGGTGCGCCGTAATCGCAAAGCGATGTGCCTCATCGCGAATATGCATCAGTAAATGCAGCGCCTTGCTATCCATGGGCAAATCAAGCGGCTCATGATCGATAAAATGCAGCACCTCAAGCCCAGCCTTACGTCCTTCACCTTTTGCCACGCTAATCAGCAAAGTATCACCAAGAATACCTAACTCGGTCAGCACTTCTTTAGCGATGCCAAGCTGCCCTTTACCACCATCAATCAGCAACAAATCAGGCAATGGCTGCTTCTTATAACGCCGTGTCAGCACTTGTTTCATTGCGGCATAATCATCACCACCGACAATGTCATGAATCGCATATTGGCGATAATCACGGCGACGCGAGCCACCTTGGTCAAAGACTACGCAGCTACCAATGGTCGCCTCGCCCATCGTATGGGAGATATCAAAACACTCTATGCGATCAATGGTTCGATCAGTGACGTCCGCTAAGACATCTTTTAGCGCCCCGAAGCGCGCATTCAGCTCTAAATAATCACCAAGTTTGGTTTTTAGCGCGTTATTGGTATTGAGTTTGGCTAAATCTAACCATTCGGCACGGTGCTCACGGACACTGGTTTTGATCACGACTTTACTACCAAAATGGCTCGCTAGCGCTTCACTGACCGCCACCTGATCCGGTAACTCATGACTCAGCATTATTTCGGGTGGCAAGTCATCCGTTACCTGAAAATAAAATGAGGTAATAAATGCTGATAAATTATCAGCAAGAGACTCGCTACTATCAACGTCAGGGAAGTAATTCTTACCGCCCAACACACGACCGCCACGTACGGTCAAGACGTTGATACAAGTCATGCCTGCTTGACTGGCAATAGCAATCACATCCGCCTCGCCTTGCACAGTATAAACAGCTTGCTTAGCTTGTACTTCACGCAGCATAGACAGCTGATCGCGATAAAACACTGCCTTTTCAAAATCTAATTCTTCAGCAGAAGCTTCCATTCTTTCAATCAAAGCGCTATGAATATCGCTAGAGTCGCCTTTTAGGAAACGAATGGTATTATTGACGTCTTCTGCATATTCTTCGGCCGATACCAAGCCCACACAGGGCGCACGGCAACGCTTAATCTGATACTCAAGACAAGGACGCTTACGTTGCTTAAAAAAGGTATTGGTACATTGGCGCATTTGAAACATTTTCTGCATCAGCACCAGTGTCTCTTTGGCGGCATGAGCAGAGGGGAAAGGACCGAAAAAGCGCCCTTTCTGGTGATTGCCTTTACCACGCCCATACGCCAGACGCGGATAAGGTTTATCTGCTGAGATAAACACATAGAGGTAAGATTTATCATCACGCAACAGCACATTATAAGGTGGACGATATTCTTTAATCAAGTTTTGCTCGAGCAATAACGCTTCGGTCTCACTACGGGTAATAATGGTTTCAATATTATGTATCCGTGCCACTAGCGCCCGTGTTTTTGGATGGTCAATGGTTTTAGCAAAGTAGCTATTCACACGACTCTTGAGTGATTTAGCTTTGCCAACATATAAGATATCACCGTTTTTTCCCAGCATCTTATACACGCCTGGCAAATTTGGTAGGCGCTGGATTAAATGCTTAAGACGGGCTTTCTTGTCATCGACAGGACTCGATTCTGAGACATTGACCATAGAATTTTTTGCTCTTAAAAGTCTTGTAATACTGCTAGTTATGGGGCGGGAGTCATTGTTTTACAAGCCAATTATTATCATAGCATCACCCATAAAAAAGCCAGCACCGAGGCTGACTTTTTATAGGTAAGCAAGATGCCATTAATGGCGGAAGTTAGCCATCAATGCCGGAATACCCGGTAGCATACCGACAATAGCCATCACACCTGTCAATACCACAAACATAATACCCGGTATGATCCAGCGGCTCATTTTAGTTAAATTAGCACTGCGTTCTTTCGAGCCAATCAAGCCTAAGTTATCAAGCAACAACGTGAGTGACCAACCAAAGGCAGGATTTACAAGCGCTGAAGCAAACACCACAATCGCAGCAGACTGAGTGGTTTTACCTTCACGAGTCATTTCCATACCAGCTTCAAGCAGTGGAATAAACACACCAACGATTAAGGCCACACACATCACTGGCTGCCAAATAGCCAAATCCATTGGATAGCCCCAAACCCCTGCGATAATACAAAACAATGCCGTCAATAAGGCACCAGCAGGAATCGGACGTTTGGCAATCGCTGCTGGGACAATATACGTGCCCCACGATGAAGCAAAGTTAGCACCGCCCAATACAGAGCCGACGACCTGACGAAACGAAGCGCTGGTCATTGTGTCATCGATATCCATGAGTACCTTTTCAGTACGTTTAGGATAGCTGATTTTTTGAAAGACCTGATGGCCTAAAAAATCTGGTGACCACATCGCAACCGCCAAAATAGCAAACGGCAGTACGACAATGAAGCTTTCAACCGTAGGTAATCCTAACATCCAACCCGTGTTTTCTCCCCACCAATACATTGGATTCATATTTGGTAAGCCTGGTGCAGTTTTGAACTCAAATGGTGCACCCAATGCAAATGCAAGTCCGCCACCTAAGACACAGCTTAGCGGAACCGCAAGCCAGCGTTTTTGCCAATGCTCAAGTAATGCATATAACAGGATAGTAGCCAAAATAATAAAAAAGGCAATATGCGACATGCCAATACCTTCTGCCCAAGCGAAGAGGTTTTTGACCTGTGAGGTGGTACCGATAAACCCTAAGTAAATCAAGAGACCACCGCACACGCCTTTACTGGTCAAGTTTGCCAGCAGACTGCCCCCTTTACTGATTGCCAATAGCAAGCCGAAGGCACCGATGAGCAGACCAAATGCCATCGGGTGACCACCAGCGGCTACCACAATAGGAATAAGCGGAATAAGGGGGCCGTGAGTACCTGCAAGGTTGGCTGTCGGGAGTAGAAACCCTGAAAATAAGATGATAAAGAATGAAACGATTAATAGCTCATAACGAACGTTTTCTAAAACAAACGCATCGCCCAAACCAAGTGGACCTGCAAATGTTGCAGCAATCGCACCCACCATAACCACTTTACCAATCGTTGCCGCCATTGCAGGAATAGTATCTTCATACTCAAAGCGATAATCACGAAACGGCAAATTGGGACGCCAACGTTTTGGCTGCATGATTTGTAATTCATGATTTAGATAAGCGTCACGACTGTCAAAGCTTGCGCTTGGTTTGTGTAAATCAAGGTAGCTACCTGATGGCTCGCTGTCGTAATTAGATGGATTTGATGACTGCTGATTAGACCCTGAAGAAGGGATCTGAGTGTTACTCATCACATTTCCTTATGTCGACTGAGGCTTTATTTAACTGATAATTTAATAGTGAAATTTAATGTGACTAAAGCGTCCATTAAAAATTGCAAGCCATTGTATGACATAAGAACTCGAAATGCGAACTTAGAACCACTCAAAAAGTCCATACACTATTACAATATATAAATTAAAGTTTCCACTTAATACAAAATTGAACTTAATAGAAAACCATGAGGAAAAAACACACTTAATATAGGCTTTAAATTAGAATAAACGACCTTTTTCTTAATAATTATCTGTATCTAGATATTTGTTATCACATAACTAAATATTAAGATAGCTATAATAAATAGTTTATTATAACTTTTAAGTAACTATAGAAAATCCATGTCAGTTACGCTTTAAGCCTAGCGGTTTTGATATTTTTTACTTATGATAAATGCCCTTTCGTGACTGCTCTTTGATAGAAGTACACTAAAAAATTTGATTCAAACGGTATCACTAAAAAATATAAAAGAAGCAATAGGACGAATTTATGAGTTTGCTACCTACCAATTTTGAGACGCTAAAACGCAGAGCCAAACAAAGTATCATGCCGTTATTGACACCCCACCTACTGAAGCTGCGTATCAACACTTATGCACCATACGTAGGCGCTGGTATCAGAATCGATCACCTCAATCTCGATCAAGGTTTGTGTGTGATAAGTATGGGGCTGAATACGCTGAACAAAAACATCGTGGGCACTCAGTTTGGCGGTAGCCTGTATTCGATGGTGGACCCATTCTATATGATAATGCTGATGCACCAACTGGGCAGCAGTTACGTGGTCTGGGACAAAAGCTCACATATTGAGTTTATTGCCCCTGGTAATAGCAAAGTCACTGCGCGCCTAAAAATTCCTAGCAATGAAATCACCACGATTCAGGAATTAGCAAAAGACGGCGAGCCAGTATTTCGGGAATACCAAGCAGATATCGTCGATGATCAACAAAAAATTATCGCTACCGTCACTAAGACGCTCTATATACGCTTGCGTAAGTACAGCAAATCTAAAGACCAAAATAGCCGTATCGAAAATATCGATGGTTAGAACTTTCAAGGCAATTTTTAAAACGTTTCTCTAGATTTGTGATTTAAAGCATATTAATTAAAGCGCATTAATTAAAACAACAGAAACAAAAACCCCAATCTGGCATACGCACAGATTGGGGTTTTGTCTTTTTTGGTACTACCCGCTTATTTATATGATAAACCTATGAATAAGGGCTTGTATCTGGCTTTTCGCTATTGCCGAATCGCATAATAGACGGTTCAGCAATAAAGCGATATTAAGCACAATGCTTAAAAGCAGATACTGGATATAATCTAAGCGTTAGCTTTTGGCTTAACAGCTTTAGGTGCACGCGGAGCAAGCTTCTCGCGGATACGTGCTGATTTACCAGAGCGCTCACGTAAGTAGTATAGTTTCGCACGGCGAACAGCGCCACGGCGTTTCACTTCGATGCTATCGATAATTGGTGAATGCAATTGGAATGCACGCTCAACGCCAACACCGCTTGAGATTTTACGTACGGTAAACGCTGAGTTTAAACCGCGGTTACGTTTAGCAATTACAACGCCTTCAAAAGCCTGTAAACGCTCACGCTCACCTTCACGTACTTTTACTTGAACCACAACGGTATCGCCGGGTGCAAAGCTTGGGCGCTCAATCAATTGAGCATTTTCGATGACCTGAACCAATGGATGCTTGTTGCTCATGAGAGTTATCTCCTCACATTAGATAATAGAGGCTTGACGCATATCACCTGTTTGTAATAATGGATCGTATCTTTTTAATGAGACACAACGTAAGTGGGTTATGACAAACGGCCATTATGCTATGACTCGTTTTGTTGTTGCTCAAAATTCTGTTGCTCAACTGTTTATCTTTTTAGCCGCTATCAACGCTGTTTTTTATCTGCTTTCGCCAATGCTTTTAGCCACTTTGCTTGCTCTACCGTTGGCGTAAACGCTTGCCATAAGTCTGGACGACGCGCTTGCGTACGTTCGACTTGCTGACTAAAGCGCCACTTCGCGATATTGGCATGGTGACCTGAAAGTAACACTTCAGGCACTGCCATACCCGCAAACTCATGCGGCTTAGTATAATGTGGACAATCAAGCAAGCCATCGACGAACGAGTCTTGCTCAGCTGACTTATCATCACCCATAATATCAGGCAGACGACGTATCACACTATCCATTAGCACCATTGCTGGTAGCTCACCACCAGTAAGTACGTAATCACCAAGCGATATTTCCATGTCGACATATTGCGACAGTAGGCGCTCATCAATGCCTTCGTAACGACCACATAATATAATCATGCCGTCATACTCAGTCATATCGACCACACTACTCTCACTCAGCGTCTGTCCTTGTGGCGACATATAAATCACCGGACAGTGCGCTTTGTCGACACGGCAGCCGTGTTGAATCGCTCGTAGGCGCGCATCCTCAATCGCTTGGGATAATGGCTCAGCCATCATCACCATGCCAGGACCGCCACCATACGGACGTTCATCAATACGGCGATAATTATCACTGGTAAAATCACGCGGATTAATGCATTCAATCGTCACTTGTTTCTGAGTGACTGCTCGACCCGTGATTCCAAACTCACGAATCGTGGCAAACATCTCAGGGAAAATACTAATAACGGCAAAATACATTAGGTATCTACTTGCGCAGTGGCTAATATTGGCTAAATAAATCGGTGTTATTACTGATAAAGCTTAACCGCAAAGTTAAAACTATTATCAATAATCACTCGGCCATGCCACCAGCACTGTTTTTTCAGTCAGACTGACCTGTACTACAGTTTGCTTGTGCCATGGAATCAGGCGCTCATCGGCATCTAAGCTGTCTGAGTTTGCCGCAACCCGCATAATAGCGTGAGCGCCAGTCTCAAACATCTCAGTAATGTCGCCTAGATACTCATCCTGCTCATTTACAACGCGCAGGCTGACCAAGTCCGACCAGTAATATTCATCTTCAGCGGGTTCTGGCAAGATGTCTTGCTCGACCCAAAGAGTTACCCCGTTCATAGTCTCAGCAACATTGCGATCAGGAATCTGCTCAAACTGAGCTACAATTCCTGTGCCTTGCTCACGCCAAGCCTTAACGGTTAAAGGTTTCATGCCAGTAGCGGTTTTCATCCACCAAGGTTTAATGTCAAATATCGCCGTACGATCATCTGTCTCACTAAATACCCAAAGCCAACCTTTGATGCCATAAGGCTTTTTGAGCTGACCAATTTTCATAAGGGCACTAGCGTTTGGAGCAGAAGACATAACGGCTAACCTAACAATGATGAACACAGCGAAGATAAATAAAAAGCAATTAAAAACGATAAACGCAGTTAAAAGCGATAAACAATTAATGGCGTACCTAGTTAGACCAGTTACGCTATGTTTTTTACTAAAGTCTATCGAGACTGCTTATAGACGAGCTATCAGCGTCTCAGTGACCACAAAACTTAAGCAGTTGCTTCAGTTTGCGCGACAGACTTATTGAAAGCTTTTGCTAATGAAGCAACGCGATCTGAAGGTTGTGCACCTTTTGCGATCCACGCATTGTACGCTTCCATATTTAGGCGTACTGCTTCTTCAGACTCTTTAGCGAGTGGGTTAAAAAAGCCGATGTTTTCAATGTAGCGACCGTCACGCGCGCGGCGTTGATCAGCAACAACTACTTGATAAAATGGGCGTTTCTTGGCACCGCCCCGTGCTAAACGAATAACAACCATGTGAATTCTCTCTTTCGCAGGTATACCAAAAAGGGCATAATTATATCACAGTCTTGTTTTATTGAAAACATAAACTGCGCTTATTTAATTATTTATTAACAATAGCTTAAATGCCCATCGATGTAAAATACAATTGATCATAACCACTGATTTTTAACTGAAGATACTACCTCTACATCATGTCCAAGTGGCTCGTTGCTGTATTATTCGGTGCTATATTACTCAGTACTATATTAGTGCAAATTTGAGTATTCAATTGTTGCCTACTGTTTTAAAGCCAGTCGTGTCATTCATTGATTATGCTACTCTATGACATAGTCAGCGAGTGAATGATGCTATCGCCTACCGAATTGCTCAATTTCTCAAGAATCGCAACCATTATGCTACTCATAAGTATGACACGTTGTTTTTGAACGACATAAAAAGCACCATTTTTACACTAAACTCAATAAAGCATCTTTTAATATGTTGGATCCATATGACCACACCAAAATCGCAACCACGTCGCAAAGGGCGGTTTACGCGCTCTTACTCCAACACTTGGCTGACAACCTTAATGGTCTCTTTCATTGTTCTGATCAGTGTCAGCTTGTCGATTCTGTTTTTTTGGCGCAGTCTATATTTACCCGAGCTTAAAAACCATGCGCGTTACTTGACGAGCGAGCTGCAGTTGATGAATAGTGTCAACAAAGACTGGAAAAATCGTCCTGAAGTACGCCAATGGATTTATCAACACTCGCATGTCGTGGTAGTGAATAACCCTAATGATTTTCCAGCAGTGTCTGATAAGGCCTTTGTCGGCGTCTTTACTGATGTCTTACAACGCGAAATAGGTGCGCAATTGGGTCGACCTGTCGAGGTTTATTTTAAATTCAAACCGACACCGCAGCTTTGGGTGCAAGACAGCCGTGATGACAGCTTTTGGATTCGTGAACCCGTGGTTTATTACTCGCAATATAGTCCAGCACTGTTGGTGCTGTTTCTTATTGGATTACCTATTTTATCGCTGCTGACCATTATTCTACTGGCGCGGCAATTAAATCGTCCGCTACGATATTTACAGCGTGCTGCGACCAACTATATTCGCCTCGGTCATGCCACTACGTTGCCAACACAAAAAGGGCCTACGGAGATACGTCAGGTCAACATGGCATTCAATCGTCTATTCACGACGTTAAGTCAAGCACAAAAAGAGCGTACAATTATGCTTGCTGGTATCTCGCATGATCTGCGAACGCCCTTAACTCGTATGCGTTTGACTGCTGAGATGCTACCTGATGACTTTTTTCGAGAGGGATTAATTTATGATATTGAAGACATGGATGCCATTTTAGAGCAGTTTATCTCATTTATGAAAGATGGCTCCGATGAGCCAGTCAGCCTAACCAATTTGGATACCATCTTTAATGAGATCATGGTGCAATTTGCACCAATGGAGTTCATCTATCAATCAGAGTGTCACAAAGTGGTTCCTGTGCGCCCCATGTCTATCAAACGCCTTGTGATCAATCTGGTCAATAATGCCAAGCGTTATGGCAAACCGCCCATTTACCTGTCAGCGACTGTTGTGCCAACTTTTATAGAAACCATTGAAGAGGAAGATAGCGATGTCGTCAGTGAAAATGTCGTCAATAGAGAGGCGCAAGAACAATTGCTGATATGTGTGCGTGACTGTGGTGATGGCGTTGCAGAAGATCAGTTAGAACGTATTATGCAGCCTTTTGAACGCGGAGAGACAGCACGTACCACACAAGGCAGTGGTTTAGGTCTAGCGATTGTCGATCGTATTGCCAGATTGCATCATGGGACGGTAGAAGCCATTAATCATCCCGACGGAGGTTTACAAGTGTGTGTGCGTATTCCTCTGCTTTCCAAGGTTGCTGGAGATACAACCATGGCAAACGATACAGAAAAAATGCCTGTCTTTAATGACAAGACTTGGAACAAAGAAGACTGATAGCCGCTGAACTGTTCATCACTAAAGCTAATAGATGCTCAAAACGATTCGCTGCGACTATTTAGTTGTATAGGTATAGCATCTAGTCTTTGTTTCCAATGATAGGTGGAATATATTTGGCGCTATTCGTAAACGCTAATGGCTGAGTAATATTTTCTTGCGCTGCTGTTAACGTTTGCGTCGTCGATGGCTGCTGCAAGAATAAATAGTAGCCCAACGTTATTGCATTTAGTACCACCAAACCACCAAATAAATATGGCATCCTTTGCCCTCCTCTGATTTAAAGCTATATTCAAACCGCTAATAATAAAAATTAACCGACAATTCTACCTAAGGTGTGTATTCATTCTAAACATGAAATTGAGAACACTGCTTAGAAATTGAGCAAGTTTATTTGTCACACACTGCTTAATTGATGCTGCTATTTTTATACTAAAAAATAACGAAAATCCTGTGCAGTGGCATTATTTATCTTCAAAACCACGCTCGCTTTTTTCTTGCGTCAGTTCATCAGCAGCCAAAATTTGTGTCAGTGGTTTGATAGGCCACGTCATGACAAATCGTGCACCGCCAAGCTCTCGGCTCTCATCGACTTTCATACTACCATTAAACCAAAAGGCAATGCGCGATACGATAGACAAGCCTAAGCCATAGCCGCCTGAGGCGCGTGTGCGACTGTCATCTAAACGTGAAAATGGAATAAAGACCTTTTCGCGATCTGCTTCTGGAATACCATGACCATCATCCTCAACACTAACAAAAGCATTGCCCTTTCTGACGCCAGCACTAATGATAATCGTGGTTTCTGCATAACGTAAGGCATTGCCCGCAAGATTTTGAATCACACGGTGTAAATAACGCCTATCTGCGACAGCGGTTACTTTAGCATTCGGTAGCTTGGTTACTATTTTGATAGGCTTACCCAAGGCATTGGTTTCACGCTCAATCTGCTCCAATAACTCTCTAAGATTGACTGGTTCTAAATCCAGCTTTGGTGAGCCTTCTTCGAGCTTAGCATAAGTCAAAATCTCATCAATCAAGCCATTAAGCGCTTCGATATCTTCATCAATAAAATCACGCTGCATAAAACGTGAGTCTTCATCATCCGTATCAGCCAACATATCAACGGCAAAACGAATACGAGCCACCGGTGTACGCAGCTCATGTGATACCGCTCGCGTTAATTCTCGCTGCGACTCAATAAGGCGCTTGATATGCGAGGTCATGGCATTAAAAGTCGCGGCTAAACGGGCAATTTCATCCTGCCCAATTACTTGAACTTGACTTTCAAGATTACCTTTACTCACCTCATTGACGCCAACCTGAATCAACTGCAATTTACGCTCAAGTGGAAAAATCAACGCATACACGCCTAAGCTGATCAAAAACATGCTGATAAGAATCATACTAATAATCAGATTAAGTGGGAACCAATTGAATAATGGCACCGGACCAATCAATATCGCCATGTCATTGATTTCAGAAGGCACCACTACTCTAATAGCCGAATTACTTTTACTGCTATTGGTATCTTGTAAGGAAATAACCACTTCATCTCGGCGTAATCGTGCAAGCTGATCGGTATCCAAATCCAGTGTATTGACGGCTTTAAACTCTAAAGGAAAGGAAAACTTTTTTTCCAGTTCAGCCAAACGGGCACGCTTGTCAGATAACGTCACATAGTAAGACAAATCATCCAATAAAAACACAGCGATTGCCCGTACTTGCTGCTCAGTCACTTGCGATATTCTGGCGGTCAAAACACTTTGATTGTCTGGTAGACGATAATACACATCGGCATAGACAGGTTGCTCGGTATAACGAACGACCGTATTGCCATTTTCAAAACGCCGCAGTTCACTGGCATTAAAGTCCACTTCATCAATAGGCAAAACTTTGAATTCTGAGCCAAATAAACTACTGGCATCAGACAACCAATATTCACGCTGCTCTTCACTTTCCTGATGAGCAATACCTTCACTCACCAGATGAAAAGCCCCTGTTGCCATGTTTTCACGGTAGGATTGGACGCGCTCTTTGTTGATGGTATCCATCAACAGTTGAGCAAACAATGCCACACACAAACAGACTATGAGTAGCCCAGCATAAATACGAACAAAGATACTGTGTTTTAAAGAATAGACTAATGACATACGTGCCGTAACCAACTTAATGAATAAAAACTGCCGACATCATTCAGCAAACAAGCGCTGCGTGATAAATGATATCTAACACTGTTGAATAAAAAACCATTCTGGCTGCTGTATTTTAATTTATAACTGAGCATCACCTAAAATCCATTTGCCTCATGTATATTTAGGCAGCACCCACAATAATTGCTTAATTAAACCACATAACGCTGTATTTAAGTTTAAAAATTAAAATTTAGCCACAAAAAAACCAGCCTAGTTGCTGGTTTCTTTAGTCACGCTAATGAGCAATAAGCCGTTGCCGGAGCAAAATTGACTTAGTTGCCTTCTTTAACGAACAAATACCCTTTACTACGAACGGTTTTGATACGTTTTGGATTTTCTGGATCATCACCGATTTTTGGACGAATGCGTGAGATACGAACGTCAATTGAGCGATCTTGACCGTCATATTCAATACCACGTAGACGCTCAAAGATATCTTCACGCGAAAGAATTCGACCCGCATTAGAAGCAAGCAACCATAATAAGTCATATTCAGCACTGGTGAAATCAACCAACTCATCACCTAAATTCACTGAACGACCGCCATTGTCAATGACCAGTTCACCAAATTCTAGGCGCTGTGGTACATCTTCTGATGGGGCATTTTCTGAGCGACGTAATAACGCACGAATACGTGCTAACAAGACACGTGGCTGAGCAGGTTTAGCGACATAATCATCCGCACCCATCTCAAGACCCAGTACCTGATCCATATCTTCAGTACGCGCAGTCAGCATCAAAATAGGATTCTGATAATGCGGGCGTACTTCACGACATACCGTCAGTCCATCGCTACCAGGAAGCATGACATCAAGTACGACCAAATCTGGTTGTTCACTGACGATGCGACGAATAGCACGATTACCATCGGTTTCGATAGCGACTTCTAAACCATTTTTGACCAAGTAATCTTGAGTCAACATGGCCAGACGCTCATCATCCTCAACAATCAAAATTCGGGGGGTGTTGTCTTCTTCATTCGTTGTCATTGTTATATCCTCTAATACATCTCATTTAAAAGCAGTAAAAGTAAGAGCGGTAAAATTAATAGCACCATTAAGTGGCACAATTGATGTTGGTATAGCTGTTACAAACTTGGTAGCACAGTATACTATTAAACATACAGCTTCCTATACTATAGCTTATAGTCGTTAACAAAACCTATAAACTACACCCATTAAAACTTTAGTTTACGTCCAAAAATTATGAGCTTTATACAAATAATAGCAAGTGAAATGTTTTTTTACGACCCTTTCCTCACCTGAATTTCTATAAGTAGCCAATCTTAATGTAGCGCACAGCGATAGAATACTTGATTGATACCGATACTTGTATTCCTGTTACGTCTAATATAGCGACATATCACCTTTGCTGCCAGTGACTTTTTCATCTACTATTCCCATACTGCCTATTATTATTCGATACATAGTTCATGTATGCATAGTTAGTTAACACTCATATTTAAAAAACTGGCTGTCGAGATCGAAATTGCATCATAAATCGTGTATTTATCCTCGATCAACAAGCATAGAATATTAAATAATAAACATAAAAAAACAGCCCATGATGGACTGTTTTTTTATATCTGTGGTAAGAGTCAAAAGGAAACTCTAAAATTTTCCACAAAAAATTAAGCGCGGTTTTTGTACTTACGGATAGTCTGTAGCTGTGCGACAGACTCTGCTAATGATGCTAAAGCTGCATTAGTTTGTACAGTATCCGATTGATTAACCAGCATTTGCTCAGCCTTTTTACGTGCTTCGACAATTTTGCTTTCATCAAGGTTATGTGCACGCATCGCTGTATCAGCCAATACGGTAACCATCTTCGGCTGTACTTCTAAAACACCGCCTGATACATAAATCACTTCTTCTTCACCGTTTGGTGTTTGCACTCGCATCGCACCCGGTTTTAACAAAGTAATAAGCGGTGTGTGACCTGGCAATACACCAATCTCGCCTTCGGTACCAGTAGCTATTAACATGCTAATTTCGCCTGAATACAACTCTTCACGAGCACTTACGACGCGACATTGTAACGTTGCCATACTTAACTCCTTACGATCAAAACACAATCAAAACTGCGAGGCGTTACTAACTGGCAAATAGACTTCTTATGGTCTATCTGCCCTTTAGCAAATGCTAACACAACTTACGCTGCAGTAGATTTCATTTTTTCTGCTTTAGCAACAACTTCGTCGATGCCACCAGCCATATAGAACGCTTGCTCTGGTAGGTCATCGTATTCACCCGCGATGATTGCTTTAAAGCTAGCAATGGTATCGCGTAGTGGTACATATTTACCAGGTGCGCCAGTAAAGACTTCAGCAACGTGGAATGGCTGTGACAAGAAGCGCTGAATCTTACGCGAACGATAAACGACTAGTTTATCTTCTTCTGATAACTCATCCATACCCAAGATAGCGATGATGTCTTTTAGCTCACGATAGCGCTGTAAAATTTCTTGCACGCCACGAGCAACGTTGTAATGCTCTTCGCCAATGACTAATGGATCTAGCTGACGCGAGGTTGAATCTAGCGGATCAACCGCAGGATAGATACCTTGTGAAGCAATATCACGACTCAATACAACCGTGGCATCCAAATGCGCAAACGTCGTTGCTGGTGATGGATCCGTCAAATCATCCGCAGGGACATATACTGCTTGAACTGAGGTGATAGAGCCAGACTGAGTTGAGGTAATACGCTCTTGTAGCATACCCATCTCTTCAGCAAGTGTTGGCTGATAACCAACCGCAGATGGCATACGACCAAGTAGTGCTGATACTTCAGTACCGGCTAGTGTATAACGGTAGATGTTATCAACAAACAGCAATACGTCACGACCTTTGCCAGTGGCAGGATCTTTCGTATCACGGAAGTATTCAGCCATGGTCAAACCAGACAACGCAACACGCAAGCGGTTACCCGGTGGCTCATTCATCTGGCCGTATACCATGGCAACTTTAGATTTACTAAAGTCTTCAGTGTTTACAACGCCAGCTTCTTGCATTTCGTGATAGAAATCGTTACCTTCACGAGTACGCTCACCAACACCAGCAAATACTGACAAACCTTCATGTTTTAGAGCGATGTTGTTGATCAGCTCCATCATGTTAACGGTTTTACCAACACCAGCACCACCAAACAGACCAACTTTACCACCTTTAGCAAACGGGCAAAGTAGATCGATAACTTTAATACCAGTTTCTAACAGCTCAGTGCTGTTTGACTGATCCGCGTAGCTTGGCGCTTCACGGTGGATAGACCATTTTTCGTCAGCTTCTACAGGACCTTCTTCATCGATAGGACGACCAAGAACATCCATGATACGGCCAAGCGTACCAATACCAACAGGCACAGCAATAGGCGCACCAGTGTTAGTGACTGTTAAGTTACGCTTTAGGCCTTCAGTTGAACCCATTGCGATAGTACGGACGATGCCATCACCTAGTTGTTGCTGTACTTCTAGGGTGGTTTCAGTACCATCTACTTGCAAGGCATCATAAATCTGAGGAACTTCACTACGGTTGAACTCAACGTCAAGAACCGCGCCAATAATCTGTACAATACGACCGCTACTCATTGCGTTCTCCTTGAACTTCTGTATATAGTGGGTTTCATAAGGGGTTTCAATTATGAAACAGCAGCAGCACCGCCAACGATTTCCGAGATTTCTCGGGTAATCGCCGCTTGACGCAGCTTGTTATAAACCAACTGTAAATCGTTAATTAGGTCACCAGCATTATCTGTCGCTGCTTTCATTGCAACCATACGTGAGGACTGCTCAGAGGCAATGTTTTCCATTACCGCTTGATAAACAATCGACTCAATGTAACGGCCAAGCAGCTCATCAATCAATGTTTTGATATCAGGCTCGTAGATATAATCCCAGCTCAGTTCTGTTTGAATGCCGCTCTCTTCTTCACCAAACGCGCTGTCTGGTAAAGGTACCAACTGATTGACAGTCGGCTTTTGGGTCATCGCATTAACAAACTTATTATAAACCACATAGATGCGGTCTATTTTACCGTTAGTATAATCGTCAAGCATCGCTTGAACTGGTGCGTTTATCTGCTCAAACGTTGGCTTATCACCATAATCGGTTACTGCCGAGGTCACTTTACCACCAAAGTTTTTGAAAAAACTCACACCTTTAGCGCCAATGACTGCAAACTCAGTTTGTACAGATTGATCTTGATACTGCTGGATACTCTTAGATAAAGCTTTGAATAAGTTAATATTCAAACCACCCGCCAGACCGCGATCAGAGGTAATGACAATATAGCCAACCTTATTAACTGGACGCGAGACCATATACGGATGTTTATAGTCTGATGAGGCATGCACCAAATGTGAAATAACCCGGCGCATACTATCAGCATACGGGCGACCCACTTCCATGCGCTCTTGGGCACGGCGCATTTTACTTGCCGCAACCATTTGCATAGCACGAGTAATTTTTTGGGTGCTTTTAATACTGGTGACTTTGGCACGTATCTCTTTTAAGCTTGCCATAATGATTCCAATATAAGAGGGTTAAAAAGCATTGGCGCATGCGACAATTATTTAGTATATAACATCGATCTAACAAATTAATGTTATATATTTTGTGCATGACGCGATCTAATACCGTCAATGGTTAGAACAGTGGCGCTACTGTCTTAATAAAAAAATACAAGACAATGCGCCACTTTATCAGCCATAACCAATTCGGCTTAACCCGTTAAATTAATAACTGTGATTTTGTTTAAAGGTCTCTAAAGATGACTTCAAACGACCTGCGATATCATCATTATAATTCGCAGTATCATCAATCTCACGCATCAATTCACTTTGCTCATCATGCATATAGCGTAAGTAAGCTTCTTCAAAAGAACCGATTTTTTCGACAGGAACGTCCGCTAAAAAGCCTTCATTCGATGCATAGATAACTGCAGCTTGCTCAGAGATTGACATTGGCTGATACTGCTTCTGCTTCATCAATTCAGTCACACGCTCACCATGATCAAGCTGTTCGCGAGTCGCGTCATCAAGATCTGATGCAAACTGAGCAAAGGCAGCCAATTCACGATACTGAGCTAGTGCAGTACGGATACCACCAGATAGCTTCTTGATGATCTTAGTCTGAGCTGCCCCGCCCACACGAGATACCGAGATACCAGCGTTAACTGCTGGACGGATACCTGAGTTGAATAGGCTTGATTCTAAGAAAATCTGACCATCGGTGATTGAAATCACGTTAGTCGGTACGAATGCAGATACGTCACCAGCTTGGGTTTCAATAATTGGCAGTGCGGTTAAAGAACCGGTTTTACCAACTACTTCACCATTAGTGAACTTTTCTACGTAAGCCGCGTTTACGCGTGATGCACGCTCAAGTAAACGTGAATGTAAATAGAATACATCACCAGGATACGCTTCACGACCTGGCGGACGACGTAGCAATAGTGAAATTTGACGATAAGCAACGGCTTGTTTTGATAAGTCATCAAATACAATCAGTGCATCTTCACCGCGGTCACGGAAGTATTCGCCCATCGTACAACCTGAATACGGTGCGATATACTGTAGTGCTGCTGGTTCTGACGCTGAAGCGACGACGACAGTCGTATATTCAAGGGCACCAGTTTGCTCAAGCTTGCGTACGACGTTTGCAATGGTAGAACGTTTCTGACCGATTGCGACGTATACACACTTGATACCAGATGATTTCTGCGCGATGATCGCATCGATAGCCATCGCGGTTTTACCCGTCTGACGGTCACCAATGATAAGCTCACGCTGACCACGACCAATTGGAATCATAGTATCAACGGCTTTGTAACCCGTCATTACTGGTTGATCTACTGACTGACGATCAATAACGCCTGGGGCGATTTTTTCGACTTTGTCAGTCATTTTGGCATCGATAGGACCTTTGCCATCAATAGGATTTCCCAAGGCGTCAACAACACGACCTAGCAGCTCAGGACCTACTGGTACTTCAAGAATACGACCAGTACAATAGGCTTTTTGACCTTCTTGCAGCTTTAGGTAATCACCAAGTACTACCGCGCCGACAGAATCACGCTCTAAGTTAAGCGCCATTCCATAGATTTCGCCTTCAAACTCAATCATTTCGCCGTACATGGCATCTTCAAGACCATGAATCTGCACGATACCGTCAGATACTTTGACAATCGTGCCTTCATTCTTTGCAGTTGCACCCGCATCAAGGTCTTGAATACGCTGCTTAATCAGGTTACTGATTTCCGCTGGATTCAATTGTTGCATTGCCTTGTTTCCTTTAATTTATGATAACCCGCCCACTGACTTAAATGCTCTTACTTTCACGCAAATCATAGATGACTGCGCTGGTAAATGGCATTAGGCCGTTAGCTGTGTTTTTAACTGTTGTAACTTGCCGCGCATCGAATCATCAATGATTTTGTCACCGACTTTGATGGTAGCGCCTGCCAATAGACTTGGATCGACCGACTCATGAATCACCACACTAGCATTTAACGATGCAGCAAGGCGCGTTTGAAGCATTTCACGCTGAGCCTCAGTCAATGGATAGGCAGAGGTCACGTAAGCATCAAGCTGCTTTAAGCTTATTGCCTTGTGGCGGCGATAATGCTCATAAACTTCAGGAAGCAGCGCCAGACGCTCTTGCTGCGCCAACTGCTTAATAAAATTATTGAGCGCTGGTGACACTTTAGGATAGCTAATACTATTACCATAACGAGAGCCTTTGCTCTCGCCTAGTAGCTGTTTAAAAGCAGAGTCGCTATCACCAGCCACTTGTGAGTCATAAAGATCAACCAAAGCAGCTGACTTATGCTCAGCCGTAACGGCTGGATTTTCTAGCCATGTACGGAACGCTTTGTCATTGACAATTGCACTGGCGACAAACAAGAAATTTTCCCACTCGTTTACAGCCCCGTTTTCGTTGGCATAGTCAAACGCGGCTTTAGCGTAGGGTCGTGCTAAGGTTGATAAGTCAGCCATTATATCCTCACAGTTACAGCTTTGCCGCCAGTTGGTCTAACATACTGGCATGTTTTTGCACATCGACTTTGTCTTGCAAAATCTTTTCTGCACCAAGTACAGCCAGTTCAGCAACTTGGGCACGTAATGATTCACGCGCTTGATTGATTTCTTGGTCGATAGACGCTTGCGCTTGTTGGCGAATGCGCTCGCCTTCCACTTGGGCCTGCATTTTTGCATCTTCGACAAGCTGGTTGGCACTCTTGTTCGCTTGCTCGATTAAAGCAGCAGCTTTGGTCTTTGCAAGATCAAGCTCCTGCTGGACGTCTTGCTCAGCGGTCGCCAGATCTGCTTTTGCTTTTTCTGCGGCATTCAGGCCTTCAGCAATTTTACGCTGACGCTCATTGATGGCACCAATAAGTGGTGGCCACACGAATTTCATGCAGAACATCACAAAGATTGCAAAAGCAATGGCTTGACCGATGAGGGTAGAATTGATATTCACGTGATCACCTCTTTGTTAATGAAAAATCAGTTTCATTGATCATATTTGATAGCCAAACTTTGGCTATGGTTAACATACAAACTTTGACTACCAAACATTTACAACTGAGCTTTCTGATTAACCTGCTAGAGGGTTAGCGAACAACAATAGCATAGCAATACCAACACCGATCATCGGAATAGCATCAAGAAGACCTGCTACGATGAACATACGAGTTTGCAGCTGTGAACCAAGTTCTGGCTGACGCGCAACGCCTTCTAGAAATTTACCACCTAGAATAGCAAAACCAATACCTGTACCTAGCGCACCTAAACCGATAAGTAGTGCTACTGCGATAACTGTGTAACCACCTAATACTGGATCCATGGATGTATCCTCATTTACCTATTGAATGTCTAATTAATGTTCAGTTGATGATGCAAGTGACATATAAACTATCGTCAGCATCATAAATACGAACGCTTGAAGTGTAATAATTAAGATGTGGAAAATAGCCCACGGTACTGATAACGCCCATTGAATCCAAAACGGCATTAGAGCAATCAGTATGAAAATCAACTCACCAGCATACATGTTACCGAATAGACGCAGACCTAAAGAGATAGGTTTCGCTATCAAAGTAACAAACTCTAAGATAAAGTTGATGGGTATTAAAATAATTTGTACGATAGGGTTTTTGGCACTAAACGGATGCAGTGTTAGCTCGCCTACAAAGCCGCCCAAACCTTTTTCCTTGATACTATAGAACAGAATCAATATAAAGACAGAAAAAGACATGCCAAGCGTAATATTAGGATCCGTCGTTGGAACGATCTTAAAGAACACATGATGTGGATCATGTCCCATCATTGCGCCGATTTGGCCAGCAATCATAGGAATAAAATCGACGGGTAGTAAATCCATCAAGTTCATTAAGAATATCCATACAAAGATAGTCAACGCCAAAGGCGCAATCAGCTTTGAGGTACCACTATACGAATCACGAACGTTGTTATCAACGAACTCAACGATCATCTCAACCGCAGCCTGAGTTTTACCCGGCACGCCTGAAGTGACTTTTCTAGCGACCATCCAGAAGATGGCGCAGAAAACAATGCCTAGACCAATTGACCAAAGCATAGAATCAAGGTGGATGGCTTTAAAGCCCATTGCACTAGCTTCTTCAGCAGTATAGGCAACTTTCCAGCCTTCGCCCGGCAGATAGCCGTACGTCCAGTTCGTTAAGTGGTGAGAGATATAGTCTGTTGTTGTTTGCTCGCCTGCCATAATGTCAGCTTCTTATTAATCAACGATTTAATCAACTACCAAAAATATGGTTGTCATCTGATGAGATTGTAGTATGTCTATCTGCCTTGCAACAAAGCAGGCAAATGAACCATGCTAAAGCGCTCATGTAATCAATAACATCCAACCCATAGTTCTATTACTAGTGCGCAATTTGATAACTTAAGATAAATTTTAGCTATCAAAAAAGGGCTTATGATGATTCAGTAATAGCCCTTGTATATGTACGCGAAATTATTATATCTGTGTTTACTTACTGCCGCGTTTCCACGATCGACGCTTAATACAGCGTTCATAAGCAAAATATTTAGCTGCCTATATTAATGCAGCGTTGTATTCGTGTAAAGTCAATTATGACTTTTTATGCACTGTATGAATAAGTTAGCTACTATTAACGTTTACTAACATAGCTTTGCGTGATTAATTAAATTGTAAGAATTTAATTAGAGGCAATACTGATAGCTAATAATTGGCTATCGACTCCATTATCACACGCTATACTCATTTAAACGCCCATATCACAGTCTTTATAATCATTGGCGCTGTCTTTAGACAGTTTTGTATGTTTTGACTTTCTTATGAAATCAGTCATAGAGAAGCTGGACGGCAGGGTGACTTGCCTAGCACTATTAAGCACTCAACTATTGATATAGTCATCGTCTATTAATGCTAGCGTATATGCCACAACATCCAACTGTGACTAATTTGCATTACCATAAAACCGATAAACAGCGCAGGCGCAGATAGGGGTTGTACGGTAATAAAAATTAGTGCGAAACCAAACACAGTCAATAGCCATTTGGCCATTTGACCTCGATATAGCTGGCTAACAATATGTTGGCGCGCGCGATATCCAGTGTACCAAAAGATAAAAAAAGCAAATACAGCTTGGGTAGCAAAGCTGAGTAGCGCACCAATAGCGGCGCTTTTTGCAACAGTAAGCTCACTATGTAGCCAACTGGTATCTAAAGCCCAAGCAATAATAATAAGGATAAATAGTATCCAAGCTTGGCGTTTGATATAGATGCCAATTTTATCTTTTTGTGTGCGTTTGGCAGGCTTGGTCATCGGTAATGCAATCCTATAGCCTTACAGCATTGGGATAAGGTGGCAATATAACATCGTCGCGACACTTTTATCCGTGAACGGCTCACTCTACAGGTGTTACCTTTTAACCAAAATAAAACGCCACTTATTATAAGGGGCATACCACCGTTAAGCAAGAAAAATATACCTTTTATCAGTGTCCTAGCTGAATCACTCATAGACATCATAGTTACTGACCAATGGATAACACCCAAAATATGACTACATAATGGCTGCTAAAGCGTTGCAAGCCACTATGGTTAATCAGTTATCCTACGATATACATTGATAGATTTGCTGTGCCATCGTCTGCCAACCACTCACAAAGTCTTTACTATTGCTCATATCTTCAGGTTGCACAGTGGTTTTTACAGGCTGTAACTTAGCGAGTAAACCTTTGGCTGGTTGACTTGGGCTAACCAGACACATTTGCTTGGCTGGACGCTTCTCATTTAGCCAGCGTATTTGGCTTGCTCGTGGTGCCAAATGGTGGTCAGTGCTTAAACTGCCAACAAGCTTTAGGTTTGTGCTGGATTCGATGTATTGATAAGCATCATGATAGGCCCAATAAGGCTGGGTTTGCTGCTTGCCTTTAGCTTGTTTTACGAAAGATGCCACTCCCCTATCCATTCGCTGAGCAAATTTTTGTGCATTGGCGTGATAAAGTGCTTTATATTGCGGATTGGCATGGCTATGAATCACGGCAAGGGCACGAGTCATGGCTTTGGCATTTTCAGGATCTAACCATATATGTGGATCCAAGGTGCCAGCAATAGGCTTGCCTTGGACGTCACGTAGCGGATGACGATTAAAGGCATCAAATTCAAATAAGGCAATCGCATTGGGTGCGGTATTAAGGCTTGCCGCCAAGTTATTTTCTAAGGGCTCACCAAACCACACGACAAATTTACTGTCCTGAATGGCTTTAATATCGCCTGGGCTGATACTGCCATGATGACCTACCTCCCCTGCCTGCAATAACTGCTTGGCGGGCGGTGAACCTTCAGTCACTGCTTGACTCAATAAAAACAATGGATAATTACTCACGCTGACTGTTGCCGCTTGTGCACTCACAGTAAAGACGCCTGATGCAACTATGCCCGTAATGAACCATCGCTGTAGTATAATGGTTGAGCTTAAAAAATATTTGAGAACTGAGTTCATAATAGATTCTTTAATGTATGAAAGATAAAATATAAGTGGAAACATTTAGACGTTATCGCCGTTGTATCTGAGTGATCATTAAGGTATCAATAAATAAGCCAAGATCACTTATCTGCTCTTATTTTTAGTATGTTATACTATAACATTATAAATTACTATAATAACAGTGC
The DNA here is from genome assembly GCF_904846075.1 of Psychrobacter glacincola. Taxonomy (GTDB): domain Bacteria; phylum Pseudomonadota; class Gammaproteobacteria; order Pseudomonadales; family Moraxellaceae; genus Psychrobacter; species Psychrobacter glacincola_C. Next base: position 48,983 of record NZ_CAJGZH010000003.1, read on the forward strand.
CATTTTATTTCGTAGGAGCTTGCACCATGTCCACCAGTTTATCAGTCTGCGAACATTTACATGATGTGCAGGACTTTACACCGCATGACGTGATCGAGCGCCTAATGGCAGCAAAAGAACAATGTCGCCTGAACGGTGCACGCTTTACCCCATTGCGCCAGCAAATATATCAATTGGTATTGGCAGCCAATAAGCCTATCGGTGCATATGATTTGATCACGCAATTGCAGCAAATGCGCTTATCAGAGCCTAATAACAATGATGACAGCAGCGAAGCGTTTAACTCGCAACAGCACCCAATGAAAGCGGCATCTAAAGAAATTAGCTCTAAAAAACAAGCGCCAAAAAATGTCGCGCCACCCACTGTTTATCGTAGTCTTGAGTTTTTATTGAGTGAAGGCTTGATACATCAATTGACCTCTATCAATGCTTATGTGCCCTGCTGTCACCCACGCGCCCAGCATACCGCAGCATTTTTAATCTGTGGTCAATGTCAGCGTGTACAAGAATGTAGCAGTGTGCCCGTACAGGAAATGATGAGTTTTGCTGAGCAAGACGTTGGCTTTATCGTGGAACGCAGTGTGATTGAGCTGAGTGGTCGTTGCCAAGCGTGCCAGTAACACACCCTAACCACTGAAGCCTAAGTCATTGTCCTCCGTTTTTTATTTGTATTACTCATTCACTTATTGGTTGCCATACTATGAGCCTGTCTACCTCACCGTCTAATCAACCGAACTTTTCCACTGTTGATGGTAATACCATTAACACTGCGAGTAAACTGCTGAGCCTAAGCGATGTCAGCTACGACATTGGGCATCAACGCTTACTCTCACATATTGATATTGACATTGCGGTTAATGAAACAGTCAGTCTTATTGGACCCAATGGCGCTGGTAAGTCAACGTTGGTTAAACTTATTTTGGGATTGATTGAGCCAACCAAAGGGCATATTAACTCTCATCAAAAGTTACAGCTTGGCTATGTGCCGCAGCGCTTTGCTGTACCGCCGATATTGCCATTACGAGTCTGCGATTTATTCGCACAAGCGGATAAAAGGCGCTTAACGTCTGAGCAGCGTCAATTTATTTTTGATAACTTGTCATTGACGCACTTACTATCGCGACAAATGCTGCACCTGTCGGGTGGTGAGACACAAAGGGTCTTGCTCGCGCGAGCACTGTTAGACAAACCCAACTTATTGATTTTAGATGAGCCGATGCAAGGACTGGACCCTGATACTGAGGTTTGGCTCTATCAGTTTATTGATGAGCTGCCGGAGTTTTTGCGTTGTGCCATGCTGGTGGTATCGCATGATCTGCATTGGGTCATGAAAGGCAGTCGACGCGTGATTTGTCTTAATAAGCATATTTGCTGTGAGGGACAACCAAGCGAGCTTGCCATTAGTAGTGAATTTCAAAAACTATTTGGGCATCATTATGAGCAGCCTTATGTACATCAACCGCATGCCTGTGAGCATCACGCCCCAAGCGAACTATAATCATTAAGGCGCGTTGAACATTCACAAATATAAAATATATTGAAGCTTGATACATCAAACACATATCGAGCGTTGAGCTTTATAAAAACTTTTACGGATATTTATTATGACTGCTTGGTTAGCCATCATTGCCCCCGCTTGGATCGCTGGCAGTATTTTAGCGCTACTATCAGCGCCTTTAGGTTGCTTAGTCTTGTGGCGACGTATGGCCTTTTTTGCTGATGCTTTAGCACATGGTACCTTGCTTGGCGTGGCTTTAGCAGTATGGTGGCAATTACCTATGGGTATTGGCATTGCCTTGGTCAGCGTCATGGTGGTGCTAGGGCTGGTATTAATCGATGATGAGCGCCTGCCTGTCGATGCGGTTTTGGCGGTCGTGGCGGTGTCATTGTTATGCTTAGGCTTATTGGCTTTGACCCAGTTGACTGACCAACAAGCAAACGTACTGGGGTTTTTGTTTGGTAATTTGCTAGAGCTTGATTGGGAAGACTTGCCCTTACTTGCCGGTAGCGTGCTGGTAGGGCTCGGTCTACTCATGTATATATGGCCTGCACAAATTAAGCTTGCCACTCATGAAGCATTGGCGCGTATTCAAGGTGTTAATCCGACACGCCAGCGGCTGTTCTTTATGGGCGTATTGGCGGGATTTTGTGCGATTGCCCTGCAAGCGGTTGGTAGTTTACTAATCAGCGGTCTATTGGTATTACCAGCATTAACGGCACGTTTGTGGTCATCATCGCCAAAACAAATGGTCGTTATATCGCTACTGATCGCACAGCTTGGCGTGACACTAGGCGTTTGGGGAAGCATCTGGCTAGATATTCAGACAGGACTTGCTATCGTATTAATATTAGCCATTTTATTTTTTATCGCGCTGATTTTCTCAAAGCTCAGCATTGCAAAAATTTGGTCAGCGCGCCGCTAGACACATTATGGTTCACATAAAGTCGCTGGTTTTTTTATCCTCTTATCCAACTTTATTTCATCAATATGATAGAGCTTTCATTTACTTTATGTTATAAACTTGCCCTAATACCATCGACATACTAGCGGCGTCAAGCCAAAAAACATATTGGTCAGACCAAAATTTATTAGTCTACTCGATGCAGGACATCTATTTATCTATCATTCGTTTTAACAGCATCACTTATTTCGATTCGATGAGGGACTGACCTAATGCTAAGCTATCCTGTTAATAACATTAGCACACCAGATGAACAGGTAAACATACTACAAATCACAGATTTGCATTTATCCACGCCTGTTTCTTCTAGTGTTGATGGCGATACTAATAATAGCGAAGCCTCTGTCTGTCAGCAGTGCTTTGAAACAGTACTACAGCAAGCATTGAGTAGCGACATTCGCTGCGATTTGATTATCGTGACTGGCGACTTAGTCAATGAAGTGAAACCCGCTATTTACGATCATATTTTTGAGGTATTGCAAGCGACCCATATTCCTTTTGCTTGTATTGCGGGCAATCATGATGTGACGGATGAGATAGGCAGTGACTTACCATTCTTTGAGCGCGAACTGATTGCTCAACCTGCCGACCCGCGCTTGCTAAGCCGGCATGTCATTGAGACTGATCGTTGGCAGCTGTTGTTATTAGACTCATCCATCACGGGCAAAGTCGCGGGCGAGATAACGCCTACCGATATTGACTGGTTATGCGAGAGACTCGATGCTTGTGATAAGCCTGCGCTGATTGCTCTACATCACCATGTCATTCCCGTAGACTCTGACTGGATTGACACGCATATGGCAGAGAATAGTGAGGCCTTTTGGCAGCATCTGTTAGGATTTGACCATCTCAAGGTCATTATCAGTGGTCACACGCACCAAGAGCAGGTCCGCCATCGTCAAGGAGTCACGGTCTATAGTACGCCATCTACTTGCTACCAGTTCAAGCCTTATGAGAATGATTTTTCCTATGATAAAAGCGTCGCGCCCGGTTACCGTTGGTTGCAATTAGCCAACAATGGAAAGGTTGCAAGCTGGGTAGAAAGACTGGATACTTGACGCCCAGATTTATTGGCGCCCATACTGATGTGAGCCTTTATATTTCAAGCTATTGACTGATATTTCTGAGTTCAGAATACAATGACTGGCATGGTAAAAGCGACATGATGATGAAAAATGACTTCATTATTGTCAGAAACAATGATACAACGTATAAAACGAAATGAGGACTGCCTAGTATCTGGTATTAGGTAGAATTATAATAGCTAGGATGGCTAAATCGATCACAGCTAAGTCTTCACAGTCAGTGATTTGTCGCATTATTAAGACAACGCTATTTAAATAAAAATATGCATAACCATATACCTGACCATTGATAGATTGCTTTGAGCATATCAAGATAACTGTACTATTAGATCCGCTGTGTTACTTGTGTTACCAAGTGGTAAAACGTTTTATAAAGGGACAAATTATAGCGTTTATGACATTGATAGCGTCTTGTCTTTTGATACGTCGTTTTATTGAATTAATTTGAAAAAAGTAGGATACCCATATGAGCACCCTGACCACGAATCCAAGTGAAGCTAAGTTTACTCCTTATGTGCCTGCCAAAGACGAAGAGTACATGTCTGATGCGCAGTTAGAGCACTTTAAGGCTATATTATTGGATTGGAAGAGCCAACTGATTGGCGAAGCGGATCGCACCAAGACTTATATCCAAGACGAGTCCAGTGCTATGCCAGATATCAATGATCGTGCCACCCAAGAAGAAGAGTTTGCCCTCGCATTGCGTACGCGTGACCGTGAACGTAAGCTCATTCGCAAAATTGATAAATCTATGTCAGAAATTGAAAATGATGATTATGGTTTTTGTGAAACTTGTGGCGTAGAGATTGGTCTGCGTCGTCTCGAAGCGCGCCCAACGGCTACCCAGTGTATCGATTGTAAGACCCTGTCTGAGATTAAAGAACGCCAAAATCAAGGCGCTTAAACGAATTACGATTCATCTCAATAGTAGAATGTAAGCATAAGCGACCATAACATGGTCGCTTATTGCGTTTTAGCTGGTTGGTTTTTAGTCAATGGATCATGGCTGATACAGAGCTTTAAGCTTGCTTATATTGATTTGCTAACAAAACAGACTCATTTCACAAATATCTTTTTACGGATATATTTATTATTCTATCTTCTACCTTTTTTACCGATAATTTCCTACTTTGAAAACTAACCTTATTCCTATGCCCACTCCAATCATACCAGTACAGCCGATTGGTCGTTTTGCTCCCTCACCGACTGGTGAACTGCATCTTGGCTCATTGACGACTGCGCTTGCCAGCTTTTGCCATATAAAATCCATTGGTGGTAAATGGCTACTGCGTATTGAAGACACTGATACCGAACGCTGTGATCAGCAATTTACTGAGCAAATCTTGATTGATTTGGAAGCGCTTGGATTGTACTGGGACGGTGATATCATTTATCAATCTGAGCGTATTGATATTTATAATGATTATCTACACTCAGCCCTGCATCCGCTCACTTATGGTTGTCAGTGCTCGCGTAAAGACTTGGAGCAATACTGGGCGCAAGAAGAGCTGAGCCCATCTTATGATGCTAACCCATTGCAACCAAATAGGAAGCGCTATCCACGCTGCTGCGTCAGCGCTGACCTTGATAGAGAGCAACATAAGCTACGCATACAGCTACCGAATTATAAGATTGGTTTTAACGACGGTATTCAAGGATTGCAGTGGGATAATCCTCAGCAGACATTGGGTGATATGGTGGTACGTCGCCAAGATGGTATGATCAATTATATTTTGGCTGCCAGCCTTGATGATGGACTGCAACAAGTGACACATATTATGCGCGGTCTAGATATCCTACCCATGACGACAGCGCAAATCAGCATCATGGATGCCGCACGCTTACCTGCCATCGATCACTGGTATCACTTGCCACTGATATGTCATGCTGATGGACAAAAACTCTCCAAGCAAAACCTAGCACAACCCATTGATACACGAGATCCAAGTAAACTCATCGCCGATGCTTTACAACTATTACAGCAACCAGCCGTCGATAGAGACACACCTACTCGTATGTTAAAGCAAGCCATTGCTCAATGGAACAGTACGCCGCTACAAGGCAAACAACAGTTAAATATGCCCAATGGATAAAAGCCAGCTAGCAAAAAGCGCCACTATTTAGCGACGCTTCTTTGGATAATGCCAGTCATGATGCATCGAGCCTATCACTAATGCTCAACCTATCAATAATAACGGCATTGGCTTTTTTCGATTTCAGGGCTTTCTTTATAAATTTTTAGCAATAACGCAACCATCACCAAACTAATCAACATCGAAGAGCCGCCATAACTGAAGAATGGCATGGTCAATCCTTTGGTTGGAATCGCCCCCATATTCATCGCCGCATTGATAATTGTCTGCGCTATGAACACCACGCCGATACCAAAGGCGGTATAACTCATACGCATCTGCCGACGTTTGAGCGCGTTATAACTGATACGCATCGCGCTACCGATAATCAGCGCTTCGAGCACCAATACCATGGTAACCCCAACAAAGCCTAACTCTTCCCCTGTAATGGCTAATAGAAAATCAGTATGTGCCTCAGGCAAATGCGACAGTTTTTGTACGCTCTCACCATAACCAACGCCTGTAAATTGTCCACGGCCAAAGGCAATCAAACTACGTGCCAGCTGATAATCCGTGTCTTGCACATCATCAAACGGATCCATAAATGACATCACACGTACCAATCGGTACTGCGCTGTCGTCACCATCAATACCGCACCACCGATGGCAGCCGCGCCCAGTGCTAAAAAGTGCTTGTAAGGCGCACCAGCGATATAAAAAATCGCAAAGATAGTACCTAAAATAACGACAAAAGAACCAAAATCTGGCTGTGACAATAGCAGCATGGTGATGAGTGCCACCACCAACATAATCCGCAAAAAACCGTCTAAGCCGTTACGAACTTCAAAAGAGCGACGCACCACAAAATCAGAGACAAAGACAATCATCACTAACTTGGCCAACTCTGCCACCTGAAAATTAAATACCCCTAGGTTCAGCCAACGCTTGGAGCCGTTAATAGGCGTACTAAAGAGGGTTGCCACTAGCAGCATGCCAGTGATACCCAATAGGATAAATTGGGTTTCAGTCTTATATAATGTTCGCAGAGACACGCTGTAATAAGAAACTGTAGCGACTGTCAAACCGATCATCATATACAGCAGCTGGTTTTTGAAAAAGTGCAGCTCTGTCATGCCGCGACTGAGCGCAAAAGGAATAGAAGCGGAAGCCACCATCAATAAACTGAGCACCAACATACAGCCAACACTCGATAGGAGAATGGCGCGTGCTGACGGCATAGAAAGAATACCATCTGAGCCAGATACTTGCTTCGATTGGGACGAGGAACGAAAAAGAGAAGAGAGCGCCATAATTTTATATACACTAACGAACGAAAAAACACGGCGTCTATTAAACGCCACCGTTTAAAAAATAGAAAATAGACAGTACCAGACAGATTACTAAGCAAATAAGCTGACCATTCATGTTGCTGGCTGGCTATGATTGACAGTAGCAGCAATCTATAAGCAAAACAATCATTTATACAGAAAATGCGCGCACATCGTAAAAGTCAATTCAGGGCAATCCTATTGCATTGCCCTTATTCTTTATTAAATACATGAGCTCTTTATTAAATGCTGATATTCGCTAAGCACTTATCATGCAAATGCTTAAATCATCAAACCTTTTAATCGGCAGTCATCATATCTGACGACTCAGTTGCTAATTGACCAACCAACTGACTGAAATGCTCACCGCGAGCTGCGTAGCCACTATATTGATCAAAGCTGGCACAAGCAGGTGACAATAGCACCGCTTGCACTTGCGATAGGCTGCTTGTCGTGACTTGTTGAATGGTTGTAAAGGCATTTTCTAAAGTTTGGCATTGATGTAACGCCACATCGGCGCTTATCTTAGCTGCTCGCAGATGCTGTTCGATCAGCGGCGCATCTTCACCAATGAATAGTACTTGGCTAACATACTGATTGATAAACGGCGTCAATTCACCAAACTGTTGAGCCTTACCTTGTCCACCCAAAATCAATAGTAGCTTGCCATCTTTTGGCGCATAGACTGCGCCCAGCCCTTCGATAGCTGCCATCGTTGAGCCGATATTGGTGCCTTTTGAATCATTGAAATAATCAATGTCTGCAGCATTTGCCACATACTGGCAACGATGCTCAAGTCCAGTAAACTGCTGTAAGGTATTCAACATACTGCCCAATGGCAAACCAGCAAGTTCGCCTAATGCCAAGGCTGCCTGTGCATTGAGCAGATTATGACGACCTTTAATCAACAGTTTATCTGCCGACAGTAGTTTTTCTGTACCGTGGGCAAGATAAATCTGGCCTTCAGGAGTAGTAATAAGACCATATTGACCTTTATCAGGAGCATGTATACCGGTACTCACTCTTGGCAAATTATCAGCCACTAGCGGACGCGTCAAGGCGTCTTCGCGATTGATAACCACGGACTTAGCACCCTGAAAGATACGATGCTTGGCTTGATGGTAGCCCAGCATATCGCCGTGGCGATCTAAATGGTCAGGCGACATATTCAGAACTGTTGCCACTTGCGCGCCCAAATTGGTCACTGTTTCTAACTGAAAGCTCGACAGCTCAAGTACCGCCAGTTCCATATCAGGATTATCAAGCAAGGTCAGCGCTGGCACGCCAATATTACCGCCGACACCGACATTGACACCAGCATCCGCGGCCATTTGCCCGACCAAGGTGGTCACGGTGCTCTTAGCATTAGAGCCAGTAATCGCCACTATCGGTACGGTACAAGCCTCACAAAATAGCTGAATGTCACTAACCACGGGAATATTCGCTTGGCGGGCAGCGGCGACAGCTTCGGTAGCAAGTGAGATACCGGGACTTATAATAATACGTGTCGCTTGCTGCAAGAGCTCTGCGTCAATCTCACCAAATTGGCGAATACTAATCTCAGCGGGCAATTGATTTGCTAAGCTAGGTGTCACCTGAGCATCAGTAACAGCAACCTGATAGCCTTGATTGGCCAAATAGCGCGCAACTGATAATCCAGATTGTCCCAAACCGACCACGACTTGTAGACCACTGCCTTTGTGAAGTAAGGCATCTGTTGCAGGGTTGGTGGTCATATTTATTCCTTCTGTTGGACGAGCAAAATGGCATCAAACAAAACTAGTATATAAAGAAGCAAAATGATGCCATCAAGATGAGACGCATCATAACGGTATCGTTCAGATTTCGGTACTGGTTTTTTATGACGATGTGCTATTATGCGCCTGTTTTTATATTAAGTGGCTAATGCTATAATAGTTGCCTTAATCTGTAAGTGACTGGGTATTTACCCAAGCATTTTAGTTTAGCATGTTGTCACAGTTAGCACGCTATTGTCACTTCTGTTTGGCAAAGTTACTACTATAGACTGGTCATGTCGAGCGGCTATTTTTATTTGATAGATTATTTATTACCCTCTACCGCAGCATATCATTGCTGACGCTATTCGTTATTGTAGGTGCTCTTATAAATGCCCTGCTTTAAGCACCTTATTTTAACTATTTTTTTAGGTAGTCTCACTGAATTTATCATCGTATCAATTATTGGTGAGCGTATTAGCGATACCAGTAAGTAAATCAATAGACCTACTTATTAGTGACCTTTAATAATTCAATACCGCAATATGACACAGCACATGTTGCCGTAAAAGAAAGATGAATAGCTACTTTTATAGCGATGCGATCATTTTATGAATGAGTAATGATTACTTTTTTTGCCTCTAACCCTATGCAGTTTACTTATGACATCTTTTATTGATAACTTACGTGACGAGTGGTTTTCCAATGTTCGCGGCGACGTTTTGTCCGGTTTGGTCGTTGCCCTAGCGCTGATTCCTGAAGCCATTGCCTTTTCTATTATCGCAGGTGTTGATCCAAAAGTCGGCTTGTATGCCTCATTTTGTATCGCGGTCGTGATCAGTTTCGTCGGTGGTCGTCCAGGCATGATTTCGGCAGCAACTGGGGCGATGGCACTGGTGATGGTTGACTTAGTCGCCGAGCATGGTTTGCAGTATTTGCTAGCTGCCACCTTATTGTGCGGTGGGATTCAGATTGTAATGGGTATTCTAAAGCTCGGTAATTTGATGCGCTTTGTGTCGCGTTCGGTAGTCATTGGCTTCGTCAATGCGCTCGCGATATTGATCTTTGCTGCCCAGCTGCCTGAGCTTAACCCAATGACTGAGCGCGTTGGCATGACGGTTTATATCATGACAGCGGCGGGTTTAGCGATTATCTACTTGTTTCCGCTGATTCCTAAAATCGGTCGCGTGATTCCGTCACCGCTGATCTGTATCGTTGGTTTGACTGCTGTCGCGATGTACATGAATCTCGATATTCGTAATGTCGGCAGTATGGGCGATTTGCCTGATTCATTACCAATGTTCTTATTACCTGACATTCCCTTGAACCTAAATACTTTACTGATCATCGCGCCTTACTCTATCGCACTTGCCATCGTTGGTTTATTAGAATCGATGATGACAGCGACTATCGTCGATGATTTGACAGATACGCCAAGCGATAAAAACCGCGAGTGTCGCGGTCAAGGGATTGCCAACGTCGTATCAGGTTTCTTCGGTGGCATGGCAGGCTGTGCCATGATTGGTCAATCTATGATCAACGTCAAATCTGGCGGACGTACGCGTCTGTCTACTTTGATGGCAGGTATCGTACTGCTCATTATGGTAGTGTTTTTAAGTGAATGGGTCAGTCAAATTCCCATGGCGGCACTGGTCGCTGTGATGATTATGGTCTCCATTGGTACTTTTAACTGGCAGTCTATTCGCGAATTTAAAACGCATCCGATGTCATTTAATATTGTCATGCTAGCGACTGTTTTGACCACAGTATTTACGCACAACCTAGCTTATGGTGTGGGCGTGGGCGTGCTGCTATCGGCGCTGGCGTTTGCCAATAAAATTGGTCAATTCTTAACGGTATTTAGTGAGTATGATGAGAGTACTAATACCCGTTATTATTATGTGCAAGGACAAGTATTTTTTGCTTCTACGACCCAGTTCTTAAACAGCTTCGATACCAAAGAAGCTTTGGACAGTATTCAAATTGATGTCAGCCAAGCGCATTTTTGGGATGTCAGTGCCGTAGACACCTTGGACAAATTGGTCATGCGCTTGCAACGTGAGGGCATTGATGTCAAAGTGGTGGGACTCAATAATGCGAGCCGAACACTGATTGATCGCTTCTCTATCCACGATCGCCGAGATATTGGCTTATTGGATTAAACAAAGCCACGTCTATTTATTGAGTTAATATTGATTAACTGCTCATAAATAGACAGTTGAATAAACAGCTGCATTGGTACAAAGGGTTGGGCATAAGCATTATCGCCCCATCCTTGAGCCAAGCAGCTGTCTTTTTATTCTGTCTTTTTAATATTGGAATAATGTGGTGGTCTTATGAGTAACTTGAAACCAGATAGTGTGATTGCCTGCTTGGACTGCCCAGACCACGTGCAAGCAGTGTTAGAAGCCAGCATGTGGGCCGCGACTCGTCTACAAGCACCTGTTGGACTGTTGCACTCAGTACCGAGCTTACAACAAAAAGCGGCTGTGAATTATTCAGGCTGTCTAAATATCGATGATGAAAACATGCTGCTTGAGCAATTCACCACCAAGGAGCACTTGAGTAATTGTGAGCTAAAAGCCCAAGGCAAGCTTTTGCTTCATCAAGCCACCACCTATTGCGAACAGCAGCGACAAAAACTAAAAACCTATACCCTGCATCGCCATGAACACCTCAATGAAAGTATCGATTACGTCGATGACAAAGCACAATTGATTGTTATAGGTCACAATGTCACCTGCAAATCGACATTGAGCCAGTTAATTAGAGTCAGCCACTGCCCCATTTTGGTGACTCATGCACCATTTTTGCCCCCTACAACCGCGTTATTTGCTTTTGACAACAGTCCAACATCTCATAAATTGCTCAATTGGCTCTGCAAAACCTCACTGGTGCGCGCATTAACCGTTCATATCGTGATGGTCGGTAAAGAAAACTCTGAAAATTGCGATGCGCTACGTGAAGCTTATGCGCGGCTCAAACAAGCAGGCATCAAGTCTAAAAAAGCCTTGCTGGACTGCCGCGATGTCACTTCGGCTTTGAATTATTATCAAAATGAAAATAATATCGGTATGCTGATGACCGGTGCTTTTGGCCAATCTCGTCTGCGCGAACTTCTAAAAGGTAGCGACACAAAAAAGCTGCTCGGCAGCACCAAAACCCCCTACCTACTCTTCCCAAAGGTATAGGCTTTAGCCGATCTACACAGCCACCCCTCTCTCTTTGAGCGCAGAGCCTATACATCCATGTTAAGCTCTTCCGCTTACCGTATCACACAATTTTCCCTACTTTCTCCTCAAGTGATTCGTTTCATATACCAAACTAGGTTAGCAAATCATCACAGGAAATAGTTGGATGGTCTCCCCAAGCACCTAAAAAGTTGGTTATAATAAAGTTTTCGTCAGTTCAACGCTAAAGGTTAATTCGCATTCTCTATGCTCATAATGATGGTTTATACCATTGCAGCATAACCAGTATTTTTTGCCATAACTATGGCTGTTTTTGAACAAACAAATCCAATCTTACCTATCCCCCTTGAGTAAATTGGCACAGTTCTTGAATGACTAATAGTAAGCATGGCAGCGATACGATGCATCACAATGCTTCGATCAACCTGCGGCATCACACAAATAAGGAATATTTTATGAAGCTAATCACTGCGATCTTAAAACCGTTTAAGCTCGATGATGTACGTGAAGCGCTTTCTGACATCGGTGTTAAAGGTGTCACTGTTACTGAAGTCAAAGGTTTCGGTCGCCAAAAAGGTCACACAGAACTCTATCGCGGCGCAGAATACGTGGTGGACTTCTTACCTAAAGTAAAAGTCGAAGTGGCTGTTATTGATGAGATGGTCGAACCTGCTATCGAAGCCATCACTCGCATCGCTAGCACGGGCAAGATTGGTGACGGCAAAATCTTTGTCACTGCACTCGAGCAAGTTATTCGTATTCGTACGGGCGAGACAGGCCCTGACGCTATCTAACGCTCAAGGCCATATAGACACAGATTTATAGATCATACCGATAGCTGTATTGCATCAATTCAAGGGGGAATTAACATGCAAAATCAAATCTTCGAGCTCCAGTACGCACTTGATACATTTTACTTTTTAATGTGCGGGGCGCTCGTCATGTGGATGGCAGCAGGCTTCACCATGTTAGAAGCTGGACTCGTCCGCTCAAAAAACACCGTTGAGATTTTAACCAAAAATATCGCACTTTTTGCCACAGCTTGTACCATGTACATGATATGCGGCTATGCCATTATGTATGGTGGCAATCTATTCTTGAGCGGTATCGCGGGTAATGAAACGCTGGTAGCAGATGCTCTAGCAGCCTCCGCTGAAAACGGCTTTGACGGTGATTCTGTTTACTCCGCTGCGTCTGATTTTTTCTTCCAAGTGGTATTTGTTGCAACCTGTATGTCAATCGTTTCAGGAGCGGTGGCTGAGCGCATGAAGCTGTGGTCGTTCTTATTATTTGCTGTGGTGATGACTGGTGTCATTTATCCATTAGAGGGTAGCTGGACGTGGGGTGGCAATGATGTATTTGGGATGTTCAATTTAGGCGACATGGGTTTTTCTGATTTTGCAGGTTCTGGTATCGTCCATATGGCGGGTGCTGCGGCTGCATTAGCAGGGGTATTATTATTAGGTGCACGTAAAGGCAAGTACGGCCCTAATGGTGAAATACGCGCTATTCCAGGGGCTAACTTACCACTGGCAGCGCTTGGAACACTTATTCTCTGGATGGGTTGGTTCGGTTTCAATGGCGGCTCGGTGCTAAAACTGGGTGATATTGCCAGTGCTAACTCGGTTGCCATGGTGTTTTTGAACACCAATGCAGCAGCGGCAGGCGGTGCAATTGGTGCTTTAATAATAGCACGCATCATCTTTGGCAAAGCTGACTTAACCATGCTCTTAAATGGTGCACTCGCAGGATTAGTCGCTATCACAGCAGAACCCTCAACCCCATCTGCATTACAAGCAACACTGTTTGGTTTGATCGCTGGCGTTATCGTTGTGCTATCTATCTTAGCATTGGATAAAATAAAAATAGATGATCCAGTGGGTGCTATCTCAGTTCATGGTGTAGTCGGTCTGTTCGGTCTACTTATCGTACCAATTACCAATCCAGCAGCATCGTTCGTAGGTCAGATTGCTGGTGCAGCCACTATCTTTACTTGGGTATTCATCGCCAGCTTAATCACTTGGGCGGTTATCAAATTAGTGATTGGTCTGCGTATCTCTGAAGAAGATGAGTATGAAGGTGCGGATATAGCAGAGTGCGGTATGGAAGCATATCCAGAATTTGTGAGATAAACTCTTAAACCAATATTAAAATATATGTAATAAAAATCCCGCAATACTAAAAGGTATTGCGGGATTTTTATTTATCAAAATTAGGTCTAATACTAAAAATAAGCTATCGGTTTATTTCTTTTTCCACGTTTGACTGCGTGAGAATGGACCGATATAACCTTTTAGATTTAAGGTGTTGCCACTCAAGTTTGCGGTCATACGATAGTCTTTGCCCTTTTCAGGATCAGTGATCGTACCGCCACTATATTTGCCACCACCATCAGACTTTAAGCCTTTAATAATGGTCGTACCAACGTGCTTTTTGCCTTTGGCTGAGTTAGTAGCGATAAGCGTACCTGTTAGTACACCGTTTGACTCAGTAATCTTTACGGTACCTTTTGGCTTACCCTCATCAAATGTCTGCCACGTGGTATTGGCCAAAGGATCAGCGGCGAATGCCATGCTTGCTAAACTGATACCTGCAACAGCTAGAGTGGTTTTGGTAAATAATTTCATAGACTGATTCCCTTCATACAATGATTACTCGAAACGTTATGTTTCTGATCTCCTAGGCTTATCCTTCGCTAAAATCCCTATTAACAGCTATGCGACTTTCTACTCTTTGGAAGTGATTAGCGCATCTAAAAACTGCTCATCAAAATTTTATACGACATAAGCGATGTCTTGACTCATTATAAGCAATTTTAAGCTTTTGCCTAGTAATTTTTTTATAGTTTATTATTTCTATAAAAATTGAACTATATCAAATAGTTATAAAAAAGGATTGTCGATATTTTTATCCAACCGGTCATCTTTTTCTTTTGACTTATGCTGACTATTATTGTAAATAGCATCATTTTCAAACGCCTGAAGAATCTTGCTTGTTAGTTCATGTAACTGTTGTGCTTGCTCATATCCAGTAGCATCAAGAGTCAAATCAATATCGCCATATATAATAATTTTATCTGTTTGGTTTTCGATGATAAGCTCACCAATTTGCATGCTTTGGTGGTCATTGGCAAATGGATCAATCATTTGATTCTCCTTTTTATTAACAATATCTTGCGTAATTTTTGGATTTTTTGTGCCTTTTATTATATATAGACTCGTGTCACAGAGGCATTATGCTTGCAATTGGGCGATTACCCACTCAAGAATCGCCCAAACAAACAGCATCCAAGCCGGCTCTTCTGTTGGCTCATCGGGCAACTCGGAGCTTTCACCCGCCTTTAATGGCAGATCAAATGCCTGTGTTTTGGTTTTGGCATCCAAGACGGGCAGCACATCGATACCAATTCTAGTCGAGAGTTCATCAACACTAATAACCTCTATGCGCTCTGACTCATCATTGGGTGCATAATAGACCCCTGCTTGATTAATCGCTGGTATGTAGACAGCTTTGAAAAAATGGCTGGGCACCAGTACACGATCTGCCAATTGCTTGGTTGTTTTGCCAGTAAATGCTACTCCAGTAATGCTATAAACTTCTCCATATTGCTGGGTCAAATAGCGAGTGGCTGATTCAATATTACGCCAGATATAGCGATTGTTGCGCGGTGACTGCGGGGCGATATTGGCAAGGCTAAAGCTATCATATTGTTGACTACGATTCGCCATATCGGCATTGGGCGCTAAATGCCCGCGATCATAGCCAGAGCCTGAATAGTCGGACAATGAGGCGCGTGCGGATTTTGGTAACCTACTTTCTTCATGAAAGCTGTCTTCACGATCGATTTCTTTTGCTTGTTGTAAACGCTTGCGATCCAAATATTCTGCCGACCAAAGCGGTGTACGCGACACACCAGAATACATAACGGCAAAACCATCCATGCATAAAGCTTGGGTTTTGTTGCTTAGCTTGGTATTGATAAACTCAGGATAGACACCGCCATAAAAGGACTCGCTACACTGGGTAAAGTCATCAGCATGCGCTGAAGTTATGCTTACGACTACCACCATCACGGTCATTGTAATACTGTTTTTCAAACGGGCATTGAGCCTACCGAAACTTATCATTCAACTTTCAACCATCTATGCTTGTCATTACGTATACGCTATCGTAGCAGGCGTTTGTAAATAAAGAAAGATAAGGTGCAAGTCGTGACATTCTAGACAGTATCCGCTATACTAAGCCGTCTAAAAACGGTGAAGTGGGTGAGTGGCTGAAACCGCACGCCTGGAAAGTGTGTATGCGTTAATAGCGTATCGAGGGTTCGAATCCCTCCTTCACCGCCAATCTTATTCTGCTTAATCAAAGCCTCTAGCTTTTCCCATCTGTTCAAACAACTCCGAAATACCTTTTAATCCAAAATACTTTCTGAAATTTTTAATTACAAACCTCTTTTTGGCTTAATCTATTTGCCTATGTCATTTTGTAACCTTTTATTTATTACCTTCCTCTCGCTTACGCCCCTCCCGCACCTTTACTTGATGTTTCGCTATTTTCTACCAACATCGCCGCAGCCGTTTTTTTGAGTATCACCCACTGTTCATCGTCGACATAGATACCTTCTTTCCATGCGCGCTGATGGGTTTCAAATAGCTCATCTGTCGATATTTTATGATTGAAATGCTGTATGTCCTGTTCAATATCAAAATTTTGGGTCGCAATTTCAATAATCATATCATTGGTATTATAATTGGCTTGTGCTTGGTCAAAAAAGTATAAATTAGGATACACAAAACCTTGATTTAACGTAAATAATGTATGCTTGGGCACAGAGCCATTGTCCCATTTAGCCAAACAAGCAAAGCCTTTGGCAGCCAGCCCCACCAGCTCACTATAAGCCAACCAGCGGTTATGACAGTTCTGTAAATAAATATGAAAATGCGCCAAATCACCCATTTTTTCCAGAGCATAGTCAATGATAGTCGGCAAGTGACAAGCCAAGCTGCTACCATGCAGATCTAAACGAATAGCGCCGTCTTCTTGATAAACGATATCGATTGGCGTATCGTGCTCGGTTAAGATATACGGACTGGCATTATTAAAGTGTCTGATACCGTCCAAGCCCGCCATCTGTAACTCAGCGACCATAGTAGCAATCACATCCGCTTCGCCTACTTCACGGTGCATCCCAGTAAAGGCTTTGTGTACTATCGTCACAATTTCATTATGCGATACGATCATGAGTCAAACCTCGCTGCTCTTTCGATAAATCGGGTAATAAAGGAAACAGCCACTCATCACTATGCACTTCTGCAAACAAAGGCGCACCTTGAAACAAGGTGATCCGCACCCAGCGATCTGATCTGGGATCGAACTTAGTTGCCCCAAACATCGATAATTTACACCGTAACAGGTGCATGGGTAATGCATTTTTATGCAAGACATTCATCTGGATATCACCCAGTGGCTTATGTCCCATCGTCCAAACGCGGCGCGCAATCGAGCGATATTTTGGCTGATTTAAGATGAATTCTGAAATGAGCTGCTGTGGATCGGTGGGTTTCAACGCGAGATACAGCTTATTTGCTTGCCGTGCGATGTCTAATGCAAGCTCACGATCAGCACCCGGTTCTTGCCCGCGCACGCCCATCCTTGGCTCTTCTTTATCCACCGAACGATACCAAAACCAATGGCTATTATCGGGCTGGCTAAAATCAATATTAATCGCCCACTGATAATGTAGCTCTAATACATCGATTAAATCTTGGATCACCTTGCCTTTCGGTAGCGACAGCGTTTCATCGGCATTTATTTTTTCTTGAAACGCATCGACACGCTCAGGATAAAGCTCCATCAAGCAAGAGATAATCACTTCTTGGCTCTCAAGGCTTAGGTAATGGTGAGCTTGTAAGAACTCCGCCCATGTACTGTATTGATTAATGGTTGCCATCAAATTATTTTGTAGTACGGCTAATTCCGCAACGACCGCTTCATTGAGTTTAATTTGCTGCTCATTGATAGTAACAATTTCACTAAAATGCTGAATAGCGCGTTTGATTAAACTGGCAAAATGCGCCGTTTCATTAGGCTCAATTTGGCAAACCAGTGTCGCTTGCAACGCTTCTTCACGGGTAGTTAGCCATTGATCGAGGACACAGGGATGGTTGATTAGATACGGTGCCATGCCTAGACCGGTAGCGTTACCAACTCCCAAGTAACGTTTAATCTCTGGATGCAGCGCAGCGGCGTTGCTACCGCCTTTTTGCTTTGCCAAATAATCGACCCAATCTAAACTAAACTCACGCAGCAAATACACGGCACACATCTGCGCTCGAAAGGATTGATCAAAATCTGCACTGTGATCTAACGGTTTAAAGTCATAAATACCAAACTTACCATTGCCATAGACGGCAGTAGTGCGCAATATATAACCCACTTGCGCAAGTATATCTAAATCTGGTTGCTGACCAATGGCGAGTGAGCTAACGATATGATCAAAGACCCGTACGCTTTTATTTGCTCGTGCCAGCACCATCACCATATTAGAGTTGCGACCTGCTTCTTGCAGCGGTACGTTGGCTTGTAGATTATCCAGTAACTCTTCACTTATCTCACCAAAGACCAGACCAAAGGTCACATCCCATTTTTGGGCAATCACCCTATCGTTGCGCTCATCATCAGCCAGCTCATTACAAAATACCACCAGATGATACAGATGCTCTGGAGTATTGAGGCGATAAATAACCGTGCCATAGCCTTGCTCATCCAAATCCCACAAATGGGTACTGAGCGTCCATTGCTCTCTATCAATCTTACGCAGTAACGTCCGCACAAAGCTAATGCGAGTTTGGTGCATCGCGCCCAACCTTTCTGCATTCATAATCACGTCACGAGTACGAAATTCAGTACTAAGTTGAGGTGGCTTGACGTTAATTCTTTCATTATTTGCATGAATC
This sequence comes from Psychrobacter glacincola, assembly GCF_904846075.1. Taxonomy (GTDB): domain Bacteria; phylum Pseudomonadota; class Gammaproteobacteria; order Pseudomonadales; family Moraxellaceae; genus Psychrobacter; species Psychrobacter glacincola_C. The sequence goes on from NZ_CAJGZH010000003.1 coordinate 67,813, forward strand.
ATATTCATAATTTCACTACCTTACCTAATATATTGAGCCAGCAGCTTCGTTAATAATGCCAATGATGATATCTATCGGTAAATAAGTATTCAGCCGTTTTTAGGATCGTTATTTTGACCTTGACCGTTTGGTAGTCAATCAGTTTTTTGAGTAAGCTTTTCCTTAGCAAGCTTTTCTTCGCTGATTTTATGTCTCACCTCTACCTGATTAGGTCGATACAAATCTTGCTCTCGCGCCATTTGCTGGGCAATTTGTGGTCCATTCCATAACGACGGCAATAGAATAAAGGATACAGGCACAGCGGTAATCACAATAAAGGACTGTAATGCAGTCACGCCACCTGAACCAAGCGAGATTAAAACAATCGCTGTCACCCCCATCATAATGCCCCAAAAGGTACGAATCATGGCGTTTGGCTCGCGCTCGCCGCTGATGACGACGCTGATGGTATAGGTCATCGAATCGCCTGTCGTGACGATAAAAACGGTGGTTAAAATTAGAAATAATATCGAGGTCATTAAAGGAAAGGGTAATTGCTGGGTAACGGCTAATAGTGCACCAGGTAAGTTAAAGCCTTCAAACGCGCTACTAACACTGCCCGGATTGGCAATCTCAAACGCCAGACCCGAACCACCAACGACGGTAAACCAAAAGCACGTCACGAGCGGCGCAATAATACATACGGTGGTAATCAATTGACGAATGGTACGACCACGTGAGATACGAGCGATAAAGATGGCCATCATCGGGCCATAACCCAAGAACCAACCCCAAAAGAACACGGTCCAACCGCCAAGCCAGCCTTCATCACCGCGAAAAGTCGCCATCGGAATAAAGTTATCGACCATCGTGCCGACACCTTGAATATAACCATTGACGATAAAATTGGTCGGTCCAAACATCAAAATAAAGACCATCAGCGCAACTGCCAATATGACGTTGAAGCGGCTGAGCAATTGCATGCCTCGAGCAAGACCACTGATCGCTGATAAGGTATAAAGCGCAATCGCGAATATGATAATGATAAGCTGGGTGGCAAAAGTATCAGGAATACCAAACAATTCATTCAGTGCATAGCTGGTTTGCAAGCCCAAGAAACCAATAGGACCGATAGTGCCAGCAGCAACTGCCACGATACAGCAAGCATCGATAATCGCGCCCGTTTGACCAGTAAGTACGCTCTCACCAAACATAGGATAAAGAAGTGTGCGAGGTTTCAGCGGCAAGCCTTTGTCATAATGCAAATGCATGACCACAATCGCGGTCAAACTACCGACAATCGACCACGCCAAAAATCCCCAATGCATAAAAGATTGTGATAAGGCGTTAAATGCTCGTTGTTGCAAGTCTGGTGACTCACCGTATAAAGGAGGCGCTGACACGAAATGAGCAATAGGTTCTGCCGCCGCCCAAAAAACCCCACCGCCAGCCAACAATGTACAAAACAGGATGGCCATCCACTTGAAATTGTCCATTTCAGGCTTTGGTAAGTTGCCCAAAATCACACGACCCGTGCGACCTGCACCAACCGCTAAAGCGATGACGAAAGTAGCGAGAAGCAGAATTTGCCAAAAAGGGCCAAAGATATTGGCCGACCATTTAAAACCAACATCCACGATCGTTGCTAACTGTGCTTCTGCAAAAATAGCCATGAGCACAAAAATCGTAATAAACCCACCACTATACCAAAAGGCAGGGTTTTTTAGCCCCAACGCATCAATATCGGCAGCAGCTGGTACAGCGCTGACCTTATCCGCTGTGCTATTGGCAGCGTTTGAGCGTCCTTGCTCACCTTGGTTAAGTCCCTTTAAATCGGCCATGATGTGGCTCCATATGCTAACGTTTCGTTATTTAGATCAGACGTATAACAATGAGGATATATCCAAACAACCTCACCATATTACTTACTTCAAAGCTGTCTATTTCAAATGGGTATGCGCTATAAAACGTCTGTCGTCCTATAGCGATTTTTAGCGATAACTTGCTAGAATTATCCTTTAGGAATGAGCCTTTAGGCTAAAGGCTTTAAACCACTCTCAAGGAAATCAAACCAGTTTTGACCGATGACTTTTCCAGCGTCAATCTCATTAAAGCCATGCTTGAGCAAACCGTTATAGATATTTTCCATGCCCTCCTTGCCAGCAAACCACGGCAGGGTATCTGGCCAACCTGAATTATTGGCATTGCCTTCACCGTAATCCATCGCTTTTGACCAACGTCCATTGCGCATCCACTCAAGCACGGCTTGCGGTTGATTGAGACACAAGTCACTACCAATGGATAAATGCTCGACGCCATACTTGTCAGCACAATTGGCAATCATCGTACAAAAATCATCTAATGTGCAATCACTACCATTTGGCAAATGGAACGGATATAAGCTAAACCCTAACAACCCACCTGCTTGGGTCAAGGCACTGATAACCGTATCCGATTTATTACGCAGGGCATCGTGTGCTGTGGTTGGATTGGCATGGCTGATACATATCGGGCGACTAGAGTGCTCAATCGCTTCAAGCGTTGAACGCTCAGCGCTGTGTGACATATCGATAATCATACCGACACGGTTCATCTCTTTGATCGCCTGCTGACCAAAACGTGTGATGCCGCTGTCATTCTGCTCATAACAACCTGTCGCCAGTAAGCTCTGGTTATTGTAAGTCAGTTGCATAATCAATAGACCCAAGCGGCGCATCACGCTGATTAAGCCGATTTCATCATCAATTGGTGAGCAGTTCTGCGCGCCAAAGAAGATACCGACTTTGCCCTGCTCTTTTGCCATGTTGATATCAGCAACTGAGTACACTGGCAAAATAAGATCTGAGTTTTGCTCAAAGCGTGTGTGCCACTCGCTAAAGCGAGTCATGGTCTGACGGGCATCTTCGTGATAGACCAAGGTGGCGTGTACCGCATTGATATCACTGGCTTGTAGCATCTTAAAGTAGTCACGATCCCAATGGCTATACTGTAATCCGTCAATGACGATATGGTCTTGGTACATATCAATTCCCTTTTTATGCTTTTACAAATACGATTTTTAGTACAAATTAATACGCTTTTTGATAAGCGGTCTTCACGATGGTATAGAACTCTTTGGCATATTGACCTTGCTCACGCGGACCAAAGCTTGACTGTTTACGGCCACCAAACGGTACATGATAGTCCGTACCTGCAGTCGCTAGATTGACCATGACGCAACCTGCTTGTACCTGCTCTTTGAACATCGCACTGCTACGTAAGCTTTGGGTGATGATGCCACCCGTCAGACCAAAGCGCGTGTCATTGGTCATCGCAATCGCTTCGTCCAAATCCTTGACACGCATGACACACGCCAGCGGGGCAAACACCTCTTCTTGGTTGATATCCCAGCTGTTGTCCGTCTCGGTAAATAACGTCGGTGACATATAGTAGCCGTCATGTGGCATCTCTAAACGCTCACCACCAAAGGCTAAATTGGCACCTGATTGCTTGGCCTTTTCGATCCAGTCCATGTTTGATGCCAGTTGCTTGTCATCGACAACAGGGCCCATAAAGATACCGTCATCAAGCGCATGTCCGACCTTTAAGGTTTTCATTTTGGCAATCACACCTTCGACAAAGGCGTCATGAATACTATCCATGACGATGAGACGTGAGGAAGCGGTACATTTTTGTCCCGAACCGCCAAACGCACCAGCCACTGCCGCATCGATAGCAACTTGCAAATCGGCATCGTCAGCGATAACCAAGGCGTTTTTGCTGCCCATCTCAAGCTGACAACGAATAAAGTTCGGTGCCGTCGCAGCAGCGACCTTGCGACCTGTTGGTACAGAACCGGTAAAGCTAACGGCATCGATATCTGTAGAATTGATGAGTGCATCACCGACTGACGAGCCGCCACCCAGTAGCAGGTTGAATGTGCCTTCTGGCATGCCTTGACGGTGGATAATCTCAGCAAATGCCACTGCACTAGCAGGCGTTAAATTCGCAGGCTTCCAGATAACACTGTTACCAAATGCTAACGCTGGCGCGATTTTCCATACAGCAGTTGCAGTTGGAAAGTTCCAAGGAGAGATAATTGCGACCACACCGACAGCTTCACGGGTGACTTCGACTTTGACCCCAGGACGTACTGAGTCAGCAAGGTCGCCCATTTGACGTAAGACTTCAGCGGCATAATAATGAAAGAACTGACCAGCACGATAAATCTCACCGCGACCTTCCGCAAACGGCTTGCCTTCTTCAAGAGACAACAGTGTACCTAGCTCATCACAGCGAGCAATCATTTCATCGCCAATCGCTTGTAGGATAGACTGCTTTTTTTCTAAAGGAGTCGCTTCCCATTTTGGCTGAGCGTGACGCGCCGCTGCAATAGCGTCTTTGACTTGATCGCCACTGGCCTGTGCGAACTCGCCGATAGTGTCAGTGATATCAGATGGGTTAATATTGGCAACGGTATTTACGCCCGCCTGCCATTCACCATTGATATAAAGTGATTTGGTTGGGTCTTGCTGCAATATCTGTTGGGCGGTATGAGCTGACATAAGAGCTTCCTTGATAAAGTATTAAAAGATGGAATATTAAAATTAGTTTTAAGGCACAGCGGCATATACGACCAGCTCAACCAACATTTCTTCACGAGCCAGTCCTGCTATCACGAGCGCTGCCCGATTTGGGTATGGTGCTTCAAAGTATTCGGCGTAGACTTGATTGACGGTTTTTAGATAGTCGCGATCGGTCACATAGATTATGACCTGTAGTACCGAATCCATACCAACATTGGCACATTCTAGTGTGTGCTTGAGATTGTCTAACGTTTGACGAGTTTGCGCTTCGATACCACCTGCAACCACATCACCATTTTCATCGATAGGAATCTGCGCGGTGTACAACGTACCATTGCTAGTGATCGCCCATTCTAAACGGGCTTTAGACGCATAAAGTGAGGTTTTGATGGCTTGTTTGGTTGAATGAGTCGTCATGTCGTCATATCCTTTGATCAATGATTGGGCAGCGATTGCTATAGAGGTATCCTACCCAAGTAATAACGATAAATCTAACTAATTAAATTTAGAATATGATAGATTTAATCTATCGTAGACGATATCTTATATATTAATAGTGGTGAGGAGTAAGCCTATGAAATTACAGCAATTACGTCACTTTTTATGCGTGGTAGAGGAAGGCGGCTTTCGGGCGGCGGCGGATCGCGCCAATCGCTCGCAAGCGGCGTTGTCTGCCTCGATAAAGGAATTGGAAAAAATACTAGGTCAGCGCTTATTTGAAGGAGGAAATAAAGCAACACTCACGCCTTTTGGCGAGACTTGTTTACCCAAAATCGAGCAGTTTATGACGGTTTATCAAGCGCTAGAGGATGATTTAAAAGGAGCAGCCGCTGGCGATAAAGGCAAAATAAGGATTGCAAGCGTGCCATCACTGGTGACAAAACTCTTGCCTAGCGTGTTGGTTGAATACTCCAAAAGATATCCTGATGTCGAGATTGTACTAATAGATGATAACTCTGTCGGTGTTGCCAATCGTTTATTGGCAGGTGAAATCGATTTGGCATTGGGCAACTGCACTAGTATCGACCAATCAAACATAGATTTCACCTTGCTCATATCTGACCCGATTGGCGTGGTCTGCTTAAAAAGCAATTCGTTAAATCAACCAATAAAACCTTCAAGAAACCATCAAAAAACAGGGCTTAAATGGCAACAACTGATGACCCAGCCTTTTATCTATAATGGCACTTGTCGACTGCTCGAAAACACACCCGCCGAGGTGCTCAACCGCAATGCGCGTTACACGGTCGAGAACATTACTTCCTTATTTTCATTATTACGCAATGATCTTGGTATCACCACCCTACCCAAGCTCGCCTTTCCGTCGAATGAGCCAGAATTGGTATGGCTCGACTTACTTGAACCTACCTTAGACAGACAAATTGGTATTTTTAAATTGGCAAATAAAACGATTTCACCGCCAGCACAAGCGTTTCATGAATTGTGCATTCAGTATGTCCAGAATCACTATATTTTATAAAGACAGGTTAAAAAAAGGTTGAAAATGGGTTAAGACATACCTCACTACCGCCTACTTTTATAAGCCACTATCAGAAACTCCATTCACTTGAATAAAAGCGTCTTTCACTATGTCTAAAGGTTTAATTTCCGTTACTCGTGGCCTCTTATCTGTTATCGGCATCATACTTATCATCGATTGTGCTGCATTGATGGTCATCGGTAAAGTTAATTTCGGCTCGGTTGTACCTTTTTTAGTCGGCATGGTTTTTGTCATACATGGGATGTTTTGGCATGCAATACGCAGGTTTTGCGGCCAACATTATGGCTTTAACCGCCTTTGGTATGGGTTATGGGCTGTATTTATACTTTGGTTATTGAGCTTCGCTCTATTTATTTGGTCATTAAAGCAGCAGATTGCGCTTAGCCAGCAGCCTGCACCGACAGTGGCAGCGATTATTGTATTAGGCTCTGGCACGGTTGCAGGTAAGCCGACACCGACGCTCGCCAAGCGCTTGGACACCGCCGTGCCCCTTATCGAGACACAACCAGATGCTTTGGTGATAACCAGTGGTGGCGTTGGTTTTCAGCGTACACGTAGCGAAGCCGATATCATGGCCACATATTTGCATGAGGCACATGGCGTGCCATTCGAACGCATTTTACAAGAAGGCAAAAGTACCAGTACGGAAGAAAACCTCGCTAACAGCCGAACGTTGTTAGAAGCAAAAGGGCTGTCTATCACTGATCCTATCGCCATCGTTACCAGTGATTTCCATAGCATTCGCGCAGCCAGCATTGCGCGACATCAGGGCTATACACAACCCATCACCGTCGCCAGTCCCACACCTTTATCCATTCGTTATAACGCTTGGTTTCGCGAGTATTTTGCCTTTGTCAGTGGCTGGTTGTTAGGAGAGTATTGATGGAGGTGTATATTTCACCAGTTTGAACAAGCTTACTACTAAGTATCATAGCTCCAGCGTTGCCGCATTGCTGTTTTTACCAATCAAAACGGTGGTAATTTTACAGTGCGTTATAATCAGTAAGAACCGCTGATAAATACTGCAAATAAAAATAATAATGATGGAGCGCATTATGCTATTGGATATCTTTTTAACTGTTCATTTTATGCTACTGATACTGATCTCTTTGCGAGTGCTTGCGCGCCATGATCTGACCTCGCCCGCTCGGCTTGCTTGGCTCGTGATATTGTTCATTTTGCCTTATCTGGGAGTTGTAATTTATTGGATGTTTGGTGAGGTGCATCTAGGACGCGATTTTACGCGCAAACGTAAAGCAATCATTGATAAATTAAGCGCACATAGTCCCGAAGTACTTGGTGATGACATCGCTTTGTCGGAGGCTATCAAACCTGAATACCAAGCGGCCTTTGCCTACTCTGCCAATGCAACTGGCTATCATACAACGGTGGGCAATCACGCAGAGCTAATGGCAGATGCGGCTGAGACGCGCAAACGTATGATTGCCGACTTTGATGCAGCGACCGATCATATTCATGTGCTGTATTATATTTGGCTAATCGATGGTATGGGAATCGATACTGCTCAAGCGCTCATACGAGCGGCAAGGCGCGGCGTCATATGCCGAGCAATGGTTGACGGTATGGGCTCACGAAAAATGGTCGGCTCAAAGATATGGCAGGAAATGATAGAAGCTGGCGTACAAGTCAGTGTTGCCCTACCAATTAGTAATCTTTTAAAGGTACTCATATTTAGCCGGATTGACTTGCGAAATCACCGCAAGATTACGGTTATTGATGGCAAAATCGGTTACTGTGGCAGTCGCAACTGCGCCGATCCTGAGTTTCGTGTAAAGCCAAAATTTGCGCCGTGGGTAGACATTATGCTGCGGGTCGAAGGGCCAGTGGTGGCACAGAATCAGATGTTGTTCGCCAGTGATTGGCTGACTGAAAATCCTGATACGCCGCTTGACAGCTTTCCTTATTTTATTGACTCTCAACCAAAGCGACAAAAATCCCCACAGCCAGAAACTGATAAGCCTTTACCAATAACATCACCGCCACCTTTACCAGTCACATTGCCGCCAAATGGCTTTGCTGCACAGGTTTTTTCTGATGGTCCTACCCAACGACGCGGCACCACACCGCAATTTTTAGGTGTCTTAATTGGTCAGGCAAAACGAACCCTGATTATCTCAACGCCTTATTTTGTGCCTGATTATTCGCTCGTTAGCATTTTGTGTGCGACCGCTTATCGCGGTGTACAAGTAACCATGATTTTCCCAAAGAATAACGACTCAATAGTCGTGGCTGCTACCAGTCACAGTTATTACTGGCAGCTGCTTGAAGCGGGGGTCAATATTTACGAATATAAACCCGGTCTATTACACGCAAAAACCTTGACCATCGATGGCGAAATCAGTCTGATTGGCTCGACCAATTTAGACTTGCGTAGCTTTGATTTGAACTATGAAAACAACATTGTGTTTAGCGATAAAACGCTCACAGCGGCCATCGTTGAGCGACAATACCAGTATATCGCTGATTCTGAAGAGGTCACTCGTGAGCAAGTTGAAAACTGGCCGTTATCTTATAAAATCTGGAATAACATTGTCGCCACGATGGGACCTGTTTTATAACCCATTATTAGGGCGTGCCCTCAATTCAATTGATCATATCTAAACGGGCTAATGACCTTAAGCCATTCTATTCAGCTGCTGTCTTCTGCAAAATATAAACGACAAACTTAGCTTGTGTCGTAAAGGGTTCTGTTTCGACCGCTGCTAGTAGCGTCTGTCTTTTTTCATTAAGCGCGCGATAAGCATAAGGCGTCATGGTCATCAAATCAGCCAAATCAGCGGCTAACAACGTCATCTCGGTACTGACATGCTCCGTACCCATCAGCGTAAAGTATGGAGCCAATTCATGCAAAAACTTATCCGAATCATGCTCGCGGACGTTATCAAATAACGCTTCGCGCATCGTCGCTAGATGCCCGATATCGGGCTTGGCAATGATTAAATAACCGTCTGCAGTCAATACCTCATTGAACGCGTCTGGCAAGATAGGGCTAAAAATACTGCTAATACCCTTTATGCTATGCGCGCGTAACGGCAAATGGGCAGCGCTGGTAACAAGCGGATAGATGACTGCCGACTTGGCTGTCGCATTAGTAACACTGTCTTTAACTTGCTGATACCAAAGACACCCCGCTACCTTACTGGCTTTCGCAAGCTCTACCACAGCAGGTTTACTGATATCTGCGGCGATGAGCGTATCCATGCCTGTCTGTGCCATTGCTTGCGTGTAATAACCTTCACCGCAGCCAATATCCAACCAATTGATTGCCTTGCTATCCTTTTTAGTTATCGGCTCAATTGCTGAATCAGCGACCGACTCATTTTTCGCCAACAATTCTCTCATTTTTTGGCAAATAAGCGTCTGCAATGGCTGATAATGTCCGGCGTTTAAAAACCGTTTGCGCGCATCAATTGATTGCTGGCTATCGCCCGGTGCTTTGGATTTTTTTTGTTGCACGGGTAATAAATTAACATAACCCTGACGTGCCACATCAAATGGATGAGCCGTTTGTTTTGGGTGCAAGCTGCCATCGCAGCGCCACGTATCTGCGGCAGGTTGTAATGGTGATTGGCAAAGGGGACAAATAAATAAGCTCACAAGTATCTCAACGTCATCGCAATATGACTGCCATTTTAACAAAATTCAGGCTTACTGCGTGATAAAAGGCACGATAAACAATGCAGGAAAGAAAATGCAAAAAACAAACTATCAGCAACCAAACTATCAGCAACCAAACTATCAGCAACCAAACTATCAGCAACCAAAAAAAGCCACCTCAACTAAAGTGAGATGGCTTTTGCATAGATGATATTCATATGAATGTTCGAGCGATATGGCTATGTTAACGCAGTTTTAAGGTCATGAGCCCAAGGATGACGAGAATAATGGCAATAATCCAAAACCTTGCCACCACTTGCGTCTCTTTCCAGCCAATCTCTTCAAAGTGATGATGCAATGGTGCCATCCGAAAGACGCGCTTTTTACGCAGCTTATACGAGCCAACCTGTAGCATGACCGACAGTGCTTCGGCGACAAATAGACCGCCCATAATAGCAAAAGCAATCTCTTGACGGGTCATAACGGCAATCGTACCGAGCATCGCCCCGAGAGCAAGTGCCCCCACATCACCCATAAACACTTGGGCTGGATGGGCGTTGAACCATAAGAAACCAAGCCCTGCACCAATCATCGAACCACAGACAATGAGAACCTCGGAGTTATAGGCAATATAAGGCACATGCAAGTAATCAGCAAAGCGTACATCACCTGATACATAAGCCATCGCGCCCAAACCTGCCGCGACCAAGACCACGGGCAAAATAGCCAAACCATCCAAGCCATCGGTTAAGTTGACGGCGTTAGAAGCCCCATTAATCACAAAGTAGGTAAAGATAATAAAGCCAATACCAAACGGCACTGCCGAAAAAGGAATCATCCAATCTTTAAAAATCGGTAGCAGCAAATCCTGCATCTCACGCGTGGTCGCGATATCTGGCTGCAAGGTGGCGATATAATATAAAGACACACCGACGAACAAAGCACCCATAGAGAGCCAAAAGTATTTTTTGCGAGCAATTAAGCCTTTAGGATCTTTATACTTAATTTTTAGCCAATCATCTGCCCAGCCGACCGCACCAAAGATAATCATGACAATGAGCAAAATCCAAACGTACGGATTATTCAAACGCGCCCATAGTAAGGTGGACACGCCAATCGCACTTAAAATCAGCACCCCACCCATGGTCGGCGTACCAGTTTTCGCCAAATGCGATTGCGGACCATCATTGCGAATCGCTTGACCATATTTCAGTGCACGCAGACGTCGAATGACAGGCCCACCAAAAAACATGCTAAATGCGAGGGCGGTAATGACCGCGAGTAACGCTCGCAGCGTCAACGAAGAAACCGCAGAAAACGGCGTGTAATACTGGCCAAGCCAGCCAAACAACCAAACTAACACCGCCTACTCCTCGATTAGCGCATTGATAAGGGTTTCCATTTGCATGGAACGAGAACCTTTAAACAGCACCGTACAAGGCTGCGCCTGCTGTGCTTGCAAATACGGCTTCAAATACGCCAATAAACTGTCTTTATCGGTAAACGCATGGGCATTGATGTCAGAAACCTCTTGTGCACCCGCCACGGTAAAAGGCGCGTATTCACCAACACACAGCAGTACATTGATGCCCGTTGTCGCAATGGTACGACCCAAGCTTTGATGCTCGCTGACCGCCGCCTCTCCCAGTTCTGCGATATCGCCCAGCACCATGACTTGCGTGCCTGTTTGCGCCGCCAATACTTTTGCTGCCGCTCGCACCGAATGCGGATTGGCATTATACGTATCATCAATCAAGCGATGCATACCCAGTAATTGACTGTTCAAGCGCCCTTTAGCAGGACGCGCGTTTTCAAGACCAATGACGATATCACTAACATCGATATTTAGTGCATGGGCACAAGCAGCAGCGGCTAAAGCATTATTGACATTGTGCTCGCCCGCTAGTGGCAAGTTGATATCATGGACTTGATTGCCGATATGCAGCTTAAATTCACTGCGCTCAGGCTCGACATCTAAATGGCTGGCACTGACATCAGTATTACCAAAACCAATCACGTGTGACGTATACTTTTCAGCGATACGGCGTAATTGATTGGTAAAATCATCTTTATCAGGAACGATCGCAAATTGGCTGTCATTCAAGGTATGGTAAATCTCAGCCTTGGTTTGGCAAATCCCTTCACGGCTGCCAAACTCACCCAAATGCGCCGTGCCAATATTTAAGATACACGCGACATCTGGCTTTACAATCTCGGTAGTATAAGCAATTTCGCCAATATGGTTTGCGCCAAGCTCTAGGATGGCATAGCGATGATGGTCGGATAATTCGAGCAACATCATCGGCACACCCAAGTCATTATTTAGGTTACCACGGGTAATCAATGTCGGTGCAAGTCTGCCAAAGATACTACCAAGCATTTCTTTGCAAGTTGTCTTACCACTAGAGCCTGTGATGGCAATCACGGTCAAATTTTGATGCTGTTGACGACGATACGCAGCCAATTGTCCTAGCGCCAAACGGGTGTCGCTCACCACTAACTGCGGAATGCTATTTGCATCAGCCGTAGCAATAGGGCGAGCGACGATAGCCGCAACCGCACCTTGCGCGATGGCAGTATCGATATAATCGTGACCATCAAAATTATCACCCGATAACGCTAAAAATATATCACCAGGTTTTATCGTACGGGTATCGGTGGCGATACGAGTGCTCATGACATCATTTACTGAAGTGTTTTCTGAATCGGGTTGATCTTCACTCAGTTGCCAATGTCCACCCAGTGTTGCGGTTGCTGCGAGCAGGTTGTCTGCTCGCCAAACATACAGCCCTTGCGACTGAATGCTGTTATCGTTGTCGGCTGTCATAATGATTACCTTATATATGATGACTACTTATTTATTTTTTATCGTTAACGACTCATGCTTCTTAAGAAGCATATAAAATGGATGTTCAGCGCTACTATTTATTTATCAAGGCTATACGCGCCCTGCTTGTTTTAAGGCGTTTTGCAAAATAACACGGTCGTCAAAATCATAACGAACATGGTTAATTTCTTGATAGGTTTCATGACCCTTGCCAGCGATCACGACGATATCATCAGCTGCTGCTTGATTGACCGCATACTCAATCGCTGCTTGGCGCGCAGGTTCGATATGGGTACGCTGATATTGCTCACTCGTCATGCCCGCTTGCATATCTTGCAAAATGATATTGGGATCTTCGGTGCGTGGATTGTCTGCCGTTAACACGACTTTATCCGCGCCTGCCAATCCTGCTTGCGCCATCAAAGGACGTTTGCCCGCATCACGGTCGCCACCGCAGCCAAACACTGCCCAAAGCTGACCCTTACAATGGGTCTTTAGGCTGGCAAGCACTTGGCTTAAGGCATCTGGCGTATGCGCATAATCAACGATAAAGCAGCCATCATTAGACGGCACACGCTGCATACGTCCAACTGCACCTTGTAGCTGCGGCACCACTGCGGCAATACGCTCAAGGCTAATGCCTAAAGCGACGGCAGCTGCCATTGCGGCAAGCAAATTGGCAACATTAAAGCGCCCGAGTAATGGGCTGACGATACCTAAATTATTAACTTCGCCATCGCCTAAATCTGTACGTAGCGTAATCTCGACACCTTGTAAGCTTGGTTTGATTTCAGCCGCAACAAAGGTCGCAGATTTTGATGGTTCTAAACTGTACGTCCAGACCGTTAAATCACTGGCATGTGCGGTGTCGAGCATAATCTGGGCATGTTCATCATCGATATTGATAATGGCATGGGTTAAATCTGGAAAATGCGCTTTATCAAACAGTCTAGCTTTTGCTGCTGCATACTCTGCCATATCGGCATGATAGTCTAAGTGGTCACGGCTAAGATTGGTATAAATTGCCACCGAAACGGGCATACCTTGTAAACGCTGCTGATCCAAACCATGTGAGCTGGCTTCCAATGCCAATAATTCAGCATTCTCTGAACCCATTTGATATAAAAACTGCTGAACTGCTAAGGCATCACCCGTGGTATGGCTGGCTTGCACCAAAGCACCAAGCCTGCCATTACCTGCTGTGCCCATGACCGCGCTGCTCATGCCAGTCAGCTGCGTCAGTTGCGCCACCAATTGACTGATAGTCGTTTTGCCATTGGTGCCCGTCACCGCTATGACAGTTGGCAAGGTCACGGGCTGCTGATACTGCAAACGTGCTTGAATGAGTGTCCCTAAAAAATCACGAATATTGGGCACGTATAAAACAGGGCAAGGCAGTGCTGCTAATTGCTGCTGCACTTTAGTAGCACTATCATTTGGTAAGGTGATATCGGCGTGATTTGATATGCTAATCGTGTTAAGTAAAGCCGTGGGATCTATTTCTGATAGGATAAAAGCCGCATGTTCAGCGGCTTGATAGAGGTAGTCACGGCTTTTTTGACAGTTTGGTATGTGGCTTTTTAATAACACAAACACATCGTTCGGCTCTAGCTGACGACTGTCTAAACGAAACTGCAGGAATGGAATATCAAGAAACGAATTCATTGGTTTTGAATCCGCTCCAACCAATGTCGTCTGAGTCGATAGTTTTTGCAATGCCTGCTCTGTACCTACACCATGCCTGCTATTGCTACTACTAGATTCAGTCAGCTGTTGCAAGGTGACTGGTGTGATGCTTGGCGACGAGGGTGACAGGGTCATTGGCAAATCCTATACGGTTAAAACACATCAAATAGTTAAAAACTGAACACTTAAAAAACTTACGTTTAAGCCTATAGATCTTCCGTTTTTAACGGCTTATCTAAGGGTACATTGTATAAACGCAGCGCCTCTTTCATGACATTATGAAAGACTGGCGCGACTGTTAAACCAGCATAAATCTGACCACGCGGGTCTTCGATGAGCATCACGCCGACCAGCCTAGGGTTGGATGCTGGCGCCATACCCGCAAAAACGTTGCGGTATTGGTCAGTATAGTAGCCACCTTTTGGATTGATACGGCGCGACGTTCCTGTTTTACCAGCGACGCGATAACCGTCAATCGCAGCACCTTTAGCCGTACCACCCGGTTCGGTGACACTTTCCATCATTTGTACGATAGACATCGCTTGCTCGTGTGCCATGATACGCTTGCTTGGCTGCGGCTTGTCATCTTTAATGAGGGTCAATGGGTGCATCACACCGCCTGCCGCCAGCGCCGAATAAGCCTGCGCGACCTGAGCCAGTGTTACCTGTAGACCATAACCATAACTGACCGTTGCACGTCTTGATGTTTCTTTTTCTTTTGGTGTAACCACAAGCCCACTACCTTCCCCTGGGAACTGTAGCGGTGTCTTTGAACCAAAACCAAATTGCTTTTGCATATTGGTAATGCCATCAGCGGGTAAAGACAAAGCAATCTTAGTCGAGGCGACGTTACTAGATTTCTGTAATAGCGTTGCCATTGTGATCCGCCCTAAATTATTATGGTCACGAATGGTATAACCACGGACACGAATAGAGCCAGGATTGGTATCGATTAAGGTAGTGGCGGTATATTTTCCTGAGTCTAAAGCCGCTGCAACGGTGAATGGTTTCATCACTGAACCGGGTTCAAAGACATCGAGCAGCGCACGGTTACGTTGGTTTTCACCAGTCATCTCATTCAGGTTATTAGAATTAAAAGATGGCCATGTTGACAAGGCAAGCACTTCACCCGTTTGCACATCAACAATCATGCCTGTTGACCAGCGCGCTTTTTGCAAACGCCCTGCTTTCTCTAGTTCTTTATAAAGCAAATACTGCAAGCGCGAATCAATGGTCAACGCCACATCTTTACCTGGTATTTCTGGTTCAATCTGTTTAATTTCTTTTAAACTGTTTTGTTTGGCGTCTTTTAGCACCAACACTTTGCCATCATCACCTGCCAGCTCAGTCTCATATTGGCGTTCGATACCAGCACGACCTTCGTAACCACCTTCAGGGTCGCTGACATTTTGTCCCATAAAGCCCAATAGTTGCGAGTTTGGTTGTGGCTGTGGGTAATAACGTTGGAAAAAGTTTTTTTCATAGACGCCAGGAAAATCAAGGGTGCTGACACTTTGGGCAATCTCAGGCGTTACTTTATTCAGTAGCGGCAAATAGTGCGAGCCTGCACCCGATGGCAGCGCGGCTTTAACTGCTGCTTCATCGGTTACATCAATACTGTCATCGATGGCGGTAACTTTTTTTAGCTCAGTGACCGAAATATTCGCAGCCGCCGCAAGCGTGGTTAGATCCATATTATCCAAACGCTTTTGCATACGCGCAACCAGCTGTGGACTCTCAGGATTGGTGATAATAATACGCTTAAGCTCGTAATATTCGCGCGCGTAATCATGCGGACTAAAGGAGACCGTCGCCAGTGGTGCACTGACTGCAAGTGGCAAATTATTGCGATCGGTAATCATACCGCGATAGGATTTTTGCGTGCGCACGCTAGTGATGAGCTCATCACCTTTGTCTTGATAAAACTGGGCATTGGCAACTTGTAAATAATAAGCACGGGCTATCAGCAAACCCAAGACAACCAATGCAATGACCCAAATAGTACGGAAACGGTTTTTGTCTTGCTCAAAACCGCCGCGAGAGGAAGCGCCAGACGCTTTACCCAAAAACCCTCTTTTATTTTTTAGGTTTTTGACACTGGTATAAGCGCCTTGCTCTTCACTCTTTTTCAATCGATCAAACAATTTAGCCTTACGGTTGCCAGAGGATTTTTTTTCAGCCGTACTGCCTGTTTGCCCCGATTTGGCTGCACTGGCAGGACGTAAGGGCTTAGTGACCTTACCGCTAGTCGGCTTTTTATTCGCATTTTTCGCGGTCGTTTTACCACTATTGGCATTAGGTTTTTTATCACTCATTGTCCTGCCTCCGCTACCGTGGCATCGGTGATAGGAGCGTCAGGCGATATATCCGTAGCAGCTCGTGGTTCGATAACGTCAGACTTATCCTCATTTGAGTCAGTATCGACGACTGGCACCTGTGCTGTGGCAACACCCGGCTGGATAATGAGCTTATCTTTTAGCGTCGGTGAAAACATGCCCAGTTCAGCCACCGCACGGCTAGCGATTTGCGGCGTCGCACTAAAAGTCTGCTGTTCAATGAGCAAACGCTGATGTTCGACTTGCAGATTACGCTCTTGTTTTTTCATGTCTTGCAAGGTTTTATAATCCTGATGATATTGCTGAACGCCTTCGGCTGTTTTGATACCGCTCCACACAATCGCCACTGCTAACAGCAATAGCACCACTACATAGATACTAACCACATTAAATCGGCGCACAAATAGCTCGCCGATATCGGTGTTATGCGGCATTGCAGCGCGACGGTTTGCGGGTTTGTCAGATATTGCCATGACGCTCTCAAAAAGTGGACTTCAAGTATGAAAATTGGCAACTGTTTTAGAGCGGTAAGACGCTTTATACAGAACCATCAATAAAGTAAAACCAAACGAAAAAGGAACTGCCGAGCCTAGCAGATAATGTTTACAGATTTTTAACAGCCGCGTAAGTATTCAGACTTTCTATCCTACTTAATTGACGGCAACCAATCACCAGCAACTCAGCCAAACACCCTCTCTATAACATCACGCTACCTGTGCTATTGCTCGACACTGGGTAGATAGTCGGTATCAGTACGAGTCGCCATACGCAACCACGCACTACGCGCGCGTGGGTTTTGACTGGTTTCAGCTTTGCTTGGACCCACGCGTTTAGGCTTGCTAAAGTAGCGTGGACGATTGGGCGGCATCGGCAAATTCTCATCCTCTGGATATTGGCCTTTACTCTGACGCTGCAAAAACTGCTTGATACGGCGATCCTCTAACGAGTGAAAACTAATCACTGCTAGCTGCCCGCCTGCCTTTAATATCGGAATGCTTTGTTCTAAAAAGTCATCAACATCGCCAAGCTCATTGTTAATAAAAATGCGCATCGCCTGAAAACTTTGAGTCGCTGGATGCTTACCTCGCTGCCAATTAGGATGCGCCACTTTAATCACTTCAGCCAATGCCAAAGTAGAGTCATAACTGTCCATCTGCTTAATAGCACGGGCGATACGGCGACTATGACGCTCTTCGCCAAAATCATAAAGCACATTGGCCAAGGTTTCATCATCGACTTTTTCTAACCACTCAGCGACCGACTGCCCACGGCTGGTATCCATACGCATATCGACCGCACCGTCACGCATAAAACTAAAACCACGACTGCCATCATCAATTTGCGGCGATGAGATACCCAAATCTGCCATTAAGCCATCAACTTGAGTGATTCCCATCGCCGCTAGACTATCCGTCAACGTCGCAAAACTATCGTGCACCACTTTTACGCGACTATCGGTCTTTGCCAATTCGCGAGCAACGCTAATAGCGGTTGGATCTTTATCAAAAACAATCAAGGTTGCGTCATCGGCCAACTGGCTTAATAATAATCGACTATGACCACCACGCCCGAAGGTAGCATCAACGTAGACGCCACTCATCTGCAAGCTATTTTGGTTGTCACTGCTTTGTTCTGCATCGTCTGTTTGCTTAGGTAGCGCTTTGACACCGAGCACTGCCGCGACGGTTTCTTGCAATAGCACTGCATCATGAACAAAGCTCAATTCACCAGAGCTGACTTTATCCGTGACAGACTTTTGATTCGGCTGATTAGCAGAGTCATTCTCTACCACAAAATCGTTTTCTACAGCAGACAGCTCAGCCGCTGATGCAGCATTAACAGTGGCTAAAGAAGAATCTATTTTAGAATCTTGCTTAGTATTCGGCGTAATTTTTGGCTTATTATTCAATATGGACACAAACGACTCAGTAGATGACGACCATTTTGGTCAGTAAGAGTGAAAAATCAGATGAAAATAAACAAGTTATGACTTGTCTAACATTATTATCGCAAGGATACACGGGTAGTCAAGCGCTAGACGGGCATTTCGTTAAAAATATTCCATCTCTCTGTTATACTAGCGCTATATTTTACGCTATTTTTCTACATTGACGGCTATTGTTTCATCCGTATTTTTTATTCAAACGTGTTATTCACATTTATTATTAATATTTTTAACCGCTATTTTTTTCATTTTTCACTGCCATATTCATTAACTACCCTATTATGAGAATTTTATGATGCAATCATCGACTTCAACTAACAGCACGCGCCCTGTCCGTACTCGTATCGCGCCTTCACCGACTGGCTTTCCGCATGTCGGCACCGCTTATATTGCCCTATTCAATTTAGCTTTTGCTAAAGCCCACGGCGGCGAATTTATTTTGCGTATCGAAGACACGGATCAAACGCGCTCAACCGAACAATCTGAAAAAATGATTTTGGATGCGCTGCGTTGGGTCGGTCTCGACTGGGCGGAAGGTCCAGATATTGGTGGCCCGCACGCGCCTTATCGTCAGAGCGAGCGTAGTGATATTTATAAAAAGCACGCCGAACAGCTCATAGAAAACGATCATGCGTTTCGCTGCTTTTGTACCAGTGAAGAGTTAGATGCCATGCGCGCTGCACAAATGGCCAATGGTGAGACACCGCGTTATGACGGTCGCTGTGCACATTTAAGCTCTGAGAAGACTCTTGGACTTGTTGCAGCAGGCATGCCTCACGTGATTCGTATGCGTGTGCCTACCGAAGGCGTCTGTCAAGTACATGACATGCTACGCGGTACGGTTGAGATTCCTTGGACACAAGTCGATATGCAAGTGCTGCTAAAAACCGACGGCATGCCAACGTATCATTTATCCAACGTTGTCGATGACCATTTAATGGACATCAGCCATGTGCTACGCGGTGAAGAGTGGCTGAACTCTGCACCTAAACATCAGCTGCTTTATGAGTATTTTGGTTGGGAGATGCCTGTACTTTGCCATATGCCGTTACTGCGTAACCCAGATAAATCAAAGCTTTCTAAACGTAAAAACCCAACCTCTATCACCTATTATCGTGATGCTGGTGTGCTCCCTGAAGCGCTGCTAAACTACCTCGGTCGTATGGGCTACTCAATGCCTGACGAAGCTGAACAATTTACCTTAGCAGAAATGATTGCTAGTTTTGATATTCAGCGGGTGTCACTTGGCGGCCCTATCTTCGATATCGAAAAACTGAACTGGCTCAACGCAGAATGGTTACGTGCATTAACGCCTGAAGAGCTAAAAAATAAAATACTCGATTGGGCAAATAACAGTGATAAATTAACTGCTATCGCAGCGGCGATTCAGCCTCGTATTGAGCTGTTATCTGATGCGGTTAATTGGGGTGGTTTCTACTTCCAAAACCTACCTGCTATCACTACAGAAAGTTTTACCCATAAATCACTCACCCCTGAGCAAATTACTGAGATGCTGCAACTGGCGCTTTGGCAGCTAGAAACCTTGCCAACGTGGTCAGAAGAAAATATTTACGCCACGCTAAAAGGTCTTGCTGCCCACCTCGATATTAAGATGCGTGATTTTATGGCACCGTTCTTTATCGCTATCGCTGGTAGCACCTCATCGACACCAGTCATGAACTCTATGGCAATTATCGGCGCTGATATGACCCTGACGCGCTTGCGCCATGCGGTTGATGTACTGGGTGGCCTTGGTAAAAAGAAATTGAAAAAGCTTGAGAAACAAGCGGCTGAGTTACCAGATTTTTTGGCTGCTGAATAGTTTGGCAGCTGAGTAATAAATTGGTTGAAAGTTTTTGAAGAAAAAAGGGTCAGGTCAATTCTGACCCTTTTTTTGTCATTAATAGGTACTACTACCCTTCAACTATTAAATATCCTTTATCAAACCTTTTAACTGGAAACAAACATGGCCGCCAAAACCGTCACGATAGAAAGCAAAGACTATGTCTTTAACACGCTCAAAGAAGCACAGAAATACTATGATGCTATCGTAAAAGAGCTTTGTGATGCAAAACTTACCCTGACAAAGGGTCAGGACTTTGAAGATTTAAAGTGGATATACACCACTTACTGCAGTTATACCAATCATAATGTCGATCGATTGAAAGAATCTGACATCGTTGGCTTTAAAGGAATCAGCACAGTACAACAAAAAGGGGGGCAATATATCCCCACAGAATGTTGTGCCATTATTTTTTCAGATGGCAGTTCTAAGTGTACAGAAGAAGAATTCTTTACCGACAAAGCCATCAAAGAGATTGCCATCAAGCAAAATCCACGCTAATTTGGGCTTATTAAGTAGCTAAAATAGCTTTAAACGCTTTTTTTCGAATATTTATGCATTATTTTTAAAATAGTAGTTGACAAGACTGCCGCTCTTACATAAAATACGCACACTCTTAGCGAGGGGCTATAGCTCAGTTGGTAGAGCACTTGCATGGCATGCAAGGGGTCAACGGTTCGACTCCGTTTAGCTCCACCATACTATTTATTGCAACGCTCAGTATTACTGAAACGTAACCATAAATACTCGCTAGTAGGACGATATCAGCACCTAGGCAATGCTTACTTATTAAGCTATCTGATATTGTGAAGTACCGTTGTAACCATTGGTTATAACACTCTATGCGTCCCCATCGTCTAGAGGCCTAGGACACCGCCCTTTCACGGCGGTAACGGGGGTTCGAATCCCCCTGGGGACGCCACTATTCGGCGTCACTTATTAGCAAGCTTGCTTAGCACCTTTAAGCATCTGATAAGACTAATAAGCGTACCATCAAAAAGCCCAATCACATACTATTGTGATTGGGCTTTTTTTATGCCTGTTTTTTATATCATGAGGCTCTTGATACCTTAGCACTCAGTTCGTCATCGCCGATTTACTTAATAGGTGAAGCATAATTAATTTTATAGATAAGATTCGGTATTAAGTTCGCTCAAGATATTAAGGTATATTTACTAAGCGTCGCTATCCATAGTTTCTATACTTAGCTTGATATTCTGTTTATTTATTGAACTCCTCATCATAAATTTAAGCAAAAAAATCCAGCATTGAATACTGGATTTTTAAGTCAAACAGTCTATTTTTACAAAAACTACCAAATCTTATCTGATAGCATTAGCCACAACAATGTCATCACAATCATGATACCGAGTACTGTTTGAATCAAGAAGAATGCTTGATGCTGACCAACAACCTTACTTAACGTCACCCCTAACGTGCTGTACTT
Source organism: Psychrobacter glacincola (assembly GCF_904846075.1). GTDB lineage: Bacteria > Pseudomonadota > Gammaproteobacteria > Pseudomonadales > Moraxellaceae > Psychrobacter > Psychrobacter glacincola_C. The sequence continues at coordinate 89,560 of NZ_CAJGZH010000003.1, forward strand.
GATAGGTGGCGTGTCAATATTGCCAGTTCTTGCTTGTTCCTCATAATATCCTTGTAAGATATCTAAAAATTCGCGCCATGCGTTAGAGCCCCAATCATAGGGTTTAAATGGCATGAGTTTTTTCAGCTCAGGCTCTTTGGTCATCCAACGTTCAAGTGTAATGGAGCGTAAAGACCAGTTCGAAAAACGGCGTTCAGTAATTTCTGAAAAATCTAAGATTTTTAATTCTTTATGTCGATCGTCTAATAATAAGCGATTCTTTAGATTGGTTAAATCTTGTTCTGACCCTTCTGCACATTGAAAAAAGTAGCCATTGCCATAGCAAAGAATACCCGTAACATTATCGGCTTGGTTACGCTCAATCGCGACCTCTGAGATGTCGTTAAGCGTGCTGGGACTTGAAAGACCAGTCGAAGTAATTTGGCTTATATATATAAGCTGGCAGAGATCTGTCGTCACTGGATTTGTCGAATCGTTGATTGTTGACAATCAGCTTCTCCCTATTTTTAGGTAAATGTAGCTAAGACAACCATACTAAATTTAGAAAAACATAGAAACAAGATCTTTGAAAATATCAAATAGGCTTGGTATATTATTGATTTTATAAATGTTTATATTAATTGTATTAAGTTGGTTACATCATAGGCTAGTTTAGTCATCAAAGCAATATATGTTTATCTTATATCATCAACCAACAAAACTAAACAATAATTCACAATTATTTCTATTGAGAACTTGCACTGTGGTTTATGGGAAGCAATAGGATAAATAGGTAATATGGGAGGGGAAAGTGATGATAAAAACCGTCACCAATGAGCGATAAGACTACCGGCTCATTAATGAGATTGATACAGACTGATGGCTATTGCGAGTGTTTAATTATTTTTAGTCTGCTCAGAACAGAACTGAGCGTTAATAATCGCTGCGAGTAAGATAGCATCATCAGGATAGGTGAGCTTGATATTCTGGCGACTGCCAGTCACGATGCGAATGGGTAGGTCTAAACATTCAAATGCACTGGCTTCATCAGTAATAGTGAGCTCGTGTTCAGCGACATAAGTTAATACTTTTTGCAGCTGACCTAAGCGAAACACTTGCGGCGTTTGTGCTTGCCACATATGACGACGATCGATAGTACATTTAGCGTAAGAATGTGGGCTGCTACTCACTGTCAGGTTAACTACAGGCGTCTCACCTACAAGCTCAGATTGAGCGGTAGACTGGGGATAAGACTCCTTTAAAGTGTCAGCCACCGGTGTCGCTAAGATAGCGCCATAGGGCTCTAGCATCGCCGCTTCGATGACCTCTTCAATATCATGACTGGGGACCGCAGGACGCGCAGCATCATGAATAACAACCAAATCTGAGTCGTCGGCTCCCGCCTCAATAATCGCCTTTACCCCTGCCTGTACGGACTGCCAGCGCTCAGCGCCGCCCATGGCATAATGTATGGGTAGCGCAAAATTAAGCGTCTGTGCTGTACTGTCATCTGCTGCGACGACTAATAAACATCTATCAATATAAGTACTACTAGCAAGCCGTGCCACACTATGCTGTAGCAAGGTTTGCCCTTGCAACATCGTATATTGCTTGGCGATAGAGGCACCAAAACGACTACCGCGACCCGCAGCGACGATCATGGCATGTACATTAGGTGTGATATTCATAAGGCAATATTCATAAAGTAGTATTCATGGTTAGAGCCCATGATAGTATTGCTAGGGATAGACGAGGAATAAGAGAAGTAACGAATTTCAGGTGAATAAGATTTCTATTATAGACAATAGAAGATCATAATTTTAGACAGTTAAGAGCAATTAATAACGGCTATGCGTCGTGGGTGCCGTAGATACTTGTACAAAGGTCTCGTTCGGCTTAATCAAACCCAAGTCTAAACGAGCGTGCTCTTCCACTGCCTCAAGACCAGTTTTTAAGTCATGCACATCAGTACGCAATAAGTTATTTGCTGCCACTTGGTTTTCGTTTAAGCGTTGTTGTTCTTCGATTTGAGTCAGCAATTTATTATGCTCAAAGCGACCATTTTCGCCCAGCCAATACTGATATTGCAATCCCAAAAGGACGGCAACGGCTAGAGCAAGTAGCATAAATTGGCTAAAGTATTTCATAAGATAATAACGCCGAACAACATAGAGACAATAATAAAAATAAAAAACCAGCTAAGCTTGCTAAGCGATATATCACCATATTAATGATGACATATCGCCTAGCTGTAGCAAGAAATCTGGCTTGTTAACCACGTAGACCGATGAACTCTTCACGACCACGATAGCTTGCACGTACTTGTTGCTCGATACGTAGCAACTGATTGTATTTTGCCACACGGTCTGAACGGCATAGTGAGCCAGTTTTAATCTGACCAGCAGCAGTACCAACTGCTAAATCTGCAATGGTGCTGTCTTCAGTTTCACCTGAACGATGTGAGATAATGGTTGCATAGCCATTTTTCTTCGCTAGATAGATCGCATCTAGCGTTTCTGATAAAGTACCGATTTGGTTAAACTTAATCAAAATTGCATTGGCAATATGCTTATCAATACCCTCTTGCAAGATAGCAGGATTGGTCACAAATAAATCATCACCAACCAACTGAACTTTATCACCAATCTGCTCAGTCAAATATTTCCAACCATCCCAATCAGACTCGTCAAGCCCGTCTTCGATAGAGATAATAGGATATTGACGCGCCAAGCCGACTAGATAATCTGAGAATCCTTGGCTATCAAAGGCTTTGTTGCCCTCGCCTGCCAAGATATATTGACCACCTTTATAAAACTCACTAGCCGCACAGTCTAACGCCAAATGAATGTCTTCGCCCGCTTTATAGCCAACTTGCTCAATCGCTTGCATGATAACGGTGATGGCTTCTTCGTTGCTACGTAGGTTCGGAGCAAAGCCGCCTTCATCACCGACTGCTGTATTCAAGCCTTGTGATTTCAGCACAGATTTCAAGCTGTGGAAAATTTCCGTACCAGCACGCAATGCTTCTGAAAAACTGGTGAAACCAACGGGCTCAATCATAAATTCTTGGATATCAACCGTGTTGTCCGCATGCTCACCACCGTTTAAGATATTCATCATCGGTACAGGCATCGTCAGCGACGTCTGATTGCGCAAGTTGGCAATATATTGATGTAATGGCAGATTTTGTGACTTGGCAGCGGCTTTAGCCGTAGCAAGTGATACCGCTAGCATGGCGTTGGCACCAAGGCTATCTTTGTTTTCTGTGCCATCTAGCGCAATCATTGCATCATCAATGCCTTGCTGTTCGGTGACGTCTTTATCCATCAACGCGCTGCGAATTTGGCTATTGACGTTAGCAACGGCTTTCTTGACGCCTTTACCCATATAGCGACTTTGGTCACCATCACGTAGCTCAAGCGCTTCGCGTGAACCAGTTGATGCACCACTTGGGGCAGCAGCACGGCCGATAGTGCCATCAGCTAAGATTACATCAGCTTCGATGGTTGGGTTACCACGCGAGTCTAAAATCTCACGGGCGCGAATGTCTTTAATTGCGGTGACGTTGGTGGTTTCTTCAGCGTACATAATGTCTGTTAATTCCTTTGGTCATGCCAAGTTTGTGGGATAAATAACGGCAACTAGAATACAAAAAAGATAAAGCAAAATATCGTATAGTGCTATGCTCAAACCAGCTTTGCTTATCTATATAGTCAGCAAGTTTTGAGCAGGATTAAAGGTGGTTTTAATACTTTAATCGTCAGCTATAGTGCTTGGCATCATAGCATAAATTTTGCCAAACTTCCCTTATCTTGCACCGACTGGCGCTGATAAAATCACACTTAGATAAACAAATTACCAATTATGGATTTGTCTCAGCACCTATAATATTAAAAGCCATATGACTCTTATGCTTTTGTTAGACGTTCTGTTTTAGCGTGGGAGCCAGATACTGTGTTATCCAGCTCAACCTTTGTTTTAAATTGGGTCAAACGTAACGCATTCATTAATACTGAAATAGAGCTGAGCGCCATCGCAGCGGCGGCAATCATAGGGTTTAAGAAACCAAAAGCAGCCAGAGGAATACCAAGGCAATTATAAATAAAAGCAAAAAACAGATTTTGCTTGATGTTGCGCACTGTTGCATTAGCTATTTTTTGCGCGGCATCAATATGCATCAGCGACTCACCCATCAAGCGGGCTGACGCACTATGCTGGGCGACGTCTGTGCCTTCAAACATAGCAAAGCTTGCATCGGCAGTTGCCATCGCTGGCGCATCGTTGACACCATCACCTGCCATTGCAACTTTATGACCAGCCGTTTGCAACAAGGCAATTTGACTGGCCTTATCGCGTGGGCTCATTTTACCATAAGCCTGCTCAATACCCAGCTGCCCTGCCACATGATCGACCACAGACTGCTTATCACCACTCATCAAAATGACATTAATACCTGCGTCTTGCAGCGCAGTAATAGCCTTTGGAGTATCTACTTTTAAGTCATCGGCTAGGGCAAAAGCACCCAAAGCTTCCTCATTAATACTGACGGCGACGGTACTGGCAATTTGCCATACCTTTGGCATCAGCTTAGGCAGTGTTAAATTGGCAAACTCTGCGGTACCGACTTTTACCACACCCAAACCTTCAATATTTGCTTGTATACCAGCGCCTTTAATGACACTAATATCAGTCACATTCATCAACGGCAAGTTTCGCTCAGTAGCCGCGTTAACCAATGCTGTTGCTAGCGGATGACTGGCATGCGCCTCAACGCTTGCGGCAATTTGTAACACATCATCGACTGCGATCGATTTATCCACCATCACATGGTCTACGATAGTCGGCTTACCAATAGTCAAAGTACCTGTTTTATCGAGCACTACTGTATCGATGTTGCCTGCAGCTTCTAGGCTTTGTGCGTCTTTGAACCAGACACCATGACGAGCAGCAACGCCCATACCAGCCATGATAGCGGCTGGCGTTGCCAAACCTAAAGCACAAGGACAAGCAATGACCAATACCGATACTGCGTGCATCAAGGCAGTATCGATCATGCCTGTCAGCCACCACGTCACCCCAAAAGTGATAAGCGCAATGGCAACGACGACTGGTACGAATACTGCCGTCACTCTATCGGCGAGACGGGCTAAATTGGCTTTTGAGCCTTGGGCATCGCTGAGGGCTTGTACCATATCACCAAGCTTTGTATCACTACCTTTAGCACTGACGCGGTATAACAAGCTGCCATTTTCAACCAACGCCCCTGCCAATAATTTATCTCCCACTTCTTTTTTAAGCGGTACCGACTCACCCGTTAAATGACTCTCGACACACCAGCCAGCACCATCGATAACCACCCCATCGGTTGCAACTCGGCTGCCTTGCTTGGCACGCAAAATATCACCAACTTGCACGTCTTTCAGAGCAACATTATGAAAATCACCATTAGGCTGCTGCTGTTCGACTTCATCGGGCGTTAAGGACAATAATAAATCGATACTATTGAGGCTGTGTTTCTTAGTGCGCTCTTCTAGATACTTACCCGTACGTACAAAAGCAATGACCATGACGCCTGCTTCAAAATACACCGCAGGACTGCCATCCGCACCGTGACCACCAGCATGACCACTTTGCAGCAAACTGTTTAAAGTGCCATCGCCATGGGTCAGCCACAGATACGTTGAATACGCCCAAATAGTCACGGTACCGATGACGACTAGCACGTCCATATTAGCAAGACCACCTTTAATCGATGCCCAAGCGCTTTTGTAAAATGGCAAGGCAAATCCAAACTGTACAAGGGTCGCTAATATAAACTGAATCCAAATCGGCGGCATCCACGCCATACCCTGCCCAACGAGCATGCCTGCCATACCAATTAAAAACGGCACCAAACAAATCCATAACCCAATCAAGCGCCATGGGTACTGAGTCGCGGTATCTTCGTCTGTTTTTGCAAACAAACTATCGGCCGCCTGCAAATTGGCAACGAAGCCTGTTTTATTTACCCATTCTGTCACTTGTTCAGGCGTTGTCTGGGTCGGATCATAATCAACATTCGCAGTTTCGCCAGCGAAATTTACACTCACCTCGTATACCGACGGCTTTTTGTTGAGCACCTTCTCAATTCGCGAGGCGCAGGCTTGACACGTCATCCCCTCAATTGCTAGCTGCAAATGTGCACGCTGCGGCGCGAGCGGCGTATTGGATTGAATATCAGTTTTTACATCGTAGGCGTCATGATTGTCGGTTTGGGTAGTATCATTCATAAATAAAACTCGGTATGGCGTTTATGCGTTATGGCGTTATAAAGTCGTCTGAGCTAGGACAGCAACTCAGTGGATGGAATATCTAAGTCAAACAAATAGCACGCTTTAAAATTTAATATTGGTATGGTCGCACTGAATAATAAGTACGCTACTATCAATAATTTTTAACCATTAAAAAACCAGCCTTGATAGCCGGTTTTTTAATACAAATGAAGCAGGTTAAGCATTGGCAACAGTGGCATCAAAGCCTGCATCGTCGATAGCAGCAGCAATTGTCTCTACACTGGTTTTGCTATCATCAAAAGTAACCGTCGCTTGATTATCTGCCAGCTCAATACTGATATCGTCTAAGCCATCGATATCGGCAGTGGCGTTATGCACACTGGCCACACAGCCACCGCAAGTCATGCCATCAATTTTGATAATACGTGTTTGGTTTGCCATGAGAGGCTCCTTATTTTTGTAACTGAGTTTTTATAGGTAAATACTTTTATTAAAGAACTGCTTTTATAACTGTCTTTTTAAGACGGCTATCTTTTAAGACCTTATAAAAATAGCACTTAACCAGCTTAAGCCCTATCACGGTTAACAACAAGGCTCTTTGATTATCACTTTATTAATAGAACCGTGAATAATAGAACCGTGAATAATAGAACCGTGAATTTATGCCTAAGTGACAGACAATAGCGCTTATTTTAGAATAACGTCTAATCATCATGACGTGGGTTTTGCGGTGCATCAAGAGGAAACGGCTGGGTCACATAATCGACCGTACTAATTGCCGCCGTAAACGCATGAATACTGGTGTCTGTATCTTCATAACGTATGGTGGCAACATTATTATCAGGATCAAGCTCGATGGCCGTCACTCCTGTGATATTTTTCAGCGCTGTCATCACACTCTTTAATCCTTCATCATCATCGATATTTTCGATACTGACTGTTGCTGTTTGCATCGTCATGATCTCAGCCTCTTATTGTCTATGAATACATTAATGAGTATCTAACACCTCAAAGCCTTTGACCAAGTCATCAATTTGCTTCAACTGACGCAAAAACGGCTCTAATTGGTTCATACGTAGCGCACATGGACCATCGCATTTTGCAGTCTCTGGGCTTGGATGCGCTTCTAGAAACAACCCTGCCAATCCTGTCGCCATCCCTGCTCGTGCCAATGTTGTGATTTGTTCACGGCGTCCACCCGCACTATCGCTACGGCCGCCTGGCTGCTGTAAACTATGCGTCACATCAAAAAATACGGGGATATCCATCTGCTTCATGGTATCAAAACCAAGCATATCAACGACCAAATTATTGTAACCAAAGGCACTGCCGCGCTCACAAAGAATTAACTTATCGTTACCACCTTCAAGGCATTTGTTAACGATATGACGCATCTCATGCGGCGCTAAAAACTGCGCTTTTTTGATGTTAATAATCGCATCTGTCTTCGCCATAGCGTGTACTAAATCTGTCTGACGCGATAAGAATGCTGGTAATTGGATGATATCTGCTACTTCAGCAACGGGTGCCGCTTGATAAGGTTCGTGGACATCCGTGATAATAGGGACTTGATATTTTTCTTTAATTTGACCCAGCCAATCAAGACCCTGCTCTAATCCAGGACCTCGATATGAGTGCAGGCTTGAACGGTTGGCTTTATCAAAACTGGCTTTGAAGACATAGCCAATCCCCAAACGCTGACATATTTCGACATATTGCTCTGCAATCTCGAACGCCAATTCCTTTGATTCCAAAACATTCATACCACCAAATAACACAAATGGCTGGTCGTTACCGATATTAAGACTATTGCCATTTGGCGTAGTAAGTTTGATATGTGATTGCGCCGTTGATAAATGTTCCATGAAGTCGTTACCCTCTTTATTGTTATTAATATTTCTATCCCATATTGTAACCGATAGACTCAGTAAAAAAAGGGGTTAAGCGTAATTGCTGACCAACCATTAAAAAAATTGTCATGTTTATTGCTTAAAACCAATCTCATTCATAGCCACAGTCATAAAATTAAACGCAAAAAAAGACCAATCCGAAGATCAGTCTTTTTTATACATGTAAGTTTTTATACGTTAACGATTATTTGCTTTCGTTATAGTTCTTGGCCGCTTTTACAAAGCTGTTGAACAGTGGATGACCACCGCGTGGCGAGCTGGTAAATTCAGGATGGAACTGTACGGCGACAAACCAAGGATGATCAGCAATTTCGACCGATTCTACTAGATGCTGCTTGGCAGAATAACCAGATATGGTCATGCCTGCTTGCTCTAATGGCTCGATATAGCGATTGTTCATCTCATAACGATGGCGATGACGCTCAGTGATATTTTTGGCGCCATAGATTTGGCTAAGCTTGCTACCAGCAACCAATTCGGCTTGCTGCGCGCCTAGACGCATGGTGCCGCCAAGATCCGAGTCATCACTACGAATCTGTAATTCGCCGCGCTCATCTAACCACTCAGTGATGAGACCAATGATAGGCTCTGCCGTTTTGCGATCAAACTCAGAAGAATTGGCATCGATTTTGAGTACATTACGCGCGTATTCAATCACTGCTAACTGCATACCAAGGCAAATACCTAAATATGGCACGTTATTTTCACGAGCATAAGTGATGGCTTTTATCTTACCATTGGTACCACGCTCACCAAAACCACCCGGTACTAGGATGGCATCGGCATTGTGTAGCTGCGCCAATAGGCTGTCATCGTCTTCTAGACGCTCAGCATCAACATAGTCAATTTTGACATCGGCTTTATGAGTGATGCCAGCATGCAGCAGTGCTTCGTTGATCGACTTATAAGCATCAGGTAACTCGACGTATTTACCAACCATCGCTACCGTAAGACTCATTTCAGGATTAAGCTGAGCTTCAACTACTTTATCCCAATCACTTAAATCTGCTTCTGGTACATCTAAACCAAAACGCTCACAGATCAAGTCATCAAGATCCTGCTCATGAAGCGTGCGTGGTATTTGATAAATACTTTGCGCATCTTCACACATAATAACCGCACGCTCTTCCACATTGGTGAACAGCGCTATTTTGCGACGGTTGTCTTGCGAGATGTGGTGATCAGAGCGGCAAATCAATATATCAGGCTGCAAACCGATAGAACGTAGCTCTTTTACTGAATGCTGCGTTGGTTTGGTTTTGGTTTCGCCTGCACTAGCAATGTAAGGAACTAGCGTCAAATGCATCAACATGGCTCTATTACGACCAAGCTCCACTTGCATTTGGCGGACGGCTTCCATAAATGGTAACGATTCGATGTCACCAACCGTACCACCAATCTCAATAATCGCGATATCATAACCTTCACCACTGGCTAAGATTTTACTCTTAATTTCATCAGTGATATGTGGAATAACTTGTACTGTACCACCAAGATATTCACCACGGCGCTCTTTATTTAGCACGTTTTGATAGATACGACCACTAGTAAAGTTATTGCTCTTACTCATTTTTGAATGGCGTAAGAAGCGCTCATAGTAACCCAAATCTAAATCAGTCTCTGCACCATCTTCGGTGACGAATACTTCGCCATGCTGGAATGGGCTCATCGTACCTGGATCGACGTTGATGTACGGATCCATCTTGGTCATAGTGACAGTCACGCCACGGGCTTCTAAGACCGCTGCAAGAGAGGCTGCGGTGATACCTTTTCCTAGTGAGGACACTACCCCACCGGTCACAAATATAAACTTGGTCATAGTACTCTGTCGGTAATTGGTAAAGAAGGATTTTACTAAAAATACGTCAAAAAATATAGGGCAAAAGCACAAACTCTTTGAAACATTCAATCTTTAGTACTTAGCTATTATAACGCACTACCCACTCAAAAAGGATATAACAAAAAAACTCACCCCGAAGGATGAGTTTTTATAATCAGATTCTAATGCTTAGATTAGAATTTGTATTCTACACCACCACCGATACCGAAACCGTCAAACTCGCTCTCAGCTTTTACAAGAGGTGCAGTTACTGTAGCCTCTGAGCTTAAATAAGCGCCATATAGGTGACCAGTCGTTGCAGCATTAAATGCATATTTGCCGCCTACAACTGTACGGAAAGCCTCAGCGTCGTCAGCACCGCCAACGTTGTTTACGAAATCACCTTGAGCGTAAGCAGTCCAAGGAGTAGCGGTTTTCATTTCGCCACTGATAGTGAATGCATTTTCGTTGTCATCACTGTCAAAATCAGTGTTTTGATATAGAGCACCTAATGTAACCACTGGGCTGATAGCATAGTTACCACTAACACGAGCAACTTTAAAGTCGCCAGCTTGGATATACGTAGCGCCAACATTCATTGGACCTGTTTCATATTTACCACCAAGACCAAATGCATCACGACCTAGTGTATCAGTACCATTGTCTTCGTCCATTGCGTACATTGCCATGAACTGCATGCCGTTGATACTAGGGGTAAAGTAGTTGAAAGTATTGTTTGTACGTGGTGCATCAAAGCTAGCAAGTACAGCATCTCCACCTAGTACGCCACCTTGGGTAACGTTAGCAAAGTTTACATAGTCATCGATAGCTGATAAACGACCAGCAAGTAATGTACCATACTGTGCGTTTTTCAAACCAAGATAAGTGTCACGAGAATAGAACTGATCCGATTTCTCCATACGTCCGCCACCGGCTGCATCTACAAAACGATCGCCAGCATCAATATCGATACCGTATTCAAGTTGATAAAGAAGATCTGTGTTTGCAGTTAATGCTTCAGAACCTTTTAGACCAATACGTGAAGCATTTGAGTTTAACTGGCTACGGCCATCAGCATCTTCAGAGCTCTTAACAACCTCATTAACACTTCCATCAACGTTATAAGTCGTGACTGTTGTATCAACGTCACCAGTGTTTAAATCTAAAGTTAAAAAACCTTTACCATATACGGTAGGAGCTGCATTGGCTGCAGATACAGATAAGGCAGCAACTGCTGTAGCTAAAAGTAGTTTTTTCATGGGGTATCTCCACTTTACAATTTTAGTAATAAGCTAGCTATGATTAGCTGGTGCTCATAATGGTATCGTCACAAATCCTCAAAGATATAATGTGTAACTGGCTACCGAGATTAGTCAGAAACAAGTGTGGCGAAGTTCTATTACAGTAAGATGAAAAAAACAATGACTTACATAACTGGGATTAAAAAGTAACTGCCATGTAATCTTAGGTCTTTATCGCTCCGTTGCGTAACATCCGTTACCAAACTCATACTTCGAATACAAGCATAACAACTTTGACATAATTTGCAACATTTTTTTTCGCTTTTTAAACCCAGTATTTGTTGAATGCTATATCCACTATAGAATGTAGGTCATTGTAAAAAAAATCCCTATCTGCTCAAATAGATAAAGATACTATTGATTAATATAATTACCAAGAACTTGAAACTAGCGTAATGAATACTCTTTCATTAACAAAAATAAAGCCGTACTTGTTCATTAACAAGTACGGCTAATAAAAAATAATAAATGTGGTTTATGACATACTGACAGTCACAATTGAGATCGGAAAATTGCTACAAGAACAGTAAAAAAGGTATTTTCACTGCTCTTGTTTCCAGACTATAACCTTAGTCAATGGCTATCACAGACTTCTTATTAAGTATAAAAGCCAATAACAAGCCTCATTTAGTCATGACAGTATCATAATAGAATGTCAAGTATGCCATATTCTAATATTAACCTGCGCAATATTAGCAGCCTGCTTTTAGATCAAGACGTGCCTGATGCAATAATGGCTCAGTATAACCACTCGGCTGCTCACGACCTTTAAACACTAAGTCACAGGCCGCTTTAAAGGCATAAGAGTGGTCAAAGCTATCTGCCATCGTCTGATAGTCGCTATCGCCTGCATTTTGCTCATCAACTACTTTTGCCATACGCTTCATCGTATCCATCACTTGCTGCTCGCTCACGACATCGTGATGCAACCAGTTGGCAATATGTTGACTTGAGATACGTAAAGTTGCACGGTCTTCCATTAGACCAACATCATTGATATCCGGTACTTTAGAACAACCAACGCCTTGGTTTACCCAACGCACAACATATCCTAAGATGCCCTGAGCGTTATTTTCAAGCTCTTGTTGTTTCTCTTCATCTGTCCAATTAGTATTTTTTGCTAATGGAATGGTCAAAATGTCGTCTAATCTGGCACGCTCACGTGATTTTAGGCTGTCTTGAACATCAGCAACACTCACTTGATGATAGTGCATGCTGTGCAAGGTTGCCCCTGTTGGTGACGGTACCCATGCGGTACTGGCTCCAGACTTAGGATGCAGCAGCTTTGGTGTCCATCATCTCTTTCATCTCGTCAGGCTTCGCCCACATGCCTTTACCAATCTGAGCAACACCCTGTAAACCAGTCTCTAAACCGATATCAACGTTCCACTGCTCATAAGCTGGCTGCCATGCTTGTGACTTCATCTCACCCTTAGGTACAAATGGACCTGCATTCATGCTGGTATGCATCTCATCACCAGTACGATCTAAGAAACCTGTGTTGATGAAAATGACACGCTCTTTCGCTTGGCGGATGGCTTCTTTCAAGTTGACCGTCATGCGGCGCTCTTCATCCATGATACCGATTTTGATGGTATTACGCTCTAATCCTAATAAGTCTTCTACTGCATTGAATAAATCGTTGGCCATTTTGACTTCTTCAGGGCCATGCATTTTTGGTTTAACGATATACATTGAACCTTTACGTGAATTCGATAGCGCATTTTTACCTTTAAGGTCATTGAGCGTTAATAGTGGTGTAATTAGACCATCCATTAAGCCTTCAAATATTTGTTCTTGACCATCACCCAAGTCGACCAATATTGCAGGGTTTTGCATGAGGTGACCGACGTTACGAATCAGTAATAACGAACGACCTGGCAGGATAAGCTTACCACCACCTGGGGTGGTGTATTCACGATCTGGATTTTGCTGACGTGTGCGGGTTTTGCCACCTTTTTCAAAGGTTTCTTGCAAGTCACCATTCATGAGACCAAGCCAATTGCGATACACTTCCACTTTTTCTTCTGCATCGACGGCAGCGATTGAGTCTTCACAGTCTTGAATTGCCGTAATAGCTGACTCTAGTAGCACATCTTTGATATGTGCAGGGTCGTCTTTACCGACTGGATGGTTGGCATCTATTTGAATCTCTGCATGCAAACCGTTGTTTTTTAATAAAATACCCGTTGGGCTTTCTGCATCACCGACGAAACCAACGAATTTTTCGGCATCTTTTAGCTCAGTACTGCTATCACCTTGGACAATTTTAAGCTTACCATCGACCACTTTAAAGCCGGTCGCATCGTTATATGAACCTGACGCCAATGCAAAGTTTTCATCTAGGAATTGTTTGGCATAAGCAACGACAGCAGCACCGCGAGTTGGGTTGTAACCACCTTTTGCTTCTTGACCATTTTCATCACTGATAACGTCAGTACCATATAAAGCATCATACAAGCTGCCCCAACGAGCGTTGGTCGCGTTCAATGCGTAGCGCGCATTACGTACTGGTACGACCAACTGCGGGCCTGCAATATGAGCAATCTCGTCATCGACATTTTCTGTGCTAACTTTAAAATCATCGCCTTCTGGCAACAGATAGCCAATCTCTTGTAAGAATGCTTTGTAAGCAAGATAATCAATGTTGCCGTCTTTGGCAGGATGTTGCAGGTGCCACTGGTCGATCTGCGCTTGAATCTTGTCACGAGTTGCAAGCAATGCTTTATTGCGCGGCGTAAACTCTTTAATGACCTTTTCAAAACCTGACCAATAACTGTCTGAATCAACACCGACTTTCGGCAGCACTTCGTTTTCAATAAAGTCATACAATTGCTGGTCGATGGCAAGAATGCCTTTTTGAATACGATTGGCGTTAGAAGACTGGCTCATGTTGTTATCCTTATCTGTTCGTGAGGGGTGTGAATACGAAGTTGCTACCGCAATGATTACACATTGTCGGTCTTAGGCATCTATTCCAAATTTAGATGAAATACTAAGCAAACCTACTGATATATCATACAAGCTTGTGGTGAATAGCAAATTAACTATTTATGCTATGCTATTAACCTATTTTTGCTGCATTAGCCATTAGCATGGTCAAAGCATTTATAACGGATGATGGTGTCAACCTTGCTTAATGTACTCAGTGTACGATTTGAGCTCGGTTGCCTTGCACCTACTGTAAACGGTTTCAACTGCATAACATTGGCAATCATCACCACTGCGACAACACAATATGGCGACACATCAATAGTAAGACAAAATAGCGCTTAAGCAAAATATCATCCTACTATCAAATAAAGAAATAAACAAGAAAACATCATTCACTAGATAAATACTGGGGTTGTATTATAATGATAATCTATATGAGACAGGCGCTAAGAGGTTTTATTAGTGCTTATTGATCAATACTTGATATCGCATAGACAAACTGTCAGTAATCATTACTCCATGGATTTATGCTTAACCGTTATCTATCTAATATTAGTAAAAGATTTTTTAAACGTTCGATTATGGCAAAAACTATGAATAAAGAATATATAAGAACCAAGGACAGTAACGACAAAGTTATGAACGACAGCAATATAGAAGAACCTCGTATAGTAAAAGACGAGATAGAAGAGGACGATGTTGATATCACAAAGCTACGCACCCCAATCAAGGACCTATCTGCTGTTTATAATTTTTTGGGTGCGCGCACAACACAAGCTTGGGTTGATGCGGCGATTGCGAATGTACCGATGATCATTCAAGATCATGCCAATTGCGAAAAAAAGGCCGCTGGCACTGCCATGAATCTCATATTCCGCTATGAGTTTTCTTATGATTTGCAGCGTAAATTGGCACAATTGATACGCGAAGAAATGCTGCATTATGAGCAGGTTTTAGGTATTATGAATGACCGTGGTCAGGCGTGGAAATATCTGAGTGCTGGACGTTATGCTAAAGGCATGTTAAAACACAAACGTACTTATGAGCCAGCAGCGATGGTTGATGTGTTGATAATTGGCGCATTTATCGAAGCACGCTCTTGTGAACGTTTTGCCGCCCTTGCTGAGGTCATCGACGACGAACGCTTGGCAAAGTATTATCGCTACTTACTTAAGTCAGAGAGTCGTCACTTTGAGGATTATTTAGCCTTAGCTCAATCACTGTCTGAGGATGATATTGATGAGCGTGTCGCATTTTTTAAAGAAGTAGAAGCAGAACTGATTTCTAGCCCAGATCATGAGCTACGCTTTCATAGCGGTACACCTGCTTAAATACATCATATTAGGTATCATTTTCGATTAGATACTCTCTTATACAATAAAAATTATACAGATAATAAGTGAAGTAACTAACCAAGCTTCATGCTCTGGTCTGCTACTTCACTTATGAGCCTTTTATTTGAACTTCGTTATAGCAAAATGAACGGTTATTTATCATCTTTCATTAATGAGCTGTCGTACTGTTTATTATCCTTCGCAACATGATGAGGATCGTGATCATCGGTTGCCCTTTCTGCCGCTGCTGGATTGACTTTTTGTAGCGCATCATCAGGTACGATGCCATGGTTATCGTTCGCATCTCTTAACTGATGGTCTTCTTGGTTGACAGCCTTATCATCTGGCGTATTCATCATTACTCCTTATTATCATAATAGTCATTCTCTAAAGATAAAAAAATCTGTGTTTAATCAATTTTTCATAAAAAGCTATTAATCCTTTTCGTCAGGATTTAACACCCGTGTTTGGGCGTTATCGATATTTGCATAACGATTCATGTTGTTAATACCTTCGCTTTTGGATGTCTCGCTAACCATCGTATGCTCATTCACACCATCATCAAAGGCGTTACCTTCTTGGTCTCGACGATCAGGCTGACGTGCAGGGTTGTCATTATCATTGACATGCTCTGAGTGGACGACGCCTTCTTTAAAAGTATCCGTTCCTTTATTTTCAGTGATGTTCTTTTCAATGCCACTATCAGTATCACTATGCTCATTAGAAGTAGGACTACTAGAGAAGCTATTAGCAGAATCATCACTATTGATTGAGTCATCATTTTTACTGATGCGTGTCTTGGTGAGTGCTGGATCATTGGTTTGCATGGCTATATCCTTATTATTGTTATTCGTGTTCTGGCAATTGCTTAATGTGCTTAGAGTTTTTATGGCGGTTTAGCAAAAGGTGAGCTTAATTTAATACCCAATCAACCTAGCCTGTAAGCCGTACTATTCATTGCCTTCTTGGCTTAGGTCATAGGCATTCAAATCTGCGACGTTCTTGCCGCCAGCGGATAAATTCTCTTCTTTACGAGGGTCAACATATATCTCGTCCGTTTCTTGCGACTCTTGTTGTGGGCCATCGATATTAGGTTCGTGCTTACGACCTTCATAACTGTCTTGTGCATTGTCTGGGTGTAAGGCGGCTGGATCACGAACTGGTACTGCTTCTTCGTGATTTGGATGAGTATTATTTGGCATTGCAGATCCCTCGCATCAATATGTCATTAATAGATAAAATAAGTTAATCCAAATATTTATGTCACAGCTTATTTATCATTTATCCGTACGCAAATCATCTTCAATAAAAGAGGTTTGCTCATCTTTACTTAATGTTTCAGGTGCATAGACCTCTTTCTTGTCTTTGAGATTTCGCGCAATTTGCTGACTGTCTGCTTGCTCAGCAGCTTTTTTGATATCTGATGTGTCGTTATCGGTATTGCTCATAAGGTGTTTCCTATTTTTATAATTCGTTGATTTAGTCAGTCCCTACTCTTTTTCGTAATACGATCAATGATAGTAATACGAGCAATTTTGCATGAATTACTAGAGTGCTAATGGTGTATTAAACCATCAAATCCGTTTAATAATAGCGTGAGGGCTGACCTTGATTATAAGGATGAGATAACGGACTGCACCAGTGTGCTGCCGTATCAATATGTGAATAAATGTGAGGTTACAAGACAGTTTGTAACTTAGACAAATCGTTTATCCAAAAAAAACCAAGCATAGAGAATACTCTACACTTGGTTTTTTGCTTGGTATTTAGTGATCGTAAAGACGTCTTTACCGCTTTGAGGATATCGTTGAAATATTAAGCTAGCTTGATGCATCAACGCCATTAATCACTTTTAATAAATACTCTTGAGCAGTATGCGGCGTTTCACCTGCGGCTGGCTGCAGCTGCTGCCAAGTACCATCACCGCTAAGTATCCATGCTTGGGTATTGTCTTTCAGATAGTTAAGTAAACCGTCTTGATATACTTGTTTGAATAGTTTTTTGTCTTCGATTGGAAATGCCACTTCGACGCGATGGAATAAATTACGATCCATCCAGTCTGCACTACCACAATATAAGCGCTCGTCGCCATTATTATAGAAATAATAGACACGCGTATGCTCTAAAAAACGCCCGATAACAGAGCGTACGGTAATGTTTTCTGATAGACCTTTTACTTGCGGACGCAAACAACACATAGAGCGTAAAATGAGCTCGATTTTGACGCCTGCTTGCGAGGCATCGTATAACTTGCTAATCAATCGACGTTCGGTTAAAGCATTAACCTTAACGATAATATGAGCGCGCTTGCCGGCTTTTGCATGAGCAATTTCATCATCGATAAAGCTTATCAACTTATCATGCAAGGTAAAAGGCGCATGCAGCAGCTTTTTGAGATTGGCAGGCTTACCCATTCCCGTCAGCTCTTGAAATATATTATGTACATCCTCTGAGATATCAGGATCTGCGCTAAATAAACCATAATCGGTATAAACTTTGGCATTGGCGGCATGATAGTTGCCCGTCCCTAAGTGCACATAGCGGCGGATTCGATCATCCTCACGGCGCACAATGAGCATCAGCTTGGCGTGGGTTTTATAGCCGACAATCCCGTACACGACGACCGCACCCGCTTCTTGCAAATAATTGGCGACGGCGATATTAGAGGCTTCATCGAAACGCGCACGCAGCTCGATGACGGCAGTGACTTCTTTACCATTACGAGCAGCAGCAGCCAATGCTTTAACGATTTCTGAATTGGTGCCTGAGCGGTACAATGTCTGCTTAATCGCTAACACTTTTGGATCGCTCGCCGCTTGCCAAAGCAGATTGATAATCGGTGAAAACGCATGAAAAGGATGATGCACCAGCACATCGCTTTTACGCATGGCGGCAAACATACTGGTTGCTTTATCCAGCTTATCCATTTCACGGCGGAACTCTTTTGGCACCACATGGGTAAAGGGCTGATAGCGCAGCGCTGGAATATTGAAATCAAATAATAAGCGTGTTAAGTTGACAGGACCATTGACGCGGTACAGCTGATTGTCATGCAGCTCAAATTCATTAAGCAAATAATCACTGATAGGCGTTGGACAATCGGTTGTGACTTCTAGCCGCACTTTATCACCGAAACGGCGGTTTTCTAGCTCGCCCTCCAGAGCTTTAGCAATATCTTCAACATCATCAGCCAAATCTAAATCGGCATTGCGCGTCAGTCTAAACTGATGGCAGCCAGTCACACTCATCCCAGGGAACAGCTCGCCGATATGCTCATGAATAATAGCTGAGAGCATGACGTGATGTTCTTTGCCACCTGTCAGCTCATCAGGCAGGCGAATCACGCGCGGCAAACTGCGCGGTGCGGGCACAATCGCTAGATTGATATCACGACCAAAGGCATCTTTACCTTCTAAAGTAGCGATGAAGTTTAAGCTCTTATTGACCAAACGCGGAAACGGATGCGCCGGATCGATGCTAATCGGTGTCAACACTGGCGATACTTGCTCAGTAAAGTAGCGCTTCATCCATGCCGATTGCTCAGCATTTAGCTCATCGCGTTTTAGATAACGGATATCCTCAAGCGCCAGTGCTGGTAAGATATCTTCATTGAGAATACGATATTGCTCAGCGATGGCATCGTGCATTACGGTGGATATCTCATTCAGCACTTCACTAGGACGCATGCCATGAACACTGGTCGAGACATCACCCATATTGAGCTTTTGCATAATGCCTGCGACACGAATCTCAAAAAACTCATCGATATTCGATGAGAAAATAATCAAGAAAAACAAGCGCTCAAGTAGCGGATGATGAGGACTTGCTGCCTGCGCTAAGACACGTAAATGAAACTGTAATAAAGACAAGTCGCGATTGATATAACTGCTGGGTGAATAGCTGCCGTCTTCTGAACGCTGCCATGCAACCTCAGTTAAATGGTCATTGCGACTCTCTGTATGGCTTTTATTATCAACTGCTATCACCGTATTATTGCTATCAGTGTCCTGCTTATTATTCACATCCATCACGTCACTACTCCTTTGCGTTATCGATACGCCATCATCTTCAATACCAATTGTCTTTTATAATCGCTTTCCACTAAGAAATTTATCAGGGTTCTTTCTTCATTCATTACTACTCGAAACTGCCATTCAAAACTATCGCTTAAAACCGTCACTTAAAACTATCATTCAAAAACACGGCGCTATTTGTTAAATAGTATTAGGTACAATCCATTAAGCCGATTGTGGTAACACCGCATTGCTCATGCGCTTTTTGATAATACGTTGTTTATTGCGTAAACGTCTATCACCCTGATTGTCTTCGTAGTATTTTGGATTGGTCAACATAGCGATAAGTAAGGCTGATTCATCACGGTTCAGCTTGGCCGCAGATTTATCAAAGTAATGCTGAGCTGCTGCTTCGATACCATAAATGCCATTGCCAAACTCTGCCACATTGAGATAAGCGGTCAAGATACGCTGCTTATCCCATAATGTTTCAATCATGACAGTGATAATCGCTTCCTCAATTTTACGAACATACGAGCGATGCGAGGTCAAAAATAAGTTTTTTGCTAGTTGCTGGGTAATCGTCGAGCCACCAGCGGACATCTTACCCGTCTCTTCATTTTTCTTACGTGCCGCCTCAATGCCTTTAAAATCAAAACCATTGTGCTGACTAAATGTCGAATCCTCACTCACTATCGCGGCTTGTTTGGCAGATTTTGCGATGGCATCGTATTCAGCCCAAGTCTGGGTGACAGTACCACCCGTCAAACGATGAGTCAGCATAAACATGCTGTTATTAATCGGCTGCGTTTTCCAAATTAATAGTAGCCCAGCAACTAATACATGAAATGCGACGACCAATAGCATGATTGCCATCAATAATCGTTTGAAAAATTTGCCAAAACTTGCCATGCGCGATATCCAAGTGATTGAAAAGGTAATAAGATAAGATGAGCTGAAGAGCCAGTAATTAAAAACAGCAGGTCATCTTACCTAATCTCACAATCGCTGTCATTACTTACCCCACTTCTTTATCATGCCATAGAGTCTACGTAAAAAAGATCAGGCCGTATTTATACTGGCAATCGAAGTCCTAAAAACCGAAACTTTGTGACAAGTATTAAGACAAGAGAATAAATATGTACGATGATAATAATATAAAAGCCTTACGAGAACGTATGGTTGCTGCAAACCCCGATCTTGGTCATGCTGAAAATAATGATAAATGGTGGCTACTTGGAACGTCTGGCTGTCATTTGTGCGACATCGCGAAGCAAGTGCTGACTCAATTTCAAGCTGTACAGCCGATTGCCTGTCAACAGGTCGATATCGCTCATTTCGATGAACCATTGATGATGGAATTTGCCACTACTATTCCGGTGATTTTGACACCATCAACACGATTAAACTATCCATTTTCAGTCATGGATTTACAGCAACTTTTCATACAATCATAGCAATCCTACAATAAAAAACGATGTAGCGAGAACATAATGAAAAATTTGAGCAAAATTACTGAAATTGAAGACCTGCGCCGCGTTGCCGAACGTAAAGTACCGCGTATGTTTTATGATTATGTGGATTCAGGCTCATGGACTGAGACGACTTATCGTAGCAATGAAACCGACTTTGACCGTATCAAGTTACGCCAGCGGGTATTGGTAGATATGGACAATCGCAGTCTAGCAACCCACATGATTGGCGAAGAAGTAAAAATGCCCGTCGCCATCGCGCCCACTGGCTTTACCGGTATGATGTGGGCGGATGGCGAGATTCATGCAGCGCAGGCAGCAGAAAAATTCGGCATACCGTTTTCGCTATCGACCATGAGTATCTGCTCTATCGAAGATATCGCCACTCATACCAGCAAGCCCTTTTGGTTTCAGCTATATGTGATGCGCGATCATGACTATGTGGCCAATTTAATTCAGCGGGCGAAAGATGCCAATTGTTCGGCGTTGATTCTTACCGCGGATTTACAAGTGCTGGGACAGCGCCATAAGGACATCAAAAATGGCTTGTCTGCACCGCCTAGACCTACACTTGCCAATATCGTCAACTTGATGACCAAGCCGCAGTGGTGTATGAATATGCTGGGCACCAAACGTCATAGCTTTGGCAACATCGTCGGTCATGCAAAAGGCGTCGACGACTTATCTTCTCTCACCGCTTGGACGGAAGAACAATTTGATCCGCGCTTGAGCTGGGATGATGTGGCACGCATCAAAGATATGTGGGGCGGCAAATTAATTATTAAAGGTATCATGGAACCTGAAGATGCCATTATGGCTGCTCGTAGCGGTGCCGATGCACTGGTCGTCTCAAACCACGGTGGTCGTCAATTAGATGGCGCCCTCTCTTCCATATCTGCCCTATCCGATATCGTACAAGCGGTGCATGCTGAAAATAGCGATATCGAGGTGTGGTTAGACAGCGGCATTCGCTCGGGTCAGGATGTACTAAAAGCGCGCGCATTGGGTGCAAAAGGCACGATGATTGGTCGCGCTTTTCTTTATGGTCTGGGCGCTTATGGCGAAGATGGCGTGCGCCGTGCGCTGGAAATCATCCATAAAGAATGCGATCTATCGATGGCGTTCTGTGGTCATACCGATATCAATAAGGTCACCACTGATATATTGGTAAAGGGCACTTATGAGAACCTCAAAGTTGCTAATCGTTAAATTTGTCATTAAAACGGTCGTTAAAACGATCCACCATTAAGGGCACTAATCGTTTAAGAGTACTAATCGTTTAAGAGTACTAATCGTTTAAGAGTACTACTCATCAAATCATAATGTCATGCAGATGTCTGACATTATTTGACCATACCCTTTATACTCTATTTACAACATTCTAATGATATCTCACCTTTATGACCATTCAACAATTATTAAAAACAGCCCCTGTCACCACGCTGTTACTAGCTAGCTTTATTGGGTTATTCATCATACAGGTACTGACAGGCGTCGATGCCAATAATCCATCGACTGAGGCGCTCTTAAAATGGGGTGCCAATGCATTGCCATTTACCATGGGCGATGAGCCGTGGCGCTTGGTCAGCAGTGCCTTTTTACACATCGGCTTGATGCATTTATTGTTTAATGGATTTGCCATGTATTTCTTTGGGCAGATTGCCGAGCCGATGTTTGGCTCAGCCAAGTTTTTGGCATTGTTTTTACTGGCGGCGATCGGGGGCAACTTACTGAATAACTATGTCACGTGGCATAGTATCGTAGAAGGAACTGGTCAACCGGGTCTATCGGCTGGGGCGTCAGGTGGCATCATGGGTATCGGCGCGGCATTATTGATAGCCGCACTGTTTAAAATAACGGTCAATGGCATGGTGCTCAATCTTAAGAGCTTGCTATTTATCATGGGCATTAACCTTGTTTATGGTTTTGCCGTACCGGGTATCGACAATGCGGGGCATATTGGCGGCGCGGTGACTGGCTTAGTGATTGCCCTGGCATTCGCAATCGCCTACCGTCAGCGTATGACAATAGCGCTACAGAATATGCCTAACCCAGCTACTTATGAAGACCATTATCGAACGACTTATATCAATTTTCCAGTAAGCAGCGATACTGATTCTTCTGCTAATAATGAGCACTTTAATAATGCTGATTTTGACAATAACAGCAGTTTCCACCCCGACTCTGCTGTAAACTCACACTTAAATACTCATGCTAATCACAGCCACCTTAGTGAACAAGAAACACCGACCAAATCTATCCTTATTTGGCAATTACTACCATGGCTAATGATGCTACTGATTAGCATTGGCTTTATTTGGTGGTGGCAAGATATTCATGATCAAATACTACAAGTATTAAAAACCATTGAGTAAACTTTCATAGTTATTTATCATTGCTAAATAGTTCATGATAACAGCTTATTGGTTAGGTTTTCCTTACTCGCTTCTTGCTACAGTCAGAGCACTTTTAAACCGCTACGGTGTTACCCGCTCTAGATGTACTCAGTTTACTATCTGCGGTCGGTCGCCTTGTAGCGATTCTAAAATTCCTTGACTATACACAATTGCCCCCAATTATTTCATCCATTCACGAGACTCTATTATGTTTAAACCTGTAGCGCTACCTCATATTTCTACGCGCGTCATGCTTAGCGCATTAACGGCTACCGCGTTATTTAGTGTCGCCAGTATGTCCAATGCTGCACTTTTTAAGGACAATTTACCTACTGACCAAGACGCTGTATTAAGCGTCGGTGTCAACGTCATAGCCGTCAACTCAGCCTACGATATGGAAGACAGCCTCGATGTACGTGTGTTGCCAGGCGCGTTTTATGACAACAATAGATTCTATGTGCGCGGCGCCCAAGCGGGTGCTTATATCATTAATGATGGCAAAAATCAGCTGTCGGCTTATGCTCAGCTCGCTGGCAACGATTTCGATCCTGATGATGCTAGAGGCGCATTACAAGGTCTTGATGAGCGTGAAGCATCAGTCGCTGCTGGTCTAACTTATTTGCGCCGCACGCCCGTCGGTGGTTTCCGTGCTCAAATCGCAACTGATGTTTTAGACCGTAGTGGTGGTAACACAGCTCGCTTGACCTACCTCGCTAGAATTACAAAAGACAAGCTAACAGTCTATCCAAGCATTGGCTTTGAATACAACGATGCTGACTATAATGAATACTATTATGGCGTCAGTAAAAAAGAGTCAGCGGAAACAGGCGTCGCCGCCTATAAGTCTAATTCGAGCTTGAATCCTTACGTTAACATTAGTGCCAACTATGATTTCAATGAGCGCTGGGCATTGTTTGCCAATCAAAGCTTAAGCTATCTGCCAAATGAGCAATATGATAGCCCAATGGTTGACTCGCGTACTGAGTCAACTTCGACGCTTGGTTTGCTTTATAAGTTCTAACTAGGCTTGGATATTTAATAGTAAAAAGACCTTGCCGCGTAATGTGGCAAGGTCTTTTTAATGAATAACTTTAGATGTGGGGCGTAGCCAGAACACTACTAAAATGCATAATTATTGGACGCGATGCATGAGAGGAAATTTACTTTAGAAATCACTTTCAAATCTATCATTAAGAATTATTAGCTTTGAATTTAGCATCCTTAGATTCTGCATCTTTTCTTGGGCCTTCTGGTGTGAGTTGATATAAATCTTCTAGCTCTTTTGGTTCTGAAATTCCTTTTTTTACTATGAAATTAAGGAGATCAAACATTTTGGAAGCTACCTGGTCAAAGTCTTCGTCTGTCATTGTTCCTGGATGAACAGCATTATTTCCTGTAATTCGTACCGTATCAGCTACTTTAACAACCATAGGAGGTAGAATATTTTTAGAAGCAAGACTACGAATATCAGTATTTATATTTTTACCATTTTCACCTAGATGCTTACATAGCTTCTGCAACGCTAGTCTAAGTAGAGCTGCTGAGCCACGAGGTGACTTTGAAAATATTTTTGCCGCTTCAATATAGTCGGCTTTTACATCACTGGGCATATCATCCTCAGGCAATGCCGCCAATCCATTATCTGGAAATAAAAGTATAGCTTCCGCAACGTTCTGTCCAGATGAACTTTGACTATAACCATTTACCCTCCAAAGACTTTTTTCATTACAGTATGAACAAATTGACTCGTGGTATTTCGTAAGGTAACCTTGATTGACTAAATTAGTCCAAGTCATATGGGCATAAGTACCACATAAAGGACAATTAAACCCATTTTTATTAAATTCTGGTGTAGTAAATTTCATTATTATCAATTCTTCTAATTGCAGGAAGCGCTAGGGGCACTAAAAAGTGTATTTCTTTTAAGATAAATATTTTAAAATCACTATACTTTAGTTATCCACTTCTAAAATATTTTCAACAGAATTGTTTTCAATCCAACGGTAATGGTTTATTAATTCACTTTTTTTAGTTTCGAATACTCTTTCATCCTCATTTACTACTGCTTTTAGTAACCAACCTGCATCTATGCCAGCTGATTTTACAGAGTCTTCTTTACTTTTGTGCTTTTCATATAGCTTAATCAAAGGCGTTCCTTGCCAATGAAAATTATCACCACCCATCAAATCTCTTAACGAAAACCATTCATCTTTTCTATTCTTACACCAGCAATAAACTCCGCCTTGCAAAAAAGCTTTTATTTTACCTTTCTCATCCTCAGTAATTTGGTAGACATCATGTATTCTATGACCTTCATCTATAAACATAATTAATCCTTAATCATAAATACAAAGTTGATAGTAGTAAATTTATTACTCTAGTAAAAATTTAAATGTGCTAACAGAGCTTCAAAAATGAACATTATTTATATTTTCAATTATATAGTTTTATAAACACAAACCACAATATTTTAATGAACAAGAATTCTATAATTTTATAACTATTGCTTTTCAAATACCATCTGTCAAATTATCATAAAAAAGACCTTGCCACACGACAAGGTCTTTTTCTATTCTAAGAAACTATTAGTTAGCTTACTTAGGATTTACCATATCAGCAGGAATTACCCACTCATCGAACTGCGCTTCAGTTAGTAGCTCTAGCTCAACCGCCACTTGCTTCAAAGTTTTGTTTTCTTTATAAGCTGTCTTAGCGATTTTCGCAGCATTTTCATAACCAACATGACGGTTCAATGCAGTCACTAGCATCAATGAATTGTGCAAAAAGTCATCAATTTTGTCTTTTACTGGCTCGATACCAACGGCACAGTTTTCGTTGAAGCTGTTGCAAGCATCGCTAAGCAACTTGATAGATTGCAACAAGTTAAAGGCAATTACTGGCTTATAAACGTTTAGTTCAAAGTTACCTGATGCGCCAGCCATGCTGATAGTGACATCGTTACCCATCACTTGAGCGACAACCATGGTCATTGCTTCTGATTGGGTCGGGTTTACTTTACCCGGCATGATAGATGAGCCTGGCTCATTTTCAGGGATCGTCAACTCGCCTAGACCACAACGAGGACCTGATGCCAACCAACGTACGTCGTTAGCGATTTTGTTTAAGCTGGCTGCTAGGGTTTTTAGTGCGCCTGACGCGAATACTTCAGCATCACGAGCGGCTAATGCTTCAAATTTGTTTGGTGATGTGACAAATGGCAGTCCAGTCAAGGTTGACAGCTGCTCAGCTGATTTTACTGCATAGTCAGGATGCGCGTTTAGACCAGTACCAACCGCAGTACCGCCTAGTGGCAATTCATATAGACCTTGTAGCGCGTTGTCGATACGAGTCAATGAATGGTCAAGTTGACTTACATAGCCGCTAAATTCTTGACCTAAAGTCAAAGGCGTCGCGTCTTGTAAATGCGTACGACCAATTTTAACAATGCTATCAAATTCTTTCGCTTTAGCAGCCAAGGTATCACGTAGTGCTTTTACGGCTGGAATCAATAAACCGTTGATTTCACGCGCAGCGGCAACACGAATCGCCGTTGGGAAGCTGTCGTTGGTAGACTGTGCATGGTTTACATGATCATTTGGGTGAATTGGCGTGTAGCTGCCGCGCTCAGAACCAGCGATTTCGTTGGCACGGTTGGCTAGTACTTCATTCATGTTCATGTTTGACTGGGTGCCAGAACCTGTCTGCCATACGACTAATGGGAACTGATCCGTTAGACCACCATTGATGATTTCGTCAGCAGCTTGCACGATTAAATCGCGCTTGTCGCCTTCAATGCGCTCTAGGCCAGCATTGGTAATCGCAGCGGCTTTTTTGACCAGTGCCATTGCTTCAATCATTGGACGCGGCAACGTCTCGCCACCGATTTTGAAGTTTTCACGGCTACGCTGAGTTTGCGCACCCCAATAAGCGTCAGCTGGGACTTCCACGTTGCCCATGGTATCTTTTTCGGTACGAGTTGCCTGATTCTGTGTCGACATAACTACCCTCTTTAATGGTTTGTTGTATAGCTGCTATGAAAAAAGTGCAACACACGCTGCACATAAAGGAAAATACGCTGTAAAGTGGCGTTATGATAGCATGACTAGGCCGTGTTGAATATTCACAAATAGCCATTGCTACTCTCTACAAGCAACAGCCATCATCAATTTAATACATTATGGGATAGTCTATCTATGCATCCTGAGTTAAAACATTCTGAGTTTCAGACATCTACCGTTAGCAATCCGCCAAGACGGCAATTTACTCGCCAGCGTCGTCAGTTAACAGATGGGGAGCGCAGCCAATACGCGCGCATGGCAAGTTTGCATTTAGTTAAGTTGCAACAGCGCTTAGCACCGCGTGCGCGTATTGGTTTATATTACGATGGCTTTGGCGAATTACCTACTCAGCCACTATTGGATTGGTATCAACGCTTAGGCTATTTTCCTTACTTACCAGTCGTTGGCTCACTTGGTCGTACTAGCAATAACAGCGATGATAAACATCTACGCTTTGTGCCTGTTTATCAATCAAAGCTGCTCAATATACCGACTCGCATTCATAGCTTAGGCATGAAGCAAAACCATCATCGCCGTCTACTTTGGGCACGAGAATTAGATGTGATTATTTGTCCGCTCGTGGCAGTAGATCTCAACGGCAATCGTATGGGCATGGGTGGCGGCTTTTATGATACGACGCTTGGTTACAGCTATCGATCAGGGGCAAAAAAACCGTTAAAGATAGGCTGGTGTTATGATTTTCAAGTGGTTGAACAATTACAGCGGCAACCGTGGGATGTGCCACTAGATGGCTTAATTACCCCAAGTGGCTTGAGGTGGTTTTGATGAAAGAGGATAAGCAAGCGATGGATACTAACTCTAGCGCTGATCATGTGGATGAGTATTTGCAAATGTTAGGTAACGAGGACGCTAGAGAGGTGCGTTACTATAGTCAAGAGCAACCTTTTAGTTCTGAGGAGATGACACGGCTAGTCAATGAAGAGCGTCTGAATAAACTGCTGGCGCAAAGCGATGCGTTTTTGCGTAGTTTTAATGATGGGATAAAAGATTTTGAAAATGACAATAAAGACCCATAGAGGATTTGCAAAGACAACAATGAGCTACTTTCGCTCAAAACCACTAAGGGTAGTTTTTGCTATCTTGTGGATCATTTTCGTCGGTCTTATTATCACTTTAGGTTTTAGCACAGATCCCTATTTACTTCACGTTCAGAATATTCCTCTTCCGCATCCCTATCCTATAGAATTAGTCGTTATATTAATAATAGGAATGCTGTTTCATTTAAGCTTACTGGTGACTATGGATGTATATATGGATAGTCGCTGGAAGTTTTTCACTATGCTGGGGACTAGCATTTTATTTTTATTTGGTTTCGGTATGATGGCGATGCATGCACCGCCGTCATTAAGTGGGATGATTTTTTGGACGTTTTTGTCCTCTTTACTATTTTTATTGCTTTGCTTTTGGCAGGTCTATTTATTTGTTTTAAGGCGATTTTTTCGTAGAGAATCAGTTTAATAACAAGGTAATTGACATTTTAAAGCTGGGTTAAAAACCCAGCCTACACCAAACTCTACTTAACTTTGATAGCCTACAACACCATCGCTGCAATCCAACCAAATATCAATAATGGAATGTTGTAATGCAAGAATGTCGGCACCACACTGTCCTTGATATGGTCATGCTGACCGTCGATGTTTAGACCAGAAGTAGGTCCAAGAGTCGAATCTGATGCTGGAGAACCTGCATCACCGAGCGCACCAGCCGTACCAATAATCGCCACGGTTGCCAATGGCGAAAACCCTAACGAGATACATAGCGGTACATAAATCGCCGCCAAAATAGGAATGGTTGAGAATGACGAACCAATACCCATGGTCACAATTAAACCAATTAACAGCATAATAAATGCAGCTATCGCTTTATTACCTGCGAATAATGACGCGGCACCATCAACTAATGGCTGAATCTGCTCAGTTGCTTTCATCACTTCTGCAAAGCCTTGCGCGGTAATCATAATAAAGCCGATCATCGCCATCAGCTTGATACCGTCATTAAAGACCGTATCAGCTTCACTCCATTTAACGACGCCCGTCGCCATAAAGACGCCAAAGCCAAACATCGAGCCAAGCAAAAGTGAGTCGGTATACATCTGCACCACAAATGCCGTCACAATCGCGGCAAGCGCCACCAACGTTTTCATCTTACTTTGTGTTTGCGCACTAGCTGCGGTTTTGCTTAACGCGTCACCCTCTAACACTTCATCATGCGCAGCTTTATCGATTGCTAGCTGCTGATACTGGCGCGGTTTACGGTAGCTGATAAATACGGCGACGAGTAAGCCTACAAACATACCCAAAGCCGGAATTGCCATGGCTTTGGTGACTGAGATGTTACTGATATCAATGCCTGCTTCGCCGACGTTTTTCAGCATGATTTGATTGAGATAAATATCGCCAAAACCATACGGAATAAACATGTAAGTAGTCACAAGACCAAAAGTCAGCAGACAAGCAATTAAACGTCTATCAATGTGCATGCGATTGAAGGCGAGCAATAATGGCGGTACTAGCAATGGAATAAAGGCAATATGAATAGGGATTAAGTTTTGGCTGAAGCAGCTCACGGTGATTAAACCTGCAAACAGCATGTATTTAATCATGCCACCTGCTTTTATACTTGGGCCGCCCGCATCAATGCGTTTGATCACCGCCCCTGCCAGTGACTGTGGCAATCCTGAATGCGCAATCGCCACTGCAAAAGCCCCAAGCAGCGCATAGGACAGCGCAATTTGTGCGCCATTACGGATACCTTCTTGAAAGGCATTCAAAGTATCGGTCATACCCAAACCAGCGATAAGTCCGCCTGCCAGCGCACCGATTAATAAGCTGAGTACCACGTGTACACGCGCCAAAGACAGCCCTAGCATGATGATGACTGCCAGCAGTACCGCATTGATGGTCATATATTGCCTCTTATTCTGTCTGCTATAGCCTGATTAAGACCTATTAATATCTCATGGACGATAGATATCACCCTCGCCTCTAAACCGCTTAACGCTAAAACCACCGTTTAAGACGCGCGTCAGTTTACCTTATTTTGCACACAAATCCTACGCACAGAACCCAATAGGTGTTAGCTATGCACTTATTACCCATGCTCTGTATACATTAAATTTCAGCTAATATTTAAAATTATAAATAACAATATGACTCGCAGTCTTTAGATAGATATAACTATTTTGCGCAGATAAGCGTGTGACTTTGCCCACAAGCCTTGCAATTTTATCGGTGAGCACCATTTATCTAAACATGAACCACGAACTTGACTTTACAAGTCTGGTGAACGAGGAAGAATATATGAGTGAACATAAAATTGCCCAAGACAATATCGACATCGATGTCGACGTTTCATCTACTGTTGCTAATGATCAGGAGCGAGACAGCGCGCCTGACGATACGACAGGTGATGTAGCTGTAACAGCTGATCGCGTTGAAGATGGTGATAGCAAAAATAGTGATGATAAAGATAATGATGACGACAACACTATTGAAGACGATGACGCAAAAGACGATAGTATAAAAGGTGACGGTACAGAAAACTATTTACCACTACTGGCATTGCGCGATGTTGTCGTTTATCCGCACATGCAGATTGCTTTGTTCGTCGGTCGTGAGCCATCGGTAAAGGCAGTTGAATTGGCACAGGCTGAGTACGGCAACAAAGTCTTGGTCGTGGCACAAAAAGACTCGCTGACTGAAGACATTGATCAAGATAACTTGTATCAATACGGTACGGTTTGCCGCATCGTCAGTACCATGCCACATGACAGTGATGAGAACTGCATCAAAGTATTGATCGAAGGTCAATATCGTGCGCGCGTTGATACTATAGAAAATCACGACACATTATTGATGGCAAGCTTTGAGCGTGCTGACCTTGATGTCAGTATGGATGAGAGCCAGCAGAAAAATACGATTCAAGCATTAACCACATTGTTTGAAAGCTACGCAGATGCGCGTCTGCGTAATGCTCGTGAGCTGACTCGTGTGGCAAAACGTATCGATGACTTGCTTGAGTTGGTATATTTCATCTCGACCCGTGTGTCGATGGATTTAGATATTAAGCAATCATTCTTAGAAAATGATGACCTTAAAACCCATATCAATACCTTAACCGAATATTTGGTTAAGCAGAGTGCTGAACAAAATATCGAGCAAGATATCCAAGAAGCTGTCCGTCAGCAAATGGAAGACAATCAGCGCGAATACTTCTTAAACGAGAAGATGAAAGCCATTAAAAATGAGCTGTCAGATATGAATGACGGCGCATTTGATGGCGAAGATGATGTGGCTGAGCTAGAGCAGCGTCTAGAAGATGCTGACTTGCCAGAAGATGTGCGTAAAAAAGCGGATCAAGAGCTGAAAAAGCTCAAGATGATGCCACCAGCATCAAGTGAATCGTCAGTGGTGCGTAACTATATTGAATGGATTTTGGACACACCGTGGAATGCCACAACCAAGGTTTCGATTAATTTAGAAAAAGCAAAAACGGTATTGGACGAAGATCACTACGGTTTACAAGATGTGAAAGACCGCATCTTAGAATACTTAGCCGTACAATCACGAGTGAAAAAACTTCGTGGTCCGATTCTTTGTTTAGTCGGTCCTCCGGGTGTTGGTAAAACCTCATTAGGCGAGTCGATTGCGCGCGCTACCGGTCGTAAGTTTGTGCGTATGGCACTAGGTGGCGTCCGTGATGAAGCGGAAATCCGTGGTCACCGCCGTACCTATATCGGTGCTATGCCGGGTAAAATTGTCCAATCACTAGCCAAAGTTGAAGTTAAAAACCCGCTATTTTTATTAGATGAAATCGATAAGATGGCGCAAGACTTCCGCGGTGACCCAGCATCAGCCTTGCTTGAAGTACTGGACCCATCACAGAACGATACCTTTAACGACCATTATTTAGATATGGACTTAGATTTGTCGCAAGTGATGTTCATCTGTACTGCTAATAGCATGGATATCCCGCCTGCTCTGCTTGACCGTATGGAAGTCATTCGTCTACCGGGTTATACCGAAGAAGAAAAGGTCAATATCGCACAGAAGTACTTAGTGCCAAAAGCGATTAAGAATAACGGTCTCAAAGAAGGTGAAATTGAGATTGTTGAAGCGGCACTACATAGCATCGTGCGTAGCTATACCCGTGAAGCAGGTGTGCGTAACCTTGAGCGTGAAGTGAATAAAATCTGCCGTAAAGTTGTTCGCGGTTCGGTTGAGATACATGGCGCCCGCGCTCCGAAAAAAGCAGAACGTCAGCTAGTGACAGTCGATGACAAAAACATCGATGACTATCTCGGTGTGCATCAGTATGACTACGGTCTGGCAGAAGAAGAGCCTGAGATTGGTCGTATTACTGGTTTGGCATGGACGCAAGTCGGTGGCGAGCTATTAACCATCGAAGCAGTGGCGATGAAGGGCAAAGGTGAGCTTAGCTTTACAGGCTCACTCGGCGATGTAATGAAAGAGTCAATTCGTGCAGCAATGAGCGTGGTCCGTGCTCGCGGTGATAGCTTAGGGATTGATTATGAAACCTTTAAGACTACTGACGTCCACGTGCATATGCCTGAAGGTGCCACGCCGAAGGATGGCCCATCGGCTGGTGGTGCGCTCACGACGGCGCTAGTCTCCGCCTTAACTGGCATTGCCATTCGTCCAGATATTGCGATGACAGGTGAGATTACCTTACGCGGTAAAATCCTACGCATCGGTGGTCTAAAAGAGAAGCTGTTAGCTGCGCATCGTGGTGGTATCAAGCATGTGTTGATTCCAGCGACTAATGAGCGTGACTTGGCCGATATCCCTGATAACGTCAAAGCCGGTCTGACCATTCAGCCAGTGGCAACGATTGATGAGATATTGAAGGTTGCATTGGTCAGTATGCCAGTTCCGCTTAAGCCTGCGAAAGTAACGGTCGATAAAACCTCAAGTAAAGCGCTGCATAACTAATCTGATTAGTTACTAATCCAGTCTTATAAATCAGAAAGCCGCTCATCATAACGATGGGCGGCTTTTTTTTGGCAAAAATAAAAAACAATCTGGTTAAAACTCTGTGCTATATTTTAAACAAATGTTTATTTGGTAATAACCATAATGTTAAACCACCTGATTTTAAACCGCTTAACTATATCCTTATTACTTACTGTTTCGTTTTCTTTAGCGTTAACAGGCTGTCAGTCCAATATTGCAAAAGATAACTCTATACCTACTAACTCAATGATGACGGGCTTTAGCACTTCTACCCCAATATCATATCAGCCCATCATAAAAACTGAAAAGCTGGAAGAAAAAATTGTAGTGGTAGCTGATGAAACAGCTAACGAAGTTACGACGCTGCAATGGGCAAGTAATTATCATTGGCAGTTAACACAAGTTAAAGACAAAAAAAGCAACGCTATTAATATTAACACTGACGCGCCGATTACTTTAGAAGTAGCGCCCAGTTCGTTAAGCTTGTTTCAAGGCTGCCAACATTTTGCTATCAAATTCGTATGGATGTCCGCACCGCCTTTTGAGTATGGTAGCGAGCTTAGAGAAAGATCCTCGACCTGCGAAAGTGCTACTGAAAACAAAGCAAATGAAGCAAATGAAGCAAATGAAGCAAATGAAGCAAATGAAGCAAATGAAGCAAATGAAGCAAATGAAGCAAATGAAGCAAATGAAGCAAATGAAGCAAATGAAGCAAATATCAAAAAGTTATTTCCTAACGATAATAATATTATTAAGTTAGATGTTGAGCTATTACCAGTCGCAAAAAGCAAACTCGTTAATACTCAGATTGTATCAAAAAACTTGGTCGTTAAAATCGAAAATGGCAATACGTTAACATTTGATGGTACACCTAGGACATTTAAAGAACCGACTGGACTGCCTATTGATAAAGCATTGTTAGAGCGCTATGACTGGCGACTGGTTAGCGCCGTTCGTAATACTATTAATGACAAAGGGCAGGTAATATCTTGAGAGTCTATTGGTCATTTTTATCATCCAGAGTTTCCAGTGTCGTTAAAATTTAGAGGGTATGACGATAGTCAATACGCATTTTTTAGTTCTAGCTGCAATGGTATCGGTGGTCCTTATATTTTGATGAAAGATTATACATTGCTAGTTGGCTCGGGACCACAAACGCTCATGGGCTGCGGTGTTACTGGTAATAGAATTGAGGGCGAGCTTGCTAAGCTTATTAGTAATAGCCAGAGCACTCTTAGTTTGAGTTTGCAACCTTCACAATCAATATCGCCAACAGCAGACGATCAGACTGATATGCCTCGCTATAATTTATTGCAAACAATGGAGACTGCCGAAACCTTAGTATGGCAAAACGAAGTAAAGAAAATACCGTAAACAATTTTCAAACCCATACGATACTTACATTTATTAACCGATTGTTGCGCATTTGATGAATAACTATATCTAATCCTTAGCTATACTGATGACGACATTAACGAATGTTTATAGAAATCAAAAGGTATTTATCTATAAACCTTCAAGAGTTAGCTTCTTATCAAAAATAACTAAGTATTAAAAATAATTGGAGATAATAATGAATAAGACGATGCTTGCAAGTGCGCTATTATGTGGTTCAGCGTTAGTAATGACGGGTTGTCAAACCGTCGAAGGTCAAATGCAAACTGGCAATCCACTTAGCCAACCTGCCTTAAAATCTACTATCAATGCAGTCGCTGGTAATAAAAATGAAGTGGGTCAAGTATTCTTACGCCCTGTGGATGGCGGCGTACAAGTTTACGGTAAGCTGATGAATTTGCAGCCGGGCAAGACAGTCTCACTACATATCCATGAAACGGGTAGCTGTGCTGATATGGGTAAAGCGGCAGGTGGTCACTTTAATCCTGACAATAAGCCTCACTCTAATCCTGACGATATGAATGGTCATGCTGGCGACTTGCCTAACCTGACTGCCAATGCAGATGGCGTGGCTACTATTAACTATGTGAATAAGAAAATCTCTGTCGCTGATGCTGGTAAATATAGCGTTAATCGTCTAGCCTTTATCGTGCATAGCGGTGCTGATGACTATACTAGCCAACCAGCTGGTAATGCAGGCGACCGCGTTGCTTGCGGTATCATCGAAAAGAACTAATAGCATATGAACTTAGCTGTTATTGATATCACAAATATGAATAGCACAAAAAAACCTCTTAGATTCTAAGAGGTTTTTTTTGTTCAAAATTTTATAGCTTAAAACAATATTGGTGATACAGAAGCTCATATATTAACAATCAATCATCAAGATAAAAAGTAAAGGAGACTTACTCCTCTACCCACTTGCCATTACGCCAATACACACCCCAACGTGTGGCCTTGCCATTTTTCTCAGAGCCGATATATTGCTCCTTCTTCTTACGTGACCAGCGTAAAATGGTTGGATTACCATCTGGATCTTCATCTGGACCTTCAAACAAATACTGAAATTTATCTTCCATTTTATCTTTGATTTCGCGTAGCTCAGCCAGCTTTGGTGCGCGTGTCTCGCGTACTTTCGGGAATTTAGAAGCCGCCAAGAACATCCCAGCTGCTCCTTCACGCAAGATAAAGTAGTCATCGTGCTTGGTTGATTTCAGCTCTGGTAGATGAATAGGATCCATGCGCGGCGGTGCGGCTTCGCCTGTTTTTAACACTTTACGGGTGTTATCACATTGCTGACAAGCGAAGTAAGGACCAAAACGTCCCGTCTTTAGCTCCATTTGTCCATCGCACTTATTACAGTCAATGGTTGGAGAATCAGAGCCAGGCACTTCGAATTTGCCTTCTTCTAAGACATAACCATCACAATCAGGATTGTTACCACACACATGCAGTTTCAGACCGCCATCGACGATATAACCATTCATTGCCGTGCTACATTTCGGGCAACGCTTTTTCTCCATCAAATCGCGAACTTCTGCCGCTTCATCATCACCTTCTGCCTCATCAAGATTGGCAAAAGCTTCGACGGGCATTAAGTTCTTAGTGCCTTTACAGCGCTCTTTTGGCGGTAAATTATAGCCAGTACACCCTAAGAATACACCCGTTGAGCCAGTACGTAATTGCATTGGACGATCGCAAAGATCGCAATGCACGTCTGGTACGTCAGTTGGATCATTTGGACGCATGCCGTCTTTTTCTTTGGCGCGATCAAGCGTTGTTTTGAAGTCGCCATAGAAATTATCAAGGACATCTTTCCAATCTGTATCACCTTCTGCCACATGGTCAAGCTTGTCCTCTAGCGCGGCGGTAAAGGTATAATCCATCAAATCTGGGAAGCTTGCGGTTAGTCTGTCGGTAACGATATCACCCATTTTTTCAGCAAACAGGCGCTTGTTCTCAAGCTTCACATAGCCGCGATCTTGAATGGTCGAGATGATAGACGCATAAGTTGATGGACGACCGATGCCCTTTTTCTCAAGTTCTTTCACCAAACTTGCCTCGGTATAGCGCGGTGGCGGCTTGGTGAAATGCTGACTCGGATCGAGCTTATCTAGTATTAATTTATCGCCTTTTTTCACATCTGGTAATAAGGTATCGTCAGTTTTTGCCGGTGGCATAACTTTGGTATAACCATCAAATACTAACGTACGACCACGTGCTTTTAACTCGACATCATTGGCAGCGACGAATAGATTCACTGACAAGTATTTTGCTGGCAGCATCTGACAAGCGACAAACTGACGCCAAATCAGCTCGTACAGGCGGATGGCATCACGCTCAACCCCTTTAAGCTGCGTTGACTTCATATTGACGTTAGAGGGACGAATCGCCTCATGCGCCTCTTGTGCGCCTTGTTTGTTGCCGTAGAAATTTGGCTTTTCGGGTACGTATTTTGCGCCATAGCTGTCTTCGATATAGCCACGTACCGCAGCAAGTGCATCACCAGATAAGAAAGTCGAGTCGGTACGCATATAAGTAATATGACCCGCTTCGTATAAGCGCTGCGCCAAAATCATGGTCTTTTTAACTGAAAAGCCCAATCGTGTGCTGGCTGCTTGCTGCAATGTCGAGGTGATAAACGGCGCACTCGGACGCGATTGCGTTGGCTTCTCTTCACGCTCTTTGACGATAAAGTCACTTGAGTTAAGAGTTTCTAAGACTTTATCTGTCTGCTCTTTATTGACGAGCTTAAGCGTTTTGCCGCCTTGCTTGGTCGCCTCTAAGCGAATCGCAATTTGCTCAGCGTCCTTTTTGCTATTGGCAACGTGAGTATCGGCATGAATTTGCCAATACTCTTCTGGTATAAAGGCGCGAATTTCATGTTCTCTTTCTACGACCAAACGCATAGCAACTGACTGAACGCGACCTGCAGAGAGACCGCGAGCAACCTTTTGCCACAGCAGCGGCGATACCATGAAGCCAACGACACGGTCTAAAAAGCGCCGCGCCTGTTGGGCATTGACACGATCGATATCAAGTTTGGAGGGCTGCTTAAAGGCATTTTGAATGGCAGATTTGGTAATCTCGTTAAAAACCACACGCTCATACTTACTGTCAGCGCCGCCGATGACTTCTTTAAGATGCCAAGCAATCGCCTCACCCTCTCTATCCATATCCGTTGCCAGATAGATTTTGTCAGCGTCTTTGGCTAAAGCTTTCAGCTCTTTGATAACCTTAGTCTTGTTAGGTAACACTTCATAAACTGCTGCCCAGTCATGTTCTGGATCGACGCCCATGCGCCGTACCAAGGCTTGCTGGGTTTTTTCTTCTTTGCTTAGACTGTCATCTTTTTTGGTCGTTGTTGGTTTTTTTGCACTTTTGCTTGCGCCAACTGGTAGATCACGGACATGACCAATACTGGAGCGCACGATAAAGTCATCGCCAAGGTACTTATTGATTGTTTTTGCCTTGGCAGGTGATTCTACAATCACCAAAGACTTGCCCTTTGGACTGCCTTTGGGATTACCAGCAGCGGGCGCTGGACTTTTTTTGGTTGCGGTTTTTGCCATATGTGACGACACCATTATTATATGAGTAAATTAAAAGTAAGAATAAATACAGCAGCATGGCAATTTATAATTGTGAGTTATAGTAGCGCGGTGAATCATTATAGTAATAGCTGCTTAAAAAAACGTTTATAAAACAAACAATAACCATAAGATAAAGAGTCAGTTATAAAGACGTTACACTGCTAAGCGTTACACTGTCAACTGTAAATGACTGAGAGTTTGCCAAAAGTGCTTGCATATTGCTTATAAATGGAGATTAAAAAATGATTTTCTACCTTGTAGCCGTTTTATAGGCGCTTTTGCATCTCTGACGCCCATTGTTCAAGCTGTTTTTTGAGCACCAACAAATCTGCTTCGATCAATTTTTGCTGATAAGCAGGATTGGATGAAGGACGCACATAAGCGATATCTTCCCAATAAATCACGATACTATTGGCCTTAGTCAGCAAACCTTTAACAAACGGCTCAATACTGACTGGCAAATCTAGCGGTGCTTTATCCAAGCTAAAATTGGTCTTCTTGATAATCGTATTATTAGTGCTGTTATTAGCACGAATCGCACTTGGAATCGTGAGCTTAACATCATCTTTGCTTGTATCGACAAAACTACTATCTGGTCGCCATTGCCCATCAATCACTTGATAGCGTGTGTGCGGCAGCTGCACATCATCTAACACCAAACAGTATTGACCTAACATTCCACGCCCATATTCGTTGTCTTTACCTTTGATCCAATCAGGACAACTCACCAGCTTTGGATTCAATTGTAAACGACGCGCGGTCATGCGCAGCTTATCCAAACGCTGATCGATACCGTTAGGTTTGAGCGCCATCATACTCCCTAATACAAATAGTACAATGATAACGCCAATGAATGTTCCCATGATGGTCCGGCCTTTTGGATAAATGAAAATGTACTAAAAAATAAAACCGCTATTATCTATACAACAGGCTACAACAAAGACAGTGATTGCCCAGCTAACTATAAAAAAGCAATCATTGATTGTTTGAGCAGTAACTTTTAACCAGTCATTTTCTAACCAGTAGCGTTCTAATGAGCGGCTGTTTCACGAATGATTGTCTAAATACTGGCTACTATATAGAAGCTTATAATGAGCACGAACCGTTAAAAATCAAGCATGATGAATTGATAACCACCAATCACTCACGTTTTCGAATCTCGATGGCTTGGCTATATGTGCTAATAGATCAAACACTTAACTCGAATAAAAAACAGCATAATAACGAGATACAAAAATTTGTCATCATCAAAAAGTGCTATGATAAACCATAATTTTAAACGCGCGCAGGTTTATTATGAATTATCTTCTTAAGCGAAACTCATCGACCGCTTCACTAGCGAGCAAATGTGTCCATCAACTCATGAGTAAAACTGGGCTTACCCTCTCGCTAGTAGGCGCTGCCTTATTTACCCTATCAGGCTGTGCAACGACGCAAAATCTTACCCCGCAGCAATGTCAAGAAAGCAACTGGCAAGAAGTCGGCTATGCTGATGGCTTACAAGGGCGTTCAGGTGCTTATTTCGGTCATTACGCTGATAGCTGCGCAAAGGTAGGTGGTCCCATGCCCAACCGCATACAATGGGAGCAAGGGCGACAGCAAGGTCTCAAAAGCTACTGCACCGAGCTTAATGCTTATAAACTTGGTCGCGAAGGCTACGACTGGCAGCCCGTTTGTCCGCTCGAAGGCATCGAAAAGCTAGAAGAAGCTTACGCGCAAGGACGTTACTACTATATCCGTCAACGTGATCTCGATTACCTACGTTCGCCTTATCCGTTTGGCTACGGGCCTGGGCGCTTTGGTTACGGCTATCATCCCTTTGGCTATGGCTGGTAAAAAGAAAACCCCAATGAGTACTTAATTTGAGGTTTAAGTACTCATTGAGGCTGGAGAAAAGTTTATTATTTTTGTTTTATTATTATATTAGCTACCTTTTTGATGGTTGGCTATCTAACAAACATCATATGATAATCATATCGTTTATAGACTCGCCTTATTCATTGACAAAGGCTATCTTGGTAAGTCCTGCTTGACTGGCAGCGGCTAGCACTTGAGCAACCGTGTCATACTTACTGTCTTTGTCAGCACGCAATTGTACAGAAGGGTCTTTACCTCCAGCACTTTGCTGTTGTAACCGTGCCTCTAACTCCTCCATGCTAATCGCATCGCTGTCCCAAAATATCCCTGCGTCTTTATCGATGCTAATTTGAATAGCCTCTGGTGGCGCCTCATTTAACGCAGCACTGGTCTTCGGCAACTCTAGTGGCACTGTCGGATTCAGTACGGTCGCCGTCAATAGAAATATAATCATCAATACCAGCATGATGTCGATAAGCGGAATGAGGTTCATCTCACTCATACTTTGACTGTCATCATCACCCAATTGAAATGCCATAATCACTCTCAATACATTTGGTTATTCGCAATATAGCTCGCTTGACTATCGCCTAACGGACTGTCCCATCAATGGATAATCGTTAAGGCTGCGACGCGGCTGAATTATGATAATGAGTCACTTGCTGAGCATCTGCTGCGTTTGAGTGCATACCCTTTGCTAACGAATCTTGGGTAACAGTCGATTTGCTGTCCGTTAACGGCTGCTGGGTAACGACCATTTCGGCAGAACGTGCCAATAAGTCATGCGCTCTATCGTTGGCGTGATACATCACGCGGCGATTGATACGCACTGCAAGGTTATAAAATACCACGGCTGGAATCGCCACGGCGATCCCCAAACCTGTCATGATAAGTGCCTCACCGACTGGCCCTGCTACTTGTCCCAAGCCTGCTTGCCCACTCATGCCAATGTTATGTAGCGCATGAAA
The DNA here is from genome assembly GCF_904846075.1 of Psychrobacter glacincola. Taxonomy (GTDB): domain Bacteria; phylum Pseudomonadota; class Gammaproteobacteria; order Pseudomonadales; family Moraxellaceae; genus Psychrobacter; species Psychrobacter glacincola_C. The sequence goes on from NZ_CAJGZH010000003.1 coordinate 130,854, forward strand.
AATTCCCCATACCGTCCCAAATAAACCGATAAATGGCGCAATTGCGGCTGTCGTCCCAAGAATAGGTAAGCCGCGCTCACTGGCAAAACGGTAACGACCAATATGCTTGAGTAAGATCTGCTCAGTAACCAAACGGCGAGTAGTGGCATCTGCTGCTATCATCTCAGCCTGTTTTACTTGAATCTGCTGACTCAAATCATCTGCAACATTGGCGGCCAATTTGCGGCTTTGTAGCACACGAATGATGCCTGTTACCCAAGAAAGAATAGATAAAGCAAGCAACAAAAAGAACAACGTTTTTGTCACCATGTCGCTGATTTGCCAGTATTGCATAAAGTCCATGTCAGACTCCTTTGTATTTTATTACCATTGTTCGATTATTTGCGATTGCGCCGATGCTTGGTACTAATAACCATGTATTTATGGCACATTATAAGTAACAGGTAATGTGACATTACCGACGACTGGCACGCCATTTTTAGTAAAAGGTCTGAATTTTCCAGAGCTTACTTGACGCTGCGCCTCTTTATCTACTATTGAATTGCCTGAAGATTGAGCAACCCGGGCGCTATCAATACCGCCCTGCTTATTCACTCTTAATATCAATACCACTTTGAATGTATCACCCGAAGATGCTCTACGAGCGGCTCGAGTAGGAAAGCTAAAGTTTGGCGCTGATGCCCAGTCTGCAGCACTAGCAGTAAAGCTCACGGGTTCATTACTTGCAGCGGCTGCTGCTTTTTGCTCGGCATCTTTAGCCGCTTTGTCTTCTGCTGCTTTTCTGGCATTCGCTTCGGCTTGAGCCTCTTGGGCAGCCTTGGCATCGGCTATTCTCTTAGCGTCTTGCACTGCTTTATCATGGGCTTCTTGAGCGGCCTTTTGTGATTCTGCTGCTAGAATTTTACGTCGTTCTTCAGCTTCACGTTGACTATCAGCCATTGAGGTATCGACTTTCGATTCTACTATTGGCTTTTTCGACATCTCTTTTTTAATAATGTCAGGCTTCTTTTTTTCTACTTTTACGACAGGTGCTATATCAGCCTTTTTGGCTTTTACCACCGGTTTTTCTGGTGTATTTTGCTTAGCCTTCACTACTGGAGCTACTTTAGGTTTTGACGGTGCCGGTTTTTTAGGTTCAGGTTTTTTAGGTTCAGGTTTTGACTCTGTTTTAGGCGCTGCTTTTTTGGGCGTTACTTCCTGAACTTTTTCTACTTCAGGGACGGCCGTTTTGACAGGTAACGTCACCATCTCTATCTCGATAGGTGGGGTGTCTTTTTTTGGTTCAACTTTTATCTCAGGAGTCTTGATCGCCACCAATGCGACTGCCGTCAGCACGTGCAAGCCCACCACTATAATAATAGCTGCGAGTATCAATTTAAGTGGTGGCGCGTCTAAATCCGTTGAACTCATAACACCCTAATATTCATTAACCGAGGTAGAATGGCGTAGATAATAATGCAAACGATAATTATTATCAATAATAAATTTATAATAATTTTGCTTAGCAGGCAAATGATTAGCTAATAATTTAGCGTTATTAATAAGCAAAACCTACTTAATCATTCGACCATCCTTTCTCAAATATCGCTATACAGAGTTATTTTGCCAAGGCCGCCACAAATCATAAATAAAGTGACGTAATAAAAACCATTATCATTTGTATTGATAATGAGTCTCAATTAATTTATCATAGCCCCTAATCGACTGCGAATCTTTAAGATTACAAAATCTCAAGATATTAAGGCATGTTGAACGTCTCAATAGCTAAGCGTAAAAACAACCCATAAAAAATCATAACGTCAAAAGTAATACCGTCGAGCATTGTATGGTGTGAAGCATTACATCGATGAAGTTCTTTTTACTTTTATATGACCGATTATTTGATACATCCTTTGTCCAACCAGCTGATATACCGAGTTATTTATGTCTATTACTTTATTGCCTAACCGCTCTACTCCTTTTTTCAAACGCCCTTTACTGACTGCCATGGTGACCGCTCTGGTTGCTACGATCAGTGTGACAGGTTGTAGCTCACCTGAATCTAACGACTCCGAGCCCGCTGACGCTAAGACTGAAAATCAAACAGCAGATCATGCCTCGAATGTCGCTAATAACGATGCGGTCTCTGTTGAAAAAATCACGGTCGACACGGTAAAAGGTAATGTCGACTTGGCAATGAATCCATCGCCGTTGGTGGTCTATGATATGACGTTGATGCAGGATTTGGCCGCGCTTGATGTTGCTGTCGATGGTATGCCAAGCGGTCTAAAATTAGACAACTTACAGTCTAAGACACAGCCTGAACCAAAAACTGTCGGCACCGTATTTGAGCCAGATCTTGAGGCGTTGAACGCGATGCAGCCGCAAGCTATCTTGGTCGGCTCACGCATGGCAGAAAAATATGATGCGCTGTCCAGTATTGCGCCAACGCTCGACATGACGATTGATACCGCAAATATCTATGAATCGAGCAAGCAGCGTTTGCATGATTTGGGTGCATTGTTCGGTAAGAGTGCTCAGGCAGCGAAACTGCAAGGCAATATCGACGGGCTCATTGATGAGACCAAAACATTAACCAAAGATAAAGGTAAAGGCTTAGTGGTCATGGTCAACGGCAATAAGCTGTCTGCCTACGGCGACAAATCCCGCTACGGTTTTATCCATACCGTACTTGATATTCCAATGGCAGATGACCAAATCGCCGATGCGCGCCACGGTCAGCCAATCTCGTTTGAATACATACAAAAAACCAATCCAGACTGGTTATTCGTCGTCGATCGCAGTGCCGCCATTGGTGAAGATGGTGCTGGTGCCAAAGCCGTATTGGACAATCCATTGGTCGCGCAAACCAACGCATGGAGTAAAAATCAAGTGGTTTACCTTAGCCCAGACTCATACCTTGCCTTTGGCGGTTATTATCAATGGATGCAGGATTTGACGACCATCAAAGAGGCTTTTGCTAACGCTAAATAAATGATGCGTTAAATAAGCAATATGCTAAACAAGCGTCATTCGTTTTTAGGCAACTGTCATCACTGTCAGTTGCCAACCCTCACTTTAAGCCAGTAGCTGATATGCCGTTATTTTCCTCTCGTGCGCAGACCAGCGTCAAAGCCCGCCCTACTTTACCAGCCGAATCAACGAGTTGGCAAAAAAGCGCAAGCCGTGGTCTAAGCTCTAAAAATCGCCGTGCTTCTATACCGCCGTGGTTAATCAACACGGGCAGCCTCATTATTATGGGGCTTTTGGTGTTATTAAGCTTATCAATTGGTGTGGCTGATTTTTCGTGGTCAGGTATATTTCACAGCCTTATCAACCATAGCGCCAACTCCGACAGCTCACTGCTACTGGTCAGTCGCCTACCGCGTACCATCGCTATTATCTTGACCGGTGTTTCCATGGCAGTTGCTGGGATGATTATTCAAGTGGTGCTCAAAAACCGCTTCGTTGAGCCATCGATGGTCGGTGCAACTCAAAGCGCCGCACTGGGATTATTGGTGGTTAGCCTGCTATTTCCAGCCAGTGCGCTCATTGTCAAAATGGGTGTGGCTACCATCGCCGCGGTATTTGGTATGATGCTGTTTATGCTACTGATCCACCGCATTCCGCCGACGGATTTTTTAATGATCCCGCTAATTGGTATCGTCTTCGGTGGCATTATCGAGGCAGTGACGACCTTTATTGCTTATCAAACAGAATCGTTACAGATGCTCAGCGTTTGGCAGTTTGGTGATTTCTCTGGCGTCTTAGCAGGTCGTTACGAGCTGTTATGGCTGACAGGCGGATTGTGCGTGCTGGCGTATATCATTGCTGACAAGCTGACCATCGTCGGTTTGGGTGACAATATCGCGCTCAATTTAGGCATCAGCAAACGACAAGTGACGTGGGTTGGCGTTGGTATGGTGGCGATGATGAGTGCAGTTGTCGTTGTCACCGTTGGCATGATTCCTTTTATTGGTTTGGTCGTGCCTAATATCGTCAGCCGATTGATGGGGGATAAATTGCGCCGTAGCTTACCAGCAGTGGCATTATTGGGCGCTTCGGCAGTGCTATTGTGCGATATTATTGGACGCTCGATTCGCTATCCATTTGAAGTGCCTGTTGCGACGGTTTTTGGGGTGGTCGGTACAGTACTGTTTTTATGGCTATTATTACGTGCGCCTGCTGAACAATAAAATAGCTCGTCATAAAGTTTTTATTCATAACGACTGATCAAACCTCTTTGCATCTTCTCTTTCTTTTATCGTTGTTTTGTCTGATTAGATAAGCCTAGCACTATAGGATTTACGCATGTTTTCACCGTCTAAGCCTAGCGCCACAGCCAATAACACTATAGATAACAGTGCTTCAGAAAATAACGACAAAACTACTTTTGGACAAAGTTGTCTTGCGCGACTCTGGACATTTATAGTCAATCACCCAAAATCTATTGCCGCTATCATATTGCTGATCTCAACCATCCTATTTCTGACAGTCAATGTCAACGGCCATTGGGACTTTGCGCTACCGCTGCGAGGTAAAAAGTTACTGGCGTTAATGGTGGTCGGGTATGCGATTGGCGTATCGACTTTATTGTTTCAGACTTTGACGCACAACCCTATCTTGACGCCGTCATTGCTGGGCTTTGACTCGCTATATGTTTTATTACAAAGCCTGTTGGTTTTCTTTTTGGGCGCAATAAGTTTTACCAGTATCAATCCTCTTGCCAAATTCACCCTTGAAATTGTTTTAATGTTTGGCGCGTCATTATTGTTATTTAAGCTGCTGTTTTCAAAAAGCAGTCAGGATCTGACGCGACTGATATTGGTCGGCGTTATCTTTGGGGTCTTGTTTCGCAGCTTATCAGCCCTGATTGCCAGATTGATCAATCCTGATGATTTCGTCGTCGTGCAATCTGCCAGTTACGCACAATTCAATACAGTCAATCCTCAGCTGCTTGGTATCAGCATTGTTATCTGTGCCATTAGCGCACTGTTTATCTGGCGCTGGCGTTATCAATGTGACGTATTGATGCTTGGCAAATCACAAGCCATTAACCTCGGTATCAACTATCAACGCTTGGCATTTGGGCTATTAACGGTCATTGCGGTATTGGTCGCCACGGCAACCTCATTGGTCGGTCCAGTGACTTTCTTTGGGCTGTTGGTTTGTGCGCTAACCAATCGTATCGCTCGCCATATGTATCACAGCGAGCGTCTGATATTGGTCAGTTTGGTGGCGATGATTTGCTTGGTACTCGGTCAGATGATATTTGAGCAACTATTGGGCATGGCAGGTGTGCTATCGGTGGTCATTGAATTGGCTGGTGGTTTGGTATTCTTAATATTGATTTTTATGACTCAGCGTCGTTAATATCGTGCTTATTTAATAATCACTGACCTAGTAGCCAATCATCTAAAAACCATTGATATATTAATGAAAAATCAGATCCTTTGTAAAAGTAAGAACCACTATGATTAAACTCAATAACATCTCGCACCATATTGGTAAACAGCAAATTCTTCATGACATTACGTTGTCGTTACCAAGCGCCCAAGTGATCGCCTTGATTGGTCCCAATGGCGCGGGTAAATCTACTTTATTTTCGGTCATGGCACGCTTGCAACCGCTACAGTCGGGACAAGTCAGTTTCGCTGTAGATAATGAGGAACGTGATATTGTTAGCTGTCATGCGCGAACCTTGTCCAAAACTGTGGCGATGCTTGGACAAGACAACCAAGTACAAGGACGACTTCGCGTGCATGAGCTGCTGATGTTTGGTCGTTACCCTTATCACCAAGGGCAACCGACGGCGGACGATCAGCAAAAAGTGCAAGAAATTATCGAACGTTTTGAGCTTGCGCCATTAGCCGAGCGTTTTTTATCGACACTATCAGGTGGGCAGCGTCAGCGAGTATTGATTGCGATGATTGTTTGCCAAGATACGCCGTATTTGTTGCTCGATGAGCCGCTGAACAATTTGGATATGTACCATGCTGGTCGCCTGATGCGTGAGCTACGCGAGTTAAGCCATACTCAGCAAAAAACCGTGGTCATCGTGCTGCACGATATCAATCAAGCTGCGCAGTTCGCCGATACCGTGGTCACCATGAAAGAGGGTCAGGTGATGGCTGTCGGTCAACCTGCAGATGTCATCACCCAAGCAACCATGAAGGATCTGTATAACGTCGATGTGACCGTGCTCAATCATCAAGGTCGCCCAGTGATTGTCGATGCGGTTTAAGTACAGCATATCTTATAGTTGCTCTTTAATGGCTGGTTTCGCGTAATCGCTTCAAAGAGTTGTCTTTAACCGTCAATTTTTGCTTTTGCTTTAATCGACTTTGACGCCCTTTGACCCATAAATACACACCTGTGCCAGACAATACCGCCACGGCTAACCCCGTCAATGCTAAAAATATTTGATACAACAAATGACCTACGCCATGGCTGATATGACCCATGTGTAGCGTTGCCATCCATTGATCAGCTTGATTACCAAATGAGCTTTGATAGCCAAAATTAACACGCTCGACATTGCCTGTTGCGGCGTCAACCATGATAGATGACGCACCGCCTTTTTTACCGATATCTTTATTGGTTTTAAAGCGCATTTGCCATTGATTGTCCTCTTCTACCCAACGCACTCCCAATAGCTGCTGGACGCTGACGCCATTTTTTTGCGCGGCGATCTCTGCCTGCCTGCTTAAATAAGCGATGCTATTAGCCTTGTCTACCTTATTAGTACTGTTCATATTAGTGCCAATAGTAGTCGCCTCATCACTACTAGATTCAGTGTTTATCGCAGGCTTATTTTGTTTATCTCCTTTGCCTTCATCTCTACCTTCAAGTCCTACCAGCGCTTGCATTACAGGCTGATATATCGGTTTCAAATTAAAACCAACACTCGACCATGCAATGACAAACAACATGAGCCAGAGCCATAAGCCAAACGCATGATGCAAATCATAATTAAGCTTAAAAGTATTGGTTTTTCGGCGGATTTTCCAAGCAGGTAGCCAGCGTTTAAAAAATGAAGCGCGGGGTTTGCCAGATGGTTTTCTCAATGCGGCCTGTTGAGATTTATTGGCGCTAACTGCTCTTGGAAAGGTTAAATAAAAGCCAATAAAGCAATTAATCGTCCAGATTAAAGACACGATACCCAATACTAATTTGCCGATATCACCTAGCAATAAATCTCGGTGCAACCAAAATACCTTGTACATCGTATTGCGCCATGCCCACGCCTCTTTATCACGTGTACCGATAATTTCACTCGTAAAGGGATTGATATAGACCTCTTGAAATGGCGCTTTGGGCTGATTTTTGGCGCTTTCACCTCGGACTCTATCGACCGAAAAAACCGCTGATTTGTTCAGCTCTACTGACGTTGGCATACTAGAAAATTGATACTTTGGATAGGCGCTGATAACAGCATCATGCAGTGAGGCGATCGGTAGTGGCGGCTTGTGTTGCGCTTCAATATTTGCCAGCTTGTGATTAAACACATCATCCAGCTCATCATGAAACGCCAATAGCGTGCCCGTGATACCAGCAATGATCAAAAAAGCGGCCATCGCAAGCCCAGTATAACGATGAATCCATAAACAGCTCTGACGCAACGTAGGGGGAAATGAAGTCATTAGTATTGGTTTTTTATTCATCGTTTCTTTATTCATTGGTTATTTTGATTGGTATTTAAAAAAATTATGATTGCTATCACATGCTTCATCATTTACTGACCATAAAAAAGCCAGCTATCCTATACAGACAGCTGGCCCTTTCATCTATCATCAAGTGACAATAAGATTAGAACTGATACGTCAATGACGCTTTAATATTACGACCTTTCTCAAAGTCAGTAGCAACATCATCAATCGGATTTAGACGAGATGAGTGGCTCGCATAAGCTTCATCAAAAAGATTATAAACGCCAAGCGTGGCTTTTAATCCATCAACTTGTTTTGGCGAATAATTCATAAAGATATCATGAACATTATAGCTTGGTTTTTCAATCTCATTTTCAGACGCATTCGGCTTCACTGAAGCAACATAAGTACTGCGCCAGCCGATATCTGTGGTCTCTGTTGGGGCATAAGCCAGATTGACCATATATTTATCGCCTGATTCTGAGCTGCTTCCAGTCACTGAAGGAATACTGTAGCCCGTTTTTTCACCTTCGCTGCGTGCGCGTGAATAGCTCAAACCCATACTAAAGTTATTCATTTTATAGTCGGCAGCGAGCTCAACCCCTTTAATTTTAAAATCTTCATCTTTATTGATGACGCCTTGACATTCACCACCTAATTGTCCAGTGACACAGTCTAAGCCAACGCGAGTTCCGCCGGAACGAACAAATTCGATGTAGTTTTCGATATCGGTTTCAAAGTATTTACCGCTTAGTTGTAGTGCATCACCGGCTACCGTTAGGTCGCGTAACGTTGTAAGGATACCCACTTCAGCATTAGACCCTTCTTCTGCTTTTAAGTCATTATTAACGTAAGTTTTATCACCATTTGAATTAAAAATGGTTTGGCTTAAATCAGGACCATTAAATAACTGCGTGTAGCTGGCAAATACTTGCGTCAATGGTGCAATCTCATAGCTTGCGGCAAGTGCACCAACGACATTATCATAGGTTTTGCCACCAGAGATAAACTCAGGAGATTTGTAGCGGTCATAACGCACACCAGGTGTTAAAGTGAGCTTACCATTTCTCCATTGGTCTTCTAGATATACTGATGTATTGGTTGCCTCGTCTGACCCTGTTTTAACGAAGTCGCGCTCCATCTCCGATTCTTTTTTGTAATGCTCAATACCAGAGATAAGTTTGTGTGTGCCAACATTCGTAGCAATGTCACTGGTGTTTTGGATTTTTGCGCCTGTGGTTTGAACTTCGGCGTTAAAATCAAAACCTGGATCATTGATATAATCAGAATCACGCAAAATGCGGGTTTTGGTTTGATACACGTTGGTATCTACATCAATCAGTGGGTTGCTAGGATTAAAGCTATAATCAATACCATAAGTATCGCGCTTCACCTGTTGCGGAATTGGAGCCTCAGAGCGGCTAGGGAAGTCTGGACGGAATGGGAAAATACCTTTCTTTTCAGTTTGGCTGAAATTTGCGCCAATATGATGGTCATCGGCAATATAAGCACCCGCCTTTAATAAGATGCTTTCAGTTTTACTGTCTTCAAACAGCTCACGACCGTTACCATCTTCGCCAGAATCGCTATCGCGCTTGCCATAGTAAGCCAATAAGTCAACATTGTCCGTTGGTGCGGCATATACAGTCGTTGACGTTAGTAGCTCGTCATTATTACTGGCATAGCCTGCGTGAACTTTCGCTCCTATTCTTTGACCCGGTTTCAGCAAATCCACTGCATCAACGGTTTTAAAGGCCACCGCCCCGCCAATGGCATCATTTCCTAGCGTGACAGAATTGTTGCCAACTGCCACATCTGCTTGCTTAAGCAAGTCAGGGTCAATAGTAATGTCACCCATATGATAAAAAAGTTTGCCTTCTTGACGCGCCCCATCGATAGTGACTTTTAGGTTGCTGTCTTCAAGACCACGGATACGAATACGCTGATTGACCGCTGAGGTACCACCTACCGTAACCCCAGGAACGACATTCAAAAAATCGCTCAAATGGCTGGCTTGCTGCGCTGGCGTATAGTCTTCTATGTAAACAGAATCGGTTTGCACTTTATCACGTACTGAGCTATTGGCTGTCACTGTAATGGTCTGCAACGTGGTGCTTGGCATGTCTTCTGCAGGTGCTGCACTGACTGCTTGTGACCATAATACCGCTGCCACGCCCATGGACAATACCGTCATTTGACTAGATAGTTTTGATAACTTTACTTCACGCATAACACACTCACCTTATTGACTATCACAAATTAAAATTTTTAAGAGCTATTTACTGTTGAGCACAGCTTGTGGCAGTTGCACCGCTTATTGTTGAAAACCATTTTTTAGACGATTGGAGTCTTGACAAAGCCAAAGTCTTTCATACGAATAACAATGTTAATGATAATTGTTAGCATTTAAATAATGAGAGGCATAATAACGAAGTATTAACAATTTGGCAATAATTAATGCGAGAAATTTAATATTAAAAAATAGCGCTAAATCTGGCTGGCTTATTCCATTTTGTTGCTTACTGTTTTTAGACGAGTAGAAATAGCCAGCAAACCAAATCCACTGCGCTATGTTCGTCTAATAGACTGTTATTATTTAAGAAATAAAGCCATCAACATGAAAAAAAACGTTGCAATAGCCAACCCTTTCACTATACCCTTATATAGTTGACCAATTAGTCAGGTTTAAACCTACGACTATTAGTCATATTAATAAATAATAGCTAGCTGCTGATATTTATTAGCACAAGGATAAGTGCGACTCTTTGTGAGACAACTAAGCAATATGAAGATAAACGGTGTGTCGATATCCATCTCTAAACTCATCACACTGCTTAGCTCTCTCCACAGAGCTTGGACTAAAAGTCACTTTAGGAGGAAGCCAAGATGAGCGAACACATTCAAGGGAACCCCGATTTACTATACGGATTGCATGACCGCCCTACCCCTACAAAAGCCTTTTTGGGCGCAGTACAACACGTACTTGCCAGCTTTGTCGGTATCATCACCCCCTCATTAATCATAGGCGGCGTCTTGGGTTTGGGGGAACATATCCCTTATCTCATCAGCATGTCATTGATGGTATCAGGGGTCGCTACCTTTATTCAGACGCATAAAGTTGGACCAGTCGGTTCAGGTCTTATGGCGTTACAAGGAACCAGTTTTGGCTTCTTGGCCGCGGTATTGGCAGCAGGTTTTGTGGTAAAAAACAAAGGCGGGAGCCCGGAGGAGATTCTCTCTGTTATCTTTGGCGTCTCCTTTCTTGGTGCCTTCGTTGAGATTTTCTTAAGCCAATTTATCACCAAACTCAAATCTCTGATGAGCCCTATCGTTACTGGTTGTGTGATTGTGACTATCGGTCTGTCATTAACCAAGGTTGGTCTGACGGATTTGGCAGGCGGCGTGGGCGCTGAAGATTTCGGGAGTATACAGAATCTGCTGCTCGGTGGCGGAGTCTTGATCAGTGTGGTATTGATTAGTATTGTTAATAATAAAGTCATTCGCTCCAGTGCTATTTTTATAGGGTTGATGCTTGGTCTGATCGCAGCCATTCTTATGGGACGTATTGATTTCTCTTTGGTCTCTGATGCCCCTATCTTTACGCTACCTGTGCCATTCAAGTTTGGCTTTGGGTTTGATTGGCAGGCTTTTATTCCTATCGCCTTTATGTATGTCATTACCAGTATTGAAACCTCTGGTGATTTGACGGCGACTTCGATGATATCGGGCGAACCCATCAAAGGACCTTTATACGAGAAACGTATTAAAGGTGGCGTATTGGGAGACGGTGTCAACTCATTAATTGCGGCGGTGTTTAACACGTTCCCAGTGACGACTTTTAGCCAAAACAACGGCGTGATTCAGATGACCGGTATTGCCAGTCGCTATGTGGGCTTTTATGTTGGGGCTATCTTGTTCACTATGGGGCTATTTCCTATTTTGGGTGCTATCTTTACCCAATTGCCAAAACCAGTCGTTGGCGGTGTGACGTTATTGATGTTTGCAACGGTAGCGACCGCTGGTATTCGCATCCTATCAACGGTCAACTTTACCCATCGCAATATCTTAATCATTGCCACTTCGCTAGGTCTGTCTATGGGCGTGGCTTTTGTTCCTGATGTATTCGCACAGGCGCCGCAGCTTTTCCGTAATATCTTTGGTTCGGCGGTTACTATGTCAGGTATTGTGGCCATTACCCTCGATATGATTTTGCCCAAAAACTACGGTGTCGAATTTGATACGGTAGAACAACATCTGGATGACGGTCTAAAGCCTCTTAGACAAAAGGCTTCTTAAACGTACGTTAGAATAGTCAAATTCTTTACCAATCAGCATTGCTGTTCTAGTTCTGAAAATTGACTCTTTTAGCGCGCCTTAATACGAAAACATTCAGAATGCTTTCGTATTAATGGCATCTTATAGACGTAAAATAATAATACATAAGCATTACTCAAGACCACAGCCACGCAAAATAAACGGCACTAAAAAGTCTGCCGCCCGCGCTTCATCCTGCTGATCGTACTCACTCTTTTCCATCAAACCGACAATTTCTGTCTCAAATTCTGCATATCGCTGCGTCGTTGCCCAAATCAAAATCAATAGCTGTAAAGGGTCAGCGATGCCAATTTTGCCTTGCTCATGCCAAGTTTTCATCACTTGCGCCTTGTCTAGCGCCCACTTCTTCATGGTTGCCGACATAAATTCATGCAGATGAGGAGCACCGCCGATGACTTCCAGCGCAAACAATTTATGGCGATTGGGATGAGCAAACGCTTGATGCAATTTGGTACGGACAAACTTTTCGATGACCGTTTTAGGGTCACTATCGACACTCATAGCAACCAAGCCATCGTTCCACTCTTGAATAATAGAATGCAGCACGGCTTGGTACAGATTTTTTTTATTCTTAAAGTAGTAATGCACGTTGGCCTTTGGCAGCTCGGCTCTATCGGCAATACCTTGCATCGTCGCACCGCGAAAACCTTGCAGCACGAACTCCTCTTCTGCCGCCGCCAAAATGACGGTTTGATTGTGGGCGCGGATATCTTGCTGATTGCGCTGTACAGGCGCGTCAGACGCGGCTTGTGGTTCTATATCGTTATGTTGAGCCATGATAAATGTTACCTGTCATTATTGTGATGAATAAAGAGCAATATCCCAGCCAATAACTGGATTCATATGCTAATTTTTATGAAATATCATCAGTCTAAATAAAATATTTGCATAAAGTAGTTGACCAAATGGTCAGGTTTAAGCAGAATAGCTCATAGTAAACCAATTATTATTCGATAAATACTACTTTAGCATGAGATGTTATCGAGAGATGCTACTCCACTGCTTTTGTCAGCAAAGAAAAGGATGTCATAGTGAAATTATCTTTACAGCAGTTTAATGAGCTCTCAACAGCTGAGGCAATTTCACATCTATTGACCTGCTGTACCAGCACCCATTGGGCGCAGGCTTTAGAAAAAAAACGTCCTTTTTCAGATATATCTACACTACTTGCCCATAGTGACCACACTTGGCAACAAGCACAGACAGCAGAAGCCCAGTTACTAGAGGCTTTTGATGGTCATCCACAAATCGGCAACGTCGACTCGTTAAAAGAAAAATACCGCAACACGCAAGACAGTGCTGCCCATGAGCAGTCGGGTGCCAATGATGCCAATGACGAGGTGATTGAAGCTTTGGCTCAAGGCAATCAAGACTACCTTGATAAATTTGGCTTTATCTTTATCGTATTTGCCACTGGTAAGAGCGCGCAGCAAATGCTCGATTTATTGTTAGCACGCTTGCCCAATGATCGCGCTACTGAGTTGGTCAATGCGGCAGCTGAGCAAAATAAAATCACCCGCTTACGTTTACAGAAACTGCTGAGTGACGCTTAACGCATTCAGCCCATCTGACTCATTTATATAAAAGGAATTATTATGTCAGGTACTCTCTCATCGCATATTTTAGATACCCATTTGGGCAAACCAGCCGCTGGTATTGCCGTGACGCTAGATCGCGTAAGCGCAACTGGCGAGGCATCTCTATTAGCCAATGGCGTCACCAACGCGGATGGACGCGTGGCACCAGATAGCTGGTCTTTTGACCCAACGATTGATATTGCTGAATATCACTTAGATGTTGGTCGTTATACCTTAACCTTTGATACGCAGTCTTATTTCGATGCACAAAATCTCACGGCTTTTTATCCACAAGTAGTCATCGATTTTATAATAAGTGATAACGGTCACTATCATGTACCGCTACTGCTTAGCGCACATGGCTACAGCACATACCGCGGCTCGTAGTTATGTAGCATCACCATATAAAAGAACATCATAAAAGCACGTCGCCATAGCAAAACGCGTCGAAAGATTGAAAAAAGCTGAACAAAAGAAAATTGTAAAAAGGACATTTGCAACATGGGCGCTTATTATCTCGATTGGTTTAACTTATTTTTTCGCTGGTTCCACGTCATCGCTGGCGTGGCATGGATTGGTGCGTCTTTTTACTTTGTTTGGCTAGATCTTAGTTTACGTAAACCACCACAGTGGAAGGCTGACAAAGGCATTTCAGGCGACTTATGGGCGGTACATGGTGGCGGCTTTTATGAAATTGCCAAATATAAGCTTGAGCCCGAAGAGATGCCAAAGACCCTGCACTGGTTTAAATGGGAAGCTTATACCACTTGGCTGACGGGTATGGCGATGCTCTCTATCGTCTATTATGCCAATGCGACTGCCTACTTGATTGATCCAAGCAAAGTCGATTTTGGTAGTAGTATCGGTGCCATCTCGACCAGTTTGTTATTTTTATTCGGCAGCTATTTCATTTATGAAGTGATTGTCCGCAGCCACTTGGGCAAAAACTCCTTCATTTTTAGCACCATTATTTTTATCCTATTAATCATCGCCTGCTGGGGTTCTTATCAGCTATTTAGTGACCGTGCTTCGTTCATTCATATCGGTGCTATCTTAGGTACGGTGATGGCAGGTAATGTGTTCTTTGGCATCATGCCTGCTCAACGAGCGCTGGTAGAATGCGTGAGGCGTGGCGAAAAACCAGGCAAAGAAGTAGCGGACTTGGCACTACAAGCAAAAAACCGCTCGCTGATGAACAACTATTTTACCTTACCGCTGATCTTTACCATGATTAGCAATCATTATCCGATGATGTACTCTCATGCTCACGGTTGGTTAGTATTGGTATTTGTGGGTATCATCACGGCTATTGTACGTCACTATTTTAACCAAAAGCATTTAGACAATCATAAGCCGCGTTATTTGGTCATCCCTGCTGTCTTAACCGTATTGTTAATTATTTGGATGCGCCCAGAACCAATTGAGCCATTACCTGCTGTCACTGCTGCAGTCGCTGCTGAAACGGCGACACCAAATAGTGTGCCACCAACAACTGATAGCGCAGCCGACGGTTCTACTATAAGCAATGACTCTGTCTCAAATGAAAATATCACTGCCGACGTCGTGCCAGTAACTGCTTCTGCTGACGATGCCATTATGGATGTCGTGCACACGCGCTGTAGCACGTGCCATGCCGCTCAGCCTACTCAGCAAGGATTTGCCGCGCCGCCAGCTGGTATCATCTTGCAGACACCAACCGACATGAAAACTCATAAAGCAAAAATCGTCACTGCTGTACAAACAGGCTATATGCCACTGGGTAATCTCACAAAATTGACGGATGAAGAACGTCAGCAAATGGTGGCTTACGCATCGGGCTTATAGATAAAGGTCGTAGATAAATATTACATGAATCCAAAGTTACGCCTTATTTTGCTTTAGTTGACTTAAGTTGCTTTAAAATATTTAGGATATATGGACAATGAGTAAAAAAATAATCAGCGATTTCAATCAAGACGCCTACCCTCGCGACTTAAAAGGCTATGCTGACAAGCCGCCAAAAGCCAACTGGCCAGGCGGCGCTAAAATCGCTGTACAGTTCGTCCTCAATATCGAAGAAGGCGCAGAAAATAGCGTGATTCATGGTGACGGTCAATCAGAGCGGTTTTTATCGGATGTCTTGGGTACGCCAGAATTTAACAATCGTCATCAGTCGATTGAGTCGGCATTTGAGTATGGTAGCCGTGTGGGTGTTTGGCGAGTATTAGACACTTTTAAAGAATACGGTTTGCCTATTACGACCTTCACTTGCGCTGCTGCTGCCGAAAAAACGCCGCATATTATCGAGCGCATATTAGAAGATGGGCACGAAATCGCCAGTCACGGTCTACGCTGGATTACTTATCAAAATATGTACCGCGAGACCGAGCGCGAGCATGTGCGCCGTGCCACTGAAATATTCGAGAGCATGATCGGCGGTCAGCCGCTCGGTTGGTACACGGGACGAGATAGCCCCAATACTCGTGAGTTGGTCGCCGAACAAGGTGGCTATATTTATGACTCAGACTCTTACGCGGATGAGCTCCCTTACTGGCTCAATGTCAAAGTAGAAGACGGTAACAAAATCGCTCGTAAGCCGCATTTGGTCATTCCCTATACCTTAGAGACCAATGACATGCGCTTTGCATCAAGCCCAGGCTTTACCAACGCCGAGCCTTTTTATCAATACTTAAAAGACAGCTTCGATACCTTATACGAGGAAGGCGCGCACACACCCAAGATGCTGACCATCGGTTTGCATTGCCGCATCATTGGTCGCGCCGGTCGCATCGTTGCCCTCAAAAAGTTTTTGCAATATATCACCAGCAAGCCCGATGTGTGGGTATGCCGCCGTGATGACATTGCCAAACACTGGTATAAAAACCATCCAGCCTCTGCCGATAACACTGCGAACTGGATGTAACCATACGTTTAGACACAAATTTATTGCGGCACAACACCACTAAGGAACATCAACAATGTCAACAAAGAGTACATATTACGCACCCACTGGCGGCTTGCCTCCACAAACACAACTGCTATCTGATCGCGCTATCTTCACCGAAGCTTATGCAATTATTCCAAAGCGCGTACTAACCGACATTGTAATTAGCTATTTGCCGTTTTGGACAGGTATGCGCATGTGGGTACTTGCACGTCCACTTTCAGGTTTCTCTGAAACTTTTTCACAGTATATCGTCGAAGTTGAGCCTAATGGCGGCTCAGAAAAGCCTGAACTAGATGCAAACGCTGAAGGGGTTATATTCATCGTAGAAGGTGAAATGGATATTACTATTGAAGGCGTGTCGCATCATCTTGAAGCGGGCGGTTATGCATTCTTACCACCTGGCTGCAAATGGACGCTAAAAAACAATAGCGACAAGCACGTTAAATTCCATTGGATTCGTAAAGCTTATCAACACTGTGAAGGTATTGAAGTGCCTGAAGCCTTTGTAACCAGCGATCACGATGTTGAAGCGATTGAGATGCCGGGTACTGATGGCGTATGGGCAACCACCAGATTTACCGAGCAGTCTGATATGCGTCACGACATGCATGTGAATATCGTGACTTTCCAACCAGGTGGCGTGATTCCATTTGATGAAACTCATGTGATGGAACATGGTTTGTATGTCCTAGAAGGTAAAGCCGTCTATCACTTAAACGGTGAATGGGTAGAAGTTGAAGCAGGTGACTTTATGTGGCTACGCGCATTCTGCCCACAATCTTGTTACGCTGGCGGACCCGGTCCATTTAGATACTTACTATACAAAGACGTGAATCGTCATATGCCGTTTATTCGCCCAGCACGATAAGCAATATAGCGGCATAATCGTTCATTCGAATATGTCATTTATTCCCAGATGTTGATTTAATTCGCGTACGGGCTTATGGCAAAGTGGCTCATAGCAATTATAAACAGTGATCACCAAAAGTAAGGCAAAGTCATGAGTACTCTTATGAAGACTACGATCGTTGCAAGACCTTTAACCAAAGCTGAGTTTGCGCCCTACGGCACCGTAATCGAACCCTATGACAAGGAAACACAGACGCCTGAAAATAGCTACCATATCAATAAAGGCTATGCCTGCCGCCATCACGCCATCGCTGAAGCCAAACTTGACGGCGGCGATGTCGGCATGAGTATCTTCCGCGCCAAAAAGCGTGAATTTCCTATTGCCTTATCGGTCATGGAATATCATCCGTTTGGCACGCAAGCGTTTTTTTCGATGAATGGTCAGGATTATATCGTCATCGTTGCGCCTGCTGGTGCGCCGCCACAGTCTGCAGATGATTTGACCGTGTTTTATGTCCAATCTCATCAAGGTGTGCAATACGATGCCAATGTCTGGCATCATCCGCTACTTGCCCTCGGTTGTGACTCTGATTTTTTGGTGATAGATCGTATCAATGGTGAAGGCAAAAACTGTTATGAGCTGGATATAGAGGATTGGCAGGTGCAAATTGAACTTGCCAGTGAGCACTCTTCCGTTTAATTAGGGTCTGTAAACGAGCTGTTAACCATTCATAAACATAAAGCCAGTTAATAAAAATTAGTTGGCTTTATGTTTATAAATGTAGGATCCATCCTATATAAATAATCATCTTCCAAAACACAGTGCCCATCTAACAGCAGTAGCAAAACATCTACATAGGCTACTTGCCTTTTATGTACTATCATACTAGAATGCTGAAACGAAGTAAGCTTCCCTTTCCTTTTCCATTAAGATGAATGTTATGAGCACAGACCCTTATCAAAGCTTATTAAGCCATTTAGCCAGTTGTCATGACAGCACCGCTATCGACCTGCTATTCAGTGCGCTATTGACGGAAAAAGAGCAGCAGGAAATCGCCAATCGTATCCGCATTTTTGACTTGCTTGAGCGCGGTGTCACCCAGCGCGAGATATCCGAGCAGCTAGGTGTCGGTATCGCTACCGTCTCGCGCGGCGCCAAAGCCATGCAAGTTCACGATGTGAGTGCCTTACTAATTACTCATAGAAAACATTCATGAAAGACACATCTGAAAAGGCCGCTTAATTAGTTAGAAACTAGAACTTTAATTTGTCTTACTTTTTATTTGATCAACTATTGAACCAATTTGGATATTGTTATGACCTCTCCTAACTTAAAACCTAACCAACCTGCTGCTATTGATATTCCTAGTAAACCACAGCGCATTAAACTCACGCAGGACATTGATTTCTTTGCGTTGTTTAAACGTATTGAGCGCGCTTTTGAGACTTGTTATTTGCTCGAATCATTGGGCGAAGATGGACATATGGCGCGTCATCATGCGATTGGTTTTGATCCAGTGATGACCATTGCTGCCATCGATCGTGCAACCCTCGCGATTACTGATAATAAAACTGCTGAAACTAGCCGTTATCAAACGGATAATCCTTACGAGCTACTGCGCAAAATTACGCCGCAGCACGTCATTGCTCGCGACCAAAGCGGTGGTCTTGTCGGTTATTTGGGTTACGACAGTGTCAATTTCTTTGAACCCAGTCTCAATGCTAAAGCGAGCGATGACTTTGAACCGTTTAAATTTGGCGTATATTTGGATGGTCTAACGCTCGATAAGATGACCGGTGAGATTTTCTACTTTTATTATCCAACTGCGCAGCAAGAAAACCGCATCGAGCAAATCAAAGCGCTACTTGATGAGCAAATTCCAAACTATGAGCCGCCTACAGTTGAGTTTTTGGGTGATGGCATGAGTCAAGAAGAGCACGCTAAAGCCGTCATGCAAGTCAAAGAAGACATCATCTCAGGGCGTATCTTTCAGTGTGAGGTTGGCTTTAAATCCAAATACCGTATTGCCGGCGATAAAATGCCCATTTATGAGAAATTGCGGTCGGTCAATCCGTCGCCGCACATGTATTTTATGAAATTTGCTCAGCAGTGCATCATTGGTGCCTCACCAGAACTGCTGTTTCGCTTGCGTCAAGGTGAGATGGAAACCTATCCATTGGCAGGCACCGCCAAGCGCGGCGTCGATGTCATCGAAGACCGACAGCTTGCTCGCGCATTACTAAATGATGCCAAAGAAATTGCCGAGCACAATATGCTAGTCGATTTGCATCGCAACGATATCGGCCGTGTGGCACAATTTGGCACCGTCAAAGTACGTAGTCTCATGGATATCAAACGCTTCTCACACGTGCAACATATCTCGTCTGAAATCGTCGGAATCTTGCATCCTAATGAAGATATGTTTAGCGCCCTTGCCAGTAACTTTCCCGCAGGTACTTTGTCAGGCGCACCAAAAGTTGAAGCGATTAAAGTGATTAATGAGCTAGAGCCAGATGGACGCGGTGCTTATGGTGGTGCGCTTGGATCGTTTAATTTCAATGGTGATTGTATTTTTGCCATTCCTATTCGTAGCCTATTCATCAACGGTGAGTCTGCCTATGCGCAAACCTGCGGCGGTAATGTTTATGACTCCAATCCTGCTGATGAATATCTAGAAATTCAGCGTAAATTGTCTGCCATTAAAGTGGTATTAGACAGTTTTATGAACCCGTAAATTGCTTATATTTTGCCAAAGAGTTGATAACCAATGAATGTTTTAATTATAGATAACTACGACTCGTTTACCTTTAATCTTTACCAATATATCGGTGAGATCTTACAGACGGTGGACAATGATAAAGCCGCAAACGTCATGGTTAAACGTAATAATGAGATAACGTTAGCAGATGTGCAGGCAATGAATCTTGATAGAATCATTATCTCACCTGGCCCTGGCGCACCTGATGATCCTGCCTACTTCGGTATTTGTGCTGAAGTAATTGAAGTCATGGGCAAGACGACACCGCTACTGGGTGTTTGCTTAGGTATGCAAGGAATTGCACATGTATTTGGCGGTGACGTGGTACGTGCTGGTGTACCGATGCATGGTAAGGTCTCATCGATTCGCCATGATGGCGCGGGTGTCTATCAAGGCTTGCCACAAGAGATAGAAATCATGCGCTACCACTCATTAATGGTAAAAGCAGACAGCTTACCAGATTGCTTGGCTGTCACAGCCGTCGTCGCCAATGACGCTCATGCTCAGTTAAGCCTGACCGAATCAGCGCTAGCAGGTGATGAAATTATGGGGCTACAGCATAAAGACTACCCCATCCAAGGCGTACAGTTTCATCCAGAGTCATTTGCAACTGAAGGTGCCAAACGCTTGCTGACGAATTTTTTGCTACAGTTGTAAGTCATGATGCTTAAGTTTGGGAATATGACCCCAAAGGATAATAAGCTAAAGAGCAGCGTACTTCTAACTCAAATAAATTGATTTTTATGCCGAACTGACTTGTGTTAGTACTTAATTAACGCTTTAATGGTAGACTAAAAAAACAAACAAAAGACAGCCCTTACTCGGGGTTGTCTTTTTCTTATGTCAGTATTGTATGATGCCATTAGCTAAAAGGCTTGGACAGTTTGAGGTTTTGAGTTTGGGCATGGGTTTTGATATCACATAAAAATAGAGAGCGATATGGCAAATACCGATGGCATAATGTCAGCGCGGCAGTCATGGATAGGCACCATTCAAATCATCACGGCGGCGGTCTGCTGGGGTACGTTAGGGATATTTTCAACCTACCTCAATCAAATTGGCTTTAGTGGTTGGCAGATTACGATCTTACGTATCGTGACCGCGGCTTTTCTTATTCTTGTCATGCTACCGAAATTATGGCCGCATCTTATCAAGCTTCGTCGAAAGCAGTGGCTTGGACTGGCATTGCAGTCTTTGATTGGCGTACTTGGTATGTCGGTATGCTACTTTTTTGCTGTGATCTATGTTGGTGCTGGCCCTGCGGTTGCCTTGCTTTATACTGCGCCTGTGTTTAGCCTATTGTTTTCGGCATTCTTGCTTGATGAATCTATCACTCGCCGGTCGGCATTACTGGCGCTCATGGCAGTATTTGGTGTTGGATTGACGATGTTGGGTGAGCAAGCACAAGTCAACTGGGGCATCCTATTAGGACTGCTAGCAGGCGTCTGTTATTCCTTATACGGGGTACTGGGCAAGCGCGCGATGCACGATGCTCACCCTGCGCCTTTGGTGTTTTTTACCTCTATTATCATCAGTGCTGGTGTACTGCTATTATTACCTGAAACCTATCAAACCTATGGGCGGTTATTGAGCTTACCTTTACATACTTGGGGCTATGCCTTGGGGTTGTCTTTGATTGGAACCGTCGTGCCCTTTGCCCTTTATATGAAAGCATTAGAGAAACTACCTGCCACTCGTGCATCAGTATTTACGATTTTTGAGCCATTGACTGCCATTGCCCTTGCCATACTATTACTGCATCAATCCTTATCTTGGATTCAATATGTGGGCGTGGTATTAATCTTACTGGCAGCTTTATTTAATGCCATATTAAACGGCACTGCCACTCGCGTACCACGCTGGCTAAAAAGACGACAAAGAATTTAGTGGTGACTTTTGATTATTTTAAATAGTTTTATATCTGTATTATCAAACGAAAAAAATCCCCAACTATAATTAATAGCTGGAGATTTTTTTATTGGAACGTTACTTTAGAGCAAAGCATTGACACCATAGACAGTTGCTAAACAACTTGGACTGTCTTGATGATATTATTGTTCAATACGCTGCAAAAAGGCCTGCGTACGTGGATGAGTAGACACTTCAAACATCTGCTTAGCGCTACCTTCTTCGACCACATGACCATCCTCAATTAACACCACATGATCCGCCACATCACGAGCAAATTTAATCTCATGAGTCACAACGACCATCGTCCAGCCTTCAGATGCCAGTTGCTTCATCGTGCCCAGTACATCTTGTACCAATTCAGGATCGAGCGCAGACGTTGGCTCATCAAATAATAATAATGACGGCTCGATAGCCAGTGCACGAGCAATGCCGATACGCTGCTGCTGACCACCAGATAGCTGGAACGGATACAGATCTGCCTTATCCGATAAGCCTACTTTATCAAGTAATGCCAGTGCCTGTTCGCGGGCTTGCGCCTTAGTTTGCCCTTGCACTACCGTCGGCCCAAGCATTAAATTCTCAATCGCAGTCTTGTGTGGAAACAAGTTATAAGATTGAAATACCATGCCTGATTTACGCTGCAGCGCCAGCAATGTTTTTTTCTTAGGCTTGGTAGCGAAGTCGACCGTTAAGCTACCATCATCAAAAGCAATGATGCCTTGATCAGGAATTTCCAGCGCATTCAAGCAGCGTAAAAAAGTGGTTTTACCAGACCCTGACGGTCCTAATATCACCACTACCTTGCCTTTTTCGATGGTCAAGTCGATGCCTTTAAGCACTTGATTGCCACCAAAAGCTTTGTGAATATTAGTGACTTGAATCATAAAACTTCCTGTTGTACTGATATCTGTTTGCTAATAACACACGCTTATCGACGCGGTATTACCATCCTATATTGCCCCCATTATCAAGGGTTTATTTCGCCACGTAGCGATCAAGTCTGGTTTCAAGCTTACCTTGAATAAAGGTTAAGAACAGACAAATACCCCAATAAATAATCGCCGCTTCGGTATAGACCAACATAAATTCATAGTTACGTGCGGTGATGATTTGCGCCTGCTTAAATAGCTCAGTCACCAATACCAATGACGCCAAAGAGGTGTCTTTTACTAGGCTGATAAAGGTATTGGATAATGGGGGTACTGACACCCGAAGTGCTTGCGGCAAAATGACATGACGAAAGGTTTGTAGATACGTCAAGCCTACCGTTGAGCCAGCTTCCCACTGTCCTTTTGGAATCGACAAAATAGAGGCACGCACCGTCTCCGATGCATAAGCGCCAATATTGAGCGAAAAGGCAATAATCGCTGAGGGAAAAGGATCAAGCTTTACTCCGATACTTGGCAAACCGTAGAAAATAATAAATAGCTGAACCAGCATTGGTGTCCCGCGAATGGCGGACACATAAATACGGGCAAGTCTGTATATGATTTCATGGAACCAGCCAGCACGCGGTACGATACGAATCAGCGCTACTGTCAGCGCAATAGCCATACCAATCGCAAATGAGATCAATGCCAGCGGTATCGAATAATAAATACCGCCTTTAAGCATTGGCCAAAATGAACTGATGACAATTTGCGCCCGCGCAGGATCCATAAATGGTAGTAGTGCCAGTAACTCAGCTAGCATTGACGTGATAGACGCTAGCATTATTTTTGTTGACTTATATCAGCACCAAAGAACTCTTCGCTAAGCTTGGTCAGCGTCCCATCGGCTGCTAATGCGGCCATTGCTTCATTCAATTTTGCCACCACAGCGTCATCCCCTTTGATGAGTACTAAACCTGAACCAGTCTGCTCACTCGCAGGCGCTGTCAGTTTGATCTCAAGTGCTGCATCTGGGAATTTTTTGAGATAATCCAATACTGCTAGATTGTCATTCATCGTGAAGTCAGCACGGTCTTGCTTAACCAGTTGAATCGCTTGCGCCATACCATCGACAGGGACGATTTCTGCGCCGTAGCGTTCTGCAAGCTCACCATAGTTGCTGCTTAGTGATTGCGCAGTACGCAGACCTTTTAAACCTTCCCACGAGCTATAGCGATTGTCATCAGTCGGTGCTAGTACAACCGCGCCCGACCAGCTATACGGCATGGCTTTGTCATACTTAGCCAAACGCTCAGGCGTGGTCAAGCTTACTTGATTGGCCACCATATCGAAGCGTTTTGAGTCAAGACCTGCCAGCATAGCATCCCACTGGGTCTCTTTAAATTCGACGTCTACGCCCAGTTTATCCGCAACTGCACGTGTCACTTCGACATCATAGCCAGTTAGCTTGCCACTCTCATCATGATAGGTAAATGGCGGATAAGTACCCTCTGTACCGACGTTGATGGTGCCACCATTATTGATACGTTGCAGCAAATCAGAGCCACCCGTCGCGGCACTGTCTGTCGCATTGGTTTCTGCTTCATTGGTAGTAGACTGACCACAAGCGGCAAGTAGCATAGTACTGGCGGCAAGTGCTAAAAGAGTACGACGTTTCATAAGACGTCCTTATAAGAGTGAATGAATAATGCAAAAAGGTATCGTGCCAATAAAACCATAGCAACAAATAAGGATAAAACCAGCACAGGCAAAGACTATAATAAAGTATTTGCGCCGCATTATTTAGCTTTGGCTGCTCGATTTGAGGATGCTCAGCATATTTTTCAATACCGTTTCTATATTATCTTTGAATTTTTGGACATTTTTTAAGCAGATCTTAACGTTATTATTGCCGATTAAATAGCCATTTATTCATATACTAGCGCACTTCAGAAAGAATAAACGTACAAAAACAGTGAGCATGCGTAAGACTATTATAATTCACCGGAGAATTGATAGCGATCGCCTGCATGCCACATCTTCACAAAGGTCAATACTCGACCTGCTGAATACGTCTGACGGCGCAATACCAATGTCGGCGACTGCGGTGCGATTTGCAGTAGCGCGGCTATCTCATCTGGTGCCGCCAGTGCACGAATGGTATAGCTACCGCGCTCTAGTGGACTTTTGGCAATGAGATAATCACTGGTGTTGACCACACTAAAATCCTGCTCAATAAATTCTGGCACCTTTTGCGCATCCACCCAGCGCTCTTCGAACTGTATGGGCTGACCATCCGCAAAGTGAATGATTTTTACCTCGTATAAAACAGCAACGTCGCTACTACTATCTGCGCCAGTACTGTCATCCATTATGGTTGTGTTAGCGCTTGTATTAGAAGACTCAGCTACTTCATCAATATCAAATTTACGCCGTAATTCATCGTCTAACATCGCAGCCATAAGTATGCGTTTACTCACCACTTGCGCCTGATAATCGCGGTTGGCAGATTTTAAATCCTGCGCGATATTGCGCACTTCTACAAAAGTGTGATTGAACTGCTGCTGGGCGACAAACGTCCCCGACCCTTGCCGGCGCTCTAGCACTCGCTCTTCGCTCAGCTCTTTTAGAGCGCGATTGACCGTCATACGCGATACGCCAAACTCTTTTGCCAACGCCATTTCTGTAGAAATTGCATTGCCCGCTTGCCATTTACCAGAGTGAATATTGTCTAATATGGCGTTTTTAATCCGCTGATATGCCGGGATTGTCTTTGTCATGTCCGTGTTTAACCGTTAATTTCACCAATAATAGTAGCGCCATAATATCACGAGATAACGTCATGAACCTTGGCAAAACACTGTGACATTTATCTATCTACCAAAACCCTCACAAAAATAATTGAGTCATTCATAAAAAATTGCTTGCATGAAAAAAGTATCTTTGATAATTTGTATATACAACTTTACGATAGTGCTAAAAAATCTGTGTCATCTAATCGATGTTTCGCTGAATTTATAGACTGACTGTAAAACACTTACTTTGATTACTTATCGTCTTAACAGATATCACAAGGATATGATAATGACTACTGACCATGGAACCAATAAAGAGACTAAGCTGACTCGCCGTGATGAGAGCCGCGAAATCGCTGCGCCCACTGGCAGCGCCCTACATTGCAAAAGCTGGCTGACCGAAGCACCGTATCGCATGCTGCAAAACAATTTGCATCCTGATGTGGCTGAAAACCCAAAAAGCCTAGTCGTCTACGGTGGTATCGGACGCGCAGCCCGCAATTGGGAAAGCTATGATCAAATCCTAGCGTCATTAAAAGAATTGGAAGACGATGAGACGTTGCTCGTGCAATCAGGCAAGCCTGTTGGCGTGTTTCAAACGCACGAAAATGCGCCGCGCGTATTGATTGCCAATTCTAACCTTGTACCACGCTGGGCGACGTGGGAGCATTTTAACGAGCTCGATCGCAAAGACTTAATGATGTATGGCCAAATGACCGCGGGTAGCTGGATTTATATCGGTACGCAAGGCATCGTGCAAGGGACATATGAGACCTTTGTGGAAGCAGGTCGTCAGCATTATGATGGTAGCTGGGCAGGTCGTTGGATTTTAACCGCGGGTCTTGGCGGTATGGGCGGCGCGCAGCCACTTGCGGCTACTTTTGCAGGGGCAACTTCATTAAACATTGAGTGTCAACAATCTAGTATCGATTTTCGCTTACGTACAGGTTATGTCGACAAGCAAGCCAATGACTTAGACCATGCTTATGAGCTCATCAAACAGCATACCGACGCGGGTGAAGCGGTCTCTATTGCCCTACTTGGTAATGCAGCAGACATCTTACCTGAGATGGTCAAGCGCGCCAATGCTGGCGGCATGAAGCCTGATTTGGTCACCGATCAAACCTCAGCACATGACTTGATTAATGGCTATCTACCAAGTGGCTGGACAGTAGAAGCATGGAAAGCTGCCCAAGAAGATTCAGAGCAACATGCAGCACTCACCAAAGCTGCCGCTCAGTCTTGTGCCGTACACGTACAGGCGATGCTAGACTTGCAGTCAATGAACATCCCAACGACCGATTATGGCAATAACATTCGTCAGGTCGCTTTTGATGAAGGCGTTAAAGATGCCTTTAGTTTCCCAGGTTTTGTCCCCGCTTATATTCGCCCGCTGTTCTGCCAAGGTAAAGGCCCATTCCGCTGGGTAGCATTATCAGGCGATCCAGAAGACATCTACAAAACAGATAAAAAAATTAAAGAGCTGTTCCCTGAAAACCAACATATCCATCGCTGGTTAGATATGGCAAAAGAGCGCATTCAATTCCAAGGCTTGCCTGCCCGTATCTGCTGGTTAGGATTGGGTGAGCGTGATAAAGCAGGGCTCGCATTCAATGAAATGGTCAAAAACGGTGAGCTAAAAGGCCCTATCGTCATCGGCCGCGACCACTTGGACACAGGCTCTGTTGCCAGTCCAAACCGCGAAACTGAAAGCATGAAAGATGGCTCAGATGCGGTATCTGATTGGGCATTATTGAATGGTATGCTCAACGTCGCAGGCGGTGCCACTTGGGTATCACTACATCATGGCGGCGGCGTTGGCATGGGCTACTCGCAGCACTCAGGCATGGTCATCGTCGCAGATGGCACTGATGCCGCTGCCAAACGCTTGGCACGAGTGCTAGTCAATGATTGCGGCTCAGGGGTTATGCGTCATGCCGATGCAGGCTATGAGCTAGCGATCAAAACAGCGAAAGATTATGGTCTAAATTTGCCGATGATTAAGTAGCATACCCTTTATCCTTATAAGTAATTATTTGACATAAGGGTATCATCGACATTTTATCAAGGAGGATAATATGATTGAGCAAAATACGACACTAAATCTCAAGGATGCAGCAGCGACACCAATTGAAGCACTACTGTCTAAACCTATAGCGTTACTGCAACTGATAGTCTTTAGTGTTATCGGTTTGGTCATGTTTTTTGTGCCATTTACCATTGGTGAGAAAAGCACGATTTTGTTCGATCATGGGGCAACTTATCTGGTTAATCAGCAGCATACATTGTCTGTGACGTTATTGTTTTTACTGATGATCTTTGGGGTAAGCAAGCCATTTATAGACGGCTCATGGCATAAAAACATTACCCATATAATCATGACTGTTTTTAAAATTATCGGTCTGCTTTTGGCAGTGATGTATATCACGGACACTGCGCCTACTTTTATGATGGAAAAGGACATGCTGCCGTTTTTGTTTGAAAAACTGGCATTACCAGTCGGTATGATTGTACCGCTTGGGGCATTAATTTTAGCATTTTTGGTGGGCTTTGGTTTGCTCGAGATGGTCGGTGTGCTCATGCAACCGATCATGAAACCTATCTGGAAAACCCCAGGTTCATCGGCGATTGATGCGGTCGCATCCTTTGTTGGTAGCTACTCTATCGGGCTGCTCATTACTAATCGCGTGTATTTGCAAAAGCAATATTCAGCGCGCGAAGCCATTATCATTGCGACTGGATTTTCGACCGTATCAGCGGCATTTATGGTCATTGTTGCCAAAACGCTTGGTCTGATGGAGTTTTGGAACCTGTTTTTTTGGTCTACGCTAGTGATTACCTTTATCGTCACTGCGATTACTGCTCGTATTCCACCCATTAGCCTTGTTGATGATAGCGTTGAACGTCCCGCTTTAGACCATAAACGTGGTACACGTCTGGCGGCAGCATTTGATTTGGGTTTGTCCACTTCACGCCGTGCCACTGACCTAAAACAAATCTTATGGTCTAACTTTCGCGATGGGCTGACAATGGCAGCGGCGATTGTGCCTTCTATCATCGCGGTTGGCTTGACAGGATTGATATTAGCAAAGTATACGCCTGTATTCGATGCTTTAGGCTTGCTTCTTTATCCATTTACATGGCTTAGCGGCTTACCAGAGCCTCTGGTTGCCGCCAAAGGTATGTCAGCGGGATTGGCTGAAATGTTCTTGCCAGCACTGCTCCTCAGTGAGGCTGATATACTGACTCGCTATGTTGCAGGGGTCATCTCTATTAGCAGCGTGTTGTTTTTCTCTGCCATGATTCCTTGTGTGCTTGCCACTGAAATACCATTATCTGTCGGCAAAATGGTCATTATCTGGTTTGAGCGTGTGGTACTCAGTATTTTATTGGCTGCGGCATTCGGACATCTAGCCATGTACTTCAACTGGATTGGCTAAAAAAACAAATTTAATAACAAGTATTATGTTAACTAAAAACATTTAAAAAACGTCATTTCAACAAAGACATGAATCAAAAATAATATAACCCATATGTCTTACAATACTAGGATCACCCTATGAACGATATCAAAAAATTAACGCTACACCCTCGCCAGCTTAGCTTTAAGATGCTACGTGATATCTATGAGCAACCTGTCATATTGACATTACCTGAGAGTGCTTATAAAGCTATCGATGCCTCACACGAAGATGTGCGTACGATTATTGCTCGAGACAAAAGCGCTTATGGAATCAATACTGGTTTTGGCTTGTTAGCAAAGACGCGTATCAGTGATGATCAGCTTGAGCTACTTCAGCGCAATTTGATCGTTTCTCACTCAGTGGGTACTGGTGGAGCGTTACCAGACAGCGTCGTGCGACTGATTATGGTGATGAAAGTTGCCAGTTTGGCTCAAGGTGTCTCTGGTGTGCGTCGCGAGGTAGTAGATAGTCTACTGGCCTTAATCAATAATCAAATCACGCCAAATATTCCGGCAAAAGGGTCTGTTGGTGCTTCTGGTGATTTAGCGCCTTTATCACACATGACACTTGCAATGATGGGTGAAGGTGACGTGTTTGTCGCTGGCGAAAAAGTGCCTGCAGCAGAAGCTCTAGCTCAACATGGACTTGAGCCAATTACCCTAGCAGCCAAAGAAGGCCTCGCGCTTATCAATGGTACGCAAGTTTCAACCGCGCTAGCATTACGGGGTTATTTCTTAGCGCGTGATTTGCTTGAGACCGCCACCATCGTCGGCTCACTGTCGATTGATGCTGCCAAAGGATCGGACTCACCATTTGATGCGCGTATTCACGAAGTACGTGGCCATCATGGTCAAATTGAAATCGCCAAAGCACATCGTCAACTGATCAAAGGCAGTGCCATTCGTGCCTCACATGATGGCGAGCAAGACGATAGAGTTCAAGACCCTTACTGCTTGCGTTGTCAGCCGCAAGTCATGGGTGCCTGTCTTGATATCATCAATCAAGCAGGTAAAACGCTACTAATCGAATCCAATGCCGTCACTGACAATCCGCTAATTTTTAATAACGAAGATGGCCCAGTGGCTATATCAGGTGGTAACTTCCATGCTGAGCCAGTCGCTTTTGCCGCTGATATTTTAGCCTTGGCAATTGCCGAGATTGGTTCTATGTCTGAGCGCCGTGTGGCCTTACTTATCGATGCGACGCTGTCAGGTGGTCTGCCGCCATTCTTGGTTGATAACGCTGGGGTCAACTCAGGCTTTATGATCGCCCATGTGACAGCAGCGGCACTGGCTTCAGAAAACAAATCTATCGCCCATCCGGGTAGCGTCGATAGCATCCCAACCTCTGCCAACCAAGAAGATCATGTCTCCATGGCGACCTATTGCGCACGCCGCTTATACGAGATGGCGCAAAATACTGCCACCATTATCGGTATTGAGCTATTGGCTGCCGGTCAAGGGATTGATTTTCATCGCGGATTAGAGACATCAGAGCCGTTGACTGTGGCGCATCAGAAACTGCGCGAGAAAGTGACTTTCTATGATAAAGACCGCTACCTAGCGCCTGATATCGAAGAGGCCAAGCAATTGGTATTAGACGGTACGCTTGCTGAGCACTGGCAGTCATTACGTAGCAACTGGTACGAGTCTAAATAAGCGTTAGATAATAGAAGGGAATGAGCAATGGCCATTACGAAAATTAGCACAACCGTGAGTCACACAGCGGCTGACATGATGCTGTGGACTGGCCGTGCAGAGCCATTTGAGACGGCACGTGCCCGCTACTGGTATCAGCTCGCCCAGCCTTACGAGGATCAAAATATTGGGCTAATCGGCTTTGCTTGCGATCAAGGGGTTAGGCGCAATCAAGGCCGCGTGGGTGCACGAGCTGCCCCACCTCTGATTCGCCGAGCGTTTGCGACACTGCCAGTCATTGCGCCATTGCAAATACGATATGACAATCAACTGGCAACATTGCTAGGTGATGCTGGCGACATTCATTGTCACGACGATGATGACTTTGCCGCGCACACTCTTGAGCAAGCTCAGCTCAAATATGCAGATAAGGTAAGCGCTATTGTCAAGCAAGGCGGCTTACCCATCGGGCTTGGCGGTGGTCATGCCATTGCTTATGGTAGCTTTTTGGGATTGTGGCAAGCGCTACAGCAGACAGATATTACCAATGATATAGATGCACTGCCGCGTATTGGTATTATCAATTTTGACGCCCATCTTGATATTCGTCAGTCGGATGTGGCGACTTCTGGTACACCGTTTCGCCAAATTGCCGAGCATCTTGACGCACATGGTCAGCCATTCAACTATTGCTGTATTGGCGTCAGTCGGTTCTCTAACACGGCGGCGCTGTTTGATCGTGCCGAGCAATTGGGCGTGCATATCATCAGTGATGAAGACTGCCATTATCAGCCTTGGCAGATACTTGCCGATCAGGTTATAAGCTTTATCAATCAAGTTGAGGTGGTTTATCTGACCATTGATATGGACTGCTTGCCTGCCAGTGTTGTGCCCGGTGTGAGTGCCCCAGCGGCTTATGGCATTGAGCTTGGGTTTGTTGAGTGCATGGTAACAACCATTATGGCTACTGGTAAAGTAAAAATGGCCGACATTGCCGAGATTAATCCCACCTTTGATATTGATGCGCGTAGCTGCAAAGTTGCGGCAAGACTATTAGCGACTATTATAGAGCAGCATTTACTGACTCTACAAATAAAGACTTATGAATAAAACTTTAAAGATGAATTTTATATATTCACCTGACTATCAGTATTAAGCAGGAGCTTATTATGAACAACTCTAGCGCACAGATACTCGACAAATCTATCAATACTACAGAGGATAAAGACATCCTGACATCGTTTGACCACATCATTACCAATGTCAATCTTGCAACGTTTTCCGCCCATTACGGTTTTAATGGCAGTGACCATGTGCCTTATGGGCAACTGGAAGATGCTGCCATCGGTATTATTGATGACAAAATTGCGTGGATTGGCTCTAATAAAAAAATAACTGCGCACCTGTCGCATTACTCAGCAGGGCAAATAAAAAATGCTCATGGCGGCTGGATAACTCCCGGACTTATCGACTGTCACACTCATATCGTCTATGGTGGAAATCGCAGCAATGAGTTCGAGGCACGTTTGCAAGGCGCTAGTTATCAAGACATTGCGGCACAAGGTGGCGGTATCGTCTCAACTGTCACTGCCACCCGCGCTGCCAATATTGAATCGCTATTTGCACAAAGTGAAAAACGGTTGCTTGCACTGATGAAAGAAGGCGTGACCAGTATCGAAATCAAATCGGGCTACGGCTTAGATTTAGATACTGAACGCAAAATGCTCACGGTTGCTCGCCAACTTGGTGACAAACACAATATCCATGTGAGCACCACTTATCTAGCGGCTCATGCCTTGCCACCTGAATACAAATCTCACATGCAGGACCGCTCGGATGATTATATCGAGCAAGTGTGTACATGGCTACCAATTCTACATACAGAAGGCTTAGTCGATGCAGTCGATGGCTTTTGTGAAAACATCGCCTTTAGCACTGAGCAAATCAGACGCGTTTTTGAGGTGGCACGCTCATTGAACCTACCAGTCAAACTGCACTCTGAGCAGTTGTCTGATATAGGTGGCAGCGCCTTGGTTGCTGAATATAAAGGGTTATCAAGCGACCATTTAGAGCATTTATCAGCAGACGACATCAAAAAAATGGCGGCCAGTGATACCGTTGCAGTTCTATTGCCCGGTGCATTTTATACCCTGCGGGATACCAAGTTGCCACCTATTGAGGCATTACGCAGGCACCAAGTACCTATGGCTATTTCTACTGATTGTAATCCTGGCACTTCACCGCTTACCTCATTATTGCTTGCGATGAACATGGGCTGTACGCTATTTTACTTAACGACTGAAGAAGTACTGGCAGGCTCAACCGTTTATGCAGCACAAGCGCTGGGACTGTCTAATAAAGGTAAAATAGAGGTTGGCTGTGATGCAGATTTGGTCTTATGGGATATCGCCCGACCTGCGGATTTGGCTTATCAGATGGGACTAAACCCTATTAACGGCATTATGGTTCAAGGCAAGTGGCGTGAGACGGTATAGCGAACTCATCTAACTACTCACATTAAAAAAGCCCCAGTCATTGAATGATTAGGGCTTTTTTAAAAATAAATGCACAGCCTTGCTACCCCATTTTCAAAAAACTGAGTAGCAAGAAAAACGACTATTGGCGATACCTATCATGTCTATCTGTCTAACTTACTTAGCTATTTCTTAAACTTATTGTTGAATACGCTGCCAGTATTGGCATCAACATTTAGCCAAACGATACTATTACCTTTGAGGATATCAGCTTCATAATAGGACGCATGATCACTATAATCTCGGTCGTTTTTAAACTCAATCTCGATAACACGGCCGCCCGATTGTTTTTCAGCAATTTTCATTGCCTGTTTAACATCAATCTTCGCTTGTTTAAGCGCCTTATAATCTACCAGATCATCACTGTCTAATCGTTCCACATCCGTACTGATCACTCTACCATTCATGGCGTCGACTTTGATTTCATAGTTTCGGCTACTGGTTACAAATTCCATCTCATACACACCGCCTTGCGCTTTATCATCATCGTGATCAAAGCTGGCACTCATCAATAGACCAGATGACTTTTTCGCCGCAATATTTATTGCTTGTTGTAAGCTTATTCTACTGGCTTTGGCGGCTTGCACCTCACTTGCTAGCGGTTGCTGTGTAGATGCATAGATTGTCGTAGTCAACATAGCCGCACCCACTACTACTGCAGCACGAGTACCCAAAGTCGTTAGCGAAAATGGCTTGAAAATCTTGCTCATAACGGTCTCCACAAAATTAATCTTATTGAGTGTTCTAAAATTATTATCTTTTAAAAAACACATATTATCAATAGGTCAATCGTATCACTTCATAAAAACCACTTTGACTATTCACGGTAGGGTTCATCCATAAAAAACGCGCCTATCGTTAAAACAGACGCGTTTTTCGTTAGTAGGTGGCTATGATAAAAGTGCTTAGTTTAAAATACCGTAAGCAACCAATGCATCGGCAACTCGTTTAAAGCCAACGATATTTGCACCAGCCATATAGTTGATATAGCCATTATCCGTTTGACCATACTGTTCTGAGGCGTCAGCTGCGCAGTCATGGATATTTCGCATGATATTTTTGAGGCGCAAGTCGATTTGCTCAAAGCTCTTATACTGACGGACTGAGTTTTGTGACATCTCAAGCGCAGAGACTGCTACACCGCCCGCGTTGGCGGCTTTGCCTGGGGCATAATGCACCCGGTGCAAACGAATATAGTCGATGGCTTCAGCAGTCAATGGCATGTTAGCACCTTCGACAACGTATGTGATGCCATTTTCAACCATGAGCTTGGCATCTTCTTCATTGACTTCATTTTGCGTCGCTGATGGAATCGCGATGTCACCTTTGAATTGCCACGGCTTTTGCTTCGCAAACCACTCTCCACCATAAACATCGACGTACTCAGCCAACGGTTTGCTTTTTGCTTTTTGTGCCTTGAGCCAATCAATTTTTTCTTGATTCAGACCCGCTTCATCATACAAAGTCCCTTGTGAGTCTGACACAGTGACGACGATGCCGCCCAGCATATGGGCTTTTTCAGCAGCATGTAATGAGACGTTACCAGCACCTGAAACCAATACTCTCTTACCTTTGATATCGTCATTTTGCGCCGTAAGCATGTTTTCTAAGAAATACACCGCGCCATAACCTGTCGCCTCAGTACGCATCAAACTGCCACCGAAGCCAACGCCTTTACCGGTCAAAACCCCGCCGTATTCGTGCGTTAAATTCTTATACATCGCAAACATATAGCTGACTTCACGCCCACCCACGCCAATGTCACCAGCGGGCACATCGATGTCTTTATTCACATAGTGATGTAGCTCACGCATAAAGGCATAGCAAAAACGGCGGATTTCACTGTCTGTTTTGCCTTTGGGATCAAAATCAGAGCCACCTTTACCACCGCCCATTGGCAATCCAGTCAAAGCGTTTTTGAATATTTGCTCAAAGCCTAAAAACTTCAAAACAGATTGGTTGACAGTCGGATGAAATCTCACGCCACCTTTATAAGGACCTAGGGCATTGCTGAACTGGACACGCCAGCCGCGGTTAACCTGAACTTCACCTTGGTCATTTTCCCAGTTAATACGAAAAGCAATAACGCGGTCAGGCTCAACGAGGCGCTCAAATATTTTAAAAGTATCATATTCTGGGTGGGCGTCGTATAACGGCGCAATCGTAATTGCAACTTCTTTTACCGCTTGAACGAATTCAGGTTGATGGGCGTAACGCGCTTCGACTTTTTCGATGGCCTGACTGATACTCATATCTTTTCCTTAGGGTAAAAATGGTGAACGTGCTTACTTACACCGATGTCACGTCGTATGACAACAAACGAGAGGATTGTAGACACTGGTGTAAAACTGAAATTGCCTCGACACGCTGGCTTGTGTAGAGACAAGTGGGATTAAAAAAGCTGACTGAATTTATGCCTAGATGCCATATTCAGAGACAAGAACATTTTTTATCTCATAATATATATCATTTTTGAGGCGTATAAGTCTAGTAAATATCACCATCATGAAAAGTTATAAGCGATTTTTATTGGCACAGTCTAGCGTGCGCCTTTGCATAGCACCTTGAGATGCCGACTGACGAGCTTACAGATCTCATTGATTGTGCTAAAAATAGTCCTGTATTACTAAAAAATCTTTGTTTTTCTAATCTGTAAATAAATCAAATATTAATGGAAATTTGTGTATTGATAACCGTTAAGTAAAGACGAAAGGTCGATAATCAGCACCAAACGGTATAAAAAAACCAAAAACTTGGCTTTTTGCTTGAGCTGATGTATATCAATATTAACAGCAAGGGTTTATAATAGCTGACTTAGTCAACATTTATTCTCCACCATTACTAACTGTTATTTGATTAATTGAATAACCCGTCATAGAGAAAGCGTTATGCGTACAGATTCATTCCAGCAAATCTTGGAAGACCTAAACAGCTCATCAGCCGATGTTGAAGCATCTGCCCTTATTTCTAACGATGGTCTGATGATTGCCTCAGCACTACCAACGGGCGTTGATGAAGACCGTGTTGGCGCTATGTCAGCGGCTTTATTGTCATTAGGTGACCGCGCAGGTCGTGAGTTGGCACGTGGTAGTATCGATCGTATTATGATTCAAGGTGAAAAAGGCTACGTGATTATGACCTCATCTGGAGATGAAGCGGTACTTACTATTATGGCAA
The DNA here is from genome assembly GCF_904846075.1 of Psychrobacter glacincola. Classification (GTDB taxonomy): domain Bacteria; phylum Pseudomonadota; class Gammaproteobacteria; order Pseudomonadales; family Moraxellaceae; genus Psychrobacter; species Psychrobacter glacincola_C. The sequence continues at coordinate 167,315 of NZ_CAJGZH010000003.1, forward strand.
AACCGAATGCAAAACTTGGTTTGATATTTTTAGATATCAAGCGTGCCTCAGAAGCCCTTGCAAAACTTATCTAATTGGTAAATTTGGATTTTTGTCGATAATACATTTTTTATTATTTAACGTCATATAGCACATAGCGCGACTGATAAATATGACTTTAAATCAAAATGAGGTGACTGTCTCATAAAAAATATTTAAGATGGCACACATTATTTGTGTGGAATAATGGCCTGATAAATATTGGGACAACGACTGAGCTGAAAGGCAACATGATGTTATCGACAACTACCACACCAGATTGGCTTTTTAATCATTATAAATATAACGATAAATAAAGGAGATTACGATGGGTTCTCCAATCCCTGATGCACATAAGCCTGATATGCCCGCTGAGCAGATTACTCTGACTTATTATGATGGTACATCGCGGACTGTCTATGATACTGGTATTGAACGCCCTTATCCTGATGGCAAGCTGATTGTATCGCGCACCGATTTGGATGGTGTGCTGACTCACGTCAACGATGCTTTTGTCGAAATCAGTGGCTACAGCGTCGATGAACTTATTGGTCAGCCACAATCTATTTTGCGCCACCCTGATATGCCAAAAGCCGCTTATAAAGATTTATGGGATACCGCAGCGGCTGGGCAAAAATGGCATGGCTACGTTAAGAATTTATGCAAAGATGGTAGTCACTATTGGGTCTATGCTACCGTTGTGCCAAACATTCGTCGCGGCGAAACAGTAGGTTATACCTCGGTACGCCGTAAGCCATCACGTAGCAAAATCGAAGCTGCTATGGCTCAGTATGCCCAAATGAATCAAAATGAGGAAGGCTAAATCATGACGACACACAATATGTTAATCGCCCCTGATTTTTCTCCTGAGCGTTTTGCAGGCTGGCACATGTTTAATATTTTGATTCAAAAACGTGCCAACCTAAATATGCATCTGAACATACCTACCTCACATGCTGAACAAGAACAAATCATTGAGGCAGGTGACATTCAAGTTATCTATGCCAACCCATTTGATGCAGCTACTTTGATCCGTGAACAAGGCTATCGCGCTGTTGCACGCCCTATCGGCAAATCGGATGAGATGGTCATTGCTGCTGCGGCAAACAGTGATATCAAGCGCTTAGAAGACATTAAAGCGGGTGCGACCGTAGCAATGGCAGACAACCGTGATGTTAAGCTGATTGGCTTACGCTTGCTAGAAGCTGTGGATATAGAAGAGTCTGATCTTAACTGGGATATCACTGAGACTTATCAGGCAGCCGCCCGTAAAGTCATCAAAGGTGATGCTCAAGCGGCTTTCTTCTTGGCAGAGATTTTTCATAGCTTTTCACGCTTGACCAAAACTCAGCTGTCAGTGCTAATCGAAAGTGATTTGGCAGATATTAGCCATGTATTACTGATTAAAGATGGCTTTCCTGATACAGAAATATTCATGAATGCGATCCTGAACTTGCATAATGATGACGATGGTAGAGAAGCATTGGCTGAACTTGGCATGCCTCAAGGGTTTGAAGCCATGGACGAAGAAGATGCTGAATTTATGATAGATTTGATGCAAACTTTACTTGATTAATTATTACTTATTAATTGGCACGTTGCACCGTTTCGCTTAGTGAAGTCATAGGCTATTGTCGCTCAATAGTGGCTATATCATTTTGACCATACGATATTAGCCATAAGTTGTTAGTCATACAATAGACACTATGACTTAAAGGACACTATTATGTCTGATTTAGACCTTATCAAAGAAAATGAGATGGAAGCGCGCCGAGTATTTCGTTTATATTCGCGTAAAGTGTTTTTGGCACCCAATAACCGTCATTTTCATGAACAACGTATCAATGCCGCATTACTTTTGACCGAAAAAGAGCCGCTACAAGGTGCCGTCGCAGACTTTTTTTATGGCTGTTGGTATGACATCCCTTACGATGTAAATAACCTGTTTACGCGTATTAAAGATCGCTTGTACCCTCATGTCCAGCAAGGGTTTCGCGATTGTATTAGTAAGAAGCGATATATTCAACGCAATAGTATGCTGGCGACTCGCTGGAGTGTCCTGATATCGCCGTCTCTCAATGAGCAAAAACAGCGATTGCTTATCAGTAGCGATGATGCCAAAGAAATATCCAAAGACATCACCGCTGAGCTCATGCAGGCGCGTGAAGATAAGGATTGGGGCACGATTGAGCAGATCGAAAACGAATTCTTTGCTCACTGTATCACTCGCAATGATCTACTTGCCTTCTCGCTAGTATGGTTTCGCTTGGGTAAAAGCGACTGGCAATTCGATGAGCGCTGGAACAACTGTCAACAGCATCTTGATCAAACCATCAAGACCTAATTTATCGCCGATTTAACCCTTTCATCACAATGGTAGCCGCTATGTCCTCTTACTTAAATGCTGATAAAACGTATCTAACCCTCACTCCAGCCGGTATTTTTGAGGCATTTTCACAAAGTGAGCCCACTGATGAACAGCTGTCATTACAAGACTTAATGTCCTATGGGGAGACGTTGCTCGCCGCTGATTGGCTTGAGCGTTATCCTGACGAATGGCTACAGAGCTTTATAGAACACGGCTGGATTGAAAAGCTGTCTTTGTTGTTACCCGCACCCAATCTGCCGTTGGACCAGTTTTTACCGTATGTGGTTGCCAGCTTATCCGGTAAACGCCGTGCCGCTATTGGCTCTGATGAAGGGTTTTGCCTAGCACGAATCGGTTACAGCCAAGAAGAAGCGGACATGCTAAGTGTTGCAGCTGCTGACTTTTCAGGTTTTATGATCCGCCAAAAACAACGCGGCTGGGCGGTCGAAAGCCAAGCCATCTCGTTTTTTCAACAAGTTGACTTACTGATTCCTGAGACCAGCTTTGTGTTCTTATGGATTGATGGTTCAGGTTACGCCCTCATCATCGATGGCGAGCCTCTGACTAATAGCCGCGCCTTTGTTGAGATGGTATGGGCATTGAAAACGTCTGGCTTAAGATTTCTTAGCTAAATGTTAGAACAAATCTTATCCTGATACAGTATTGAAAGGATATTTTCTATGTATGCTTAGTTGGCTTATTTATCCTTATCATTTCCAAACTTTGAAATAAGTGCCATGATGACTTCTTGAGAATTAATTGGATAAGACTCATTACTTATAGATTGAAAATCTTTAGGGGCAAATATTCTTTGAGCAATTTCTGATTTTATTTTATGTTGCTCTTCTTCAGGTAACGAGGCTATATAGGGATTGATAGCTTTCAAATCTAGTGATGTTTGAAGGTGTGTATACTGTTGCTGACGATGCTTAGTAGACTCACGCGCTAAGTAAGCAGCTGGCACAGATAATAAGAATACTAATGCTAATCGTAAAAGAGCATTAGAAAGGTCGAAGCTTTGGTGTATAGACTCCCAAAAAGAATATCCAGGGGAGTTTCCCAAACTTTGTGTAACTGCTTATAATCCACTAACCGGAGAATAAGCAATGACTACTCAATCTGACATTAAAAAACTGGCCGAGCAAATGGCCAGCAGCATGAACAGCTTTGATGATATCAAAGACTTCCAGAAGCAGCTCATGCAGTCGTTTATCGACACTGCCCTTGAAGCTGAGATGGAAGACCATCTTGGCTACCCCAAGCATGAAAAGGCGGATAAGCCAAACAAGCGCAACGGACATACTAGAAAGACCGTCCGCAGTGATAGCGGCGCGCTTGAGATCTCCACCCCAAGAGACCGTGATGGTGACTTTGAACCTGCGTTAGTGCGTAAGCATCAAACCCGTATCAGTGGCCTTGATGATAAAATAATCATGTTTTATGCCAAGGGTCAAACCACCACTGAAATTGTCGAAACCATCAAAGACATCTACGACGTTGATATATCAAGCTCTCTTGTCTCAAGAGTCACGGATAACCTCTTAGATGACATCACCGCATGGCAGAACAGGCCACTGAGCAGCATCTATCCTATCGTCTATTTGGACTGCATCGTCGTGAAGATACGTCAAGACAAGCAGATCATCAACAAGGCTATCTATCTAGCGCTAGGTGTTGCTCTTAACGGTAAAAAAGAGCTGCTTGGTATGTGGTTATCAGAGAATGAGGGCGCTAAGTTCTGGCTGGGCGTTCTCACTGAGCTACAAGACCGCGGAGTACAAGACATCTTAATCGCTTGTGTCGACGGCTTAAAGGGCTTCCCCGATGCTATCAACACCGTTTATCCCAACGCTCAGGTTCAGCTGTGTATCGTGCATATGGTGCGTTACTCCATGAAGTTTGTACCATGGACGGATAAGAAGGCCGTAGCGGCTGATTTAAAGGCCATCTATGGCGCTGATACGCTTGAGATGGCAGAGGCCAATCTTGAGCACTTTGATGAGGTGTGGGGCGAGAAATACCCGCACGTGGTTAAGTCTTGGCGCAATAACTGGGAGGGCTTAACGGTGTTCTTTGGCTACCCTAAAGACATCAGAAAAGCGGTTTATACCACCAATGCGATAGAGTCGCTAAACAGTGTGATTCGGACGGCGGTGAATAAGCGTAAGGTGTTCCCCTCTGATCAGGCTGCATTTAAAGTGGTCTATTTAGCAACTCAGCAGGCATCCAAAAAGTGGTCTATGCCCATTCGTAACTGGACGTCTGCTTTAAATCGCTTTATGATTATGTTTGATGATCGTATTAGTAAGCATTTAATCTAAATGGCAGTTACACAGAATTTGGGATGGTCTCATATCCAGCTATCACAATGATGACTGCCATGCAAAAAATTGATCCCCCTCTCAACCATTCGGCAGCTATTTTTTCTTGTTTTGCGCTATCTGCATACTCTGAGACAATCACTCTGCTTGCTGCATTACCTAGAAGCTGATCTAACTGAGCATTCTTATCATTAATAGCTTCTAGCTCTTCTTCGTATGCTACTGATATGCTCTTAATTTTACTATCGTATATACTTTCTAATGACTCTATTTCTTTTTTTAACCACTTAGCTTGACTCTCGCTTTCAGCTAATAAGTTTGTAATTTTATGCTGATGCTTTTCAAACTCTTTATTTGTTTCTCTTAATTGCTTCTTGAAGGATTTGTAGTCTTGCATATCACTCGATATCTGCACACGAGCTTCATTTGATAAAGATACAGTTAAAATTGGTGAGTTTTCTATTGTTTTTCTCAGTTCATAAGAAATACTTTCTAGCTTATGAGCTAAAGCCTTAGTTTCTTCATCTACATCAATTTTCTTTAAGTTTTGACCAAATGCCGCACCATAAACACAAACGATTTTAGCCGACTCAGCTATTTTTTCTGGACTATTTCCATCTAAGGAAATCTTATAAACTTCGTAATTTGCCACAAATCTATCAATGTAATCTCTAATATCTTTCGATACAGGTCTATTACCAATTCCATCTCGAACTTTGTTAAATAACTCTAATATATTAGCTATACCATTTTCGAACTGTAACAGCATATCTTCCATAGCACTTCCAATCTATATACATAAATCGATAATTATATATCAGTTTGAGTATACGAAATCCAATTAGTTTAACTAGGTAAATAATTACTTAAGCAAACTGCCACCTTGAATTGCCGTTTAAAGGTCACTTTTTAACATTTTCGCGGGATAGCTAAGAGGTTATTGATATTAATAAACAAACAAAAAAGACGCTGTAAATAGCGTCTTTTTTGTTTGTTGCTATAATTAAAATTATATATTGCGCACCACAATTGATGGTATACGTGAATACATAATTAATGATATGCCGTTAGATATCAACTCGACGGCCAACAGTATGCCAAGAATATACGTCGCTGACTGCGGATAACTGGTAAATATCATGATAGCCAATATAATCGAGAGCAGACCTGAGAGTAATATTGGGATAAAAGCCACTGTCCGACGTAGACCGAAAGCAACAACAACTCTGACTAGACCTGTTGCCATAAATAAAATAGCAATTACCATGGTCAAGGTTAATATGCCTTGCAACGGATCTTGTAATAATTCAATACCAATCAATACACCAAGTACACCGCCGATAGCAGCCAGCACTTTTCCAGTGGTACTATGTGCTCGAAACAAGGCGATAAACTGTAACACACCCACTAAAAGAAAGATAAAACCTGCTAACTGCTCAGCGGCCAAAGTGGCGCTAAGAGGATTAAAAAATGCAAAGATACCGCCAAGAATACTAATGATGCCAATGACTAACCATAATGTACGATTCATAAGACGACCTTATTTTACATTTAATAGAAAATAAATTATATCGCAAACCTTACCTTGTGTTGTATAACGGTAGTAATATCTTCGAGTAGTCCTGTTAATATCAGGGTGTGGGCATTGATTTGTGGTCACAAGCCTGCTAACTGATTGTTCCACTGTTGCCGCGTCATGTTATACAGTACATGCTCAGCCAGCTGATGGTTAGGGTCAAGGGCTGGATGGTAGAAGTTGGCGCGGGTATTCATCATACCAAGGCGCTCCATAACCAATTGCGAGCGCTTATTGATAACCGCTGTGAATGACACAACCTCATCGAGCGACAGCTCAGTAAAAGCGAAATTCAGCGCCGCACGTGCTGCCTCTGTAGCATAGCCCTGTCCCCAATAATCTTTATGTAGTCGCCATGCAATCTCGACAGCAGGGGCAAAAGACATATCTGCGTGGGTATCATTCAAGCCAACAAAACCGATAAAATCATCATATGTTTTGGTGCTATCTTTTAAACTGACGGCCCAAAGCCCCCAGCCTTGATTAGCAATAAGCTGCTGGCATTTACTAGCGATGATGTCACTTACTTTAGGCGTTAATAACTTGGGAAAATACTTCATTACCTCAGGATCAGCATTTATTTCAGCAAAAACAGCAAAGTCACTTGCTTGCCATTGCCTGAGGTAAAGACGTTCTGTTTCTATCACATTTATCATTTTTATCACTTATGGATTGACACTATTAATACTATTTATCCAGCCAGCCTTTTTGCTTGGCATGAGCAAGTTGCTCAGGATTATCGATATCATAGCTCAGTTGATTATTAACAACGGTACTTATCTGACTGGGCTTCAATTCTCTAATTAAATAACGCAGCCCTTTATCGCCTACCAGCAATGATTGCCACTCTCTGAGTAAATCACAATCAATCGTTAAAGGTAAACCGATAATATTTTGCTTTAATGCAGTGGCAGCAGACGTTTCATTTAAATTCATATTATTTGAATACTGCCAGCTACCATAAGCACTTGCCACTACAGACCGCTTACCTGCCAGCAGTCCCATTAAATGCTGCTCATCGAGTAAAACTTGATCAACACCCATAATGACGACGCGCTCGATTAATGAACTTGTCAACTGCGTGACTGCCTCAATAGCCAAGGTCAAACTATACGCCATACCTATTTCAGGCGTAGAATTTACGACTATTTGAATCATAGAGTACTGAAAAGCCAATTCATTCATCGCACTGGCTATTAATGGCTGATTATCAGGAATGACTATAATAATTGCTTGCGGTTTTGTAGAAAGTGCAAGTTTAGTCATGAAGCAAATTAAGGGTTCGCCATCTTTACACAGTAACTGTTTTGCTTGACCTAAACGCAGGCTCAGTCCACTGGCCAAAATAATGATCGCATGGTTTGGTGACTTTGATAGATTTATTGGCTTTAGTTGCGTAGATGCTAAAATAGATGCGTCGCTGCTCATGATAAATTTATCGTGGCACGAGCACTTGTAGCAGTCGTCTCTATAGAATCAATATGCGTAGAAAATAGCGTTGTAAAGTTAGTATTTGAAAGATGAGTGTCTGAGTTTTCTGCTGATAGGTTTTGATTATGCACGACCGCATTGACTTGTGCCATGATACCCAGTGCTAATGCTTCAGGACCATCGCCGCCCAGCTTATAGCCAATCGGATAATGCAGTTTTTTGATACCTAGGTTTAAAATGGCAGGGTTTGCAAACCTTGTACTAATTTCTTCGATTAAGCGCTCGGTACGGTAGCGTGGCCCTAGTTGTCCAAGATATTTATAGTGATTAGCATGCTCTAATAATACGCCAAGGCGAGCACGGTCTTGGCTGAGACTATGCGACATCAAAGCAACGGCAGCATTTTTACTGAGTTTTAGTAAAGTGTCACTATCATCTAACGCCAGTACCATCACTCTATCTGCCTGAGGAAAACGCCGCTGCGTGGCATATTGCGCTCGACTGTCTACCACTGTCACATGCCAATCTTGCAGCTTTGCCATCGTAACTAGCGGCATCACATCATTGCCAGCACCACAAATCAGCAAACGTATCTGTGGTTGTAGGCGCTGAATCAGCCATTCTGTGGTACCGTCTTCGCCATCCACTTTAATATATTTAGCACTATTATCAAATATTTGATATTTCGCTAATACGTCAACAGTATGGATAGCTGTGCTTGAAGCATTAGATATCACTTTATCTGAATTATTAGCGGCGATAGCGGTGAGTTTTCCTGACTTGATATAATTATCTAGGTTAAGACGCACACCAATTTGAAGTTCAGAGTTTGAATTATTTTGGGTATTAAAATGGATTGTAGAGCGAATTAAAGTTGCTACCGTTACCGGCTGCTGAGACTGACGAACCTGACTGATGACATTTAACAAAGGTATTGCCGTTGCCAGCCTTTCAAACAATACGTGTACGCGCCCATTACAGCCTAATCCAAAATTTAACTCGTCCAAATCAATATCTTGTTCATCGTATTTATTGTCTGTGCCCTTATTATCATTGCCTCTATCAAAGTCAAAACCCTCTTCTGATACGCTCGCTCGCACATTACCATTTTCAGCATACTCAATATCATCGCCTGTTTGATAGACTTGCACGTTTGCACCTTGACGCGTGAGCCAAAAAGCACGTTTAATAATATGTGGCTCCAAGCAGCCGCCGCTAATCATTCCAACCGAACGACCATCTTCACAGATGAGCATCATCGCGCCTGCGCGGCGATAGGCTGACCCTTCGGTACGCACGACGGTTGCTAGTACAGCGTCAACCTGTTGTTGCTGAGCCTCGCATGCCAGCTTAAGAATATCAGCAATTTGATTCATAATGTCTCTTATATACTAGCTATCATTGATGTCCATATACGAACTATATCCATCATGACCAACTTATAAAACCAGTTTATAAAACCCGCTAATGACTACAATTAGCGGGTTTATATTGTCCATCTATTTGACTAAAAACCTACTCTGGTAGCTCATAAAGTAATTTGTCGAGGGTAATAGGAAAGTCATAAACTCGTACACCCACGGCGTTGTAAACGGCATTAGCAATAGCAGCGGCAGCACCGGCAATGGCTGTTTCGCCAATACCTTTTATATGCATTGGATTGGTGTAAGGATCGTCCTCTTCTACCAAGATAACATCAAGCTGAGGAACATCCGCATTGACTGGGACATGGTATTCTGCAAGATTATGATTACATAGCCGACCGTCACGCTTATCATGAATAACCTGCTCCATCAATGCAGAACCAACACCAAATATCATACCGCCATAACACTGTGAGGTCGCGGTTTTGTGATTGAGGATACGCCCTGCTGCAAAGGCGCCTGTCATACGTTTAACGCGTATTTCACCAGTCACTCGGTGTACAGCGACCTCGGCAAAATTAGCACCAAATGACGCTTGGCGATGACTTTTTGCATTTTTACCCGGTGCAATTTGACCTTTGGCACTGAGTTTTTGGTCATCATATTGAGCGACGATATCGGCTAATGAATGAGTCTGGAAACTACTAAAGTCATATTCTTTCGATTCAGTTAGTGGGATTCCAGTTATTTCAGCTAACTTATCTTTTAAATCAGCCACTTTATCTACGATGTTATCGCTCAAACCTGCTACTTTTTCTTTTCCTGCTTCTATAACGGTTTCTACCACTGTTTCTACAAAATTAGCATCATGCTCACCTATCTGCTTAATTTGACCGTTATCCAGCTGAATGGTGTCAGGGTATAGACCGACTTTTTCTGCGATCATTTCACGTAGCTGCTGACAAGCAAGGTAAATACTACTGCCTGAACTGGCAGCGCCCATACTGCCCCCTGAGCCTACCGCAGGTGGCAAACTGGTATCACCAAGCTTCATTTCAATATGATCTATTGGTAGCCCTAATAAATCTGCAGCAACCTGAGTAAATACGGTATAAGAACCTGTACCGATATCGGTCATGTCTGTCTCAATCACAGCTTTGACGCCTAGTGCTTTTGAGTTATCTATTTGCAGGGTCGCCCGTGCTTCTGATGGCGCTAAGCTGTTGCCGCGAGCTGCCGCTGCCATACCCATACCCATCCACCAATCACCTTCTAAGCGACTGGCAGGCTTAGCATTGCGTTGATTCCAGCCAAACTGTTCAGCCGCTTGATCCATGCAGGCAATAAGCTTACGCGTGGAAAACGGGATGTCTTTACTAGGATCTTGCTCAGGCTCATTACGACAGCGTAGCTCGACAGGGTCTAGGTTGAGTTGCTCTGCTAATTCATCCATCGCACACTCAAGGGCAATCTGTCCGACTGCTTCGCCGGGGGCACGCATCGAGCCTGACAATACTTGATTCATATCTACTTGTTGGTAATTGACTCGGCGATTGTCACCGCGATACAGATAATGCGTAGAGAGCGCTGCTGGCTCAAAAAAGGCCTCTCCTGACAAATTACTAGAGACCGTCTCATGAATCATAGTGTCGATAATACCGTCTTCACTACAGCCAATTGCGATGCGTTGACGCGTGTTTGAGCGTCTAATCGTTGCCTCCATTACTTGCGGACGTGTCATAGTGATTAACACGGGACGACCCAATTCTTTTGCGGCGAGTGCGGCGGCTATCGATTCTGGAGAAATTCCCAGCTTGCTACCAAAACCCCCACCGACATAACGAGCGATTAATTGTACATTTTCTGGATCCAAATCTAACGCATCAACGATTTGCTTTTTGCACGAAGAAAGCATTTGATTAGACGAATACATAATCAGCTTCTCACCTTCCCAGTGAGCAAGCGTTGCATGTGGCTCCATCGCTGCGCTGTTTTGACTTGGGGTATGATAAAAGCGATCAAGGGTTACTGCAGCATTTGCGAGGCTTTGTTCTGGATTACCCTTTTCTGAATTTTTATCCGAACCTTTTTTTTCATTAACCTCATGAGCATTTGGCAGCTCTGTCGTAAAGTTCAATGCCGCCTGCTCAGTCTCATCTTCATAAGTCACTTTGAGTGCTTTTGCACCTTCGGTCGCCGCCTCAAACGTCTCAGCGATAACAACCGCTATCGGCTGACCATGATAAAAAATCTCACTGACGCCTTGTTTAGGTGATTTAGTTGCACCGCCCTGTTGTGCATTGCGTAAAAAGTGCTCAGGATCAGTAACTACTTTAATAATGTTGGGAATACCCTCTAAAGAGCTGCTATCAATTTGCTTAACGCGTCCTTTGGCAATCGTTGCGCTCACCAAAACACCATAGGCTTGATTGTCTAAATGAATCTCTGCCGTATAAGGCGCTTGACCACTGACCTTGAGTGACCCCTCAACTCGGTTGATGGGCTTACCCACCAATTTACTCGCTGTTTTATCAAAAAGCGACTCAACTGGTGCATTCATCATCATCTTTTTGGTCGGTTCTGACGGCAATACTGAGTCCAATAATGACATGATTATGCTCCCTTGCCCGCTAATGCGCGCTGAATAACTTGTTTGAGTAGACGACGGGTCAGTGGTATTTTAAAATCATTTTGACCGCTGCCTTTGGCATCTTTTAGTAATAAGTCCGCCGCTTGTTTGATCACATCATCATTACCATTAGTGCCCGTTAGCAATGCCTCAACGGCTTCGTTGCGCCATGGCTCAGTACCAATACCGCCGAATGCTAGGCGCACTGTGTCCAAACGCCCATTATCAGTCACGTCGATTATCGCGGCACAAGACACTAAGGCAAAAGCATAGGACGCGCGATCACGCACTTTGTCATAAGTGTGTATACCGCTGACAGGCGCTGGCAACACCACATGGGTGATAAGCTCACCAGACTCTAAAACATTTTCGATATGTGGCGTGTCTTTTGGCAAACAATAAAAGTCTTTAATCGCGATTGTACGCGTTGAACCATCCGTTTTTAACGTCTCAATAGTGACATCTAATAAGCGCATCGCGACAGCCATATCAGATGGATGTTGAGCAATACAGGACTCGCTAGTACCCAAAATTGCCAACGTACGATTTTCACCATTGATAGCTGGGCAACCAGAACCTGGGTTGCGTTTATTGCAGGCGCTGTCTGTCTGATAAAAATAGTAGCAACGCGTACGTTGCAATAGATTACCGCCCGTCGTCGCTCTATTGCGCAACTGTCCCGTCGCACCTGCCAAAATCGCCCGTGATAACACTGGGTAATTGGCAATGACCTCAGAATGCGCGGCCAAGTCGCTATTGGTCACTAGCGTACCGATGCGTAGGCCACCATCTGTAGTCTTCTCAATTTGTGCTAATGCTAAGCGAGTGATATCCACCAGCTTAACTGGCGTCTCAATCTCTAACTTCATTAAGTCTAAAAGGTTGGTACCCCCTGCGATAAATGAGGCGTCTTTTACGCTAGCAGATTGGGCTGCCTGCTCTGGCGCGGTAGCACGGCTATATTCAAAGCGTTTCATGAGCGACCTCCTGACGTATTACTTATAGTGTTATGGTTCGTCGTTTGGCTTCCTAATTGCGCTTCACTAGGTGGTGGCGACCAAATACCCGTCACCTCTGATTTTTGTACTGCGTCAGTTTTAGATGAGTCATTCATTTCATTTTCTAGTACTTGTGAAATGGCCTTAATAATATTGGGATAAGCAGAACAGCGGCAAATATTGCCACTCATACGCTCAGCGATTTCCTGCACCAGTAATCCATCAGGATTTTGCAAATCTGTAGTGACATGACTGGGCCAGTTTTGTTTAAGTTCATCGATGAGCGCTGTTGCTGAACAAATTTGCCCAGGGGTACAGTAACCACATTGAAACGCATCATTATCTTTAAAGGCTTGTTGTAACTCCGATAATGATTCGGGCATGCCAATACCTTCAATCGTGGTAATATCATCACCATCATGCATGACAGCTAATGTCAGACAAGCGTTAACCCGACGCCCATTGATAAGTATGGTACAAGCGCCGCATTGACCATGGTCACAGCCTTTTTTAGGCCCCGTAATTTTGAGGTGCTGGCGACAGACATCGAGTAAGGTCGTGCGTGAATCAAGATTGTCGAGCTGATAATCTTGCTTATTAATGGTTAAGTTCAAGGTAGACATGCTGGCTTCTCGCTGGCAGATAATCAGAAAAAATAGGGTTAAACGCTTCTTAAAAGTCGCGCCAATCGATTTATTATGACTTATTAGAAATGTCGATTTGTTTTCACTTTGTAGTTATTACAGTGTAGTTTTTAATCTATGAAAACTTTACTTCTCACTATTTTATCTCGCTTATTCATTATCAATTCTGTAAATGAAACTCAAACACTTACTTTATTAGCAAAAAAAATAGCGCTATAAACAGGCCGTTTATAACGCTATTTGAGTTCAATATAGTCAGTTAAAAATACCAGTCGGGCATTATGCTTTAGTAATTATGCTCGCTTCACTCAATCGAGATTTTGGCAAATCGGCATTAAAATCGTCTTCACTACGATAACCAAGTGAGATAACGGCAACAGCTGTGTAGCCTTTGCTACGTAGCTCAAACTCTTCATCGAGTGCCTTTAGATCAGCGCCTTCCATCGGTACGGCATCAATGCCTAAAGTAGCAGCACCCAGTAATAATGCACCCATATTTAGATACACTTGCTCGACCAGCCAATGTGGCTCGTCTTTTTGCTCATAACGACGAATGTCCAAAAACATCTTGCGCACTTGATGTATTTGCTCTTTGAATTTTGGTTCTGCGAAGCGACCATCCGTATCTTCTTTATCCAATACTTCATGCAAAAACTCATCATCAGCATAGATACGACTACAGAAAATGATGACGTGTGAGGCATCTTTCACCTTTGCCGTGTTGAAATCAAACATCCCTTGCGTACCTTTTGCGATACGTGCCTTGCCAGCCTCATCATCAGCGATCACAAAATGCCAAGGCTGAATATTAGTGCTTGATGGGCTAAGTCGTAGGATATCCTTTAAACTTTGAAAGTCTGCTGCTGATATTTTTTTATTGGCGTCAAACTCTTTGGTGCTGTAACGCCAGTTCATGGCTTCAGTGATATTTTTCATTTATGACTCCAAGATTTTTAGTACCGCCACTTTAAGCAAAAACCCGTTTGATGACCGTTACAGATTGGTTAAGTAGTCACCTATTTTGTTATTACGTTACTGATGATTCAGTGCATCGCTGAGTTATTTGAGCAGGTATTTGAACAGTTATTTAAGCAGATACTTATTAGACGGACACTCATTAAACAGTAACTTAGACGATATTGTAATCGTTCCCTCATTCTCTTAGCATTAGTTAATTAGTATTGATAATGAGCATTGATTTATAAGGCGGTCGACCACAGACAGCTTATATAAAAAATAAATACTGAATTAGGCAGATAGATATGGAACATTCAAAGCAGTTATTCTCAGAGCAGCCACTACGCATCGATATCGTCTCAGACGTTGTTTGTCCTTGGTGCGTCATTGGTTACCGCCAGCTGGCAGAAGCCCTCAAGCAAACCAACACCGAACACGAGATTCACTGGCATCCGTTTGAGCTTAATCCAAATATGCCACGCGAAGGACAAAATATGCGTGAACATATTATGGAGAAATATGGGTCGAGCAAGCAAGAATCTGATGCTAGCCGTGCTCGATTAATGGAAGCGGGTAATGAGGTTGGCTTTACGTTTAACTTTAACGATGACACGCGCATGCACAACACGTTCAACTTGCATCAATTGCTGCACTGGGCAGATCAGCAAGGTCGCATGCATGACTTAAAGCAGGCGTTATTCGTCGCTCATTTTACCAATGGTCGCAATATTTCTGACAATGCCGTGCTTGCTGATATCGCAGCAGAGATTGGACTAGATCGTGATGAGGCACTAGCCGTGTTAGCAGACCAAAGGTTTGCTAAAGAGGTGCGCGCAGAAGAGCAACATTGGCAACAACAAGGCATTCAAAGCGTCCCAGCGGTAATTTTTAATAAGCGTCATCTGGTTAGCGGTGCACAAGGCGTGGAAAATTTCAAGAATATCTTGCAGCAGTTGGCTGACTTGCCAGACTAGCTTCTCTGAAAAATTTTTTTTGGCAAGATTTCGTTTGCTATTCCTAAAAGGATCCCTTATGTCCTCTGATAAATCCCTTCCTATTATCGTGTTTGATGTCAATGAGACGCTACTCGACATTACCACTCTTGAACCATTATTCGCTCGCCTATTTGGCAATAAAATGCTACTAAGAGAATGGTTTGCGCAATTGGTGCTATATTCGCAAACCATGACGTTATCAGGACTTTATACGCCTTTTGGCGAGCTTGGCGTCAGTGCCTTACAGATGACCGCTGATATTCATAACGTTAGGCTGATAGATAGTGATGTCGACGAATTAAAAGAGCGTATGAGCAAAATGCCTGCTCACCCTGATGTAGTTCCAGCATTAACCAAGCTGCGTGAGGCAGGGTTTCGACTGGTGACGTTGACCAACTCAGCAAATAGCGCTTCCCCGACCCCACTTGAAAAAGCCGGCATCAGCCATTTTTTTGAACAGCACTTTAGTGTTGAGCAGGTAGCAAGATTCAAGCCTGCACCTGAAACCTACCAAATGGTCGCTCACGCATTGTCTATTGACGTATCGGGTTTGTGCCTTGTCGCTTGTCATCTTTGGGATACGATTGGCGCGCAAGCAGTTGGCTGCCGAGGGGCATTTCTCACGCGACCGCACAATGCTTTATTATCAGCGCCAAACGTTCCAGCGCCAGACTTTGTCGCAGCAAATCTAACCACGCTTGCCGAACAGATAATTTTTTCCGCTCAAAAATAATTGCCAATACCAAAAAAATGCCGCCCTATATAAGGACGGCGTTTTTGGTTTAGCATACTGCTATTTTATAAGGCTAAATCTATAATCACTATTATTAATAATGATTTTTAAAAATGAATAACCGTACGAATACTTTCACCTTTATGCATCAAATCAAACGCTTCGTTAATATCTTCTAATGGCATGGTATGGGTAATGAAATCTTGTAGTGGAATCTCACCAGCCAAATAACGCTCAACATAACCTGGTAATTCACTGCGACCTTTTACGCCGCCAAATGCTGAACCGCGCCAGACACGACCAGTCACTAACTGGAATGGGCGAGTAGAGATTTCTTGTCCAGCACCAGCGACACCGATGATGACCGACTCGCCCCAGCCTTTATGGCAGCACTCAAGCGCTGAACGCATGACATCGACGTTACCGATACACTCAAATGAATAATCAACGCCGCCATCAGTCAATTCAACGATGACTTCTTGGATTGGCTTGTCGTAGTCTTTTGGGTTAATACAGTCAGTCGCGCCAAGCTTTTTAGCCAGCTCAAATTTGCTCTCATTGATATCAATGGCAATGATACGACTTGCTTTTGCCATTGCAGCACCGATGACCGCTGATAGACCAATGCCGCCTAGACCAAAGATAGCAACAGTCGCGCCCTCTTCGACTTTTGCCGTATTCATGACCGCACCCATACCAGTCGTGACACCGCAACCCAATAAGCAGACTTCTTCTAATGGTGCTTCTTTGTTCACTTTTGCCAAAGAAATCTCAGGCAACACGGTATATTCAGAGAAGGTTGAGCAGCCCATATAATGATAAATAGGCTCACCATCTTTATAAAAACGCGTAGTGCCGTCTGGCATTAAGCCTTTACCTTGGGTCTCGCGTACCGCTGAGCACAAGTTGGTTTTGCCTGAGGTACACATTTTACAGACGCCACATTCTGCTGTGTATAAAGGAATGACATGGTCGCCAACTTGCACACTGGTGACGCCTTCGCCGATTTGCTCAACGATACCGCCACCTTCATGACCTAAAATCGCTGGGAATACGCCTTCTGGGTCTTCACCAGATAAAGTAAAAGCGTCAGTATGACAGACGCCGCTTGCCACGATTTTTACCAATACTTCGCCTTTACGGGGCAGCATGACATCCACTTCTTCGATAGATAGTGGCTCATTCGGGCCCCAAGCAATGGCGGCTTTTGATTTAATAAATTTATCTGACATCGTTATCTCTCTTTTTAATTCATTTTATGGGTTATTAAGCGCAGCCCTCTATTCAGCTTATCTTGCTTGTTGAATGGAGGCAAGCGGCAGTTGTAGCAGTCTGTAAAGCTTTATACTGACTATTATAGTTTTTTCTATAGCGATAACAATGTGCTATATTTGCAAATATCTTTTACACAGTGGTAATAATCATGCGCTGGGATGGTATTAGCGAATTTGTTTATGTAGCAGATTACGAAAGCTTTACGCGCGCGGCAAAAGAATTGGGCATTTCTACCGCGCAAGTCAGTCGGCAGATAAGCGCGTTAGAGAAGCGACTGAATATTAAACTGCTGTATCGCACGACGCGTAAGGTATCACTGACTGAAGAAGGTCGCGTGTTTTATCAGCATTGCCGCGGGGTGCTCGATGGCTTGGATGCGGCTGAGCAAGCAGTGAGCAATTTACAATCAAAGCCTCAAGGTAGGATTAAACTGACCGCTCCTGTCACTTATGGCGAGCAGCAATTATTGCCATTGATCAATGATTTCATGGTGCAATATCGCGATATCGAAGTGACGGCATTTTTGAGCAATCAAAAAATCGACCTCATTGATGGCGGTTATGATTTGGCGATTCGTATCGGCAAATTAAGTGATTCGACGATGATGGCAAAAAAGCTCAGCCGTCGTACCAACTTCGTTTGTGCTGCGCCCGCTTATCTCGAAAAATACGGCATGCCACATTCTTTGAGCGATCTGAGTCAGCATAACTGCTTACTTGGCACGCGTGACTATTGGCACTTTATAGAAGATGGCAAAATAGATTCTGGAAAAAATGCTGATAAAGAAAAAAACCTGCGCGTGTCTGGCAGTGTCCAATATAACAGCGGTCACAGTCTAGTTGATGCTGCGTTAAAAGGTCTGGGTATCGTGCAGCTGCCTGATTATTATGTGCAAAAATACTTAGCATCAGGTGAGCTGGTCAGCTTATTGAATAACTATCGAGAGCCTGAAGAAAGTATCTGGGCCATCTATCCACACAACCGTCATTTATCGCCAAAGATTAGACTGCTCGTCGATTATCTAGCAGAGCATTTGGTTTAGCTATGCGTTTTGGCTTAGGCATTTTTTAAGGTGTGTTGCAATGCGAGGCTTTACTATGCGCGGTTTATTACGCACAATGCTACTAAGCACAAGGAATATTATGGTTCACACTAAATATTCGATGTTGTCAGCCATCATTTGCTGAATAAACAATGACAATAAAAGGACTTTTCATGCTTAAGATTCTCTCTATCGCTACCCTAGCTTTGGCCGTATCGTCTTGCGCCAGTGTGGGAAATATTTTAAACGCGCCTGATAAGATGCCATCAACGCCAGCAACGATGACTGCTATCAATGCCGAAAAAGGCTTGGTTACGCTGCAAAGCAATCATTCCGTGCAAGATACTGCTGATAAACTGGCGGCAATTATTGAAAGCAAAGGTATGAAAGTATTTGCACGCGTCGATCACCAAAAGAATGCCCAAGGTGTCAATTTAACATTAAGACCGACGCAAGTGATTATGTTTGGTAATCCAAAAGCGGGTACGCCATTGATGAATTGTGAGCAAAGCGTCGCTATCGACTTACCACAAAAAATCCTCATCAGTGAAGATGCTGATAAAAAAGTTTGGTTGTCGTACAATAATCCTGAATATCTCAAAGACCGCCATAATATCGAAGGCTGTGATACCGTCATTGATAATATCTCAAAAGCATTAAATGCGGTCAGCACAGCAGCGGTTGCTAAGTAATACTACACTCAAAAAACACGACCTAAAAAAACAGAAAAGGTGGGTTAGCCAAAACATAACCCACCTTTTTATTTGTTTATGCATTTATTACAAACAATCGGACTGTGCTATTTGTGTATGTAATTCTACTCTTAGCTTCTTTGCACACTCGATAATTTTTCTTCGATCGGCAGGAATTGCACCATACTCAATCGCTGTTTCTCGCATCTGCACAGTGACATCATAATGCGGATAGCTGGCGTTACGGTGAAACAGGCGCGCATCTAATTCAATCAATGCTGCAAAATCATGCAATTCTTGTAATGTATCAGCTAATAGATGACACCACTTATAGCCTTTAAATTCTATTTGCATAAAATCCACATATATCGCCATACATCCTACCTTGCCTATTCATTTTTTGTCCTGAAGCATCAATCAGCTTCAACAATAGGAAACACTCTGTCGTAAACCCAATTAAAGACAAAAGCATATACCAAATAAAATGTCGCCATAGCGATATCCATTTTAAAAGCATCCCACAAACTGATATCCAAGTACCAAGCAATGGCAGGTAAAAACAGCACCAGCAAACCACCTTCAAACAGTGCAGCGTGTAATATTCGTATAGGAACTGTCTTTTTTACATCACCACGTAGTTTAAGCAGGGCATTATCAATAAGATATTATAAAAATAATTCCACACCGTCGCGACGATAGAGCCTGCCAATGCTATTACACCCATTGAATGCAGTTCAAAGCCAAATACCCAACTTGCTAGCGGTGCAAAAATCAATAGACCGATGATTTCAAACCCTAAGGCATGGCGAATACGGTCTTTAGTGCTACGCATGGTTTGTTCCAAATTTATCTATCATTTGTCCGCTCACTATCGCTAATAACTGTCGCTAACAAGTACTGCTAGTTAATAAGTACTGCTGGCTAAATGGACTTATAATAAATCGTGTACATTTTTTTTCAGCTGCTTAAGTACTTTCTGGTATCCATTGTCATTGATTTCAACGGTACTTAAACGTCCATAGCGTAGCTGACGATAATCTTGTCTGATTTGCGTGATTTTTTCTTGAATAACGTCAGGATGATCACTGTCCGTTAATGTACTAGCATTACTTGTCTTAGCTTCATCATTGACATTTGTATCATTGCGACTATCAATAGCACTGGCTAAGCGCTCAAGCCATGCTAGCTGTCCCTCGCTATCGGTACGAGCTAATGATTTATCTTGCTTAGCTATACGCTGTGACAGCTGCATAAGTGGCAAATCTGCTGGATGCCAGTGCTTGCGGCGTCGATACCAGATGATAAATACCAAAATAACCATGACCGTAATAGCACTCGCCGCCAACCAGATAACTTGCTGCATGATAGATTTGATATTGAACCATTTAAGCAATGAGCCAGCTTGCTTATCCTTATCATAGCCAACGACGTCTTTTTGCCAATAATAACTGGCTTGATCTGAGAAACGACGTAAGGTTTGTAGCATTTGATACTGTTGATAGTTAAACTGCGCACCTGCACCATCACCAAACATTGCTGCGCCTTGAGACTGTGTTAGCGCATCCATCCCTTGCTCCACACGCTCAGGAGCAACAAAGGCAGTGGGATCAACACGTACCCAGCCTTGACCTTCTAGCCAAACCTCAGTCCACGCATGCGCATCCTTCTGCCGCACTTCCCAAACATCACCGCCACGACTTAGCTCGCCACCTTGATAGCCTGCCACGACTCGTGCTGGTACGCCAGCTGCGCGCATCATAAAGGTAAAGCTTGAAGCGTAATGCTCACAAAACCCTGCCTTGGTATTAAACAAAAACTCATCAATACGGTTATCATTTAACCGTGGCGGCGATAGTGTATAACGAAAGTCCGTTCGATTGATCCAGCGCTCAATAGCCACCATATAACGCACAGGATCAGAGCCTGACTGCGCAAAAAGCTGCTTAGCCAATGCTCGTGTTTGTGGATTACCCTCACTTGGCAATGCTAGATTTCGACGCCTTGAGTTATCACTGAGTATAGGGTCGATACGCATCGACGAGAACTGTAATACGTTATAGCGCAATTGCTGCGTAATAGGTTGGTTATTTAATAACGTGAAATTTGAGGTAGTACTAATATTTGGTTGATTGGTAAACGGGTAATCAAGTCCAAATAACCAGTTTTGTTGGGTAGGTTCTAAGATAATTTGATAGCTGTTTGGTGCTACTTGCTCGGCTTCAGGAACGGTAGCAAACACGTTTTCAATCCAAGTGGGTCTTTGCGATACCGATTGCCACTGTCGCTGCTGAGGGCTAGGACGCCAAGTCACCCCATCAAAGTCACTAAATACCAAACCGCGCCAATAGAGCTGCTGCTGTGGTGGGCGGTCATTTTTAAACTCTACCCGAAATGCCAGCTCAGTTGATTGTCCCAAATTAGCAAAATCACCAGGTGACATACTGTCGGAGACACCCGTGGTTGCTTGCTGACCTGAGAGCTGAACGGACCATAGCGGTGGTAAACGTGGAAAAAACAAAAACAACACCACCAATAACGGTAGCGCACCAACACCCAGCACACACAAAGTACGCAGACGACCATCACCACGAGCATTGCCATCATCGTTTAATGCAATGAACGCGAGCAACACGATAATCGCACCAATCGCAACTTCTAAAGTCGTAAACAGTCCTTGATCCATCAAAAACAATGCCGCCAGTACAAACAATGATAGGTTTAATACCACATAAGCATCACGCCGTTTATACACCTCCCACAGCTTGCTAATGAGACATAGCACTAAAAACGCCACGCCCATATCCAGTCCAAACGCTGTATTGTAAGTCAGCCATAGACCTGCCAGCCCCAATAAAAAGCCGAGCATTTGCATGCCTTGATAGACACGTTTTAAATGCGCTATTTTTTTGAACTTAGCTTTTATAGACGGTAGCTGGGCGGCGATGCTGACCACCGCAAAACCTATCAACCAAAACGGCAGATGCGCCGCATGAGGTAAAATAACGGTAATTTGAGCAATTAGTACCCAATAATAAGCAGGTAAGGCGAATAGCTTACGAGTCCATTTTGCAGCGCTATCCTGTAGAACACGATCAGTGACGTTTTGACCCAGTGCCAACTGCTCAAAGCTTGTGGGACTTGTTTCAGGAAAACCTATAAATGTGTTTTCAGCTTCCTTTGTAGGGATTTTTTTTGAGTTGGTCCTATTAGTCATTGTGCTTTCGCCAACCTTAGCAAGCACGCTTGTGCAAAACTGTCGCCTTCACCCATTGGTGCAGTAGAATGGGTGTCATTGGGTAAGCGCATATGAAATATCACGCCCAGCTCACCTAATTTCATCGCCCCATACGCCAGTTGTGCCAGTTTTTGCTCATGATGTGCTGCTGGCATATCCGCATAATCCAACGTTTGCTCATGACCGACTGGATCAGCAAAGTGCTTGGTCAACATGCCTTGACCACGTGCTACATGTCCCCACGACACCCGTGCCAGAGACTCGCCTTCAACGTAGTTATCTAGCCGCTCAAAATCATCTTGACCTTGCCGATATTGCCCACCTGTTGGCAAATCCTCCTGACTGGCAACGGCATATTGCGTCTGCCAATCAAACACTTCAGGTTTTGGATAGACCCAAGCAGTACGGGCAAAATAAACATAGGACCACGCCTGCATAATACCCAAAGGATAAACCGTTTTAATTTTTAAGCGTGGTAATTCAAACTGCCCACGATTCTGCGTCGGTACTGGCAAGCGAATAATTTGCTCGCCTTGCAGTCGTGTCACAAGTATCGACTGTTTATTATCAGCACCATGTTTGATTTTTTTATAGGCTTTTTTATCTGTTTTATTATTAGGCTTGCTACTAACCTTGTCATCAGCCTGCTCAAAGCTAAATAACAACTGTCGTCTTGGTTGACGGCTCTCACTGCGCAACTGTAAAGTCACCCAAACAGGCGCGCCCGCTTCTGCCATAGTCACTTCAAGCAAACGTACTTGCAGACCTGAAATGTGCGCAAAGGTTACATGAAAGCTGATAAGCCAGACGCTGACCAAATAAAAACATAAACCTAACACCAAGTTATTGCCATAGTTAATGCCAGCGATAAAGGTGATGATTAATAACACTGCATATAGCGTCCCTTCACGGCTAAAAAAGATATAGACGTTACGCAAATTGAGGGGGGCGCTATCGCTTTTGGGCGCACGCGAGGCAAACCAACGGCTTAATGTGGAAGTGGCTGGTACGGTTAAGGCTTTTGGCAAAAAGCTCATGACTACACTATCCTTACCATAAAATTGATACTCTCATTCACAATTGGTGATAGTTTTAAAACAAATACGCCATGAGACAACAAGCAGCTAAAAAATAAATACTCAGATAATAGTGATTGAAGTAACAACTATTTAAATAACCATCATTTAACTGATAACAGCCACTTCTGCCAATATACGTTGTGCGATGGTCTGCGTCGCCTGCCCACCAGTCACATGCGCTGGGACAAAGCGCTGACCGAGACGATGATCTGTGACCGCGGCAAACACCGCTTGGATATCCTCAGGTGTCACTTCCACATGCCCCGATACGTACGCATAAGCCTGCGCAGCACGCTGTAGCGACAATACTCCACGCGGTGATAAGCCATGATACTCGGAGCTTGCTCGTGTCTTTGCGACCAATCGCTGCAGATAATCCAAGACCACATCCGCAACATAAACGTGTTTAACACCTTGCTGTGCTAATAAGACCGCCTCGGTATCAAGCAGCGCATCTAAATTTTTTAGTAGCTCGCGGCGATCCTGACCTTTTAATAGCTCACGCTCTGCGGTAGGCGACGGATAACCAAGCGACAAGCATAGTAAGAATCTATCTAGCTGTGATTCAGGAAGCGGATAGACACCTGCTTGCTGCAAAGGATTTTGGGTTGCAATGACAAAAAACGGCTGCGGCAAAGGATAGGTTTGCCCATCTTGAGTGACTTGCCGTTCTTCCATCGCTTCTAGTAACGCGCTTTGCGTCTTAGGGCTAGAGCGATTAATCTCATCAGCGAGTAGCAGCTGAGTAAAAATAGGACCTGCTCGAAACTCAAATTGCTGTTTCTTTTGATCATAAATGCTCATGCCTAAGATATCTGCTGGCAGCATATCATTGGTGAACTGTACACGGCTAAAGCTCAAGCCTAATAATTGCGCCAAGCCTTGCGCCAACGTCGTCTTGCCCATACCCGGCAGATCTTGCAGTAACAGATGTCCACCTGCCAAAATACCACTCAGCGCAAGCTTAACCACTTGCGGCTTATCTAACACAATATGATTTAGCTGCGCCATAAGTTGGGCAATTTTTTGCTGATTGTGACGATAATCGGCAGCGCTAAAGGGCGACTTATGAATCACCTCTGCTGCTGACTGATGTGGTGTTGTAATGGCTCTATCGATAGCTGCGTGGGTCATAGTCAATTATTGGCTCATTTCTTATGGGATTAGTGTTTCTAGGGCGTGTTCTTATTTTGAAAGTGGTGACAAAAATGAGATAAATGGCAGCCAAACAAGGAAAATAGCGCTGATAATATTAAGATATTAACCAATTGTTTGGCGTGGTTTAGCAAAATTCAACCATCTTTAGCCCATTTAGTCGCTTTCGTTTAGCTTGAGGACACACCATAAACTGGCTATTGCTTTGAGTCATCTTCAGTTATCGGCACGGCGGCACGAAGCGTTGACAGATAAGCGATGACATCTGCGCGTTCTTGCGCATCGGGCATCGGGTTTGATAGCATTTTTGAGTCTAGCATGCCTTTTTCTGCATCCGCAATATAAGGGTCGAGCGTTTGCGCATCCCATACCCAACCTGATGTTTTTAGCCCGTCACTATAGGTGTAATCTTCTAGCTCAGCGGCGGGTGCACCGTATATATTCATCAGCTGCGGACCTTTTTTGTTGAGCCCCGCATTCAGCTGATGACATTGACCACAAGCGTCTTGATAAATGATCGCGCCGTTATCAGCATCACCTTCCGTATAGATCGGCAATGTTACAGCAGCACGATGATCCGGTGGCGTACTTTCTCCGCAAGCGCTGAGCAATAAAACAGCAGCAAATATACTGCTTATTTGATATTTATTAATGATGGACATTTTCGGCAATCTTTGGTTAAGGAATGTCAGCTATAGGTGAACAATAAAAATGATAAGGTAGGGTCAAACACATACAAAGTGGAACCCTCTTCACGTCTAAATAGCTGCTTTTAAAAACATAACGTTATTTATTGGGGCATATCGAGCCAATAAACAACGCTTATAGGACAGTTTGAGTAAAACTTTTGTAATATATGACGATAAAGAATTTATGAACTATTAAGCCGTGTAGAGTATTCTATAAATAGGCACTGTTGATAGTTGCGTATCAAACGCACCCTAAATGACGTTAGGTCGCAACCTTTATCGTACTGCTGGGTTCTTCTAGATAATAGCCTTGTAAATAGCGCGCGCCCACGCTCCAAGCAACGGACATGGTCGCCGCATCTTCAATATAAGGCATCAATACGTCCACATTGACTTCATTAGTACGCATAATAAGTGATTTGACAGTTTCTAAATTGTCTGCTGAGTCAATGCCATCCACATAGCTGCGTGCTAAACGCACCATATCTGGCTGCACAAAACTGACAATCTCTATGGATTTGGCAGAAGAACCGAAGTTATTGATGCCCATCTGACAGCTGACTTGATTAAGGGCGGCAAACTGTGTTTTTGCCACTGTAAGATGGTCTGAGACGTCTTTTTCGTTGAATTGCAAGGTGAGCACACCAGCTGCACCGCCCACCGCTTTTATAAGCTGACTGGCAACACTAGGCAGTTTTTTGTCTATCAATGAGGCACTAGTCAATTGCACTAGCAATCTGGCTTCAGGATGTGTTTTACGTACCTCATTGACCTTTTTACAGGCATTGATGAGCACCCAACGATCTATTTTTTCGAGCAATTTATGCGTCTTGGCGACTGCCATAAATTGATCAGGCGTCAATATCGTATTGTCCGCATCCGCCAATGGCAACCGCAGATATACTTCAAAAAAGTCGCTTCGGTCATTGTTAATATCATATATTGGCTGGAAAGATAACTCAAAACGGCTATTGGCAATGGCATCAACTAAAGATTCGGCAAGCGCATGATCATCACTATTGGCATGCTCGCTTGGATCGTACAAATGATAAGTGCCGCCATGATTAGAGGTCTCTATCATAATCTGATTGATGGCATCCATCGCTCGTTCAAGCACGATACTTGGCTCTGCTGTATTGGTTTCGATTTTGACAATACCAATACTGACAGTCGTACTGGTCGTACGCTTATCTACTTCAATGAGCATATCACTGATATGTGAACCAATATGCTTAGCCAGTGTTTCAAGCTCTGTGGTGCTCTTGTCCTCGACCAGTATGGTAAAGGCAGTATCACTAAAACGACTCACATGCCCGTCTGATATCAGCTCATCTAACGCATAGGCGACTTGCTTGACGGTCGCATCTACCCCTTGCAAACCTAGACTGCTTCTTATTTTACCGACATTATCGAGCTGAATATACAAAAGCCCAGCCGTCAGTACACCTTGACGTGCTTGCTGGTACACGATTGCCATTTGTTCTTCAAAGCCGCGGCGGTTGTTGATTCCTGTCAGGCTGTCTTTGCATTCAGCAGCTGCCAAACGCTTAGCGACTTCCGCACTATTATTATGGTTTTGTTGGATAATAACCTGCGTCACCGGTTCGCCATCTAAGGTCGCGGCTGCCAATTGTAGCTTTGCTTCAAAAGTACTGCCATCCATCCGCTTACTTTCAAAATTGAACTCGACTTCTTGGCGGCTACCTTTATCAAATTGACGTAAGAACTGTTTGAAACCCTTAACGTTATCACCGCCTGCAATCAGGTCAACAACAGGCACGCCTATGGCATCATTCATTGACTCAAAACCAAAAAGCTGAAGATAAGGATCATTGGCAAAAATATGGATACCCTGATCAATATAGGCGACCGCACTTTTAGAGTTTTTAATCAATACATTGGCGCGTTGCTCTGCTTCAGAGAGAACATGGCGCAACGTTCTAAGCTCACGGCGACTGCGTAAATTATCATGCTGTAGACAGATAGACATCACTACTGCCATCTCTTGGTCTACTTTGAGCGATTTGACCATCGTGCCGCTAATAATATCAGGTAGCCCCTCATCGTTATTGGCGGACGCTGCCATCTCTTCATTGAATAGGCAGATCATAGGCAAATCAATACTTTGCTCTTGAACGACGCCCACCACATCGGTGAAACTCATATCATAAGCATTGCCAAACACCAAGACATCCCACGGTTGTCGAAGTGACTTTAACAGCTCCTCTTTATCGTCCAAAAACCCTAAATTGATGGTGTCATAATAGCAACCTAGTAAGTGCACAAGGCGCTCAGCATAGAGCTGATCGTCATCAATGACTAAGAGATTTAAGACGGACTGAGTACGCATAAGAAGCCTTTTGGATCTTGTGATCTTATTTTTATGTTTGGTTTGATACCCTACACCTTTTCCAAGCATTAACCCAGCAAGGAGAATACTATCAGGGATAGGCTTAGCGGTTTTTAGTAGATTGGCATCGTCTTTCGAATCAAGGCGACATCTTGGTGAAGCAAAAACATCGTATAAACGAACATAACTGTATCAATCATTATAGACAATAACTTGACTGATTGCAGACTAACTTATCATCATTATTCAGTACATTTATTCACTGCTATTATCGAATAAAAAATTCAATGAAGTAGCCTTTAAGCCAGTATTTATTGACATTACTATTTGACAACTTTTCAATAGACGCTCAAACAAACTAAAGCTGCACCACCTCATACTGGCTGAACTCATCCGTAATCAGCAACCTCTGTCCCAAACGTAAAGGGGTTTGTTTGCTATTAATACGCATAATGACTCTATCATCGGTCTGAAAGTAAGAAGTCGGTACAATCAGAGTACCAGTGGTTTGTAGCCGCTCATCTCTACCAAGAATAAATGCTGGCACAAAATGGCGACTACGCGTTTCTTTACCTTCTAAACGCAAGCCACAAGCCACTAGCTGATGTCCAAGTACTTGCCACTCGATCTCCGGGTTTTTACTATCAAAATCAAGCCAGCGCGCCACGCCCATCGACCAATCAGGCGGCGTGATTGTATCAGATCGACAGACTAAAAAAAGGCTCATCATATGTAATGCTGGTGGTGCAGTCGTCGCAGATGCATTCTCATCAGCCACTATGTTAAGACTGTCTTTATGAACACTGTCTTTATGAAAGACATCTTTATGAAAGCGGTCTTTATTTAAAGTATCTACTGTTGATGATAATCGTAGGGTACGAAATAATGACAAATCATCATTACGATCAAAGGTTTCACTGGCTAATACGTGGCTGCTGTCTTGTTTTTTATTCACGGTATCATAACGAGGACGCTGCTCATCTGGTAACTCTTTTATAGCGATTAAACTGGTAAAGCTATGCGAATGGCTCACCCGGTAATGAATATTATTAAAACCTGTAATCAAAACAGCGTCTTCTTTCGCACTATGTTTAGTCGCTAGAGTGAGCGGCGGCTGTAAATAGCGGTAATTGAGCGTCATCGCTATTTTATTAAGCAAGTGACTCTCAACGCCGTCACCCCCTTCCTTAACTAAAGCCTGTTTGCGTCGTTTAAGATACTCAACCAGCGGGGCAATTTCTATAAATAAACAGTGATAGCGATCATCGTATGGGTTGATTGTAGAACTGGCCGTCAGGTAAGTTGGCGGATTGTCACTTTGTAAATCAACGAACACGCGGGTCTCGGTGGTTGGCTCAATCGTCGCAACGATATGCTTAGCCCATTCAGGTAACAAACGTTGGACGAGCAGAATATTGGGACGACGCATGGCACGTACATTTAATAGACTGTATAAACAAATTTGGCAATACAGCTGATGAACCGTCTTGGCACGCTGGGTGCCTGCCGTAACACTCATATTAATCTCAGCCGCATGGTACTGATAAGCAAGGTAATACAGTTGATTGATTTTGTGCCATAAGTAAGATGAGGGTTTTTGATAGCACAGTGCTTCTTCGCCCAATAGCTTCTGATACATCTGCAGCGTCTGATAAATAGCAATGGCGAGTGTCGTTGATGAAGACTTATCACCATTAAAATAGCGCTGCCAGCCATTGCTTGCAGCGTATTTTCGTTGATTATTTAGTAATGAAATTTTATGGCGTATTACTCTGTCATAAACCATAATCATTGAATAGTATAGTGACTTTATCTGAGCCACATAACCCATTTGAATGTCGCTAAGCGCCCCTGTCTCATAAATATAATACTGTCGCAAAGTGGCAATTAACTGATCTGAGGCATCTATCACCGTCGCCATGAGTGTAAGGCGTTGTGACTCATCTATATTAGCCACACGTAATACTTTGAGTATTTTTGCTAGTTGTTCAACTTGCTGTGCTTGCGTTTTCGCGGGTAACGTTGCTAACAATTGTAGCAAATAATCTTCTTGTCCATTGGCCGATCGTTTAGAGGCTAGTGGCAATGACTCTGTGGAGGATAAGTGCTCTTGAAAAGTCGATAAAGTTATCATCAGTATTCCTAGTAAGCTTGAGTAACTTGGCCGAGGGCAAATATTCAATTATGCCATCTATAGCTATACAAGATGAAAGAAGCAGCAATCATCAAAATCGGCAGCACCCATTCTTGGTAACGATGCAGCTATATAACCGCATACTTGTTTTCTAAAAACGACTCTTTGTTCACTAATTTTTTAATATAACATAGTGCCTATATTAATGATCATTGTAAATATCAATCGGTACTTTGAAAGGTTTATTTGGTAGCTCTCTTACCAGCTTGGGCACCAAGTAACCAGGGAGCGCCGCCAACATTGACCAATAAAGCTCAACCGATAACCGCTCATCGTTATCAAAATGTGCAGCACCAGCAACTTTGTCCAATACGTGCAGATAGTAAGGTAGGACGCCACAAGAGAACAAACGCTGACTTAATTGTATTTGAACAGCAATGCTATCATTAATCCCTTTTAATAAAACTGCTTGATTCAATAAAGTGACGCCAGCCGCTCGAGCACGTTGCAGATGCTCTGCTGTTAAGGCATCGATTTCATTGGCATGATTACAATGGATCACCATCACAATATGACAGCGGCTTTGAGACAGTCGCGTCAATAACGCATTGTCCAAACGTGCTGGTATGACCAGCGGTAAGCGCGTATGCAATCGAATAGTAGTCAATTGTGGAATAGACTCCAAAGTATCTAGCCAAGCAAATAAGCGCCTATTTGTCACATTCAGTGGATCACCACCACTCAAAATCACCTCATTAATTTCAGGGTGTGAGGTAATGTAATCAACGATATTTTCTTTTGCATCGGCCGTCGGCATGTTGGCACTATAATCAAAATGCTGACGGAAACAGTAGCGGCAATGAATGGCACAAGCTCCCGTAACAGTTAATAGTACTCTGGATTGGTACTTATGCAGCATACCCTTCACTGGATTTTGTGTATTTTCGCTCAAGGGATCTGCCACATAGCCTGTTACTTTGATCTGTTCGCGTTGATCAGGCAGTACCTGCTTTAGCAAAGGATCATTACCATCACCGATACTCATTTTTGCCACAAAACCACGCGGCACGCGCAGCTCAAAATGCTTAGGCACATAAACCTCTGCACGCAATGATTCGAGCTTTAAGATGCTTAACAGCTCATCAATAGAGGTAATGGCCTCGGATAATTGCGTTTGCCAGTTTTTTTGTGTGATTAAATGGTTTATCATGACAACCTAATACCTGTGCCCAAAAGTCGATATTATACGCTCTTAGTGCGTAGCCTATCAAAGCATACGACCTATCCTTTAAACACTTAGCGTAATAAGCGATTTTAACGCAGCAAGCTATTCATTCCCTTATCTACCACCATATTTACAACCCCTAGGAGTCTCTTGTGGCAAGTTTTTCTACTAATGAATTTAAAGCTGGTCTAAAAGTCATGCTCGATGGCAACCCTTGTGCCATTCTTGAAAACGAGTTTGTCAAACCAGGTAAAGGCCAGGCCTTTAACCGTGTCAAATTGCGCAATCTTCGTAGTGGTAAAGTATTGGAACAAACCTTTAAATCAGGCGATA
This sequence comes from Psychrobacter glacincola, assembly GCF_904846075.1. Taxonomy (GTDB): domain Bacteria; phylum Pseudomonadota; class Gammaproteobacteria; order Pseudomonadales; family Moraxellaceae; genus Psychrobacter; species Psychrobacter glacincola_C. The sequence continues at coordinate 198,558 of NZ_CAJGZH010000003.1, forward strand.
GCTTAGAAGCTGCTGATGTAATGGACACTGAAATGAACTATCTATATAACGATGGTGAGTTTTGGCATTTCATGCACCCTGAAAGTTTTGATCAGATTCAAGCAGACAAAACAGCGATGGGTGATTCAATAAAGTGGCTGAAAGAAAACAGCAATGCCCTATGTACCATCACTTTATTTAACGGTACTCCTCTTTCAGTAACCCCGCCTAACTTTGTTGAGTTGCAAATCACCGAAACAGATCCTGGTGTGCGTGGTGATACTTCAGGTGGTGGCGGCAAACCTGCCAAGCTAGAGACAGGTGCTGTGGTCCGTGTGCCATTGTTTGTACAACAAGAAGAAGTCGTACGTGTTGATACTCGCACAGGTGACTATCAAACTCGCGTTAGCCAATAGTATATAAAAGTCGTAGCGCTCGACATAATAGGACTTATATAATAGAACTTACATAATAGAACTTAACAGTTAGCCTCTAGCTGTTATTCCACAAAAAAGCTGAACCACTGATAAAGCGGTTCAGCTTTTTTTATTTATGAATATTGCCTTTGATATTGTCTCTGTAGTTAATTTGATTAAAAAGTACTCCAAAGCAACCGAGTAAAAATTCATATGGAGTATGTCAAGCAAGGTTAACGCTGTGGTTTTTTATAGTGGATGAACTATCACTATTGATGACAGCGATGATGGATAACCTTCTATAGATATCTACCAAACCGCTACTCTTCTGCTGATGAGTGTTTCTGTATCAGCCAATATTGTACCAATGCATTCAACTGCTCTTGTTTAAAAGGCTTGGTACAGTAATCTTGCATTCCAACTTTTAAATACTTTTCACGCTCACCATCCATTGCATTGGCGGTCAACGCAATAATAGGTGGTAATGATTGAGGATCATAGAGTTCATGCAATTTAATAGTGGCCTGTACGCCATCTAAAATAGGCATATGATGGTCCATTAAAATGACATCATAACGCTCAGGTGAGAGCGCAAAAATCTCAATAGCCTGCTGCCCATCAGTGACATGCGTGACCGTATGACCACTATTATTCAGGGCTTTTTTAGCGATGATGGCATTGACGGTATCGTCTTCAACTAACAATATATGACCAGCACGCTCATGGGTCGGCTCAATCATCGTAAAGTCATTTGACTCTTGCCACATCTCATACTGGTTTTCATCGATAGTCGGTAGCGGTAATAAAACACTGAACGTAGTGCCCACACCCACTTCGCTATCCACATCGATATAACCGCCCATCAAATCAACCAAAGACTTACAAACCGAGAGCCCTAGACCTGTGCCACCATAAAGACGGTGGGTGAATTTATTTGCTTGGTCATAAGCATCAAATATCGCATCCAATGACTCAGCTTTGATGCCGACACCCGTATCTGTGACTTCAATGCATAGGGTCATGACTTCATGATAGATGGTATTACTGATAGCTTCTTGAGCCGTTATTTTGCTGAGATCACTTGCCGAAATACCTTGAGCGCGATATTGGTCAGCGCTGTCGTCGTCAAAACCATCACAATGACAATTGGGTACATGTTTGACATCAATAGTGACTCGCCCACCCTCACGAGTGAATTTAATCGCATTATTAACAAGGTTTGCTAAAATTTGTTTGAGGCGTACCGGATCGCCTTGCACATAGGGCGATAACGACTCGGTATAATGGTAGTCTAAAATGAGCCCTCGCTGACGTGCTTTGACAGCAAAGAGGCTGACCACCTCATTACATAATGCAGATAAGTTAACAGGAATAGAATCAATGGTCATTTTCCCAGATTCTACTTTCGATAAATCTAAAATCCCGTTAATGATCGCCATCAAATGCTCATTGGAAACTTTGATATTGTCCACGTATTCTTGTTGCTCACTGCTAAGTTTGGTCTCACCGAGCATCTCCACCATACCAATAATGCCATTCATCGGTGTGCGGATTTCATGACTCATATTGGCCAAAAAGTCTGATTTCATCTCATTGGCATGTTTGGCATCACGCTGCTTATCCTGTAGCTGCAAGGCATCAGCCGCCATCATCGCAAATTGAGCCAACACCTTTGCTTTTTGCTCATCAAAGTCATGATTGGGCTTCATATCCATCACACACAGCGAGCCCAAACGATAGCTTTTATTGTCCTCATGCAAGATAATTGGCGCACCAGCATAAAACTGTAGGTACGGCGATTCTGTCACTAGGGGATTGTGGCTAAAACGACTGTCTTTAGTTAAGTCTGGTACTACAAAGACGTCGTTAGAGAGCACGGTATAATTGCAAATAGCCACTTCACGAGTCGTGCGGCAAACACCGCCCAGTCCTTGGACAGATTTTAGATACTGTGTTTCCTCGTCCATGAAAGTAATGGTCACAACTGGTACATCAAAAAATAGCTTTGCCAGATCAATTAGACGCTTAAATGCAGGCTCATCATTGTCGTTGAGCACCTGATACTTCCTAAGCTTATTGATGCGTTCTACTTCATCTGCCGCCACTGGGTAGCTGTGTTTAGGTGCGTTAAATATAGACAAGATAGACTCCATTAAATAAGATCAGACGCTCGGCTTGATGCCCGCCTGTTTTATTAATAACTGTAATGCTTCACTCACCATAATCATCGCAACCACCGATGTGACCACTACTGCTGAGCCGTAACCACCACACTGCAAACCGCCTGTCTGACAACTCTTATCTACACGTGGTGGCTCTGTAGAGTAGACACATTTGATCCCGAACTTTTCTTTTAGTGTACTATTAATGCCTTTTTCGTGGCGCAGCTTATTGCGTAATTTGGCAAGTAAAGGATCTTGGTAACTGTCACGCAAGTCACTCACCCTAATCTGACTAGGGTCTATCTTGCCACCTGCGCCGCCTGCACAAACCAGTTTTAATTTATTAAAACGACAATGTAGCGCGATGGCAAGCTTGGCATTCATATCATCTACGCAGTCCAAAATAACCATAGGTCTGCCTTGAGCAACAGCGGCTTTTGCTTCATCGCGACTTGGCAATAAAGTGGCGACGTTTTCTACAGTTAAAAAATCATCGATCAAGTTTAGCGTTACTTTGGGATTAATTTCACGAATACGGGTGGCCATCGCTGCAATTTTACTCTCACCAAAGGTGCTGTCTAGTGCAGGCAACTGCCGATTGACATTGGACGCAACCAAAACGTCCAAATCGATCAACGTAATAGTGCCCACTGCCGTTCTTGCCAAAGCCTCAGCTGCCCAAGAACCAACGCCTCCGACGCCAATAACGTATACATGCGCATCGGCAAAAGTAGTGACAGCTGTCGTACCATAAAGAGTGCGCGTACCTTGAAACCGGCGCTCATATTGCACATTTTCTTCGCTAAGCTCTTCTGTCTTTGTAACGTCTTCGGTGCCAATGGACTCTGTCATTGTTTGCTCAAATGGTTGTATTTCACTCATAACAGATTAAATGCTCTTTTAAATTATTTTGGTGGCGCTTATATTACGTCAATTTCTTTATTCACGGCTATATCATTCACTATCATATCAATGGCTAGCCATACAATAAACCGTCAGTGATTAAAATATGTGGCACTACTACGACGGATAATCCCATTTTGTTTGCAAAGCACTGCAACTGTTGTGCCACAATTGCTTAGCAAGACTGGCGGGTGGTACATTAAGCAACTCACTCAAGCTTAGCAATACCCATGGCAGATTGGCAGGTACATTTCTATTATGTACGGCTGTACTCCTCCGTGCACTGTCTGAGTTTTGAGTTGGCACTGATGAATCATGGTCAGATATTTGACACATGATAGGCGTCATATCAGGGCAATCCGTTTCTATCACCAAACATTCAACACCATAGCTATCAACCGCTGCTTGAATGGCACGGCGCAGTTTCTTAGCATTGGGATTAGTGATTTGACCGGTAACCCCAAGCTTAAATCCCAACTTAACAAATGCTTTGGCTTCTTGCGTCCCACCACTAAAACTATGCGCGATACCGCCAAGTTTGTGTGCATCGTAGTCATGCGCTTTTAGTATGGCCAACGCTTCTGCATGTGCTTTACGAATATGCAGCATCACTGGCAGCTGGTGAGTCACCGCCATGTCCAATTGTGCCTTAAAAAATCGTACTTGTTTGGCAAATATGTCAGGCGCTTTCATCGCCTCAGTAAAGGTGTCCAAACCAATCTCGCCGATTGCTAATGGGCGTTTATCAGCAATCCTTTTTGCCATGGCGGTTAAATGATCGTCAGTATGTTGTTTAATATAAAAAGGATGCAAACCGACCGCAATATGGCTACTAAAATTTGACACTTTTTGTCTATCGACATTGGCTGTCGTAGGTAATGACAGCGTATTTAACAGGCGCTCAGTCTCATACATCCGCTCAAAATGCTGATATAGATAAGCCACTAATACCAGATGGCGTACTCCCTGATTGTGAGCCTGCTGCGTCAGTATTTCTCTATCATCATCAAATATTGGGGCATCAAAATGAGTATGCGTGTCAATGAGAGGATAAATAGTAGGTAAAGGCTGTTTGATCATCTTAGGTGAAGCGATAGGGGTCATTGATAGACTCCAAAATTAATAGTTTTCAGCGAGGCGTTCCGTGATTTGTCATTCAATAGACATTATTTGTCATTTTGTAGCAATCATCACGTCAATGAACACTTTAGGACGGCAACTTTATTTAAAATGATTTCGACAGTTAAAAAATGCCAATCAACAAAAGAGATTTTGATAAGTAAAGAGACCTTCAACACGCCCTATTAGTATTATCATAATTGGCTTTTGCATTTTGCTCATCTGAGTGCTCATCTGATACATTGTGCTCATCTAACGCTCTGGTATCAGCTTGTCGACTGCTACGCCGAGGAATCACTAATAAGGCGGTGGCAGCGACTGCTAATAAAAACCACTTTTTAGCATTTGTATGACTTGTCATTGCTTTCACCCCTACCTTTATATCATTATCTGCAATATTTATCAGCAAGTGTTCATACTTACTACTCAATTACTCATTAGTATACTGCGATATAAAAACTGCTATGTTTATCTGTGTTATGAATACGCAAGCTAATGTACGGCGTAGTTTATTTATTACACCGTGTCTCTACATGCTATAAGAATAGGAGGCGAGCGCTTTATTAACCTATCATTAATAAAGCGCTTTTTTGAATTCTTAACGATTCAAAGGATAAGTTCTCATACCATTATTAGGACTGTCTACTTTGGTAAAACCTTGAGACTGAGACTTTGGTGTCTGATCACGCTTAGGCACAAGGGGATTAAGCGGCATCAATTCATAATCTGCGCTAACATCGCCATTCCAACCTTCCGTACCGCTCAATGGCAGCTGTTTGATGGTACCGTTTTTATCAATGACCAATTGCAGGACGCGCATTTGGTTGAATTTGCGCTCGGTGACACTGGCGACTGCCCTGCCATCACGTAGGATGGTTGGCTGTAAAAATATGATTAAATTACTTTTTTGCGTCGTGTCATTGTCAGAGCGGAACAGTCGACCAATGACTGGTACATTACCCAAGCCAGGGACTTTTTGTTGGCGCGTGGTGCTATTTTCACGCATCAAGCCACCGAGAGCAATGGTCTGCTGATCATCAGCCAGAATCGTCGTATTGATGAGACTTTTATTGGTGATCAAACCACTGGCGTTACCCGTACTGCCCGGTACCACCGATGAGACTTCTTGCGAAACCTCCAAGCGTACGGTGCCATTGTCGCCAATATGAGGAATGACATTTAGATTGATACCAATATCCTGACGATCAATGGTTTGAAAGGGGTTGCTAGAATCGTTGCCACTGGTGGTAAAGGAGCCTGTCACAAAAGGCACGTTTTGACCCACTAAAATACTGGCTTTTTCGTTGTCCAATGTCAAAATTGATGGCATGGACAGCAGATTGGCACTGGTAGAAGAATCAAGTGCTTGCAAGATAGCCCCATAAAACTGGGTGTTTCCCTGACTGTCTTTGCTGCTATCACCAATACCAATCAAAGCACCAGCTATCGAGCCTGCTGCTGCACTGATACTGGCGGCACCGCCACCCAACGCCGCGGCAGCAAGTGCTGTAGCACTCGCGCCTACGTTATTGAAGTTTACGACTCCGTAGCCGCTATTGGCATTGCCAAGCGCCCATTGCACACCAAGCTGGGTCGCATCATCACCTGACACTTCTACAATAGCCGCTTGAATCAATACTTGCGCGCGGCGACTGTCCAACTGATTGACCGCATCTTCAATCTCAAACATCAGCTCAGGTGCTGCATTAACGATAACGGCATTTTGGGTTTCATCAGCGATAATACTAAAAGGTCGCCCACCAACACCTGTACCAGCACTACTCGAATTGGCACCAGAGGTCGCTGAGGTCGTCGCATTGTTCGTTGTGTTAGTGCTAGACTCATTAGTCAAAGTAGCGCCCGTGCTACTGGAATCGTTCAATGATGCCGACTCTAACGAGGACGTTGCTCCAGCGCTATTAATAGATTGATTGGCGAGCAATCCGCGTAGCATATCTGCAATATGACCTGCACTGGCGTACTTTAATCGAAAGACGCGCAGACCACTCAAACGCCTTGTAGGCGTGGTGTCCAATTGATTGACCATCTCTTTGACTTTAGCAATCATCTCCGGACTGCCTTTCACCAACAATCTATCGCTAGAGGTATCAGCGATGACTTTAAGCTGGTTGTTACCACCTTGTGCTTGCCCGCTACCAGCGCTTGCAACCAAGGCGCTAATCAATTCCATCATACGTTCAGCATCGACGTGACGTAGTGGTATCACTTGCAAACTGTCATTGACGTTGCTATCTAAATCGCGGATAAGCGAAGTCAGCTGGTTAAGACTATCTGCACGATCGGACAATACCAAAGCATTGACGCCAGGCACGGCAGCGGCATGAGCTGATTGGGGCATAAGCGGACGGATGACACCCAGCACTTCTGCGGCTTGGGTATTGGTTAAATAAATAACACGAGTAGCTAACGCCTCACCAACACTGTCACCGCGTAAATCAACAGCCACGCCAGATTGTTTGGCGACATTATCTGGCACCAATTTAATGGTCGTTCCCGAGTCAATCGCTGCAATACCGTTGACTTGCATCACACTCAAGAACAGCTGATAGATTTCGTCACGCGACAAAGCTTTATTGGAAATCACCGTCACATTGCCATTAATACGTGGATCAAGGACAAAGTTTTGGTCAGTGATGGTTGCCACCTCATTAATAAAGGCTTTGATATCGGCATCTTGTAAGTTGACTTTCCAGCTCTCAGCACTCGCAAGACCCGTACTGGCAGCCCATAATGGTAAGGCTAGGCAAAGAGGACGACACAGGCGCATCAGGCGCTGCAAAACATGGTACAGAGGCGTGACTGAAAAATTATGAAAACTTACCATATTGATGATTACCTACAGTGATGTCGCTTAGTATGTACTGGATTTATTGTGTGCTAAGGTGCTCAATGATTGCTTTGCTCACTTAACATTCTGCCCACAATGGCATTATTTAAGTGGCACTATCTAAATACTTGTTTACTTAAAACTTATTTGCTTAAAATAAGAGTTCTCACCCATTTATTGTGCTTAAAACTGCTGACGAATGGTAATGACTTGATCGCCGCGTTGTACCTCTATTTGCGCCTCACCTGATTGCTGTACCTGTTGCAGCACACTAGCATCTTGTGCAGGATTACTACCCACGCTTTGACCATTAACCGTTAGCACTTTATCACCTGGCTCAAGCCCTAGTCGATTACGCAGCTTTACTGGCATTGCAGGCGTCACTTGATAGCTTTCCCCTGCTGCCATAACCCCCATCCTACTCAAATAACTGGCAGGGTTTTCTTGCAATTCTGTCACCGCTTCATCGATAGCAGATTGCGGGCTACTGTCACTGCCTGTCGCAGCGGACGCCTCCTCAGTATTTTGTGTAGGCTGAGGGGCGTTAGGCAACATGCTGTTCTCTGGCAAGCGCTGATTACTGACGGCACCTGCGATCATGTCACTTTGGTCTAACGGCATCGCGGCTGGCATGCTAATGACGGTTTGCTTGTCGCTAGCATCAGCGATGACAACCGAGTTCCAGTCGACAGCGACAAGGGTATAGCCACTGTCTTTTAGCGCGTCACCGATTCGATAGTTTTTCACTTCACCATTGACATCCAGTAGTGCCGAGGACATGTTCTCTGGCATTGCTAACAGAACGCCTTTTAGATTGACATTGGGCGGTGGCTGCACTGCTGCTGCAATAGGATCAGGGTCTGCAAAAATAGCAAATAACCCACTATAGTCCTTGCCAGATGCCGATGTATTTTGCAAAGGTGCTGGTGGCAACATCGGTGCCAATGGTGCTGCGAGCAACAACCATAGTAATCGAGCCGCTGTCCAACATAACCAAGCAACAGCCAATAATAATACCCAACCTGAGAATCGATTAAGGGTGTTAAGCACAGGTTTTAAAGTTGTAGAAACATTCATCATCTAGCGTGTCCCCAGCCTATTTAATAGCGGCTGACGCACACTGACAACTGGGGTATCTTGAGGTGCTTGCCCTTTATACTCAGGCATACTTTCTAATAAACGCTGCGTCAAACTGACATCCAACATATTATCGCCGTCGATATATAAGTCGCCCAAGCGCTTATCTTGATTGTTTAATAAATTGATATGGAGCAGGTTTTTATTGTTTTTTTGCTCGGCACTTAACTCAGCACGCATTGCAGGCATGGTCAGATAAAAAACCTTGCCACCGCTAGGATAACCTATCTCACCGCCGACCCATGTCAACTGACCATCCGCTTGACTAAAACCAGATGAATTTTTTGTTGAAGCGTTTTCTGCGGCGGCACTTGAGCCAGACTGACGGCTGAGCGAGACATTATTGACCTGAATCGGTGTATTGGGTAATTGCCAATCAACCAAACTTGCTAACGTCTCAGGTGCTATCTTGCCGCTCATATTGTCCACTTGCCATGAGTTGCTGCCTATTTTCACTTGTCCATTGAGGCGGGTTTGTGCTGAATTGATATCGACCTCTGCACTTATCTTACCCAATAACAAATGCAATGGCTGCCACGACCATTCTGCCGTACCTGTGAGCGGTGTCGCTGCTAAAGGCATCTGCCAGATAACGGAGCCTTGCCATAAATTACCCGACACATGCTGTACATAAGGCGTTTCGGGAGCATACTTTTCAAGCAGCCACGCCGCTGGCATTTGCAATACAGCAAATAATGCAAATAATACAAACCCAACCAGCCACCACAGCTTACGAGGGCGCTTATGAGACGACGCAGATACTTGGGGCACGGTTGCATAACTCTTATATAAGACAAAAACGTCATTATCATAACAAACAATGGCATACAGATGACAGAAAAAAAGCCAGTATCTTTTTACCAACATAATGGCAATAAAGATACTGGCTTTTATCAGCTTCTAAGACGAAAGGACTATCACGATCAAACGCTATGATCGCACACAAATCATGAGAAACAAGCCCGATGATCAGAGTAGATGTAACATGGCGCTTTTTTAAAACAGGACTTATTTAAACAAGCTCTTATTTAGACGAGCGCTTATTTTAAATAGCCTTTAATAAAAATTGTACCTTGCTAAATCTAAACCGACATCATCTTGTTAGCCACCACACTATCTAGATAGCAAAATCTTCGATACTACGACCTGCTGCTAGCGCTTCAACCAACCACGTTGGCTTGCGACCACGGCCAGTCCACGTTTCTTCGTTGTTGTCAGTATTGCGATACTTGATGCTGCGTTTTTTCTCTAGCGTTTCACCAGCTTTTAGAATCTCTTCGATAGAGGCATTGCTATCTTCTGCAATTTTCTCAAACTGCATATAAGCGTCATACAAACGCTGATGTTGTTTTTTGGCAATAAGCTGCTGGGCATTTTCAGTGATGGCACGTAGCTCATCAACGTTCAGGTTTTCTAAATCAATGGCGGTATTTTTGCTCATAATAAATCCAACTGTAAGATAAAAAATATAACCTTAATAGATATTATTCACTATTAAGAACTAAGAATGACTTATTCATCATTAAATACAACGATGAATGTCACAAATCGATATTTTTCAACCAAATAAAATATTGTTAGCCACAATACCTAAGGGCGTAGATAATATAAACAAAAAACCTTGCTATCACAACAGTAGATTATTATTTGTTCTATAACAAAGGTCAGTGAATAGTAAAATCGGGTAAATAAAAAACCACTATTTATATTAATAGTTATTCATAAACAGTTATTAATTTTAAGATAAAACCAGTCTCTATAAACAATGTCCTAAAAACGGTTAAACGAATAACTCAGCAAACATAAATCCATAAAAAATAGCAACCGATTGTTTCCATATATACCTACCGATTAGTCAAAATCGCCATTGATTAATCATGATGATCGCTAAGCTCATTCATCAAATTATAGGCTGCTTCGGCGCTCAATAAATAGGGATTAAAATCAATCGTTGTCGAATATTTTAAATAAATCGCCGCATTTTTTTCAGTCGGGGAAGCATAATTCATGGACCATTTAGACCATGCTCGATGCTTTAACTCACGTGTTTCAATAACCTGTAAGTCATGATGACGCGGATCAGCAATTAAACTATATAACAGACGATTGATCTGTGCTCTTGGCCCTTCAACGGTTTGCAAAAAATAATCTTTATTAAACGTCAGCATACCAGTGATGCCATTGGCGGCATTATTTACTTGTGCTTGCTGCAAGATTTCGTTGAAATCGTTGGCCGATACATCTGGGTTGGCACGGCTAGCGTATGTCATGCTCATCAAAATGTGTGCATCTTCCATTGCTGATGTCATATCTTATCTCTTGTAAAATGTCATGGGTGTGATGGTTCTTAGCTTTTATAAACGTCAGTCAATTAGCCAATAGAAAACCATGGTTTCTTCTTTTTGGCGGCGCTCACTGCTTCTTGCTCTTGAAGGTCTGATAACGTCTCAATCAACATCATGATTTGATTGGTGTTCATCAAATAAGGATTAAACTGAGTACCTGTCGAAAATTTAAGCGCAAGTCCTTTGTTTTCATCGCTCGGAATCAAATACTTCATTGACCATTTACTCCAATGGCGCAGCTCTACTTCACGGCATTCGATGATTTGTAAGCCATGATGCCGATTATCTTTAACCAGTTTTCTGAGCAATTCATTGATGATGGGTCTCGCCCCTTCAATACTTTGCAAAAAATAATTGTGATTGAACACCAAAGCACCCGTAATACCATTGCGCTCATTGTTTTGCTGAGCTTGTGTCAGGATGCGCGTTACTTCACCTTTAGGATTGTCGGTGTTATAACGGCTAATATAAGTTAAACGTAAAATAATATGCTCGCCGTGATGCAGTTTTAGACGATTTAATTCTGAAAGCTCAGCTGATTCCACAAAACACTCCAATTAGTTTGCTAAATTTTTCACCTATCACCACCCAGCTACTGTCTTTTATAACCGAGTATTTGTGGTATAAGTCATTTTTTTTATAACATAAGTCGCGTATATATTAACGTTGAATTTTTTTGATAAAATCATTCATGCCGCGCGATAAATTACTGTTACTAGTGCTCTGTATTTCTTTGACCAAGCTCAATAATTGCGAGCTATCCCCGCATTGTTCTAAACTCAACAAGTAACCCCAAGCTTCTACTGGTGGGGCGTTTTTTTCAATATAGTTGGCCAACTCTGACTTTATCGTCTCGTAGCTCGCACCAGACAACCTAGCCTTGAAAATACTACTGATTGATTTCTTGCCTAATGCTGCCATTTTATTGAGACCTTTATCATTAAAGGTGCGATCAAACTCTGTCTCAATATTTCTTTCAGACGACGATGATTGAGACTGATAAGCCGTCGATGCTTGCGGCGCAGTGGATATTTGAGAGGCAGCATTATCAGCGCCCACTATCTCTATGCACTCAAGCCCTAACAGCAACTCAAATAGTGGTGCAACACCGCCAAAATCGGCAAACATTTTGCTACGATCAAGCGTATCAAGATAGCTTTGATACGTGCGTTTGCCATCAATCATAATGAGCAATGTTCTCGCTTCACGCGGCAATATGCCGAGACTCTGAGATTTAATCTCTTCTCTGCCCAAATCAGTTTTTTGAAACACATCACCATCTTTCATTCTTTGTACTCAGCACTAGCAGTAAGGTGGGCACTCTTATAGTCAATTGATTATAAAAGCGTGACAGCTTTCACATTGAACCAACCCTGTCGTAAGCAGTCGACCAGATGAATTTTTATTATTTCAGCCATTGAACAGTCAAATTTTGACTTTTTGTTGGTTAATAAAAATCACTTTAAATGAAAGCCCCACATTTAATATTGTTTGAATTATTGATTCGAGTGGATTATATCAACCCATTTAATGAACCGTTAGCACTAATTAAATCCAATAGAACAGACGGTCTATATAGGATATGAAAGGTAGTTTTCATAAATTTCAATATAAAATTCGATAAAATAATAAGAATAAAAAAATCGATAAACTCAATAAGGTAGGCTACTGTTTATCCGCTTTATCTTCTTACTAAATCGTTTACAAACCAATAATTAATTTTCTTTTTTTCGACTAACTATCAGGGCGCAACTATAAAAACCAACAAACGTTTTACTTTTTTAGCGAGATAATATCGCAATTGAAAAAGTCTATCTTTCTAAACGCGCTCACTCTCATACGACCTTTATGCGCACTATAGAAAATTTATTTTTTTAAGTCATTTATCACTAGCCATAAAAAAACCCTGCAATTGCAGGGTCTTCTATAGATTATTCTTAACAGATAACTCTAAGGTATAAGTTAAAACGGAATATCATCATCGACAGGGCCGTCTGGCATTGCTGTTGGCTTTGACTGTGCAGGCTTTTGCGCAGGTTGATTGAACTGATTCTGCTGAGCAGGTGCGCTTTGATTGTTAAAGCTGTTTTGACCACCTTGAGCAGCTGACTGGTTGTAACCGCCTTGCTGTGCTGGCTGATTGTTTGCTTGCTGACCAAAGTTGTTTTGACTGTTTTGGCCACCTTGATTGCCATAGCCACCACCTTGACCCTGATTTTGACCGCCAAAGCTATTATCACTTTGACCACCAGTCGCCCCATCTAGCATTTGCATTTGCTCAGCACGAATCTCAGTAATATAACGATCTTGACCATTGGGATCTTGATATTTACGGGTACGCAAACTGCCTTCGATATAAACTTTACTGCCTTTACGCAAATACTGCGCGGCAATTTCACCCAAACGATTAAATAGAGAAATACGATGCCATTCCGTCGCTTCTCTTTTTTCGCCACTTTGCTTGTCGGTCCACTGCTCTGACGTTGCAACCGAGATATTGGTCACGCTACCGCCGTTATTAAATTGACGTGCCTCAGGGTCTGCTCCAAGGTTACCGATGATGATAACTTTATTAACTCCGCGCATGATACCGTCCTTTTACTTATGAATAATTTTATGAATCGCTTTAATGACTGTGCAGCTAAGCGCATTCATTAATGATTTTACTGTAATCAATTTTTATTGGAATATCTACAAGCTATCTATTAAAGACGACAATCTATGTCGTTTAGATATATATTATAATTTTTGGGTTTAAAAAACCATGATATTGCTATTTTGCCATTTTATTAAGCGAATTAATACTATTACCAGTTACTGACTTATCAACTCACTCTGTCCTTTATAAACTTATTTAGAATCATTGCTCTCGTTATTGCGATGCATACTCAAGGTGACGCTACCCAGCTCTACGCCAAATTTTTTCATCACTGAGCGATTGAGCATGACGTCTTTATCGACCAGATACATCCAGTCATCAAAATTCACTTTGTAGGTTTTATCCTCAACGGGTAGCTCTAACAAGTAACTCCAATGCAAGGTATTACCAAACACTGCCCCTGTTGCCTCGCCAATGACATCGCCTGCTGTGCCTTTCCAGCTACCATCAGCTTGTTTAGTCAATCGCCATATACGCTGTGATTTTGACCCATCTGCCCATGAGAATTTTTCATCTAAAACAATGACATTATCGCCTTCGTGAGTGGCATCAATATCGACGTAAAAGCGTTTTTTGACCTCGCCATTGCGACCTTGAAACATGCCCCAACCATCGATTTGACCTGAGAAGAACTCATGCATATCAAGCGTGGGCGTGCTGTTCTGATAGGCCTGAATGTTTTGTGTGGCGCAACCTGAGAGTAGTAACGTGGCTGATAGACCAGCACCTATTGCGAGCTTTGCCATTACTCGAGGCGCAATATTTTTACCAATAGCAACACCGTGCGACATCACTTTAAACTTACTCATATTAATTCCTTTTAAATAGAGATAAAGATTTAGCGTTCACTTATTAATAATGGCTGTCTATCTAGTCGTTGTCTACTCAGTTTTTGCCTATTCAACCTTATCTCTACTCGCCTAAGTACGTTGTCTATACCCTTTGTTAAATATCTAGTGGACTCTGTGCCAAACTCGATAGCTGCATCCGCGAGTCATCTGTCAATTGTGTTTTGTCCAACTTTAAATAAGCCACTTGTTCTTTTGCCATCACGACCAACTCATCCACGCCATCTACCGCAAGCATTTGCCGTGACCAGTCCTGAATATTGATGTCTTTAGGAATGGTCACGGTGGTACTTGATAAATAAGGTGGCTGAGCAATCGGAATGATAATGAGTAGCGCCACGCCCATAATGACGGCTAAAATACCCCACGCCAGCAAATTCGGCTGACTTAATAACAAACCACCCATCGCACCACCAACGAACGCACCAAAGAACTGGCTAGATGAGTTAAGCCCCATCGCTGTTGCTTTATTGGCGACTGGGGCGCGCTTAGATATCCATGAAGGAATCGTTGCCTCAAGCAAGTTAAAGCCCATAAAGTACAATAACAGACCTAGTATAATACCAACGCCAACCTGACTGCCAATGGCCAATATCGCTAAAGCAGCGGTCATCAGCGCAATCGCGCCTAAGAATACTTGGCGCATTTTGCGTTTCTTTTCAGCGATGATAATAAAAGGAATGGCAACGGCAAAACCAATAAATAACAGCGGCAAATAAACCAAGCCTTGCTGACGTACCGATAAACCCATCACCTCATTAAGCTGATGCGGCAATATCACAAATATCGCCGTCATGGTTAGATGCAGAGCAAAAATACCGATATGTAAACGGTTTAAATCGCCAATTTTGAGGACGGTCGCTAATTGTTGACCAATCGATTTATTGTCTAAATTGTGTTTAAGCACTCGTAGCGGTGTCGGCACAAACAACAGTAATAGCATCGCCAAAACAGCAAAGCCTGAGGTCAACCAAAATAAACCAGAGATACCGAGCGAGCCAACCAATAACGGACCAAAGGCAAAAGCGAGCATGATAGAAGTCGCAATGGTCAAGCCCATCGTTGCCATCGCTTTGGTACGCATTTCTTCGCGCGTCACATCAGCCAATAATGCCATCAATACTGCAGATACCGCGCCACTACCTGCCAGCGCCCGACCAATGATAACCTCGTAAATGTCAGTCGCATTGGCGGCAATTATGCCACCGAGAGCAAATAAGATCAGTCCTAAAAAGATAATCGGCTTACGCGGGAATTTATCCGCAGCCAAACTCATGGGAATCTGAAATATCGCCTGCCCTAGACCATAAATACCGACCGCCAAACCAATCAAAAATGGCGTCGCGTGCGTATAATTGTCACCATATACAGAAAACACAGGCACAATCATAAACAGACCAATCATCCGCAAAGCAAATATACCACCGACCCCGAGGATTGCCCGTTTCTCTACGCTATTCATACTTGCCTCACTGGTTCGTCATTGCTGATTTATCACTACTGCGCTGCTTATACTATTGTGATGCTATCAAGACTTTAGCTACAAATTAAGCCCACTAGTATAAGACATTCGCCGTTTGCTTGCCGAGACTTTTGTCTTATGAGTGCAGCCTCCCATACCTCCTCAACCCAAGCCATTCATATTACGCGATTATTTTGTTACCAACTGCATCGGATGCGCAATCACACCTTGAATAATGCGGTCGCCATGACAATAAAGTAAGGCGTCATAAACATTATTACTCGTCAGCTAGAGCGATCGCTTAGATGACAAACTCCTCTATAAAACGACATTTTGGTCAAAACCATGACAAAAGGTGACTACTACTTAACATTGATTTGATTTAGATTTGCTTAGTCATACGAAAACCAATCACCTCAAAGGCTGTAGAATAAGAAAACAGTAAAATGAACGCCAAGCAGCATACTGCTCAGCAATTATAAAAATTAAAACAGTAAATTAGGCATCTATAGCTCTCACTTCATCAACGTATGAACACTTTATAAAAATATTATTTATAACAAAATCTTTGATAATAAAACTATTTATAACAACATTATAAATTTACAGAATATCTACGTTTTTAACCGACCATTTAATTGATTCATATTTACCTTTTAATTTGAGATATTTTCAATCCCCTTTTAGCAAATAGGAAACCTAACACCGATGGCACACGAGTATATTAAGGTTCGCGGCGCACGCACTCATAATCTAAAAAATATCGATTTAGACATTCCACGAGATAAGTTTGTGGTCATTACAGGTTTATCAGGCTCTGGTAAATCGTCATTGGCATTCGATACGCTGTATGCCGAAGGGCAACGTCGCTATGTCGAGAGCTTGTCGGCCTATGCGCGTCAGTTCCTCTCACAAATGGAGAAACCTGACGTCGATAGTATTGAAGGCTTGTCGCCAGCGATTGCTATCGAGCAAAAATCAACCAACCATAACCCGCGCTCAACTGTGGGGACGATTACCGAAATTTATGACTATCTGCGCCTACTTTATGCGCGTATCGGTACGCCCTTTTGCCCTGAGCATGGCGAGCCAATGGTCGCGCAGTCAGTCACTGAAATGGTCGATCAAGTCATGGCGTTACCAGATGACACCAAAATCATGATCTTAGCTCCAGTGATTCGTGAGCGTAAAGGTGAACATACGGTCTTGCTTGAGCAATTAATTGGGCAAGGTTTTGTTCGTGTGCGCGTCGATGGCGATGTCTACGATACCGATGAATTACCAACACTGGATAAAAAGAAAAAGCATACCATCGAAGTGGTCGTTGATCGCTTTAAAGTCCGTGATGATTTAGGTAACCGCGTCGCTGAGAGCTTAGAGACGGCGCTACGCTTGGGTCAAGGTTTGGTGACATTACACTTTATGGATGGCAATCCAAAAGAGGGCGGCGATGACAATCAAGTCATGTCAGCTAAGCACTCTTGCCCTGTCTGTGACCGTGCCGTGCCTGAGCTTGAACCGCGTATGTTTAGTTTTAACAATCCATACGGTGCTTGCCCAAGTTGTGATGGTCTCGGTAAACGTCAGTACTTCTCTGCCGAAAAACTGATTACCCATCATGAAAAATCGCTCAATCAAGGGGCGATTAATGGTTGGGATAAACGTCATGCCTACTACTTTGGTTTGCTCTCTACCGTCTGCAATCACTTCAAAATTGATATGGATGCGCCGTGGCAAGATCTGACCAAAGTGCAGCAAGACCTCATCATGCAAGGCTCTGGTAAAGAGAAGCTGACCTTTAACTTTACCGATGAGCGCGGTCGTAAAACCAATAAAACCGTACCATTTGAAGGGGTGCTGCCTTATTTAGAGCGCCGTTATGCCAAAACTCAAAGTAACCTTGTCCGTGATGAGCTGGCTAAATACTTGGCGGATACCACGTGTAACGTCTGTGATGGCGCACGTCTTAATGAGATATCACGCAATGTCCGTGTCGATGACCAAACCATCGCTCAAATCGTTAAGCTGTCTATCGGTGATGCGGCTGACTATTATAAAACGCTAAAAATCGGCGGTCATAAAGGCGAGGTTGCGGAAAAAATCTTTAAAGAGATTAATGAGCGTCTAAACTTCCTCGTCAGTGTTGGGCTTGATTATCTATCCCTTGCCCGCTCTGCTGAAACACTATCAGGCGGTGAAGCGCAACGTATTCGTTTGGCGAGCCAAATCGGCGCAGGTCTAATGGGCGTGATGTATGTTCTTGATGAGCCATCTATTGGTCTACATCAACGCGATAATGATCGTCTGCTAAAAACTCTAACGCGCTTACGTGATTTGGGTAATACCGTACTGGTCGTTGAGCATGATGAAGATGCCATTCGCCAAGCAGATCATGTGATTGATATTGGTATCGGTGCAGGTGTACATGGCGGTCATATTATCGCTCAGGGCACGGTCGATGACATCATGGCAAACAAAGAATCGCTGACTGGACAATATATGTCTGGTAAGAAGAGAATCGAGATTCCAGCCATTCGTCATAAAGCCAAAACGACCGATATGGAAGTCAAAGGTAAGGCAAAAGCGCAAAAAGTTCCGATGACGATTGAGCTAAAAGGTGCCTCAGGTAATAACTTGCATGATGTAGATTTGACCATTCCCGTTGGTATTATGACTTGTGTGACGGGTGTCTCAGGTTCGGGCAAATCAACTTTGATCAACCGTACCCTTATGCCATTGGCAGCGACTCAGTTAAATAATGCTTCAACGCTCATCGCTGATAAGCATGACAGCATTAGTGGTCTTGAGCACTTGGACAAAATGGTCGATATCGATCAAAGCCCAATTGGTCGTACGCCGCGCTCAAACCCAGCGACCTATACCGGCGTGTTTACGCCAGTACGTGAGATGTTTGCACAAACGCAAGAAGCGCGTGCTCGTGGTTATAAGCCGGGTCGCTTTAGCTTCAACGTAAAAGGCGGACGCTGTGAGATGTGCCAAGGTGATTGCCTTATCAAAGTTGAAATGCATTTCTTACCCGACATGTATGTGCCTTGTGATACCTGTGAGGGCAAGCGCTATAACCGCGAGACCTTAGAGATTCACTACAAAGGCAAAAATATCGCTGATGTGCTCGATATGACCGTAGAAGATGCCACTGAATTCTTCTCAGCAATACCAGCGATTTATCGTCGCCTGCAAGCCTTGATGGATGTTGGTCTTAGCTATATTCGTTTAGGTCAGTCTGCACCGACGCTATCAGGCGGTGAAGCGCAACGTGTTAAATTAGCGCGTGAGCTTGCCAAGCGTGATACGGGACAGACGCTCTATATCTTGGATGAGCCGACCACTGGTTTGCATTTCCATGATATCGATAAGCTGCTGCATATCTTACATGCCCTACGTGATAAAGGTAATACCATCGTGGTCATCGAGCACAATCTTGACGTCATCAAAACCGCAGATTGGGTAATTGATTTGGGCCCTGAAGGCGGTAAAGGTGGCGGTATGATCATCGCTGAAGGTACGCCTGAGCAAGTGGCGGAAGTCAAAGAATCATACACGGGTATATTCTTAAAGCCGATGCTAGAGCAAGGCATGAAAGAAGTCAGCTAATACAAGTTAGTGAATAATTGATAAAAGGCCACTCTTTAAGGGGTGGCCTTTTTGTTGGTGGTGATATATAAAATAGACTTTAAAAACTCTATTTTAAAAAGTATAAAATCTTGACATTTGTTGCTCAAAAATTACTGATAAGTTATAATCTTTATCTTATTTACCAACAATTTAAACAACTTTGTAGTACTTACCCTTGCAGAAATGTGCTGATGATATTACACATGAAGATAAAGTAGAAAAAAATGGCTTTAATTAACTGTCCTGAATGTTCTAAAAGAATTAGTGATCAAAGTACTGCTTGTCCTAGTTGTGGTTTCCCTACTCCTTCAGAACAGATAGATAACAATAATTTGCTAGCAAGCAGTCGTCAAAGACAAAAGAATAGTGGCTGTTCTGGCGCAACTATCTTCCTAATCATTATTATAGTTCTTATCGGCTTTTGGCTTGTAAGTGCTTATGATGGCTATACAGAAAAAGCAAGACAATATGATGAAGAGCAGTCAGAACCTGATAAAGAATCACCACAAGTCCAAGAATCAGTATTTAATTCTCCATTAACACAGATACCAATGTTACTTTCTGGTTCAGGTGAAAATGGGCGCTATTTCCTCATCTCTCACTTTGCATCTTATGGCATTGAAAATGTTAAGTATGCACGTAGAGGGAACGAGAGTGATGCTTATGGAGAAATGCAAATTGACTGCGCAAACGATAAGATAAGAAAAACCTCATCAGATAATCTTGAGGCCTTAATATCAGCAGACCTAGGGGATTGGTATACGCCAACACCGGATTGGACAGATCAAGATATTGTTAACTTCATATGTCAAACCAAAAGAGTAGTGTCAAAAAAAATAGAACATCATGAAGTAGTTGAGAAAGTAGTAACGCTAGAAGCTCCAAAGAACGAAGTAGTTGAAAAGGTAACATTGGAGCAATTCAAGCCAGAGCCGGTCATGTCAGTAGAAGCAAGATCGAGGGAAGTTTTATTATCAAATCCCCCTTCGGGTAGTGAGAAAGAATATGAAGTACGCGAAACACCAATAAAAACAAAAGAATCTTACAACGAAAAAGTAGTTAATAAAGCAGCGGACTATAAAAAGAGAGTGATATAGAACGCAGAAAAAGTGATGATCGAGCAATATGTGAACAAGCTATAAAAGTAAACAGCGCTTACCTAGGGAAGGACGAACCGGAATATAGTCAGTGGAAGGCAATTGAGCGTGCCAATTGTATGCAAGATAAACTATATGAGTAAAATTAGTGGATACAAATCGGTGTTATTTGTAAGTGATGTATCAAAATAAGTCCAGAAGCGAATTAGACAGAACGAATATAGTCAATTTTGGCTGTGGGAATAAGCCATCTATTAGCTAAATACAGGAATAAATATGGCAATTATTAATTGTCCTGAATGCACACATAAAATTAGCGACCAAAGCGTATCTTGTACTAATTGTGGACTCCCAACTTCTAAAATGAATTTTTTAATTAAATGTCCTGAATGCTCTGAGTCGATTATTAATCAAAGCGCCTCTTGTAATCATTGCGGCTTTCCTATTGCTAAACCTGCACCGTTCAAAAATATTCAACATTCATCTGAGGAACTTAAAGAGCTTAAACTTCTTAAAGAGCTCGAAGAAGTTGGGGAACCTGACGATTACGGATTTTTCAATCATACAAATATTTTTATCATTAGCTGCATCATCATTTACTTTCTAGCTAAAGAAGAGATTCACTATATTTTACAAAGTTTTTAGGTCTATTCTCAAATTGAAGAAACACAGCATAAGTAACAATTGATATTAAAACTATAACTAAAAAATTGTAAGAAACGGAAAATATATGGCCATTATTGATTGTCCTGAATGCACACACAAAATTAGCGACCAAAGCGTCTCTTGTACTAACTGTGGGCTCCCAACTTCTAAAATGAAGTTTTTAATTAAATGCCCTGAATGCTCTGAGTCTATTAGTAATCAAAGCGCTTCTTGTACTAATTGTGGCTTTCCTATTGCTAAACCTGCACCGTTTAAAACTGTCCCACCTCCTTTGCCGGCTCAAAATTCTACTACTATCGTACGACTAAACAGTAGTAGAAAAAGTAAAGGTGTTGCAATATTGTTAGCTTTATTCTTAGGAGGTTTTGGGATACATAAATTTTATTTAAATCAGGTCTTTTGGGGTATCTTATATCTATTGTTCTGTTGGACATTTATACCAGCAGTAATTTCTCTTTTCGAAGTAATCATACTATTATTTATGAATGAGTCTGAGTTCAATAGACGTTTTGGTTAGCCAGCGTAGGCTAGCTGGATGTACAATACCCAATATCCAGACGTCAGATAAAGTCCAAACCAACCACTTTTCGATATTTCTTCGCAAAAAAAAGGCAAGTCGTTTGACTTACCTTTTTTGTTAGTATTTACTGATTTGATAGCATTTACTGGTTTGATAGCATTTACTGAATTATTTACGTTTAATGGTTCTAGTCGTTACTCCAGTCGTTGCCCCACTAGTTGCGTTAGCAGGTGCTTTAGCCGCCGCTTGATAAACTGGCGTAACCTCAGGTAAGAGTGCCTGAATTTTAGCGATACGCTGCCCAGAGTTTGGATGGGTAGACATTAAAGTAGCTATGGTATTGCTACGACCATTGGCAGCCTCCATTTTTTGCCATACTGCAACGGCAGCTTCTGGATTGTAGCCTGCCTGCGCCATCAAGCGTAGACCACCCGCATCGGCTTGTGACTCTTGACTACGAGAAAATGGCTTATCAAGTCCGTAATCACTAATCAAACCCAACGCATCATCACTTAACCCTGTTCTTGACTGTAGTTCGGCACCACCTAACTGCAGCGCTAAGCCGGTCAGAATTTTTTGCCCAGCATCTTTTTTACTGTGCTCAGATAGCGCATGGGTCATTTCGTGTCCCATGATCGCAGCGATCTCTGCATCTGTTAACTGTAGCTTTTCTACAATACCGGTATAAAAAGCCATCTTACCACCCGGCATTGCCCAAGCGTTTAATTCAGGTGAACGTATCACTGTAACCTGCCAATCAAAAGGAACGCCTGTTGTATTAGCGCGAACGGCGTAGGGCTTCATACGATTAAAGACGCTTTTAACTCGAATGGCGGTAGCAGAAGTATTATCTACCGCGCCTTGACTACTGGCTTTAGAGACCACTTGAGAGTAACTTTTAGCCGCATCGGTATTTAATGTAGCCGTATCGTACCCTGCCATATCGGCGACCGTAGTACACCCTGCTAAAGTAGTAATAGTAGTCAGTAATAGAGCATTTTTTATTTTATGAAAACTGGTCATTAGACGTCCTGGTTGAGAGATGCAATTGAGTTAAATAGCTAAGCTAAGGGCAATGAATTGATAGACTTAAAACTCCACTATCGAAGTCTATGTCTTGTAACACATTAATTGAGAGCGATACGTAATTGAGAACGTAACTAAAATTCAATCAATATGTAATTATCATGTAAGTAATGTGTCTGAATTATCGAGAAAGAGATTATCACTATAGAAAACAAAAGTCTATTAATTTTATAATCTATTATTTGTTTGATATCACAAGCCCCAGCCAGCCTCCATTTGACGCCTACAACTTTATTCCTTTAATTAAAATCGCTGCTCAGAGAGCATCCTGCAATAGATCCCACCTAAATAAATGCTCGTATCACATTTATCACTCACGCAGCTACCGTACGTTCTATTTTTTCTTTGCCAAAAAAGTTTATAATTTATCGTAGCATCAAATATAATGTCCGATAATATGTCTGCGCGTCAGCTCCCAGACCCTTTATAATAGCGTATCCATACCAACCTGCGTATCTCACCCATGACCACCTCTATCAGCTACGTAAAGCAGCAACGCATTACTCGACTATGCGTGCGCTGCGGCTTACTTCTTATGCAGTATGGCGCTGAGTCTGCCGTAGTCGTGGACTTATCCAAACGTTTAGGGCTTGCCTTGGGGATGAACAGCGTCGAATGTTCACTGAATTTTAACGCCATCACCCTGACGACCATCTGTGACGAGCGCTGTATCACCACCACCAGAGACACGATCAATCAAAGCATTAATGTCAATTTATTGGTACAAATTCAGCAAATTATCAATAAAACCGAAGCCACCGTCGATAGTACCGACTTGATTGACCGCACTACCCTTGCCTTTGATGAGTTGGATAAGACCGTATACCCAACGTGGCTAGTGAGCATGTTTGTTGGCGCATCTTGTGCAGCGTTTGCGTATCTGAATGGCGGCAGCTGGTCTATTACCGCGGTGACATTTATTGCGGGTATGGTAGCGATGTTTACTCGTATTTATCTGTCCAAGCATCACTTTAATCCTTTTATCACCGTCATTGTGACCGCTTTTATTGCTTCTTTAATTGGAGCGACGACCTACTATTTTGATATTGGTAATAATGCCGATATTGCGGTTGCCTCTAGCGTGTTGCTACTAGTGCCTAGCTTTCCTCTGATCAATTCTTTCTCAGATATCTTAAAAGGCTATGTCAATATTGGCGTTGGGCGTGCGGTGTTTACTTATATGCTCACCCTATCCGCGTGCGTTGGTATCGTGATGGCGCTGGTTTTACTACGCATACAGCATTGGGGGTTTTGAGATGTGGTTCATTGAAACTGTGGTGCTTTCATGTATTATTACCCTTGGTTGGACGCTCATGTTCAGCGTACCCAAACGCTATATTTTGCCTTGTTTGCTGATGACTGCTTTTGGCTTCGGATTAAAGACTGCTCTCGTTTATCAGCATGTGCATCTCGTGGTTGCCAGCTTTTTTGGGGCAATGCTTGCCAGCTTTTTGGGCGTGTATTTTTCTAAGAAATATACCTTACCACCCAAAGCACTTATCTCGCCTAGTGTCATTTGTATGATGCCCGGTATCGCCGCTTATAAGGCGATGGTTAGTATGGTACAGATTGGTTATTTTGGCTTTTCAGACGAGTTATTTAGCCAAATGATGGTGTACTTATTTGAAGCGTTGTTTGTGACCTCAGGATTGGTGCTTGGCTTATCCATTCCCGGACTGTTATTTTATAGACGACGTGCCATTGTTTAAGTAAGTTTAGATGGGTTTAGATAGGTTTAAATGGTGGGCTATTTCTGCCTAAATGCTTTTATATTCTGATGCTAGCTGGTACATCCTCATAAGCAAAACCTTGTAAGATTAATAATGATACCCATTACAATAGAGTTCAAAACAACAGAATTAAAAAATAACAGACGGCAAAATTGTACCAATACGCATCAGTACGTCCTGAATAAAGAGACTTAACCATGACAAAACATTATGATTATATTGCCATTGGCGGCGGCAGCGGTGGCATTGCTTCCATCAACCGTGCGGCGAGCTATGGCAAAAAATGCGCCATTATCGAAGCCAACCAACTGGGCGGCACTTGTGTGAATTTGGGCTGCGTTCCCAAAAAGGTAATGTGGTATGGCGCGCAAGTTGCCGAGGCTATTCATAAATATGCGCCAGACTATGGCTTTGATGTGGATATTAAAGGTTTTGACTTTCAAAAACTGGTACAGAGCCGTCAACAATATATCGAAAACATCCATCGCTCTTATGACAATAACTTAGCCAAAAATGGCGTAGAAGTGATCAAAGGCTTTGCCAAATTTGTCGATACCAATACCGTAGAAGTGAATGGCGAGCTGATTACCGCTGACCATATTTTGATTGCCACAGGCGGTCACCCGATTCAGCCAGATATCAAGGGCGCTGAATACGGTATCGATTCTGACGGCTTTTTTGCGTTGAATCATTTGCCAAAACGCGTGGCAATTGTGGGAGCTGGATATATCGCTGTTGAAATCGCAGGCGTGTTAAACAGTTTGGGCGCTGAGGTACATTTGTATGTACGCCAGCACTCGCCGCTGCGCTCATTTGACCACAGTGTAGTAGAGGCGTTGCTCATAGAGATGGAGCAAGACGGTATTCAATTGCATACCAATACCACGCTCACGGAAGTCAATAAAAATGAAGATGGCAGTCTGACTTTGTGTACCGAAAATGGCAGCTTAGACACGACAGATTGTTTGATTTGGGCGATTGGTCGTGCGCCATCGACAGACAATATCAACCTGCAAGTGACGGGTGTGGAAACGAACGAAATTGGCAAAATCAAAGTCGATAAGTTCCAAAATACCAATGTTAAGAACATCTATGCGGTCGGCGATATTATCGAAAACAGTGTGGATTTAACACCCGTGGCGATTGCAGCAGGTCGCCGCTTATCCGAGCGCTTGTTTAACAACAAGCCTAATGAGCATTTGGACTATACGTTGATACCGACGGTTATCTTTACCCATCCTGCTATTGGTACGATTGGTTTGTCTGAAATCGACGCGGTTGAACGCTATGGCAAGGATAATATCAAATGCTATACCTCAACATTTACCTCGATGTATAGCGCGGTGACCCAGCATCGTCAGAAGTGTATGATGAAACTAGTGTGCTTGGGCGATGAGGAAAAGGTCATTGGTCTACACGGTCTTGGCTTTGGTGTCGATGAGATGATTCAGGGCTTTGCCGTCGCCATCAAAATGGGCGCGACTAAAGCGGACTTTGACAATACGGTTGCCATTCATCCAACTGGCTCAGAAGAGTTTGTGACAATGCGTTAGTTTGATAGAAAGACTGGGCTAAATTAGTAGAAAGGCTACCCTTAATGAGGTAGCCTTTCTTTATAGATAATGACTTGCACTACTTGCTACAAGTCCCTTTTATGCCGAGTTTGAGGTCAGCGATTGCTTCCCTGCCTTCACTTTCAGGTACCAGTTTAACACCCGCACCACCAACAATTAAACCTGGCTTAATATATTGCTTTACAAAGTAGTTATTACCCGCTGTAGTATCAATCATTAAATCGTTAGGAGAAAATTCAGATTCGGTAGAAACTTTGTGCGGCATATTGCCCAGTACTTCATGATAGAAAAAAGTGCCTCGTGCAGTTTCACCAATACATTCATCATCTACCCACACATCTTTCTTTAGAGCTCCACCCACTACACTATTGCTACGATAAATATATAGACCAGCATTGTTGGCACTAGGTGCTTTCACTTGCTTGAGTACGCTAGATACTTCGATATTTTCAGTGGGTACAGAAGCACAACCGGCAAATAGTATTGATGTAATCGTTAGAAAAGCGATTTTTTTTAGCATTTTATTTCTCTAAGAATAAATAAATGTGACTTGAAATTTCTGATGATTTTGTTATGAGTAACTTTAAAAAAACATAGCTCTGCTTTAATTACCTAATACCCATTCATCGTTCACTTGATAAACCTTAAAATTGGTCTTGTTAGTGCGGCTCTCCCCCGCGATTGTCTGAGTGATATCAGCGGTACACATATAAGTATTGTCGCCCTCAACAGTATCACAGTTGATATTCTCGACGCGTTCAAGCTTTGGCATCATACCCTCCATCATGCCGCTCATCGCCTTTGCCATCTCATCATTGCCTGCATTCGCCATCGCATCGTCCATCATACTATTGGCTTGCTCGTATTGTGCCTCGATTAACGCTTCAACTGTGCTTTCAGAAGGTGCATTAGAGCATGCGACAAATAGCGGTGTTAGTAATGCTATGACTGCCAGTTTTTTCAGATTAGTCATCTCAATCTCAATGTATCTATAATGTTACTTCACTATACAGAATTACTTCTAAATACCCAACTTAATTTTAGAATACAAGTTTAGATTTATGATGAATAGCTTTAATAATTTAATGAGATGAAGGAATTAACGTGCGGTGTATACTGACAGTGCATTCACGATACTGCTATGATGTGGTATTCAAAACCGTTGTGAGATAACTGTGTGGCAGGTGTACTTTTTTATATTACTGATTGGTCTGGGAATTATGACCTTGGCAGCAAGTTTGTTGTTTTTGTTTGCTTATCTGATGTCTGATGACAATGCCACGCGCTTGCCCGCTTTTAACTGGTTCAAGCGCTTAATTATCGTGGCATTTATACTGCTAAGTGTTGGGCTGTTTATGACCTTTGGTCATTTTTGGGGTTAATAAAATCAGCCTTTAAACATTCAAGATTTTTCAATGAACCATTTTTTCTAATTCTAACAATTCCAAATCTTCACGTTTTGGCTCACCATTATTGCCGTCATTTGGAAATGGCATTTTATTACTATTTAGCTCATAACCTCGGCGCTGATAGTAAGCCAACAGCTCAGGACGATGACTCAAAATAGACATGGTCAAACGTGCAGTTTTTCTATCTGCTGCTTGCTCATCTGATTGTAGATGATGAGTAGCAAAGGTTTCTGCTGCTTGCAAAATAACATTACCAACGCCCTGCCCTTGCAGCTCTGGATCTACTGCAAACATGCCGATGTAGGCTTTGTTATTTGAGTCAGCATCGGTTTTGATATCGACAGCGATACAACCGAGTATCTCACCCGTTTCCTTTCCATCACGGTCGCCCGTTGTCGTTTTTGGATAGACAAAGTAATAGTGATTAGGGTCATTAATCACGGCAGCGAGCTCAGCTGACGTGGTTCGAATACCACCAATTAAATCCGCCTCATTGGTCCAACCTACGGTCTCGCGATAACAGCGATTTAATAATTGCTCAAGTGCACTAATATCATCGGCTTGCGCTTGTCGCAAAAACACGGACTCTCTCTCCAAGTTATTTTTACCTATAGTGTTTTTATTCATATTATAATTTTTCCTTTCCTTGTTTGTATTAAAAAAACTGACCCAAATCGATAGGTCAGCCTTAATAGTAATATGTATCCATCTTGAGTACTAGGGCGATAACGCCTGTGCTTGGTCGATAATATTAAATCCTGCCTTAAGCTGTGCACGCGTTGGCGCATGACCACGGCGGAGCAGTTCAGAAAAGGCAACCAATTCTTTATCACGCCCTAAAGTGCTAGCCGCACTAGCACGTGTGTCTTCCCCATCATCATCAAAGTAGTATTCGATATAATCTAATGTATCTGGTGAACCAAACAAGATGTTATGATCGGGTGTCGCCGCATGTCCACTATAGCGTAGGCTTTTACCATATTGCATCGTCCAAAAGAACGGGATACGCGCGGCGAGCGAGCTGACACTTTCATCATTTAATATCGCAGCCGCAGTCACTAAGCCATGTTGCAAGGCCACGCGCCAATGTTCGATGCGCATGCGCCCCATTTGTCCAGAAGCTTTCGCAATATCACCCAATGCATAGACCCCATCACGCAGTTGTAAATGCTCATCCACTTGCACGCCATCTGGCGCGTTTACTTCTTCGAACAGCTCTATACGTGGTGCTACGCCAGTCCCTAAAATCACGATGTCTGCATCAAATTGCTCACCGTTCATCAGCGTGACACCGCCCACTTGTGAAAAGGTTTGGTTTTCTTCTTCATTCTCAGACTGATTAACAACCCTTTTGACCTCAGTGATTTCATTGACCGTGGCATCAAAGACAAACTGAATGCCATTTTCTTCATGCAGCTTGATCAGCGCATTACTGACGGTTTCAGAGACGATATTTCCCATCACCCGATGATCTTGTCCGATGACCGTAATAGAAGCCGTTGTGCCTGCTTGTGCCAATGCGGAAGCGACCTCCATACCGATAAAGCCAGTACCGACAATCACTACACGCTGGTCATGACTGACCGCTTTTATCAATTTGGCATCATCCATACTGCGCAGCGTATAAACGCCATCAAGCTCAGCCCCTTTAAAGGGAGGAATCTTTGGCTCAGCGCCTGTTGCAATCACTAAAAAATCAGCGGTTTGTCTGTCACTATGACCATTTTTATCTTTAATGATAATGGTACGTTCATTGGGCGATACTTCGCTGACGGTCTGATTCAAGCGCAAATTAATATCGTGTTTGCTCGCCCAATCTGCACCCCCTAGTAGAAGCTTCTCTTCAGGCATATTGCCCGCTAAAAACGCTTTGGACAATAATGGACGGTTATAAGGGGCTTTATCATCAGCACTAATCAAGGTGATTTTGCCGCCATAGCCAGTGTTACGAAGCTGATGCGCCGTCATAAAACCAGCCGCGCCGCCGCCCACGATGAGAGTATGCGTATCGATCAGCTTATCATTTGCAATCTGTTTGTCTATCTTCGCTGAGGTATTCACCGTCAAGCTGTCGCCGTTATCGGTCACTTCGTATTGAGTCAAACCTTCTGTCGCGACTGGCTCTAATAGCGTCCCATCGCGGCTATCAAAAGTCGCATGATGCCAAGGACAGACCATGCGATTGCCACAACGTAAGCCTGTGCCTAAATCTGCGCCTGCGTGCGGGCATTTGCCATCGAACGCCTGAAACTCATCGTCGTCGCGGGTGATTAAAATGATACTATCATCATCTTGCTTGTAAGATTTCATGCCGCCACTGGCAATATCGGCCTTATTAACAGTCACTGTGTGAATCGTTGCATTGGTCATAAGTCTTCCTTAACAGTTATAATGGTTCCCTGAATCAAACGTGTTGAAAATAACCCTATTGCATCAGCCAATTTCAACAAAAAACACCATTCTCGATACGTTTATTTAAATGCTTTTTTAAAACACTATTCATTGATAGTAGCAAGACACTTTCGCACACGCTGTTTTTTTGTATGTTTCCTGCGTTGCAAAACGTAATCGTTAACTGTTAATGCCTATGCTTACCTATTCTTTTTAAATCTTATCCTCAACATAAAAGACGACTTTATGACTTCTCGTGATGACATGACCGATATTAATGCTAGCCCTCAATCCGCTCTTAAAAACAATCAATTTGATAATGAGCAGTTTGATACGGCAAGTATCGATATTACCGCCGCGACGGATACTGCGCAGTTACCGCAGCCTCTTCAACCACCTGTGCAGCAAGCAACCTACAAAGCCCACGCAACAGACTTTATCGTTAATGAGCTATTGCCGCTCGAATTCACTGGTGAAGGTGAGCATTTATGGCTGCATATCCAAAAATTAGGGATGAATACCGCTTATCTTGCCAAACTGCTGTCAGAGTGGGCAGAGATTCCTCTGCGCGATGTTGGTTATTCAGGTCTTAAAGATCGCCATGCATTGACAACCCAGTGGTTTAGCTTACGGATACCAAAAAAACAGCTGCCAGCTGCTGAGTTTGCACCAGTCGATATCGGAGCCAATGAATCGGTCACTATCCTCGACCAGCAATGGCATAATAAAAAGCTCAATCGCGGCACGCATCGTGCCAATCAATTCATCATTACCTTGCGTGATATCCAATTTGCTGATTTTGATACAGCATTGCCAGTACCTGAGCAATTATTGTCGGCGAAACAAGATGTCGAGCAGCATTTATCAAGCATCGCTATAAATGGCGTGCCCAATTATTTTGGCCCTCAGCGTTTTGGACGAAATGGCAATAATATTAGAGAAGCATTATCGCTGTTTGCGCGCCCACTACAGCAAAGCCGAGCACAACCCAAAAAGAGCAAACGCAAGCACGCGCCACGTGAGCAGAATACAATGGAGCTGTCTGCCGCACGTAGCTTAATTTTCAATGAGATATTGGCGTTACGTGTACGTGATGGCAGCTGGAATACTGGGCTGGCAGGCGAAGTGTTTAACTTAGAGGGTTCAGGGTCAATATTTACTAGCGAAGCCATAGACAACACGTTGCGTGCACGCCTTGAGACGGGTGATATCCATCCCACTGCTGCATTATGGGGCAAGGATAATGATAAAGTCAGTGGCATGGCGGCAAGTACTGAGAAAAATGTGATTCAGCAAAATCCGCTACTGGCTCGCTTAGCCAATGGCTTAGAGCAGCGCGATGTAAAAGCACAGCGACGCGCGCTGCGCCTACCTATTGAAGCGCTGTCTTGGGAATGGCAGGATAAAGATAATGAACAGACATTGGTTCTGAGCTTTACGTTAACGACAGGTAGCTTTGCCACCAGTGTCTTGGCAAGCTTAGTAAAACAATTAATACACTAAAGCGTAGTTGACCCTTCGACTATGGCAGCTAGCTATGTGCCATAGAGCGCTTCAATATTATTATTTTTTGCTGCCAACATCTCGTTGGCACTCACCACTTGATCACGGCCACGGCCTTTGGCTTCATACAAAGCCTTATCTGCCATACAAATTAAGCGCTGGCAAATATCATGAGGTAGCTGCACTGTGGGAATTTTACGATTCACGCGTTTGCTACTATACGAGGGGATTCTCTGCGGTTTAGCAAGCGACTGCGAGGCATCCTTTTTATTCAGAGTTTCGCAGGCTTGTTTTATACAATTACGCTCACCATGGGTCAGTGTATATAGCCCCAAGCTGGCAGTCACACTAAAGGCTGTATCGTCATCGAGAATGATGACGTGTTTGGCGATAACGCGCCGTAATTGTTCAGCAATTATCATAGCTGTGTCGTGCTTCGTATCTGGCAATACAATCAAAAACTCCTCACCGCCATAGCGACTCACGATTGTTTCATCAGTTAAAGACTGCAAGAGCGTCTGCGCGACCTCTACCAATACTCGATCCCCAATCTCATGGCCGTAACTGTCATTGACCTCTTTAAACCAATCCAAATCCAATAAAATAACGCTGATATCTTGATGGTCTTCTACTGACTTCAGCACCTGCTTCATTTGCATCATCCCGTAACGGCGACTTTTGAGTTGAGTTAGCTCATCTTGATTGGCATGCTGCAGAATTTCCTTTTTACTGTCATCTAATATTAGTAACAAAGTACGAAACATATAGATAATAAAAATAGCTTTTGGTAGCGCCATATAAATATGTGTAGAACGCCAAAAAAAAGCGGAAGATCGGCGCAATTGATCAACACTGTCCCAATTTAGCGTGCCATTTTGAAAAATAGAGGCAGAGATGGCATTTTCGATTGTCGTAATTTCACTATAATTGATATAACTATAATAGGTATCAAGAGGAATGACCGTGAGCGTCATTTGACGCAGATTGGGTAAAGTAACGCCAAGATAAGGAATAAATGTGACTGCTAGAATGACGGCTGCATGTCCTAAAAATGCTCTCCATACATAGCGCCGACGTATAAGCATCATCCCCAATATCGCACCGCCGACTAAAGAGACGCCCGCGACCAAGCTACTATGTCCTAGAACTAAAATAACCATTGCAATATAGGCACTATAGACCGTAATTAGTATGCTTTGCCATTTATACAAATTGCTATTGGCTTTTTTGACAGGTGAAAAACGACTGGTCATCCATAATAAAAACAAAGCTACCAGTGTCACGCCGAACCATAGTGGATACAGCAGCGCTATATCGACATAGGTGTCATAAATATCGCGGCGCCACCAAACAAATAAGCACCATAGCCAGTGTAAAGACACCTCCATCACCATAAATAAAGCCAGTAATGACGTTTTATCAGCAGCTTGCCACTCAAAAATTGCTTGAGATAGCTTGGTGTAGCCTAGATGAGATATCGATACAGCCATAGTAGGGCTACCGCAAATAGTGAAAGTAATTAAGTCGACATTAAAACCATTAAATAAAAATCAAAAGCCTGAATCAATAATAATAAATGATATGACTTTTTACCTTATACCATTCCCAAAAACTTAAGTAGATAAGAATGCGAGTGTCGGTACTACATTTTGTAAACTAAATGGGAGTTAACCCCGACAATTTCATTTTTAAAAATAAATCCCACTTATCTAGTGTGGCAATTTCTGTCGCAGTTATCAATCTATTTAGTGCCTTCATGCGTCAATATATGACGCATGGTTTTTGGATAACCTGTCAATTGATATTTCAGCTGAGTTAACATTCAAAACTGTATTCAGCAATGAATTTTCGGCTAAGAAAACATTGCAAAAGACTGCCAAACTCCTTGCTGATCAGGGTTCATTGTCGGTACATCACCCAAACGACGCCACGGCATATTGCTACCATGAAAGTCACTGCCGATCGAGGCGACAAGATTGTGGGCAGCGATACTGCGATCGACCATTCTGCGAGTACTAACCGGTTCGCTATTCGACGGCAGCTCACAAGCATCGCCACCAAGACCAGCAAACTCTTCAATCAGTTTACGGACTCGTGTTGCTGAAAGCTGATAACGCGTGGGATGCGCCAACACCGCCTTGCCACCACAAGCATGGATCAGCTCAATGCCGTCAGCCATGCTCAGTGCATCAATCGCCACATAAGCAGGCTTATTGTCTGCCAAATACTTATCAAAGGCTTTTTGTACCGTCTTGACTTCACCACGCTCAAACAATACTTGACCAATATGCGCACGCCCGACTGCTTGCGGATTGCCGCCAGCTTTATCAAGTACGGCTTGCCACAGCTCATCATAGTTAATATCTAATAGCGCGCTGAGCTTTTCAGTGATTCGTTGACCACGCGTGGCACGGCTATCCTGTAATTGTTGCAGCGTTGCATGCATTTTTTCGCGATCGGTAAAATCTAGCCCCAGCACATGGATGATTTTATTGGTTGATTTATTTTTTCCATAACCACCAATAAGTGTATGCTCACAGCTTATCTCGACCCCATTAATCAGCTGCATATCGCAGGCAATGGCAGCCGCACGCGCCTCATCAATTCCTGCCAGCGTATCGTGATCGGTCAATGCCAATACATTGACGCCGGCCGCATGGGCGCGCTGCACCACTTCCGTTGGTGCATAAGTACCATCAGAGCAAGTGCTGTGACAATGTAAATCGAATTTCATAAGAGAAGCCTTAGCATTAAAAATTAAAAGTGTAGAAAATAAAAAAATGAGCACATTGGCAATAAGCCGTTATATTTGGCAGTTGTCATGATTATGAGTCATAATCATCAGATATTGCTACGCAGGCCTGTGATATAGCATGATTATCGTGTTGATTGCTTTTTTTTGGCGCAGTAGACGTGTAAACTACCCCATACGTTTTTGTCGGACATCCCCTTTGCTATGAAAGCTTTATTAGACTTTATTCCCTTAATTGCCTTTTTTATTGCTGCTCGCTACAGTGGTATCCTAGCGGGGGCAGGTGCGTTGCTCATCGCCACTATCATTGTTTATGCCATTCATTTTATTCGCCAAAAAGGCACGTTTGATAAACAGCAATGGGTTGTCTTACTATTAACCATTTTGTTTTGTGGTGGTACTTTATTATTGCGTGATGATATCTATCTGCGCTGGAAGTCACCTATTATCAACGGTATCTTTGCACTAACACTTTTAGTCAGTGCTGCGATTAATAAGCCACTGATGCAACTGGCAATGAAAGATGTTTTTTTGCTGACGATGAGTGGTTGGAAAAAACTCACTCTCGCTTGGGCACTATTCTTCGCCTTTATGGGCATACTGCATTATATCACAGCGTTTACGATGTCAGATGAGGCATGGATTAACTTTAAAACTTATGGCTGGATTCCGATTATGTTGGTATTCGTCATCGCCCAGTTTGCCGTATTAAAAAAGCACCTCAACCCTGCGCTCACGGATAAAACCGTCAAATAATACTCAATTCATCATTTTATAATAAAGCCAATGCTATTTCTAAATGCCAATAGTGACAATCATTAATCGCAATTAGCTCGGGCGCATTAAGCAAAACACTTTAAATCAATCATAATTTTTATTAATCGAGGAAGTCTCATGTCCTTATTTGCCATTATTGGTCATGACGTGGCCAATAGCAGCGCACAACGTCAGATTACCCGCGCTGAACATGTCGAACGCTTGCAAGCTTTAGATCATGACAATCGACTGATTATCGCTGGTCCAACACCCATCGAGCATGGCAAAGGTGAGATGTCAGGCAGCTTAATTATTGCTGACTTTGACTCTGCAGAAGCAGCGCAATCATGGGCAAACGATGAGCCTTACTTACGTGATGGCGTGTACAGTCACGTAGATATCAAACCCTTTATCCATACATTGCCAAAAGCGGATGACAGCGCATCAGTTAAAGTAGCAAAATCGTGATTCAGTGCCTATCTTTGTTAAAAAGTCGCTCTTATCAGCGTAGCATTGTTAGTATGATTTTTATGGCTACTGTTTCAGCACAGGCTGCGCCAACAGTGACGACTATCGATGTGGCTGATCCAACACTCACGACACCCGTGCCAGCTCAACCAATATCGACCGCTCAACCAACAAAAAACTCAGTGATGAATATCAGCGATACATTGGCGGCGCAATTACAACCATCTGATAAGGCCTTATCCGATGCCAATCAGCAGCTATTAAGCCGTAATGCACAGTTGCAGCGCGAGTTGAATGACTTGCAAACTCAAGTGAATGTTTTGGTCTACGAGAGCAAAGGTCAGCTTTTTTTATACGGTGCATTCACTGTCTTAATTAGCTTGCTAGTCGGTATTTTTATTTCTTGGCTGGTGTTTGTTCGCCGTGAACGTTGGTAACTAGTACCACGCGCTTTTTATTGATTTATCTTATGTGACTGTCTATGTCTAAATCCATGTTCGAATCAAAAGATACTGATACATCGTCGACAACCTCTAAAAACACTCAGTCACTAAGCTTTCACTCATCAAATATCACCCCTGCCAAGATTGATTGGCAGATGGATGATACGGGTAATAAAGTGCCGGTATCGGGTGAGTTTGGTGATGTTTACTTCTCAAATGCTGATGGTTTAGCGGAATCGCGTCATGTGTTTTTGGCACACAATCAATTGCCTGAACGACTGACCAATCTTGCACCAAATCAATGCTTTACGGTTGCTGAATTGGGCTTTGGTACTGGACTGAATTTTCTCGCTACATGGCAGCTATGGCGACAGCTGCGGGATATACACCCTCAATTAGCAACTGCAAAACTGCAGTTTATTACCACTGAAAAGTTCCCGATACCCCTTACCGACCTTACCCAAATACTTGCCTTATGGGGACAGCGCGCGCCTGAATTGACAACACTAATAGAGCTATTATTGGCGGCCTATCCGCCTCTTATTGCGGGCTGTCATCGTTTGAGTTTCTTTGATGATAATTTGACCGTTGATATATGGTTGGGTGACGCAGCTGAGAGCTTAGCCAAACTGGCAAATAACTCTTCTAGCTCGCATGTACCTTATGTTGACGCTTGGTTTTTAGATGGTTTTGCGCCCTCTTGCAATAGTACCTTGTGGGCGGATAGTATTTTTGCACAAATGCAGCGTTTATCACGACCCAATACAACTGCCGCCACCTATAGCTGTGCCGGTATCGTCAAACGTGCGCTGCAAGATTGTGGCTTTCAGATTAAAAAAGTGAAAGGCTTTGGTCGTAAGAACGAAATGCTAACGGCGATCATGCTGGATACCATAAATTTAACTGACAATAATAATGGCAACAATAGTAAAGACACCAATAGTAAAGACACCAATAGTAAAGACATCACCTCTTACAATAATACTAGCACCGCCGCGCCCGACAACGATAGCCAATCTGCCAAACCCACTGACAACCTGCCCGCCCATAGCATTGTCATTGGCGCTGGCGTTTCGGGGCTATTAACGGCTTGGTCATTGGCCAATCGTGGTATTCAAGTGACTTTGCTAGATAAATCAGCACCTTTGGCAGGCGCATCAGGCAACCCTCGCGCCCTACTTGCCCCCAAGATGACGCCCATTCATCATGTCGATGAACATTTGCATACCATGGGCTATCTCTATAGCAGCAGGCTATATCGATGCTTAAATGTAGACGCTAAAAAATCAGGATTAGTGCCAATAGTTGAACCAACGGGTGCTCTTGATCTGCTTATGAAAGCCAATATTGGCACAGAGCAAATCGCTGATTATCCCGATGAGATGGCCACCACACTATCCCATGAGCAGGCGCAAACTGTCAGCGGGTTAAAAACACAAGATTTATCAGAGAATTTGTATTTACCGCAGTCTGGCTTGGTCAATCCACAAGCATTAAAAGATACTATCCTAATGCATCCGCTCATCCACTTTCAGCAAGTAGACGTTAAGAGTATTAGCGAAACAAAAGAAAGTGTTTGTATCGAAGGCAGTAATGAGGATAAACAGACGATATCCATTAGCGCTGATAACGTGGTCATTTGCGCAGCTTTTGAGAGTCATCAACTGGACAAGCGTATTTTTGATTGTCGTAAAATTCGTGGTCAGCTTTCTTGGTTTACGCCCACAACTGAGCAGCTCACCATATTGCCCAAAATACCGCTTAAATACAGCGGTTACTGTGCGTTATTTACCGCGCAAACAGGCGATGCACAATTGAACGATGTTGTAGAACAGCACTCTCAGTTTTTATTAGGCGCAAGCTTTATACGTAATGATACAGACATAGATATCCGCACAAAAGAGCATCAGATTAGCCGCGACAAACTAGTGACTGCCATTCCTGAGATGGACTCGATTATTCCAACAGATATTAGTTTGTGGCAAGGACGGGCGGGGATTCGCACGCAAACGCCTGATTATCATCCTATCGTTGGCGTACTAGCAGACAGCAAAAGAATTTGGGTAATGAGTGCGATGGGTGCTAAAGGGTATGCCATTGCACCAATATGTGCTGAAGCGTTAACAGATATGATGTTAGGAACATTTGCCCCCTTATCAACAGCGATGCTTGCGCGCCTGTCGCCAAATCGTACGCGTTTACAAACACCGCTTACTTGAGATTTTTAGTCAAAGGTTTAATCACTGCCTTCCATTCTAGATTTAACCGCACCAAAAAGTGATTTTCCAGTGTCAGAGTCGCGGGACTCTTGATGACCAATTTTAGTACTACTTTGAGTATCAGTCGTAATCATTGGTGCAGTTAAAGTGCGAATCTGTGCTTCGTCACGGGTATTTTTTTGGATGGTCACTGCAGCAAATAAACTCATGGTAAATGCCATCATATAAAAGCCCTTTTCACTTAAGCTTAAACTTCCCGCATTCATCAAACCAATAGCGATTAGCGCAATGGATAATCCAAGAGCCGCCCAGCTGATTAGATAATACATATTGGTTGTTGGAATACCTTCACTACGATCACGAAGGGTTTTTTGCAAACTAATTGCTGAATAAAGACCTAGCGCCAGCACCGCTATATAATAGCCTTTTTCATTTAATAACATACTCTGTGCATTCCATAAGCCAAGTAAATACGCTAGGACACCCACCAACATCACCGCCCAAGAAGTCCCGACGTAAGCAGTAGTTGGTTTATAAGCGGCTAGCTGACTCTTCGTAATCGTGTCATTATTCATCATCTTCCTTAATTAGAAATAGGCAAACACTTAGTCGTAAAATATATAGTGGTAAGATACATAATAGCGAGATAAACAGTAGCGAGATACAACTTTTATCGACCGCTATTTTGCCTTAACATAACACAAGCATGTTATATTGTAATCTAAAAACTTTTTTTAGATAAATAGCATTGTTTATGAAAGAGCCCCGACATGTCTTTTTTTACCTTACTCATTTTGCTTAGCCTAATTGTTATTGTGCCCATATTTTTTGTGATGAAAGAAAAGTCTAAGCACACACAGATTGCTTCTATACAGCGGCATCAAGAATACTTAGCTTCTGCGAATCTTGTCGCTACCCAGTCTAAAGCAGAGATGGCGGTAAACAACGAGGTAAATCATGAGCGAGCTAACGGGCTCAGCATGATTAATTTTTCAGCTCGACATCCTTTTATCAAGCTACTTTATGACGAGCAAGTACCTAAGGCGTTTCGTTCTGTGATGGATGATATTGGACAACAATATGAGTCCACCCATCATGAAGAAATCACTGAATCACAGCTATTTACCCTTAATAAACTCATCACCACACGTGTTCCAGAATTGATTGGCGACTACCTTAGCCTCGATCAACATTATGCCAAAACAGTCATTATTGATACCGGCAAACAAAATACCAGCTATGACATGGTATTAGATCAATTAAACTGATTTTAGACTTCTCTCAAAAGCTCAATATCCAAAGCCAAAGTGGCGTTGTAGACAAGCTACTTGCCAGCCGTCGATACTTAGATGACGTGTATAAAGAAAGCGGTATGGCAGCCGACAATCTAAAACTGAAATAATAATGCGTGTAGATAGTAAGCAAGAAATTGATAGTAATAGCAAATGACGGTCATATTTGACTTTGAGGGATAAATAAGTCTACGTCGTTCACTATATTTAAACAAAAACTCTGCCAATGGGTAGCCGTATGATTATGAAAATCGATGCTCTTACAATTGCAAAATCAAAACCCTTTTTTCAGGCAATTTCTGCTATTTTTTTAAGTCTCTCACTATTGAGTGCTTGCCAAAAAACACCAGAGCCTGAGACAGATAACGAAACAATCTCTGAAGCGGCGGTACAAACCACACCCGTGACTACCAATATTAATGTTGATAAGACCGCTAATAATGGTGATGATATCGCAAATTCTGAAGTAAGCTCAGAACAAGATGTAAGCTTAACTGAGCTAGAGGATGACCTTGGTGCAACAGACTCGGCAGTAAACAATACTGCACCAGCACCAAATCCAGAACAAGCCATTAAAGGCGCGCAAATTACTGATGTCCGTTATAAAAATGCGGCTGGTGAATCACTCTCGGTCGTTTTTGAAACCTCAGCAGCAGGCGTACTCAACGCTATCATTAGCCTACCGAACAAACCAAAAATGACACTAAGTGCGCCAGAAGGCCAAGGCAATAACCCAACTTATCGATCAAGCGATGGCAGCATCCAACTGGTCAGTCATGCAGGCGGCGGCAGCATTGATTTTATTAAAAATAATAAAGTCACTAGCTTTGATGCAGTCAGTGCCGAAGCAGAAGTCATCACTGATTAATTGATTAAAAAATACAGCTTAGAACCTTTAAAAGGTTACATAAAAGAAATCTCTTGAGCATTAAAAAGGCGGTAAATATTTATTATATTTGCCGCCTTTTTAATGCTATTAACTTTTCTCTAGCCAAATCCAGTTACCTTGCCAAACAGACTGACCAGCCAACTGATTACTGCCCACAGTCCCCAACCAACCACCACAATAACGATTAATCCCAACAGATCAGGAATGTGCAAATACAGCCATGCAATGATAGGATTGTGCCAAAAAGCGCCAAAACGGCTACGTTGCTTATCTTCTAGCGATTGATGCAAAAATGGCCGATCCATATGCATGGTTTCGGTGATGCCATATTCATCGTGCAGATGCTCATGCACGATACCCAAGGTCTTACGACTGGGGCGAATAAAAATATCGAGCAGCGTGCCAATACCCGGTACGATACCAACGACCATGTCAATGAGTGCCAGTCTGACCGCAGGCGTCATTTTATGCACTGGCACTCCCAACTGACGCCCTAATACAAAAGCATAGCTGGTTAAAGCCAGTCCCGCTAAATCTCCTGCCAGCGGAATCGTCGAAAGCGCCGCATCTGCACCCATGCCTTGTTTGGTAAAAGGCACACGTACCAGCGAATCCATCGTATTAGCAAACTTAGCCAATTTACGCTCGGTGGCGATCACTTGTTCGCGTGTGAGCCCATGCTCAGCTAACTTTGCTTGATAATCGATAACAGGTGCATTGGCATCAGAAGATTTTTTCGCTTTTGACTTTGAGAGCTTTTTGAAGTTATCCATTAAAAGTCGTCCATAAACAAGCGATTGCGATGAGAGCAAAGACGTAACGCCCTACCCATATATTGGCTAAAAACGCTTGGAAACAGGCTCTTGCATTACGAGTAGCACAAGCGCTATTTTGCTTAGCAAACATCATCGCCACTAACGCCAAGCCAAATACTGGCGTCAGGCCTAAGCTTGTCGGTGCAAAGTAATGCCAAATGGTCGCGCCCATAATAAGCAAAAACAATGTTTGTAACAGCGAGATAATAATCACATCATAGCGACCAAATAATATCGCCGTTGATTTGACCCCAATTTTTAAATCATCTTCACGGTCAGCCATAGCATATTGGGTATCATAAGCCACGGTCCAACACATATAAGCAATAAACAACAACCAACACCAGATATCAGGCGCGCCTTGTATCGCCACATACGCCATCGGTATCGCCCAACCAAAAGCCGCTGCTAAAAACACCTGCGGCAAATGGGTAAAACGCTTCATAAATGGATAAATGAATGCCAATAACACTGCGCCAAGCGACCAGTAAAATACGGCTATAGGCAAAAAGAACAGCAAACTGGCACTGAGTAATACCAATACTAAAAAAGCAGCGATTGCTTCTTTAGCAGACAGACGCCCATCAGCTAATGGACGTCCTTTGGTGCGGGTCACATGACCATCGACCTTACGATCGGCAAAATCATTGATCGCGCAACCTGCCGCCCGCATAAAAATTGCGCCAAGCGCAAAAATCACCAACATCTTAAGACTTGGTAGACCTGCACTTGAACCTTGCTGTTGCGCTTGACCCATCGCCGCCAGCATTACGCCCCATAGCGTTGGCCATAATAATAGCTCAATACCTACTGGTTTATCAAAGCGCGTCAGCTGCAGGTAAGCTTGTAGTTTGTCGTTAAATGTCATGGCTTTTTATTATCATTAATAGAAGGTTTTTTTGTGCGTGTTTGCCTACTTTTTCGGCAGCTCTTATATGAAGTGCTATTACATTGAATTATTAATACATTGGCGAGCTACTGAATTTGCTGCCACAATTTGTTGGCCTCGATGAGCGAAAGCTCAGGATATTGTTTGCGTAAGGCTTTAATGGCAGGAATTTTGTCTTTTTGTGCGGCTTGTTGACGTAAAAATGCCAGCTGCTCTTTAGGATTACTTAACTCTTTTAGACGTGCTTCAAGTCGCAAAATTCTGGTACGCAGCATAATATTGATTAACAATAACGCCGCGCCCATCACCCAAATTATTAATACAGACATTCCCTGCTCCTAAATCCAATCACTCTAAATTTTACAAATATGAAGTTGCTAACTGCGCGCTCTAAGCTCAATAACTGAGTCAAATAACTTAGTTCAACAGCTAAGTTCAATCGCTAGGCGCATTTATTATGATGAGAAACGGCTATTAAACAAAATAACCATCAAAGCGTACGGCTTCGTTATGCCAGCTCTCACTTGGTTGTTGATGCGCAAGTAACGGCGCAAATTGCGGACGCTTAACGACCACGCGCCCCTGTATGTTTGTGTTCTGTCCCTTTTGACGGATGACTGCTTGCGCACTTTGTAGCAACTGTTCTTCTTGTTCTAGCGTTGGTGGGCTAGCCAATTGGTGTAAGGCTTGCATGTGCTTGCCCACTTTAGCGCCTTTACCCGTTTTGCTATCTTGATAACTGTCTTCCGGAAACATAGGATCCAGATACACCACATCGACTGCTTTCATATCGATTTCTTTAGTGTCATCTATCGCATCTGCTGCTAGAGTTGCAAAATAGCCAAGCGCATCGGTATTGATAATATGCAGACGGCTCATCAGCTTTTGCCAATTTGCTAGCCCACTCATACGCTGCTGTTCTACTAACAATAACAATGCCATTAAGGGCTGCTGCTCGAGCATAATGACCTGTGCACCCGTACTGGCTAATATCAAACTGTCATGACCAAAGCCTGCTGTGGCATCGATAACATGACTGTCAGATGTGATTTTGACTGCTTGTAATAATAACTCAGACTTACGCCCCGCACTCACCACACGGCGTTGCAGCTTATCCCATTCTGGTGCAACGCTTAACCCATCGCTCAGCCATGATAGCTTGTTTTTTTTATCCAACAACAAAATAAGCTGGGTAGCTGTCTGGCTTAACTGCTGGCGCCGTTTTTGACTAAGCTTATCGGTAAACAGCTCAAGGTGTAAGATAATGGGTAGCTGATGTGCGATTATCAACGCTTGTATATCTGCAACCTGACTATGCTGCGACTCGCTGGCATAGTATAGTTGGCAGTGCATAATGTTACTACTCTCTTTGAACCCTTGGCGTGAAGCGGTCATCTCTACTTTCCTATTCGCGGCTTATAGACTCATCCCACAATCGGCTCTAGCCTGCCATTTGATAACCAAAACCCCAAGCCGCTATTAATACAATGATGCCAGTAATAATGCGTAACCACGCAAATATTTTAAAATCACGACGACTGACCCATTCTACTAGCAAACGGATACAGAGTAAGGCGACGATAAATGACACCACCGTACCTATACCTAATACCAGCCAATCCTCGCTATTGGTCAATACATCATGGTGCTTCAGCAAATCCAATAATGCCGCGCCCACGATGACTGGAATACCCAAAAAGAAAGAAAATTCAGCGGAAGCTTTACGTGAGACGCCGAGCCATAGCGCGCCGATAATTGTCGCGCCTGAGCGTGATGTTCCCGGTATCAATGCCAGACATTGCAGCAGACCAATCATCAACGCGGTTTTTAGACTGACGTCTTCTGCTTCTTGCGCAATAATCGTTTTCGGGCGATTTTCTACATAGAATATCAATAAACCACCGATAATCAGCATAATTGCCACGACGATGGGATTAAATAAATATGATTTAATCTCATCAGCGAAGGTGAAGCCAACGATCATCACCGGAATAGTCGCCACAATCAAGCTAAGTCCTAGCTGGCGTGGATTACTCATGCCTTCAGCTTTGCCTGTCAGCAGACCCATAAGCGCTTGCCATAGTCTGTCCCAGTAATCATAAATGACCGCTAAGATAGCGCCAAGCTGCACCACTACCACAAATAAATCGACTTTTTCTTTGGTCCAAAAGCCCATCAAATCCGCTGATAAAATCAAGTAGCCAGTGCTAGAGATGGGTAAAAATTCAGTGATACCTTCAACGATACCCATGATAACAGCTTGAATTAATAAAATGATATCCACGATGGCTTTCCTAAATATGGATCTATTGGCTAATAGCGTTTTAGAGTATTTTTATATTTTATATAGCGCTGATAATGGCTGGCATTAATATGATGGCTACGCTTTA
The DNA here is from genome assembly GCF_904846075.1 of Psychrobacter glacincola. Classification (GTDB taxonomy): domain Bacteria; phylum Pseudomonadota; class Gammaproteobacteria; order Pseudomonadales; family Moraxellaceae; genus Psychrobacter; species Psychrobacter glacincola_C. Next base: position 242,961 of record NZ_CAJGZH010000003.1, read on the forward strand.
CCTTGTTCTTTAAGTGTTTTCCACGCTTGATTGCGCAGATACTTTGGTAACGCTTGCGAGGCTTCTGTGCCGCCTGTCTCCATAAATTGAGCAATACCAAGCTGCCCTATCACAGTAGCATCAGGGTGAATATCTGCCTGAATGATCTGACCGTCATGTAATGTTAATAACGGCGCACCATTGCCAGCAATGGGAATATTAAGCACTGTCTGGCTGTCATAATCGAGCAACTGCTCGGTATCTTCGCCATTTTCTTGATTAACCGCCTGCATAAGGTTGTCTATTAGCACATATTGCCCAAAATAAACTTGCTGCATACGCGCATCAAGGGCGCTATACACTTCGGTCACACCATATTTTTGATACGCCGCTTGCGCAATCGCTTGTAGGCTTGAGACTCCGACACAAGGAATATCATGGGCGACAGACAATGCTTGTACTACTGCCGTATTAATCCGTATGCCGCTAAAGGCACCAGGACCACGGTTAAATATCAAGGCTTGTAAATCAGCAAGGTTGAGCTTAGCCTCGGACAAAGCGGCATCAATCATCGGTAGAATTTGCTGGGTTTGCTGGCGTTTACCCGTCTCCGTATGACTCGATAGCACTTGACCACTGGCATCTAAAATCGCGATCGAACACTGATCAAACACGGTATCCATTGCTAAAAACATCATAACCTCGGCCTATTCACTTAGCATTATAAAACAGCGCCTATCATAGCATTTAGGATAGGCAAATTTTATTAATTTCTAAATTTTCATACTTAATCCATCAATATTTATGGGAACATGACAGACATAAAAAACCCCAAAGCGACTTGCACCTTGGGGTTTTCATTAAGAATTCAATACTATAGCAATCTAAGCATCTATCAATTAAAAACGGGTTTTAAACTTTTTTGGCGCTTGATTCTGCATTTCCTGCATTTGTTTTTGCATCTCTTCGGTGCTTGGCATGTTGTTTGGATCTAGACCCATCTGCTTAGCCATTTGTTGTGGATTCACATCCTTGACGCCGCCTTGCTGACCGCCGCCACCAAATAAAGGACCGCCACCGCCGCCACCTGCACCGCCGCCACCCATCAACCCTTGCATCGATTTCATCATTTTACTGATACCTTCAGGCTTAGAGATCATTTTCATCATTTTTGCCATTTGTTTGTGTTGTTTAAGCAAACGATTGACGTCTTGAATCTCACGTCCAGAACCTGCGGCAATACGGCGCTTACGGCTTGGGTTAATTTTATCGGGATTTTTGCGCTCAAATGGCGTCATCGAATTAATCAACGCTTCCATTTCACGTACTTTTTCTTCTGGCTTAGCATCTTCGACCGCTTTTTGCATATCCGAGCCGCCCATACCTGGCATCTTATCTAAGAAGCCTGCCATGCCGCCCATACTTTTCATTTGTTGGAACTGGGTCAATAGATCCTCAAGGTCGAAATCGCCGCCCTTTTGCATCTTTTTAGCCATTTTTTCGGCTTTATCACGGTCGATTTTTTGTTCAACTTCTTCGACTAGGCTTAAGACGTCACCCATACCAAGAATACGCTGAGCGATACGTTCAGGATGGAACAGCTCTAACGCGTCTAGTTTTTCACCGCGACCTAAAAACTTAATCGGTTTGCCAGTAATCGCACGTACAGAAAGTGCCGCACCGCCGCGAGCATCACCATCGGTCTTAGTTAAAATCACACCCGTTAATGGCAGCGCATCATTAAAGGCTTTGGCAGTATTTGCCGCATCTTGACCAGTCATCGCATCGACGACAAATAGCGTTTCAGAAGGATTGACTGCTGCAGTTAACGCCTTAATCTCAGCCATCATAGTCTCATCGATAGCCAGACGACCAGCGGTATCAATAATCAAAATATCTTGGTACTGAATCTTTGCTTCTTCGATAGCACGTAAGGCAATATCAATCGGGTTTTCGTCGCTACTTGAATTAACAAACTTGGCATTCACTTGACCTGCCACTTGCTCAAGCTGAGCAATCGCCGCTGGACGATAGACGTCAGCGGATACTAGCATCACCTTTTTCTTATGACGCTCTTGTAAAAACTTCGCCAATTTACCGGCAGTCGTGGTTTTACCTGCACCTTGCAAACCAGCCAGTAAATAAACAACTGGTGGCTTACCCGTCATCTCAAGCTGCTGATTGGCACTGCCCATCATTTCGGTCAGCTCGTCATGGACGATTTTGACAAAGGCTTGCCCCGGTGCCAATTCTTTCAGCACTTCCGCGCCAAGCGCTTGCTCTTTGACGCGCTTTACAAAGTCACGGGTGACGGGTAGCGCGACGTCGGCTTCTAGTAGCGCCATACGCACTTCACGCAGGGTATCTTTGATGTTGTCTTCGGTCAACTGCCCAGTACCGACGATATTGCGCAGGCTCGACGATAAGCGTTCTGTTAAGGTATCAAACATAAATAACTCTCAGTTAAAATAATTCTTGGTGAAAACAATATTTACTTAAAATAATGCTTACTTAAAACAATACTTAGTGAAACTGGCTTCAGCTCAAATGGCGGATAAATATTATTAGGGAATACTGTAAAATATTTAATCGTATCTTCATAAAAACAATGATAAAAAACAGTCTATTATCAACACTATAGCACCAAGAAGATGCCAAAATTATAATGATTTTGCAAATACAGCATTACCAAAGCTTGGCGCGGCACTTTATGACTTATAGACAATCGCTTTATAAGCTAGGCATATTAGCGCTCATTCAAGCAAACTTGGCCAAGCATTTATAAGGAATAAGCAAGTTGGTGCTCAATTGGCACCCATTTTATGATAAATTGGACGATTATTCTAATCATTCCGATAATACCACTTTAGCATTAAATTGAGCGGCTATTTTGCGCTCAGTATGAGATGAGGCATTATATCTGTGCACTTTGCATTCTTACTTGCTAGCCTAGCCTATATCTTAGTCAGTGCTTACCTTAGTTGGGCACTGACTCGGGATAAGCCTATCCATAAAGGCATCAGTTTGGGATTATTGATGGTCGGCATGCTCGCGCATGCGGCGCTACTTTATCCTTATGTTGTGACGCTTTACGGGCTAAACTTTAATCTTTTTAATATCATCAGCCTAATCAGCTTATTCTTTTTGTTCTTCTATTTTTTATTTTGTTTGTATCGCCCTATTGTCAGTCTGGGCATACTGGCAGCGCCAACAGCATTGGTAGGGTTGACAATTGGCTATATTGGCCGTGCGCCTTATCAACCCATTACAAATATCAGTATTGGGCTTGAAGCTCATATATTACTATCACTTGCCGCCTATTGTGTGCTGCTGATGGCAGCGGTGCAAGCGCTATTTTTGCGCCTACAAATACGCGAACTCAAGCACCACTCTATTCATCGCTTTTGGGTCAATAAACTACCGTCACTACAAAGTATGGAGAGTCTATTATTCGATATGCTATTGGTCGGTTTTGTCCTACTAAGTATCGCATTGGGCATTGGCTTTATCTATGTAGAGGATTTGATGGCGCAGCATATTGTGCATAAGACCGTGTTTAGCCTGCTGTCTTGGTTATTGTTTGGGGCGCTTCTGGTCGGTAACTGGCGTGCTGGATGGCGGGGCAAACGTGCCGCCAATATGACTATCTATGCTTTTATCCTATTAGCCATTGGCTTTGTGGGCAGCAAGTTTGTGTTAGAGATGCTGATATAAAATCAGCGCTGCAATAGCAATAGGTCCAGAAAAAAGCCGTGAGTATTAATGAATAATACTCACGGCTTTTTTTAACCTTCTGTTAAACAGCACTTCTCAATTTGAACTCGCTCTAATTAAAGGCTAATTAAAAACCACGGTTTTATTACCCGCTACAATCACGCGGTTTTGTACATGCCAGTTCACGGCGCGTGCCAAGACATTACGCTCGATATCACGACCAATAGCGCGCAGCTCGGTCACACCTTGACGGTGAGTGACTCGGTGTACATCTTGCTCAATGATAGGGCCTTGATCAAGCTCAGCGGTAACATAATGCGCGGTCGCGCCGATGAGTTTCACACCTTTATCATAAGCCTGACGATAAGGGTCAGCCCCCACAAATGCAGGCAAAAATGAATGGTGAATATTAATGACTTGCATCGGCCAACGCTTGACAAAATCAGACGACAATATCTGCATATAACGCGCCAACACTAGCAAATCATTACCTTCCATCAACTCATGAATTTGCTCTTCTGCTTCTGATTTATTGTCTTTGGTCACTGGTACATGATGGAAAGTGATGCCAAAGTTTTCTACCGCTTGACGCAAATCTTCGTGATTACTAACGACAGAGGTAATCTCGCAATCAAGTAAACCTCGCTGATGCCGCCATAACAAATCCAACAATGCATGATCAAACTTCGATACTAAAATGCCAACTTTCGTCTTAATCGCATTATCATGTAAACGCCAAGCCATGTTATGGCGCTTGGCTACCGTATGCGCAAAACTGGCTTCAAAATTATCAATGATTTCGCTCAATCCTGCCAAAGCAAACTCTAAACGCATAAAATATTGACCACCCTCATGAGCAGTTGAATACTGATCGAGAGTGATAATATTAGCGCCATAGCGATGGATAAACTCAGATACCGCTTGCACGATACCGGCTTGATCACGGCATTTAATCAATAATGTGGCAGTATCGATTGCCGTCTTGTTAAACAGGTTATTAGATAGTTTATAAGATGAGTTTTTTACTGAAGTAATTGTTGCAGTGTCTGACATAGTGCGCCCAATCAAAAAATTAAACTTGCTACTGACTTTCAATACGGTCGTTAGCATAGGAAACCGACTATTCTAATCGCTTTTACCTAACTTTGCTGATTGAGTTGGTTGTATTTCGTTATTGAGGTTATAAATACAAAAACCCCCAACGCGAGGTTAGGGGTTTTTGTATTTATAATGGATTCTATTTAGAACTAGAGCAACTTAAATCAGTACCAAATGGACTTGTCCAGTTTGGTCGAATTGGTATGCCAATATTCACGTCAGTTACTAGAGTAGGGAAACCTATCACACGAGATTGCTGTGACTCACTACCATCTACACTAGTATTGACTGTAACGCTAGCTTTGTACCAGTTTGCATACTCTTTAGGGTAACGTATAGAGAAATCTACTCTACCAGTATCATCTGTTATAAAATTAAAATTCTGGCTAGAAGTTACTTCTTGACCATTCTCATTGATAACTGCCGCTACGTTAACAGGATCTAATTGACCGTTATTGTTGAAATCTTCATTAGGATCTAAAATGCCATTATTATTTTTATCTTCTTTGCCACAAGAAACCGACTCTTGGAACCAGACAGTCCTGCCAAATATATCCTTAATGATACTAAACTCACCTTTTAAATAACTATCAGGAATCAAATTAATAGAGACTGGTTGATTAATAGCTGGCTTACCAGCACTATTGAGCACACTGATTGATCCTTTCTGGAAGTAATATACTTGATTACTACCTGCAGAAACTTTGTCTGCAAATGCAAAACTAATATAGGTCGACTTTGTTTGGACTGTGATTGCTGAATTATCTAAGAGTGTGTTTACTGCTTTTTCCTTACCATCTGGTAATCTAATTGACTGAACCTGTGCTTCAATGACAACACCATCTGTACTTGTTGAGTTTTGGCCTGCATTATAAGTCGTTACAGCTCGACCATTATCATCAGTATACGCCACCGCTTGGCTTAAACTTCCACCAGATGCATCTCTGGTCGTCGTAAACTGTACAATAGCATTTTTGACAGGAGCATCATCCTTGTCCAAAACTCTAGCCATTACAGAGGTAGAGCCGCCCACACTTAAGACTGCACGCTCAATCTGTAGAATCAATTTTTTCGGCTCGATAGAGACAAAACTCAATACTGTCTCTTTACTATCATTGCCATATTCCGCTCTTACAGTTGCAGTTCCAGGTACATTAGATTCTACATAAAACTCAACTTTTTTACCCGTAACAGTCAATGTACGACGCGAGCTTCCTTGAACATCATTCACTGATGCAAATATTTTTCCCTTATTTGTTGAGACATTAACGCTATCTCCATCAACAGCATCAGGCACACTCAAGATGACTTTCTGTCGATCACCGACAATAATATCTGTAGTTGGAGAAAACCCTATGTTTGAGCTACTCGTAGATACTACCGTTAAAATATCAGGAATACGCTGGCTAACTTCAACGCCTTTACCTCAAGACTGAATAAATAGTTATCATCTACTGGTTTTAAACTAGAAGCATTTAAGTCAACTGCAAAATTACCATTGTTGTCAGACTTTCCAACCCCAGCTTCCGTATCGTTGCTATAAATAATAAAATCAGCATTCGCAACTGGTTTTGCTGCGCCATCTAAGAGTTGCCCAGATACTCTAAAATTATCTCCTGCATTTACTGCATTCTTAGAAGATACCACGTTACTTACACGAGTACCTGAAGCTATGATTGGTAAGTTTTGTTCAACAATACTGTTTTTACCATCATCAACAACAACGTTCAATACACTCTCGTGGTTCAGTTGAGCATCAACACTTACTCTACTTTGTATCAGCTCGATTTCGACTAGCCCTTCATTATCTGTAAGCTGCCGAGAAGTTCCATTCAATGACAAGCCATATAATGCAGCATCAGCAATACTGACGATGACAGGCACTCCTGCAATAATACCGCCTTTTTTATCAGTTACTCTAATACTAACTGTTGTCTTATCTTGGCCAGTCAATAGCTGATTTTTATCAGAGGAGATAAAAACATCATATACATTTTGTTTTTCAATATCAGCGTTGTCATTCGAGCCATATAGTTTAATAGATTTTGTTACATTACCAATACTAGCTTCTACTATCAATCCATTGTTTATAAGATAATCACTTTGCTCTGTAGATAATTGATTTAGCACCTCTAATCTGATTACTGCTTTGCCATTTTCATCCGTAGTAATCTTGGATTGAGAGTTACTAAATACACCTGTAGCTTTAGGGTCAGTAATTTTAAAAGTTACAGGTTGCTCTGCTAGATTACCATTGTTTGCATCTAACACTAAGGCAGTCACTTCTATAGAAGCTCCCTTAGTCATTTTAATCCCACTATAATTGGAAGATATATATATTTCACTTGCTTTAGTAGCAGAATCACCTGGAATTTGACCATCAGGGGTTACCTGCACCAAACCTGTATCAGGAGTGGGTGCAATAGAATCTACAGTATCACCGCCACCGCCACCACCACATCCAGCTAGAGTTAGTGATATTGTTAACGCCGTAAGCTGAAATAATTTAGAGGTAAAAGGTAATGAGCTATATGACATGTTTTGGACTCCGCGTCAGCAGTAATTTATTCGAGCAAATAAACAAAAATCATTACACAGAATCATAACAGATTGGTAATGATACATAGATTTACATTAACACCCGTTGTATTAACAGATTGTATTAAATATATAACAGCAACTTTACTGACTTTTGTCATAACTTACAACTAAAAATTAATTTTTACTATTAAATAATCAACAACATAGCCAGTGAATTTCAGGGTATAATAGCCATCCTTTAGATCGACAATAATCATAAAAATATTTGAGTATTCATCTCTTTTATGGTATAAATGTCGGCTTTAAAATTTTCTGAATTGGTACGCTTGTTATTTGCCTTTAGATAACAGCAATATCAACTCAACATTCATATAGTTTTGTTTGGTGCAAAGCTGCCGCTTGCTGTGTCCATGCCGCAAAAACGTGCAACTTGCCCAGACTGGTATGAGAAAAACTCATACCTCATAGATTAGGAGTTCGCCATGTCTCGAGTTTGCCAAGTGACTGGAAAGCGCCCTATGGTGGGTAATAATGTTTCGCACGCAAACAACAAAACCCGTCGTCGCTTTCTACCAAACCTTCATAACCATCGTTTTTGGGTAGAGTCTGAAAATCGTTTTGTACGTCTACGTGTGTCTACCAAAGGTATGCGCACTATTGACAAACTTGGTATCGATAAAGTGTTAGCAGATATGCGCGCACAAGGTCAAAAAGTATAAGTTAAGACTGGCAGCTTAATGTCTCGATAATTTTCGTCATTTAAGCTGCTTTTCTACTACATCATTATATTTGTAGTTACTTAATATTTTAGATCCGTACCTATCGTTTGAAGACCCCTCATTTACAGGAAAGCTATCATGAGAGATAAAATTAAATTAGTATCAACAGCTGGTACTGGGTATTACTACACCACTACTAAAAACAAACGCACTATGCCTGGCAAAATGGAAATGAAGAAATTCGATCCAAAAATTCGTCAGCACGTGATGTTTAAAGAAGCTAAAATCAAATAATTGCTATAATTTATAGAATATATTTTTATAAATACGTTCTATATATAAGTTACTTGAAAAAAAAGGGTATATCAATTGATATACCCTTTTTTACGCTTGCTACTTTTAATGATGATTATTTTAATTAACGACTACTAGCCAACTTAACAGCAACCCATCTCATCACTAACTATAGTGCGTCGGCTCTTTGTCATAAACATGCGCATGCCATTGGCTCATCTGCTTTTGCATAATGACCTGAATCGCGGCATGAATCATATGCTGACCTATCGCTTGGGTGTCACTACCGAGCAGCTCTTTAAGCTTTTCAGAAAAATCAATGGTCATCAGCGGCGCTTCGTCTTGTTCCGCGTCACGTAACAATAAGCGACCATCTTCTGCCTCTACCAACTCAAGGGTAGTCTCTTTGGCAAATCCTGCAAATTGATCCGTACTTTCGTTATCTACTTCTATATCATTATCGATATCGTATGGCATGAATTGCTTCCTCATTGTCCCGTCTAATACTTGCAAGAAAAATCGCGCACCGCAACATTATTGTTTTACAGTAATACGGGTAAAACTATCTTAGTCATACAATGGACGCTTTGGTCTTGAAATTCAAGGCTTGTCACATAAGTCTTCTACATAAAGGCTCTTTGGGTGTGCTATCACTGATAGTATTAGCGCCAGTAGCGTAATTTTGCCACAGTAAATAAGAAGGCAACAAACATACCGAGATAGTACATAAGCTTTAACTCTAATGTCGGATCTCGATATTTAAACGGTAAGGCTACAGTGGCGGTGGCGGTCGGAAATATCAACAGCATAAGCAGCCAGTTTTCGATGACATTTAGCCAGCCTTGTAAATCAGTACCGTTACGCAATGATGCCAGCCCAAGTAGCAAACAGGCGATAATTAAGCTGGTGAATAAGCCATTGGGTAGGTCTTTTGGATAGATGATATTGGCAATCTTGGTCGGTATGATTCTCATGTAAAATTCCAGTCACGCTTGTAGCGCGTGACTTAATAATTAAAAATTGTGTAAAAACAGCCTATCATAAATATTGCAGTGCACTATTTACCAAACAGCTTTATCTCTGCTCATAAGACTCTAACTGTAAGTACCCATTAACCAAAGCATCGATATACAAGAGGTTAAATAGCCCAAGCTAATAGCATTCCAGCTCTCTATATGCATGCCTTTGACTTTGTTAAGTATCTTAGAACCTAGCCAAAAAAACAGGGGAATGCCCAGCATAAATGCAGGCACAATGACCGCAGCATGACGTAATACTTCACCAGTATCATCACCCACCATTAGCCGAAAGCCGTAACCTGCCAGACTTAGAACCAAGGCAAATACAGCCAAGCCAATAGTGATACCCTTTGGCACCAAGCTGCGTTGCTGTGTCTCATTCTGAATTGGCTGCTCAGTGCTTTGCTCTGACTCAGGTGATTCTGACGAATTGATTGAGTTTTTTGTGTCCATATTTCACCTTTACGTAACTTGCCGTTATGCATCGTTATCCGTTATACAGCACATTTTGCTACTATTCTTTTATGACGAAAATGACTGACGAACGTATTTACCAATCACATAAGACCGTGGTTATTCATTACCATTAGCCAAAGCCAGCTCAGCACGCATAGCATCAATAGCCACTTTATAGTCATCTTGGTTAAAGATCGCCGACCCTGCCACAAACATATCAGCACCCGCTTCGGCAATGGCTCGGATATTACTGGCTTTGATACCGCCATCTACTTCTAATCTGATATCACGACCACTGGTGATGATGCGCTGACGAACTTGGCGCACTTTTTCTAACGTCCCTTCAATAAATGACTGACCGCCAAAACCTGGGTTGACGCTCATCAATAAAATTTGATCTACCTTGTCCATCACATAGTCTAAATAATGTAATGGCGTTGCGGGATTCAATACTAAACCACATTCAGCACCGCCATCTTTGATCAGCTGTAAAGAGCGATCAATATGCCCACTGGCTTCTGGATGAAAAGTGATAACACTCGCACCTGCTTCCAAAAACTGCTCAATCATGCCGTCAACTGGTGAGACCATCAAATGTACATCGATTGGTGCATCAATCCCATAATCACGCAGCGCCTTACAAATCATACTACCAAAAGTGAGATTGGGTACATAATGGTTGTCCATTACATCAAAATGAATCACATCAGCGCCTGATTCCAACACCCTTTCAACTTCTTCACCTAGACGTGCAAAATCAGCTGAGAGTATTGATGGGGCGATAAGATAAGGTTTAGAAGGAATAATCATAGTTGAGCTACCTGATTCTGTTGAAATAAAATACGAATAAAATAAAAAGAAACTAAGGACTGGCTTAAAAAAACTGTGCCTTTAAAGCAATAATGTTAAGAACTCAAACTACTAGCGCTGCTTATACTGGGTTTTGCAATAAGCACGACCGACATCGAAGCCTCGCTTAGCTTGATGTTTGGTCGCGCGATTACTGACACGCTGACGCCATAAGCGAAAAGATGACGGCTTTAGCGTTTGGCGCATCAGCTTAATCACGCCTGCTTCATTCAGACCATAGCTATGCTCTATCGCCGCAAACGGTGTTCTGTCCTCCCACGCCATTTCTATTACTCGTGAGACTTGCGCGTCATCTAGCACTTTATCACCAGACTCATTGACTACGGTTGCGATAAGCTCATCTGAACGTGTCTGTCTGTCATTTGATTCAGTACTAATATCAGCAGGCTGATTATTTTTTAGAGCCGCTTTCATATCGGCTTGCATGGTCGCAAGCGATGACTCAACGGTTTGCTGCTTACAAGCCAAACCATCGGCTACTAATGCTGTCAGATTACTTACCATAAAACCTTACCTTTAAAGATGCTTAACAGATACTTAGCCGACTTTCATTTTATATTAATCTATTTTATATCAATAAGTACGCTTGACTAAATAATCAGCGTAACTGTCTGTCAATTTATCGATCAGATCATCATTCTAATACTGGACTTAGCTCATTTGCGCCATACGCCAGTGATGTTCAATATGATCGTTAATCACCGTTTGAATAAAATAGTAGCTATGATCGTGACCCGCCTGATAACGCAAGGTTAAGGGCTGATTGGCTTTGTTACAAGCATGTTGCAATTTGGTGGTTTGCAGTTGACCCTCTGCTAAAAAATTATCAGCCGCGCCTTGATCCACCAAGATACTTGCATACTGCTGCCCCGATTTTTCAATCATCTGCGCAGCATCTGCCTGCGCCCATCGTGATTTATCATCGCCGAAGTATTCTGTATAAGCGGCTTGCCCCCATGCCGACTCACTGGCCGCGCACACAGGCGATAAAGCTGAGACACTCACAAACTTGCCTGGAAACTTAAAGCCCAATAGTAATGCTCCGTGACCGCCCATCGAATGCCCTGTCACGCCGATACTGTCAATAGGAAATTCTGAGCGTAACAAGTCATATAACTCATCAACGATATAGCTTTGCATATTAAAATGCTCTGACCAAGGTGCTTGCGTCGCATCGACATAATAGCTGGCACCCTGACCGACAAAATAGCGGTCGTCGTTTGGCACATCGCTGTCATCACTACTTCGAGGTGATGTATCAGGGGCGATAAATATCATGCCAAGCTCGCTGCATTTTTGCTGAAAATGCGCTTTGTGGGTGACATTATCAGCATTGCAAGTGAGACCTGATAAATATAGAATCGCAGGACAACGGCGACCAGCAAGCGCTTCATCTGGCAGATAAATGCTAAAGGTCATCGGCGTTTTGGTCGATGATGATTGATGCCTATAGTAATGCTGCTCACCATCAAAACAGCGGTTGACGCTGATCTGCGTGATTTTTGAGTTGGTAGATAAACTGTGTTTATAAGAGTTGTTCATAAGCGACATCCTTTTTATCCAAAGTAAAGTACACGATGACTTATAAAAAGCATTGGTAAAGTAATACTAGTACTTCTCCAAACTCACTTAGTACTCAATCATTATACCATTCACAAGAATTAAAGTAGTAAGGAAAGCGAGTGTCAGTATTACAGATTCTAGACTGAACGAGCTTAATACGGCTCATCGTGATTTTTGGGTTGCGGGTTTGGGGTTTACTGTTAGTTGTTAATTGGCAGTGATCGCAGTATTAGCCACTGGCTGACCAGAAGCACTATCCTCTACGATATTAATGGCGATAGAATCACTGTCATTAATAATGCTGGCAACTGGTGGTCGGGTTTTATCAAACAATACTTGTTCGAACGCTGGCAAAGCAGTCTCCATCAGACTACCAATCACCATCTGCGGCTCTGATGGTTCAAAACCCATCGCACTTTCACGCTCATTCACACGCAAACGGGCAGCTTTAAAGGCAGATTCAAAACTGGTATTGCTACGCAGGCTTTCAGCAAAAAACGCTTGCCCAAAATAGGTCATCTCAGCAGTATTGGTACAGCCAAACGATGCCTTATCCACCGCTGATGCGGTAATCACCACCGTGGTTGGAGAGGCCAATTCATCGATAAATGAGCCTGAATAGCAAGCAGATACCACAATCACCCGCCAGCGAATACCTGAAGCGTCTAGCGCCTCCCGTAACCATGCGGCGTCTAGATTCTCCATTGCTAATGGTGGATTTGCTAATTGAATGATATTTTCGTTGCCGTGTGAAGACAAGGTTAGGAATAACACATCCTCATCGGCATTCATCTGCTGACCAATTTTCTTTAATCCACGCAGAATACTGGTTTTGGTAGCGATTGGCTCATCAAGCCAACTATAAGTATTGTTGATCAACGAGAGTGAATGTCCACTAGTGCCAAAACGCACATCGAACAGCTCACGCACTTTATTAATCTCAGAGCGAAAAACGTCTTGACCAGAGAATCCTGCCACACCCATAAAATACCAGTCGGTCTTGCCTGAAGTACTGGGATCGATACTATTTAATGCTTGCTGTAACAAACGAGGTTGCTCATATAATGCTGCTTCTGCTAAAACAGGCTCTACAGGAATCTGCTTAAATATAGGCTGGTCCGCGACATTACGCTGCCAAATCGTCAACAGTGCGACTGCACCTACCAATACAATGACCCGCTCCCACCACGGTATGCGTAGACGACGAGAAAAAATCCATAATAACGCCAAGGTCTGCCATAAAAACAGCACCAAAAACAGTATGGGTAAAAGTGAATAGCTCCAATCTGGCAACCAACCATAACTGCCTAAAAACTGCACCAAACTTTGTAATAATGCAGATAAGGTATCAGCCACTAACCACAATACCACGGGCACAAACACCAACGTTTGATTGCCAGAACGCCGTGCCAAAATGATGCCGCCCAATAAAATTATCATCGGCCAAATCAAGTAGCTGACCAACCCTTGCTCATTAAAGATACTGCCATTTTCCGCGGCCAACCACGAAAACAGTACATTACTACCGAGTGCCAATAGTGCAAATACGGCAAACTGGATAAAGGTTGGTTTTACCCAAGAAAACGCGCGCGTCGACCCTACTAGCATCCACAAGGTTGCAATAATATTGGCAGCGAAATTGAGCGAAAAACGCTGAAGCGATACGGTTTTTAACGACGCAAGTGACAAAGACTTAAACCTCTAGCCAGTCGAGAAAAGAAAGTGAGTTGATGATTCTTGGTGTGGCAGCTACCTACGAAATGTCATTAATTCACATTTTTTATATAGCATATGGACATCAAGATTACATGCAATTCACAATGAGATGATTTTAAGAGACGAATAGCAAAGACTAAAAATATGACTAAACAGTTTAGCTCGCTAATATAACGCGATTGTAACGGATTGTCGGTCAAGAGGATAAGGCTGATTTGTAAAATTCGCTTAAATTTGGCTAAGAACATATAAAAAAAGGAGGTCTTGAATCCAAGACCTCCTTTTTTCTCAATAATGACTGTATCAAAGACTCACTACTATCTCATCAAAAGCTCATTCACACGTTTTAAATAAGCGGCTGGATCATCTAATTGACCGCCATCTGCTAGTAAGGCTTGGTCAAAAATTACTTGCGCCAATTTATCAAAATCGACGTCAGATTGCTCGCTAGTCTCTAACTTTTTAATCAATGGATGATCAGGGTTGACCTCTAATGTCGGCTTGCTTTCTGGCACATCTTGACCCATTTGTTTAAGCATCTGAATCATTTGCGGCGATAGCTCACCTTCCCCAACGACCAAGCAGGCAGGACTATCAACCAAACGCGTCGATACTTTCACATCTTTGGCACGTTCGCCTAACGCTGCTTTAAGTTTATCAACGACTGGCTTCATGGTTTCTTGCGCTTTTTCTGCTTCCGCCTTTTCAGCTTCGTCTTGCAAATCGCCCAAATCAACGGCACCTTTCGCGATATTTTGTAGCGGTGTCTCATCAAATGAGGTCAAGAAATTCATCGCCCACTCATCAACACGGCTGGTCATCAAAATAACTTCGATACCTTTCTTTTTAAACAGCTCAAGTTGTGGGCTATTTTTAGCAGCTGCTAGATTGTCAGCCGTTAGATAATAGATGGCTTTTTGACCCTCCTTCATACGCGCTTTATAGTCTTCAAAGCTGGTCGTCACACTATCCTGAGTACTGGTCGCATAACGTAGCAATTTGGCAATACGTTCTTGATTGCCCATGTCTTCGCCAACGCCTTCTTTGATAACATCACCAAATTCAGCGTAGAACTGCGCGAATTTTTCTTGCTTATCACTGTCTTCACTGTTGGCTAGACTGGCGAGCAAAGTCAAAATACGACGGGCGTTACCATCGCGGATAGACTTTACATCACGCGACTCTTGTAATAGCTCGCGGCTGACGTTCAATGGCAAGTCGGCTGAATCAATCACCCCTTTCACGAAACGCAGGTACATTGGCAATAATTGCTCAGCTTCATCCATAATAAAGACGCGCTTCACGTATAGCTTTAGTCCATGCTGCTGGTCACGAGTATATAAATCGACAGGGGCTTTTTTCGGAATATATAGTAGCTGAGTATACTGAACACGACCTTCGACACGGTTATGCGTCCATGCTAGTGGCGCGTCCATGTCATAGGTGATATTTTTATAAAAATCGATATACTCTTCATCTTCAATCTCAGATGCCGTACGTGTCCATAGCGCGCTGGCTTTGTTGATAGTTTCCCATTCATCAGTCAATACCATCTCGCCACCAGCAGGTGCGTCGTCGTTCTCATTCTCTTTGACATCTTCTTGCCAAACTTCTTTACGCATCTGAATCGGTAAGCTGATATGGTCTGAGTATTTATTAACCAACTGCTTAATTTTGCCACGGTCTAAATAGCTGTCTTCACCCTCAGAATATTGCTCTTTTAAATGCAAAGTAATGGCAGTGCCACGAGTTTCTTTAGTGATAGGCTCAACGGTAAAGCTACCCGTACCATCTGATACCCAGCGCACGCCCTTATCCGCAGGCTCGCCCGCTTTACGTGTTTCAACGCTAATCGTATCGGCAACGATAAAACCTGAATAGAAGCCAACCCCAAACTGTCCGATTAATTGACCATCTTGCTTTTGTGATTCAGACAGCTTGTCTAAAAATGCTTTAGTACCGGACTTGGCAATCGTACCCAAGTTTTCGATGGCATCAGCTTCGTTCATGCCGATACCATTATCGGTAAAGGTGATGGTTTTGGCATCTTCATCGACAGCAATGCGAATGCGCAGCTCGCCATCGTCTTCATAAAGACTGTCATCATTGGTCGCTTCAAAGCGCAATTTATCACAGGCATCAGAGGCGTTTGAAACCAGCTCACGCACAAAGATATCAGAATTAGAATAAAGCGAATGGGTCACTAGATGTAGCAGTTGCGCTACTTCCGCCTCAAAGGTATGTTTTTTTAATTCAGGGCTGCTTTTATTAACATTGATGCTATCAACTTTTTGGTTATCAACTGGGGTCTGTTCACTCATAAAAAACTCCTTTAATTTATGTCAAAAACGTATCATAAAATAGCAATCATTTGACTGTCTCTACTCAGCTACAAATTAAGCAGTTCAATTTTGAATATCGCTAAGCTGTTTATACTAATAGGGGCGCAGCAGAAAATTTCAAGCTAAAAAGCACAATTCAACAAAAACACCGCCCTAGTTTCCTAAGGCGGTGTCGTTATATCGATAATAGGTTTAGCAAATAGATTTAGTAATACGTTTTTAGATAAACCTATCAACTATAAGCAGCTTGGCAAATGCAGCGCTGGATCTGACTCACGAGCATTCATCGCATCTTCAACCGTTAAGCCTAGTGCTTTGGCAACGCCTGCGCCATAAGCAGCATCACACCAGTTACAGTTGCGAATGTGGCGATACTGAATAAAGTCCGGCACACCAGCCATATTATTCGCTGTGTTTTCAAATAGCACTTGTTGTTGCTCAGCACTCATCAAATTAAACAATGCGCGAGGTTGGCTAAAATAATCGCTATCATCTTCACGGAAATCATAATGCGCCGCATAGCCGTCAATTTTTAATGGTGGCTCAGCATAATCAGGTTGCTCTTGCCACTGGCTAAAGCTGTTTGGCTCATAATGCGGGCGACTGCCATAGTTATCATCGACACGGCCTTGACCATCACGATGATTGCTCATCACAGGGCAACGCGGCTTATTGACCGGAATCTGTTGATGATTGACACCGACACGATAACGCTGAGCATCGGCATAGTTAACCAAGCGGTTTTGTAGCATTTTATCTGGTGAAACGCTGATACCCGGTACCAAATTACTTGGGGCAAATGCGGCTTGTTCCACATCGACAAAGTAGTTGTCAGAGTTTTTATTTAATTCAAACTCACCCACTTCAATCAGCGGATAATCCCCTTTTGGCCATACTTTGGTCAAGTCAAACGGATGATAAGGAACAGTATCCGCCTCAGCTTCTGGCATGATTTGCACATACATTTTCCATTTTGGGAAATCGCCATTTTCGATGGCATCGTACAAATCTTTTTGATGACTCTCACGATCAGAACCAACCACCTCTGCCGCTTCTGCGTCGGTTAAGTTCTTGATGCCTTGTTGCGTGCGGAAATGGAATTTTACCCAAAAACGTTCTTTGGCTTCATTCCAAAAACTATAGGTGTGCGAGCCAAAACCATGCATATTTCTGTACGAGGCTGGCAGACCGCGATCACTCATAACGATAGTAACTTGATGCAAAGCTTCTGGTAATAAAGTCCAAAAGTCCCAGTTGTTGGTCGCCGAACGCATATTGGTACGTGGATCGCGTTTGACGGCTTTGTTTAAATCTGGGAATTTGCGCGGATCACGTAAGAAGAACACAGGTGTATTATTTCCCACCATATCCCAGTTACCTTCTTCGGTGTAGAATTTCAAAGCAAAACCGCGGATGTCACGCTCAGCATCAGCCGCGCCGCGCTCACCTGCGACGGTACTAAAGCGCGCAAACATCTCAGTCTGTTTACCCACTTCGCTAAAAATATCCGCACGGGTATAATTAGTGATGTCATTGGTCACGGTAAAAGTACCAAATGCGCCAGAGCCTTTGGCGTGCATACGGCGTTCTGGAATCACTTCACGGACGAAATTTCCTAACTTTTCATTGAGCCAAACATCTTGCGCCAATAATGGGCCGCGTTTGCCTGCGGTCATGCTGTTTTGATTGTCTGCCACTGGTGCGCCATTGCCCATGGTCAATTGGGTCGGTGCATAAGGACATTTTTTATCGCTCATATCGTTGTTTATGTCGTTGCTCATAGTCATACTCCTGTGAATAGCAAATGGATTAAAGTACAAAACCTATTCTGAATACGCTTCTATTAATAGTTCCAGAATAGTTGTCAGCTTGTTCGAAAAACGGTTTGTTTTTTTCATAGTAATGTCTAATGACAGTCATGTTCTGTGGTTAGATACTATTACAACCCATTACCATTGATTTGTATAATTAATTAATTACATGATTTCGTTTTGTTTTTCAGAACCACTTAACTTGTTTTTTACTCATCCAAATACTTTACTCCTTAGGATGGTTGTTATTAACATCGATAAATATTAACAGTGCAAGCACTCTCTATTAGCCTTGCTATCACTTTTTTAAAGCGAATTGACCATATCAAATAGAGCTTAATTAAATACCACAGAGCAATTAACGCGGCATCGGACGAATCGTCAATATTTGCTCACTACGACCAAAAGGGCCATTGATGTCATGTAACACAGCGCTCGTTAAACCAATGCCATCATTGCCATACTGTTGCACCGCTTCGATGCCAAGCCAGCGACCTTGCGGCGCGCGATGCATATGAATTTGCAAATCCGTATTGGGAAACATCCATTCTAATTCTGACAAGCCAAGCCCAAGTCGCGGCACAACGCCATTGGCCGTATCGACCATGCCCAATAGATGCACCAAGTCATCAGTTGGCTTGCCCTCAATCATCTCCACATCATTAGTAATCCAGACCATACCGCGTCCTGGGCGACGCTGCGTATCATCAGCGACCAAGCGCACACTCTCAATAAACCCGCCCGGCCAGCCTTTCATGTCTTCCCAAATGGGCAACTCTTCGGGCTTATGTACCGCTTTTTGGTCTTCAATGCCTGCAATATCGCTGGTATCTTGGGTCATTAGACGCCATGCCCGCGCGATAATCGCATCACGACCGCGACTGCTCATGACTGCTTCAATAAGCTCAATGGTCTTGCCCGGACGAATACAACGCGTGGTAACGGTAAAGTCATCCAGTGGAATCAATCCTAAGATATCTAGGCTGATACGAGCGATACGCATGTTTTCTTGCGGCGCATAACCGTTGAGCTCAGCCGTGAGCAATCCTGTCGCTGGTGCCATATGCTGTTCATGCTCATTCCAAGCACCTTGGGCATGTTTGGTTGGCTGATAATGTGCGACGTTGACGCCGTCTTCTCGCTGTTCGCGTTTGATAAAGTTATAATAAGCTGACATGACTGTCCTATGATTTATTTGATAAGCTCTTGTTGTTTTAATTTAAGAACCTGTCGACTCTTAATGACAAAAAATAATGCAACGACCATCGCGGCAATTAATACGCCATAAAAAACACTCTTTTCTCGCATAAAATGCAGAATATTACTGCCTAACACGAATCCCACCACCACGATGACAAACAAATTCACTTTCAATTGTTTATTAACCTCAGCGAGAGTGGCTTCTGCCAATACAAATCCTTTTTTTTGCTTTTTCATTTTGCGTTACCTACTATACGTTACCTATTAGATGTCTTGTACAAAGCCTTATCTACTTACCCACTTGGGTGACTGGGATACGCAAGGCTTTAGGCAGACTGAAAGTGACATTTTCTTCGATGCCTGATAGCTCACTCGGTAAATCACCACCCCAATCTTGCAACTGCTGTAGTACTTCTTGAATCAGTACTTCGGGTGCTGATGCGCCAGCGGTGACGCCGATACTCTGCACACCATCTAACCAGCTTTTATCCATCTCACTGGCATTGTCGATTAAATACGCACGGCAATTCATCCGCTCAGCCAGCTCACGCAGACGATTGGAATTGGATGAATTGGGCGAGCCGACCACCAAGACCACCTCACAGCGACTGGCTAAGTCTTTTACCGCATCTTGGCGGTTTTGCGTGGCATAACAGATATCGTCTTTGCGCGGACCTTGGATACTAGGGAATTTTTCACGCAGTGCATCGATGACGCGCGCTGTGTCATCCATAGATAAGGTCGTTTGGGTAACAAATGCCAAACGTTCGGCATTTTGTACGCTCAATGCTGCCACATCGGCTTCGTTTTCAACCAAATGAATGTGACCGCCGTGGCGACGGTTAAAGCGCCCCATCGTGCCTTCCACTTCGGGATGTCCAGCATGCCCAATCAATACCGCATCCATACCCTCTTGCGCAAATTTAGCGACTTCGATATGTACCTTAGTGACCAGCGGACAAGTGGCATCAAATACGGTCAAATCGCGGCGCTCAGCCTCATCTTCGACAGCTTTTGAGACGCCATGAGCAGAAAAAATAACGATAGAGCCATCTGGTACTTCATGAAGTTCTTCCACAAAGACCGCACCGCGATTGGCCAAATCAGAGACGACAAATTTATTATGTACCACCTCGTGACGGACATAAATGGGCGGTTCAAAACGTGTCAATGCTTCGTTCACAATCGCAATCGCGCGATCCACACCAGCACAAAATCCACGTGGATTGGCAAGATAAATTTGCATAAGAGGGCCTATCATTAGATAATTTATTATTAAAGCTTAAATACACGACATTACTGTCAAAAGCTCTAATTCAAAAATTGGGATGAATTCATTACGCTACTTTAGCATAATTTACTTTTATTGCCTTTGAAAATAGCACGGTACTAGAGGCTGTTTTAACTAGAAGCACCCACATATTCATACGTTCAAAGTATTTCTCCATAGTGGCAGCGTTAACTGCACTTAATGCACCAAAAATGTGATTTATACTGAGTCGCCCTATGCCATCTTTACGCCGCTTCGATGATAACGACTGGTCAAAGGCGGCTTTAATTAAAATAAAAGCCACAAAAGCAGTTTATAATAGTGCATCGATGACAATGTCTATCGCCATACATGATGGCGATTTTTCTTTTTACCAGTTTTGAATTGTTTACTAAAACAGCTTTGGCTCTTTTACTCGCACAGATTTGACTAGCACACACTCCATTAGGACACATTGTATGACAGGTTCATTATTTATTATTACTGCCGCCTCAGGTACGGGCAAAACCTCACTGGTAAAGCAGCTACTTGCCACGACTAACGACTTAACCGTCAGCGTATCACACACCACGCGCACGCCACGTCCCGGCGAGATTGATGGTCACCATTATCATTTTACCGACGTCGAAAACTTTGTGACTGCCATTGGTGAAAACAAGTTTTTAGAACATGCTGAGGTCTTTGGTAATTACTATGGTACCTCGGAGCAAAGTGTGCGGACGCAGTTAGAAGCAGGCGTCGATGTTATTTTAGAGATTGATTGGCAGGGCGCACTACAAGTCAAAAAAATCTTTACTGACGCCATTATGATTTTTATTTTACCGCCAAGTATTGCCACTTTACGTCAGCGTCTATCGACGCGTGGGCAAGATACTATGGAGGTAATAGAGCAACGTCTGGCTGGCGCAGTGACTGAGATGGCGCAATATGTCCATTTTGATTTCGTGATTATTAATGACAATTTTGAGGTCGCTTTAACTGAGCTAAAAGCCATTATCGTGGCGGATAGGCAGACGCTTAAGCGTCAACAGCAGCGGTATCATCGCACCATCAGCAATTTACTTAGCAATAAAGTAGAAGAGTAAAGCAAGAACGAAATACTACTGTCAACTCAGTCGATGAGCGCTTATTAATAGATACGTTAATAGACACGCAAAAAGCAACTACTCGGCTGGGCAAAAAATGCTATAATGTCTCGCTATCCCCCTTTATATTTTGATATTATTTTTATTGAGTGGCGGGCAAGCTCCGTGACTAATAAAAACAACCGAGGTAGCTACATATGGCACGAGTGACGATTGAAGATTGTTTGGATAATGTTGATAATCGCTTTGAACTGATTTTAGTGGCAAGCAAACGCGCACGTCAATTGGCTAAAGGTATCGCTGAACCATTGGTTGATGTGGATAATGACAAGCCTACGGTATTAGCATTGCGTGAAATCGCTGCTGGTAAAATCACTCGCGATATCCTAAATCAGCCAGAGCACAACTTTGCCACCAGTTCATTAGATTTGGCACTGTCAGGCGATCATGGTTTTTAAGACACTGTATTATTAAGATACAGCATTGAAGATTTGTCTTATAAAAACTATAAAGCTAACCACTGCCTTATAAGACAAATACACACAGTGATGACATATTGACGAGAGACCACAGCATAGGCTGTGGTTTTTTGGTTGTAATAGCTGGTTGCTGTGATATTGCTTTGACTGTTTTAGTCGCCATTTATACCTCAAAACCTACCATTGAGTTAGAATTTCTAAATTTTTATAGCACCTGTTCGCTTAGCAGTTGACATTGAATGCGATTTACGATTAATTAGAGGATGGTCTACCTATTTTTATCTTTTTTCTCGAGATTTTTTATATTTATAGTATTCCAGCATTCATTCAGTCACCATTTACCCGATAGACAGTCAGGCAAACAGGTAATGGAAAATAGGATCGTTACTTTATGAGTCAAACCTTACCCAAACTCAGCCATCATTTAGTCGATGAGGCTCAATATAATTTACTGCGCTCAGTAGGTTACCTCACTGCTGCTGAACGCCGTGATATTATTGATGCCTGTGAGTTCGGTGATATTGCGCACATCAAAGATAAGCGTAAATCAGGAGAGCCTTATATCACCCACCCGATTGCGGTGGCCGAGATACTGGCAGGTTTTCGTTTGGATCGAGATACGATTATTGCAGCGATTTTGCATGATACGGTCGAAGACACCGAGGTGAGCGATGAGCAGATTGAGCAGCGCTATGGCAAAATAGTGGCGAGACTGGTCGACGGTGTGACTAAGCTAAAGTCGTCCTCCCACAATAAACAGCAAAACAAAGCAGCCACCTTCCATAAAATTTTGACAGCCACCCTTGCCGACCCACGCGTATTGATTATTAAGCTTGCTGACCGCTTACATAATATGTCGACACTAGATGCGGTACGTCCCGAAAAACAACGCACCACAGCACAAGAAACGTTGGATTTTTATGTGCCGTTTGCGCGGCTAATGGGTCTCAATGATATTGCCGATTATATTGAGGTGCTCTGTTATCGTAATCTTGATTCTGACATGTACAACAAACTGTCTGACAAGCTACTACAGCACGGGCTTGGGCGTAACTTTCAAAGAGAGGCCATCCATCGCTATCTGAGTATTGTCCTCAATAATTTGGGGTTGAATGGTCTGGTCAAAGTTTTAGACAATCGCGTGGTCATCTACCGTCAGTTTTTCCGCAATCGCGGTGAAATCAACGCTCTGCTCCGTCATTATGCCTTTGAGATTGTCCTCGATAATGTCGAAGCCTGTGACAAGCTGGCCTATTACTTAATTAAAAAATACCAGATTGATGACTCTCATATCGCTGATAATATTCGTCGTCCGCTACCGGGTGGCAATCAGTCGCTCACGCTTATCTATGAGCGCGATAACGATGTCGTCAAAGTGACGATTTTGACCAAGCAAATGCAAAGCGCAGCGCGGCTTGGTGTCATCGGTGCAGAGCATGCCTCAGACGTTAGCCAATCGGTTATTCAAGCCTCATTACGCAATATGAAAGACTTGGTCGATGAAGACAGCTTAGATGAAAATAGCCCAGACTTTTCAGCGGCAGTCTCTACCATTAATGAGCTGATGGATTACCTACACTCCAGTAAAATCATCTGTTATAGTCCAAAGGGTCGCGCTTATGAGCTGCCACAAGGCGCAACCGCGCTAGACTTTGCTTACGCTGTCGGACCGATGGTAGGCAATGTAGCCGTTGGCGCCAATATCGATGGTAAAAAAGCCAAACTTGGCACAGTCGTTAAGAATGGACAGCTGGTTGAAATAGAAGTCAATAGCCACTCAGAACCAAAAGCAGAATGGCTAGGATTTGTCGTGACCAATAAAGCGCGTGAAGAGATTTTGCGTTGGTTTAAAGACTTGTCTCCTGCTGATAAGCAACACCATGGTCAACAAGCCTTAGATCGGGCGCTAAAAACCTATCAAAAAAGTCTCGATGACTTAACCGATAGTGATTGGAAAAACCTCACTGAATGGCGTGGCTTGACCGAAAAATCCGAACTATTCGAGCAAATAAGCTCTGGTACGTTATTACCACAGCTGGTAGTAACTCGCTTGTTTAGCGATGAAGTCAATGATTTGCAAGCACAAGAACACAGCGATGATATGACCCAACCACAGCAGCTGATAGTCAATGCGTCTGGGGTTGAGCTTGATTTTGCCAATTGTTGTCATCCTATTTATGGTGACCCTATCGTCGGTCACTTATCCCGTCACGGTCTGGTGGTTCATCGACACAAGTGCTTTTCACTTGACGATATTCGTAAAGACAATCCTTATCAGGTTATACAACTGCGCTGGCGTAATGACAAGGCCGTAAAACAAGGTGACGCTGGCGAGTATGACATAAAAAATACCGGAAAAATTCGCTTTCCAGCCTATTTAAAACTATCTATTGCCCTCAGCGACGAACAGATTACTGAAGTCATCTATCATTTACGCCAATTAAATATAGGGGTAGAAAAAGTAGATGTGCGTAGCAGTGACACCATCATCCATATCATCGTTCGCAGTCGCAATCATCTAGCACAAGGCATTCGCGAGCTACGCTCCTTGCTAGGTTTCCCAAACATCATCAGGCTGTATCAGCTGTAGTGCTGGTAACAAGGTGTAGTGCGCGTGATAAATTGCCACCAACACTCACTCAATAGAACATTGAATAATGGATTTAGAAAATTTTAGAAAGACCTGAAATAATGATAAACTGTGTTTTTTGATTTTTAGCAAATAAACGTAGAGCGTGTCATCATTTGTATGGTGAAAAACGAGATGTAAATGATGAATAATGCGCCCTTACCTACCAAACCAGAAAAAGATAAAAAGGATATAATATGACTCGTCAAACCATTCAAACTGATAAAGCCCCTGCTGCCGTTGGTACTTATTCACAAGCCGTCAAAGTTGGTAACACCGTCTATATTTCAGGACAGTTGGGTTTTGACCCTGATACCATGGAATTAAAAGAAGGTTTTAAAGCACAGGCTGAGCAAGTGTTCGAAAACATCAAAGCCATCTGTGAAGCGGCTGGTGGCAGCTTAAATGACGTGGTTAAATTTAACGTGTCATTAACGGACTTGAATGATTTTGCGGCACTAAACGACGTGTTCGTTGCCAATTTGAGCGAGCCATATCCTGCCCGTGCAGCTGTCCAAGTAGCGGCGTTACCTAAAGGCGGTGTGGTCGAGATTGAGTCTATCCTATATATTGAGTAACTTAAGCCGTATCATCATGTAAATGGTAAGGCTTAATATATCGACGTACTTAATTCTCAAGTCATTACGTCAAAAAAGCCACTGCTAAAAAGTAAGGCCAGAGTAAGCCCAAATATCACTATTTGGGCTTACTGCTATTATTATTATCAATATTACGATCTAGTTATCTAAAAGCTGGTTATCTAAAGTCCATTTACCTGAAAACTGGGAACGCATTCTATGTTGGTACAAGTTGCTCTACCCGTGCCCCTTTATCGGGTATTTGACTATAGCGTACCAGCAGATATAAACGCCTTATCAAGCCCTCCTTTACCCCATATTGGCTGCCGTGTCGAAGTATCCTTTGGTCGTCAAACTTTAATCGGTATCGTCGTCGCTCATATTCCAGAAGCAAATAGCAGCGTGCCATTTAATAAGCTAAAACCTATCAATAAATGCTTGGATGCTGAGCCTATTTTAGAGACCAGTATGCTAAAGCTGGCACATTGGCTGGCGCGTTATTATCACTACCCGCTTGGTGACGTTTTAGCAGTCATGCTGCCAACTCTCGTTCGTCAAGGTAAGCCGCTAGATTTACTGATTACCCATTGGCGAATTTTGCCACAGGTAAGCGACGATGACTTTCGTGCCAACGCCAAAAAACAAAAACAACAATTTGAGATGCTTAAGCTGCATGGCGAGCGCGGCGCGAGTGAAGATGTTTTATTACTAGAGGGCATGGAGCGGAGTTTTTTAAAGGCGCTCGAAGACAAAGGTTTAATCGAGCACTATATTCAGACCAAACAATCACCTGCGCCTGTTAAATTAGCAAAAATGCCCCTTGATCTCAATGACGAGCAACAACTCGCCGTTACCGCTATTATTGCGGCTCATGAAGCCAATCGCTACACGGGATTTTTATTAAATGGCATCACTGGTAGTGGCAAGACAGAAGTCTATCTGCAAGCGATGCAAGCCGTATTGGAAGCTGGCAAGCAGGTGTTGATTTTGGTACCAGAGATTGGATTGACACCGCAAACGCGCGCGCGTTTCGCCAGTCGCTTTGCCGCTCACATTGTCTTATTGCATTCTGGCATGAACAATACGCATCGCCTGCAAGGTTGGCAAGATTGCCGTACCGGTCATGCGCAAATTATCATTGGAACGCGCTCAGCGGTGCTCTATCCCTTTGCAGATTTGGGCTTAATTGTCGTGGATGAAGCGCATGATGGCTCTTATAAGCAGCAAGATACCTTGCGATATCATGCCGCTGACGTGGCGCTTTATCGTGGACTACAAGCTGATATTCCTGTCGTACTTGGTACGGCGACGCCATCTCTTGAGCATCTAAAACTGGTCGATGACGGTAAGCTGGTAGAGTGCCAACTGCAAACTCGTCCAGGTAATGCGAAGCTTGCGACCATGCAACTGATTGATGCGCGCCTGCAAAGTACTCATCAACAAACGACGGACGACGGCGCGCGCTATGATACTGGGCTGACCGATGCGCTTATTGGGGCAATACGGCAAACGCTAGAAGCAGGCGATCAAGTATTAATATTTTTAAACCGTCGTGGCTATGCGCCAGTTTTGCTATGCGAAGCTTGCGGTTGGCAGGCAGATTGTCCGCGCTGCGACGCGCATCTAACCGTTCATTATAATAGCCAGTCCCAACACAACGCTTATAGTAGCTCCTATTTAAAATGCCACCACTGCGACTGGCAAGCTTATATTCCAAAAATCTGCCCTGATTGTGGCAGTCAAAATTTGGATGCCAAAGGGATGGGCACGACAAGGCTCAGCGAAAACCTGCATGCAATTTTTGCCAATCCGCAAACCAGCAAAGAGCTATATCCCATTATCCAAATCGATCGCGATACCACCAGACGTAAAGACAGCTGGGAGAATATCTATCAGCGTATCAATCAAGGCAATCCTGCCATCTTGGTTGGCACGCAGATGGTCGCCAAAGGTCATCATTTCCCCAATGTTACGCTTGTCTGCTTGCCAAACGCCGATCGTGGTTTCTTGTCCGCCGACTTTCGCTCGCCAGAACATACTGCGCAATTGATGATTCAGGTCGCAGGACGTGCCGGTCGCGGTGATAAATCTGGTCGTGTACTCATTCAAACGCTGCAACCAGATAATGAATTACTATTAAAACTGGTCAAAGATGGTTATTTGTCTTTTGCTCGCGAGCTATTGCAAGAGCGTAAAATGATGGGCTTACCGCCACATAGCCATGCTGCCCTGATACGCTGTGAAGGCAAAACTCTTGCTGCCACGACCCAAGCCCTTAAAGATGCCATTGCCATTCTGCCAAATGGACATAATCTGGCCGTACTAGGACCTATCGATGCACCAATGAGCAAAAAGAATAGCCGTTACCACGTCCAACTGCTGCTGTTAGGCAAAGACAGACAGCAATTACACCATGTATTAAACCAATGGTGGCAGCCCGTACTGACCTTGCCAAGTGCCAAGTACCTTAAACTCACTTTGGATATCGACCCTGTTGGTTGGTAGCCGCCAACGCCTAACCATCACTCTTCAATTTGGATTATCACTTTATCGCTGTCCGCTACTAGGGCTTGTGCCCATTTAGAGGATAGTTGATTGAATTGAGGACACACCCCAAAGAACGCTATTCGAAATAGTAACCAATGGTTTACTGCCTAGATACAGCAAACATTTATTAAATATGCTAAATTCTTTATATCTGGCTAGTTTGCGAACAGCAAGCCCAGCCTTATAAGCCATCAAATTTCCTCTTCTGTCATCCTGAGTGTTGTTATGAGTCAAAATACATCAAACGCTGAACAAGGCAAGCATTCTCATCAGAATGATAATGTTAATGTGGCTAACCATCTGCTTAAAGAGGATGAGAGCAACTACACTCATGACAATCAAGCCACTCACGATCACGATGAACACTTAGAGCAAACAACAGCCCCGCGAGATACCAAGGGCTATCAGCGCACCTTGCTGTTCAGCTTTATCATTATCACAGGCTATATGTTTATTGAAGCCATCGGTGGCTGGCTGACTGGCAGTTTGGCGCTATTATCTGATGCAGGTCACATGCTAAGTGATGCAATCGCACTTGGCGCGACGTTAATAGCATTTAAAATTGGTGAAAAAGCAGCCACTCATCAAAAGACGTTTGGTTATAAACGCTTTGAGATTTTAGTCGCAACAGTCAATGGTGCGACGCTGGTCATTATTGCGCTAATGATTTTTTATGAGGCGATTAAGCGCTTCAATTCACCGCCTGAAATTGCTACCCAAGGCATGCTTATCGTTGCTACCATTGGTATGTTGGTCAACATTTTGGTCGCTTGGCTGATGCATCGAGGCAGTCGCAGTGGAGATGCGCATGGTCACAGTCATGCTGGTAGTCATAAAGACAGTCACGAAGACACTCAAGGAAAAAATGAGGGTAAAGCACCGGTCAATCTGAATATGCAAAGTGCTTATTTGCATGTATTAAGTGACTTAATGGGTTCGGTTGCCGCTATTGTTGCCGCGCTTTTGATGATGAGCTTTGGCTGGGTTTGGGCGGATGCGGCGGCCTCGGTGATTGTCGCCATATTGATTTTGTTTAGTGGTTACCGCGTCGTCCGTGATTCGGTCCATATCCTGATGGAAGGTACGCCAGAAGGTATATCGCTAGTTGAGGTCGAAGACAAATTACTTGCCCACCCGCAAGTACGACAAGTCCATGACCTGCATGTTTGGAGTATCACCAGCGGTCTCAACGCCCTATCGTGTCACGTGGTCGTCGATGGCGAAATGAGTATTTATGAATCCAGTATCCTAATTACCAGTTTAGAGCAAAGCCTCCTTGAGCTTGATATTCACCATGCGACCATTCAGGTTGAAAGCTTAGCGCATCCGCAAACCAAGACGCATAGCGATGCGTTAGTTTGCGATATCTCACAGCAGGCGACTGATACCAATAATCATATTGGTCACAATCATTAAGCATGAGACATTGAAAGTCAGACTTTGAAAGTCAGAGATTAAACATTGAAAAGACCATTCTTCATTCAAGTATCAATTTAGACGTTGCCTATGATTGGCGACGTTTTATCAAGTGGTGGCAATCATAACGCCATATGCACCACATTAGCCAAAGCGTTGTTATTAACCAAATACCTAATCCCAATGATAAGAATATGATTCAAATCCAAAAATCTCATGCGTCAGTCCTGATGTGCGTTAAATAAGCAGATGCCATATATGACGCAACTAGCAACCAAAATCCAAATAACCGCGCCAGTCCTGCCCCGAAAATTCTTAAAATTATTTTGCTAAAAGTCTTCAATAATCCGCGCAACTTACAATCAGCGGACGAATCATCATGCATGAACATAACTTCTTATGCGCCGACATAAACAGGCTTTATTTTAAATAAGCTTATATCACGCCGATTTTTAGCATTGTAATAGCATGTTAAAAATGATGGGAAATTTAGCCTCGCCGCCATATTTTTCATATAAATTCTGTATACTTAAAGCTGAAACACCCAATTTACCATTAATGGATTATTTTCTGCCATGTCGAGACGCTCAGCTCCTTTTGTTGCTCCAAGCCACATTGATGACCCTATCTCAGCAGAGGGTAAAAAGCATGCCAAAGCATTGTTATCAACATTGCAAGAGGATATTGCTAGCTTTCGAGATGAGCAGTTTCCGCCTGATATTTTGCATCAAATTCGTGATATGCCAATTTATGAAGGCAATATCGCCGAAGTCCAAGCCTATCAGCAGCGTTGGCATAATCTGCTTGAGCGCGCCATGGCGTTTTATCCTGCGGCCAACCTACCGCCCGATCATCTGCCGCTACCAGCCAGCCTTGAGATACCGCAATTTATCTATCATGTGCAAAGGCTACATTTGACCAAGACCCGTGCAAAAGAATCGAAAAGCTTCGGTTCGGTCGGTGCGCTTACTGATAAGTGTGGTGATTATAGTGCTGATGAAATTGCGCGTATGAGTGCCGTATTTGATAATGATGATGAGGCGCGTTTGGTGGCGCATCGTGAATTTATTGATTTGCGCGCCTATGTATTTTGCCGTGATAGCAAGGGCGAGATGCTGGAGCCTGAACGCGTGCGTTTTTATCGAACGGGGCTTATCGTCCATGCGCTGCCCGATTTCAAAATCGTAGACAGTCGCCAGACCCCGCGTAAACGCCGTAACGATGCTTATAACAATCCACTTGCCGATAATGGTGTGTGGAAGATTTATCGTAAAAAATAACGTATGCTAAGATTTTTTATTTTTGCTATGCCCATATTGTAACGCTTATTTTATCATGATTGCTAAGGATCCCAGATGTTCGCTGCCGCCACCGGCTCACCAAATTTAATGTTACAAGCTACAATCTTCTTAGGAGCAGCCCTGCTCTTTGTACCCCTTGGTAAACGTTTTGGCATTGCGACGGTCTTAGGTTATCTCATTACAGGATTGATATTGGGGCCCAGTGGTCTGGACGTCGCAGGCGATGCTGAGAGCTTGTTGCACTTCTCTGAGTTTGGCGTGGTCATGCTGCTGTTCATTATCGGGCTTGAGCTGCAACCCTCACGATTATGGGCACTGCGGCGTTCGATATTTGTCCTCGGTGGTTTGCAAGTCGGTCTGACTGGCACATTACTAATGGGGCTGTTACATCAAATTTTTGGCTTACAGCTCGATACTGCTTTTATCGTCGGTTTTGGCCTTGCCTTGTCGTCCACAGCTTTTGTATTACAAATACTGACTGAAAAACAGCAGCTTTCTAGCACCCACGGTCGTGAAGCGTTCACGATTTTATTATTCCAAGATATTGCAGTTATCCCTTTGCTAGCCGTCATTCCTTTCCTATCAGGGGTGCGCGAACAAAGTTATGATTTGATTTATTTTGGCAAAGTTTTTGCGGTTTTTGCTGGACTGATTTTTGCTAGTCGTTATGTCGTTCGTCCCTTCTTTAAGTTTGTAGCCTCTAGTGGTGCATCAGAACTGCTGACCGCCATTGCGCTATTTATCGTGATGGGTGTGTCTATTTTGATGGGTCAAATTGGTTTATCGATGGCATTGGGTGCTTTTTTGACAGGGGTACTGCTCGCAGATTCTGAGTATCGCCATGAGCTAGAAGCCAGTATTGAGCCGTTTAAAGGGTTGCTACTTGGCTTATTTTTTATGTCGGTCGGTATGCTGACTGATGTCAAACTTATCTTGGCAAAACCTATGTTTATCATTGGCTGTGCAATGGCATTGATGGCTATCAAATTTGGTGTAATTACCGCCATTGCAAAGATATCAGGCAATCGCTGGCCAACCAGTATCAGACTGGGTGTGACACTCGCTCAAGGTGGTGAATTTGCTTTTGTTTTATTCAGTGTTGCTACTGCTCAAAATGTGTTGCGACCTGAGCTTGCCAACACCCTGAACCTTATCGTCACTATCTCCATGGCACTCACACCGTTGGCATTTTTGTTACTTGAGAAAATCGGTGAGCCGTTATTTGCCAAAAGCAAACCCAGCCGCGAATACGATGCCATCCCCGATCATGAACATCAAGTCATTATTGCTGGCTTTGGGCGCGTCGGTCAGATTATCGGTCGTGTACTACGCATGCACAACATCGAATTTACCGCCATTGAACGCTCAGCGAATCGTGTCGATTTCGTTCGTAAATTTGGTAACCAAGTCTATTACGGCGACCCAGAAAACCCTGAGATATTGCGCGCGGCTGGTATTAAAAAAGCCCGTGTGTTCATTTTAGCCATCGATGACTTAGAGCGCTCTATCACCACGGCTCAATACTTACGTAAAAACTATCCAGACTTGATTGTCTTGGCACGGGCACGTGACCGTCAGCATTATTATCGATTGCGTGAGGTCGGTGTGCGTCATATTTGGCGTGAGACTTACCTATCGTCCTTGGATATGTCGCGTGAATCGCTACAACTGCTTGGCATCTCACCAGAAAAAGCGCGCGAGACGGTGCAAACTTTCCGTGATTACGACGATGACTTGATTGAACGTCAGCAAGCGATCTATGATGATGAAGCCAGCATGATTGAATCCGCACAATCAGCGATGGCAGAGCTAGAAAGCTTGTTTGATGAAGACATTGATAAAGCCCGAAAAATGGACTTAACGGATTTTTATGACGCGCTAAAAAGTAAAGCAACACCCGTTGATAAAAAGGACGACGTTGCAACTGACTCTAACACCTAAGTATTTATATATTTTAAAGCATGTTTTATGATTCACAAATAGGCACTGTCAGTGTCATCGTTAAATCATCAAACATGCCCTAATCAGGCATACAGCTTGCCGGTGCCAGCCTTTTATTTAGCGAACTCGTACAGCTCCAACTATCGCTGTCTGGCACATGGTAAAAAACCAGTGTCTGCTGATTTAGATAGCGGATAGGGAACTGAACATTTTGTATGGTCGCAATGACTGCACAATCCGTTTCTACTATGCCAGCGGCCTTTTTATCGATATCAATTCGTATCTGCTGAGTGCCTGTATCGATAGGCAAATGAATCGGACATTGCCCTGTCTGTTGATAAATCAGTGCCACACGATTTTGTGCCGTTTTGGCTGTATCATACGCATCGAACAGCACTTCATTGGCTTTTGGCTTGGCAATAATTGGTAAAAACTGTATCTTAATGACCATTAAAGCAAAGGCAAAAATACCAAACCCCAATCCTAGCCCAAATAGACTGACCCCGCCTTCTCGGCGCAGATGCGCCTTTTGCGCTGCTTCATCACGCGGATAATCATCGATAGCATCCGCAATCTCACGTCGCGCCATGCGGTAATAATACGCATCCGTCCAACGCGCCACCATAAATGACCAAAATAACCAAATGATCGCAGCAATACCTATGCGTGTCGCCATCTGGTAAGCATCAGGGATGAAGGACATCGCCAAAAATTCAAACGCAACCAGTACCAATGCCACATTGAGCTGGATAAACGACCAGCCTGCTACGCTATAGACAATCGCATCCATATAGCGTTTGCGATAGAGGAGCCAAGGAAACGTCACAAAAAATGCTGCCCAATGCCATTTTGGCGACAGATAACCTTGCGCATCGAACTGCTCAAAACGTTTCAGATAATAATGCTGGCTACGGTGACCGATGAACCATTTATCAAGTTGTGTACGCTTAGCAGGAGTCAGCTGTTCTTGATAAAAAGGGGGCGGCGAATCCGTCTCGATAAATAGCATAGATGACCCCTATTAACGATGAAGAAAAATTTAAATCCATTACTCACTTTATATGATAACGCCAAAACCGATGTGCAGAACAGTAAAACGACAGATAAATACCGTTAATTCAATGTAAAAGAAAGTCAAGGTAACCGAATGCCAATCTATATGTGATACGTCAAACAAGATCAGCGCTTTCACTCTTTTATGTTGGATCAGCAATAACAATATTAAAAAATTATTGTCCGTTCACAGCTGTATAGATTTAACTTATAATGAGCATACATCACCCATTTTATGAAGCCTTGTCAATCCTATGATTCCACATCCTAATATTAATGATAACATCGATAGTACGAGTACTACTGATGAGCAAAAAGTCCTCAGTACTAACACCGAAAGCCTTACTCATACTGACATTGAATCCCGTATTAGTAATGAGAGTGAGCCTGAAGAAAGCAAACATCTACGTATCGTCAATACTTTTATGAAACGACGTACGCACATGAATAAAAATGCCGAACTGGCACTGACCGCGCCAGAATTTGCTGAGTATCTGGTTAATAACAGTTTCGGTGATGGCAATCTTGATGGTATTGACAATCTACGAACGCTATTCGCTGATAGTCCTAACGGTAGTGAAGCACCGCTTACCTTAGAGATCGGTTTTGGACTGGGTGATTCGTTCATTGAGATGGCAGCAGCAGAACCTAGCCGCAATTTCGTTGGTATCGAAGTGCACGAGCCAGGTATCGGTAAATGCGCCTATATGGCAGGTACTCAAAATTTAAATAACGTCAAAATCATCAACGGTGACGCTATTCAACTGCTCAAGCAACTACCAGAAAACCATATTGATCGTATCCAGCTTTACTTCCCTGACCCATGGCAAAAAAAGCGCCATCACAAACGCCGCTTCGTCAGTGCTGAACGCATGGCGATTGTGACTCGTAGTCTAAAGCAAGGCGGCTGGTTCCATACCGCAACCGACTGGGAGCATTATGCCTTTTGGATGGTTGAAGTTTTAGACGGTTTTACTGGTTTAACCAATCAAGCAGGCGCAGGTAACTTCACCGACCGCCCTGACTTTCGTCCAATGACCAAATTTGAGCGCCGCGGTATAAATAGTGGACATGGCGTTTGGGATTTAATCTATATTAAAGACTAGATTCGGCTCACTTATCTTCGATGACTTCTGCATAGCGGCTAAATTATTTAGCCGCTTTTTTGTGCTTGCAAATTATCTAATGACAATATTATTTGATTTTTTTCAGCTACAACCCTTAATAGACAAGCTATAAGTATTTTTATTAAAAATAATAAATTTTTTTTAATACGTGAAACATCGTCTATTTTCATAGAATTTTTAAATAAATAACGCTACATATAGGGGTAAAAAATATATTCCAGCGCCACACTCACAGGTCACCTACCTACTCAAACATTGATAGTATAAGGGATTCATGAGTTCTCCCCATAAGCTGTGGATAACCCTGTGCATAAGTACGCACTTGACAACAATTTCCCTAGATAGCTCAAAGGATGAGGTAAAATCGTTCATTTTTTATACAATTTAAAAAACCTTTTAAATCAGTAAGTTAAATGGCATTTCATAATACTGTAATTTATTTTTAATATATTTTTAAATTAAATTAATCCTCACTGATGTTTCACAAAAGCTAAATTTAGACGCTTTATTTCTTGTGGACAACTTTTAATGCTATTGACAAAGGGCGACATTATCCTATCCAAAAATAGGATGTATTCAGCAACTAGATTACACAAGTTATCACTTATATACAATGCGACAGTTAGTGTCGTTTAGCATCATTGAATCCTCTATATGCTCCTTGGTTTTTGTTATAATCATCTTATCTAATCAACCGCACTTTAGAAAACAGTTAAGGCTTAACGAGCATAATGTTACCTACAAATTACATCTGTTGCCGCTGATTATGAACTTAATTTTACTTTTATCGTTATTTGATTTTACTGTATAGTAGAGTGATATATCCTATATTACTGTCTACACCATCGATACCCTAACCCATTCATCCTAGATAGACATTGAACGAACGCTGCCTATTATTTAGATAGCCATCAGCACTATTGAGCCGTTAACCTTCATAGCTACAAACATTTTATTTATCATACCAAATTTATAGTTTTAACCAATGATTGAAGACAAGGAATCCAGTATGGACGACAATAAAGCCAAAGCCCTTAAAGCAGCACTCGGTCAAATCGAAAAGCAGTTTGGTAAGAATACCATCATGCATTTAGGTGACGACTCAGCTATTATGGATGTCGATGTAGTATCAACAGGTTCGTTGGGTCTGGACATTGCACTTGGCATTGGTGGTCTACCAAAAGGCCGTATCGTAGAGATTTATGGCCCAGAAAGCTCGGGTAAAACGACCATGACGCTACAGGCGATTGCAGAATGTCAAAAACAAGGCGGCACCTGCGCCTTTATTGATGCTGAGCATGCGCTTGACCCTGTTTATGCGCGTAAACTTGGTGTAAACACTGACGAGCTATTACTTTCTCAGCCTGATAATGGTGAGCAAGCACTTGAAATTACCGACATGCTTGTGCGCTCTGGTGCTATCGATATGATCGTCATTGACTCAGTCGCCGCTCTAACGCCACGTGCGGAGATTGAAGGCGAGATGGGCGACTCACATATGGGTCTGCAAGCACGTCTGATGAGCCAAGCACTACGTAAAATTACTGGTAATGCCAAACGCTCAAACTGTATGGTGGTATTTATCAACCAAATTCGTATGAAGATTGGTGTGATGTTTGGTAGCCCTGAGACCACGACTGGTGGTAACGCACTGAAATTCTACGCCTCTGTACGTATGGATATCCGCCGTATCGGTGCGGTCAAAAATGGTGATGAAATCATCGGTAACCAAACCCGTGTCAAAGTTATCAAAAACAAAATGGCACCGCCTTTCCGCCAAGCAGAGTTTGAAATTACTTATGGTGAAGGTACCAACCACTTAGCCGAAGTGATTGACTTGGGTGTTGAAATTGGAGCCGTTGGCAAAGCAGGCTCTTGGTATAGCTATGGCGACGAAAAAATCGGTCAAGGTAAAGCCAATTCTGTGCTGTTCTTAAAAGAAAACCCTGCGATTGCGCAAGAAATCGAAGCTAAAATCCGTGAAGAAAAGCTTGGATCAAAGAAAGAGACCAAAGCCGAAGATAAAGCCAATGAAGCGTTGGTTTCTGACCCTGTACAATAACGGCGCAATGATTAACCGTTATCAATAATCATGACTTGTTATGAAAATTAAAACCTTAGCTGAAATACTCGCTGAATCCGATGCCGATTCAGCGAGTAGTCCTACTATCAAATCAAAAAAACCGTCCAAATCTTCCAAACACTCTGAATCCTCCAAATTTTCTCAGCATTCCTATCAAGGCGATCCTAAAAAAACGGCTAAGACACGCAAGCATTTAACTTACTATCATGAAGACCATTCATTATCTGACGATGCTGAATTTGCAGTAGAATCCGTTGAGGCTCACTCTTCTACCAATAAAAATCCTGCTAAAACTAAGAAACGTAAAAAGCGTTTTCACCCAGCGGCTAACTTTAGCCCTGAGCCTAGTGACGTGCCTGCTTATCAGCAACCAGAAGCGCAAAGTATCAAAGAGATGCTGGCTGAAGTTAAACAAAATATTCATGATGAACCAGACGATAGCGCGGCTACTGATGATGAATTTAACAAAGAATCACAGTATACAACCGATGCTGCCATTACCAACACTTCTGCGCACAGCACAGTCGACAGTCAGATGGATAACCTACCCGCTGCTCTTAAAGCCTATCTGCGCACGCCTGAACAACGACAAGCAGAAATAGATGAGATGAAAGCCGAAAGTCGTTTACGTTGGTTGGCGTTTTATTATTTATCGCGCCGTGAGTACGGCAAGGCTGAGCTGAAGCAAAAGCTTATTGATAAGGAGCAAGCCTTAGATAAAATTGATACGCTACTCGATGAGTTTGAGGAAAAAGGCTACCAAAGTGATTATCGCACGACGCTCATGCTCATTCGTGAAAATATCCGCAAAGGTCGGGGACGTGGACGTATCAAGCAGGAGTTTTATCGTAAAAAAATTGCCATGCCCAGTAATATCGATGAGTTAATCGATATGGCAAATGCAGAGTCAGAAGAGTTTAGGGAGTTTGTAGATGATAGTGCAGATAATCTGGTAGATGGTATCGATTGGCTCAAACTGGCAGTCACAGCGCGCACTAAGAAGTACGGCGATGACATACCCACTGAACAAAAAGACAAAGCAAAGCAGCTACGGTTTTTGCAATATCGAGGCTTTCAGAGCGATATCTGTTTTGCCGCGCTCAATTATACATTAGACACATTAGATGAGCGCTTTTAAGCCACCCTCACCTTTTTTAAGAACACATATCTGTACATAAGACAATATGACTTGAGCGATCTATTAATAATAGCCGAGCACTTTCCACCAAATCAAACCAGCACCGATCCAGATGACCAAATTGACCACACTCATAATCGCGCCAATACTCCACCACTCTCTTAACGTCACATAGCCAGAGTTAAAAATGACTGGCGCAGTACCAGTTGCGTAATGCGTAAGCGTCATCATGATGTTGCCCGCTGCGGCCAAGATAAGCGCATATAACATCGGCGGTGCGCCCAAGCTTAAACCCACCGCATAAAATGCTGCAAATAATGCAGTAATATGAGCCGTGGTACTAGCAAAGAAGTAATGGATATATAAGTATACTAGGGTCAGAATAGTCACAGCCCCTATCCAGCCAAGCCCAGTCGTGCCAATCATCGATTCAATATTGCCAGAGAACCAGCTTATCAGTCCAAGCTTATTAAGATAAGCGGCCATCATAATAAGGGCGCCAAACCAAATAATGGTATCCCATGCTGACTTCTCTTTTAAAATATCGTCCCAAGTCAGTACCCCAGTCAATATTAAGGTCGTCAAACCAATAAATGCTGTGGTGGTAGCATCGACGCTATATTGCTCACCTAACATCAATGCGGGAATATTCGCCCACAATAACAGCATCAGAGCAAATACTCCGAGCATGATTTTTTCTTGGCTACTTATTTTTCCCATTTCTGCCAAATTTTCCTTGGCAAAACCTTTTGCATCGGGCGTGATTTTAACATCAGGTGGATAAATTATATAAATGACTAACGGCATCACAAGCAGGCATAGCATACCAGGTACAAACATCGCCACCGCCCAAGTAGTCCATGACAGCTGAATATCACCGCCTGTGGCTTTATTCACCAAATCTACAACCAGCGGGTTGGGCGCAGTAGCCGTGATAAACATCCCAGAGGTAATAGGATTGGCGTGGTAGTTCACCATCGCCAAATAGCGACCAATCTTATTTTGAGTGCCTTCCTCAGGTGTTGAGTGAAAGCTTTGCGCGATAGACTTCATAATAGGATGAATAATACCGCCGCCACGTGCCGTATTAGAAGGCGTAATAGGTGCTATCATCAATTCAGCTGCAGTCAAAGAATAAGCCACGCCGATGGTTTTTTTACCAAAAATAGAAATAAAATAATAGGCAATACGCCGACCCAAACCCGTTTTTATCAAGCCACGCGATATCATGACTGCAATACCAATTAGCCAAATCAACGGACTTGAGTAGCTTGATAGTGCATCGCTAATGGCTTGTGCTGGGCTATCACTAGTCACGCCTGTAAGTGCGACTAGGGTGACTGCAATGATAGCAATGGCACCAATGGGTAATACTTTGCCGATGATGGCGACAATAGTGGCGATGAATAACGCCAGCATGTGCCATGCTGCAGGGGTAACGCCAGTAGGCACTGGTATCACAAACCAAATGATCAAGCCGACCAAAATGGCAACCGCTGCTTGAATAGGCTTAAATGGCATGATTAACTATCCTTATAAATGCTTATACCATCACGCAGTCATATTATATAAAGGATCATAAAGTAGCCACTGCGACAAAAGACTAAATGAATCATATGACCATCTTATAAGATTTATAGAATTATTTTTCTATTATTCACCATTTTTAACATATCTATTTAGAATAAAGAGTAAATATTCAGTAATTGAGTACCAATAGTAGGGTTAAACTAACAGCCATAAAAAAGAGCACGTTGGATAACGTACTCTTTTTTATAGTACTAACTTTGTGGCATTAACGATTGCGACTTTCTTTAAAAAATAAGTTTATTTTAACGCACCTAATCGACTAGATAGCTGATTGATGATTTGATCAATCTCTTCATTGGCTTCAGATTCATTATCTAAATTGCCACTTGGTGTCAGCTGATTCATTACTTCTGGCAGCAACTCAGCCAGACCTTGACGGACTTCTACGTCATTAGCACCAGTATGTGCTGCAACCTGCTGAATTTCACTTTCATCGAATAACTGACTGATATCATTTGGATCAAGGTTATCATTGTCTTGTTGGTACTCATCCAAGAACGGGCTTGGTTTTCATAACCCATACCTGTGATTTTTGATAATGCACCACTCAAGCCGCCATTGCGTTTGATCCAGCTTAGTACCATTGGCATAAGTGCAGCGATTAGCATACCTTTACCACCGAATCCAGATTTTCTCGTTTGACCACCCATGGCTTGACCACCCAATACGCTGCCTAATATGTCTCCAAGACCGCCGGCATTAGAATTGACGCCGCCACGTTGATTGCCACCAGTGAGTCCACCGCCTGTTAACCCACCGAGAATATCATCTAAGCCAAAACCATTGTCTGGCTGACGATCATACTGGCGTGGATTGTAGCCTCCAGTTTGACTACCACCGCCGAGCACGCTACCCAATATATCCCCAAGACCACCTGTACGACGTGGATCAATGCGTTGATTTACAGGATTACGCTGCGCATCTTCAGGATCCATCGCACGACGGGCCACCTGACTAACCAAATTCCCTAATAAGCTCATTCTCGATTCCTTTTTGTCATATTATTTATTATCTATAAACCGCTAAAAACTTCGCTGCTAATTTAATATATTAAGCAACAGCTCGATTTACTTATGCGATTCACAATTCTCTTGCAATATAACAAATCTCTTTCGCTATCCAGATAGGTGTTTTGTTATGACATGTAGGCGTTCGTAAATTCTTGGAAAAAACCGCTCATTGGGCGCTATAAAAAATGCTGTCTTAACTCGTATTTTCGGCGTTTATATTAGGCATATTGAACATTCAACCATGGCACTGATAAGCACTATTTATGAATATTCAATATAATCTAGCCAAAACATTCAACTCTCGCCATTGTTCAGGGCTCACTTGATCTCGAAAGATGGTTACTGATAAAGAGCGCTGATAAGGCTCTATAACATTGAATTCAAAGCTTATCGCCCATCGATATCCAGAGACAGCGATTAATTGTGCCTGCCATAGCTCATCACCGCGACCTGTACGGATCAGTAGCTGCCAATGTTGATCAACACGATGACTAAGTGGTGGCTGGCTAAGGTGCAGCAGTATGGGTCGTGATAATGTCAAATAAATAATCACCACGGCGGTAACGATTAAAATAAGCACATATTGCCATAACAGTAAAGAAGCGAGCCATGCCAGTACAACCATGACGACGGTCAACCCACTATAAAGCAGCAAACGAAAATAGCTGGCAGGCCGAATAGCCGTATCAATACGCAACGAATTTGCCAAGGTCATATTTTATTACCAAAAAAAAACGGCAGACCATTATGTTGCTCAAGCTTAGCTATGCCAGCTCTAGACAACCATTTTTTATATCTAAATCAGTTTTTAAGTCAAATCTTTGGTATGACGCCATGTCTTAATTTTATTGACCAATGCCCATATCTCTTCATTTTCTGGACGATTTTGATTGGTAAAATAATCTAATAAATCAGGGTCTTCATGAGTCAGCATTTCTGCAAACGTCTCTTGTTCAGCAGGCTCTGCCGTTAAGTAAATCTCTTTGACATAAAGGTCAATGTAAAAGTCTAACTCTTTTAATCCGCGGCGTGCTTGATAGATAATGCGACGCTGTTCATTGGTTGGTTCTGGCTGAATCGAGGTGGTCATAAAAGTACTCTCATTATTTTAAATTAGGGTTAAAGATAATTATGCGCAGATAATTGACGCCACAAGCCGACTGCTTGCTGCATCATCGCCACATTATGGGTGCGTATAATGCCAGCGCCTTGCTGTAGGGCAAAGATACCAGCTGCCGTACCTACCACATCACGATCTACCGCGTTAGTAGTAGTAACGACTTCGACGCCACTCTTGCTCAATACTTCCGCTAAAAAACGCTTGCGCGAAATGCCAAACATCATCGGAAAACCAAGCGCTTGTAGCCTGCTAAGCTGGCTTAATAGTGCGCAATGATGCTCATAATCTTTCGCAAAACCAAAGCCTGGGTCGATAATAATTTTCTCACGCTTAACACCGATTCTTGTTACTTCCTCGATACGCGATAATAGCTCAGCCCTTACGTCACTAATGATGTCGTCATATTGTGCCAAATTATTCATCGTTGTTGGCTCGCCGCGCATATGCATGAGCATGACTGGTATATCAAGCTCAGCCGCTAGTACTGCTGCACCCTCGCGTTTGAGTGCTCGTACATCATTCCAAATATCAGCACCAGCGTCAAAAGCCGCTTTCATAACCTCTGGATTACTGGTATCAATGGATAGCCAAATATCCTCCCCGCAATGCCGGCGGATGGCTCGAACCACTGGCGCAACACGCTGCAGCTCTTCAGACGTGCCCACAGCATTCGCATTGGGGCGAGTAGACTCACCGCCAATGTCGATAATAGTCGCGCCCTCTTCTATCATTTGCTGACAATGCGCAACAGCCTTATCTACCGCATTGAACTGTCCACCGTCTGAAAACGAATCGGGTGTGACATTAAGAATACCCATAATATGAGGCTGCGATAGATCTAGTGTTTTATCACGACTTGATATCTTATAGCTGGGTAAGGGCTGAAATAAGGACATAACCAAATTATCTCTCATTAAAACATTCTAATTATTGCAGACTGCTTGTTATGCGTTGTGCTTATGATACCAGTAAACTCTATTCTGTACTAAACCCTTCACGAAATATGGACAACAAAAAAAGCCCTTTATGATAAAGGGCTTTTTCTATTGAATATGAATCAATTAATAACTACATCGCTGGTAACGGTGGCGGTGTTGAGTTGGTTGTTTTAATATCATTCTTCGATAAGTTGACTTCGTTGTGCTGATAGACTCTAGGTGGACGTGGGTCTTCACCTGCTAAGATATCTTGCAACTGATCTCGGTCAATCGTTTCCCACTTCATTAGGGCATCTACCATCGCATGCATTTTTTCTTGATTACCTTCAATCAATTCACGCGCGATATCATATTGCTCCTCTAACATACGGCGAACTTCTTCATCGACCTTTTGTTGCGTGGCTTCTGAAATCGTACGACTGCTAGAGCCAAAATAGCCTTGCGAGCTGTCCTCATCTTCATAAACCATAATACCAAGCGCATCAGACATACCGTACTTCGTTACCATGGCGCGAGCCATCTTGGTTGCACGTTCGAAGTCGTTAGAAGCACCCGTCGACATTTGATTGATAAAGACTTCTTCAGCGATATGACCGCCGAATAAGATAGCAATATCGCTCAGCATTTTTGATTTATACATGCTGGTTTGGTCATGCTCTGGCAACTGCCAAGTAACCCCAAGCGCAAAACCACGCGGCATGATCGTTACTTTATGCACAGGATCGGTACCTGGTAGTAGCTCAGCGACTA
Source organism: Psychrobacter glacincola (assembly GCF_904846075.1). Taxonomy (GTDB): domain Bacteria; phylum Pseudomonadota; class Gammaproteobacteria; order Pseudomonadales; family Moraxellaceae; genus Psychrobacter; species Psychrobacter glacincola_C. The sequence goes on from NZ_CAJGZH010000003.1 coordinate 286,338, forward strand.
AGGCGTGACCTGCTTCATGATAAGCGGTCGCACGGCGCTCCTCTTCACGAATGACCATTGATTTACGCTCAGGACCCATATATAACTTGTCTTTTGCATCTTCAAAGTCATTCATATCAACGCTGGTCTTGTTGCGACGTGCTGCAAACAATGCCGCTTCGTTGACAAGGTTGGCCAGCTGCGCACCACTAAATCCAGGCGTACCGCGAGCCAGTGCATTGGCATCCACACCGATAGTATTCGGCAGCTTTCTCAAATGCACTTTAAGAATTTGCTCACGGCCTTTAATATCTGGCAATCCTACTTGTACCTGACGGTCAAAACGACCTGGACGCAATAGCGCTTTATCAAGCACATCCGCACGGTTGGTCGCGGCAATGACGATCACGCCTTCATTGCCTTAAAAACCATCCATTTCGACCAATAATTGGTTCAGTGTCTGCTCACGCTCATCATTACCGCCGCCCATACCAGAGCCACGATGACGACCGACCGCATCAATTTCATCAATAAAAATGATACAAGGCGCGCTCTTTTTAGCCTGTTCGAACATGTCACGTACACGTGATGCACCGACACCAACGAACATCTCAACGAAATCGGAACCTGAGATAGAGAAGAACGGTACTTTAGCTTCACCAGCAATGGCTCTTGCTAACAAGGTTTTACCGGTACCTGGAGGGCCAACCATTAAGATACCACGTGGAATCGTCGCACCAAGCTTGGTAAATTTATCAGGGTCGCGTAAAAACTCGACCACTTCGACCACTTCTTCTTTGGCCTCTTCACAACCAGCCACATCTTCAAAGTTCACCTTGATTTGGTCTTCAGTCAACATTTTGGCTTTGGATTTACCAAAGCTCATAGGGCCACCGCCTTTACCGCCAGCGCCACCTTGCATGTTACGCATGAAGAATAAAAACAGACCAATAATCAATAGAATTGGGAAACTGGCTATCAGTAATTGCATCAAGACGCTTTGGCGTTTTGGGGCAGTCCCTTGGACTTCGACTTGGTTCTCACGCAGCAATGGCATGAGCTCATCATCTGACACAGCTGGTCTAATGGTCTCAAATGATGAACCATTTTTCTTTTCGCCGGTGATTTGCTCGCCATCGATTTCAACGCTGGCTACTTGGTTTTCTGACACGGCGGTCACAAACTCAGAGTAGTTAAGGCTATCCGGCTCGGATGATTGGTCAAAGCCGCTAAACACCAGCACCAAAACGCCGATTACCACCAGCCACAATAAGGTATTTTTTACCATGTCGCTCACTAGTTATTCCCATCCCTTACTTATTGGTGTGTTTATTAAACACGTGACGTCTATAAACGTACCGCTCATTTTTTAGTAAATATATTCATAGCCAAAATTTATAAGTCAGACTCATACAACTCAAATTAAGTCAGACTCATACAACTCAAATGCTGCATGGGGACTGTTTTCACAAGTTATAAATATCAATGACCTATATATCTATCGTAGATGAGCACATCAGGCGCTTATTGTCAGACGACTTTGCCTAAAACATATGCTTGAAACAAAGTTAATATACCATGATATGTGGTGCTAACCTGCATAATTCAAGCAGGTTTCGCTATTATTCAGTTAACGATTGTAGCGAGTTCAATACGCTCATGAGACTATGTTATGGTGACACATTATCTCGCTTACAATGGCTGTGAAATAACGACGTTATGATTATTTAATCGCTATCCAAAACATCTCTTTTGACCGTGGTCGTGACGCACCTGGTTTAATACTACGGATTTTACTAAAATCCTGCTGCATCTGCTTGCGTAATTCTTGTGTGCCTTCACCTTGAAACACTTTCATAATAAGTGCGCCACCTTCTGGTAAGGTTGCAAGCGCGAAGTCCACTGCCAGCTCGCATAAATACATCATACGTGGCTGATCGATTGCGCTGTTTCCTGCCGTATTTGGTGCCATATCGGACAGCACTACATCGACCTGCCTATCACCAACCTCTGCCATGATCGCATCAAACACTTCTGCTTCGCGAAAGTCGCCTTGAATAAAGGTCACATCAGGCAATGTATCCATCGGCAGAATATCAGAGGCAATCAAAATGCCTTTTTCGCCTACTAGCTGACCTGCCACTTGAGACCAACTGCCTGGAGCACTGCCCAAATCTACAACCGTCATGCCTTTTTTAATAATATTGGTCTTTTCATTAATTTCTAATAGTTTATAGGCGGCACGGGCACGATAGCCATCTTTTTGCGCTTTTTGCACATAATGATCGTCAATATGCTCTTTCATCCAAGCGCTACTACTCTTTGACAGTTTTTTATTTTCGATACGCGTGGCCAAAATACCTGCTCCTATTGCTTTGCAAAACATTCATACATATTACTGAAGTAGCTAAAAGATTTCTTAAGCACTTCGATATGGTTTAAATTCATTCGAATATGCTATCAATCAAGATTTTTATACATTTGCAGTCTTAAACTGACTAAATTCTATTGGTTAAAACACTGATTTATCAGACAGTAGCGTTTATAATGTGCCCAAACATTCAGTTTAACATTTTCATCACGTAAAATCGTGCAAAATCCTGCTGATCTCATGCAAGATGACCACAGATTATCTATAATGGTCGTCAACTGCTCTTAATAGCACTGTCTTTTATTTTTACCAACACCTAGGAATTCTATGCAACTCGATAACGCTACCATCAAACGCCTAAGAGGCATTGGTCACGACCTCAAACCTATCGTCATGATTGGCAACAAAGGTATTACCCCAACCATTACTGAAGAGATTGATCGCGCGCTATCAGATCATGAGCTCATCAAAGTAAAGCTGCCTGCTGGCACAAAAGAAGAGCGCGATGTCATCGGTGCGGAACTTGCCAAAGCGGCTAACGCGTCTTTGGTTCATTCTATTGGTCGTATGGCATTGTTACTACGTAAAAATCCAAACGCCAACCCAAAATTGTCTAATTTAGCACGTCATGCATAATAATATGTGATGACCAGCTGGTTTGAGTGATGGTATGGTATGCCATATCAACTCAAATCATAGCCATATGGTGACGATAAATGTAAAAGCCGCGATGCATCTTGCTCGCGGCTTTTATGTTGTCTGCTCGTTTTAGATTTACTTAGCGTGTAATATTAGCTCGCTTAGTCGGCACAATTTTTCTTATAGTTACTTCTATATTTTCATTGTCGGGTCTTAACTTATGAATCAATCATTCAATCTCTATGTGGCCACCGAAACCATAGTAAACGATGCGCAGCAACTGGGTGTAACAGTGGATGAGTTGCAGCGCATTTGTATAAATGTGCGTGCTCAGATTATTCGACAACCATCACTCCACTTACAGCTAACCTATCGACTCACCCTGCCCAACCAAATGCTAGCAAAGCAGCTAAACTGGTCAATGTGGCAGCAAGCGCAAGTAAGATTCGATGATTACTTGTGGGAAGAGACTTGCCTTGAGTGTTTTATCGCTGGTCGTCTGATCGATGATAAAAATCTAACGAATACCCAAAAGGCAACGCCCTATATCGAGATTAATGCCAATCCAGACGGTCGTTACGCGCTATATCAATTTGAAAGCTATCGTAATCCTGCGACCTTACCACCAACACCCTTACATGCAGCTGATGGACAAGCGCGCGCGTCTATTAATTGGATAAATAATGTAAAGCCAACATTAAGGTACGTAGAGAATCCTTTATTTAATGATCCATCAGTCGCAAAAAACCCTCATCATTATGAGCGCAGCTTTGGGGTGTCGATGACCCAACTACCGAATCAGCAGTACGTCATCGCAAATACTGTGATTGAGCAAATACATCCTTGCGTTATTTTATGGTTTGGTGAGATTGCTTTATATTTTGCCCCAAACCACGCCTCCCCGCCTGACTTTCACAATCGTAGCCACTGGTCGAGATTTGAGCTTTAACTCTACTTTTAACTTAAGCATTACAACTCCAAGCGCAAAAAAAACCAGCAACGCTATAAAGAGCATTACTGGATTTGGAGAAAACTTTTAACTTAGACTATATCTAACTGTCTACTATTTATCAGCCATCGCAAGGTAAATACCACGGTCTGATGCATCATCGACATATTGCGAATCACGCCATGTCGTATAGCTGTAAGTGCCACTGTATGGGCTAATGCTGTTTTGGCGGAAATCAGATACCCAATCGTTACCATCAAAGATCTGGATATGACCATGTGGACGGTTTGACGTACGATTATAGACAACGACGTCACCCACTTGTGGCTGCATATCATTACTGATCTTGGTAAAACCTGCTTGAGCAAGTGTGCCGCGAGAGGCATACTGATAAGCTGAAGGGTTAGGCGTAAATTCGTAACCTGCTGATTGTAGCGCTTTACGTACATAGCGAGCACAGTAGCCAGAGCTTCTAGATAACGCTACTCGCGATGCACTTGCCGCTGCGATAGCAGGAGCAGAATTGCGATCAGGAGCGCGGCTTGATTGCTGCTGACGCTGCTCATAAGACAAACGGCTAGTAAGCGAAGCAAGCTGGTATTCTTTTTGCTTGGCATGCGCACTTAAATTATCAATGGCTTGACTGATCTCATCGTTGCTATATACATGGGCACCACTGTTAGTGCTATAGATATTGCGGCTAGAACCGTAGTTCGCAGAAGCAGAGATATTAGTGATGGTATGACTCAAGGTATTATTTGGTTGAAAGGTTGTTTCGACAGCACCACTTGTCTGTGCTATACCCATTCCCAATACTGACAAAATTAATAAAGCTTGTTTCATAAATTTACTACCTATTGTTAATACAAGACCGCTCGTCATCCGTGACAAAGCATCAATTAGTTTAGAGGAGATGATCATTACAAAACATGATAAAGTCCTTGTTAAAACAGCCCGCTATTTCTTCTGTAGTGACTAATGCTGGTATTATCTATTAATACCATATTCCGCTTAGTTCACTGTCTCGCAAATCGTTCAGTATCAATTGCCTTTAGCATGTCAATTATGAATATCGATTTTGTCACCTATTAGATGAGTCATCACGATGTCAAAAAAACAGCCAAATCGGCTTGCCCAACTTATCGACCATCAAGCTTTTGCTGGTAGCGCATTACCCCGAACGCTTGCTGACAATATGCGGCTATACATAGAAGCGACCAACGAGGTAAAAGAGCTACTGGTAGATTGTCTACCTGAAGAAATTCTTAATACCTGTTGGGTCGTAGGCCTCACCTCCGAGCAATTAATACTCAGTGTGGGCTCAATGACTGCTGCCAATCATATTCGCTATTTGCAGAGCGCTTATTTGCAAGTCTTAACAGAGCAGTCAATTACATTTAAACAACTCAAGCAAATTCGCGTCGTCGTCGCTAAAAATTCAGCTGATAATCATTCATCTAAACAACTATCAGCAGCAGCATCAACTTTGTCAAAGTCTAGTAAAGCCAATGAAAATCAGGCTCTTAGCCAAAACACAAAGCGGACTATATCACAGGCCGCAGAGCATGTCACCACTGATGAAAATCTCAAAAAAGCACTTTTGCGTCTGGCAAATCATTGAAATTATTAATATTGCTATGTAAAGTTGTGTAAACAAAACCGTAAAAATCAGCTGATAACGCTGCGATTTTGTAATGACGCAAACAAAAAAAATCACCTGCTAGCTCCGTTCACATTATGAACGTCACCAACAGATGATTGAAAAACTATCCACAGCTTTGATATTCTCTACTCTAGAGCAGAATTGTTAAAATAATCTAAACAATACATTCAAAAAAACGAATATTATTAGAATGTAATTACAGCCGGATTATGTAATATTGCGTAAATGTTTCGATACTTCGTGTATATTCCTGTATTCATCCTTCAACAGTCAAACCTTCGAGAGGTAAATACTGAATTGGGCATGTTACATTGTCATCAAAAGTTACAATTTCAAAATTATTATGGTCAGATAGTATCTCACGTACCAATAAATTGTTTAACGCGTGACCAGATTTATAAGCATTAAATCGACCCAAAATCGGATAGCCAATCAAATATAAATCACCTAAAGCATCCAAAATTTTATGGCGAACGAACTCATCATTAAAACGCAAGCCTTCTTCGTTAAGAATATTTGCCTCATCAATAACGATAGCATTATCCATACTGCCTCCTAACGCCAAATTATTCTGACGTAAGGCTTCTATGTCTCGTAAAAACCCAAAAGTACGGGCTGAACTCAATTGCTCAATGAAGTTTTGCGTCGAAAACTGCAACTGGGCATGCTGAAAATCTTTGTCGATAGCAGGATGATCAAAATCAATCTCAAAATTCAGCTCAAACCCTTCATAAGGACGCAGTTCTGCCCATTTATCGTCTACTTTTACTCTTACAGGTCTGACGATTTTTATAAACTTCTTTAAAGCATCTTGTTCACAGAATCCGACGTCAAGCAGCAACGCTACAAAAGGAGCGGCACTACCATCCATAATCGGTATCTCTGAGGCCGATACACGAATTAAAAGGTTATCCACGCCAAGTCCTGCAATGGCACTAAGCAAATGCTCGACCGTCCCCACACGTGTGCCACCAAACACTAGGTTTGACGACATCATAGTGTCTTGTACTAAAAAAGCACTGGCTGGAATCGGCTGGCTGCCTTCGATATCAGAACGCTCGAAAACAATACCCGTATCAATAGGTTGCGGATGAAACTCTAAGTCAACAGGCTGACCACTATGGAGACCAATACCTGTAACAGCAATCGCAGTTTTTATGGTTCTTTGGTTCATGGCTGTCTTCTCACATATTTTGTTACAATTGCCATAGTGTATCATTACCCGCCCCTAGTTCGCCATAGCTAAAACTCGCTAATTTCCTTATCTCCTTGATTGATAACACTTATCGTCAATAAATTTTGATGGTTTTCATGTCTTATTGATCACATTGCCTCTGTTAACACAGGGAAATAACAGCCAAATGTTACAATCATAAATTGTTTTATGCGCCTATTTATTAATGATTATTTTCGCATTGAGAGGCGATTTTTATAAATAGAGCGCTCTCATAGCTGAATCTGTTTGCTAATATATGGACATTTTCTATACGTACAAAAAAGCCAGCAACTTAGTACTGGCTTTTTTTATTCCAAACATCTGAAAATATTATTTATTTTGTTGACGTTTTAGATAGTCTTGAATGCTATTGGTTTTGGTTTTCGCCTGCTCTTGAGGCGCGCTTGAGCGAGTAGCACTAGCCGTTTCTTGATACATCTGAGCTTGCGATTGCTTCTGGCTGTTTAAAGCACTGGTATGCACGTTAGGGTCAACAGGTTGAGTGCTATTGACAGAAGGGACTGGTGCCTCGACTACTTCTGGCTCTTGCCCAGCGTTTTCATCTAAAGTCAGACCCGTTGCAATAACAGTGACATGTAAGTCATCACCCATTTTTTCATCAATCACTGAACCATAGAAAATATGTGCATCGTCAATATCTGTAATTTCTTCGACAATAACACTGATTTTGCTCATCTCATCCAATGAGAGTGATTCAGAAGAAATTACGTTAACCAATAGACCTTTTGCATTTTCTAAACGCAAGTCATCAAGTAATGGTGATCTGATGGCTTTCTCAGTTGCTTGACGCGCACGATCATCGCCGCTAGCACGGCCGATACCCATCATCGCATGACCTTTGGCAGTCATAGCAGTGCGGATATCGTTAAAGTCGATATTGATCATACCTTCACTAGCGATAGTTTCAGCAATACCTTGAACCGCATGTAACAACACATCGTCCGCTTTTTTAAAGGCATCTTGCATAGAGATATTGCCATAGACACTCATCAACTTATCATTCGGAATCGTAATGATAGAATCAACAAAGTTGGTCAATTGCTCAATACCAGCTTTAGCGGCTTTGATACGTTTGCCACCTTCAAACTTAAATGGTGTAGTCACGACCGCAACTGTCAACACTTCCATTTCTTTAGCAATCCGAGCAACTACAGGCGCTGCACCCGTACCCGTACCACCACCCATACCAGCAGTGATGAACACCATGTCTGAATGTTCGAGTAATGCACGGATGGCTTCTTCTTCACTTTCTGCTGCTTCACGCCCAACTTCTGGGTTCGCCCCTGCGCCCAAACCGCGATTCGTTTTTGCGCCAAGTTGCAATTTATGCGGTGCAGTTAAACGATCAAGCGCTTGTTTATCCGTATTAGCACAGACGAACGTTACACCTCTAATCCCTTGTTGTACCATATGTTCAACCGCATTACCGCCACCACCACCAACACCGAATACAGTGAAGCTTGCTTGGCCGTTATTTTGAGGCTGGTTATCATCTGGCATGGTGTATTTTGACATAAAAAGGTTTCTCCAGTTGCAGATAGCGTGATGGTCGATACTTGGTAACACACTTATATGGCGCGCTATCGACTTACTATATATAATTGTATTTAAATAAAACAGGGCAATGGCTTAGATAATTGTGCTAGCCAAAATATGCCAGTATGGTACAGGGTGTTACTTTTCGTATTCTTGCCTATTATATAGCTGCATACTCTTATACTGCTTAATATAAGTATGTTTTGCTAACAGATTATAATATCTTTTTGAGTACACTAGCAAAACGCTGCCCTGCACTTTGAAAAACACCAGTGACTCGATTTTTTTGAATCGCTTCAGGCTCGCTTTTTTCACTACGGCGAAACTGCTCGCTTTGACTATATAATAGTGTACCAAATGCCGTTTGATAAGCACGATCATTTACTTGACTGTTTAGCTGCTTAAATGACTCATCATTATCAAAATGATTATGAGCACTAATAGCAGGATGAGTGTTGGTTAATACTACGGGCATTTTGAGCAATTTTTTGGTAAAGGGTATCATACCTTTAATCGCCGTACCGCCACCTGTGAGTACGATACCTTTGTCGATATAGCCGATGAGATCAGCCTCATGTAATTGACGAGCAACTTCCGTAAATATCTGCACATAGCGCGCTTCAATAATACGGGCTAGATTATAAATACCAATATTAATCTCGTCACCTGTTCCTTGTGGTTTAAAGATAAAGAATGAGCTAGGATCCACACTATTGACATCGACAGTACCATGGGTTTTTTTCAGCTTTTCAGCTTCAATCATGGAGATACCAAAATCAGCTGAGATATCCATCGTTACTTCGTGGCTGCCTGTCGCGATACAATGGGTAAATATGAGCTTGTTTTCTTTATAAACGCAAATACTGGTCGTACTAGCACCAATATCTACCAAACAAACCCCTTGCTGGCGCTCGTCACTCATCAAACTATATTCAGCACTCGTCACTGCATCAAATACAATGTGGTCAATACCAACATCACAGCTTTGCAGTAATTTTTGAATATTCTGACGACTAGCAACGGGCATCATCATCATGTGGTACATCACAGTAATATTATGCGCCATCATTTCGATCGCATCATCCACCATGAAATCTTGATCATCAACATAGATACCCTGCTGACAGCAATGCATTAAATAATAGTCTGAAGATAGATCGCGTGACTTGGCATTAGACAACGCCTGCACCATATCTTTGGCACGTACCGCCTCATCTTCTACACGTACCTCGCCTGCACTATTTTTGCTCGATAATTCCGGTGTCGCTAAGGTCAACCACACACTGTGCACACGGCAATTGGCAGTATCTTCTGCTTCTTGAATGGCTTGCTTAATAGCACCTTGTAGACGTTCACGGTGTTTTATTTGACCTTGGTAAAAATCGCTATTTTTGACTTGTCCCGCGCCCAGAATACGGATGTCTTTTGCAGAGACAACGTTACCAATGACGACATAGACTGCCGTGGCACTTAGATGGACAACAACCAGATTTTCAGTATTTTTCATGGTACCAGACAAATTATCGCTAAACAGGAGACCAAATGACGTCTCCATTAGATCATTAAAAAAAGCGTTATCAACACGCTATGATGTTGTATATTCTGTGCTACAAACTATCAAAATAGCTCAAACTAAAATGCTAACCAGTTTTTGCTTATGCTATCTATCTATCGTTATTCTGCTTCATCGATTTTTGGCTGTGCCATATCCCAAGCGATGGTAAAACCATTTTTATAGCGCAAATCTACAGACTGTATTTCGCCTCGACGCTCACTTAACTGATTGCCGAGCAGCTGACTCAAACTCAGCAGCTTTTGTGCAGTATTCTCATTATCAACAATCACACGCAGTCCATTGTCAAAACGAATCAGCCAAGTCATTCTTGGTGACAGGATAATATCTTCGACTTGCATACCAAGTGGCGCATACCAGTCGTTAACTTGCTGCATCTGCTGCATGATAACTGGGGCTTGCGTTATCTCACCTTGTAAGGTGGCGAAGCGTTCTTGCGTCAGATCTTTACTATCAGCAGGGACAAAAACCGCACCTTTTGCATCCACCAAACGCTCTGTACCAAAATTAGCAACCGCTTGCTTAGGTAATGCAGTAACGACTATGCCCCGTTGCCAATCACGAGAAATGCTGACCTGATCAACCCAAGCCAGACCCGTCGTAATATCTCTTAACGCTTGCAAATCAGAGGTAAAAAAGCTGCTTACCTTTTGTTGATTCATAACCTGTTGCAATGCGCGATACTGGGTAACTGTTAAACCCTGATTATTCACATGGATAGAAGCTGGCGGTGCATCACGCAACGCTTTTCCACCCATTATCAATATCAGTACGAGCAACCCTAGTACCAATACCATAAAAAAATATTTGAGCGAAGTCGGTACTTGGAACTTAGAGTTTGGGCGACGGGTTTTATCACTCATCAAGTCAGTTACCTCGTTGACAGTTTGAGCCATAACGACCTTTGTCCCTATATTTGCATAAAACTGATCATGCTATTTATAAATGTAACTCTGCATATTTTTGCAGAAGCCTATTAAGTTGACATATTATCAAAATATTTTACTAAAACGATTTATAGGATGACATTATGCTCATTTAAACGTAACATTTTTCTTAATTTATGAATAACTTATGAGCTAAATTCATAGAAAACAGAAATATCACTAAAACAGACCTATAATTACAATATTAACGTATTTTATGGTTAAACAATAGCTTAACCCCTACTAGTGACAACGAATTTACACAAGTTTACATGACGCTGTGGTATAGCAGCTCTAGTGATACATTAACCCGTTCTAGTCTAGTAGTATTATCAGGCTATAAGAAAAATTTAACTCTAATGATTCATAAGTTTTGTCACTGGTTTATTAAGACAGCCTATCAATGACAACTGTCTCAATAAATAGCAATAGCATTATGAACAATGCTAAAAAATGAGCAATGTTAAAGAATGAGCAATATTAAAAAGTAGCATTGCTAAATAACTATTTAAGTAATAACTGCTAAACAAATCACTCTAATGTCTGCGCTAAAATATGCCAGCACAATGCATCAAAGTCCATGCCTCGAGCCTTGGCTGCCATCGGAACCAAGCTATGGCTGGTCATGCCTGGCACTGTATTGATTTCAAGCAACCAGAAGTTGCCTGCTTCATCTTGCATAGCATCGATGCGTCCCCAGCCTTTGGCATCAACAGCACGGAACGCTGCAAGGCTCAAATCTTGTAAATGCTTTTCGTCAGCAGCGCTCAGACCACAGGGGATATAGTAACTGGTATCATTGCGATTATACTTGGCTTCAAAATCGTAGAAGTTGGTAATATCAGCAGGCTCAAGACGAATGACTGGATAGGCTTCATCGTCGATAATGACGATTGTAAACTCGCGACCAGTAATCCAGCGCTCAGCCATAACTGCATCACCGCACTGTACCGCCGTTGCATAAGCCGCTGGCAACTCATCAAGATTGTTGACCTTGGTCATACCAATACTGGAGCCTTCATGAACGGGCTTGATAATAAGTGGTAAACCTAGCATGTTGACCACTTGCTGCCAGTCAGTCTCAGCTGTTAATAATGAAAATGGCGCGGTTGCTAACCCACAACCCTGCCACAATTGCTTGGTACGAACCTTATCCATACCCAACGCTGATGCCAGAATGCCTGAACCTGTCTGTGGAATATCAAACCATTGCAGCACACCTTGCAACAAACCATCCTCGCCGCCGCGACCATGCAGTACGTTGAACACGCGGTCATACTCGCGTAGCTCCGTGATGTCTTGATGCTTAGGGTCGAAATGAGTGGCATCAACGCCTTGGTTTTGTAGCGCCTGCAATACAGCGGCACCACTGTCTAACGACACGCTGCGTTCATTGCTACTGCCGCCGTAGACAACCGCCACTTTACCAAATTGTCTGGCATCTTTTGCATCACTGGTCGTCGTGTTTAGAGTGGCATCATTGCTCTCTAAATTATCTGAATTTTGAGTGCTGGTATTTTCTTTAGTATCAGTCGTCATGAAGATCGTTCCTAGAATTTTTTAGCTTACTTAATGTAAAGGTTATTGGCAGCCAAGTCGACAGCGATCTGCCCTACATTACCTGCACCTTGAGTAATGAGCATGTCATTGGCTTTTAATAAACGCTGCATGACAGGAGCTAAATTGTCCTTGTCAATAATTGTCGGTTCAACTTCACCGCGCAACCGAATACTACGTGCCAATGACTTGGTATCAGCGCCAGTAATTGGGCTTTCTCCTGCTGAATATACGTCTAATAATAATAATTCATCAACGCTGGAGAGTACTTCGACAAAATCATCAAAGCAATCTCGGGTACGACTATAACGGTGCGGCTGAAACATCATTACCAAACGACGTTCAGGGAAACTTTGACGCGCCGCTTTAATGGTGGCATCGACTTCTTTTGGGTGATGACCATAATCGTCAATCAATAAAACATTACCATCATTAAGACTGACAGAGGCATGCTGCTCAAAACGGCGACCAACGCCTTCAAATTTTTGCAGAGCGCGTTTGATCGCTTCGTCATCCACACCTTCATCAGTCGCCATCGTGATAGCAGCAAGCGCATTGTAAACGTTGTGAGTACCAGGAATGTTGAGGGTCAAACGTAAAGGTTCACGGTCACGGCGCAGTACCGTGAAGTGAGTTTTAGTACCTTCCGTCACTAAGTCGATGGCTTGAACGTCGTTAAAAGGCTCAAGTCCAAAGGTCAGTACGGGACGACCAATATCATCAATCATGGCATACAATTCTGGGTCGTCACCGCAGACCACCGCCAAACCATAGAATGGCATGTTTTGTAAAAACTGAATATAAGCAGCTTTTAATTTATCAAAACTATTCTCATACGTTTCCATATGGTCTTGATCGATATTGGTGACAATCGCGGCCATCGGATGTAACGATAAAAACGACGCATCAGACTCATCGGCTTCTGCCACCAAGAAACGACTGCTACCTAGCGCAGCATTTTTACCAGATGCATTCAGCTTACCGCCAATCACGTAGGTAGGATCGAGTTGCCCTTCTGCCATCATGGTAGTCAACAAACTGGTCGTCGTGGTTTTGCCATGAGCACCAGCAACAGCGATACCGTGACGATAACGCATCAACTCGCCCAGCATATCGGCACGGCGTACCACCGGCAAACGCGCTTCTAGTGCCGCTTTTACTTCAGGGTTGCTGCGATCAATCGCTGACGATACAACGATGACATCAGCATTAGCGATGTTCTTAGAATCATGACCGATCGCAATATCAATACCAATCTGTGCCAAACGTTTGGTCACTAAGCTCTCAGCAATATCAGAACCACTTACTTGATAACCTTGATTGTTCATCACCTCCGCGATACCGCACATCCCCGAGCCACCAATACCGACAAAATGCAAATGCTCAATACGACGCATTTCTGGTATTTCAATCAAACGCTTAGGTAGAGCTTTCGCAGGGTTAGACATAGGGCTTCTCTTTATTAAAGGCTAATAAAATTTAGTGTATCAAAATAATTGGTAATAAAAACAGTCAGCTATAAGAATATAGGCTACAGCGTTTGCCAGATAATATCAGCAACTTGCTTGCTCGCACTTCGATTGGCAAGGGCATGGCCTTTTTGGGCCATCGCTAGGCACTTCTCTCGATTAAGGGTAGCAAGCTCATTGCTCAAACGCTGCGCTGTCAACTCAGACTGCGGTAACAAAATCGCCGCATCGTGTGAGGTTAAAGTGCGGGCATTAGCAGTCTGATGGTCATCTACCGCGTGCGGCAGCGGTACAAAAATTGCGGCAATACCAACGTTCTGGATTTCCGTAACCGTCAATGCGCCTGCTCGGCAAACAATAACATCTGCCCAACTATAAGCGGCGGCCATATCGTCGATAAAAGGCTGTACCACAAACTTGTGCATATTCAAATCTTGCTCATCGTAAGCCGCTTGTGTGGCAGCCTCATTGTTACGCCCGCATTGGTGACGCACTTCAAAAGGCTGATTGAGCAATGCCAGCGCTTTTGGCACAGTGTCGTTTAAGGCTTGTGCACCAAGTGAGCCACCCACCACCAACAATTTGAGCGGTGAGTTGTCATTAACATCATAACGCACCGTCGGTTCAGAGACACCAGTGATGGCATTGCGTACTGGGTTACCCACCGTTTCAAGCTTAGCATCCTGTGCACTATTGGCAAAGGTATCCTCAAATGCTTGCAGCACCTTGGTTGCAATCTTGGATAGGTAGCGATTACTCATGCCTGCAATGGCATTTTGTTCATGGATAATCAGAGGCGTATTGGTCAGACGTGCGGCGATACCGCCAGGCGCTGTCACATAACCACCAAAACCGACAACTATGTCAATTTGATTACTACGAATCACCTTTATAGCGGCCATTGTCGCTGACAATAAGGTCACCGGCAACTTTAATAAACGCCCGATTCCTTTACCGCGTAAACCCTGCATCTCAATCGCATGAAAAGGATAACCAGTCGGTGCAACCAAGCCATTTTCCATACCATTTGGCGTTCCTAGCCAATGAATAACCGCACCACGCTGAGTCAATTCCTCAGCCACTGCCAGTGCTGGGAACACATGCCCACCAGTACCCGCGGCCATCATTAATATATGCGGTGCTTTCATGAACGCCTGCCTATCTTTTCTTTATTTATATGAAGGACTTATTATCCTATGATCATCTTAGTCATCAGCCAATAATGACCCTATAAAATCTCGCATAGTATAGTGTAAATCGTTGGCTGATATATAGCACTTTATGCACTGTCAATAACAAAAATCCAAGCCGCGAGCAATCACGACTTGGCTTTTATAAATACTATCGAAAAATCATAAAAGCATCGTTTATAAATGACGTTTTATCGCCTTTTTATGCGCTATGAAAATATGCTGTTTATCAATCTATCTTAGCACACTGTTTTTTAAGTATTGTGCGCATAGCTTAGTGATAAATCACTCTATCCTTACAGTGTTGCGCAAACTGCTACTTTATTCTCAATGGCGATGATAAAATCGGTCGCAATATCTGTACCGCATTGATCATCAATCTCACGTACACACGTTGGGCTGGTGACATTAATCTCGGTAATACGACCGCCGATTAAATCGAGCCCGACGAACATTAGACCTTTTTCTTTAACAATCGGGGCGACGACTTCTGCCACTTGACGTTCGACATCGGTGAGCGGCATCGCAACACCGCTACCACCCGCCGCAAGATTACCACGGGTTTCGCCTTTGGTGGGAATACGCGCCAAGCTATAATCGACCACTTCACCATCAACGATCAACACGCGCTTATCGCCTTCTTTGATCTCTGGTAAATAACGCTGTGCCATAATCGGCAAGGTTTCAAGCTCGGTTAAAACCTCAAGCGTGACACCGATATTTGGACTATCTGCGGTCAAGCGGAAAATACCCGTACCGCCCATACCATCTAATGGCTTAACAATGACGTCTTGCTGCTCAGCGATAAACTTGCGAATATGCGCCTGTTTACTGGTCACAATCGTTGGGCTCATATAATCGCTAAACCACGTGGCAAAGAGCTTTTCATTACAATCACGTATCGCTTGTGGGTCATTGACCACTAGCACGCCTGCCGCTTTGGCATGATCAAGCATATAAGTGGCATAAATAAAACGCATGTCAAACGGCGGATCTTTACGCATCAACACCACGTCATAGTCGCTGATTGGCGCTGTCGCTTTATCCTCTAACGTATAAAAATCTTTAGGATCACGCTTGACGGTCACTGACTGCGTATCAACCATCAGTTGCCCACGATCCAACCACAAATCATGAATCTGACAATAGCCAAGGCTGTGCCCACGGTCTTGTGCCGACCACATCATAGCAAGGGTCGTGTCTTTTTTATAATTAACTTGCTCGATAGGATCCATAATAACGAGTATGTTTAACGATTTTTTTTGATTTGCTTGGCTCATAATAAGGCTCACTTACGTTATATTATTAATATAGAACAGCTTCGAACTCAGTGCCCAACTATACGCCGTACTGCGCGCGATAATGTTGCATCTTGGCAAGTTGGGTCGCGTCTTTATGCTGACCGCTTTGTACGCCATGGTCATCTGCCAAATAACTGATTAAATCATCGATATCGACGAGTGCACGCACTGGTACCTCTAATGTCGACGCCAACTCTTGAATAGCAGAATGCTCAGCCTGACCTTTTTCTTTACGGTCAAGGGCAACGATAATACCAGCAACGCTAGCGCCCGCTTGCTCTAAAATCTCAACCACTTCGCGCATCGCCGTACCAGCGGTAATGACATCATCGAGTACCCAGACTGCTTTACCACTAACGTCAGCGCCTACTAAGTTGCCACCTTCGCCATGAGTTTTGGCTTCTTTACGATTATAGCCCCACTTGGCATTGATACCATGATGAATCCATAAGGCTTGCGCGGTTGCTGCCACAAAAGGAATACCTTTATACGCTGCCCCAAATATCACCAGCTCCTGCTCATCTGTACCGTTATGACTAGCAGCCATTTGCTCAGCCAAGGCATCAGCATAACCACACGCGAGCAACGACAACATCTCACCTGACGCCAGCAAGCCTGCATTAAAAAAATACGGACTGATGCGACCAGACTTGAGGACAAACTCGCCAAATTTGAGAACTTGATTGTCTAAAGCCAGTTGGATAAATTGGTGTGAGGAGAAAGAAGGGTGTTGCGCATTAGGCATTGAGGCATTAAGCATGGAAGCGTTCCTATTGACAAAAAGAAGAGCAAAAAATTGGCGTTATTGTACGCATTATTGATCAGCTTGACCAACCATTGATGTCGTAATCCTGCATGTTAGGATAACGAGTCAATAGGCCACTGCGCGATGAGAGATTAAAATAACACTGACCGTCATCACTCACTTGTATCTCCCAACCTAAATGATACGCGGCAACAATAACATGTCCTGTGAAAATGCGTATTTGACGGTAGGCATGGCGCTGCGATGGCTCACAAATGATTTGACTCAGCAGATAACTGCGTATGTGCTGACAGATTTGCGCGGCGCTATAGCGGTGATTGATACTTTTGCGTGTCTCGCACTGCCTCAATGCATGGACAGCGACGCTACACGCCATAATGTCAGTAGCCAAACTGCCCTCGCCTGTCTCAAATTGCTGCGGCTGCAACACCACCTGCCAATCTTCGGCGTAAACACTGTTGAGCAACTCATCTGGATTATACCGTTTGGTCAATGCACGTAAAGAAGCCTGTTTGTTTTTAGCATTACTACTAACGCTCGTATCGATACTTACAGAAGAGCCATTCAGTGCAAAACCGTAACGATGCAGTTTTGGATAAGCACGAAGCGCCTGCTGAATATCAGCCATGTCGAGCAAAGTCATACCATTTAATGATGATAATAATGGTTGCGCGCTGTGATTGTGATAAAAGCTGTCTGGAAACTCGACAAGCTCTGCTGCCCGCAGTAATGACAGATGCTCGCCCAATACTTCTGAAGCAATCAGCGACCATTTTGACAAGCTGTGTTCTTTAGGCTGATAAAAACGCGCAGAGCGACCATAAAGTCGTTGCAACTGACCATTTAAGCGCCTAGCAGGCTCTGGAATATCGCTCAAGGGTCTGGCAGGATCAAGTGCCAAGCGACTCGGGTCAAAATTAGGATGTACAATCGCAGGTTGGGTACTATCTGGCAAAATAGACGACTGCTCAGCATTGCCTTCTGAAATTGTACCGCCTGCTGCTGTAAGATCAGCACTGGGTAAATGAGTGTCAGAAGTAGAAGGCTGGGTCATGAAATCTCCATAAGCTATAAAATATAAAAACAATTCTAATTAAATCAAACTGGCATATTATTCTTGATGTTGTTCTTGATGTTGTTCTTGATGGCGCAAAATATCACGGTAACCAACTTGCCAATCAGGATATGCCAACCAAGCTAATGGAATATTACTGTGCAAGCGTTTTCCCGTAACCGCTGCTTTTTCATTGTCAAGAGCAGGAGGCGTTTCATTTATCTGCTGACTTAACCAGACGCCCAACTCTAAAGTCGTGACTGGCGCGTAATCAGTAGCAATATACAGGGGCTTGGGCGCATCGATAGTCAGTACGTTAGCGATGATAGCGACCAAATCGCGATCCATAATCCGATTGCTCCAATGCGCGGCTGCCACTGCTTCCTTTTGTGGCTCGCGGGCTTTACGCAGACGCATGAGACGCGCGCGGCCATAAATACCGCTTGGACGAATGACAATGGCTTTATCCCCAAAACCTTGTTGTAGGACTTGTTCTGCTTGCAATATCACCTGCGATGCTTCACGCTCTGGCGTCACAGGTGCAGTATTGTCATCAATCCATTCGCCATTATCTTGCCCATAAACACCCGTTGATGAAATAAAAACAATGCGTGAAAGGTTGGTGAGTTTGTCCGCAAGCGTTGCCAAATGCTGGCTAATTGCTAAGTAGCTATTATGATAGCCACTGGTCGAATAATCATCGGGGGTAACGATAATTGCTATCGCCGTAAAATCTTGCAGCTGCTCAGCCGTCAGAGTCAATGCATCGGCTTGCATAAATTCAGCGTTATCATCCAAAGAGTAATGATGGCGCTCACCACGAGCCAAACCTGTGACATTCAAGCCGTCCTGTGCCAGCTGGTTGCTGACTGGCAAACCAATATCACCTTGACCAATAATCAATAAATTTTGCGTACTCATCATTTATCCTCTATTCGAACGCCATTTCTAATGACTGCCCATACATCTTTTCAATAATCTATACACCTTTTCAGTAATAAGTGTTAAAAATAGCGTCTGTACGACAGCTGGATGTCTTCCTTGGCATCGATACGATCTTGCCATTCGTAGTTGGCATTGATACGTAACGCTTGTTTTTTATCGATATCATATTGTAACCCTAATGTCGATATCGGCTGCCAGTAATGACCACGGGCATTAGACTCGTCGCTGCTGCCATGATACCAATATGGCAGTTGTAATTCAGCCTGCGCACGTAACTGATTGTTAATCTGATAACGGCAACCGGCATTGACGCCTGCGCCGACACGATAGCCTTTATTAATATCGCGTCCTGCTTGCGCCGTTCCTGCCAAAAGCGTATAGCATAGCTGTGGCGGCATCTCGCCTGTGCCCGCGCTAGGTGTGCCAAACGCCCACGACCAACCGGTCTCATAGCCCAAACTACCGACTAAATGATCGCTGCCCTCTTGCTGCGAGCCGTCATTTACACGTGTCGCTTCAATACTGGCGCCCCAGGTTTTGCCTTTTTTAGCAGAATTAACCGGATTAAATGAGCGCCCTCGCACCAAGGTCACATTTTGCAAGACCACACTACTTGGCTGATTGGCTTTATCATTATCGGTGTCATATAGACGCAAGGTTGCAGCCGCGCCTTCTAAATCAAAGAACTGCGGAAATCCTGAAGGACGATCGAGGGTATCGTGATAACCTGCCCGTAGACCTAAATCGATATAGTTATTATCACCGCGCTGCCCTAGCCCGATAAACCCAAGTTGCAGCGGATGCCTGTCTATAGGATTGTTATCCGCTACTGCAATACGCCGTGGCAATAGCGTTTTTCCGTCGGCGGCTATGCTCGAGGTTGGATTCAATTGGGCAGATTTAATCTCATTTAACGTCTGCTTGGCGCTATTATGATAGCCCAATTGCTCACGCTGCTCTTTAACCTTATTTAACTGTGCTTGGCGTAAGGTGCTATCGGCGGGCGTATAGTTGGTGCTGGCAAGTAAGCCTTCGCTATTAAGTAACTGCACGACATCTGAAGGAATCACGGCATAAGGCAAGCGACTTAATAAATGCTGCTGCGGACGTACCACGTCAATCAAGCGTAAAATCTCAGAGGCACAGTTATCAGTGGTGAAATAATACGGCAACTTCAAATCTTTGGTTTCCCAAACATGTAGCATAATCTGTTGCACTTCCGCTGGGGTCAAATCCAATTGATACGTCCACGCATCACGCTCATCTTCTTGCAGATACTTCGCCAGCTTTTCTGGATAAGGGTCAATTTCAATCAGATTGTCATAACCGCCGGTCATCGATTTGATGGCATATACCAAAAAACTATCGGTTGCATCGCCGCCTACCGTATAATTTAGCGCAACTGCATGATGAATTTGGCTCGGATCTGCCACACTGGCTTTTGAGTCGATACGCAATAAAGTATGAGCAAAGGCTGATAAAGGGTTGTCTAAATACTCTTGGGCAAACATGATAGATAGCTGCTCGGGAGCAATCTTCTGCATCCATTCATTCAATTCGGGACAGTCAACTTGTAGCGTCGCCTTATCAATGTTCAATGTATCGGTCAACCATTGTACACGCGCTGGAAAACGACATAATACCGAATTGTTGGCAGTATTTTTTTTGACAGTACGGTTATTCGTCGTCGCTACCTCATTAGCGAGAGCGACGAGTAATGCATCTAGCTCGGCAGCTGAATCATGCTGTCCATTCTCACTTAAAAAAAAGTCAGCCTCATCAACCATGCTGGTGTTTTTTTTCTTACCAATCAAATTCTTTTGATCATCAAAGAAATATAATAAACGTCGCCATGTCGTATGTTGGGCTAAGTTTTGTGTTGCTGCTTGCTCACGCCACTTGGCTAATAATTGCTCAGCGTTACTTTTTTCTAGCCCTTGGGTATCTTCTGGAGCGTCATTATTTGGCGTATTATTAGCGATTGCAGCAGCTTGCGGCGTAGGCGCTAATGCCTCTGTCGTTACTAATGATGATGGGGTTGGCAAAAAAGCTTGCGTTTGTGCAGAGAGTAGCAATCCTGCAATAGCAAGTGGTAAACGCGCTCGTTGACTCATAGTAGTTAGGGTACAATCTACAGATAAAAAATTAGGCTTTAGAGACATGGGGTAAACCTCGCACGTTATTATTCATACGCCGATAGCGTGATTGATGGCTGGTTGATAATGCCGATTGGATCGTCCACTAAAATAACCTCAAAAACCATATAAGAGCTAGATCATTGAAATATCTTAGTCAAAGTGGCTGTTATCAAAGTTGTTACTATCAAAGCTACTGTTATCAAGGTAGCTATTATCAGACTGGCTATTGATTGATAAAAATGGCTAGCAACCAGCGGTCAATACCCACTTATTAATATCATGATAAAAGAGAATATTATGTCCATAGCACCAATAACGATTAACGATGGCAGATTATCTGCAGCCACATACCTTGCATCACCAAACTGCAATCTGCGACCAACAGATATGAGTATTGATACTATTGTTATTCATAATATCAGCCTACCGCCGAACGAGTTCGGAGCATCTGATACTAACGGCTTACATTACGTCAAGACCTTGTTTACCAATCAATTAGACTGGGAGGCGCATCCTTATTTTCAAAGCATTAAAGGTACAGAAGTTTCAGCACATTTATTTATAGAGCGCGATGGCGCGATTACCCAGTTTGTCAATTTTAACGAACGCGCGTGGCATGCCGGACGCTCCAGCTACTTGGATCGCCCTGAATGTAATGATTATAGCATTGGCATTGAGCTTGAAGGGTCTGATTTTGTGTCCTTTACCGCCGCCCAATATGAAGCGCTTGCCAAAGTTATCGTTGCTATCTATGACGCTTATCCAAAAACTCGCAGGCATCTCACCGGTCATAGTGATATCGCGCCCGGTCGCAAAACAGATCCCGGTGATTATTTTGAATGGGCAAAATTACGTGAGATGGTCGCCAACATTCTTGAGGGTTAAGTCATATGGATAATTATTTTGTCAGTCCTGTTACAAGCTCTATTAACAGTTAACTGTATGCATTATATTCCACATCCAATCCATTTATCTCGATTATGAAAATGCTATAATTCGTCAGCTTTTTGATAGCAGCAACTTAGTAAACAACCATCAGTAAACAACCTTCAATAAACAAATTAGCACAATAGGTTCTCATGGCAAAAAGTCGGTTATTTCGTTCAACCATGGTGGTCAGTAGTATGACCATGCTGTCTCGTATTTTAGGTCTGGTACGCGATGTCGTATTGTTAGGCGTCTTTGGCGCTGGTGGTCTGATGGATGCCTTTTTAGTCGCCTTCAAAATCCCAAACTTTTTGCGGCGTTTATTTGCAGAAGGTGCCTTTAGTCAAGCCTTCGTCCCTGTGCTATCTGAATACAAAGAAAAATATAGTTTGCAGCAGGTACAAATCTTAGTCAGTCGTACTTCAGGCGCTCTGTTGTTAATTTTGTCGATGCTTACCGTCGTTGTTATTTTAATGGCACCGTGGGTCGTGACTTTATTCGCGCCTGGTTTTGCTGATCAACCAGGTAAGTTTGCTATTACCGCTGAATTACTGCGTCTGACCTTTCCTTATTTGCTATTTATTTCTATGACCGCCTTTGCCAGTGGCATTTTACAAAGCTACGGACGCTTTGCTGCGCCTGCCTTTGCACCAGTGTTGCTAAACTTGTGCATGATTGGTGGCGCATTAATTTTTGCTCCTATGTTCGATGTTCCTATCATGGCGCTAGGCTACGCGGTCGCTATCGCAGGATTGTTGCAATTCTTACTGCAGCTACCGCAGCTATGGCAACAAAAGCTGCTGGTCGCACCCAAAGTCGACTTTCAGCATGAAGGCGTTCGCCGTATTTTAAAACTCATGCTGCCTGCTATCTTTGGCGTCTCTGTCACTCAGATTAATTTACTGCTCAATACCATTTTTGCCTCATTGATGATTGGCGGCTCAGTTTCTTGGCTGTATGCCGCAGAGCGCATGAGTGAGCTGCCATTAGGCTTGATTGGCGTGGCAATCGGTACAGTCATTTTGCCCAGTTTATCAAAAAGTGAGGCGCAAAAAGACGATGTTAGTTTTAAAAAAACCATCGATTGGGCGGCACGCTTAATCATTTTAGTCGGTGTCCCTGCATCAGCAGCGTTGTTTATACTTGCCGATGTACTGATGCAAGCGCTGTTTTTGCGCGGTGAGTTTACCTTACGCGATGCGCAGATGAGTTCGCTCGCATTACGTAGTATGGCTGGTGGTATTTTAGGCTTTATGCTTATTAAAATCTTTGCCCCTGCTTTTTTTGCCCGTCAAGATACCAGAACACCCGTAAAAATCGGTATCATTTCTGTCTTTGCCAACATGATTTTTAGTGTCATTTTCATCGGTATATTTTATTTCTTAGAGATTCCACTACATGGCGGCTTGGCCTTAGCAACTACGGGCGCGGCCTTTGTGAACGCAGGCTTATTATATTACTTCTTACATAAACGTGATATTTTCCGCTTTGGCAGCCATTGGAAGAAACTATTCACCCAGTTTGCGATTGCGACCAGCGCTATGATTGGCGTACTTTATGTCATGCTGCCTTACTTCCCTAGCGATGATGCTCAGTGGCGACGTATCGCCGCTTTGCTCATTATGTGTGCCGTGGGAGCACTGGTTTATGGCGTGGTATTACTAGCCACTGGTTTCCGTCCGCGCCAGCTAAAGCATGGTTAAGCAGCTTCACTTACGAAACCAAAACAAGCTTAGTAAGAGAATGGATAGTGAATGATGCAGATAGTTGCCATAATTAACCATTAACGAATAAATGAAATCTGAGGGCTAATAATGTCAACCGAACGAGCAACCTTACTACGCTTACCAACCATACTGACCGCTGGTGTACTTAGCACTGGACTGCTTTTGAGTGCTTGTAGCGATAACGATAAGACAGCTAACAGTGCCGAAGATACGGCAGCCATCGCTGAAGGCAGTTATGATAAAAGTATTGATGCTGAAAATAGCGCTGCTAATCAAACGTCAGCAGTGGATGCGAATAGCACAGTTGACAGCAAGCAGATGACTGACAATAGTAAAGATGAGACGGCTATTGATAGTGATAATATTAACCCAGTCACTTCTGCGACCAAGCAAAAAAGCCTCGTAACCAATCCCACCCAAGCTGGTACGCCGGAAGATACTGTAAAGCAAGCACTAGATAGCTTGTATTATGGCGAGGTAAAGGAAGCTGTTAAATATTATAAAGTAGATATGGCAAACTTCGAAGAAGAGCTGGCTAAAACCCAGTATGCCTTTCAGCAAACCGTCGATGGCGTCACTATCACCGATACTCAATACAGTGATGATAAAACCCGTGCCACCATCATTGGGGAGCTGATGCTAAAAGGACAAAGTGCGCCTGCACCGTTGACATATGAGCTGCAAAAAATTGAAGGTCAATGGAAAATCCTAGGATAAGACGCCTTGCTGTCCTCATTTAAAATCACTTTAGCTTAAGTTATTTTAGCTTAAGTCACTCGAACTTGAGCTATCTTATCTTCAATAATTTTATTTGATACCAATCAAAATTTGATATTAATCTGACGACACTGCCTTGCCAAGCATCACAACATCAGCGATAAAGCCTTGCATATCACACACTTTTGGCATATATCCCCATTGCTCAAAACCAAGCTTACGGAACAATCCTAAGCTTGGCTGATTGTGCGCAAAAATAAGCGCGATTACATTATGAATGCCTAGGCTTGGCGCTTGTGTCAACATCCAGCATGTCAATAAACTGCCCAATCCTTGACCGTGAAAATCCTGATGCAAGTAGATACTAATCTCAGTGCTGATATGATAAGCCGGTCGTGCATATAAATCGCTAAAGCTGCCCCATGCAACGATTGTTGCTGTCTCTGTTTTCACTGCATTCTGCGTGGTCTTATGCATCACTTTTACCACATAAATAGGACGCGTCGGACTGTTTATATGCTCATCAAACCAATCTGCACGCTCTTCACAAGTCACTGGAGTAAGATTGGCAGTGGCTTGCTTACCTGCAATAGTCTGATTATAAATCACCAAAATCTCTGAAAAGTCGTCTCTACTTGCACGCTGCACAACAAACTCATCAGTGAGATAGTGTTCTAACAAAACAGTTGGTACAGCATTCAAGGCAGCAACGGGCATAAGGTCTCCGTAATTATTAATTAATAGTCTATGAGTGATAATTGTTGCAAGATGATCCATCTATACAGAGGGTCATTACAAAAGCATGTGGACAAACATCACGGTATTTTAAGATGACAGAGCGGATAGCGCCATACTTTTATTGTCAGTAGACTATAGGATGTTAGTGTGGTCATTTTACTTTATAATGGCTGATTTTAAACACATTGATTTTGGTACGGGTGTGTTTTTTATCTGGTTTTATCTATCATAGCTGAAAATTTATGAACACCTATTTTCTTGAGCAACTGATTGCCTCACCAAGTAATTTGACTGCAAATACTAGTCCATTAGATTTAGCGCCCTGTGTGCTCACTATCGGTAACTTCGATGGTGTCCATCTTGGTCATCAAGCGATGCTTGAACAAGTCCGTGATATTGCGCATGCACAAAATCTTGGTTCTGCTGTCATGATATTTGAGCCACAGCCTCGTGAATTTTTTGCGCCAGCCACCGCGCCTGCTCGCCTCACCAATCTCGCTGAAAAACAAGCTTTGTTAGCAGAATATGGCGTTGAGACCTTGATTGTGGCAGGATTTGATGCAGAGTTTCGCTCGCTATCCGCCCAAGCATTTGCGGATCTTTTAGCCCTGCGCTTAAATGTCAAGGCGTTGGTGTTGGGTGATGACTTCAAATTTGGTCATGACCGTACTGGTGACAGTCAGTTTTTACGGAATTATGGCTTAGATGTTACCAACCTGCATACCGTCATTGATGATAGTGGTAAAGCGGCACGTATCAGCTCTACTCGCGTTCGAGACTTACTATTGGCTGGTGATATTGACGCTGCTAATGCGCTACTTGGTCGCGATTATGCGATTACAGGAATGGTCGTTGGTGGCGATAAAATAGGTCGTACCATGGACTTCCCTACTGCGAATGTTGACCTGCAGCGTTTAAAACCTGCCCTGCATGGTATCTTTGCTGTTGATGTCGTCAGCCTCGACGAGGATGGGCAAGTGATTGCTGATGGCTTATCGGCACTTGCTATAGATGGCAAATCAGGTATCTCAGGATTACGTTCCAACAGCCTCTTTGGGACAGCCAATATTGGCACCAGACCCTCTGTCGATAAACAACATGATTGGCGTTTGGAAGTGCATTTCCCAGAATTAAATGCCGATTTATATGGATTAACTTTACAGGTTCGATTTTTGCATTATTTACATGGTGAACGGCATTATGATGGCTTAGAAGCATTAAAAACAGGCATCCATAATGATGTGAAAGCATTGATTGAGTGGCGAGAGCAGCAGCCCAGTTAGATAGCTAATAGGCTTAAATGCGGGCGTCGATATTTATAATTTATAAAAAAACCCACAGCATTTATAACGTTTGTGGGTTTTTACTTAATAGAGGTTTTTCTAAGCATCTGGATGCATACGTACGTTTAAGTCATCGATGACCTCTACCCATTCCGCATCTTTTTCCCATTCTTCTTGTAGAAAAGCACGCTGATTATCTGTCCAAATGCTCGCTTCTATCAACTTCTCTTCTTTATCCAACTGATTATTTTCAATAAAACTATCAATCGCTGCATCTGAGCTATCAAGTCCCAACTGTGCAAATAATTCATTCATATTGTATTCTGGTTCACCCAACATGTTTTTCTCCTTAAATGGTACGAGTGTCTTTGTGTTTATTATCTAAATTGACACATTTATTGTAGCAAGCTTTATTTTAATAGCTGTTAATCAACGTGTATCTAACGTTATCAATTGTATTTTAATAGGCAGACAAGACACAAAAAAGCCCTCTAATGTAGAGGGCTTTTTTAGATCAATTTCTATAAAACAGCTTTATGACATGATAATATCGTGACATTGGCGGCTTATGGAAGCAGGTGTGCTACCGCATCACGCTCTTCGCTAAGTTCTTGCTCAGTCGCTGCCATTTTCTCTTTAGAGAAATCTGATGACACATCAACGCCATCTACGATAGACCAGTCGCCGTTAGTGCATGTGCATGGGAATGAGTAGATTAAGCCTTTTGCGATACCGTATTCGCCGTTTGAATAAACGCCCATTGATACCCAATCGTTCTCATCAGTACCCAATGCCCATGTACGTACGTGTGCAATGGCCGCGTTGGCAGCAGAAGCGGCAGATGATGCACCGCGTGCTTTAATGATTGCAGCGCCACGTTGTTGTACTTCTGGGATATAAGTCGCTTCGTACCATTCGCGATCAACCAAATCTAATGCAGGCTTACCGTTGACAGTAGCAGCAGTCAGATCAGGATACTGCGTTGATGAATGGTTGCCCCAGATGATCATTTTTTTCACGTCATTTACTGTGCTGTCAGTTTTGCCAGCCAACTGTGCCATGGCACGGTTGTGGTCTAAACGAGTCATCGCAGTGAAGTTACGTGGATCAAGATCTGGTGCATTACGCTGAGCGATAAGGGCGTTGGTGTTGGCAGGGTTACCGACAACCAATACTTTTACATCACGGCTTGCAACGTCATTCAATGCTTTACCTTGTGCTGAGAAAATCGCAGCGTTGGCTTCTAGCAAATCTTTACGTTCCATACCTGGACCACGTGGACGTGAACCGACTAGCAGAGCATAGTCAACATCTTTGAATGCAACGGTCGCATCATCAGTCTGCACAATACCTGCTAATAAAGGGAATGCACAATCTTCTAATTCCATGACCACACCCTTTAGGGCGTCAAGTGCTGGAGCGATTTCAAGCAATTGCAAAATAACTGGCTGATCTTTACCTAGCATCTCGCCAGATGCAATACGAAATAACATAGCATAGCTGATATTACCAGCGGCACCAGTGACGGCAACACGTAAAGGCTGTTTCATTGACATTGAATACTCCCTAATTATAGATTAGATAATTCATGATTCTGATTGATGGTTCTAATGGATGACTATCGTTGTAAATAACGACTTGCCTACTGAATATAGCAGTCATAAACCGAGAGCTAGTGTAGCACTTCGTTCAGCAAATCGTCTAGAGACAATAAGACGCCGACCACCGATTATATTGTTACATTTTATACGGGAGGATTTTTTACCTACTGTAAACCTATACGGATACAGTGCTAGAAGGCAATGGAAGGCAGCTGATAACAGCATTTAGAAGCGTTACATACAGTGATATAACGCTTAAAATAAGCGAATATTATTAGGGCGTGTCCTCAATTCAAACAATAAGCATTTAAATGGGCTAAAAAACTATTTTCCACCCGAAATGACGAACTTACTGCCACAATTATTCACAACATTATGACATGTGCCAAATTCGCTCCCTTCATAACAAATATGGATATCCGTCAATGTTGATTGACGACGACTGCCCGCTTGGCAAATCAAATCAATACTGTTTGAGGACATACCACTATTAAGCTGGGTCATTTGACTGATAAATCGAGATTTAGAAACCGTATAGCTATTACCCGTATTAAGCTCGTTAGGCAGCTTTAATGCGCCAGCATAATTGGTAATCTGGCGGAAATAACTACTGGCACTAAGCGGACTACACGCCCCATAACGCTGCCAAGCTTGGCTACGTACTGTCGTATCAGGCATGATACGGTTGACGACTTTTAACTGTAACGGTGTCAGACGTGGCTCACTACCACGTCCGCAGCGCTCACCATAGCCCATATCTAGACCTGACACTGTCAACGAATAACCCTCCAAGCATTGACGCATACGGGCACGCGTCGGCTGTATGCTACACAATGCTGGCGTCATCTCAATCATCAACACACGCTGTCCGCTCTTAACAGCGCTCGCGGCATGTACCGGCATCATCATAATGCCTTGCAACATCACTAATGCACCGATACTTAGCGTCGTATTTAGTTTATCCATAGATGTATTGGTTATCGAGCTTGATTGGTTTAAATCTGGCGTCAGAGTAGATAGCGAGAGCATCTGCTGAATAGATGACTGATGCCTAACTTTTAATAACAGGGGCAGATTGAAATATTTTTTGATCATAGGGGCTGAAGGCATCTAGCAATGATAAAAACATGGGCTATCGTTTAGCTCATAGTGTTCGACGTATAAACACTGATAAAACTAAGAATAGAGCTAACAAAAATGTGTGCGTTGATTGATAAGCACTTATTATAAGCACGTATAAAAGACACTAATTGATGCAATGGTAGCAAAACGTTTTTTTTAATCTATAGCAGAAACGTAAACATAAGCTAATGATAGCATCAATAGTACAAAAATATCGCAACGTTAGCATGTCATCATTAGCGAGGTTGGGCGTCGAATTAGGCATCGCGTCAAGACAAAACTAGTTTTGATTGCACGATCAAAAGTGACATAAAAAAACCATTAATGATTGCTCACGAATGGTTTTTTTGGTTTATACATTAGCATTTTAGAGCGCGGCAGGTATCGTGCCCATACGCTGGCTAATAGGCTGACTACGACCTAATAGACTGCTATAAATGGTGGCATTTTCCATCACGTGTTTAACGTAATTACGGGTTTCAGGAAAGGCAATCGACTCGACGTACTGGTCGGCTGCGAGCGAACCATATACTGGTTGCCAACGCTTGGCATTGTTCGGACCCGCATTATAGCCAGCCGTTACCAACACAGGTTGACGGTTTAGCTTACCGAAAATTTCACCCATATACCACGTGCCATAACGAATATTGGTATCGCCACTATTGGCACGGCTGGCACTATAGGTCTCACCTAAGTTACGAGCAATGTATTTTGCCGTGTCAGGCATCACCTGCATCAAACCACTAGCACCAACATTTGAGCGTGCTGATGCAACAAAACGACTTTCTTGACGCATGATGCCATAAGCCCAAGCAGGATCGATACCAGCAGACTGACTATAACGTACGACTGCATCTTGATGCGGCATCGGATGTGATAACGCTAAGCTGTCTACTCTATCAGTATTATCAACGGCATAAATTGCTCGGTCGAGCCAGCCCATATCATAGGCTTGACGAGCAGCGGCAATAATCAAGTTATCATCACGCTTGTCGCGCGCCTGCTTTACCGCCCAGTTCCATTCACGATTGGCATAGGCACGGCTGGCGTCAGCATTATATAGAGCAAAAGCACGCGCAAAGTTGGCATCTTGCATGACACGTGCGCGATCAGCGGTACTGACATTTGGTAAGTTATTACCACCCAAACGACTGGCATCAAAACGCTGACCCACTTTATCCTTTGCCATTAAGCCATAATAGTCATTATTTTTTGCCAAGTTTTGATACATTTTTTTAGCAGTATTACGCTTGTTAGCATCGCTTGATTGCTCGTAAGCGCGAGCCAGCCAATATTGCCACTGGTCACTTTTTTGGGTTTCAGCCTCCATTTTTGAGATGGCTTCGACCACATCGTCCCAGCGGCTAAAGCGAATCGCTGCCATGGCATAATCTTCAGCTTCTTCAAAATTAAAATCTTCGTCTAGGCTATTGCGGAACCAGTCAACCGCCTCAGCATTAAAACCATCATCCGTATTATGATTCATACGTTGCACCCCAAGGATGCGATACGCATAGCGACGAGTCTCCGCATTCAACAATTTAACTGAACGCTGATTGTCTTGCTTAACATCAAAATCCAACTGTAATGCAGCTTCACGGTAAGACTTGTCAGCAACGCGTCCCATGGCATATAGATATAAGTATTGATTGTTTTGACTGGCAGGTTCTCGACTAAAACGGCTAAAAAAAGCAGACGGATTCAGTTGAATCTCACTCAATGCTGAATAAGCAATGGGCGTTCCTAAACGTGATGACAATGCCATAATGTCACCCGTTTTGCCTTTACGTAACATACGCTTGAGCCGCGCCGCGCGATCCTGATTGCTAATCAGCGCGTTATTATTCATCTCCATCGCGAGCTGGTCACACAAGGCTGGCTGCTTTTTGGTCGTCAACCAAACTTCAGACTTGGCTGCCATAGCCCGCATAGTATCACCGCCATTATTGAACCCAAGCGCCACCGCACAGCGCTCACTGGCATCCGCATTGGTAATCAAATTCGCAACTTGGCGTACTGAGGCGTAATCATTGGAGCCTGCTTTGGTCTCAGCAAAATCGGCCACCAGCTTTTCTGCCATTACCGTATTTGGATATTGACGCACAAACTGTGATACTGCCGCCGAACTTTGCGAATTAAGATCTAAATTCATACGCCAATAAGTGGGATACATGGCAAACAAACCGCCGCTCATGGCTTGCTCATAATTGTATAAGGCACTGACATCACCGCGTTCTGCCGCAATTGCCGCTGCTGTAAATGAGCTCACACCATTGTCTGACTGATAGCCACTGTTTTGTTGATAGCTGCCTTCTTGCTGATAACTGTCCTCTTCGCCCCAGGTCAGCTCAGCACAAGCCACCTGTGACAATCCTAGCGCACTCATTGCTGTCGCCAAACTTAACGCACTGACTCGTAGCGTCCTTGCTTTCATTCGTTTTGCATCTTCATTTTGCTTAATAGATTCTCTATCCTTGATGCTATGAGCAACCTGCGGCTTTGTCATACTGACTCTCTTTGTAATGTGTCCAAATGATTTGGCTAAATAATATATTTAGCATAACAATGCCAAAACGGCGTAAATCGCGATTTAATCAATCGCGCTAATATGGTCGCATTCATCATACTATACTCGTTGCACTTTCAACCATCACCTTTACCTTTTGTTAATAAATACGATAGCACGGTGTAACATAGAAGTGATAGCAAGCCATAATTTTTGCCAAACGCGTTACTAGCAGCAGTAAACAATTGATACTGTTATAAATAATTGATCATAACGACCAACAATTGACTCTGCTAATTTTTCACATTGTCATAGGGTTGTGATAAAATACGCCACCTGTTAATCACCTATCACGCTATATTTTTAGTCAATCATGGACTTATCCTTATGAGTGTTACTGTATTTAATCCCCGCATCGATGACACTGCTGTCGCTGAAACAACCGATACTGCGCCTGCTGTCACTGCACTCAAAGAATCAAGTTCAGCCCAAGCACCTGTCAAAACAGCGACTAAGAAAGTCTTTGTCACCACGCAGGGCTGTCAGATGAACGTCTATGATTCTGGCAAAATGCTGGACGTGCTCGGCGATTCCCACGGTATGGAAGTGACTCATGATATTGACGAAGCCGATGTATTGCTGATGAATACTTGCTCTATCCGCGAAAAAGCGCAAGAAAAGGTGTTTTCAGAATTGGGTCGCTGGCGTAAATTAAAAGAAAAGCGTCCTGATCTTGTGATCGGTGTTGGCGGCTGTGTTGCCTCACAAGAAGGCGATAACATTCAAAAGCGCGCGCCTTATGTTGATATGGTATTTGGCCCGCAGACTTTGCATCGTTTGCCAGAGCTATATGATCAATCACATGAGCAGCGTGAAATCGCACCAAAAAATCGCATCGGCACAGTTGACGTATCCTTCCCAAGTATTGAGAAGTTTGACTTTTTACCAGAGCCAAAAGTAGAGGGATTTAAAGCTTTTGTTTCTATTATGGAAGGCTGCTCGAAGTATTGCTCATTTTGCGTGGTGCCTTATACCCGCGGTGAAGAATTGTCACGCCCACTTGATGACGTATTGGCTGAAATTGACAGTCTTGCCGCTCAAGGTATTCGTGAAATCAACCTATTGGGTCAAAACGTCAACGGCTATCGCGGTGAAAAAGACGATGGCAGCATTTGCCGTTTCGCTGAGCTGTTGCATTATGTCTCGCATGTTGATGGCGTTGAACGTATTCGCTACACGACCAGCCATCCGCTAGAATTCACAGATGACATCATTGATGCCTATGCACAATTGCCAGAGCTGGTATCACACTTGCACTTGCCAGTACAGAGTGGCTCAAATGCTATCTTGGCAGCGATGAAACGCAATCACACGATTGATGTCTATATCAATCAGATTAATAAGCTCAAAGCCATTCGTCCTGATATTCACTTATCGAGCGACTTTATCATTGGCTTCCCTGGCGAGACCGATCAAGATTTCCAAGATACTTTAAATCTAGCCAAAGAATTGAACTTCGATCACTCTTATAGCTTTATCTACTCTAAGCGTCCGGGCACGCCAGCGGCTGAATTACCAGATGATGTGAGCTTCAAAACTAAAAAAGAGCGCTTGGCAGAATTCCAAAAAGTTATCATTGATTCAACACTAGCGAAAACGCATGAGATGGTTGGAACCACCACTCGCGTTTTGGTGGAGCAAGTTGCCAACCGTCATCCTGATTGCTTAATCGGTACGGCAGATAACACCCGTACGGTTATGTTCCCTCATGATGTTGAGAGAATGGATGAGATGTTAGGTAAACTCGTGAGCGTACGTATTACTGATTTCGTCAGTCCTCACATGGTAAAAGGTGAGCTAATCGAAGTATTGGCGTAACCGTTAAGTTTTAGATTTCAGTAAAAATAAAAAAGCCGTTCACTATAAATAGTGAGCGGCTTTTTGATTCATAAAGTGGGTTAGTTTTATCAAGCTCTCAAAGAGAGTGCAAACGATACTTAACTTTCTAAATGATTGCTGTAAAGACATATTGAGATATTGACTTTTGAACACAGTAAAAGTGCTATAACACAAAACACTTCATTAAGAGCTCGTTAATATATTCCTCATTATCTTTCAATGCCATTGGTTCTAACCCATAAGCTTGAAAACCAAAATTTTTATAGAAATTAATAGCAGGCTTATTATTATCAGCTACAGTAAGTAAAATTTGTTCCACATATTTTTTACTATACTCCATAACTTCCCTAAGCAATTGACTTGCTATGCCTTTTTCTCGGAATTCAAGTTCAATGAATACACTGGATAGATACGCTTTATGAGAAAACTTTATTCCAGTCTCTTGTGTGAAGGTGGCTAAACCTATGATTTTATTTTTATGATAGGCGCCAAATACAGTTGAACTTGATAAGCAATTTTCAAAAAAAATTGGAGGTTTTGCTACTTCTGCTACATATGTGGATCCAAACATTCTTGGAGATTTTTCTAGAGCTGAAAGTCTAATAGTTCTGAAATCGTTAAGCTCATTAACACTTAAAATTTTTATCTCAATATTTAACATACGATCATCTGCCCAATCATAAAATACCTAATAGATCAAACTAAGCTACCTGTCTCAGTGTGCAGGGTGAATTACTTTTGTCAAACTCACGTAGAAAGCGCCGATAAAACGTAACCCACTAGATTCGTTTTTTAAACCATAAAGCTATTTATTACTTCAGCCAATAAAGCGGCTGCAATAATGATAAATATAACCCCGCAACTACGATTGAGCCACGCTAAACGATTGCCAACATCGAGCCAACTTGCCAGCTTTGTACCACCCAAGGTATAAACGATTTGCCAAATTGTTTCACTTAAGAACAACCCTATCGTTAATAAAACATATTGTGGCCATAACGGCGCACTAAAATTGATAAATTTAGGAAAGAAAGCGGCAAAAAATAAGATGGCTTTGGGGTTAGATAGCGATACCCATACACCTGTACGAAACAAGGTCACATTGCTTGGCGAGATTCTCACCGCTGCGCTTGAGAGCGAACGCGGCTGCGGTGTACCAGCTGTATCTTCACTGCCAGAAATAGAATATTCAGCCGCGACTTCTTCGCTCATTTCACGAGCATCACTCATCAAGCTGCCATCGCCTGCATCGCGCCAAGAGCTAATACCCAGATAGATTAAATAAGCCGCACCCACTGCTTTAATGACTGTCAACAACCAAGGCGACTGGCGACTGATCACATCGAGTCCAAGTAGTGTCGAAAGCAGTAATATAAATAACCCGAGGCTCAGTCCTGCCAGCGTCCACAATGTGCGCTTTACGCCATAGTTCATGCCATACTGAAACGCGAGCAGCATATTGGGACCTGGGGTGGCTGAAATAAAAAACGTACTTGCAAAGAATACTGCAAACAGATGCCAAGACATCGACCAACCCCTACTTTATTATTTATAAAAATTTATCGTAATACTGCCAAACTGCTAAAAAATAAACACCGCCATAAAGACGGTGTCTTTTCTGCTAACTCGTCACTTGCTGATAACAGAAAGGAACACTTGCTGATTTAATCCATCAATTGATCGCACAGCTGTCTAATAACTTCTGTAAAAAACCATCACAGCGCTCAATTTCACTCAGCTTAACGTATTCATCAGCTTTATGCGCCTGCTCAATACCACCGGGACCGCAGATAATCGTTGGGATGCCAGCATTGGTAAATTGCCCGCCTTCAGTTGCATAAGCCACTTTATGACGTTTTTCATCGCCCGTCAAAGCAGCTATCAACGCTTGTAGCTCAGCACTGTCGTTATCAGTCATTGCCGGTACGCTTTCTTCTTGCAGCAGCTCAATGCCAGTATCGGCAGCGCTTGCTTGCATTTGTGCGCTAAGCTCTGCAACCTTCGCCTGAATCGGCGCGAGGATATCCTCTTGTGTCATATGCGGCAGGTTACGATAGTCAAAAGTAAACTCACATAGATTGGGGACAATATTGGTCGCCGTGCCACCTTTTATAGTGCCTACAGACAATGTCGAATAAGGCACATCGAACAGCGCATCATTATCACTGCGATGACTAATCTCTTCTGCCAACTCATCAACATAACCAATCAAACGACTGGCATAGCTGATAGCATTGACACCTTGGGCGGTCAATGACGAATGCGCAGACTTACCATGGACGCGGCAACGATAAACGGCAATGCCTTTATGTGCCACAACCATCGTCATATTGGTTGGCTCACCGACGATACAATAATCAGGTTTGATACCACGTGCTTTCAAATCTGCCAGTATCAATGGCGCACCCAAACAGCCCACTTCTTCATCGAATGACAATGCTAAATGCAGTGGACGACGTAACTGACCGCTATTTGATAATTGCACAGCGCGTGGTAATAACGTCAATGCACAAGCGATAAAGCCTTTCATATCACACGCACCGCGTCCGTATAGCTTATTGCCACGTATCGTCGCAGTGAATGGATCTGACGTCCAGTCTTGACCATCAATTGGCACTACGTCAGTATGACCAGACAGCACCAGACCATGATTGACTTCGTCAGCGTTTGCCCCTGCTGGCACAGTAACGAATAGATTGGCCTTGTTTTTGGCTTCATTAAAAGTCAAATCTACTATCAAACCCAATTGTTCACAGTACGCTTGCACATCTTCAATCAATGCTAAATTTGAATGGCGACTGACCGTATCAAAGCCAATCAAGCGCGTTAGCCAATCGATACTATGCGCAGGGTAAGACGTATTTTTGAGCTGATTATTATTGTTCGAAGTCATGAAATATCCTTATCACGATATAATACCGATTTTAGAAATACGGTTAACGGTGTTAAATTTTCCAAGCCTACTAGATGTAGTACTCGCACTCATTTTTCGCTACTGTAATTTCTGGAATGGTAAAAATAGAAAGCGTTAGCG
Source organism: Psychrobacter glacincola (assembly GCF_904846075.1). Taxonomy (GTDB): domain Bacteria; phylum Pseudomonadota; class Gammaproteobacteria; order Pseudomonadales; family Moraxellaceae; genus Psychrobacter; species Psychrobacter glacincola_C. The sequence goes on from NZ_CAJGZH010000003.1 coordinate 323,185, forward strand.
TCTTTGAAATGCGCGCTGTTGCAGCGCCTTTACTTCTGCATCTAATCCAGCAATCGGACCTTGTACTGGTATGTTCGGAGCCACTTCTTGAATACTTAATGAATTGATCGGTGATGTTGATGTCACGCCCATCTCCTCCATCCACTCATCCAACTGTTTTGATGAGCTGACATAAACGATACGACCAAGCCCTGCCCACGCATGCGCGGCCGAACACATGGCGCAATGCTCGCCTGAGGTATAAACCACAGCGTTAGCACGCGCCTCCGCTGTCATATTTGCTGCTGCCCATTTGGCAACGGCAATCTCAGGATGATAAGTAGCATCGACAGAATTAGCTCGGTTACGATCTTCATGCAGCACATGACCATCGCCGTCGACCAATACGCTACCAAATGGCTCATCGCCCGCCTCTACAGCTTCAGTAGCAAGCTCAATAGAGCGGCGTAAATGAATCATATCATTGTCAGTTATCATCTCCATCTCCTTTTATCACTTCATACTAGGACGTGTTGAATATCAACTCATATCAAAGCATTTACGATAGCGTCTTTATTATGAAGGACGGTTTTGATTCATCGCATCAACGACTGGCGGCATTGGCTTTGGTAACTTGCCTTCTGCCTGCAGCTCTTTGGTGGTTTTTGCATCGATAGCCAGTCCAGCAATTAGGGCAATATCTTTGACAGGTTTACGCGTGCGAGTAGCAAAGCTCACTGGCACCATGCGCGCAAACTCATAAATATGCAGATAAGACTCTTCGCCACCTTCAAAGTTTTCATCATCTTCTAAGCGAATACCACCGATTTTAGCCAAATCAGACAGCATCTCATTTTCGTCACCACTGAGACCACAGTCGGTAATCCCAAAACCCGTCATAAAACCATTTGCCCACTGTTTCAATGCCATCACACGCTCGTACAAATCATGTTCATCATCTGGTACTAATGGCGTGTAAGAATAAGCATCGTCTTTGTCTTTAAGCTGAAAAACAGTGTCTTCCGCTTCTTCTGTTAACAGTGTCAATGCCTCATCAGGTAAAGGCGCAAAACTGAGCTCCTCAAATACCTTAGCCCATACTTGCTCATCAGGCGCATTACAGGCAGTCATAAGCCCTGTCATCAAGCCATGCACCTCGCTGATAGATACGTCAGTCCAGTCATCAAAAGCAGTCAGCCATGTATTCCAGCCAGATATATTGTCATTCATAATAAAGATCCTAGTGATTGATTATTGCTTAAAAAATAAAAATAGACGAATAAGATAGGTGTGAGACATCGCTTGATATTATCAATCAAACCATAGCTAATAAAAATAAACAAACAACGCCTAATATAGGTAATTACTTTGTTGATATAGATATTATGCGGTCACCTATGGCATTATTAAACGCAGAGAACAAAATTCATTCACGCTTACTTGTTAAGGATAAAAACTGACTATGTATGATCAACTTAGAATATTAGAAAAAATGATACTCGACATAAAAAAACAGTATCAGCTTGTCAGTGCTGAACTTAGCAGCCTCAAACAGCATCCTGTTAGCGACCCTAAAGAGCTTGCAGCATTAACGACCAAGCTCAACACTAGCCATAGCGAACGCGACAGTGCCAAAAAACAATTGCACGATCTCGACAAGCGCTACCAAAGCTTGGCTGAAGCGCATCATATGATAGGCGAAGAGCAAGACAAACTGCAAAAACAGGTCAGCCAATTGCAACAACAAAACAGCCAGTTACAGCAACAAAACAATGAATTAAAGCAGCAATATAGCGATATTAAACAGCAAAACAGTGAGCTGCAGAAAAAGAATCAATTGGCAGCGGAGCGTACACAAGTTGTATTAAAACGCTTAACTCACATCGATCAAGTAGAAGGCTGATCAGGGATGGCAATAAACGATGACCGATCATCACTGCTTGCTAATGAACTGACAAAATCAAAACGGTAATATCTTATATTACTCATTTTACTGACCAAACATTGTAGGATTTATCATGACCGATGACCACAAAAACTCTGTAGAAAAATGGCCGAAAAATGGCCAACAGCAGAATATTTCTTCTAAACCACAACCAGTCGCTGCAACTGGTTCAAATACGTCGAGTGCTACTGTGAAAACCACTATCCCTGAACCACAAATTAAAAAGGTTGATATTGCAATTGCGGGTGTCACTTACCCTATTTATTGCCCAGTACACGAACAAGAAGAGCTGCTCTCAGCTGTCTCGTATATTAATAACCATGCGCTAGATCTCAAACGAGATGCGCCAAGCCTCAGTCAAGAAAGCATCTTGGTACTGTGCTGCTTAAATTTGTATGAAAAAATACACACCAATCAAAGAAGCGATGAAGATCGACTACAGCAAGACAAACAATCTGAAGCGCTATTAAATAAAATTATGAAAGACGCACAGTCTGTTTTATAAGCGCATATTACGCGACGAAACAATAAGCGCTTCGCTCTGATGAGCCAAGCGCTTTTTTATGCCCAAGCCATAATCTAATTGTTTATACGTTAGGGTTATAAACCTTACCTGCATGAAAATCTGCTTGATGCTCATAATTGCAAAAAAACAATGCTTGGTTTTCGCCGATAGCACTCTCACTATTTGCAGCCAAGTTGGGCTTGGTTTCAAGGACGCCGCGGTATTCAGCTAAGCTGTTGCCACAAAAATTGCACTGACGCGGTGTAATCACATCCCCTTTTTTTGGCATCATGCTTTTGGGCGCACGCGGGTACATAAATTTATAAAAACCCCACATTACTATCCAAATAACGATGATGATAATGATAACAGCAAACACGGCAGTGCTCCTTTGAATATGAGTAAGCGCTATGAATGATAGAAGCCGCTTGGCGGATTATTCAATACGTCTGAACAGTATAACTTAACCAGCAATACTGACGATAGTGCTATGCTTTAGTGAGTTAATTGTCCATCCATTTATCATGATAATTTATCAAAAAATGCCATGATACGGTGTAAAAAACTGGCCATAGCGGGCCAGTTTTTATATTAAACAGAAAATCAAGTGAGCGATTTATATTATTGAAACTATAGCTGCAACTCACTGATATCAGCGACAGTTAGAAACAATGCGCGTACTTGCTTAAGCAGCGCTAAGCGGTTGTTTTTAAGGGCGGCATCTTCACTGTTGACCATCACATTATCAAAGAATTGCGTCAACGGCTCATCTAAGCTGGCAAGCGTTTGCAATACTTGTGTGTAATCCGCTTGCTTTAGCAGCGGTTTAACAGCCGTCTGCGCTTGCAGTACACTTGCATATAAGCTTTGCTCCGCAGGCTCAGATAATAACGATTCATCGACATTATCAGCAACACTCACTTCTGACTTGGCTAATATATTGGCGACACGCTTGTTTGAATCAGCAAGCATTGAAGCTTGTGACAATTCGCTAAAGGCTTGTACCGCGCGAATACGCTGATCAAAATCAAGCGGCATATGCGGGTTAATCGCTTGCACTGCCTGAATGGTATCGACGCTCACGCCCTGCTCGGTATACATAGCGCGATAGCGCGAGTTTAAGAATGCCATGACCTGAGTAAACGTATCACCCATTTTTTCAATCTTGCTGCCTTCAGCGTCACTATAGCCTTTGATTGCTTGTTCAACGAGCGCAACCAGATTAATTGGCAATTGCTTTTCGATCAAAATACGCAAGATACCGATGGCTGAACGACGTAGGCTGAACGGATCTTTTGACCCTGTCGGCGCTTGGTCAATGGCAAAAATACCAACAAGCGTATCTAAACGGTCAGCTAATGCTAAGCAAATGCCAATTGGCGTCTGTGGTAATACGTCACCACTAAACTTGGGCAAATATTGCTCTTCTAAACTTGCCGCGACTGCTTCAGGCTCATTATTCAAACGCGCATAATAAGTGCCTGCAATACCTTGTAATTCAGGATATTCACCGACCAATGAGCTTGCCAAATCGGCTTTTGACAAAATACCCGCACGCACCGTTTCATCGATATCAATCTGCTGACCTTGCTGTTGCATCAAGGCGGCAATAAAGGCGGCAAGCTTGGCAATACGCTCAGATTTTTCCCAAATCGTACCCAGCTTGTCTTGGAAGACGCGAGTTTTCAAGCTTTCTGTCAACGCAAATAATGGCTGTTTTTGATCTTGTAAGAAGAAAAACTCGGCATCGGCCAAACGTGGACGTACGACTTTCTCATTACCTTCGATAATTTGATTGGGATCTTTTGACTCAATGTTGGTAATAAAAATAAAGTAAGGCTGCAACTTACCTGCTTTATCGGTTAAGCAAAAATACTTCTGATCCGCTTGCATGGTAGAGATAAGCGCTTCTTGCGGTACCTGCAAAAAACGTGGCTCAAAGCTTGCTCGCAGTGCAATCGGGAAATCAACCAATGCGGTGACTTCATCCAACAAATCTTGCGGCACGATAGCATCAGCATTGACCTCATCTGCTAGTGCTTTGACTTGGTTTTTGATCAGCATTTGACGCTTATCAAAATCAGCCACAACTTTTAAACCGCCTAGTAATTCTTCGTAGTCATTGGCGTGCGCGATCTCATGATAATTAGGACTATGGAAGCGATGGCCACGTGTTTGCGTTCCCGTCTGATGGCCTTGGATAGTCGCATCAATGATAGTACTATCTTGCATCAATACTGCCCATTGTACTGGACGCACAAATTCATTGCGGCTGGCACCTGAACGCATACGCTTAGCAATCGGTAAATTGTCTAGTGCAGTCTGAAAAATGGCAGCTAACAGTTCAGTAGTTGCTTGACCATGAATGACTTGCTCATAACCGACATAATCACCTTTATCGGTGTTAATCGTTATCAGCTCACTGGCTTCAATACCTAAGCCTTTCGCAAAACCCATTGCCGCGCGTGTTGGATTACCTTCCGCATCAAACGCGGCTTTAATCGCAGGGCCGCGTTTTTGCTCACTGCGATCCGGCTGCTTATCGCTAATACCCTGAATCTGAAGTGCCAAACGACGCGGGGCAGCAAAGGCTTTGATACTATCGAAGCTGATTTCTGCTTCATTTAATTGTTCGGTGACACTCGCTTGTAGCGCATCACGTAGGTTTTAGGCTTTTTGGAGGTAGCTCTTCACACCCCAGTTCAAATAGAATAGTACTCATGGGAATCTCGGTTTATTAAGAATTTTTTATATTTAAAAATTGAGTAGATTATAACAAAATCATGGTAATCAAAAATTGATCATATTATTGTGGAACACTATTTTTTATGTTTCGGAACCATTTATGATAGATCATGAAAAGCTGCAAACTCTAGTCAAACAGCTTTACAACACCGTCAACGAATTGGAAAACATGTTTCCCGGTCGACACTTTACTCCAGACGGTCATTTAGTAGGTAGCTTAGGTGAATGCTTGGTAGCAGATGCTTACGAGCTAGAACTATTAGCTGCAAGTAACAAAGGCTACGACGCTATAACGAAAGACGGTTTGAAAGTTGAGATAAAAGCCACTCAATCTAAATCTGTTGCCTTTCGAAGTGAACCTGAACATGCAATTATTATTAAAATAATGCCAAATGGTACATTTGAAGAAATATATAATGGCTCAGGTTCGCTTGTATGGGAGCAATTTAAAAATAAAAAACGACCTAGTAACGGTCAGTTCCAAATCTCTATTACTAAACTTAAAGCACTCAATGCAATGGTATCTGAACATGATCGAGTACCTAAAATTAATATTTAGAACGAAAACTACTTATCTTCACCTTGTTCTTTTGGCAAATACTTATCGAGCGCCGCTTGACGATGCGCCTCATCTGCCAATGGAAAACCCAATTTTGCGCGTGCTTCAACGTAACCAATGGCAACCTTACGGGCAAGCGTACGCACACGTAGGATAAAACGCTGACGTTCGGTCACTGAAATCGCACCACGAGCATCAAGTAAATTAAAAGCATGTGAGGCTTTTAGTACCATCTCATAGGCAGGTAATGGCAAACCTTCGGCCACCAATTTATCTGCTTGCTGCTCATAAAAGTCAAACATCTCGCCCATCATTGGCACATCAGCGTGCTCAAAGTTATAAGTCGACTGCTCAACTTCGTTTTGATGGAAGACATCGCCATAAGTGACGCGACCAAACTCACCATCTGCCCAAACCAAATCGTAAACGCTGTCAACACCCTGCACGTACATTGCTAAGCGCTCAAGTCCATAAGTGATTTCACCAGTCACCGGGAAGCACTCAAGACCGCCTACTTGCTGGAAGTACGTAAACTGCGTCACTTCCATACCGTTGAGCCAAATCTCCCAGCCTAGTCCCCACGCACCCAGTGTTGGCGACTCCCAGTTATCTTCAACAAAACGCACATCGTGCACCAGTGGATCGATACCGATGGCTCTTAATGAATCCAAATATAGCTCTTGTATATTGGGTGGATTAGGCTTTAGAACCACTTGGAACTGATAATAATGTTGCAAACGGTTTGGGTTATCACCGTAGCGACCATCGGTCGGACGACGTGATGGCTGCACATAGGCAGCATTCCAACGCTCAGGACCTAACGAGCGTAAAAATGTCGCGGTGTGAAACGTACCCGCGCCGACTTCCATATCATAAGGCTGCAAAATAACGCAGCCCTTATCGGCCCAATAATTCTGTAGGGTTAGAATTAAATCCTGAAACGTCATCGGTTGAGGGGCTGTATTTTCTATCATCGGAGTTGTCGCTTGGGATGTCATAGTTTGGGTTTTCATAGTAAAGCCACTGTGGAATGGATATTTATAAATAAAGTTTTGATAGCACTCGTATAGCCTATTCGGCAACGACTCTATTTGCCTGCTCACCTTACTAAAAATTGACTATTTTATCTATATTTACATCAATTAAATTTATGCTGCAGACCTAAATAAGTCGTTATAAGGCTCATTTATAATCAAACTGCTGCAATATAGGAGGCACAAAAGTAGCAGATAAAAAAATACCCAAATGCGCGAGCATCTGGGCAGGAGGAAAGGTATGTCTTTAGTATCCTGATGAGTCAGGCTTTTTGTTTTTTAGTCGAACTGCTATTCTCTTTTTTTGGTAAAAGTCTATCTGAACTAATCTCGATAGTAATGCTATCAAAACGATACTATTAAAACGGTACTGCTATTAAGGTATTAAAAAGATAAGAGCAAATATAAAACAATCTTATTGGTAAGACGCACTAGTCGCTTTTGGCATGATTATCCACAAAATTATATAAATTAAGATGCCAGGTACTGCTGCACTCAAGGATGAGATAATCACGAATAATACTCTCACCCAAGTCGGTGACCAACCAACGTATTCGGCAATGCCGCCCATCACACCTGCTATCATGCGATTGTTCTGTGAGCGATGTAGTTTTGCTAGTTTAGCCAAATCAAATACCTCTCTATCATTTCTATTGTTATTTAAAATTCTGCTTTTTTTCTTCTATTTTTATGCTTTTTTCCGATTGTAGTCAGGAAGCTGCTTAGCCTTCTCAACTTATGAATAAGTATAGCAACTATTTAATATTTATCTGTTGAACGTATAGACGTACTTTGTGAGTTTATGCTAACCAAGCTTGCCCTAATCTGTCATAAAGTCTCATAAACTGCTGATTTTAAATAGTTATTTCAAAATGTTTCACGATTAGCTTTATTGCTGCCATATTACACATGTTGTTACAAATCCAATTTTCAGCCATTTTCAGCACATAGATATTGTGTAGATGGAGCTTGAAAAATGGTGAGATACTCAAACAATCACAGTTAAATTAATAACTTGGTAATGCTTTTATCAGAAAAAGTCATATAAAAAAACACCCCTTTACAATAACCTACCTGTAAATCGCCTTAAACCTTTATAACATGCTGGTAAATAACAGATATTCCAGCAGTCTATCGATAAAATTAGTGCAATTAAGAATAAATAAAAATTAAGGAAAGCTATGTACGAGTCAGGATTGATGATTGGACATTTTGAGCCACTACATTTAGGTCAAATGCGCAGTATATTGGCTGCGGCAGGACAAGTGAAAACCTTGCATATTATCATTATGGCGCATCCAGCACCGCATCCAGACTTTGAGATTACTTTGCAAGATAAAGCACGTTGGCTACAGATGGCGTGTGCTGATTTGCCATTTATCCAGATTCATACCACTCATGAGATTGGGCTGCCGCTACATGATAGCTTCTTCGATGTGACAATCGACATTCCCGCCAGCAATGCCAAACTACAACGTTTGACGATAGCGCTCGACTTACCAGCAGATACAGTCTTGTTTGTCGCAGAAAACCATCCATTGGCGCAGAGTGATGTCTATGAGCGATTATCGATGCCAGTCATCACGACCCCGCTACAGCCTGAGTTTGATTCTTATGCCATCGCTCGTAATCCAGTCGCACATTGGTCAGCTATTCACCCGCAAGCGCGCGGCGACTATACCAAAACGGTGGCGATTGTTGGCGGTGAAAGCTCAGGTAAGACCACATTGGTGCATAAACTGGCCAATTATTATGGCGCCAGCTTTGCTTTAGAGATGGGACGCTTATATGTCGGCACTGATTTGGGCGGTAGTGAAGTCGGTCTACAATACAATGACTATGGTCCGATTGCCCTTCAGCATGCTCAAGCTATAAGAGATGCGGCGGCTAATGCGACCGCTCCTGTCACCATCGTTGATACCGATTTTGTGACTACTCAAGCATTCTGTGAAGAATATGAAGGTTGCAGCCATCCTTTTGTGGCGGCTTGTATCGATGAGTTTCGCTTAGATCATACCATTATGCTGGATAACAATACGCCGTGGATTGATGATGGCATGCGCTCATTGGGCACGCCTGAGGCGCGTGGACGCTTTGAGCGACGTCTCGTCGATATTTTTGCTCGTCATGATATCAAACCGCACATGGTGGATCAGCCAGATTACGATGCGCGCTATCAGCAAGCGCTGCTGCTTATCGATCAGTATGTTTATGGCAAATAGACGACAGGGTAAAAATAGCGATGGCAAGAATAGCGATAATACAAAAATAATATGATACTAAAAAATAAAATAAGAACTCATTGTAGTTTTAATACTTTAAGGAAAAAGGCTTTATGCGTATTCAGCTATTAGATAATATTACTGGAAAGTGGGCGATGCAATGGATTGTCACTTGGTTCATTTGCGGGGTAATAGCATTATCCACAGGTTTTTGGCTCACGACAGAACACACCACACTTGATATGTTTTATTTGGGCGTGTCTTTCGTTGGTTTGGTCTGTGTGGTTTCGCTATCATTTCGCAAAAACGTCATGGGCAACGGGTTGGGAATGGCAGCGACTGCGGGAGAAGTCGTCGTGCAGGCGACGTCTGGTGCAGTCGGTTTGATGCTCGCGCCGCTCTTTAACTTTTTCACCCATGTCTACGGTATTTTTTATTGGTCAAAACATACCGATCCTGATGGCGACATGATACCAAAGGCGGCGAGCAAAGCGGTTTGGTTAATTACCGCCGCCTTTATTATTCTTGGTCTCGCACTTTTCCCCACAGTAAATGATTTACTCGCCAGCTATGGCTATGCAGTGGTTGAAGATGATAATAGTAAATTTCTAGGATTTATTTCCTTCTTTTGGATCAACGTCATTGCTTTTGTCCTCTCCATTACTGCACAAGCCGCGATGATTTTGCGCTATTCATTTAACTGGTGGTTATGGATTATCGTTAACTTTGTCTGGCTCATCGTCAATCTAATGTCAGGCAATTATATTTTTGCCATTCAAACCATGATATATCAAATAAACGCCTTTATCGGTTTGTATGAATGGCAGCGCAGTGAACAAGGTTAACGCTTATCTTGTATGGTCATAAGTGGTGATATCTTAAAAGAATAAAACCAAAGAGCTCGCAGATATTGGTAAACATGTTAATAACGTTATAGGTTTTGACTGTGGCGTCTATCAGATAATGTGGTGGACTGGCTCAATTAGTGCTACAACTGATAGGAGAGATTTTTCAATTTATCTACTAACATGGAGGTTAGTATGTCTCGTACTCAGCAAAAACGCCTGTCTAAACGCACACTTGAGCAATGGCTTAGTGAATATTCTGTCAGTCATCAAAACCTAGTCAATAAGAAGATCCATTGGCTATGCGTTCCCACGATATTTGTCAGCCTGTTAGGCATGGGCATGTCGCTATCAGTCTGGTTTACCTTGGTACTTAGCGCGTTGGTATTGTTATTTTATATGCGTCTATCCACGCCGTTATTCTTGGCGATGGGAATGTTTATTCTTATTTGTTTGTCAGTAATGGCATTATTACCATGGGGCTTTAAGGTTTGGGCAGCTGTTTTTGTGGTTGCTTGGATTGGACAGTTCATTGGTCATAAAATTGAAGGCAAAAAACCCTCATTTTTTGAAGACTTACAATTTTTATTAATTGGTCCAGCATGGGTAGCTAATAGCTTGATGGGTCGTAAAAAAAGCCAAGCCTAACTATGTACCCTTGATAGTATATTTAAGCTTAGTATCTTTAAGCTCAGTACCGTTAGAATTAGCACCTAAAAAACCACTATCTAAAACTGATATTTTGACTCAAAAAAGCACCGCTCAACAATCCGTTAAGTGGTGCTTTGTATATTAAGCTATCAAAGAACAGGTTATGAAAAATAAGCTATCAAAAAAATTTATTGACTGTAATTAACTCCTCTAACTTTCAGAACAATAACACTGTAAATATAGCGTCAAATAGCCACAACAGAACCGTTTACTTCAAAATAGAACCATTCATTTTAGAATAGAGCCAACAGCATAAATTCAATCTATTCGCCCGATAGTTAATACGCGACAAGCCTCTACGCAATGTACTGTAGAAACTCTTCATTACGCGCCATCACCGATAGATACAGCACTGCTGTCCCGTCCTAAACGCTGAGTTGGATTTTTCTGATCGACACATTGACTTGATCGAAGAAGGGTATGAGTTGGTCGAGTATTAAGAGCTGCAAGATTCCAGCGACCAAACAAAACGGTTGGCGCTGACTCGTTATTCGCTCTGTACCAGTCCCGATTATCTGAGCAGAATGGGATTACTTGAGACGCTAGCAGATTTGGAGAATCATGAGTTTTTACAATATGGTCTGGGCACAACAAGCAACCTAGAGCTGACCGATGAAGAAGGCAGAAAGCATAAGCACACTATTTATGCCAAAATTAACGCCACTAATGGTGATTTTTTGGTAGCTATGGTCGTCAAAGGTCAGGGCATTACCTTTATACAAGGTCGATACCTGAATACAGTGTCGATACCTGAATACAGTGTCGATATTTGATCACGCGAATAACATCACATGTCTATCACAGTCGAATTATCGCTTATAGCCTGCCGAATCCAGCAATCTTAGTTACTTATGCGCCTTACTCAGTGATAGCAGAAATGACACCAATCAATTTTTTGGTCTTATATCTTGCTTCTGCTAGTGCCATCTTATTCTGCGCTACCACGGTCAATACACACGGCTTACCGATATAGTCAGTTTTGACAAATAGCATATTTCCAGCAGTGGCTTCGACGATAGTGATGTCGCACTTGCCCTGCTTCATTTGACTCGCGGATGAATCGCTCAGAGCTGATAGTGTGCTACTCATCGCCGCAAACTTGTCCGTTTGATTGCTCAATTCACTGATCGAAAAGCAACTAATGGGAAAGCCATCTGTGGTGCATAAGCTAACCAATATGACTTCTCTATTGGCGTCACACAATGCTTTCATATGGCTTAATAACGCTATTTTTGCTGGTGATTTTTCGTCTAATTTTTCTTTTAACATAGTCATATCTGGCATTAGTCTTGATTATTAAGGGTATTAAATAATGACAACAGAGACACAGCGGACTCTCTGTTCCTAGGATCTGTATGGAGCACAGGTGCCACCACATTATGCTGCATCAACATCACTCTTATTTCTTGTCCCAGTGCTGAAAGGCTATCTTTGTCAGCATCCTCGCAATGAGTGATACCAATGATACACGTGGTCTGATTTTTTTCTGGTGCAAAAAAGTGTAACAGCTTATCTAAATTGGCATAATCGGGTGTCTCGCCATATCTAATCAAAATGAGCAATCCCCATAGCGACTGATTGACGAACTCCCATAAAAAAGAAAAACGCTCTTGACCTGGCACGCCGTAAATACCTAGCGCCATATCGTCAGACAGAGTGATGCGCCCATAATCGATGCCGACCGTCGTGTACTCTTTACCGATATCGATACTAGATTTTGCTTCTGTTTCGATGGGGCTTATCTCGCTTAGGGTTTTGACCAACCGAGTTTTTCCAGCACCTACTTCCCCAATAATTGCTAGCTTCTGATAATTCAATTTTTTACCTCATTCCTAAGAATTTTTTGATCGCACCATAGAATTTGTTAGGCTTTTTCTCATTTACGGTTTGCTCATGTATCGGTGCTGCCTCTGTGACACTCAATAAACCTAAACGATCAAACTCTCTGATAATCTGTGTGACTTGATGATGGCTGCCAAAATCACCACTATGCGCTAGTGCATTAAACGAATAAGGCTTTTTAGTCAATTTGATACACAGGTTCATAATCATTTGCGGCTGGCTTTCATTGTTGAGATCAGGCCATGCCAGCAATCTTAAATCCTTACCTTCATAATACTTTTCAGGCACCGTATCAGATTTTTTTATATCAATAAACGGTTGAATACGTCTTTGTTGAGACTCATCAAAGCTGTTTAACACAGCGCTATTGTTCTCAATGAATGCATTAAAAAAGTTGCCTTGATCCACAAAATCAAACACGCTCACAGCCCAATTATGAAAGCTGCGTTTGATCACGCGCACATCCAAAAACACCCAAAGATCTTCATGTCTAGGATCAGAAGCTATCTTACTCATTAACTTGTCTACTTCAAGATAAGGGCCTTCTAGCACTTGCAGGTACTGACCGTCACGGTAAGAGATGATACCCGTAATTTGCGATTTTGGATTATGCTTACGAGAGACGCTAACGATGTCTGATAACCCAGTAGGCATTCGAATAGTACGATCACTGATTGGCACTCTACTGACATATGCAATACACTTCATTTTGCCACCACTTGATAAAACGGCTCACGCTCGTTAAGTTATTCCTACTGCCTATAAAATAATAATTCGCTATGTACAGTACGTACATAGCGAATTTGACCTTGTTGCCAGTCTTGTCTTATTTAAGGCGCGATAAGCAACAAGGATAGTTTGATAAATCACTCATTTTTTGAACACGACCAACCGAATTATATTTCTAGTTTATTTTCTACGGCTTGTACCTTACGGCGGGCTAATGCAAGATTGGCTTTTGATTTATCAAGCACCAAATAAATAAACAAGTCTTCATGCTTGGCTGTAGGACGAATGATGTGCAATTGAGACTCCAAGGTGATTAACATATCTTCGATTTCACCTTTGATATCTAATGATTTCATCGTTGCTACTTTCGCCTTTACCACTTGCGAGTTACCTGCTGCTGCAAGTTCTAAGTCAACGCCGCCGCCAGCCATACCAAGTACCATGCCTGACATATAGTCGACGATACAGCCACCCATTGCACCATCAAGATTCATTAATTCTTGTAACGACTCATCGATATTTGACATACTTTTTCCTGTTTATCTGATTGTATTTAAATGAAGTCATTCCATCACAGAAATGCCTTCGTAGTTTCAAGGTATGAAGCTAAATTTAGCTTATTATTTACTCTTTTTATTATTAGTATATCTTAACGTACACTCAAAACTTATAAGATAATTATAACAATAAAATATCAATAACTAAGTATGTGGTAAAAACGATATAGTCTATTTATAAACAAAGTCTACATACCGTAGCGGTGGTCATTATATTCCATATATTAGACTCGATGACGCTTGCCCCTAACCACTCATGAACAAAAAACGACCGTTGAGTAGGAAAAAATAAAAACATCGAATAGTCATGCGGATTTAAAGCTTAAAACCCCCACTCTTGACACTAAAATGCCATTGATCATTAAGTCATTTCAAGCAAAAAAATAAGGAAAAACGATGCCAGATTTACTTATAAAAAATGCCCAATTACCCAATCATAAAAACTTGGTTAATATCAGTATAAACGGCGCTTATATTGAGAGCATTGACGACGTTGCAAAAAAAACTGAACATGATGATGCGCCAAGAGCACTTTACGATGCTAAAGGTTACTTTGTCTGTGCAGGATTCTATGAGAGCCACATTCACCTTGATAAAGCCTGCATCCTTGATCGCTGTACTATAGAGCAAGGTGATTTAAACGAGGCTGTTGAAGAAACAGGTAAGGCTAAAAAGGATTTTACGGAAGTAGATGTGTTTAATCGTGCTTCACGAGTGATTGAGATGGCGATTAAAAAAGGCACCGTTGGTCTGCGCACCTTTGTTGAAACAGATTCAAAAACAGAGATGCGTGCCTTTAATGCCATCAAAAAAGCCCGCGATACCTATGCATTTGCCATCGATATAGAGATTTGCGCCTTTGCGCAATCAGGATTGAGCAATGACCTGCATACTTATGAGCTACTAAAACTGGCATTGTCGCAAGGCGCTGATTTGGTTGGCGGATGTCCATACAAAGATGAAAATCCTCACAAGCATATTGAAATGGTGTTTGATTTGGCTGAGCAGTTTGACGTCGATGTTGATTTTCATTTAGATTTTGATCTGGATCCACAAGGCTCGAGCATTCCAAAATTGGTTGAAGAAACCATCAAGCGCCATTATCAAGGTCGCGTGTCTATTGGTCATGTGACTAAATTATCGGCGATGGACAAAGACAAACGTATAGAAATGGCTGCGTTACTGAAATTCGCTGACATTACCTTGACGGTGTTACCAGCCACCGACATATTTTTGAATGGACGTGATTATGATGCGCTCATTCCTAGAGGCATGGTCAACGCCAATGAGCTATTAGCAATGGGCATCAATACGACTATTTCTAGCAATAATATTTTAAATGCTTTCACGCCTTACGGTGATGCTTCACTGATTAGAATGGCAAATATGTATGCCAATATCACTCAATTAGCAAAAGATGAGCAGATAGCGGAGGTATTCGATATGATTAGCAAAAATGCAGCGAAGCTTTTGTCACGACAAACGGAGATTAAAGTAGGAGCACCGGCTACCCTAGTCATATTAGAAGCGAAAGACGCGGTAGAAGCGATTAGAATCAATTCACAAGCCATCGCAGGCTTTAAAAATGGCAAGCAAACCTTTTGCAATGAGGTCGCCCATATTTGCTTTTAATAACTTGAGTAACTTGAATACTCTTTAATTGAGCACATTCAGTCAATTGAAAGATACAGCCTATCAATGCGCCATTATATTTATCATAAAACATAGGCTTAAAACGATAAAAGCGTCACCCAACTATACGTTGAATGATGCTTTTCATAACGGTTTTTCACTACTTACAATAGCTTTAACATCATGGTTTAAATACCTTCATATGCAGATAAGCTTAGTCTAAGGTTTGCACACCGCCGCCATTCACAAATATGGTTTGACCACTGACCCACTCAGATAGTGGTGCGGCAAAATATAGCATAGCACCAGCGATATCATCGGCTTCACCCAGACGTTGAATCGGCGTATGCTCTAGCATTTTCTTTTCGATTTCTGGTGTTAGTACAGTTTTTAACGCATCAGTACGCGTGGCACCAGGGCCAACCGCATTGACGCGTACCTCAGGGCCAAAATCATGTGCCAAGTTCGCCACCATATGATTGACAGCCGCTTTTGATCCTGCATAACCACTCATGTTCGGGCTTTTATTGATACTCGACATCGAAGTGGTAAATACAATCGAACCATAACCCGACGCTTTCATGTGTGGCACGCATAATTGAGACAAACGCCAGCCACTAAACACATTTAACTCAAAGTCACGGCGAATATCATCGACCGATGCGGTGGCTGGGTTTTCACGACCACCGCCGCCGCCACCAGCATTATTGATTAAAATATTGACCGTGCCAAATTCAGCGACGACCTTATCTACCATAGCGACCAAATCTTCATCTTTTAAGATATTACATTCGACTGCCAAGCCTTTTACACCATAAGCTTCGATATCCTTGACCGCAGCCTTTGCATCTTCTAATTTTAAATCAGCAACAGCGATATTTGCCCCAGCTTGTGCTAGACGTAACGCCGTTGCTTTACCAATACCATTTGCACCGCCCGTCACAATTGCGGTTTTTCCTGACAGATCAAATAATTCATTAAATGCTCTATGTTTGAATTCTTGCATAATTATTCCTTATTATCATCATGGTCTATAGATGGATTATTTGTTGTTATATTCGTTTAAACGATCTATATAATTATGCATGATTGAACTGAGCCTAATGTGTCAAATTGACCACCTTTTGTAACTTAGTTTTGGCGCTGCAACTTTTAGTAATCTATGTCGTGAATTCAGTCGATAGTAACTTGGCATGTCATCGAAATGTTCTTAAGAAATAATGACAACCCTTAAAATCAGGACAAAAAAAAGCCTCACAATAAAGTGAGGCTTTGATGCTTTTTCAAGCCATATTTGGAGCGGGAAAAGAGATTCGAACTCTCGACCCCAACCTTGGCAAGGTTATGCTCTACCACTGAGCTATTCCCGCTGATTATCGAATTGTAGTGTTGTTAACAACAACTCCGTCTCGATAGGCTGGCTATTCTATCAGATATTCTAACCCTGTCAACCTTATTTTTAACGTTTATTTCCAATATTATGTCTTTAACTCGCTATTTATTGATGTAATTATCATAAATAATTGATTTAGAAATAATTATTTATTTTAAATAATATCAGTTATTTTTCAGAATAATGTTAAAAATCTAAAGCTCTGTCCTTGTAGGTAGTATCTCATTGCCTATGAGACTATTTTTTGACTGAGATTTATGCCGCCTATCAAGTTTATAGACGTTAATAGCGAAAAATAGATTTGTTGGTGTCAACGTCCCTCTCACTTACAATCCTACGCTGTATTGTTACTTTTCCTGCATTGGTTTTGCCTTAGTAACATTATTATACTTATGCCTAATGACAGTTCGGGTAAAATTTTACTGTTGAGGTCACGTAGCAAGCATAGGTAGAACATTAATAAAAAATTGCCTTACTTGCCGCTTTGGCTTTTTATCCCACAAAAAATGTAACACGAGTCATTTGAACGATAATCACTTTAACGACAACCGCTTTATTATTAATAGCCGCTTTGATAACAGCTGCTTTGTTATTAACCGCCACTTTGTTCTATTTTACTTTTTATCATTTACAGCGAGGATGTTTATTATGAAAAAATTACTGACCAGCACCGTAATGGCCGCTTCATTGTCGGCACTAGCCCTGACAGGCTGTACCAGCACCACCAGTACTGGGGCCGTTGGCGTTGACCGTCAGCAGCTATTACTGGTTTCTAGTGAGCAAGTTTTGCAGCTGTCTGCACAGAGTTATGCCAAAACGTTGCAAGAAGCAAAATCGCGCGGCGTGTTAGATACCAATAAGGTTCAGCTTAATCGCTTAAAGAACATCGCTAATCGTTTGGTCGGTCAGGTCGGAGTCTACCGTCCAGATGCGGCGAAATGGCAATGGGAAGTGCATACGATCAAATCTAATGAGCTGAATGCCTTTGTGGTACCGGGTGGTAAAATCATGTTTTACTCGGGTATCATTGACCGCCTGAATCTCACGGATGATGAGATTGCGGCTATTATGGGTCATGAGATGTCACATGCGCTGCGTGAGCACTCACGTGAACGTCTCTCACGTCAATATGCCACACAGACTGGTATCGGCGTGGCTGCTAGCATCTTTGGACTGTCACAAGGTCAAGCTGAGCTTGCCAACGTCGCTGGTGATTTGGGACTGAGCCGTCCACACAGTCGCACACAAGAAGCTGAAGCCGATCAAATTGGTCTAGAGTTAATGGCACGTGCTGGCTATAATCCGCAAGCAGCGGTTACCTTATGGCAAAAAATGCAAAGCGCTAGCCAAGGTGAGCCACCGCAGTTCTTAAGCACTCACCCGACCAGCAGCAATCGTATTGCTCAATTGCAATCATTAATGCCTAAAGTGATGCCGCTTTATCAAAAAGCGCGTCGCTAATGAAGTGGTTTGATTTCATGCTTTGAGTAAATGGCTGTTACTTATAATGATTGTTACTTATAAAAGCAGAGTACAGGTTATCAATTGTGCTCTGCTTTTTTATGCTGATAGCTAACAGATACCGCTACTTGCCATGACTAGCTATTAGCTCTCGTCATTAAGACAGTATGTTAAAAAGAATATCTTTCATTGCTATATTTTTTAGAAACAGGATAGCTCAAAAGTGTAATCGCTTACAGGCACACGCCACTTAATAGCAGGTTTTACCGCTAATAGCGTCTGCTATAATGGGCATTATTTGCAATTCACAAATTGCTAAGTATGATACCGCCAAGTACTATTAGGCAAAATATATGGAAAGATTATTATGAGTAAAACACCGACCGCTGATGCGCTCAATGCTGAGCTACAAGCGTTGCAGCCGCAACATATAGAATTGTTGAATGAATCAATGAATCATTCTGGTTATTTTGATGGCAAAGAAAGCCATTTTAAGCTTACGATTGTTAGTGATGCTTTTGAAGGCAAAAGATTGGTCGCACGCCATCAGCTTGTATATAGACTGGCAAACTCCTTATTAACCTCGCAAGGCGGTCAAATCCATGCTTTAGCGATTCATGCTTATACCCCAATAGAATGGCAAGGTCAAAGCCCTGATAGTCCGTTATGTGCTGGACAAAACAAGGGCTAATAACGAACTATTGCGAAGGTAGTGTTTTCCATACCATAATCATATGTAACCAGTAAGCGCTGAAACTGCACCTTTAAAGGAAATAATATCTCATGAAACATCTACACATGCTCATGGCTGTATTGCTCATTGCCCTGTTTTTATATCAGAGCTATTTGGTATTAAGCTCAAACAAGCAAGCGCCACGCGTGGTCAAAATCTCTTCGCACATTCTCTATACCCTCATTATTGTGTCAGGGGCAGTCATGCTAATGCAGCTGATGAGTGCCAATGCACCCATACAGTGGGTATTTGCAAAAGTAATCTTACTCGTTGCGGCTATCAGTGCCAGTATTAAAGCGTTTAATAATAACGCCACATCTAGCCAAAGAAAGACCGGTATTCTTATTGCTGGAGCGGCATATGTGGGCATTGTGGTACTAGCCTTTGCTAAACCTGGTAACTTATTTTAATAAACATATCATATTTTAATTGCACAAATACTTATATTACTAGCATTGAAAATATTTAATAAGTGCCATATTTTCAATATCTTAATCCCATTATTTTTGCTATCTTACATAAATACAATCGCCTCAACCTAGCCTAATGGAGCCACTATGAAAACTCTTACTGCAGCGACACTACTGGCGACAGCTGGCATTTTTGGTCTCTCAGGCTGTGCCTCGACGGGCAATGTCACGCCACAATATGTGCCGCCAAGCACGTATCAAAGTTACGATTGCCAAGCCCTTAGCCAAGAATATACCCGCGTCAATCGCTATGTCGACGCGGCGCGCAATGAGCAATCAACTTTATCCGCCTCAGGTGTCGGGGTTGGGGTTTCTGCGGGACGCTGGGGCATCTCCCCTAATATTAGCTTTGGCGTTGGCAAAAGCAACAATACCAAGGCGCGCGATGCAAAATTATCACGGCTCTATGGCGAGCGTGATGCAATCATTCAATCCGCCCGCATTCAGCGTTGTAGCTTTGCCAATGGTGTTAAGATTTATGGCGAGTAATACGTGATAGGTTATGTTTAATAAGTTAAGTTTGATAAGTAATATTTAACTGTTCAATCCTTTGATGACTTTAGATAGTATTTGTTATAAAAAAGCCAGCATGCAATAAGCATACTGGCTTTTTTATAATCATAATTCGTTAAAACTCAAGAATGTAAGCTTTGTACCCACTGAACAATTTGATCGCTAGGTAAAGCACCAGATTGTCGCGCGATCTCTCTACCATTTTTAAAAGCCACCATGGTTGGCAAACTGCGAATATTATAAGGTGCCGCCGCTTGCTCATATTTATCGGTTTGTATTTTGGCAAAAACCACTTGTGGCAGTTGCGCCGCTGCGGCTTTGAACTGCGGTGCCATCATTAGACACGGCTGACACCAACTCGCCCAAAAATCAACGATGGTCAAGACCTCATTTTTTTGAATGACTTTACGAACCGTTTGGGCATTTAGTTCATGAGGACTCCCCGTTAATAACGGCTGACCACATTTGCCACAATTTGGCGCAGCACTAAGTTTGGCTGCTGGTATGCGGTTGGTTGCCTGACAATGTGGGCAGACCAGATGAGAGTTTTGCTCACTCATTATAAGACTCCTATGCAAGTAGCATGGGTATTGGTCAATCAAAGTATCCAATACCCATGCTTGATTATGTATTTATGACAATAAATCTAGCGACTTTTTAACGCTTGCAGGTATTCATCCCAAGCATTTTATACAAAGGACAAAAGCGGAAGAGTCCTGTGAGTAAAGGTACTAAGCCAATCACGCCCCACCAGCTTTGAAAATACAAACCCAAGCCGATAATCACAACACCCGCGATAATACGTAGTAAACGCTCAGTACTGCCGATATTAATTTCCATGGTTCAATCCTTAAGTGTGAAGGCTTAATGGTAGAGGGGTAATATAGCCATGTGTTTACGGTAAAGACTAGCATTATGATGGCTTATACTCGTATTGTGCTTACGTAACGTGATGCATGTTTATAATGTTTGCTTCTTCTGATGTCTACTTATCCTGATATCTGTCTTATTGCCCAAGTACATTAATCGGTACTTTGAGATAACGGGTACCATTGTCTTCTGGCTCTGGGAAATGACCTGCATCGATGTTTACTTGTACCGATGGAATAATGAGACGCGGCATATCAAGAGTGGCATCGCGGCGCTCACGCATTTGCACAAACTCTGCTTCATTGATGCCATCTTTGACATGGATATTGCCCAGTTTTTGTGCAGCGACAGTCGTGGTTGGACAGTGCTGGCGACCCTTGCTTGGATAATCATGGCACAGATATATTATCGTATCTTCAGGGAGCGCAAGGAGCTTCTTGATTGAGTGGTACAGCGTCTTGGCATCCCCACCTGGAAAGTCACAGCGAGCCGTCCCGACATCAGGAGCAAATAAAGTATCACCAACAAAGACCACGGTCTTTTCATCATCAGTAGCAATATAGGCCATATCTGCCGGCGTATGACCCGGTACATACATGACCGTAATAGTAATATTGCCCAGCGCCAAAGTATCGCCCTCATCCGTTAGAATATCGAACTGGCTGGCATCGGTGCGAAAGCTGGTATCAAAGTTGAATATTTGCTTAAATATTTTTTGCACTTCGGTGATATGTTGACCGATTACCAACTGCCCACCGAGTTTGTCTTTGACGTGTATCGCGGCGGATATATGGTCAGCATGCGCATGAGTCTCTATGATGTAAACCAGCTCCCAACCATGCTCTCGGACGAACCCAATCACCTCATCGACACTAGTAGTACTAGTGCACCCTGACTTAGCATCAAAATCCAATACAGGATCAATGATGGCACAGACTTGTTGTTGAACGTCCGCGAGTACGTGAGTATAAGTTTCTGTGTCGCTATGTAAGAATGAATGAACTTGCATGGCTACCTCTTTACTTTTAGATGAATATTTTATTTTTTGATAAATTGTTCAGTATAATATGCGCCAGCTTCTACTTATCGTATTGACCGCCACATATTTATCAACGATGCATATCAATATAGCAACGATTTAACATTTTATCAATTTATATAATGTAAATAATGATAACTTGCTATCCGTGTCAATATCATTGATAATTAATCTTATCTTAGCTATTAATCCTAAATCTTTTATTATGTCTTATATAAGGAGCTTGCTCTGACTACTTCTACTTCAGCATTGAGCACCTCGACTACTAGCATTGATGATGCGTCATCTAGCGTAGCAGACTTTGCACCTAAAGACCTTGCTGAGCAAATGCAGCAAGCGTCCATGCAAGCCAGCCAACTATTAAAGTCGCTTTCACATCCAGACCGCTTATTACTCTTATGTCAGTTGACTCAAGGAGAGTATTGCGTCAGCGAGCTTGAAAGCTTAGTCGGTGTTGGTCAGCCAAGCTTGTCACAGCAGCTTGGTATTCTACGCAAAGATGCGCTGGTGACGACCCGCCGCGAAGGCAAGCAAATTTATTATAGTATTGCCAGCGACGATGCCTTGGCAGTGTTACATTTATTGTATGAACGCTTTTGTGCCAAAACTGACAGCTAGTTTGTTGGCTTGAATTTTGAGCATCACTTGTTAGCGTCATTTTTCAGCATAACTTTATGAATTTAGCGCTTGGCTGTATTTAACCTTTTCTTTTCTTTTATTCAATTTTTTCTACTATAGTCGGTTCAATATAGTTTAGATACAAGGAAGGCAAGCGAAAGTACTACAAATAGTAGACTAAGCGAGCCTGACACCGTATCTGATTTATATAGGATTGACTATATATTGTGATGACATATTGCTATGCCTTCTATCGCCGCTCGTCTGATTCCTGCTTGGTTGCGTCAATATCAGCTGTCTGCCTTGCCAACTGACGTTGTTGCTGGGTTGGTGGTTGGGGTGCTCGTCATTCCACAAAGCTTAGGTTATGCGGTATTGGCAGGATTGCCACCCGTCTATGGACTCTACGCGGCCATCGTTCCCGTGCTGGTCTATGCATGGATAGGCTCGAGTAATGTGCAAGCAGTAGGGCCTGTCGCTATTACAGCGATTATGACAGCCAGCAGCCTGCACCCTTATGCTACAGAGGGCACTCAGCAGTATATATTAATGGCAAGTTTGCTGTCATTGATGGTTGGTACGATGTTATGGCTAGCAGGGCGGCTCAAGCTTGGCTGGATTATGCAATTTATCAGTCGCGGCGTTTCAGCAGGCTTTATCAGTGGTGCCGCCGTATTAATTTTTATCAGTCAGCTTAAATATCTGACCGCGATTCCGATTGCGGGAAATAACTTAATCGGTTATCTATCAAGCATGCAAATGTATGCGCGCCAGCTACACCCGCTAACCTTAGTTATTGGCGTCATTGCTTTTGCACTGTTGGCGACCAATCGCTACGGTAGCAAATGGCTATGGAAATCTTGGTTATCAGCGTCTTATGCCAAATGGGCTGAGCGACTATTTCCGCTTATTTTGCTCGGTATTGCGATTGTTTTGAGCATCAGCTTACACTGGACTACGAACGGCGTGGCCACGATTGGTAGTATTCCACAAGGCTTACCAACCTTTACCCTGCCCTATGTACCAGACTTCGATGAGGCGCTGAATCTATTACCTAGCGCAGGTTTGATGGCATTGATTATCTTTGTCTCTAGCAGCTCCGTCGCCAGCAACTATGCACGCCTGCGCGGTGAGACTTTTAATGCCAATAGTGAGCTGACTGGATTGGGGCTTGCCAATATGGCAGGTGGCTTTTTTCAAAGCTTTACCGTCGCTGGCGGCTTTTCTCGCACCGCTATCAATGCCGACTCAGGTGCCAAAACACCAGTGGCAAGTTTAGTAACTGTGCTGGTCATGATTGCTGCTTTAATCGCTTTTGGCAATGTACTCGCACCACTGCCCTACGCTTTATTGGGCGCAACCATCATGGCATCGATCATCGGTCTCATTGATATGGCAACCTTGAAATCGGCATGGCAACGCGACCGTCTAGATGCGGCCAGCTTTTTGGCGGCATTCATCGGCGTATTGATATTTGGATTAAATACAGGCTTAGTAATTGGTTTGATGGTGTCGTTTGCTAGCCTCATTTGGCAATCGAGTAAACCGCACGTCGCTGTGGTTGGTCAGCTAGCTGGCACAGGGCATTTTCGCAATATAAACCGTCACGATGTGGTGACATTTAGCAATTTACTAATGCTGCGTATCGATGAGAGCTTATTTTTTGGCAATAGTGAATCTGTCCATCGCAGGGTCATACAAGCCACTCAGCAATATCCAGAAGCGCATGAGGTCATACTCATCATGTCAGCAGTCAATCATATTGACCTGACCGGACAAGAGATGCTGATTAGCCTCAATCAAGAACTGTTGAACCAAAATAAACATTTAAACTTTAGCTTTATTAAAGGGCCAGTAATGGACATTATCGAGCATACTTCGGTCATTACCACCCTCTCAGGTCAAGTTTATTTAAGCACGATGGATGCGGTAAATGCGCTAAAAGATATCTAATCGGTCTGTGAGACATATGTTGCTCAATCAAGCATACTTATTATTATGCTGTGACAAAATATAGATATGATAAAAGCTGTGTTATGCTAAATTGGTATAAGCCCTTAAAAAATACAGCCTTTAGAAGAGATACCTAAAGTACAGCCTTTATAAAATGGCGCTTAGCTACAATACTATACCTCCAAACGTCTTTTAATATACGCGACCGAAACGACTTATGACCGATAATTTAACCATTTATAAGCAAATTTATCCAAGCCAATGTGTCAAGATTGCTGAGCTTGGCTACCGCTCCGTGCTCAATATTCGTCCTGATGCTGAGACAGAAACGCAGCCCAATAGCGGCGACTTTACCAGTGCGACGGCAAAAGCCAACCTTACTTATCATCATTTACCCTTTGATGATGAGCGCTTGAGCATGGCGACTGTCGAGCAATTTGCAGCATTTTATCGCTCGATGCCTAAACCGATATTGATGTTTTGCGGGACAGGTGCACGTGCTAAATTGTTGTATCAAAGCGCATTGATGCAAGGTTTGTTATAACCGTTACTATAAAAAATCGATAACGCTTACATACGGTCTCTTTAGAAAGTTGCCTATTAAGATTAGTCTAAGATTCTGTATTTTACGCCACACACTTTATTTAATATGAAAAATAAAAAGGAGCTCTTATGAGCCATCAAATTAGTATTACCGGACAAATCACCCCTGATCAAGTACCTATGATTGCTGAAAATGGTTTTAAAACCATTATTAACAACCGTCCAGACGGTGAAGAGCCGAACCAACCGACCAGCGCTGAGATTGAAGCTGCTGCTAAAAAAGCAGGTCTTGCTTATAAAGAAGTGTCTTTCGCTGGTAGTGAGCTTAATCAAAACCATGTCGAAGAATTTGCTGACTTTTTTAATCAAGCTGAGCAGCCGATGTTAATCTTTTGTCGTACCGGTGCTCGTTCAACGGGTATCTATGAAGCCGCTAAGAAAATGGATTTGTTAGACGATTAATAGTGATTTGAATATAATTGCTATTGCTTAATAAAACGCCCGTCCAAATTTTGGATGGGCGTTTTTAATTAGAAACTTACTTAGCCTTACCCTCATGAGTTCTAAAAAAATCCGACATAGTAATGTCTAAGGCGTCACATATTCTTCCTAGTACTTCAATAGTTGGGCTACATTCATTTCTTTCAATTTGACCATAATACTTCTCATTCAGATCAGCATATTCTGCTAATTTAACTTGAGTGAAGTTATAGCTCTGGCGATAATTTTTCAATGTTTTACCAATTTTCATATTAATACCGTATATATGCGGTTTGCATTAAAGATAAATTATATAGAATAGTGGATGTTGTCAGGTAATTATCTAATAGGCAATAAATAATCAACTTAAATAAAAGGAACACTTTAATGAAAGATATATATGCTACTGAAATGATAGAAACTTATGAATTTCCCGTTAAAGCATTTAGAAACTTACCAAGTCCTTTTGGTGAATATAATGAAATTTCAAGAAATCCTGTGGTATATGAATTTTATCTAGAAATTCAGGACGTACCAAATAATATACCTATGGACACCAATCCAAGAGAACAAAACCTTTCTACTCAAGTAGCTAAAAGTATAAAAGAAAGCCTATTTATGGATGATGGAAATTTCCATATAAAAAATCGAGGCATTATAATATCAGCTGCAGATATTAGCTATAATACTCGCAGTTCGATAGCTACTATTAAAATGGAAGATCCAGAAGTTCATGGGAACATTGATGGTGGTCATACATATAAAATAATTTTGCAAAATAGGGACAAAATAACAGAAAAAGTTTATGTTAGATTTGAAGTTATCGTAGGAGCAGAAAGCTTCTTTCCGGAATTAGCTAAAGCTAGAAATACATCTGTTCAAGTTAGTGAGAAATCTATAGCTGAGTTAGAGAAAAAATTCGAGTTAATTAAATTGCCTCTTCAAAATATTGAAGGAATAGATCTAAATGATCAGATTGCTTTCGTAGAAAATGATAGTGACAAGCGTATCTTGATTGAAAATATTATATCTATAATCTATAACTTTAATATTCAGGATTTTCGACTCAGAACGTCAACCCGTATCAACTTATAGTCAAAAAAATTATTGTTTAAAACAATATATTAAATATCATAATGAAATGCAGAAATCCATAAAAAAAGAAAAATCTAATCCCTTTTATAAAATGATAACTATAATTCCAGATATATTAAAATTGTATGATTACATAGAATCTACATTACATGAAAAATATAAAGATGCTGTATCAAATGGCAAATACGGTGCATTGAAAGGCGTCCAGATAAAAAAGGATGGTAGTACAGTTACTTTCCACACAGAAATTCTGAATAAAGAGATTGAATTTAAAAGTCCACGTTCTTTCATTTTGCCAATATTAGCCTCATTTAGAGCATTAGTTGCTGAAGGGGACGATGGGATGTATGAGTGGAAAGCTGACCCATTTGAATATTATGATAAACTTGGCGCACAAATGGTTAAGAATACTGTAGATCGGTCTAGATCTTTGGGTAATAACCCTAATGCATTAGGTAAAGACGCTGGACACTGGAGAGACCTTTATAACCTTGTAGACTTAGAATATAAAAATCATCTTATTATCCAGCTTATGAATCAATCAAAATCATGAAACTAATAAATAATGACTAAAAAAGCTCCTTTACCTTAATAGGTATTGGAGCTTTTTATTTTAGCAAACATTAAAGAACATTGGACCAGTTTACTGCATAACTAAGTATTCAAACGCTGATAGTGCTGCTTTACTACCCTCACCCATCGCAATATTAATTTGCTTAAATGGCACAGTCGTGACGTCACCACAAGCAAAGATGCCTTTACGATCAGTACGGCAGCGCTCATCAATTTCAATCTCGCCAAAGCGATTTAAATCAACGAAGCCTTTAACGAACTCAGTATTCGGCACCAAACCAATTTGAATGAATACCCCTGATAAATCACGCTCATGGCTCTCACCGGTGCTGCGATCTTGATAGACGACAGAGGTCACTTTACCATCAGTCGCTTTGATTTCTTGCGTCGCTGCGCCAGTGATAAATTCGATATTATCTTTCTCTTTGGCTTTATTAATCAATACCTGATCCGCTTTTAAATCATCCGCGAACTCAAACACAGTCACATGCTTCACGATACCAGCAAGATCTAATGCCGCTTCGATACCAGAGTTACCACCACCGACGACTGCAATGTCTTTACCCTTAAAGAATGGGCCGTCACAGTGAGCACAGAAAGCCACGCCTTTACCGATGTTTTCTTCTTCACCCGGAACACCAAGCTTACGCCACTGAGCACCCGTCGCTAAGATAATACTGCGTGTCTCAAACGTCTCACCCGTATTTAGATGAATGCGATAGTTTTCATCTTCTGTCTCACTAATTTCTTTGACGCTGACGTGCTCTTTTAAAGTAATATCGTATTCGCGCAAATGTTTTTCAAAGTTCGCTGATAGCTCAGTACCCGTGGTTAAAGGCACAGAAATCAAGTTTTCGATATCCTGCGTGTCTTTCACCTGTCCGCCGATACGATCAGCAACCATCGTCACTTTTAAGCCTTTACGCGCGGTATAAATCGCAGCGGCAACGCCAGCTGGACCTGCACCAATAATCGTCACATCTTGCTGCTCTAACTGCTCAGCATCGTCATCAGCTTCTGCTAACAAGTCAGGAAATTGCTCTTGCAACTTTCCAATCAATTTGGCCGTGTCGATGAGACCATTGGCAAACGGTTTACCATTTAAGAATACCGCTGGTACACCTTGGATGTTATTAGCATCAACCTGCTCTTGGAATAGAGCACCATCAATCATCTCGTTGCTAATACCATCGTTCAATATTGCAAACTGGTTGAGCGCTTGTACCACTTCTGGGCAACTGTGGCAAGATAGCGACACGTAAGTTAGAAACTGTAGTGGCTTATTAAAACGCTTAATCAGCTTTTGAATACTTTCATCCAATTTTAGCGTATGACCACCGGCTTGCAAAATAGCCAAAATCAGCGAGGTAAATTCATGACCACCGGGGATACCACTAAAAACAATACCCGTATCGGTCAATGCACCATCGACATGACTGACTACTTTAAAGCTAATTGGACTTGGTAAGCTATCATCAGTTGCTGTTGCATCAAAATTGATTTTATCTGTGGTGCCAGCGATTTTAGTCAAAAAATCAATCAACTCAGCACGCTTACTATGTTCGCCACTACCCAATACGAAGGTAATTGGACAAGTCATTTTTTCACTGTAACTTTTGATGGCATCTAATAAACTTTTATCTATCATGTTTGTTCCTCATCATTACTGGATATGTAACGGCAACTGTCATGTTGCTCGTTCAAATATAGACTATTTGGTATTAATAATTTTATCTAAAATATTGTAGGCCATAAGTTTATGCCCTTTGATGTCTCTATTATCATAGGTTCTGAGGGTTTCGGCAAGCTGAGAAACTCAAACCTTATGTTTTATAAAACCAATCATTAATTATTATTTATAATTAAATTTTAATCTATATGTAGATTATTCTCATGGTAACAAGGCTGTTTTTTCGCTACAATCAAATGAGGCTAATAGGAAAAACTCTTATTTCCCTCGTTGCAGATTGTCTTTTATGCAAGTTTATCAAAGAAGCTTTCTGCTACTATTAGGTCTTATCCATATTGAGCTAAATAGTGTTTTGGCTTAATAAAATCAAGTCTCAAAATCATAGCAATTCATCAAAACAATCTTACGACCATGCGCGGATGCTTACTACAAGCTTGCGCTTCATAACAAGGATGACAACATGAGAAAGACTGATACATGGCAAGATAACAAAGACATTATTGCTGAGCTTAAGCTAAAAGACAGTCATTTTGCGACGATCTTTGATGAGCATACCCAGCTAGATCAGCAGATTAATCAGTTGGATAAAAACTTGGTGACACACACCAGTCGCGATGAAGAAATTGAACTTATGAAACGACGAAAACTGCATTTAAAAGATGAGATTTATAAGATAATTGATAAAAATAAACTACAATCTCATGCTTAGCGCTGCACTTATTATCACGATGCATGAATAAAAACACTTATTGATAAATGACATAAAAAGACCCCATCAACTTATGCTGATGGGGTCTTCATTTATAATGCTGATTTAACTCAAAGTAGGATATACAGCACTACAAATATCTAAAGTATTGAGCCAGTTCGTTAAATCAAGAGTTAGATTTTACCAACAAGATCAAGACTTGGTTTTAATGTTTCTTGACCAGCTTCCCAAGCGGCAGGGCAAACTTCGCCATCGTTTTCACGAACATATTGAGCTGCTTTCACTTTACGTAGCATGTCTTTTGCACTACGGCCAATACCACCAGCATGAATCTCAGCAACTTGAATCAAGCCGTCTGGATCAACTAGGAATGTACCGCGTTCAGCCAAACCTGCTTCTTCGATCATGACGTTAAAGCCACGAGTGATACGGCCAGTAGGATCGCCGATCATTGGGTATTGTACTTTACCGATAGCTTCTGAAGAATCATGCCATGCTTTATGCGTGAAATGAGTATCAGTAGATACTGAGTATACTTCTACGCCCAAACCTTTAAGCTCGTCGTAATGAGCCGCCATGTCTTCAAGTTCAGTTGGGCAAACAAAGGTAAAGTCAGCTGGGTAGAATAAAAAGATTGCCCAGTTACCTTTTACATCTTCTGAAGTGATGGTTTTGAATTCACCATTAACGTACGCATCAGCTGAAAATTCTGGGATTTCTTGATTGATAATAGACGCCATGATTGGCTCCTTTATAGTTAATTAATAGTTAAGTTGATTGAAATTTCTTGGTATGATTGTTTCTATTAAGCCTTTACTGCTTTGGGCCACCTGACAAACTATACGCGAATTCTATCGTTAATCCAGTTAAAAGTTTTTAATGTGATGTTTTGTTTTATTAAACTTGTTAAACTATTCTCTCTACTTTTTATCATCAGTGCATTATCCATCAGCCACTATAGAGCATGCGTCAGTCACTATACAGCCGTTAGGTTACGTTAAGATGACATCGAGTTTGGATATCGAATTGTTACACCAAATGAATCAGCATAATATATCACGTTAAAAACCCATTAATAGAGAGGTTTTATGATTACTTTACGTCAACTTGAGTTTGCTTTAGCAGTGGCCAAGCACCGTCACTTCAAACGTGCAGCAGAAGACTGTAATATCTCGCAATCAGCGCTGAGCTTGGGGATTGCCGAGTTAGAAAAGCAACTGGATACGCAGATTTTTGAGCGTAATAATAAGCAAGTATTGATTACCCCTATTGGTGAAGACATTTTAACACGGGCGCAACGAGTTTTTTCTGAAGTCAATGATTTGACCACACGCGCCCATAGCCATCAATCGCCGCTGGCGTATCCGATGACTGTCGGTATCATTCCAACGATTGCGCCTTATCTACTGCCAAAAGTCTTACCTGCCCTGCGAGCAAATTATCCAGAATTTCGTATGACCATCGTTGAGCAACAAACGGAGCGTTTGCTAGAGCAAGTGCGTTACGGTCATATTGATACCGCTATTATTGCGCTGCCTTATGCGGTCGATGGTTTGCACAGCTTTGAGTTTTGGAGCGAAGATTTCTTTGCCGTATTCCCAAAAGATGATGTGCATGCCAAGCTTGAAACCATCAACGCTGATGAGCTGGCTACCGCCAATCTTATGCTGCTCGGCGAAGGGCATTGCTTGACCGATCAAACCCTGTCTGTCTGTCATTTTGACCGTGCACAGATGAAATCAAGCTTTTCAGATGCCAGTCTGAATACCCTTATACAGATGGCACTTGCCAATATGGGGACGACATTGGTGCCAGAAATGGCATTGGATCAGCTGCATCTGCAGAACCAAAATGCCGTCGCGATACCACTCGCTGAGAAAGGGCCGCATCGTCATATTGCCTTTGTCACCCGTTTGAACTACGCCCGCGTCGATGATGTCAATTTATTGGGTAAAGTGTTTAAGCAAGCCTTTGAAGATGCTGCTAATAAAGAATAATCTGTTGGTTGTAAATTGCCAGCAGTTATCAAACGAATATTAACGATGGACGACTTGTCGCAACTAAATACTGAGCTTGGTACGATTTTTACGCAGCATTTATCCGCTATGAGTAGCCATATCACGCCAGAGCAAGTGAGCATACTTTGGCAGGATATCGCCATGCGTTATAACGAGCCGCAGCGTGCTTATCATAGCTTGCAGCATATTCAGCAGTTGTTTGGGCAGTTCGATCAGGTTAAGGATAATTTGCATGAGCCGCATATCATTGCGTTAGCACTGTCGTATCATGATGTGATATATGAACCGACGCGCTCAGATAATGAGCTTAAAAGTGCAGAATATGCAGTAGAGTCATTAACTGGTTATTTAAGTGCGGAGCAATGCCAACATATCTACGCGCTGATTATGATGACGGCTAGTCATCAAATTGACAAATGGTCAAACGAGGCTAAAGAGAGAGAGAAATACAGCGATGCCGCTTATTTACTAGATATGGACTTAAGTATTTTAGGGGTATCTTGGTCGGAGTATGAACACTATGCTCACGCTGTACGCCAAGAGTATGCGCATGTCTCAGATGGCGATTATCGCGTCGGACGCATGGCAGTATTGAAAGAATTACTGGCACATCCAACGCTTTATCTGACAGATTATTGCTATGAACGGTTAGAAAAACAGGCGCGAAAAAATATTGAGCACGAAATTACGCTTTTACACGCATCTTAATAAACAGCTCACTGCCCTGCCGTGCAGGATGTGAATTATAGCTTGGCTCCATGATTTCAATATCAAAATGCTGCTCAAAACGCTGCTGATATTCAGCTTTTGTGCCGCCAAACGGTGGTTCTTCCCGTCCAAAGTCTTTATCAAAGAGCAAACCAATCAGCTTACCATTCGGTTTTAGTAACGCTGCCATCTGCTGCACATACTCGTCACGGCGTGATGGATTTATCGCACAAAAAAACGTCTGCTCAAGCACCCAATCAAACTGATACTGCTCAGGCGATAATTCAAAAAAGTCGGCACAGATTAAATGCTCAACTGGAAAGTTAGGATAACGCTCAGCAAACGCTGCAATCGGCGCAGGGGCAAAATCAACCAAGGTGACATTGGTAAACCCTTGCTCATGTAGATAACCTACCTCGTAAGCATTACCCGCACCCGGCACCAGAATCGCTTGCTCTTTGGCAGATTCGGGCAGTTGGTCAACATAGGCTTTGAGCGGTGGTGACACCTGCCCCATGTCCCAACCGATGCTATCTTGCTCATAACGCTGCTGCCAAAATTCCGCTTGATTGACGTTTTCCATATGACATCCCTGTAGACAAACTTATTATTTAAACGACACGGTTTATATCGTTATGTCTTATCATATCAGGCTTATTAGAGCGTGTCTCATTTTAAAGATGGTGATGAAAATGAGGACATGCCTTACGATTATGGATATTATTTAGATAAATCATTTAATCTAATTTTCCCGTCTTCCCTGCCAGCATATCATGCCAATGCTGATAATCTGGCATTGCGGTTGCGATCGTTTGCCAAAAGGCACGACTATGATTAGCATGGTGTAAATGACACAGCTCATGGACGATGACGTATTCTGTGCATTCAATAGGATAAGCAGGCAGATACACAGATAACCAAATTCGGCGCGCACGCGTGTTACAACTACCCCAGCGCGTATGCATTTTTTTTAGGCGTATCTCATTGGCTGTCGCACCGACAATCGGTTGCCACTTTGCAAATAATGCAGGTATCGCTTCAGAAAGATGTTGCCGATAATAGGCAAGTTTTTCATCATGGTTTAAAGTGAACGGTTGCTTTGTACCCCACAATAGCAAGGTACTATCAGCAGTTAAAGCTTGCGCTAAAGGACGTTGTTGCCGCTTATACTGCTCTAATACTTGCGGATGGTTTGCTATCGCCCATGACACGCGCTTAATCACAGCCTGCGCAGCTTGTGCTGGGCTAATAAATAGTGGTACAGATACCAGTAATTTATGCGGTTTTAAGCGAAAGTTGATATTTTTAACCTGCTTTTTGCTGATATGTAGCTCAATACCTGCTTGCGCCAAACAATGTTTAGCGCTGTCTAATAAAATAGACTGATATGCTGGCGGTACATTCATGCTCAGAGCGCTTGCAAGTGATTATCAAACGACATCATATGGTATTGACTGTCTTTAACGATAGCTTCATTTGTAGTGACGATGTCTGAGTTTGCTATAGATAAATCATTGACCGTTAATCTGGTCAATTGACCTTGCCCATCACTAACGATGAAAGCGGATTGATCATCATGATTGGCTGTATTATTAGTGCTTTGCAGTAAAAGCACTGCTGCACCTGCACAATCTGGCAGGCTAACGTCATTTATCAAGGTGCGAGTGTTTAAATCATAAATCGCTGCACAACCGCCAATCGGTGTTGTCACGCATAGTAGGTTACGCGCACTATCGACCGCTACACTGGCGATATACTGATGGAAGCGCTGCCATTGATTGTTGGGCATAATAAGAGGTTTAAAATCTGTATCACCGCGTTTATGGGTCAATACTAACGGCACATTGATATGTTTTTCACCTTGGAATTGAATACCTATCATCACCGTCCCATCGTCATGCATGGCTAGGTGACGCACGCTCATTTGATTGTGCTCAGGCATAATCTGCTCAAGTAAAGCGCCAGTATGACGATTAACGTAAACCAATGAAGGACGCATGCTGTCTAAATTGAGCTCTTCACGCGACGCTTGCTCGGTTTTGATACCGCCGTTAGCGATCACTAACGTCTCGCCATCAGGATGCATAATCAGCTCGTGCGGACCGATACCATGCGAGTCATACTCTGCTATTTTCTTATAAATATCATAAGCATCGTAGATACCGATTTTACCATCCAAACTTATGGTGTCATTCTCGGTCACATACAGCAACTTACCATCTAGGCTATAACAAGCGTGTCCATAAAAATGACGGTTGTTTGCAGCGTTAATGGCGAATTTTACTTCTCCAGTTGCTGTGTCTAATACCCAAAAATTTTCGCTCGGACGACGACCCATCACCACAACGTCACGACTGCTATGATTCTTCATCGTACTATCTTGATCACTAAGCACAGGCTGAACGACAATATCATGGACACGTTCAGGCATGGTCGTTTGCCAAACGATTTGTCTATCAGCGTCAATACCGACCACACCAAAATCATTGTCAGCACGCTGCTCATCATTTGCTAATGCGCTGTTTTTTGGCATAGACGCCACGCCGCTAACCCAACAAATGGGTCGCGTCAGTACGGTGGTGGTATGTACCGCGCTAAAGTCAGCGATGCTATGATGGTTGGTATTATTCCTATCATCTAGCGATAAATAGTAAGCGTGTTGCCATGCAGTAGCGGCTTGCTGACAAGCGTAACTAAACCGTGCTAGCTGGGGTGTTGGTGTAGAGGTTAACGACTGCAACTGCGAACGTATGCCTACGACATAATCCTGCAAGCGGGCATCAGGCTGATGCTGCTTGCGATAACGATGATGAATACCGACAAGCGCTACGGTACCCATTATAGTAGAAAGCATCGTCAATGCTGATGTTGCCAGCAGCTCATTATTAGACTGCTTATCTTCTGGCTGCGGCGGTAATTTTTTTGCTGCCTTAGTATCGATAAAGTGCATTTTTTAATCGCCATCAGTACTGTTAAAGTCCACACGGATACCCAGCGTCGGAATCAATTGGCGCTTAATAAGACGTGTAATAGTCGTGAGGTGATCATACAACTCTTGTTGAGTGGCTTTATCAGCAGTCCCTAAGTCTTCTGGCATTTGCGCTAATAGTGTGGTGGCATCAGCAAGCGCGGTCGATAAGTTATCCGCGACTTCATTTTCATTATTGCTGCCCAAAATAGCGGTCAAAACGGGATCTGTCAGTGCTTCATTCAATGTCGCCAATTTAGCATTGATAATGGCACGGCTTTGCTCTGCGGTAGCGGCTGGCAAATGACCTTTTGCCTTTCCTGTTAAGCCTAACGGTTGATCGATGGCATTAGACTTCATGGTCTCAACCAACGAGAGTAAAGAATTAAACCATTGATTCAATCCTTGATCGCTGTCAGCCGTTTTATCAATGGCTAATAGATTAGTGGCATTTTGCTGCCAGTTTTTCTCAATATCTTTTAGGCGCGTGCTCAAAGCACTACTTGCACTCATCACATAAGCACATTGAGCAGCATCCAGACTGTCATTGGCATATAACGCTTCTTCTAATCCTGGCACCCCTTGCACGATGGCGCTCTCGTTAGCCAATTGCTCGGCGGTGAGCTTAGGATTGGCAGCGATTAGATCGGCAACGCCGCTGTGTACCAGACCGCGCTCATCAGGATAGTAATTGATATATAAATTACTCATGCTAGCGGTCGCTGGACCAAAGTTAATCATCTCAGCGCCTGCCCATGCTTGTGCGAGCACTAGCCATTGATCGCGCAGTGCTTGCAGCTCATCACCGCTGACTGGTGCTTGCTGACAATGCTTTTGTGCCAAATCATGCAATAAATCACTCTGTTTTGCGGCATCCGCATAGGCTGGAATGACAATGTCATTTGCCACATGGGTCAAATAGGTCTTTTCGGTCTCGGCACTAATATCGACAGCGGTAATTTTATCTCCACTACTATCTTTTTCTGCAGCGCTGGTAGATGCCGCACTGTCTTGCGCAACTTTTTGGCTATCTACTTCTGGCGCTTTATTGTCATCAGCCGGTTTAACACAGCTGATCAGCAAGCCTGCGCTTAAGGCCGATAAGGCCATCGCTAAAGCATGGTTTATTTTCATAAATTTCTCAATATTATTATCAATAATGGTTTAAATTCTAATCTTTACAAGCTTTAATCTCTAGTGTCTGATTGGGCGGATAACCTCATCAACACTCACTTATTTTCTTAGCCATTATTCAGTCATTTAGCATAGATAAATGACATTATCTCTATAATGACTGTAAGAACGCATTCAATTCAGAACGACCTTGTTTGTCGAGTTTGAGTACTTTTTGCTGTTGCTTCTGGGCTTCACCGCCGTGCCATAGCACCGCTTCCATCAACGTACGGGCGCGACCATCATGCAAAAATGTCGCTTGTGGATCGACCGTTTGCGCCAGACCAATGCCCCATAAAGCAGGCGTACGCCATTCATAAGAATTCGCTAAAAACTCAACTTGGATATTTTTTGCGGGTAATTTTCCAGCAATCGTGCGATCGGCAAGATCATCACCCATGTCATGTAATAGCAAATCCGTATAAGGATAAATCACTTGTCCATGCTGCTCAAGATGGTCATCGTCAGTTTTTGGCAACTGATATCTTGGTGTATGGCAACTTTGGCAGCCCATTTCATAAAAGCGTTTTTTGCCTGCTAATACTAGCTGATCGTCAGCATCACGCCGATGCGGTACTGCCAAATTGCGTGTATAAAACTCCACAAACTTAGCCACTTCATCGTTGACTTCGACGGGCGACTTACCATTGCCTTGCTCATCAGCCCCAGTCGTCGCATTCATACAAGCCGTCTGTGTCGGCATACAGGATTCATGAGGACGTATATTTGAGGTCAAACCCATGTCTTCATTAAAAGCACTTTGGTTTTGAGTAATCAGCTTGGTTTGCCCAGCTTTCCAGCCAAAGCGTCCAAGGGCATGCTTGCCAGTCTGTGGATCCATGACCCAATTGAACTTACCACTGATATCGCCATTCGTACTGTTTTTATTATCAACCGCTTGTTTTTTAATCGCTTCATCCGGTATTTGCTCGAGTAACCCAAGCCCAATCATCGGTAAAGCCACTCGCGGCGACACCATCAAATCATCATCAAATGCACCATAACCCGGTTTGGTTAAATTAAAGGTGGGCGCACGCAATGTTTCGATATGACCATCCGCAAAAGTAACAGGCTTGTCTGTCCACTGCACCGCAATTCTGGCTTCAGCAGGCACACCTTGGATACCTCGATCTTGTAACTGACCACCATACATAGGATGAACGACTTTTTCGATAAGTGAGTTTTGCAGTTGCTGACGCTGCTCATCGGTGGTCGCTGGCATCGCAAGGCGAATAAGCAAGCTATCGGCATCGTCATCACTGGTCATAGGTGCATGACCGCGACCATCCTTGACATGGCACGACTGACAGGCAGCAACATTGAACAATGCGCCCAGACCATCGCGGCTGTCAGTGCTGGCAGGGGCAATCACCCAGGGTTGCCGAAAGAACGCATTACCAATAAAGAAATGCCCTTTTCGTGATGCCGTCAAGTTTGATGAAGGTTTAGAGTAACTCTCAGCGCTGCTAATACTGATTCCTGTATCACCACCTTGCTTGATCTCTTGCGGATCAAAGCTCGCCAATTGCTGCATTGGTACGCCAGCGAGCGTTTCGATGGTTTGGAGGCGTCCAGGTGTTAGCGTTGGGCTGTCAGCATTATTAATGGCAGATTTTTCGTTTTCAGAAATATCATCAGACACACTGTTCGTCGGCTGACAAGCACTAAGAGATAGCACGCATAGAATACCAAGCGTTGGCTTTAACAGGGTGGTTTTGCTGACAAAAGACGCATAAAAAGAGGTAGGGGTTTTGGCTTTTACAATATTTGTGGTGTTCATCGTGGTGTTCATAAAGAGTACCTTAGTTCTAATCTAGAACCATTAAAATCGCATGCTATAAAGTGTTTCACTTCTAGTCGATGAGGTACAGCGATGTACTGACCTATCAGGCTATTTTAATATGGTAAAAAAAACACGCTGCCAACGGTAGTCGACAACGTGTGTATTATACCTAAATTATTTTTCCATGAAAATAATTCTCATTAGCTGATAACGACTTGTCAGGCATTATCGATCAATACTATGTCAATCACTGCTATGCTTGCTGTGAAGCCAGTAGATTAGTGAGCAATTAAAACTGCGAACCTGCGTCAGCATCTAAATTGTCAATACCGACCGCTTTTGCCGCATTTTCGATACCAGCTGTCAGCTCTTGTAAGCTAGTGATACTATTTTCAATCCAGCTACGACGGGTATTTTGCTCTTCAGCTGAAATACCTTGTTTACTTACTTGACCAGCGGTGGCAATCATTTGATCAACTTTGATACCTTCTTTTTCACCTTTTTCAACGATCACATTAAAGGCGGCTTCTACCTTAGCAAAGTCAGTCGCCAATTTATCAGCCGCTTCTTTGTTGTTGGTATCGACGAGGTAGTTTTTAACACCATAACCACCAACGCTCTTACCAGCGACTGTCTTATAGTTGCCGTTAAAGACATTTTGGATACCACGGGCATTGTTGGCATAGCTTAGATGGGTCAAATCACTGAAGCATTCGTGCTC
The DNA here is from genome assembly GCF_904846075.1 of Psychrobacter glacincola. Lineage (GTDB taxonomy): Bacteria > Pseudomonadota > Gammaproteobacteria > Pseudomonadales > Moraxellaceae > Psychrobacter > Psychrobacter glacincola_C. The sequence continues at coordinate 362,001 of NZ_CAJGZH010000003.1, forward strand.
ATCTTCGGTAGAGCCCGTTACAAACGCAACCTGTATACGCTCAGAAGCAAGCTCACCCAATGCTAAGCTGCCCATCTGATACATGATTTGGCGTAGACCATTATCGTATTTGCGAGCCATCAGGTCGCTACGTAAGGTATTCTCACTCTCAGGCTGCCACTCAGCTTCCATTGCAGTCAAATCATCAACCAATAATTGAGTCGCTGCTTTTAAGAACGCGCCACGACGCTCACATATACCAGCATCTTCATTGACCGTCTCACCGCTGGTACATTGACCCGCTTCAGTTACATAATCAGTCACTGGACGATTGCCTGCACCTTCGCCAACACCGTTGGTATCTTGTCCCCACAGCATAAACTCAATCGCATGATAGCCGGTCGTCACATTGGCTTCACTGCCACCAATCTCATTCATTTCTGCTAACAGCTCAGGAGTGATAGTACTGGTATCTTGTTTGATACTACCGACCGTAATGCTATCGCTATTGATGATATTGTCCTGGCTATTGTATTCACCTTCATAGCCATCACTAACGTAATCAATCAGCGCCTCATCAAGTGGCCAAGCATTTACCTGCCCTTCCCAACCATCGATACTACCGAGTGCTCGTTTATCATTGGCTGTCACAAAGCCTTCATCAAAACGGAAAATCTCAGTTTGCGAATACGGCTGGCGCGCGGCTTTATACGCCGCTTTTGCCGCATCAAGGTTTGCTTGGGTTGGTGTTGTCACATATGTCTCTACTGCTGTTTGCAGGGCTTTAGCAGTATCTAGCGAATCTTTATAAGCAGCATGCGCCATGTTGGCATAGCTGATCATAAGTCTATCGGTATAAGCTTGATCAACCGCTGATAGTTTCGTCGTACCTGCAGCGGTTGTGTCTTGCACCGCTGTTTGCGTATCGGCGGTAGAGTCCGTGTCTTCCTTGGCTTGCTTGGTACAACCCGACACCATTAACAACCCTGCAAGCGCAGCAGCTAAAGTAGTTGGTAAAATCTTACGGCTCGTTACTGTGGTAATCGTCATACATATCCTCAAAAGTATCGCAAAAGAAAAATGGGCTTTGAATAAAGAGCATTAGGGCATATCCTCATTTTAAATAATGCTGATAAAAATGAGAAAAACAGCGCCCATAATATCAAGATATTGACCAGAATTTGATACTATTAGACAAAATCTAGCTATTTTTGGTCCATTTAGAACAGCCTCAAATGAACTGACAACCTACCCTAGTATCGCCACAATAACAAAGCTTTGTAAATTATAGTGTTATTGATAATCATTATCAATATTTAATTAATATTAATGTAACCATTTAGCTAACGATTGTTTTATAAATAGAAACACCAAAAATATTTTAATATTGATTTAAAGATAACGGAATCCTGATACCTAAAATCATTTTGAATTTGAAATCTAAATATCAGGCATAAAAAAAGGCCAGTTTATCACTGACCTTTTTTAACGCTATAATGACAGCTAAACCATCGTATGAATTAACGTACGTTGTTTGGCGCATTGATGGTTAATTCAACACGGCGGTTTTGCTGACGACCATACTCGGTGCTGTTATCAGCAACTGGGCGAGACTCACCATAAGCGACAACATTGATACGGCTAGAAGCCACACCGCGTGCGCTTAAATAGTTCGCTACTGCGTAAGCACGATCGCGTGACAGTTTCATGTTATAAGCATCAGAACCTTTGCTATCAGTATGACCAGCAACCGTTATCGTATTTTGGTTATACTCATTTAGCGTTGATGCAAGCTTATCAAGCGTTGGTCTAAATGATGGGTTTAAAGATGCATCATCAAATGAGAACGTGATGTTGCCTGGCATTACTAGGTCAATATTACCATTCGCATTTGGCGTAACAGTTACACCCGTACCGGCCATTTGCTGCTCAAGCTGCTTGGCTTGACGCTCCATGTAGTAACCAACACCAGCACCCAAAGCTGCGCCAATCGCGGCATCACGACCTGTGTTATCACCACCTGTTGCTTTTGAAATTGCGCCGCCGCCTAAAGCACCTGCCAATGTACCAATGGCAGTTTTGTTCAAGCGTTGTTGTCCAGTGTTTGGATCAGTAGCACAACCGCTAAGAGCTAGACCTGACGCTACTGCTGCAATCATTAATGTATTACGCATAATATTTCCTCTTAAGTTTAAAAAATTATAGACAAAGTGTGCTTTTTATAAATATTTTCTATTAATTCCATCTACATGCTTAATATACACTCGTCATTATTATGGCAATTACAATCTAATCATGTGTAATATTTTGTCACACCTGTGTATGAGAAGTGCAGAATGATTTAATGAGACTTTCACAGTGATTGGATACGTTTGTGTTCTCACTTTTAACTATCTATTAGCGCAAGGTGTTATCACAAGTCACGTTTACACTCGTACACTCTGAACCGTTTCTGCTAAAATTGTGCAATAAAACTGGCAATGAATCATTTATATACTAATAAGACTGACCGAAAAGGATTTAGCATGCGATTGACATCCACTATTCGAAAAATACACGAACGCAACCCTAAATTAGGCAAAGCCGTTTCACTTGCGACAGCGACTGGGGTTATTGCAGCCAACAGCTTCGGTGGTAGTATTCCCTTATGGTTAATGGGTGTCGGCAAAGTCATCACCGGTGCTCCTATCGCAGACAAAGCGGTCATCAAAATCGCGACTTATTGGATCAGTAGCAACAGTGCCTTGATCGATGACATGTTGCCACGTAAAGATTGGCGCATCAGCTTACCCGATGACGTTCACATCAATGGCAAATATTTGCTGGTCAGCAACCATCAGTCTTGGGTCGATACCAGTATCGTGCAGTACATTAGTGAAAAACGCTTGCCATTGACACGGTTTTTTACCAAATTTGAACTGATTTACATTCCAATTGTGGGTCAAGCCTTTTACTTTTTAGACTTCCCAATGATGCGTCGGCATTCTAAAGAAGCCGTCGCTAAAAACCCTGCTCTACAAGGCAAAGACATCGAAGAAGCCAAACGTGCCTGTGCCCTGTTAAAAGACAAACCTTTTACTTTGTTAAATTACTTAGAAGGTACGCGTTTCACCAAAGCCAAACATGCAAAGCAACAGTCTCCTTATATGCATTTATTGAAGCCACGGGCAGGCGGCCTATCTTTAGCCATTAACGCGCTAGGCGAAGACATCGATGGCATGCTAGATATGACCATCGTTTATCCTGATGGTGTGCCAAGTTATAGTGATTTGTGGAAAGGTAACATCAAGCGTTTGGGCGTCGATGTGCGTTATATTGAGATGCCTGATGCATTATTTAACGGTATTAAAAATGGTGGTTACGAAAATGATGACGCGGTAAAATCTCAAATGTTTGATTGGGTAGAGCAAATTTGGCAGCAAAAAGATCAGCGTATTACCGATATGTTGGCTGAGTTTGAAACAAACCCTAAAGCTCCGAGCGCTTAGAGACATCGTTAACAGAGCAACGGCATACAACAGTGAATTACTTTAAGTCGTTTTAAAACTACGATTGAGCGCTGTTGTTTAAAATGCTAACTGTAAACCCCAACTCATAAATGATAATGCGTAATTATAATGAAAGATGGGTTGTTTTTTGGCTCTATTCATTGATAATGTGAATAGTCATGAGCCCATGACTTTTTGACCGTTAGTGACTTGATAGCCCTGTACTATTTGAGCCGCTTATTTTTCGTGCTATTTATCATTTATAAGGTTTGACTGTGCCCGCTTCCTCTTCTACTAGCCTGCCTCTAGACTCAGCGCCTGTATCCAATCAGCCGCCTAATAATACGCTGCCACCGCCAAACCGACCAACGCCAAATCGCTTAAAACTCACTTACGATATCGTGATGATTATTGCCATCAGTATCGATCTATTATTGATTAGTATTGATGCTATCTTGATGAGTAGCTTTAGTAGCAATGCCGCAGGATGGCTCAGTATTAGCGATGCTCTCAACTGGTATCAAAATACCTTACATGAGCCTTTACGTACCGCTGGTGGATTTTTTACCCTATTTTTGATCTTTGAGCTACTGCTACGTTGGGCGATTGCGATTAAACAAAACGTCTACTATCGCTGGTTCTTTTTTCCTTTTGTACATTGGTATGAAGTATTGGGGTGCTTTCCGCAGCTGCGTGCCTTACGTTTATTCCGAGCGGTCATCATTGGGCGACGCTTATACCAACTTGGTTACCAAGTGCTGCCGCAGCCATGGATCAATCGAATTAGGTTCTATATCGACTTATTATTAGAAGAGTTGTCCGACCGCGTCATATTGACGACTATCCAAAACTTTCGGCAGCAACTGACCGATCCTAAAACGCATAAATCTTTTATTGAATCAACGATAACTCGTAATCGTAACGAGATTGAGGCAGCAGTGCTGTCGATACTGCGCACAGAGCTAGCACCAAAACTACAGGAGTTGACGGCAGCATCAGGTGGCGGCAGTATATTAGCCAGCGAGATGGGCAATGCTATTGAAGAGGGTTTGGCCAATACGCCTGAGATGCGTCGCTACCTACGCATGATACCGATTGCCGGTAGCTTGATTGAATCACAGCTGCAACACGTCGGTCACAATATAGGTGAAAACGTCGTTTACGCACTGAATAAACGCCTTCTAGACCCCGAACGCCTCGATTCATTGATGGTAGCAATTGCCAACGGCATTGCCAGTATCGATACGGATAATACTGCGTTAGATACCTTGATTTCGAGTATCATTGATCACAGTTTGACTGAATTTGAAGCGCAGGTAAAAGTGCAGCAGTGGAAGCATCAAGAGATGCTTCATCTATAATCCATACTGCTAATAGCACGCCCTACCTAAAAAACATTAGGCTTGGCAAGCAAATGAATGGTATGACTCGATAATAAAAACAACACCGTGGATACAGCGACAGAATTATCTCTTGAGGATTTATATATGACAGTTTCAGATAATGACAGCCAAGGCTCGAGCGCCGCACCAGCATTACCAGCATTGGCATTTTATGGCAAGATGCTGACTTTTTCACGTTTGCAATTTAGCACAGATGATTTAAGTGCGATAGACGCCCAGCTTGCCGCAACGCTTAGTAATAAATCTAGCAATATCCCTATCCTTATCGATAGCGAGGTTGAACAAGATCTCTCAGCATTGGTAGAGCTTTTATGGTCGTGGGGCTTACAACCTATTGGCGTCGTGACTGGCACACTAGATGCGCAAGCCCGTGAACAGCGATTGGCCATCTTCCCTGCTGATGGCAAACGTATTGAGCGTATATTACCTAGCAAGAAAGCTGCAGCTCAAGTAAGCAAAGCTCCCGATGATAAGCATACAGAATCAGCCAGCATCAATTCAACCAGTAACAATTCAGACAGCACCAATGATACTGCAGCCATCAGCGAGTCAAACACAGAAACAACGATAGCAACCACCACAGCAGAGACATTGGTGAGCGCTGAGCATATTACCAGCCTAATTTACGATCAAATGCTACGTTCAGGACAAAGCCTGAATCACGTGGGCGGTGATTTGATTTTGACCAATAGTGTCAATAGCGGGGCGGAAGCGATTACCGATAACAGCTTGCACGTTTACGGTCGTGCCCAAGGACGCTTGGTTGCTGGCGCTACCGGTGACAAAGATGCTCGTATTTTTTGTCAAGTTTTTAACCCTTCTTTGGTGTCAGTGGCGGGAACTTATTGCTTACGAGACAACTTACCTGAGCACGTGATTGACAAATCTGTACAAGTAAGATTTGTAGAAGGTGAAGGCTTAGTATTTACGGTAATGGATGACGCTTAAATTCTTTTGCCGTTAAGAACGATAAATTCATTCATGATTTTTATAAATGTAAACAGGCTAAGCCGATTTTCATCATACATGACGCTTATTAAAAAACGTTTATTAGAAAATCTCAACAGTAGACGTTTAGACAGCACATTTAATATTATAGTAAGTTTATTTAACAAAACTGTTCTATGATGAATCGCTAGCTCTGCCACTATCTACACTACTCATCAGCGTCTATTTTATTATTCACAATAGGCAATATTGACCAGCAAATTCTAGGTAGCACCGCTTTGTGATCCATATATAAGCTGTTTTTCTGCTTTACTATGGACGTGCTATAAATTTTTGTTTATTTATGCTAGGCTACCTTCGCAGGTAGTGTATATATAGCATGTGAATAATGTGCAATTGCGCTATTTTTTTATATAAAAGATATCCCATTGATTCATAGGAGTGTGCCATTGTGGCGAAGATAGTTGTAATCACTTCAGGTAAAGGCGGTGTGGGCAAAACCACGACAAGTGCCTCTTTTGCCGCAGGTTTAGCATTGCGTGGCTATAAGACAGTCGTTATCGATTTTGATGTGGGTCTACGTAATCTAGACTTAATCATGGGTTGTGAAAACCGAATTGTTTATGATTTTGTTGATGTCATCACTGGTAGCGCACGCTTGTCGCAAGCACTGGTCAAAGACAAACAACTTGAAAACTTGTACATCCTACCCGCCAGTCAAACGCGTGATAAAGACGCCCTGACAGACGAAGGGGTGGCAGAGGTTATGTCTGAGCTGTCTAAGCAGTTCGACTATATTATCTGTGATTCACCAGCTGGTATTGAGCGCGGTGCACAACTCGCCATGTATCATGCTGATGAAGCAATCATCGTCACTAACCCTGAGATTTCTTCAGTGCGTGACTCAGACCGTATTATCGGTATTTTGCAAAGCCAGACCAAAAAGGTTGAAGAAAACCAAGGCTCTGTACGTGAGCATTTGATTATTACTCGTTATAATGCTGAGCGTGCAGCCGCCAACGAGATGATGGACATTGATACCATCTCAAATGATATCCTAAAAGTTCCGTTACTTGGGGTTGTTCCTGAAAGTCACTCAGTGCTTGAAGCATCTAACCATGGTGAGCCTGTCATTCATTATACCGATTCAGTTGCTGGTCAATGTTATGATGACATCGTCGCCCGCTTTTTAGGTGAAGAACGCCCACTACGTCATATTGACGTGAAGAAAAAGAGTCTCTTACAGCGCTGGTTTGGAGGTCAATGATGACGAAGAAAAAAGGATTTTGGAGTAGCCTATTTGGTACTGACGACAGTGGTAGCGCAGGTAGCGCTAATATGGCTACTGAGCGTCTTAAGGTTATCGTCGCGAGCGAAAATCGCTTAAACAACCGCTTAACAGCTGATCGTATCGAAAAAATGAAACGTGAGATTTTAGAAGTGGTCAACAAATATGTCAATGGCGTACAGATTGATGATGTGAATATCAATCATCGTTCTGAGGACAGCCTAGACGTATTAGAGATGAATATCAGTCTACCTGAACACAAAAAATAAGCGCTGTCTTAGAAAAACAAAAAAGCCCTAAGTATCATAACTTAGGGCTTTTTTATATGGTATGAAATAGTAGGTTTACCTATGGCAGCCTACGATTATTTTGATACCATTATTTTATACGCGCTATCAAATTGTCTTTTTTGACAAACTGATGATATAGAGCAGCACCGATATGAATAAGTGTAAAGGCAATAATGGTCGGCCAAATAATATCAGTATGCATGTCATTATAAAAGCGTGCCAACCCTCTATCTGGTGTGACAAATACAGGGATTTGAAACAAGCCAAAAATATCGACGGGGCGTCCACCATAAACGGACATCAGCAAACCAGCTATTGGCATTGCAATTAATAAGGCATATAAGCCAAAATGCGACAGTTTAGAGGCTAATAACTGCCACTTTGGCATCGGTACAGGTGGCGGCGCCTTAATAAATACACGATTAAGCACCCGTGCTATCATCCAACATAACAAACTAATACCAAACGCTTTATGCAACCCAATATAAAGATTGTTATCCAGATTATCGTACAACAGAATCATTATCCACGTAACCAACAGTAAAACGGCACTGATCCAGTGAAATATCCGGCTGCTGACTGGCCACTTTGACACATTTGAATTGGTATTATTCATGAGCTGTCCTATTACCCTCATCACTAATTATCTATCATCAATGTTATAGACAAAACAACCACTCATTCAACGATTAGCAATCATCAAAGTAATTGGGTAACCCTATTTCTCTGATAGTAGAAATAAACCCTGATATAAGCGTGAAGCTAACTGTCTAAATCGACCAATTGATGCGCAATTTTATCTAAGTCGGGCACCAAATAAGCCTTATCATCAATCATAACCGTTTGGAAAAGATAGGATAGCATAACGTTTTCATCAAAAGGTAGGGCTGTTTTGTCGCTGTCTATATTATCGGCATGCTTAGGGCTGTTAAATTGCTCAGGAACGTCAATATCTTTAACCTCAGAAATACGCACTTGTCGCTGGTGCAGCTCGCCTGCCGTTTGTAAAGCTAAACGATGATCGGTAGTATTGCCCTCTAATACAATCATGGTATCTGGCATTTGATCCTGTGGTAGCAGGTGACATACCACTACCTTTTGCTGCTGCCATTCATAGGTTGCCGTGCGCTCATTATAATCATCCACACTCAAAATTAGGCTGCTTGGAATAAGCCAGTCAGGTTGGTCAAATGCTGGCACAATAGTGACATCAAGCATACCGTTATTTGTGGTCAGTAAACTCACTGCCTCAAACGAATGTTTCAAAATTTGTTTCATACATCGCTCACAATCAGTTAATGCAAAGAGGCTACTACTAATCTTTCATCAATATAATCTGTTAGTTTTTGTGCTAAATCGGCTGGACTGCCAATAAAACCACAATACCCTGAATCAATAATCGCCTGAGGTTGACTTGGGCAAGCGCTTAAGCTGGGATCTTGTACCCACAATTGACTGTTGTTTTCTTGAATGAGATCCAGATACTGCGAACCATCATTACCCATACCAGAAAATATAATATTGATAAGCTCGCTACCATAAACGTCGCTGGTGTTTTTAAGAATCTGACCAATCGCGGGCTTATACTCACCCTCCCAAGCTTGCTCTAGCAATATGACTCGACCGGTAGAGTCACAAACAATCTGTTTATCAATAGGAGCTATAAGACACTGGCCTGCTCTTAAACGCTGCGAAGAAGTAATTACCTGACAATGCCAGTCATTATGGCGATTCAGGATGCGTGGCAGTGTGCCAATCATCGTTTTATTAAAATGGTGCGCCAGCAAAATACACACCGGTAGCGTCGCCGACAAGTTATCCAAAAATTCTTTTATAGCACTCGGCCCACCCATAGAAGCACCCAAAAATACTACGTAGCGCCAGTCTGCATCAGCATTATCAGGTTTGTGCACGGGTGCATCCATTAAAACGGGTAATGCCAGCATATGTGCCAGCTTACGCTTTAATTTGCGCTGCCATTTGGCATATTGCGGCGCTTCATTTAGATAAGGTGCTTGACTAAAACCCACCAACACTGCAGCAGGTTTAGATGCCGTGGTCGCGGCTACCACATTGTCGTCGTAATCACTATCTATTAGCCATATGTCGATCGAGGTATCAGAGCGCCCCTGTTTTTCTTTCAGTTGCGCCCGTGACATACAGCCAACAAGGCTAAAACCGCAACTGCGTACAGTATCTGAAAAGGCCATACGCTGATGATGGTCTTCTGCCACTACCATCACCTTAATATCGTTCTTGTTTTTTCCTCTTAGCGCCAAGACACGTGCATTATCCTTCATAGGTTAAGCTGACCTTTTGACCCAGTATGTGCTGGATTTTATTAAGTAGCTCTTGTTCTTGGAATGGCTTACCCATGTAATCATTCACACCAATCTCCAGTGCACGCTCACGATGCTTTTCACCTGTACGTGATGTGATCATGATGATTGGGATATGTTGTAGGCGCTTGCTGTGTCTCACTTGAGTAGCCACCTCGAAACCATCCATGCGTGGCATCTCAATGTCGAGCAATATCATGTCTGGTATCATGTCTTGTAATATCTCAATTGCATCGATACCATCTTTTGCCACGGCCACAGTAAACCCTTGGCGCTCTAAGAAACGTGACGTCACTTTACGTACGGTAACAGAGTCATCAACCACTAAAATAGTAGACTTAAACTCTAAACGACTTCGTTTAGAATCAGCAGATTGCGAGATATTTTTGACCAACTGCGCATTACGCATCAAAGCAATCAGGTCTAAGATAAGCATTACTGAACCATCGCCCATGATAGTCGCTGCTGAAATACCTGGTAGATTCGATAACTGTTGTCCTAGAGGTTTGACCACGACTTCGATACGTGACCCTGCAATCTGATCAACCTGCAATGCAATATTTTGTCCGCTACGATTCTTGATGATAATGAGTGGCAAACTGGTATTGGTATTAACGACCAGTTCATTCAGTTCATTGCCTGACAAAATCTCATTTAAATAACGCACTCGATAATCAACATCTTCAAAGTTCAACGTTGCATCGCCTGACTGATAATAGTCATAAAGCTTTTCTGGATTAATCCGTACCACACGCTCAATCTGTACCAAAGGTATCGCATAATAACGATCCGCGGCACGCACAACCAATGCATCAGATACCGCAACCGTCAGTGGTAAGCGCATCGTAAAGCGTGAGCCTTTACCCAGTTCTGAGACAACCGATACAGCACCACCTAATTGACGAATCTCGCTGATGACCACGTCCATGCCCACGCCACGTCCAGAAATCTGTGTTACTTGCTTACTGGTACTCAATCCAGCATGGAAAATATACTGCATGATATCAAGATCAGTTAGGCTGTTATCATTTGCATCAATCAAGCCTTGAGAAATGGCTTTATTACGAACGGCTTCTACATCGATGCCGCGACCGTCATCTATTAACTGAATGACAATCTCACTACCTTCTCGATTTACCTCAAGAGTAATACGCCCACTACGCTCTTTACCTGCTTTTAAACGCGTTGAGGTATTTTCGATACCATGATCGACAGCGTTACGGAGCATATGTTCAAGCGGTGAAGTAATACGCTCTAGAATGGTTCTATCCATCTCATCATCGGCATTGATGATCGTTAATTCGACAGATTTATTCAGCTCATTGGCAGTTTGTCGTACGATACGCTCAAGACGTGGCGTTAAGCGCGTAAACGGCACCATACGTGAATTCATAAGCCCATCTTGTAACTCGGTCTGTGTACGAGACAGCTGTAATAAAAGGCTTTCACTGTCTCGTGTTTTTTCTAATAGAGTATGATTAATATCAATCAAATCTGAGGCTGACTCTGTCAAAGATTTGGATAACTGATTTAAAGAAGAATATTGATCCATCTCTAGAGGGTCAAACCCTTCATGATTAATCAGCTCATCGTCTATCTGCGACAAGATCTGCGCCTCAAGCTCGATTTCCATTCGGCGTAACTGATCAGCCAAGCGCTGTACCGTAATACCCATATCTTCGATACTATTGGTCAAGCTACTCATGCCCATATCGATACGAGCACGGTTGATGGCTGACTCACCAGATAGGTTAATCATATGCTCGATCAAACCACCTGAGATACGAATCATCTCATTATTATTGGCACTCTGATCTTCCTCACCCGTACTGCTGAGCATAGAAGGCATCTCACTAATATCTTTTGCCAGATACTGTGAGTCTTGCTGTTCTCTAGCAATAAAGAGCGCTTCATGCTGCGATTGTAGGGATTCTTTAGGAATTTGCTTTAGGCTGTCAGGATTTTTACTAAATTGCTGCAATGCCTCAATCAATAGCGCAGGCGTCGGTGGATTGACATGTTGTCTAAGGATAGAGATCGCATCAGCAAGCCAGTCATGACTGGCAACCAGCAACTCCAATACTTTTTTGGTAGCAGGACGACGATTATCTACAAAATCTGTATAAACCGATTCCATTTCATGTGCCAGATCAGCGATACCAGCTGCGGTGACCATTCGTGCGCCACCTTTGATGGTATGCAAATCACGCTGCAATGCCTGTAATGCTGTCGTATTATTGGTATCTTTTAAGAACAGTTGCAGATACTTATTACGATTGGTGAGCTCCTCAGCCTCTTCTAAAAACACCGACAATATATCAGGATCTGGCAAACCATTCGCCCATGACTGTTTAATCATCATGTCTAGGCTCAAGGTATCCGATACATAAGCGCTGAGGTGAGCGTTGTTAGCCACCCTACTTTGTGCTTCAGGTTCGAAGTGAGTTTTCGGAATAGGTATGATTAGCTCTACCGTTTCTGGCAAGGCTTGGGCTTTTACAAACTGTTGTAGTTGCTCAATCAGCGCTGAGGCAAAAAATGATTTTTTATGATTTACGATATGCAGTACTTGCAACGACATTGTGTCTTGCACTATTTGCATTATTTCAAGCCATTGTGCTGTCGGTATTCTTCTATTCTCTACAAATGCTTCATAGACACTTTCAGCTTCATGGGTCAGATCACCAATACTACGAATACCTGCCATTCGCGCACCACCTTTGATAGTGTGCAGATGGCGCTGTAAAACTTTTAGTGCATTTATATTGCTGATATCAGCACGCCACTTATTAAAACTCTCATCCAGCGCGGCATCGAGCTCTTGAGCTTCTTCTAAAAATATCTCTAATAGCTCAGCATCAGTATCAATAGATTCAAGCTGTAGCTCAGGTGCTGCAACGGCTCTCACGACAAAGATACCCTCATCACCATTGCTATCATCGTCTTGGTAAATACGTTGTAGATCTGCAATAACTTGTTGGTCAATCTTCAATGACGTGCTACCAGCCAATGCGTCGAACAAACCAACCAGTTGAGCATGACCAGCGTGTAAAACCGCTTGGGTATCGATATTTCTTGCTGTATCAATATTATTTTTCAAATAGGCATAAGCGTGACCCAACTCATTGAGAATAAAAGTGAATTTTGGAAACGCTTCTGCTTTATTGGCTAAGTAAGCTATTTGCGATATTTGCTGCGATATATAGCCCTGAACATGTGCTGTCTCAGAATGATTAAGTGCGTCATCTAACTCCCACTCAGCATCCAATAGTTCATCAATATTATTGTCTAACAACTGCTCTATCGTTGGTTTGTTATCAGCCGTGACCTTATCATCGCTAATGACGTATTGCTCACCAAGCATGGCTTGCAATGAGGCTATATCTTGCTGACTTTGTGCATCTTCGATCGATATATTTTGCGGCTGAACGTTTTGCTTGTAGTTGTTTAAATAACCGTCCATTAGCGTAGCAGACTTCGCCAATGCTTCTAGATGTTGAGCATTCATCGCAGTATCTTGCTGCTGTAGTAGCTCTAAGCTATGCTCTATCGTTGCGCTAACCTCGCTGATCGCTGCTAAAGCACTAGAACCTGAAGCCCCTCGCAAGGTATGGAATGCGCGGACAATCTCATCCGTCACTTCAATATAAGACTGATCTTGATGCTCATCAACGAATTGGTCAATATCTTGCAACAGTCCTTCTGCTTCATCGATAAAAATCTCACAAAACATTTTTTCTTCTTCGCTTTGCGGTGCTAAATAAATAGGCGCTTCTGCTATCATTTCATTGACAGAATTAATCGTCTGCAGCGTGGTATCTATCGCTGTATTAAGATTATCTTGGGTAGGGCTATGTTCATCAATAGCAGGCGGTAGTACTGACGCTTGTATGGTCTCATCCTCAGAACTATTTGATGCTTGCTCATACAAGGTAGAATAGCTAAATTCGTCCCCTTGCTGTTTGCTATAAGCATTGGCGCATGCGATCCATAAAGGCACCATCACCGGATAATTTTGGCTGTCATTTTCAAATACTGTTAGCATCGCAGGATAGGCAGCTAGCACATCGGCAATAAGCTGACGCATATCTGCTGAGACAGTCACACTATGATCCAAAATGCGATTAAGCATATTTTCTATAGCCCAAGCCAGCTCAGCCGTATAATTTGCACCGACCATACGACCGGAACCTTTTAAGGTATGGAACCCTCGACGAATATCCACCAATCCGCTTAAGTCAGCTGGCAATAACCGCCAATCTTCATATAAAGGTACAATCTCAGCCAATACTTCATCAGCTTCTTCTAAAAATATCTCTTTAATATCAGGATCGGCATCATGAGCATCTGCCGCTAGCTGCTCAGTTTCTTGCATAAAGGGTTTGAGTATCGCTGGAATATCAATAGCAGATAAGGAAGCAACAGCAGTGCTCTTTGTACTATCAGCAGTTGTCTCGTTTGACTCATTGCTCATGTCGAGAGCAGTTAGCAATTCAGCATCATCATCGAATGGAGACGATAGTTCTAATGCTGAGTCTGAATCAGCAGTGACAGCATCTAATGTAGTCAGCCCAGCATTGATAGGTTGCTGTGTCATGAGATTATGGCTTTGTAGAATAGTAATAGCAGGATCAAAGCTTGGAGGTTGTTGCGCTTCAAAATCCATCACTAATGCTGGTAGCCGTTTTGCCGTATCCATTACCAGATTTACGACTTCATCCGTGACAGGCAGCGTTTTATCTAACAGACGATTGAGCAGATTTTCGATTGACCATGCCATCTCGCTGATGCTAAAAGCCCCAACCATACGTCCTGAGCCTTTTAAGGTATGGAACCCTCTACGCACCTCAGTGAGTGGGGTTAAATCCTTTGAATCTTGCTGCCAGATAGGTAGAAAGTCTTCTAAATCAGCAATGACTTCCGTCACCTCTTCGATAAAGATGTCACGAATCTCTGCGTCCATCTCAAAATTATCAGGCTTAACTTGCTCACGAGCAAGCGTTAATGGTTCACTCTCGGTACTATCATCATCAGCCGTATCTTGCCCTACCACACGCTCATTATCTACATCAGTCAAAGCTTGGTTAGCAACATCATTTTGACTATTAGCAGGAGTAATCTCGCCACTATCATCGTAACGCAATACGTTGGTCGCTACGGATTTTTGGGTAAGGAAAGTGTCTTTAATGGTCTCTGGCGATGCAATATAATGAGTAAGAAGTTGGGCGGCAGTCGCAGTATACTCATTTGCCCGCATTAATAGCTGCGGGTCAAAAACCTGCTGCGCAAGGTAGTCAAGCAACAATTCAATAGACGTTAGTCCTTCAGCCAATGCCTGAGTCACATCCCAACTGAGTACGTCAATCTCATGAATGGTCAATTGTGTAAATATACTTGCCATATCATTCATGGTTTGACGAATTGATGGCAATCCCATGTCGGCAAAAGCATCGCCAATATCGGTAAAATCAGCAGCAATGGGCAGTAAGTCAGTGTCTTGACGCTGTACATATTCATGAAAGCTTTGTTTGACATCTTCTACCGCGATGCGCAGCTCACGTAAACTTCCACCAACAGAAGCCGTCACAGGACTTGCTTCCGACTGCGTTTCAATAGCTTCAAACGTTGCAGACAATGTCGTAAAAGAAGCGGCATCCCCTATCTTGAGAGATATCGTCTGTTCGGTATGATAGATAGCGTTATATAGCTCTTGAAGCTGACGCTCAATCTGCCATTGTTCTTGCGCAAATCCTGTTTCTGATGATAGAGCCTGCTCTATGTCTGTAACAATTTCATGTATTTGCGACACGTAATAAGTCCAACCTCGACCTTCGAGTTGACTTTGTATTTTCTGTAAAGGAATGAGAAGCGTGTCTGGCTTATCCAAAGTAAAGATAAGTGTCTCAAGCTCACTGAGTATACGTGGTAAAAAACGTGATCCCGTTGACGACGTTTGCGACAAATCATTTAGAAGTGACTGAGTGCGCTTGCTACTTTGAGCAAGGCTATTTAGTTCAATATACACCCTTATGATTAAGCTTCGAATAACGCTTGACGACAACTCAGCTTGCTGAGTGCGAGACTCTATTACTTGATCCAGCTGACTTAGCAATGACGCATAATGCTCAGGTAATGGGGTATCATTATGAGCAAGGTCATTTAGCCACAGTTCCGTTAAGTACCAAAGGCGTTGTAAGTCATCATGTTGAGTGGTCTGCCATAAGTATTGGCTGACTCTTTCTAGTGTAGTCAATAAGGACGGTTGATTGGTATTGGCACTCAATAACGCTTGTACTTGCTGTCGCCAAACCAGTAATAATTGTTGATAGTGATAATCAGCTAAATGCGTCGCCGTTCTATTCGCCGGCATCATCACTTCGATGCTATTGATAGCATCGATAATATGATCATCGATAGCATGATTATTTAGATTATTATGCTGAGTATTCGCCAAGCTGACCGAGATATCTAGCGCTACCCCCAGTTTCGATAGTGCTTGAGTAAGCTCGTCAGCAGCATTATCAATTAAAATGGTGTTGTGATTACCCATACCTGCGTATTGATTCAACTCACGCTGTAGTAAGCGATGAGAAAACTGACCAATGCGGCGGTCGTTAGCAGAAATACTATCGCGACTGCTAACGTCTGCCAGCAAGCTCAGTTTATTGGCAAGATCTGCTAATAAATTAAGGCGAATCATCGTTAGCGCGCCGCCAACCTGATGATAATGTTGCACCATCTGCTCGTAATCAGTGCTATCAGCGTCTAACTGCCAGCCATCAGATATCTGTGATAATTGCTGATTAAACAGTGGTAATAACCACTCAAGCGTCACTATGTCATTGGGCTGGTTTTTCATAGGGTTATCCTAACTTGTCTAGGCACTAATTTAGACATTAATTTTTTGCCACACATTAACCTGTGGGTGCGCAATACGGCGCATATTTGAAGGACGCCAAAACAACGCCTCACCTGGAGCCAATATAATATATCCACCTAACGCACACTGCTCTGATAGCCTTGCCAAAATATCACGCTGATCAAACTTGCGAAAATATAGCAGCATATTTTGACAGATAATGACATGCTGAAGGTGCGAAGTGGGTGGTTTTTGCTCAATAATATTGTGTAAAGCGAAGCTAACATAGCGTCGTAACGTTGACGCAATCTGCCAGTCTGCCTGAGTGCCAGTCATCGCCTTTTTTGCGGTAGACACCTTATAAAAATGCGATTGACTGATATCACACTTAGCTCGCAATGGCTGAACGAACTGCTGGCACAGGTCTGGAATTAACGACTGCTGCCGCTTATCATACTGCCCTAGTCGTGCTTTTGTAATGGCTTGTTGGCTAACATCTGTACCCAATATCGTATAATTAATCAATTGTTCAGAAGCCAAGCTCATCGCCAATGACCATGTTTCTTGCCCACTGGCACAACCAACACTCCAAATGCGAAATAAATCATTAGCATCATTGTTGTGACCACGATCAGTACTAGTGGCAGTAAGCTGCTGGCGCTGATGCTGTAATGCACACTTTGTGACAAAATCGATAGAAGGCATATGACGAAAAAAACGACTTTCGTGAATCAGTACTTTATCCAATAACTGCTGGCGTACTTCATCGTTTTTTGGTAGTTGACACCACAGCTTTTCAACTGTCAATCCATGTGATAATGCCGTGTGTTCAATCGCATTTATCAACCATTGCAGCTGGACATTGGGTAGAACGAAACCAATCTCTTGTTCTATATATCGCTGCCACTGCTGCACATCAAAACTGTCTGCCTGCAGCAAACCCTTAATCAACGAGGGCTTGACTGCTTTAATTAGATTGCTGTCTGGTTGAGTAAAATTATTCACGTCACCTGCTATAGTCACTGCTGCAAATCATCGTATCTGCACAGTATATTATTAACACATTAATTTAAAAACGGTCAGTGGTCTAACACCTACTTGACGTTAACACTTGTCATTACACACTTGCTGATAACGCTTCTTCGGTGTCCAACATCTCGTTTTCTAGTAGCTCATCATCGTTCGATACTTTAAAACCAGTGACTGACTCTTGCAATGCTGCAGCCATTTCACTCAGCTCACCAATAGAGCGTGCGGTTGCCATTGTGCCAGAAGAGGTCTGTGAGGTAATATCTTGAATAATATTCATCGTATGGGAGATGTGACCAGCAGATTCGGCCTGCTGCAAAGCGGCGTTTGAGATGTTTTGAATCAAGTCAGCCAAGGTATTAGAAACGCTCTGCACTTCTTCTAGGGCTTCACCAGCATCTTTTGCCAAACGTGCACCGCGCACAACTTCAGAGGTCGTCGATTCCATTGACATAACCGCTTCGTTGGTATCTGCCTGAATGGTTTTTACCAAGGTTTCAATCTGTTTGGTAGCGTTAGCTGAACGCTCAGCAAGACGTTGGACTTCATCGGCAACGACCGCAAAGCCTCGACCAGCCTCACCTGCCATCGATGCCTGAATAGCACCATTCAATGCCAAAACGTTGGTCTGGTCAGCAATATCATTAATCAAACCAACGATATCCCCAATTTCTTGCGAAGACTCACCAAGACGCTTAATACGTTTTGAGGTCTCTTGAATCTGATCACGAATCACGTTCATACCTTCAATAGAGCGCTGTACAACTTCCGCTCCATTATGAGAGATGGCTACTGAGCGCTGAGCAACAGTCGCCGATTCTGAAGCGTTGTTCGAAACTTGGTCAATCGATACTGTCATCTCATTAATAGCCGCTGATACACCAGCAATTTCTTGTGCTTGGTGCTCAGATGCTTCAGCAAGTTCGACTGCATTCATCTGTGTTTGGTCTGAAGACTGCGAAACGCGGTCAGCCGTGTTGTTAATAACCAAAACCAATTGACGTAATTGGTCAATCGCAAAGTTCACTGAGTCAGCAATTGCCCCAGTAAAATCTTCTGATACGGTGGCATTAACCGTCAAATCGCCTTCTGCTAAATCACCCAATTCATCAAGTAGACGTAGAATAGCAATCTGGTTACGTTCATTTTCTTCTTGAATTTGACGCGCTCGCTCAGATTCCGCTTCTGCTTCCTGACGACGACGCAAGGTTTCTTTTTCAATGAGTAGACGCTCTGATCCCCCACGCTGCTTCAGTAACTGATACAGAGCAAAGAGGATACCTAATACTCCTACGACAAATATAATCGCTGGTAAGGTAACGGATTGGTTAAAATCAGCCAAGTACTGACTTACTGACGATAACGAATTGACCAGCCAAATCAGGCAGGCCACACTTATTAGCACAAAAAACCCTAACAATAACTTCCACTTGCTATTAGCGTCCTTGCCATCTGTTGTATTGGTCGTACCAGCTACAGGTTTCTTTATAACATCACTCATCGTACGTATTCCTTTCAAACAATCATCAAAGTCTCATCGTGACTGACTTTGACAATCTTATTGTTATAAAAACAACAGTGATTAGCAAAGCCTGTATGAATACTGACACCCAACCGTATCATGTCATTCGCTATTATTTCGTCATCGTTATAGCAGCCAGATAGCTGTTATCGACTGCTATATTGCAGCATCGGTATACTGCAGGTCTTGTGCGAGCAGGCTTGGCATAAAAACATACCAATCTTGCTCATTTTTAAAGAACTTACCGTGATTATAAGGAGCAAAAGGCGAATTAGGCTCTATAGCTTCTGCACGGTATTGATCATGCGTAAATTGTTCAATCCCAATAACTTGATCCACTAACAGTCCTGAAAAGAGATTGTCATGTTCAATGACAATGACTTTGCGTTGGCTCATTTGCGTTAAACGACTAGGAACCTGTAAAAACTGAGACAAATCAGTGATTGGCAATAGGCGTCCGCGGATATTGGCGATGCCTAGCATCCAAGGCTTCACTAGAGGCAAGCTGGTATACTCTGGCATGGCCAATACTTCTGATACTTGACCCATCGGTGCAACTAACCGCTGTCCGCCAATCTCGAATACCACACCTTGCCAGTCATACTCTTGTCCACCGCGGCGACCACTTTTGCGCGCGCGTGCCAAGTCTGCTAAACGCAGAAGCTCAATAAACCCTCTGGAAGCCACAATCTACTCCATTACTTTACGAATGATATTAACCAATCCATTTTCGTCAACAGGCTTTGCCATATACTCTTTAGCGCCTTGGCGTTTTCCCCAAACTCGATCGGTTTCCTGATTTTTGGTACTGATCATAATCACTGGAATATGCGCGGTGGTCTTACCTCGAGTAATTTTGCGAGTGGCCTGAAAACCGTTCATCTCAGGCATAACCACGTCCATTAAAATGACATCTGGTAAGTGATCAATGGCCATCTGGCAACCTTGCTCACCATTTATGGCCTCTAATACTTTAAAATTATGTCTGGCAAGCATGTCGCGAAATTTCGCCATCTCAGATGGTGAGTCGTCAATGACTAAAACTGTAGTCATAGGAATTTCCTTTATTTTCGAAAGTATCCATAAGGATATGTTGTTATATTATTGAGACAATCCGACTGAAAGTAGCACGCCAACCATGAATGGCAGGGCAACTCTCTTAACAGTTTCGATTAAATATTGAGCAATTATTAGTAATATTTTATCAATACTAAATCTCTTAACCGTAATGCCTAGCCTAATTTATCTGATTCTATATAAAGCATAGCAATGCATAAATCATACCAACTTGTAAGACAATATTTAATGATATGTCTACAAGTGGACTTATTTATATTAGCGGTACTGATTAATTGCCTCGAACAGCTCATCTTTACTAAATGGCTTGGTCAGATACTCATCTGAACCCACAATACGACCACGCGCTTTGTCAAATAAGCCATCTTTAGACGACAACATAATCACAGGTTTGCTGGCATAATCAGGGTTGTTTTTTATTAGCGCACAAGTCTGATAGCCATCCAAACGCGGCATCATGATGTCGACAAAAATAATATCTGGATTGTTATCGACAATTTTTGCTAAAGCATCAAAACCATCAATGGCGGTCACAACTTCGCAACCCGCTTTTTGTAATAAAGTCTCTGCGGTACGGCGAATGGTTTTTGAATCATCAATCACCATTACTTTTAAACCATCAAAATTATTTTCCATTATCAGTGTCCTATAAACGACTATTTATTCTTAATACCATCCATCAATGCAAAAACTTAACGGTTATTTCAACCTGTCATATCATTCATTATTGGACTGATATGAGACGCTAAATTTGCATTACCATATGTTATGACAGTCAACATATCAGCTGCCAGTATCCGCCTGTCAAACAGAGCGTCAACATGGGCTACTATACGCACTTTCTAATTAATAAGCTTACTAAATTGCGCCAAACCTATGGCTTTTTAGACGACTTATTTTGCTTTTATTATCGTCCACTGCAACCGTATTTGGCTTCAAACAAGGTAGAGTACCTTTTATTACTGATGACCATGACGATAAAAGAGGTAAGCCCGAAGCAGAAGAACCATCAACCTTATGATATTTCTGCATTATATAGAAACGCTTGGCACATTGCTGAATAATTTTCTTTTGTGATAAAAATGTATCATTGTATTTTGTTATGTTTGTTTTAGCACAGTTATCGACTAATTTCCAGTTATGAGTGAGCCAATATTCGAACTGGTCAGTAATATAAAAATTTGTTCAGACTTGCTGTCACTCCTAGCTTAGCTAATGACTGGATTTAGTAGCCTTAACGTCAGCGGTTTATTAAGTTTTTTGCGCTTATTTCACCCAGTGGCAATTCACTATATAATAAAACGATGACTACTATGGTGACTGCTATGACGGCTTGTAATTTTTTAAAAAATAGCACCTATCTACTGAGTGCTTTTCTTCTTGCTGCCTGTCAGCCATCACCGCCTACCAATGAGCCTATGACTGCAGAAAACAGTGAGACTGTAGATACCCCTATTGTCATTACCGACGATAGTGTGACCATGACGCCAGATCATATATTGAGCATAAAACCTTCACGTTATCAGCCCAGTCTTGGTTTACAAGGTAAGATCGAACCTATCAAACAGACTAAGCTTATCGCTGCATACCCCATTAACGTCGAAGAAATACTGGTTACTGAGGGTCAATGGGTAGAAAAAGATATGCCGCTGCTTATTGCTCGACGCGTGCAATCAGAAAGCAAAACAGCAGATGCATCCAACCCAGCTAAGGAACAATCTTCAAAATCGAACAGCGTTGCCCCAGATTCTGAGATGACGAACGATGCGGTTGATGTAAAGCAAACACACTCACAAAAAACAGACGCTAGCTCAAAACCCAATCAGCCTACAGCAGAAAATAGCGCAACAACCACTAAAAACGACCCAATTGCTAACAAAGAAGAGGCAGCAGCAAACGCCACAGTGGGCACTCCTAAAAACGCAGTCGGCAACCTTAAAAACAATGACCAAACCAGCGCTAATAGCACGGCGAGCTTAAAACCGCAGCAGAATCAGTATAATTTGGTCACTGTGCGTGCCAGCTTTTCTGGCCGTGTAAAAAACTTATATGCCAAAGCAGGTCAAAGACTAGAGGCGCGCACGCCTTTATTACAGCTTAGCGATGAAACTAAATTACACTTTATCGCGATCCTACCTATCCAAGCAGAACCGCAACTTTCGGTTGGTCAGACTGTCAATTTTACAGCTGAAGGTATGTCGGAACAGTTCACAGGACAAGTCAGTAAACTGACCGCGACCAGCCAGCCGAAAAAGCTGTTGGTCTATGTTAACGTCATTGACAATGAAGCAAGTCGAGACAAGTTATTGCCAGATATGAAAGTCACGGGGCGGGTTAATTATGGTCAAATAGATGTGGGCACTATCGTACCTAAGCGGGCGTTGCACGATGTTGACTTGACAGAATTACAAACGTCACCATATAAGCCTCTGTCACCGTTGACTGCTAACGTGTGGATTATTGGACAGGATCAGCGCCTGACACGCCAGCCTATTGAAGTAGTCGAATATGACCCTATCACAAAGCAGTATTTAATTGCGGGTATTAGCAACGACAGTTTGATTTGTTTGGCTGATTTACCGGCTGATGCTAAAGGTAAAAAAGTCAATGTCTCATAGCTATGCATACCGACAGTTACATTGTGTAGAAACATTAACAAAGCCTCTCTTGTTTTGTAACTGCGTAATTAGGCAATATGACCGTACAATATATAGCATTAACCGAGTATTCTGAATCATTGGTATTAAATGATTCAATATCTTGAAAGTTTGAGAAATCTTAGAAAGTTTGAGAACCTAGAGGCTTAATCGTTTAACTGTTTAAGATCCTAAAATCAGCGATGTATTTATCGTGATACAAAATATCAAAACAGATGAAACGTTTGGCCAACCATAACAACAACTAGAGGATAACCCATGAGCAAGCAGATTTTATTAATCGAAGATGATCCTGATCTAGCTGAGTTAATCAGCGATTACCTGACCATGAATTATTATGACGTCCATCATGCAGGGCTTGGTCAAGAAGGGCTTGATTTATTGGATGCCAAAGAGCGTGACATTGATTTGGTCGTACTTGACTTAATGCTGCCTGACATGGATGGTATGCAAGTTTGTCAAAAAATTCGCGGCAATAAAAACAACATGACCAATAAAGTGCCAATTATCATGTTGACCGCGAAAGGTGATACCACCGATCGCGTGCTAGGTCTTGAGATGGGTGCTGACGATTATATATCTAAGCCTTTTGAGCCACGTGAGCTTCTCGCTCGAATCCGTGCTGTTATTCGCCGTCATGAGCAGCCCAATCAAGCAGATAGCCAGTCTGACAGCTTGACCTTTGGTCGTTTGAGCGTGTTCCCTGACAGCCATGAAGTGACCATCGACGATGAGCCTGTTCGTTTAACGACGCATCAGTTTCAATTATTGCATTACTTTGCCACCCATTCTGGTAAAGTATTGAATCGCGAGCAACTGTGGCAAGCCATGCCCAATGATGACAGCTCAGATAATATCGATCGCGCCATTGATGTTCATATCTCGCGTCTGCGTGCTTTAATTGAAGACAACCCACGCCAGCCAAAACGTATTATTACCGTACGCGGTGTGGGTTATCAATTTGCCACTGATCAGGTTTGATCACAAAAGTGGCAAATTAATCGATAAAAACCATACTTTTGATTTGTTTATGCAAATTAGAAGTATGAGTCGATATAAACAGCTGATAGTAGAGACGGTTTAATGCAGCAGTTGGGATTTCGTTCGGTATTTGCCAAATTATTTGCCAGTGTCATGCTGGCACTTATTTTATTTGCAGTGGCGATGGTGCTGTTGACGCAACTTGTGCACGATAAAGATGCAAGTATTCGATCAGAAGTATTGGCCACTCAGATTTTAGGACAAATAGACCCCTTCTTGCATGAGCTGAATATCTCTGTTAGCGAGGACAATCGCTTGCAAGCGCGCTTTATGCTAGCAGTGGTCAAAAAGAGCTTTGATATCTTTGATGAGTCATTACAGGCAAAGATGGGCTTATATGACAGCGAAGGTCGATTGCTAATGCAAACGGATAACAGCGATTTGCCGTTGGAGTTGCCCGCACCGCCCTCTTTATTTTCACGCGTTTTTCCCTCTCTCGCAGATACCTCCCCTACCAAGCAAGCTCAGGTTTATAGCAGCACCGGCTATACACTTTTGTATGAATCACGCTTACCGCCTAAAAAACCAGTACTCTCTTCTGCGCTGAATTTATTTACTGGCACACTACTACTGTTACTTATTATGGCAGGTGTCCTATGGTGGATTGCTCGTACCATCACTTGGCGCATCAATCAGATGAGCCAGCAGATGGCGCAACTGGGTGATGGTGATTTTACCGTACGGGTGAATGCTCGTGGTAACGATGAGATCGCCTCACTAGCGCGTGGATTTAACCAAGCAGCACAAAAAATCGAACACCTTATCGATGCCAATAACCTGCTCTTAGCACATGCTTCTCATGAACTACGTACCCCCATTACTCGTATTCGCTTACAGATTGAGATGATGGATATGCTCGCAGGGGCGCTACCATCTGATACCAAAGCAAAGTTTGATAAACGTGCGCAAGCGATTAACCGCGATTTGTCAGGGCTCAATGATTTGGTAGAGAGTATCTTACTGGTGAGTCGTTTAGACGCCGGTCATGCCTTGCAGCAAGTTGAAAGTTTAGATTTATACGATCTGGTGAATCAAGAGCGGCAACATTATCCTGAAGCGACGCTCATTGGTGAACATATTGTGATCGATGGCCAATCATCGATGTTGACTCATTTGATTCGTAACTTGTTAACCAATGCCATGCTACACGGCAAGCCACCCGTGACGGTACTATTGTATGGTGTGCAAACTATTGATGAAGCAGATACCATACCTGATTACCTGCTACAAACGATACTCTGCAGTAGCTTTGCTGATTATAATAGCTCTGATTTTGACTCCTATCACGAACCAATCGAGGTTAATGAAGACAATACGCATAATCATATTGCGCATAGTAATATTACGCATAGTCATACACACTCAAACGATTCTTCTCATAGTACTGGTAAAGTTAAATCTGAAGCAACGGATGCTATTATCGTGTTGCCAGCACCACCGATATATAGAAACGGAGAAAATATTGCGGTTGAGCATGATCTCAATTCCGATATTGATACCGATACCAATGTAAATATAGAGACTAAAATAGATAAGGCTGATATTAATAATATCAACGGAGACATTGACTCTATTGAGACCTGTGCGACAACAGAATCTACTGATGCGAATAGT
This sequence comes from Psychrobacter glacincola, assembly GCF_904846075.1. Classification (GTDB taxonomy): domain Bacteria; phylum Pseudomonadota; class Gammaproteobacteria; order Pseudomonadales; family Moraxellaceae; genus Psychrobacter; species Psychrobacter glacincola_C. The sequence goes on from NZ_CAJGZH010000003.1 coordinate 387,535, forward strand.
GTTCAAACTGACGCAAGTACTTCGGCAAACTCAGTCAACAGTAACGATACCGTTGGAAGCACCAGCGCATCCTCATTGATTGCTAATTATCATAACTTTACCAATGATTTGACTGACAAAATTAAAAAGGTGGTTTGGAAAGCAGTTCCTGACACTGAAGAGCCGTCTGCAGTTATCAATGACGCTAAGAGTACTGCCTTGAATGATACAGCTGCCAAATCCAAAGGCGCCATAACAAATAAAGGGGGCAATACACGCGACAAGGGTGATGCTCAAAATAACACTCAAAATCCTACAGAAGTACTCAGTACACCGCGCAAAGAAGGCTTGTTTGCCAAGCATCTAAAAAAAGCCAAGACCGATCCTGTACGCCCATTACCGAAATATGCAGTATTAGCAGTGATTGATGAAGGCACGGGTATTCCAGAAGACAAACGTGAAGAAGTATTTAGTCCATTTGTGCGGTTGCAACAAAAAAATAAAGGTTCTGGACTAGGCTTATCGCTAGTATCACAAATCGTTACCGCCCATCAAGGGCGCATCATTACTGATACGTTGAATGGACATACCAGGTTTTTAGTTGTCATACCAGTCAAGCACGACCCACATTATCACCAGCATGAATAGAATGGGTAAAAATGGCTAAATTTTGCCAAACATCGTCAAATAGCGTATCAATATCTAGATATTATTTGCGCTACTTTCCTTGTTTGATGGCAATTTATCTGATTTTTATCACTATTTTTAAAATGAGGACACGACCTAGTCAGCGAGGCTATAGTCGATTCAATTTAAAAGTAGTACAAGGCAACCGAGTGTAGATGTATATTTAATACTTCAAGCGAAGTTAACGCAGTAATACTTTTATAGTGGAACGACTATATAAGGTGCTATGAACAGACACTTCATTCTACTCGATCATCGTGACTCATATTCTACAAAACCCCTCTTAATAATAGCTATTAATCATAAGCCTATCACGGATGTTCATATCCAAAGTGCTCGATAATATGCTATATTAGCGCCCCTTATTATAGGGTTATTAACGGTTGTTTCTTAATTGGCTTCTTACATTGTTAAAGAGGCCCGACAGCGCGTTTGTGACTATTAAAAAAATTATTGAATTTTGAGCCCTCCATGAATGACATGATTGTCTTAAACAATGTGACCAAGAGTTTTTTAAGCGACCGATCAATCAAAGACAAAGATGGCAAACCACATTGGTTTACTGCCGTTGAACCGACCTCGTTATCTGTCCAGCAAGGCGAAATCTTCGGCCTAATGGGATACTCGGGTGCCGGTAAGTCTACTTTGCTACGCCTAATCAATATGCTTGAGCGTCCAGATGCTGGTCAAGTCATCGTCGATGGCACTGACTTGACCACTTTGTCTGCCAGTGAATTGCGTATCGCTCGGCATAATATTGGTATGATTTTTCAGCAATTTAATCTGATGTCCAATCGTACTGTTTTTGACAACGTGGCCTTTAATTTAACCGTTTCAGGATATCCGAGCCGCGACATTCATAAAAGAGTCATGGATTGCCTAGAGATTGTTGATCTAACAGACCGCGCTGGTCACTACCCTGCGCAGCTGTCAGGCGGACAAAAACAGCGTGTCGGTATTGCCCGAGCGATTGCCCCCAGTCCTAAAGTATTATTGGCTGATGAGCCAACCAGTGCGCTTGATCCTGCGACGACCCGCAGCTTGTTGACTTGTCTACGTGATATCAACGAACAACTTGGCGTCACCATTGTGATTGTGACTCATGAGATGAGTGTCATCCGTAGGCTGTGTGATCGCGCAGCATTACTGCATCAAGGTCAACTCTTGGAAGTTGCGGATGTGAGAGACGGTCTGATTCAAGCGACCACCCCGATTGGCAAAGGCTTAGTGCACGAAGACTAATGAGGCAGGAGAAATAAATATGTTAACTGGTAGTGAATTGTCCGCCTCGATAGACAAGCTGTTTGCCCTGCGCAAAGAGATTGTGAACGCGTTTATTGATACATTTATTATGCTTGGCATCTCAACGACGGTGGCCATTGTCATCGGTGGGTTGTTTGGCGTATTTTTGTTTTTATCCAGTGATCGACAGTTTTTGCAAAACAAAACATTGTATGGTCTGCTTGGTGGTATCACCAACTTCATGCGCGCTTTTCCATTTGTCATTTTGATGATTGCCATGAGCCCATTTACAAAGGCTATCGTTGGCACGGGTATTGGACCGATTGCGGCCTCATTGGTACTCGCCATTGCAGGTTCGTTTTATTTTGCCCGTTTGGTCGAGCAAAACTTACGTGAAGTGCCACGCGGTATCATTGAGGCGACCGAGTCTATGGGCGCACGTCCCTTGACTATTATTAAAGTCCTACTCAATGAAGCACGCTCAGGACTGGTATTGTCCGTGACGATTCTCTGTATCAGCCTGCTCTCTTATTCAGCAGCGGCAGGTATGATTGGCGGCGGTGGTCTGGGTGATTTGGCCATTCGTTATGGCTACTATCGCTATCAAACGGAGGTGATGATTTTTATCGTTATTGTCCTATCAGTCATGGTCGTCTCCATTCAAGCATCGGGTAATTGGTTGGCTAACCGTTTGGATAAACGATAGAAAAAAGACTGAGACAAAGTCAGTTAACGCTAATATGAATAATACTCAGGGTTTAATGCCGATTCATCCTAAGCAAAATGCTTGACTTTGTTACTGAGACCCTTTAATTTTGATACTAACTTAACACAGTCGTTAACTTAGCAGCATTACTATCCCTAATGTTGCTTTTTTAATGGCCAGCGTTTGCCCTCCATCCCATCCCTCTTATTAAGGAAGCTCCATGAAATTAACAGATATCAGCCGTCAGTTAGCGACTGCATTTGCTGCCGTTGGCGTATCAAGCCTAGTCTTAGTTGGTTGCAACAACTCATCAGCACCGGAAGCGACTAAAGAGCCTGTTACTGAAGGCTCAACAGCAGAAACTGCCGCTAGCGATATCGATCCTGAGCATACCAAAATCGTCATCGGTACCACTGAAGGTGACTTCGCCGATATGGTGCGTAACCAAGTGAAAAGCTCACTGGAAGCGCAAGGTTACGAAGTTGAGCTGATTGCTTTTACTGACTATGTACGCCCAAACCTTGCCTTGGCTGAAGGTGATTTGGACATCAACATCTTCCAACATAAGCCTTATCTTGATACCTTCAAAAAAGAAAACAATCTTGATCTAGTAGAAGTTTTCCAAGTACCTACTGCCCCACTTGGCATTTACTCAGGTAAAAAGACCACGCTTGATGATGTCTATAAAGGCATGAGAGTCTCTGCACCAAATGATCCAAGTAACTTTGCTCGTGCGCTGGTAATGATGGATGATCTTGGCTGGATCACGCTAAAAGACAATATTGACCCACTAACGGCATCAAAAACTGACATCGCTGATAACAGCAAATACGACATTGAAATCATTGAGTTAGAAGCCGCTCAATTGCCACGTGCTCGTGATGAAGTCGACTTTGCCGTCATCAATGGCAACTATGCCACGGATGCTGGTATCAAGCTGACTGAAGCACTATTCCAAGAGCCTAGCTTTGCTTACGTCAACTGGTCAGCCATTAAATCAGCAGATGCTGGCAAAAAATGGGTCGAAGATGTGACCAATGCATATAACTCAGAAGCCTTTAAAAAGTATGCTCATGAAACTTTCCCTGGTTATAAGTACCCAAAAATCTGGGGCTCTGATCACAGTGCGCACACGGATACCGCAACAAAACCTGCACCTGTAGAAGCTGCTGCTCAATAAGCTCTTAAGCCAAAAGCACTTAAATATAGTCTTCGTCCCGATTGTAAACGCCCATTGCTAGATAGTGATGGGCATTTTTTATGGACTCGATTTTACGATTTTTATTTTTTAACCGCGCGCTGCTGCCTATCAGTTACTAAAAATGACGTTACAGCCTGTTTGTCCTTTGTAGGAAAGCGTCACTTGACCTTTTACTTGCTGCCAATTTTTTCTATAGTGGGTAGGTCAGATAGAGAGGGTGATCAGAATATTGATGATTCGATGCTCTATCAATAAATACATAAATAACAAGGATAATAAGATGCGTGCTAAAACTTATAATATTCGTACCGCTGGACAAGCAAATATCCCTGTACTAGGGCTTGGTACATGGCAATCGACCGGTCAAGATTGTGTTGATGTCGTCAGTCAAGCGTTGAAAATGGGTTACGAGCACATCGATACCGCTCAAGCTTATGGTAATGAAAAAGAAGTGGGTCAAGGTATCAAACAATCAGGGGTATCTCGGGATAAGTTCTTTTTGACCACAAAGATTTTTCCTGATGATATGAAGTTTGAGCCTGAGAAATTGATTGCCGCCGCTAAACGCTCTTTAGCAGACTTAGATACTGATTATGTTGATTTGCTACTATTGCACTGGCCGGATGACCGCGTTCCTTTATCCGAAACTATTCCTGCCTTGTGCGAGCTACAGAAACAAGGTTTGACACGCCATATCGGGGTTTCTAACTTTAATATTGCTAATATCATTGAAGCTGAGAAATATGCTGATGTACCGATTGTGGTCAATCAGGTTGAGTTTCATCCTTTCATCAAGCAAAAAACCTTGCAGACTTTTTTGAACAATCACCACATTCTACTCGAAGCTTATTCACCACTTGCACGCGGGGATGTATTCGATAATGAGATTATTAAAGAAATCGCTGACAAACATAATGTCACGCCAGCACAGATATCATTGGCTTGGATTCTGGCAGACAAGCATCGTATCGCTATTCCGAAAACGTCTAACCCTGATCATTTGCAAGGCAACTTAGACGCTATAAAAGTACAATTAAGTGCGGATGATATTGAGAAAATCAGCAGCTTAGCACGTGCTGATGGGCGCAAAATTAAGCATCCAGATTACTCACCTGAATGGGACGACTAAGTTCTTGTAAAAAACCACCAAAACTTATTAGGTCGTGTCCTCATTTTAAAAATGGTGATAAAAATGAGATAAATTGCCGTCAAACAAGGAAAGTAGCGCAAATAATATCGAGATATTAAGAAGCTATTTGACGCAAAATTTCCGTTTTTCATTAAAATGGTGATAAAAATGAGATAAATTGCCGTCAAACAAGGAAAGTAGCGCAAATAATATCGAGATATTAAGAAGCTATTTGACGATGTTTGGCAAAATTTAGCCGTTTTTAGCCCATTTAGACGTTAATTGGTTGAACTGAGAGCACGTCCTAGTACTAAAATTCATGTAAAAAAGAGCCGCTAATAATATATTAGCGGCTCTTTTACTATGGTATGGACTATATAATTACTGCTGTAGAGTATCCGTCTCATGTACCTTTTCAGCAGGATTATATTGCTCAGAAGGAGGCACTACACCGCTACGGTTGTTTTCTTTCATCGATTTGGCCACTTCTGGCGGCATGTAATTTTCATCATGCTTAGCCAAGACTTCTCCAGCGACAAAAGTATCACCCTGCATCTTACCTGTCGCGACGACACCTGAGTTTTCAGCAAATAAATCTGGCAAAATACCTTGATAAGTCACAGGTACGGTCGATTGAAAGTCAGTAATGGCAAACTCAACGTTTAGTGGATTGTCTTCTGCGCGCTGGACACTACCCGCAACGACCATACCGCCTGCTCGAATACGCTTATCTTGTGGTGCTTCACCTTGTGCAATCGCGGTAGCATCAAAGTAGTAATCGGTCTGTTGCCCAATGGCATAAAGAACCAATACCACGGCTATCGCCGCTCCTGCAAGCGTAAACATAACCCACATCAGTTTTTTGCGACGAACTGCGTTCATACCACTACCTCATTAATGAGTCACTGTTTTATAAACTATAGTCAATGCCATACAAATATATAAAACAGAAAAATTTGAAGAAACTACCATTAGAAAAACGTTCTAAAAATGTCTTTCTAATCGTACTCTTCTAATGGCTATATGGTAGCATTTTTCGGACAAATCAATAAGCCCTATAACCTCTGTGGCAGTCACCTCTTTATCAGGTGCTAAGTTGCAGATTGAGTGGCTAAAAATTAACAGCTAACGCTAGATAAGACGAACCTACTAGCTAATTAGGCTGCTTGGTGACAGGCATGGTTGTTTTAGCAGTACGCTGTGCTTGCCGCGCTTGCTGAATGGTCAACTGTTTGATTAAAGCCTGTCGTTGTCTCCGACTATAAATAACAAACGCCAGCATCATGCCAACGGTAATTGCCCAGCATGACCAAACGAACACGCCATGCTTACCCATGGCAAGAAACTCAGATACGCTATAAAAGTAAGGCTGCATAATATTTTCCTAGCCGTGATTTTTTTTGGCGACAGTCATGACCATCATTTAGCTTGCCCGCGAATATATTCTTTGACCCACGCTTTGCCTTGATCACGATACAAGATAAGGGTATTGGTACGATAAATCGCTAATGTTGCCACTAATAAATAACTACCAATAATCATCAGTAATAAGGGCATCCACATATCTGCTGACATCTTGGGGGCGGCGGTCAAAGTAAAGGTCGAGCCTTGATGCAAGGTGTTCCACCACTGTACCGAATACTTGATAATGGGCAGATTTACTGCGCCAACAATAGACAAAATGGCCGCGGCTTTACCACGATTGGCAGTATGCTCAAACGCGGCAAATAACGCCATCACGCCCGCATACAGAAACGCCAAAATGAGCATAGAGGTCAAACGTGCATCCCAAACCCAGTAAGTACCCCAAGTGGGTTTCGCCCAAATAGAACCCGTGATTAAGCTAATCACACAGAGCAAGAATCCTAGCGGAGCAAGCGCCTGTGCCACCAGACTGGCGGTCTTGATTTTCCAAACTAAAAAAATGACCCCGAGCACTGCTAAGGCAAAATAGATGGAAATAGCGATACTGGCAGCGGGTACGTGAATAAAGATAATGCGGTAGCTATTGCCCTGCAGATAATCAGGCGGCGCAAAAGCGAGACCCCAGATACTACCGATCAATAGGCAAATACTGGCTAATATGGCTAACCACTTGACCCAAGGCGAAAAAATGCGAAAAAACTGCTTGGTACCCACAGTGGTCAAAAAGCCTTGCCAGATGCGCTGCCACAAGCTAGGAGATGAGACGTTATTCAAGTTGGGCATGGGAATAAACCTATTGGCACAGCGTATTGGTTGTAACCGATATAGCGCATCATGGGCGCGACTACCTGCTAACCTGCCGGCGTTAAACACTGGATAAAATCTACAAGTGATTGTTTGCTTAGTTAACTGACTATTATAGCAAAATTGCCAGTTTTCAACATGCTGTTAATACAAAGGTTTTTTATAGCGTTTTTTATTACAAACTCTCAATACAGAGAGTTGTACATAACTTATGTCGTTTCTAATTCAGCCACGCCATTTTTAACGTCATGGCAATCACCCATGGCATCACCAAAACCGAGATAATACTGCCTGCTAGTAATAAAGCCAGTATCGGTAAACCATTGAGACCAGTGGCAAATAAATCAACCGCTCCTGTGGCAAAAATCAACACTGGTAACTGCATCGGCAAAGCAATCAAAGGCACCAGCACCGCACCATTCTTTAATGACAGCGTCAAACTACTCGCGACCGCTGACAGCATCAAGAGCATCGGACTGCCCGTCACAATAGAAGCCATCAATATCCACGCCTCAAACCAACTAAGCTGAAACAAAGGCACGGCAAGTAAACTAAGCGCTGCAACAATACCACTACTAAAAATCCAATGGATAACCAAACGAATCAACACCCATAAGGGCAATGATGCTTTGGCAACGACCAATTGCGCCAGCGTGCCATTATCAAGGGCAGGCTTAAACAAACCATCGACACCCATGACCAGTGATAATAGAGCAGCAATCCAAACTGCCGACACGCCAAGGCGTTGCAATAGCGCAGGCTCGCTACCCACTGCTAGCGGAAATAGGGTGATAATGACTAAAAATAGCACTAGCGGATAAAGCCACTGCACGGCACCCTGTTGTTTGACTTGCCACTCGCGCCGCCATAACTGCATAAAGCTGATACCGCGCACCGCAGCTAAGTCAGTATTTGAGCTTTTATTCACTGTTTGTACTGGACCGTCTATTTCTATCATTTATTTGCTCTTCTACGGATGCTTGTGACACTTATACTGAGAGTATGCAAACTAGTATTCAAACCATATAATCGGACAAATCGAGCACTTGATTGGCAACACCAACGGCCTGATGACTGGTCATTAATATAGCGCCGCCAGCATTAGCAAAATCGCGCAATCTGTCTTCCATTCGCGCTACCATATCGACATCAAGGGCAGTAAAAGGCTCATCAAGTAGCCATAATGGTGTCACCTCAGAGGTCAATAAATATAACCTTGCAAGGGTGATACGGCGGGTTTGCCCAGCAGATAAATGGCTTGAGCTAATCGTCTCAAAGCCCTGTAATCCGACCCAAGTCAAGGCGTCATCAATATCAGTAACGCTTGGGCTAATCCCATATAAATTCAGCAAAAAGGTCAGGTTTTGTGCGACCGTTAGACTTGGATGTATACCCAACTGGTGCGACACATACAAAGGCTGAATAGGTAAACTTGCTACTCCTTGATAATAAACCTCACCGCTTAATACTGGCAATAACCCAGCCAGCTGCATCAGTAAAGTGGTCTTACCAGTACCATTGGCACCAATTAAATGGCAAATGCTACCAGCTGTCAGATTGAGAACAACCCCTTCACATAGAGGGATTTCGCCGCGCTGAACGGTCAGCTCATCAAGCGCAAGTAAGGCGGTATTCAGAGCTGTCATCAAAACCTCTCATTATTTATTAAGCGGCAATCAATATTCATCACAAACACAGATGACGTTCATGGCATAATACTTTATGCTTACCCCACCCACACAGTATAACAAATTGTCGATTATTATGACCTCAAAACCTATGCAGACTTCAAAAGATAACCAAAATTTAGATATGCCAGCGCTAACCATAGATGGCTTAATCGAGGCACAAGTTGCGTTTATGCAGCAATGGTTACGCACACAAGCTGAACCGCTGTCTATGCAGGCGTGGCAATGGTTTGCTGCACAGCCATTGAATAAATATGTCAGCGCCGATGATTTGCAACAGCTGATTAATGACTGGCTACTCAATCAACCGATGACGGATATGATACGTAAAGATATTCGCGATATCTTGCATACGATTATTTATCATCCAGTCAATGATAACGTGCCGCTGTCTGAGCTGGTGGATGACACTCAAGTTGAAACCCTTGCCAACTATGTCGGTAGCCACGATCAGCAACGCAATATCTTGATTCATACACTGGTCGGCAACGAGACTTTTGCCGATTTGCTAACCCAAACGCTATATCATGCCATTAATGACTTTATGGAAACCACGCTGGATAAAGCAGGCGCTGCTGGTAAACTGATGAAATTTGGGCGCAGCTCTTTTGAAAAAGCGACCAATAGAAACCTTGACGAAAAACTGCAGGCGTATTTGCATCGTAATATTAAAGATTTAGCACGCCGCGCAGAAGCCAATGCGCAAGAGCATTTATCAAATGACGAAGTCGCGCGATTATTAATCACTGGTTGGGCACGAATCAAAGACCAGCCTGTCAGTCATCTACAGACTTATCTGCGTGATGAACCTGACAACAGCAGTATCGATCATATCGAAGCCAGCATTCAGCAAAGCTATAACCGCCTGCGCCAGTCACCTTACTTACACAGCCTTGTGGCAGCGAGCATCGATACTTGGTATGGTAATCATCAGTCAGATACTATTGCGACGGTAGTTTCGAGTCTTCATATTGATGAGCAAGCCATGACTCAATTGAGTACAGCGCTATTACCTGTGATGCACGATGCCATTGAAAGCAAGTGGTTGACGGCACATACTCGTGAAATGTTACAAGCGTTTTATGAGCAACCGAATATCAAAAAAGGCTTAGCATTTAATACCTAGTCGTTTACTGTCTTGATGTATTTGTCTCAGTTTCCCATATCATTCATTTATTTGACAGCACCATACTTATGAGTCAACGTAACACACTCAGCTTGTGGCAAAAACTCAAACAGTTACTGACTGGTTCAGCAGCGCAGGCTGATGAAGTTGATATGATACAAACAGAGCCTCATGACATATATAGTAGTGATACAGATGATGAGGATAATAGTGACGCTCATGATGATACCAAAATCGATTCTGAATCTGATGTCAAAAATAATAGCGAACACTCAGAAACTGACGCCTTTAACTCGAGTGCCAGTCAACACGAAACTAGCGACACGCCCATTATCGATTTTCTGAAACAGTACTTTAATGATAAGCAATGGCACTATACTCACTATCGACCCAAAAGCAGTGGCAACAAAAACAATGACCGTCAGCAATCGCATCACTTATCGCTTAGAATGCGCAATAAAAATCTCGATTGCGGCTATTTGTTTCGCGTGCAAGAAAACAACAAGCTGCTGGCCGTCTATGGAATTTTGCCATTTTTAATACCAGAGAGTCATCAAAGCACGGCGATACTACTGATTACTCAAATAAATTATGACTTGCTAATCGGCAATCTAGAAATGGATGTCAATGATGGCGAAATACGCTACAAACACGCTATCGATGTCGAAGCGGTAGGCATCGGTAATGATGTTATCGAGCATTTATTGCAAAGTGTCATCGCGATGACCACGGTCGCGAATGAGATATTTAGTGATTTGATCGATAATCAAAACCCTGCGGAAGACTTACCGACATTGCTGACCGAGCTACGTCAACAATCAGATTCTAGAACCTTCTTTTTGCCAACGCAATTTGTGCAGTAATGAACTGACTACCATAGCTATCCGTAGCTTTTACAATGTCTCATCAGCACCTTATTGTTAAAGCGCTTAAACCTATTTATTCTTAACATACTTTTCAAAAAAGACATCCTCTAACACTATGCTAAAAATTGCTTACTCTGATATTTTTCGATATTCTGTGCCGGAAAAACACCGCTTTCCCATGCAAAAATACACCATGATTCCTGAGCGGCTATTGGCTGAAGGCACTATCAGTACCGACAACTTTTTTGCCCCTGCATGTTTGAGCGAAGATGAAATTTTGACCACGCATACTGCGGACTACTGGTATCAGCTGAAAACCCAAACGCTACCACGAAAGGAAGCGCGAGCCATTGGCTTTGAAATGACACCAGAGCTGGTAGAACGTGGGCGTTATATTGCTCATGCCACTTATGAATGTGCATTATATGCGCAGCAATATGGCGCGGCGATGAATGTCGCAGGTGGCACGCATCATGCGTTTGCTGATCATGGCGAAGGGTTTTGCGTGTTTAATGATGTTTGTATCGCGAGTAATTTATTATTAAATCGTGGACAGGCGCAAAAGATTTTAGTGGTCGATTTAGACGTCCATCAGGGCAATGGCAATGCCAGTATTATGGCAGGTGAGCCGCGCGTATTTGTCTTTAGTATGCATGGCGCAAAGAACTATCCATTTCGAAAGCAAGTATCAGATTTGGATATTGAGCTAGACAATGATACTGGCGATGCGGAGTATTTGCAGTCACTAGAGGCGACATTACCACGTTTGATGAGCGACGTTGCGCCCGATATGATCTTTTATCAATCCGCTGTCGATGTACTGGCAACTGATAAATTAGGAAAGTTAGGGCTGACGATAGAGGGCTGTAAGGCACGTGATGAATATGTATTACGCCAAGCAAAAGCCGCTAAAATTCCTATCGCTATCGTGATGGGTGGTGGCTATTCAGAAGATATCAACGATGTGGTTGAGGCGCACTGTAATACCTTTCGTTTGGCGCAACAGATATTTTTTAATGAAATAACAAAATAATGCGCGCATAAAATAGCATCTAAACAGCCAGCTGCCTCGCGAGCTATCTTATAAAAATGCCATAACTCCCTGCCAGCCGACACGAATACCAAGCACGGTAAGTATCAATAAAATAAGCTGACGAAAGCGCGCTTGAGGCAAATAGCGACGCAAGCGGATGCCAACTAAAAGCGCAGCAATCGATAGTACACTAAGCAGAATAATCAGCTGCCATTCACCACTGCTGAGCGCCATAATAGGCTCGCGTAATACAATTATTTGAGCAATTTTACCCAAAAAATAGCACATGTTGCCGACTTTGGCGATGGTGTTTTTATCATCGCTGGCAGACAGTAGATACATCATCAATATGGTCGACATGGCATTGGTCGAGCCACCAATCACCCCTGCACTAAAACCAACGATGATTAACACAGGCTTGGTAGCAGGTAGACGGAGTTGCTTACCAAGCAAGCTGCTTATGACGTAAAAACCAATAACCGCTGCTAATAGTAATAAAATATAGGCGCTATCGACCCATAGTAAGAGCTTCGCGCCTAGAATACTACCGAGTAAGCTGGTCAATGCCAGTAACCAATAGCGCCTGCCGTAATAGATAAAATTTTGCCAGATTGTGCGGTCGCCACCCGCGAGCCAAGTCATGGCATTAAGCAATAATGACGGAAAAATAACCAATACAATAGCATGTGGTAACGGGTAGATACTAGCAAGCGCAGTGGTCGTCACCAACGTCACACCTAGCCCACTAATACCGTGTAGCAACGATGCCAGCGCAAAGATTACCATCAATAACAACGTCTGGGTGCTATCACTATCCATCATATTAGCCATAAACATTAAGACCTAATATCTGAATTAATAGTGACACAACTAGGCATTGTGACCATTGTGGCGTTGCCATATTGTCTCACCAATGATGCCAGCCAACTGCTCGGCAATCTTATCTTTGCTCGCCTTCTCAAGTGTGACGCTATCGTGCTCATAACGCTCTGAGAAAAATACCTGCATGGCATTGTCATCGCTAGCAAAACCAATGTCTGCTCGGGAAACATCATTACAAGCGATCAAATCTAAATCTTTAGACACCAGTTTGCCACGAGCATAGCGCTCGATATCTTGCGTTTCTGCCGCAAAACCGACGACAAACAGCGCTGGATGCGCAAGCGAAATCGTCGCTAAGATATCAGGATTTTTGACCAAACTCAGCGTCATCGCATCTTGGGTTTTTTTAATTTTTTGCGGGGCAGCTTCTTCAGTACGATAATCAGCGACAGCAGCCGTGGCGATAAAGATATCCGCAATTACATTTTGATTCTCGCTATGAGCATGCTCCTCATCATCAATCTCATGGCTGTGGTTATGACTGTGGCTATGATCATCGCCGCAATCACACTCGCCATGATGTTCATGTTGATGGCTATGGTGGTGTTCGTGATCGTGAGAATGGTCGTGCTCATCTTCAGGCACATACTGTAGCGCACTGTGCGTACCATCCACGCACTGCTGGGCTGCTATCAGCATCTCTTTAGCCGACAACACATCAATGCGCGTGACATTCAGCGGTGTCGGCAGTGCCACTTTGCCACCCGCAATCAAAATAACGTCTGCACCAGCAGCCACGCAAGCACGTGCTAATGCAAATCCCATCTTGCCAGTAGAGTGATTGGACAAGTAGCGCACCGGATCGATAGCTTCTACCGTCGGTCCTGCAGTAATCACCACTCGTTTACCGGCCAATAATTGCGGCGTGGTTTGCATGGCGTTAAATAATAACACTTCTGCCAATAGCTGCTCAGGTTCAGGCAAACGCCCTGCTCCCACATCACCGCAGGCTTGCTCACCGCTAGCAGGTTGAATAATCTGATAATTCATATCGCGCAGGGTTTGGACATTGAGATTGACCGCAGGGTGCGCCCACATCTGCTGATTCATGGCTGGTGCAATGATGACTGGTGCCGCCGTTGCAAGGCATACGGTTGTCAATAAATCATCAGCCATGCCCATCGCGAGACGCGCAAGCGTATTGGCAGAGGCTGGCGCAATGATGATTAAATCTGCCCATTTCGCCAATTCGATATGCCCCATCCCCGCTTCTGCTTTTTCATCGAGTAATGAGATATGCACCTCATTGCCAGTCAAAGCTTGCAGGGTCAGTGGCGTAATAAAAGCTTGTGCGCCTGTGGTCATAATGACACGCACATCAAAGCCTGCCTTGATTAATAGGCGGGCAAAGATAGCAGATTTATAAGCGGCGATACCGCCAGTGATAGCAAGCACAATATTGGACATAAGCATGGCATCAATAAAAAGTTGAAAGATAAAATTGCGCTTATAGTAACAATTATGAGATAAGTTGGGTAAGAATTTCCGTATTTACTCAATATATCTGACAGCAATCCATTCTCAAGGAGTGACAATGGCGATTAAAGACTGGCATGAAGATGATAGACCACGTGAAAAACTACTGAAATTTGGGGCAGCTCATTTATCTGATGCCGAGATATTAGCGATATTTCTGCGCACAGGTACGCAGTCACAGTCAGCTATCGAATTGGCGCGTCATTTGATCGAGCAATTTGGTAGCTTGGCAGAATTATTGGCGGCGCCGCAAAAGACTGTACTGGCTTGTCATGGTATTGGTCCTGCCAAATACGCGCAGATATTGGCCTCACTTGAGATGGGCACGCGTTATTTGGACAGTCAGCTTAAAAATGGTCACGCACTTGGGCGCTCGCAAATGGTCAAAGACTATATCAGTACTCAGCTGCGCGGGGAGCATCGCGAAGTCTTTGCGGTACTTTGCTTAGACAATGCGCTAAATCTCATTAATTTTGAGATACTGTTTACTGGCGGCATCTCCTCTTGCTCCGTCTGTATCAAACACGTTCTGCGTCATGCTTTGAGTCACGCCGCCAGCCAACTCATCGTCGCACACAATCATCCACATACCGATGCGACCCCTTCAACGGCAGACAATTTATTAACTTACGAGCTAAAGAAAGCCTGCGATTTAATCGATTTATCCTTGGTAGACCACATCATTGTTGGACGCAATGAGACATTATCTTATGCAGAAAGCGGCTTAGCGCCTTTTGGATAATCGATAACGACTGTTATTTTTGCCTATATGAGAAAATCTTGATACATATAATCGACACAGCGTAGCATTTTAGCTATTGATAGTTATCGGCAACTGTTTCATATTGATGGCTAAATTTGTCTTTTATTTGTCTGTCAGTGGTTAGACAGTTATCAAAGCCACTTTTGTAAAATGCTCAACAAATTAAAATTGATTATAAAATATGCTACAAAATCCATAACGGCTCATTGGTTTAATTTGGTCACCAGACCCTTAAACATCAGCAAAAATAACAACAAGATTTATTCAAACACTTTAATACACACATTTTTCGCGCTTTTGGTTTAGCGTTATAAAAGGAGACAGTCATGGCAATTGGCTTATTTATTTTGGCAATCATTATTCAATTAGCCATGGTTTTGGCCATCTTTTTATTGTCCCTATCACGAGTCACAGGCAGTATCGTTGCCCTAGTTACCGTCCTTGTCACCGCCTTTATCAGTCCTTGGTCGCTCATTTTGGGCATACCAATCGCTTTACTTTGCATCGTTTTGCTCGTCGCCCCTATTCGTCAGTCACTGATTACCAAACCTGTTTACAAGACTTTGGGCGGGGCAATGCCGAGCATGAGCGATACCGAGCGCGAAGCACTCGATGCGGGTACCAGCTGGTGGGAAAAAGAGCTGTTTATGGGCAATCCCGACTGGGATACTTTTGCTCAATATCCCTATCCAGAGCTGTCGGCAGAAGAGCAAAGCTTTATTGATAATGAAGTAGAAGTACTATGCGCCATGCTTGATGAATGGAAAATTCAGCATGAAGACAAAGAGCTGTCGCCTGAAGCGTGGCAATTTATCAAAGCCAATGGATTTTTAGGCTTAATCATTCCAAAAGAGTTTGGCGGTTTAGATTTTAGCTCTTATGCACAAAGCCGTATCATGAGTAAAATCGCTTCGCGCTCGCCGACCGCTGCGGTTACCTGTATGGTGCCAAACTCGCTCGGCCCTGGTGAGCTGTTGATGCATTACGGTACAGACGAACAAAAACAGCGTTGGCTACCCGGTCTTGCCAAAGGTGACGAGGTACCTTGCTTTGGTTTGACGGGCCCAGAAGCAGGCTCCGATGCTGGTGCGATTCCAGATACAGGGGTGGTTTGTTATGGTACGCACGAGGGCGAGCAAGTGCTCGGTTTGCGTATGAACTTTTCTAAGCGCTGGATTACCCTCGCACCTATCGCCACGGTCGTGGGTTTAGCATTCAAGATGCATGATCCTGAAGGTTTGCTTGGCAATCCTGATAAGACCGATTACGGTATCACTTGTGCGCTTGTGCCTGCCAGCCATGAAGGCGTTATCATAGGACCACGCCATAATCCAATTGGCTCGCCATTTATGAATGGTACAGTCGATGGTAAAGACGTCTTTATTCCACTAGACTACATCATCGGCGGCGTCGAAAATGCGGGTCGTGGTTGGCGTATGCTGATGGAGTGCTTGGGCGTTGGTCGCGGCATCTCTTTACCAGCTTTATCAACCTCAGCCAGTGAAATGACGTATCTGTCTGTCGGTGCTTTTGCCAAAGTACGCGAACAGTTTAAAATCTCTGTTGGCAAGTTTGAAGGCGTCCAAGACGCTACCAGCCGCATGGCAAGTAACACTTATATGCTAGAGGCATTTCGTCACCTCGTCACCTGCGGTCTGAACCAAGGCGGCACACCATCAGTGATGACGGCAATGGCAAAATACTATGCGACTGAAACCATGCGCAGTGTGGTTAACGACGGTATGGATGTGGTTGGTGGTCGCGCGGTACAGATGGGTCCACGTAACTTTTTGGCCACCCCTTATCAGGCAATTCCAGTATCTATCACGGTTGAAGGCGCAAATATCTTGACGCGCTCACTCATGATATTTGGTCAAGGCGCAATGCGTTGCCATCCTTATCTCTTTGATGAGCTGCAATTGTTGCAAAGCGAAGATAAAGAAGGCGCACTCAAACAGTTCGACACACTGTTTTTTAAACATTTGGGTTATACCTTTAATCGCGGCGCAAAGGCATTTGTCGCAGGTTATGTCGGTGGCAGTAATTATGCACCAAGCTTTGCGGACAGCTTTACTCGCCCCTACTACAAACACATCAACCGCCTGAGCGCAAGTTTTGCCTTAACGGCTGATATGGCGTTAGGGTTGCTCGCTGGTGACTTAAAACGCAAAGAGATGCTGTCTGGACGCTTAGCTGATATTCATAGCCATTTATTCATTAGTACTGCTATTTTGCAGTTTTATGAGCATGGTACTAAATCAGCGTCCGAACGCTTGCATGCTGAGGTTGCCTTACAAAATAGCTTATATACCATTCAAGAAGCTTTTGAAGCCTTTTTTGCAAACTTCCCTAATCGCATGGCGGCCAGTTTGGTCAGTTTTGTGACTTTTCCTAGCGGCTCTATCTTTACGCCGCCAAGCGATGAGCTCAAACGCAAGTTGGGCGATGCTTTTATGGATGACTTTGAAGCCAACCCGTTCCGTGATTATCTCAAAACCATGGTCTATTATAATACTGAAGCCGATGATGTCACTGGACGTATGGAACACGCTTATCAAACGCTACTGAGCATCGAGCCATTATGGCAGAGGTTTAAAAAGGCTGAACACAAGGACAGTTTTGAAGGGCTTACTTTTGAGGATCATGTGGTATATGCCAGCCAAAACGGCGATATTACCGAAGAAGAAGCTGAAGTGCTTATTCAGTACAACGCCATACGCTTTGACTCATTATTGACCGATGTATTCGATAAACATTTATTGCATGCTCAAGAGCGCACCAATCCACACAGCCTTGATAATGCCGTACAGCAATTAACGGACTATGCACAATTGAAAAATGACGCGCAAGCTAGAAATGGCATTGCGACAAACATGACAGCTGAAAATGATGTCGACTCTAATAATTTGGCTACGCCCGTCAGTACAGACAAACCAACTGGCGATGCCAACCCCAATCATGGTTATGAGAGTGACGGTGATGTAGAAATGGTCAAAGAGCAAGATACTATTGAGGAGGTACGTGCACAGACCAACTTTGATGAGTCTGAGCCTAAGATCGAAGCACTAGATCATCGCCACCGTGATGCAGAGTCACACTTAAGTGAACGTATGAGTAACAACCATCGTCTGAATCAACATAATGCTGACGACCTAGAGCCTTCTGAAATATCTGAAGATGCAGAAAATGTGAAGGATAATATAGATAAACCTGCCGCTACTGATTCTAAATGGCAGGATGGTCTACGCCGTGATGAAAGTGACAAAGTCTAAAGTCAAAAGCTTTGATAATTCTCGAACAAGCTTTGAAATAATAGGCTTTGAAATAACAAGACACAAAAGAATCAGGCTTAAAATATTTAAAAAACAATAGGTGTTAAGGCTGCTATAGTCGATTCAATTTAAAAGTAGTACAAGGCAACCGAGTGTAGATGTATATTTAATACTTCAAGCGAGGTTAACGCAGTAATACTTTTATAGTGGAATGACTATAAAAGCCTTGCACGATACATTCTGATCATTCACTTAGAAAAGACTGCCCCATTTGAGCAGTCTTTTTTTAGTTATGAATCGCCATTTTTAACCATTAAGGCGTGTTTGATGATTCAACCATGGCACTGACAGAGACTGTTTTTTAGGCAGTTCAACGTTAAAAATAGTCAGTTTAGTCATTCTAAGCCTCTACTTTTAACAATGAAATGGCAAAAAACAGCCCTATCGCCCTCTATTAATATTGGAAATAATACTAAATTCTCCCAGATCCATATAAAAAATATGTTATAAAACTAATTAAGGCATGAGCATTACCGTCATTTTATGCTTTGTCTAGAACAGTTTTGGCGATCAGCCGTATCTATTTTTGAATGTTCAACACGCCTTAATATTGGTCAATATGCCTTGTCATTTACCTACTTTACTCGCGAAAAATTCGGCGTAGATAACTTAACTATTGATTTATATTACCTTAGTCATAAAAAAACGTTGCAGTATCCTTAACAATTATTTTATATTGTGCCCCGAAAACGTGACACTAAGTGGAAGTTGAAAGAATTTAATAGACGTAGCAAGAGCGGTGATAATAATGGCAACAATCACATTGATGTGAGCAGCCTATCTATCCGTTACTGGGGCACGTACACAAAGGATATAAGTTATGTGGAAAAATATGGGACTGACGGGCAAGATTATTGTTGCCATGGTACTCGGTATCGTACTGGGTTTATTTATAAACTACTCAGGGCTGAATGCCGAAGGTGGTTTTGTTAGTACGTATACCCCACTCTCAACTTGAAATAAGCAAATCAAACTGAAGAGGCGGATTACCAAGTTTTTTGTTGAGTACAAAGCACAGATTGTGTGAAAGAATCTTACGAATCAATCGATGAGACAAATGCCATAAATCTCTTGCTCGTACCCTTTGTATATTAAATCGTTCTGATAGCTGACCAATGACTGTTTCAACGATACGGCGGGCTTTCATCAGCCGTCTTACCACAGGTTTGGGCCTATCCTCTTTCATGTTAGCTCTGAGTGGCGTTTGTAAATCCACGCCTTGAGCGTCGTAGTACGATGTCAGACTAGGGCTGATATACCCTTTATCAGCGCCAAGTAGCCCATGAATATGAGTGGTGATTTCTGGGGCAACGGCTCTTTCATCAACATTGGCAGGAGCAAAGGTAAAGCCTTTAATCATGCCCGATAAGTTAACAAGCAAATGTCCTTCAAAGCCATAGTACCTCTCTTGCTTAGCCGCACAGTAGCTAAAAGCCGCTAAGTCTTGATAGTTTTTATGCCGATAAGCGCGTCCATAATGACAGACGGGTATCGGAAAACCATCCATAAAATGGATGTTGTCACGGCCCTCGAGTTCACTGACTTTATCTTGTATCTGCTGTTTGACTTGCCACAGATTGGCGCAGTGCTTTGAAGTTAGGGTATGAGCCGATGGCTGGAAACCAGTCTTGCCAATGCTGGGTAAAGTATTGCCAAATTTGTTTGTCTTGATCTAGGTGTAAAAATTCACCGACCATCTCCATGCAAATGATCTCAGGATCACTCAACTTTGGTGCGTAACCTGCACTTCGCAAGGGTTTGGTGACGACTATTTTGTAATATTGCTCTACCATTAAATAGATATTGATGATAAATTCGTCTATGGGCATCTCATGACTCCATTGTATTCTTGGTCGAAAACAATAGATTAGTGAGGTGCTCTTCTTTTTTCAATCACTTTCGAAGTTGAGAGTGGGGTTACGTATATTACGAACGGTTTCCTCGCTATCGTTGGCAAGCTATTTGTTAACTCGTTAAAAATGTTGGTAGTCCCCTTAGTACTGATTTCACTGATTTGCGGCGTTTGCGGCATTGGTGACATTCGTTTGCTTGGTCGTATTGGTACCAAAACGTTCATTATTTATATGATCACCACCGCACTCGCTATCGCAACAGCAATTGGGCTTGGCGTGCTATTTGGTATCGGTAAAGGCATGAATATCGAAACCGAAGCGGCATTTGAAGCAGCTTCAGCGCCGCCGCTGCTTGATGTGTTCTCTAATATTATCCCATCAAACCCCATCAGCGCGATGGCAAATGGTGATATGTTATCGATTATTTTCTTTGCTATTTTGATCGGTGTTAGTATCTTGATGGTGGGTAAACCTGCCAAAGGCTTAGTGCAGAGCTTAGAATTAATCAATGAAGTCATCTTAAAAATGGTGACCATCATTATGAATCTTGCACCTTATGGTGTATTTGCGCTATTGACCAAAGCAATGGCAGAGCTGGGTTTAGACTTGATTTGGTCACTGCTCGGTTATGTGGCGGTATTGGTCGGCTCATTGGCATTCCATTTCTTTGTCACTATGATGATTGTACTCAAAGTCTCTTCAGGCTTATCCATCAAAACCTTTTTGGCAAAAATGCGTGAAGTTCAGATTTTTGCTTTTAGTACCTCAAGCTCGAACGCGACGATTCCTATTACCTTGCGTACGGTCACCAAGCGCATGGGCGTTAATAACTCAGTCGCCTCATTTACGGTGCCTTTTGGTGCGACCATCAACATGGATGGTACCGCCATTATGCAAGGTACTGCGACCATTTTCATTGCCAATATTTATGGTATTGACTTGGGCGTGACTGAGTATCTAACTGTCATTCTAATGTCCGTTTTGGCTTCCGTCGGTACCGCTGGTGTACCGGGTGTTGGTCTGATTATGCTATCAATGGTATTTGCCCAAGTCGGTCTACCTATCGAAGGCATCGGTCTTATCTTAGGTGTGGATCGTATCCTTGATATGTTACGTACCGCAGTGAACGTCGGTGGCGATGCCGCTGACGGCTATTGTGGCAAAATCAGAAGGTAAAATGGATTTGGCTATTTATAACGATCCTAACGCTGGTGCAAAAGACGTGTTTGATGGTCACATTGATGAAGACAATGAGCGTGAATTCTCTGAAGTCTTTAGTGATGGGATCATGGGCAGTGAATACGATGATATCGATCGTCGTCGCTAGGCACTTATATTGAATAAATTTTGATGATTTATTCACGATCCATAAAAAACCTCAGTCATATTGGCTGAGGTTTTTTTCTTTGCTAAATACATTTAGGGCGTGTTGAACAACAATCAACCAAAAACGTATTTGGTTACCATCGCCAAGCATACCATTACAATCATCGGACGAATCAGCTTACTACCGCCCTTGACCACCATATGAGAGCCAAAATACGCGCCTATCGTTTGTCCCACCATCATGGCAAGCCCTACTTTCCACAACACATTACCGCCCAAAATAAAGAATATTAACGAACCAATATTGGTCGATAAATTCAATACCTTTGCCGCGCCTGTTGCTTCGATGATTTGCCGACCGCGCAACGCCACGTTGCCGAGCGCAAAAAACATCCCTGTGCCTGGTCCAATATAACCATCATAAAAACCAATTAGCGGTGCAACCACTTTTTGCCATTTACCTTCTGAGATACGCGGCGCAGCTTCTACTTCGCCAAGTCGAGGCGCAAACAAGGTATAAATCCCGATAGCCGCAATCAAAAACGGAATCAGTGTCTCAAGCAGATCTGGCGGCGACATCTGTACAGCGATAGTGCCAAGAACAGAACCGATAAAAGCGCCAACAATAGCTACTTTGATACGTTGCGGTTTGACCACCCCTTTTCTAATCATCATAATAGAGGCTGCTAGCGCACCTGAAGCGGCTTGTAGCTTATTGGTACCGAGCGTTAGCACTGGTGGGATATTGGCGAGTAACATGGCGGGGATGGTCAATAAACCGCCACCACCAGCGATAGCATCAATAAAGCCTGCCAACGCTGCCACAGCGGTAAGCATTAATATAACCTCTAACGAAAGCGATAAGTCCATGACGCTGACCTGTAAATTTTATGATGGAAAATGAGGAAGTCCTAAAAACTGGCTTTAAGAACAGGAAATAAAATATTAGTAGCAATGTTGCTATCAACTTTGCTATTCATTAGCTGATAGTACTGCTGATATGTATTAAAGCTGTGACAGAACATCACAAAATGCCAATCATTATAAAGATAAAACGCTAAAAAAAGCCAAAAACGTAAAAAAGTCTGCTAGATTTGTCTAACGGCTTAATAAGCATCTAAAATAAGCAGCGATTGATTAAAAGTATGTAACGACTTATAAGGCTTTTGTCTGCTCTATCGACTTTATAATATCGCTATTATTAATGTGACAGGCGGCACTTATAACTTTTGGTTGACGTATTTTGTTGTCTATATCAATAAGAGTATGAGAAACTGTTGCTGTCTATTATGTCTTTATGAGTCGTGTCATAGATATTTGAGGTTATTGGATTAATTTGTAATTCGTGTTTAGCAAATGAGGATGATATGGCAATACGCAGGATTAAAGCATTTTTTGAATTTGAGGCAGCGGGCGGTATCGTCCTAGCATTGGCTGCCATTGCTGCAATGATTATTGCCAACTCTCCTCTCAATGTGTGGTACGAGGGCTTTATTCACGCACCCGTTGCCATTCAAATCGGTGAGTTCGCTATCGCTAAAGACGCTCATCACTGGATCAATGACGGTTTAATGGCGATTTTCTTTTTTTTAGTGGGACTTGAGCTAAAGCGTGAAGTGTTGATCGGTGAGCTGTCTAATGTTAAGCAAATCATCTTGCCAGCTGGTGCGGCGCTCGGTGGCATGATTATGCCAGCGATTGTCTATCTACTTTTTAACTATAACGAGCCTGAGTTTTGGAAAGGATGGGCGATTCCAGCCGCGACTGATATTGCTTTTGCCCTAGGTATTTTGAGCTTATTAGGCAACCGCGTCCCCAACTCTTTAAAAGTATTTTTAGTATCGATTGCTATTTTTGATGATATTGGCGCCATTTTAATCATCGCTTTATTTTATACCAGTGATTTGTCATTAGAGTCATTGGCAGTGGCAGGTCTATGTCTACCTTTCTTATACCTTCTTAATCGTCGCAACGTCACCAGCATCACGCCTTATCTGCTGATCGGTGTGATCATGTGGATTGCGGTACTCAAATCCGGCATCCATGCCACCTTGGCTGGCGTGGTCTTAGCACTATTTATTCCTATGTTTGACCGTACTGATCCTGAGCACTCACCACTAGAAGAGCTAGAGCACGATTTACATAACACCGTTGCCTTCGGTATCTTGCCATTATTCGCATTTGCCAACTCAGGCATATCCCTCAAAGGTGCAGGCTTCGCTGAGCTGTTCCATTCAGTACCGCTTGGTATTGCGGCCGGTCTATTCATCGGTAAGCAACTGGGCGTGATGATCATGTGCTGGTTAATCTTTAAGCTTGGTATCTCAACCATGCCAAGAGGCATGAACTATAAGCAGATTTACGGTGCAGCCTTACTCTGTGGTGTTGGTTTTACCATGAGTCTGTTCATCGGCGGTCTGGCATTTGCTGGTGAAACAGCCTTATTTGATGAGCGCTTAGGTATTATTATGGGCTCAATCGTCTCTGGTATCGCAGGTTATCTCATGCTCAAAGTCAGCTTAAAAGACAATGTAAGCGGCACCTCAGTCGATCTGACTCGCCCTCATTAATAAGAAAATAAGTCATTTAAAGGCGATTTAGCTTATCAGTGGCTTATTATTTTATAGTTCACGTACTTTGACATCCGAGCATGGCGCATTAAAAGTATTTTGCATTAAATATATCAGCACTTGCATCTATAGCCATAGAAGAGATAATCATGCGACAGTTTGTACTGCGGCCTTCGTTAAGCTTAGCGCTCCTTGGTAGCATTGTTTTACTATCAAGCTGTGCCACGCTCTCTAAGCAGGAGTGCATCGTTGGTGACTGGCAGGCTATTGGCTACAACGATGGCGTGGCAGGTTACCAATCAGACCGCCTCGCTTCACATGCCAAAGCCTGTGCCAAGGCCAGTGTTGCCCCCAACTATCTGGCATGGGAGCGCGGTCGCCAGCTGGGGCTTAAGCAATACTGCACGACCAGTAATGCTTACAATGTCGGTCGGCGCGGACGTCAGCTCAATAATGTCTGCCCCTTAACCTTGGCGAATACACTGCAAACTGCTAATCAAAAAGGCTTAGACTATTACGCCTTAGACAGTCAGTTAGACAAAGACAAGCGCCTCATAGAAACCTACCAAGAAGAATTTGATAAGCTAGAAAGTGGGGCGATGTTAAACTTTGCTAATGAAAAAGAAGCACGCGCGCGCTTACTGTCATTAGCCGACGAGCTGCGTAAAGCCAAACGCCGTATGAACACCACGCAAAGACAATTAGAAGCTCTAAACCAGTCAAATAGCTATTAATACTATTGGCCTTGTGAAATGATCTAATAGGAAAATATTTGGTAAGAAAGCATTTGGTAAAGAGGCATTTAATAAATATGGATTCAATCAACATAACTGATAAACAGACGGCTGCTACTTTGAATCACCAACAACCCTCAATAAAACCTTATCAGCGTCACGGACGGACGACCGCGATTGATGACCATAGTGACTTGCAAGTCTTAAAGCGCATCAAGCGTTATTTATTGCCAAAAGACTTCGTTATCTCGCAAGATTTATTAAATGAAATAGTCGCAGGCTACGATATTGGCGATTCACTGGCAGATACGTTGGCCGCTGACGGCATTCGTTTTGCAAAGCCCCTACAGCAATTTATTATCAGCGACAGTAGCAATAACTTCGACGCTGATCTCGCAAACAACTCTGCATTTAACGCCTTGGCTGAGCAATTTAGCTACCATCCCACTTGGTTCGATCCCAAGCTTGCCCAAATCGGTGCAGTTGCCTATCGACGCTATCCGCTGATGCTGATTTGGCTACTACGTAATGTCGCCCTGATGGCAGGCTACAGCATTCCTGCCCTCTCCCTGCCGCTCATTCAGACAGGCGCATTGATGCACGATGCCCTGCCCCGCCTGATGCGTACTTACGCTTATATCCTAGCCGTCTCTGAACATCCACAACTAAACCCTACCTCTTATAATAACCGCCAACCGCTTAGGCAAGTATTGGCGATTGGCTCAGAAGGTTGGCGGCAATCAATCAAGGTGCGGCAAATTCATACCCTAGTACGGCAAAACTTGCTCAAAGGTAAAGGCAATGCTGCTAAAGGCGTCATACCAAATGCCGACCAACATCACAACCCAGATGGCAGCTGGAATACTGATTATTGGGGTCTTCCTATCAATCAAACCGATATGATTGCTACTCATTTGCAGTTTTCATTGTTGATTATGCGTGGGTTACGGCTGCTTGGCGCACGCATTAGCACTGAAGAAGCGGCAGGTATTCTGCATCTATGGAATCTTGCCAGTTATTGGATGGGGGTTGACTTAGATCGCCTGCCAAAAGATGAAACCGCC
Source organism: Psychrobacter glacincola (assembly GCF_904846075.1). Classification (GTDB taxonomy): domain Bacteria; phylum Pseudomonadota; class Gammaproteobacteria; order Pseudomonadales; family Moraxellaceae; genus Psychrobacter; species Psychrobacter glacincola_C. The sequence goes on from NZ_CAJGZH010000003.1 coordinate 413,421, forward strand.
TGCTGGGAATGGCTTTATACCTATTTATCAATTCAGCAACTTGATTTTAAAATGGGGCAACCATTAGCCAAAGCCTTGCATGATTTGCCGCGTCAGCTGATGGGCGAAGACAATCGACGGGGGCGTTTCGTTGAGATGGTCAATGCTAGCGTGACTCGTACTTTGGTCGGCGATGATATCGGCGATGGGCTGGATTTGCCAAAATCAAAAATCCGCTTTGGTGTCTTATCATCGGTGCCGATTCTCTTTGCCCTTGATACGGCACGCCAACACAATCAAAGTGTGGCTGAAAAATTAGAAGCCTTCCGCGCCAAACGCCAAGATAATATGAACTGGTGGCTTAAAAAAAACGACGATTATTATAAGTAAGCAATTATAAATAAAGCATAGTAGCTAAAATAAAACGAATAACGTTTAGACGTTAGCCGTTAGCCGCCTTACGGATTAATTACGCGTATTTTGGATACGATAATACCACTCAAGCTGCCGATCAAAGCCTGTTTCTAGCAGACTGGCAATGACTCGTCCTGTCAGACCCCAAACCGTTTCACCATCCACTTGCCAGCTAGGCGTGAGAATAGTCGCGATCTTATCTTGCATTGCATATTCTACCGCATACTCGACAGTAGGCTGAGTCAGCAAGGTTTCAAAATCTGCCCAAAAAATGCGCGAGATTTCGCCAAGCTCAGGTACTAATAATAAATCGGGCGCAATCAGCGCCACAATAGGACGCACACTCATACCACTTTTAGAGGTTTGAATGGGCAATTGACCAATTAGCTGGACTTTATTAGGTGGTAGTGCCGTCTCTTCACAGGCTTCACGCAAAGCGGTGACGACATTATTACCGTCGCCTGCGTCATGTTTACCACCAACGCAAGAGACCTCGCCAGCATGGCTGTTCATGTGCGCAGCGCGGCGTGTCAGTAGCAGCTTTGGATGGCGTTCATGGGTAATGGCAACCAATACCGAGGCATCGGCAATGGGTGTTTGATACAAGCTATCTAGAATGCGAGTGCTACGAGAAGTGCTAGCATCATACAGCGCAGGACTGGTAACGGCATTTAAGGTCTCATGCTGCACCCGTTCCGCCAGCGTTCTAATAGTGGGATAACGAATAAAGTCCGGCACAGCGACTGAAAACTCATCAAAACGTAGCGACTGCGGGGGAAGTAACATGATTATTGCCCTATATTTTTATTAGAATTAAGCATCGGATGGTGGAGCTTATCTCTCGCAATGTGTACAAAGCTTGCGCCAGTGTTATTGCTACGCATATCGCATCTACATGCTGGCCTCCATTCATTCATCGTCATGCTTGGCGACGTAAAGTGGCATTTTTTAATACCCCCTACTCTGATAGATGCGCTCGCTTTGCTGGTTGCCCTTCCTTAGAACAACACCAGTCGCGGCAGCCATTACTCTCGTTATAGGTAAAGCTATCATTCAATAGTTAGCGTGAGTCTAGCCTAGCGCAATCTTATCGTGACTGCATATACTTTATGTGACTGTCCTGCTCTGCCTGCTGATACATTCATTAATAGCAACCGTAGCCGTAAGCAGTTGCGCAAACCTGTGTGCTTGTTATTATCACTGCCAGTGTGATGAGAATTTGTGTTATCTTAGGATTAACAGCTATGATCACATAACATCTGATAAGCTAAAGTCATACTATTTTATAAAATAAGAATCATAATTCTTCAAAGAACGACAATCCTTTTTATCATTTCTATTTATCATATATATTTATCATTAAATAAGGCAGTTGATATGCGCTATTGTTTACAATGCGGTCATGAAGCGGAACGCAAAATACCAGCCACGGATAATATCCCACGCTTGGTATGCCCCAATTGCCACTATATTCACTATGAAAATCCAAAAGTGATTTGTGGCTCACTCGTTGTGCATAAGCATCGGGTACTGCTATGTCGCCGCGCAATTGAGCCACAGTATGGCTTATGGACATTGCCAGCTGGCTTTATGGAAAATGGCGAAACCATGGCAGAAGGGGCCGCTCGTGAAAGCTTTGAAGAAGCAGAAGCGGTTGTCATCAATCCGCATTTATATTGCTTATATGATATTCCTGATATCGGGCAAATCTATAGCATCTATATCACTGAGCTAAAAGACGGTGCTTATGGCATCGGCTCTGAAAGTCTTGATTGTGCGTTATTTACTGAAGAAGATATTCCATGGGACAAACTTGCCTTTGAAGCGGTACGTCGCACTTTAAAAAGTTACTTTGCTGACCGCAAGCAATACGATAACCATGAAAATTTCCCTATTCACCAGGATATCATCGGTAAAGACCAAGCGATCAAGCGCTACTAGCCCTAAGCATATAAAAAATAACCTTATAAAAAATTGACTGCTTTACAAAAGTGGTTGGTAAAAACCATTGATAAGTCTTATGCTAAGTTTTGAATATAGCCACTTATCAATGGTTTTTTATTGTCTGAAGTTAATCGTTTAAGCCGACTTGCGAGAATATTATGCTGACTTTATTGCAACGCTCTTTACCTCTATTACCGCTGACCATCGCCATGACCCTAACCAGTATAAGTATCACCAGCCATGCGGAAGATGCACGGTTAACCGCCAAACAATCCGACCCACAAACGCTTGGCTGGATGCAAGGTTTTCCGCCGCCTGCCGATAAACTGATTACTCAACCTTCCTCTAATTTTTTTAGTTTTCCCAAGCTGCGTTGGACGGTCTGTCATATCCGTGAATTGATGCCCACCACTGACGTCAGTCGCGGTATCGGCGCGCCTTCCAAGCTGAGCTATGCGCTAGATAAAAATATCGATGCCATCACCTTTATGCCTACTAACAGTAAGCGCCCGATGACTTGGAAGCAATCACTGGATGCCAATTATACTGACGGCATTATGGTCATGCATCATGGCAAGGTAGTATACGAGCGCCAAAACGGCTGCCTCAATGAGCTGGGCAATCATGCGGCGATGTCGATGACCAAATCAATGACTGGGCTGTTAGCAGAAATCCTCGTGACCGAAGGTAAGCTTGACGATAAAGCTTTGGTGGCGTCTATCATTCCAGAGCTCAAAAACAGTGGCTTTGGTGATGCAACCGTACGCCAAGTCATGGACATGACCACAGCGCTCGATTATAGCGAAGACTATGCTGATCCTAATGCCGATATCTGGAAGTATTCAGAAGCGGCAAGCCCACTACCAAAGCCAAAAGATTATAAAGGACCCAATGGTTACTTTGAGTACCTGCAAACAGTTAAGAAGAACGGCGAACATGGGGAAGCATTCAACTATCGAACCATTAATAGCGACGCGCTAGGTTGGATTATTTCGCGTACGACTGGTAAAGCGGTGAATGAATTACTCTCGGAACGCATCTGGCAAAAAATCGGTGCTGAACAAAGCGCCTATATGACGGTCGATGCTAAAGGTACGCCGTTTGCTGGCGGCGGTCTTAGTGCAGGTTTGCATGATATGGCACGCATTGGTAGCTTGATGCTCAATAAAGGCGAGATTAATGGTGAGCGCTTATTCCCAGCTGCGGTCGTTGATAATATCGAAGCGGGTGGCGATAAAGAAGCTTTTGCGAATGCCGATTATAAGCAGCTGACTAACGGCAGCTACACAAGCATGTGGTGGTTATTTAATAACCCCACGCCCATCTATGCGGCACGCGGCGTCCACGGTCAAACTGTCTATGTGGATCCAGCAGCTGATATGGTCATCGTGCGTTTTGCGTCATACCCAGATGCCAGTAACGGCAAAATAGATCCGACTTCTTTACCTGCCTATAAAGCAGTCGCCAATTACTTAATCAAAAAGTAAGCCTTTAAAAAACCAGTCTCTAAGAAATAGCGCTTTAAAAGACTCACCCAAAATAAAAACCGCCGCTTTCAATATAAATACTGAAAGCGACGGTTTTTTTATAATAATTAAATCAGCAGACTTGAAGAAGATTAACTTTTAATTTTACAAACGTTAAAGCCTAACTCTTGCATTACCGCTTCCTTATCATAAGGCGCGAGTACTGCCCGTACGTGCTTTTGACCCTGCAGATACTGCTTGGCAACGCGCTGTAAGTCAGCCACGGTCACAGCCAATATTGACGCGCGCATTTTACGCTGCCACTCGACGCCGCGATGATGCAAATCTGCAAAGCAGGCTTTAACCGCCTCCCCTGCTGGAGAGCCTGGCTTATCCATTCCTGAGATAATACCTAAGATGGCCTCTTCTAACTGCTCGTCTGTTTGCGGCTCATTCAATAGCCATTCGATACTAGCATCAAAATGCCCAAAGGTCTCAGCACACTGCGGATCACGGTAGCTAAAGAACTTAAAGGCACAGGCATTGGCATCGTAGCCCGCACCGCCGCCATAAGCACCGCCGCGCTCACGAATAGCGCTATGCAGATAACCATTGCGTAGATAAGGCGCTAATACCATCAAGGCTGCTGTATCAGGATGATCAGCCGCTGGTACGGTATAAGCGCTGGCATTATGATAGACGTTGGTTGGCACTAGCCACGCTAAGTCTTCAACATCGAGCGCCACATCACTTTCTAGCGCTTCGACCGCGTCTTTCTCACCATTTAACGCCGTATCAAGTTGCAATTCAGCAAACTCGCTTGGGATATTGTCTTCAATACTCGCATCAGCATTTTTTAACTGCGCTGCAATCTTTGGCGCTTGACTGTCTTTCCAGCTATCAACGATTAAATTGCTTAAGCGTTCAGTTTGCTCCGCTTCACAGATGATGACGGCATGCTTAGGTAAACTGATTAAACGTTGATGTAAATCCATCAAACTGGTTGCCAATTTATCCCACTGTGCATCATCGGTACTGGCATGGGTTAAGAAGTCTTTTAGCGCGTTCAATGCTGGCAGACCACTGCGCACGTACTCTAATTGCGCTTGACGACTCATACCACGGCTGGCGGTTTGCATGGCATAGGAATGCCCTGAACCAGCAAGGTTTGATTGCCAGCCTGCTTGACGCTGCTGCAAGATTTCTTTGATACGATCATGCTCACTAAAGATACTGTGTTCCATGACTTCTTTGAGCAAATCAATTGCTTCAGGTTTACGATTCAGCGCGCGCGTTGCCACGACGAAATAGCTGCTAATCGCTTGGCTGTCATCGACATTGGTACGTTGGCTGATACGCGCCGTCACCCCTGATGAATGCGCCGCTTGCTTGGCCTGCATTTCATGGGCACTTAGAGAATCTGTACCTAGCTCTGACAATAAGCTTAAATAGATAGGCAACAGCGGATGATTAATGACTTCATTAACGGGTAGCTCGCTTGTATCCTCATTACCAATCGCATCAGTCAACGGTACAATTATTTGATAATAATATAAGCCGTTAGTGCCCGCTTCATATTCAAATAGCGTACTTTCTTTGCCGCTCAAATTAATCTGCTTTTGCAACCCTTGCTTAAAGCTAATATCGGTCGGTACGTCTTCTAAACCCACTTTTGGTAATAAGCTTAAATCATCAGGCGCGGCTTGGCGCGCTGCCAAATCTAACGCTTGTTGTTTTAAGATAGCTTTATCATCAGCGGTCAAATCCATTTCGATGGTATCAAGACGAGTCTGCTTAGCTGCTGCCAAACGGGCGGTTTTTTCACTATCAGGCGTCAGAGTGACACGGACACGGTGCTGATTATCAAGCAAATGCTGCTTGATTAAATTCGGTAACCATTGCGCATCTTTTACTTGCTCACGTAGCCACTGCAAATGCTCATCAACTTCCCAGACATCGATAGGATTACCATCATGAATGGCAGTGCTAAAGCCTTCTAGCATTAAGTTTAGACCATAGGGCATGCTATCGCCGCCGATATGGCGCTGATCAATCTCGATTTGATGCAGAATCGTCTCAATCGTTTCATCATCAATCGGTTGGCTCGCGACCTCTTTAAGCAAATCAATAATGCCCTGTTCTACCGCTTCGGCGTGTTCAGGGTTAGAACCGCGTAGACCGGTATAAAAGACCATTTCATAATGACTGTCATCCAGCCCTAGTAGCGGACTTGGCGCTTTGCCGAGTGGATGGCTGTCCAAATAAGCACGCAGCGGCGAACCAGCATGCTCAACTAATACGCCTTCTAATAGACGCAACGCCAAACGCTGCTTTGGATCGGTAATCGACGGTAATAACCACGCCACCACATGATGCGTTTGGTCAGGACCTGCTTCGTCAGCCGTATAAGTATCAACCGCACTAATCGGTGCAGACAAACGCTGCTCTGGACGTGAGACGTGTTTTTTACCTGCTTCAAACTGAATCAAGGCATCTTCATGGATTTTGGCTTGGGTTTCAGCGACTGGAATATTACCAAAGCTCATAATCACGCTGTTTGACGGATGATAATGGCTCTGATGAAATTCAACCAGCTCAGTATGGGTCAAGTCAGGAATATCGGCAGGATCTCCGCCCGAATTATAGTGATACGTCGTCGTTGGGAATAAATGATGGGCGACCGTATGATACAACTGGTCAATCTCGCCACTCATTGCGCCTTTCATTTCATTAAAAACGATACCCTTAAATTGCGGCTTGTCATTTTCGTCTAACTCAACACGAATACCTTCTTGGGCAAAATCCAGCGGATGAATATTCGGAAAAAATGAGGCATCCAGATAAACGGCTAGCAAATTAAAGTAGTCGTTTTTATTTTGCGTCGCATACGGATACGCCGTCCAATCGGCAGCGGTCATCGCATTCATAAACGTGTTTAATGAGCGTTTAATCATTGAGAAAAACGGGTCACGAACAGGGAACTTCTCAGAGCCACATAAAGCCACGTGCTCTAAAATATGGGCCTCACCTTTTGAATCCATTGGCTGAGTGCGAAAACCAACCAAAAAGGCATTTTCGTCACTCGGATGTGCCAAATGGTAATGCATCGCGCCTGTTTTGACGTGTTGGCTTATCAATACGTCCATCGACAATGCATCGATATGGCGGTGCTCAATCAGCTCAAAGGCAGGATGCAAAGTTAGATCAGTAGTAGATAATGTGTCGGTCATAATTTTCCTTATGGATTGCTCTAATTTTATTTAGAATAATATGCGATTAATGACTAAATATAGCCAGTGGCGATAAAATAGAATCAGAGTAAACAATAGATAAATAGTGTATTTAGTACTTATCGTAGGGTGTTTTTTATATGATATTTATATAAAAATATTGTGCGTATTATTGTGATTAACTTATGAGTAATATTCAAATTTAATGGCATGTACCCGTGCATCATTTTAAATGACAGCAATGCACCGGTATAAATTAAAAAGAATTTGCCTAACGGAATTAGATGGGGTTCGCACCTTCATAAGTCAAGATACTGTAGTAATAAAGATGACCAATATGGCAGAATGTCGGATTTTCACAAAGCGAACTCAAAGCTTACTTAACAGCGGCCATCAGTAGTGCTATAGTTAAAATCATCTGTCACAAGGAGCCGCTCATGAGTTACGAACATATTTTATTGGTCACCGACTTAATGTCCGATGCTGATGTGGTCGCCCAAAAGGCCAAACGTATCGTCGAGAATCGTCCTAATGCCAAGTTATCGGTATTACATATCGTCAAAGATACCATGGTTGGCTTTGGCTATGAATTGGTGCCAGCCTCCAGCTTATATGACGAAATTGACGATGAACGCTGTCAAGAAGCGCGTGCCAAACTGGCACAGTTTTTGGAGCGTAATGATCTACATGCGGTGAATTCTGAAGTGACCACTGCCATCTCTAATAGCGAAGGTATCGTCAACTATTGTCACAAGCATGATGTTGATTTACTAGTCATCGGTCGTCATGAACGCCATGGTATCGCCGCTTGGCTCAGTGGCGCGACGGCAGATAATATCTTGCCTAACGTCCCATGCGATAGCTTGGTCGTAAGACTGGATAAACCCGTTAATAAGTAGTTTAAGAAAAGACTTAATGTCGTATCTAAATTATTTAAACCTATCAAAAATAGCGCATTGTATAACTTTGCGCTTTTTTATTATTCATTGAAATAGTAGACATTCTCGCTAATACCTCTATATTTCTAATACCTCTATATTTATCACTAAAATTAATCTTCTGTCAAAATATCAATAAAGCTTTGCCAAATCGGGCTTTGATGGCGGGCTTTATGCCACACTAGCCACCAAGTTCGTGACAAATCGATGCCCGCGACTTTCACCTGTACCAGCGCTCCTGCTGTCAGCTCTGCCTGAATGACATGCTGTGATAAACAGCCAAGACCAATATCTGCACTCACCATATGCTTAATAGCTTCCGACTGCTGAATCGCCATCACAATTTCCGCATCAGGCAAATGCTTGAGCAGCTGCTCGTCGATAATTTGCCGTGTACCTGACCCTGCCTCTCGTACCAATAGCGGCAGCTTTGCCAGTTGTGCAATGCTAAGCTCGTAGCAATTATCCGCATCGTTATACGCTGCCATGTCTGTCAACCATTTGCTATCGCGCTTGGTAAATATCATCAAGGTATCTGTCCGCCACGCACGCTGCTCAATCACCTTCATGTCTGTCGGGCGCGGCATACCCTCTACGAGCGCAATATCAATATTTAACTGCTCAACTTCGCTGACCACTTCTTGAGTATTGGCGATATACATATCGATATGGGCATCGGGTAGCGTCGCATATAGCTTGGCAAGCAGCGGCGGCAGTACATAATTGCCGATTGTGGTACTGGCACCGATATGAATCTGCCCTGCTTGATGCTTATGATAATGCTCTAGAGTTAAGGCCTGCCCCAAGATAGCTTGCGCTTGTATATAAATAGGATGGGCGTTGGGGTGCTGATTGAGCCTACGTCCGACCCGCTCAAACAGTGGCATTTGCAGCCTTGCTTCTAATTCTGTCAGCGCACTACTGACGGCCGACTGTGATAAATGCAGCGCTTCACTGGCACGGCTGGTACTACCGGTTTGATAAATACTGACAAACACTGATAATTGCTTGAGGGTAATCTTTGGTAATACCTGCATGGCTTTTTTCATAATGTCTCTGACACCCCATCTTATTGATACAATCTAAAAACCACCTGTTACTTTAAAAGCCCTTTATTATCTAAAAACCCATCTTTTTAGCCCGAAGACTTTTATTAACCTAAAAAATCGATAGTTTTTATCTAATTAATCTGTTTTTATTATAGATTGGTCTGTCTTATAATGTCTATTCATAAGCTTATGCTTATTTCGATTATAGATAATACATAATAGGACAGTCAGTCATGTACGCCTTGACCCAATCAGTAAATAACTATTTCCCGCGCAGCCGCCATTTAGCAGGGCTTATTGTCGTGCTGATTGGTAGCTTATTTTGTTTGTGGCTCAATACTAGTGTCAACACATGGACAAATGGACGTATCGTTGGCTTGTCTTCTCTCACTTTAGCCATTCTCCTTGGTATGGTATTGGGCAATACGGTCTATCCTAACCTTGCTGAGCGCTTAAGTGTCGGCGTGGCATTTGCCAAAGGTCAAATATTGCGCCTCGCCATCATGTTTTATGGCTTTAAGCTGACCCTAACGCAAGTATCAAGTGTCGGACTGTCTGCGGTGATGAGTGATGCGTTGGTATTGACATCGACCTTTTTACTCACCTATTGGATAGGTACCCGATGGTTAAAAGTCGATAAACAAACGACGCTATTGATTGGGTCAGGCGCAAGCATTTGCGGTGCCGCCGCGGTTATTGCCGCCGAGCCTGTGGTCAAAGCGGAAGCACACAAAGTCACTATTGCCGTGGCGACAGTGGTGGTGTTTGGTACGGTTGCGATGCTGCTCTATCCGTTTTTATACCATCTTGGTTGGTTGCAACCTTGGCTAAATGCTCAGCAGTACGGGATTTATACGGGTTCCACCATTCATGAAGTGGCGCAAGTCGTCGTCGCTGGTAACGCAGTCAGTCCCAAAGTGGGTGACACAGCGGTTGTCACCAAGATGATACGCGTCATGATGCTTGCCCCTTTTTTACTTATTTTATCGTTTGCCTTAACCAAAGGTAGCAGCGACAATGGCAAAAAACCATCGTTTATAAATCGCGTCCAACAAGTCAAAGTGCCTTGGTTTGCCTTTATATTTATTGCCATCGTTTTACTACACACTTGGGTGCCGATGACCGCAAGCTTTGAGCGTAGTATGGTGATACTAGACGATGTTCTGCTCACCATGGCAATGTTTGCGCTTGGTCTAACCACGCATTTGGGCGCTATTAAACAAGCTGGCGTTAAACCCCTTATCTTGGGGGCGATTATGTTCGCTTGGCTGCTCATTGGCGGTGGATTGATTAATATTGGCATAAGCTTACTTGGCTAGAATAAACTACCAAACATCCTTGCCGTTCGTTATCATTCTTGCCATGAGTTATATAGATTAAAAAAGCCGATGACTATGCTAGTTATCGGCTTTCTTGGTTTATCGTCTGATTTAAAAGCTACTCAACATAAAGCGCACGTTACGTTATAGATATTAAACTTTTAATTGCAAATAGCTTATCTTAAATCGTAGACGAAAAAAAACGAACCCGAAGGTTCGCTTTTTTTTCATCTTGCTCTAAGTGTCTATAAAGACAAATTAGATAGCAACGATGTTATGGGCTTGTGGGCCTTTTTGACCTTGAGTTACAGTGAACTCAACTTCTTGGCCTTCAGCTAAAGTTTTGAAGCCTGAACCAGTGATTTCGCTGTAATGAGCAAAAACGTCTGCGCCAGTTTCTGGAGCGATAAAACCAAAGCCTTTAGCTTCGTTGAACCACTTAACTGTACCTTTTTGAACGTCTGACATAATATAATCCTACTTTTAAATTTATTAATGGCCTAGTGACCGATAACGCTTGCAAATAGCTACTGAACGATAAATATTAAAACGAAGGATTATAACTAATACTACGAGGTAATGATTTGGTGCAGAACTGCTCTTAAGCTTGGACGTATTATAGGGGGAACATCCTGATTTCGCAAGTCTTATCTTAGCTTTCATGTAACTAAAGCCCATTTCTTACGATTTTTGACCTGAAAATCAACGCATTTTAGGCATTTGGCAAACGGAATAAATAGACCGCTACCCCAGTACAGACCACGGCTACCAGCCATGCCATCCATATCATATCGGCGGGGATATTAAAAAATAACATCGTTGTTGAAATAGTCATCATTATTGTCGCTAACCACTTAGCATAGAGTGGCACCGCATGATTATTTTCCCAATCGCGGACAAATTTCCCAAAGTATTTATGATTGATCAGCCAAAAATGAAAGCGCCGCGAACTACGTGCCCAGCAACCTGCCGCCAGTAATATAAAAGGCGCAGTCGGCATGACTGGCAGTAACACGCCGATAATCCCTAATACAAAAAATAGCCAACCCAGTATGACAAACGTCCAACGCACCGTTGGGCTGTTATGCTGATTGGTTTTGGGTCGATAATAAAAAGCTTTTTTGTGTTGGCTCATAAAAATACTGTCATTGAATGATATGTAGAGGCTAATATTTAATAAAGATTAGACAGCTAGATTGTTAAACCAGATAATCATTTATAGAACTGCCTACCTATATAGGTAGCTAAGCATGCAATATCACTTAAAACGGTACAAGGCTATTTTTACGAGGTTTTTGCTATCAATAGGTATGTTTGGTTAGTGGTTGGGTAAGTGAGCTCACAACCTTTGACTGATTTTTTAGCAATAAAAAACCGCTCATAGCTAGACTATAAACGGTTCTATCGTTGAAGATACTATCCTAATTTACTTCGCTATCAATCCTATCTCGCGTGCCTCTTTTAGCCAGCTTGGGAACTCTTCTAGCATATTTTCATACAAGGCTTCTTCGCTGATATCGTCCAAGTCATCTAATTCAAAAAAGTCGCAATTATCAATCACGCGCCCTGTCATATCATCTAGTTTTTTCAAGATGCCATAACCACGACCACCTAAGCCCACGAACTGCCAGAATATCGGTAGTTTCGCCGCTTCCGTCATGACTCTGGTGATACCGCGATTATCATTCACCCCGCCATCACTGATAAATAGCACGTATACAGGCACATCTAAGCCATCTTTTTGATAAAAGTCCGTCACGGCTTTCATAACTTCTGCTTCGTTATTCACACGCGGGCCAAGTGCCCATTTCCGCCAGCCACCGTGAGCGTTGTCAATAAAGCCTTCATAGTTACTCAACCCAATCTCACCCAAATAATGCGGATCTCGGGCAAACGCCCAGCAGTCTAGCGCTTGGTCGTCATCAAAGCTCACTGCTAATGGCAATAGACGATTGACCACTTCTTGCACACGGCCTTGTTTATATTGTCGATTCATTGAGCCTGAAGCATCTAACACCAATGCCACTTTTGCCGTTAATTGCTGCAATTGGCGTTTCTCAAGCGATATCGTGGCTTTTTTGGCCAGATTGACCAGTTTTGGGGCTTTGTCTAGCATGACCTTCTCTAACGACGGTTTTGCTTGAACTGGCGTTGCAGTGACATCTGCTGCTGTCGAGCTGCCCTCTTCTACATCGCCACCGAAATGCTGTACGATGGCGGCAAGTCCACCATTGAAGCCTTGCGCGACGTTGGATACCCGCCACACACCACCCTTACGATAAAGCTGCATCAGCATACTGGCTTGCTGCTGGGCAAAGTCTGCTGCTTGATATTCTGCTTGCGCCTTTTGCGATTGTTGCCAAATGCCAATCTCTAACGATTGAATTTGATTGAGCGGCGTGTCGGCTGATAACACAAAAAATAAGCTGTCTATATTCGTAGCCAGTTTGGATAGATTAACTTCAAACTCGGCTTGGATGCCTTTATTTGTCGTTGGCTGCGACTCGTAATAAGTGAGCTTAATTTGCCCACAAGGTGAGGTTGGCTGATTATAAAACACCATGTAATCATCGTTGATCAGTTTGCCCGCTGCGTCTAAGACAAAGCAGCTGATGTCCATCTCTATCGGGCTTTGGCGAGTGAATTTAAGCGTGATGGGTGCGGTATCGTCAATAGCGAGGTTGCTTAAAGGCGAGCGTTGTCCGACGGTGAGATGGTTCATGGTGTTCCTCTTATTCATACAAAAGCTCTTCAGAAGCCTAAATTTTATCGTTATTTTTAATAGTCAGCTTGCTCAGCTCCTAAAGCTCTCAAACCCTGACTAATATACTCTTTGGTAGCAGAAGGCATTTTATCTTTGATAATTCTTCTCAACTCTTCATCTGATTCGTTTTTCACATGTTTTAGATGGAGAGTCCATATATCTCGAGTGGTTCTCTTTCCATATGCTTCTCTCCCTAGATACATGATAGAAACTAACTCTAATAGCTCTTTGCGATTCAACTCTTCTAGAAAGCTAAAATCTGCAGATAAATGATCTATAGCAAATTTAAACAAACTCCCTGAGCCTATAACTCCCCATTCGTTATCGTCACTCTTCTCATCAGCAGGCCATTTCTCTAATAATAATAGTATCCTTGGTACATCTAATGAATTCAAATATATATAAAATTCTGGGTCATTTTCCCAACTACTATCATTTTCTAGAAACTGTGGCGGTTCAGGTTTAATATTTACTTCTGAATAAGGTTTTGGATAGTAACTTTGAAACCTTTTGAATCCCATTTTCGAATGTCTAGCATCATAGGCGGGTCCATATGAATTATATAAAGAGGGTCTAGAGACGAAAAGAAAACTGCCTTCGTATACCCTAGTAACACTTTTAGTATCATTAGGAATATATCTACCTTTCCAAATATCATCTTTATGCAACTCAGCAGAGGTTAAGTCACCGTTTGCAAACTCTGCGTAGTTCACTATTTCGTTATCTTTCTCATATAATCCTGAGTCAATAGGCTTTGCAATTGGTTGCGTTTCGAGAAAAAAATAACTTTCTGATGGTTTGTACTGATAATTAATGTAATGTAATGCTTTTGGTAGGCAATCATAATAAGAACTACCACTCATTAACAACCTAACTTCTCCGTTCTCTTTAACCTCAGCTCTAGTTAAATCTAATCCACCTATTCTAGGTAAGAAGCAATGATTAGCCGTTTCATCGTTCCGAACAATTTTATTTAATATAGTAACAATAGCATCTATATCGCTGAACTCTAAGTAATGAGCATTGTATGGGTTTATTTCCTTTTGAAGATTTATCCATTTTGAAGATATAAGAACCGCAAAGTCTTTAGTCGCTTCAATCCACTTTATTAGTTTTTCTTCAAACTCTTCAATACTCGGTCTTAGCTTAGGGTCATATTCTGTAGCTTGCTCAAGTAAGTCGTGCAAACTCCTCAGCTCTAACTTTTCACCTTCTAGAGCTATCTCCAACATACTTTTAGCTGCAATAGCATACTGCCCATCAAACCCATTTTCATCCCTATTTAGTAGCATCCATAGCGTCACACCTAAGGAATAGACATCTGCTGGCCTAAAATCAGCATCAATATCTTCAACATATCTTAACTCAGGAGCAATGGTTGCAAAATTACCAAGTTTACTTCCAACTTTAGTAATACGCCTATCTTCAGAGCATAAAGAGGTTACTAAACCAAAATCAGCTAAAACGAGGTTTCCATCTAGGTTTAATATGTTGTCAGGCTTAATATCTCTATGAGCCATACCTTCATTATGGATATACTTTACAGCAGAAACAATATTTCGATATTCATCACATATTTCCGTCGCACTTCTATCGCTTAGCAGGCTAGAAGCAGAGCTACAAATAGGCATTGTGAACCAGCGAGTAGTTCCAGATGTACTATAGTCATAAATACGAACAATTGACTTATGATCAAAACTTGACTGTATAGTGACCTCTCTATCAAATCTTGTTTTTTTAGTAGAACTTGCACATTTAACAAACTTAATAGCTATTTTTTCAGATTTTGAGTCTTCTTTTGAAGCTGACCAAACTACGCCGTTACCCCCTTCTCCTATTTTCTCTTCTAAAATCCAGTCGATATCATTTATCTTCATTACATTGCCAGTTTCTACATCTTCAAAATTCATTATTGAGGCTCTTATATAATTAGATATCCATTAGTACATTTAGAATTCATCGTTTATGTTACCTATTTTTCAATACTTCTACTGATTAGAACAAAGTATCTAGATCATCTGGAACAGCTTTATTTCTATCCTCTTTATAGTTCTCAATATCTGTATCAATCCTTTCCTTCCAAGACCTGCCTCGCTTAATATCTTCTACTTTTTATTCCAACCAAGAACATAATATGTGTTCCAACTTTCCTCAGCAACTTGTGTTTTGACCACATTCAATAGCACCCACTCGCACTCAAGATATTCGTTAGCTTCCACACTATCGCTTGTCTCATGCAGTCTTATAAATTTTTTGTAGTATGACTCATCCATAGTAAAGCTCCTTTTGAATTACATCTGACTAATAGTACAACTATACAGATAATCGTAGACTTATTTTTAGAAAAATAAAAAACCACCATACAATGGTGGTTTATCTATTATGCTTGCTTTTTGCGCGAGGGACGAGCGCCGAGCTAAACTGTTAAAGAATACCGCCTCATGCATCGCATATTTGCCCCTTATTAAAGGACTCCGATGCTGAGGCTATGCTTTTTAAGCTTTTTCTGCTCACAACGCTTTCAACTGCTCCATCTGCGCTGTCATCGCCGTCAACTGCCCTTCTAGCTCAGCCAGTTTCGCTTTCTCAGCATCGACCACTTCCGCAGGTGCTTTACTGACAAAGCCTTCATTGCCTAGCTTACGGGCGATACCTTCGGATTGACCTTTCAACTTATCATATGACTTACCCAAACGTGCCAGCTCAGCCGTTGGGTCGATTAGACCTTTCATCGGTACGAGTACGCGCAGCTGACCAACCATGCTTGATGATGATAATGGCACTTCATCACCTTCTTTAACGATCTCTAAGCTCTCGACTTTGGCAAGCGCTTTGAACTGGTTCTTGATACGTGACAGACGCGCTTCTTCGTCGCTAGAGACGTTTTGTAGTAGCACTGGCAGACGTACCGCATTGCCCAGTTTCATCTCACCACGGATATTACGGACGCTCGCGATGAGCTCTTGTAGCCACGCCATATCCGCCTCAACCTGCTCACTGATTTGTGCCTCATCCGTTTTTGGATAGTCAGCGACCACGATGCTGTCAGTGTTTTTACGACCCAATAGCGGCGCCACTGTCTGCCAGATTTGCTCGGTTAGATACGGCATGATTGGATGGCTAAAGCGTAGCGCCGTCTCTAGCACATGCAGCAACACATAGCGGATTTGCGCTTTGCGCTCGTCCGACACCGAGTCATCATTTAGGCTGGCTTTGGCAAGCTCCACGTACCAATCACAGTACTCGTTCCAGATAAATTCATAGATATCTTGGCTGACCATATCGAGACGATACTGAGCGAAATGCTGATGGATATCGGCAACGGTAGAGTTCAGACGACTCATGATCCATTTTTCTGGTAATTCCCATACGTCAGGGTTTGCCGCTTGGTCGATAGGCTTGGCATTGCCTTCGCTATCGACGCAGTTCATGAGTACAAAACGGCTGGCGTTCCAGATTTTATTACAGAAGTTACGATAGCCTTCGACACGCTTTAGATCAAAGTTGATATCGCGACCCGTACTGGCAAGGGATGTAAAGGTAAAGCGCAGTGCGTCTGTACCAAAGGCTGGGATACCTTCTGGGAACTCTTTACGCGTTTGCTTCTCAATCTTCGCCGCGTCTTTTGGATTCATCATATTGCTGGTGCGTTTTTCTACCAGCGCTTCTAGATCGATACCATCGATTAGGTCAATCGGATCTAAGACGTTACCTTTTGATTTAGACATTTTTTGACCATTGCCATCACGGACCAGACCATGCACATAGACGGTCTTAAACGGTACTTGCGGCGTGCCGTCTTCGTTTTTCACAAAGTGCATGGTCATCATGATCATGCGGGCTACCCAAAAGAAGATAATATCAAAACCTGTCACCAACACGCTGGTTGGATGGAAAGTATCCATCACGCGTGGATCAGCGTTGACGTCTGCCCAGTCAAGCGTACTAAACGTCCATAGACCCGAGCTGAACCAAGTATCAAGTACGTCATCATCTTGGCGCAAGATCACATCATTGCTGAGACTGTATTTACTACGCACTTCTGCTTCGTCACGGGCGACATAGACTTCACCAGTCGCATCGTCATACCATGCAGGGATACGATGTCCCCACCACAACTGACGACTGATGCACCAGTCTTGCAGATCGGTCATCCACGACATATACATGTTTTTGTACTGCGCAGGGACGAACTCAATGCTGCCGTCTTCTACCGCGTCAATCGCAGGCTTAGCAAGCTCTTTAACAGCGACATACCACTGATCGGTCAACCACGGCTCAACGATCGTACCGCCACGCTCAGCACGCGGAGCTTTTAGTGCATAGTCTTCGATGTCTTCTAGCCAGCCCTGCTCGCCTGCTTGCGCCACGAGGAACTTACGAGCGGCAAAACGCTCAAGTCCAGCATACTCGCTAGGTGTGGTTTCTAATTCTGGCTCACGCGTTTGCAAGTCAGGATAAACTTCCATCGCTGGCAAAATATTGGCGCGCTCATCGAGGATGTTAATCAATGGCAAGCTATGACGACGACCCAATTCATAATCGTTAAAATCATGCGCTGGGGTGATTTTTACGCAGCCTGTGCCAAAGTCTTTTTCGACATAATCATCAGCGACGATAGGCACGACGCGACCCGTGATTGGTAAAGTAATGGTTTTGCCGACTAAGTGTGCATAACGCTCATCGCTAGGGTTGACTGCGACAGCGGTATCACCAAGCAATGTCTCAGGACGTGTAGTAGCAACGACCAGATAGTTTTTACCCTCTTGAGTCGTTAGGTCTTTATCGGTGAAATGATAGCGGAAATGCCATAAGCTACCTTTTTCGTCATGGTTTTCAACTTCTAAATCAGACAGTGCGGTTTGGAACTTTGGATCCCAGTTAACCAAACGCTTACCACGATAGATAAGGCCATCATCGAAAAGACGAACGAACACTTCTTTTACCGCGTTAGACAGACCATCATCCATGGTAAAGCGCTCACGCGACCAATCAACCGAGCTACCCAAACGGCGAATCTGGCTGGTGATATTGCCGCCTGACTCTTCTTTCCATTCCCAGACTTTATCGATGAAATCTGCGCGCGTCATATCACGGCGCTTGATACCTTGCGCTTCCAGACGACGTTCAACGACCATCTGGGTTGCGATACCCGCATGATCTGTACCTGGTTGCCACAGTGTATTGTCGCCATCCATACGGTGATAACGGGTGAGCGCATCCATAATAGCGTTGTTAAAACCATGACCCATGTGTAGCGAGCCCGTGACGTTTGGCGGTGGCAGCGCTATAGAAAACGACTCGTCTTTATCAAAAGTCGGCTGAAAATAGCCGCTTTCTTCCCAGCCTTGATACATACCTGCTTCAACTTCCGCAGGATTATAGGCGCTCTCTAATTGGCTTAAGGCCGCTTGAATAGATGTAGTGAGGTTTTGGTTACTCATAATGGCATTATCTTTTATTGATTGAATGTGATTAAAGCGAATATAAAAATTAGGAAAATCATGAATAGAGTGATTTTAACGCAGATAGGCAGATTTTGTTAGATGCTAAGGCAATTTATCAGACTTGCAGAGTGGCATTGCCCCATTAATAAGCGCAAAAGCCCATAAAGGCCCTCAATCGAATGAGAATCCCACAAAATAAGTGCTAGTGATGTTATAAAATATGGGTCATGCTATGAGATATATTTTATAACATCACTAGCATATAAATGGCGTCTTTATCCTAAAATCATGATCTTATAAACAGCGAGCCGACCGTGTCCAAAGATACCGAGCACACCTATCACAATAGCAGCCACTCTCAAGCTGATGAATCTGACGCTAATGAAAGAGACGATAAGCGCTTGATTGATGATAGCGTTTATCAACCATCTGTTACTGAAGATAAAGACGTTAGCAAGACTGCGATTCCAGATGATACCGAGGCGACAGAAAGCTTAGAAGACGAAGATTTCTCTGAAGATATGAGCGAAGCAGATAAGGAAACCATCAAGAAAGTCGCCAATGATGACAACTTGAGTCAAGCAAAAAGCTATGCCAGTATCCTAGTCGAGCAAGTCATGGATGCCAAAGAAACCTTTGAGCGTTCGCTTGGCTCGCTATTTACCAGTGCCTTTACCGCTGGGCTTGAGATTGGCATTAGCTTCTTTATGATTCTGTCGGCTTTTGCGCTTTTGAGAGACGTACTACCAAGCCATTACGCCCTAGTGCTCGCGTCCCTCCTTTATCCGATTGGCTTTATCATCGTGGTCATTGGTCAATCGCTATTGTTTACTGAGCAGACCTCGCTGTTAAGTCTACCTGTGCTTAACAAGATTGAACCGTTGCATAAATTGCTACGCCTTTGGAGCATTGTCATCGCTGGCAACATCGTTGGCGGCTGTCTGTTTGCCGCATTGATGATAGGTTTGGGTTTAAATATGCAGTTGTTTAGCGTGAGCGACATCGACACTTATGCCGAACACATTTTAGGATTTAGGTGGTGGGTCATATTTGGTAGCGCCATCTTAGCAGGTTGGATGATGGGCGTCACCGCTTGGCTTGTGACCTCAGCACGCGACACCCTTAGCCGTATCGTGCTGGTTACGCTCATCACGGGTAGTATTGGGTTTTTGGGTTTGCATCACAGTATCGTGGGCAATATCGAGGTATTTTCAGCATTACTGTATGGCAATACTGTCAGCTTGTGGCGCTACTTGGTATTTTTAGTCGTGGTATTGGTGGGCAATACCGTCGGCGGCGTGGTGTTTGTGGCGGTACTCAAAAACCGTACCTTCTTATTTCAAATTGAAAAAGTGAAAGAACAAACGGCTAGTGAACAAGCGGAATCTAAAACCAGTATAAATACCCGCCGACCTTGATTGGTATTGGTTAATGCTAAATGCTATAAATAGATAATTCATCTATTCCCCATAACAAGGTTCAATATTTAAACCTGTTATGGGATTTCAGCATCTACAGCATACGCGCTGCCAACACGCTATTTTCTATTTCAGCTTTTCTTAGCTTATCGTGTTGAGCGCTAAATATGCGCACCAAAATTCCCGCGCTTAAAAACATCACCAAGGTATAAATGGCTGGCATCATCGACATGTCGTAGTTAGATAATAGTGTCAATGCCATAAATATCGACAAGGTACTGTTTTGTAGACCGACTTCTAGCGTCACCGAGGTTCTTTGCGCCCAGTTGAGACCGAACCATTTACTACTATAATAACCGAGCGCCATGGTTGAGAGATTTAATAATACCGATACGGGACCCGTAGCGATAAAGGCGTCGACAATGATATCGCGTTGCACATAGCCCAAAAATAGCACTAAAAACGTTAAAAATATCACCCCAAATCGAGACACATAAACTTGTGAGCGATCGGCAACGGTTGGTGCATAGCGTTTAATCAGCATACCGACACTAATAGGCACTATCGTCAGCACCACCAAAGTCAGCATCGTTTTTACTACTGGTAACTCAAACTCACTACCGCTGCCCATAAAATAAATCAATGAAAAGCTCAGCACAATGGGAATGGTAAAGACGGTAATCACGCTCGCAATCGCGGTCATCGTCACCGACAGCGCCACATCGCCTTTGGCTAAATAGGTAAATAAGTTTGAGGTAGTGCCACCCGGACACAGTACGAGGAGCATAACCCCGACGGCATACTCTGGGCGTAATGGCATGATATTGGCTAACGCAAAGCCAATGATAGGTAACAGTATCAACTGATTGGTCAAGCCAATGCCGACTGCTTTTGGATATTTTAAAACCCGTTTAAAATCGTTGGTGACGAGGGTCAGACCCATGCCCATCATGATTAAAAACAGACAAATAGGAATGATAACTGAATTGACTAACGTGACTATGGCAAGACCTTCCATAACTACATCCTTGTAGATAAGAGCTGTTTATAGGTTCATTTTATAGATGAATTTCATAGACCGAGTATGCTGATTAAATGACGCCTGATTAGCAATCCTTGCTAAAGCGTACCCTCATAATCAATAGCCGTTAAACACCGACAATCAATTAAAAAACAGCAAAAAATAAGACACGATAAAAGCAAGTATATAGGGGTAAAGTCGCCCTGATTTGCTTTATTCAACGACTCATCAGTCAAATATGGTGTTTGGGTTTACAGAACGATGAAATATCATTGAACAGCAACCTTCAATCACCACCACCTGAATCACCGCTACTTGAGTCGCTGCTGCCTGAATCACTACCATCGCTATCGTCAAGATTATCCTGATCCCAAGAAGAATCCAAAGAAACTGGCGAATTGTCGCTACTTCCGAACCAACTGGCAACTTTTATGACGATATAAAGGATTATAAATCCAGCGATAATCTGTAGAAGAAGCATGGTTTATTCTTTATAAATAACAGGTGAGGTAAGTAAGAAACGGTATAGATGAGGGACAATCAAAACGAATGACCAGCATTCAATCGTAGATATTGATTACATTAATTCTGAGTGATTCATTGCGCTTTAGAGTTACTCACGGCTGTTCACTGCAGTGCCATAAGCGATGGCTTCAACCATGCTGCCCAATTGATTGATATTGCTAACTTCTAGACGTAAGCCGTAGATATGCTTATAACCTTTGGCTTGTGCTTCGGTACGCATACGTACGAGAGCCTCGCGGCGGGCACGGTCAAGTAAGGTCTCGTAAGTGGTCAAGTTTTTGCCAAAAATGCTCAATACCCGAGCGATAATCATTTTGAAATAATCTTGGGCAATAACCACGCTACCAAGCACCAGCTCGCCCTCAGTATGGGCAACAAGTTTTGGCACATAAAAGCGCTCGCTTGAGACCATAATATGGCTTAATTCTTGCTCTGCAATGCTTAACTGCGCGAGATGTTGGCGCTCATGACGCGACCCAAAGAACCAACCAGCAGCGAATAGTAAAATAAACGGTGCGTAATTGATAAGCATTTGGGTAAGGGAATTATTCATGGCACGTCTCTTGTCATAAACTTATCATAAACTTATCATAAAAAAGCATCGATGCTTTAAGATTTGGTTAGCTAACCAAAAGGGTTGAAACGTGGCAAGTCATCGGTCGCTGTCGGTGCAGAATTTTGTAGATTTGGCTGTTGACCAGACTGATGATGAGAGTCGCTTGGTGGGGTTTGATAGACTTGCTGCGGCATCGGTATGGCTTTGACAGCGGTGCCATATACAAACAATTCAGAAGCTCCCTGCGCGATGCTAGAGGTCGAAAAACGCAACCCCACAACCGCATCTGCACCCAAAGCTTCTGCTTTGACAATCATCCGATCGATCGCCTCTTGCCGTGACTCTTCTAACAGCTCAGTATAAGCCGTTAACTCACCACCAACGATATTCTTAAGTCCAGCAAACAAGTCTTTGCCGACGTGTTTTGAGCGTACTGTACTGCCGTACACCACATCCAAACGCTCGGTGATTTGGTAGTTGGGCAAATGCTCAAGATTGGAGAGTTGCACAGTCATAATACGACCTTATCGGTGACGTTATATAGACAGCGTCAACTTGGATATAGACCAAACCACGCTGTCCCTATATTGATAAAAAAGGCTAATCGTTGGTATGGAACAACAAAAATAACTCGGTCAAATTGCCTTCGATGCTATTGGCCATTTGTGCCAGCTTGTCTTCATCTTTACGCATCTCTGCAAGCTCTGGATCTTCATCATCGATACCGCTTAGCAAAATCATTGGTAAGGTCAAGACAGCCACATCTTCAGCCGTCTCTTCATCTTCAAACCAATCACTGGCTTCATCGCCATACATCGCATCGACAAAGCCAATGGACCAAGCAACGATATCTGATTCATCTGAAAAATCAACGGCCACTTCTTCATCACCCGCATCTTCACCAAACGGTAGCTCAATAGGCGTCTCGTTTTTTAGCTCAGCGATAATAGAATCGCGCCAGCGCTGGATACCGTCGATGACGTTTTCTGGAATTTCACTAACATGGCCTTCAAACAGTGCATCCAGCCAATTCGGTAATGGACGCCCAATGACTGTCGCTGTCAAAAAACCATGCGCGGCGACACTATCAAGCACAAATGGGCTCTCTTGATTGTCCAAATAGTCTAATAATTCATCGAAGCTTAGTTGGTTACTCATGATGTAATTGTCCTTGAAAGATAGAGTGCGGCTGTCGCCATAAACGATCGGTTAAGTGCAGAATAGTGGATAATTTGAAGGTAAAAATGGTTTCGGCAAAGCACCCAAACCATCTTTATAAAATAAGAATCATTGCATAGAGCGGGTGGCGAGCAACCGTCAAAAAATAACGATCGCGATATCATTAGCATTACACTGTCAGCTAATATGCCGTTATTAAAAAGCTTTAGTCGGCTTAAATGACTGAGCACTTTCACATTAGGCTATGACTTAAGTTTAAAAACTAAAGATCGTCATCTTCCCAGTCATCGCCATCTTCATCGAAATTGTCTATATCGTCTAGATCATCCTTTAGCTCTTTGGCCAAACGCTTTTCTTCTAGCAAATTATCGATCAGTCGACGCTTCTCAAGACTACTTAAGCGCGTACGCACGCTCGTCTCGGCCTCTTCCACCATCTTTGCATCATCATCGTCGACAAAATCATCATCAAAATCGTCGTCAATATCAGCGTCACTCATGACAAACTCCTATCATTTTTAGCAAGGGTATTAAGAATACATTAATATATATATGCCTTATAAAGTCTCTACTTCACGTTGTCAATGCTTTTTATTATTACTGCCCTATTTTTAGGCTATATAAACATAACGACAGAGACAATATCTCAGACAATTGTATAGTAATAAGCGAATATAAGCAGCATTAAATAGCCGACTCATCTGCGCTTTCAATCATCAATACCGCATTGCGCACATCCGCTAAGCGTTGGATCATCGAATCATTACCACCATCGAACACCGCACATTCACGCTCATAAACCGTGGTTGGGCGCATGATACTCTGCACCTGCACATGGTGACTGATTTGCTTGAGACCTGCATTGGGTAACAAAATCAGCATTTGCTCTTTTTTACCGATGCTGTGTAATAATTGCGTCATTGCTTGCGCCTGTGCATCATCGCTGACACCTGCTTTAGCAGGTAGTGCAAAGCGACTCAGCTCAATGTGCTTGTCATGGATGATTTTGTTAAGCATCAAATACAGCTTGCCAAGCATAACACCTGCTAACGCCACTTTGGCATGGCTATTGTCCGCCTTTAACAACACGCTAGCACCCGTGTCATCGAAACGCGGCTCGTTCATCGCGCTGACACCCAACAACAATGGCTGCTTAAGTAACTCGGTCACCGCTTGGTTTAATAGCTGCGTACATAATGCCAAATAAGGTAAACGCTGAGCTGGTGCCAGACGCTCAAGCATATTGAACTCGTCATGGAATACAATCTGCACTCTCACACTGTCAAATGAGCGAGTGGCAGACAACCGAGAGGCGCTACCAGATTTAGGAGCGCGGCTTATCTCATCTTGGGTAGCACCATCTGCTGCGTCATGCTCTGTCCGCTCTTCAGTCGTACTATCGATAAGCTGACTATTAGAGCCAGTGGTATCAGTCGCTGCTTGATTTTGTTGCGTTCTTAAATACTGGTTTACTTCACTATGTACATCCAATTTGTGTGCATTGGTTGGCTGACTGTCCGTTGCACTCTCTACAGAATGCTCCGATGTTTCTCTATCCGTATCCGTGGCACGGCGTTCAAACTCCCGATCATAACTGCGCTGATCGATTTGCATATACTGCTCACGATGCAAATCTTGAATATCGCGGCTAAGCGCGTTAATTTGCTCTTTGGTTGGACGGGCAAGGTAACCATAAACCAGCCAAAGCAACAAATGCAGCAGCATCGTACCGATAACGAACGGCCATTGCATAGCGATAATCTCGCCTTTGCTAATATCTTTTAATGTCAACGACACACTGCCAATCACCGAATCGCCATTGGTGGCAATCTGACGAATGGTATCACCTTGCTGCATGGGCGCATTGCCAACAGGCACCAAGATGTCGTCGTTATTGTCTTTAATCAATATGCGCGTCACGTCTTGCTCGCTGGTATAGCGATTGGCAATGACACTTAAGCTGACACGGTCTTTATTTTCTAAAGACAACCTTGCTTCATCAATCAGCTGGGCGACCATCTGCTCGCCTTTTAACGCACGACTTTTGCTCAGCTGTTGATCGGTACTAATGACCAATAACAACGTCTGCAAACAAAAACTAACCAGAAGAATAATGGCAAACAACCCTTGCCGCGGCGCTAAATACGTCATGATATGGTAAACTTTTTTGGATAAGAGAAATTAAAAAAACAAGGCTATCCCTCATTTTTTGGCGAATTTAAAAAAACTATAATAGTACGCATCTTAATAAGTATGTATTGAATTTAATTACCATAACCCGACACCTCTGTTGTTGCCTAAAATAGCATTTACAACAAGATTTGGTTACTTAAAAACTGCTGTCTCAAATACGAATACTCAGGATAATCTACGGCACATTTGGTAAGCGGCGACTGAGAGCATTGTTGTGAATATCATCATGAATACAGACCGCTTATCTTATCTACTATATCACCATAATAAGTCTTATAGCGTTAGTAGATTTATAAATTTATCATAATAATCACATTCAATTTCAAATGATTTTTCAACGATTGCTGCCATCTTTAATCGACGGTGATACTTTGCGCGTCATCTATAGGCGCTGCCGAGTAAAGCTGCTATTATTCCCAATCTTATATGAGCATACAAGGGACCATTGAGCCATGCCACACAATACATCTTACTCGTTACCAAAAGACAGCAAAGCATGGCAACAAGCCGTTGACTCTATTGCGTCACTGTTACCAGATAACACGAACTTACAAGATTTTGATGCGCTACAGTCCCTGCCAGTTTTTGCTCTTATTGTTGTGCTACCGACCAAAGTATCGACGCTTGATATCCACCAGTATGTGCAATCATGGGTCGATGAACAGCCAAGCTGGCATTTGGTCACCGTCGCTGAAGATACTGATGCCAGTTTTGTCAATATTACCGTTTCTGATACAGAGCCAACGGCAGCAAACGCACAGCGCTTGCCTTTTACTCAAGCACAAGTATTCCGCTATTTGTTGGTTCCAGTCACTGATACGCTCATGCATCCTGGCAAAAAGACCGCAGCAGCTCACATCATTGATGATCAGCTGACCACGCGCTTGCGTCATGACTTGACCGAAGCTTATAACGATAGTCATCAAGCGAGCAGTGCTGAACGCTTGGATATTGTCGATTGCCATATTTTATCAGTCGGTCATATGCTACGTACCCACAAGCTTGCCTGCTTTGATATGGATTCCACCTTAATCGAGCAAGAAGTCATCGTTGAGTTGGCAAAAACAGCGGGCATCGGCGAAGAAGTCGAAGCCATTACGGAAGCGGCAATGCGCGGTGAAATGGATTTTGATGAGTCTTTTGCCCAGCGGGTGGCGTTACTAAAAGGCATCTCAACCGATGTGCTGGATGATATCTGCAGCCGCCTAACGCTATCAATGGGCGCTCGCACTACCATCAGTGCACTAAAGGCTTTGGGCTACCATACCGTACTGGTATCAGGCGGCTTTACCTACTTTGCGCGTTATATCGCTGAGCAATTGGGCATTGACGAAGTTCACGCCAACGCCCTAGATATCGACGAAGGGGAAGTCACTGGTCACGTACAGTTGCCCATCGTTAATGGTGCCAAAAAAGCGGCTATCGTTGAGCATACTGCGGAGCGCTTAGGCATCGAGATGTCACAAGTGGTCTGTATCGGTGACGGTGCCAATGATTTACCGATGATGGCCATTGCAGACCTAGGCGTCGCCTATCACGCCAAGCCCATTGTCCAAGCACGTGCTGATGCCGCCATCAATGTCACAGGGCTTGAAGGCATATTTTATGCCCTTGGTTATCCAGCACTTGCGCCTGCTGAGTAACGACTACACTCGCAACACCATACCATGGAGCTAGGTTAGTGTTTTTAACATTAATCTGGCTTTTATGTCTTATTACATTGCTACATTGCTACATTGCTACATTCAATTTTCGCATCACTGTATTAGCATACTTAGCGGCATCGCATTAACTTTCACTGTGTTTTTAAATAAAAAAGGATTGTCCATGACGGCATCACCATCACCGCGGCAAAATGAGCCGTCAGCGCCACAACCACTGGATAAGAGCAGCACTGCTGCATCCTCCGATAGCCCGAAGCAACTATTTGGGGTTTATATCAGAGGAATGGCCATGGGGGCAGCGGATATCGTACCGGGTGTCTCTGGCGGCACCATTGCGCTGATTGCCGGTATTTATGAGCGCTTAATTAACGCCCTGAGTAGCATCGGCCCCAATCTCTGGCAGATATTTCGACAGGAAGGCGGAATCAAAGGTTTGGTTGCAGTGTGGCGACAAGTTGATGCCACTTTTTTGTTATTTTTGTTATTGGGAATCGCCACCAGTTTTGCTACTTTAGCCGGTATTATCAAACACCTATTAGATAATCAACCGTTATTTATTTGGTCGTTCTTTTTTGGACTGGTTGTCGCAACGGTATTTATATTATTGAGTGAGATTCAGCGTTGGAATATAGGGCGGGTAGCACTATTCGTGACTGGTCTTGTTGCCGCTGTGGTCATTAGCAGCTTACCATTACTCACGACCACACCAAGCTTGCCTTATTTGTTTTTTGCTGGCGCAGTCGCTATTTGTGCCATGATACTGCCCGGTATATCTGGGTCTTTTATCTTATTACTATTAGGTGCTTATGACGCAGTATTAGAAGCCGTACATAGCCTTAACTTTACGATAATCTTCACAGTCATTGCGGGCATGGCGACGGGATTGTTATTATTTACTCGCGCACTTAAATGGCTATTGTCTCGCTACTATCAGGCAACTTTGGCCTTGCTCACAGGTTTTATCGCAGGCTCGCTTGTGAAAGTATGGCCATGGAAAGTAGATGCGTTAGGCGCGCTTAATAGTGACGCGATAAACAACGTGATGCCATGGCAATATCCTACTGGTCCACATTGGCTAACCACTGTAGGACTGATGCTGCTAGGCGCGATTTTAGTCTCACTATTGTCTTGGTGGGGCACTCGTAGCAATCGCGCTTAACCCTACCTTAAACCTGCATCAGTCTCTTTTTAAAACCCAAAAACCTACTATACACTCTTAATAATAAGCGCCCATCCTTGCGGCGCTTGTGCTTAAACCTTGCCATACAAAACCATCAAAATGTGCTAAAAAACCAAACGTCAACGGTTGTCGCAAAGTCACTTGTCCCCTCTTTAGCTTTGTTCCCCAAACTTTCATAATGACCCTATTGGAATTCACCTTATGAATAGCGAGATGAATGATGTTACTGACTATATTTTCGGTTATTGGTATAGAAACGTGGAGCACGGCGGCACTGCTTGGTTATAGCTTGCTGGCAGGCTTAATTTTAGCGCTTGCCTTATCCTCACAGCGCTGGCTGCTCTGGTATCTATTTGGTGGTATGGCATATTGGCTAGCAGTTGAGGCGATTCAAAGCATTGTGGCGGGTCGTCCCATGCTATCAGAGCTGTCAGAATGGCACAGCTATATCATCGCCATGGGTATCAGTTGGTTGCCTTTAGCGGGCTGGGTGCTGTATCGGGCACTACGTTACGAGGATGTTAGTCGATCGGTTCAGCTGCAACGTCAATTGCAAGCGGCACGTTATATCGAGCACACGCCTGTTTATGATGACGACTACCAACCGCGCTTCCACTGATAGAGTCGCGTCTATATCAATGAGCGACGCTGTCAGGTTGGTTTATTCTCTACTTACGGTACTTTCACTTGCCTTGTATATAACCTGTATTACATTATCTTTATCCGACTGTATCTCGTCCAAAAATTACGATTAACCTGCCGTCAAATTCGCTCAATCTAGCATAGGTAGTGTGAGCATTCATTTTCGTGGCTATTCTGTTTTCTACTGTCATTTTTATAAATATTAACAACTTGTTTTAATCAAGATGACGTCATTGGATGTTACAAGATACTTAACGCTCTCTACGTAACTCCTAAAGAATAGCAACCTCTCTATCGTTTATAATCTAGTTATATATTTGTCACAAAAATTGTTATAAAGTACGCATTATTTTGCGTCTCATTCTTTAGGAGTTCGATTATGTTTACTGTTCCTGTATTAGATATTAAATCTGATCCGTTAGATGTGCTATTGGCCGTGATTGGCTATCGTTTGTCCATGCTTGCTGATAGTGATAACGAAGATGTGAAAGCACTATTCGCTGATCGCAATGTGACGATTGAGCTTGCCAGCACTGAAGCGGATATCGCCCGTTATTTTGTCTTTGATAATGGTAGCTTCAGCCAATACAGTGGTCATGCTAAAAAAGCAGACCTCACCATCAATTTCAAGGATTCGATGACAGGTGTTAAGCTTTTGACCAAAGGCAATCTTCCTGCCTTTATGACTGCTGTACAAGAAGGTAACCTCAGCATCGAAGGCGATTACAGCCTAATGATGTGGTTCAATAAACTTGCTAAGCATATCGTGCCAGCTATTCCAGAAGAATGTAAACCTTATATCCAAAAAGCCAAGCCTTATGCTTATAAAGCACAAAAACTTGCCAACCATTGGATTGGGGTTGCTAAGCACAAACTTGGCAAATAATGACATAAATAGATCGACGTAAATGAAGAAAACAGATCACGATTATTTAGCGCTCAGTTACTTTACTCTTTCGCAGTGTTCTGATTTTCTAAAAAGGTTGCGGTATACTATATCGCAGCCTTTTTTATTATCTAAAATTTCATGGCTTTACACACAACTCTTTTAACCACTATTCTCTTCAAAATGATTGTTTCAAAAACTATTATAAAAGGAATTATATGATGGCAGGATTACTTAACATCTCAGAGCCTAATGCCAGTAGCCCCACTGACACGTTCAATAATAAAAATAACAGCCACAGCGGCTTGAACAATGACTTTTTAAACAACTTAACAACGGATGCCACCACAGCCAGCCAACAAATGACCCGTAAGCATAGCCGCGAAGAAATCGCCGAACTGTTTGATTTGCCTTTGATGGATTTGTTGTTGCAAGCACAGACGATACACCGCCAAAATTTCAAAGCGAATGAAGTACAGATCAGCACCTTACTCTCTATCAAAACAGGTAACTGCCCTGAAGATTGCGGTTACTGTTCTCAATCAGGTCATCATCGCGATACCACCAAATTACAAGCCGAAAAACGCATAGAAGTCGATAAAGTCATTGCCGCTGCCAAACGTGCCAAAAACAGTGGCTCGTCACGCTTTTGTATGGGTGCAGCATGGAAACATCCAAGTGCCAAAGACATGCCCTATGTGGTTGAGCTGATCAAAGAAGTCAAGGCCTTGGGACTTGAAACCTGTATGACCCTTGGTATGCTAGATACCAATCAAGCGACGCAACTGGCGGATGCTGGACTCGATTATTACAATCATAACCTAGATACCTCGCGTCGTTATTATGAGCAAGTCGTCAGCACACGGAGCTATGACGAGCGCTTAGATACGATAGACAACGTGCGTAACTCAGGCATCAACGTTTGTAGTGGCAATATCGTCGGTATGGGTGAAAGCCGTGATGACCGTATCGATTGGGTACATGAGCTGCTAAAAATGCCCAAAGCGCCAGAGTCAATTCCGGTCAACTTGCTTGTGCCCATTAAAGGCACACCAATTGGTGATAAAGTCTTGGCAGAAGGTCAACTGTCAGTGATTGAATGGATTCGTACTATTGCCGTAGCACGTATTTGCTGCCCGACCAGCTATGTGCGTTTGTCTGCTGGCCGCGAAAGCCTATCCGACTCTGAGCAAGCCTTGGCATTTATGGCAGGTGCCAACTCATTTTTTTATGGCGATAAACTGCTAACTACTGGCAATGCAAGCCAATCAGGCGATGACAGACTCATGCGTGAGCTTGGTCTAACAAAGCAATTTGCCGCGCCAAGAGCGCCCAAAGTATTGCCTGTGATGGATGCGATGAGCGGTCATCAATCGCAAGTGGTGATGGCAGAGTAGCGTTTTTTATCGCTACCATTATTGGATAATCTGCGCTAAGCTTGCCGACATTATTGATGATAAAATATTAAATCGTAAGAGAGAATGTGATGGCAGATTATTTTAATTGGATTAAAGCGGCACATATTATATCGATGGTCTGCTGGTTTGCTGCGATATTTTATTTGCCACGCTTGTTTGTCTATCATGCGATGAGTGACGACAGCATCAGCCACGAGCGCTTTGCTATTATGGAGCGCAAGCTCTATCGCGGTATCATGACGCCATCGATGATAGCCACATGGGTCTTCGGTCTATGGATGTTGGGGCTAGGCTGGGAGGTGTATAAAACCCAAGGCTGGTTACACGTCAAGCTATTATTAGTGGTGCTACTCTCTGGTTATCATGGTGCTTGTGGCTTTTATCGTAAAAAGCTAATAGATAATCCGCATTATAAGACGCATAAATTTTGGCGCTGGTTTAACGAAGTACCAGTGTTTGCTTTGGTCATTATCGTCATCTTGGTAGTAGTAAAGCCCTTCTAAAATTCAGTAAATATGCCCATAACTGATTTTTAAATCTGAATAGCTCTAAACTAAAAGCGTCCGTTACTTATTAAAGTAACGGACGCTTTTTTTTAGGACATCATAAATATGAAAGCTTAAACACTAGGGCGCATGATTTGATAGACATTACTCAAATCATAAACACGGTAACGCGCAGGTTCGCGGCGATTTTCGCCCGCATAGCTGAGGATCAGCGCTTGCTTTGCACGCTCATCAACCCAGCCGACGAACAGTCCACTATGCTCGACGCCATTATAGCCATGATTGATATAATAGAGCCAATCCCCAACTTCAATCTCGCCACTATTGGCATACGGACCTTGACCATAAGTACCTTTATGAATGGTATCGCGTGTCACCCCGGCGCGTTTAAACACGGCATTGAGATAGTCCCAGCAGCCACCTTGAATGATCGCGCGCTCGTTCAGCGCCATCTTGCGGGCGGTGCTAACCACTTCACGGGCAGCCAAACTACTCTGCATCTCCGCACTGTTCAGTAACGGTAAATACTCGCTATCGACATTATCATAATTACCCGATAAAAAAGCGGGCATCACTGCTGGTGCTTGACGCGCTACTTCAGGATAACGATAGGATGTCTGAATCACTGGTGGAGTACTGGCAGAATTTGAGCGATAAGTTCCTGCACGTTGAATGGTAGAACGCGTGCTGACTTTCGCGGAGGGCACGGAAGAGTATGAAGGTGAAGCATAATCAGACTGGACGGACTTTTGGGCAATGAGTGCGCTCATACTATCAGCATGGGCCTGACCCACTAGGCCAACGGTAAACAATAAAAGACTGCACGACGCGGTAACCGACGACGACATAGACAATGACACAGGCAAACGCGACATGACCAACTCCTTGTCAATAAAATATAAATGACAACATAAACCATAATAATAGGATGTTCTAATCTTACTTATAAACCATTTAGACATGACGCTGCAAGCATTATTCGGCTCAAATAGCCGATAAAAGGTATAAAAATGCCGACTAATAGTTAGATAAGAAGAGCACGTAGAAAAACGATGGAGAGCTGGCGCTAAATAAAAAGGAAATAAAATAAGCAGTTTTAGATTAAATACTGCGTAGATAAAAAATTGCTGAAATAAAATATTACTGAGAGAAAGTCACTTAGGTTTTTATAACCCAATCCAGTAGATAATTGGCTAAGAAATAAGCTAATCGTTACTCATTTTGATATTCACATGGCGCTTGCCCAATGCTTGACCTTGCAAAATAGCTTTGGCGGCGGTTGCCTCTTGGATACTATCAAAGCCACTAATACGGTATTTGCATATATCATCACAATCAATAATCTGTAATTGCTCACCAATAAGCATGACTTTATCACCGTCGGTCAACTGAATATGCTGACGCTTACCTTGATTGTCATGCACCAGCTCACCAGCACGCAGCCACAAGATGCCGCTACTGATAACGCCAGCCATGGCTTTTTTCTGTTGTTGGCGTTTTCGATTAAAGATAAAGCTACCAATAATCAGTAGCGCCAATGCCCCTATAGCCAGGCGCTCAGGCAGCAGACTCATTGCCAAAGCAACCGCCACTGCCCCAACCAATAATGCTGAACCAAACCAAAACATGCCATCATCAGTCGTTTTTGGCTGATCTTGTAGCGTGATTTTGGCACCATCGTCGGTCAGCTTGAGCATGCATGACTACCTGTTACAGAGTAATAAGAAAGTAAAAGTTTAATGAAAATACGATGAGCAAGTAATCATCAATAGGACTACCAACCCAAGGCTGTTTTTTGCATGGCAATCAGCTCAGCGATGCCTTTTTCGGCAAGAATTAGCATATCGTCGGCTTGAGCGCGGGTAAATGGCTTTTCTTCCGCTGTTCCTTGTAGCTCAATAAATTCGCCTTTTTGGGTCATAACCACATTCAAATCGGTATCACAGCTGGCATCTTCTTCGTAGTTTAAATCTAGATACGCTTTGCCGTCTTTCATACCAACAGAGACCGCAGCGACCAAACCAATCAGTGGATCTGCCTTGAGTTTTTTGCTTTTTTGGATACTCTCTAATGCATCGATAAGCGCAATAGCAGCCCCAGTCACACTAGCAGTACGAGTACCGCCATCGGCTTGCAAAACATCACAATCAAGATAAATGGTATTTTCACCCAGCTTACTCAAGTCAATCATCGCTCGTAAGCTACGACCAATCAAACGCTGGATTTCTTGGGTACGACCTGATTGTTTACCGCGTGCCGCTTCACGTTGGTTACGGGTATTGGTCGCGCGTGGCAACATACCATATTCAGCAGTGATCCAGCCTTTGCCTTTACCTTTGAGCCAACGCGGTACGCCAGACTCGACGCTAGCGGTACACAATACTTTGGTATCACCAAAGCTGACTAACACTGACCCTTCGGCATGCTTAGTATAATGGCGCTCAAAGCTGATCGAGCGAAGTTGGTCAAGCTCACGATTGTCAATACGCATAAAAATCCCTAGTACAATGTTTTAAAGGCGGTGTCATAAAATGAGGTGTCTGTCATTATGTGGCTAACCATCATTTATCTAGCAAACTATTAATAAGCTAAAATAAATAATGATTGGATGCCATAGCAGACGTAAATATTGAGATATCCTAACGTGGCAGCGGCGCAATAGCAAGATTCGTTCGAGCTATTGCGCCGCTACTTTAGCCAGTCATTGGCTTAACAAAGAAATAGCACCAACTTTATTCTAACCCTTCCATCTTACGCAATTCTTTACGCAGGATTTTACCCACGTTTGATTTTGGTAATTCATCGACGAACTGTATGTGACGCGGACGCTTGTAACCAGTCAGTTGCTTTTTGCCAAAATCAAGCAACTCTTGCTCGGTCACATCGCCTTTTTTGACCACAAACAACTTGGGCTCTTCACCGCGGTCATCGTTTGGAATACCGATAGCGCCGCATTCTACCACAGCTGGATGCTCGCTCATGGCTTCTTCAATTTCGTTAGGATAAACGTTAAAACCAGAGACCAAAATCATGTCTTTTTTGCGGTCAACGATTTTGATAAAGCCTTTTTCGTCCATGATACCGATATCGCCAGTTTTCAGAAAGCCATTGGCAGTAAACGTTTCAGCTGTTTCCTCTGGACGATTTTGATAACCTATCATCACCTGCGGGCCTTTGACACAAATTTCGCCGCGATCACCCAATGCGACTTCACTTTCATCATCATCGATTAGGATTATATCGGTGCTAGAGGCAGGAATACCAATTTTACCCGTGAATTCAGCAATGGTCATCGGGTTAAAAGCAGCCACTGGTGAGGTTTCTGACAAACCATAACCTTCAACGATAGGCAGACCAGTGATTTTATGCCACTCTTTTGCCACGCTTGGCAAGACAGACATACCGCCACCGATAGACGCTTTTAGGTTAGAGAAATCTAAGTCTGCAAAGCCGTCTTTGTGTACTAGACCGTTAAACAAAGTATTCACCGCAGGGATAAAGGCGGGTTTGTATTTGGCCATCTCTTTAATCAGACCATCAAGATCACGAGGATTTGGGATAAGCAAGCCTGCATAACCTCGGTACATGCCATACATGCCGCAGACCATAAATGAGAATACATGATATAGCGGCAGTGCCGTCAGGATGACATCATTGGCATCAACATCATCATCAAATGCACTGTCCATCAATGCACTAATCTGTAGCATATTGGCAA
This sequence comes from Psychrobacter glacincola, assembly GCF_904846075.1. Taxonomy (GTDB): domain Bacteria; phylum Pseudomonadota; class Gammaproteobacteria; order Pseudomonadales; family Moraxellaceae; genus Psychrobacter; species Psychrobacter glacincola_C. Next base: position 448,876 of record NZ_CAJGZH010000003.1, read on the forward strand.
CTAAGTTACCGTGCGACAGCATTGCACCTTTGGCAACCCCTGTCGTACCGCCCGTATATTGCAATAATGCCACGTCGCTTAAATTCAAATCAGGGCGCTTATATTTGCTGGCTGATACTGCACTTAAAGCGTGCTTAAAACTCACGCTGTTTGGCAGGCTATAAGCCGGAATCATTTTTTTGACATGGCGCGCAACGAGGTTAACGACGGCTCCTTTCACTGTTCCTAGCATATCACCAATCTTACAAACGATGACATGCTCAACCTGACCTTTGTCTTCTGCCTCTTGATAGGTGTTCGCAAAGTTCTCTACGATAAACAGGGCTTTGGTGCCACTATCATGCAGCTGATGCGATAACTCTCGGCTGGTATATAAAGGGTTGACGTTGACCAACACCATACCTGCACGGATGATCCCCAAAGCAACCACTGGATATTGCAGAAGGTTGGGCATCATCACCCCAACTTTATCACCTGTTACCAATCCTAATGATTGCAAGTAACTGGCAATTTGGCGACTGTATAAATCCAATTCCTTAAAGCTAATCGATGCACCCATACAAATATAGGCCGTTTTTTTCCCATAACGGCTAAAGTTACGCTCAAACACATCAAGTAAAGAGGTATTGTCATCAGGCATATCGATAGTCGCATCAATGCCATAACGCTCATAAGTTTTCAACCATGGGCTGTCACTATCTATCGTCGGCATAGTAGGAAATACGCTGTCTTTATTCATTGCAGCGTTATCGTTTGTGGTCTCTTTATTGATACTGTCGGTCATAATTTTCCCTAAATGTTACCGTTAAAAACGTAGAATAATCTAATGAAAACACCATTATTTTTTGTGATTGATCAATGACAGCAGAAGCTTGTGAATAAAAAACGTGGTAACAAAAAAGGTTTGTCATTCACAAGCTTTGTCAATCAAAGCGCAACGTTAAGTCCTTAATAAATAGCACAATAACTCGGCATTGACGAATTAAAAACCCCTTTATCCCTGATAGTTTTATCAGAGATATAGCGCAAAACTAACGTCATCTCGTCGATAAATAGACAAATATGTCGGTAAGCACTATAGCAGTTTTGCTAAAAATTCTCTATCTCTACCTGACTGGGTCATAGCGACAAAAAAAGCAATAAATACAAAAAATGATAAGGCAGCATACCAGCAACCTTACCATTTTTGGATCACGACACCCAGTATCACAACCAACACTATCACGACAACTTAGCATCCTGATAGTTTCTTTCAGATTTAGTTCGTAGCGTTAGTTTGTAGCGTTAATTTTTATCATTAGTATCGTAGTGACTTATCATGATGACTTTACGAGTGCCTAACAAACAGTAGCAGACACTCATAAAAATACTCTGGCACTGAAGGCTAACTGATTAACCGTGGTTCTTTTCTTCCAGCACGCGCAAATCTTTGTGCAAAATCTTACCGACATTTGATTTTGGTAATTCATCGATGAACTCAACATAACGAGGACGCTTATAACCAGTTAAATTCTCTTTGCTATAAGCAAGCACTTCTTCTTTAGTCAAACTGTCATCACTACGCACAACATAAATCTTTGGCACTTCGCCGCTCTTTTCATCTTCGATACCGATGACACCGCACTCCAAAATCTTTGGATGACCTGACATCACATCTTCGACTTCGTTTGGATAGACGTTAAAGCCAGATACCAAAATCATATTCTTTTTACGATCAACGATTTTAAAATAGCCTTCTTCATCCATCACGCCGATATCACCCGTACGGAAATAACCGTCAGACGTCATGACTTCAGCAGTAGCATCATCACGTTTCCAGTAGCCTTTCATCACTTGTGGACCACGAACACAAATCTCGCCGCGCTCACCCAGTGCGACCTCATTGCCTTCTTCATCCAAGATAGCCATGTCTGTTGCTGGCATCGGTAGACCAATATTGCCTGAGAATTCGCCCGTACCTTCTGGGTTTGCTGACGCCACAGGAGACGTCTCTGACAGACCATAGCCTTGTACGATTACATTACCAGTAATTTTTTGCCATTTGTCAGCGGTGTCTTTTAATACTGCCATGCCACCGCCCATCGACATCTCAAGCTTGCTATGATCTAAAGCTTTGAATGGATCGCTATTTGCTAAAGCATTAAACAGCGTATTGACCGCTGGGAAAAACGCTGGTGGATAATCTTTATAAGCTTTGATTAAGCTTGCACCATCACGTGGGTTTGGCACCAGTAGCCCGATACAACCGCGATATAAGCCAAACATGCCGCAAACGGTAAATGAGAAGATATGATATAGCGGCAAGGCGGTCATGATAACTGGCTGCTCATCCATACCTTCAAACTTATCAAAAGCATCGCCAAGATAGGTATCACATTGAATCAGGTTGGCGACTAAATTACCATGCGTGAGCATTGCACCTTTAGCAACACCTGTGGTACCGCCGGTATATTGCAAAACGGCAATATCATCAAGGCAGATGTTATCTGGACGTTTGTAATTTTTGGCTGAGAAGCGATTCAGTGCTGTTTTAAAGTTGGTGCTGGTTTTAAGGTTATAGTCAGGTACAAGCTTCTTCACGTGACGCACGACCATATTGACGATAAAGCCTTTTAATGGACTCATCAAATCACCCATCGACGTCACGACGACATGATCAACCAAGTCCTTACCAATGTCTTCATACGTTTTAGCGAAGTTCTCTAAAATAAATAGCGCTTTGGTATCAGAGTCGGTTAGCTGATGCTCAAGCTCTTTTGAGGTGTAAAGCGGGTTAACGTTAACCAAGGTCATGCCAGCACGCAGCACACCCAATACGGCAACTGGTAGCTGCAAAATATTTGGCATCATGACGCCGACTTTATCGCCTTTTTTTAACCCAAGTGATTGCAAGTAGGCAGCAATTTGTTTGCTATAACGATCTAAATCTTCGTAGGAGAGTTTTGCATCCATACAGACAAACGCTGTCTTGCCAGCGTGCTTCGTAAAATTCTGCTCAAATATATCGATTAAAGAAGTATTAGCGGCTGGCATATCAATGTCGTATTGAATACCAAGCTTTTCGTAAGTTTTGACCCATACTTTATCGTTACGACGAATTAGGTTACTGTGATTTTCCATAATCTTTTCTCTCCTAGTAATAGTACGCTACCGTCAACCCATGCGAATCACAGTGTGATAAAAATATAACAACTCAGAGCACAGGCTTGTCATCGTAATGGCAAGCTTGGCTGTGAGGCAATCATATGGTGATGAGCAAACAATATAGCGGTAAATAGCCCTCTGTTCATTAACATACACACTTTATACAGACTACTCAATATAAAAGATTGCTACTTGAGTTCGCAAACTGTCTTGACGGTCAATAATATTATATTTATCAAAACCTTAATATCGATAATCGATAATCTTTCAGCGATTTATTAGCGAACATTTATTCATTAATACTCTTTATAGTGTTTTATCGTTAACTATTTTCACCTTTACTATCAAGGGCAGTAGCAAGCTCTGTTGAGGTCACAAAGTTACACTGTGTACTCTCTTTATCATTATCCAGCACGTCACGACCTGTCGTCTATTCTGACTTATGCCTTTTTAATTTTGCCAATATCCTTTACGATAGCGCTATCCTATTTGTACGCTTGCACCAATTATTTATACCTATTAAAACTGATAAGTGAACCCTATTTTATGTCCGATGTTATTGATCATACGATTGACCCTATTATTCCCAATGAACCGATGGATACTCGCTCAGTCGCAGAGTTCACTGAGCAGGCCTATCTCAACTATGCGATGTACGTCATCATGGATCGGGCGCTGCCAAATATCGCTGACGGCCTAAAACCTGTCCAGCGCCGCATTGTTTACGCCATGAGCGAGCTGGGGCTAAAATCAACGGCGAAGGCGAAAAAATCTGCGCGTACCGTCGGTGACGTCTTAGGTAAATACCATCCGCATGGTGACAGCGCTTGTTATGAGGCCATGGTACTGATGGCGCAGCCGTTCAGCTATCGCTATCCGCTCATCACAGGTCAAGGTAACTGGGGTAGCCCAGATGATCCAAAATCCTTTGCGGCGATGCGTTATACCGAAGCCAAAATGTCGGCTTATGCCAATACCTTGCTTGCAGAACTCGGACAAGGCACGGTCAATTGGCAAGATAACTTTGATGGCACGATGCAAGAGCCAACCACCCTACCTGCCCGCCTACCGAATATTTTATTGAACGGCACAACAGGTATTGCAGTCGGCATGGCAACCGATATCCCACCACACAATTTGAACGAAGTAGTACGTGCAGCCATTCGGTTACTAAAAAATCCTGAGCTATCGGTTAAGCAGCTTACCCAATCGATACCAGCACCTGATTTGCCAACGCCAGCTGAAATCATCACCAGCAAAAAAGATTTGCAAGCGATGTATGAGACTGGACGCGGTAGCTATAAAATGCGTGCGACGTTCCATGTTGACCCTAAAGAAAAGAATCTCGTCATCATTGACGCGCTGCCTTACCAAGTCTCAGGCAACAAGATCCAAGAGCAAATCGCTAAGCTAATGACCGATAAGAAATTGCCTTGGATTACTGATATCCATGATGAGTCAGACCATGAAAATGCTTGTCGTATCGTGCTTGAGCTAAAATCAACACGGGTCGATGTGGCTCGTGTCATGAGTCATTTGTTTGCCAGTACAGACCTTGAAAGCAATTATCGCGTCAATATGAATATGATTGGCCTAAATGGTAAACCGCAGGTCAAAAACCTAAAAGAAATCCTTGATGAATGGCTAATCTGTCGCCGTTCAGTGGTCACCCGTCGCTTACAATATCGCCTCGATAAAATCGACAAGCGCTTACATATCCTCGCAGGTTTGCTGATTGCTTATCTTAATATTGATGAAGTCATTCGCATCATTCGCGAAGAGGACGATCCAAAATTATCGTTAATGCAAGATTATGACCTCACTGAGATTCAAGCCAATGCTATTTTGGATATTCGTCTGCGTCAGCTCGCTAAACTAGAAGAGATTGAGCTACGCCGCGAGCAAGATGAACTGGCTGCCGAACGCGCGATCATTCAAGAGTATCTGGACAATCCAGACAGTCTGACCAATCTTATGATTGACGAGCTGACAGCCGATATGAAAGAACATGGCAATGAGCGCGTATCACCACTGGCAGAGCGCGAAGAAGCGCAAGCATTAAAAGAATCTGACCTTGTACCGAGCGAACCGATCACTGCCATCCTATCAAAGGCAGGTTGGATTCGTGCTGCCAAAGGTCATGACGTCGATGCCGCTGGCATGAGCTATCGCTCAGGTGACAGCTATCAAGCGCACGTCCGTGGCAAATCCAATGAGAAAATCTACGTGCTCGATAGCACTGGACGCAGCTATAGTATTGATGCGCATAGCCTTGCTTCGGCTCGTGGTCAAGGCGATCCTCTGACCAGTGTGTTAAAGCCACCAGCAGGTGCTAGCTTTGAGCAGCTATTAACCGGTGCTGACAATCAGCGCATCATCCTCGCTAGCTCCGCAGGTTATGGCTTTATCAACACCATCGGTAATCTTGATAGCAATCAAAAAGCAGGTAAAAACATCATTAACCTAGCGGCTGATAGTCGCTTGCTCCCTGTCGCCCGTATCGATGCGCCAGTAGATACGACTGCCAATGCTGACGGTGACAATACCAATGCAAAGGTAGCGCCTGACCATATCGCTGTCGTAACCAATGCGGGGTATTTATTGATATTTGCCCTCGATGATTTGCCTGAACAGGCACGCGGTAAAGGCAATAAACTTATCAAGTTAAAAGACGGCGAAGAAGTGCTTACTATCACTCCACTCAGTCAGCAAGACAGCCTAATTATTACTGCTGGCAAACGCCATGTGACGCTAAAACCAAATGACTTGGCTAACTATATGGGTGTTCGTGGTAATCGTGGTGGTCAGTTGCCAAGAGGCTTTCAAAATGTGACGAGTGTTGAGGTTGGGTAGTTGGGTTTAATTATTTTAAATCTCTGATACTTCATTATAACGAGGGATATTAGTCGATAATTGTATGCAATCGTACTTATCAAATTTATACTAGTTGAGAAATTTAATGTTTCGACTAAATTTTCTTTAGTATGTAAGTTACTTAAACGTATCCAAATATTATGGATATTAGAACTACTCATTTAAATTAGAGAGGTAAAGCAATATGGCTAGATGTACAGCACCAACAAGAGGACATCGTAGTGCAAGTGCTGCAGCTGACTGCCCTGCATGTAGTGGACGTTATGGTAATTACGGTAGCAGAAGCTATAGTCCTTCTTACGCGACTTCATCTTACTCTTCAGCTAGAACTAGCGGAAGTAGCGGTGGGTCAAACCGCAGTGTAAAACCACGTTGGTCTAAGTCAAGTTCATCCTTAACGTATACGTCTGCTCAAATTCAATCACTTAATCCAATCCGAGAGGTCATTGAGACTAGAGCAGCTCAACAACCTGATCTTCGTGATGTCTTTTTGTGTCATGCTTGGGGTGATCGTAAAGAGGCAGCAAAAGAGTTATACGATTTACTTGAAGCTGCAGGTGTAAAAGTTTGGTTTAGCGAGAAAGACCTTGGACTTGGTGTGCCTATGATGCGTGCAATTGATAAAGGTTTGGCGAACTCTCGGATAGGACTCGTATTGGTAACCCCCGCAATGCTAGAACGTTTACCAAAAGAAAGTGTCGCCGACAAAGAGCTTTCAACATTATTGGCAGGTAACCAACTTATTCCTATCATACATAATACATCTTATGAGGCATTACGAAATGTCAGTCCTATGCTAGCTTCAAGAACTGGTTTAGATACTGCTGAAGATTCAATGAAAGTTGTCGCAGAGAAAATTGCAGAATTAGTAGATGTTTGAATTAGTAGGTATATGCACTCTAATACGTTAATTCATCTGAAAGGAATTGGCTTGTGCATGTAAGCTTTATTGAATAATGTTATACTGAGCTATGCTGAAGAAACCGTAGAGATAAACTTGGTAAACTAAGCGTATTAATCGGAGTTTACCATGACCAAGAAAATAAGAACCTACAGTAACGAATTTAAAGCCGAAGCTGTTAAAAAGATCACAGACAACAACGGCAATATTTCAGCAACTGCAAAGCAGCTTGGCATCGCCATGCAAACCTTATCGAATTGGAACAACAAAGCTAATCAAGGCAAGCTTGTAGGCACTGAGCAGTATGATCCACAGCTTATAGCTGTTCTAGAAGATAACAAGCGCCTCAAACGACAGCTTAAAGTTGCCGAAGAGGAGCGAGAGATATTAAAAAAGGCGACGGCGTACTTCGCCAAGCACAGCTAGTCAGGTACGCCTTTATTAAAGACAATCAGCAGATATTTAGCATCACCACTATGTGCTATGTGTTAAGCGTCAAACCATCAAGTTATTACGACTGGAGTAGTCGCGATATCAGCGAGCAGCAGATACACCGCAACCATTGTGAGCTACTAGTTAAAGCCGCTCACAGTGAAAGTAAAGAACGTTATGGTTATGAGCGTTTGCATGCAACGCTCACCGAGCAAGGCCATGACATTAGCCTATACATGGTTAGAAGCATTAAAGAGGAACATGGCATCAAATGCCGTCGCCACAAGCGCTTTAAAATTACGACAGACTCTAATCACAATAAGCTGGTCTATCCAAACGTACTGGATCAGAAGTTTCATGCCAGTCGCCCTAACCAAGCGTGGGTCAGTGACATCACCTATATCTGGACAAATGAGGGCTGGCTGTACTTGGCAGGCGTTAAAGACTTATACACCAAAGAGCTGGTCGGCTATGCCATTAACAAACGTATGACCGCTGATCTAGTATGCCGTGCACTCAATATGGCAATCAAAAATAAACGTCCAAGCCAAGGATTGATTGTGCACTCTGACAGAGGCAGCCAGTATTGCAGTCATGCCTATCACAAAATCATCAATCAGCATCATTTTAAAGGCTCAATGAGTGGTAAAGGTAATTGCTTTGACAACGCTCCGATAGAAAGCTTCTGGGGCACATTAAAGAATGAGCTGGTGTATCACCAAGACTATAAAACAAGGTTTGTAGCGATCAGCGATATCATTGGCTATATTGAGTTGTATTATAATCAGACTAGGATTCAAAAGGGCTTGGGCTATAAAACGCCAAGACAGGTGTGGTTTGACTTTTATTGTCAGGCTGCGTAATTAAAATCTCCCAAGTTTAACTGTACGGATTTGACGGCAGGGGTCAATACGGCTAATAGACAGACGTGCGTAACTCCGAATTTAAATTATTGAGGATTAAGAAATGTCAATTGGATCAGTAACAGCAAAAGAGCTAGCAAGAATGGGAGCGAACTTAGAAATCAGAGATGGGCTGGGTTCAACTACTATAAAAGAGATTGTAAGAATAGCTAAAGAAAAAGGTAGTAAAGTCTCTGTGAGTTCTCGTTGCATTGGTTCTGTAACTGCAAAAGAATTAATTTTAATTGGTGGTAACTCAGTCACTATCATTATTGAGGATTAATTTATTAAGTAAGCGTAAGCTGGGCTAAAAGCCTAGCCTAGCCTAGCCTAGCCTACGGTATGATTTATTTATCAAAAATAAGAAATCAACACCCCCTAACCCTGCCGTAACCCCAAAATCGGAATGACCAAGTCTTCCTCATCGGTCAAATGTTGCGAGCGCGCGTAGGGTGCGTTCCAAGCACCGATGAGATTAGTAACATTAAAAAATCTTACACTGGACGCAGCCTACGACTTTAATTATTAGTGACTATATGAAAGCTTTAGCAATAATTGTATCTTTTTTATTTTTATTCTGCGCACTTGCAGGAATTTTGGTGATTCCCACTTTTGAAGAACTATATAAAAGTTTTGGTGTTGATATACCAGTATTTGCTAAGCTAGTGTTAAATACTCATAAATACTGGCTAGGGTTAGCTTTGATCCCAATACCCTTGGTTTATTTATTGGAACCGTCAAAAAAATGGCAAGCTACCACTCAATATTTTCTCTTAGCTTTGGCTATTCTTCTTATTCCTTTGACCATTATTGCTCTTTATTTGCCTATATATGAATTGGGTAGCGTAGCTGGTTAAATGATAGCAACAAACGTAGGCTGTGCTTTTAGTGCATAGGGTTGGTAGCATAGGCTAAAAAATTAGCCTACGAATACTAATCTACAAAGGTAACTATTCTATTCATTAATAGCATTACGCCTATCTCATTTTGCTACTAAATCTCTTAAACTTTAAAATTTTGCATTCGCAAAAGCTGCATATAAAAGTCCAGCGCCTACAGCTTGGATAGGAAAAGTGACTATGTCTACTGCCATGGTCACTGGCAATAGAACAACGCCAAGCTTATTAGCATGATCACTAACTTCCCATTTTTGATTCAATTGAATCGTTAAAGGTTGTTTTAGCTTATGGTTTATCTGATCAATATTCTGTACTGCAGAAGCTACTGTCAGCTCAATGCGCACTATACGCTGACAAATCATATTTTGTTGCTCGGCAATAATTGCTGTCTGACACTCAAAACCGAAATTTTCCAACTGTAACTGCTCATTGCGCTTTATTTCATTTATTGGCTTTGCATACAACAAGCCAATAAATGTTGGTATATCTTTAATCTTACTTGTTTTATTACCATCTATATTAATAACTAACTGGTTTGAATTGGCTTGAGTTTTTGCTGAACATTGTAAGTTGAGTATGAGGGTAGAGTATCGATATATAGTGAGCCTAAATCTACTTGAGCGAAAATTCTTCTAAATATATCAGAAGATGTGTGAGAGTCGACCGCAGGTTGCACTAAAAGACTATAGTTTTTACCTGCTAGAATCATAGCATCCTCGTATCCTTTTATTGGCTTATTAGGATATCCAACGGCAATAACGTTCTCAGATAAGACATTTTTTACATGCTCTTCCACATGGTCAGTTTTGGTGTAGCTTACAAGACTCGCAGTAGCGCAACCATTTAATACGATTGATGATCCTAAAAGCGTTACAAGCAATAGAGACAGTTTTTTCATAAATACAATCCGTTTAAGTTATTCAAATAGCGAACGCCTCAGATGATAATACACAACATATGTAGAATTACAACGCTCAACCTTTACGATCTATAAATATAAGATATTGAAAACAACTAAAAAGCCGCCTACACACTGTATAGACGGCTTTTTTACGCTAGTTATAATAGAGAACTTATCTAAAAATTGCTGGATTTGGTATCTTTAAAAACTGCTGTCAAAAAACTTTTAATCTGAGCACTTGTCATTAGATAGGGATTATAGTCAGAACCTGCTGAGAAGCTTTTGAGGGCATACTCTTCATCTTCAGCGCTTGATGTTAGATGTTTCACTAAAAACCCATTCCATTGACGCGACTCTATTTCCTCTATATTAACAATATTGGGAAAAATCGTTGAATGCTCGTCAAGTATTTTTTCTAAGGCAATATTGATAGCGGGCCTTGTCCCTTGAAAACTTTGAACGAAATAACCTTCACTAATGACTAAAGCTGAAGCTATATTATTTTCTTCAAAATACCTTCGCCAATACTCAAGCGCGCGAGTCAGCTCGATTCCCGAATCTAGGTCGACATTTTTGGCGATATATATCATGTTGATAAGAATATGCTCGCCATTTATTTTTTTGCTTTCTGGAGTATGGCTTGTCGCTATAGTCATGAGAAACCTTATTTATAAAAACCTGATCTAATTTAAGATAAAGTATAATCAATAAAATTTTTTTTCTTAGTGGTTTTTTGTCATCTAGCATCATTGTATTTCTAGAAATAAGCATTGAAATTTTAATGAGTTAGGATGCTGACATTTCTCGGAGTACAATTGTACTATAAAACTTGGCACAATGACTGCGATATCATTAGTCTAATAGTTAACAAGCCTAATCTATATCTTCCTATAGCACGGTCTCAACCCTAACATACGACTGACCCACACTTACTCATGGCTCAGACGTTGCAAACATCACTTACTCTTACTAAAAAGCCGTCTATACACACGGCATAGACGGCTTTTTTACGCTCATTAAAACGACCAAGGCATCAATACCGACCCATCTCAACCGTTGTCTCAGCAAGCACACTATCGCCTTGCCATGCCTGCACATCTACCGTATACAGATGGTTTTTGCCACCTGAACAAGGCGGTTTATACGCCCCTCCCGCTTCCCCTGCACGGCTACGATATTCCGCGACCATCTCAATCCCGACAGGCACTTCATAAGTATGCCCAAACACACGTGGAATCTCAGCACTCGTAGCACCTTCTGGTAGGTTAAACTCTACAATGCCATGTCCACCATGTTGCATACGTTTATTACTCACATCGCTGTAAACGAAAACCAAGCTCTCCGCGCCCATCGGTATGTTTGAGACCGTCATGCTCGGCGTGGCTGGATTTTTGCCATCATAGTTTAGACACTGCTGCCCTTCAGGTATTTTTTTGCCTTTCCAAGCAGCATCGTTAAACTTAACATCCATTGCAAAGGCATTGGCAGATAGTGCCAATGTTGCCAGTGCCGTCAAAGCGGTGACTGATTTTAAGGTAAAAATTTTCATACTAGCTCCTTTAGATAGCGGATACACTGATAAAAACCGTTCATCATTTTGTTAACTGATATTGATCGTTAATCTTAACCTTATAATAAATAGCCACTATTAAGTTAATTATATCGTTTAGGGTTTTTGTTAACCTTTCGAATAAGCGCAAATCAATCGCACCGCCAGCAAAGCGAATACCGCAGCAGTAGCCAAATTTGCATCATCGCAGGTTACTTTATAGGTATTTATCTCTTTGGGTGTGTTGTAGTAGTATCTAAATCATTGGTATTGAAACGACTAAAAAACAATAGGATCATCATGTTTATCGAAGACAAAATCGCCAAAGAAAGTATGACTATCAACACTCCGACACCCAAAATCATCTTTTTTGACATCGATGATACCTTGAGCCGCAATGGCATCATTGCCGAACACAATAAAGCGACCCTTGAGCAGCTTGCAGGTACTGATATTAAGCTGGTGATTTCAACGGGACGCTCCAAAGCCATATTGCCAGCAGATATTTTAGCCTTGCTCGAAGCTGATGTCTTAGATGCGATTATTTGTATGAATGGACAGTATAGTTTTGATAAAAAGGGTCGAATTAGCCACTATCCGTTGTCCGCTGAGCAAACGGATACAATCGTGCGTCTGTGCCAGCAGAGCGAGTTGATTCATAAGTTTGACTCTGCCACCCATATCGCTTGGTCAGGTGAAAATGAGCGCTTGCGCGAGTTTAATGCCATCACGCCAAACTCTATCGTTGACCCTGAATATCATAAAGGGAATACCGTCTATCAATGCTCAGTATTTTTTAACAATCAACAAGAGAAAATGCAGGACGTCGATTTTGCCCAGTACGAGTTAAAGCTCGTCCATTGGCATCATATCGGCGCAGATATCTTACCGATAGAGGCATCCAAGGCGCGAGGCATTAAAGACGTCTGTCAATATTATGGGGTAGATGCCAGTGAGTGTATGGCGTTTGGTGATGGAATGAATGATTTAGAGATGTTTGACTTGGTCGGCTATGCGGTGGCGATGGGTGATGCAAAGCAAGAGTTGATTGCGCGCGCAGACTTTGTTACGGGTACGATTGAGGAGCGCGGTATTCAGTCGGTGCTTGAGCAGTTTCATATTGCGTCTTAATAATCAGACTTTGCAAATTGCTATTTATCTAGGACGTGTTTTCATTTTTAAAATAAGGACACGTCCTAGATAAATCTAATCACGCTTCGTCATTAAACTATAAATCCAACTACCAATTTTATAAAATCCGATCACGATCAAAATAAGCACCACCGCTGCCAGCACATAGGCCAACCAAACAGGCACATTACTCAACCAGCCAATCGTAAATGCCAAACCCATGTACGTCTCAACCGGCCAATTAACGATAGGTGTCGGCGAGCCAGCGTTAAACATGGTCATAAAGGCAATTATGCCAAGCACAGCAGTAATCAGTCCAGCGCGTTTACGATTATTCATCTTTTGCCTCTTTTAATTCGAACCATTTAATTAACATTCGATTGTTTTTATTTTATCAGTAATCTTTGCATCTTATAAAAACCACGTTGTAAACTCATGGCTTAAGGGTAAAGCAGCTCTCATCATAGCATGATTATTTACGCTTATTATCTTACTCAAAGACAGCAGTAAATCTCATATTTGTGCTTTTATAGATTCTTCAGCCATTTATCAGTGCCACTTTTAACAATATTATGAAGAACGAACTTCCTCCTTGCCCTTTAAATTCTTAACAATCATAGCCATAATAGTTTCACAACTGGCTCGATACCTTATATTCAGCACTTAGTATTCAGCACTTAGTATTTAGCCCTTAGCTTCCATTATCTATCATTTAACTTTTTACTCATTTGCATCATTCTTATTTAGGAGAGATATTTTGACTCATTCATCATCGCCCCACAACATTGCTCGTAGCGCTCATATACTACCAAAAGCACTATTAGCCGTGGCTGTTGGGCTAGCACTTGCTAGCTGTAGTAAGTCAGACAATACGGCGGCTGATGGTACAGCGGCGAGTGCTGAAACGCTCAATCTGTATAACTGGTCAGAGTATATGCCGCAAGAAATCCTTGACGGCTTTACTGAGGAGACAGGTATTCGGGTCAATTACACCACTTTCGATTCTAATGAAGCCATGTATGCCAAGCTCAAACTACTCGACGATTCTAGCCAATATGACTTAGCCATCCCATCGACCTATTATGTCGAAAAAATGGCCAAAGAAAGCTTACTGCAAGAGCTCGATAAATCCAAATTGAGCAATTTTAAGAATCTTGATACGTCTTTTACCAATACCAAGGTTGATCCAGAGAACAAATATTCGATTCCTTATATGTGGGGCAGCACCGGTCTTGCCATTAATGGTGACAAGGTAGATCCTGCAACCGTAAATAGCTGGAACGATTTATGGCGTCCTGAGTATAAAGGGCAAGTGATGCTGATGAACGATATGCGCGAAGTGTTTGGCATGGCGCTATTGACCCTTGGGCATTCAGGTAATAGTAAAAATCCTGACGAAATCAAAGCCGCTTATGAGAAGCTCACGACCTTGATGCCAAATGTAAAGACCTTTAACTCGGATGCCTCGCGCATGCCTTATATGGAAGGCGAAACCACGGTTGGTATGAGCTGGAATGGTGAAGCTATCATCGCCAATAACGAAGGCTTGACCAGCTTGGTTTATAAATATCCAACTGAAGGCGCTATCTTGTGGATGGATAATTTTGTGATTCCGAAAAACGCCAAACAAGTTGATGCAGCCCACAAGTTTATTGACTACTTGCTGCGTCCTGAGAACTCTAAAATCGTCAGCGAAGAGATTGGTTATGCCTCGCCTAATATGGCTGCGCGTGAGATGATGCCAGAAGAAGTGAGAAACAATCCAACCATCTATCCGAGCAAAGACGTACTGGCAAAAGCGGAATTCCAAGAAGATGTGGGCGATGAAGCATTGCAAGTCTATCAGCAGTATTGGGATAAGCTAAAAACTGGTCGTTAATCACTGTTTGTTGATAGCTGTTTTAATCACTGTTACCGCAAAAAAATGCTGACTTAATAAAGTCAGCGTTTTTTATTTATTCTTTATTGGCTTTTATTTAGCTTTTATAGTCGGTTCAATATAATTTGGATACAAGGAAGGCGAGCGAAAGTACTACCAATAGTAGACTAAGCGAGCCTGACACCGTATCTGATTTATATAGGATTGACTGTATTTATAAGTGCAAATCAGTTTCACTACCTTTATGCTCGATACGGCGCTGCTCGCGGCGTTGATAGCGCAGACCGGAGGCGGCAAACCATTGCGGCTTAGTCGTTTGCAATAAATCACTGAGCCGCTGCAATTGTACTTGTAAGGTTTGCGTGAGCCAAAAATAGCCTTGCCACTCAAAGCCTAAGTTTTCTACGCTTGGATATTCTGATACGGCGATGCGCGTAATCGGTCGAAATACTTCATCATTTGGACTACGTAATACCGCCGCCATATGCTGCATCGCTTGCGTCAATTCGTGCTGATAATGGATAAGTAAAATATGATTTTCATCGTCAATCTCAATATTAGCCAAACGCGGTGCGGCACTTAACAGTAAATCAATGGTGCCAATGATATTACGATGAGTACGCTGAATGGTTTCTAGTGTTTCCTTTTCAATACCCGATTCACTTGCTGTGGCGGCGATATGCGGGCGCACGGCAAGCAAACGCTTATTGATTTTTTGTAGCGCTTTCACCAAAGACTTATTGACGGGTGTATCTGGTATAGAGCTGTTCGATGGATAAATAATACTGGCCGAACTGGTCGCCTTACTATACTTAAATGGCTTGGGCACTAATACATCCGCATCAATATGATTGCCAACCCCTGCATACAAATTGCTGCAGGTTTCAAGATTACTGGCCAATAAAAACCGCCACATCAACGTCGACTTCAGCGGTAAAATTAACGTCGCGGCCACCGCTACTCCTGCACCAAGCAAAATATTGAACGCGCGATATAAGCCATCTTGAGTAATATTGCTGTGGTCAGGACTCGACACAATCATCAGCATGGTAATACCTGTCAGCAGACCGATATAGCCCAATTGCTTGACTGCCACATAACCGATGATGCCACTGATAATGCCAATCAGTGCATAATATAGCCACAACCAGCCACCGATATCTTTAATCAGCCATAAGAAACTAAGCCCAACCACTACCCCAAGCAAAGTACCCAATATCCGCTCTTTAGCCTTGGTATAAATCGCCCCTTGATATTGCAACAAACCCAAAATCACGAACACGGTAATGGTCGTCCACTCACCATGCGGCAAGTGCGTAAACTCATTTAACAAGAGCGCAATAAGTACAGCCAGACCCAAACGCACGGCATGCAAAACATCTGCATGCTGATAACGGGCATAAGGCTCTACAAACGGGGCGGTCAATCGTTGCCAAAAAGTCGGTTTCACGCAGGGCATCTCTTATAAGTGAAAGAATAAAAAATCGGTTAAATTCTAGCTACTGGCTTAACCACTGATAAAGCGCTGATAAAGTCATGACCAAAAAATAACGCCTTTTACCTATTAAAAGATAAAAGATGCTGAAGGTCAAAACATGCTAGCACATAACGACAAAAAAACACCCTAACAACATCGCATTTGGCTATTGGTAATGCTGAAAGGTGCTGACAAATACTTGCCAGCATCTCCTATATTTACAAGTGTAAATCGGACTCGCCCCCCTGCTCTTTCATTCTACGCTGCTCACGCCTTTGATAGCGCAGACCAGAAGCAGCATACCACTGCGGTTTGGTCGTTTGTAGCAGATCACTTAACTGTTGCAGTTGTGCTTGCAACGTTTGCGTCAACCAAAAATATCCTTGCCACTCAAACGTTGCATACTGTACGCTAGGATATTCTGATAGCGCAATGCGCGTAATAGGTCGAAAAGTCTGATCGCTTGGACTGCGTAGTACTGCCGCGATATGCTGCATGGCTTGGGTGAGCTCGTGTTGATAGTGAATCAGTAGCGTATGATTATTGTCATCGATATCGATATTCGCCAAACGCGGTGCTGCACTGAGCAATAAATCGATGGTACCAATGATATTGCGATGGGTACGCTGAATCGTTTCTATCGTCTCTTTATGAATGCCGGACTCGCTTGCTGTTGCAGCGATATGTGGACGTACTGCGAGTAATCGCTTGTTTATTTGCTGCAGCGATCTTATCAACGCTTTATTAACAGGCATATCTGTAGTAGCACTATTTTTGGGATCGTTTGGGCTAGCTGAGCTTATCGTCTTAGTATAAATCATCGATTTAGGAGCCACTATTTCAGCATCGATATGATGCCCGACACCAGCATAAAGCGTACTACAGGCTTCTAAATTATTTGCCAATAAAAATCGCCACATCAACGTCGACTTTAGAGGTAAGACCACTGTCACCATGACCGCAATACCTGTACCGATTAAGATATTGAGTGCACGATAGACACCATCTTGCGCCATATTAACTTGATTCAAGTTAGAGACGATCATCAGCATAGTAATGCCAGTGAGTAACCCAGTATACCCTAGCCGCCTGACCGAAAAATAACCAATAATCCCACTGACGATACCAATAAGTAGGTACTCTATCCCTAACCAAGCCCCCGTCCCTTTATTGAACCATAAGATTGCAAATGCCACGACAATACCCAAAACCGTGCCTAGTACTCGCTCTTTGGCTTTGGTATAAATAGCGCCTTGATACTGTAGCAATCCTAAAATAATAAAGACGGTGATCGTCGTCCATTCTCCGTGTGGAAAATGGCTTATTTGATTGGCTAATAGGGCGAGCACGATGGCTGCACCGATACGTATGGCGTGCAAGATATCAGCGTGCTGATAGCGCGCATAAGGTTCAATGAATGGTGCAGTAAATCGTTGCCAAATTTTTGGTTTCACGCACAGGTACTCTTATTAATTGAAGAATATATAGTCAATGAAAAGTAATCTCGAACCATCATGTACTGCTGATATCAAAAAAAACGTCTCTTACCTGTTAAAAGGCAAAAGACGTTTGAGATCTAAATAGAGCTATCAATAATTGGATGTCAACCAAACCCATTATACCTCTAAGAAGTCCAAAATACCTTCAGCGGCTTCACGACCTTCCCAAATCGCGGTCACGACCAAATCAGAACCACGTACCATATCACCACCAGCAAATATCTTGGGGTTTTTGGTTTGGAATTTAAAGGTTTGCTTTTCTGCTGCCAGCACGCGACCGGAACTGTCCATTGTCACTTGCTGAGACTCAAACCAGTCAGCAGGGCTAGGACGGAAGCCAAAGGCCATAATCACAGCATCACATGGGATAATTTCTTCTGAATTAGGAATCGGCTCAGGACGCTGACGACCACGATTGTCTGGCGCACCCAAGTGAGTCGTGACGACTTTCACGCCATTCACTTTACCATTCAAACCAATGATTTCTGTCGGTTGACGATTGAATAGAAACTCAACGCCTTCCTCGCGAGCATTGACCACTTCGCGGCGCGAACCTGGCATGTTCTCTTCGTCACGGCGATAGGCACAAACTACTTGCTCAGCGCCTTGGCGAATACTGGTACGGTTACAATCCATCGCAGTATCGCCACCACCTAGCACCACCACTCTTTTGCCTTTAAAGTCGATATATTCTTCAGGATTTTTTTCCCAATCGTTGCAGCGATTGACGTTGGCAATTAGGTAATCTAGCGCATCATGAACGCCTTCTAGTTCTTCACCAGCAAAGCCGCCACGCATATAAGTGTAAGTACCCATGCCCATAAATACCGCATCGTACTCACTTAACAGTTCATCAATACTAATATCAGTACCGATTTCTGTCTCAAGACGAAATTCCATGCCCATGCCTTCAAAGATGACACGGCGGTTACGCATGACGTCCTTTTCCATTTTAAATTCTGGAATACCAAAAGTCAGTAAACCACCAATTTCAGGACGCTTATCAAACACAACTGGTTTTACGCCGTTTCTAACGAGTATATCCGCACAGCCCAAACCTGCTGGCCCTGCACCGATGATCGCGACTTTTTTATCTGTCCAAACCACATCAGACATATCCGGACGCCAGCCAAGTGCAAAGGCGGTATCGTTGATGTACTTTTCGACATTACCAATGGTCACAGCGCCAAAGCCATCATTTAAGGTACAAGCGCCTTCACATAAGCGATCTTGTGGACAGACGCGGCCGCAGACCTCAGGCAACGTATTGGTGCGGTGACACAATTCAGCCGCTTGAAATATCTGCCCTTCGGTGGCCAATTTGAGCCAGTTAGGAATATAGTTATGTACAGGGCACTTCCATTCACAATAAGGGTTACCACACTCCAGACAGCGGTGCGATTGCTGCGCAACGGCTTCACTCTCGAACGGTTTATAAATTTCAACAAATTCCGTTGAGCGCGTTGCGATGTCTTTTTTGGTCGGCTCAAGCCGTGGTACATCTAAAAACTGAAAGCTATTTTCTAAGCGTTTTGCCATGGTATTGTCTCTTTAATATGAGGCTTTTTATATCAAGCTTTTTTAAAGTGGGCGGTGACAGTCAACGATGTCTCATTTATCGCAAAATTAAGAGCTTTATATCGTGACCGTCACTTACCTGCTGAAAACCTCTGAGTTAAAAGGTTTTTAAAAGCGGAACATTGGATAATCCAAGCAAAGCTATTGTGGGTCAGCCATGGTGGTTTTGAGAAGGCTCGCAATGTTTGCCGCTTTAGGCTTCACCAAATAAAACTTACGAACATAGTGCTCAAAGTCAGCCAATATCGTCTGACCCCACGCGCTGCCTGTTTTATTAACATGTGCTTCAATCACTTGCTGCAAATGAATACGATGCTCTTCGGTTTGCTCACTTGAGATACGATTCAGATCGATCAGCTCATGGTTACAACGGTCAAAGAAATCACCTTCCATATCGAGTACATAAGCGAAGCCGCCTGTCATACCTGCTCCAAAGTTGAGACCCGTACGCCCAAGAATAGTGACAATACCGCCTGTCATATATTCACAGCAATGATCGCCTGTGCCTTCGATGACTGCGTGCGCGCCAGAGTTACGTACTCCAAAGCGCTCGCCAGCAGTACCAGCTGCATATAGTTTGCCGCCCGTTGCGCCATATAAGCAGGTATTACCAATAATGGCAGTCTCTTGCGCCGTAAAGCTTGAGTCTTTTGGTGGATAAATAACAATCTCACCGCCAGCCATGCCTTTGCCGACATAATCATTGGCATCGCCTTCTAGCTCAATATTTAGACCACCTGCATTCCAGACACCCAAACTCTGCCCAGCAGTGCCAGTCAGATGCAGTTTAATTGGCATATCACTCATGCCAAGGTTGCCCCATACTTGCGCAATCTCACCAGAGATACGCGCGCCAATAGAGCGATCACAGTTACCGACATAATAGCTATAATCGCCGCCATTACCTTGACGAATATTGAGCAGCATATCACTAATCATCTGTTCAGCGAGTAAGCCTTTATCAAACGGCTCATTACGCTCAACCTGACAGGTTTGGGCTTTACCACTACTGGCCGGATGGCTAAATAATAATGGCGTTAAATCCAAATGACGCTGCTTATCCGTGTTGCCTTCTAATACTTCAAGCAAGTCAGTACGTCCAACCAACTCTTCCATACTACGCACACCAAGGGCGGCAAGCCATTCACGCGTTTCAGTTGCTACAAAT
This sequence comes from Psychrobacter glacincola, assembly GCF_904846075.1. Lineage (GTDB taxonomy): Bacteria > Pseudomonadota > Gammaproteobacteria > Pseudomonadales > Moraxellaceae > Psychrobacter > Psychrobacter glacincola_C. Next base: position 469,210 of record NZ_CAJGZH010000003.1, read on the forward strand.
TTAAAGAAGTTAATCAACATCTCTGCTTCACCAATGAAATGCTCATCACGTAGCTTGGCTTTTTGCGTCGCAACCCCAGTCGGGCAATTATTAAGATGGCAAATGCGTAGGTATTTACAACCAACGGCAATCATCGGCGTGGTACCAAAGCCAAAGCTTTCTGCCCCAAGGATGGCGGCTTTTACCACATCAAGACCAGTCTTTAGACCACCATCAGTTTGAATACGAACTTTATGACGCAAGCCATTTACTCGTAGTGATTGGTGGGTCTCAGCCAGTCCTAGCTCCCATGGTGAGCCTGCATGATGGATAGACGATAGCGGAGAGGCTGCTGTGCCGCCATCATAGCCTGAGATAGTGATTAAATCGGCATAGGCTTTTGCCACACCAGTCGCGATAGTACCAACGCCCGGACGTGAGACCAGTTTCACCGATACCAAGGCATCTGGATTGACTTGCTTTAAATCAAAAATCAGCTGCGCCAAATCTTCGATAGAATAGATATCATGATGCGGTGGCGGTGAAATCAACGTCACACCCGGTACAGAATAACGTAAGCGCGCAATCAGAGCATTGACCTTACCACCCGGCAACTGACCTCCCTCACCCGGCTTGGCACCCTGTGCAACCTTGATTTGCATCACTTCGGCTGAACGCAAATACGCTGGGGTGACGCCAAAACGACCCGAGGCAATTTGTTTGATCTTTGAGTTACGCAGCGTGCCATAACGTACTGGATCTTCGCCGCCCTCACCAGAGTTTGAACGTCCACCGATGGTATTCATCGCCATGGCAATCGCTTCATGGGCTTCAGGTGACAATGCCCCTAACGACATGCCCGCCGAGTCAAAGCGCGTCAGAATGGATGAGATATCCTCTACGTCATTCACATCGATAGAGTTATCTGTTTTTAATTGCAATAAATCACGCAAGGTCGCCACAGGACGGCTATTAACCAAATCAGCATAATGACGATAATTGTCGTAATCACCCGTACGAACCGCGGTATGCAGGCTATTAATCACGTCTGGGTTAAAGGCATGATATTCTTTGTTGAAGACAAACTTCAGTAAGCCACCTTGATCGAGTGGCGCGCGGCGCTTGAAAGCATTCGCCGCTAGCTGTGCTTGATCGGCAGCTAAGTCAACAAAGGTCGCACCTTTAATACGACTCTGTACGCCTTTGAAACATAGGCTCACCACCTCTTCAGAGAGTCCGACTGCTTCAAATAACTGCGCGCCGCGATAAGAGACAATGGTCGAGATGCCCATTTTTGATAAGATTTTTAGCAAGCCTTTATCCAAGCCTTTACGGAAATTAACCCGCGCTTGAATCGGATCGCCAAGCAGCTCGCCAGTCGCTACTAAGTCGTCAATAACATCATAAGCCAAGTATGGATACACGCAAGTCGCACCAAAACCAATCAATACTGCCACTTGATGCGAGTCGCGCGCCAAACCAGTCTCAATGATTAAATTAGCATCAGTACGAATACCTTGACCAATCAAATAATGATGCACCGCACCCGTTACCATGATGGCGTTGGCTGGTACTTTATCGGCATCGATGTGTTTATCAGACAACACAATCAAAGTGTGACCAGCTCGGATGCTGTTAGCCACTTGCTCGCAGATAGCCATGATGGCTTCTGATAACTCAAGGGTGCGATCATAGTTTAAATCAATACGCGCCATTTTAAAGGCTGGATCACCCAAGGTCTCAAGCTGCTGCATCTTGCTGGCTGACAGTACAGGCGACGATAAGATAATACGGTGTGCATCTCGCGCTGATGGCGCAAACACATTGGTCTCAGCACCGAGGCAGGTCTGCAATGACATCACGATAGATTCACGCAATGGATCAATCGGTGGATTGGTCACCTGTGCGAACTGCTGGCGGAAAAAGTCACCGACATGGCGGATTTGCTGCGACAACACTGCCATGGGCGTATCATCACCCATTGAACCGACAGGCTCTTGACCATTTTCGGCGTTGGGGCGGATAATTTCAGTACGCTCTTCATTGGTGATGTGATACATTTTTTGCAGTGTTTTTAGCTCATTACCACGGCATGTTTGCGCTGCTAATTCTTCCTCTAAACGCTCATCATCACGGATACGGGTTGCTTCTTCACGCAGCCATTTACGATACGGATGGGCTTTTTTCAGTAATGTCGCAATCGCTTTAGTATCTAAAATTTGACCCGTTAAAGTATCAATAACGAGCATTTGACCAGGGCCAACGCGTCCTTTTGCCAATACATCTTTTGGCGAGTAATCCCACACACCAACTTCAGAAGCAACGGTGATATAGCCGTTCTTGGTCGTCACCCAGCGCGATGGGCGCAGACCGTTACGATCAAGCATACAGACCGCATAGCGTCCATCTTGAATCACCAAACCTGCTGGACCATCCCACGCTTCCATGTGCTGCGAATAAAACTCATAAAAGGCGCGCAAATCCATATCCATGCTATCGACATTCTGCCAAGCAGGTGGCACGAGAATCGACATCGCATGGAATAGATTCATACCACCTGACATGAGGACTTCAAGCATATTATCTAAGCTTGATGAGTCAGAGCCCGTACTGTTCACCAGTGGCGTCAACTCATTCAAATTGGGCAGTTTTTCTGATTTTAGTTTTGGCGTCCGTGCCTCAGACCAGTTGCGATTGCCTGTGATGGTGTTCAACTCGCCATTGTGGGCAAGATAACGAAACGGCTGCGCCAAAGGCCAACGCGGCAAGGTATTGGTGGAGAAACGTTGATGAAATACCACGATATGCGATGCCAAACGCGCATCTTGTAGATCCAAGAAAAATGCTGGCAAGTCTGATGGCATCACCAAACCTTTATAGATAATCGTCTGACAGCTTAATGAGCACACATAAAACAGCTCATCATCAGCCAAGCGCTGCTCTGCTTTTTTGCGTGCGACAAACAGTTTACGGTTAAAGTCATCCGCTGCCAAATCATCGGGTGCGTTGACAAACACTTGCTTAAAATCAGGTAAAGTCTCACGGCCAATGTCACCGACGATGCTCAAATCAAGCGGCACATCACGCCAGCCAGCAACCTCTAATCCTTGGGCGACAATCTCATCGCTAAGCACTTGGTGGCTATCACGAGCTTTTGTCTCATCTAAATTGACAAAGATCATACCAACGGCAAAGTTGTCAGTAATCGCGAACCCTTGCTCAGCAGCAATACCTCTAAAAAACTCAACAGGCGTCGCCAGTAGTAGACCACAACCATCACCCGTTCTACCATCAGCAGCAACACCGCCGCGATGGGTCATACAGCTTAGACTATGAATAGCAGTTTTTACCAAATCATGGCTGGCTTGTCCCTCAATATGAGCGATCAAACCAAAACCACAGTTATCAGAAAAATCATCTGGCGTGGCCAGGTGGGTTTGCGAGGAAATCATTGACATGGCTAGTCCTTTTAGGTGAACGGGCAATTTATGCATCCAATGCAGATCATAAACTGAAGACCGTAAGCAGAACGGGCTAATAATTAATATTCGTATATCCGAATTAATAAATGGTGTGACGCTCATAGACATCATACTTTGAGACTAAGGTGAAAGCTTTGGCACTTCCAGTCATTGCATGATATTTCAATAGATCATTAACATATTAAAAGATAGTAAACGGTCGCCCTTGGCAATGACATACAGCCCTGTATACCCGTTACCTAATCATCAATAACGCAATGTCGCTATCTTGAGTGTCACTTGTTATCACACCATGCCTAGCAATCCAGACTGATTGACTACGCATGTAATAACCGTGCATTTGATTAATTTTGAATATCTGACGCTCTGTAATCAAGCGCTTCATTCACTCTAAAGAGAGCGATAATAAGAGAGGTTGCGCCACTTGCAATAGCTTAATTATAGATAGCAAGTGACAACGCTTGAGACAAAAAATTTTAGTAACGTATCTTTTAAATGATAGAAGTTTACCAATTCACTGTTAAAAAACAATTTTTACGATAACTATACAGAACGTCGCCCACAGTTATATTAGTTAATGACGGACAAAAAATCTAGTCTTTTCTATCGATTCACCCACCATATTTTGTAAGAGAACTTATTACTATTGGTTATAGGATGATTAAATGTTCTATGCAAATTTTGATACATAGTATCTGTGACAAGGCTTAGTTGAGATACTTAATTAAGATCAACTTCTTTTGGAAATGTATTTTTAGTACTAGTTATATGCTGGATGATGCTCCAAAAAAAACCCCACTAACCAGCTTGTCAGTGGGTTTTTGTCAATCATAGTGGTAACGAGGTTATCATAACTATCAACGATATGGTCAAAGGACAGATATACTCTAATTATTTTTGTCTTCTATCAGCGTTTTCATACTATCGTTACTGTTCTTAGGAGGATTGGTATTCTTGCTAGTAGCGTTTGCGCCAGAATTTGTGCTACTGGTACTACTTGGCGGCTTTGGTGTTGCGACTACTGGGGGTTTTTTAGTGGTATTTTCAGTGCCTGATGTCGCTGGTTTTTTATTCTCTGATTCAGACTTAGTTCCACTACCTTCATTTTTAGGTGCTGTGACAGAGGAGACTTCCTCTTCATTGCCAACAATACGCTCTTCAGTGACCGATAAAGTATCGGAGGTATCCGCTGACTGACGGATACTTTCATTGTCGCTGTTACTGGCAGTTTCTTGACTGCTACGACCAGCATTGTCCCCATTATCCGTTTCTGGCAGTGGCTGGCGCACTGGCACTTCGCGCTTAGTCGGTTTTAAATCAACAGAACGTGTGCGTCTGATACTCAAATCTTTAACTGGATCAGGGCGTTCATAATTATCAATGATACCGACATAACGATTGATCTCTTCTGGCAACACGCGCACATTGGCTGGCAACTTAAAGTCTATCAGTTTTGCCGCGCCAACGGCTTCTTGTGGACTACTCATGAGCCCATAAGTTAACATATAGCGAACTTGATTTTCATCGTCAAGATAACGGAAATAAGCAAATTTATTACGGTCTGCGCGGCCTTCTAGATAACTGACAATCACATCGTTTTCGGCGACATTCATCACCTGCACTGTCCACTTACCTTTATTCGCCAACAAATAACGTTTGTCTTTAAACTCAGCAGGATAATTGCGCAAATCACGCACCGTCGTATCAAAACTAATGGGCTGCACGTCGGTATCAAGCTCGTGTAACGACTCTATTTTTAAGGGCTGCTCAAGCTCAGCACTCAATGGTTGCGGTGCTGATATGGGGGCATTTTCAATTTTGGCACCCATTGCTGGCGTTTGACTAAACATCCAAATCAGAGCCGTAACCACACCCAGCAGCAAGGTCATTATCAGCCAAATCAACGCTTGACGGCGATATGACTGGCTAGCGGTACGCGGCGTCGATCTTGAAGCTGCCATGGGAGTATCCTTGGTGAAAATAAAGTTGACCGCATTCAAGAGATGCGCAGTAAGTAGAATGGCGGCGAGCCAGTCTGCTTTAAACCGTTGCGTTCAGTGAGCATTCACGAGCACTAAAGCGTTAAGACATTATACGCGGTGTTGTGACAATACCTCGTGCAAAAGACCTTCATCGAAATCATTGGTCAATACGGCCTGACCCAGTGATTTTAACAAAATCAGGCGGATTTGTCCGTGTTTCACTTTTTTATCATGTCCCATCAAGCTCAGCGCCGTTTGTGTATCAATGCGTGGCGGGGTGATAGGCAAATTCGCTAAGGTTAAAATACGCTTAATACGAGCAACGTCTTCGACCATTAACCATCCCATTTTCTGTGATAACTCTGCGGCTTGTACCATGCCAGCAGCGACTGCCTCACCGTGTAGCCAATTGCCATAGCCTTCATGTGTTTCAATGACATGACCAAAAGTATGACCGAAGTTTAACAATGCTCGCACGCCTGACTCTCTTTCATCTTGCGCGACGACATCCGCTTTATACTGACAGCAGCGTTTTACGGCATCACCAAGTACCGCTAAATCCAAATCCATCATCGCCGGCAGATTGACTTCCAGCCAATCTAAAAACGTGATATCCATAATGAGCGCGTATTTAATGACCTCAGCCAACCCTGCTGACAACTCGCGCGCTGGCAAAGTCTTGAGCGTACTCATATCAGCAAGGACCATTTGCGGCTGCCAAAAAGCGCCAATCATGTTTTTGCCTTGAGGGTGATTGATGCCCGTCTTACCACCAACGCTCGAATCCACTTGTGACAGTAGCGTGGTTGGAATCTGAATAAAATTTACACCACGCATAAAGCTTGCTGCAGCAAAGCCAGTCATATCACCAATAACGCCACCACCTAAAGCAATAAGCGTAACGTCACGATTAAAATGCGCTGCCATTAATACATCGTAAATTTGATTGATACTGGTCTGATGCTTATATTGCTCACCATCTGGCAATACGCAAACACGCACAATGAACTGCTCTGTTAACTCTTTTTCTAAAGCATTTAGGTATAAAGGCGCAACAGTATCATTAGTGACAATCAATACTTGGCGACCACGAATATAAGGTGTGATCAGCTTTGCCATACTGTTGTGATCTATCGCTGTTTTTTCAGTAATGACGATTGGATAGTCATGGCTTTGCGTATGAACCGTTAAGCCGTCATGAAACAGTGGCGTTGCCATTAAACACTCCCTAAACATTTTGAATGAGATAAAAGTAGCTGAGCTTAACTAGGGCGCGTCCTGATTTTTATCGCCATTTTTAAATGAGGACACGCCTTGATAAAGTTTACCATTATGGTTAATTTTCTTTATCTTCTGCTGCTATAGCAGTCGAGTCAGTAAATGACTCTAGTTGCTGTAAGAGCTGATTGACCATATGACGGGGATAAGTATGACCAGTTGGCATAATAATATGAGCGACTTGGCGATATAAGGGATCACGGGTGCTATATAAATCTTGCAAGATTTTTCTAGGATTTGGCTGCTGTAACAGTGGTCGTGATTTGTCTTTAGCCGTGCGAGCCATTTGCACATCAACTGGCGCATTCAAATAAACCACGATGCCGCGCTGATGCAAAAACGCTCTGTTTTCAGCACACATCACAGCGCCACCACCGGTCGCTAAGACGATTTGGTCTTTTTGAGTCAACTCATCGATGGCGCGCGTTTCACGCTCACGGAAGCCCGCCTCGCCTTCTTTAGCGAATATCCAAGCAATGTCAGCCCCTGTCTGCGATTCAATGTACCAATCACTGTCTACAAAGGTGCGCCCCAACTGCTTAGCCAGCAATTTACCGATGGTTGTCTTCCCTGCTCCCATCGGCCCTACTAAAAACACCGACGGCAATTCCTCCACCATAATACTTACTCAGCTAAATTAGCTATGATACAACGTCATTGATATTCTGGCTAGTAATGAGCGTTGATTATTGTTAGTAAAATTCAATCAATATGGAAATTTTCCCATAAAAAAAGCAAGCGTTGATGCTTGCTTCTTTTAAGCGAAAACCAATCAATAAATGATTAATCTATGCGGCTAATACCATCATTGATTAATTTTGGCGTGATAAATATCAATAACTCTTCTTTAGAATTACTACGCACGTCTTTACGGAAAGCGCGACCAATATAAGGCAGGTCTCCCAAGAACGGTACTTTATCAACACCATTGCTGGTACGATTCTTAAAGACACCACCCAACACAACCGTTTGACCATCTTCGACAATAACATTGGTTGAAATAGAGTCTTCAGCAATAGCAACCTGATTGTTAATAATGGTTGGCGTACCGTTAGTGATTAACAATTGCAAACCGATTTTGCCATCTGGGGTGATATTTGGTGTGGCCTCTAAACTCAATGCTGCTTCTTTAAAGCTAGTGGTAGTTGCTCCACTGGCAGACGCTTCTTGATAAGGAATCTGCGTCCCTGAAGAAACTTTCGCCGTTTGCTTGTCTGCTGTCAGAATCTTCGGCGTAGAAATCACTTCACCGCGATTATCCGCTTGCAGTGCTGACAATTCAAGATCAAGCATCACATCTGACATGCTAAGCAAGCCAAAGGCAATGCTACCAGCAGGGTTGGCAACCCCTAAATCGACGTTTAAGTTATCAGGACGAGTAATATCGTATGAAGGATAAGAAACTGTTTGACCATTTACCGTCGTCGTTTCTACATCAAAGTCTTTTAAATCCCATAGCGTTTGATTACTACCACCGACCAATAAATTACGGTTGTTAGCAGCACCATTTGACAAGATACCCCAACGAACCCCAATCTCTTTACTAAAGCTATCAGTGGCACTCACAATACGCGCTTCAATCATAACCTGACGGACTGGAATATCAATTTTACCAATCAACTTATGGATATTCTCGATACTGTCAGCCACATCTTTAATAATTAAGGTATTGGTACGCTCATCTACCGTTACCGTTCCACGATTAGACAATAAGGTATTGTTATCAGCAGCATTTGCATTGCTGCCACCTGATGAGCCACTGCCTTGAGAAATAAGTGTCAAAACATCTGGCGCTTTTGCATAGCTAAGACGAATATATTCTGTGCGTAATGGCGCAAAAGATTCAACCGCTTGCTGTGCTTCAAGCTCACGTGCTTCTTGCTCAGCAAGCTCGGTGGAAGGCGCAACCAAAATGACATTGCCATTTTCACGCTTACCAAGATTCTTACTCTTTAGAATAATATCTAGCGCTTGATCCCATGGGACATTAATCAGGCGTAAGGTGATATTGCCCGCGACTGAATCACTAGCCACAATATTCATTTCTGTGAACTGCGCTAGGATATCTAAGACACTGCGAATCTCAACGTCTTGAAACTCCATAGATAGCGCTTCACCGCTATAGACTTTTTCTTCAAGTGTTGGCTCACGTAGTAGCTCAGGTTTTCTGATATTAATATTCAGCTGATTGCCTGATTGATAAGCCTGATACTCATAATCTTCTTTGACATTAATAGTAATTACACCATTTTGACCTTGGTTTTTAGTATCAATACTATCAACCAGACCACTATTAATATTCAAACGGCGCAATAAATTTCTTGGCACGGTGCTACCCGTTAAGCGTACCACTAACTTGTTGCCTTGACGTTGTACATCAACGGGAATGGCTTCATTGGTAAGTGCGATGCTAACGTTGCCACCACCATCATTTCCTGCGGCAAAATTGACGGCACTCAAACCATCATAGCTATATTGCTTACTCACTTGCGATGCAGCAAGTTGTGGGCTTAATAATGGGTTAACTCTGACCACCATGGTATCAGCAGGCACTTGATTTTTAACCACCGTTTTACTGGCTATATTGACTGCCGGTGCACTACTGGTTTCTACAATCGGTGTAACGACTGCTGTCGTCGTGATCGCATTATTGTCATTGAGTACGTCTTGGATAGGATCATTGGTCATTACTGGACGATTAGGATCGGTAATGGTTAATAGTAAATCGTTACCCTCAATCGATGTCGTATAGTTACCTGCCTGTTTTAGCTCAACAATCAGGCGCGTAGTACTGTCACTATTTAACGTCGTGACCTTATCAATCATACCAATATTGTATTCATTAAAGCGACTAGCAAGTCCATTCTGTACTTTTTCAAAATCTAGTACCAAACGGCTAGGGTTATCAAGCTGATAGGCGGCAGGTAACACTGGCAAACCGTCAAATCCCAAACGCATTTGCGTCACTGCTGGTGCAGTTTGTACCACAGAAACTTCGTTAATGCGCTGTGCGGCATGGGCACTATTACTCACTGCTACCATGCTGATTGCCAATGCTGAAATGGCAAAAGCAGAAGATACGCGGTTGCTCATCATCATTACCTTGTTATTGCGTACTGTCATTATTTATTCCTCAAAAAATCTGCCGACTTAGCTTATGGGTGAAACCAACGACTGGGGTTTTTCAACAAACCCAGCGCGGCTGTCTGGCACAATTTCAATCAAGTTAATCTGGGTCGGCGTGATTTCAACAATACGGCCGTCATTTAGTCCAAGATAATCACCTACTTTCACACTCGCGACTGAACCATCAGGGCGTTGTACCAACGCATATCGCTGACCTTCAGGTGAAATTACGACACCACGAAAAATCAGTTGCGATAGCTCATATTGCTCAAGAGGTTCTTTCACTCTGGTAATGTCAGGACGCACACCATCGATGGAAGTGGTAGGACCTTGGACATTGACTAAACTCGGTGGTAAGAATGGACTGCGCTGTGCGCTGGCACTATAAACAAAGTCTTCTACTAGCTCAGCTTTGGGCGGTGGTTCAATAGGTTGAGCTGGCTGATTACGGATATCGGTCATTGATTGCTCCGCCATACCAATGCGATCCGCACACCCTGTTATGGACAATACAGCCATGCTTAAAACCAATAGCGTAGGCAGTTTTTGAATATTCATTAGTTGCCTCCTGCATTATCAGTGGTCGCAGCGTCAGTGACAGCAACCGTTTCATCACCCTCAGGGTCAGCTTCTTTTGAACGATAGGTTTTGGTTTGCAATACCAAATTAAGCTCCGGTAAGACATCCAATGTCGGCTGCGGATTGCTGACCTCAAAATCATGCATAGTAATGATTCGTGGTAAGGCGGCAAGACCACTAATAAAGCTACCGAACTGATGATATTCACCCAAAGCAGCAATGCGGATAGGTTGCTCAATAAAAAATTCGTTTTCAATCTCAGGCTCTACTGAAATGTCTTGAAAACGTATATTGCTGCCGACACCCGTCATGTTAATGCCCTCAACCAGCTCTGATACACGCGTATCTTTTGGTAGCTGATCGAGTAAGGTATTGAACTCAGCTTCCATTTGGACAACTTGCTCTTGGTAAGCTTTTAAATGACGCGCGCGTGATTCTTTTTCACGATAGCTATCAAGTAACGTTTGTTGCTGGCTCTCAGCAGCATTGATCTCATCGATCTTACTACTAATCGGTAAAGCCCACGCCAACGCTGCGATGAGCGTAATGATAAGCCCTATTACCGTTACCTTTACAGGTAATGGCCAGCTGCCGTAGTTTTCAGAGTCCAACGATTCAAAACTGCGGCGGAATTCCTGTAAATCAAACTGTTGCTTTGGTTTCAAGGCTGTTTTTTTGGTTTTAATCAGGCTTTTTTTACGGTTAAGCTTCATAACTCACCTCCAGGTACAGTGGTACCGTCAGCACCTTCTACAGGAACGGCTGTTTCCGACTGTACTTTGGTCGTGATCACAAACTGTACATAACTGTCTTCAGGATAAATAGGACGCGGCTGTTCGCCAGCGGTGACCGTATTATTAAGCACTGGTGCAGATTCGTAAGCACTGATATTTTGTTGGATATTACTAACGGCTGAATCACCCATCCATTTACTATCATCAAGATTACGAATCAAACTTGATACAATATTAGGATTATCAGCTCGACCTGTCAGCGTCAAAACATCGCCTTCACGTTTGAGGTTATTCAAATAGAGTGCCGGCGGGATAGCTTTAGCAAGATCATCCCATAAACGAACAGGCACAGGACGTCGACCCTGCAAGTCTTGAATGACTTGCATACGTGAAATAATATCGTCACGGCGCTGCTCCAGACTATCAATTTCAGTCAAAGCCGTATCTAAAAGCGCATTTTCTTTTTCAATCAATGCGTTCGCATCAAGTTGTTCATCAAGCTCGTTGTTAAAGTAGCTCCATGAAGCAAATGCAGCCAATAAAGTAAGCAAAGTCACTGCCACTACTAACGTGAGAAATTCTTTATTGCGACGCTCGCGCTCTTCTTGGCGCCAAGGTAATAGGTTAATACGAGCCATTAGTCGAAGCTCCTTAACGCAAGACCGCATGCAGCCATTAAACTTGGTGCATCAATGGCCAGTTGCTCATTATCGATATTTGGGGCAATAGTCATATTGATAAAAGGGTTGGCAATACTGACAGTCACCCCAAGTTTTTGCTGTGCCATACCAGCAAGACCAGCAATAGAGCTACTACCACCAGCAAGAACCACATGATCGATACTACTGTATTGGCTTGAAGAGAAGTAAAATTGCAACGAACGAGTAATTTGTTGGATGGTATTCTCAATAAAAGGCGTCAATACATCAAGGTAGTAGTCATCTGGTAAGGTACGCTCACGCTTGCTGATAGCCGCTTCTTCAGCAGATAGTCCATAACGATTTTGTATCGCTTCTGTCAACTGAACACCACCAAATAGTTGTTCACGGCTATAGATAAACTCACCGTTCTTAGCGATATATAAAGTCGTTTGATTATGACCAATATCTATCAAAGCCACTAATTCTGGGGCATTTGGCAAATTATCTACCATGAGTCCGAAAGCACGCTCTATCGCATGGGATTCGATATCCATGACCTTCGTTTGAAGACCACCAAAGGTTAAGGCATCAACTCTTTGGTCGACATTTTCCGAGCGTGATGCGGCAAGTAAGACTTGCACCATATCATCACTTGCCAAAGAAGGCCCTAAAACTTCAAAGTCTAAGTTGACGTCTTCTAATGGATAAGGTATGTATTGATCAGCATCTAAACGTATTTGAGCTTCGCGCTCAACATCGCTTAGCGCAGCATCCATATCAATAATTTTAGTAATCACTGCTGACCCTGATACGGCAGTTGCAGCATTACTACCAGCGACGTGACAGCGCTTAGCTAAGTTAGCAATGATATGACCGACCGCTTCGGTGTCTACAAGAAGTTTATCGACGACTATACCTTCTGGCAATCTTTCGATGCCATAAGATTTTAGATGAAACATGCCTTGCTGACGCTGTATGTCAACCAACTTTACTGAAGTGGCACAGATATCAACACCAATCAAATGTCGACTTTTTGAAGTAAATAGCCTCACAAACTCTATACCTTATATTAAGTGTACAATCTGATAGTTATTTGTAATAATTCAGTACAATACTTTACTTAACAGATAGATTCAAGCATTTAAATAAGTTATTAAGGTCAACTTACACATTTATTATGACCTGCTGATTTTGTTCAAGGTATAATACATTACCTGTTGCAAATTTTAATTGATAAGTCTTCTTATGACCAAAAAAAATGCTACCGCCCGTCTCATTCACTTTTTGGTGGGGCTTGTTATCGCCTGCTTGGCATTGGCAGTTATCTTAGCACTTGCTGTGCCCATTGGTTTTTATGGGATGGCGATGTATTTATCGCCTACCCTGCCTAGCATTCAAGAGATTAAAATAGCAAATTTAGAGATGCCATTACAGATATATAGTAGTGATGACAAACTCATTGGCCAATATGGTAACCGTTTGTCTTTACCCGTTACTTTTGAAGATATTCCTGAAAATTTGACTCATGCTTTTTTAGCAGCAGAAGATGCGTCCTTTTTCCAGCACAGTGGTATTAGTATTAAAGGTCTTGGTCGCGCAGTGACAGAAGTAGTGACTGATGACGACAGCCAAACGGGCGGCTCTACCATTACTATGCAGGTTGCCAAAAACTACTTCTTAAGTCCAGAGCGTACCTTAAATCGCAAATTAGTCGAGCTATTTTTAGCACGTAAAATAGAAGATGAGCTCAGTAAAAATGATATCTTGACGCTTTATGTCAACAAAATCTATCTAGGCGAAGGCGCTTATGGTATCCGCGCCGCGGCAAAAAAATATTATAGTAAATCACTAGAAAATCTCACTATTGCTGAAACAGCAATGTTGGCAGGTCTGCCCAAAGCCCCTTCTAAATATAATCCTGTTGCCAATCCCAGTCGCGCGCTGACTCGCCGCAACTGGATTATTGGACGCATGCACGAGTTAGGCTATATCAGCGAAGCACAACGCGACGAAGCGATCAGCTCACCAGTAGGCATTAACCTCTATAAAGAGAAGCTCGACGTCAATATGCCATATTTGGCAGAAATGACACGCTCTACATTGGTCAATCGCTATGGTGAGCAAGTGATGCATAGTGGATGGCGGGTACGCCTTACGGTTGATAGCAAAGCACAGACAGATGCGGAAACAGCGGTACTGACCGGTTTGGTGGCTTACGAACATCGTCATGGCTGGCGCGGGGCTGAAGCAAATGATGAACCGCTAGAAAATTTCAGTCGCTATAGCAATATGACTCCTGCCAAAGTCACCAAGGTTAATGCTCGCAGTTTTGAGGCGACAATGCCCTCTGGTGAAAATGTGACCGTTGGTTGGTCTGGGATGAGCTGGGCACGCAAGTATATTTCTGCCAATCGTATCGGTTACTTTCCTGACAACGCCCGCCAAATTGTAAATAAAAACGATATCATTCGTTTGATACCGACCACGAATGGTAATTGGCAGTTGGGACAAATTCCCAAACTACAAGGAAGTCTGGTCTCCTTGAATCCAGAAACTGGCGCTGTTAAAGCATTGGTCGGTGGCTTTGACTTTAATCACAGTAAATTCAATCGTGCTCTACAAGGCTGGCGTCAACCAGGCTCAACCATTAAACCGCTTGTCTATACTGCTGCTCTAGAAAAAGGCTATCGCCCAGATAGCATTGTTTCGGATCGACCGATTCAAGTGGGTGACTGGAAACCGAAAAATTCTGATCAACGTTTTTTAGGCGAAATCACTTTACGCCGTGGACTTTATTTATCTCGTAACTTAGTCTCTATTCGTCTCTTACAAGCCATTGGTATCTCTGATACCCGCGACCTATTAGATGAATTCGGACTTGATAAAGAAAAGCTACCGACGACTCTGTCGTTAGCGTTAGGTGCAGGACAAGCAACACCATTACAAATGGCAACAGCCTATGCCACGTTCGCGAATGGCGGTCACCGTGTACAGCCGTATTTTATCGAACAAATTTATAATTATAATAATAACCTCCTCTTTCAGGCAAACCCACGCCAAGCGTGTGCCACCTGCTTCAATGAAAAACTTGAAGACCTCAATAAAAATCTCATCGAAGATTATAAGAAGTCAATTGAAAATGAAGACAGTGCTATCGATGATGAAGTGATGGTTAAAGAACAAAATTTAGAAAATATTGATAACATTGAACAAAACGGTAAAGCGCTAAATTTAAAGGTTTATGATGCTAGCCCACAGGCCGATCGCTTAAAAGCACCCGCGGTTCAATATGCAGTGGCTAAGCAAGCACCTCGAATCTTACAACCCAGAGTCGCTTTTGAGATGGCAGATATCTTACGTGACGTCGTACAGCGTGGTACGGCAGTACGAGCAAAGGCTTTAGGTCGTGATGATATTGGTGGCAAGACCGGTACCACCAATGAAGCAAAAGACGCTTGGTTTGCAGGTTTTCATCCTACCAATGCAACGGTCGTATGGATGGGTTTTGATCAACCATCAACCATGGGTCGTCGCGAATATGGTGGTGTGGCAGCCCTACCCGTTTGGATGGATTTTATGAAAGCCCAACTTAAAGACACGCCTCATCAATGGGTATCTATCAATAACCGCGCCAAATCGAAAAAGCAAAAACAAAAAATTATAGAAATGACTGATGATGGTATTCTGGCCGATGATGAAGATACGGATAGCAGCGAATCAGAAAAACCAGTTAAGACACAGACTCAACAGCGTAAATCACCACCAGCTGAGCCTGTTGAAGTACAAACTAGCTCTCAAGCAGCCAAACCTAGTAACAGTCGTAGTAATGATAGCGTGCCGCAAAACCCTTTATCGGTAACACCCGTTGAGCGCATGCCACCGATACCAGAGTAGACAACCATTAATAATATAAACTTATGACGCAAAAAAAGGCTTATTTGGCACTCGCTAAATAAGCCTTTTTTATACTCAATACTTTGCTCAATACCACTCTATTAAAGGACAGTCATCAGTCAACTAGGACACGTCTTCATTTTAAAAATGGTGATAAAAATGAGATAAATTTTTAATAACTATTTTTAGAACTCAACCATACCAGCACGTAATTGCTCAATCAGCTCTAAGAACTGCTGACGCCATTCTCGTATTGTCGTCTCATCTGGCAGCCATTGATTTGACAAGGTCACAACGTTAACAATAAGATCAGGCGAGGCAGTATTGCTTGGTGTTTGATCTACGATAGTATCTGGCGGCACGGCGTACAGACAACGCTGATACGCACGCTCTATATTGGCCAAAAAACCCTGCTGCTGTAACTGCTGTAACCGCTGAATCTCAGGCGATACTTGGGTACGCTCGCTCAATGCTTGCTCGATATCTGATAATGTTGGTGCGCTCATGTTTAAACTATAAAAATAACCTAGCTCTTGGATAAATGCGAGAAAGGCACCGTATAGATGAAAAATAGCAGTTTCACAATGCGCTTGATAGTTCTGCTTATCATCGGTACTTCCCGCCGCTTGGCAAGATAGACGACAGAAATACAGTTTTTGATTGGTTCGATCTGCTTGATATTTGGCAACGCGGGTTTTACCTGCCATTTGCGACTTATCCTTATATGAAGTGTAAATTAGGGCATATTTTCCAGTGTACTATTTTTTTAGATAACAGTACCATGCATTTCTCACTTTATTGCACACACAAAAAAGCCAGCAACTTAGGCTGGCTTTTTATCAAATTAACAATAAATTAAAGACGCTTAATACTATTAATTATCCTGATTAAGCTCTTGTGCAAAGGCTTCATCAAAGCTTGCGAAGTCTTTACTATCCGTGCTCGCTGACATATCAAATGCTGCATTGTCAAACCCTGCTTTAAGATCTTTATCTAGCAGTTTTTGCTCCGCTTTCTCTTTGCGTGCTTTATGATAAGCAAGACCCGTACCAGCAGGAATCAAGCGACCAACGACCACGTTTTCTTTCAGACCACGTAGCTCATCCACTTTACCAGTCACGGCAGCCGCAGTTAGTACACGAGTCGTCTCCTGGAACGATGCTGCTGAAATAAAGCTTTCTGTTGCCAGACTTGCTTTGGTGATACCTAGTAATTGACGCTCGAACTGTACTGGGAATTTATCTTCCGCTTCCAGCTTCGCATTCAATGCTTTGATATCAGAGTACTCTGCTTGATCGCCTTTGAAGTGGTTTGAATCGCCGCCATCGGTAATTTCAACTTTACGCAGCATCTGACGAATGATAACTTCGATATGCTTATCGTTGATTTTTACACCCTGCAAGCGATAAACGTCCTGTACTTCGTTAACGATGTAATCAGCAAGTGCAGTCTGACCTTTCAAACGTAAGATATCATGTGGATTCTGTGGACCATCAGCGATCACTTCACCACGTGCTACCGTTTCGTTTTCAAAGACGTTGATTTGACGCCATTTCGGGATTAGCTCTTCATGAATCTCACCATCTTCATTGGTAATAATGAAGCGGTTTTTACCTTTAGTCTCTTTACCAAAGCTAACCACACCTGACATTTCTGCCATGATGGCGTGATCTTTCGGACGACGTGCTTCAAACAAATCAGCAACACGCGGTAGACCACCGGTAATATCTTTAGTACCTGAAGAGGCTTGTGGTACACGACCCAAAATCGAACCAGCTGCTACTTTTTCACCATCGCTGACGCGAATGATGGTTTCAGCTGGTAAGAAGTAAACCACTTCTTTACCTTCATCAGTGTTCAAGATAATCGCAGGACGTAAGTCTTTTGCTGAACTTGAACGGTCACGAGTAGCAAGAATCTCAAATGAGCTCATACCAGTCGCATCATCAACTTTTACGGTAGCAGTTAAGCCATCAGTAATCTCACTGAAGCGTGCAGTACCAGCAAATTCTGTGATAATAGGATGCGTGTGCGGATCCCATTTAGCGATGGTTTGACCAGCATCAACCTGATCTTCGTGTTTCACAAGCACGCTAGAACCATAAGGCACTTTATAACGTTCACGCTCACGACCAAGCTCATCGGTCAAGGCGATTTCAGCTGAACGCGATACGATGACTAAGTGACCATCGGTATGTTGAACCGTTTTCATGTTTTCGAAATGCGCTTGACCAGCACTACGAACTGAGATGCTGTTATCCACTGATGCTGAGCTTGCTGCCCCGCCCACGTGGAATGTACGCATCGTTAACTGAGTACCTGGTTCACCGATAGACTGTGCCGCCATAACACCGACTGACTCGCCAATGTTCACTTTATGACCACGAGCCAAATCACGACCATAACACTGTGAACAAACACCATGCTCAACATTACAAGTGATAACTGAGCGTACCCAGATATCATCAATCGCATTGTTATCAAGCACGTTTACCCAATGCTCATCGATCAAAGTACCTGCTGGAATCAATACCTTATCGGCATCATCGTTATAAGTCACATCACGAGCCGTCACACGACCTAGTACTAGTTCACCTAGCTTCTCAATGATTTCACCACCTTGAATATGTGGTTTCATGAGCAAGCCTTGCTCAGTACCACAGTCATCACTGGTAATAACCAAATCTTGTGCCACATCAACCAAACGACGCGTTAAGTAACCTGAGTTAGCCGTTTTCAGTGCCGTATCCGCAAGACCTTTACGTGCACCATGCGTTGAAATAAAGTACTGAAGTACGGTCAAGCCTTCACGGAAGTTTGCTTTAATTGGCGTTTCGATAATTGAACCATCTGGCTTAGCCATCAAACCACGCATACCAGCCAACTGACGAATCTGAGCCGCACTACCACGAGCACCAGAATCTGACATGATAAAGATAGAGTTGAATGACTTCTGCTCTTCTTCTTCACCTTTGGCGTTCATGATTTTATCAGTGGCTAAGTTGTCCATCATCGCTTTAGCGACTTTGTCATTGGTACGTGACCAGATATCAACCACTTTATTATAGCGCTCACCAGCGGTCACAAAACCTTGCTCGAATTGATCTTCGATTTCGCGAACTTCGCCTTCTGCCACTTCAATGATTTGCTTTTTCAGTGGTGGAATGACCATGTCATCAATACCGATAGACACGCCTGACAACGTCGCTTGGGCAAAACCAAGATACATCAATTGGTCAGCAAACATGACACTTTCTTTAACGCCAACTTTACGGTAGCAAGAGTTGATCAAACGAGAAATATTTTTCTTCGTCATTTCTTGGTTACATTCATCAAAAGACATACCTTTAGGCATGATGTTCCAGATCAATAAACGACCTGCAACCGTTTCTTTTAAGCTGATTTCTTTAGTCTCATTGCCGTCTTCATCGATATGCGTCTCGGTGACACGCACTTTGATCTTAGCGTTTACATGCAAATCGTTTGAACCAATCGCACGCAATGCTTCATTAACGGTGGCAAAAATCATGCCCTCGCCTTTAGAATTGATTGATGAGCGGCTAATATAGTAAAGACCAAGTACCACATCTTGTGACGGTACGATGATTGGATCACCGTTCGCAGGCGACAAGATGTTATTGGTAGACATCATTAGCGCACGTGATTCAAGCTGTGCTTCTAGGGTCAATGGCACGTGAACGGCCATTTGGTCACCATCAAAATCGGCGTTAAACGCGGTACAAACGAGCGGATGCAATTGGATTGCTTTACCTTCGATTAGTACTGGCTCAAATGCCTGCAAGCCCAAACGGTGAAGTGTTGGTGCACGGTTCAAGAGTACTGGATGCTCACGAATAACCATGGCCAGCATATCCCACACTTGCGGCTCTTCACGCTCTACCATCTTTTTGGCAGCTTTGATCGTGGTCGCTAAACCATGAGACAATAATTTGTTATAAGTAAATGGCTTGAATAATTCAAGTGCCATTTTCTTTGGTAAACCACACTGATGTAGACGTAGCGTTGGACCAACAACAATCACCGAACGACCAGAGTAGTCAACACGCTTACCAAGTAAGTTTTGACGGAAACGACCTTGCTTACCTTTGATCATATCAGCCAAAGATTTCAATGGACGCTTGTTACTACCAGTGATCGCACGACCGCGACGACCGTTATCAAGCAAGGCATCAACTGATTCTTGCAACATACGCTTTTCGTTACGTACGATGATATCAGGTGCGCTCAGCTCAAGCAGACGCTTTAGACGGTTATTACGGTTAATGACGCGGCGATACAAATCGTTTAGATCTGAAGTCGCAAAACGACCACCTTCTAGTGGTACTAGCGGACGTAAATCTGGTGGTAGTACTGGCAAGATGTTCATCACCATCCACTCAGGCTTGTTATTAGAATCACGGAAGGCTTCTAATAATTTAAGACGCTTAGACATCTTTTTAAGCTTGGTTTCAGAACCAGTTTGCGGAATCGCTTCGCGCAAATCATCGATTTCAAGATCTAAATCGATATCTTTCAATAGGTCTTGAACCGCTTCAGCACCCATTTTGGCAGTGAATTCATCGCCAAATTCTTCAAGGGCTTTATAATAGTCTTCATCATCAAGCAGTTGATACTTCTCTAGAGAAGTCAAACCTGGCTCAGTAACGATATAGCTTTCAAAATACAGAACACGCTCGATATCACGTAGCGTCATATCTAGCAATAGACCGATGCGGCTTGGTAATGATTTTAAAAACCAAATATGCGCCACTGGACTGGCTAGGTCAATATGACCCATACGATCACGACGTACTTTCGCAGTCGTCACTTCTACGCCACATTTTTCACAGATAACGCCTTGGAACTTACGGCGCTTATATTTACCACATAAACATTCAAAGTCTTTTACTGGACCAAAGATTTTGGCACAAAATAGACCATCACGTTCAGGCTTAAACGTACGATAGTTAATCGTTTCAGGCTTTTTCACTTCGCCATGTGACCATGACTTAATGACGTCAGGTGAGGCTAAAGTAATTTGAATGCTATCAAACTCTTGATTACCGTTGCCGGTAGGGCTTTGCATGATATCGAGTAAATCTTTCAAGTTGCTTCTCCGTTATCTTTATAATCATCTGATAGCGTATTATTGACGCAAATAAGATGAATGAAGGCAATGAATAGGGTTGAGACAAATCACTAAAAGCAGCAGCGATGCGCATACTGCTTTTAGGTTGACCACTAAGGATAATAATTGACTGAGACCATGTTAAATATAATCTCAATCAGCCGTGCTTAATGGGTTTGTTTTAACTCAATATTAATACCCAATGATTTGATTTCTTTGGTCAGTACGTTAAACGATTCAGGCATACCTGGATCCATATACTGCTCACCATCAACGATGTTTTTGTACATACGCGTACGGCCTTCAACATCATCCGACTTCACAGTCAGCATCTCTTGTAGCGTATAAGTCGCGCCGTAAGCTTCTAGTGCCCAGACTTCCATCTCACCGAAGCGCTGACCACCGAACTGTGCTTTACCGCCGAGTGGCTGCTGCGTCACTAGTGAGTAAGAACCGGTTGAACGCGCATGCATTTTGTCGTCAACCAAATGGTTAAGTTTGAGCATGTACATGTAGCCAACGGTTACTTTACGGTCAAACTTCTGACCAGTACGACCATCATACAACGTCTGTTGACCATCGCGATCCATACCAGCAAGCTCTAGCAAATCTTTAACTTGGCTTTCTCTTGCGCCGTCAAATACTGCTGTGCCCATTGGTACACCAGCGCGCAAGTTATCTGCTAGCGCCATGATGTCATCATCACTCAAGCTATCAAGATCAACTTGCTCACCGCCAACTTGGTTATAGATTTTGTCTAAGAAGTCACGTAAATCTTTGATCGCTGCTTGAGATTTGAGCATACCATCGATCTTCTCGCCCAAACCTTTCGCTGCCATACCCAAATGCGTTTCTAGAACCTGACCGATGTTCATACGAGATGGTACACCAAGCGGGTTCAAGACGATGTCAACGGTATTACCATTTTCATCATAAGGCATGTCTTCGACTGGCATAATGCGCGATACCACACCTTTGTTACCATGACGACCCGCCATTTTATCACCAGGCTGAATACGACGCTTAACCGCTAGATATACCTTAACGATTTTTTGTACGCCATGTTGTAAGTCATCACCAGCGGTTAATTTGCGTTTTTTCTCAGCAAACTTCACATCGATATCTTTTTGCTTATCAACCAAGTACTCAGCGATTTGCGTTAGACGCTCAGAGATTTCTTCTTCAACTGGTTGGATATCCAGTAAGGTCTCAAGGCTCATATCTTTCATATCAGCCAATGCCATCACTGTACCGGCTTTTAGACCAGAACCACCGCTGACTTTTTGACCATCTAACAAGTTACCAATACGCCCACGAGCTGCTTCTTCAAAGATACGTAGCTCTTCTTTTAAATCTTTACGATAGCTATCAAGCTGTGATTTTTCAATTGCTCTTGCACGTGCATCTTTTTCAACGCCGTCACGAGTAAAGACTTGCACGTCAATAACCGTGCCTTTGCTTGATGTTGGTACACGTAGCGACGTGTCTTTAACATCAGCCGCTTTTTCACCAAAGATAGCCCGGAGCAATTTCTCTTCTGGCGTCAGTTGTGTTTCACCTTTTGGCGTCACTTTACCAACTAAGATATCACCAGCGTCAACTTCAGCACCGATATAAACGATACCTGCTTCATCAAGACTTGATAGCGCCGCTTCACCAACGTTTGGAATATCCGCAGTAATCTCTTCGGTTCCAAGCTTGGTATCACGTGCCACACAGGTCAATTCTTGGATATGAATGGTCGTGAAACGATCTTCTTTAACCACTTTTTCAGAAAGCAAGATTGAATCTTCGAAGTTGTAACCATTCCATGGCATAAATGCGATGCGAATGTTCTGACCCAATGCAAGCTCACCAAGATCCGTTGATGGACCATCAGCCAAGATATCACCTACAGCAATAGCATCACCTTGGTTGACGATAATACGTTGGTTGATACAAGTATTTTGGTTAGAACGCGTGTATTTAACGAGGTTATAGATATCAATACCAGCTTCACCAGCAATCATCTCATCTTCGTTGACACGAACCACAACACGTGATGCATCAACGTCTTCGATCACACCGCCACGCTTAGCGATCACACAAACACCTGAGTCACGCGCAACGTGACGCTCCATGCCCGTACCTACTAACGGCTTATCAGCACGTAGCGTAGGAACTGCCTGACGCTGCATGTTCGAGCCCATAAGCGCTCGGTTAGCATCATCATGCTCTAGGAATGGAATTAGACCTGCTGCAACTGATACCACCTGACTTGGCGACACATCCATATGCGTCACTTTTTCTGGCGGCATACGCACGAATTCACCATAGCTACGCACACTGACCATTTCATCAGATAACGCGCCTTCTGCGGTTACTGGTGAATCAGCCTGTGCAATGACCGTACCTACTTCTTCAATCGCTGATAGATACTCAATAACGTCTGTTACTTTACCATCAACCACACGGCGATAAGGCGTTTCTAAGAAGCCAAAGCTGTTGGTCTTTGCAAAAGTCGCTAATGAGTTAATAAGACCAATGTTTGGACCTTCAGGAGTCTCAATCGGACATACGCGACCATAATGGGTATCATGTACGTCACGTACTTCAAAGCCTGCACGTTCACGGGTCAGACCACCAGGTCCTAGTGCTGATACACGGCGTTTATGGGTAACTTCAGACAATGGATTGTTCTGATCCATAAACTGCGATAACTGGCTTGAACCAAAGAATTCTTTAACCGCAGCCGCAACAGGCTTCGAGTTAATCAAATCTTGTGGTGACAAGTTATCAGATTCCGCTGAGCTTAAACGCTCTTTGACTGCACGCTCAACACGTACTAGACCAACACGGAATTGGTTTTCTGCCATCTCGCCGACCGAACGAATACGGCGGTTACCTAAATGGTCAATATCATCGACTTCGCCACGACCATTACGTATCTCAATCAATTCTTTTAGGACATTAACGATATCGGCATTGGTCAATACGCTACGAGCGCGTTGGATGTCTGGATCATCAGTATTATCAAACTCTAACCCTAAACGACGGTTGAACTTCATACGACCGACGTTCGATAAGTCATAACGATCCGCGTTAAAGAACATGCTGTCAAATAGTTTTTCAGCGGTCTCAACCGTTGGTGGCTCGCCTGGACGCATAACTTTATAGATTTCAATCAATGCTTCTTCACGGCTTGACGTACTATCAGCACGCAAAGTGTCGGCAATATAACTGCCTTGATCGATATCATTGGTGAATAGAATGCTGAATTCTTTGATAGACTCGCTGGCTTCAAATGCACTTAATTTAACCAATAATTCATGGTCAATTAGAGTATTCGCTTTAGCGATAACTTCGTCATTCACCACGATATCTTCAGCTAAAATACGCTCATAGAGATACTCATCAGGTATCGCAATCTTCGTCATACCTGCTTCTTCAAGCTGACGAATACGGCGTGCATTAATACGCTTGCCCTGCTCTACGATGACATCACCTTCTGGTGATACGATATCGAACTGAGCCATTTCACCGCGCAAGCGATCAGCGACCAGATCAATCTCGAACTGCTCTTCACCTTTATATACGGCGACTTTATCAAAGAACAAATCTAAGATTTCAGACGTTGTTAAACCAAGCGCACGTAGAATAATTGAAGCCAATAGCTTACGACGACGGTCAATACGAGCAAAAACTAAGTCTTTGGCATCAAATTCAAAATCTAACCATGAACCACGGTAAGGAATGATACGGGCGTTATAAAGCACTTTACCACTTGAATGCGACTTACCTTTATCATGATCAAAGAACACACCAGGTGAACGATGTAACTGAGATACGATAACACGCTCAGTACCATTGATAATAAAAGTACCGTTAGCTGTCATCAACGGCATCTCGCCCATATAGACACTTTGCTCACGAATATCTTTGATAGCCGCTTTGCTGTCTCTGTCTTTGCTGTCTTTGTCTTTAATGATCAGACGGATTTTGACACGCATCGGTGCAGCAAACGTTGAGCCACGCAAGATACACTCACGCTCGTCAAATTCAGGCGTGCCTAAATAATATTCAACGAATTGTAGCTCTGCGTTACCAGAGTGACTCTCAATTGGGAAAATAGAGGAATACGCAGCTTGCAAACCAGTATTCTCACGAGCTTTTGGCTTTTTGTGCTCTTGCAAAAATTGCTCGTAAGAATCTACTTGAATAGACAGTAAATAGGGAATGTCCATCACAGTGGGCAATTCAGCAAAACTTTTGCGAATACGCTTTTTTTCAGTATAAGAATATGCCATCGAGAGTCCTTACAGTAAACGTGGAAACAAATTAAAAGCGTGGCCAGCGTGCATAAATACGATGCAAACTTGGCGACGTAAACGATAATATAAAACAGGTAATCGTGTTCAGTTGATATCTTTTGTCAATTACTACTTCTGCTATCAGTGCTTACTTAGCACCCTTACTTTCATTTTATGATCGGTATCTAAGTCAGTCTATATGACCACTCAGACGACCAAATTCAATGTCACATCATCTGAAACATATTGTTTTTTAAGCAAAACTTACTCATAAAGGTAAGAAAAATGACTCGTTCAAGGGTATTTCTAAGTTATCTGCTATCAAAACTGATTGTATTTAGTCATTTTTCTTTCAAAAAATCGGCTTTTTCAAAACCAACAATTCTATCAAAACTAATATCGTCGCTGATATGTACCGTCTATAAGCCTAACTACTGACAGTAATACCCTGCGAAACGGACAACCTAAACTTAATAGCTTTTCAGAATTAATAATAATCGGGGTAACTATAACTTTTAGAATCAGTATAAACTATAGTGTTAATGGGAAAGCATGCAGACACAAAAAAATGCCAAACATCTATGGACGTTTAGCTTAAATTAACTGATTTCAAAAACTGGCATGTGTGCTTGCACTGTGTTTATTTGCATAGCTATCGTCTGTCCTTTTGATGGGTATCCACCGTGATGTTGCATACGACTGTTGGCAGACACAAAAGGTCAAGCTACGAATTATAGTAAAAAAAAGCTGGCAATGCAAGGCATTACCAGCTTTTTTTGTACAACACTAAGATAAGCGAAGCTTATTTTAGTTCAACAGTTGCACCAGCTTCTTCAAGTTTCTTTTTCAACTCTTCAGCTTCAGCTTTGTTAACGCCTTCTTTGATTGGAGCTGGAGCGCTTTCAACCAAATCTTTCGCTTCTTTCAAGCCAAGACCAGTAGCTTCACGTACGGCTTTAATTACGCCAACTTTCTTCTCGCCAAAGCTGGCAAGAACTACGTCAAACTCGTCTTTTTCTTCAGCAGCAGCAGCAGCAGGGCCAGCAGCAGCAGGTGCAGCAGCAACAGCAGCTGTTACGCCGAATTTTTCTTCCATAGCGCTGATTAATTCAACGATATCCATTACTGACATTTCAGCGATTGCGTTTAACACGTCATCTTTAGATAGTGCCATGAGAACTCTCCGTTATCTGATAAAAATTAATTGATTTTAAAATCGCTTGGATTGCTTGCCAAATTTTCAAATAGTGTTGGCAGTAAAGTGCAATCGGCGATGTCAAAGTTACGTTAAAACAAGCAATTATGCCGCTTCTTTTGCGTCTTTGATTGCTGCTACCGTGCGAACAAGCTTACTAGGAACAGCGTTCATAGTTTGAACAAGCTTGGTAACTGGTGCATTCATAGTAGCCATCAAGATAGAGATTGCTTCGTCGCGAGTTGGTAGCTTCGATACGCGCTCTAGCTCTTCTGGACCATAAACAACACCACCAACTGATACCAATTTGGTCTCTAAAGCTTTGTGATCTTTACTGAACTCGAAAACAACTCGAGCAGCAGATCCCAAATCTTCCATAGAGAAAGCCAAAAGTAATGGACCAGTCATACGGTCTGACATGCTCTCAAACTTAGTGCCTTCAAACGCACGTTTTGCTAGGGTATTTTTTACCACTTTCAAAACGACGCCTTTTTCACGGGCTTGTTCGCGCAGCTTAGTAAGCTTTGCAACACCAATACCATGATATTCGGCAGCTACTGCTGAGTAAGCATTAGCAGCAACTTCAGACACTTCAGCCACAACTTGTTGTTTTTGCTCTAGCGTTAATGCCATAAGTTGACTCCTTTAATCTTATCAATCAGCTGAATATTTAATCATTTAAACCTAAGCTTTTAAACATTGGCATTCAATAATTAAACGAATCGCTTAGACTGACTTGATACGACACGTTATCAGCATATTTATTCATAATAAATTTACTCATAACGACTGATTACGGCACCGTTATCAGAATGACATCAAGTGATAGATTGAACTATCGGCTCTTATCAACAACTGGGTGGGTCACCGTCTGCGTAGGACAACTAAGATTTTCATCTTTCGTCGATTAACAAAAGCAGCTCGTTGTTATTACTAATGATCCGAAAACAATTAATAAAAACGTAAAACTGCTTTCTACCTACGGTCTTAGACAGCATAGCGTTTGCTACGCTGACCTAATTCTTTAAAATATTTTTGCAGCCT
The DNA here is from genome assembly GCF_904846075.1 of Psychrobacter glacincola. GTDB lineage: Bacteria > Pseudomonadota > Gammaproteobacteria > Pseudomonadales > Moraxellaceae > Psychrobacter > Psychrobacter glacincola_C. Next base: position 496,561 of record NZ_CAJGZH010000003.1, read on the forward strand.
TTATTTAAAATCGTCAAATAAAGGCACATATCTAATTATTTTGCTGTGCGATATGGAACTGGATCAATACTTAGACCAGGACCCATCGTGCTAGACAAGGTAATTTTCTTAATGAAAGTACCTTTAGAAGTAGCAGGCTTAGCACGTCTTAAATCTGCAATCAGTGCTTCAGCATTCTGGATTACTTGCTCAGCAGTAAAACCAACTTGACCGATAGTCGTGTGGATGATACCTGCTTTGTCTACACGATACTGTGCTTGACCGGCTTTAGCGTTAGTAACCGCTTCAGCAACGTTAGGCGTAACCGTACCGACTTTAGGGTTAGGCATTAGACCACGTGGACCTAGGATAGTACCTAGTTGACCAACAACACGCATTGCATCAGGAGCAGCAATAACGATATCAAAGTCCATGTTACCAGCTTTGATTGATTCTGCTAGGTCTTCAAAACCAACGATATCTGCACCAGCTTCTTTGGCGGCTTCAGCAGCAGCACCTTGAGCAAATACAGCAACGCGTTTGGTTTTACCAGTACCAGCAGGTAGGTTGGTAGCGCCACGAACCACTTGATCAGATTTACGTGGGTCAACACCCAAGTTAATCGCAATATCAATTGACTCTTTGAATTTAAGAGGTGGTAAATCGTTTAGGATTTGAACCGCTTCTTCAACTGTATACTGCTTTTCATGTACGATACGGCTTTGAATTTCTTTTTGACGTTTGGTTAGCTTGCTCATTTACACACCCTCCACGGTAATACCCATTGAACGTGCAGTACCAGCGATGGTACGAACAGCAGCATCAAGATCAGCAGCAGTTAAATCTGCATCTTTGGTCTTAACGATGTCTTCTAGTTGTGCACGGTCAACTTTACCGACTTTAGCGGTATTTGGTGTACCAGAACCTTTAGCGATACCAGCAGCCTTACGTAGTAAGTATGCAGCTGGTGGTGACTTCATGATGAAAGTAAAAGACTTATCGCTATATACAGTGATCTCAGTAGGAATCGGTAGACCCGGCTCTTGGTTTGAGGTCGCAGCGTTAAATTCTTTACAGAACGCCATGATGTTCACGCCTTTTTGACCCAATGCTGGACCAATCGGTGGTGAAGGATTTGCTTTGCCTGCAGGGACTTGTAGTTTGATGTAACCATCAATCTTCTTAGCCATGATTTTCTCCTAAATGGGTAATAGCGCCAAATCAATGTGGTATAAACCTTATTGACTAACAGCTCCCCGGTTGATGAACTTTTTTGCTGACTTAGTCTAGCTTTTCAACTTTACTAAATTCAAGCTCGACCTGAGTCGGTCGATTAAATACGTTTACCGTTAAATGTAGTTTAGACTTCTCGTAATCCACCTTTTCTACCAACCCTTTAAAGTCAGTAAATGGACCATCGATAACCAACAGCTCTTCGCCCGGCTCAAATAGAGTCTTAGGACGTGGGTCAGTTTCAGTTTGATTCAAACGGTTTAAAATACGATCCGCTTCTACTTGCGTAATTGGCGCTGGTGTTTCAGGTGTGCCACCGATGAAACCCATAATACGTGGGCACTCTTTAACGATGTGCCAAGTATTGTCGTTCATTTCCATCTGGATCAATACATAACCCGGAAAGAACTTACGCTCACTCTTACGCTTTTTGCCGTCTTTCATTTCGACGACTTCTTCAGTAGGAACCAATACGTCACCGAATGATTCAGCAAAGTCACTACGATTAATACGATCAGTTAATGAACGCTGTACTTGCTTTTCATATCCTGAAAACGCTTGGACAATATACCAACGCATATCACGCTCCTGATCATTATAAGTAAATTTTGGGGTAAGACTCACTAATACGTGCGACTAACCAATAAAGATGCCAACGAACCAATTGAAAAAGTTATCTAATAACCAAACCAGAAAACCAACAATGGCAATCATGACAATGACCTGCCAGGTATATTGAAACGTTTCATCCTTACCTGGCCATGTCACTCGGCGCAATTCAATAGCAGCGTCTTTCAATAATATTTTAAAAGCGCGGCCTTGATGCGTTAATGCCAAGCATACTAAGGCGAATACAATAAGGGCAACGATAATACCAATACGTACCCAGACATCATTGGCAGGTTGCCAATAGCCAGGTAAATACTGATTAACTAACGTCGCCCCGATTAATACTGCTGCGGCAAGTAGCCACAGTACCACATCTTTTATTGAGCCTGTTTTAGCCACTTCTACAGCAGTTGTTTGATTGCCCGCTGAGATGTGCTTACCTTTAGACAGCATTCCACCAGCACCCGCCTTGGCATCAGATAACTTAGTCTCGAGGTTATCTTGATCATTGCTCATAAAGAACTCGCTTCGGAGATGGTGAGGTATAACAAAGATGTGATAAGAAGATGGCAGGCGATGTAGGACTCGAACCTACAACCCTCGGTTTTGGAGACCGATGCTCTACCAATTGAGCCAATCGCCTATGGGTGTAAAGGACAGCATTATACAATATTTGATATAAAATGCAAGCCTTTAGCGGTAAAATTATTATTTTTACCTAGTTTTACTCTTATTTGAATGTGCTATTGAATCATCATTATTTTAACAAAATGAAGATACAAGCGACTAATAAGAAGCAGCGTTAATATAGCAAGCTCCGCTAAGAATTACAATAGATTGGAAAGTAAATTATAAACGTTATAGGTATAACTGGCTAATCATGTTGCTAAGACAACGAAAGGTTTGATCATACTACTGAAGAATAACCATATTTCCTGATCATTTGATCTAAAAAAAGCCACCCTTATAAACAAGGATGGCTTTTTTATGACTAACTTACAATCTCATTACTGAGACTGATAGATTAGTTTAGTACGTTAGCAACAACACCAGCGCCTACAGTACGGCCGCCTTCACGAATTGCGAAGCGAAGACCTTTGTCCATAGCGATTGGGTGGATAAGCTCTACGCCCATCTCAACGTTATCACCAGGCATGACCATTTCAGTACCGTCTTGTAATTGGATTGCACCAGTTACGTCAGTAGTACGGAAGTAGAACTGTGGACGATAGCCGTTTAGGAATGGCGTGTGACGACCACCCTCTTCTTTTGACAATACATAAACTTCAGCGTCAAACTTGGTGTGAGGCGTGATTGAACCTGGCTTAGCTAGTACTTGGCCACGTTGTACGTCTTCACGCTTAGTACCACGTAGTAGTACGCCACAGTTTTCGCCTGCACGACCTTCGTCAAGCAGTTTACGGAACATCTCTACACCAGTACAGGTGGTTTTTTGAGTGTCACGGATACCGACGATTTCGATTTCGTCGCCTACGCGTACGATACCAGATTCAACACGACCTGTTACAACAGTACCACGGCCTGAGATTGAGAATACGTCTTCGATTGGCATTAGGAATGCTTTATCAACGTCACGCTCTGGCTCTGGGATGTAGGTGTCAAGAACGTTAAGAAGTTCTACAACCGCTGGTTGGCCGTATTTTTCTTGTGAGCCTTTTAGGGCTTCAGTCGCTGAACCATGGATGATTGGGGTATCATCACCTGGGAAGTCGTAGTCATTAAGAAGTTCACGAACTTCCATTTCTACGAGTTCTAGCAATTCTTCGTCATCAACAACATCACATTTGTTCATGAATACGATGATGTACGGTACGCCAACCTGACGTGAAAGCAGGATGTGCTCACGGGTTTGTGGCATTGGGCCGTCAGTTGCTGATACGACTAGGATTGCGCCGTCCATTTGAGCGGCACCGGTGATCATGTTTTTAACATAATCGGCGTGACCTGGGCAATCGACGTGAGCGTAGTGACGTGCTGGGGTGTCATATTCTACGTGTGAGGTGTTGATGGTGATGCCACGTGCTTTTTCTTCTGGTGCTGAGTCAATAGACGCGTAGTCTTTGGCTTCGCCACCAGAGGTGATTGCTGCTACCGTTGCGATGGCAGCTGTTAGGGTTGTTTTACCGTGGTCAACGTGTCCGATTGTACCGACGTTGACGTGTGGCTTTACGCGTTCAAACTTGGCCTTTGCCATGGGTATTTCCTCTTTTTTTGGGGTCAAATGCTAAGCTCGTATAAATACGATAACAAAGACGATCTTGACCACATTAAGATAATTGTTAAAAGGGTACACATACTAATGTGCAGATATTATAAGAAAATCACCGCCAATAACAAGTCTTTTAACCAATTATTGGCGTATTCTTCTATGACAACATAGAGATAATAGCTACATTGTCATATTTAATAGACGATTACTTACTCGTCATCATCTTTATTGTTGAATTTAGAGATGATGTCAGCAGCAACTGATTTTGGAATCTCAGCGTACTTTTGGAATTCCATTGAATAAGTAGCACGGCCTTGTGACATTGAGCGCATTTGTGTGGCATAACCAAACATTTCTGCTAATGGCACTTCAGCACGGATCTGCTTAGTACCGCCAGGTAGGTCTTCCATACCCTGTACCAAACCACGACGACGGTTAAGATCGCCCATGATATCGCCCATATAATCTTCAGGCGTTTCAACTTCAACTTTCATGATTGGCTCAAGTAGCGCTGGATCTGCTGCCATGAAGCCTTTTCTGAATGCCATAGAACCAGCCATCTTAAATGATAGCTCATCCGAGTCGACGTCATGGTAAGAACCGTCATACAAGGTCGCTTTTACGCCAACCACTGGATAACCAGCAAGTACGCCATTTTTCATGCGTTCTCGGATACCTTTATCAACAGCACCATGGAATTCTTTCGGTACAGTACCACCAACAACTTCTTCAGCGAATTCATATTCAGTATCGCCCGCTGGATCAAGTGGCTCAAGACGTAACCAAACGTGACCGAATTTACCACGACCACCAGTCTGACGTACGAATTTGCCTTCTTGCTCAACCGTGTTACGAATCGTTTCACGATAAGCAACCTGCGGCGCACCGATGTTCGCTTCAACGTTAAACTCACGCTTCATACGATCAACAAGAATCTCTAAATGCAGCTCACCCATACCACTGATGATTGTCTGACCAGACTCTTCGTCAGTATGTACACGGAACGATGGATCTTCTTTCGCCAAACGACCCAAAGCGATAGACATTCTTTCTTGGTCAGCTTTGGTCTTAGGTTCAACCGCTAGGCTGATAACTGGATCTGGGAATTCCATGCGCTCAAGCGTGATAACATTTTGCTCATCACATAGCGTATCACCAGTCGTTACATCTTTCATGCCGACCAATGCAGCGATATCACCAGTACGGATTTCTTGCAACTCTTCTTGAGAGTTAGCCATCATCTGTACGATACGACCAACGCGCTCACGCTTCATTTTAACTGGGTTATAAACACTGCTGCCTTGCGTTAAAACACCTGAATAAACACGAACGAAGGTTAAGTTACCAACGAATTTGTCATTCATGATTTTAAATGCTAAAGCTGAGAATGGTGCTTCATCTGACGCTTCACGAGTGCCTTCAGTTTCATCTTTGTCATCAAGGATACCTTTAATAGCAGGTACATCCATTGGTGCTGGAAGATACTGAATAACCGCATCCAACATCTTTTGTACACCTTTGTTTTTAAAGGCAGTACCACAAAGTAATGGAATGATTTGGTTATCAATAGTCAATTGACGAATAGCAACGTTGATCTGCTCTACAGACAACTCGCCATTTTCTAGATACTCATTCATCAATTCTTCTGTTGCTTCAGCCGCATTTTCTACAAGAATCTCACGATACTCTTCTGCTTTTTCTTGTAATTCAGCTGGGATTTCGCGCTCTTCAAACTCCATACCTTGAGATGCTTCATCCCAATAAAGAGCTTTCATGGTAACTAGATCAATAACGCCTTCGAAATCATCTTCTTTACCAATTGGAATAACCAATGGTACAGGATTACCGCCTAGACGAGTTTTGATCTGCTCAATAACACGATAAAAATCAGCGCCAACGCGATCCATTTTGTTTACAAATGCAAGACGTGGCACTTTATATTTATTTGCCTGACGCCATACGGTCTCAGACTGTGGCTGAACGCCGCCTACTGCACAGTAAACCATGCAAGCGCCATCAAGTACACGCATAGAACGTTCAACTTCGATCGTGAAGTCAACGTGACCTGGGGTGTCAATAATGTTGATACGATGTTCGTCAAACTGTTTTGCCATACCTGACCAAAAACAAGTTGTCGCTGCTGAGGTAATAGTAATACCGCGCTCTTGTTCTTGCTCCATCCAGTCCATAGTGGCTGCGCCATCATGTACTTCACCAAGTTTGTGACTAACACCGGTATAAAATAAAACACGCTCAGTAGTGGTTGTCTTACCAGCATCGATGTGCGCTGAGATACCAATGTTGCGATAGCGTTTTAGGGAGTTTTACGAGCCATAGTGTTTTCCTAGGAAAAGTCGTGTATATAATAATGTATTGTGTCTCTACCTCATACTCTATGACAAAGCGGTCAGCTTCATATTACTTACTGATTATTGAGCCTAATACGGACAAAAAAAGAGCAAATACTAAGAATAGTGCGGCATCAGATTTGGGATGCTCTCTTGTGACAAGCATACTTAATTAAGAGAGACATCTTGATAGATGTCCGCCATCTCGTTGTTGATAGTCAAAAACTACTTACAACAAGATAAACGATGGCGGCAATCAATAGAATAAATAACAATGTAAGATGAGCTGACTTCAGCCAGCTAATCTAAAGCTACTACTAATAGACAGTAGCTTAGAAGCGGTAATGAGAGAACGCTTTGTTAGCATCTGCCATGCGGTGAACTTCGTCACGCTTTTTCATAGCAGCACCTTTGCCATCAGCAGCATCATTCAATTCGCCAGCCAAACGCAAAGCCATTGATTTTTCAGAACGCTTAGCAGCAGCTTCAGCTAACCAACGCATAGCCAAGGCAGTACGACGGGAGGGGCGTACTTCCATTGGTACTTGGTAGGTTGCACCACCAACGCGGCGAGCTTTCACTTCTACCATTGGGCGTACATTTTCTAAAACTTCTTCGAAGAAAGATACTGGATCTTCGATTTTACGTTTTTCGCTTACTGTTTCAAGTGCACCGTATACGATACGCTCAGCAGTAGATTTTTTACCATGACTCATTACATGGTTTATGAATTTTGCAACAGTTTGGCTACCAAACTTAGGATCCGGTAGGATCTCACGGGTAGCAACGACGCGACGTCTTGGCATAATAATAATCCTTTTCTTCAGGAGTGTCTGACATTCACAATCTCGCACCAATTAATATTGGATGGCGTTATATCGAGTTGTCAGTCAGCCTTACTGCACGGCGGTATGTTTTAACAGTGAATTACTAATTTAATAATACTGTCAACACCAGACCCATGCACAGTTAATGTTTGGTATAAAAAAGATTAGCTAATAACGATTCGTTATTAAACTTTAGGCTTCTTAGCACCATATTTAGAGCGACCTTGCTTACGGTCTTTAACGCCTGCGCAATCTAATGCACCACGAACGGTGTGATAACGTACACCTGGTAGATCTTTTACACGACCACCACGGATAAGAACAACACTGTGCTCTTGTAAGTTATGACCTTCGCCGCCGATGTAGCTTGATACTTCATAGCCTGAAGTCAAACGTACACGACATACTTTACGCATTGCTGAGTTAGGTTTTTTAGGGGTAGTAGTATATACGCGAGTACATACACCACGACGTTGTGGGCACGCTTCCAACGCAGGAACTTTTGACTTTTCCTTGATGGTTTTGCGACCTTTACGAATCAATTGGTTAGTTGTTGCCATGAGGCATCCTTCTCCCGTTTGGTATAAAACAAAAAAATGGGGAAACGCACCATCCATCTGACTTTAATGACAGATTTTGGTACACCCATTTTTAGGACAGTGTATTATAAAGAGTTGTTGCTGCTATTTCAACCACTTATGCGTGATTGCACTTTACAACATTTGATAGATATGCATTCACCCTACTACTATAACACTTTATCTATTTTTAGTTAAAAATCAGCTAAAAAGTAGATTGTCATACAGTATATCGAAAGTAGCATTACGAACGATTTAAATAGAATGTTTGACTATAAATAAATAGCAATTTATGAGTACTAAATGGCGATATTATCTTGTTTTTCAAGAGAAAGAAGATAATATCGCCAAAATTAGCAGTAGATATCCAGCTCATAATCCTTCTATGATATAAGCTGTCTTAAGAAAAGTAACACTTAAGTCTGATTGTTTAGACGCTCTTATTTGCTTTTCTTGTTAGCCGTCTTGTTTGATTTGCTGTCAGAGGATTTGTTCTGACTGCCTTGCTTGTTATTATCGTCATTGTCGTCTTTCTGCGTTTCTTTCACGACCTTTTCATCAGCTTCTTGATGGTTATTTTTTTCTTCAGCAGTATCTTTCTTGCTATCGGTATCCTTGCTTGACTCTTTCTCAGCATCTTGCTGCTTGTCATTGTCAGCTGTTTTGTTTACCTTAGCTTCATTACCGCTATCATCAGTGATTGCACGATTGGCAAGTTTGGCTTCTGGGGCAAAAGTCGCTTGAGCCACGCCAATCACTTCATCAATGAGCTGGCTGTTGTAGCGCATACCAACGATAACAGCGGTAACTGGTAAGAATTTGCGTATCCATGTTAAATTGATTTTATCCAGGTCAATACCGACCTGACTGGCAATGCTGTCAACTTGTTCTGCATAAAAGTTGACATTTTTATCCTTTAGACCTAGGTTTTTTAGCTCATTGTGTAGACCACTGCTTTGGGCATTATCCAATAAACCTTTACCAATGCCAATACCTGCTAGCAATGCTTGTTTTTCTTGCATCTTGCTCAGATCAGCATTTGCTAGCAGCTCGTATGCCATTTTGACACCTTGCTTACCTGTGAGGGGTTTATTGTAGACAGCACCCAACTGATAGACGGTACGTAATGATACCAATAAAAGCCATAGCGTATCAGCCAGTAAACCAGGAAGCCCAGCCAAACCTGTTAAGCCCCCTATCGTTGCCAATGCACGGTTTTGATTGGCGATATCAGTGGCTAATGCATAACGCTCTTCATCATCTAAGCTTGCGATATTGGCGAAACGATGCTCATTAGGTAAATCAATCTGACTCCAATTAGATGCAAGGTTTGCCACTTGTGCAAAAGCGCCATCGACCGTCGACTGAAAAAAACTGTTTGGCACTACTTTTTTGGCATATTTACCATAGGTGGCAAAACGTGGCCCTAACAATTGCTGAGTGGCTTTTAACGTTTGCTCACGGAACAAATCCTGCTGATAGTCTTCATCGCCTAAGTTGACAGCTTTGTATTGACGCGGTTTTCCCGTCTTAGCATTCATGCTATCAATCATAGCGCCCACGCGCTCTAGATTATTGCGAGTAAAAGAGCCAACGGTAGTGATACCTTTAGAGAGAGTGCTACGCTTCGCCATCGTGATGTCCTTAATGTGATGAGTAATTTTGTTTTATTGTAAGCGATTTATAATAATAGATGTGCCATTCTAGTCAATCACTATAATCGATGTCAGTGCGAACAATGTTATCGCAATCACAAATTTTGTATCCAAAAGTATCACTTGATGTATGATTGATACCATCATATAAGCTGTCTTCAAGCAAATAGTCTTTTTAGATGGCTTTAGACAGCAAGCGCGATTTTGTCGTTATTTTGCACTTGTAGAAAGATTTTGGGCGCTCGATACGTTATCATGTGCCATAACTCACAGTACACTTGTACTTCTATTTATAAGTAGTTCGTTACTTATAAATAATCAGTTACCAAGCATATAGTTTTACTATGATCATCACAATGATTGTAAAATGAGACTTCGACGCTCAATACACCCTAATATTAAATAATAGAAATACATACTTAAAAACGATTATTAAACGTAATTGTGAAAAATCGTTACTCATAAGGAATAGAATATGCGCCGCGTTGTTATCACTGGAGCAGGGATTGTCTCTTGTATCGGACATGATTTAGCCACGGTCACTGCCGCTTTAAAGCAAGGGCAGTCTGGCATTACATTTAATGAGGCTTATGCTGAGCATGGGTTTAAATCACACGTTAGCGGCAGTATCGACCAGTCGACGCTTGATACTAGTGGTATCGATCGTAAGTTGAAGCGGTTTTTTAGTGATGCCAGTCTATACGCTTATGTCAGTGCTTTAAACGCCATTGAGCAGTCTGGTTTGTCGCTTGAAACCATCAATAATAATCCACGCGTGGGCGTGGTCGCAAGTTCTGGCGGCGCATCGACAGAGAATATTGTCAATGCCATAGATGCCATGCGGGATAAAGGTCTGCGCGGTGTCGGCGCGATGGCTGTGCCAAAAACAATGGGCAGCTCAGTATCAGCGGCGCTTGCTACAGGTCTAAAAATCCAAGGCGTATCATACTCGCTCACCTCTGCTTGTGCCACCTCAACCCATTGTATCGGTCATGCGGCTGAACTTATTCAGTTAGGCAAAGCAGATGTGATACTCGCGGGTGGTAGCGAAGCGGAACATTGGACACAGTCTTGTATGTTTGATGCCATGGGTGCAGTCAGTACGCAGTATAATGAAACACCGCAGCGCGCCTCAAGAGCTTATGATAAAGATCGTGATGGCTTTGTAATTGCTGCTGGTGGTGCGATGGTCGTAGTTGAAAGTCTAGAGCATGCCCAAGCACGTGGTGCCAACATACTGGCTGAAATCGTCGGTTATGGTGCCAGCTCTGATGGTGCTGAAATGGTTGCGCCAAGTGGTGAAGGTGCCGTGCGCTGTATGCAGCAAGCACTAGCCGAAGCTGGTTTGCAAACTGTCGACTATATCAATAGCCACGGTACTAGTACGCCACTTGGTGACATCACTGAGCTTAAAGCCATTGCTAAAGCATTTGGCGATGATATCAGTCAAGTACCTGCGATCAGCTCTACCAAATCTATGACAGGTCACAGCCTTGGTGCCGTTGGTGCGCAAGAGCTGATTTATTGCTTGTTGATGCTAGAAGAAGGCTTCATTGCGCCCAGTATCAATGTTGATAATTTAGACCCTGCGGCTGAAGGCTTTGATATTGTCACCGAAATGCGTGAAGCCAAGCTTGAGACATTAATGAGCAACAGCTTTGGCTTTGGCGGTACTAATGCCACATTAATCATTAAAAAGTTTGACGCCTAACTATGCTCGCAGCACATCCTCTCAAAACTGAGCAAATAATGTCTGATCCATCGCCAGCTACTAAACCTAGCTGGCGTTTTGGTGACCTATCGGCTGCAGAACTTATGCCGCTGCTACAGCAGTATTTAATCGCACAAGATACTAAGGCAAACTGGCAATTGGTTTGGCTCAACAATGATGGCCGACCGGTGATTGGCTTATTGCCAAAAGTAAGCTGGTCTGTTCAAGATTGTGCTGAAAACACGCCTGATTCGAACGAACAAGCAGTTCTTTATCAAGTCACAAAAACCTATCGTGACGCCGTTCACAATGATATCACTCATATGAGTTATAGCGACTGGCAAGATGAATTAATCAGTTATAGTCAAACTTATGAGACTGATAATGAAACCTCAGAATCTGTAAGCGATTTAAATGAAAAACCAAGTTATCATCATGGTCTGATAGGTTTTATTGGTTATGATATTGCGGCTCATGAGCTAAGCCCAGCCGCCAAAATTGAGCGAGCAGCACAGCCTTGTGCCGTATTAGGACATTATGATATTTACCTAGCACCTGATGGAGATCATGGCAACACGGGTTGGAAATTAACGATAAAGGCAACTGCTAACGACTCTGATAATCAGCAAAAAAATAAAATTATCAAGGCACTTGTCTCTTATTTAGATATAGTAGATAAAAATCTGGCTGATAACTGTCTCAATAAAACGCAACTGACAGCATCACCACTGCCTGCTCCTTTAGTATTAAAGTCACGATGGCGCAAACAAGACTATCAACAAGCATTCAATCAAACCCAAAAATATCTACAGCAAGGCGACTGTTATCAAATCAACCTAACCCAAGAATGGCAAGGTTTTTTTGATCATAACCCTAGCGATAATAGCGCTTTGCCGATGCTGATTGATTACTTACCTGCTTTACATCGTAATACCCGAGCACCTTTTGCTGGATACTTAGCGGTTAATCCCTTTAACCGTGAAATCAAAAATAATACGTCCCAGCATCCGTTTGAATTATTGAGCTGCTCGCCTGAGTTGTTTTTTACATTTACCAAGGATATCGATACTGGCAAGCACCATATCATCACTAAGCCCATCAAAGGGACCATGCCGCGCAGCACCAATATTCAACAAGACCATGCTTATAAACAGCAACTGACTGATAGTGAAAAGGATCGCGCCGAAAATGTGATGATTGTCGATTTATTGCGTAATGACTTGGGTAAATATGCCAAGATAGGCAGCGTAAAAGTGCCGCAGTTATTCGCAATTGAGAGTTTTAGCAATGTGCACCATATGGTCAGCACCATTACCGCAGAATTACAGACGGACACTCACCCACTCGCCGTTTTGTTTGGTAGTTTGCCTGCTGGCTCGATTACTGGCACACCAAAAAAGCGAGCGGTTGAAATTATATCTGAGCTAGAAACTGCACCGCGCGGTGCTTATTGCGGCACATTGGGCTATATGAACTTTGATGGTAGTGGTCAATGGAATGTGCTCATTCGTACGCTGCAAGCTAACACTTCATCACATAATGAGTTGGATCAAAAAAGACATATCAGCTTATGGGCAGGCGGTGGTATCACTGTCGCCTCTGATTGCCATGCTGAATACCAAGAATGTTTGGATAAAGTCGGTAATCTATTAAGCGTTTTAACTCAAGAAAATATCCATAAATATCCTTAAGGTCGTTCTAAAAGTACGACCAAAGAAGTCCATCAAAAAGCCTGCTCAACACAATGTTGGCAGGCTTTTTGATCAATACAAGCATCGTGATGCAATTATAAAGATTTAAATCGCGAACCAGATATTAATCAGCAATGATTTCAGCCTCTTTTTGCAACATCTCTAGAGCATCTATCAAACGGTTGTTTTGCTCTGCTGTACCGGTAGTGATACGCAAATACTCATTGATGCGTGGCTTGTCAAAATGACGGACGATGATGCCTTGCTCACGTAACGCATTCGCTACCGTATTAGCATTACCGTCTTTAGGACGGGCAAAAATAAAGTTGGCATGTGATGGCAAGACATCAAAACCTAACGCTGTCAGCTCTGCTGTCAGAGAGTGGCGTAAGTCGATGACTTGCTGGCAGGTCTGGGTAAAATACTCAACATCCAATACACTGGCAGTCGCCCCTACTTGCGCCAGCTTATCCAGTGGATAGCTATTAAAGCTGTTTTTCATACGGGTTAAGGCTTCAATCAATGAGGCATTACCAAAAGCCATACCGACACGTAATCCAGCAAGCGAACGTGACTTTGAAAAGGTTTGGGTCACAAGAATGTTGTCAAATTCATTGATTAAGCTCACTGCTGAAATTTCTGCATCTGAGCTACCGTCAACTGCCCGCGCAAAATCAATATAAGCCTCATCAATCACAATCACTGAGTTTGAGTGCTCACTAGCCAGCTTGCGAATATCGGCAAGCGATAATAGCAGTCCAGTTGGTGCATTTGGATTGGCAATGATAATGCCGCTACAAGGCTGGCGATAGGCATCAGGATCAATACTAAAATCTTCTTCCAAGGCGATTTGTACCAGCTCGATACCAAAGGTTTGCGCATAGACTGGATAGAAACTATAGCTGATATCGGGTGCTAAAACAGGTCGCTCTTTTAGGAAAAAGCTGGCAAATACTAGCGCCAATACTTCATCAGAGCCATTGCCAACAAACACTTGGTTGATATCAATATCATAGAGTTGTGCCAATGCGGCACGCAAATCATCAGACTCAGGCGCTGGATATAAACGCAGATCATCCGCTTGCTGCTCTAGAACCTTTGCGATTGCCTCGCCTACTTTCGGTGACGGCGGGAATGGGTTTTCATTGGTATTTAATTTGCATAAATTTTCATGCTGAGGCTGCTCACCAGGAACGTAAGGTGACAAATTACGCGCTTTAGATGACCAAAGTCTGGTGTCTATCTTTAACTCACTCATAAGTTATCCTACTATTAGCCACATAAATTATTAAATATAAATCTCAAAAGTACAATTCAAAAGTAATCATTAAGCCACGTTACTGATAACGATAACGGGCTGAGCGCGCATGGGCTTCTAAGTCCTCACGTTGCGCTAAAATATCTGCGGTCTCAGCCAATGGCTTACTACCAGCTTCAGTACAATAAATAATAGAGGATTTCTTTTGGAAATCATAAACACCAAGCGGTGAAGAGAACCGCGCAGTGCCAGATGTTGGCAACACGTGATTGGGTCCTGCACAGTAGTCACCAATCGCCTCAGGCGTGTGACGTCCCATGAAAATAGCACCTGCATGACGAATATCGTTGAGTAGCGCATCAGGATGATCAACTGACAACTCTAAATGTTCTGGGGCAACCCGATTAATCACCGCCATGCCTTCCACGCGGTCTTTGACTAAAATAAGTGCGCCACGATTTTTTAGCGAATCACGGGCGATATCGGCTTTTGGCAACTCTGCCAAGGCTTTTTCAATCTCAGCCGCTACTTCTGCAAGCTGCTGTTCACTGGTCGTGACAAAGATAGCTTGAGCGATACGGTCATGTTCAGCTTGTGACAATAAATCCATCGCCAACCAATCGGCGCGATCTTGCGCCTCGCCTTCTGCATAGACCAATACTTCAGAGGGACCAGCGATCATATCAATCCCAACTTGACCAAATACTGCCCGCTTTGCCGCTGCAACATATTTATTACCAGGGCCAGTGATCTTATCCACCGCTGGAATCGTTTCGGTACCATATGCCAAGGCAGCAACCGCTTGCGCACCGCCTATGGTAAAGACACGGTCGACTTGTGCCAAATGTGCGGCGGCTAACACCAATGGATTGAGCACGCCTTTTGGCGCTGGCACCACCATGATGACCTCTTTAACACCCGCCACTTTGGCAGGAATGGCATTCATCAATACAGAAGATGGATAAGAGGCCAAACCACCAGGGACATAGATGCCTACTCGATCAAGTGCGGTGACTTTTTGACCCAAGCGATTACCAAGCTCATCTTCATACTGCCAAGTCTCTTGTACTTGGCGCTCATGAAAGGTCTGCACACGCGTTGCTGCGGTGGTCAATGCGGATTTCACTGTATCATCAAGATTCGCAAACGCTTCAGCAAGCGCCTCTTTAGACAGCTCTAGCTCTTGCATCGTCGTCGCCGGATGCTGATCGAATTGCTGGGTTAACGCCAGTACGACGCGATCGCCATCATGCCGAACTTGCGCGATGATATCATCAACGGTCTTTAACAAATCGGCATCATTGACGGTTTCAAAGGCAAGTAACTCTGTCAATTGACTGTCAAAATCGGCATCTTGGGTACTTAGTTGGCGCATGACTTAATCCTATATCTGAGCATAAAAGACTGCTGAAAATTAGCGATGTAAAAATGAGGGGTATTGAGTATTAATAATAATTGTGATGGCTGATATACCAGTTTCTATATATTTAGTTTGTTCAGATTATACTAACCTCATACTTTCTGGCAAGCAAATACAACAAAACCAGTTTAGCACGCTATATCTATCTTATAGCGCTAAACTGGTTTAAAAATTTGTATGACAATGCTTGAGATTACCAATGATTAGTATCGTTTGATAAAGCATTGATTCATTAGGAATTAATTTATGAAGCGCTGGCAATACTGTTTTTGAAGCTATCTAAAATCGGCTCAAGTAACGCAAATTTACGCTTGTAGCTCACTTGATTGACGATAAGGCGTGAGGACACATCGCAAATATGATCGCGTGCTTCAAGACCGTTGGCGCGCAACGTATTACCTGTATCAACCACATCGACGATCAAATCACCCAATCCGACCAACGGCGCAAGCTCCATAGAGCCATACAGTTTAATCACATCCACTTGCTGACCTTGGCTGGCAAAGTAAGCGCGGGCAACATTGACGTATTTGGTCGCAATACGTAGGCGACGATTGGGTAGCGGCGCATCTTTCACGCCAGCTGTCATCAACTTACACTGAGCAATTTGCAAATCAAGCAATTCATAGACATGGTTGGCACCATGTTCAAGCAACACATCTTTACCCGCCACCCCAAAGTCAGCCGCACCATGCTCAACGTAGGTTGGCACATCACTGGCACGCAAAATTAATACACGCACATTGGGGTTTGAGGTTGGAAAAATAAGTTTGCGTGAGGCTTCAGGATCTTCTAATAACTCAACACCAGCTGCGCGTAGCAATGGCATGGTCTCTTCTAGAATACGACCTTTTGATAAGGCCAGTGTTAAGCCTGAAAACTCATCATTTACTTCATTTAATAAACCATCATTTGGTAGGCTATTGCTTGCTTCAGTCATAATGACATCGTGTCCATGTGCAGTTAACACCCCCGCTGAAGGGGGCTTTTAGTGGTAGGTTACTAATAGTGGTAGATTGCTAAGCTATTCATATCAACGCCAATCGTATCAATCATTCAGATCATGGATTTGATAAGTAAATCGATATTAGTCATTAGTATTGATACGTTCGATATTGACCCCAAGCGCACGCAGCTTTTCTTCGACATGCTCATAGCCACGATCAATATGATAAATGCGGTCGATTAAACTTTCACCTTCAGCAGTTGCCGCTGCCATCACCAATGACATAGATGCACGTAAATCAGTCGCCATCACAGGGGCAGCGGTGAAGTTTTCGACGCCTTTTACTACGGCCGTATGACCATCTACTTGGATAGAAGCGCCTAGACGATTAAGCTCAGGGACATGCATGTAGCGGTTTTCAAAAATATTTTCGATAAAGGTACTCGTACCATCCGCCAGACACGCAATAGCCATGACCTGCGCTTGCATATCGGTTGGGAAACCTGGATGCGGCTGAGTACGGATATCAACCGCTTTAGGGCGACCTTTCATCTGCGCACGAATCCAACCATCACCAGTGGTAATAATGGCACCCATATCTTCGAATTTTTCTAACACAGGTGTTAGTAATAACGCAGAGGTGTTTTTAGTCAACACATCGCCACGCGTCATGAGTGCACCAGCAAGGTAAGAGCCTGTTTCGATACGGTCTGGTACGACTGAATACTCACAGCCATGTAAGCGCTCGACACCTTCGATGGTCATGATTGAGGTGCCGATACCGCTGATTTTAGCACCCATCGCGACCAACATATTGGCCAAATCAACGACTTCTGGCTCAAGGGCACAATTACCTAAGACGGTCGTACCTTTGGCAAGTGCAGCTGCCATAATGACGTTTTCAGTACCGCCCACGGTAATCATATCAAAAGAGTAGTTACAACCAATCAGCTTACCACCTTTTGGCGCTTGTGCTTTTACGTAACCATTTTCGACACTAATTTCAGCACCCATTGCCTCAAAGGCTTTTAGGTGTTGGTCAACAGGACGTGAACCAATGGCACAGCCACCGGGCAATGACACTTCTGCCTCACCAAAACGTGCTAGCAATGGTCCAAGCACTAAAATTGAGGCGCGCATGGTTTTTACTAAATCATACGGTGCATAGAAATTATCGATATTCTTGGTATCGCAGGTGACAGTATCGTCCTGCTTTTGGATTTTGATACCCATACCACCGATCAATTCAATCAACGTCCGTACATCTTGTAACGATGGCACATTGTGCAATGTCGTTGGCGTCTCGGCCAATATCATAGCGGCAAGTAACGGCAAAGCAGCATTTTTGGCGCCTGAGATAGTAACTTCCCCTGCGATACGACTACTACCAGTGATTAAAAATTGATCCATAGAAGTGACAACCTAACGATGAGTATTAAAATAGTAAAAATCAGACCGATCACACCCAGCCAATATAATAGCCAGTCTAATAAGCCCAATCATATATATAACGGTCTAGCCTTTGGATTGAACGTCCCATTCAGCAGGCGTCAGCGCTTGAATATTGAGCGCATGAATATCGCCACTGGCGATCTTATCATTGACTAATGCATAAATCGCCTGCTGACGTTGCACGGCACGTTTACCTTCAAAACTGGCATCAACCACGCGTACATCAAACTTATTACCTTGATTAGCAGCTTGAATAAAAGCGTCTGGGAAGTGAGTCTGTAAAAATGCAATCAAATCGTCAGCGTTCATGCTCATAGAATATTCTGCCTTAAAGTGTCAGATAGGGTATAGATTTAAAGTGACGACATTATAACAAGAGTTTAAGCATCTTACAGTACTGTCTTACGCAACTGCACCTAACTTCTGATTGCCATCCATTATTTGAGCATTTTATCCAAGTACGTCAGTACTTGCGCGCGTACATCATTGACCCAACGTAGCGGCGGTGCCATCGCACCAATACTGGTCGCATGACTGGCACCTTTTATTTCACCGTTTTCTACGTTGACGCCCGCCTCTTGTAACGCTTTGGTCATTTTAATCGTATTGGTCGCATACACCACTTTGTCTTTTTCGGCAGTTAACAATAAATACGGGGGCTGCTCGCCTTTGATTTGACGGTCTGGCATAACGTCGTCTGGCGTAGCATCAGCAGCAAAGGCGGTGGCGCTATCAAATTTACGGAAGTCATAACTATAAGGACCAGCAATACCCACGACCGCGGTAATATCCTTTGGCTTAATACCATAAGGCGCTAAAAAATCTTCATTGGCGACCGCTGCAACCGCGTTAAATGCACCAGCAGAATGTCCAATTACCGCCAAGCGTTTAGGATCAGCATGTAAGCTCGGAGCATTATTGATACTCCAAGCAATCGCTTGCGCCGTATCTTTGACATAATCAGGGTACACATGCTCAGGCGCTTTACGATAATTAATTACGGCGGTGACATAACCTGCTTGCGCCAAACTCTGACCAACAAAGGCATACTGTTCTTTATTACCACTCTCCCACGAGCCACCGTGGACAAACACCACCATCGGATAGCTATCATTAATCGCACCATCATTGATGGCGCTTTGGGCTTTCATCGCTTGTGCTAATGGCTTGGGATAATAAATATCCAAATCTTGATCGGGCTCATCACCATAGAGAATGTTTTTGCTGACGCCAACGCCGCCACTAGCAGTAATGCCATTGACGATAGCCAGTGGCGATAGAGCTTGCGCATTCTGGGTGGCTAGGGCAACGCTACCCAGTGCTAAGGCAGCGACACCTGTGAATTTTAGAATACCTAATTTGCTAGCACTATTATTAATCATGCTTTCACTATTTATTTTTTGACGGCTTTTATTATATTCTAAGCGCTTGTTTGCATCCTTCATTGCCAGTATCCCTATTATATTTATACATGGATCAAAATTAACAGCACTGCGACCGCCCTTTTATAAAATAAGCACTAATACTGTCTCGTCTATTCTTCGCTTTTTATATCTTACTGGCTGGCTCAGAAGTTCTCGTGTTTTTCCTGTTAACAGTGTTTAGGTTTCTTGTCATTAAACACTGTTTAAACTGACGGGGCAAATAGCTTACCCTACAAGCTATTTAGCCACTGTTTTTTTGTTTTATTGATAAATAACAGCTGTGTTTTAGAACACTTTTTACGGATCTTGATACAGGTCTATATATGGGCTTGATGACGGTTGCTCAACGGTTGTGCCATCTTCGGTCACGACGATAGGAGTCGATGTGCCAACGGACGCTGGCGCTTCAGAATTATTAACGCTAGCAGCATCCACAACGACTGGCGCTGAAGCAGGATTTACCAAGTTATTTTCAGACATAATGTCGTCTTTACTTATCTTTACGCCCCTGTCATCAACGACGGTCGTCAGCAGCACCAGCTCAGTCACACCAACGGTGCTATTGGCAATATCGATTAGGTGACTCTGCTGAGTCGGTGTCATACGTCCCATAATATAAACCACACCATCATTGGTCACGGCTTTGATCTGTGAGGCTTTGACGCCATCACTCGCGGCGACTTTTGCCAGCAGCTTTGAGGTGATATATCCATCATGAACCGTCGAGCTATAGCCTTTAGACGCGCTGACGTTTAGCTCATTATAGACATGACGCACATCTGGCATAGAGCTGACGACTTTTTCGACTTCTACTTTGATGGCCTCAGTGGGTACTTCACCTGTCAATAACACTTCACTATTAAAGCTATCAATACCCATACGGCTGGTTTGTTGCAGGTCTTCTTTTAACCCATAAACATTGATTTTGACGGTATGTTCAATACTGCGATCCAGTAGTCGCTGCGGAATGGTACGCTCTGTCATCGGCACACCATACGTACCTTCTGTACTATTGGTCAAATAATTGGTGGTACAGCCCGTAGTAACGATGCTGGTCATTAGCATGACGCCTATCGCGGTGCGGCGTGATGAGCCAAAAATAGCAGTGCGCAAATGCATCCGTGTCATGATTTACCTCTTAGAACGTGAGTATGACGATCATATAAAGTCAATTGATTGAGCCAGTTTTAATCTAGTAACGTTTGTTTTGACAACTGTTAATTCAGTTAATAACAACTTAGCTACTTTACTTAATTTTTACTATCAGCGGTTAGGTTTTTGGTAACGCTCACTCGATGATAAGTATTTACTACCTTCTAGTTGGGTAGCTTTTGCATCCTAATATCACGTATCTGCTATAAAAGCACCTTTGAACCATTGTGGTTGATTTTCTACATTTTGACCACTGGTCTTAAGATGATTACCTACCGTATCATAAGCGATGACATCGAACCGGCAGTCATAATCCTCATACTCAGGATGCTGTTGCAAAAAATATTGCGCCGTTTTAATCACTTTACGTTGTTTGCTTGCCGTCACGCTCAGTGCAGCACCACCAAAACCTGAACGCTGCCGTTGACGCACTTCGATAAATACCAATGTCAACCATGCTGAACCTGTCTCCAGCATAATCAAATCCAGCTCACCCACTTTGGGCTGCTGCCAATTTTGGGCAATCAAAATCAATCCTTGCGATTGTAAAAACTCACACGCCTGCTGCTCGAACAGACTGCCTTGGCGCTGCTTTGGTGAAGTGAGGTTCAAAGGTTTATGACTGCACATAAGGTCGATAGGTCTGGTTAACATTTCAGAATTATCATAGCACATCATGCTAAACTAGCCACTTTCGCGTGCAGATGCTGGTATGGTGTTTTATGCTTTGCTTAAGTTCTATTTTTGACCAGTTTTGTCAGTCAGCGCGCCACATTATATTTTAATTCCCGCTTTTAATACTCCGAGGTTTTCATGTCTAGCCCTACCGCGATGCCAGCTTGTCTATATATCGTTGCCACGCCAATTGGCAATATGAGCGATATGACGCCGCATGCCATTGATGTTTTGAAGCAAGTCGCCATCATTGCCTGTGAAGACACCCGTACCTCAGGCAAGCTATTGTCGCATTTTGGCATTGATACCAAAGGCAGTAAAGCCGACGACGAAAAAGAGTCAGAAGCTCCCAACACTAAAAATAATACCGATAATAACGTGACAGACGCTGATATCGCGACCAAGCAAAAAGGTCATAACAAGCTTTGGGCATACCATGAGCACAATAGTGCCATTCAAACACCCAAAATTATCGAGATGATCGAGCAAGGTCATTCGGTTGCTTTGATTAGTGATGCTGGTACGCCACTCATCAGTGATCCAGGTTATCAACTGGTACAGGCCGCTCATGTCGCTGGCGTTAGAGTCTCTCCTATCATTGGTGCCTCTGCTGCCATTGCCGCACTGTCAGTCGCAGGATTGCCCTCAGACCGCTTTAGCTTTATCGGGTTTTTACCCGCCAAAACCCACGGTCGCCAAAAGCAATTAGCAGCATTAAACTCACGTACTGAAACGTTGATATTTTATGAAGCGCCGCATCGTATTATCGCCAGTTTAGAAGACATGGCGACTATATTTGGCGCAGATCGTGAAGTCACTTTTTGCCGTGAATTGACCAAAACTTTTGAGACTGTCCATAAAAGCATTCTTGGGGATTTGGTGGAATTTGTCAAAGCTGATGACAATCAACAGCGCGGTGAGATAGTCGTGGTCGTCGCAGGCGTGAATGTGGCGCAGGATGCGGATGACATCAGTATTCATGATAAATTATTACAGCGCTTGCTTGAGGACTTATCGGTTAAAAAAGCCGCTGCATTGGGCGCTGATATCACTGGCGTCAAAAAGAATGCGCTATATCAGCGCTTACTTGAGCTACAAGCTGAATAATTTTTGGATATTAATATTAAAGATAGTTATAAAACCATTGAGGAGAAGTGAGCAATGTACAATGTAATGGCGATAGGCAACGCATTGGTTGACCATGAATATGTATTGTCAGATGCGGCGCTAGAAGAGACTGATTTGACCAAAGGCAATATGACGCTGGCAGGTATCGACGAGCAACAGCAATTGTTGGCGTATTTTAAACTGGCAGAAATTGCACCATCAAAGCAGGCTGGTGGTGGCTCAGCGGCTAATACGATGTATACCTTTGCCAGTTTAGGCGGCAAGCCATTTTATGCCTGCCGCGTCGGTGACGATCAACAAGGCGAGTTTTACCTAAAAGACTTACATGAAGCAGGCGTTGCAACTTCAGAAAAGTCTATCCATGCAGGCGGAGTAACGGGTTCATGTGTGGTCGCAGTCACCGAAGATGGCGAGCGCACCATGCAAACTTATCTCGGCACTTCAAGCGAAATCACCGCAGAAAATGTCGATTTTGATGCGCTGACACAAGCTGACTGGTTATATATAGAAGGCTACTTGGCCATGACTGAGAGTATTCAGCCTGCCATGACTCAGTTGCGTCACCAAGCAGGGATTCATTCTGCAAAAATTGCCGTAAGTTTTGCTGATCCTGCCGTGGTGAAATTTGCTAAAGACGGTTTACTCAATATGCTGGGCAATAAAGTGGCAGTGATATTCTGTAATAGTGAGGAAGCCAAACTCTTTACGGACAAAAAACAAGTCAAGGCAGCCGCACGCGCACTGCTTGAGTATTGCCAGACGGCAGTCGTCACTGATGGTGCCAATGGTGCAACGATCGCCCATAAAGCTGATGATAAATCAGAGATTGAGATTTATGAAGTTGCTACACCAATCGTTACTAATGTCATTGATACCAACGGTGCCGGTGATAATTATGCAGGAGCATTTTTATACGCGTTGTCGCAGCACTATAGCTTGCCTGAATGTGGTCGTCTTGCCAGCGAAGTGGCGGCGCAGGTGATTCAACAGTTTGGACCACGGTTAGCCTCACAAGATTATAGAGATATTGCAAAGCGTGTACTATCTGCTTAGCTTATAAAAATCTGTCATTGCCGATAATAAAAAAGCCCATATCAATCGATATGGGCTTTTTTTATTGTTAATCATGAGACAAATTATTCAGTTCACATTGCTCAGTTCAATAGAAAGCGTTTAATACTAAGCCGAGGCTAATGCTTGCGCAAGATCCGCTTTGATATCTTCGATGTGCTCGATACCAATTGATAGACGTACCATATCAGTACTGACGCCTGCATTTTCGAGCTCTTGCTCATTGAGCTGGCGATGCGTGGTCGTCGCTGGATGACAGGCTAGTGATTTGGCATCACCGATATTGACCAAACGAGTAATCAATTGCAGCGCATCGATAAAGCGAGCGCCAGCTTCCAAGCCACCTTTTACCCCAAAGGTCAAAATAGCAGATGGCGTACCTTTCATGTACTTCTTAGCAAGCTCATGCTCAGGATGATCTGGCAAACCCGCATACTTTACCCAAGCAACCTTGTCATGGTCACGCAGATATTCCGCAACGGCTTGCGCGTTCTGTACATGGCGCTCCATACGTAGACTCAATGTCTCCATACCCTGCAAAATACCAAAAGCATTGAGCGGGCTAAGTGCCGCGCCAGTATTACGCAGCGGTGCCACACGAGCACGAGCGATAAAGGCTGCTGCACCGACATCTTTGACAAAGTTCACACCGTGATAACTATGATCTGGCGTGTTCAATAAGGGAAAACGCTCAGGATAGTCGCCCCATGCGAATTTACCACTATCGACAATCGCCCCACCAATCGACGTACCCGTACCACTCATATATTTGGTCAATGAATGAATCACGATATCCGCACCAAACTCAAACGGACGACATAACGCCGGCGTGGCAACCGTACTATCAATCACCACTGGCACACCATATTCATGTGCGATATCACTCAGCGCTTGAATATCAACGATGTTACCCAATGGATTACCGATACTTTCGGCAAAGACCATTTTGGTTTTGTCATCAATCAAATCACGAATCGCCTCAGGGTTTTTGTGGTCAAAGAAGCGGACTTCGATACCTTGACGCGGCAATGCATGGGCAAACAAATTATAAGTACCGCCATACAAGGTCGACACAGCAACGATATTATCGCCCGCTTCACAGATGGTTTGAATCGCATAAGTGATGGCAGCCATGCCAGATGCTACGGCAAGGGCACCGATACCACCTTCGAGCGCCGCGACGCGCTCCTCCAATACGGCATTGGTCGGGTTCATGATACGGGTATAAATATTGCCTGCAACTTTTAGATCAAACAAATCAGCACCATGCTGAGTGTTATCAAAAGCATACGAGCTGGTGTGATAAATCGGCACTGCGACCGCTTTAGTCGTTGGCTCAACGCTATAACCAGCGTGAATCGCCAAGGTCTCAAGACGTTGAGGAGTCGCTGATTTTTGGGCTGTTTGCTGGGCTGCTTGTTCGTCACTCATCATATATTCCTTTATTTCGATAAAAGTTATTAATCAATACATGACTAATCAACAAATTATTAATCAACAATATGTCACTGAAAATTCAGCTAAAAAACAATCTACCAAATCATAGCAATAAAAAAAGCCAAGTTCATCAAAACTTGGCTTTTTAATTAAAATAACTCTTCAGACATTACTTAACGCTTTGGCTTTTACTGAGATTTCTATTTATAGTAAGCGTTTTCGGTACGGGTATGATCGGTTTCATCAATGACTTGGGTCAGCTCTGGAATTTGTTGTTTCAGCTGCACTTCAACGCCTTGACGTAAGGTCATGTCAACGGCTGAACAGCCTTGGCAACCACCACCAAACTTCAATACCGCAGTCAGCCCAACGCCTTCTTCATCAATCAGTTCAAGCAACTGTACGTCGCCACCATGCGCCGCCAAGCCGGGATTAATCTCTGACTGCAATACGTAGTTGATACGCTCTTCGACACTGGCATCCGCACCCACTTTAGGCACTTTAGAATTTGGTGCACGGAAGGTCAGCTGACCACCAAAACGGTCTTTATTATAGTCAATCACCGCATCCTCTAAATAAGGAACAGACGCCGCTTCGATAAAGGCAGAAAAACTGTCATACGTAAAACGCAGGTCAGCGCTATCCTCTTCGCCCGGTTGGTTATAAGCCATACAGCACTCTGCACGCGGCGTACCTGGATGCTCAACGAAAATACGCACGCCGATACCATCGGTATCCTGCTTGGATAACAAGTCTGCTAAGTAGCTTTGGGCTGACTCAGTAATAGTAATATTGCTCTTTGCTACAGTTTGCTCAGTATCTAGCGCTGATTCATAGTCTGCTGACTGGTCTAGTTGGCTCTCAGCTTGGTTGTGCTCACTCATAATATGTCCTATGCGTTATGACACAAACGCTATATCTGTCATGGCTACTGTGTCGTGAATTTAAAATTAGGTAGCGGGTATAAGTTATGCGGGTTATCAATCATTACGGTCTGTTGTCTTAAAATACGGACTGCCGTTGTTATAACATTTTGCTCAATTTATAGCAGCTATTATAACGTACTCAGACGACAATTCCGACTGCGCTACTGTGAATTAAACCAAAATGCTCACAAATGACTGCTATCGGTTTTATCAATGCGTTATTAACAATGACGAAATAGACACGACAAATAGCGCTTATCTAATGATTGCTATATCCCCTACTATATAAAGACAGCTACTGTGATTATCAAGCACCTAGAACACTAACTAACCACCTACTTTTTTCCGAATGCTACGGCATGTCTAACACTGTGTGAGACCATACAACCAAAGCACTTATCATGCTTGCTATTTTCTAGCGCTAGTTTTAGATCTATTTACAAGGTAAAGTGTATTGTCCTAAATATCTTCTTATAGGTTTACTTATTGATTATTATATTAGGCATTCTTGTTGCCCTTATTATAGTCGTCGTGCTTTTAGTACCGGAGGGTGTTGACTATACCAAAGCTGTAAAAGAAATTATGTCTCGCTATATCAAAATTCATGTAGCGTTGGTATTTTTCGTAATCCATTACTCCAGTTGATATTCTTTTATATTGACTATAGAGATCGTTTAGATATCGAAGAAAAGAGGATGTTCAAACGTTATTTTATAACGCAATTTTTTAGCATCTTCATATTTATTACTATAATTTTCATTGTTAAACGTTACATTTAAGCTAGCAGAAATTTCATATTTTAGTTGAATCAATCTTATGATGACACAAACACTGAATCTAGTAACGACCAAAGACGACGAACAAGTAGCCGTTTGGAAGATTGTGGATAATACAAAAAATAAAACAAAGAGCGATACTCCTACCACCAATACCTTTGTCATAAAATCGCAAAACATATTTTTGACGCACGGCACGTTTTCGGACAAACAAACCTGTTTGAAAATCGCTGAGTATCTAGCCCGCCTCGGTCATCATTGCTACATCATGGAATGGCGCGGTCATGGCGCAAGCTCAATACCCAAAGAAAAATTCAACTTCGAAACGGTTGCAACCTATGACTATGAAGCGACTTTTCGCTATCTTTTTGAGGAATTAAAACTCGACAATCTACATTGCGTCACCCATAGCGGCGGCGGAGTTGGTTTAACGATGTTTTTGATCCAGCATCCCTGCTATATCGATAAGATTAATAGTGCCAGCATGTTTGCTTGCCAAGCTTATGGCGCTGCAATAAATCCGATAAATCATACTAAAATTCTTGTAGCAAAATTATTCACGCGGCTGGTTGGCTATATCCCTGCTAAAAAAATCAAGCTAGGGCCTTTTAATGAAAGCTATCATATGATGAACCAGTGGTACGACTGGAATCTACAAAAGAACTTTAACAGCAGTTTTCTTAAGCAACGTACATTTAATACAGCCAGCATGGATACATTCGCCGCTGATGATGCACCTTTAGACTACCGGCAACAGATGCCAAAAATCACGATACCTATCTATGCTATCAGCGCAAAAGGCGACAATTTCATCTCCCCTACTCGTGGTTGTCAGCTATTTTTTGAACCCTTTAAAAACCCTGCCAATATTTTTCGAGAATACTCGCTCAGCCATGGGGATTTGGACGATTATACGCACAGCCGCATTATGATCAGTCGTAACGCTGCCCACGAAATTTGGCCAACAGTTACCGCGTGGATTGAGCAGCATGCCCGTTAAAATAGCGGTGCGGTTGTAGCCTAACTACAGCATGGTACGGACTATAATCAGAAACCGCACACCTCTAAACATCTTTATACTTGTCAGCGAGTGATAGGCTGTGTCAGTATTGGCGTCATTACTTTTTACTCAATAAATTTTAACCAATGAAATATCCGTAGTAGGAAAGTGGCGTATATGAGCGAATCATCAGAGCAAAGTTCAGCTAAAGATAATAAACACTATCGTTATTTGGTTTTTATCGGGCGTTTCCAGCCCTTCCATCGTGGACATAAAGCGGTCATTGACGAAGCATTGAAGCGTGCTGATAATGTCATTATGTTGATCGGCTCTGCTAACTTACCGCGTAGTTTACGCAATCCATTCAGCGTCGCTGAGCGTGCTGCCATGATTAAAGGCGCATATTCAGCAGCAGAAGCAGCACGTATTCACTGCGTTGCTCTAGATGATGCACTCTACAACGACACACGCTGGCTACAGTACGTGCAAGCAGGCGTGAAGTCTATCACTGGTGATTTGCAAACTGATATCGGCTTGATTGGTCATTCCAAAGACAGCTCCTCATATTATTTATCACTATTCCCCAACTGGGCGTCCGTCTCAGTACCGAGCTATCACAATCTATCCGCCACCCCAATTCGTGATAGCTATCTAATGGGTGCGACCCCGACTCCTGAACGCACGCCTGAATCGACGCGCAAGGTTTTGAATGACTTCAAAAAAACAGACGAATATCAAAATCTGCACGAAGAAGCGGACTTTATTGATAAATATAAAAGACAGTGGGAATCAGCGCCTTATCCACCAACCTTTATGACAGCAGATGCCCTGATTGTCCAGTCAGGACATATTCTATTGGTTGAGCGCCGCAGCATGCCAGGGCGCGGACTGTGGGCATTACCAGGCGGCTTTTTAAATCCAAAAGAGACCTTATTCGATGCCTGTATCCGTGAGCTACGTGAGGAGACTCGCCTAAAAGTCCCTGAGCCAGTATTGCGCGGCTCTTGTCATAGTCAGCATACCTTTGATGACCCATATCGCTCAGCACGTGGTCGTACAATTACTCAAGCCTTTTATTTTCAACTTAAAAATGACCCAAAAGGCTTGCCAAAAGTAAAAGGCGGCGATGATGCAGCCACAGCTTTTTGGCTACCACTCGCTGAGCTTGACGCCACCATGATGTTTGAAGACCATTATGCAATTATCACTAAAATGGTTGGTTTATAGAATTTTATCAGGCGATTATCCGATTTTTCATTAACAATTTTCCACGCCCAAGCTGATAGACAGCAAGGGCTAACCGCCGTAACTGTTCTTTCATTAACGCAGCTACGGCACCTCAAAGCAGAGGAGTTCTGTGATGTATACCAGCAATTTAAACAATTTAATTCTAAATAGCGACAGCTACAAAACCTCACATTGGGTGCAATATCCAAAAGGTAGTGAGTATCTGTCCAGCTACATTGAGGCGCGTAAAGGTGACTACGATGTGGTGTTCTTTGGCTTGCAAGCCTTTATTAAAGAATATCTAAGCACGCCAATCACTCATCAAGACATTGATGAAGCCGAAATGGTCATTCAAGCACATGGTTTGACCTTTAACCGTGCTGGCTGGGAGCGTTTGGTTGATAAACATGGTGGTTATTTACCACTACGTATCGAAGCCATCCCTGAAGGTAGCATCGTGCCAGTATCCAATGTGGTCTGCCAAATTATCAACACTGATCCTGAGTTTTATTGGCTGCCAAGCTATATCGAAACGGCGCTACTCCGTGCCATTTGGTATCCATCAACCGTCGCTAGTGTCTCGCATTATTGCAAAGGCATTATTCGTCAGGCGTTAGAAAAATCTGCGGACAATACCGAATCGCTCACTTTTCGTTTGCACGATTTCGGCTCGCGCGGGGCATCTAGTCAAGAGTCTGTCGCGCTCGGCAGCTTAGCGCATTTAGTGAACTTTGCTGGAACCGATTCGATGACAGCGTTGGTGGCTGCCAGCCGCTGGTATCACATGGATAAGGACATGCCCGCGTTTTCTATTCCTGCCGCTGAGCATAGCACCATGACCGCGTGGGGTCGTGATGGCGAAACCGCTGCTTTTACCAATATGATTGAGCAGTTTGGCGGCGCTGGTAAAAGCTTCTCAGTGGTCTCTGACAGCTATGACTTATGGAACGCCATTGATAATATTTGGGGCGGCAGCCTAAAAGACGACGTCAAAAATATGGGCGGGACTTTGGTTATCCGACCCGATAGTGGTGAGCCTGCCAAAGTGGTTCGCGAAGCCTTAGAGCGCTTGGCAGTAAAATTTGGAACGACAATTAATAGTAAAGGCTATAAAGTGCTGCCTGATTATGTACGTGTCATCCAAGGGGATGGCATCAGCCCACAAAGCTTAACTAAGATCATTGATGTGGTCATGAAAGCAGGCTTTAGCGCAGATAATGTGACCTTTGGTATGGGCGGTGGTCTATTACAACAAGTCAACCGCGATACCATGAGCTGGGCGATGAAAGCCAGTGCTATCTCTATCGATGGCACATGGACAGACATCTATAAAGACCCGATTACCAGCCGCTCAAAACGCTCAAAGAAGGGACGTTTGGCGCTGGTCAAAAACAGCAATGGACAGCTAAAAACCATCAAGGCTGAAGACCTATCTGCAGACGCAGATAACCTACTGCGTGATATTTATGTCGATGGTAAATTATTAATTGAAGACAATCTCACCACTATTCGGGAGCGTGCAGGATGGTAGCAATATGATAAATAGCAATAAAATCGCCTCGGTGGCAAGAGATGTACTGCTTGCACCTATTTATCTTTATCAAGGGCGCAAAATTAAGCGTGATACGGTACGGCTACCTGAGCCAAATGGTGAAAGGCACGGGCAAGTTCAATTAAATGACGCGATTGAGTCGCCAAAAGATGCGCACAAGCGAACATTAAACCTAATGGTCGTTGGCGATTCGGCGGCGGCTGGCGTCGGTAGTGAGACGCAGCAAGAGGCGCTTGTCGGTAACTTAATTCCTGTTTTGACGCAGCAGTCTGCTATCCAAAACCAGTTTGATATACTGAACTGGTCATTGCAAGCGACGACGGGGCATACCAGCTTTGATATCTTGCGTAGGCTTTATGTTCTACCCGCGCCTAGCCAGCCTGTTGATGTGATGGTGCTGAGTGTCGGCGTCAACGACACCACCTCTAAAGTCTCTGTGGATAAATGGCAACAGCAAATTGAAAGTATTATCGCTATCGCTCAGCGTAAATTTGGCGTGCGAGAGTTGATTTTTTTAAGCCTACCGCCGATGGCACAAATGCCTGCGATACCTGCCCCGCTAAGTAACTTTGTGGGTGCTAAAGCCTCTATCCTTGATAACACGTTGCAGCAAGTTTGCGCCGCTTATGATAGTGTCACCTACATGGCCACTGACTTTCCACGAATGATAGCAGAGCATTCGAACGGTACTCCAATCGATATCAAAGTGATGTTTGCCAGTGACGGTTTTCATCCTAGCAGCCTCATGTATGGCTATTGGGCGCAGCAATTGTCAGAGTTGATTATACAGTTACTGAACCCTTCCCCTTCCGATGCTGAGTTGACTGATTAAGAACCATTGAGCCGTTACTTCTAAAAATTTAAACAAAAAAAACCGCTGAATAGTCAGCGGTTTTTTTTGTTCTTAATACTATAGCTGTGCATGTTTGAAAAAACACATGCTCAAAATAATATCACGCAATAGGTGTGAATTATTCTGCAGCGTCAGTATCAGCAGCTTTCTTACGGCCACCAAATGCACCAAAGCGTTTGTTGAAGCTAGCAACACGACCTTCAGTAGAAGTTTTGCGTTGTTCGCCAGTATAGAATGGATGCGACGCACTTGAGATATCAAGTGGGTAGTA
Source organism: Psychrobacter glacincola (assembly GCF_904846075.1). GTDB lineage: Bacteria > Pseudomonadota > Gammaproteobacteria > Pseudomonadales > Moraxellaceae > Psychrobacter > Psychrobacter glacincola_C. The sequence continues at coordinate 527,990 of NZ_CAJGZH010000003.1, forward strand.
TGGATATTCTGACCCTTCGTATTCACGAGTGGTTTTGGTTTTAACGGTTGAACGAGTTAAGAAAAACACGTCAGCGTTAGTGTCATGGAATAAAACTTCTTGGTAATTAGGATGGATATCTTTACGCATAATAAACTCTCTATGTCCGATGTATGTATAGCACTCTTGAACACCATCTTAGACGATGTGTCAAACAAGTCATGACATACGTAACTGAGGCACTAAGGGACATTGATAAGTATGGCAGCTGCGTCACTGGCTTATTCCAGCACCCAACACCATTCCTCTGCTCACTTAGCCTTTCCCCAGCGGGAAAATCAAAACGCGATTTTAACGGTTTTTACCGCTAGACGCAAGCAGCAGTTGTGAGTGATATATGTGATAAGTTATCACCAAAATCTCTATTTTGTTGAGAGGTACACGCTATATTAGTATAATATTAAATTAATTAAAATAACCAATAGACATTTTATATTTAGATTTAGTTAATAATTTGTTTTTGATATTCATCATTTGTTAATGATGATGGATACCGTCTTATTTCGCCTCATTAATCAAGCACCCACTATTTATAAACACTCAATAAGGACAATATAATGATAAATACTGTTATGAAAAATAGCGCAAAAGCCCTGCTTATCAGTTCAGCACTGGCACTCACTACTGTTGCAGGTGCGGCATTGCCTAGTCAATGGCAATTAGACGACTCGCACACCCGTGTGGGGTTTTCTGTCAATCACTTAGGATTTTCGACCACCATGGGTCATTTTAACGACGTCAAAGGGGTCGTTAATTACGATGTTAAAGCACCCAATAAAACCAATATGAGCTTCACCATTGCAACCGATAGCATTGACACCAATTGGGATGCACGTGATGAGCATTTAAAAAAGGCTGAATTTTTTAACGTCGCCAAATATCCAACCATGACCTTTAAATCAACCAGCGTAAAATTTATAAATCCGCAACAAGCCAAGGTCACAAGTGACTTTACTATGTTAGGTCAAACCAAACCATTAACTCTGGATGTGACTTTGAATAAAATCGCCAACAGCCCTCTTACCAAAGAACCAGTTATTGGCTTCCGTGCAACGGGTAATATTGATCGCGCAGCCTATGGTATGACAGCTTTCGCAGATGGCATTACCACCAATGTCCCGATCCAAATCGATGGTGAGTTGATAGAGAAAAAAGCGCAAACCAACAAAAAATCTAAATAAGTCTAATTTTTAGCCAAGCACAAATCGCTACCTCCTCTACATACCCTAAAAAAAGCAGCCATCATAGTGGCTGCTTTTTTGACAATAATGAATCAACTCACTCGACATTTATATATATTCAATAAATCGCATAAATACTTTCCATTTACTTGTTAACCACAGTTTTTATTGTTATATTCATATATACGGATTTACGAATATAAAACATAACGCTGAGGGAGCAGAAAGATGGATACAGTACAGGTAGACTTTACCGAGATAAATAAAGACTGGGATAAAAACATCGCTGATTATCACTTTGATATTTATCACTTATCTGGTTGGATTGCTGCGTCAGCTATTGTCGATAAAGGCACTCCTCAAGGAGTGATTGCCACTTATAACAATAAAAAGATCTTTTTGCCTCTCATTATAAGAGAACTCGACTCAGAGCATTGGGATGCGACTTCTACTTATGGTTACGGCGGTCCTGTCATGGATAAGTCTCTCACTGATGCCGAATTAGACATAATATTGGCAGAAGTAAGGGGTTTTCTCTTAGCAAAAGGCTGTGTGTCTTTATTCATGCGACTGCATCCAATCATCAATAAAGAATGGCTACCAACGGTCGGCAAAGCACTCACTCATGGATTGACATTGATGTCTGACTTGAGTAAATCTGAAGAGGAGCACTGGAGCGAGACTCAAAATCGTCATCGTAGAGGCATTAAAAAAGCCTTAAAAATGGATGTCGTGACAAAAATTGAGCGTTTAACCAGAGAGAATGCAGTGATGTTTTCCAATATTTACAAAGAAACGATGGCGCAGGTGAAGGCAGATCAGTACTACTTCTTTGATGATGATTACTTTTTTAATTTGCTCGAAAATCTGCAAGACAGAATACTACTGATAACTGCCTATCAGGATAATAAAGCCATTGGTTCCTCTATCTACACAATCTGCAAAGAATCGGGCATTATGCAGTTTCATCTCGGAGGCACGCTCAACGCCTATACCCATCTACAACCTTCCAAACTCATTACCCATGTGGCTCGTGATTGGGGCAGAACCAATCATTATAAATTACTGCATCTTGGCGGCGGCGTAGGCTCTAATCTAGATTCTTTATACGAGTATAAAAAAGGGTTTAGCTCACAAGAGTTGTTATTCAAAACCTATAGACTCGTCGTTAATCCAGCAAAATACGAAGCATTAGTCGCTGATAGCTGGTTCACCGAAAATGATTTACGCTCCGACTTTTTCCCTTTATATAGAAAAGAGCCTACTAAAGAAAGTATCTTGGAGACTGAACAAGCGGAAGCTTTGGCAGATATTTGATCGCGTTATTTTACGATTCTAATCATTCAAACCAATAAAAAAGCAGCCATTACAATGGCTGCTTTTTTAATGCTAATTGTCTTTCATTTCGGTAGACAATGGGCTTACTTTACTTGGTTTTGACGATATGCCAAACGCCCAGTTTATTGTCGCCATCTTTATCGCCCACCTTTGTATCATTGGCATAGAAATATAACGGTTTACCATTTACCGCCCATTGATACTTGCCATCTTCGCGCTGAAACGCTGCAAACTGCCCTGACGCTTTGGCATTACTCGGTGCCATAAATGCGGGCCAAGCAATTAGACAGGCACTACCACACTCTGATTTGTTCATCCCATCTTTGTCAAAGGTATATAAGGTCATGTGATTGCTTGCATCGACTAACATGCCGTTTTTACTCGCGACTGGCGCGGTATTTTTATTGGTGGCTTGTACATCATGCATGCCAGAATCATCATTGCCGAATACATTGTTTAACGTAGTACAACCAGTAAGCGTTAAAACACCGGTGAGAGCCGATAATATAAGCATACGTTTCATAATAACTTCCTTGTCATTTTGATTGTGATTGTCATCATAAGTTTTTATTTGGATTTTTCTCATCGCCAGACGATTTAAACGGCAAAAAAACCCTACTGCTGACTTTGAGCAGTTTTAATATAGCATATGCAACAGCACAGTCGTTTCTATCCATATATAAATTTACAAAAGCTTATATATTTGCAAATTGGTTAAACTGGCATAGCCATTCATTGACAAAACTCACGTATCTACTTACGTATTTGCCGTCATATTGGTTGTCATTTTTCGTAGAATACTCTATACACATTAAGAATTACTACACAATGACAAATATGACCCTTGCGGCTTCATATGCATATTGAACTTGACGTCCTTTGCACGCATATCGATAGTTATAAACGGCTTAGAACAACATCCATTAGGACAAAAATTTTAAAATAAGATTTTAGAATAAAACATTTAACAAATACACCGAGCATGACCTGCTGTAACTGCTATTAAGGATATAACAACGACAATGACTCACTCTTTCATTAAAAACCCAGTGAAAAACCAAGCGCACTCTGCCAAACGTGTCGGTATTCTTGGTGGCGGTACGGCAGGAGCAACCATTGCTATCCGCCTTGCGGCATTGGGGCTTGAAACTTATGTATTTGAAAAAAACAAATCGCTGATTGATGGTCCACCGATGTGTCACTTGCATGCTGGCGGCAATCTATACCGCGAGATTCCTGATGAAGATTGTGTGGCTCTCCTCAAACAATGTATCGATATATTGCGCCTTTATCCTTATACCATCGATGTTCGCCCAACAGTATTTGCCGTACCAACTCGCGATGAGGGCTTGCCAGAAGACTTGCTACCACGTCTTGATATCTTGACTGATGCGTATCGTAAGCTTATCGCCGAAGATGCTAATAACAAAGTGTTGGGCGAACCTGAAAACTACTATCAGCTTTATAGTCATGAGCAACTCATTGCGCTGTCAGAACGTGAACAAGTCACTGTGCCTCGCTCGGTTGATGAATGGATGATACCAGTCGCTAAGTATTTGGACTTAAATAAAGTCAAGTTTCCACTGATTGTCGTGCAAGAGTACGGCTGGAATATTTTCCGTTTAGCAGCCTCTGCGCAATTGGCATTAGCAGATTATGAGCATGCTCACGTCTTTACCGATACACAGGTTAAGCAAGTCATGCCTGTTGATTGTGAAAACTGCTCAAACGCAGACCATCATGTCACTAAATGGCGTATTGATTATCAGCGAGCTGCCAGCTCTGAAACTAAGCTTACAACCGAATCTGAGACCAAAAATACAATTGAATCTATCGAAGTGGATTATTTAATCAACGCGTGCGGTTTTCGTACGGGCGTCATCGACGACATGGTCGGGGTCAAAGTCACGCGTATGGTCGAGTTTAAATCTTCTTATATCACCCAATGGGATGATACTGGCGGACAGATACCAGAGATTATCGTTTATGGCAGTCGCGGCACACCTGAAGGCATGGCACAACTCACGCCTTACCCCGGTGGTTATTTTCAAATACATGGCATGAGCAAATTTATCACGCTATTCGATGATGGCTTAGTGGCCTCTAGCAAAGACAGCGCCCAACCTAATCTGCCGCCGCAGTATGTGCACTATATCGAAGATGGCTGGGATAAAGCACCGTTACAAGCGCGTAGTCAGCAAGCGATTGATTATGTGGCAGAATTTGTACCGACCTTCCATAGCGCACGTACGGTCGGTAACGCGCTATATGGTGGGCAGCAAATACCCGGTCAAGACGATACGCTGCGAGTGGCTGATGTAAGCTTGTATTCTAATATTCGCTATGCTCGAGCGGAAAACGTCAAAGCATCATCAACTTTGATTGCTGCCGACCAAATCGTTGATGAATTGACTGAACTTGGTTTAATCGATCATGACACGCCAGCCAACCGCAATCGTTATGCTCATAATTGGGCGTATTTGACAAAACACGATAGCATGGCGATTGATAAAGTCGCGCGTACATTGGCTGAGCAACGAGGCTTTCCATTAGCAATGGCTGATGTGAATCACGGTATTGGCGAGACAACTTTAAAGGGTTTCAACACGGCTAATGATGCAAGTGCTACTGAGATATAAAAAGCGTTCTATTAAAAATTGAACAAAAAAAGGAGAGAAGGGCTAATGATCAGCCCTTCTCTCCTTTTTTATAGATGAAAACATTTATATATAAAAGTATTCATCTATAGAAATACGTACTCTTAATTACCAGCCATTTTTTCAGTATCGACTGCATCGTCTATTTTTACGACTGTTTTTAATAGCTCAATAGCTTCATTAATCGTGTTACATACCACCAAACGCTCCAGATCTTCTTGCTTCATAAAACCTTGGTCAGCCGTATATTTTAAGTGCTCGATCATACGATCATAGAAACCATTGATATTCAAAATAATCATCGGTTTTTCATGTTGATAGAGCTGACGCCACGTGGCGATTTCCATAATTTCCTCTAAAGTACCAAGCCCGCCCGGCAAGGTAATAAAAGCATCTGCATACTCCGCCATCACGGTTTTGCGAGTGTGCATGGTATCTGTCAGATGCAGGCGAGTCAGCTGCTCATGAGCAATCTCATGTTTGAGCATAAAGGTTGGAATCACACCGACCGCTTGTGCGCCGCCTTGAATCACTTCATCTGCAACGGCACCCATCAGCCCGATGCTCGCGCCGCCGTAGACCAAACCCATGCCATTGTCAGCAAGCGCACTACCCAACTCGCGGGCTGCCTGCTCGTAGACTTCATTATTGCCCAAACGCGAACCACAATAAACCGCTACCAACGGCATCGTTAACGTTGATTTATCCACTGCTTTTTCAATATTGGTAATATCTTGACTGGTAATGACTTCATAAGTGTCATTGTTAATTTTCATTTGCATATAGCTTCCTTAATTTTTATATCGATTGTTTTTGTTAAATACTCGTTAAAACCCTAATGGATAATACCACCCCAGATAAATAGCATAGAACTTGAAAGTCACAATTGAACGCCTTGCTTGCCAGCATTTATCTTAACATAAGCGATGCTATCAGGTGGCTATCAGCTAATTTAAGCGGTTTATCACTACGTCATGACTACATTTTAAGAGCAGATTATTGATAAATAATTGCAAATAAATAACCACTCCACACCGCATAGAACCCTAACAATATGAAGGTTACAGCATGGAAAATAAACAGTATCAGACGGATATTTATTCACTGAGTATCATGACTGAGCGCAATCAGGCATTGGCAGCGACTGTCTATCACCCTAAAAATGAGGTAAAAAAAGCGGTTATGATCGCGCCAGCAACGGGTATCAAGCGCCAGTTTTATCACAATTTTGCCACTCACTTAGCAGAAAATGGCTTTGGTGTACTAACCTTTGACAATGAAGGCATTGGTGAATCGCTGTCGTCTGCATTGGCTAAATGCGATGCATCGCTGATTAGCTGGGGTCGCCATGATATGCCAGCCGTCCTTGATGCGTTGCAAGATGAATTTGCCGACGCCACTTATCATTTAATTGGTCATAGTGCAGGCGGTCAGCTGATAGGTTTGATGCCAAATTATAGTGCGCTCGCTTCAGTGTTCAATGTCGCCTGCTCATCAGGTCGTATTAAAAATATGAGCATGCCCTATAAATTCAAAGCGATGGGTTTTATGGATGCCTTTATTCCACTCGCCAACTTGGCGTTAGGGTACACGCCGTCAGATAAAATTGGTATGGGCGAACCGCTACCACGGGGCGTGTCTCGGCAGTGGCGCGAATGGTGTAATGGCGCAGGCTATATCAAAACAGCCTTTGGCAAAAGTATACAAAAGCACTTTTACAATGACATTACTATGCCCTCATTATGGCTGGGGTTTAGTGATGATGACATTGCCAATAGCAAAAATATGGATGATATGATTCGTGTTTTTACTAAAATGCCAGTCGAAAAGCACTTTTTAGATCCCAAAGACTTTGGTCTAAAAAGCATCGGTCATATGCGCTATTTTAGTAGCAGAACCAACGCTAAAGCACCGCAGCTTTGGCAAATGGCGGTTGATTGGATAAATAATCAGCCATAAATCCAATCTTTTTTAAGCCATCTAAGCATCAATAAAGGTATTTATTCTGGTGTATTTTTTGCTACCTGCTCTGCTTTGACACGCTTGGTCAATGCAGAATAAAGCGACGGCTGCATATTATGGATATTACCCAGCATCCATTTTACGTAGCTGATGGGCACGTCTTTAATCAGCGTGCCTTTATGTTTGCCAAAGGGCATTTTGCTCACTGGATTGGCTTTATTAGCGATAGCATGGACAGCAGCAAAATCCATCGGTGCAATGGCTAGGCGCTCACAACACGCCTGATAAAGCAGATAACACATACGTGCATCACCCAGCGCATCATGAGCGGCAATCGTCATCCTACTTGCTTCCTCTTTGCCTAATAATTGCTCGATACATTTGGACTGACCATAAGCACTCCACTCTGGAAAAGCCACACGCGCCAACCGAACCGTACATATCAACTTAGTAGACGGACTGCCAATAACCCGCCAATCAAAGCGGACATTATGACCAATCAAATACTGCGGTAACTCAAACGCCTCTAAATCAAAGCGCTCAAGACCAGCGACATCATCATCAGTAATGCCATGAATTCTAATGACAACTGGTGATATAGAACGACCACTATTAAAGTACTTCATCCACTCAAAACCCGTCATCGCATTAATAGTCGCCACTTGAATCGGACGCGGATCACGACCTTGGTCGGTTTCGGTATCGATAATCAGCGCAGTGTCAGTCATAAAGATTCAGCCATAGATAACAACAATAGATAGCAACATTGGTATTTTATGTAACGTTTTAAAAATACGTAAACTTTAAAAGAAACGTTATATTTATGGGGATAAAAACCTGAGATAACAATGGCATACAAAGAATAGATAACTTCACTTATATAATATCAATTGAAGTCCATTTAAAAAACTGAAGAGAGATAGATGCCAGCAGATGACAGTAATCCACAATTAAAACAAAAGAAAAGGCCAACCTTTTTAAGCCGTGTACTCAGTGTACTCATGAAAGCGGTCGTATTGTTGATGCTATTATTTGTATTTGATAGGCTCTTACCCAGTATCAGCCAACAAACTCAGTCATTTGTGATGGCAAAATGGCAACAGCTCAGTTTGTTACAGCAAGAACTACCGACGGAAAACAGCTTACCCAGTCCACTTCCAGAACAACATCTAACAGATACATGGGGCGCTGCACGCAGTCAAGGTCGCAGTCATGAAGGTATCGATATCTTTGCCGCACGAGGCACACCAATACGAGCCACGACACAAGGCATCGTCAGCAAAGTTGGTGAAAATACGTTAGGCGGTCGTGTGGTGGTCGTGGTTGGACCAGGCGGCGCAGGGCATTATTATGCGCATTTAGAAGATTATGCAGATATTAGTCCAAACGACTGGGTTAATGCCGGCGATATCATCGGCTGCGTCGGCGACAGTGGCAATGCAAAAGGTACGCCGCCACATGTGCATTGCGGTATTTATATCAGCGGCAGTGCAGTGAACCCCTATCCACTTTTACAAAAAAATTAGGGTATCGCAGCTGATCTAATGTGGGCAGCTGGAAATACCATGCTGAACGTCGAGCCCAGCCCTTCTACTGATTCAATTTGTAAATTGGCTTCATGCTGATATAAAACGTGTTTAACGATTGCCAAACCTAGCCCTGTGCCGCCAGTCGCCCGACTACGACCTTTATCAATACGATAAAAGCGCTCCGTCAACCGTGCGATATGCTCAGGTGCAATACCAATACCGTTGTCTTCGACGGCAAATCGGCAACCTTCTGACGTTTTTGTCCAACTAATGGCGATATTACCGCCCTTGGGCGTGTATTTGATGGCATTAATCACCAGATTAGAAAGCGCGCTATTTAGATACATCTCTGAGCCATACAGTCCGTCATAAGTATCTATCTGCAAGTGAATGGTATGCCCATACTCTTGATTGTACGCTTGCGCATCATCATAAACATGGGTCAGCAGCTTGGTCATATCAATATAACTGAGCTCATGGGTTTCTTCGATTTCGATGCGAGATAACAGCAATAAGTCATTTACAATTCTATTCATACGCGCAGTCTGTTGGCTCATCAGCTCAAACCCGCGCTTCCAATGCGGCGGCATATCTGGCTGATCCGAAAAATTTTCTAGATAGCCCATCATGACGGTCAACGGTGTGCGTAACTCATGCGAGACATTCGCCACAAAATCGCGGCGCATCTCCTCCAAATGATGCAAGCGCGTCACATCATAAATAATGAGCAGCTTCTCATCGCCAAAAGGCGTGAGCTCACACTTTAGATAACGCTTGGGCGCGCGCCACGAGACAATGTGCACACCATCCTGAGCACCATCGTTAGGGTTGGTCGTCGCCTGATAATACTGACGAAATTCAGGCGCACTAATAAAGTCAAAAATGCACTTACCTTTATCTGACAACTGTAACAACATTAAATCTTCGGCGGCCTGATTCCACCATTCGAGCCCATCATCGTCATTGAGCAAAACCACCGCATCACGCAATGCGCGTAGTGCGCTTCTAATTTTTTTGAGTTGATCCGTTGTATTCTGCTGAGTCGCTAGCAGTGACTTATTTTGTTGGTCGCCTTGAGCCGATATTAGGGTGTTCATCCATCATCCTTATCACTATTCGCCGTTTCTCACTGTGCTACGATTGACATACTGCTTTTATAGCGAATAAAAAACCGTCCGTTAAATTGGTTCAATAAAGCTAGAAAATCGATAGCCTGTCCCGCGTACTGTCTGTATCAACGTATCACATTGATGCGGTCGTAATAATGTCCGCAAACGTTTGATATGCACATCAATGGTTCTATCTTCGATATATACATTACCGCCCCATACTTGGTCTAGCAGCTGCGTCCGCGTATAGGCACGCTCTGGGTGACTCATAAAAAATGCCAATAATCGATATTCCGTAGGACCAACATCAACCACTTTACCAGCCGCTGTCACTCGCTGACTTTTGGGATCAAGGCTCAAATTGCCGATTTCGATAGGTTTATCACTACTGAGCGCGTTACTACGACGCAATACTGCTTTGATTCTGGATATTAACTCACGTGTCGAAAAAGGCTTGGTCATATAATCATCAGCCCCAGCGTCAAGGCCATGCACCTTGCTGTCCTCTTCACTTTTAGCCGTCAACATAATGACTGGTATCTCAGCGAGTAGCTCATCGTTTTTGAGCAATCGGCAAAAATCAATGCCACTTTTATCACCAGGCAGCATCCAATCTAGCAAAATCAGCGCAGGGCGGTGATCGACCACTTGTTGGTGCGCCTCAGATACATCCGCTGCCTGCAGACTATCAAATCCCGCCATCTCTAGCGTCATGACGATCATTTCACGAATCGCAGGTTCATCTTCAACAATCAAAATTTGCTCATTATACATACGGCATTCTCAGTGTTAGAGGACAACATTTAGCTGACAAAAAAGGCGATAAATGCTCGCCTGCTACTCCCTATTAAACGGGGTAATTATGACAGTTTAATGACATTCAACTTTTAAGCACTTCATAAGTCTCGTGACGGCTAATGCTTAGTTTACTCAATTCACTTCTAACAAGAAATTCAATGGCCCATCATTGACGCTCGACACTTGCATATTAGCGCCAAACTGACCAGTTGCCACGTTTGAATGTTGCGTGTTGGCATAAGCGACCAATTGCGCAAACAACGCTTGCGCCGCATCAGGTGCCATCGCACCACCAAAGTCAGGGCGACGACCCTTGTCTGTTTTTGCCATTAGCGTAAACTGTGATACCAATAACAGTCCGCCACCAACTTGCTGGACATTTTTATCCAGTTTGCCGTACTTGGCAGGATCATCATCATTGTCAAAAATACGATAGGTGAGGATTTTATCCACCATTCGCTGGGCGCTTGTTAGGTCGTCATCAGGCCCTAAACCAATATAAGCCAATATGCCTTGCTCAATCGTACCAACACACTGCGCATCGACGGTAACACTAGCACGGCGTACGCGCTGTATAAGTGCTTTCATTTACGGACTCCTTACCAATTATGCCCATACAATAATACGCCGTCCATGATAAAATACGGCCATTCTCTTGCTTATTAATTATTACATCACACCCTATTTTGGTAGCCTCATTATGAATGTATTCACTACTTTACAACAGCTTGTCCCGCAGCAGCAACTGAGTAAAGTTGCTGGGCGTCTAGCCGCTAGCCGCCATCCTTATGTTAAACGCACGTTTATCCGTAGCTTTGCTAAAGCCTACAATGTCAGCTTGGACGAGTATGAGCGCCAAAGTCTCAACGCCTATGAGAGCTTTAATGACTTTTTTACCCGTGAGCTAAAAGAAGACGCGCGCCCTATCGACATGACGCCTCATGGTATCGTCAGTCCTGCCGATGGTATTATCTCGCAGTTGGGTCAAATTGACGACCATAAATTGCTCCAAGCAAAAGGGCGCTATTATGATGTTGGTCAACTGCTTGCTGACAGTGAAGATGGGCGCTATTTTGCGGATGGCAGTTTTGCGACGGTTTATCTTGCGCCCAGTAACTATCACCGTGTACATATGCCCTTCGCCGGCACTCTGACCAAAACCCGTTATGTACCGGGCACGCTATTTTCGGTCAACAATACTACGGCGGCAAATGTGCCAGACTTATTTGCGCGTAATGAACGCTTGGTTTGTCTGTTTGATACAGCATATGGTAAAGCAGCGGTGGTGATGGTTGGGGCAATGATTGTCGCTGGTATCGAAACGGTGGCGACTGGTAAAATTGCCCGCACTGATGATATTCAAGAAGCTGAGCACAATATGAGCTTTGAAAAAGGCGATGAGCTGGGTCGTTTTTATTTAGGCTCAACCGCAATTGTCATTCTACCAAGAGGCGCAAAAGCAGATTGGCAAGACAGTATGCAAGCCGATAGTGTGGTAAAAATGGGACAACTACTGGGTGTCGCTAACACTCAATAGACAAGCGATTTAACGACTCAAAAAAGCTCAGTTCAGCATCCTAATTTATGCTGAACTGAGCTTTTTATTGTGGGTAATTATCTTATCGCAACATACTAGCTTAATAATGAAAGTAGTTAATAAAAAAAGTAGTTAATAACGAAAGTGCTTGAGAATAGGATAAGCAAATAAGATGTTTTCTTCTTGCGTACCGCGTCCGATATTGTGAATAATCAGCGGTGTACCATCCGCAGCGACTTTATCAGAGACGATACCTGTATGCGGCAAATTACCATTCGGTAGCCGCCACGTCACCACATCGCCTGCTTGAAAACTGGCTTTATCAGTCGTCGATAATGTCTTTGCGTGACGCGCAAAAAACACTTCAAGATTGGGCACTCGGCGATGGTCGATATTCTTATCGGTTGATTTCAGCCCCCAAGTCTTTGGATAAGCCGACCAATTTGACTTCATATCATGGTTGACTAATTGCTGTAGATCTATATTTTGCAAGCGATAAGCACGGACGATAACATCGGTACAGACGCCAGTTTCTATCGGTACATCGCCACGCGGAAAATCCAACTTGCGGTAAGCAGGATCATAGCTGGTGGTAATGCCGATCTGTTTTTTGGCATCGTGCGCCAACTTGTCACCATTACTAATAGGTGCGGCAGCCTGAGTTAGTTGCGCCAAAGTTAATAGGCTAACAAAGACGAGCGATTTAGCAAAAACCTTATAAGTGCCAGTGATTCTCATTTAATACTCTCTCTCTCTATAATGTACTTAATCGCTCATTTAGCTAATTCTAAATGCTTTACTAGTTGAAAAAGATGAATATTTGCAAACATGTAAACGGCAAAATAATGGCTCTATTTAAGCATCAATCAACCACCCTTGCTGGGTCGCATAGTCGATATTTTTTGATAGCCAATCATGAATGGGAGGAAAGCTGTCTTTGATAAAAGCAAGTGCTGTAGTCACTTGCGAGCACGTGACGTTAGCATCAATCCATGTTTCCCCATTGGTATTTAAATTCAATAAAAACGGCAATAAGCGATCAACCACTCTAAGCAGCTGACTTTCATTGCTGCTACCCGTCTCCTGCTCTTCCCAAATCTCATTTAAATCCATGATGCCATTGCCACGCTCAGCTTGCAATCGAGCAATGCCTGCACGTTCTTCAATGTGCGCCTCGCTACGACTATTTGCGAATAAAAACGTATCGCCTGCGTCAATCTCACCCAAGTCATGTACCAATGCCATCTTGAGTAGTTTTTCATGATTGACATCTAGCTCAAACTGTTCAGCAATAGACCAGCACGCCATCGCTAAATGCCATGAATGTTCGGCAGAGTTTTCTTTGCGTGTGGTATGCGTCACATAGCTACGACGATTGATACGTTTAAGCGCATCAAGCTCTAATAAGAAATGAGTGACATGATCTATATCAATGTTTGAGGCAAGCGTTGGGTTGGTTAATAAAAGGGGTTTGGTTGATGGCATAAATTTTCTCTTAATTTTTCTACGAAGATATAGCGCTTCATTTTACCTTTACGCATAAGCAAGTATTATACATTTTATGAGCGCTATAAAAGAGCATGCCAACCTATAGCTAATGAACACCACTATAAAAAATAGCGCTTATGTGAGTAAGCGCTATTTTTTATATCTTGAATAAAAGAACTATTTAATCAAGTTACTAATGGTTTTAAACGCAGGGTCTTGACTACTACGGCAAAGCTCAAACAGAATGGTTTCAACCGTGGTAATCACGCCCCCAGCACGGCGAATACGGCGAATTGCTTGCTTTTTATCATATGGAAAACGCGAACCGACTGCATCACCAATGATGACGGGCTGCATACCATTATCTAGCAAATCAAGCGCTGTTTGTAGTACGCAGACATGTGTCTCTACGCCAAATAGCAAAACAATGCTTCGATTTTGCTGCGCTAAATAATGCCACGAATCATCATTATCACAAGCGCTAAAAGTGACCTTTTCAAAGCTTTTGGCGTTATCGCCTTCTAATACCTCGCGTATTTCAGGTAGCGTATCGCCGAGCCCTTTTTTATACTGTTCATTGAGCATAATAGGGATATTCAGTGCTTGTAGACCTTTAATAAGCGTCACTGTTTTTTTGACGATGTTTTCATGGTCATAAATATGCGGTGTTAAGCGTTCTTGAACATCGATTATCATCGCTTGGGTATTTTCGCGAGCGATTCGATAGGTACGATCGGTAATCATAGTAGACATGGCACACTCCTTGTACGGCTGACTTTATTGTTAAAGGCTATGTTAATTTTATCATTGATATTGTCTTTATTAGCCTTACTCTTATTTAGTCATAGTTTGCTGAGGGCGTCAATGGAGATAGTCTCTAATAATGATTAATAACAATTCATCACGTTTGATTCATACTGCTTAGCGTAGGTTTTTGATTATGAATAGCCAATAACTATATATTATGACGCCTAGCATTACGTAATAAAGACTGTTTTTGAGTCATGACCATGCCCACACCGAAAGCAACGCCAAAACATAAGGTTAAAAGATAATACACCATATAAATGAGCGTGTTTATAAATGCAAAGAACATGCTGGTTAAAGTAATGATTAATATCGCAGCGATAGTACCGCCGAATAGCTCTCGATATTTTTTATTAAAAACCTTAAAGGCCACCAACGGTATCGCGATACCAAACAAGCCAAATGTAGCACCCCAAACACCTGCCATATCCATATCAAAATATAGTACCCCTAAAACATTAGCGAAAATACCACATATAAAAAACGCAATCGCAAAACGTATAGGACCCAATACTTTTTCCAAAATATAACCTGTCGCAAAAAGCATGCCCAGACTCATTACTAAATGCATAATTCCTGCATGTACAAAAAGTGCTGTGACCACCCGCCAATATTGACCAGCTTGCAGCGCGTCCATCGTCAACCCACCTACACCATTTACCTGTCTAGATAAAGGGTCAATGATATCCATACCCATGAATACGGTTAGTATAAATGTACCTATACAGGTCAGTATTAACACCAACGTTGCAGGTCGTTCTTTATTATTTTTAAACCAAACTACTAGGCTCTTTGATACATCACTTACTGGTGCTCGTTTTTTTACGGGCTTTTGTTTTTGTATATGTTTTCGCTTTTGTATATGTTTTTGCGTACTTTTCTTTTCTTGACTATCAAACTCTGCTGCGAGAACGAGCAACAAGCACAGCACCATACCAATAAAAAACGAACCAAATCCCCAAACAAAATCACGATCTAAGCTATCAGCAAGTAATCCTGTTTCTGGCTTCAATATCAAGGGTGGCAAATTAGATTGCCTATTAGCCGTAGAAATCGTGTGTAAGTAAGCATTTCTGCTATTTGATGATTTAAGTTTCTTAAAGTAGCTGATAGTAGAGAGGTCGTTGGCTTCGTACTTATGGTGCGAGTCGTTAATAAACGCTGAGTATTGACTGTCTTTAATACTTTGGTCTGCGCGATTATCGTATTTCGTGTGGTAGCTAGAACCTAGCCAAATATTATCAGCGGCTATAAATGGCGTCGCAATGTAATAATCAATATGCAATGTTGAGTCAAAATATCGTCCACTGACTACTTGTGTTTCTATATAAGAAACGCTCTCTAATTTGAGGGGCTCAAAATCATTTACTCTGAAATACTTTTGCTTTGGATAATGACGAATATCATTCAAGCTATTTACTTCAATGACCTCGTAAGCCGCTTTGGATAAATAGTTTTGGCTGAGAACGAGCGGTATCACTAATGCTAGAACCATCGTTATAAAAAAGTAGCCTGAACTACTGCGCTTAACCCACTTTAAGGTTAAAAGCTCATACCTCGGCCACATCCAAATACTAACGACTAAAACAGATAACAGAAAAGGAATACCAAAATCCCAATAGCCTTCCTTTAAAGGTAGAATATCTAGATAAATATCAAGCAACCAGCGTAAAGCCCCAAAAAGCAGAATGGTCAGGACACTAAGACCTAAATATGGCAAGAATACTTGCTTTAGTTTTATTATGATCGATTCTTTAGCGCTTAGGTTTTGTGTTCGCTTCTTTTTATCCCTTTTGCTTACTCTTTTTTGTTTCTGCTTCTATTTTTATCTTTATACCTATACTGGCTTTGCTTATTATTATCCATGCCCTATCACCACAAATCTAGCGTAACTTAAACTGTTGAAATGCTTTTTTATCAATCGTTGCTTTTAAGACTAATAGTAAGCAAATAAACATGCCAATGATAAAAAATCTAAAGAATTTTGCTAACTCTTTATCTGCTTTTTCGTTAAGTGTGCTCAACTGAGATACAAGTATTATTGGGTCATTAATATGTTGCTGACCTGACAATCTAATCGCTTCTAAATAACCATACTTAGTATCTGAGTTTTGCAATTTTTCAAAATAATCAGCAGTAGATATCTCTTCATTTGCATATTGTTGTCTAGAAATCCTTTTAAAATTTTCTATTTGTTGAACTTTCTCTTTTTCTTCAAGATCATTATCAATAACCTTAGTAAAAGCCTGTCCCCACCAGATATCTTTATCTCCATAAAAAGGAGTAGCAAAATATAAGTATATTTTTAACTCTTGTCTAGATTTCCCCATCTCCCTAGTATTGAAGTAAGAAACAACCCCTTGTTTCTCAATACTTTTATTATCAAATTGGAAGTATTTTTGTTTTGGATATAATTTAATATCACTTATATTACTTATATCAATAATGTCATATGCTGCTTCATATAAGTAAGCTTGACTGATTGATATAGGTGGAAATAAAGCAAGTATCATCACCAAGTAAAATACATTAGCGCTATTATCATCAAATAATTCAAATCGTAGCAGTCTAATCCTTGATCGCATTATGACAAGCACTAAAATAACACTGATAATTATTGGGATAATTAAGTTCCAGACCGTATCTTTTAGAGGCCATATCCCTAGATAGATGTCCAACATCCATCTTATGATGTTGTAGAATAAAATGGCGCCAATACTAAAACCTAAAAAAGGAAGAAAGATATAACGCATTTTTAACTTAAACGCCTCTAAATCTAAGCGCCTCTTATCTAATGATTTCTGATGTGCCATTTATACTCTACCTTTCATTACTATGATTTAAACAAAAAAAAGCGCCTCCAACATTAAGTTAGAGGCGCTCATCTTACAAGATATTAAAGCATATTAATCAACAAATATCAGCTAAGTTAATATCTACTGCTATCAATAATAAAAAAATTGATACTCTTATGAGGTTTACACACGCTCAATAATAGTTGCAATACCTTGACCAAGACCAATACACATAGTGGCTAGACCGATTTCAGTATCCGACTGCTCCATAGCGTTAAGCAAAGTAACCGTGATACGAGCGCCAGAACACCCTAGTGGATGACCTAGGGCAATTGCGCCGCCGTTGATGTTGACGATGTCTTGCTTGTCAGTCAAGTTCAAGGCTTTCAGTACTGACAAGCCCTGCGCTGCAAACGCTTCGTTTAGCTCAATCGTTTGCATATCATCGATGCTCATGCCAGCACGTTTCAATGCTTTTTGCGTCGCAGGTACTGGACCATAACCCATGATAGCGGCATCACAACCAGCAACAGACATGCTACGAATACGAGCACGTGGCTTTAGACCTAACTCTTTGGCTTTTTGCGCGCTCATGATTAGCATCGCTGATGCACCATCAGATAATGCTGATGAGGTGGCAGCAGTCACCGTACCGCCTACTGGATCAAAGGCTGGGCGTAGCTTTTGCATTTGCTCCATCGTGGCATCAGGACGAATCACTTCATCAACAGTACATAGTTGCAAGCGACCCGCTTCGTCATGACCTTCGATACCGATGATTTCATTGTCAAAACGACCTTCAGTGGTCGCAGCCCATGCGCGGCGATGCGACTCAAGACCAAAGGCATCTTGCTCTTCGCGGCTGATGTTGTTCATGCGACCTAACATTTCAGCGGTCAAGCCCATCATGTTTGAGGCTTTAGCATAATGCTTTGACGCTTCAGGGTTCAAATCGACACCATGCATCATGCCGACGTGACCCATATGCTCAACACCACCGATGATGAACACATCACCTTGGTTGGTCATGATCTGAGCCGCAGCAGTATGTAGCGCCTGCATAGAAGAACCACACAGACGGTTGACTGTTTGGCCACCAGCAGTTTTTGGAATACCAGCTAGCAGACCGATGTTACGACCGATGTTCAAGCCTTGCTCTAAGGTCTGATTGACACAGCCCCAAATGATGTCTTCGACGTCACGTGGGTCAAAGTCATTACGTTCAACCAATGCACGAACCAATTCAGCAGACATGCTATCAGCGCGGACATGACGGAACATACCGTTTTTGGTTTTACCCATCGCTGAGCGTACGCCATCTACGATGACCACGTCTTTTGGACTTAAAATTGTCATACTATACTTCCTTTTCAATTTTTATTGTCAGTGTAGTCAGCCCATTTCAATGCTATTACTTCGTCAATCTCACTTGAAGTACAATACGTACCTCTGCGCTCGATTTCCTTGTACTAGCATTAAATAAAACTAACTATAATCGTACGTCTACTATTAAAGAACCTTGCTACTAAAGAGTAGTGATAAATTAATTTTTCTCAGCCTAAACAGTAAACATACGGCACTTCATCCTAGTAATGACTACCCGTTACGCTGTGGCATAAAAGGTCTCGCCTGCTGCTGCCATATCGCGAATCTTTTGCGGGGCTTCATAGGCTTTGCCAAGGTGTGCGTACTTTTCACACAGTGCCAAGTAGTTATCTAGACCCATTTGGTCGATATAACGGCAAGGACCACCGCGGAATGGCGGGAAACCAACACCCATAATCATCGCCATATCAGCTTCTGACGGCGTGCTGACGATGTTGTCTTCTAGGCAACGAACAGTTTCATTACAGAAAGCCAGCATGGTACGGTCGATAATCGCTTGATCTTCAAACGTTTGCTTGTCACTATCAGTCGTGGTTTTCAATAGCTCATAAGTGGCTTCATCGGCAACTTTCTTTGGCTTGCCGCGCTTGTCCATTTCATACTTATAGAAACCAACGCCGTTTTTCTGACCTAAGCGTTTGTTTTCATATAAAAGCTCAATAGCGCCTTTATAATCAGGCTTCATGCGGTCAGGGAAACCTTCTGCCATGACTTCTGCGCCATGAACACCCGTATCCAAACCAACAACGTCGATTAGATAAGCAGGACCCATCGGCCAGCCGAATTTTTCCATGACTTTATCGACATGAGCAAAATCAGCACCTTGCTTGAGGAGCAAATCAAATGCACCAAAGTATGGGAACAACACACGGTTCACTAAGAAACCTGGGCAGTCATTAACCACAACTGGCACTTTGCCCATTTTAGACGCTAGCGCAACAGTGGTCGCAATCGCTTCTTCAGAGGATTTCTCACCGCGGATAACTTCAACCAATGGCATACGGTGTACTGGGTTAAAGAAATGCATACCAACGAAGTTTTCTGGACGCTCAAGTGCTTCAGCCAAGAAAGTAATAGAAATCGTTGACGTATTTGAGGCTAAGATACAATCATCTTTTACTAAGCCTTCAACTTCTTTTAGTACCGCACGCTTCACGTTTGGATTTTCTACAACGGCTTCGATAACGATGTCAGTTTCAGCAAAGTCCCCATAGTTCAAGGTAGGACGGATACGGCTTAAGGTTTCGCCCATTTTTGCTGGGGTCATTTTGCCGCGATCGACCATTTTTCCAAGTAACTTGCTGGCTTCGCCCATACCAAGGTCTAATTGCTCAGACTTGATGTCTTTCATGATGATTGGCAAGCCTTTGCTGGCTGCTTGATAAGCGATACCGCCGCCCATGATGCCTGCGCCTAGTACGGCCGCTTCATTGATTTCATGTGCTTTTTTGCTATGCTGCTTGGCTAATTTTTTAACCAACTGATCGCTTAAGAACAGACCAACCAAGCTTTCTGCTTGTGGCGTTTTAGCTGCTTTTGCAAAACCTGCGGCTTCTACTTCGATCGCTTTATCACGTGGTAAGTTAACGTGTTTTTCCATCGCAGCGATAGCAAGTGCTGGCGCAGGATATTGTTTAGGATTGGCTTTGGCAAAGATCATACCTTTGGCACTGTTAAATGCCATCGCTTGCTCAAGCTGATTTAATTTAACAGGAACGAGTTTCTCTTCACGCTTCGCTTGCCAATCAAGCTCACCTGAGATACATTTTTTGACTAGATCAATCGCAGCATCTTGCAAGTCATCTGCAGCAACAGTCGCATCAACCAAGCCTAGTTTCAGGGCATCAAGTGGTTTTTTTGGTGTACCAGTCGCAATCAGCTCAAGCGCATTATCGATACCAATCACACGCGTAGTACGAACCGTACCACCAAAACCTGGGAAGATACCCAGTTGGGTTTCTGGTAGACCGATGATGGCTTTGTCGCTCATGACACGATATTCACAAACCAAGGTCATCTCACAACCACCGCCAAGCGCCGCGCCATTGATAGCCGCTACTTTCGGGAAAGGCAGATCTTCAAAGCGGTTAAAGGCGTCATTGATACCTACGACCCAATCTTTAATCTCGCTTTCTGGCTTTTTAAAAGAGCCAACGAATTCTGTGATATCAGCGCCAGCGATAAAGACGCCTTTGCCTGAGGTCACGATTAAACCTTTGACGTCGTCGGCTTTTTCTAAAGCAGTAACCGCTTCACCAAATTGCTTATTGGTTTCAGCATCAAACTTATTCACGCTCTCATTTTCGGCGTTGTACTGCATATTGGCGATGCCATCCTCTAGCATTGTCACTGTGATGCGATTTCCTTGGTATACCATTTGGAACTCCTTGCTATATAACGAAAGCTACGTTTTAAAATTAAAAGTTTTAAAATTAAAGTACATAGCCAGTTATTGTTAGAAAAACGAGTAATAACACTGCCAAGATACTGTGTTATAAAGTCAGTATAGAGTAAGCAGTGAAGATGTCTTTATTATCCAGCGCTCATGGTTATATATTCATTTTTTATGCTTAATATTACCGCGTTAGCACAAGTGAATACGGCGCTTCATTTATATATATTGTGACCAGTACTGATATTGAACATACTAACATTAAAAATATGGACTGAGAGTTGAGCAAATTTTTCGCTGAAATAAGCACGCAAACCTCTAGCCCTGAATCATCAGATCATTTTTACGCCAATTAGTGTAGGGGATTATGCCCCTAACTGTCACAAGCTAATACCATACTCGCAAGTCACTCTTAAATCAGCAGCAGCCCTTTACCTGACTAGTAATGTGCTTTAAGTGACGGTTTGTATACTGAAATTGTATACTAAAAATTCGTCTTTTAAAGATTATAATGACAGATGCCTATCGTCACACGCCGTCACACGCCGTCACACGCTTAACTTGGTTCTTTATCAAAACATATCCACTGATTAAGTTAAATCACCAATACGTAACGAGGGCTTGTTGCATTATTTCGGTGTACTTAATCGAATTTTTAACAGTAAGCTGCCAAAAATATGGCATTGATGATGCTCAGCCCATAAGCTATATAATCTATCATGCTACACTAGCGATATTTTTATTATTCACCTGATAAATGGTTGGGTTATGACTGTTTCTTCTACGCCAAGCTTTATACCTGAAAGCCTTATACCTTCAAGACTTGTATCTTTTACTAGCTTTAATAACAACACCGAGCAATTTCACAGTGCCGTGCGCGCGCAACTTAGCCAAGATATCGACGTGTTATTTGCTTATGCTGAGCTACCAAGCCCGTTGATTGATGCCTGCCGTTATGTGATGACCGGTCAAGGTAAATTGGTGCGTCCACTATTGGTTGCCAGTGCCTTTGACAGTGTTAATCAAAGCAATGCTAATGCCAATGAAAATACAGATAAAAGCACTGATAATAGAAACAGTATGGCTAACGCTGATGGTTTGGAAGCTCTATTAGAAAACGACTCCGATTATGATATGGCGCGCCGTGCAGCATTGGCGGTAGAGCTGCTACATACTTATTCGTTGGTGCATGATGATCTGCCCTGTATGGACGATGATGACTTGCGCCGTGGTCAGCCAACGGCGCATATCGTCTTTGAAGAATCAACCGCCCTACTCGCTGGCGACGTATTGCAAACATTAGCCTTTGAAGTATTGACCGCAGAGCTGCCCACTTTTGCACCCTTTGATTCAGCCATCTCAAGCCAGCTTATCGCAATATTTGCACCACGTGCACGGCGTATGGTTTCTGGTCAAATGCTTGACCTGAATGCTGAGGCTAGTACTAATATTTCACAAGGCGATCTAGAAGCTATTCACCGTGATAAAACCGGCGCATTGATTGAAGCCGCTATGCTTATGGGCGGCATCTGTGCTGGTGCGACCGCTCCACAGCGTATGGCATTACAAGAGTGCGCCCAGCATATTGGTCTCGCCTTTCAAGTACAAGACGATATCTTAGATGTGACGACTAGCACCGATACGCTTGGCAAACCTGCTGGCAGCGATGAAAAATTAGACAAATCCACCTATGTGAAATTGATGGGTGTCGAAGACGCGACCAGCTATGCGCAATCGCTATTTAATGACGGACGCACAGCCATCATTCGTGAACTGAGTCGTCATGAATCAAGCAGTAGCGAGCTTGGCAATGACGCAAACAATGATGCTTTACTGGCATTAATAGAATGGCTATGGGCACGTAAAAAATAGCCAAAAATTAAATAGGCGTGTAAAAATAGCCCTATATACAACATGCTAAATCTTTTAATCAGCAAAAATAGCAAAGGGTGGTAAACATGGATAGTGCCCCTACTCCGCGTATTTATCTAGGCACTGGCGGTTATAGCGATACCGACCTACTCGGCACGCTATATCCAACTGGCACCAAAAAAACAGACTTTTTACGGGAGTACGCCAAGCAATACGGCGCGGTCGAGATTAATAGCACCTTCTACGCGCCCATCGGACAAAAAGCCTTTGCAGGTATGGTTAATAAAGCCTATGCCGAAGCAGATAGTGAATTGAAGTTCGCGGTTAAACTGCATCAAGACTTTACTCATGCACGTAAAGGCACTAGCGATCACGCGCAAGCATTTCTTACTGCCCTCACCCCACTTATCGAAGCCAACGCTCTCGCGCCACTACTGCTGCAATTCCCACACGGCTTTGATCGTACCCGCGAGCATCGTCTATATCTGGCCAATCTCGTCAGCTGGTTTAAGGATTATCCACTCGCTATTGAATTTCGTCATAATGGTTGGCATACCCCGCAAGTGGTCGATAGTTTTGTCAAACAAGGTCTGATTTGGTGTAGCGTCGATTATCCCAAAGTCAGCGGTCTACCGCCATCACGATTGATATTTACCGAACGCACTGGCTATCTACGACTACATGGTAATAATCTAAATTGGTGGGATGCGATGAGCGCTGCTGACCGTCATGATTATCGCTATAGCGAAGCTGAGATGAACGATTGGGCACAAGCGATTGCCAATCAGCGTCAGCACTTTGATACGCTATATATCTTCTCTCAAAATACCGTCAATGCGCATGCGTATTATAATATATCGATGTTAAGAGAGGCATTGGGTAAGTTTAGATTTGAGGTTTTGTAGAACAGAGTATAATTTTCTATAGAATATGAATTTATGTATAAATGAGCTATGGAGTTGTAAATGATACCTAAGTACGAAAGTAATAAGTTTCAATGTCCACATTGCAATACTGTCGCTGTTCAAGAATGGTTTGATGCCCATAAAGCAGGCAGCATAACAAATAGAGTTATTAATAACCTATACCTAGACTATCGAAGTCGAGTACGCGATTATACTCAAGCAGCTATCTTAGAGTTTCTAAGCGAAATCAAAAACCCTTTCCAGTTTAGGATTTATCAATTTGTGCCAAAAGACTTTTCAGTAGCAACCTGCTCTTCATGTAATAATTTTACATTATGGGTGAACGAAGAAATTATTTATCCTAAGAAAACTACAATTCCACTACCTAATGAAGATTTAGATGAGGATATAAAATCTCTTTACTTTGAAGCTTCGACTATCTTACTGGATTCGCCTAAAGGTTCTACCGCCCTTTTGCGGCTCGCACTTCAAAAGCTATTAAAGCAAGTAGGTAAGAGTGGAAAGAATATTAATAATGATATAAAAGATTTAGTAGCAGAAGGTTTGAGTCCTAAAATACAACAAGCTTTAGACCTACTTAGAGTGATAGGTAACAATGCTGTGCATCCTGGGCAGATAAACTTAGATGATAATATTGAAGTTGCCGAAAAATTATTTAGTATTTTAAATTTCATTGCTGATGAGTTGATTACGAAACCAAAAGAGCTAAACAACTTATATGCAGGTTTGATTCCTTTAGATACACAAGACCATATTAAACAAAGAGATAAGTAAGGAATAAATAATTAATCAAACCAAAAAAAGGACGCCTCTCAGCGTCCTTTTTTATCAATCCAAATACTTAGTGGTTAAAGATTACTCTTCAACGCCAGCATCTTGACCTTTATATTTAGCATTTGCGTAGTCCCAGTTCACTAGCTTGTCTAGGAAGGTGTCAACATAGTCAGGACGACGGTTACGATAATCGATGTAGTACGCATGTTCCCACACATCACAAGTCAATACTGCGATTTGGTCATGTGCAAGTGGTGTATCAGCATTTGCTGTTTTAGCAATTGACAGTTTGCCACCGACTTTATCAGCCACTAGCCACGCCCAACCTGAGCCGAACTGAGTCAATGCTGCGTTTTTGAACTCTTCACGGAATTTATCATAGCTACCGAAGTCTTCTTCGATTTTAGCTTTTAGATCACCAGTAGGTTCGCCGCCGCCATTGGTTGGCGTCATGCAGTTCCAGTAGAACGTGTGGTTCCATACTTGGGCTGCTTGGTTGAACATACCTTGCTTGCTGTCATCTTTAGCAGTCGCTACGATGATTTCTGGCAATGTTTTGTTTTCTAGACCAGAACCTGGTAGCAATTCGTTGAGCTTAGTCACGTAAGCATTGTGATGCTTGTCATGATGGTATTCTAGCGTCTCGGCACTGATATGTGGCTCTAGTGCGTCTTTTGCGTATGGTAGCTCTGGTAAAGTAATGTTTGACATAGTTATTTTATCCTTGCTGTTTTTAGCCGTCATTTGATAAAAACTCATTATAGAAACTGAATTTTACGCTATTTTTACATGATAAAAAACACGATAAAATAACGGACTAAATTGGCTGAGTTTATTGTTTGAAATGAATGTTATTGCTTAATACCATTTATTGTTTAACACAGTATCACGTATTATTATGAATCCAAAATTAACTTACTTTTGTTACTGTTTGCTCAAAAGCCAAGTGCTTGACTTCATAAGCATTTATTAACTTAATATTCACAAGCCATAAGATATCATTCACGGTAGCTTGGCGGCTATTATAGCAACAGTGGCGACAAATATCAGTTACCAAATGTTATGGATAACACTGTTAGTATAGCCTTTGGTTGTCTATAGACTAAGCGCAGAATGCCTTGCCATGCCAATCGTGCTAGGCACTTAGCTGACTGATAAACTGATGAAACTGGCATTAAGATACCGCTATAATTTAAAAACTGATCATACTTTCAATAATGATACTTTCACTAACCATATTCTTAATAATGACATAACGGAATAACCCTATGAGCACCACGAATACCTCACGATCCTCTACCCAATCGACCCCTGATAATCAATGGGTGCTCGCCAGTAATAATAAAGGCAAACTGGCTGAGTTTAAAAGGCTGTTTGCCGAGGCAGATTTGGATGTGACGATCATCCCGCAGGGTCAGCTCAATATTGACGACGCCATCGAAGACGGGCTAAGCTTCGTAGAAAACGCTATTATTAAAGCGCGTCATGCCAGCCGTATCAGCGGAATGCCTGCGATTGCTGATGATTCAGGACTATGTGTGCCAGTATTAGGTAATGCACCGGGGATTTACTCCGCTCGCTATGCTGGTGAGCATGGTAACGATAGTAAAAACAACGCCAAGCTCATCGCTGACTTGCAGCCTGTCCGTGATGCGCAAGCTAACGAGCCTATTAAAGGGTTATTTGTTTGCGTACTAGCGATGGTGCGCCATGCTGATGATCCGCTACCGATTATCGCGCAAGGTCTATGGCAGGGTGAGATATTAGAGACAACGCATGGTGACGGCGGTTTTGGTTATGACCCGCTGTTTTGGTTGCCAGAGTTACAAGCTAGCGCAGCGAGCTTAAGTGCTGCCGATAAAAACCGCATCAGTCATCGTGGTCAAGCGATTCAGCAATTATTGGCGCAGTTACCGTTGTAGATAACCTTAAAACCTATAGTCGATTCAATTTAACCCTTTAGCTATTAATGCTGATACAAGAAAGTCTAGCGCAGAGGTACAAATCGTACTTTAAGCGAGATTGACGATGTGGCAGATTCAAAGGGAATTGACGATAAAGAGATAATTTTTACTTTAATAAACAGATAGATTATACTGTTCTACTTTTAAAATTTTGTTGAAAGCCGTTATTTGTCTGTATAATTCACCAAAAAGCGTTATTATGCGGTGCATTAACGGTTTATGATTGATATCTGATAGCGCCTATTACTAAGATATCCGTTTCACATTTTAGTATCAGTCAGCGCCAGTGGTGACCAAAGGCGATTGCTCAAGGTACTGACTTTGACATTGCGCGCTATCGCTATCCCCTATTTATTCCAACGGCAACCCATGGTACACGCCCGTAATTTGAGGCACGGTTTGTCTATTACCATTTAACCCTAAGTACTATTTAATCAAACGTACTATTTAATCCTAAAGGTGTAATTAACATGGCTACAGATTTACAAGTCACAACCAACAAGTTATCTAATAAAGAAACCCAATTGACAGTTAAAGTACCTGTCGAAAAAATTCAAAACAAAGTCGAAGGTCGTATTCGCCAAGTTGCGAAAACTGCCAAGATTGACGGTTTCCGTAAAGGTAACGTCCCTATGTCACACATCCGCTCTCAGTACGGTGCTGGCATTCAACAAGAAGTTATCAACGATGTGATCCGTGATACCGTTTTTGAAGCGATCAAATCGGAAGACATCCGCGCGGTTGGCATGCCTAACATCGACGACGTAAAACTTGAAGATGATTTCTTGGTTTATCAAGCCACTGTTGAAATCTTCCCAGAAGTAGACGTACAAGGTATCAATGAGATCGAAGTTGAGCGTCACACGGCTAAAGTAAGCGAAGAAGACGTCGACACTATGATCGAAAACCTTCAAAAGCAACGTGAAGAATTCGTTGAGAAAAAAGGTAAAGCGGACAAAGGCAATCAAGTAACTTTTGACTTTGAAGGCTCTATCGATGGCGAAAAATTCGAAGGCGGTTCTGCTGAAGATTTCAAACTGGTTATCGGTAGCAACCAGATGATTCCTGGTTTTGAAGCGGGTATCAAAGGCATGAAAGCTGGCGAAGAAAAAGTTATCGACGTGACTTTCCCAGAAGATTACCAAGCTGAAAACTTAGCTGGTAAAGAAGCTCAGTTCAAAATCAATGTAAAATTGGTTGAAAAATCTAAGCTACCAGAAATCAACGAAGAGTTCCTTGAGCTATTCGGTGTGAAAGAAGGCGGCATTGAGAAGTTAAAAGAAGACGTTCGCAAAAACATGGAACGCGAAATCAAAAACGCTGCGCGTAGCCAAGTTAAGCAAGCGACTTTTGACGCATTGCTAGAAAAGAACGAATTTGACGTACCAAACGCCATGCTAGAGCAAGAAATTGAGCGTCAGCGCAACATGATGATGCAACGTTTTTCTCAGCAGTTCGGTGCCAATGCTGATAGCTTCGATAAAGACATGCTACCAAATGAGCTATTTGAAGAGCAAGCGCTACGTGCTGCCCGTCTTGGCATCATCGTTGCTCGCGTTATCGATACCAAAGGCTTAGAAGTCGATCAAGAACGCGTTGAAACGTTCATCAAAGAAGCGGCTGAAAACTACGAAGATCCAAGCGAAGTCATCGAGTATTACACCAATGACAAGCAGCAGCGCGCGAACATTGAGTCTGTGGTACTAGAAGATCAAGTGGTTGATTATCTAATCGAGCAAGGTAAAGTAACTGACAAAGAAGTTAGCTACCAAGACTTGCTAGCTGCACAGCAACAACAGCAGCAAGGCATGTAATTTAGTGAGATAACTTAGCAAGTTGCCATTCAATGGCACTCATTGCTAATTTCAATCTAAACATGCTCTAACATAATGCTCTAACGCAATGCTCTAACATATGTGTTAGGGCATTTTTATTGGGGATTTATATGCTATCTTTATGGACAGTTTATCACCAAGCCCCTTGATAAATGGTTACAGACGCCTTATTAATAGTGAGTCAATCATTTTATTAATAGCACTCATGTTATAAATAGAAAATTATTTTTCACATGAAAAAGTTACTATTGCCTCAATAAAAAAGTTACCATTAGCTCAATTATTTTTAGCGATATCTGGCGCTTATTATTTCAGCCAGCGAATATTATTAAAAAGCGGCAACATCTAGCATGATGAGCAGCCATACAAGCGTAGCCGCTCGCTCGCTTCAATCCCTTTATTTTATGTACTTATAAACAGGACATCTTTATGACAGATTATGATCGCATCACTGCCAACCCACATTTTGATATGCTGATGAGTGCGCATAATGACGCACAAGGCATGCAATATACCCAAAGCGCCCCTCAAGCTGCATTGGTGCCAATGGTCGTTGAACAATCCTCTCGCGGTGAACGCTCGTTTGATATTTTCTCGCGTCTATTGCGTGAGCGCGTTATCTTTTTGACCGGTCAAGTCGAAGACCATATGGCCAATCTGATTGTTGCACAGTTGCTATTTTTAGAAGCAGAAAACCCAGACAAAGACATTCACTTGTATATCAATTCACCAGGCGGATCAGTGAGTGCAGGTTTGGCAATCTTTGATACCATGAACTTCATCAAACCTGAAGTATCGACCATCTGTATGGGCGGTGCTTATAGCATGGGCTCGTTCTTGCTCGCGGCTGGTCAAAAAGGCAAGCGTTACTCTCTTGCCAATGCTCGTGTCATGATTCATCAGCCTTCAGGCGGCGCGCAAGGTCAAGCAACCGATATCGAAATTAATGCGCGTGAAATTCTAAAAACGCGTGCCCGTTTAAATGAGATTTTGGCAGAACGTACTGGTCAACCATTAGAGAAAATCGAAAAAGACGTTGAGCGTGACTTTTGGTTAGATGCGAAAGAAGCCAAAGAATACGGTCTGGTCGATGAAGTATTAGAGCGCCGCCCTACTTCTTTATAATTACCGCATAAGAGCAAAAGCTTTGATGGGCATCAAAAGCCTGAGCGTTATACGTTTTGGCTTTGATGTAAAAAATCAAAATATTTGTCAGTTTTAAATTTTAGGAGCGCCTTTTATGGCAGAAGATAATACCCCGCATTGCTCGTTTTGCGGCAAAGCCAAAAGCGATGTACAGCAGCTGATTGCCGCTGACGATGCCAATATCTGTAATGAATGTATTGAGCTATGTACCGATTTAATCGCTGATAGCGCTGAAGATGGCGATGATGACAGCGACATTGATACTTCTTGGGTCAATAAAAAGCTACCAACGCCAAAAGAGCTGCGTGCCAAGCTTGACGAATACGTCATTGGACAAGACGCTGCTAAAAAAGCCTTAGCAGTTGCCGTCTATAACCATTATAAGCGTCTAAAAGTTAGCCAAACCTTAGCCAATGACAGCAAAAAAGCGAAGATTGGCGCTGACGATGCCATGGTTGAATTGGCTAAGAGCAATATCTTGCTGATTGGCCCGACGGGTTCTGGTAAGACCTTACTGGCGCAAACCTTGGCTCGTCTACTGGATGTGCCTTTTGCGATGGCCGATGCGACGACCCTGACCGAAGCAGGTTATGTCGGTGAAGATGTCGAAAACATCGTGCAAAAACTACTACAAGCATCAGATTATGATGTGAGTAAAGCGGAACAAGGCATCATCTATATCGATGAGATTGATAAAATCAGTAAGAAAGGCGACAACCCGTCTATCACGCGTGATGTGTCAGGTGAAGGCGTACAGCAAGCGTTGCTAAAGCTTATTGAAGGTACGGTCGCTGCTATTCCGCCACATGGTGGTCGCAAGCATCCTCAACAGGAGCTGATCCAAGTTGATACGAGTAACATCTTAATCATCGTCGGCGGGGCGTTTGCCGGTCTTGATGCGGTTATTCAGCAGCGTACAGAAAAAGGCGGTATTGGCTTCAATGCTGATGTCAGCTCAAAAGATGATAGTAAACGCAGCTCAGAATTACTGCAACAAGTAGAGCCTGAAGATTTGATCAAGTTTGGTCTTATCCCTGAGCTCATCGGTCGTCTTCCTGTTCTCGCTGCGCTCACAGAGCTGGACGAGGATGCATTAGTTCAGATATTGACGGAACCAAAAAACGCCTTGGTTAAGCAATATAAGTACCTATTCGATATGGAAGGCGCTGACATTAGCTTTACCAAAGAAGCGCTCGATGCGATTGCTAAAAAAGCCATGGCGCGTAAGACTGGTGCTCGCGGACTGCGCTCTATCGTTGAAAATGCGCTCCTTGAGACTATGTATGAGTTGCCTTCGATGAAAAACGCCAAGACTGTCATCGTCGACGAGCAAGTGATTAATGAAGGTAAAACACCTGAAATCATCTTTTCTACCGACGACTCAGAGCAAATAGCGATAGATGCTTAGCGGTTGTTATCAGTTTTATTAAAACTGTCATTGAAGTAAAGGCGTCTAGCATATCTTATGTTAGACGTTTTTTTATGGCTGCTCACTTATGATCGTTTTATGACAGCCAATGTATGGGTAAAGTGACAGCGGCGTCTATCAATCGTTCATAGCTAAAACCACAAAGCATGCTAAGGTAAATGTGCTACCAACACCTATCACTGATGAAACAAAGGACTGTTTATCATGCTTAACAATATTACTTCTATCGCAACCTCATTACGTCAACACTTGCCTTTTCATACCACGATAGACCAAGATATTACTCCTTATTATCATAATCATGTCGCGGCTATTACGGGTGCTGGCTCTGGTATGGGTCGCGAGCTGGCTATTCATTTGGCAAAGATGGGCTGCCACGTGGCGCTCTCTGATATCAACGCGGTGCAACTGGCACAGACCAAAGAATTGCTGGTCGGTTATAATATAAAAGCGACTATGACGGTGCTTGATGTCTCAGACAATAAAGCCGTGGAAGCGTGGGCAGATAGCGTGATGGTAGACCATGGCAAAGTGAACTTTATCTTTAATAATGCAGGCGTGGCGCTATATTCGACCGTAGAAGGCAGTAGTATTAGCGAGCTTGAATGGGTCATGGACATCAATTTTTGGGGTGTGGTCTATGGCACCAAGGCATTTTTGCCATTGATTAAGAACAGTGTCAAACAAAGCGAATCGACGAATGGCAGCAAAAAAAATAGATCGCACCAATTTAATGAGCATGGTCACATCATTAATATCTCAAGCCTGTTTGGCTTGACCGCTCAGCCGTCACAATCTGCGTATAACGCCAGTAAATTTGCTGTACGCGGCTTTACTGAAAGCTTGCGTCAAGAGCTAGATATTCAGCGCTGCGGTGTGTCAGCGACCTGCATTCATCCCGGCGGGATTAAAACCAATATTGCCAATAGTGCCCGTGGCAATGATAGTATCAATGATATTGGCATGCGTACTGGCCCCAAAGCCATTCAGAGCTTTAATAAATTCCTAAAATTTGATGCAAGCGATGCCGCTTTGATTATTTTGCAGGCTGCCGCGACCAATCAACCGCGCTGTCTGATTGGCAACGATGCCAAGATAATCGACGCGGTACAGCGTGTCTTTCCAGCGACATACAGTCAAATATTGAACGATGTCCATAAGCTCTCTCGTAAGCTCAAACCACGCCGCCATAGAAAATCAAGCACGCCAAAATAATATGTTTTAAAAATCACTACCCATAAAAAAGCGCTTAAATATTATCAATATTTAAGCGCTTTTTTGTGGGGAGTATTTCAACACTGTCTTTCAATATGGTTCTTCATACGGTATGAAATTGATTCATGTCCCTCTAAAGCCAAAACACTTTATCTATTTATATACTTTAATTATTTAATATTTGGTACAATTATGTTTCTAGCAACTTACAGATTGATGACTCATTCAGATTTTTTGCACAAAAATTAAGATTACTTCTGTCATTTTGACAGTTAAATTATCATAAAAATATATTATTACATATTATTTTTGATAATAAGGATATTCCAATGAAAATACTTTTAAGGGTCAAACCCTCTTCCTCCGTTTTACTGGCTGCTATCTTTGCTATTGGTGCAGTTAGCCTGTCAGGCTGTAGTGAATCAGATACCAAGGCTGTCGACCGTGTCGAAGAAGCTGAAGCATTAGCCCGCGTTAAGTCACTTGAGGCACGTGCCGCAGAAATTAAAGACGAGATGGCTGCAAATCCAAGCGCCAAACTGAGCGTTAGCATGCCAGATGAGTCCACTATTCCAGATGATGAGTTCGGCGCAGCAGTACGTCGCGGCTTACAAATCGCCAATCATACTTATAAAGAGATGCCTGACAATGTCGGCAACCAGTTGAACTGTACCAGCTGTCACTTGGGTAACGGCTCAGAGGCCTACGCGGCGCCTTGGAATGGCATGCCGGGCATTTATCCTATTTATCGTTCACGTGCTGGTCGCGTGAATTCAATACAAGAGCGCATCAATGGCTGTTTTGAACGCTCAATGAATGGCAAAGCGCTTGACCTAGGTTCAGATGATATGAATGCGATGGTGTCTTATATGAGCTGGCTATCACAGGGCTTGCCTTATGGTGTCTCGCCTGAAGGTCGCGGTTTTGTTAAGGTAGACAAAACTTTAGAGCCAAATACGGACAATGGCAAAAAGCTGTTTGCTGAAAAATGTAGCGTTTGCCATGGTGAAAATGGCGAAGGTCAATATAACGACGATGGCACTTATATCTATCCAGCAGTAGCTGGAGACAAGTCCTTCAACGATGGCGCAGGTATGGCACGAACTTATACAGCAGCGGCCTTTATCAAAGGCAAAATGCCCTTTGGTCAAGGTAACTCGCTTAGTGACCAAGAAGCGGTCGACATTGCCGCTTACTTTACCCATCTGCCGCGACCTATCAAAGCCAATAAAGACAAAGACTGGCCAAATGGTGATGCCCCTAAAGATGTACGCCGCTAGTTTTAAGCACCTTTAAAAGTTACCATAAAAAAGCCCAGCTACTTAAATAGCTGGGCTTTTTTATTATGGATAGTTAGGACAGTTTGCGTCCTTTATCTTTAATTTAAGGCAATTTCATATCACCATCAACCAGCCAGCCCACGCGGCGCATCACATGAGCGACCACCCCTGCAATTAGGGCAGGTAATACAAACATCAACAGGATAATCGCTGTCCATAATTGACCCGTACTCATGATGTCTTGTGACGCTTCAATCACTCCAAATACGCCGACCAATCCAGCGGTACCCATACCCGCACCCGTTGCCGTACATGCCAGTCCAAAACCTACTGTCGCAATAGGACCAACGATGGCGCTGGCAATCACAGCAGGCAACAACACCAGCGGTTTTTTTAACACATTAGGAATCTGTAGCATACTGGTGCCCAGACCTTGAGATATTACGCCACTGACGCCGTTGTCTTTAAAGCTTGCAACGGCAAAGCCAATCATGTGTGCCGCACAGCCTACTACTGCTGCCCCGCCTGCTACGCCGCCAAGCCCAATTGCGATACAAATAGCAGCGCTGGACGTTGGCAATGTCAATAAAATACCCACCACCACTGCAATCACAATACCCATTAACAGAGGCTGTAACTCAGTGGCCGCTTGAATACCTTGACCAATGACAGCGACCGCAGCGACGATAGGTGGATTCAATAGGGCGCAAACTGCTAATGCTACCGCGCATACCAATAAAGTATGCGCGGTAGCATTAGCAGTTTGCGCCCTATTGAATCCACCTATCGTCGCTGCGGTCGATAAGCAAATACCGAGGTCAAATACGCCCCTATCGGATTGCCCGGTAAGGCGGCAAAGGTCGCAGGTCCGCCTACTTGGGGCGTAAATAACGTCCCTGCCATTAATGCTTCAGAGTGTGCGCCAAGCATACCCGCCACCAAGCAGCTGAGCATGACGAGCGTCGGTGCTTTAAGGTAATAGGCGATACCTACTCCGATACCCGCACCCATTAGTACTGAGGCAAGCTTGCCCACCGCAACCAATGCGGGCAAATCTAACCAGCCACCGATTTGCGAGATGATTAGACCAGCAATCAATGTGACAAATAGCCCTAAAGCCATACCAGTAAACGCATCAATAAAATACTTTTGGAAAAATGCTTTAATAAAGCCAATAAGCGGTGTTGCTAAATGAGAGACTGTCATAGCCATGCTCTTTATAAAATTTTTGATGAAAGGTAATAAACCAACAGAAAAATAACTTTGCTAAAAATCAGAGATAAAAAAAACGTCATTGCGACGCTTTTTTTATTATTCATAAAGAACTATAACTGTCATTAAACAGCATAACTTAACGACGCTGTTCAACAATAATGGAGTCAATACCGTTATTCTGTAGGCGCTGCTGAGCAGTGGTTACTGCTTGGCGGTTATTCATCGGGCGAGAAATAACTTGATAGATTGGCAAACCATTACCCGTCGTATTCTTGACCACGCGAGCGTCTACACCTGCCATCAACACTTGAGCACGGCGGCGATCTGCTTCATCCGCATCACCGAAGCTGTTGATCTGCAAAATGTAAGTTGCCGCAGGTTTTGCAGCCTGAACGCTAGCAGTACCTGCGCCCGTATTATTGGACGTATTATTGCTACTAGCAGGCGTCGATCCATCATAGGTCGCGTCTTCTTCAACGATCACAATGTCATCGCCGCTATTACTGGTAGCAGCGCTATTGCCACGACTGGGCGCAATGACCGTGTTTTCAGAGATACCAAAGTTACCAGTATCATCATTGCGACTGGCTGAACCATCTTCAGGTTGAGTCACCACGACATCAGGCTCAAAGGCACTGATATCCCCTATGCGATCATTGCCTGTCTCAGCAATATCTTCATCAGGAATAGTCGCCATCTCTTGATTGGGCAAAATATCATAGAACTCATAATCACCATTATCAGTATCAGTGTCGACACGTGGCTGTACCTGACGATCAGGATCATTACCAGCGGTGCTGTCAGCAGGACTGAAATCAAATAATGGTGACAAGTATATAAACACCCCTATCATAAGGGTCAATACCGCCCCGACAAACATCCACAATAAGCCTGATACGCTACTTGTTTTGCGTTTTTCAGTCGCACCTTTAGGTTTTTTGGCTAGCATGGATCTGGTTCTCCCTACTGAATCTAACTATCATCAAATTATGGCTGGCAGTCATCTATACTCATACTACATGTTAGAAAGTTACTATATACTAGAAAAAAACTACATGCTAGATGGTGCCGACAACCCTAACAAACTAAGACCATTGGCCAATACTTGACGTACGGCTTTAGACAAACGCAAACGGGCTTGCATCAATTCCATCTCATCCGAGCTTGGTGTCTCACCTGACGTCAAACTCACTGGCAAAATGCGATTGCTGTCATACCAACCATGAAATAGTGCTGCCAACTCTTTAAGATAGTTGGTCAAGACATGTGGCTCATAACCCGTCGCAGCGCGTAATAATGTCGCTGGATATCCTGCTAATAATTTAATCAGCTCGTCTTCGTTTGGTGCACTAAGTAAGTTTTGATGTTCTAAACCAATCGCATCATCTACCACAAGACCACTGTTTTGTAGCTTTTCTAATACTCGGCAAACACGAGCATGCGCGTATTGAATGTAATACACTTGATTGTCTTTGCTTTGTGATTTAGCCAGCTCCAAATCAAAATCAATATGCACTTCAGGCTTACGGGCGACATAATAAAAACGCGCGGCGTCGTTACCAACTTCGGTACGTAAATCACGCAGGGTGACAAATTGACCTGAGCGCGAGGACATTTGTACTTTTTCACTGCCACGCCATAATGCAACAAATTGCACAAGCACCACATCTAAACGCTCAGCATCAATACCAAGCGCCAATAAAGCGGCTTTTACGCGTGGCACATAACCATGGTGATCGGCACCCCAAACATTGACCACTTTATCAAAACCGCGATCAAATTTATTTTTGTGATAGGCAATATCAGAGGCAAAATAAGTAGATTGACCATTGGCACGGCGCACAACACGGTCTTTTTCATCACCAAAATCGGTTGATTTGAACCAAATATTACCGTCTTTTTCGTATAGGTAGCCTTTTTCATCTAAGGTCTGTAAGACTGGCTCAATATCGCTATCAATAGACCGTTCGCTAAACCAGCACTCGTAGCGCACACCAAAGTCATTTAAGTCATCTTTGATATCGGCTAAAATACTGCTCAATGCCGCATTTAAAAACAGCTCATAACCTTCACCAAGCAAGGCTTTACTGTTGGCAATCAAGCCATCAATATGCGCTTCTTTGTCACCTGATAGCAGTGTTTTTTCGCCGTCCGCATTGATCTCAAACTCAGCATCTGCTGGCACATCTTTGGCGATTGCTGCAAAGCTATGAACGTAATGATCACCGTGTTGCGCTTTTAACGTTTGGGCGATATCACTGACATAATCACCTTGATAGCCATTGACTGGGAAGATTATTTCCTCACCGTTGCTTTCTAGATAACGTAAATAGGTACTGGTCGCCAAGATATCCATCTGCCGACCCGCATCGTTGACATAATACTCACGCGTGACGTCATAACCAATCGCTTCCAGCAGGTTTGCCACGCTCATACCGAACGCTGCACCGCGACCGTGCCCAACGTGCAAACTTGACGTTGGATTGGCAGAGACAAACTCAACCTGAATTTTTTGCCCGTCAAACTGATCGCTTAAACCAAAGCGATCTTGCAAGGCAAAGATATCATCTAATACCGCAAATTTGGCTTCCGCATTTAAGAACACGTTAATAAAGCCTGGACCTGCGATTTCTACTTGGCGAATGTCTTGGTTTTTAGGCAGCGCATTGACGATTTTTTCGGCAAGCTGTCGTGGATTGACCTTGGCAGCTTTGGCCGCTGTCAGCGCGATATTACTGGCAAAATCACCATGGCTTAAATCTTTAGTACGGGTGATTTGGCTATTATTTTGCCAATCGCTTGGTAACGTGCCATCTGCTTGTAGGGTTCGAATCGCATCATTAAATAGTGATGCAAGTGTATCAATTTGGGCTTGTGACATAAGGATTTGAACTCAGTTAAATAAACAACAAAAACGGTATAAAAATGTGGCGAATGCGAGCAGCCAATAACTGCCTATTATAATAGCGACCGACATTGCAGGGGATAAAATAATACAAAAAAGATAAGTAACCTGCAAATATAACAATCTTTGCCCTGCATTGCACCATTTGCACCAAAATTAGCACTAAAATCTTACGGTTATGACAGTTAACACTGATAATTTAGGTGACTAGGGCGTGCCCTCATTGTAAAAATGGTGATAAAAAGGAGATAAGTTGCCGCTAATCAAGGAAAATAGCGCAAATAATATCGAGATATTGATAAGCTATTTGACGATGTTTGGCAAAATTTAGCCATTTTTAGCTCATTTAGATAGTAATCGCTTGAATTGCAGACACGCTCTAACAGACGCGTTGCCTGTGCTTTCATTCACGATAAGTCAGATTAAAATATTTTAAATAGATCAGCATTTAGCGCTGTTACCGATCAGTCAGCCCTGCAAATTGTAGCGTTACTGTTGTCTCATACTTAGCAGCAGTTTATACCTGCTCGCTTCCGCGTTATAATAACGGTTTGTATTGCTGCCTGCTTTTTTCTGACTTATTTTATGGATTACTGCTTATATCATGAATGGTGATACTTCATTTTGAAGGCAATTATTATCAAAAGATCCATAAAATAATAGAAATAAATAAAGACGGCGTTACTACTTTATAGGATTATGCCATGTTTGCTATTGCTGCCAGTACAGTTACCAGTTGGGGATTGTATGTTTTACTACCCATATTCATCGCCTTCTTATTTTTTATTATGTGGGATATCTCTAAAGAATCTCAAGCTGGGCGCGCGGGCACATTTTGGATTTTCTTAGCACTAGGCGCAGGGTTTGTGGGCTTCTTACTCAAGCTATTGTTGGAAGTCGCTTTTAAAAGGTGGTTGATATAATTTTTATATAATTAAGCCGTGTCTTCACTGTCAATGATAGGTAATAAATAACTCGCCTATCACTGTAAATAGACGGTTAAATAATCAATTAAAAAATGCATGGCTCATGACGGCTTCACTTTATAGTGTGTCAATCATTCCTATCAAAATATCACTCACTGAGCCTTGCTATCATTTTTTACGACTTCACTCACGTAAGTTGGTAAATCCCACGCACCACCAGCAAAACCGCGACACATTCCTGAGCTGGAATCTTCCGATTTGGCAAATGTTTGACCATTCCAAACCCATATCGCATGATTCCAGCAATCACCCAAGCCTCGATCTTTATGTGTTGCCCAAATCTCGCCATCAGAATAGTCATTGCCTGCGGTGGTGATCAGTTTTGGCTTGCTTGGTTTGTCATGATTAATAAGCCAATAACCCGAACTCTCATTATATGCGCCTTGCCAGCACAGATGGCTAGCAAGCGTATGGGTGGCATCTACGGGTGTAAATGTCCAATTCAGTCTATCAGAACCATACTCTTGCATTCGTTGGTACACTTCGGTTTTTGGATTAATCAGCTCACAGTCTCCCATATCATCTTCAGAGCCTATAAGCTCCTTGGCATCAATATCGATCCACTTGTTTATATTGACCTGAAAGTACGCCTGTTTTGATGCAGATAGTGTCTTATTTTCTTTTTCTGAATACGAGAATGCCTTTTTGATGATTGGCTTTGGCTTAGCGGATTTCGGTATTTGCTTACTTGTGTGGTTTTGACTTACCAATGCTATTGGCGTGCCCACTCTGCCTTGTACCTCATCAAGTTTTAGCAGCACGGCACTCATACCTTTGTCGCTAATAGACCAATTTTTACCACCCGCTCTTATCTCTATCTTAGTATTTTGACGCGAATGACTCAGAAGTTGCTGAGTTTGCTTGGTGGTTAAATCATAGGCGTAACCGTCCGCATCTGCCTGTATCTCGCCATAGTTCTTACCATTTAACCAAAGCTCAGCCTCGGTATTATTCTGCTTTGGAACCTCTGGTAAAAACTGTACTGTGGCACTTGGTAAAGAAACTTTAGGTAATACTGTGAGCAATATTGAGGCAGAAGTATCTAACTGATCCTCCTCTGCATAACCTGCTGCGCGACAAGTCAATGTATTATCACAAACCACCTGCCAATCATCCTGCACAAAGCCCCACCCTTCAAATGGCGTACCATAGGTAGCATGAGCTGGTAGGGACGTCAATGGCAGCAAGCCCATCATAGCGCTGAGCAAAATCGTTAATTTTTTCACTGTCCATATTCCTTATGAGTGATACAGTACGCACGCGCTACTTTTTGGCAATCAAAGTTGCACGCATCGGCGCAGGATAGCCTTCAAGCGTTTTGCTAGTATCATTAGGATCTAAGAAGTCGGCCAGCGAATGATAAGTCATCCATTCCGTTTTACGCTGCTCATCGATAGAAGTCGTTGCCACATCGACACAACGTACCTCTGAGAATCCAGCTTTTTCTAGCCAGCCTGTCAATGCCGCGACTGATGGTAAAAAATACACATTATTCATCTGGGCATAGCGGTCATGTGGCACCAGTACGGTATTGGCATCACCTTCGATAACCAAGGTTTCAAGCACCAGCTCACCGCCTTTGACCAACTGCCCTTTAAGCTGTTGTAAATGCTCAAACGGCGATTGGCGATGATAGAGCACACCCATGCTAAATACGGTATCAAATAATTGGCTATGCTCGGGCAAGGCTTCAAGTGGTACGGGGATATAATGCGTTCTATAGCTATCAGCAGCCCCGACAAAATGCCGAATCGCCATAAACTGATGATAAAACAAGCAAGACGGATCAATGATAATGACTGTATCCGCGCCAGCGCCAGCCATACGCCAGCCGTGATAGCCAGAGCCACCGCCCACATCCAATACGCGACGACCTTTTAAATCCCCCAAATGCGGTGTGACCCGTTGCCACTTCCAATCACTGTGCCATTCGGTATCAATCAATATTGGCGCGGCTTGTTGGTCTTCATTCTGACCACTATCAATTTGATTTTCGAGCTGACCACCAATTTGAAAAGGCCCTTTACGCCACGGCATGAGCTGCTTTAATAATGCCATTGTTTGTTTGCGCTGAGACTCACTAAGATTTGCCTCAATCGTCAGGACATCACTGTTTAGATCGACATTATTGACGGTTAATGTTGGCAAACGAGCGACTGACGCTTGATAAGCAGGTGCATGCGCGTAGTTGGCTTTGTCCTTGATATCATTTAACCATGTTGGCAAGCGCGTAAGCCATTCATAAGCACTCGGCTGCTGCTGGGCTAATTCTAGCAAGGTTAAATATAATGCGCGTTCGGCGTAGGTGATAGTGTTGTTAAGCATAAAAGCAGGTTACCGTATTGATCAAAAAACAACTGTGTTAAAAATATTATTTAAATGCCACAATAGAGACGAAGTTTAAAAACTGAAACCACGTCAGATGACGCTGAAAACCAACTTGATCTAACCGTGCATGATGCTCGTCTAAAGTATCAGTAATAAGCACGTTCTCTAGTGCATTACGCTTGCCGCTGATTTCCATTTCGGTATAACCATTGGCACGTTTAAAATCATAATAACGCTCAACTAACCATGCATCATATTGCTCATCAAAGGCATGGGTTTTTTCAGTTAATACCAGTATGCCGCCTTCGCTCAATGCTGCATAAATCTTCTCTAAGACTGCGACTCTATCGGCGGCGGGTAAAAACTGTAGCGTTAAATTCAAAATCACCATATCGCATGGCTCAAGCTCGACATCGCGAATATCAGCGGTAATGACTTCGATGTCATGCTCAGGATAATTTTCACTCAGTAGCGTGGTCGCTTCGGTCGTCATCGCTGGTGAGATATCAATCGCTTTAATCTGCAAATCTTGCGGCTCAAACTCACCCGCCAAGGTCATGCTTGCTGCGCCAAGTGAACAGCCCAAATCATAAATGCGACTGACACGCTGACCACTATCGCTCTGTTGACGATACTTACAATGACGACGGGCAAATATGGGCAGCATCGCCAGCACCTGACCATAACCGGGCACACTGCGACGAATCATATCGGGAAAGCAAGCCACCACTTGCTCATCAAAGGAAAAACGTGCCGCTTTATCAAGTGGCGTGGTAAACGGTTTGTCAAATAGGGTGTCGTGTTTAACAATAGCAGGCTTAGACTGACTCATGGTGCGACTCATTTTGTGATAATAGAACTTAAATTAGGAGATAAGTGATGGTCTTGCTTGTCATTATTAGCTGAAAGGGGCACGACGTAGCAAAAGCCCATTATAACATTACTGTTTGTTACTTATCGCGGTCAGATGCCCTGCTAAGCTAAATACGTATTGCTAAGTAAGTAACACTTGGCTCATATTTTATATTTATAAAAATAGGAAAAATTATGCAAACCATTATTTTGGGCGGTGGCTGTTTTTGGTGCACCGAATCGGTATTTTTATCCGTAAAAGGTGTGCAATCTGTCGTTTCAGGCTACATGGGCGGTGACGCTGTTTCTGCCAACTACGAAGCGGTCTGTAGTGGCAATACAGGGCACGTTGAAGTCATTAAAATCGAGTTCGATGACTCTATCGTCCCGTTAGAAGTGATACTTGATGTTTTCTTTGCCACCCATGATCCCACCACAATGGATCGTCAAGGCAATGACGTCGGTAGCCAGTACCGCAGCGTGGTTTTTTATACCGAAGAAAACCAGAAACCAACGATTGACCGCACTATCAACAAACTGCGCGATATGGGCGTCAATGTGGTCACCGAAGTACACCCTGCCGTTGAGTTTTATCAAGCAGAAGAGACCCATCAGGATTTCTTTAATAAGAATCCAGGACAAGGGTATTGCAACTTTGCCATACCGCCAAAGCTTGCCAAATTGCGTAAAGAGTTTAGTCAATATATGGTGAGCTAAACCACAAATGAAGATATTTTTTATTTAGAATAAAAAAATATCTTAGCATTTCATTATAGCCAAACGCTTATTGTATGAGCGTTTGGCTTTTTAACATCTTTAGCATTCTCACTCAAACAGTTATGATAGAAACAACTCAAATATAACCCTCAACGAATAAAGGCGAAGGTATGAACGCTGAATTTTGGCACAGCCGCTGGCAAGAGAAACGCATTGGCTTTAATCAGTCTGCGGTGAATCTATTATTAATAAATTACTTTAAGCAGTTAAACCTGCCAGCTGGTAGCCGTGTCTTTGTCCCTCTTTGCGGTAAATCGATTGATATGGCTTGGCTGGCAGCGCAAAGCTACGACGTCGTAGGCGTTGAATTGGTGGAAACAGCTGTACAAGCATTCTTTACTGAGCAAAATATCTCCCCTACTGTGCACCAGCATGTAGACAATTCAGCGATTAAATACTATCAAGGTCAGTTGTCAGGACAAACCATTACCTTATGGGTTGCTGATATTTTTGCACTGTCATCTGAGGATATCGGATCTGTAAAGGCGGTGTATGATAAAGCCGCATTGATTGCGCTGCCAGAAAATATGCGTACGAAGTATAGCGAGCATATACGTAAAATAAGTGGTCATGCACCACAATTTATCATCACTCTCACTTATGACCAAAGCAAAAAAGCGGGACCGCCGTTCTCTATCAGTAGCGAGCAAATACAGCAATATTATGGCGATAACTATCATATCAGCGAACTGACGAGTGAACTTACTTCTATAGGATCGGCACCTGAGCTAACAGCCTCTGAGCATGTTTGGCTATTGAAATGAGTGGTTAAAAAATGAAATAAGTCGTTAATAAAGCCGTTTGCGTAGCGATTAATCAGTACTAAATTATGATGGAGAAATTGAATGAAAATATTAGTTGGGCTGATAAGTTTAATCTCTATTTTACTAGCCACGCTCGCAGGTCCGCTGTACAAGTTTGGCTTAATCGATTTAGCGACTGCGTTTGCAGGGTTTAAGTTTGGTGTATTTACTGGTATCGCAGCATTGGTACTATTAGTCATACAGCTTTTATTTAAACGAGACACGGCTAGCATTGGTAGCGTATTAACATCAGCAGCGCTTGCTATCATTGCCATTGCTATTCCACTAAGCATGATGAATAGCGCTAAAAATGTACCGCCCATTCACGATATTTCAACCGACCTAGTGAATCCACCTGAATTTGTGGCCATTGCCCCACTGCGCGCTGACGCACCAAACCCAGTTGAGTATGCAGGTGTAGAGACTGCAACGCAGCAGCGTGCCGCCTACCCTGAATTACAAACATTACGCTATAGCCAGTCAAAATCTGAGTTGGTTGGGGCAACCAAACAAGCCATCGATAATTTAGGTTGGGAGCTTGTCAATATCGATGCGGATAAAGGCATCATTGAAGCGACAGATACGACTGCTTGGTTCGGTTTTAAAGATGATGTCGTCGTGCGTATCACGGATAACAGTAGTGAACGTCTAGTAGATATTCGTAGCAAGTCACGGGTTGGTGGGAGCGATTTGGGCAAAAATTCTGAGCGTATTC
Organism: Psychrobacter glacincola; assembly: GCF_904846075.1. Taxonomy (GTDB): domain Bacteria; phylum Pseudomonadota; class Gammaproteobacteria; order Pseudomonadales; family Moraxellaceae; genus Psychrobacter; species Psychrobacter glacincola_C. Next base: position 572,030 of record NZ_CAJGZH010000003.1, read on the forward strand.
ATGACTTTATTAATGAGTTGGATGGGGTTTTGGGCGAGTGATTAGATTAGGTTTTAAATGAAGTAGAAATGATTAATTGGATATTTTTAGCACTTTATCCATTTTAGCCTATCTATCCTAAATCTTAAACCCTCTCTCAACCTCACGCCATCGTCAATTTATAGTAACAGCTTACTTCGATACCTTTTCTTTACCCATGAGATTGGTTACTCTAAGTCCATACTGCACCAATCCGCTTTGCTTTCTCTTTTAATAACTATTTCAACGTTTATAGGATATTTTCATGCGTTTGACTCCAGTTTCTACTTTATCGTTACTCAGCCTTGCTGTTGGGCTGAGTTTTGCTAGCACTGCTCAAGCAGCCAAACCTCCAGCGCCAAACTTATCTAATGCCGAGTTTCAACAATGCTTAGACGGTTTGAAAAACTCTAGCAAATTTCGAGGGGTTGATAGCTCTACTTTTAATAACTATCGCCCTAGCCAGCCGGATCCTAGCGTGATTCAGTCATTGAATTATCAGCCAGAATTTCAAAAAGACGTTTGGGATTATTTATCTTCATTGGTCGATAAAGAGCGTGTAGAAGATGGCATCCGTGCCAAGCGCCAATGGGCGGATACGCTACGTCAAATTGAATCACGCTATGGCGTCAAAGCCGAGCACGTACTAGGTGTATGGGGTGTTGAGTCAAATTTTGGGCAGACATTGGGCAAAAAACCTTTGTTTGAGTCTCTAGCGACGCTGTCTTGTTTTGATCGCCGTCAGAGCTATTTCCAAGGTGAATACGCTAATGCGCTAAAAATCGTCCAAAACGGTGATATCGCGCCAAGTGATATGACTGGCTCATGGGCAGGCGCTTTTGGTCAAACGCAATTTATGCCAAGTACTTTTTTAGAGCTGGCAGTCGATTTTGATGGCGATGGTCGCCGTGATTTGGTCAATAGTGTGCCTGACGCGCTAGCCTCTACCGCAAACTTCTTAGATAAGCGCGGCTATCGCACGGGCGAGCCTTGGGGTTACGAAGTCAAGCTGCCCAGTGGATTTTGGGCAGCGTCTGACCGTAAAAACAAGAAGTCTATCAGCCACTGGCGCAATCAAGGTATCACGCTCGCCAATGGCAGTCCATTGCCAAACGATTTGAGTAGCGCTGGGTTATTATTACCCGCTAGCAAAGATGGTCCTGCTTTCTTAGTCGGTAAAAACTTTGATACGTTTTATTCTTATAATGCGTCAGAAAATTATGCATTGGCAATCGCCCATTTATCAGACTTAATCACTAAAGAGGACAGCAGCAAAACTGACTTTGTCACGGCATGGCCTACCGATGACCCTGGTATCAGTCGCCAGCAAGCCAAAGATATCCAGCAAGCGTTATTGAACGCGGGTTACGATATTGGTGGTGTTGATGGCATTATTGGCGACAATACCCGTATCGCGATTCAGCAATACCAATCTAGTCGGGGTATCTTGCCAGCGGATGGCCGCGCAGGACAGAAATTCTACCGCGCAATCATTGGAGATGCTGGAAACACAGTCCCGAAAAGCACGCAATACGGCAATCAATACGGACAGCCGTCGAATAGCCAGCCTTTAAACCCTGCCTCTGCTGATCGCATGGGACAGCTGATTCAGCAGCAAACGAGTACTCCTAATACTTACTCGACGCAGCCTTCTACACAATCACCTACCTCTGGTAACACACGCTATCGCCGTGTCATCGGTAGCGACGGTGTGGTGAAGCTCGTTCGTGTTGACGAAGGTTCTTAGTATTCCGCGGATGTATCTTAGGTTAAGCACATACTAGACTAAGTACGCCCTAGATTAAGCACATAAAAAAAGCCACGTTAATAATAACGTGGCTTTTTTCATAGGGTTTACTTTTTACTTTTTAGTCAATTTTTAACTTAAACGATCGGTGGTGGGTTCGGTTTACCATTATCACCATCCCAGTTCTCACGTGCTTTTTCATCTAGATCAGCAGGCGTTTTTGGTTCCCACTTGCCGTTTTCTTTCCAAGTAGCATCACCCCAATCAGCATCTTCTTCTTTTCTGTCCAAGTCTTTGTAAGCTTGGCTAGGGTCGATACCGCGACGTTTCATGTCCGCTACTTGCTCTTCTAATGTATGAAACTGCTCGGCAGCATGCATAGATTCTTCTAAGCCATCAAGCTCTTTTTTTAATGCATCGTTTTTAGCGTTACTCATCAGGTGCTCTCCTTAGTCAGTATTATTATGCGATTTATATGTATACAATATATACGTCAGTAATTTTAATATAAATAATGTATTTATTATCAATCTCTGATTAGTCTCAATATTACCAGTCTTAAATGGATTCACAACCGTTGACGCGTATGCTTTGTATTACAAAACGTAGTCACAGCCACACGTGTGCTCATTACAGCAGATAGGCTATGACTACTTTTAAATGAGGAAGGCAGGTTTTAAATGAGGAAGGCAGGAATATTATTAGTGCAAAATACGAATCATTGGGAGTTATGATGGACTTCGTTCAATAGATTTTTTGCATGAAAGGTCAGCTTCCAAAGTTCTTGCGAGACACGAGTGCCATAGGTTGTGAGCTGGATCCAGTTTGCACCCACTAGCTGACGTTGTAGCTGGTTCAAATCATCTTGAGAAATTTGGCAGCGCGAGACGGCATGGACATTCGGCATCTCTTTTTTGATGTCTTGCTCAGCTTTTGACGCTATCAAGCGATTCACAGCATTTTGCAAGCCATAGCTCGAAAAGGTCGCTGGTATTTTCATCAAGGCGATCAATATCTCTTGCCATGTCAAGGTCATGGGTCTGGTAACATCAGTCAGGTTGCCACCTGCATAAGCTTGAGCGCTATATTGAATATCAAAAGCTTCTAACAATACAATTGGCTTACTCACATCATCAGAGACGAATTCATCAGCAGGTGGGCTATTGTCCTTTAGCGTTTTGTCAGTAGACAATAGATCTGCAAACCGTTCCGCCACGGTTTGCTTGCTAAATTTAATCATTTCCTCATTGGCTCTCAGCCATCCACCAACGACCTGATGATTGGTCACTGTGTTATAGTAAGCTTGTACAAGTAATGGCTCAATATCCGTTTCTGTATCATAATAATATATCGTATTGTCCTGCCGAGTTACCGACTTAATAAATTCTTGCAGTTGACGACTGATACTCGCATCTGGATGATGATTTTTGATTAAGATGAGTAACGGTTTGAGCTTGGCTTTGGCATTCAAATAGCTCAAATGCATTTGGCTAACGCCATTCCTTTGCACGGTGCCATAACTGTCTCCAATGAGCATCAGTGCATAATCGCAGGAGTCAATACATTGTCGACCATATAGCGATGCTTTTGGCAATTGGCTCGACACATCGTAGGTCAAGAAAGCCCGCGACTGAAAAAATATCGCCAAGCTGTCCAAGACCAACAATTGATCATTGTCAGCGCATATGATGTGAATATGATAGCGACGGTTTGGCACAATCACCTCTAAGCTTAGGTCATGACATAGAATAATATGACATAGAATAATATGATATAAAATAGAGCACAAATATCTTGTGTTGCACAGCCTAGCATAATCTTATAAAAATAAGCTCAATTTATTTTTAATATATCAATATTATGGTTATGGGTTTGATATAAACACCTTTAGCGGCGCCTATTCAGAACAGTATTGCAAGATGGCGTCTTTGCCAAGCAAACGCGCTATTAAAGTACCCAGTTTATCATCGAACTTAGTCGCATAAAAAATCAATGGCGGTCGAATGACAACTTTTGTTTTGTCAGTTGTTTCTAAACAATGATTATCTGGGGTATTGTCAACCAATGCAGACAGCTGGTTTGCAGCCAATAGCTGCTTAACTCGCTCAGCAATGGCTTGTCCAGAATCAACGACCTGCATCGCCAATTGCTGCTGAGCAATCTCATCTAACAAAAACGTTTTGAAAAATGGATAGTGCGTACAGCCTAGTACCAATTGATCAACGCCATCATGAGCAAATAATGTGAGCTGCTGACGTAATCTTAAAGCAGTATCATCCTGCTCTGGCATTCCCGCCTCTACCCAAGGTACCAATTGCGGATCAAAATATTTGGTCACTACCGTATTGTTGGGTTTAGCAAAGTGATCGATGACCTCATTAAGCAATGTGCCATTCAAGGTAGCCTTAGTCGCTAAAACGACCACGCGACCAGTTTTGCTCGCCGATATGGCGGGCTTTAGCGCCGGGACTAATCCGACGATAGGCAGCTGCGGATAACGCCGTCTGGCTGTTTCCAAAGCATAGGCTGAGGCGCTATTACAAGCAATAACAATGAGCTTGCAGCCCTGCTCATACAACCAATCAACGGCTGTTAAAGTCAACGCTTCAATATCGGCGCTATCACGATTACCATAAGGCACATTTAAGGTGTCTGCATAATAGACATAACGCTCAGCAGGCAACTGCTGTGCCAAATGTAGATAAACTGACAGTCCACCGACACCAGAGTCAAACAATCCGATTGGCGCATTGCGCTTTTTATTATTTATAACTGTGCCAATATTCGTTTTATGGATGTCAGCTTTAGCATTAGTTGCACTCTCGACATGCTCAACATGTTTACCATCAAAGCTATCTGAGCGCATTTTCACCCTATTTAAGCTATTACCTGTAGTAATATCCATCACTACTCTACTGCCATTTTTATATACATATCGTCATCTTTATGCTGTTTGCTGTTTGCTGTTTGCTGTTTTGCATAATACAGTAATTATCTGGTGATTTATCGCTATCTAAGCAGTAAATCATTTGACAGATACATAGCTTTGAGCCCTTGCGTTAACTGGCTGGCATCGACAGCTCATAGGATTTTCCGCCACTTTGTAACGTCAGTATCGTCTCACCATTTTGCTCTGTCAATTCGCCAATTTCGGTCAAGTGATAAAAAGTATTACGCCCAATAAGTGCGTCCAAACCATTTCTAACGGGCATATAAGGACGTACCTGCATATCCATTGCTGCCTGCTGATCAATCGTATCATTGTCTGTAGGATTATACGCTTTTAATGTGATGGTGTGCTCATCATCTAAACGCACCACATCGCCAGTCGTCGTGGTAAATTCTAGCCAACGGTTATTGCCTTCGTTGACGATACCGACGTCATTGATTAATAAAGGGGCATCTTCAACTTGGATACGGATTTTCTGTACTGGCGTCTTCAAAAAATATTCAATGACACCATTATTATCTTCTTTCCATAAAATAGTCGCAAATAAGCTCACCAATGACTCTCTGGTCATTTGCCCTCCTTCATGCCACCACTCGCCATTTGCCTTTATGACCAGATCCATATCGGCCACATCTTTTGGGTGCCATTTATCCAATGGTGGGATGGCACGTCCTTCACGTTTGCCTACAGTAGACTTTAGATACTGACTGAGCGAATCCATATTACTTAGCTCAGATGGCACGTCTTTTGGCGGTTTAGCTGCCGATTCATCGTTTTGAATTATGTCTTCATTATTGTTATTCATCGTGTAATCCTTTACTTAGCATTCAAAGTTTGGCAAATCTATTATTACTATAAATTTTAGTTTCGGGTATGATGAAAACATATCATCTTAGCACCCTCATTAGTTCAATCTTACCTTAACATCGATACTCATAAATGCGTATCGTGTTTGTAGGACTTTTCTTTTATAATGAGTAACGATTTTTTATTGAAACAGTCAAGTGCGCGTTGTCTTAGTGACACATTTTATTAGCGGATATGTTGATCGCTTTTTATTCACTAGGTTTAACAGCAACGTTGTCAATTGATGCCGCAAAGACAGTTTCTGTCGAGCAGCCATATGTCTGAGTGAAATTAGCGCCGCAAGCCTTATTATGCAATTGTTAAGCTAATGATGCCCTGAGATAAGCCACTAAAAGTTTAGGAGTAGGTATGCAAGAGCAAGACAATCAAAAGCCAGTCGTCGACGGTGATAGCGTTCACACTGATGCACCAGTCGCGACAGATACGGCCAAGCTAGACACCACAAAGCCAGAGTCAACGACGCTGACCAAAGAAGCGCCAGCTGAAGAGATTGCTGTCGAAACCGCCGACCTCAAAAAAGCTGAGACCATTGAAACTGCGACAGAAGCAGCAGTCGAACCTGTCGCCGTGGATAAAGAGCCTGCCGAGAAAGTAGCGGTCGAAAAAACGCCTGAACCAGTAGTAGAACCTGTCGCGGCAGAGCCTGAGATTGAGCGCGAATCAATGGAATTCGACGTCATCATCGTCGGCGGCGGACCTGCGGGTCTATCTGCTGCGATTCGTCTGCGTCAGCTCGCTATCAAAGCTGGCAATGATGAGTTTATGGTTTGTGTGGTCGAAAAAGGTTCTGAGTTTGGTGCGCATACCTTATCAGGTGCTGTGATCGAACCACGCGCTTTGAACGAGCTGATACCAGACTGGAAAGAAAAAGGCGCGCCGCTTAATGTGCCAGCGACCGAAGATCGCTTTTATTATCTAAACTCAGCCACGCGCTCTACTAAAGTACCTGACTCGTTGATTCCAGGACCGATGCACAACAATGGCAACTATATTGTCTCATTGGGCAATGTGGTGCGCTGGTTGGCGGTACAAGCTGAAGAGCTTGAAGTCATGATGTTCCCAGGCTTCCCTGCAGATGATATTTTATATAATGATGACGGTTCTGTACGCGGTGTCTTGACGGGCGATATGGGTGTGGCTGCCAATGGCGAAGCCAAGCCTAGCTTTGAGCCAGGTTATGAGCTACTTGCTAAATACACTATTTTTGCCGAAGGCAGCCGTGGTCATTTAGGTAAGCGCTTAATCAGCCGTTTTGATCTTGATAAAGACTCAGATCCTCAGCATTATGGTATCGGTCTAAAAGAGCTGTGGGACGTAGCCCCTGAGAAACACGAGCAAGGCGTGGTCATGCACGGTCTTGGCTGGCCATTGACCGAAACAGGCTCTACTGGTGGCTGGTGGTTATACTTCGATGAAAACAACCAAGTAAGCTTTGGTCTTGTCGCTGACTTATCTTACCACAACCCATATATGTCGCCATTCGATGAGATGCAGCGCCTAAAGACCCATCCCGTCATCAAAAACGTATTGGAAGGCGGCAAGCGTATCTCTTATGGCGCACGTGCTTTGACCAAGGGTGGCTTAAACTCTCTACCGAAATTCACTTTCCCAGGTGGTGTCTTGGTTGGTGATGATGCTGGATTCTTGAACCCTGCTAAAATCAAAGGCACACACACATCGATGAAGTCAGGCATGCTAGCCGCCGAAGCTATCTTTGAGGCACTACAAGCTGATCGTCAGCATGATGAAGTCGTTGCTTATACCACCATGTATAAAGAGTCGTGGTTGTATCAAGACAACTATGAGTCACGCAACTTCTCGCCTGCAATACATCGCATGGGTCTGTTTATGGGCGGTGCTTTTACCTTTATCGAGCACAACTTATTAAAAGGTAAAATGCCGCTTACCTTACATGACAGCCTGCCAGATTATGATCAGTTAGAGCGTGCCAATCATGCTTTTCAGCCAACCTACCTCAAGCCTGATGGTAAACTGGTATTTGACAAGCTGTCATCGGTATTTATCTCTAATACCAACCATGCAGAAGACCAGCCGGTACATTTGAAACTGACTGATCCAACGGTACCTGTTTCAATTAACTTACCGCTATATGCTGAGCCTGCTCGTTTATACTGCCCAGCTGGTGTGTATGAAGTGGTAAAAGATGCCGAAGGAGCTAAGTTTGTGATCAATGCGCAAAACTGTGTGCATTGTAAAACTTGTGATATCAAAGATCCTTCACAGAATATCACTCGGGTAACGCCAGAAGGTGGCGGTGGCCCTAACTATCCTAATATGTAAATATAAACAATATTAGGATTAATCGCTGATACTAAAAACCGCCCTTATGAATTCATAAGGGCGGTTTTTTTAACTTCGAAACATGAGACAAGTGTATCTTTAATCAGGTGAGATTAATCTGTCCATGCATCACGATTGGCTTCGTTTTTCAGCTTCACAAAGTCATCAGGATTAAACTTGATTTGATCGCCAGTTTTACCTTCTTTAATCTGACGCTCGTAATCACGCAATATGCGCAGTGCTACGGGTGACAAGATTAAAATAGCCACTAAGTTAACGAGTGCCATTAGACCCATTGATAAGTCAGCGAAGTTCCATATGGCAGGAAGACTGGCAATAGCACCCACAAATACCATGCCAAGTACCATAAAGCGGAATATCATGATCATGACTTTAGCATTTTTGGCACCAGAGATGAATTCAAGATTTGACTCACCATAGCTATAATTGGCAATGATAGAGGTGAAAGAGAAGAAGAAAATAGCAATCGCAACGAAGATAACACCCATATCACCCACATATTGCGACAGTGCCAACTGAGTCAGCTGAATACCTTCTTGCTCAACACTAGGATCGACCACACCGGACAAAATAATAATTGACGCCGTTGCCGTACAAATGACAAGGGTATCCATAAACACACCCAGCATTTGCATAAATCCTTGCACCGCTGGATGATCGGGATGACTCTTCGCCGTTGCCGCCGCATTAGGCGCTGAACCCATACCCGCCTCATTTGAAAACAGACCACGCTTGATACCGTTAATCATTGCCTGAGCAATACCATAACCAATCACCCCGCCTGCTGCTTGCTCAAAACCAAATGCTGATTTAACAATTAACACAATCGCCGCTGGGAATTGACTAAAATTCGTCACGATAATGAACAAGGCTAATAGGATATAGAGAATCGCCATAACGGGTACGATTTTACCCGCGATACGAGCAACCGAGCGCAAACCACCGAATACCACTGGCGCAACTAATACAACCAATACCAAGCCTGTCATCCATGTTGGAACCCCAAATGCTTCGTTGGTCGCTTGTGCGATGGTATTTGACTGCACGCCATTAAAGGCTAAGCCGAACGCTACTAATAAGCATAATGAGAAAAATATCGCTAGCCAGCGCTGACCAAGACCTTTTTCGATATAATAAGCCGGTCCACCGCGGTAAACATTGTCATTGTGCGGCACTTTATAGGCTTGTGCTAATGTTGATTCGATAAAGCTGGTCGACATACCGACGATCGCAGTCATCCACATCCAAAACACTGCACCCGGACCGCCAAGGTAAATTGCGATTGCGACCCCTGCCAAGTTACCCGTACCGACCCGCGCCGCCAATGAGGTCATCAGCGCCTCAAATGAGCTGATGCCACCATCTTTACGCCCTTGATTGGACACACGCAATAGCTGCCACATATGCCCAAAGTGGCGAAACTGAATAAAACGTGTGGCAATGGTAAAATAAAGACCCGCACCAATCAGTACGAACATCAGTAATCCATACCAAGGGTTACTTGCAATTAGCCAATCATTGTTGCCCCAAATAATACTGACACCATAATTGACGATGCTATTAAACCAACCTGCTATCCCTTCACCCATACTGCTATCCTCTCACTTACATTTTATACTGCTAGTATATTTTATGGATTGATGTGATTAATGATATTTAAAAATGCTTACTAATCCCTCTGCCTACTCATGAAACAGTAAATATCTGATCAATATACTGGCAAAGTAAATCACTAACATCCTGTCGCTACATTTTAACTGACTAAAGATTATTTAACTATTTCAAACCTCTATTATAAAATAGAATAATTACGAACTTTTGTAAGTTATTTAGATAAAGATCAAAAAAATATTTTTTATATGAAATATTGAAGAAAACTTTTGAGACTAGGTACAACAATTAGATTTTAAAACGTATTCATATAAACACCATTCCAAAAAAAATAGTCACTGCCATAATATTTATTGAGTAAAATATTGGCTATATTTATAGAATGAATGACTTTTATTGCTAATAATGCTCTAATACCTCTATAAAACTAAATCCTTAATATAAATAAGGTTTTATCACAGCCCCTGAGTAGCGGCCGTTTTTTAGCTACTCTCTCTAACATAAGTTGACCATGGTTTCCATAAAGCAAACATTTAGTTACATAAAGTAAATAAAATTTATTTATTGTTAATTAAGTCAATATTGTATATATTCCCAATAAGTTCATAAATATTTCTTGCAATACTTATTGGCATGAATAATAAGTTGAAATATTAAGACAATATCATCAGGGATGATGAGCATAATAAGACAGAGGACTGTCAATCAATAACGACCCTCCTCCATAAATCCTCATCTCTATATACTATAAATCCAGTCATTCTATAGCCCATAAGTCTTGTTAGATGTTTAGGTTATAGTCGACCCACAGCCATATTTTACAATATAAATTTTTAGCAAAATCGAACCACAGAAAAGTATTTTTCATAGTGCTTTGATTAATAGAAATCTGCTTTTTTTTCGATAATATTGGGTTACTTACTACTGGTTGGTCATTCTGCTTTATCAGCCTATAAACTGATTTTAGGATTCGTTTATAGACAACGTATCGAACTGTCTTCCATCATGTGATACATGCTAAAGCAAAATAACTTGTCAGGCTCAAATCAGTAATCTTGTTTTTATGTTAGGCAAAAGGAGTTGTCCTATGGAAAACCACAACGATCCATCCGGTTATTGGCGTGCCAATGTCCGTCTCATTTTAGGTAGCCTATTTATTTGGGCGCTATGCTCATACGGGTTTGGGATTTTGTTACGTCCTCTCTTAGCAGGTATTAAAATCGGTGGTACCGACTTGGGCTTTTGGTTTGCTCAGCAAGGATCCATTGGGGTATTTATCGTTTTAATTTTCTTCTACGCTTGGCGTATGAATAAGTTAGATAAACAATACGGCGTAGACGAGGAATAGCCCCATGAGTCAATTTACGATTAATATTATTTTTGTAGGTCTATCTTTCGCTCTATACTTCGGTATTGCAATTTGGGCACGTGCTGGCACAACGAGTGAATTCTACGTAGCAGGCGGCGGTGTTCATCCTGTCGTCAACGGTATGGCAACGGCTGCTGACTGGATGAGTGCTGCGTCATTTATTTCGATGGCAGGTATTCTTGCCGCTGGCGGTTATGGCGCATCAACTTATTTGATGGGTTGGACAGGTGGTTATGTACTACTGGCAATGCTCCTAGCGCCTTATTTACGTAAATTTGGTAAGTTTACGGTACCTGACTTCATCGGCGACCGTTTTTATTCAAAAACGGCAGCAATGATTGCCGTAATTTGTTTGATTATCGCCTCAACCACATACGTTATCGGTCAGATGACAGGTGCCGGTGTCGCTTTCTCACGCTTCTTGGAAGTTGAAAACACGACTGGTCTCCTGATTGCTGCGGTTGTTGTCTTCTTCTATGCTGTACTTGGTGGTATGAAAGGGATTACTTATACGCAGGTAGCGCAGTATGTAGTTCTAATGATTGCATATACCATTCCTGCTGTTTTCATCTCACTTGAGTTAACAGGCAATCCAATTCCAGGTTTGGGCTTGTTTTCAAACCATGTGGAAGCAGGCGTTCCTATCTTAACCAAGCTAGATCAGGTGGTTACTGATTTGGGTTTCACGGCTTATACTGCTGATGTCCCTAACAAACTAAACATGGTGCTATTTACCTTATCACTCATGATCGGTACAGCAGGTCTACCACACGTTATCATTCGCTTCTTCACCGTACCTAAAGTCGCTGATGCGCGTTGGACAGCTGGTTGGACATTGGTATTTATCTCGCTATTATACTTCACTGCTCCTGCCGTAGGTGCAATGGCACGTTTAAACCTGATTGATACGATTTATCCACAAGGGGTAGCAGAAGCACCTATAAACTATGATCAACGTCCAGACTGGATGAAGACATGGGAAGATACCGGTCTTATTAAGTATAATGATCTTAATAATGATGGTCGTATCCAAATGTACAACGACAGTGGACTTGGTGCCGCTGAGCTTGCCTTGAGTGCTGCACAAGCGGATGGTGGCGATGTAGCCGCTGCCACTGCAGCCGTAGAGACTGCACGTGTCGCACAGGATCTAGAACTTGATGGACGCTTTACCGCAGCAGGCTGGAAAGGTAATGAGCTGGATGTCAATGCCGATATCTTAGTATTGGCTAACCCAGAAATTGCGAATCTTCCACCATGGGTTATTGGTCTTATCGCCGCAGGTGGTTTGGCAGCAGCGCTCTCAACAGCAGCAGGCCTACTACTCGCTATTTCGTCAGCGATCAGTCATGACTTGATTAAACGAAACCTTAATCCAAACATTACTGATAAAGGCGAATTGAGAGTTGCGCGTATTACGATGGGTGTTGCGATTGTAGTTGCTACTTGGTTAGGAATAAATCCACCAGGGTTTGCCGCACAGGTAGTCGCATTAGCATTCGGTATCGCTGGTGCATCGCTCTTCCCTGCACTGATGATGGGTATTTTCTCTAAACGGATCAATAATGTTGGTGCCATCGCTGGTATGCTAACAGGTCTGATTAGCATCCTTGTTTATATCTTTGTCTTTAAAGGTTGGTTCTTCATTAGCGGTACAGCGAACTTCCCTGATACGGCAGAGTATTGGTTATTTGGTATCTCACCACTATCATTTGGTGCGATTGGGGCATTGCTTAACTTTATCGTAGCGTTTGCTGTCTCTTATGCTACTGCTCCGCCACCATTACACATTCAAGAGTTGGTTGAAAGTGTCCGCTCTCCACGTGGCGCAGGCGGTGCAGTCGACCACTAAGTGTATAAATGAGAATATATCTTCAGTTACTATATATCACTCACAGGCAGTAGCTGCTTGTGAGTGATTTTTTTATCTTTTATTTATTATAAAAAATGTTAGATTTTTGCTTTATTGAATATACTTTATTAACTATGCTTAGGGCCTGTTCTCAATTAAATCGATTACCCTCTAAATGGGCTAAAAATGGCTAAATTTTGCCAACCATCGTTAAATAGCTTATCAATATCTCGATATTATTTTCGCTACTTTCCTTGTTTGACGGCAATTTATCTCATTTTTATGACCATTTTTAAAATGAGGACACGCCCTAGTTAAAAGCGCTCAACTAAAAGTGCTTAACGCATTAAGGAAGATTTTATGCTTTTTGAGTTTATCGCTACCATTGCTGCCGCATTTGGCATGGCTGGTCTGGCACTCATTATAACTCACCTCAGTAAACTGGCTGGCAAACGCGCACCAAAGTGGCTTATTCCTTTGTTTGCTGCGATTGGTATGTTTGCCTTTCAAATACACCAAGAATATAACTGGTATGGTCAGCAAGTGAGCAAGTTACCAGCAGGCGTGCAAGTCGTCAAAGTAGCAAAAAGCACCGAGTGGTTTCGCCCATGGTCTTATGTCAAACCGCAAATATTACGTTTTATCGCTGCCGATACCGCCAACGCTAGCGTGCAGGTAGACAATCCAGATGTATATTTGGTTAATTTATATCTGTTTGAAAGACGCAGAAGTGTGCAGAAAGTACCACAAGTTATAAACTGTCGTATTCCTGCGCGTGCCGATTATGTCATCCCCGAAAAAGACAGTAAGCTAACGATTGATGAACATGTGAGGCAAACAACAGCATGGCGAGAGTTGGCAACAGATGACCCGTTGTTCATTAGTATTTGTACTGGTAAAAGCTAACCTCCTCATAAATATGCAAATACAACCCTGCTAAAATATTTGATTACTAAGGGATTTAAGACGGCTTATATTATATTCATGTATTCAATTGCGCTGAAGTTGCGGTATAAGTATGCTTAGAATTAGCGCCTAACAGCAATCCAGCGCATAGACCACCGAAGTGCGCCGCAAACGAGATACCTTGTTGCGGCATCAATCCTTGCTTGATGGTCAACCAATAGCCAGTACCCATGACAATACAGGCAATCAAATAACCCCAACGCCGCGCAAATACAGCACCGCCTATCATATAGCCGAGCATCGCGAAGCATAATCCTGATGCGCCAACATGAATTGACAATGGCGAGCCAATGATCCAAGTGACCAATCCAGATGCGATAATGAGCTTAATCACTGTTCGATAAGCATTCTTCTCAAACAATCCAAACAAAAATAAAATCTGTAACAACGTCAAAGTGTTACCAAGCAAATGTGAAAAATTGCCATGCATCGTCCATGACGCAAACACTCCAATCATGCTGCCCACATCCAAGGCACGAGGTACAATCCCAAAGATATTCCACATACCAAATAATGCCACTTCATTTAAAAAAAACATGCCCCACATCGGTATTAATACAAAAGCATATAAGCCTATAACCTGCTTTATTCGTATCATAATCAAGCTAAGCAGCTGCTGCCAATTCATATAATGCCCTATTCTTTTAATCTATGTTTTTAGCGATATTTTAATGACTCAGCGTAGTAGTGGAGCGTGTTACAGGTGTAAAATCTAACAATGCAGCCTCTTTGTCAGTCATCAAATAACTGTCACTATGTAATAACGACGTCGAGTGATAAGGCACCAAAGCGGTGGGCACAAAACGACGAGCGGCATCGATATGTTTGATAGAATCATCAAAAAAGATATGAGGTGCAAATGTTCTAAGTACAGCTGTTTTTTCTAAACCTCCTAAGAAAAACGCCATATCAACATTGACGCCCCACTCTCGCAATGTCTTAATCGCACGCAGATCAGCGGGTGCGTTGCGAGCTGTCACCAATGCAATCTTTATTGGAGAATACTTGAGACCAGCGGGTAGACGTTCCTGTAAATTTGATAGTTTAATCAACAATTCAGCATAAGGGCCTTTTTCAATGGGTAAATCACGCATCTGTATTTCGCGATCGTGAAAAGCACGCAGTCCTTTTTGCTTGTACAGCAGTTCACCTGAATCATCAAACAGCACCGCATCACCATCAAAAGCAATACGTAGCTGATCAGTATCTAACTCATAGGTATTGATGGGGGTTGCATCGAGTATCGCACAAGCGCAGATATTGGCATCAGCCACTTGCTGGGCATCTTCGCGATTGGTCGTCAAAAATAGATCGACGTTGAAGTCTTTAATATAAGGAGCAACAGGACTGCCTGAAATAAATGCCGAGCGTGAGATAGTCAGCTCATGCTCAAGAATGGCATTGAGGACTTGAATGCCCGTATCTGGACTACTCTTTGAAACAATGACCACTTCCACCAAAGGTGTCTCAACCTCTAAATCTTGCATGCCATCATTGCAATAATTATTCAGATTTAATAGAGCTTTAATTAATGGATAACCAGCACCAATGCTGAGAGCATCGTTCTCACGCTTGGTCATATAATCTCGAAACTCTTTTATGGCGCTTACAGGTCTCTGCTCTAGCAGCTCTAGCAAATAATTTTCTGATTCGGTTAAATCAAAAAGTGCCGTTGCAGAAATCGCGACGATGAGCGTATTACTAAAATCGACTGCCATGATTTTCTCTATTTATAAAGTTATCTATTCGGAAATGCCAACCAGTTTACTACATTCACAAGCCCTTAGAATGATAAGAAAAGTTATCCACGTATAATGTCATTTAGTATAAAAACCACCTTCTAAGTAATCCAAATGACCGCTCAAAAAATGTCTCATAATGTGACTTTATATGCCTTTATGTGGAATAATTTAACCATAGAATTGTTATGTCGACTTTTTCTTTTATCATAAAAAAGCCATATTGTTATGAAAACAATATGGCTCTATTAATGAACAATACAAATGAACGACGAAGCTATGATTTTCTAAGCTTACTTTTATCAATAGCGCTTACGTTAGCAGCACTAAAGATATCGCTGGAAAGGCGACCAAAATAACCAGTCGAATCAGATCAGAGACAATAAACGGTGCGACCCCGCGGAACATATCAGACAGCTTAATATGCGGTGCCATTGCCTTAATGACAAAGATATTCATCCCCATCGGCGGCGTAATCAGTCCAAGCTCTACTGTCAATACAGCGATGATACCAAACCATACGGGATCAAACCCTAACGCCACAATGATTGGATATACCACTGGAATGGTAATGACCAGCATCGCCAAAGCATCCATGAACAACCCTAAGAGGAAGTACATGATTAAGATACAGATCAGTACAATCATCGGGCTAACTGCTAATGTACCAATCCAAGTCGCTAGCGTATAAGACAAGCGTGAAACGGAGATAAAGTAACCCAAGGCTTCTGCACCCAGCAGCATAAAGAACACCACCGCTGATAATGCAAGCGTTTCAATCAAAGATTGCTTTAGACCTTTTATACGCATGCCTTTGGCAAAAGCATAAGCCCAAGAAACAAACGCACCGACTGCTGCTCCTTCTGTCGGAGTAAATAACCCAAAGAAAATACCAGCGATAATCACAATAAAAATAAAGCTAAATGGTATGAGTCCCGTCAATGACAGCAGCTTGGCTTTCCAAGAAGTAGGCTCACCGCGACGCGCTAAATGCGGCTTCCAGCGTACCATAATCATAACAGTGATTGAATACATCACCATGCCCAAAATCCCAGGCAAGAAACCAGCGATGAACATGTCACCGACTGACTGCTGGGTTAAGATGGCATAAACTAGTAGCGCAATGCTAGGCGGAATCATAATACCTAACGTGCCACCCGCTGCTAAAATACCACAGGCAAAACCTGGTTGATAACCATATTTCTCCATTTGTGGCAGCGCAACCTTGGTCATAGTGGACGCTGTGGCTAGGGATGAGCCTGAGATAGAAGCAAAAATACCAGACGATCCTATGCCAGCGATACCCAAACTGCCCCTCACTCCACCAAAAATAGTTCGGGTAGCTTCAAATAATTTCCCTGCCATCCCTGAATGAGTGGCAAACACTCCCATTAAAATAAATAAGGGAATCGCACTAAAGTCATATTTGGCTAGCACATCTACCGGAATATCTTTGAGCATTTGCAGTGCACCACTGGGCGCCGTCACTGCGCCAAAACCAACCAATCCAACACCTAACATGGCAAGCGCCACTGGAACTCGCAGGACAACAAGCAGGATCATGACGATTAAGCCGATAGCTCCAATAATTTCTGGACTCATGCGCCTGTCTCCTCGGCGTCAAAGAACTCGCCCGTTTTAAAGATATTGATGGATTCGATTAATGAGCGAATGGCGAGTAAGAGACTTAAAAATGCACTAAATGCATAGATGGGCATCATTGATAATCGAAGGTCTTGAGTGACTTTACCGTATTCTGTGGCATCAACAGCACTCTCATAAAGCCCCCAAGCAAAAACGATACCGATGATAAAAAAGCCCATCATAAAGACGCCCATCATATAACCTTTAATGGCTTGCGGCATTTTTTGGGTAAAGACATCAACGATGATTTGTGAGCGTTCGACGAAAGCGCCAAAGGCAGCAAGTAAAGCAAAGAGCATGAAGTAAGAGACGATCTCTACACTGCCTTTAACGGTAAAGCCAAACTCGCCACCAGTCAGCTTAAAAATATAACGAGCAGTCACATCGAACATCGTTGTGAGAACAATAATAATAAGACTGATACCACCGATAAACTGGCATAATCTAGAGATTAGAATACTTATTTTTACTAAAAATGCCATGTGACACCTCCAATGGGTTATACCACTTTACAAGCAGCACTGGCAGCTTTTGCTTTCTCATAGACACTATCAGCATCTAAACCCAAAGCATTGACATCACTTAGATATTTTTTAGTACCCTTTTCAAGTGGTCCTTTCCAATCAGGATCATTCAATGGATCAGGAATTTCAACGATCTCATCGCCTTTAGCTTTAGCAGCTTGAATGGCCATTTGATCATGCTTATCAAACACTTCACCAACTTTATTAGCCAATGCCATTCCTGAGTTTTTATCCAACACTTGCTTTAAATCATCAGGTAAGTTGTTATATTTATCCTTATTCATAGTAACCATCAGCGCCGAACTATAAAAAGGAATGTTGGTATGATATTTGGTGATTTCGTCAATTTTGAACGCTGTTACGGCTTCCCATGGAAAACTCAACCCATCGACGACGCCGCGCTGTAGCGAGGTATACATATCATTAGCAGGCAATCCTACTGGTGATGCCCCAGCGCTTTCGATAATATCACCTGCGACTGCAGAAGGGCGTCGGATGCGCATACCTTTCATGTCTTCAGGAGTCCGAATCAACTTATCCGTAGTATGCAGTGAGCCAGGCCCAGCGCCATACATGAATAGTAGATGTGAGTCTTCATACTCACTAGCAAGCGTGCCATCCTCATAAAGAGTCTGAAGCATACAACCCATTTGAGTCGCTGAGTTTGATAAACCAGGAAGTTCAGTGATTTGAGTTAAAGGAAAACGACCACTGGTATAACCATGTGCTTGTGAGCCGATATCTATCGTACCTTTAGCAGCAGATTCGTACGTAACATCTGCTTTGGCAAGACCCGCGGAAGGATACAACTCTACTTTTAAGCGACCATTAGAATCTGTCTCTATTTGCTTGACCCAAGGTTCAAAAACCTCTGTGCTAATAGAAGAGGTTGCTGGCCAAAAGTGAGAGAAGCGTAAAACGGTTGTTTCTTGAGAGTTTGCTGATGAGCCATCAGACGTGTTAGCAGATTGGTTAGAGCAGCCTAAAAGACTAACAGCCGCTAAGACACCAATTGAAAAAAGAGGAGCTAGCTTCATTATCAATTCCTTTTGATAATCGTGAAAATAGGAGTAATACATCACTGGTAAATAATCCAATCTATACCAGATGTAATAATTTACAAGTTTTAAATATATCTTTTACATACCTGTAATAAAAATCTATTTTAAAATTAGCAGCTATAATGAGATAAGTCAAATCATTTTGATGGTAGGACTAAAAATATATTCATAAAATTGCATAGCAATTAAACAAAAAAATCTTCAATTCAAATAGAAAATACACTTATAGAGTGTTAATTCTAAAAGTAAGTGAGATTAAGCATAACTTAATCTCAAACCCACGAAAAAGAAAACCCCCTTCTGCTTATGCAGAAGGGGGTTTTACTTTGAATAGAGAGCTGACGATGACCTACTCTCACATGGGCGAACCCACACTACCATTGGCGCAATGATGTTTCACTTCTGAGTTCGGGAAGGGATCAGGTGGTGCCATCATGCTATTGTCGTCAGCAAAGGGGGTTAGATATGAGTCTGTTATTTTTATTGTTTGACTATAAGTGTTTAGTTTATGGTCGATCAACTTGCAACCTAACTGAATCAAGGTTAAAGGTGATATCGAAATATTCTTTCTTTTATTCTATAAGCTTTCGCTTATACAAGATAGATTAATTAGAGCTTTCATACAAACCACTTGGGTGTTGTATGGTCAAGCCAAACGAGCAATTAGTACAGGTTAGCTACATGCATCGCTGCACTTCCACACCCTGCCTATCAACGTCGTAGTCTTCAACGGCTCTTTAGGGAAATCTAATCTTGAGGTGGGCTTCCCGCTTAGATGCTTTCAGCGGTTATCCCATCCGAACGTAGCTACCGGGCAATGCCACTGGCGTGACAACCCGAACACCAGAGGTTCGTCCACTCTGGTCCTCTCGTACTAGGAGCAGATCCTCTCAAATTTCCAACGCCCACGGTAGATAGGGACCGAACTGTCTCACGACGTTCTAAACCCAGCTCGCGTACCTCTTTAAATGGCGAACAGCCATACCCTTAGGACCTGCTTCAGCCCTAGGATGAGATGAGCCGACATCGAGGTGCCAAACACCGCCGTCGATATGAACTCTTGGGCGGTATCAGCCTGTTATCCCCAGAGTACCTTTTATCCGTTGAGCGATGGCCCTTCCATACAGAACCACCGGATCACTAAGACCTACTTTCGTACCTGCTCGACTTGTGGGTCTCGCAGTTAAGCGCGCTTTTGCCTTTATACTCTACGACCGATTTCCGACCGGTCTGAGCGCACCTTCGTACTCCTCCGTTACTCTTTAGGAGGAGACCGCCCCAGTCAAACTACCCACCATACATTGTCCTCGGTATTGTTATACCTGAGTTAGAACCCCAACATGACCAGGGTGGTATTTCAAGATTGGCTCCACCGAGACTAGCGTCTCGGCTTCAAAGCCTCCCACCTATCCTGCACAAGTCAGGTCAAAGTTCAATGTAAAGCTGTAGTAAAGGTTCACGGGGTCTTTCCGTCTAGCCGCGGGTACACAGCATCTTCACTGCGATTTCGATTTCACTGAGTCTCTGCTGGAGACAGCGCTGCCATCATTATGTCATTCGTGCAGGTCGGAACTTACCCGACAAGGAATTTCGCTACCTTAGGACCGTTATAGTTACGGCCGCCGTTTACTGGGGCTTCGATCAAGAGCTTCGCTTACGCTAACCCCATCAATTAACCTTCCAGCACCGGGCAGACATCACACCCTATACGTCCACTTTCGTGTTTGCAGAGTGCTGTGTTTTTAATAAACAGTTGCAGCAGCCTGGTATCTGCGACTGCCAACAGCTCAAGGAGCGTGTCCTATCACCATCAGCAGCGTACCTTCTCCCGAAGTTACGGTACCATTTTGCCTAGTTCCTTCAGCAGAGTTCTCTCAAGCGCCTTGGTATTCTCTACCTGATCACCTGTGTCGGTTTAGGGTACGATTCGTTTATAACTATTGCTTAGAAGCTTTTCCTGGAAGCATGGTATTTGCCACTTCACTGTACAAGTACAGCTTGCTATCAGATCTCAGCCATGTTGTAGCCCGGATTTACCTAAGCCACAAGCCTACATCCTTTCACCTGGACAACCAACGCCAGGCTGACATAACCTTCTCCGTCCCTCCATCGCATTATAAACAAGTATCGGAATATTAACCGATTTCCCATCGACTACGCCTTTCGGCCTCGCCTTAGGGGTCGACTCACCCAGCCCCGATTAACGTTGGACTGGAACCCTTGATCTTCCGGCGTGCGAGCTTTTCACTCGCATTATCGTTACTCACGTCAGCATTCGCTCTTGTGATACCTCCAGCATGCCTTACGACACACCTTCACAGGCTTACACAACGCTCCCCTACCACTTGAAAACAAATTCAAATCCGCAGCTTCGGCTCCTAGTTTGAGCCCCGTTACATCTTCCGCGCGGGCCGACTCGACTAGTGAGCTATTACGCTTTCTTTAAAGGATGGCTGCTTCTAAGCCAACCTCCTAGCTGTCTATGCCTTCCCACCTCGTTTCCCACTTAACTAGGAATTTGGGGCCTTAGCTGGCGGTCTGGGTTGTTTCCCTCTCCACAATGGACGTTAGCACCCACTGTGTGTCTCCCGGATATCACTCATCGGTATTCGGAGTTTGCATCGGTTTGGTAAGTCGGTATGACCCCCTAGCCGAAACAGTGCTCTACCCCCAATGGTGTTCGTCCGAGGCGCTACCTAAATAGCTTTCGGGGAGAACCAGCTATCACCGAGTTTGATTAGCCTTTCACCCCTATCCACAAGTCATCCCCTGGCTTTTCAACGACAGTGGGTTCGGTCCTCCGGTGCCTGTTACGGCACTTTCAACCTGCTCATGGATGAATCACTCGGTTTCGGGTCTATACCCTGCAACTAAACGCCCTATTAAGACTCGGTTTCCCTACGGCTCCCTAAACGGTTAACCTTGCTACAGAATATAAGTCGCTGACCCATTATACAAAAGGTACGCGGTCACCCTAATAAATTAAGGCTCCCACTGCTTGTACGCACACGGTTTCAGGTTCTATTTCACTCCCCTCACAGGGGTTCTTTTCGCCTTTCCCTCACGGTACTGGTTCACTATCGGTCAGTCAGGAGTATTTAGCCTTGGAGGATGGTCCCCCCATCTTCAAACAGGATTTCTCGTGCCCCGCTCTACTTAATATGTTAACGCTAATGTTTCGAATACAGGACTATCACCTACTACGGTCAGCTTTCCCACGCTGTTCTTCTACATTAGCATTAATCGGCTTCTCCCCGTTCGCTCGCCGCTACTAGGGAATCTCATTTGATGTCTATTCCTAAGGGTACTGAGATGTTTCACTTCCCCTCGTTCGCTTCTTGTACAAGTACAAGATACCTACCTTATGGTAGGTGGGTTTCCCCCATTCAGAAATCTCCGGATCACAGGATATTGCCGCCTCCCCGAAGCTTATCGCAGGCTGTCACGTCTTTCATCGCCTCTGACTGCCAAGGCATCCACCATGTGCGCTTCATTACTTGACCATACAACCCCAAGTAGTCTCGACTTTAAATAAGTGTTGACTTCAAAGTGTCATAAGATCTAATTATGATAACGATATCACCTATGTTTTACGCTTGATTCAGTTCTCTTTACTTTTTTAATCACTCACCCCTGGGATAACAACTGATGTCGTTAAGAGGTGAGTGATTAAGGTTAGGAAGTGCGCGTGAACACGCCCCTCCTAACCCAGACTCATATCTATGTTTTTAAATAGTCTCTATGCTCTCGTCGAGTCACAGATTCTGTATAAAACAGAAAGAAGTAATCGTGTCTTTATTCAAAGATAAATCACTTGTTTCTATTTATACTATTAGCACTTAAAGCTTATTCGTCTATAGTGGTGGAGCCAAACGGAGTCGAACCGTTGACCTCCTGCGTGCAAGGCAGGCGCTCTACCAACTGAGCTATGGCCCCATTATAAAATGGTGGGTCTAAGTGGACTTGAACCACTGACCCCCGCGTTATCAACACGGTGCTCTAACCAGCTGAGCTACAGACCCAATTACGCTTGTTAAAACGTAAGCTTAAACTAAAGAACAACTTGTTGTGAATTCTTGCTGACCGAATGCCATCTATAAGGAGGTGATCCAGCCGCAGGTTCCCCTACGGCTACCTTGTTACGACTTCACCCCAGTCATCAACCACACCGTGGTGAACGCTCCCCGAAGGTTAAGCTATCCACTTCTGGTGCAATCAACTCCCATGGTGTGACGGGCGGTGTGTACAAGGCCCGGGAACGTATTCACCGCGGCATTCTGATCCGCGATTACTAGCGATTCCTACTTCATGGAGTCGAGTTGCAGACTCCAATCTGGACTACGATAGGCTTTTTGAGATTCGCATCACATCGCTGTGTAGCTGCCCTCTGTACCTACCATTGTAGCACGTGTGTAGCCCTGGTCGTAAGGGCCATGATGACTTGACGTCGTCCCCGCCTTCCTCCAGTTTGTCACTGGCAGTATCCTTAGAGTTCCCGGCTTAACCCGCTGGTAACTAAGGACAAGGGTTGCGCTCGTTGCGGGACTTAACCCAACATCTCACGACACGAGCTGACGACAGCCATGCAGCACCTGTATTCTAATTCCCGAAGGCACTCCCGCATCTCTGCAGGATTCTAGATATGTCAAGACCAGGTAAGGTTCTTCGCGTTGCATCGAATTAAACCACATGCTCCACCGCTTGTGCGGGCCCCCGTCAATTCATTTGAGTTTTAACCTTGCGGCCGTACTCCCCAGGCGGTCTACTTATTGCGTTAGCTGCGTCACTAAGTCCTCAAGGGACCCAACGACTAGTAGACATCGTTTACGGCGTGGACTACCAGGGTATCTAATCCTGTTTGCTACCCACGCTTTCGAGCCTCAGTGTCAGTATTATGCCAGAAGGCTGCCTTCGCCATCGGTATTCCTCCAGATCTCTACGCATTTCACCGCTACACCTGGAATTCTACCTTCCTCTCACATACTCTAGCTCTACAGTTTCAGATGCAGTTCCCAGGTTAAGCCCGGGGATTTCACATCTGACTTATAGAGCCACCTACGCTCCCTTTACGCCCAGTAATTCCGATTAACGCTTGCACCCTCTGTATTACCGCGGCTGCTGGCACAGAGTTAGCCGGTGCTTATTCTGCAGCTAATGTCATCGTCCATGGGTATTAACCATGGAGTCTTCTTCACTGCTTAAAGTGCTTTACAACCAAAAGGCCTTCTTCACACACGCGGCATGGCTGGATCAGGGTTTCCCCCATTGTCCAATATTCCCCACTGCTGCCTCCCGTAGGAGTCCGGGCCGTGTCTCAGTCCCGGTGTGGCTGATCATCCTCTCAGACCAGCTACAGATCGTCGCCATGGTAGGCCTTTACCCCACCATCTAGCTAATCCGACTTAGGCTCATCTAATAGCGAGAGCAGTAAACTGCCCCCTTTCTCCCGTAGGTCGTATGCGGTATTAATACGAGTTTCCCCGTGCTATCCCCCACTACTAGGTAGATTCCTAAGTATTACTCACCCGTCCGCCGCTCGTCATCTTCTAGCAAGCTAGAAATGTTACCGCTCGACTTGCATGTGTTAAGCCTGCCGCCAGCGTTCAATCTGAGCCATGATCAAACTCTTCAGTTTAATCTTGCTATGAAGCTCTTTAAAGAAGCTTCTAAACTTGGCTCATCTAATCTGGCAAAATCGCTAAAAATTATGTTCGTAATGAATTAACTTTGAGTTTTTCTGCTGTCTTAAATGATAATTTTTATAGTTAGAATGAACTCCGAAAAGGAGTTAAAACCAACTTTATTTTTTAGCATTCTGAATCAGCAAAAATCCACACAAGTTGTTCTTTAGTTATGCTTTTAAATAGTGCTCAATCACTGTCGTCCAGTAACTGATATATAGGGTATTTCTCTTGCTGTTTAGCCTTAATCCCTTTCAGGTCAAGCTATCTAGCGAGCCGACTATCTTATCATAATGATTTGAATTGTCAAGCTTTTTTATGTTTTGTTTCTTCAAGTTAATTGGGTTATTTATATGTATCTTACATATAAGCTTCCAGCTCGTCTTGATGAGGGCGTATTATAGAGGGTTTGAATCTTTAGTCAAGGGCTATTTTAGCTTAATATTGAATAATCTTGGATATTAGACTAAATTGGCAGAATGGCGACGCTACTTTTGCTTTAACTGGATGGCAGTGTATGGGGTTTTGAGCAAGGATAGCTTTTTCCCTTAAAATTGCTTACCTCTTTCTATAAATGGCAACTTTACATTACAGCTTGCCTATCTTTTTGAAGAAGTCTTTGTAAGCAGCGACTTTTTTATCTAAGGCCAAAGGATAGGCACGTGAGGTAGAAGGCAACCTATATAAGGTAAGATTGTTCACATCGGCTTTTTGATTACTTTCACTCTGCCATTGGTAAGGATAGTCCATACTTTGATTGGTTTTAGGATACTTAGACTTGGCAGGCGGCTCGGCTAATAAACCAAGCAGCACTTCTGTTGCCTTACCGCCCGTGGTAAACAAGGTTTCAACCTTTGGCACTTTTGGCAATATACTATCTAGGTCAACGGGTGTGACAACCGTTAAGTTTTTATCTGAAGCATTACCAGTCTCGCGAATCGCTTGCTTGACGGTCGGACAGGAGGCGATACCGCGCTCAAACATAAAGGCGCGAATACGCTCAGGATCGAAGCGTTTTTCTTTACCTACCCGAAAGTAATCCACATCGTCGAAAAATACACTGCCATAAATACGCCACATGTCATTGTAAAAGTTTGGATAGTGAAATGGCATTGCCCATTTATCAGCGGTCGGTGGAAAAGTGCCCATCATCATTACCGTAGCATTAGGTGGTAAAACGGGAGCAAACGGATGCGTTTCTACCTCTGCTGCTTGGGCTTCAGATAATATCAAGCTATTATCGGTTTGATGCGTATTATTATGGGTGTGATATGGTTGTGTAGTCATAAGATTCTTCATCAGAAAAGCGGTTTTTTTGCTATCATAGCAAGCCTAAACACTGCTTCATTTATTAGGGCGCTATTATAGTCAAACATAGTCGGCTTAAATAAAACCAACCCTGCCATAAATATATTTGGCTTACTTTATTATCAAAGCAGTAAGCTTACTATTGATGGGCTAAATATAGGGTTGAAGTGCAGTAAGTGTTTGTATCTTTTATACTAATGGCAACCGCAGTAACTGCGCAAGCATCGGACCAAAAAACCAAGAGAAACCTTATGAGCGACTTAAAAATCACCGTCATTGATCACCCGTTAGTCCGTCATAAACTCAGCCTTATGCGCGAAAAAGACTGTAGTACTTATAAGTTTCGCACGTTGACCAAAGAGCTTGCACGCTTGATGGCGTATGAAGCAAGCCGTGATTTTGAAATCGAAACCTTCCCAATGCAAGGCTGGTGTGGTGAAATCACAGGTGAACAAATCATCGGTAAGACTGCAACGATTGTACCGATTTTGCGTGCTGGCATTGGTATGCTTGACGGCGTGCTCGATTTGATTCCTACCGCAAAAATTTCTGTCGTCGGTTTACAGCGTGATGAAGAAACCTTACAACCGGTGCCGTTCTTTGAAAAGTTTGTCAGCCATATGGACAAACGTCCAGCCCTTATCATTGACCCAATGTTAGCCACTGGCGGCTCAATGGTCGCGACCATCGAAATGTTAAAGAAAAATGGCTGTACCAACATTAAAGCCTTGGTATTGGTTGCGGCCCCTGAAGGCGTACGTGTGGTCAATGAAGCGCATCCTGATGTGACCATTTATACCGCCGCATTAGATAGCCATTTAGATGAACATGGCTATATCATCCCAGGTTTAGGCGATGCGGGCGATAAAATCTTTGGTAAGCAATTATTCAACAAGTAAGAAAAAGCAAGTAAATCAAGACTAGCCGTCATCGTAACACCCATGACACAGGTACAAAACATCAATGATAAGGATATAAGATGAACGTATTGATTACAGGAGCAAGCGCAGGTTTTGGTAAAGCGCTGGCCGAGCGTTTGGTTGCCAATGGTCATCGCGTGATTGGTTGTGCCAGACGCCTCGATAAGCTGAATGTTTTAGCAGACACTTTAGGCGAAGCATTTTTACCTGTGGTCATGGATGTGAGTAACACGGCTACTATTCCGCAAATTATCGCTGATTTGCCTGACGGTTTTAACCAAATCGATGTCTTGGTCAATAATGCCGGGCTGGCACTCGGTACAGAACCTGCGCAAAATGCCAGTCTTGATGACTGGATGCGTATGACTGATACCAATGTGAAAGGGTTGATGGCGCTAACCCATGCAGTCTTGCCAGCAATGGTAGCGCGCGATAGCGGTTATATTATCAACGTTGGTTCAATTGCGGGCAGTTGGCCTTACTTCGGCGGTAACGTCTATGGTGCGACCAAAGCCTTTGTCAAACAGTTTAGCCTAAATCTGCGCGCGGATCTCATCGGTACGCAAGTGCGCGTGACCAACCTTGAACCGGGTAATGTCGCGGGTACTGAGTTTTCAAACGTGCGTTATCATGGCGATGACGATAAAGCCGCTCAAGTTTACGACGGCTTTAAAACCATGACCGGCGATGATATTGGTGATATTTTATTATGGCTGATTGAATCGCCTGCTCATATTAACGTCAATCGTTTAGAAGTGATGCCAGTTGCGCAAACTTATAACGGGCTGACGATTGCTAAGCAAGATTCTTAAAGGTTTAGCCGAACGTTTGGCTCACTAACGTAATTCATAAGAGCGAAGCAATATAGATTCCTTTATATTGCTTCTTTTTTTGCTACTAACATTCTCTTCATTGACCAAGCGCAACTCCTGAAAGTCTAAAATCAATACCTCATTGCGCAAGCGCTCGCTAGTACGTTTATGATGGCGTATCGGAAATCCCAATACGTGTTTACCTTTCACCACTATCTGATTGATAATGGTAATTGGATTATTCATCCTAACTTTCCTACTCAGCTTTTGCGCATTAATCACGGCAGTGGCGGGATTAACAGTTGTGGTTAAAGTCTTTATCTGGCGCACGCTTTTTGGCAAATCTCCTGCAAAAAATAAGATTTGCTCTAGTGGTAAATACTGCGCGTGACGCATCAATTCCTGACGAAACAGCGAAGGCATATCAATATTGAAACTGTCTTCTGTTTGCTGAGAGAACGCCGTAAAATTACGCTGCAAGTAACGCCCAAATACACTGCTATTAATCCAGTCTTGATAAGTATCATTTTTTAACAGCTGCTTTGTGAAAGCATCAGCATCTGGCACCTCCTCTGCCATAAGAATCGCTAGTAATAGCGCCTGCGGATTGGTAAATGTTTGCTGCTGCCAAAATTGTGGATATAGGCTGTTATCAAGCAATGGTAACGTCAGCTTGCCCATAGACTGATATCCTTATATTTTACTTGCTGACGTTTGATTCGATTGGTCAAAGTCTATGACAAGTCACTACTTTTACCGCTTAACTGCTTTTAACCCTAAACAGCTTCTATGCTATGGCTAATTACCTACTTTAATATAGCAGTCTTTTAGGAATGAGATAAAGACTTTTGCTACGATACATTTTGGCTAAATCGACTTGGTACAATCGCTTAATGAAAACAAGGTACATTGCCTTATGAAGAAAAAATTGATTAACTTGCCTACTAACTACCAGTTGAAAACGATTGATATCATTTTAACTGACGGTACGCTGCTACCAGTGTCAGTCATAGGCAGCGGCAAACCTGTAATATTACTGCATGCTTATGGCATGGATGCACGTGAGTTTTTACCATTTATTTTACCTTTGCTTGGCAAGTATGCTTTTTATCTGCCGCATTTGAGAGGATTTGGCGCCGCAAAAAATATCGATCTCACCCAGTTTGATTTTGTGCGTCAGTATGCCGATGATATCAGTATTGTGATTGAGCAAGTTTGCTTGGCACGCAATATAGAATCGTTGCCAGTTGCCGCTATTTCGATGGGCGCACAAGTGATGTGGGCGTATTTTGAACGTTATGGCGCCGCGAAAGTCAGCCGTTATTTGAATATTGACCAAAGTCCTGCTATCCACAATCAGCCTGATTGGCAAAGTGGCTTGTTTGGCACGCGCCAGCAAGAAGTATTCGATATCTTTCATGAGATAATTGAGAAAACTTTACCTTATGCTGAAATAAAAAGCTTTACCCACCTACCGTTTGCTCTAAAACGCCGTGCAACGGATGTCGAACGACTGTTCTCTCTATTATCTGTTAATCGAACGCGCTCGAAAGCGTTTATACAAGTGATGACTTATAAAAACGACCCCAAACTTGCGCTTTATGACCACAGTATTTGGCATCATAAAATGCGCTGCTTGCAAGCCTATTTGACACTACCCTATGACTTTCGTGGTGCGATAGAGCGGGTCACTATTCCAGTGGTCAACCTCATCGGTGGTCGCTCCAAACTTTACGATGCTAAGTGGCAGCAACAAGTTACCCAAATGCTACCCAATGCTCGCGAAGTTGTTTTGCCGCGCTCAGGTCATGCGATACCAATGGATGAGCCAATTGGGTTTCTATAAAGTATTAAAAGGATTTTTACAAGGTTAGTTTTTGACACAAATAAAAAACGACCTTAATGGGTCGCTTTTTATTTGGGAAAAGAGATTTAAAGTTTTTGAAACATTAATCAGCTAACGCTTTGATCAGCTCAAATCTAGTTACTTGCTTACCGTCAACTTCAACAGTTTCAGTAAACATGGTTAACGGTCGTACCCATACGCCATACTCACCATATAGGCAACGATAAACGACTAAGGCTTCCTCAGTTTCTGAATGCTGCGCGGTATGCAAAACTTGGTAAAGGCTGCCTTTATAGTGGCGGTAAATACCTTGGGGGATGGTTTGGCTCATATTGTCTTCAACTTATTCAACTTATTCAACTTTATTCATATCAACATCATAGCCAGAGCTTTTCATTTCTCTAGCAATGCTATATTTCCAAGCCCCACTTATATCCATAGACTTATAGACTACACCAGATATATCATTTGGAATCTCTAAATCACCTTTTACAAGTGCAACAACGTTTGCTCGACCAATCTTGCCAATTAAGAGTCCGTGCTCAAAAACGACGTTTTGTCTTGCCCGTGGTTTCAAATCTTCTGGTTTAGATCTAACGCCACCAACATCACAAGCCGTATAAAGCACAATAGCAAACCCTACATCCGTGTGTTTTTCTAACTTCTCTATGATAGTAGCACCTGAATCAATTTGTTCATGAAGAATCTTAGCTTCAAAACCGAGCTTTTCAATGAATCTTGCTACTTCATTTTTAGCACCGTCATCATGTCCATGGACTATGAAGACTTTTGAACAATCTAAACTTTTACTTCCTTGTAAATGAGAACTTCCACTATTAGAAAATAATGAGAGCTCTTCGATTATGGTATCTATTAAGTTAATAGCACTCCTTCTCCCTGATTTCCAACAAGCGATATCTTCATCTCTGTTGGCATAAAGCGAAATTGAAAAATAATTGATACGCATCAACTCTTCTAAATAGTTAGAATTACTGCCATGAATATTTTTGATAAGCATATTTAATTGTCGAGTTAACCTATCTAGTTTATCCTCATCATCATATGTTAACTCTTCAAAACCAATTTTTACTTTCTTGAATAATTCAATACTATCCATCTACTCACTCACCGTCACTTTCGCATACGCCTTTTTGCCTGCTTGGATAACGACTGTCTGACCAGCAGTTAGGCTAAAGCCCGCATCGACGACTTCGCCATCTACTTTCACTGCGCCACGCTTGATCATGTCTTTCGCCGATGAGCTATTTTTAGCCAATCCAGCTTGGTTGAGTACTTGAGTAATAAATAGCGCCTCAGCACCTTCCAAATCTAGCGTTACTTCTGGTAAATCAACAGGCAGTTCACCATCAGCTAATACGTTACCTGCTGACTTGTGCGCAATGGCAGCAGCATCGGCATCGTGGAAACGCTCGATTAGTTCTTCAGCAAGAATACGTTTGATTTCTTGTGGATTGCGACCATTTTCCATCTCAGCCATCAACGCTTCGACTTCTTCCATCGGCTTAAAGCTTAAAAACTCAAAGTAGCGACGGATTAAGGTATCTGGCATCGACAGTAGTTTTTGGTACATGGTTCCCGGTGCATCATAAATGCCGACATAGTTATTCAGGGATTTAGACATTTTATTGACGCCGTCTAGCCCTTCTAAGATTGGCACGGTGATACACACTTGTGGCTCTTGACCATAACGACCTTGCAGGGTACGTCCCATTAGGATGTTGAAGGTTTGGTCAGTACCGCCAAGCTCGACATCCGCTTTTAATGCGATAGAATCATAGCCTTGCACCAATGGATATAAAAACTCATGGATGGCAATCGGTGTTTGCGCAGCATAGCGTTTAGAGAAATCATCGCGCTCAAGCATACGCGAGACAGTCAGCTGGCTAGAAAGCTGAATCATATCGCCCGCTGACATATCCTTGAACCATTCAGAGTTGAAGACAATCTTGGTTTTTTCTTTATCCAAAATCTTAAAGACTTGCTCCGCATACGTTTGCGCATTAATTTTGATTTGCTCATCGGTCAATGGCGGGCGTGTGCTGTTTTTGCCAGAAGGGTCACCAATCTTGGCAGTATAATCACCAATTAGAAAATAAATTTCATGACCCAAATCTTGAAAATGTTTCAGCTTATTAATCAGCACGGTATGACCCAAATGCAGGTCAGGTGCGGTAGGATCAAAGCCTGCTTTGATACGTAGTGGACGATTCAGTTTTAACTTCTTAACCAAATCTTCTTCAGATAGGATTTCTTGCGTACCGCGTTGGATCAGGGCAAGCTGTTCTTCTAGGGTGTAAGTTTGCGTGGTCATGATGCTCTCTTTATTGTCTTTATTAAAAGGGTAACGCGTTTGGGCTATTTAGAATCTCGTAGCCAGTAAAAGATGTTAGAATTTGAGAGATATACTAGCGTTTTTTAAGGTAAATTGCCATGACCAAGCCCGTATCGATTGACGATATTCAGAATACTCCTGACACAGATTTAAGTTTAGAGATGAGCTTACATAGTCGTCTAGATAATATTGATGATTTAAATTATGCCACTTTGACCGACGCACTCGAGCAAACGGTGTTTGAAAACTTCGATGATGGCTTATATATCGGCATGATGTCTGGCACCAGTCTAGACGGAATGGATGCGGTTCTTTGTCAGTTTAGTAGTGATAGTAGTGCTGAAACAGATACCCAGCAACCGATGCGACTGTTAGCAACTCATAGCCAAGAGTTTCCGCCGCGTTTGCGTGAAGTGTTATTGGCTTTATGCCAGCCTAATGGTGTTCAAGAATTAGTACCTGCAGAGGGTGAGCCAAACAGCGAATTAGACTGGTTCGGTTGGGCCAGTAAAGAATATGCTGAATTTGCCAGCGAGGCGGTCAATAATTTATTGCAGCAATCGAATACTGATGTAGAGTCGGTGTTGGCGATTGGCTGTCACGGTCAAACGGTACGCCATCGTCCGCAATTGGGCTTTAGCTTGCAATTGCTCGATGCCAATATCATCGCTGAGCGTACTGGCATTAGCGTCGTCAGCGATTTCCGCCGCCGTGATATGGCAGTCGGTGGTCAAGGCGCGCCTTTGGTTCCAGCTTTTCATCAAGCGTTATTTGCCACGCCTGATAGCACGCGCGTGTTATTAAATTTAGGCGGTATTGCCAATATCACAGTCTTGCCAGCAAACGATAGTCCTGTGATTGGTTATGACACGGGTCCTGCCAATTTATTGTTGGATGCGTGGACGGCATTACATACTGATAAAGATTATGATGCTGGCGGCACTTGGGCTCAGTCTGGACAAGTGGTTGAGCCGCTACTTAATCAGCTGATAGAACATCCGTTCTTTGCGCGAACGTATCCAAAAAGTACAGGGCGTGAAGATTTTAATTTAATATGGCTACAGGATGAACTGCAAAAATTTGATCAGGCATCTGCCCATATTCGCTATTCATCAGCGGATGTACAGGCAACGCTCACTGAACTGACAGCGATGAGTGCCAGCATGCAAATTAATATGTTTATTAATGCTCATGAAGATAGCTCGGTTTACGTCTGCGGTGGCGGTGCATTAAACGATTATTTGATGACTCGCTTGCAAGCGCATCTGCCCCATTGCACGGTAGAGACCACCGCAAGCTTAGGACTGAATCCAGCGTGGGTCGAAGCCGTCGCCTTTGCATGGCTCGCACGGCAAACCCTGATGGGTGAAACGGGTAATTTGCCTGCGGTCACTGGCGCCAGTAAAGGCGTGGTTTTGGGTCAGGTTTGTTTCGCCTGACTGGTCAAATTTTAGTTTACACACGTGCACTTATGTGTTTTATAATGAATTCTGAAATACCCTCCTCTTAGGACTTGTAAGTATAGGATATATCGCATGAGCCAACACAGCAGTTCACTTACTGATCAAGCTACCAATGATGCTAGCGCAACAGCAGAGTATCAACCGCGTCAGAAACCACCGCACTATGAGCGTAGCGATGACTTGCGCGTCGTAATTACGGGTATGGGTGCGTTGACACCTTTGGGACTCGACGTCGATAGCTCATGGACTAAGCTGCTCAATGGTGATAGCGGCATCGCGCCAATTACACATTTTGATGCTACTGGCTATCGTGCTCAAATTGCTGGCGTGGTCAAAGATTTCGATGCCAAACAATATATGAATGCCAAAGATGCGCGACGCTATGATGAATTTATTCATTATGGTATTGCCGCCTCTAGTATGGCATTACAGAATGCTGGTTTTATCGATGAAGTAAGTGCTGCTGATGCACCTGTGCAAAATGTCGATCAAGAGCGATTCGGCATTATTTTAGGCTCAGGTATTGGTGGTATCCAAACCATTGAAAACAGTCGCGATACGCTACGAGAAAAAGGCGCTATGAAAGTTTCACCCTTTATCATTCCTGGCTCTATTGTGAATATGGCAGCAGGCTTAGTGGCGATTAAACATACCTTAAAAGGTCCCAACCTTGCGACATCGACGGCTTGTACCACCGCTACCCATGCGATGGGTCTCGCTGCACGTTTGATTGCTTATGGTGACGCCGATGTCATGCTAGCAGGTGGTAGTGAAAAAGGCTCAAGCCCACTTGGCATATCAGGCTTTGGTGCCATGCATGCCCTCTCAACTCGTAATGAAGAGCCAACCAAAGCCTCGCGTCCCTTTGACAAAGACCGTGATGGCTTTGTGCTCGGTGATGGTGCGGGTATGGTGGTACTAGAAAGCCTTGCTCATGCCAAAGCACGCGGTGCAACCATACTCGCTGAACTGGTCGGCTTTGGCATGAGTGATGATGCCAGCCACATCACAGCACCGCCTGAAGATGGCAGCGGTGCGGCGCGAGCGATGCGTAATGCCCTAAATGATGCAGGTATTGAGCCATCGAGTGTTGGTTATGTCAACGCTCATGGCACCAGCACCCCTGCAGGTGATGTCGCTGAATCGATTGCTATTGAAACCGTTTTTGCCCCAGTTAAAGACCGCATTTTGGTCAGCTCAACCAAATCTATGACAGGTCATTTGCTTGGTGCCGCGGGTGCTGTTGAAGCCATATTCACCGTCCTTACCCTACAGCATCAGCATGTGCCACCCACCATTAATTTGGACAATGTGGAAGACAACTGTAACCTCGACTATGTCGCCAACCAATCGCGCAAAGTTGAAAACCTACAGTATGCCGTATCCAATAGCTTTGGCTTTGGTGGTACCAATGGCTCGTTAGTATTTGCGCGCTGGCCCGTGAATCATTAAGGTATAAAACTCTCCATATCGGTCGTTGTAACCTTGGTGTCAGATTTGCTACGTTTGTCCACTTGCAGCCCCTTATCGTATTTGCGTATGATAAGGGGTAATTTTTGGAACATTTATGGACGATACCATGTCAAGCTACTCATTTTCCCATCAGTTTTACCAGCGCTGGACGTGTGCGCCTGAGCCTATTCGCGCAGCTATTACCCAAGAGCTAAAAGACATCACCACCTTATTGCAAAACGATACCCCATTTGAAAGCTTTGTCTTTAATACTCATGATTTGGATACCCACATCGATGAGCTCTACGAAAACCATGAAGCGGAGCAGGCCATCGCTAAAGCCATTACTGACAAAAAGGCCGAAGAGCAAGCGACCGCAGAAAAACAGCAGCGAGAAGAACAACAAAAAGTAAAAGCGGCAGAGGATGCCAGATTAAAAGAAAGTGCTAGATTAAAAGAAGCAGCCAAACTTCGTGAAGTAGCAGATACCGCGCAAAAAGAACAACAGAAAACTGAGCAAATAGCCGCTGAGAAGAAGAATATTGCTGATAAAACGACCGCTATGAATGCCAATGATGCGAGTGATTCAGAATCGCTTAGTATTGATAACACGGTTGAAAAAAACCAAAATGTTGAAAAATCGGCTGCGACGCAATCTAGCTCTGAGAACAAAACCACCAGTGAACATGCTAATGTCGCTAATGACAAGCATATCAATGACGACCACAGTATAAAAGCGGTCAATGACAAAGCCAGCGCCGCCATCAAACTGGCACTGAAAGATGCAAAACTGAGTACTACACATCAAGAGATGATCCGTGAGTTGGAAATGCAAATTGATGATTATCTCAGTGAGCAAATGATGCTGATGTCTGAGAATTTAAAATCTTGGTTACGTGCTGAAGTGACTCAAAATCTAAGCGAAGATGAAGCAGTAACTGATAAAGAGTTTAAAAAAAGCTAAACGCTGCGTCCTACGCATTACCCTTTAGCAATAAATCCTCAGTAATAAATTCCTCGTACTAAAAAACCCCCGTAAACTTTACGGGGGTTTTTTCATTTTAGATTCGTCGATATGAGCGTTTACTTTAGATAGCCTTAGTCCGCTCAGTCAACCAGTCAAGTGCCGCACCTTCAACGCGGTCTTTTAGCTCTGCATAGACTTGGCTATGATAATTATTCAACCAATCAATTTCGATTTGAGTCAATAATGACGACTCAATTAAACGAGTATCAATTGGGCAATAAGTGACGGTCTCAAAATTAAGAAAGTCACCAAATTCCGTCTCTACTGGTTGGGCAACACGTTTATTAACCATCAGGTTCTCAATACGAATACCGTATTTGCCTTCACGATATAGACCTGGCTCATTACTTGAGATCATGCCCTCTTTCATCGCACGCTCTTTCGGCATGCTGGCACTATAAGCAATCACTTGTGGGCCTTCATGAACGTTCAAGAAATAACCAACGCCATGACCTGTACCGTGACCATAATCCATCTGTGCCTGCCATAATGGTGCACGGCATATCGCATCGATGAGTGGTGAAGCGATACCATTGGGGAAATGTGCTTTGGCCAAGGCAATATGGGCTTTAAGTACGGTGGTAAAGTCACGTTTGTGTTCGCTGCTTACCTGTCCAATACCGACCACACGGGTGATGTCTGTGGTGCCGTTTTGATACTGAGCGCCTGAATCAATGAGCAATAAACCACCCTCGCCTTCATTGACATCTAGGTAGCTAAATTTCTCAGGCGTTGCACGATAATGTGGCAGCGCACCATTTTCATTAAAGCCTGCGATAGTCGGGAAACTTGGCGATACATAGTGTGGCTGCTGACTGCGCACTTCGATGAGCATACTATCAACATCTAGCTCGCTTAAACGCTCACCGTCTGCTAAACGCTGCTCAAATGCGGCAAAAAACTCACTTAATGCCGCGCCATCTTGACGCATGGCTTCACGCACATGGTCGATATCAGCGTCAGATTTCACTGATTTTAGCAACGTACTTGGCGCCATTTGCTCAATAAAACCTATGCCATCGCCCATTTTAGATAACGTACCCACTGCCACTTTACTTGGGTCTAATAGCAATAAGTCATCGGCGGTCAATGTGCCCAACGCATCTTGCACAGCGTCATAATCAGCAAGGGTGATACAGCTGTCTTTTAAGATTTGTGCTATCTCGCTACTGACTTTATTATTATCGATAAACAATGTCGCGTCATTTTCGCTAATGAGCATATGTGCCAAAAACACAGGGTTATAGTCAACATCAGCGCCGCGTAAATTGGTCAACCAAGCAATATCGTCTAGGCTTGAAAGCAAGTGATGGGTTGCACCTGCCTCAGCCATACCTGCGCGTACAGCGGCAAGTTTTGAGGTAGCAGACTGCGCGACAAACTGCGCATCGTGTTGATATAGACTGGCAGTAGGTAGCGCTGGACGATCGCTCCATATTTCTGTCAATACGTCACGCTCAGTGATTAAGGTAATGTCATTGGCATCAAAGGCATTTAACAATCTATCTTGCTCAGAGATAGACAATACATTGCCGTCGACTGCCACGCTATCACCTTCTGCTAAGTGCTCAGCTAACCAGTCAATATGATTTGGCTGACCCGGTGCAAGCTTCTCTAAGCTAATACCGGTACCTTCTAATTGGTCAGCGGCATGTACCCAATAGCGGCTGTCCGTCCATAACCCAGCAAAATCAGCGGTAACAACGAGCGTCCCGACTGAGCCTGTGAATCCTGATAACCATAAGCGCGCTTGCCAATATTCTGGCAGATACTCAGATAAATGCGGATCAGCAGACGGTACGATAATCGCGGTCAGATCTTGTGCTACCAACGCCTGACGTAGGCTGTCGATACGATCGTGGATGCTTTGTTTATTCATAAAAGGTGTCCTTATTGATTTTAAAAAATAAGATTTGGAAAAATCATATTGTGAGGCGACTATGGATAGTCGTCTTATTTGAGCGAGTAAACTGTTTTAGGCGTTTGCTATTTATCATTCACTGAATGCTTAGCATCTAAACAACCTGCGTAAGACGCTCAATGTCTTAAAAATTAAAATGTTGTCAATGACCAGATAGATAAGGCTAACTACTGTTAAGAGCCTAATAGCATTACAGCAGAGCATCATTAGATGTTTGGGCGGAAAGCGAACTTTCAATAGCGTGGGGGCAATAACTTACTAAGTGTCACCATAAAACGTGCTACCAATCATGGTAACACGTCTCGCCATCTAACATTTTTGCTGGTATTGATATTGACCCTAAATCCGTTAACCGTGTGTCTGAATTAGCGCAGCGTATCTGCACGCTCGCTTTTTTGCAGCATATTATTGATCGGTTTGGCTAATGCCAATAAGACAACGGCTGTGACCACCAAAAAGATTGTCATCATCGTAAATAAGCCCGGCAACCCTTCGATCTTATCCGCTGATACTTGACCACCAAAGAACGCAGCAACCAAATTACCTAAAGCAAGAGAAGCAAAGAAAAGCCCCATCATCTGACCTTGCATGCCTTTTGGCGCAAGCTTAGTCATTGCAGACAGACCAACAGGACTGAGCGCCAACTCACCAAGGGTCAGCAATAATAAACTACCCACTAACCATAAAGGTGAAGCCAATCCACCATCGCTAGTCAAAATGCTTTTTGAGGCAAATATCATCAAAGCAAAGCCTGCAGCGGCAAACAACATACCAAGCGCAAACTTTACCATACTATTTGGCTCAAGACCTCGATTGGCAAGCTTGACCCAGACAATGCTGATGATCGGTGCTAATATTAAAATAAATAAGGGATTAAGCGACTGGAACCAAATACTAGGCACTTCAAAGCCTAAAACATTCAGGTCTGTATAGCGATCAGCGAACAGGTTAAAAGACGTTGGCTGCTGCTCAAAGCTTGACCAAAATAGCGTCGAGCCGATGATTAAGATAAAACAAATTAACAAACGCAGCTTGTCAGTTTTATCCAATCGCGGTGAAATAAACATGACAGCAAAGTATAATATGACGACTGCTGCAATGAGGTAAGTCATATACTGAGCAA
Organism: Psychrobacter glacincola; assembly: GCF_904846075.1. Classification (GTDB taxonomy): domain Bacteria; phylum Pseudomonadota; class Gammaproteobacteria; order Pseudomonadales; family Moraxellaceae; genus Psychrobacter; species Psychrobacter glacincola_C. The sequence goes on from NZ_CAJGZH010000003.1 coordinate 610,606, forward strand.
CCATTTCAGGGTTAAATGGCATAATACCAGTCGACACTAAGACAGTAATGGCAGCAAGTAGCGCGAGAAACCCGCCAACCCAGCGACCTACATTTTTGAAACGTCCAGTCGTTTGTTCCCATTCAGGCGTAATGTTTTTGGCACGAGCATAACGATTTAAGGTTTTTTTAGCTGAAAAACGATAAATCAATAGTGAAGCTAACATGCCAAGACCACCGACACCAAAGCCTACATGCCACATACCTTTTTCTTTAAATACGCCAACGATAAGGGCAGCCAGTAGCGCACCAATATTGATACCCATATAGAATAGAGTAAAGCCGCTATCACGGCGTGCATCGCCTTTGGGATACAACGTTCCGACCATCACGGAGATACAGGTTTTAAATAAGCCTGAACCGAGAACGATACACATCAAACCCACAAAAAACAGCGTCATCCCAAACATAGCGGATAGTGCGATACACAAATGACCAAGGGCGATAATAATACTACCCCACCACAGTGCACGCTCTTGACCGAGCCAATTATCAGCCAACCAGCCACCCGGTACTGCCGCTAAATATAACGAACCAGCAAAAATACCATAGATAGCAGAAGCTGTAACTTCATCGAAACCAAAACCGCCACTACCGACGGTCGCTACCATAAATAATACTAATAGTGGACGGATACTATAATAAGAGAATCGCTCCCACATTTCTGTGAAAAACAATGGACGTAACGGCTTAGGGTGCCCCATAAATCCATTATCTAGTGCTGCCAATTCAGCAGCACTAGCCTCTGACTTTGATTCTGTACTCATAACTTTATTCCTTTAAAGACCACTGTATTAACGACTAAACATATAATTATCCCGACAAGCGGTCATATAGGCGCATCATTGTTTCACTTGGATATAATCAAGTAAAGAAATAATTGGTCAATAATTACACAAATACTCACAAAAAAACCCGCTATCATTGGCTGAAAGCGGGCTTTTATTTTTAGCATCAATGGCAGTGATGACGACGCTGTTGTGCTTATGGTATTACAATAATATTGCCATAATACTTAGGTTTTAAGCAAAAACACTTAGGCTTTAAGCGAAAATCCTTGGACTTTAAGCGAAGCGGTTTGTCGAGCCATACTTTAAAAATGTAGCATCGACTTACGTATGTTACTGTGCGGCTACCGCTTCATCAGTGGTATCACCCGCTTCCAAATCACCGTCTGCTTGCTCAGCCGTTAGATCAGCATCTGCAACCGCAGTTTGACTAACTGTACCAGAAGCAGTGGCAGTACCAGCTTCTGCGGTAACCACAGCGCTATCAGTATCGGTCGCTGGAGTGACGCCTGCATCTGCAGCAGTATCAGTATCAGTATCAGTATCAGTCGCTGTAGCATCCGCGGCTACAGGTGCTGTTTCAGCTGGCGCAGTGTCTTCAGCATCAATCGCTTCTGCTTCAGCAGCAGCCGCTGACGTTTCGGTTGTCTCAGCAGTAATGTGCTCGCCTGCTGGACGCAAAAATCCAGAAATACCAATAAGTAAGACGATACCTAAAAATAAGGCAACACCGCCTAAAGCAAATAAGAACTCTTTCTTAGGGTTGTTTTCGACAATATGTTCTGACATACCTTATCCACCTTGCACAAAATATTTAAAATATTGGTCTATTATATCGCAATTCGTACCGATTTGTTAAAACCCTTAAGTATTTAAAGGATTTATTATCAACAAACTTTGCCACTCGCTTTTGTGGTTAATTATCATAACCCATTCGAGCGATTCATTATCACTGGTAATAATAGCCAATTATTTTAGCGACTTACCCAAATGCGGTTGCGGCATCCCACGCTTACCAAAGTAGCTCAAGACAAGTAACAGCGTAATGATAAAAAGAATCGGATAATTACCGAAGCTCATAAAAGGTGTATTACCAACCCGCGCCTGAACATCACCGCGCAATACCGTGCGCTCAAACTGCGGTGCACGCTCGACGATACGACCTTTATGATCAATGATAGCGGTCACGCCCGTATTGGTCGCACGCATAAACCAACGCCCATTCTCTAGCGCGCGCATCTGCACCATTTGCAGATGTTGCAATGGACCTGCCGACGTACCAAACCAAGCATCGTTTGAGATGGTCAATAAGAAGTCCGTGCCAATCGCGTTTTTACGAGTGGTATCAGGGTAAGCCACTTCATAACAGACTGCTGAGCCCAAATTATGACCACGTACACGCAGCGGTGATTGGTTGTCACTACCACGACTATAGCTCATGATTTCTTGGCTACCAGCAAGGTTTGGCAAGATATCTAACATACCTTCGAAGGGAATATATTCACCAAATGGTACCAGACGCTGCTTTTTATACATCCCCTCAGCATCACTACCTAGCGCAACCACACTATTATAAAATGGCGGATATTTATCTGTTTTTGGGTCAAAGTTTTCTAAATCTCGATAAGGAATACCTGTTACCCATGTGGTATCTGTTTCTTTGGCCATTTTAACCATTTCACTGATAAAGCCAATCGCTTCATCTTGAAACATAGGAATAGAGGATTCTGGCCATAAGACGATATCGCGATCCCACTCAGTACTTGTCAGAGTTGCATAAATTTTCAGGGTTTCTATTTGATATTCGGTGAGCCATTTTAAATCTTGTGGAATATTACCTTGGATTAAGGACACGGACAAATCAGGCGTGCCTTTTGGTTTCGTCCATTGCGGATTAATCAACCATAACGCGCTGCTAATGACCAACAATGCTATTGATGGAATCATATAGCCACCACGACGACGCAATAGCTCAACCAAACTGGCTGCCAATAATACCGCCACAAAAGACACTGCAAAGACGCCAGCAACTGGTGCTAATGACGATAACCAATACTGCTCCGTAAAGGCATAACCGACAAACAACCACGGAAATCCAGTGAACAGCCACGTTTTCAGCCACTCTTGTAATATCCATAGCGCCGCAAACGACAACGGCTGACGACCGACCATACGGTTGAAAACCAACGCCAAAAAGCCATGGAATAACCCCATGCCTAACCCCATCAGCGCAATCATAATCAGCGCAAGCCATGCTGGCGTATCGCCATAAACATGAATAGAGGTGTATAACCAAAATGCGCCAACGCACCAAAGTCCCGTACCGTAAGCCTGACCGATAAGAAAAGCACGCTTGCCACTCATATCAGGCATCAATAAGGCATATAAAATAGCAGGCGACACTAGCGCCAGTGGCCAAATACCATAAGGCGCCAGTGCAAATATAAACACCGCACCTGCCAGCCACGCAATCAATACCGTCAGCGCTATAGGCAAACCCTTGGGCTTATCAGGGTTCAGGCGTTTTTGTAAATCAACAGTAGACAGGCGCATAGCAGTTATCCAAAACCATATTTTTCAAAATTTTAAGCGTCAACATTCAGATGAAAACCAAGCTGAAGCAGACCGTATTGTGTTTTGTACAGTATCTAAAAGTTAAACCCGCCCATGATACCAGTCTCAACCCATTATAGGTAACATTGCGTAGCAAATACCCAATAGCAAACACAAAAAAAACACGACCGCAATCGTGTTTTTTTGAGTATATCAAATAATGTTTAGGTCGCTATCGACACATCAATGACTACCTATCAATATTTGCTGATCAGGATTGATTTTGGTGAGCTCAAGATTTTGGATAAAACGCCCTTCAACATCAGTAATAGTGATTTTCCAATCATCTATCACCACGCTTTCACCTTCCAAATCACCCACATAACCAAGCGCCTGCATGACTAGACCACCCATGGTGTCGACATCCGTATCATCAAAATGACTGCCAAGCTCATCATTACAGTCTTCAATCACGGTAGACGCTTGCACACGCCACGTATTTGGTTTTTCAGGATCAGCGACGATGTTATTGATATCACTGTCTTCATCGAAGTCATCATGCTCATCGACGATGTCACCGACGATCTCTTCAAGCAAGTCTTCCATGGTAACGACACCGCCAAAGTTGCCGAATTCATCGACGACAATAGCCATATGTACTTGGGTACGCTGCAATGAGCGTAACAAGGTATCAGAACGTGCCGTCTCACTAATATATAGCGGCTGACGTACCAGATCTCTCAAACGTTTGCTATCGATTTTGTCTTCTTGATCGCGCACCATATGCACAAGAATAGGAATCAAATCTTTGGCCAATAAAATGCCAATGACCGCATCATCATCTTGACTGTCAAAGACAGGATAGCGCGAATGGGTGGTCTCAAGGATGATATCCATCACCTCAGCGAGACTGGTGCTTTCGTGCAGCCCAACCACTTGCGGACGCGGAGTCATGATTTCTCGCACTTGTGTCGCAGGCAGATCCAGCACGCCTTCCAACATATCGACGGTATCGGGCTCTAAGAACTGGCGCGAGTCTTGTACCAGACGAATCAATTCGTCACGGGTTTCGGGGGCGGTCGATAGCCAGCGTTTTAAGCCGCGCATCGACCAACTACTCGGGCTGGGAGTGTCGTCAGACATGGTGATGTGATTTAACCTCTTTAGTTAATAACAATTAAAATAATACGTAAAAACAATAATACGTAATAACAGACGTAGATGGGGATGAATACAGCAAATAAAACAGATCTCTGATTATTAAATCATAAATAGAGCAGATCAAAGTAGCTTCACTTTAGCGCAAGGCTCACCGACATTCAACGATAAATTCACTCAAATTGTATTGTCAGTATGTTATAAACTTTGCTATGGTCAAAGCCTTCACACACCAAAACACACCCTATGTCGCTACGTTCCTTTTTCTCTCGCCTGCTCACGCCGCACTCACATAGCCATCGTTCAGATAACGGCTTGGACACGCTTGAGTCAAATAATCATGGTTCGGATAGACACGGCTTAAAAAATAACACTGCGAATGGTCGCCAACCGACACCTACATGGCGATATTATCTTATACAGTTTTTCATCATTATTACCTTGCTACTGTCAGCCGTTTGGTTATTGCTGGCGATTTGGTATCAGTTTGGGGCAGGCTCCGCCATCACTTGGTTAGCCGCACTTTTCATTGTTGGTGTACTGACAGCCTTACTGAGCGTTCGCTATTGGCCGAAAATAGCTCAGCGCTTTGATCATAAACAACGCAGCAGTAAACAATGGAGCAACAAAGCAACCATAAATAGCAAGTCAGCAAATAAATGGTTAACCGCTTTATATGGCGCTATTTGGTTGGTAGGCGTTGGCTGGTTTTTTTCTATTGAACCCCAGCAAGAGCGCGACTGGATGGCTGAGGTAAGTGAAAGAGTCACTTACAAGCGCGATGCAACCAATCCTGATTTAGTGACCCTAACCAATGTACGCAACTTTGATTGGCATACCGACACGGAGGCGACCGAACGCTGGGACACACGTACCATTGATATGTCCAAACTATCTGGCGTCGATGTCACCAATTCTTACTGGATGGGTCCACTGATTGCCCATACTTTGGTCAGTTTTCGTTTTGAAGATGATAGACCGCTTGCTTTCTCATTTGAGATTCGTAAAGAAGAAGGCGAGTCGTTTTCGGCATTGGCAGGGTTTTTTAGACGCTATGAGCTGAGCCTGATTGCCGCAGAAGAGCGTGATATTATCTATACCCGAACGAATGCGCGTGGCGAGCAAGTTTATCTATTTCCCGTTAGCAACTTGCAGCAGCACGAGGTCAAGTCACTATTTGAATCTTACTTAACCGCTGCCGATGAATTGAATGCCAAGCCTGCTTGGTATAACACATTGCTCAGTAATTGCACCAATATCATTTTTTATATGGCGCGTATCGTCAGTGGCGATCGCCTGCCGTGGGATTATCGTATTTGGGTCTCTGGCTGGCTGCCAAATTATCTATATGATGTCGGTATGCTTGACGCTAATCCAGAAAAGACTGGACAGCCGTGGTCAATGGATACATGGTACGAGCGTACCCATATCAACTCAAAGGTTAAAGCATTTAATAATCAAATCAATCTAGAATCTGGCGTTAATAGCAACGAAAACAGCCGTGAGTTCTCTGAGCAAATTCGTCAGGACATTCCTATCCCGCCATTGGCTGACACGCAAGAAGATGCTGAGGCAAAAGCCAAATCTGCGGCTCAGGCTTCTTATTAACATCAAGTAGCATTGTACTTTTACCCTGCAATAATACCAATGTCACTAATGTCACTGATTTCAGTAACTCTCAGTATTATCAAGGCTTAACCCAGCTGACCACCCGCTCCTCCATCGCTTCATCAGACATACCAATCTCAGAAACACAGCGCCCAGCCACGCCAACATTGGCAGCACGCATTTGTTGCTGCGTTACCACTGCATCTTGGGTCAATAACAAATGCCAACTTGGCAAATTTTGTCCTTTATACAAACGCTTATAGGCGCAGTGCGAAGGCAACCACATCATCTGCGGCAGATTGTCCATGGTCAGCTGAATACAGTCTGGCACATGCTCTTGACGCGTGTCATAGTGCTGACAATGACCCGTCGTACAGTCCATTAGCTGGCAAGTCACATCGGTATACTCGACCAACTCTTCATCCACATCACCATGCTCATCTTCGTCAATATACTTAATCAAACAGCAGCTGCCACAGCCATCACACAACGCTTCCCATTCGCTATGATTGAGTTCTGACAGTGCAAAGCGCGACCAAAAATTCGGACGCAAGGTATCATTGAGCTTACTGTCATGGTCGCTATTATTGTTACTTTGATTGCCACTGTCAGGAAATAAGCTCACAGCTGATTTTTCTGTGACTTTTAGCGGCAACGTTTCGTCAGAGTCTAGGTGGGCTGCACAGTTGTTTAACAAGTTTAGTGTCATAAAGGTGCCGTAGCATTTTGATAAAGAGCGTTACAGTATTATAGCTGTTTTTGCCTAGGTTGAGCGTTAAGGTAGTAAAAGTAAGAAAAACGATATAGCAAAAACACAGACAAATAACCTTTATAACTTAAAACTCCTCACATAAAAAAGGATAATAATATGTCAATTAAGACTTTTGAATTAATCAGTACCACCGAAAACGGTGTCCAGCTTATCAGCTATGTGGCATTGCCAGAAAATGCATCTAACGACCATCCTGTTGCGGGAATTTTAGTAGCGCCAGAATGGTGGGGTATCGTTGATCACCCAAAATCAGTGGTCGAGCGCTTGGCAGAAGCAGGTTATGCCGCCGTCGCAATGGACGTGTACGGTGAAGGCAAGCTGACCACCGATGCCGCGCAAGCGAATATGTGGATGGAGCAAGTATTAGAAGATCAAGATATGCTGATGTCGCGCTGCCGTTTGATTCTTAATGACTTTAGCGACCAGTTAGCCGTTGATGGTGACAGTCTAGCAGCGATTGGCTTTTGCTTTGGTGGTAAGGTCGTCCTCGATATGGCTCGCGAAGGTATGCCATTAAAAGCGGTCGCCACTTTCCATGGCAACCCAACACCAAAACAGCCAGCGGATAAAAACTTCACCGCTAACGTATTGGTTGCTCACGGTCGCGATGATTCAATGGTATCAATGGAAGCAATAGAAGGTCTAAAATCAGAACTAGATGCTGCTGGCGTTGACTATATTATCGATGTTTATGACAACGCTAAACATGGCTTTACCAACCCACATGCCGATGAGCGCGCTGCTAAAAATGATGTTGATCTTGGCTACAACGAAGCCGCTGCCAAGCAAAGCTGGGAAAACATGCTTGAATTTATGGAAAATAACTTAGGTAAATAACTTAGGTAAATAACTTAGGTAAATAACTTAGGTAAATAATCTTTGGATCAGGCATATCAATAGCTGTTTTCAGGTTATTAACACACTATTTATTAACCCCTATTTATTAACCCCTATCTATTAACCCAACATATAGCAGAGTGCGCCCGCCGCACTCTGCTTTTTTTATCGTAAACAAATCCATATTGGTCATTACACACTTACAAAGGCTTACTATTAGTAAGGATTTAAGACGCTAACATGATTATTACACAGTCGTGATTCATATAATCGGTCACACCACTTGCTGATAGCTCTCTAATCACTCACTAATAATAAGGTAAAACCATGAAAACCATCCAACAACTATTCGACTTTCATCATAAAACCATCATTATCAGTGGTGCAGCAGGCGCTATTGGTAGCGAGGCGGCACGGTTTTTAAGCTCATTAGGAGGCAACATTGTCCTCGCTGATTTAAATGAAGATAAAGTGAAGCAAATTGCCGCTGATATCGAAAAAGAAACAGGCAATGCAACCTTAGGCATGAAAACCGACTTTACTGACGAGACGCAAATTGCAGCCTTGGTCGATGCAACTATTGCAAAATTCGGCAAGATTTCTGCAGTAGTCAACAACGTCGGTTGGGGTGCAAATACGCCCTTATGGGAATCTACCACCGAAAAAATGGTCAATGCGTATAAGCTCAACACCTTGGGATCTTATCATTTGACTCGTTTATGTATGCCGTATTTAAAACAAGAAGAAAACGCCTCTGTGGTATTTTCTGGATCCATGGTTGGTAATACACCATCGCCAGAATTTATCGAATACAGCACAGCTAAAGCGGGCTTGCTAAATATGGTAAAAAGTATGGCGGTCGCATCAGGTCCTGAAGTGCGCTTTAACTCATTAATTATTGGTACAGTAGATAATGGTGCTTCCTCTGAAGAAGCCGGTTATACCCAAGAGATGATCGATAATGTGGTCAAAGGTATCGTCCTAAAACGACGTGGTGTGCCAGCAGATATCGCTCAAGCGATGGCGTTTTTGTTAAGTGATGCAGCGTCTTGGATTACTGGTGCTGAACTGACAGTCAATGGCGGCGGCGTTTACAAAAGTAAAATGCCAACCTCATAAACTCAGTCATTATTATTATCATAAATTTATAAACGATACATACTAAGGCGTGTTGAGCATTCGACCATACTGGGTAGGATTTTATCTACTCAGTATTTTTTATGCATAAACCTACCCGCTTGGATTTGGAACATAAACCATGACAACAACATTAAACGCAAAATTGCTAAAAGGCGCTATGCTTACTGGCGTAATCAATGCCTTCATTAACGGCGGCATACAATATTTCTTCTTAAAAACATACTCATCAATCGCAATATCTGTTGACTCTATTACCAATAATGAAGACACGGTGCTCGGTACCTCCGTTACCTTATCGATTACGTTAGCCATGATTTTAACTATGGTGGCTTATTTTGGTATCAAAGAAAAAAAAGTAGCCTTCTTTCCAACCGCTTTTTGGTTGACGATAAAGCATGGATTTTTCACCTTTGGGGTATTGACCTCTCTTGCTGTACTATGGCAAAAATACGCAGGTACGGTCGAAGTATCTTTGATTTCAGCTTTAATTATTATCGGTGTTATTGCAGGTATCGTCTCAGGTATGGTGAATTATCTAACCCTACGTGAATGTACATTATCAGAAAGACATAAATTATATGCCGCTTAAATATCTTAGTTTATAAAGCATCAAGGTCAGCTCCATAATCGTGAACGAATAGTCTTGGGCTAACCCGTTTATTTTGATGAGCGCTTTGCTTGTGTTTGCTTTGAAATCGAGTCATCATCAAGCCATCAAATATTGAGTAACGGTGTGGTAGCGCTATGTCTGATATCAGCGGATTTGTATTGCTTGTTTGTCTAGTAGTGATTATCGTTTTTTACAATAAACTAAAGCGACGCGTTGATCAGCTTCAACGAGACATCACGCAACTGCAAGATGAGTTACAAGCGCAGCAACACCGTGTCAGCTCTATGAATAATAACGCCGACAATGACGTAGATGCTCATACTGAACCAATGACTCAAACGCTAGCTGAGACTCACTCGCCTCAACCTATTATCGAGGAGCTATTTGACTCAGCACCTCCTTTATCTACTGCTACGATTCACCCGAAACCAGCCCCTTCTCCAAAAAAACCATCACCCATAGAGCCGGATGAGCGCTCACTGCCTATCGTCACTTCATTGATTCACTCCATCAAAAACTGGTTCTTTGGCGGCAATCTAGTCGTGCGCGTTGGCGTGATCGTCTTACTTATCGGTGTGGTGCTACTACTTCGCTTGTTAAGCGACTATATCGAAGTGTCGATAGCGTCCAAGCTTTTAGCGATAGGCATCCTCGGTTTAGGTCTAGCAGCATTAGGTCTAAAATTGGCAAAAAATCGCTTTGCTTATGGCATCACTCTACAAGGCGCAGGCTTAGCGATTGCGTATTTAACGACCTTTTTTGCCTATAGCGTTTACCAAGTTCTGCCTAGTCTACCGAGCTTTATTGGGCTTGGGCTATTATCTGCGATTACCATTGCACTCGCCGTGCGTCAAAACGCTTTTCCGCTGGCGTTGTTGGCATTATCGGGTGGGTTTTTTGCGCCTATTTTGACCAGTGAAGACACGGGCAGTTTGGTGATATTGTTTAGTTACTATCTACTATTGAACGTGACGATTGCGATTATTGCGCATTACCGCCCATGGAAAATACTGAATTTATTCGGTGTCACTGTGACCTTTGGGTTGGCGTACTACTGGGGCATCAGTGAAAATTTGAGCGCGATCATTGAGGCGCAGCGCTGGTCTTTAGTCCTACTGGTCACCTTACACTTACTGCTATATCTGTTTGTCGTCATTCGCTATGCCCAACAAATCATTGCCTACAATACTCTTAATGAAACAGACATCATCCAGACAGAGAGCGCAGACAACGTAAAGCATTTAGATAGCGTTCACGTAAGAAGTAACAGCTATGTATTCCCTATTGATACTGGCTTACTGTTTTCAGTGCCGATATTAGCCTTTGGTTTATTTGCGGCATTATTAGATGACATTCCTAATGCCTTAACCATCGCTAGTGCTATTTTAGCCACTGTCTATTTAGGACTCGGCTGGTTGTTTGTGCAGCGTAGCCAGCGTTATGCTTTAATCACCGAGGGCATGTTGGCATTAGGGTTTGGCTTTTTGGCACTGGTGATCCCGCTGGCATTAGATGCTGAATGGATTGCCTTTGGCTGGTCAGTACAAGGACTGGCGCTGGTCTGGTTTGGACGGCGTTCATTGCGAGCGTGGTCAGTGCTATTTGGTTTGTTATTGCAGCTAATCAGTATCGGCATGCTGATGGTAAAAGTGGTCTTCGCCATTCAGGATTATCCAACATTGGCCTTAACCATTTCGGCTATCAGCTATCTAGCAACGATGTTTATCTTACGCGTCAGCAACTCGCCAACTACATTGAACGATAGCAGCGACAGCTTTGATAACGACTTAAGTAGTAGCTTAAACAATAATTTAGCATTCTCCCAAGAGCAAACCATCACGTCAGATTCAGTAACGAACTATGCCAACGCATTAGGTATTAGCACTCATGCCGCCCAGCAATGGCTAACCTCAATCAACAGCCAAAGCACCGTGTTTAATCTTGTTTGGCACAGTCCTATACTCATAAAATTTTTGACCTTTACAGCTATAGCGTGGCTACTACAAGTACTGCTGCTTGATTTTAACCAGTGGTTTGTCAGTTGGACACTGGCAACGACGACCATGATTGCACTCGCAGCACTGGTCAGCCTTGCCATATATTGGACAATCAATCGTTATCACTCGTGGATAGAAATCAGACAATTTAGCCATGGCTTATCGATCGTCTTTTATCTCATGCTCGTCATACAGTTACCGCAAAAATTCGAGTTTCACTTAATATGGCAAGGAGCAGATTGGCTACTATTGACTGGTTTAATCGTTGGTTGGTTGATTATTGGACAATCTTGGTTAAAGACGTGGTACGACCATTCCGAGTTGTCACGCTACGATAGTGCAAGCTGGCTGGGAGCTAGCATTCTAATCATTGCTGCCGCCGTCCACTATGGACTCGCAGATTCCGCTGGCGTGATGGCTGTCTTGATTCCAGCCATTTTAATATTGGCTGGATTATGGCGCTGTCATCGTTATGCCAGCTATCGTAAGCAAAATAAGCGCACGAATCAGGTATTAAAACAAAGTCCACTATACTGGTTTGATTGGCAACAAGCGCTATTGAGCTGCGCGGCTATCTTTGCGCCCATTGCCTTATGTTGGGTCATCATTACCAACTGGTCATATGATGGTGTAATTTGGGGACTGTCCTACTTCCCACTATTGAATTTATACGACATTACCTCATGGCTGACGCTATTGGTTGGGTTTAGTTTATATTACATGAGCCAACATCGCTGCGATGAGAGTCTTATCGAATCAAGTGCAGCCCCCCAAACTAAGCGTATATTTACCGCCGATTATTTATTGGTTATTTTGGGACTTATTAGCTTTTGGCTGATTTCCAGTATGTTGGTCAGAACGCTACATGCCTTTATCGGTACACCGCTTTGGGACAGCGCTCAGGGCGGCGCATGGAATAGCGAGCAAGTGCAGACAGGGCTGACCATTTTATGGACACTCTTAGCTTTAGTCGCCACCATCGTCGCCAGTCGCTATTGGCAGCGGACGCTTTGGTTTATGGGCATCGGGCTATTAGGTATTGTCGTACTCAAACTGGTATTGGTTGACCTGTCGCAGACCGAAGCAATTTGGCGGGTGATATCTTTCCTTGGCGCAGGCAGTTTAATACTATTAATTGGTTATCTTGCACCGTTACCTCCAGCACGCGATGAAATAGAAAATCAGGCTCAAAAGTAGCTTTTAAAAATGTATGACAATTTTGAGAAAACATGCTGAGAAAGGTAATCACTGACACTTTACAAACTCGAATTCAACAGTAGTGGGATTAGCTACTCATGGAGCTATAACTTAAGTATAATTGTCATCGTTTTGATTATTGAGAGTGTAAAATGGTACAGAAGTTGACAGCAATAGACTTGTTTTCGGGAGCTGGTGGTTTCTCGCTTGCAGCCCATAATGCTGGCGTGGATGTACTTGCTGCGATTGAATTTGATAGACATGCAGCTGAAACTTATAAAAATAACTTAGTAGATCGACTAGATGCAAAAACACAGGTTTACGCTAAAGACATTACTGAGTTTGATATCGACTCACTTCTTAATGATATAGGAATAAGAAAAGGTAATTTAGACATTCTTTTAGGTGGTCCGCCTTGTCAAGGCTTCTCTTCTCATCGTATTAACGACTCAGGTAAAGATGATCCAAGAAACGCCCTACTTATTCGTTATTTCGATTTTGTTGAGCACCTCAAACCTAAATCTTTCTTAGTCGAAAATGTTCCTGGTTTGCTATGGCCTCGTCACGAGAAATATCTTAAAGATTTTTTAAATCTTTCCAAGAAACATGGTTATACAATCGTTGCTGGTGAACCGCTTATTTTGAACGCACGTGATTATGGCGTACCTCAAAATCGTCGACGTGCTTTTATATTTGCATTTCGTGATGATGTAATGCAAGAAGATATCGATTGGCCACCATCCCCAACCCACCATAAATCTGGTGACTCTCCATGGTTAACCGCTTCATCTGCTTTTGAAAAACCAAATAAAGTGGTCTTAGATACGTTTAGAAAGCGACTTGAAGAAAAATTTGGACATTCTAAAGAGGAGTCAAATCAGGTAGTTGCATCGTTAAAATGGGGCAAAAATATCGATCCTCAAGATTCATGTAACTTAAGTATGACTCATTCTAAAACATTGACTAGAGTCTTTGAAAATACGCCATTATTAGGTGATAGAGACGAATCAGGCAGAGAGCTGGACTGTCACAAAAACTACAAAGGCCATAAAGATGTCTATGGCCGTATTTATCCACATATACAAGCAAACACAATTACAGCAGGGTGTAATAATCCCTCAAAAGGACGCTTTGTGCATCCTTGGCTAAATCATGGTATTACTTTGCGTCATGCTGCACGCCTACAAACCTTTCCAGATGATTACATCTTCACTGGTGGCTCAATAGCGATGGCAAAACAGATTGGAAATGCTGTACCCGTCGCGATGGCACAAGTACTAATAAATCATATAAAATTAATTTTAGAAAAGAAAATGGATTAATAGAATTATCAGTAACATCCAATATCAAAAATGATAAAAATATTTGTTCAATTTATAAAATATACTACTTTAGTGACATCATATCTTTCGAGCTACAGTTAATCCTGCTGTTCAATAATTTGAAACTGTTGCTTAATATTTTCCTTAAATGCTAGCCAAATAGGACTCTCGATATTTCGTTTAGCTAAAGCACCTTCTTGTATCTTATAAATAAAATTAGAGTCGGCATCTTCATTAATTTTCTTAGCTACCCTCTCAAAATTGCTTTTATAGTTTTCTATATTGCTATAATCTTCATTAGCTACCAGCGTATGATCTGATATTTTCCAAATAAGTTCCTCTGGAGTATCTATATTCATAAACTTAAAATGAGTATAAAATGCATCTAATATCCCCTTTTTCATTTTAATTTTTTGTTCTTTTACTTCACTGCTCTCTCTCGCACCTTGACTAGTATTAATAGGAAGCTTAAACGAACTCCCGCATACATTAGTATGATTTTTAAGAATACTATCAAGATTTCCTTCCTCTGCTTCACTAATACTACTTGATTGTATGGGAGGAACTTTAGGCTGCTCATCTCCATCTAAAAGCACAAAAGAATTTTGATTTGCATGAAGATAATAATCAAGACAGTAGTGTTTAATTATATTTTTAGCCCCACCGGGTGATTGATACACATCAAAATTTGATAAAGCTTGCGAGTCTATTTCTTTTAGTACCTCTTCTACAACTAATTTAGCTAATTTATCTTCTACAAAGATGGTCGTTTTATTTTTATTTTTAATACCTATTCTAAGAAATACTTGCTCAGGGGTGGATTCGTTTAATATAGAGTAAGTTCCAGCTGCCTTATTCTTGTAGAACAGCTTGATAGCATTTTTTGGAAGTCCTTCGACAAAGCTGGGAGAGTGCGTTGAAATAACCACCTGACATCCAGAAGTCCGTATTTTTTCTAGTAATAATTTACGAAGCTCTGATTGTGCTCCAGGGTGTAAAGAAACTTCTGGCTCATCGAGTAATATAATTGACCCTTCTGTTGCTTCTGTAACCTTTATAACGCAATTTGTGGCTGCAACCTCGCCGCTTCCAGCCATAGCTTCAGAGTATTGCCCTGTAGCCTCTTTAAAAATAATTGTGTTACTCATACTCCCAAAAAAGTTATGCGTCACTATTGTTGCAGATGAATACTCCTTATTTAAAATCTGATTAATCCAACCTAATTGCATTTCTGTAATATCTTTTATCTCTTTTATCTTTCTTGAATGCCAAGTATGGCTTTGGCTTTTTTTATCTATTCCGGGCTTCAAAGCACTTGAACGAGTGCGAATAAAATCCTGTATGGAATCAATTTTAGAAGTTTTATTGTAATGACCGAAATGGAAACATTTATCAAAAGCACTAATTTCAGCTCTAAAATCAATATAAACGACCTCTTTGTTAACCGCATTCCATCTAGTATTAGTCCTGTGGGGTGATGCCCTAGAAGTTATAGTAGTGGGCATATGTAGCATATTATCTGAAATTTTTGGTTTTGCGGGTTCCCAATAGTCAGGGTTATCTACTCCTGTACGACTGTTCTTTCTTTTTGTTCTGTTTTTTAAAACCTCTACTTCGTCTCCTAATCCTTTAGGTTTATACTTGTATATAAATCTATGAATATCATTTCCCCCACTTAGGAAAGGATCAATTGAAGTTGAGAACCAAAAATCACCAACAGATTTCTTATTTGGACAGCCGTATAGAGCCTGCAGTACGGATGTTTTTCCTGATCCATTGGGACCAACTAAAACAGTCAGAGCATTTTCAAACCGTATACAAGTACCAGGTGTTATTTTCTTAAAGTAAGGGAAACGAATTTGTAGTATTGGTTCTGATAGAGAGCTAATATCTCTCATTTCAACATGACTCATATTGACTTCTTTTTAATTTATTTTTGATTATTCTAGAGTTTTTTGTCAAAAAATAAAGCTTTATTATAAATAATAGTTCATCAATTAAGTAAAAAGAGACACTTAACCTAATATTAAGCTTAAAGCTATAGCCAAGCTATTCAATATCGCATCCCTATGTCTCTTACCTAATGCTGTTAAAGAGAGGTTGCTTTAAGAGTTGATATTTAAATTTTCCGTACGTGAAATTTAGAATAACAGATAAGACGTAATCACGACTTCACATGATGGTTAAGTGAAATTGTAGCGTGAGCAAGGTGGTTCTGTAGTAAACTGGACACCATGAAAAGTAAATGACGATCGTCTTACTTTGCTCATTTTTTATAAAAGGTTATGAAAGCAGATGGATAAGAGAGCAAGTATTCAGTGGTTCCCTGGGCACATGAACAAAGCCCGTAACGAAATCAAAGAAATCATGCCGCAGATGGATTTGGTCATCGAGGTGATCGATGCGCGTATCCCATATAGTAGTGAAAACCCAATGGTTGCGGCATTGCGCGGCGAAAAACCCGTCATCAAAATCCTGAACAAAGCCGACCTTGCTGATCCTGAATTGACCCAAGCGTGGATGGACTATCTTGAGCAGCAAAGCGGTGTGAAAGCCATTGCTTGCGATACTGATAAAGCCAATGATGTCAAACGTATCATCGCCATCTGTAAACAACTTGTGCCCAATAAAGTGGGGACGGGTCGCCAAATCAAAGCCATGATTATGGGAATTCCAAACGTTGGCAAATCAACATTGATTAATACTTTGGCTGGACGTGCTGTCGCAAGAACTGGCGATGAGCCAGCGGTCACCAAGTCGCAGCAATTGATTAAACTTGACGATGACATAATGCTCTATGACACGCCCGGTATGCTATGGCCAAAAGTCGAAAACGAAAACTCTGGCTATCGTCTGGCAGCGACGGGCGGTATTCGTGATACGGCTTTTGATTTCGCTGATGTTGCCAGCTATACCGCTGAATACTTGATGCAAGCCTATCCTGAGCTGCTAAAAACCCGCTATAAAATTGAAGCGTTACCAAAGACTGATTGGGAGTTTTTTGAAGTCGCTGGACGCAATCGCGGCTGTGTACGTTCGGGCAATCAAGTCGATACCTACCGCATGTCTGAGATTTTAATTAACGAGTTACGTAGCGCTAAGCTTGGGCGTATTACGCTTGAAACGCCTGCCATGTCTGAGGCTGAAGAACTCGTCGTCGCTGAGCAACGCTTAGCAGCAGAAGAAAAAAGAATCGCCAAAGAAGAAGAAAAGCGCTTACGTCGTTTGAAAACGCGGAAGAATCGGAAGTAGGTTTGGTTCAAGGCTCATTACTCAAAATACTAATTGCCTATATAAAAGCCCTGATGGGCTTTTTTTGTGTCTAGATTATCTGTATAACATAAGTATTGTATACCAGAACAATAAATATAGAGAGTGCTTAATGACAGATTACAGCGTAATGAGAGAGTTAACTTTTTCCAGCAGAGATGAGTTCACACGTAAGCCTATCGCTGAAAAAATAATTAAGTTATTAAATTCAGATATTGATGTTTCACCACTTATCATTGATGGTAAATGGGGTACAGGTAAAACAGAGTTTTGCTTCAAACTCAAAAACCTTATTGAAGACGTTAATTCCAGTAATTATAAAGTTGGCTACGTGAACGCCTTTCAAGCTGACCATGCTAATGAACCACTATTAGCTTTAATCGCCGAAGTTGCCAGCTTACATAGTAATGATAATGAAAAAAGCGAATTTATTAGAAAGGCAATACCTTATTTAAGGCTCATTACCGGAGTAGGTTTAAAAGCTGCTGTTGGCTTTGTATTTGGTAAATATGCTGCGGAAGCGCCTAGTATCCTTAGTGAAGGTGTTGATGCAATTAAAGATGGTTCTAGCTCACTTATTGATCAATCCCTTGAGTCGATAATAAAAGACCAAGTAGAAGCGGAGAAAAATTTAGCTGACTTGAAAGCTGCTCTTGTTTCGATATCAACAAAAACCCCTATCATTCTCCTCATTGATGAACTTGATCGCTGTCGGCCAGATTTTGCAGTGATGATGCTTGAAACTATCAAGCATGTTTTTGATGTTAAAAATGTGCAGATTATTTTAATTACTAATGCTGATCAGCTCAAAGCAACTATAAAACATAGTTATGGCAGTGAGACCAACTCTCATGATTACCTATATAAATTCTTTAAATATCAGATTAACTTGCCAACTGCTACCAAAGGTACTGAGGGTAAATCAGTTGAAAATAATGTTACTCACTTTAAAACGATTGTACAAGCTAGTAATGTTATCCCTCAAGAATTTAAAGATAATGAATTTATATATGAAATTCCAACCTTCTTGGATCTCAGTGAATTATCACTTCGTAAGATTGAACAAACTGTTCGTTGTATAGAAACTCTAATAATTTTTGAAGACAAAGAACAAAGTAAGTCACAGATTGTTGAGCAAATTCTGATGGTTTTCCTATCCTTTGTCTATATGATTGATGAAGGAACATTTCAGGAGATAAACAATAAAGAAATTGATGACGTTAAGTTTTTACACTTTACTAATGCATCTCAGCTCAATGTCTCAGAGTATAGCTCAGTGGAGGAGCTGGGATTAAGGGATATAATTTCCATTATTTTTAACAAATACTTTGGGCAAGAATGTTTGTACTTGCCTACAGGCCATTTTGATCGCCAACGTGCGGCTCAGAAATTAAGTGAAATCCTAGATATTTATAAGTTTAGTGCAGAAACAGATTATTTAATAAAATTTAAAGACAATAACTCTTATATCTATAAATACATCGATCATACTATCAACAACCTCTTACTTTTCGACATAGTTAAGTAGTTATTTTTATTATGTTATTTAATAGCATCACGTTAGAGAACCCAGCAATGACCGAAACGGAAAAAATCGTCGTCGCTGAGCAACGCTTAGCAGCAGAAGAGAAAAGAATCGCCAAAGAAGAAGAAAAATGTTTGCGTCGTTTGAAAACGCGGAAGAATCGGAAATAATAAATCGACAACCCTTTGTGTCTATAATGTTAGCTGCATAAAATTATTTTAGAGCTCATGCAAAAAAAGCCCCTAAGGGCTTTTTTATGTCTACTGCTAACGATATCTAAGTCATCAACTACTTCTGTTTAGGCATGACTTTTTCGATAGCTTTCAACGCACAAGCTTCATCTTGTACTGCACCGCCTGCGCCGCCCGCTGCAATAGCGCCAATCACATCATTGCCAAACTTTAACGGCACACCACCGCCAATCAGCAGTAAATCATTTACCGTATTCAAGTTATTTGAGTCTGGATTAGCGCGAGCATTATCCGCCAACGTACGTGAAGGCGTTTTGGTAGATAATGCCGTAAATGCCTTACGAACAGCAGCATCAGTATTGTGCGGACCAACGTTATCATCACGCTGTAGCGCGATTAAATTACCAGCACGATCAACAACCGCAACAACGGCAGATTTGCCCTCTGCGTGACAGGCTGCCATGGTGGCATCGATCAATTCATTGGCCAACTCTAAAGAAACATTGGGCTGTTGTAATACTAGATTTGGTTTGGCGGCCAAAACGTTGGCTGAACAGCCAATGACTGCTAGCGCCAATATTGCTTTAGATAAGTAGTTCGACATTAACTTCATAAAGAGTCCTAAATATTACTCATACATGTGAGCGTTTGTTTGAAATGATGCTTGGTGAGCTTTAATAAGCGTATTTGATGAAACCAGACAATGAGTTATCGTTAACTCAAAGGTGCTCTTGCGACCCTAGCGAGAATAAGAGTCATAATCTTGCAAAAAGCACAACAATGATAAGTTAATTTTTCTACAAAATTCACTTAATTTTGTAAGATTTACTTTATAAATTTGCAACTCTACATTAAGTTTTCTGTTACATACTCTGTTTTTTAACACTCATACTCAAAAGACGCTTACATCGTGGTAATCTCAAACATCGCACGACAGCGATATCAACTCACTTCTCTCAAAAATCGGTTATAATTCATACACTAATATGCCAAAAATTGATGATATGACTCAGCTTACCCCCACTGCAAACCTCACAACGATAGAAAATACTTTTACTCAATACTCTACTTCTCTCGATTCGTTCGCCCCGCGCCTACTCGATTGGTTCGCCGAAAACGGTCGCCATGACCTACCTTGGCAACAGCACCAAACCGACGCGCCCAATCCTTATATCGTCTGGCTATCCGAAGTCATGCTCCAGCAGACGCAAGTAACGACAGTGCTGCCCTACTTTGCCCGTTTTATGGCATCCTTTCCGACCGTGCAAAATTTAGCCGCAGCAGAATGGGATACGGTTGCGGAGCATTGGGCGGGGCTTGGCTACTATGCGCGTGCGCGTAATTTGCATAAAGGCGCGAAACAACTGGTCGAAGTCATTGATGAGACGGGCGACTTTCCGCAGACGCTAGCAGGGTGGGAAGCCATATCTGGCGTCGGGCCATCGACTGCTGGCGCGATTATGGCGATGGGTTTACATCGTTATGGCGTCATTTGTGATGGCAATGTCAAACGTGTCTTGACGCGTTGGGCAGCGATTGACGGTGATATTACCAAGTCTGCCACCACCAAAGAGCTATGGGCATTGGCAGAGCGTTTAACGCCTGTCGATGACTCAGGATTGTTCGCACAAGCGATGATGGATATGGGCGCGACGTTATGCACGCGTAGCAAACCTGCCTGCCTATTATGTCCCCTTCAAAAAGACTGCTTGGCACATGCTGAGGGGCGCGAAACGGATTATCCAGTCAAGGCAAAAAAGCAGCCCAAACCCAGCAAGTTTAGCAATGCGTTATTGATTGAAGATATTGATGGCAAAATACTGTGGCTACAACGCCCTGACAATGGCATTTGGGGCGGACTATGGAGTGTACCTTTACAGTTTGTTGAAAAAACCGCAGGCAAAATGAATACTAAAACTGCCGCAGAAAAAACGACTGAAATTGACGATACATCATTAAAAGTGACCAGTAATGAAAAAGTATACGAAGCAGAATTTACCACTGCCGAGCAAATTATCAATGAATGGTTAGATAAGCATAAATTGACAGCAAAAGCAGTCAGTAAAACTTTATTAGACGATGCTCCTATTAAACATTCACTGACCCATTTTCATTGGTATCTAACACCGCAATCATTCACTTTAAATGCTAAGCAAGTGGCTGAAATAACCGAAGCCTTACAGGCAGCACAAATTAATATTAATTGGCTAAATGCTGTTGATGCTCAGGCAACGCTTGGATTGCCACGAGCAATGGTTAAGATTTTAGAATAAAAAAAGCGACTCAGAACAATTCTCAGTCGCTTTTTATTCAACGTTATTTACAAACACAGTTAGCGCTAAGACTTTGGCACACGCAAACGCATCAGGCCTTCTTGTTGTACCGTAGCAACCAGCTTACCGTCTTGCCAAAACTGCCCATGGTTTAAGCCTTTGGCATTAGACGTGGTATCACTCCACATGTCGTATAGCATCCAACCGTTTAGATCAAAATTACGATGGAAATGCATCGAGTGGTCAATACTAGCCGCTTGCAAGCCGCTGGTCATAAAGCTAACACCATGTGACATCAGCCCTGTACCAACCAGATAAAAATCGGACGAAAATGCCAATAGCGCTTGTTGAATCGCAACAGGTTGATTGCCCAATTCGCGGATACGCAACCAGTTCGCCTGCTTCGGTTTCATTGGCTCTGGATGAATCGGATCACGCGGTTTAACTGGTTTAATTTCGACATGGCGACGCCGCATAAAGCGAGCTTTGAGTGCGTCTGGAACTTTACCAACATACTCTTCTTTTAAATCTTGCTCAGCCAGTAAATCCTCTGGTGGCGGATAGACAGGCATATCCTCTTGATACTCTAAACCCTCTTCCATCGGCGAAAACGAGGCTATCATTGAAAATATGACTTGCTCAACAGGCGCTTTACCACGCACCTCTTTATACTGAATCGCCGTCACTTCACGCGCAGACAGACTACGACCGTCACGCAAGCGCCGTACCTGATAAATCACTGGCTGCGTGATATCACCACCGCGCAAAAAATAGCCGTGCAGTGAATGACAGGGTTTGTCTTTATCCAGTGTATGCGCCGCCGCCATGATGGCTTGGGCGAGCACTTGTCCACCAAAAATACGACTGCCAACATAGTCATGGCTCTTACCCTCAAAGACATCGGGGGTCACTTCAATAAGCGCTACAGTAGCTAGCAGCTCATCAATCAATTGCGAATAATCGGACATGACGATAGGTTTCCTTATTTTTATCAAAAACGCTAAGCATCTGAAAATACGCACCCAACGATATCAATATCATATCGCGAAAGACAAAAGACACTTTGCATTTGAATGTAAAATAATATGAAATCACTTGCTAAAAATGCACAAGAGAGATTTAACACGAAAATTTTAGCGCAAAAAACACGGTCATAGCAGCGCTATCACCAGCATTTATTATATAGTTGTTTCAGCTTAAAAGAAGTACAAAGCAATCGAGTACAAAGGTATATGTGATACTTCACACGAGACGCGGTTACCCTTTTATAACAAACGGGCTATAAATCGAAAAGATAAACATCTTACCCAATATCGATGGCTTTGACTAGAGAGCGACGCTCACTTGGCAATATCATGTTGATATTTTTGCTTAACATGCCTTAGGGCGCGTCCTAATATAAACGATATTAATCATAAAAAAACGAGATGCTATTAAACATCTCGTTCTTTTGATCATTTACATTTATGGCTTCACTGCCACTAACACACGGATGGAGTCTGGGACTAATAACAGACTACCTAGTGCTTGCTCACCTTGGGCTTTTAGCTGCTCCAAGCGCTCAATCTCGGCAGGACGTACGTTAGGATTAATCGTTTGTAGATGCTTTAGACGTTTGATTTCACGTGACCACTGCTGGCTAAAACGGGCACTGGCTTGTTCGCCAATCTCAGCAAGCTGCTGACGGGCAATCTCTTCCGCTTCATAATAACGCTGCTCAATCACATCACCGCGTACTTTAATGACTTGGCGAGCACGGTTTTTATCCAGACGCTCAATATGCGGCATAATCATCTCCGCACTGATACGCGAGGACAAATCACTGCCTTGCTCACTGATAAACACGCGGATATTTTGCGTGGTCAGCGTCGCGGGTAAATTGAGCAACCTTGGCGCAATGGCTTCAACGCGGAAATTCACTTCGAGCAGTACCATACCTTGTGGTACAGCAGAACTTTTTAGCATCGCCACCGTGGTATTACCAAAGGTGCTGGTACTCGCCAACTCATAAATCGCGCGCATCAATGGATGCTCATGAGTGATAAATTCGATATCTTCACGCTGTAGTGCTTGCTCACGCTCGAATGTCAACGTCATACCGTCTTCGTCACCGAGTGGCAGACCATCGATATAATCACTAATTTCAGTGCTATCAATCGGAGCAATCACCCACGAGCCATCGCGCTGGATATTGTGATCGATATTGGCTGAGGCAAAAAAGCGCTCAATAAACTGCGGCAATAGATTATGACCATCAAAATCGCGCATGGCGTCAGCGATACGTTTGGCAACACGTGGGCGACACGAGTTGTATTCTAATAGGCGATCACGACCCGCTTGTAGCTGTGCCTCTAACCCCAATCGCGTCTGCTTCGCGTCTTCGATGATGTCTTGTAGTATCGCACGGTTCTCGTCAGTATCCGCGCCTTCAAGCATGGGCTTTAGCTCTTGGATATACTGCTCTTGCACGCTCTGCGCTGTTGGAGAGATTTGATTAAACATATTCAGCGCGTCGTGATACCATTTATACAGACGCTCTTGCGCCGTGCCCTGTACATAAGGCACATGGAGCATAATTTGCTGCGTTTGTCCGATACGATCTAGGCGACCAATACGCTGCTCTAAGGTATCAGGATTGGCTGGCAAATCCCACAATATCAGCTGGCTGGCAAACTGGAAGTTACGACCTTCCGAACCAATCTCCGAGCACAACAATATCTGCGCGCCTTCGCTATCAGCAAAGAACGCCGCTGCTTGGTCACGCTCAAGCAAGGTCATCTGCTCGGTAAAGATAGCCGTTTTAATACCAGCATGTAAGCGTAATACCGCCTCTAAGCTCTCAACCGTCGCGCCACTACGGGCAATCAACAGCACTTTTTTGTGCTTAAGCTCGCCGCGCAAAATATCAATCAACCAAGGTACACGTGGGTCATCTTCTAGCCAGCCACCATCAGGTTGGTTTTCTTCGCCCCATAGCTGCTCACGCAATTTACCATTGGTTTGATAGCTGTCTTTCCATGCGGCAGGTAATGCCAATGGATACGGCTGGCTGCTACGACCATAGAACCCTTTCACACTTTCACGGGTATTACGGAATAGAATACGACCTGTACCATGACGATCTAATAGCTCGTTGAGCGCATAAGTACGCAATTTTTCGTCATCATTAATCGTTGCCAACTCATCAAGACTGATGTCTAACAAGCTGCTTAAAGCGGCAATTTGACTGTCGCTTAATGGCTTATCTTCTATCAATACACCAGCAACGGCAGCCGTTTCAGCAAAGGCTTCTTGACCATTGATAAACTCATCCAAATCATCAAAACGATCTGGATCGAGCAAACGCAAACGAGCAAAGTGACTTTGTGCCCCAAGCTGCTCTGGCGTTGCTGTCAATAGCATGACCCCTGGCGTTTCTTCAGCAAAATCAGCAATCAAGTCATATTTATCATTGCCGCCTTGCGCCTCATCCCAATGCAGGTGATGCGCCTCATCAACCACCAATAAATCAAACCCTGCATCCATCGCTTGGTCGTACAAATCAGGGTGGTCAAGGAGTAAATCCATACCCGCAATGATACATTGCTCAGTGGCAAAGACGTTTTGCTCAGGATCGTGTTCTTTAATGGCTGCTGCACGTACCAAATCAAATAAGGCAAAATTTAGATTAAAACGACGACGCAGCTCAATCATCCACTGATATTGCAGACTGTCTGGTACCAGAATGAGTACACGCTCAGCTTTGCCTGTTAACAGCTGTTGATGAATAATCAAACCTGCTTCGATGGTTTTGCCCAAACCAACTTCGTCAGCAAGCAAAACACGCGGCGCGATACGTTTGCCAACTTCATGAGCGATATAGAGCTGATGCTCAATGATATCGACACGCGCACCCATCAAGCCTTTAAGCGGATGACCCGCTAGCGCCGACTGCATACGCAAGATATCTTGACGCAGCTCATACCAATCACCACGCTCAATCCGACCAGCCAGCAGACGCTCAAGCGGCTTAGCCAAGGTGATATTGGCAGCAAGACGGGTTTCCATAATGCCTCGTTCATGCTCATCGACACTGTATTTGAGTACACCCATCACTTCTTCGACCGCGGTTACGGTATAGCTCTTACCCGCTTGATCAGAAATACTATCGCCGACTTTAAACACCACGCGTGATAATGGCGCGGAGTTTTTGGCGTAGACGCGCGTCTCTTCACTTTGTGGAAATAGAATGTGCACACATCGGTCATCTACATCGATGACCACACCCAAGCCCAGCTCGGACTCCGTATCAGATAAATAACGTTGACCAACGGCAAATTCAGTATTGTGCAATGAAGCGATAGAGATAGTCATAGGGCGATGTCTTTTGTACTCAGATAATAGGAAAAAATAGATAGCTCATAATGAGATTTGCTAGCGTGAATCACTAGCGCGATGTCATTACTTAATAGTCTGAGAGGTCACCGGCCATACCGGCAGCGTCAGCTCATTAGCTAGGTCGCAAGATAAAGCCGACCATTATATAACGTTAGCAGCTAGATGAGTGCGCTAAGTTGACTTTTCAAGAGCAGATTATTGCAAGATTATATCAACGCCAAGCATAAGTTGGTCATATAAAACAATAAGATAACGACTCGCAAGTAAAGAAAAAATATTGTCATTATAAAATTGATTCTGTATTGTTAAGAAATGCAATAGAACATTTCTTCTTTCTTACCTGAATTATTCAAACGCACGTCTACCCATACTCTTTTGCCGCCTAGTATTCATGATTGATTATCCTTAAGGATTTATGGGCATAGCATGGCCTTTCATAGTCCTTTAAGTTATAAGAATATCAATAGTTAAGTCTGTTAAGTTATAAAAGTAAAGTTATAGTTTTAATTTTTTGCCATTATGTACAGACCATTTTAATTAAGATTACGCATTACCACCTGATTGATTGCCACCAATACCTAGCATTGGCACTCTTCTTCGTGGTCACTATTATCCAAGGACTATCACCATCATGAGTGCCTCCAAAAAAGTTGGCTTTTTTAATCAAGTCAGTACCCAAGTAACCACTATTTTATTTATTGCTTTTGCGGTCGTACTGGCGGTCGTCGTTTATGTTGTTGATAAAGAGGGCTATGAGAAAATCCGCCTTGAATCTGCAAAATTGGTGGCTGAACGTGGCAATACCGCGGTAAATAGTATTTCAGCCGATATCAATCGGGTGATGCGTAGTGCCTTACTACTACAGCAAAGCGCGCAAACCTTGCCCACAGAAGAGGCGATTTTACAAACCAGTACTGCTAATGCCTTTGATAAGCGTGATTATAGCCTGTTAGGTAGTGGTGGTATTTGGCCTGAAAAAGGCGCACTTGGGGCAAATACCGCGACCCATCCATTTTTGATGGTGCGCCAAAACGGCGATTATCAAGCGGTGTTAAGCGATCCAAATCCTACCAACCCTTATTATCAAGAAGATTGGTTTAGTGTCTTAAAACTGCTCAAACCTGAGAGCTGTATTTGGAACCATGTGCGCGCCAGCCAAACCAAAGGCGAGCTGGCGATGAGCTGCGGCGTGGCAATCGAGCGTGACAATCAGTTTTGGGGTGCCAGTACGGTTAACTTTACGCTGAATCAGCTACAAGAGAACATCGTCAAGTTAAGCGAAAGCTCAGGCTCAGGCTACATTCTACTCTTGGATAATAGTGACAAGGTGATCGCCTCCTCTAACCCTGAACGCTTAAGCTATATTGATGAGAAAACGGGTACGCCGCTTGATATCAAACAAGTCATCAACTCAGACCCTGCTTGGCAACCCGTGCTTGATTTCTTAGATGTCCAACGTAATGAGATCATCGAACAAGTCGCCGCTAGCGTCTCACCACAAGTTCAGCAGGTACTGACCACACTTGATAAAGCTGAGACTGGTACGGCAAAGGGTTATTATTTGGTGAACTACGCCGCTTACCTAAATAATGGCGAAAATAAGCAAAACGCCATGGACAGCCGCTTATTACAGAGCTTTGAGTTGGCAAAAGACAGTTACTACAACGGCAGTCAAGCCTATGTCTTTGAGATTCCTGAGACTTATTGGAAGCTGATCGTTGTCCAACCTGATGCTGAAATTAACGCCATTGCCGATAATCTCAGCGAAAACTTGGTTAACTGGATTGCATTAGCACTATTGATTACGGCTGGCGTCATTTACTTCATGCTAACTTTCTTAGCATTCAAACCCTTGAAAGAAACCACTGATAAAATCTCTGAAGCAGAAAACTTAATTAATAATAAGCAATACAATAAGCTGAGCGAGGTTAAATTCGCAGAAGGTCGCAACGAAATTGGACTGGTGAATGGCTCTATTAATGACCTACTAGACCGAATCCAGTCTAACGAAGGTAAGCTTGCCAACATTAACCAACAGCTAGAGATTAAAGTCGAAGAACGTACCGCTGAGCTGCAAGAAACGCTAAAAGAGCTGAAAAACTCGCAGTTGCAATTGATTCGTTCAGAAAAAATGGCAACATTGGGACAAATGGTGGCAGGCGTTGCTCATGAAGTGAACACACCTTTATCATACGTGCAAAATAACCTTGAAATTATTGGTCAGTTAACTGAGCAATACGAAGAGCTGATTGAATTGGTACAAGGATTAAAAAGCGTTAAAACTGATGCGGCGACTGATGGCAAAATTGACAAGCTACTAGCGGATATTATCCGTGCTTCTGATGAAATCCAAGAAGATGACCTGTCAGCTGAATTAAAAGAGCTGATTAAAGATTCGTTATTTGGCGTCGAGCAAATCACTGAGATGGTACTAAATCTACGCAACTTTGCCCGTCTTGATGAGTCAAAAGTGAAAACCATCGATGTGCGCGAATGTATCGAAGCCTCGCTTAAAATCGCTGGCAACTCTATCAGACATCAAGAGATTGTGACTGATTTTGCGCCCACGCCTGAAGTGAAATGCTCACCGTCGCAAATCAACCAAGTCTTGGTCAATCTACTGAACAATGCCGCGCAAGCCATGGGAGAAAAACCTGATGGCAAAATCGAAGTGCGCACCCGTGCCGATGATCACCATGTTTATATTGATGTCATCGACAACGGTAAAGGTATGAGTCCAGAAGTTCTCAATCAAATCTTTGAGCCGTTCTTTACGACCAAAGGCGCAGGCGAAGGCACTGGTCTTGGTATGGCAATCAGCCAGCAAATTATGGAGCAACATAATGGCGATATCAAAGTCGTATCGACCGAAGGCGTTGGCACCACCTTTACGTTAATACTGCCGATTAATAATAACTTAACAGAGCAAAACCTAGTCGCGTAAGCGCTGGGTCAGCTGCCCTGTTACGTAGAACATATTTAGATATTTAACGACTATTATTCATCATCATAAGGATATCATCATGAATGAATTAGAGAATGACTTGACCACAGTTGAAACCAGCACTGAGTCAAAGCCGAAGTTGGCATTTATCGACGATGAACAACGCATTTTACGGTCTATGAAACTGCTATTTCGTAAAACGCATGACGTCTTTATCACCACCGACCCGACTGAGTATATTGACTATATCAAGAACAACCATGTACACGTGGCGGTCAGTGACCAGCGGATGCCTGAGCGAGTCGGTGTGGATATCTTACGTGAAGTAAAAGATGTCTCACCGTCCACCATGCGTATTTTATTGACGGGCTATGCCGATTTAAACGCCATTATTGGTTCTATTAACGATGGTGAGATTTATCGTTATTTGACCAAGCCTTGTAAATCTGAAGAGCTGATCACCGTGGTCGGACGCGCTACCGAAATCGCCTTGACCTATAATCCAGACGAAGATGCCGACCAATTCGACAGTTCAGGTAATAAGCAAACACTGCTAGTGATTGATGAAACCAATGAGTTGATTGAGCAAATACGTAAGCAATTTTCTCACAGTTATAAAGTACTGCACGCTAAGAGTTTAGAAGAAGCGTACGATTATTTGGCGAATGAAGATATCGGTGTTTGTATCACCGATATCAATGTCAGCGGTGAGAATATCGCGCCGATTATCTTTACCTTAAAGCAAGATGCGCCGCATTTGGTGGTTTTGGTACAGACTGAATTTCAAGACGCTGGCTTGCTGATTGATTTGATTAATAAAGGTCAGGTTTATCGCTGCTTGCCGAAACCGATGCGCGCCAGCCTGCTTGAGATTAGCGTCAACCGTGCATTTCAGCATCATGCGAAGCTAAAAGCTAGCCCTGACTTGGTCAAACGCTATGAAGTCGAGCATGACCCTGAAAACGATGTGCGTATTGATTTGAGCAGTCGCGTACGTAGCCTTATTGGCAAATTGCGTAAACGCTTTTCTTTATAAGTCCATAAAACCAAATAAGCACAAAAGACTACCGTCTCAATCAACAAAACCTCTATTTCAATATTGAAGTAGAGGTTTTTTGCTTTGTACTTTTTTGATGGATTTTTTGACGACCTTTTTGACTAAAATCACCAACGTGCTACATTAAGCCAGTAGCAGCTAAAGCCCCATTTACGATAATAATGAGATAAGGAATAACCATGCGCGCGGTTTTTTTAGATAAAGGCACCTTTTCTGATGGCATCGACTTGCCAGCCCCAGACGGCATCAGCGATTACCTCACTTATGATGACACCCCAAAAGATGCTGCTGTTATCGTAGAGCGCTGCAAAGACGCTGACATCATTATCACCAATAAAGTGCAAATCAGCGCTGAAGTGATAAGCAAATTGCCCAAGCTCAAGCTCATTCAACTGACCGCTACTGGTATGAACAACGTCGATCAAGACGCTTGTGTTGAGCACCATGTGGCGCTTTATAATGTCGCAGGTTATGCAGTCAAAAGTGTGCCCGAACATACCTTTATGCTCATGCTCAACGCCATGCGCGCGGGTATTTATTATCATCAAAAAGTCGCTGATGGCACATGGCAAGCAAACGGTAATTTTTGCCTACTGGATATTCCGCTGATAGATTTGGAAGATAAAACGCTAGGTATTATTGGCGTTGGTACCATCGGCAAACGCGTGACCGACATTGCACGCGCTTTTGGAATGACAGTATTGTGGGCGGAGCAGCAAGGACGCGCACCGCGCAATGACGACTATACCGCGTTTGACGACGTACTGGCACAGTCTGATGTACTGAGCCTACATTGCCCATTAAACGAGAAAACTCAGCACCTGATTAATGCAGATACTTTAGCAAAAATGGTCAAACAGCCGCTCATCGTCAATGTCGCCCGTGGTGGTATTGTCGATAGCCAAGCACTGACCGATGCCATTAACAATGAGCAAATCATCGGCTATGCCAGCGATGTGTTTGAGCAAGAGCCCATCACCGCTGACGACCCTTTATTGACCATTGCCAAGCATCCCCGCGTTATATTTAGCCCGCATAATGCGTGGGGCAGCAAAAGTGCCCAAGAAACCTTGTGGCAGATCTTAAGCAAACAAGTTGCTGATTTTATTAATAGCCATTAAAAAACATTGAGCAAACGACTGTAACCAAGCGACCTTAACGACTAAAACGTAACCAATCATCTTTTATTTTGCGATGTTTGAGCATGATGCGGTCGCTTAGATAGTTGTTTGTCACCCGCCAAGGATATATATCGCCTTGCTTGGGTAGCTCGTGTTGAGCGCGCTTGACATATCCTGAGGATAGCGCGCCCATCACGGTATCTGTCTGCGTAAGCGCTTTGGCATCTTTAGTCTGCGCTTGTGGCAATACCACTTGATAGCGATGCTGATGCATATAGCCCAGCAGCCGCATCACATACTGACACGCCAAATCGATTTTTAGCGTCCATGAGGCGTTGGTATAACCAAACAGTGCCACCATATTTGGTATATCTTCAATCATGACTGCTTTATAAGTCATGCGCGAACCAATATCTATCGCCTGCCCGTCAATATATACTTTGGCACCGCCGAGCATTTGTAGCTTTAGTCCTGTCGCTGTGACGATGATATCAGCATCGAGAGAGTTACCCGATTCGAGCATGATGCCCGTCTTGGTAAAATGACTGATTTGATCGGTGACGACGCTGGCGCGTTTGCCATGCAATGCTTTGAATAAATCACTGTCTGGCACCGCACATATCCGCTGATCCCAAGGATTATAGTCCGGTACAAAATGCGCCACATTGATACCGCTACCTTTTAGCTCTGTTTTGACACCGCGTTTTAATAACGCTTTCATAAGCTTGGGTGCCAATATAGCCGCTCGATAAGTGCCTTGTTGAATCAATACATTACGCGTACGCAACAGCATATAAGCCTGCTCTTTTGATAGCGGTGAAAATTTGCCTGCTAGCCAATCAAGCGTATAATCATCGCCCGGTACACTTGCCACATACGTGGGAGAACGCTGTAGCATAGTGACGTGACGCGCGCATTGCCCACCTTTTTCATCCACCAAAGCTGGCAGCAATGTCATCGCTGTGGCACCGCTACCGATAATAACTACCTTCTTATCGTCATAATCCACATTTTGCCAATGCTGCGGATGGATGATTTCACCTTGAAAATCTGCTTCTTTATTAAAAGAAGGACGATAACCTTGCTCATAATCGTAGTAACCCGTGGCGCCAACGACGAACTTTGCTGTTACCGTAAATACCTCACCGCTAGCATGATTTTTTACCATCGCCGTCCATTGCTGCTTATCACTAGACCAAGATAGTTGCTGAACCTCATGCTGATAACGAATGTGTTCGCTGATACCAAACTCACGCGCCGTATCAGCAATATAGTTTTTAATATCATCGCCCTTTGCCAAAATCCTGTGGTTTAGCCATGGTCTGAAACTGTAGCCAAACGTCAAGGCATCAGAGTCAGAGCGGATGCCAGGATAGGTAAATAAATCCCATGTACCACCCAAATCTGCTCGTTTTTCTAACACCAAAAATCGCTGTGCACTTTTCTGCTGTTGCTTTGATGATTTGCGTTTCTGCTTACTTGGATTTTTATGACCAAACAGTCCTTTGTGTTTTTGCTGCTGCAATCGGCACGCCATACCAATACCGGCAATTCCTGCACCGATAATCAGTACTTCATAATCCACTGGTGTGTCTGAGAGTGCCGATTGAGGTTTGAAGCGTTTCTTAACTGCCTGTTTGGCTGCCGTCATATCAAGCATAATACGTTCCTTGTTTTTGCATGATGGGTTTAAAAAATTTGACATAAATTCATTTAAAAAGGGCTTGGGCTTTCCCAATCCATCCACGCACCAAGCGTAGGATGCTTGAGACGCAATTGCTGAGCATGGAGATTAAGCCTTGGCGCAATCGCTAAAGCCATACCTTCTGCATAAATAGGATCGCCAATCATCACATGACCCACATGCACCATATGGACGCGCAGCTGATGACTACGACCGGTGACAGGCTTTAGCATTACGCGCGTGACTGTCTGACCGTTGCATTGCTCATGGCTGATGACTTCATATAAAGTTAAGGCATGCTTTGACCAGCTAGGATCGACGATATGGCGCGGTTTCGTCTCTGGCTCATAGCGCACTGGTACGGATATCTCACCCTTTGCGCCGACACGCTCCCACTCTCCAAAGACGCGTGCCTGATATTTTTTTTGTGGCAAACGTTCAATGAATTGCTTACTAATATGGGTTTGCGCGGCAGCATTTTTGGCAAAAATGAGCAGCCCTGAGGTATCCATATCCAGACGATGAATCAGCTTGACTGCGGGATTGGCACGCTCAAGTCTTGCCAGTAAACTGACCTTGAGCGTTTTGCCATCGACACTCAACAGACCTACAGGCTTATCAACCACCCAAATATCATCATCTTCGTAGACAGTAATCTGTTGCGCAAATGCTTGAAAAAACTCAATCGGATAGGCGTTTTCTTGAGCATTGAGGGCGTTGACTTCTTCAGCAGTAAAAGGCATAAAAATGGGCACTTATATAAATGGGCTTGAATGATTAATGAGCTTGCATATGAAAGCTG
>NZ_CAJGZH010000004.1 GCF_904846075.1 Psychrobacter glacincola
TACCACGAGTCGCACCCGACCAGTCTGTGACTTCAGGCATATCAGACAAATCTATATCGTCATCTGAAAGCATCGCCAATCGTTGCAAGTTGGCTTCTTGCTCAGCGCTTAAAGACGGTAACTCATTTGCTTTATAGCTAACCTTGTTCATAGAACCTCCTTTCAGCCTTAGTGGCACGTCGTGCTGATATGATACGAATAACCTCACCACCCTCACTATCTCTTTGAGTATGAGCGACCAGTAATACCGCCACCCCATTCACTGCGCCAAGCGCTTGCCACCGCTCTTCACCGTTTTCATATCGATCTTGCTGACGCAAACACAAAGGATCAAAAAATACCCGAGCTGCTTCTTCAAAGGATAAGCCATGTTTGCGTTGATTACTGCTATTTTTCTGTTCATCCCATTCAAATTCAATCATTGATCACCGTCTTCAAGCGTATTGGTGCTAGGCATTGTCTGATAATCAAAAGACAGCGGTATGCTATTGGTTTCTGCTACCTGATGCAAAAACAGCTTAATCGCTTGTGAAGGCGTTAAACCATAGCCCTCAAGCACCGAAAACGCCTTGTCTTTTAATTCTTGATCCAGACGGATATTATAATTGGTTGAGCTCATAGCAGTACTTATCGCTTATTTATGTATCCTTAATATAAGCGATAAGTACACTAGACTCAATCACTTTAGCGTTTTAGACTTTCACGAGCAGTGATAGTAACGTGTTACTCATCCAGTCCACGCAGGAAATCATCAATTTTCTGTTTGAGCTCTTTTTGTATGACGTAGAGTTCGCTCGCGCTATATTCTCTTAGTAAACGTTCCTCATCTTTTAGCTCAAACATCTTTTTACGTATGCTATCGCTATGAGCTTCGTTTTCTAAACCGAAAGTATTAAGACGACCCATTTGACGGTAGTATTCTCGTTGCGCCTCTTCAAACATCATGAAATGGTTACTTGCTACTGATACACCTCGGATACTCATAGATTGCTCCTTTAGATTTAGGGAATATCACTTATTGGATCTTCGTTTAATTCGGTATCAATAACTCACCTATCAAGAAGTGATTTATTGCTTTTGATTGCAGCTTTTCTTTTCATTTCCTCTAACAAAGCATCGTAATCTATTTCTTCATCGTCTTGGTTGTCACTTTCAGAATCATCATCACTATTTGTATCGTTCTCTTGGATTGACTCATTGCCTTGTGAAATAATTAAATTTTGTTCAGTAAAATCATGCTTTACCTCAAGCCCACTATTAGAATTATCTGTAGCTACAGATAATTCCTTTGACTGTTTTTTATAGCGGTAGAGATAGCTCCTTAGCGTGGAAACCGACAATTCTAAATCATGGCTTTCAGCCAGTATCTCAATGACCCCTTCATGAGTGTAGGTATCGAGCAAACTCTCAATTACCTCATACAGCGACCTGAATTTTGAAAATTTTGTTCTTTTAGCCATCGTTATTCACCTATAACAGCACCAACATTGATTACCCGTCTTTTGCAGTAGAATTGCAGTCATTACGCAGTAATAATGCAGCATATATGCAGTAGAATTGCATCATTATAGATTACTTGCCTCACTTATGCAGTAGATATGCAGTCATTTTGCAGTAAAAGTGCAGTAGTAACGCTCTTATAAGCCTTTTTAGCTAAAAAGGCTTACGACAGGTAGAAAATAACCGATTTTTCTACCTGCTTTTTGGTCATTAAATTATTCAATTTAATGACTACACCTTACGCACCCTAAAGGGATGAAAAAAAGCCTCTTAAATCAGTAGTTTACCCGATTTAAGAAGATTTTTTCTGCATGCAAATTGCAAACAAATTTTATACAAGTATATGATTTATATGATATATTAGTGTCTACAATCTGTAAACAAGGATAATCATGAGCACTCCTACTGTATCATTCCGATTAAAGCCTGAAGTCTACTTAAAACTAGAAGCAATAGCAGCAGAGGCCGGGCTATCTCCTGGTGGCTACTTAAAGAAAAAGTTGGAGTCAGATACCAATAACTTTCTTGAAGACCTTCAGTCTATGAAAGGAGATATTAGTGAGATTCTGCACTTATTGCAGTCGAACGACGAAGGGTCAAAGGCAGTAGAGAACACATCAAATCAGAATGATACGGTCAAGGCTTTGATGCCGATAGTGCTAGAATCGTTATTGATATTAAGAGAAGTGGCAGCACCTAATAAAGTTGATAATGCTCAAAAACTGGTCAACAAAGCAGGAATAAAAGCTTACAATAGTTTGGATTAAAAATTGCCCTTTTATCAGCTGATACAAAGGCTTTTTTTGAGAAATCATCTGATAATAAGAGATTTGTCCTTGGTGGCATATTGATGAAAATTACTGAGATTCTAATGATCTTCCGAAGATTTTAGTTGATATGAGCAATCATGGAACTGTGTAAGCTCATAAAGGCCGTCTAAGGAAGTTAAAAAATTTACCTAGTAATTATACCAAACGATACTTAGAACCTTATAGGGAGCTTAATACGACGTTATTAGCTATATTTGACTAGCTCCTTGATCTCTCTTTTTAAATTATTTGAAATTACTAATATTAAATTTATTGCTATCTTTACTGCCTTTTTCCTTTGTCATTCTCATTATTAATTACCAAAAAGGTTTTTAATGTTTTTAAATACTTTTAAAAGCTTTTACATCCTCTGAAAGCCTTTTTAATAAAGGCTTTAAAGACCTATAAAGCAACGTTTTACGACCTATAAAGCAACGTTTTACGACCTATAAAGCAACGTTTTACGACCTATAAAGCAACGTTTTACGACCTATAAAGCAACGTTTTACGACCTATAAAGCAACTAATTTTAACATTAGTTGCTTTAACAACTTCAAGATATTATAGTTGTTAAAAACAGATGGAGGATGGAAGTGTCTAAGCAGTTAGTTACTAAGGATAATTCTTTAATTGGCGCGAGTTATAGTTTGGGGGTCGTGGAGCAACGCTTAATATTTTTAGCGATTATTGAAGCTAGGGAACAAAAAACGTTAATAGAAGCAGGGGGGGTGTTGCGAATTTATGCGCAAAGCTATGCCAAACAATTCAATGTAGAAAAACATACGTCTTATGAAGCTATGAAAAGGGCAGTAGAAGGATTGTATGAGGCAGGTTTTGCCTATAGTAAAATAGATGAGCGTTCAGGAAAGATAGGACATTATAAAAGCCGTTGGGTAGATAAGATCGGCTATATTGATGACTTAGGTTGTGTCGAGTTGGTATTTGCAAGCGATGTAATTCCTCTGATTACGAGGCTTGAAGCACGTTACACGGAATATGAATTGAAGCAGGTCGTAGGATTGCAGAGTGAGTATGCAATAAGGCTATATGAGTTAATTATTCAATGGAGGTCAGTAGGTAGGACGAGTCAGATATCACTTGTGGAATTACGCGAAAAGCTAGGCCTGGTAGATGAATACCAAAGAATAGAAGCTTTTAAAAGACGAGTTTTAGACTTGGCGATCACTCAAATCAACGAACACACTGATATTACTGTTGAATATGAACAACACAAACAAGGGCGTATCATTACAGGTTTTACATTCAAGTTTAAAGTGAAAACAAACAAACGAAATATTACTGCTAAAGATGAGTCTGAGAACAGCGACAGCTCTACTATTGAAGGGTTAAACGATAAGCAATTGGGTCGTATTGCTCGTAACCCTGATTTTATGGCGGAATACAATCATTTAGTAAGCCCTACTAGCCCAGCTGGGCAGTCACAGCAAGCGTGGGAGTTTGAAATGGTTAACCGCCTTAAAAAAGATGCTTCACAGTTTAATAAACGTCCTATCAGAGAATACCTTGAATACTAAACTGACTATTATTTATTGAATAGATTGATACTATCAGACATCTGCATACCGCTAATCACATCTAAAGCTAACTCTTAAAAATAAAGGTTAATGTTATGAACCCTGAGTTTTGGCAAAATGCATGGCAAAAGAGCCAGACTGACTTTACCCAAAAAAACCCAAATCCAATGCTAATAGATCATTTTAAAGCCTTAAATGTACCTAAAAATGGACGTGTTTTTGTGCCTCTATGTGGTAAAAGCATAGACATGCTATGGTTTTTAAATGAGGGTTTTGATGTTGTCGGTGTTGAGTTGTCAGAAATAGCAGTCACCCATTTTTTTGCTGAAAATGACTTGCAGGCGACAATATCACTACACCCAATCACACCTAGCCTAACCTGTTATCAAACTAAACATAAAGGTCAGAGTCTCAAAATATGGGTAGGTAATATTTTTGATTTGAGTTCTACTGATCTTGGACAAATAGATGCTATTTATGATCGCGGTGCATTAGTTGCTCTTCCAGATATTAAGCCAGAAAATCTACGTACACGTTACACACAGAGAGTTATGGAGCTGAGTAATACAGCAAATCAACTGCTATTATCGTTTGCTTATGATGGAAAAAAGCAGCGTGATGATAAACATAAAGATTTACCGCCTTTTTTAATAACACAAGCTCAACTCGAACAATACTACGCCAAGTATTATGATATAAACCTGATTGCACGAGAAAAATTTGAGTATGTTTCTACCGCAGGTGACTCAGGATATCGTCTCGTTCATACGCTCATATTCAAAAAATAGAATCAAAGATGGTGTGCTAAATTTGCTATTGTTTGAAGTTTAATAGCAGTGTTCGGTACCCTAGTGAGGACTTGAATCTTTGACTGTAGGCTAATGATATCGAGGTTTTGAATTACTGAGATAGCCACAGTGTACTTTATGGTGTACTTACCATACATACTCTATCTATGATCGGTGCGCTATACAGGCATCGAGCTGTATAATTAAAATCTCCCAAGTTAAGGTCTATGAGATTAGCGACAGTGGTCATGCTTATATTAAACGGTTTAATCGTAGTTATCGCAATGAGGTTTTAGATTGCTATTTATTTAATGATTTAAAGGAAGTCAATAAGCTGACTGAGGACTGGATCAAGGTTTATAACACTGAAAGACCCCATGATTCACTTAATGATATGACACCCGCTGAATACAGACAGGTGGCTTAATGATTCTACGAAGATGTTGTGTTAAGTATGGGGTATTTACATGGAAAGTGCACTATGTACAACAAAAAATTAAATATTAATAAGTGTCTAAACCCAATTTTATCTATATTGTCAGTTGCTGTACTTGCTACGCTCTCATCAATGGCAATCGCTCAAAGCACACCTAACCAGTCTTTTAACGTATCAAGCGTTGCTGACAGCTCATCAAGTTGTGACATCTACAAGCACGTTGAACAGTCTGAAACCTCCATTGACCTGAATAATGTCACACAAACGCCAAATGGTATTAAAGTTCATTCTAATGACTTAGATCTTCAAGTGGAAGACTTTCAACCATGCAAAGCCAGTAAGCCATTCAGTAGTGACAAAGAGGCTATTGCGCTGTACCAGCAACTTGAACACGACTTAGACAAGATAGCGGAGATAATTATTCGTGATGTACCAGAAGGCTTCTCTAAATATAAAGGTTTAGATAATGAAGAACTTGACCAAATAATTAAAAACGTAGAACCGGTAAAACAGAAAAAGTACGATCCAGACAAGTTCATAAACGTATACATCTATATGGCGGTTCATAGTTATTTAGGCGAATTCGTACCTAAAGACGATGCTAAAGCCGTGCAGTATATGAGCTATGTGGTTGACTACCATCAATCCTTTAGCCCTAACGATGTATCACCATTACTTAATTCTATGGTTGCGATAGCAATCATAGAAAAACAAAGACATATCAATGATAACAATCCTATTAAATTACAGCATGAGACTGAGAGTAGCGTTGAAGCCGTGACTGCTTATTTGCTATCCAAAGCAGGGCACTTAGACACGAAGGCTATATTAGTAAAGAGTTACATCAATCGAATGGATGAGACCCTTGATAACCCCACTTTAGAAGTGATTCACCAACTATTTGACCCAAAACTTGAGGAACTCACACATCTTGCCGAGCAAGGAAGTTATATTGCTACAAATGAATTGAAAGAATTGTATAAGGGGCTAAAGACCATTGATTTAGAATATGCAGAGCAAGCAAAATATTGGGAAGGTCGAGTTGACACTTTGCCTCACCCAGATAATAGTTGGAATTAGGTGATATACATTTTAAGTATTTTTAGAAGATAAATAAATACTGTTTAAGCAACGTATACCCCAGCGGAAGAGCCTTTCCTAAAAACTGTGTAACTGCTTATAATCCACTAACCGGAGAATAAGCAATGACTACTCAATCTGACATTAAAAAACTGGCCGAGCAAATGGCTGGTAGCATGAAAAGCTTTGATGACATCAAAGACTTCCAAAAGCAGCTCATGCAATCCTTTATCGATACTGCTCTTGAAGCTGAGATGGAAGAGCATCTGGGCTACCCCAAGCATGAGAAAGCAGACAAGCCTAACAAGCGCAACGGACACACTAAAAAGACCGTCCGTAGCGACACAGGCGATCTTGAAATCTCCACCCCAAGAGACCGTGATGGCGCTTTTGAACCTGCACTAGTGCGTAAGCATCAAACCCGTATCTCAGGCCTTGATGACAAGATCATATTCCTTTACGCCAAGGGTCAAACCACCACCGAGATTGTAGAGAGCATTAAAGAGCTCTACGACGTTGATATATCAAGCTCTCTTGTCTCAAGAGTCACCGATAACATATTAGAGGACATCACCGCTTGGCA
This sequence comes from Psychrobacter glacincola, assembly GCF_904846075.1. GTDB lineage: Bacteria > Pseudomonadota > Gammaproteobacteria > Pseudomonadales > Moraxellaceae > Psychrobacter > Psychrobacter glacincola_C. The sequence continues at coordinate 6,732 of NZ_CAJGZH010000004.1, forward strand.
GAACCGGCCGCTGAGCAGTGTTTATCCTATCGTCTATTTGGACTGTATTGTCGTTAAAGTACGTCAAGATAAGCAGATTATCAACAAAGCCATTTACTTAGCGCTAGGTGTTGCTCTTGATGGTAAAAAAGAGCTGCTTGGTATGTGGTTATCAGAGAATGAAGGCGCTAAGTTCTGGCTGGGTGTTCTCACTGAACTACAAAACCGCGGGGTACAAGATATCCTCATTGCCTGTGTCGACGGCTTAAAGGGCTTCCCTGATGCCATCAACACCGTCTACCCCAACGCTCAGGTTCAGCTGTGTATCGTACACATGCTGCGCTATTCGATGAAGTTTGTACCGTGGACAGATAAGAAGGCCGTAGCGGCTGATTTAAAGGCCATCTACGGCGCTGATACGCTTGAGATAGCAGAGGCCAATCTTGAGTCATTCGATCAGGTGTGGGGTGATAAGTACCCGCATGTGGTTAAGTCTTGGCGCAGTAACTGGGAGGGCTTAACGGTGTTCTTTGGTTATCCTAAAGACATCAGAAAAGCCATCTATACCACCAATGCTATTGAGTCATTAAATAGCGTGATTCGAACGGCGGTGAATAAGCGTAAGGTGTTCCCATCTGATCAGGCAGCTTTCAAGGTGATTTATCTGGCAACCCAGCAAGCATCCAAAAAATGGTCGATGCCAATCCGTAACTGGACGTCTGCTTTAAATCGCTTTATGATTATGTTTGATGATCGTATCAGTAAGCATTTAATCTAAATAGCAGTTACACAGAATCTGGGATAGGCTCCAGCGGAACCAACTATTTCAGCCTCCAAACCTATTAACAGACTACTTAAAACAGACTGGTATAATGGAACCATATATAACAGGTCTTTGAATTAAGGGACTCGCTACTGTGCTTTCCTAATAACGTTAGCCTATTCTTAGCAATAAATAAGCCACCTATAAGAAGGTGGCTTATTAGCGCTTGAATCACTTGAATTCATTGTTACACATTAAAGCCTATATGCTTCCCTGTTGGCAGCTCAACGTCGATACGAAGCTTGCCGCCCATAGCCTCAACATATTTTTTCATGGTCGATATTTTAAGATCATTGCCGCGATTTTCTATAGCAGACAATGAAGGCTGCTTAATACCCATGGTTTGAGCCAGCTCTTTTTGAGAGATATCTAACTCTTCACGGATACGAGACAGCTGGTTTTCTAAAAGCAGTTGCTCTGCCAGTTGTTTAATACGCGCTCGGCTATCTAAAGAACGCTCAGCTAACATCTCTTGTAGTGTCTTAGTCATGTTATAGATCTCCTAAGGTTCTGAGGTGATACTCATACTGCTGGTCTGCAGTGGCTAGCATTTCTTTATAAAAACGCTTTTTATTACCCTTATCACCAATACAAAGCACAACCGCTTGCCGCTTTGGATCAAAGGCAAAAAAGGCTCTGAGTGGCTTGCCTCTGTGCTGAATACGCAACTCTTTCATGTTGGTAAACTTTGAATCGTACACCGTATCCACTAAAGGACGACCTAAGCTTGGACCTTGCTGTTCTAGAACCATCAAAGCTGCCAGTACTTTTTCTTGCGTTGATTCATCTTGCTGATCAAACCATTGGTTGAACAGCTCTGTTGTGATGACAGTCCACATATAAAAACCAATATATAGATTATAGTCTATAATATATAGTTAATCGAGACAGTCTGCAATTATAGTGAGCGGCTCTTAACAGCCTATTCTTAGTAGCGACAATATTTTCTATCGTTAACCTATTGGTTAAAGGGCTGTTCTAGATAAGTAGATTGCAACGATTTAATTAGCTCGATTGACCTAGCTGGTCAGGATATGAGAGTTTGAGATGATTAATAGACTAAAAAAGAATGCATCACAGTTTAGTAAGCGTCCAATTAGGGGTTATTTAGAGTATTAGGGCTCGCGCCATCACTCAAGAAGGCGACAATCTTTATTCAATGGTGGCCAAGTGAATTCTTTATCATCATAGTGCAGTAAGATAGTATCGTTAGTGATTCCATTTATTGTGCCATTTAAATGCTGTAGGCGTATTTTCAAAGAAGTCAGACTACAGAAAGCATTTTGGTAGCTCTCCGCCTCTAGGCTAGCTAACGTTTGCTCTACATACTTATTGATACCATCAATCATCTCGTTGGCATCTTCTTGCCATTCAAAACTGTAATCTGCATCAAGAGAATCTAGATCATCAATTTTTTTTAGATCAATTAAGGCATCCATGAGTTTGCGTAGATTATTAAAGTCTAGGCTCGATATTGTGGTCTGTTAATAGGTTTAAGGGCTAAAATAGCTGGTTCCGCTAGGGTATGCCTGATTTCATTTGGCGAATGTTAACTTTCTAGAGTTAAAAAGGTAAATCGTATGGAAAATTTCAGTAACAAGACAATAATTGACGAAGAAATTATTATTGAAAGTAACAGCTGTATATTTCTAGGACCAAATTTAAAACTCGTTGATTGTGTTGTTATCAATAAGCAAACGGCTAGAGGTATACAGTTCTTAGATGCTGAAATGGTTGGGGGTGTTTTTCAGACGAAGAAGAAGCTAACCAATTGGCAAGAGCATAGTGTGACCTTCGACTCGGTAACCTTCAAAGGTAATTTTTTAGGATGCGATTTGGGCGGACGCCCTGATGAAGAGTCATCAAATCATTATGGATTAGTAAAAGACTGTGATTTTAGCCAAGCAAATATGCACCTATGCCGATTGTTTAATGCTGATATCGAAAGCATTAAATTTGGTAGATGGCCGTACTTCACTATTATTAATCTCGAGGCAGCCGCCATTCAAATTCAGAAATTAAACGTCCCAAATGAGTTAATAATATCGTTAGATATTTCTGATGAGCCAGAAGGAACATCAGCTGTACTATTTAATGCTGAATTGATTGCTAAGAAAGAAGGAATTGATATAGAAGTTATCAAAGAATTAGTCAGCCAGATTGATAGTGTCATAATATAGGTTATTTTATGGTTATAAGGACTATTATTAAGGAGGTCTACTGTGATTGGTGATACGGTTATTTTTGAACCAGATGTCGAAAAAATTAAATATTATCCAGAAGAAGGGCACGGGTTTACATTTGAAACGTTGTGGTTTGATACCATTACAATGCTTGAGCTTACGGATATAATTGACATTCCAATTGATATAGCTGACACCGTCGCTTATGACGAGCATAGTGGTTATTTACTTTCGAAGCTAAACCCAAAAGCGGTTAGCTATATTTTTGAGAAATATCCAACACTGACTACTCTAAAAAATGTTGATGATTTAGATAAGGACGATCCGCTACACCAATTAGGTGATGTTGAGATATCTGATTTGATCAAGCTCTATGAGTTTATAAGACGATACGGTATAGAAAATTTATATCTTTATTCTACCTTTTAAAAGCCTGCTCTTGCAGGTTTTTTTATGATACTACGTTAAGCCCACATTTAAGGAAGGCAGCTCAGTATTAACGACTTATAGTTATAAAAGCAATAATACCCCTGAGGGTTTTGTAAAACAAAAACTACCTGCCGTGATTAAAGTCACAGACTTAGCTACCTTTAATCGTATGGCAGAGAATCCACTACCCAACACGACTTATGAGTATGGTAGCTATGCATGGCGTACCGATAGTAAAGGTCGTGTTGATCAAGTATCAGGTACAATTGATCCGAAAGACCATGGGCGTCAAACAACAGATAGCATTACTACGACAAAAATTGGTAACGATAAGGGGTCGAAATCGGGTGATGTAGGTTTCCATTTAATTGGTAATCAGTTCAATGGTCCAATTAATCGATTAAATGTTGTACCAGGTAACGGAAAACCTTCTAATGGAGTAGCAAACTTAAATCAAGGAGCCTATGCGAGTAAGTTTGAGAGTAAGGTAAAAGCGTTAGCCGCAGCGGGTAAAAAGGTAGAAGTAAGGATAGAGCCAATTTATCGTAGTGGTAATAATACAACAAGGCCAGATACAATCAGAACAAGCTATAGAATTGAAAACGGTACTTGGAGAACTAGAACGTTTAAAAATCAAGCAGGAGGTTGAAATGAATAACTATGAAAAGAACTCTATTGAAAAAAAGATATCACTTTGGGTACAGAGTAACGCACCTACCGACTGGAAAAAATGTTGTGTATATATTGAGCTAATTATCATAAATAATGATTATGAGTCAGATGAATCGGTAGTCTGGTTTGATAGTAATAATCAAGTTATTGATTATTTAGTAGAAGGTAGTATAGGTATTCAAATGACCGATTTATTTTACGAATTAAATAAAGTTAGTTTTATGACTGACAATAGATCTTGGACGACCTGCAAGATGAAAGTTACTTCAGATGGAAAATACAACTTTGACTTTGGCTATGACATACCACCACGCCTTATGGGATCAGCTGAAGACTTGATGTACGACCCAGACTATAAAGAGTTCTAAAATATGAACTTACTATTTAAAAACTTTATCCGTTATTAATTTGATTGAGCCAATATATAATTCAAACAACCGAAGTGTTAGACCAGATGCTTTTTCAGTGTCTTATGGCGAAGTTGGTAAAAGAGTTACAGAAAATATTATTCAAAATAAAAAAGGTGGTTGAAGATGAGTGTAACTAAAGTGGAAGAACTACAAGAGCTAATCGTTAGATGGGTTTTTGATAATAGTCCACAGAACTGGACTAAGTACTGTCACTACATTGAGCTAGTCAAAACAGGTGAGGATTTTGAAAATAGTTCATCTTCGGTATGGTTTCATAATAACGAAGAAGTAGATTATAGAGTAGACGTCAACAATAGGTATCTCTTATTAAAATTATTTTTTGAATTAAATGAAACTATGCATAATTCAAAAGAATATTGGACTACCTGTAAAATGAAAGTCACAGTAGATGGACAATATAACTTTGACTTTGGCTATGACATACCACCACGTCTCATGGGATCAGCTGAAGATTTACTCTATCATCCAGATTATGAAAGTTTCTAAACTCTGAGCTAGCTATTAGGGGAAGTATTTGGTTTTGTATCTATTCATAATTGAGTACTCCCTCATAAGTCCTACTGTACAGATGATTTAGGTAATCTCGTAAAACACTACTCAGTGATAGCAGATATAAGACCAATCAGTTTTTTGGTCTTATATCTTGCTTCTGCTAGTGCCATCTTATTCTGTGCTACTACGGTCAACACACAAGGCTTACCGATATAGTCAGTTTTGACAAATAGCATGTTTCCAGCAGTGGCTTCGACGATAGTGATGTCGCACTTGCCCTGCTTCATTTGACTCGCGGATGAATCGCTCAGTGCTGATAGTGTGCTGCTCATCGCTGCAAACTTGTCCGTTTGATTGCTCAATTCACTGATCGAAAAGCAACTAATGGGAAAGCCATCTGTGGTGCATAAGCTAACCAATATGACTTCTCTATTGGCGTCACACAGTGCTTTCATATGGCTTAATAACACTATTTTTGCTGGTGATTTTTCGTCTAATTTTTCTTTTAACATAGTCATATCTGGCATTAGTCTTGATTGTTAAGGGTATTAAATAATGACAACAGAGACACGGCGGACTCTCTATTTCTAGGATCTGTATGGAGCACGGGTGCCACCACTTTATGCTGCATCAACATCACTCTTATTTCTTGTCCCAGTGCTGAAAGGCTATCTTTGTCAGCATCCTCGCAATGAGTGATGCCAATGATACACGTGGTCTGATTTTTTTCTGGTGCAAAAAAGTGTAATAGCTTATCTAAATTGGCATAATCGGGTGTCTCGTCATATCTAATCAAAATGAGCAATCCCCATAGCGACTGATTGACGAACTCCCATAAAAAAGAAAACCGCTCTTGACCTGGCACACCGTAAATACCTAGCGCCATATCGTCAGACAGAGTGATGCGCCCATAATCGATACCGACCGTCGTGTACTCTTTACCGATATCGATACTAGATTTTGCTTCTGTTTCGATGGGGCTTATCTCGCTTAGGGTTTTGACCAACTGAGTTTTTCCAGCACCTACTTCACCAATGATTGCTAGTTTCTGATAATTCAATTTTTTACCTCATTCCTAAGAATTTTTTGATCGCACCATAAAATTTGTTAGGCTTTTTCTCATTTACGGTTTGCTCATGTATCGGTGCTGCCTCTGTGACACTCAATAAACCTAAACGATCAAACTCTCTGATAATCTGTGTGACTTGATGATGGCTACCAAAATCACCACTATCCGCTAGTGCATTAAACGAATAAGGCTTTTTAGTCAATTTGATACACAGGTTCATAGTCATTTGAGGATTACTTTCATTATTCAGATCAGGCCAAGCTAATAATCTTAAATTCTTACCTTCATAATACTTTTCAGGCGCCGTATCAGATTTTTTTATATCAATAAACGGTTGAATACGTCTTTGTTGAGACTCATCAAAGCTGTTCAACACAGCGCTATTATTCTCAATGAACGCATTAAAAAAGTTATCTTGATCCACAAAGTCAAACACGCTCACAGCCCAATTATTAAAGCTGCGTTTGATCACGCGCACATCCAAAAACACCCAAAGATCTTCATGTCTAGGATCAGAAGCTATCTTACTCATTAACTTGTCTACTTCCAGATGAGGGCCTTCTAGCACTTGCAGATACTGACCGTCACGGTAAGAGATGATACCCGTAATTTGCGATTTTGGATTATTCTTACGAGAGACGCTAACGATGTCTGATAACCCAGTAGGCATTCGAATAGTACGATCACTGATAGGCACTCTACTGACGTATGCAATACACTTCATTTTGCCACCACTTGATAAAACGGCTCACGCTCGTTAAGTTATTCCTACTGCTTATAAAATAATAATTCGCTATGTACAGTACGTACATAACGAATTTGACCTTGTTGCCAGTCTTGTCTTATTTAAGGCGCGATAAGCAACAAGGAGAGTTTGATAAATCACTCATTTTTTGAACACGACCAACCGAATTATATTTCTAGTTTATTTTCTACCGCTTGTACCTTACGGCGGGCTAATGCAAGATTGGCTTTTGATTTATCAAGCACCAAATAAATAAACAAGTCTTCATGCTTGGCTGTAGGACGAATGATGTGCAATTGAGACTCCAAGGTGATTAACATATCTTCGATTTCACCTTTGATATCTAATGATTTCATCGTTGCTACTTTCGCCTTTACCACTTGCGAGTTACCTGCTGCTGCAAGTTCTAAGTCAACGCCGCCGCCAGCCATACCAAGTACCATGCCTGACATATAGTCGACGATACAGCCACCCATTGCACCATCAAGATTCATTAATTCTTGTAACGACTCAGCGATATTTGACATACTTTTTCCTATTTATTTGATTGTATTAAAATAAAGTAATAATAAAATTGTGAGATGTTAATGACATTAAAACATCTGTAGCTAAGTGTTTTTTAGCGAATGCATTGCACTACAATTAGTAAAAGAATTTTTACTTAGCCGGAGCTATTATAGCCCATATATAAAAGATAAATTATTTTTATCTAGCCGCTTATCATTAAAAAACTACCGTTTATCTTGAAAGTAGGTGATAAATAAAAAAACATGTTCATTTATTAAATTAACTCGACTTAACAAATTAGAAAAACCAACTAATCCAACGATATCGAATACCGACTTACTTAGAAAAATTAGCTATATCTGACTAAGTTAAGCAATGGTCGGTTTACCATTGTCAAACATAACACTATAAATAACTACAACTCCTGTTCGATCAGGCAATAGCTCTATGATGTTGGCAACTGGAATAAAAATTTCTTGATTATCTCCTAGCTTAATAAAATATTTAGATGAAATTACTTTATGACCTTTACTTAAGTGCGTATACAATTCGGATCCTTTATTCTGATCTGCACTACTCTCTATAAATAATCGCCCATCATCGCATGTGCTTTTAATTAAAATTTCTTTAATCACTGTTTTTTTCATTTCAATACCTTTTACCATAACGTCCGTTGTGGGAACACGTTCGACTCCCGTATAGCACACCGATCATGAATAGAATATTTATGGTAAGTACATCATGAAGTACACTGTGACTATTTCAGCAAGTTAAAACGTTAATACCATTAGCTCACAGCCTTATTTTCAAGTCCTCACTAGGGAACTGTATCTTCAGTTTGCTATGAACATCTCTATTGACAATGGTTATCACCAACATTAATATTCGATCTTTTAAATAAACATACGTTCATTTATTAGGATTTTTGATGCGGAATTTTGTCCTAGATTACCCAAAGGGGAGTTACCGCAAGTTTTTCATTGTGGCTTTAATCCTAAGTTTTGGTTTTTTCATAAACTCTTCTATAAATAAAGACATACCAAACATCTTAATATGGCTAGGAATATTTTTAGCAGTATTGAAGCAAGTTGTCATACCTGTAGATCTAGACCAAAAACTATCTTTGTCGAAAAAAAGGTACTCTATAAGTGATGATGATTTCATAAGTCATTATAATAGTAGTTCTATTACTCATAATAACAACAAGGATAAAACTTGGCATAAATTAATAATACTGGGTGATGATATTTCGTCTATTTTACTTACTGCTGTCATAATCTATAGCATATTTGGTTAACTAAATTGTATTAGTAAGCCATAACAAAACTGTTATAGATTACTAATATAATGAAAGACTTACTATCTAAAATTGGGAACTGTAAGTAGCGAACTCAAATCTTTTCAGCTTCTAACTTAGTTACTATACTTTCAAAAACTTCTTCAAAGTGCTGGCTATCAGTACATTTTTTAAATGCGTTCTCATTCCAAAACCCTAAATGAAATATGATTGTAAGTCGCTTTTTATCCGCAGTTATCTTTTTAATTTCCGATAGGTTAACAATTCCATCGTCTACAACTATAAAGGTTGGCATATCAATCTCTTTTTATCATTTTTATTAGGGCGTGTCCTCATTTTAAAAATGGTGATAAAAATGAGATAAATTGCAGTTAACCAAGGAAAATAGCGCTGTTAACATCGAGATATTGATAAGCTATTTGACGATGTTTAACAAAATTTAGCCATTTTTAGCCCATTTAGAGAGTAATTGATTGAATTGAGGACACGCCCTAGTAATAGGTAGCTATAATACCCTATATTTGTTCAATGAAATGGATGATATATGTCTGAGTGCCTAACTTCTATACCAAGTATTTATAGTTTGCCACACAAGCACGTTAGTGCCATAGTTGTTCACTGAACGTTCTGTACAGTGCAACTGTACAGGTTCTAAAAACGTACTTGAACATTAGGTGAACAATGAACATATCGGTGACGAAAGCCGCAAAAGAATGGGGTGTTTCAAGAACGACGATCTATCAAAAAGTCAATGATGGAGAGCTCTCTAGAGCAGCAGACAAAAAAATTGACACTGCAGAGATGCTTCGGGTATTTGGAGAGCCTTTGTCCAAAAAACGTACTGAACAATCACTGAACAGCTCTCATAATACGCACTTGAACAGTCTGACTGTACAGTCTTGTACAGCGCTTGAACACCAACTAGATCTAGAGAAATTAAAGAACGAACACCTTCGACAGCAAGTCAGCGATCAAAAGCAGTTGATAGAGAATTATCAACAACAGATTAGTCAGCTAAACAAGACACTGGACAAAGCTAATGCTAGTATTCACGATTTTTCTCAAGTGAGGCTGCTAGAGTTCAAACAATTTGAGCACAATGATGAACCACAGCCAGAACAAAAATCAACAATGACACCGGCAAATGCTCCCAAAAAGAAAAAACGGTGGTTCTTTTGACTAGAACGGATGTTAGACAAAGTATTAGTGTTTAATCTTTGGTAAATAGCTCTCTAAACCCTTATTGGGCTTGTTAAAGCTTTCAGGTTCTCGCTGTATGATATTTATCATTTCGCGCTTAAATGCGTCAGTCTGCATTTTGCCGTCATAACTTAGGCTTGGATGATTATTATAGTCATTCATAAACTGCAGGTTATCGACTATAGACTGTATGGTAGCTTTTGACAGAGTGCCATCTTCACTGGTTAGTTTATCCAATGTTTTCCGATGGAATTTGAGCGTTAATCTCTCATAACCTTTGCCTCTACTTTTTTTATGATACTCAACAGTGACCTTGTAGTTTGTACTCTCATTGACTTCATCTATAGCAGTGTCAATCACACGCTCTCTAAGCTGTCCAAATTGCTTATACTTACCTTTAATGCCCATAACGTAGCGAAAATCATCTAAATTCATAGCTTTAGTATATTGATACTGACCTACCCAACAAACAATTAATTCATATAGGCGTATCGAATGAATACTTGATAGCTCAGATACCTCCATCAGCCTATATTTTGTGAAGTTAGCTTTCAGCTGTGTCAAATAAGGCAGTACATCCTCTGCAAATGTTATTGTTATCTGCTCTCCGTTGGGATCATAAAGAACGCCGCTAACAAAGCGGGTACGAAGCGTTTTATTATCCTCCAGTGCTATCAGAACTTCTCTATCAAAAAGCCGATTGCTAGCTTGCTCTAAATCTCTAAAAGCATTCTTCTTAGTACTATCGTTATAGAATATCTTTGCTACTTCCTCGACTGTCACTGTGAACTTGGTTTGCTTAGTAATGTTTGGCGCATCGGGTCTACTATCAATACGACTAATACAAGTTAGTAAAAGCTGTTTCTCTTTAGTGGTCATGGTATAAGCTGCTAGGACAAGCTCATTGGATTGTACAACTAGATTGTTTTCCATATTTTTTTCGAATCCCTGCTTAATATACTGTTATTTCCAATAATAACTAAGCTTTACTTTAACATATAAAACTATAAATAATATCATAAATTTTTATTTGTGTTTATTCTACTCATTTTGTGTTTATTCTACTCATTTTGTGTTTATTCTACTCATTTTGTGTTTATTCTACTCATTTTGTGTTTTTTCCATCCGTAACATATTGATTTTAAAGGGTAAAAAAGCCTCTTAAACAGGAGTAAACAGGAGTAAACAGGAATAAATAAAAACCCTTAAAGAAACGGGTGAATAAAAAAGTTGTGGATAAGATTAAAAAGGAGAAGGAGAGGGTCGATTGATAGGTCTAGCAATCTCTAATTTCTGACTAAGGACTCTCAATCCGTTATTAATGCTCTTGATATCGCTTTCAGTCAATTTATCAGCATATTTGGTATTAAACCCACTTAAACTAGATTCAAGCGCTCTAGCATGCTTCTGGACGATCTCGTTACTATCTAATGTTCTTAATCCTTGATAGGTAAGTTCATACTGCTTGGAAGTTCTTCTTAGAATCTCGCTGATATGCTCCTGAGCTAATACTTTGCATTCGTTAGCGGTGGTTTCTTTGTTTATGTACTGCTCAATGTTATCTAAATAACTGACCGCTGTTAGCGTTTCTGCCGTCATTCGGCTAATGTCACTACGACCCAACGAGCCTTGCAATTCATTGTTTTTGGCTGTTCTGCTAGCATCTAATCGAGTAATGAATACCTCAAAATCGGCTGTGACCTCGTGATAGTTTTTACGTTCTTTTTGTCTGTTAATTAATATATCCATTGCATTGAGGTTGTCTTGCATCACGTCAAACGTAAACAAGTCCGCAATGCGCCGCTGTTCCTCTCTGAAATCATCAAAATCGTTGGTTAAGCGCAATTCGTTAGCGAAGCGATCAAGGACTTTGACTTGTCGATAGTCAAATTTTTCAGGGTAATAAGCAGGATTATCGCGAAAGCCTGGGCGCAAGCTGAACTTTTCATGGTGTCGAGTCATTAAACGATGAGCAAAAGCGCCTAACGTCGCTCTAAGATCATTATTGTCTTTCTCATCTGCGTAACTTTCTCTGTGAGCTTGTTTATCCTGCTCTCTAAGCTCTCGATCAATTCGTCTTTTTCGCTCATGAAAGGCTCGTCTGTAGTTGTCATCAAAGGGGCTTGGAGCTGGTCTTGCGCTTTGCTCAACTGCTCTGTTAATTGCAATATCTGACTTTCCGATAGCTTCAGTGACGCTGTTAATTGACTGTTTTGTGTTGTTAATTCTTTGTATGAGCTTGTCATTTGCTTGTGCTGTGTCAGAATATCTTTTTGTGTTGCTCTCAACTGCTTTGTGGTTTCCATCAATCCAACTTGGTAGGTTTTTGCATCGCTTACTTGACCACTCAATGTCTTGTTCTGTTCGCTCAATTTGTCGTTTTGTGTTTCTAATGCTTTGATTCGCTCGATCAATATATCGTTCTGCTCTTTCAAGTCGTTCATCATAATCTCGCTGCTCAAAAATAATTCTATTGGACGCTTCTAGCACTAAACTATTACGCTCCGCGATCATGGCGTTGATTTCACCTCTAATCGTCACTGGCGCAATGCCGTTAAATACCTCGCCTTTTTCCATTGCTACCGATTTAGCTTTCTCATATGCGTCACGCTCCAGCTTGGTTGCAACGCTACCCATCTTAAGTTGTGGCTCAATATCTTTGACTTGATCTGCATAGCTACGGCAATCTATCAAATCGTGCTTATGCTCAGCTAATTTTTCATTAGCAAGCTGCTCCCATAGTTGGCGAACCTCTTTAATCTCAACACTGACTCGTTCCATGCCAAGCTTATGACGCTTCGTATCGGACAACTCAATATCAGCTTTGTCAGTCAATAGGATTTCATTATTATTGCCAATTGCCGCCGTACGAGTAGTAAACATAATATGAGCATGGAAGTTGCGAGGATCTGCCCCTCGATCAATCTCTTTTTGTGTGGGTTTGTGAATAGCACAATCGGCAATCGTGCCGTAACGATCCGCTAGGGTTTGGGCGAACTTGTGTGCCAGTGTCTTACGATCTTGCTCACTTAACTCATGCGGTAGATTAACCAGCCATTCACGAGCCACCCTCGCATCTTTGCGTTTCTCGGCACTCTCTGCTTTGTTCCATAAATTACTACGATCAATAGTAGCGCCGGCAGCAGCTAATGCTGACGGCAAAATAATATCCGTGCTCATGACACCTGAACGTTTGGAGTAATCATGGGTTTTACCGTATCGTTTATCCTCAAGCTCAACACCTGCACGATAGCTCGCACTGGCAACAGCACTTTGTCCGCTACCTCGTGATATGGATTTGGTCGATGCGAGAAAAATAGCCATTTTCAAATGCTCATACTTTTGCTTTTTGGCACTACATCTTTTCGTAGTGTTGGGGGTGTGGGGGTCTTACCCCTGCCGATGTTTTGACTTCATAAATGCATGACCGTAGGGAATAAACATTTGTGAAGTCGAAAACTCGCACTTAGTCAGTGGGACTCAACCATCTGTCAAATGACTATATCATAAACTGTTGTTAGGTATTGGCGAAGTTGCTATAGTTAAGTACATGAATAATTTGATAATTCAAGGAACGGTTATGAGCTTACTCGGTGGTAGTGATCTAAAGGAACAGCAGAAGATTAATGAACTTGAGCTTAAGATCAATAGAGAGAAGCAGAAGCTAGATAAGAAACTGACACGGCAAAAAATACTACTGGGCGCTTTTCTTGTAGATGCTTTAGAGAAGAATTCGTTAGATGGTTTAAGGGAATATACAGCCGATAATCTGTTAGATTTTTTGAGCAGACAAACGGATAAGGATTTAATGGCAGACTTAGTGAAAGAACTTAAGGATAGAGCTAGTGTTGAGAATAACAACGAAGCTAAGATAGACTCTAAGCTATTTTGAATAATTTAGTGATTTATGCTTATAAAAAAATCTCGTATTGATTTACTTAATACTTAATTTTTTTTGGTTAAACGGTGCTGTAATAGAGTTATTTTGAGGAAATTAGGAAATGGTTATTTCAAAGCTATACATAAAAAATTTCAGAGGTTATACAGAACAGACTATAGAAATACACAAAGATTTAAATGTAATTATAGGGAAAAATGACGTGGGGAAGTCTACTATTTTAGAGGCTTTAGAGATTTTTTTTAACAACGATACAGTGAAAATTGATGTTTTAGATTTAAATAAAAAGAGATTGAATGGAGCAGACAGTGATATTACAATTCAAGTATCTTTTAAGATTGACTCAAAAAAATCTTATACAATTGATACTATTCCAACGCAACTATCACAAGAATACTTATTAGATTCAGAAGAATATTTAACTATAAGAAAGGTTTGGAGTGCTTCAGGGTCAAATATAACGTCAAAATCATTAAAAACTTATATAGTTGCAGATTATCCTTATGCAAAATTCAACAACCCATTAATATGTAGAAAAATAACTGACTTAAAAAAAGAACTAGCTTTATTCCACAGTAGTCATGATACTACTGTGGTTAATAAAACTATTTGTAGTGAGATTCGTAAAGCTATTTATGAGTTTTCAAATATCCAAAGTTCAGACTTAACAGAAACTATTATTCCTATTGATGCGGAAGATGGAAAAAAAATTTATGATGCAATTAAAGTAGATCTACCACTTTACTTCCTTTTCAAGGCAGATAGAGAAAATAAGGACTCAGATTCAGAGGTACAAGGTCCTCTAAAAGTCATTACTAAATCTATTTTAAGTGGAATGCAAGAAGATTTAGATAAGTTAAAAGATAAGATAGTAACAGCAACTGAAGAAGTTGGTTTAAGAACCATAGAAAAACTTAGGGAAATGAACCCAGAGATTGCTAACGCATTAACACCGACGGTTTCAACAAAAGCATGGGATAGTTTGTTTTCATTTACATTCGAAGATGAAGATGGGATACCAATTAACAAGAGGGGAAGCGGTGTAAGAAGATTAATACTTCTAAACTACTTTAGAGCTGAGGCTGAAAGACAAAGAGTATCAGAAAAAACGGTTATTTATGCTCTGGAAGAACCAGAAACTGCACAGCATCCAGACTGGCAAAAAATGTTATATAGTGCTTTAGTTGACCTTTCTGAACAAGAAAATACCCAGATATTACTAACGACACATAGCCCTAGCTTAGGTGCATTGGTCCCTACAAATAATATTATTTTTATATACCGAGAACATAATCAAATAGAAATTGAGTCGAACGATCCATTAGTGCTAGATAAAGTCACTCAATCTTTAGGGGTAATGCCCAATATTACAATTGCAAAAGTCGATTCAAATATAAAGTTGATTATATGTTTAGAAGGATACACGGATGTCGAGTTTTTAAAAAATATATCGCCTTGTTTTAATTTTGACTTAAAAAATAACTCTAATATTTTAATTATACCTCTAGGAGGCGGCAACTTAGAACATTGGGAAAACTATAAATATTTAGATAAGTTATCTAGCATTCCACAAATGCATATTTATGATAGAGATGTTAAAAAATATAAAAGAATAATAAACAAGATTAACCAAAATGCATTACACAAAGCTTTCCAGACAAAGTTTTATGAGATAGAAAATTACATCCATCCCAGCTTACATAGCCAGTGCTATGAATTTTCAGATCCATTCATTGATATGGCAGATAGTCGATGGATAGACACTTGGAAAGATATGAACATCCCTAAAAGCTTAAGTGCCCATTTAAAAGAATGCTACAAAAACGGAGATAGAAACTTAAAGGAATATAATGAAAAAGAAATAAAAAGAAAATTTAATCTAGAGTTGTCTAAAGATTTAAGCGTAGGTCTACTTCAAGATATGGATGCCTATACTGAAATCAATGAGTGGTTCGAACATATAAAGACCGTTACATGTGAAGTAAATTCATCTTCTTAAGCCCCACCACCTTCACTTAAGTAGATAGTAAATGGTTGAGAGTAAGGCTTAAACCTTACCCTCAACATATTATATCTTTAAATTACTCCATGGGAGTGATTCAAAATAATCTTGGACTACGGTATACATATCTGCTGGAGGTACTTCTGTATCGATATCTATTTCAAGAGAAAGGGTATGAAAATCTTCGAGTGAGAGTCTTTTTATCTCTTCATCTCTCATTCCAAATTGATTTAAGTATTCTTCTATTCCTTTACGCTCAGAGCATTTTATCAGTTTATCTAATACAGTTTTTTTAGTTTCGTTTGAGTATAAAAGACTTGCTTCTTGGTTTAAAAGATAGTGAATATCGAAAACATCCTGACGGCGACTACGAGTTCTAACGATCTGTTGTAGTATGCTGCGATACTTCTCAGCTATAAGCTGTTCAAGTGAGTAACATAAAACATTGAGTCGGTCAGTTAACTTGAAGTTCTCAGTATCACTTACTGACACACTCTCATTGAAGCTAATATCAAGCTCAATGATGTGAGGAGATTGCTTGTTATCTAAGCGTTTTATAGCGTTCTTATTTGTTCTATCCGCATACCCAATCCTCGCTTTATAAGCCGGGAACTTTACTTTACTAGGATCTTTAGGCATGTATTTTATAGAATGAACTAGGAGCTTTAAGTCGTAGTCATTTAAGGCGACAACAGCTGTAATTTGCTTGCTTAGCTTTAATTCTAGATCTTCTTTGCTTAAAACTTCCATGTTATCTAAAGAAGATAGATCTAGATCGGTTGTATAGCGTTCCGAGCCATAAGCTAAAGATAATACTATTCCTCCCTTTATGACTAAATTTTGCGATAAGAATTTATCACGAGAGATAGCCAATAAAATTAAGTGAATAGCTTGCCTAAATTTTTTTTCATCATCATTTTCTGCTCTGTCTATCCATTCTTCAATATTTTTCATTTTTATTTAAACACACTATGATTAAGGGATAGACACCAGTCCTCACTATATGAGTCTGAGTAAGGTTCGTTTGATATCATTTTACGACTTCCTCCTCTAGCTGTGGAATAAGTCTTCCATTCAGCGATTATAGGATCCTGAATATCCAAATGAGAGTTTAGGATGAAACCAATGCGACTTTTATCGATAGCAGTGCCATATAGCTCAACTGAGTCTATGATTTCATTTAAAAGAACCTCTGCCATTTCTTCATAAACCTCTAAAACATGTTGAAATCCACCGCATAAATCGGGATTTCTCACCATTTCTAAGAACAAATCTCCTATGCTAATAATTCTAACGCCTTGGCCTTTATTCATATGAGGGTAAAGGCATGAGCGAGAGTGAACATTAAGGTATTTGCCCTTAATTTTGATACGTTCAGAAGGGTATGGAGGTATAAAGAAATCATTCTTTTCTAGGTTTTCACCATTTGGGCTGTTTTCTGAGAGAATTTGTGACTGTGTTTTCTTCCACAATGGTCTGGTAGGAGCAATATAGTCAATTCTTTTTGGGATTCTGTTAGTAAGATTGTAGAACCTCATGGCGCTCAAATACGTTATATATCCTATATTATATAGCGAGCAAACTATTTCTAGGTCGCTAGGGTCTTTGTTAGCGATAACGAAGTAGTTGTCATATGGTTTTTGTACCAAGCCGCTAGATACAAGATAGTCCGTAACTTCAGATAATTTTTTCTTTAAATTACTATCCGTCCTGAACCCTTTGATATTTTGGTTTTGGAAGGATCTGGTTTCACGTATATAATGCAAAAACTCATACAACTCTGAATCGAAGAAGGCTGCTTTTCTGCCTAACCCAATTACCCAAAGGCTTGTAGCCTCTTCTATAGAAATTGTTTTTTGCATATTGGTCACATATTGTTTATAAGTCCTAAGGACTTATAAACAATATGTGACTAGTTTGCAAGCTTTTTTTTGTAAATGATATAAATTTTACCTGAGCCAGAGCTGATAAGGCTTTCAAGAATTGACATAAGACACAGGACATATTAAAATGCGTCCTTAGGACGCATTTTAATATGTCCTGCGATAAGTAAAAAAACTATATTATTTAAAGATAAAGCATACCCCAAGGGAACCAGTTATTTCACCCTTTAAACCTATTAATAGACCACTTAAAATAGACTGATATAATGGAACCACTTATAACAGACTATTTTGGGTGTTTATGTTTATCAGAGCGTATCTACGAGCTTCAACCAAAGAGCAGGATGCCAAGCGTGCCAAAAATGAGCTCATACAGTTTGCTAATGATCATGGCCACAAAGTTGCCGCCTTCTATTTCGAAAACGAATCAGGCGCAACTTTGATACGTCCGCAATTAATGCAGCTGATCGATGATGCCCACGAAGGCGATGTGATTTTGGTTGAACAGATTGACCGCTTAGCACGTTTGAACCAAGCTGATTGGGATACTCTCAAAAGAATGCTATCAGAAAAAAAGTTGGCAGTCGTATCAAAAGAGCTGCCGACCTCCTATATGGCGCTTCAGCCAGAGAGCAGCACTGAATTTATGAGCAGCGTATTGCAGGCTATCAATTCGATGATGCTTGATATGCTCGCTGCTATTGCTAGAAAGGACTATGAAGATCGACGTAGCCGTCAGATGCAAGGTATTGCTCGTGCTAAGGCTGAAGGCAAATATTCTGGACGTAGGAAAGACACCGAGAAGCGTAAGATTATCGCTAGTCTGCTAAAATCTGGACATAGCTACTCCGAAATACAAGCTACGGCTAAGTGCTCACGTCAGCTGATTGCATCATTATCTAATGAGTTGAAGAATAAGTAGGCATCTGATCTAAATGGTAGTTACACAGTTTTTATGAAAGGCTCGATAAGTGGTTTAAACAATCATGTAATGCTTGATGTCTTCAAATGTTTTCCAAAATAACCTATACAAATAGTTTTGTTCTCATAATTAGCTAAGATATGCATACGCTTGCCATTGGTGAAATTTTTGATATGGGGCTCAAACACTTGATAACCTAGAGTAGGGTGTTTAAAACTCCGCATCCTAACTAAGCTTTTATCTGACATTGTGGACTTGCTTTCACCAGAAATTGTTAGACTAGAATTATTAGATAACTCTTGTATGTTAGATGAGAGAGTTATCGCTTGGTTTAAACTCTCTAAGATAGATATTATCACCCTGAAGTCTAAGGGCTGTAATGAACTAGATCTAAATGATTTGAGAGCGCTCTCTGTAAAAAGTAAATTCTCGAAATCATCATTATCCCTAACTTTTAATTTGGTTAAGTAATCTTTGTTTTTCTGTCGCTTTGCTTTAAAAGCATCTAAAAATGAGTTTAGTTGTTGGATAGATGATATGTTTGGAACATCCATCTTCTCTTCGTTAAGCTCATTATTCACGTACCATGACTTAACTATACCTATAGAGCTTTTTAGCCAGTGAGAGTGTGAAGCAAGGCTCAAGCTATGAGAGTTATTCAAATAAGCAAAGGCTAATCCTAAAACTTCTAAATTACGATTACTCTCATCCAAGAAGAATGTATCGCTAGTATCTACTCCATTTCTATTATTATTAATGTCTAACAATGGGCATTTTGAACTAGTAATAACACTTTTTATCTGTACTTTTCTGTCGTGATCTTCAATAGAATCTAACCACTTATTAAAAATGAAATTATCAGCATAATTTAAACTATTCCAGTCTCCTTCTAGCTCATCCACTCTGGAAAAACTGACTTTATTTTTTTGAGCCTCATGCAACAAATCAAAAAATTTTTCAATATTTCTTTCACAATCTTCAATACATTTAAATGGCAATGAAGCTTCGTTTAAAACTACAGCATCAAACATGGCTTATCGATCCTTTAGTAAAACACTTAAACTCTTATCCCATTCATCAAAAAAACCTTCAGGCCAACTATCTATTCTTCCTTTTTCATCTATCTCAATTTTTTCAATATCCACGCAATGCTCAGACGAAGTCAGGTCTCTAGATAAAAAATAAATTAAAACATTTTCCGATTTAATTTTCTCATTTTTCACGGAACCTCTAACGCCATTTATAATATGGTCGCTATGTGTTTCAATTATTATTTGTACATTATTTTCTGATACAATTGATATCATCTTAGCAACTACTGACTGACCAGATGGATGTAAATGTGACTCTGGATTCTCTAAAATTAAAAGGTCGCCAGGTTTAGAGGCTAGCAAAGCAGTTACGATTGGCAGTACATATGTCAAACCAAACCCTGTGTTTTCTGGTCTAAATTCATTAGTGAGTTCAGTAGCTGAAGAGAATTGATAATGAAGACTTGCCTGATTTATTTCAGGAATCAGCTTTGTTATTATTTTCATGCCAGGTGTGATTTGCGACATCCAAGCATTTAAGTTATCAATTAGATGTGTAGTTGTAGCTTCAGGATGCCTAAGTTCACAAATAGATAAAGGCTCATTGCCATTTTGAGATAAGAAGTGAGCGGTATATTCTCCTCTTATACCTAGAGACCTTTTCTGGTTAACAGCATACTCAGACACATCGTATACACTTTTAGGGCTAATCCTTTCAGCTGATAAGTATTGGAAATTTGATGTAAACAGAGACTCTGTAAAAACCTCTCCCTCAATATGAGATGAACTAATAGGCTGCATATCAGAAATTTTGTTATATTTAAAATAGAATTCTAAATTACTTTTATCCCAAAAAGCTTCTATCTTCACTACTTCTTCTTCAGCATTCATGTAAAGTAAGTCTTTTCCAATCCCTATTTTTACATACTCCCCTACCAAGGATAATCCTTCGTGAGGTAGCATGTGTTTATCATATGATTGCCTTAGTAGCAATAAAGACTGAATAACTGACGATTTCCCCATTCCATTAAAGCCAGTAAATATATTTAATTTCCTTAACTCAAAATCCTCTTCTTTGATGGACTTAAAGTTTTTCAAGCTTAAAAGATTCAACATAATTAACGGCCTAATATTAGTTTGTTTACCAATGCACTTACCATGCTAAATCTAGTTTGGACTTTTTCAGTATTTGCTGTTGACTTACTTATAGCGATATCAAATTTTTGATCCTCAAGTAGACAGATAAAAGCTTTCAGAAAATCATCCTTTCTATTCAGTAAAATCGAGCGCTCTTCATCGCTAATTTTTGCCAGGCATACCGAAACAGATTCAAATAATGGCTTGTTAACTACTCTTCTATGACCTGGTATTGCTAAGGTTTTCTTAAAAGAGTCAGTTTCGAAAATATCGAATGTAGTTTTCAGCGATGCCAAGAATCCTTTCTCCATCTCTGCTAATCTTTTATCTTCCACAGAGCTTAATTCTATCATTGCTTTATTAAGAAATTTTGGCATGGAAGACTTATAAGATTCAATACCAAACATAATAAAAGATATATGTCTTAGTGCCAGCTCTTCATGAGCCATTCGATAATTCTTATTTATGACCACATTTTTAAACACTTCTGTTTCAACGAGCCTTTTCAAGAACTTAGATGCTGCGCCGCCGTTAATAGACTGGCTCATTGCATGCCGAATTTCTTGATGATTGAGTTTTAATCCCCCAGTATTAATCCGATTAAACAAAGAATATTTCACTCCTACTGGAGTACCAGGCTTTATTAGATAAACGGAAGTTTGGAATTCATCTATTCTACGTTGAAGCGCTCTTGGTAATTCATTATATGAGCACCCTTCATACTCGGTTAAGAACTCCAAATTTGTTAAATGTAAATTTTGTGTTACTACAAAGTTGTTAATGGCAGATAAACGTTGTAAACCATCCACAACCTGCCATTTATCATCGATAGCAGCATCGAAATAAAAAGCAGGTATAGGCAGTCGAATGAGTATAGATTCAATTAACCGGCTTTGGATCTGTTTGCTCCACAAATCTCCAGAACGTTGGAAATCTGGCACAAGATCAATTTCATTGTGGTGCAGTCTAGTAATTAGCATATTTAAATTTGGAGTTGTAATGCTTACATCTACTTTTTTAGGATCGAAAGGCTCTTTGAGGTGTTCGGAATCATCGTTATCCTCTATTTCTTCAGGATCAAATTCAGTATTAACTATTTTCTCAGATATCTCAGTTTTTTCGTCAGCATTAGACATTATAAAGAACACTCCTATTTTTCTAAAATTATATGCATATTGAAATGAATTATCTCATTTCCTTTTGATGGCATGTTATTAGTTTGGTTCAATAATCAAAGTTTAGGGCCCTGAAACCAGTGTATTAAACCGCTAAACGTATTAAAAACTCCATAGACCACTCTATTTAAACCATAATTGAGTGCATTTCTATAAAAACTATCACTTATAAGTTTACTTCTAGTAATAGAAACCCAACTAAACATTCAATTTGCCTAATAGTAGGGTTAATGCCATAGTTGTTCAATAAACGTTCTGGACAGTTGTACTGAACACTTGCTAAAAACGTACTTGGGCACTAGGTGAACAATGAACATATCGGTGACGAAAGCGGCAAAAGAATGGGGTGTATCGAGAACTACAATCTATCAGAAGGTCAATGATGGTGAGCTATCTAGAGCAGCAGATAAGAAGATAGACACTGCGGAGATGCTGCGAGTATTTGGAGAGCCCGTTTTGAAAAAACGTACTGAACGTTCAGTGAACACTGTCCAAAATACACCTCTGAACAGTCAAATTGTCCAATACAATACAGATATTGAACACCAATTAGCGCTCGAAAAGCTCAAGAATGAACATCTAAACCAACAGGTAAGTGATCAAAAGAAGTTAATAGAGAATTACCAGCAACAGATAGCACAATTGAACAAAACACTGGATAAAGCCAATGCCAGTATTCAAGATTTCGCTCAAGTAAGACTGCTAGAGTTTAAAAAGTCTGAACAGAGCTATGAGCCGCCACTTGAACAAGAGAAAGAAAAAACAGACAACTCAACCGTAGCTACGGTTGAGAAAAAGAAAAAGTGGTGGGTGTTTTAGACGCTGTGGTTTTATCGACTAATGATCTAACAAATACTCTTCTAGCGCATCATTAATCATATCTTGATAGTTTCCGCCGGTCTTCTTCGCCTTATCCTGGAATCTAGCAATGATACTAGGACTCACGATACTGGCACCGACCATAGGATCATCTGCCACCACAC
>NZ_CAJGZH010000005.1 GCF_904846075.1 Psychrobacter glacincola
CGTCATCGGCTTCCTCGGCACTACTTTAGACAATGGTTTTAACGATAAGCGTTGGCAGCGTTGGCGACCAACCGTCAGTTTAGGCCTGCATGATGAGTTGCTCGTCGATGAGCTGCATATCTTATATAGCAAGCGCGATAAGCGGCTGTTTAAAATTATTAAAGATGACATGGCGAAAGTCAGTCCGAACACTACCGTTATTGGTCATCATGTGGCTTTGATTAGCCCGTGGGATTTTGCCGATGTTTATGCTGAGCTGTATGATTTTGCCGCAGGGTTTGATTTTCAGGATAGTACCGATTACTTATTACATTTGACCACAGGTACGCACGTGGCACAGATTTGCTGGTTTTTATTGGTAGAAGCAGGATTTATCCCAGCTGATTTGATTCAGACTTCCCCTTGTCCAAGACCTGACCAAGCCGATCCGCAAGGTCGCTATCAAGTAATAGATCTAGATGTCTCACGATATGATGGCTTACGTGAACGATTTGAAGCAGAAAAACAGCAACATTGGCAAACCTTACAAGCCAATCTAGTTACCCAAAATGCCGCTTATCAAAAGCTCATCTCCGATATCGAAAAGGTAGCAATCCGCTCGACTGCACCCATACTGCTAATGGGCGCAACAGGGGCGGGCAAGTCGCAACTGGCAGGCCAAATCTACGCGCTCAAAAAAGCCAAAGCTAACAGTACGCAAGGCAAAAACACGCTTGAACAATTCGTCGAGGTCAACTGCGCCACGCTACGTGGTGACACTGCCATGAGTGTGCTATTCGGTCATGTTAAAGGTGCATTTACGGGAGCTGCGACGAGCCGTGATGGGCTGCTAAAATCAGCCGATGGTGGTTTATTATTTTTAGATGAAATCGGTGAGTTGGGGCTTGATGAGCAAGCGATGCTATTGACCGCACTGGAAGAGCAGCGCTTTTATCCGCTTGGCAGTGATACGCCGATTAGCGTGTCATTTCAGCTGATGGCAGGCACTAACAAAGACTTGCGCCAAGCAGTCGCTAATGGCGAGTTTCGGGCAGATCTATTTGCGCGTCTCAATACATGGACGTTTTCTTTGCCATCACTCAAAGACAGGTTGGAAGATTTACCTGCCAATATCGATTATGAATTGGCGCGCTTGGGTAGCGAGCAACAGCAGCAGTATCGATTTGCCCCAGAAGCACGGCAGCTGTATGAAAGCTTTGCCATGAGTGCGGATGCGACATGGCAGGGGAACTTTCGTGATTTGACGGCCAGTATAATTCGTTTGACTACACTTGCTGAGAGTAAAGTGATTCGCAATGATGATGTGCAAGCGGAGATTGAACGCTTGACGCATCTTTGGGAGCTGCCTGACAGTTTGAGTGGCTCGAATAGTTTAGGTAACAATAATCAGGGTAATAACGCGAACAAAAATAGCCTAAGTAATAATAGCCCCAATGCTACTTTAAACAGCGAAACCGTTGAGCAGGGTAGCCATAATATTTTAAGAAAATGTCTCGATGAAGAGATTCTGACAACTATTGATCCGTTTGATGCAGTGCAATTGGCATATGTGATTGAGGTTTGTATCAACCATAAAAACCAAGCGGCGGCTGGGCGCTATCTGTACGCCAACTCCAGAACTCAGCTGAAAAGCAATAACGACAGCGACCGACTGCGTAAGTATCTGCTAAAGTTTGGGCTGAGGTTTGATGGGTTAAAACGATAATATTAAAAAGGATAAGACATGAACAACACAGGATTTGTGGCAGGGACTTTGATTCTTACAGACAAAAGTTTAGTGCCAATCCAAGATATCAAAGTGGGTGACTTAGTTTTATCAAAGCCTGTACTCTCCAAGCCTGAAGATGGTAGCGGTGACATAGAGTATAAGCCTGTGGTCAAGACTGAGCTATGCTGAAGAAACCGTAGAGATAAACTTGGTAAACTAAGCGTATTAATCGGAGTTTACCATGACCAAGAAAATAAGAACCTACAGTAACGAATTTAAAGCCGAAGCTGTTAAAAAGATCACAGACAACAACGGCAATATTTCAGCAACTGCAAAGCAGCTTGGCATCGCCATGCAAACCTTATCGAATTGGAACAACAAAGCTAATCAAGGCAAGCTTGTAGGCACTGAGCAGTATGATCCACAGCTTATAGCTGTTCTAGAAGATAACAAGCGCCTCAAACGACAGCTTAAAGTTGCCGAAGAGGAGCGAGAGATATTAAAAAAGGCGACGGCGTACTTCGCCAAGCACAGCTAGTCAGGTACGCCTTTATTAAAGACAATCAGCAGATATTTAGCATCACCACTATGTGCTATGTGTTAAGCGTCAAACCATCAAGTTATTACGACTGGAGTAGTCGCGATATCAGCGAGCAGCAGATACACCGCAACCATTGTGAGCTACTAGTTAAAGCCGCTCACAGTGAAAGTAAAGAACGTTATGGTTATGAGCGTTTGCATGCAACGCTCACCGAGCAAGGCCATGACATTAGCCTATACATGGTTAGAAGCATTAAAGAGGAACATGGCATCAAATGCCGTCGCCACAAGCGCTTTAAAATTACGACAGACTCTAATCACAATAAGCTGGTCTATCCAAACGTACTGGATCAGAAGTTTCATGCCAGTCGCCCTAACCAAGCGTGGGTCAGTGACATCACCTATATCTGGACAAATGAGGGCTGGCTGTACTTGGCAGGCGTTAAAGACTTATACACCAAAGAGCTGGTCGGCTATGCCATTAACAAACGTATGACCGCTGATCTAGTATGCCGTGCACTCAATATGGCAATCAAAAATAAACGTCCAAGCCAAGGATTGATTGTGCACTCTGACAGAGGCAGCCAGTATTGCAGTCATGCCTATCACAAAATCATCAATCAGCATCATTTTAAAGGCTCAATGAGTGGTAAAGGTAATTGCTTTGACAACGCTCCGATAGAAAGCTTCTGGGGCACATTAAAGAATGAGCTGGTGTATCACCAAGACTATAAAACAAGGTTTGTAGCGATCAGCGATATCATTGGCTATATTGAGTTGTATTATAATCAGACTAGGATTCAAAAGGGCTTGGGCTATAAAACGCCAAGACAGGTGTGGTTTGACTTTTATTGTCAGGCTGCGTAATTAAAATCTCCCAAGTTTAACTGTACGGATTTGACGGCAGGGGTCACTTAAGCTCTTTTCCTAGCGGGTTCCAAGCTGTGATAAACAATCCGCCATCAGTAGCAAATGGCCGCAAAAGAGCAGCAGCTTTCGAGGAACGCTCATCAACATTAAGTAAAATGTCGCCAAAGCAGTAGTTAGTTTGATGATAAGCTTCTAAAAGAGAAGGGTTTAACATAGCTTGCTCGCTAAAATAGTAGTTTAAGTCGTTAATGAAAATACAAAGCGATTATCACTTCAAAACCACCTTGCCAGCCGCACCATCCATTCGATAGTCTTTAATGTCTCCTTCGATAACCAAATTAATGGCTTTTTCAATCTCATCAAGGGGAACATTGAACCACTCTGTTGCCTTGTATAGGTTATCGTTTGCTGCTTTTGAGGATACTTTTACTCTTTGATCATAAAAGAAAGCGTGTAAAACACCTTCCACGCTGCGGGCATTGGCGTCATAAACTTGCCACTCAGCAATGATATCTACTGGTTGTTGTAGGAATGCGGTATCTCTAATCG